>CAVVNI010000001.1:0-48201 GCA_963749585.1 uncultured Actinomycetota bacterium
ATGGCTGACCGGTACGGATTCCTTGCGTGGGTCGGGCTCGGCAGACTAGATGGTGGATGCCTGGGGGTGGTGTCGCACCGCGCATAGGGGGTTGGTCGCGGATCCAAACGGGGTCAGGTCCTGCGCCTTGTGCACACAACGCACTGGCAGGAGGCCCTGATCGCCTGCGCGAAGCTGCCGACATGAGCTGACGTCGACGCCAGCGAGAGACCCGCTAGATCCCGCTCGTGTCGAACGAGTGCTCTCCCGGCAGCACCGGGATCGGGTCCGGGATCTCCCCGACGAACTTCCCGTCGGCGATGTCCGTGAATCCCAGCAACGCCGGAGCACCACGGTCGTCGATCATTCGGGCCGCATACAGCTCGTCCGGGCCGATACGCACCGCTCGGCTCGCGTCCCACGGCCCGATGGCTGACGCCCCGGCAGGAGGTAGACACCGCCTGCCGCCCCGACGGTGATGGTCTGGGTTCAACTCACCGTCGCCACATGAAGCCAGCAGGTAGTGCTTCCCGTCCACGGTCACCGTTTGCACCACCTCGAGCTGATCGAAAGGTCCCGGTTTCGTCAATGGAGGCTGGACAGTCCACACAGTCAGGTCAGTCGACGTGGCGTGAGCGACCACACCACGCCCCGCTCGCTTCCTGGCAGCCGTGCCGTGATCAGCATGTGCCAGCCGTTCCCAGAGGGGTCCGCGTAGACCCATGGGTCCCGCCAATGCTGCTCGTGGCCGGTGCAGCCATCGACGCTCTCGTACCACCGGGAATCGGCAGTCACGAGCGGCTGGTCTCCGAAACGTTCCCAGTGGATGAGGTCATCAGAGTCGGCGCGACCGATCCGCTGCACCATGTAGCCCTGGGCCCGGGAGCCACCGGTATAAAACAGGTCGTACCGATCCGGCCCGCGGACCACCGACCCGGTCCAGGTGGTGAGGTCGTCCCAGCTTTCTGACGTTGTCGTCGGGGCGAGTGCGTCAGGCAGGATGTCCCAGTTGCGCCAGTCGGTGCTCACGGCGTGGCCGATCCGTGGATTCGAGTGGCGCAACTGGGGGTCGAGCAGGGAGCGGGGTGCCTTGAGGTGGAACAGGTGATGCTTGCCCGCCTCGTCGGTGAAAGGCCACGAATCCCACACCCAGTCGTGCGCAAGCCTCAAACTCATCCCTTGACCCCCGAGGAGGCGATCGAGGAGATGAAGGCTCGCTGGAACAACAGGAAGAACAGCACAACGGGGATCGTGATCATGGTGGTGTATGCCATGATCTCAGCCCACGCGGTGTCCAGTTGGAAGAAGTACTGGACCCCCACCTGCACTGGTCGCAGATTCTCCTGTTGCACCACCATGAGTCGCCAGAGGTAGGAGTTCCAGGTGGGCAAGAAGGTCAAGATAGCCGATGTTGCAAAGGCCGGGCCGGCCAGTGGGGAAACCACTGATCGGTAGATGCGGAACCATCCCGCGCCGTCGATGCGTGCCGCTTCGTCCAGTTCTTTCGGGATCGCCTTGTAGTACTGAGCGAAAAGGAAAATGGAGAAGGCATTGGCGATGAACGGGATGATCTGGACCCGGTATGAGTTCAGCCACCCGGTCGTCAGGGCGAAGCCGTCACCTTGCCATTCGATCCACGGCAGGTTGGCCACCCAGTAGACCATCGGGACCGCGATCGTCTCGAAGGGAACGATCAGTGTGGCGATGACGATGGCGAAGACCAAGTTCTTGCCGCGCCACTCCAGCCGAGACAGGGCGAACCCTGCCATCGAGTTCACGATCAACCCGATTCCGACAATGGTCAGCGTCACCAGGACCGAGTTGAAGAAGAATCGTCCGACCGGCACTCGATCGAACACGCCTGCGTAGTTTTCGGTCGAGATCTCGCCGACCGGCACGAACGCTCGCCAACTCGTCAGGTCGCCGAATATCTGGTCATTCGGTTTGAAGCTGCTGGAGATCATGAACAGCAACGGCAGGATGAACGTCATCGCCAGCAATACCAGCGGTAGATAGGTCCATGGGTTGCCGCGGCCGGCCGCGTCTTGCACCTTCTTCTTGCCTTTCGGCCCATCGGGCGGGGTTGCCTTTGGTTTCTGCTCTGCTCCGGCGGTCTCTGCGGACTCAATCTGCTGTGACATCAGTCTTCCTCTCGGGTGAGCCGGCGCTGAACCAACGTGATGATGAGCACCAGCGCGAAGAAAATGAGCGATAGCGCGGCGCCGTAACCGACCTGCTGCTTGCTGTAGCCGCTCTGAACCGCCTGATAGACGATCGACGTGCTCGCATCCAGCGGTCCACCCTGGGTCATGACATCGACCTGGACGAACAGCGAGAAGGCGGCGATCGTGATCGTGATGAAGATGAACACGAACGTAGGCTTCAGGCCCGGGACCGTGACGTTGCGGAATTGTTGCCACCGGTTGGCGCCATCGATCTTGGCGGCCTCATAGAGGTCGGTGGAGATGGTCTGGAGCCCAGAGAGCCAGATGATCATATGGAACCCGACTCCCTGCCAAATCGACATGATGATGATGGCTGGCAGTGCGGTGTTCGGATTGTTCAACCAATCGACGTTGAAGCCGAAGACCGAGTTGATCAGACCTTCCTTCTGGTACATGAACTTCCACAGCATCGAAACGACCACCATGGAGGTGACGACCGGTACGAAGAACATGACTCGGAAGGCCGTTATGCCACGCAGCTTCTGATTGACCAGGAGCGCCAGGACCAGACCCAGAGCACCCTGGACGGGCACCACGACGAGGGCAAAGAAGATGACGTTGCGCAGCGCTTTGAGAAAGGCTGGATCTTCGGTGAAGGCACGGACAAAATTGTCCAGACCGATGAACTCAGGAGAGTTCGGCGACACCAGTCGAGCATTCGTGAGCGAAAGCCATACGGACATGCCCACCGGGATGATCAGGAAGAGCAGGATCAGGGCGGCGGCCGGGGTGATCATGATGTAGCCCCAACGGGCTTCGCGCTTCTTGGCGATGGTGCGTGGCCGTAGACGATTGTCTCTCGCCCGATGGTGCCTTGGTTGATTGTTCTTCGGTGGTTGCGGTCATGGTTCCTCGATTCCTCGGGCCGGCGGGGCCCCTTCCCTCATAGAGGGACCCCACCGGCTGATCAGGGGGTCAGGACGTGTATCCGCCGTTGCCGGAGATATCAGCGTCGATCTCGGTCACCATCTGGTCCAGCGCCTCTTGCGGGTCGGCGCCGTCGCTGATATCGCGCAGGCCCTTCTCAAAGACCAGCGCGATGTTGATGTATGCCGGTGTGGCCGGGCGGATCAACGCGTAGTTCTCCGAGATTTCGGTGAACACCTCGAGTGGCTCACCTTCGGCGTAACTGCCCGCTGTGGTGGCTTCCGCGCCCGTGGACGTAGCCGGGATCAGCCCGGTCTTGTCACTGAACTCGGCGATGTACTTGTCGTCGATGCTGAACTTCAGGTAGTCCAGGGCGCCGGCAGCCTGCTCCTCGGAGCAGGACGTGGAGACGCCCCACTGCCAGGAGCCGGCGCCGACGACGGGACCGTTGCCGAAGTCCGGCGGCGGCAGGAAGACCATGTCGTCATAGGCTTCGAGGTTGGTCGGGGCGTCCCAGTTGCCGGTCCACATCATCGCCGCGGTGCCGTCGCGAAAGGCGGTCCGCTCGTCGTTACCCTGTGCTGGCGGCATACCCCTGATCGAACTGGTCTTGCCACCACTGCGCGAACTCCAGCGCCTCCGGCCCGTTCAGCGCGCCTTCGGCGGACTCCATGGTGTCCCGGTTGATCAGGTCGCCGCCGAAGCTCTGCAGGAAGGGTGAAAACGCGTAGGGCCACCACTCACCGGCGAGGACGCTGCCGTAGTCGATAACCTGGTCGAAGTCCCCAGAGTCAGCGATCTTCTGCTGTGCCTCGGCGAACTCCTCACCGGTCCAGGGCTCCTCGACACTCGGAATGCGGATGTCGTACTTCTCCAGGGTGGAGGAGCGAGTTTGGATAGCGGGCGCGGCCTCCCAATAGCCGATCGAGTAGATCTCGTCGTCGTACCGCCCGATGGTCGTGGGCAAGAAGTCGGCAACATCCTCATCGGTCAGCCCCGTCGGCTGCATCCAGCCGGCCCATGCCCAGTTGGGCATGACGGGGCCGTCGACATCGAGCAGACAGGGCAGGTCACCGGCTGCAGCGGCCCCGATGACCGAGTCGTTATAGGTCGCCTGGGGGAACGAGCTCTTGCTGACCTCGTAGTCGCTCTGGCTTTCGTTGAAGTCGGTGATGATCTGGTCGATCACTACCTCTTCGTTGGGG
Source organism: uncultured Actinomycetota bacterium (assembly GCA_963749585.1). Taxonomy (GTDB): domain Bacteria; phylum Actinomycetota; class Actinomycetes; order Actinomycetales; family Dermatophilaceae; genus Ornithinicoccus. The sequence continues at coordinate 4,277 of CAVVNI010000001.1, forward strand.
TTGCCAGCCGAGTGGGTCCAGAGCTCGATCTCGGTAGGCCCGGAGCCTGATCCGGATTCTCCGGAACTGCAGGCAGTCAGGGCCAAGGGGACGGCCAGCGTGAGGGCGAGGGTACGGCGGATACGATGTCTGAGCACTGTCTTCTTCTTTCGTGAGTTATTCAGAGGGCAGAAACATTGGTCGTTGCAGCGACCAGTGGTGCAGGTCCGCCGTCAGGACGGATGTCCCGACGGCGGACCGACTGACTCTCGGTGGACCATGGGGCAGGACACCAAGATGGGGGTCGTGGGACGCTCAACCTCTGCGTCCCGGGCGGATGGGTCAATGGCGGCCAGCAGTGCCCCCGCGGCAGCGCGCCCCAGCTCGAGGTGAGGAAGGGCAACCGTGGTGAGTCGAGGCCGCAGTTCGGTGGCCACAAGTTCCTGGTCGTCGAACCCGATCACCGACAGGTCTTCAGGTATGCGCAGTCCGGCTGCCCGAGCCGCGCGGTAAACCCCGATCGCGGTGCGGTCGTTGTAAGCAAAGATCGCGGTAGGCGGCGAGGGCAGCGCAAGCAACTCAGCCGCAGCGTGTTCACCCCAGTCGGACTGATTGATGTCGACAGCACTACTTTCCGGGATCCTCACAAGGCTCGGATCCCAGCAATTGGTCGCGCGCAAGGTCGTGGTGAAACCGGCAAGGCGGAGCCCCTGGGCCGGCACCCATTCAGGGTCAGTGATGTGCGCGATGCGTCGATGACCGGCCTCGATCAAAGTCTGGGTCGCGGCAAGGGCACCGCCGACTTCGTCGGGCACGAAGGATGCCAGCGCCGGCTCGGGAAGCTCGATGTCCATACCGACGACCGTTGCGCCACGCAACGCCTCAGGTACTGAACCGCGGCGGTGATACATCGAGGCGCAAATGAAGCCGTCGACGTTGCGCGCTTGCAAGGCCGCGATATATGCAGCCTCCTGTTCTGGGTCACCGTTCGTGTTAACGACGAAGAGCAGGTGCTCACGCTCCCACGCGGCTTCCTGAGCACCGAGAACCATCCGGTTGGCGTATGGAGTGGTGATGATCTGGTCACTGATCATCGCGAGGGTCTGGGTGCGCTCGGTGCGAAGGCTACGGGCGGCCGCGTTGGGCTGGTATCCCAGGTCCTTTGCCGCCTGTCGAACCGTCTTAACGGTGGCTGCTGAGATACGAGAGCCGTTGCCGTTAAGTGCTAGGGAGACCGTGGCAGTGGAGACGCCAGCGCGTTCAGCGACATCGCGAATCTTCGCCCTTTTCATACTTGACCTCCACAGCGCTGAGGTTAATGGATTAACACGAAGGTAGCGGACGTCTGGGGCCTAGTCAATCGTTTTACCAAACCGATCCTCTGGGGCGGGTTCGGCCACCACCACTGCTGGCCCACAACTCTCAGCGAGCCCCGGAAAGGCGCAGGAAGCAGGAACCTACGCGGCTCCAGGTTCCCGCTCGACCTGTTGAATGGACAGTCCTGTGACCTGAACTTTGTTGAAATCGTGTGGATGGTGAATCCTCACCCACTTGTCGGACAGTTGAGACCGCTCCAGGCCGTGGCTCGTGTCGACGACGCTCGACCGCAAGCTGTAAAGGTCTGACTGTCCGGTTGGGGAACGGTGAGCGGGAACACCCCAGGTCCGTGCGCACCCGCTCGAACATCTGTCCCGTAGGCCCTGTCCGGTGATGATTCCCGCAGGGGTGCCCCAACTGGAGACGCATCAGTTCCGACGATCTATAACTTCGTGTTCAGACAGAGCCAGCGGTCGATAACGCCGGCTCGGTGACGATCTGTTCCGAGCATCCCCTGCCTGGATCACCGGGTGCTCAGCGACGGCGTACGCAAGACTGCTCAGTGATAGGTGCGTACGAAACCCCCTGCGGCACCGCACTTTTCGGACGGCCTCCCGTCCGCACTGCCAGCCATCGGTGGTCCAGGTCGATCCGCGTGAGTGCCACGTCTTGCAGGTCGAGGTGCCTCCATTCTCCAGTACCATCTCCGACGTGACCGGGACCAAAATGCGTCCGATCCCGACGACCAAACGCGTTCAACTCCGAGGACCAACGCCAATTTTCTGACTGCATGCTCTCGTGCTGTCGAGCAGGCATACAAAGCACGGGCCGAGGACGGCGATGAGCATGGTCCTCTGCCTGTGGACAAGGAAAACCGCGTTCTGCGATTCGAGCCATGCTGGTCTCGTGGCCATTCGTTGCGTTGTCTGGAGGTCCCAACCCCCTGCGGGTTCTGGGAAATCTTGCTCTGGATGAGTCCCAGGTGCCTACTTTTAGGCCTTTGGGGGTAACAGGCTCAATCAGTGCCTGCAGAGCGACGGAAGTGGCGAGGATGACCGTTGAGTACAGCCGACGGAGGGACAGGTGGCTCGCGGCGGAGGCCGTGATGCCGAAGTCTGTGGAGACCGACGGGGTTGGGGGAGCGCAGGCGGCACCGATGTTCCTGACCGTCCAGGAAGTCGCGGAGCTGCTGCGCGTCAGCCCGGCGACGGTACGCGGCTGGATCGCCAAGGGCGAGGGCCCGCCGGCCATGCGTTTCGGCAAGCAGATCCGCTATCGCCCCGACCGCGTCATGGAGTGGGTTGAGCAGCAGGAGGGAAGTGGCCGGTGATCGACCGTCGCCAGTCACCCAGGACCGGACGGGTGGTTTGGCGCGTGCGTTGGTACGAGACCAAGGCGGGCGGCGGGCGGCAAGAGCGGAGCCGCACCTTCAAGACCAGAAGGGAGGCGCTGGACTTTGAGCGCGAACGTGCGCGCGCCAGACGGGCGGGCGTCGTCTCCTCGAGCCGGGTGCCCGTCTCCGAGGTTGCCGAGCGCTACTTCGCCAACCTGATTGGCACGGCGGCCTCCCGGACAATCCAGGGCTACCGCCAGCACTGGCAGACGCACCTGAACCCGGCCTTCGGGCACGTGCCTGTCGAGAGGCTCACGGCGCCGCGGATCCAGGAGTATGTCTCCAAGCTGGCGGCCCGACGGTCGCCGGCGACGACGCGCAAGGTTCACAGGACGCTGAGTCTGATCCTCGACCAGGCGGTGGCTGAGCGGCGGCTGCCGGTCAACCCGGCCCACGGGGTCCGACTGCCCAGCCTCCCGGCACAGCTCGGCGACCGCGTCCTCAGCGTCGACCAGGTGGAGGCGTTGGCCGCTATGGTCCATCACCACGGCACGCTCGTACGGGTCGCGGCGTACTGCGGTCTACGTTGGGGAGAAGTGGCGGCATTGGAGGTCGGGGACGTTGACCTGCCAGCCCGGCGCCTGCGGGTCCAGCGCGCGCAGGTCGAGGTCTCGGGACGGATCGAGATCAAGGCGCCGAAGTCACGGCACGGGCAACGTCGTGTGCCCATCCCCGGCCTGTTGGTCGACGAGCTGCGCCAGCAGAGGGAGGGGAGGCCCGCGTCGGCCCTGCTGTTCACCTCGCCCGAGGGAGAGCGGCTTCGGGCGTCGAACTGGAAGCGGTGGTCCGGGTGGAGCGAGGCCGTCATGAGCATGGGCGGCGGCATCCGGTTCCCCGACCTGCGCCACACCTGCGCGAGCCTGCTTGCCTATGCGGGTGCGATGCCCGTGGAGGTCCAGCGCATCCTCGGGCACAGCACGCCGGCGACGACGCTCAACCTCTATACGCACCTGATGCCCGATGCGCTCGACGTAGCGGCCGCGAAGCTCGACAGCTACCTGGACGGCCGGCTGTGACGGCCTACGGACCGCCATCAGCGTTCTCCGGGAGGTCCACCAGCGGGCCCAAACGTGGTCTGACCAGCGATGATGCGCCAGTGGGCCCCGTGGGACTCGAACCCACAACCTACGGATTAAAAGTCCGCAGCTCTGCCAATTGAGCTAGGGGCCCAGCGCTGTTAGCCGACGGTGCGCTCGACTAAACTACATGGCATTTCTGCTGCGGAGAACTGCGAGGAGCGCGCTGGCGTAAGCGCATTCTGCATCCTCGTGCGGTGTCTGCTCGTGCGCGACGGCATCAGCAAGGACAACGGCATACCCCCGCTCGGTGCGTTCTAAGCGCACGAACATCTCTCCGAGCACGGCCCGCATCTGGTCCTCGCGTGGCAACCACAGCGTTTCTTCAAGGTCGACCGAGTCCAGCGCCCATTCCGCCACTCCGTTGAAGCCAATCACCGACCCGCCGACGAAGCGCTGCACGTCAACCGTCATATCGGCCAGATAGAAGACATCACCGAGCATGCCTTCGGTGTCCACGGTGAAGCGGTCACCCGGCAGCGGGGACCACAACAACCCGGCCGTATGAAGATGGCGTGCCAAATCTGTGGTGATCACCGCCCCATCATCGCAAGCGTTCCTGGGTCGGTGGTGAGGGGTAGGACGCGTCGCTGCAGCGACCGAGACCGATCGCCTCGGGTATCTCTTGGACAATGACGAGTCTCGTGTAGTCCCAGCAACATCGTGGCGTCCGCACGATGATCGTGCCGCGACTTACTGAGCTGTGCCATAACCGTCAGTTTGCGGCGACGGTGGCCCCGGGTGACACTCTTTTGGTGGAGCCGCCCGCGAGCCGGTATGTCGACGACCGCGCAAGCACGAACCGTGACGACCTATGAGGGGTTCCGGCCTTCCCTTGCCCATGCGGTTGCTCAACACCGTCGGCCGGCTGACTCCGGCTGACCGCATCGACCGGTTCCGGTTGGATGAAGCTGCTGTGATGGCCGAAGCCATGGACTCCACCGGTCTGCGCGACTTTGGGCACCCATACTTCCGTCAAGGCCTCGATGTGTTGCTGGCCTCGATCAGAAACGACATCGAGCCTCACCTCGTCGGACAGATCGCCTTGCGGCAGGCCATTATCGACGCCTTGGTGAACCGGCTGCTGTTAGCCCATGAGCAGCAAGAGAGACCGTGGATCTTCCAGACCGCGCTGCGCCCACCGATCATCGTGACCGGACTGCACCGGTCGGGCACCACCCACCTGCACCGACTGTTGGCTCAGGACCCGGACAGCCACGCTCCGCCGTACTGGCAGCTGATTGCACCCATTGTCCGCCCCGGGGCCCAGGACCAGCGCCGGGAGCAGGCTCGACGCTCGCTGGCCGTTCGGACTCGCCTCATGCCCGATCTCAGCCGGATGCACAGCATCGACGCAGATTCCCCGGAGGAGTGCTTCTATCTCACGGCTAGCTCGTTCGAGTCGGTGTTCTTCTGGTCCATGGCCCCCGTGGCCGGATATTTACGCTGGTATCTGGGCCGCGACCGAACCCAGAAGTACCGCGAGTACCGACTGTGGTTGCAGATCCTGCAGCAGCAGAGCCCTGGCCAGCGGCTGGTGCTGAAGGCGCCCGAACACCTAGGCGCTCTCGATGCGTTGCTGAGCGCTGTTCCGGAGGCCCAGATTGTTCAGATCCACCGTGACCCGGTGACCTCATACGCGAGCTATCTGAGCATGGCCCGCACCACCCAGGGCCTGACTGTTCCGGATCTGGCAGAGGCCCGCACCGCGAGGGCTTCTCTCGATCTCTTTGCCAGCGAAATCGATCGCAACCGCGAGGCCCGTCGCCGCCATCCGACCCGGATTCACGACGTGGACTACGGCGACCTCACTGACGACCCGATCGCCACGATCAGTACCCTCTACGGGACGATCGGGATACCGGTGTCACCTCAGTTCCTGACCGCGCTGACTGCATACTCGCGCTCGCACCCGATGGGGCGTCACGGCAGGCATCGTTACAGCCTCGCCAATACCCCCATCGACGTTGACCAAGTGGAACGTCGCCTCGCAGGTTGACCGTGCCTATCGCACCTCGCACCCATCGGGGCCGCACTGGGTCGCCTCATCAGCGGCAGGGGCAGGTGGTGACATGGTCAACAGTGGCGCGCGATCGGCGATAGCGCGTTCCAGGGTGTCGATGAAAACCTCCACCGGCTGGGCCCCCGAGACGCCGTATCGTCGGTCAACCACCGTGAAGGGGACGCCAGTGGCGCCATAGGCCTGAGCCTGGCTTTGATCTTGCTGCACCTCGCGCCGGTATGCCGTGGAGGCCAGCACCTCCTCGACCCGGGACTGCGGTAGACCCACCTCCACGGCGAGGTCGCGGAGCATAGAGTGATCGCAGACATCCAGGCCCTGGGTGAAATAGGCCTTCAACAGTCGTTCCTTGAGGCGATTCTGCAGGTCGGCGGAGAACGCCTGACCCGGCTGGGCGCGATCCTCGTTCTCGAGGTCAGCAGCCAGATGCAGCAGCCGGTGGGCATCGACGGTGTTACCTACGCGGGCGTCCTCCAAGCGGAAGTCCAATCCTTCGCCGGCCGCAACCTGAGTCATCTGGGCACTCATTGCCTGACCAGCCTCGATGCCTCCGCCGTACTTCTGGCCCAAGTGCTCGGCGACCGATGTTCCGTGCCCACGCTCGCCGATGCGTGGCGCGGAGGGATCCAACTGGAAGGAGCGCCACCGGATCACTAACCCGTCGAGGTCGGTGCCGCGAGCCTGGATCTGTGCGATCGCTGACTCCAGGCGGCGCTTGCCGATGTAACACCACGGGCAGACCACATCGGACCAGACCTCGATGCTGAGCTGGGCGGGCTGAGAAGCTGAGGAGTTCACTGACGAGACCACGCGTAGGGCAACGCCCGTCGCCATTGCTCCTGTTCCACAGCCCGAAAGGCGACAACCACCACGCTCAACGGGGGTCTACATGGCTCGTGCAGTGCTGCGGCGTAACGCCCAGGAGCCGATGACGAGCAACACCGCGGCCATCGCAGCCAAGACCCCCAGCTCGGGCAGGATGTCCACCAGGCTCGCATCGCGGCGTTGCACCTCGGCCATCGCGTCATAGGCCCAAGCGTGTGGGGTGATGTGTGCGACGTTGCGCATCGTGTCACCGAAGAACTCCAGTGGAAACATGCAGCCGCCGATCGCGCCGAGGACCAACCCGAGTCCGACCCCCAGCCCTGAGGCGGCCCCTTCGTTGTCGACGAGGGACCCCAGGATCATGGCCGCCCCGGCTGCCACGGTGCTGAAGACCACCAGCACCACCAAGGCCAGCGTCCAGGAGCCCCAGCTAACCGCGAAGATCAAGGTTGTAGCGATCATGATGTAGATACCCTGAAAGGCCGCGATGGTGAATCGGCCCAGCGCCTGACCCAGCAGGACCTGCCCGGAGGTCACCGGCGCGCTGAGTACCCGGCTCACGACGCCATAGCGGCGAGCCTGAATCAGCGTGGCGGAGCCAGTGAGTGAGGCGAGGAAGACGAACAGCAACAGTTGAGATGACGCGCCCTGGTCGAATTGGCCCGACAACCCCTCGAACTCGGCGCTGACCTCGTCGACGCCGCTGTCGACCTGCAGCGTGGCCGGGGTGAGTCGCTCGCCTGCCGTGTCCAGGGCAGCGTTGATCTCGGCCTCGCTGCGACCGTCGCCGTCCAGAGCCGCCACCTGGTCGCGGCGGGCATTGGCGGCCGCGACGGCATCGCTGAGGGTCTGCGAGGCGATCTGAGAGTTCGCACTGGAGCCGACCAGTACCGGAAGGTCGACGTCCTGCCCATCATCAAAGGCGGCTGCCTGATCGGCCGATATGAGCAGGCCGGCGTCTGTGCGCCCTCGCGCCACCTGCTCGCGAATGGCGTCCTCGCTGGCGTAGCTGACTTCGCCAGCATCGTCCTCGGTCAACTGCTCGACGATGGCGCCGCGCAGCGGGCTGTCGGCTCCGGCAATCGCGATCGAGGCGCCCGAACCACTTCCACCGAAAGATGCCCCGATGACCACGACCAAGACCAACGGGAAGATGAAAACGAAGAAGATGTTGGACCGGTCGGCCAGGAAGCGGCGCAGCTCCACTGCCGCAATGGCCAAGCTCACCCGTATGCCGGTCCTCATCGGGCGCTCCGATCCGGAACGACTGCTGACACCACGAGGGCGATGACCGCGAAACCAAGCATGATCAGCAGGGGCCCACCGATGTCGGCCAGGCTGCCTCCATTGGCGCTGATGCCCAGCCCGCGCGTGAAGGCGGCGATCGGGTTGAGATCCAACACTGCCGCCAGGGCGCCGGTGCCGGTGATCGGGAAGAACGCCCCGCCGGCGATCCCGAGCGAGACGGCCAGAATCGACTGCGCGGCCCCGGCCTGCTCCGCTGTGCCGGCCAACTTGGCCACGATGAACATCAACGACGTACTTGCGGTCACCACCGCCACAATCAGCACCGCAACCACCACCGGCGAGCCGAAACTCACGTCGAAGAAGAGCGACCCGGAGGCCAGGAGCACTGCGGTGGCCACGACACCAAGCACAAAACTGACCATGCCCTTGGCGATCACGATCAAGGAGGGGCGCATCGGCATGGACAGTAGTCGGGCGTAGGTGCCCTGTTCCCGCTCGGAGATCAGCCCGAGTACGCCGAAACCGACGGTGAACAACAGGAACAGGCCGGCCTGACCCGCGACAGTCGCCGCTGCGGGGCTGAGCTGCTCTTTGGACAGGGTTCCAGGGCTCAACGTCAGCTCGGGACCCGCGGTGACTGCCTCCTGCGCCACTTGTGCCAGCTCGCCCGGGGGCAGCCCGAGCTGCAAGCCAGCCATGGCGGCGACCGCGCCGTCGTTGAACTGCTGCAGCACCGACTGCACGATCGAGAGGACCACCGTCCCTTCGAGACCGGAGGTGTCTGACTCGATGGCGGTGACGTCACCACCATTGCCGGCGGCGATCGACGCGGCGAAACCCTCCGGCACGATGATCGCGACGTCGACGGAGCCGTCCTCGGCGGCGGCCCGAGCCTCCTGCGCCGAGGTCTCTTGAACGGTGATGTCGGTGATGTCGACCTCATCCAGCACCTGCGCGAAGGTCGGCGCGAGCTGGTCGCCGGAAGGCGCCGAGATCGCGACGGTGGCGGGTTGTAGCCGCGAATCAGTGGCCGCGCCGAAGACCAGGTTGAACACGAACATCAGCGCCAGCGGCACGATGAGCGCGAAGATGATCACCGAACGGTCCCGAACGCGCTGCACCAGGTCGGAGGCGGTCATGACCCACAAGGAGCGCATGGTCAGTCCCGCAATGCTTTGCCGGTGAGGTGCAAGAACACGGATTCCAAGTCCGGGCGAGAGATCTCCACGTCACTGAGCGTCAGACCCGAGGAAGTAGCCGTGTTGACGATAGTGGCCACGGCCGTCGGCGCGTCGTGAACGGTCAGCCGCAGCTCTCGGCGCTCGCTGTCCACATGCTCTACGGCAGGCAGTGCGATCAGCGCGTCAGCGGCCCGCTGCAGGTCACCGCTTCCGGACAGCCGGATCGTGTCCACGCCGCCGGTCAAAAGGATCAGCTCATGCTGGGTTCCTTCGGCCTGGATCGTGCCGGAGTCGATGATGGCGATCCGGTCGCACAGCCGCTCGGCCTCCTCCATGTAGTGCGTGGTGTAGAGCACGGCCATGCCCTCGCCGGCCAGTGCCTCGACACTTTCCAGGATCGAGTTGCGCGACTGCGGGTCGACGCCAACGGTCGGCTCGTCCAGGATCAACAGGGTAGGGCGGTGCAACAGACCCACCCCGATGTTGAGGCGACGTTTCATCCCGCCGGAGAACTTCTTCGTGGACTCCTTGGCGCGATCGGACAGCCCGATCAGTTCGAGCACCTCACCGACGCGCGTCTTCAGCTCCGCGCCGGACATCCCCTGAAGCCGGCCAAAAAAAAGCAGGTTCTCCCGCGCAGACAGCTCCGGATAGATGGCGAGGTCCTGCGGGACCAAACCGATGTGCCGCTTGGGCTCGACCTGATCGGCGGCCATCGCGTGCCCCGCGATAGTGACCGAGCCCGAAGTGGCAGGAATCAGACCCGCGATCATCGAGATGGTGGTCGTTTTGCCTGCGCCGTTCGGTCCGAGCAGCCCGAAAGTTTCGCCGTGCTCGATCACGAAGGACACGCCGTCCACCGCCGTCAACGAGCCGAACCTGCGTTCAACGTTCTCCACGACCAGCACGGGGGCCTGGTCGGTATCGGGTGGCGCGTTCACGGAACTCCTCGGTGGTAGGTGGAGTCAGCGTATGACGGTGCGTTGCGTCACGGCAGTGTCAGTTGTCATGTGCTCGCGTCGGCGATGTGTCACTGCCGTACCTTCCCAGTCAATCGGTGCTGAAGCCCCCGCGGTGGCGCCGGTGGCCACGCGGTCAGTTCGGTCGCTTCGCCAGGGCATACAGGGTGTCTATCGCCAGCCCGCGCTGGTGTCGAGGAACCAGAACATGGTCGTGGTGAAATCCGGCAAGAACGTTGCAGCTGATGCCTGCACCGGTCAGCGCAGTGGCGAAAGCGGCGGTCAGTCCGACAGCCTCCAGCGAAGAGTGCACGGTCAAGGTGATCCAGCTGAGCAGCAGGTCGTACGACAGGTCGGCGGCATCGGCGTCTTCGCGCCGCATCACTAAGGTGATGCCTTCCAGCTCACCGATCATCGCCTCGTGGGTCGGAAGGGTGCTCAGGGCTGCGCGACCCACGAACACATAGACGAAGGTGCCCCTGCGCAGCACCGGCTCCATGCCCCGCAACAGCTCGTCGAGGTCGGTCAGTCCCGGCATGGCGCGCCCCGGCGTCGAGATCTCGCGCAGATGAAGTGGTGCGCTGCCAACCGCCGGGCCCATCCGTCTCGGGGGAGGGCATGCTTGTCGGTGATGGCGGGACGCACGGCACCTCCATCGTCGCGAGCGTGGCTCCACTCGGCGGACTGTGAACACACATCGTGCCATCGACGACCCTGAACCGGCGTTGCCACGCCGCATCTCGCACCCCATCGAGGTCGTTGACCTGGTCTCGGCCAACAACAGGTAGCAGCGCTGAACAGGGGCGACCCCGGGCGCGTCGGTGGGGATCCGCTGTGATGACATGTGTGACCGCACGACCCCCACGAGAGAAGAGATACGCCATGGCCGCGCGCTGGTGGACACTGGTCGCCGTATGCACCGGCATCTTCGTGTTGTTGCTGGACATCACCATCGTGACCGTGGCGTTGCCCGACATTCAGCGCGAGCTCGAGGCCTCGCTGTCCGACCTGCAGTGGGTGATCGACGCCTACGCTCTGGTGCTGGCCTCGCTGCTGCTCACCGCCGGTTCATTGGCCGACCTGTATGGGCGCAAGCGGGTCTTCGTTATCGGGACCGCGCTATTCGGCTTGGGGTCGGCGCTGTGCGGTCTGGCGCCGAACGTGCTCTCCCTGACCTTGGCACGTGGCGCCCAAGGCATCGGCGGGGCGGCGATGTTCGCCACCGCGTTGGCACTGTTGGCGGCCACCTTTTCCGGTCGCGAGCGGGGGGTAGCGTTCGGAGCCTTCGGGGCGGTCACCGGGGTGGCCGTTGCTGTGGGGCCGGTCGCGGGTGGCGTGTTGACCAGCGGTCTGTCCTGGCGCTGGATCTTCTGGGTGAACCTGCCGATCTGTCTGGCCGCGGTCATCGTCGCGCTGCGCACGGTCGAGGAGTCCAAGGATCCCGACGCCGGAGCACCCGACTGGCTGGGCTTTGTGACCTTCAGCTCGGCGCTGGGCCTGTTGGTCTTCGGCCTGATCGATGCGGGCCTGCGCGGATGGTCCGATGGCCTGGTCATCGGGGCGCTTGGTGGATCGGCAGTGCTGCTGGCGCTGTTCCTGGTGAGTCAGGCCAAGCAAAGCCAGCCGATGTTCGAGCTCGCGCTGCTGCGTAAGCCCACCTTCGTCGGCGGACTGATCGCGGCCTTCGCGGTGTCAGCCTCGATCTTCTCCTTGCTGACCTATCTGGTGATCTACCTGCAGAATGTGCTCGGCTACTCCGCGGTCGAGACCGGTGTGCGACTGTTGTTCTTGTCGGTGATGTCACTGTTCTCGGCCACGGTGGCAGGCCGGCTCACATCGCGCGTGCCGACCAAGTGGCTGATCGCCCCCGGTTTCGCCATGCTCGGGGTGGGCCTGAGCTTGTTGCTGCTGATCGGCGATGACACCTCATGGCTGATGGTGGTTCCCGGTCTGATGGTCTGCGGACTGGCCACCGGGATGATCAATGTCCCGCTCGCCTCAACGGCCGTCGGGGTGGTCGCGACGAGCCGCGCCGGGATGGCCTCCGGTGCCAACTCGACCTTCCGCCAGGTCGGCATCGCCACCGGGATCGCTGCCCTGGGTTCGATCTTCAGCCGCATCGTCACCAACGACATCACCGCCGATCTGGCGGGCACACCGGCCGCCGAGCAGGCCGACGCCATCGCTGCCGCAGTGACCGGTGGACAGATCGAGCGGGTCGTGTCGATGGCCCCGGCCGGTAGTCGCGAGCTGCTGGAGCAGGTAGCCAGAACCGGGTTTGTGGACGCGTTGAACCAGATCACCCTGATCGCGGCGGCTACGGCGTTCATCGCCAGCATGCTGTGCGTGGTGCTGATCCGGCAGCGTGACTTCGTCAGCTAGTTTGACACACTGGCCGATATGAACTCCCACACTTCCTCTGACTCGATCCTCGTGATCGCGAACGCTGCTGCCGGCTCGGCCGCCGATACCGACGTCCAGCACGTGTTGGACGCATTGAAGCAGAGGGTGCACACCGACGTGGCGGTGCCCGGCAGCGACGAGGAGATGATCAGTGTCCTGCGCTCGGCCGAGGGCCGCAGTGTGGTGGTGATGGGCGGGGACGGCTCGTTGAACTGGGTCTTGAGCACCTGCCTGACCAACGAGCTCTTCGACGACATCGGCTCCATCGGCCTGGTGCCGATGGGCACCGGCAACGACTTCGCCCGCGGCATGGGTCTGCCGCTGGACCTCGACGAGGCCGTGGCGGTGGCCGTGGAGGGCTCGACCCGAGAGTGCGACGTCCTGGTGGACGACGACGGGACACTCGTCATGAATGCCGTCCATGCCGGCATCGCCGCCGCCGCGACCAGCAGCGCGGAGACGTTCAAGGACACGCTCGGCGCTGCGGGATATGCGGTCGGAGCCATGACTGCCGGAATGAGCACGAGAGGTTGGGACGTGATCGTGCGGGTGGACGGCGAAGAAGTGTTGGACGACACCCAGGACGCGTTGATGGTGACGATCGCTGTGGGCGGGTCGGTTGGCGGCGGCACGCCGGTGGCCCCGGATGCCACACACCACGACCGCAAGGCCGACGTCATGATCGCCACCGCTCTCGGAGCGTGGGATCGAGCAACGTTCGCCGCTGACCTGCGCCGCGGCGAACATGTGCAGCGGGATGACGTCATGGTCTATCACGGCACCGAGATCAGCGTCGAGTCAGCCGACCCGGACAAGGACTTCCTGGTCAACGCCGACGGCGATCTGGGCCAGCGCTATCGCCAGCGGACCTGGAAGGTGCGCCCGCGCACCTGGGTATGCCGAGTGCCCAACGCCTGACCCCGTTGCGCCTCCACGTCTGCACGGGCGGGAAGATCAGCGGCTGGACGGGTCCAGGTCGGGGTCGGCGCCACAGGCGACCCTGGCCGGTTTCGCTCACCGCGCCAACGGGTGCAGAGTGTCGGCATGTCCATCGCCCGGCGACACTTCATCGGGGTCGACCTTGCCTGGGGTGAGAAGAAGCCCACCGGCCTCGCCGTCCTCGACTCACGAGGCGACCTGCGTCACCTTTCCGCTCACGGCAACGACGCCGACATCCTGCAGGCGCTGCGCCCCTACACCCTCGGGCCATGCGTGGTGGCGATCGATGCACCGCTCGTGGTGGTCAACGCGGGAGGTAACCGCCCGGCCGAAGCGCAGCTCAACAAGGACTTCCGGCGGTTCCAGGCAGGTGCCCACCCGTCGAACACTGCCAAGCCTGAGTTTGCTCAGACGCCGCGCGGAGCACGGTTGAGCGATGCCCTCGGACTAGACATCAACCCGGAGTCGACGGCGGATCGGCGTGCCCTCGAGGTGTATCCGCACCCGGCCACCGTGGTGTTATTCGGCTTGGACCGAACGTTGAAGTACAAGGCCAAGCCGGGGCGATCCTTTGTCGACCTGCAAGCAGCCCTGCTGCGGCTGATGGAGCTGATCGAGTCGTTGGCGGCTGCCCCCACCCCGATGACGGTGACCGGCAACGCGACCTGGGTCGGACTGCGCCGCGACGTGCAGCACGCCGAGCGCAAGTCGGAGCTGCGTCGAGCCGAGGACCCAGTCGACGCCGTGCTGTGCGCCTACGTCTCGATGCTCGCGCACCTCACCCCGCAGGACCTGACCACATACGGAGACCTGGCGACCGGATACATCGTCACGCCGAGCCTGGGCAGGCCGCCCTCCGGGGGGCTGACACCGGCCAAAGCGCAGCAGGTTTCGGCCCGGGCCGCGGTGCGCGCTTATGAGCACCGGCGCCCCGAGGTGGTCGCCGCGACGAACGCATACGCCGATCTGGTCACCGGGATGCTTGACGATGCCGGCATCAACTACCTCAGCGTGACCGGGCGCACCAAGAGTCTGGCGTCCTTCGCTGAGAAGGCACAGCGCCGCGACCCGAGCCCTGATGGCAACCTGCTCTTCCCGGAGCCCGCCACCCAGATCACCGACCAGATCGGCATTCGTGTGGTCACCTTCGTCCACAGCGACGTGGCAGCCGTCGCCGATCTCCTCGCCGCGCAGATGATCGTGCTGGACGACCGGGACATGGGGCAGGAGACGGCGCGCGAGGGCCGGTTCGGCTATGCCAGCCGTCACGTCCTGGTCGAAGCCGACGCCGATGCGACGAGCCTTGAGGGCCATCGGGCCTCGGTGCAAGTGCGCACAGTGCTCCAACACGCGTGGGCGGAGTTCGAGCACGACATTCGCTACAAGGGCACGGTGCCCACCGAACATGCCCCCGACCTGGACCGTCGCTTCACCCTGGCCGCCGGCTTGTTGGAGCTGGCGGATCGGGAGTTCTCGACGATTCGCGATCGTCTGCAAGAAAGCATGTCCGGTCGGACATCGACACCCGATGACGATGACCCGCGGATCAGTGCCCAAGACCTGGCCTCCTTCTTGGCCGGGCGGTTCGCGGACGCGGGCTGGTCTCGCAGCGAGCACTATGCCTGGATCTCCGGCCTGCTCCTGGAGTTGGACGTGACGTCGCTGGACGAGCTGGGAGCGCTGTTGTCGGCCGTTGACCTGCACATGGTCAACGCGGGCATGGACTATCGCTACCCACCCGGCGCGGTGCGCCGCCTCGACGATGCGCTGCTGTACGTCTTCGGTCAGCGCTACCTGAGTCTGTCCGCCAACGCCGAGCGTCGACCGGCGCTCGAGGCTCGCAGCACGCGTCTGCGAGAGGGGATGAGCGACAGCGTTCGGGAGTAGCGGCGGCCTGGTCGGCGTTGCCAGGGGTATGACGCAGCGCCGGATCGAAGCCAAGTTCTCAGACTTCCTCGCCGAGCACCGCAAGGGTGTGTTGGTGACACTGAAGCGTGACGGGCGTCCGCAGCTCTCGAACGTTCTCTACGCTTTCGACGCCGACCGCAACCGTGTTTCGGTCTCTGTCACCGCCGACCGGGCGAAGACTCGCAACGCCGCCCGCGACCCACGGGTGTCGCTGCATGTCAGCAGCCCCGACTTCTGGGCGTATGCCGTGGCCGACGGTGAGGCTGTGCTGGGCGAGCCGGCACGTGACCCCGATGACGCCGCCGCCGATGCTCTGGTCGAGCTCTATCGCGCACTGGCCGGGGAACACGACACATGGCAGACGTTTCGGGAAGTGCAGGTGTTGGAGCAGCGCTTGGTGTTGAGCATCGACGTTCAGCACGCCTACGGAATGGTCCGTGGCTGACCGACCCTCGCACGTGTCCCTGCCCGGCAGGTACCGGTCGATGCGCTGCCTGTCGCAGCCGGCCCACTACCCTCGAACGCTTGGGGGGATGCAGGGGGTGGACGTAGTCTCAAGAGGTGAGCGATGGCGACGCCGAGTCCGCCGTAGTGGATCAGGTTCGGTCCGCTCTGGCGCAGGTGGGCGACGCCGAGCGAGCGGCCGGGCAGCAGCGCTACATGAAGTCGGCGATGCCCTATCGCGGCATCACATCTGCAGAGTTGGCGAAGCTTCTGCGCCCGATACTCGCCCGTTGGGCCCCCACCTCGCGGACCGAGTGGGACACGAGCGTGCGGCGGCTCTGGGACGACGCGGCATACCGGGAGGAGCGCTACGCGGCGCTCGCGCTCGTCAAGCACCGCAACGCGAGACCGTGGCTCGATGTCGAGGTGCTGCCCTTGTTGCGCCACCTGATCGTGACCGGCGCCTGGTGGGACCTGGTGGACGACGTCAGCACCCACCCGTTGCGAGATGCGCTGTTGGCCGATCGCGGCCGGATCGACCCGGTGGTGCGCATGTGGGCTGTGGCCCAGGACCTCTGGCTGCGCCGGGCCAGCCTGCT
This sequence comes from uncultured Actinomycetota bacterium, assembly GCA_963749585.1. Taxonomy (GTDB): domain Bacteria; phylum Actinomycetota; class Actinomycetes; order Actinomycetales; family Dermatophilaceae; genus Ornithinicoccus. Next base: position 20,568 of record CAVVNI010000001.1, read on the forward strand.
GTGCCAGATCGGCACCAAGGACCAGCTGGACACCCGTCTGCTGCGCCATGCGGTGCTGGCGAACGTGAACGAGAAGTCGTTCTGGCTGCGCAAGGCGATCGGCTGGGCGCTGCGGGACTACGCCCGTACCGATCCGGACTGGGTCCGCGCGGAGGTCGACAGGCTGGGGGATCGACTATCTGGCCTATCGCGCCGGGAAGCCACCAAGCATCTGCACTGAGCGTCCTCACCGCGGCTTCTCTGCCTTCAACAGGCCTTGACGTGGCAGGCTGAGCGTCTGCTTGAGGAGGAGCCGATGGGGCATCTCACGGTCTACGCTCGCGGGCCGCTGCCCGCTGAGACAGTGTGGGAACGCTATGCCGTGCCCGCTCGATGGCACACCTGGGCTCCGCACATCCGCAGTGTGGAGTATGTGGGGACACGGGTGTCTGCCGGCGCCCGCGGGCGGATCCGTGGGCCGCTCGGGGCGAACGCGTCGTTCGTGGTCGATTCGGTCGACGAGGCCGGATGGACCTGGGAGTGGACGGTCACGGCCGGCTTCCGAAACAGGCCGGTGGTGACCCTGTCGTTGCATCACGACGTACAGCCTCGTGGCAGTGGCAGCTGGACGTCCCTGGGCCTGGATGGGCCGGGCATCGCGATCGCGGCGTATGCACCCCTGGCCTGGTACGCGCTCCACCGGTTGACTCGGTGAGCGGTGCGTTTGCGTGAGGCCGTCGCGGGATGTCAAGATTCATATAGTGGATACTAGTTCCACAATGTGACCCCGCGTGAGAGGCAGTGCCATGAGCAACAACATCCCTTCGGTCGACCAGAGTGATCGACTGGTGCCCATCAACCTCCGTCAGTCCGGGCCCACTCCGGTGCAGATGTTGATCGACACTCGAGTGCGCAAGTCGCCGTACTGGGAGTTGGCCGTGGAGGCCGGCTGCTGGCGGGCGCAGGTCTATAACCGGATGTACCACCCGCGTGGCTACGTACGCCCCGAGGACGGCGGGATGATGGTGGAGTATGAGGCGTTGGTGAATCACGTCACGATGTGGAACGTCGCCGTTGAGCGCCAGATTCAGGTCAAAGGTCCGGACGCCGAGGCGTTCACCAACTACGTGATCACCCGGGACGCCACCAAGATCGGCGTCATGAAGGCCAAGTACGTCATCTTGTGTAACGAGGCCGGCGGCATCCTGAACGACCCGGTACTACTGCGCATCGCCGAGGACGAGTTTTGGTTCTCGATCTCCGACAGCGACTTGTTGCTGTGGCTGCAGGGCGTGAACATCGGCATGCGCTTCGACGTCACGATCGCCGAGATCGACGTGGCCCCGGTGCAGATCCAGGGACCGAAGTCCGAGGCACTGATGCGGGATCTGGTGGGCGAGGCGGTGAGCGACCTGCCGTCATACGGGCTGCTTGCTGCCGTCATCAACGGTTGCGACGTGATCGTCTCCCAGACCGGGTTCAGCGGGGAGAAGGGCTATGAGATCTATCTCTACGACGCCACGCTGCACGCCGAAAAGATGTGGAACGCAGTGCTGGAGGCTGGCAAGGCCCATCAGCTGATGGTGGTCGCTCCCGCCCATCATCGGCGGATCGCGGCCGGCATCCTGTCCTGGGGGCAGGACCTCGATGTCGAGACCCTGCCTTTCCAGACCAACCTGGCCTACCAGGTTCCGCGTGCCAAGGAGGCGCACTACATCGGCAAGCAGGCGTTGGAGGCCGCTCGCGAGGCCATCGAAGCAGGCAACCCGCCGTTCTCCATGGTCATGGTCGGGCTCAAGCTCGGTGGGCAGCCGATCACGGACTACGCTCCCGACTTCTGGCTGATCTCGAAGACATCGTCCGGGGCACCGGTCGGATATGTCACCTCGCCGTGGTGGTCGCCCGAGCTGGAGACCAACATCGCGCTGGCCTGGGTGCCGGTGCAGGACCAGGAACCAGGCACTGAGGTCTGGGTGCACTTGCCGGTCGAGTATGCCGATATCCCCGGTAGCCCGGTGGCTGCCATCGTGGTTCCCACCCCGTTCCGCGAGTCGGTGAACCCCAACCAACGCGAGATCCTGAAGAAGAAGGGACTGGCGACGGCCGTCTAGGGCAACCTGAGGTCGCGCGATGAGGCTGTCAACCAGGTCTGGTTGACAGCCTCATCTGTGCCGGCGGCGGGTCGGTCGTTGTTGTGGACTGTGTCGGGCCTACGGCGCAAAGCGCGACGTCGCGGGGCGAGGAGGTATGGATCGGCCCAGTGAGCAGGTGCAAACGAGGAGTAGTTTGGGGCGATGACGAACTCACAGGGCGACGCCCCCAACCACGCTTCCGGTCCAAGCACGGACGACCAGCACCCCGGCGGTCATCAGCCGGAGCCGAGTCCTGGCCCGGAGCAACAGGACCAGATCCCTGAGAGCAAGGGCAAAAAGCCGAGCCCTGGCCCGGAGCAAACGGAGCAGAACCACGAGTCCCCCCAGCCCAGCCCGGGGCCTCCGCCGAAGGCAGACTGAGCACCGATTTCCTCGGTGCCTCATGAGGGGCGTCGTTCAGGGTATGTCGGCGACGCGGTGCAGAATCCTTCTATGGACGTGAACAGGGCGGCAGAGATGGGTGCGCGGCTGCTGGCTGAGCACGAGCTGGCCCAGTGGCGTCTCGTGTTCGACAATGCCCGCACCCGCTTTGGAGTATGCCGTCCGCGCCGCCGCGAAATCGGCCTGAGTCGCCGGTTGACCCAGGTGTCATCGGCCGAGGAGGTCCGTAACACCGTGCTGCACGAGATCGCGCACGCTGTGGTCGGGTCGCACCACGGGCACGATGCCGTCTGGCGGGCGAAGGCCATCGAGATCGGCTGTGATGGCAAACGGACCGACGCCGTGCCCGAGGGCGCCGAGGGCTTGTGGGAGGGCCGGTGCCCAGCAGGTCATGTCGTGCGCAGACACCGCCGGCCGCGACGGGTGGGGTCCTGCCGCGTGTGCTCCAGGTCCTTTGATCTCGCCATGGTCTACTCCTGGACCTATCAAGGCCGCCGGGCGCCGATGCTGCCGGCCTACGAAGCGGAGCTGGCTCGGCTTCGTCAACACTACGGCGCCGCTGCTTCCTGAGGGGCAGACAGGCGAGCAGGCCCTGAGCGGGGCCGCCCGACGCGAGGAGCGGGCAGAAGCCAGGTGGGCTGAAGAGCGGGCGGAAGCCAGGGGGTCAGGAAGCTGCCGCGGGGCTGCTGCCTGAGGCTCAGCAGTCGAGGCGGGCGTGGACCACTATCCCGTCGTCGGGGTCCCACGGGTAGGCCAGCTGCGCGGCTGTGGTCAGCGCCAGGTCGCGGTCGACGAGTCGGTCGACGAGGTGCAGTGCCATCGCCAGACCGCTCGAGAGACCTCCGGCCGTCACCCTGGATCCAGCGTCGACCCACCGAGCCTGCGTGACATGCCCAGGGATTTCGGCGGCCAAGAGCTCCAGGTCTTCGTGGTGTGTGGTGGCCTGGTCCACATCGGCCAGCAGGCCGGCCCGGGCCAGCAGGATGGCGCCGGTGCAGACGGAGGTTACGAGCGCCGCGGCGCCAGCCAGCGCCCCGACGGCAGCCATCAGGTCAGCGTCGTCGGCAGCAGCGTCGATGTCGATGGTCCCGGGCACGATCAGGACATCAAGTGTCGGGGCGTTGGAGACGGTGTGACTGGCTTGGAGGACGAGCCCGCCGTAAGCCTGCACAGGCGCGTCGGCGGTCGCGATGGTGAGCACCTCGAACGGCGCCGACCTTCTCTCCCGCGCGGCGAGCCGGTTGGCGGTGAGGAGCACCTCATACGGTCCACCGATGTCCAACAGGTCGACCTGGTCGAAGATCAGCAGTCCAACGCGCACAACGGGCCTTCCAGAGGTGGGTGACTGCCCACAGGGTAGGCCACGACACGGATCAGCTTCTTGCACCAGAGACGTGCTGCGGCGCCGGGGAGACAACGAAGAATCTAGGGCTCGGTGCTCCGGGCCGAGGGTTCTTCGATGGTAGAGACCACATCAACTTGCGGGTATGACGGGACCCACATCTGCGCGTAGATGTCCGGGATCGGATGCTCCAGCGGCCGCTCGGCAACGCCATCGGCCTCGGCGGCTTGCGCCACCCGCACGGCAACGGCCGCCGACACGGCGCGCAGCTGTCGCATCGAGGGCAACACCGGGGCGCCGGGCTTACCGGCCCGCGTCATGTCGGCCACTGCCTCGGAGGCGGCCGCGATCATGGCGTCGGTCACCCGGCTGGCCCGCACCGCGACCGTGCCGAGCCCGATACCGGGGAAGACCAGCGCGTTGTTGGCTTGAGCGATCTGGTGGGTGATGCCGTCATGCGCCACCGGCGAAAACGGGGAGCCGGTCGCGATCATGGCCAGACCATTGGTCCACTCCAGCAGGTCCTGAGGCTTCGCTTCGGACAGGCTCGTCGGGTTGGACAACGGCATGATCACAGGGCGCTCGCAGTGAGCGGCCATCTGCGTCACGATCTCTTTGTTGAAGGCGTCGGGTTGGGCCGATGTGCCGATCAGGATCGTCGGTTTCACGTTGGCCACGACCTCGGCCAACCCGTAGTTCCCGGGCTCACGCACGACCCAGTCGGTGACCTCTTCGGCGGGCCGCGCATACGGCTGCTGGAAGGAACGCATCCGCGCCCCGGTGTGGAGCAGACCGCGGCTGCCCAAGCCCCAGAAACGAGCCCGCGCCTCTTCGCCCGTCAGGCCCTCATGGACCATGATGTCGCTCATCAGGTTGGCGATTCCGATGCCGGCAGTGCCCGACCCGTGGATCACGACCCGTTGGTCGCGCAGCCGCTCACCTTTGCCCTTGACTGCAGCCAGGGCCGCTGCGGCCACGACCGCGGCGGTGCCTTGGATGTCGTCGTTGAACGTGCAGTGCTCATCGCGGTAGGTCTCGAGGATGCGGTGCGCGTTGTCGGCGCCGAAGTCCTCCCAGTGCAGCAGAGCGTGCGGGTAGTGCGTCTTCACCGAAGCGACGAACTGGGCGATAAACGCGTCATACAACTCGCCGCGCACGCGGGGTCGGCGCACCCCCAGATATGCCGGGTCGTTGAGCAAGGCGTGGTTGTCCGTGCCCACGTCGAGCACGATCGGGATGCCGCGTAGGGGGTGGATGCCGGCGGCGGTGGTATAGACGGCGAGCTTGCCGATGGCGATGCGGATGCCGCCAACACCTTGGTCGCCGATGCCGAGGATGCCTTCGGAGTCGGTGACCACCGCGAGGTCGACGTCCTCCGGGCCTTGTCCGTGCGAGGCCAGCGCTTCGTCGATGCCTTCGGGATTATCGATCGAGAGGTAGATGCCACGGGCGCGGTCGAACGTCGAGCTGAACTTCTGGATGGCCTCGCCCACGGTGGGGGTGTAGATGATCGGCAGCGTTTCGTCGAGATGCTCGGCGACCAGGCGATAGAAGAGGATCTCGTTGAGATCTTGGAGTTGGTTGAGGTAGACGTACTTGCTCAGGTTGTCCGGCTGGATCAAGAACTGGGCATAGACCCGCTTCAGCTGTTCGTCGATGGAGTTGACGGCAGGAGGTAGCAGGCCGGTGAGGCCGAGTGCCCGGCGTTGCTCCCGGGTGTAGCCGGGGCCGAAGTTGAGCATCGGCCGGGCCAATACCTGCCTGCCGCGGACAGCGATCTGGACGGTTTCGACGCCGCCGGTGGTGCGGAACTGATACTGACGAGGCATGCGCATCAACATAGTGGTTATTCGGGCCGGCGTGGATGACCGAAGTGCGCGCAAGCAACCAAAGGGGCCGCGGACACCCCCAAAGTGCGCAGATGCAGGTCGCGAAGGTCGCACCTGCGCGCATCTAGGTCAGCCGCGCGTCCACCGGTCAGCCGCGCGCACAACGGTCAGGTGAGAGCTCGAGGTCGGGCGGGGCTACCGGTACTCCGAAGACGTGCAGTGGCGGGACCTGATGGAGCCGGCCCGCCGCGCTGGTCGTCGGTTGTTCGAGGCTGGCGAAGTGGAGATCACCCAGCAAGGCAAAGTGGTACCCGTCAACCGCGCGCGGTCCGATCCGCATCCGCCGCACCGTATCGAGACCCGCCCCGGATCCGCCCGAGAACCGAGCAAGTCGTGGGGTCCGTTGAGTTCTACTCAGCGACCTCGTCCTGCACTTCGTCCTGGACAGCGAGCGCGATCTCGTCATACTCATCCCGCTCGAACCCTTCACGTTCACGGATGCGCCATCGGCCCAGGCACAACATGGTCAGCTGGTCCTCGGGGATACCTTCCCGTTCCTCGAGCATGATGCCTCGCATGAACCATCCCAACGCTCGGCTGGTCTCACCCTGTTCGTCCCAGAGCTCGCCGAGGTAGTGATAGGTCATGGCGGCAAGCGGCCTACTCCGACGGATCTGGTTGGACACCTCCTGAGCCCGGACCGCGTCGCCCTCGGTGAGCAGCATGTCGACAATGACCGCGCGGGGGTCCAGCTCGTCGCGTTCTGCCTGCGCATGAGCTTGCCAGAGCACATCGAGCGCGCGTTGCGCGTCACCGGCAAAGCGGAACTGGCTACCGGCTGACACCAAAAGCTCCTGAGCGCTGACATCGTCGTCGGGATGGCTCTCTTGCGCCAGTTCGATGAGGTGCTCGGCGGTGGCGCGATGGTCCTCTTCGCTGCCAAAGGCCACATCCAACTCGAAGTTTTCGTAGTCGTCATAGGAGATCGGGTCGCGCATGCTGTTCACGGTAGGCCGTGCAAGGCTCAGGTGTATGAGCCATTCCGTCCCACCGGAGCCGAGCACCGCATACCTGGCCCATCTGCAAGGGCACGTCGATGCTTTGACAGAAGGTGCCTCGCCTCCGGTCAGCGACTTCGCAGGAGCGCCGCAAGAGGACCATGAGCATCTGACGCGGGTGGTGGAGTCAATGCGAGAGGAACTCGTGGGGATAGTGCACACCCTCCATGGCGATCCGGAGACGGCGTACGAAGAGGTGCGATCGGCGGCATACCTGGTGAAGGTGCTGGGCGGACACGGGCATGACGTCACAACCGGAGCGCACGGCGTGGCGACGGCGCTGCGGGCTGAGATCGCGACGGCTGGCTTCGACCCGGCACAACACCGGACGGTGGCGGTGCTCAGCGAGTACGACGCGCTGCCGCAGATCGGCCACGGGTGCGGACACAACGTGATCGCGGCCACCGGGGTGGGCGCCTTCCTGGCGTTGGCGTCGCTGATCACCCGAGGGTCAGCCGCAGAGGTGGAGGGCCGGGTGGTGTTTCTGGGGACACCCGCGGAGGAGGGGCATACCGGCAAGGAGGTGATGGCGGCGGGCGGCGCCTTTGAGGGGCTGGACTGCGCTGTCATGGTGCATCCGTTCGGGTATGACGCTGCGGCCCATGTTTTCCTGGGTCGGCGGCTGCTGAGTGTGATTTTCAGTGGCCGTTCGGCGCATGCCTCAGCTCAGCCGTTCCAGGGCCGCAACGCCCTCGACGCGGCGGCCCTGGCCTACCAGGGGGTCGGCTTGCTGCGTCAGCAGATGCCGCCGTCTGACCGGGTGCACGCCATCGTGGTCGACGGTGGCGCCCGCGCGTCGGTGATCCCGGACCGGGCCCAACTCGACCTGTATATCCGCTCGGCCTACCCGGACACGCTCAAGGACCTGTCACAGCGGGTGGCCCGGATCATGCAGGGCGCCGCGCTGATGACCGACACCGGGGTTGAGCTGAACTGGGATGCATACCCGCCTTCTCTGCCGGTGCGCACCAACCTGACGTTGGCGGCTCGATGGGCCCGGTCGCAGGCCGCCCGTGGCCGGACTGCACTGCCCGCCGGGGTCGTTCCGGAAGTCTTGGCGGGGTCGACCGACTTCGGCAACGTGAGTGTGCGGATGCCGGGGATTCACCCGATGATCGCGATCAGCGACCCGGACGTGGCGCTGCACACCCGCGAGTTCGCGGGGGCCGCCGCAACGCAGCGGGCCGAGGTTGCGGCGGTCGATGGGGCGATTGGTCTGGCGGTCACGGCCTGGGACTACCTGGCCGACGATGACGTGGCGCTCGCCGTCCGCGAGGAGTTCGAAGCAGCCGGCGGCGCTGTCGACGTGGCGGCCTACTTCGACTGACCCAGTCCCAAGGGCCACCCCCTGGCTGCGGACCTCGGCCAGCAGGTCGGTGAAACTCTCGACCGCACGGGCCGGGGCTCCCTCCAAGGCTTCGGGATTGCGCAGAGGTCGGTGCGCCTCTTCGACCACCACAACGTTGCGGACGGCCCCCTCCTGCGGGTCGCGGCCGTGTCGAACGCGGACGGCCTGGCTGAGCCGGGCGAGGAACAACCCCATGTACAAGGCGCGATCGGCATCACTGCCGAGGTCTTGCAGCTCGAGCACCACGTTGTGCTGCAGCACTTTGGTCAGCGACAGCGGGTGTTCATCGCTGCCCTGTGTGCGGGGGTCGTGGCCCTCATGTTGCTTTTCGCTCTCTTTCTGGCCTACTGGCACCGATCCTGGCCGCTCGCGCTGGGCACCCTTGTCAACACAGCGGTGCTGGTGGGGGCGGCCGCGCTGGTGACCTATCTGGGCGTGAACTGGGTGATCGACCGGGCCGAACGGGCCTTTCTCGAAGATCCCGCCGCGGTAGGCAGATCACTGCAGGAACTGGGCCAGCGTGTCGGGATCGACTCATCTGTGGTCGATGAGTGGATCGAGAGTATGCGAGCGCGCTTGGCTCAGTAGCCCCTTGACCTCGTAGTCACAACGCCTCACCTCGGCGGGCCAGGGAGGTGGATTGCTGCGTCCTGCTCGGCGTAGATGTCCGCTCGGGCCTCGATCACGAGATCCATAACGCCCGGATCCCGCCGATGCGGTGGACGACATGACGACCGGTTAGTGGGTGCGAAGCCAGGACGGGGAGGTGTCGATGTCGACGGCGCCGGCCGCGACGAGGCCCGGGGCCTGGAGCAGGTGGGAGATCGTCTTCGGGCGCGCTCGCGCGAGCACCGCAGGGAGGTGGGCGAACGGCTGCATACGTTCACACGCGGCAAGTCGAGCTGACGCCGCGTCGAGGGCTGCGCGCCCTGAGTACACGAGGATCGCCTCGCACCAGTCGTCGTCGGGGGTCCTGTCCAGGGTGTGACGGAGCCGCGCGTCGACCCTCGCGCCAGCAGTCGCGGCGGTGTCGGTCGGTGGCTCAGCCGCAGGGGCCGACCGTCGCTGCTGGAGGATCTTCAGGGCTTTGGTCGGTGAGACCAGACCGGCCATAGAACGGTGGTGCTGTGCGGCCGCCCGGGGCAGGCAGCTGTCGATTATCGCCGCCATGATGTCGTGACTTCGTGCGTGCGGGAAGGCCTCCAGGAGGAGTGCGGCCAGTCCCGCGACGGACGCGCATGCCGCGGACGTGCCACTGCGTCTGCCGTATGCGCCGCCAGGGACGGCTGACCGACGTTCCACCCCCGGAGCCACGACCTGCGGTGCGGTACATCGACCCGCGGGATCGTTTCTGCTGCCGGAGAACCGGGCCACTGTGCCGTCGTTGTGACACGCCCCCACCGACAGCACCTCGCCGGAGCCCCCTGGAGACACGTAGGCCCCGGCGCCCCCGTTGCCGATCGGTGTCACCAGAAGCAGACCCCGCAGGCTCGCCGAGCGCACCACCGCTCCCAGGACCGGGTTGGCAGGGTCGACCCCGGCCGAGAGGCACCCGACCTTCACCCGCTCGGTGACCAGCCAGTCCAGACCGGCGATGACACGGGCGACGACGGCGCCACCCTCCATCACCGTGCCGCTGACCAGACGGGCCCCGGGGGCGACGCCGCCGTTGCCCGCTGTGTCGGGACGCCCGACCATGAGGTATGCCGTGTGGGTTCCGTGCCACCCGGTGTCCATCGGGCCGTGATCGGTGCTTCCCCAACCACTGGTGGCGAATCTGCGGCGGGCATCGGTCCGGCCCGCGAGCGCGGGGTGCTGACCGTCGAGACCACTGTCCAGATGACCGATGCGCACCCCGTCCCCAGTCAGTCCGGAGGAGCGGAGCAGGCCGACCTGGTCGTCAAAGAAGCTCGTTGTTGGCCGTCCTCCCCAGATACCACGCCGCCTCGCCCAGATGGCCGACGACGGCAAGGGCCGTGGCGAGGACGACGCCGGTCTTGTTGCCTCCATACTTGAGCATGGAGGAGGTCATGGGGACGCAGTCCGCGATGTTGCAGATGGTCTTGGAGACCGGTCTGCGTGTGTCGGTCGACCACCTGTAGTAGTTGTCGACGCCGGCCAGCCACTGGTCCTGCGTCATGGCCTTCGGTGCGTCGACCGAGGGAACGGAGGACACGGGGGCGGTGACCGACATCGGCTTCCCCGTCAGCAGGTCGACCGGCGCCTTCTCGTTGGCAGAGAAGTCGACCAGCGCTTTCCTGATCTCATCGATCTGGGAATCCTCGTGTGCCCAGTGCAGGGCCTTTTCCGCGTCGGAGCGCGGCAACAGGTGCTTCGTGGAGTTGAACCGTCTCAAGAACTCGATCTTTGCCCTGTCTGCCTCCCCCAGGAACGTCATCAGTGTCAGATGTCCCAAGCCCAGGACGCCGTACGCCGCGGGCAACAGGAACAGCTCGTACTCTCCCTCCTTCTTGCGTCCCGCGCACTTGAAGCCGAAGTCAAGGCTCTGAAAGCCGAAGAGCAACCATTGGTAGTGCCACACCTGCCGCGCCATCTCCGAGGGTCTTGCTATCAGGTCCTGCATCGGCGCCGTGACCACGCTTGCGGTCCGGTCCACTGGCTGCGGACTGCCGATCGCCTGCGCGAGGAGCGAGAAGACCAACGAGGCTGCGTCGGCCATGATGCTGCCGCCCTTCTGCCAGACCGATATCGCCGCCAGGACGATATGCGTCACCCCGTATGTCACGGACCATCCCTTGTTGTCCTGATCGTCGAGGCCCTTCCCCACCGTGGCAAAGACCGGATCCTCACCGAGCAGTGTGCGGTAGGTGCTCGTCACGGGGATTGCGAGAAGGAAGGCCAGAAAGCCGCCGACCGTCATCGTGCGACGGTCCGTGGCTGCGGTGTAGAGCTCGTTGATCACCGGAACCGGCAGCGGGAGCTTGGTGACCTCCCCGACGAGCGCGAGGGTGTCTGCCAGCGGGTCGAGGATGTCGTCGACCGAGTCGGCCACCGCGTCCACCACCGATGCCCCCAGCTGTTCCGCGGTGTCGGTCAGGGCGGCCGCGATGTTCTCTAGTCCTGGCGGACCGCTGCCCAGGGCGCAGCCGATCGACTCGCCACCACGTGAAAGGGCCCCTACCAGACCCTCGCCGAGGCGTTCACCGAACAGGCCGACCACATCCGGGCCGTGGAAGGCGCGCAAAGCACTGCCTGGGATGTCGAGGTCCGGCAGGTCGCCCATGAGCTCGTCCAGCACCCAGTCGATGTGGCTCATCGCATCCGAGAGCACGTCCGGGGAGGATGCTGCCGAGGCGGCAGGTGCTGCCGGAGACGGCCGGACGCCGCCAATCTCCTGGCGCAGGCTCGTCAACAGTGCCTTGTTCTGGCTCTTGAGCTCCGGGATGAGCCGCGGAGTCTGTGCCACCGTGTCCTGGAGCAGGCTCAAGATGGCGTCGTGAGTGGACCGTACCGCGTCCCAGCCGATCGTCTCCGCGAGCCACCCGGTGAACCGGTCCCAGACGACCCCGACCTGCTCGACGATCCCCGTGACCAGGTCGAGCACGTCGGAGGTGGTGGCCTCGACGTCGACCTTCTTGCCCTCCAGCGTTGCGATTGTGATGAGCAGCACCTCTCGGGCGCCCTCCTCACCGTGTTGCAATACGCGCTGGCCACCCTCGTCGAGCTCCCGACCGACGTTCTCCCCGCCCTGCATGAGCTGGGTCAGCCCACCGATCGGGTCACCCGCCACGAACCGCTCCCCGGCCTTGTCGAACGCGGTGCCGCCGTGGTCGAGCACTCGGCCACCGGTCGCCACGAGCTCTCCGCCGATCCTGAGACCGGTGGTGATCCCCACTTTGGCCAGTTGAGCTCCGCGGCCGAAGACCTGCCCCACGTCGTCCAGGAGCGCCTGACCGGCATCTGCGGTCCCGGCCGAGAACGACCCGACCATGGCGGCTGACTCTGCCGGGCTCAGTTCCGTGCTGACCGCACCGGACGCGCCGAAGTCGACCGAGAACGCGGAGGTGCGCATGTTGCCCGGCCGGACCGCACGGTCGTGGTGAATGCCGTTCGGGGTGAGGTTGTAGGCGTACTGGACGCTGTCGACCATCCGCTGGGTCAGGTCTTGCAGGACGTCCAAGGACGTGTCGGAGACGTCGGCGGGGACCCCCAGCTCGGCTCGGGCGCGCCTCAGGTCACCGGCCTTCAGGCCCGCGAGCTTCTGGTGGACGTCCACGTCCGGCAGAATCACGTGGCGGGCGTCGGGGGCCATCAGGTTGGTCCGTATGTCCAGGGCAGCACAGCGCAGCGAGGTGGCCGGGAGCGACACGAGGACCTTTGCGGCCTCGGAGGGCTCGACCCGCAACGGCCGGACCGGATCGATGGTGTGCTGGGCGCCCCGGACAGTGACCACCACCTCCTCGGAGGCGCGGAGCTCGACCCATCTGGTGTCCGGCGACACTGAGATCGATGTCCGATAGACCACGTCGGACGCTGTCGTGCTGCCTGCGCGGTAGAGCGAGCTGAGCTTGGACCGGCTGGTGATCTGCTCGCCCAGGACCCAGACCCCGGTTCCGGCCTCGCTCTTGTCGATCCGGTAGAGCGGGCGCATCGGGCTGTCCCGCTCACGCACACTGACCACCTTGGTGTACAGGTCGAGCTGCAGCGAGACATCGCGCCGCCGGTCCTCCAGGTAGACCGACCAGTCATCGCGGGCGGTCTGCTGGAACTCGAAGCTCTCGGCGCCCTGAGCGTCGAGCTCTGCCCACGTTGTCCAGTCGACTTGCCGGAACCCCCGCGACGTGCCACCCGGCTGCACGCCAACCTCCGTCACCAGCCAGCCGGTGACCTCATCGGAGGCGGCCACGATGGCGGCCAGTTCTTTGCGGACCATGGTGCCCGCTCCGATCATGACCTTCTGGGTATGCAGGTCGAGCTGCAGGGCCATGTTTCTTGTGGGGTCGTGCAGGTAGACCGACCATTCGTCACGAGACCGCTCGTCGAAGCGGAACCGGTCCTCACCGTCGGCGTCCTCCTCCACCCACGCGTTCCGGCCGACCTGCCGGAAGGAGCCGGTCCGGGCCGCTTTCGACCCCACCTCGACGTAGTTGACCGACAGGCCGTCGACCACCCGGCTGGCCGGTACCGGCTTCGGCGGCACGTGGGCGTCGGTCGCCGACACCACGTCATAGATAGGGGTGACCGGCGAGCCCGACCCGTACAGCACCGTGCGGGTGTGCAGGTCGACCTGCAGTGAGACGTCGCGGCTTGCGTCATGCAGGTAGACCGACCAGTCATCCCGGGAGGACTCGGAATACCGGAACCGGTCCGGCACGTCCCCGTCCTCGACCCAGCTGTCCGTGGTGGCTTGGCGCAGCACGCCGGCGACCTGCGAACCGCTGCCGATCTCGACCAGGTTAACCAGCCAGCCGTTGACGACGTCGCTCGCGGAGACGATGTCGTAGATGGGTGTGGTGGCCGTCAGCCCCGGTCCGTAGAGCACCCTCCTGGTATGCAGATCCAGCTGCAGCGAGACGTCGCGGCTTGCATCGTGCAGGTAGACCGACCAGTCGTCCCGGGCGGACTCGGCATACCGGAAGCGGTCCCGGACGTCGCCGTCCTCGACCCAATCGCCAGAGGCGACCTGCCGCAACACCCCCTGCACAGTGCCGCCGCTGCCGATCTCGACGCGGTTGACCAGCCGCCCGTGCGGACGGTGGGAGGCGTCGATGACCACGTACAGCGGCAGGGCCGCCGCGGCCCCGGTGCCGTACTTCACGCGTCGCGTGTGCAGGTCGAGCTGCAGGTGGACGTCGCGGGAGGCGTCGTGCAGATAGACAGACCACTCGTCGCGGCGCAACTCGGCGTACTCGAAGTGGGTCTGCCCCGCGACGACGCTGTCCTCCACCCATTCTCGTCGCCCCACCTGCTGCAGCGTGCCGAGCCGCTCCTGCCCGTTGCCGAACTCCAAGCGGTTGAGGTTCCAGCCATTGACGAGATCCGAGCCCACAGTGTGTCCTTCCTTGGACGGACCCGGTCAGCAGCTGCCAGGGGAGTCTGCCTGCGATGCTATAGGTTTCGGCGTGGCAGGGACAGGGTGCCCTGACTGCGTCGAGACTCACGTAGACCGCGTAAGCGTTGGTGCGCGCCCCCGATAGCGACAGCGCCGTTTGGGGCACCACCTCCGGCGCCAGCACAACTGCCCACGTTTGCTAATGGCGATAACCTTGTCTGGTGCGCGCCGACGTGGGTGTCACCGATGACCCGTGGTATGCGGTTCGGCGCGCCCATCAGCACCTGAGCGAGGTCACCTTCTCGACTGCCAGCGGCGCGCGCTGGGAGGCATGCTCGGCGCGCCGACCGGTGTGGCTCCCAGGCAGGGGGTAAGGGGACGGTGGGGTGGCCAGGGCCCACACTCCCGGCGCAGTGGAGGTGGACGGCCGAACGGCCGCCGTGGGTGGGGCGGAGCCGGGAGCTAGAGCAACTGGAGCGCTGTTGGCCTGCGGTGGAGCAGGGCGCCCGTCAACTGGTCCTCGTCGCCGCCGAGCCCGGTGCCGGCAAGTCCCGGTTGGTCATGGAAGCTTCCTCAGCGCTGCACGCGCGTGGTGTTCCGGTGCTTGTGGGGCACTGCACCTCCGACCTGGGGTTACCCTTCGACCCCCTCGTATCGCCGATCCGGACGCTACTCACCGACATGGAGGCGGGCCGCCTGGAGCTCCCAGGGGGCCCCGAAGGCGGTCATGAGGACGTCGGCAGGCTGCTCAGACTGCTGACATTGGGCGAGTCGCCCACGGCAGCATCTCAGGTGAACCTCGAGGCGCCGGCCCTGCACGCGGTGCTCTCCGCTCTGGCCGGGGCGTGCGCCAACGGCCCAGTGGTCATCGTGCTGGAGGACCTGCATTGGGCTGCAGAGTCCGGTCTGCGAGCGCTACGGCACATCGTCGAGCGGTCAGCCGACCTACCGCTGCTCATCCTGGCGACGCATCGCGACACCCCTCCGGACGCGACGGACGCACCTGTCGCAGGTCACCACCGAGATGTTGCGATGGTCCGGGACCCAGGTCATCCGCCTGGACGGGCTCGAGCAAGCCGAGGTCTCCGCATACCTGAGCGCTGTGGGCGCGGGGCAAGCCGACGTCGTCGATCAGGTGGCCGCGGTGCTATGCGAACGAACCGGCGGCAACCCCTACCTGCTGGGCGAGGTATGGCGCGACCTACGGGACCACGGAGGCGTGGACCCGCTGAGGAGCGGCCGGCTCGTCGTCCCCGGTTCGTTGCAGACCCTCGTGCGCCAACGGCTCGGGCACCTGCCGCCGACAGAGCGCCACGCGGTGAGCCTGGGGGCAGTGATCGGAGAGTCGTTCGACGTCCTGCTCGTCCGCGGGGCCTCCACCGAGCCTTGGTCGCCGGAAATGGTGTACCAAGCCTTCAGCACCGCAGTCTCCGAGGGTCTCGTCCAGTCCGTCCCGGACCAGTTGGGCCAATACCGCTTCCCGCACGCACTGGCACGCCAGGCGGTGCTCCAAGAGATGGAGCCCTACGTCCGCGCGTCGGCACATGCGGCGGTGGCCCACGCCCTGGAGGGCAACGGAGATGTGCGCGACCCGGCGCGCTTGATCCAGCTCGCCCACCACTTCTCGATGGCGGTCGGCTTGGGTCTGGAGTGCCGAGCCGTCAACTACCTGGAGAAGGCTGCGGCGCTCGCGACTACCCGTTTGGCTCACTCCGACGCCGCGGCGCTGCTCGAGCGCGCCGCGGAGCTCGCCACCGACGGTACGCCGCGTGACCGTCTCACGCTCGCGGCGGCGGCATCGCACGTCCGCGCCGGTCATCTCGAGCAGGCCAGGGCATTGAACGAAACGGTGGCGACGTCTGGTGACGCCGGTCTGAGGCTGGAGGCAGCGGTAGGGTATGAGGCCGCCTCTTGGCCTACCGGTGTCGGTGCCTTGCGGTCCGTCGAGCTGCTGGGGGCCGCGCTCGAGGACAAGGCCCGGGACGAAGGGGTCCAGGAGCAGGTGGCCGCGGCTGCGGCATACGGACGGGCCCTGATCTATGCCGGTCGGACGGCCCGGGGAGAGGAGGTGCTCGACGAAGCCGTGTCTCGGGCCCGGAGCACTGGTGATGCCTCGTTGTTGCTCAACGTCCTGACCGCCGCGACCATTTGCATCGTCAACCTTCGGGTTGAACAGGGGGTCGAGCGCTTCCGTCTCCACCGGGACCGCGCGGTCGAGGCGGCCTCGTTGGCCCTAGCGGCCGGTGAGTTGAGGCCGCTAGGGTCCGCCTCGCAGGCTCGTCTCTACGCCGCATACATCCTCGGTGATCCTAGCGAACTGGACCTGGCCCTGGCCGACTTGCACCGAGTCGGCCGGGAGACGCAGGAGCCGTTCTTTGTATGGCGTGCTGGCCTGCTTTCGGTATCGCCTCAACTGATGAGGTGCGAGTTCGCGGCCGCCGGGGAGTCCCTCCGGGAGAGCAGCCGGACGGCATTCTCCTTCGGACATGCGTGGGGACAGGTCGACGGACCGCTGAGCCTGCCCACCTTCATCCTCCGGCGAGAGACCAGTGGCCTCGAGTTCACCCGCCGATTGCTGGAAAGCGGTCAGGTGCCCGGTCATCTCTGGGGTCCCGGACTGGTCGCTCTCTACTGCGAAGTCGGGATGGCCGAGCGGGGACGGGCCACTCTGCGGCGGACGCTGACCGAAGACCTGCCCGGACTGCGTGCCTCGGTGACCTGGCCGTCCTCGCTGGCGCTGCTCGGCGAAGCCGCAGTGGAGCTGGCAGACCCGGTGGCCGCCGAACTTCTGCTGGCCGAGGCGGAGTCCTTTGCCGGGCTCAACCTCATGGCGGCCGAGTTCCTGGCGCCGTTCGGCAGCGCCGACCGGCTGCGGGCCGGCCTGCTGTCGGTCCTGCGGCGTCCCGGAGTCGAGGACCTGTTTGCCGCAGCTCTGGAGTTGGACTCCAGGATGGGGTCGCCGCTGCATGTGGCGACGACGCAGGCAGAGTGGGCGCGTTGGCTACGGCGAACGCGTGCCCCGGCCGCCCGCGTGGAGGAGCAGTCGGCGCCCGCCCGAGAACTCGCGCACCGGCATGGACTGGTGCGTGTGGACCGCCTGCTGGGAGTGTCCTCCCCGGTGCGGGCGGGATCACCGATAGGAGACCTGACGGCTCGCGAACTCGAGGTGCTGCGGCTTGTCGGTCGCGGGCGGAGTAACAGGGAGATCGCCCGGGAGCTGTTCATCAGCGAGCACACAGTCGCCAATCACGTCCGCAGCATTCTGAAGAAGACTGGGTCGGCCAACCGCACCGCTGCCGCCCACTACGCGCTGCGGCACGGGCTCCTGGACGCCTCAGACGACGGCCGCGAGTGAGCCGTCGGGCAGGACTTTGTCGGTGACCTCGGTGACCACGTCGGCCGGCATACCCAGCCGCTCTGCTGCCCTCCGGATAGCCTCCGGCGACTCGGCCTGATACAGGCAGTAGGTCTTGAGCTTGTCCGCAGACAGGAAGGACATGAGCCACCGCACCTCCTCGTCCTCGTTGACCCGAGTGATCTCGGCAATGTCGGCGAGCGCGGGGTCGAGCTGCTCGGCGAATTGACGCTCGATGATGAAAAGAGGCATAACTGGCTCCTTGTTGTGGTGACGCCGACGTTACTCCCGGATCCACCCCGGCGACATGGGCATTATTGACTATCCTTCAGACGCAGAAATATGCCCCGAACGCGTCATGGTGCCTGGCGATGATCCTCCCTAGCGTCGAAGAGTCCACTCGTTCTGAAAGGGGACTCCCATGTTTACTCAACTTCGTACCCGACAGGCGCTCGGAGGACTTGCTCTTGCTGCCCTGATCGCCGCTAGCGCACCGACCGTGCCGGCGTCGTCCAACGCTTCGTCGGCCAACCCGTCGTCGGCATACGCACACTCGACGTATCCGTCGCCGGAGGCCAATAGCGTGCAGCAGTGGAACGAGACGGCGGGCCGGGTCGCCGTGGCCTCCTGTATCTCCCCGGGCGGTGATCCCCTGCACGAGAGCCGCATGTATGCGATGACCTTCCTCGCTGTTCATGACGCCCTCAACACCGTCGACCGCCGATACCGGCCCTATGCGCCAGGCAAGGCCAAGAGCAAGACCAAGCATGCCTCGGCGGACGCTGCCGTCGCGGGGGCGGCGCTGACCGTCCTCGTCTCGACCGTCGAGGAGCTCGACGTGCCCGCCGACTGTCGTTCGGCCGCCCTTGAGGTGGCCGAGGACGCCTACGAGACCGCACTGGAGGCCGTCCCGGACGGTCCAGCCGAAGACGCAGGCGTTGCGGTCGGCCTCGCCGCTGCGAAGAAGATCATCGTGCTCCGCGAAGGCGACGGCTCGGACACCACTTTGGTCGTTGAGGACTTCGCGCAAGGTACGGAGCCGGGGCAGTGGCGTTTCACCCCCGACCGTCCGTTCGCGTTTGCGCCGGGCTGGGCCGACGTCGAGCCGTTCGCGCTGAAGGGTCGGGCCGGCTTCCGGGCGGCGCCGCCATACCCGTTGCGCAGCAGGTCGTATGCACAGGACTTCGCCGAGGTGAAGGCTCTGGGTGGCGACGGGGTCGGCACCCAGAGTGCCCGAACGGCCGACCAGACAGAGGTGGCACTGTTCTGGATCGAGAGCAGTCCGTTGCAGTGGAATCGGATTGCCCGGTCGGTGGCGGTGCAGCGCGGACTCGACCGCTGGGAGTCGGCGCGCCTCTTAGCGTTGCTCAACACGGCGCTGGCCGACGGCTACATCGCGTCCTGGGACGTGAAATACGACGACCTGTTCTGGCGGCCGGTCACCGCGATCCGGGAGGCGGCCACCGACGGCAATCCGGCCACCAAGCCCGATCCGACGTGGACGCCGCTCGACACGACCCCACCGATCCCGGACCACGATTCGGCACACGCCGTGCAGGGTGCGGCCGCGGCTACCGTCATGGCCAGGTTCTTCGGAACGGACCGGGTGAGGTTCAGCACCTGCAGCCTGACGCTTCCGGAGGGCCAGCAGTGTGACGATGCGGATCCAACGGTGCGTGACTACACCCGGTTCTCGCAGGCCGCGCGGGAGAACGCGGACTCACGGGTGTGGGTCGGTTACCACTTCCGGCACGCCTCAGAGGTCGGGCTCCGACATGGTCGCAGGGTCGCGGTCCTGGTCATGAGTGGACTGCTGAGGAGGGCGCCAGGAGGCTCGCACCACGGCAGCGCGACGGGTGCCTGAACCGCGCGAGCGCTTCGTCCCCGGCCGGGTCCACCACCCGGCCGGGGACAGCCGCGTGAGCCGCACCACCCACGCGTGTGTGGCAAATGCCCGAGGGGGCCGGAGAATTGCCCATCATGATCATGGGGTTATAGCAACTGCCAATGTTGACGAATCGAGTCGTGGTTCCCGAACGATGACTTTACCTCCGCAGGGCCCCGATTGCTTCCGCGTCAAAATGGGGTGGCACCACGATCGTGTTATCCAGTGAGTCAGTCGAGGAGCCGGCGACGAGCACGTCGACCCACGCCGAGGCGTCGAGCACGATCACTGCGTGCCCATCTCCCGGCGCACCTGCGCGAGTGCTGCGGCGTCTCCGCCCTGGAGACCGGTTGCTCCGAATCGTCACCGATTTCTGCGAGCAGACGTTGCATGTCATGGGCGCGCCCAGCGGACTTCAGGTCAGCCTCGATGAGGCTCGCGAGATAGTCGGACAGGCTGCCATGTGTCTGCGCCGCGCGACCATCTCATGATCGTGGCGGCGGCATCGCACATCCGCGCAGGCCACCTGGATGTCGGATGGCACTGCCCTTCGGGCACAGCCAGCCCTTTTGCCCAGGCTGGTTGCCACCGCGCCACTGCTGACCCGGCGGCAGCATCCTGGTCTGAAGAGGTCATGCGACCCTCATTGTCCGAGGCCGCCCTGGCGCGTCCCCATCAGACGTGCCCGGGAGCGCTCAGCTACGGGGTTGTTGTGATCGCTCGTAGCGACGGTCGATGCGCTGCAGCTTCTTCATGGCTTTGGTGACTTTCTTCGGGTTGGACGACCGAAGGTCCGCGGTGATCTTCTGGATCTGCCGGGGGTTGATGCCAGCCGCTTGGGCCCGCTTCAGGTTGGCCGGGCTGTCTAGCTGGAGGCCCAACATGTACTGCACCATCGCGCGTGGGTTCTGACTACGCGGGGTGCGCACCGTGTCCGGGGCCTGCGTTGGAGCCGTGGACTGTGTGCCCTGCAGTGAGGACGAGGTGCTCAAGGCGGGCTGGAACACGTTGGCGTAGGCGACGTTGCCCGCGCGGTTGGGGTGGAAGGACTCCACGATCGGGAAGCTCAGCCCGTTGACCCACTCCTGGTCGTCGCAGACGGCGTGGCCGGTGAAGGCTGCCCGTGGGTCGACGTAGTCGAATCCGGCGTTCGTGGAGGTGCTCCGGATGAGGTTGTCCAGCTCATCGGTGGCGCTGTTCAGACTGGACATCTCCGAACGTGAGAAGAACGTGAACAGGCTGCAGTCTTGGCCGTTGAAGAACCGCGGGTAGCCGCCGATCACAACATCGGCGTCGGGTGCCCGAGTGTTGATCGCTGCGAAGAGGGCGTTGTAGCGCCCTGGCATCTGCTGGTTGAGGATGATACGGGCAGAGGAGATAGCGCCCCGGCAGTTGCTGATCCAGCCTGGCTGGGCGCACTCGATGATCACTGAGGAGAAGCCGACGTCATTGCCGCCGATGGTCATCGTGACGTAGTCGGTGGCGCTCGTCAGCGCACCCACCTGGTTGTCGGCCACGTCGCGGGTCGTCGCCCCGTTGCACGCCTGGTAGTCGAGCTGAAGGCCTTCGCGCTGAGCCAGAAGCACCGGGTATCCGTACGGTGAGCGGTAACAGCTGCCGGTGGGAGCGTAGGTGCCCACGCCCGCGGAGAAGGAGTCGCCCAGCCCCACGTAGCTCGTGTCATCTGTCTGGGCCTGAGCCTGCAAGGGGGCCGCAAGCGTCAGGGCAGTGGCAGCAGCGACCGTGGTCAGTATGCCCGCGCGGTGGCGTTGGGATGTCACCGGTTGAGTCTGATGCACACTGCGAGGGCTCACAACCCCTTGGGGGCCCGGGTCGAGTAAGGATTCGACCAACTCGGTCCAGGTGACAAGCCGATCAATGCGACAGCGCGCGGTCGAACGGGCGGCAAGCAACAGACTCAGTGGAGGTCAATGATGTCGGTGTAGACCGGACGCCGCCCGTAGGTCGCTCCTGCGGCCTGTCCCATCGGCTGATCATCGGTGCGCAGCCGCTCGTACTCGGCGATAACGATCCGCTGCGGGTTGGAGCTCGGCCGCACCGTCACCCGGCCCGACCAACCCGGGGCCGGGAACTGCGCCGGCGTCAGCACCGTGGGACTCCCGACGGGCCGCCACCCCACCTCATCATCACCCCAGACCGTCTCGCGCCGCTCGACCGTCACCTCGACAACGGTCGATTCCGTCCCGGACTCGGTCGCGTACGGCGCCGGTCCGACGACATAGACCCGAACGGCCCGGGGTCCGTCGGCGGTCACCGTCGCGAACCTGTCCGGCGCCAGCTGGGAGAACTGGCCAACGACCACAGGGGAGAGATGAAGGGGGGGCACCGACTCCGGTTGGTAGCGGACGAGCGCCAGGCGGATGAAGGGTGAGTAGGCTTGCGCGGTCGCCACGGTGATGTCGCTGAACCACAGGTCGCGGTCGGCGTCGAAGCCCACCGCATGCCCGGCAACGTCCACGTTTTGTCCCGTCTCGGCAAGACCGACCCCCTCGGCCACGGTCACCGCCGAGGTGAAGTCCGAGGGCAGCGGGTAGCGGTGCGGCAGGCCGCTGCCTGCGTAGACGGGGTCGGACCCCCACTGGGTGACGAAGGGGGCGAATCTCTTGGTGGCGTCTTCCGACTCCAGATCCAGGGGCAGGGGACCACCACCCGGTGCGGTGGGGGGTGGCAGGACGACGCCCAGCAGCTCACCCCGCCCACTGGACCACCACGGGCGATCGAGGTAGACACGCAGGCCTCCACCCCGGCGCCTGCTCGTCCGGGTCGTGTCCTGCTGCTCGCTCTCCCATCCGAAGGTCGGGATGAGGTAGCGCACCGACGGTGCGGCCGGACGCGCCGAGCTCGGCACGACCACGGACTTGGCCTCCGACGCCCGGGTGACGGAGCCCGGCACGTAGCGGGCCGCGAGAGCGACTCCCACAGGTGGCACGTTGCCGGTGGCACCGTCGCCGAACGTGACTGTCCCCGACGCAGGGTCAAGGTCGTAGTCCGTGAGCGGCGCACCGCCGTCCCGTGTCAGCACCAAGGTGCCCTCGGCCACGCCGGCCGGATCCACCACCACGCTCTGTCCGGGACCCGGGGAGGCGACGGTGACGATCTGGGTGAAGTGCTCGGTGAACCGACTCGTGGCCACGAGCTCGTAGCGGACGTCGCGGCGCTTGGTGTCATTGAACTCGTGCCGGGCGACCATGCCCAGGGGGGATAGGCCATCGGTCCCGTCGGGGTGTGCGTAGTCCACGCTCTGTCGAAATGCGACCGCGCGGGTAGCCTGCGAAAATGGTTCGGACACGTCGGGAACCGCCCTCCGGGGGCCTTCGTCGACCGGTTCCGACCAGCTGCCGACCACTGCGACCTCCTGGGTGCTCGGCCGGTCCACCCTGACGAGGTCGCCCAGCTCCGTATGCGTCCAGCCGTGGTGCCGGGAAGGCTCGAAAAGCTCCATTGCGGGTGGGTGAAGCGGCTGCTTCACCGCGTGCACGAACACCAGCACGCGGAAGGGGGTGAGCATCCAGTGTCGCCCCTGCCGGACGGCTGCCAGCAGCTCGTCCAACGGGAGGCCCGGCTTTTCGGCATACTCCTCAATCCAGCGCCACACGGCCATCAGATGCTCCCGGTCCTGGTGCAGGAGCGAACTGAGGCGGATATGGGTCACCTCAGCAGGCCGCAACGGGACATCCAGCACACGCAGCCCGGCCGGGTCCGTGGTCACGCGGGCGGGCCCCGACCCGTGCAGTGCGCGAAGGCGCAGCGAGCCCACGTGCGGCCACCCTGGCGACACGGCGTAGTCGACCAGCACCGACCTTCCCGCGTGCGGCCCGTCCTGGTACGTCAGGGCCGCGCCACGGGTCAGCGGGTCGGGCAGATAGGGCACCAGGAACTGGGCGGGGGTCAGCCGGTACACACCGTCGAAATCCGTCACCGGGAGCACCCAAGGCCCGTTCGGAGTGGGCAGGTCAGGCCCCAGCTGCGCGCCGTCCCGGCTCGCCAGCATCGCGAATGCCGCCGGGTCGAGCGAGCCCTGGGGGCCGGTGTCCAGCTCGCCGAGCTGCTCGACCATCCCGGAGGTCTGCATCGGTGGGACGACGTGCCTCTCGGAGACCGGCGTCGAGGCAGCCCCCGAGTCGTTGTCGGTGCGGATGACGATGCGTTCCACCTCCTCGGCGGGCACGGGCTCATCTCGTAGGTAGACCGGCGGAGACTGCACCGGCTCGTAGCGTCGGTAGGCCACCTCAGGCGTGGCGTGCGTGAAGTCGTCCGCCGGGAGATCATCCGGCCCCAGACCGTTGCCGGCCAGGTCCACGGTGCGCACCCGCAGCCGGTAGCGGCCGCCGTAGCGCAGCCGGGGGAGGCTCGCCTTCGGCACATGGAGGTCTGTGGTCAAGGGCAGATCGGGGTGAGCCACCTCCGGGGTGCGGGCGACGGCGGCGTTCGACCCGGTCGTCTCACCCGGCACGATGTCGTTGCCCACATCGGGCCGGTTGGCCACCTGAGCACCTGGAGGCTCGACCGCCAGGCTCCACCCGGTCCAGTGGAACAGGGTCTCTGGTTGGTAGAGCTCCTTCACATCCGGGTCCACCGGACCCGTCGGTGCGGTCGAGATCCACCCTTCGGTGCTCTCGGGGACCACGGTCGCCCCCGGCCCTACCCGTACCTGTCCCGCGCGGCCGCACAGGGAACGCCACACGCCATGCTCGATGTCGTAGACATCCACCCTCCCACCCCGGACAAGATCCTCGGCATACAGCTCGACGCCCCCAGCAAGCAGGTCGTCGTTGACCTTGGCCGACCGCGTCACCGATTCGTGGAGCTGTCCGGCCATGTCCACCCGGGCGACGGCGATGCCACTGCTGCGCAGTGCGGGGAGCGCCTCGTGGGACGGGGTGTCCGCCGCCTCGTGATCGACGGCCTGGTTCAGACCGCCAGCGGTAGTGACCAGTTTCTCGGCGGCGCCGTCGGTGTCCAGGGTGACGACCCGATAGCGCCCGGCATCTTCCAGCGGCAGCATGCCGTCGACCACCACCAACGCCCCTGGAGAGGCCGCGGGTCGCGGTCGCGCGGCGAACAGGCCCTGGGAGATCTCCAGCTCAGACGCGACGTTCGGGCGCAGGGCCACGGGTGCGAGCGTGGCATCGCTCCAGGTCGCGGCAGCCTGCACTGTGACCTCTCCCTGGGAGGGAGATCCCCCGGCCAAAGACACCCGCAGGTCCAGCACCAGACCGAGGGCTCGCAGGAGGGTCGGATAGGCCTGCACGGCGCTCACCGCGCGATGGAAGTCCACCTCGATGAGCGGAATGTGGGGCAGCAGGTCCGTGGTGGGCGGTTTGTGGAAGTCGAGCACTTGCAAGAAGTTCCAGCTGGCCTCCGGGACCCCGTTCGGGGCGGACACCGCACGCTTGTCCGGACCCTCGCGCTGAGCGCGCAGCTGACCCTCGACCGAGGCACGGTCCACGGTCGGATCCTCGCCGAGGAAAGCCAGAGGACCTAGCCGGTCGGAGGCGCGCAGTGTCGTCATTGGCGGGAAGTCCGTGGGGCTCTGCGCGCCGACGACCCCGTAGGTCGACTTGACGAAGTCCTCTACGGCGGCAACAGGGTTGGAGTGCACCGAGTCCTCGCGGAAGTCCGGCACCTCATGCGAGAACACCTTGGTCCCGGCAGCGGGGAAGAGCTCGGTCCACAGCGCGCTGGAGGGTGAGGACACCAGCGTTGCGGGGAAGCTGCGACCGTCGATCTCCACGGACCAGGCGACGTTGGCGATGGTCGCTGGCCAGTCGACCATCAGCGGGAAGCCGGCCAGCACTGCGTTTGGTCCTGCATCGGTGAGCCGGGGGCCGACGTGCAGGGAGAGGCGCAGGTCACGTCCGGCGACGCCGTCGGGCAGTGGTGTCAGGGTCAGCTCAGTGGCCATGGCTGGATCTCCTCGAGTGGGGGCCGGTCACGCCGCGAACGCCTCGGCGTACGTCGTCCATTCGGACAGGGTCATGACGTCGGAGAACCCGGGGTCGCCGCTGCCGCCGAACCGACGTTCGACACTGAGCCGGACGCTTCCGGAGAAGATGAAGACGTCGATGTCGACGGTCAGCGCCGCCTGGCCGGTCACTTTGTTGGTGCCGACCTGGTAGGTGAAACCGAGATAGAACTCCAGCGAGGCGGTGATCAGGCCCATGACCCGTAGTCGCCCGCCCATACGTGCGTAGCCGGTGAGTTGGACGTCGTCCTGGCCGTCCTTCGGCTGCACAGAGAAGTAGATGCCGACGAAGGCATTTACCTTGCCGCTGGCCACCCCGAGGTTCAAGGCGATCTGAGCCCCTGCCTCCAGTGCCCCCTCCACCATCTCGATTCCGTCGACTCCCAGGGCCAAGCCGACGAAGCCGCCCCCACCCAGGGCGGAGATCGTCAAGAGGAAAGGGTTCTCTCGCGTGCAGAAGGCGAAGCGGCAGCGCACCGGTGAGCCGTCGAAGGGCAGGTGCACCGCAGTGGTCACGGAGATGTTCTGCAGCGAGAAGACGCCGATCTCCACGGACGGCACGGCCAGGCTGTAGCCGGCCCGAACGCCTTGCGACGTGATCTCGATGGCCAGCCCACCTGCTCCGGCCGCGCTCAGGTAGGGCTGGAGTTTGTCGATGAAGCGCAGCGGGTCCCTGAACTCAACGCTCGCGATGCCAACGGTGACATCGGGCTTGCTGCCATTGTGCGACACGAACGCGAGTCGGTCGAAGGTGATGCCGATAAAACCTAGTGGCGGGTCCGTGCCAAAGAGGTTGATCGTGAACTTCCGTAAGACCGTGACGACATCCGTGGTGGATTGGGCCGGGTCAACGAGGTCGTTCACCCGCGTCACCTCTAGATCGAGCGTGCCCTGATCGGCCGAGAACAGCGACGGTGACGCGTTCTGGCTGCGCAGGCCGGTGGACCAGCTCATCCGGCTCTGGGAGGCGAGCGCCGCGCCATCCGGATCGCGCAGCACCTGGTATTCGATCAGCGGAGCCTGGTCCAGTCCTCCGGACTGCACGACCTGGTGCAGCGGGATACCGCCCAGCAGCTTCGCGGCGCCTGTGAAGAAGCTGGCCGCGTCGAACAACCCCTCCCGCGAGTCCACCGTCTCGCCGCCCACGACTCCCTGCTTGCGGGACACGCCAGTGATGGAGAATGCCGGGTCGAGGGCCCCACCGATGCGTTCCCCCTGCCCGACCGCACCGAAGGCGACTGCAGTGGTGGCCGCCCCCTTCGGCACGTTGAGGTACAGTTCGCCGTTTTTGACGAAGCCGTGGGTCAGGTAATCCTGGTCGTAGGTCATCGGCGAAGGTGCCAACGGCGTGCCCACGACTTCCTCGACCGAGCCGGAGCGCAACGTCAGGCCACGGACGACGGGGAAGTACCACGGCGCGAACGGCGCGTGCGTGACGTCGGCCGGCGGCTCAAGTCCCCACACCAACTCCTGGAGGGTAAGGCTCGTCTCGTCACCCCCTGCGTGGGCCGGCGCTGCGACCGACACGGTGCTGTCAAGCTGGATGGACAAAGTGGCTGGTTCGGTCACCTCGTTCTGGCCGGCCGGAGCGTTGAAGGCATCACGGAAATCCTTCATATTCGCCTCGCTCTCGGCCAGTACCTCGTCGACATAGATCATCGGCAGCGCGAGGTCGTGCTTGCGCCCGGACCAGTCGGTGAGTCGCGCTACGAAGTGGAACGGCTTGCCGGCAACTGAGGGGACAAACAGGCGCGCTGCGTCCGACAGTGCGCCTGCGGATGGGGGCAGGTAGGCCGTGGGCTGGTCGAGGTCGGGGGTGACCAGCGTCAGTAACTCGCTGCGCACGAACGGCAGGCGTCGCCCATCGTTCGGGGCGTGTGTTCCGGGCCCGCGCAGGTCAATGACGGGCTCGCGGACGCAGAGGAAGAGTCGCTGACGCAGGTATGCCGTCAGCCCAGATCCGTTTGCTGTGGGCTGGAACTTCCGCTCGGTGATCTTGACCAGCGAACAACGGTGCGGCAGGACGGCCAACCGTCCTCGTCGAACGATTCGCACGTAGTGGTCCCGTCCGTGTGTGCCGCGCTGCGTCCAGTCCTCCAGCGACCGACCCGTCGCCGTGGGATCCCACTGGCCCTGACTCTCGATCCAGCCGCCCACCGGCGTGAGCATCAGTTGTCCCACCTGGACCGGTGGCGGCTCGTAGCTGGTCCCCCCTCGGTGACCGATGAAGTCGGCTGAGGACGCCACGATGTCGAAGCGGTCACGTGGGGTCAGCGAGGAGCGGAAGGGCAGCCCTGGCTTCGGC
>CAVVNI010000002.1:0-210574 GCA_963749585.1 uncultured Actinomycetota bacterium
GAAATGACGTGCCTTTGGACGGGGTGCGACGGCCTGTGGCGTGATCTTCGACTGGCGGCTCCACCTTCGCCCAGATCAGCCGTTTATGGTCTGCCCAAGAGGGGAACGGGACAACGTTGCGGGGCACTGGCGATCAATCGCAGGGCCCAGGCTTCGCGTTTAGTTTGTGGCGCCCCTCATAGGTCTTGGTGACGGGCAGGGTCATCGCACGTGGACTATGTGTCTTGCAGGTCGAATGTCAAGAGGTCGCTGTGAAAGGCGGTAACTACACTCTTCCCTACGGCGGTGACGGCACCCACGGCAGATAGGACAGTCAGTGGAGTTCCGATGGGCGTGCCGTCGCCCAGCCGCCACACCCGCACCGTCTTGTCGCTGCTGCCGGAGACGATGACCGGGGTGCCATCCGGCAGCGCCCCCACCGCCACCGAGACCACCGAGCGGTCGTGGCCGCGCAACGGCTCCCCGACCGGTGTGCCGTCGCCCAGCCGCCACACCCGCACCGTCTTATCGCTGCTGCCGGAGACGATGACCGGGGTGCCATCCGGCAGAGCCCCCACCGCCACCGAGACCACCCTGCCGTTGTGGCCGCGCAACGGCTCCCCGACCGGTGTGCCGTCGCCCAGCCGCCACACCCGCACCGTCTCGTCGACGCTGCCGGAGACGATGACCGGGGTGCCGTCCGGCAGCGCCCCCACCGCCACCGAGACCACCCAGCCGTCGTGGCCGCGCAACGGCTCCCCGACCGGGGTGCCGTCGCCCAGCCGCCACACCCGCACCGTCCCGTCGTCGCTGCCGGAGACGATGACCGGGGTGCCGTCCGGCAGCGCCCCCACCGCCACCGAGAACACCGCGCCGTCGTGGCCGCGCAACGGCTCCCCGACCGGGGTGCCGTCGCCCAGCCGCCACACCCGCACCGTCCTGTCGCCGCTGCCGGAGACGATGACCGGGGTGCCGTCCGGTAGCGCTCCTACCGCCACCGAGACCACCGAGCTGTCGTGGCCGCGCAACGGCTCCCCGACGGGGGCGCCGTCGTCCAGCCGCCACACCCGCACCGTCTTGTCGCGGCTGCCGGAGACGATGACCGGGGTGCCGTCCGGTAGCGCTCCTACCGCCACCGAGCCACCGAGCCGTCGTGGCCGCGCAACGGCTCCCCGACGGGGGCACCGTCGTCTAGCCGCCACACCCGCACCGTCTTGTCGCTGCTGCCGGAGACGATGACCGGGGTGCCGTCCGGTAGCGCCCCTACCGCCACCGAGCCCACCGAGTCGTCGTGGCCGCGCAACGGCTCCCCGACGGGGGCGCCGTCGTCTAGCCGCCACACCCGCACCGTCTGGTCGCTGCTGCCGGAGACGATGACCGGGGTGCCGTCCGGTAGCGCCCCCACCGCCACCGAGCCACCCAGCCGTCGTGGCCGCGCAACGGCTCCCCGACCGGGGTGCCGTCGCCCAGCCGCCACACCCGCACCGTCTCGTCGCTGCTGCCGGAGACGATGACCGGGGTGCCGTCCGGTAGCGCCCCCACCGCCACCGAGGCCACCCAGCCGTCGTGGCCGCGCAACGGCTCCCCGACCGGGGCGCCGTCGCCCAGCCGCCACACCCGCACCGTCCCGTCGCTGCTGCCGGAGACGATGACCGGGGTGCCGTCCGGCAGCGCCCCCACCGCCACCGAGGCCACCCAGCCTTCGTGGCCGCGCAACGGCTCCCCGACCGGGGCGCCGTCGCCCAGCCGCCACACCCGCACCGTCTCGTCGCTGCTGCCGGAGACGATGACCGGGGTGCCGTCCGGAAGAGCCCCCACCGCCACCGAGACCACCACGTCGTCGTGGCCGCGCAACGGCTCCCCGACCGGGGCGCCGTCGCCCAGCCGCCACACCCGCACCGTCCCGTCGCTGCTGCCGGAGACGATGACCGGGGTGCCATCCCGCAGCGCCCCCACCGCCACCGAGACCACCGAGCCGTCGTGGCCGCGCAACGGCTCCCCGACCGGGGTGCCGTCGCCCAGCCGCCACACCCGCACCGTCCCATCGTCGCCGCCGGAGACGATGACCGGGGTGCCGTCGGGCATGGTCGCGGTGGTAACCGCGGAGACCGGTTACGGTGTGTCGATGCGGTGGTGGTCGCTGTCGTGGCGGGGCGTGGCCCATCTGAGCCGGCCGGGCGGGCTGGATGCGGTGTCTGTGGGCTGCAGAGCGAGCTGGTCGGCGAGGTGTCGAGGCCGGCTTGTCGGGCGCGCAGTTGCAGGGGGAAGGTGTCGCGCGGGCCGTCGGTGCGGCGCAGGGTGTGCGCGGTGGCGCGGTAGGTCCGCCCGATCTTCTGCGCGTCGGGGTCATCGAGGTGGCCGAGCAGGGGCAGGAGGTGGTCGGGGTCGGTCCAGGTCAGGACGGTCGGGTTGTGGACGAGCTGGTTGAGGTCGCCGCTGTCGGCGGCGTGCTCGACGAGGTGGCGGCGCAGGTACTCCTGAGGCGGGGCGAGCAGCCCGTGGACCGGGGTGACGGTGAACAGGTCGGTCAGGGTGGTGGTGACCCGGTGGAGGGTCGCCTGCTCGAGTGGTGCGGTGAGTGCTTGGGCGAGGGAGTCGTGGAAGGGGCGGTAGACGGTGGCGTTGTCGGCGACGTCGCGGGTCAGGTAGCCGCCGACGTGCTGGTCGAGGAGGGCGGCGATGTCGGCGTCGGTGAAGGTCTCGGCGCCGGGGTGGAGCGCGGTGGCGAGGGCGGGCCAGATGTTGCGTCTCGGGACGCCGCGGCCTCGGCCCAGGCTCGCCGCGGTGAGCAGTGAACGGACCCGGGCCCGGTGGTGCGGGTCCGGGTAGTCGGCTTCCAGCTCTTCGTCGAGGACTGAGGCCATGCCAGCGCGGGCGCGGGCCTGCCAGGCCGCGTCGTCGGGGTCCTGCCGGTGGGGTTGGCGGCGCAGCTGGTCGCTGATCAACCGGGCCAGCACGTAGGAGGTTCCGGCGATCTCGGCGACCGTCGCTGCGAGAGGGTCGACCACGTCATCGTCAGCGTCGGCGTATGGGGTGGGCCGGCTCATCGGTCGAGGGGGGCGCGCAGCAGCACCGCCACGTAGGCTTCGAGGTCTGCGCTGCTCCATAACTGTCCGGCGGCGTCGACGACGTCCGCGCGCAGCGCTCGGACCGTGGCCACGGCCAGGGTGTCTTGTTCCTCGGCGGAAGCGTCACCGCTCGGAGTCGGTGCCGCGGACGCCGACCAGCAGCCGAAGCCAGGGCACACCTCGGGCGGGCTCACCAGCGGCGCCAGGACCGTGTTCACGATGCCGCGCGGGTCTTCGGCCTCGTCCAACGCGTCGAGCACCACGGTCACCGCGGGTAGGCCGGCACGCACGCTGGTGGATCCGGGCGATCGTCTGCGCGCTGGTCTCCCCGTCGACCGGGTCGATCTCGAGCCGGTCCCGGATCGCGTCCAGGACGCCCTGCGCGACGTGGCCCTTGGCCAGCACCGCCACGTCGACGTCACCCTGTGCGGGAAGCGGTCCCCCGGAGTCCTGAGCTGCTGCGACGGCGTCGGCGTACCGGGCCCGGAAGGTCGGGTCGCTGAAGGTCACCAGCCGGCTTAGCACGGCCGACTTGCCACACCCGGGTCCTCCCGTCACGACCAGTACCCCCGGCGCGCCCCGCGCCGCGTCGATCAGGATGCCCATCAACCTGTCCCTGCCGGTGAACAGCGACCCTGCCGTGGACCCCTCGGCCACCCCGCGGCTGCGGGGATCCCAGTGGGCAGCGAGGTCCTTCTCGTACATCGCGACGTCCTGCCGCGCGACCTCGGCCACGACCCGCTCATCGTGTTCGGGACGGTAGTGCCGGTTGGGCAGGCAGACGGGACGCGCGTCCCATGGCGGTGGGGTGGTCAGCAGTTTCCACTGTTGGCCCTGCAGCGCCGTCGACAGTGACTTGTACAACTCGCCGAACTGCAGCTCAGGGAACGCAGGGTCATCCGCTCCGCTAGCGGCGAACTCACGGACCGCCTCAGTCAGCACCCCGACGCGAGCCTGCTGGTGTGCCGATGCCGCCGAGATGACGATCCACCCATCGGGCAGGTCCTCATCGAGGGACGCGAGGTGGGCCG
Source organism: uncultured Actinomycetota bacterium (assembly GCA_963749585.1). GTDB lineage: Bacteria > Actinomycetota > Actinomycetes > Actinomycetales > Dermatophilaceae > Ornithinicoccus. The sequence continues at coordinate 4,079 of CAVVNI010000002.1, forward strand.
CGACGTCACCGGAGTAGCAGGTGTCGACAACGACCAAAGCCGTGTGTACCTGGTCGCGGAGCCACTCCAGCACCTGACGGGTAGCGAGCATCGATGAAGGCTTGCCGGGGACTGACGTGCACAAGACCAGCCGGTGTTCCCGATTGTGCTGCTCGCCATGGCCAGTGATGTAGCAGACCACCACGTCGCGTTCCTTGTCGAAGCCGTCCTGTTGCCCCAGCACCTCGTTTAGCTCGATCCATGCTCGGTGAGCGGCTCAAGTTCTCGAACGCCACGGTGAACGCCCGGTCTCCCATCCCTGGGTCGGTCAACCACTCCGCCCACACACTCGTTTCGGCGTCGACATCCAGATCGGGCCACACGTCGGGCTCACTGGACCTGCCGGTGGCGAGCATCAGCAGGTGCCGACCCTTGATCGGCAACGGCTCGTTCACAGCACCGCCGGCCCGGGGCCGTTCACCGCGTCTAGCACCGCCTGCCCCGTGACGCTCTTACCGAGGTAGGGGCGGATGGCGTGCGGGTCCTTGCCGTTGCCGACCGTGTAGTCCTCGACGTCCGGCCACAGCCGGGACAGCCCGCCGGCAGCGGCAACCGGGTCTCCCGGGTCGTAGACGTTGACCCAGCGGGACACGTTGGAGAGCGTCTGCGTGCGTTGGCGATGGCCCACCTGGGTGGCGCAGCCGCGACTGGACCGCCCGCATACCCAGGGGCGAGCCCAACGTGACCAGGATGGGCACCTTCAGGTGCGGATTGAGCCGCAATGTGTCGACCGCAACAACGGTGCCCAACGAGTGCGCAATCACCACCTGCGGCTGCCTGTTCAAATCAGCCAGTAGCCGGTCCCTGATCGCTTCGGCCAGAAACTGATCGTCAAGGTATGACTTCACCTGCCGCAACACGCCGAGGGTCTGCAGCGCGAGACGGCTGTCCATGCGCCGAGTCAGCCGCCTCGCTAAGGGTTGCATCGCCTCCGGCACCCGAGGCGCCCCCATCGCTGGGCCGAGTTCGGGATACGCCGCCTCGACCTCCGCCACCACATCGCCCAAGAATCTCATGTCCTCGTCACTCAGCGGCATCGACAGCGGATCCCTGCCTGTCGCGGCCTTGCCAGCCGGTTGCCGAACCCCCTGCGCGCCCGCAGGTAGGAACAGGTCTCCGTAGAAGCACAAGTCATACGACGGGGTCGTCGCCGACCGTCCGCCAGCCGCCTCGACCCCATCGGCCAAGCCCGGCCCCCACTCACTCAGCAACTGAGAGCGGCCCTTCTGCTCCTGAAAGATGCCGTGCACCCCGAGCACCTGCCCCATCACGTCCTCCAACCATCGCCGGCATGCAACGACCTGGCCAACGGACCGGACAGGTCCTCTGCATCATCCCGCCTGGTCACTAGGGTTGCAACGGTCAAAAAGCGAGCGACGAAGGTCCCTTGCGTCGCGATGGTGAACCTCTGCGCGCCGCAGTCGGGCGACATGTGACCTGTGAGTCCCGGAGTACGCCCAAGGGGCGTGGACCTACGCACCCCACTTGGGGCTGCCACGCGCTGACCGCACGAGAGTGAGACCAGGGACGCTCCGCTCAGCTCGGGGATCATTCATCGCGGGCCAGAGCGGAACAATAGCCTGTCGACAATAGCCATAGACACGGTAGCCATAGACACGCTCAGCAGAGGTTCCCAACAGCCCGATCTGGGCGATAGGCAGCAACCTCGGGACACGCCCTATCTGGGCGGTAAGCAGCAGGTGCCCGGAGGTGGCTTACCTGGGGACCGACGGGTCACGCTGCGCGTGCCGTTTGGCTGCGGGGGCGCGATGTCGGGTCGGTGAGCGCGCATCTCAACTGTTGGGTTCCGGTGGGGCGAAGCCCTCGAATATTGCGACGTTGCTGGTTGCAGCCTGGTGACGTTGGTCGATCACGGCCCGGTAGTCGGCGCTGTCGTACCAGGCGTTCGCTGCCTCGACGCTCGGGAACTCGAGCACGACAGTCGTAGTGCCATGCCATTCCCCCTCGGCGACGCGCTGGGTAGGCCCGGCGATGACCGCTGTTCCTCCGGCTGCGATGACCAAGGGTTTGGCCGCTGCGCTGTATGCAGTGATCCCATCGGCGTCGGTGACGTGTTCGGTGAAGATGACGTATCCCTTAGTCATGGTGTGGCTCCCTTTCAGGTGGTGTTTCAAGTGTTGTAGGTCAGAACCGGGGCGGCGCCGTGGATCCGAGACTGATCACGGTGCGGATGTCGCCGGTAGAAGGAGTTCGCGGATGCGGTCGCTGAGATGTCGAAGGCAGATCTCTTCTGCTTCGCGCCAGTCCAGGTGGTGGTTGACTTCGAGGGCCACGATGGCGTGGAACGCTCTCCACCACGTGATCGTGCCGCCTTGAGCGGCGGCGTATTCGGCCGCGCTCGGTCGCAGAACGCCTGCTCTGCGCGTCGACGGTTGGTCTGCCGGGCCGGCGGCACCGTTACGCCGGGAACCGTGGGAGTCAGAAGGGGAATTCCCTCTGGCGACCTGACCCTCCGTTGGGTTTTAGCTTGGGACGGACGGTGGCCGCCACCGCGAAAGTTGCCGCCGAAGGTGGGCCTGGCTGACGAACGCATGAGCCTACGATGAGGATGGTCTCCAGTTCCACGCTTTCCATACGATGACCGCCAGTGCCATCAGCATCAGCCCGACGTGGAAGTAGTCGTCGAGGTCGCCGGGCACCGCGATCAAGGTGAGTCCGAAGATCGGCGCCAGGGCAACATTTGCCCATCGGTTCGCTCGGATCGGCAGCACCCACGCCATCAGCACCATGGCGATCGGTACTTCAACCATGATGCCTCCGAGGAGGAACATCGCTTCGGTGACCTCCTGGCCGTTGTAGATTCCCTTCATCGCATCTGCGAGTATTTCCGGCTTCACAATTTCGTGGAGGTCGCGGAAGATGAAGTTCAGGAGGACGAATATCCACAGAGCGGACAGAAGCGCCCGCCTCTCCAGTCGGTCGATACGTTCGTTCGAACCCACTACAGGACTGCTGCTTTGCGCTGTTGTGCTCACGATCGCGTCCGCGCTTCGTCGTTCGCCTTGCTCGATGGCACGCCAAGTGCGGCGGCGACATCAACGGACACTTTGCCGACAGTGCGACCGCTCTTGATGCGGTCGTAGCCTGCACGGACGTGATCCAGGTCGACGGTCTCGCTCAGGTGCGAGCCGACCTTGCCCTCGTTCACTAGGGCAGCAAGCTCCTTGAGATACCGAGCGTCCTCGCCCTGCACGAACCAATGGCACGACTGCGACCCGAGTTGCCAGCGCATCAACCGCACCACCAGGCGAGGAAGCGGACCGAGTAGTCCGCCCATGTTCTGGTCCCCGACCACGATCCATCGGCCGTCGCGGACGAGCGCCCGACGGATCTCAGCGTCGCTGCGGTTCCCGATGCAGTCGATGATCACGTCCCACTGCTGAGACGTGAAATCTTCGGAGCCGTACTCGACGACCTGATCAGCACCCAGACCACGTACGAAGTCCGCGTTGCCGCTGGAACACACGCCGACAACCCAGTGCGCGCCGCGGGCTTTGGCGATCTGCACGGCGTAGTGACCGACCCCTCCGGAGGCACCGTTCACGACAACTCGCTTGCCGGCGACGTTGCCGAGCTCGATTGCTTGTAACGCAGCCGCCCCGGCAACCGGTAGGGCGGCGCACTCGAACGCAGTCATTGCTGGTGGGGCCAGGCACATCCGATCAGCCTCTGCGATGGCGTACTCGGCGAAGGCGCCGGTCAACCAGCCGAAGACGGACTGGCCGACCTCGAAGCCTTCGACGCCAGATGCCACCTGGTCGACCACTCCGCAGGCTTCACGGCCGGGGATCTCGTGCTTGGGGCGACGCAAGCCCTCGACCAGTCGCACGAAGCCCGGCGTCCCGGTGGCGAGGTGCCGATCCATCGGGTTGACGGTGCTAGCAGCGACCTTGATCCGCAGTTGTCCTGGCCCAGCAGACGGCACTGGGCGCTGGGCGATCTCGATCGCACCGAGCCCATAGGCATGCTGCACGACGGCGGTCATGCTGTGTGACGGATGCTGGGTGTTGGCCGAGGTGTCGGGTTTGGGTGTGGTGTTGGGTTTCTTATCCATGAGACAACCGTGCGCTTGGCTGGTTGTCGATGGGTGGCAGGTCGGTGGAGGGGTGGTGGAACCGAGAAACGAGCTCAAGATCGACGGAGCTCGGCAATCAGGACATCGAGAGTCTCCCGCATCACGCGCAGGGTGTCGCGTTGGTTGAGGTCACGGGATTGGGCCTGCTCGGCGATAGCCCGGGTTGTCGGGTTGTTGTCAACGCGCACTGCGACGTCGGCGATCAATGCAGCAAGGCCAGTGTCGGGGTCACTCAGAAATCCTTGCGATCGCAGGTGCCCGACGACGATTGCGGCGGACTCCAGCCGATCAAGTGAGCTCGTCATTGTGACGAATTCCAGACCCGCAAGAACGACGCCACTGTGGTTTCCGGCGTCGAGCAACTCCTGGACGTATGAGCGCAAGATCGAGAATGCTTGATCGGGGTGGCCCTCATTGAAGGCTTGCCGAGCGGCGAGCGCTTCTATCGGACTGTTCGTGCGCGGCGGTATGTCGAGCGACGCGGCTGCAAGGTATAACGTCTGCGCGCGCTCGTTATCGCCCCGCATCGAGGCGGTTGCACCAGCCAAATACAGAGCCCAGGTCAAGTACGTCGGCGGCGCCGACTGGTGCCTAAAGCGCTCGATGAGATCGTCCAGGAACGTCGCGGCGGCGGCAAGGTTGTCGACCTGCAGCATGTTTCCGCCGACGAAGATCTCGAACAGCATGGCCAGCGACGCTTCGTTGCGCGAGCGAGCCGTAGCGATGGCCTCTGGGCCTAGATGGAGAATTCGCTGTCGATCGCCCTGAATGACTGCGATGCCGAAGCGACCGAGGACGCCCTGCGGCGAAGGGCGCGACTGAGCAATTGCATCGAAGCGAGCGACATCTTGGGTCATGGTGTGATGCAGCGCGATCCAGAGCAGACACAAGGCGTTCGTTTCGTCATCGGTCTCCTCGACGATGTCGAGGAGACGTTCTGCCCAGTCGGAGATCTCACCGACTCCGCGCCGCAAGAACACCTGGGTTGAGATGCGAGCAATCACGTGTGCGGTCACTGCGACATCTCCGCGGGCGAGTGCCCCATCGACCGCAGCTCGCAGGTTTGGCCACAACTCACTGAGTTCATACACACCGCGTACCTCGTCGGGGCCATCGAGAAGCACCGAGATCCGTTCAACCTCACTCCTGATGAACGCGCAATGACAACGCGCGATCTGATCGGCTTCTCCGCTCTCTGCGAGGGCCTCAGCGCCGAACTGACGGATGGTTTCCAGCAATCGGTACCGACGTCCGGAACCGGTTGAGGTGACGCTCACCATGGACCGGTCGACAAGATCACCGACCAGGGCGGTGACATCGTCAACGCACAGAGTCTCGTCAGCAACAACGGACTCCGCTGCGCGCATGTCGAAAGGGCCAGCGAAGACCGACAACCTGCGGAACAGCAAACGCTCCGCGTCGTCCAGCAAATCGTAGGACCACCGAACCGTGGCCTGCAGGGTGCGGTGCCGCTCGACACTCCCGCGGCGCCCAGCAGTGAGCAACCGGAAGCTGCTGTCGAGCCGGGCGACGATGTCTGCGGGCGCATGACTTCGAATACGCGCGGCTGCCAACTCGATCGCGAGCGGGACGCCGTCCAGGCGCCGACAGATCTCAGCGACTGATTGAGGGTCGTCAGCGATGTCGAACGAACGGTCTGCTGCGAAGGCACGCTCAGTGAAAAGTTGGACCGCTGACGTGGTGACGTCGAGGGGACCAACAACCACAAGTTGTTCGCCTCGAACACCTAGACCTTCGCGCGAAGTGCACAGCACGGTCACGTCGAGCCCCGCCGAGGCGATCTCATCAACGAGTGCTGTCGCACCGTCGATGACGTGCTCACAATTGTCGAACACAAGCAGGCCACCAGGATGATCCAGCGCACGCACGACCGCGCTCGCAAGGGGACGCCCCGGGGCCTCCTTGACCTGGAGCACGTCGGCAACGGCTCGCTCAACGTCGGTTGATGACGACACGCCCGCGAGTTCGACGAACCACACGGGCGTGCGCTCGCGCCGATGTGCGAGCTCGAGCGCCAGACGCGTCTTCCCGATCCCACCGGGGCCTACCAGGGTCACAACAGGGGAGACATCGACCGCGGCCATCGCGACATCCATGGCGTCGGCACGGCCGATGAGCCGTCCACGGGGCCGCCGCGGACCCACCCATCCGGCCCGGACGCGCAGCGGGGGAAAGTCGGCGTCACCGAGTTGGTGCACGCGGTGCTCGTTCCATGAGTCCGCGAAACGGACCGCTCCAAGGTCTAACAGCGCCTCGTTCTCAACAAGCGCCGAAGCACTCGTCGAAAGAAGCGTTTGCCCACCGTGGCCGGCGCCGGCGAGTCGAGCGGCGAGATCGACAGTGGGGCCGACGTAGTTGCCATTGCGTCCGTCTGCCTCGCCGACGTGCAAGCCGATCCTGACGAGTCGCTCACCTGCCGCGGTGACGGCATCAGCGGCAACCCGCTGGGCCTGCTTGGCCCAGCTGAGCGCGTCGCTCACCTTGGCGAAGACGACCGACACTGATTCTGCGCCGGTGGCCCAGACCTGTCCGTCATGCTCGGCCGCCACAGTGCGGACGAGCCCGGCATGCACTTCTGCCGCTGCTGCCCACCCAGAACGATCGTCGCGCCAGCGGCGATGAGATGTGTCGATCTCAGAACATGCGAAAGCCATCATCCCCGTCGGAAACTCCACGTCAGAACGTCGCGGTCCCGCGGCAGCCAATACCGGGTCCTGGGACAGCACAGCGGTCTCGAGTTCCTTCAAGCGAGCGCTGGGTTCGACACCGAGGTCCTCGATGAGGTGCTGACGGGCTCGCCGATATGCCTCCAGCGCATCGCCCTGACGCCCGACGCGATACAAGGCGGTGATCAACAGCGCCCAGAGACCCTCGCGAAACGGATGGCTCGAGGTAAGTTCCGTTAATCGGCCGATCACCGACTGTGGATCGGCGTCGACCACCTCCTCCAGTATCGGACTCGACAGCACCAAGCCACTGCTCGACCAGGCCATCAACCATCGGCTGCAGGCCGGGGGCGTCGAGGCCCGCGAGTGGCAGTCCATCCCACTGGGCCAAGGCCCCAGCCACGTCGCCGGCGGATAGTCGAGAACGAAATCGAGCGACGTCGATGCTCTCCTCCGGTACAACGAGACGGTATGCCGCACCGGAGCGGATGAGCGCCTCGTGGCCAACGGCGCGTCGCAGCCGAGCAACATAGCCCTGCAGCGTTTTCGCTGCGGTGCGCGGTGGGTCATCGCCCCAGAGAAGATCGATCAGCGTTGACACCGGGACGGCCCCGTCTTGGCTGAGGGCGAGTGCTGCAAGCAACTCTTGGCACTTCGCTGGACCGGGGTCGATCGGTGTTCCGTCCTCAGCGAGGATCGTCACGCCGCCGAACAGTTGGATCCGCACGAACCTTGGCCCTTCTTCAGATTCGCATCGTGTCACGGATCCCCCGGGGCGGGGTCAGCGTCTGCGGGTGGTATTCGATCATGGAGATCAGTCCGTTGGCGCTCACATGCTCAAAGCTCAAGGCGTGGTTGCGAAGAAGTGCCGGTGATACAGGATGTGAGTGAAGGAAGTGTCTGAAGCGCCAGCCGTGCAGGCGTGCTACCGGCCTGTTGCTATCCGTAACGGCCAAGGCCATGAACCGGCCACCGTCGTGAAGCCGCTCGGTCGCTGTGCGGATGAGGTCGGCTGGGTCCCTGTGGTGAGACAGCAGCCACGTTGCCGTGATCAGGTCGTAGCGTTCATCGGCCACCAGTGCGGTGTCGGCATCGCAGTGTCGGAACTCCGCTCGGCTATACGGGTGAGCGGCGCGAGCGGCGCTGATCATCCTTGCCGAGGAGTCCACCCCCACGTAGCTGTCGATCGCAAGGCCAGCGTTAGCAAAACGTCGCACGTTGCGGCCGGTGCCGCACCCGAGGTCAAGCACACGCAGCGGTCGGTCGCCGAGCAGCTGGAGCCGATGATGAAAGGCGGCGTTTGCTTCGCGGCAGATGAGGTGCTCCCACAGTGTGGCTCGCGCGTCGAAGTGACGGACAAAGTCCGAGTCGTATAGCTCGGCGACGCCCAGGTCTGCGGCGCTCGTTGGTGCACTCATGGGTGTTGTCTCCTTCTGGGAGAGCTGGTCGGTGATGTGCGGCTCAGGCACGTGAGACACGGCCGCGCAGCGCGAGGGCTGACAACGTCAAGGTCACGACGAAGACGGCGCCGACGGCACCGATTCCTTGCGCGAGTACGCCAACGTCCCAACCGACCATCAGCAATGCGCGGAGTGCCTCGAGGAGATAGGTCACCGGGTTGTATTGCACGATCTCGGCCATCCACCCGGTCATGGCATCCCGTGGCACAAACGCGGTACTCAGGAACGCGAACGGCATGAAGAGCAGAAAACTGGCGTTGACTGCCGCTGGGTTGCCCGTGCGCAAGGCGACCGCGTACGGGAAGCCAGCGAAGGCGAGCCCCCAGAGTGCGCACAAGCCAAGGAAGGCGATGAATCCCAACGGGCCGGTGACGAACCTCACGCCGAAGAGCAGGCCCGCTACCGATACCAAACTCGCCAGGACAAGGACCAAAACGAGGTCGGCGATCATGAGCCCGAGCAACAGGGCAGTCCGGCGGATAGGGGTGACCAGCAACCGATCAAAGTACCCGCTCTGTATATCGGTGACGAGCGCAGCGGCACGCGAGACCCCCGTGATGGCGAACACTATGCCCATCGGCAAGAGGAACGCCTTAAAGTCGAGGCCGGCAGGACTACTTGCCATCACGAGGTCTTGCAGCACACCGACCTGGACGGCATAGAAGAAGACTCCGACGAAGAGTGATGGAATCACCGCTTCCGGGTCACGCAGAATCTGACGAAGGGCGCGGGTGGCGACCGATGTGACGTCTTGGCCGGAAGCCGGCCGGTCGGGCAAGCATCCTGACGCGTTGGCCGTCGTCTGGACTAGGTCGAGTGGTCATCGGGTTGGTTATGGCGGCGGTCATGCTGAGACTCCTTGTTCGGGCGTGGCATCGGTGGGCGCGTCTGCTTCGAAGCGTTCACCTGTGTGATGCAGGAAGACGTCGTCGAGCGTCGGGGTACGGGTCGCCAACGAACGCACGCTGACCCCCGCACGGTCCAAGGTGGTCGCAATGGTCAGCAGGGTTGCCTCGCCGTCGGTGACGGACATCGTGACGGCGTCACCGTGGAAGGTCACGTCTTCTACGGCAGGCACCGAGGTGAGCGCTTCGACAGCGACCTCGACCTGGGTTTCCTGGACAGTTGCGATGACGATGTCGTTGCCGATCTGCCGCTTGAGGTCTGCTGGTGTTCCTTCGACGACCAATGACCCGTCGACGATGACGCCCACTCGGTCAGCGAGGGCGTCCGCCTCCTCGAGGTATTGGGTGGTGAGAAAGATGGTCGTACCGGCGTCGTTCAGTCGTCGCACTTCAGTCCACATGCGCGCCCGGCTGGCCGGGTCGAGCCCGGTGGTCGGTTCGTCCAAAAACAGGACTTCGGGTTGGTGAACCAATGAACCGGCCAGATCGAGGCGTCGCTTCATACCCCCGGAGTAGGTCTTGATCAGATCGTCGATCGACTCGCCGATACCGACCAAATCGACCACCTCCGCGACGCGGCGGTCGATCGTGACCCGGTCCAGTCCGTAGAGCCGACCCTGCAAGCGAAGCAGCTCGCGGCCCGTTTGGGATTCATCGAGTGAGGAGCCCTGCAGGGCCACGCCGATGCGCAGGCGGACCTGACCGGGATCGGTGTCGACGTCGCAACCGGCGACGGTGGCCTGGCCGCTGGTGGGACGAAGCAACGTGCACAACATCCGAACGGTGGTGCTTTTGCCCGCACCGTTCGGCCCTAGAAAGCCGTAGATCTCTCCCTTGTGGACGTGAAGGTCAAGAGAACGGACCGCAGGCACACCACCGAAGTCGCGTCCGAGTCTGGTAGCAACTATTGCTCCGGTTGAAGGTTGGTGGTTAAACGACATGCTGGCTCCTGGCTGAAAGTGATGGGGAGAACGACTATGAGAATTGGCGCCGTTCTCTTCGGTTGCTGTCACTCGTGGGCCCGCCATTAGACGGGTACTGTTTCTCGTGGGGCCGCAGAGTCCTCACCCTCCATTTCGGGTTGCGGAAGGCCCGCCTCACCCTCGATGTCGATGGTCGGCAGCAGACGGTCGAGCCAGCCGGGAATCCACCAGTTGGCGTGACCTAGCAATGTCATCGTCGCTGGCACCAGGATCAGTCTTATGAGGGTGGCATCAATGAAGATGGCCGTGGCCAACCCCAGCCCCATGACCTTGATGACAGGGTTCTCGCCGAAAGCGAACCCGAGGAAGACCGCGATCATGATCATGGCAGCTGAGGTGATGACCCGGGCGGTGCTTGCGATGCCGTATATCACCGAACCGTTGTTGTCGTGGGTGAGCAGGTACTCCTCGCGCACCCGTGACAGGAGGAATACCTCGTAGTCCATGGAGAGGCCGAACAGGACCGCGAACATGAACATGGGCAGGAAGGGGTCGATCGGAAGGGTCGACTCCAGACCGATCAGGCCGATGCCCCAGCCCCACTGGAACACCATGACCAACACGCCATAGGTGGCACCGATGCTCAGCAGGTTCAACAGCGCAGCTTTCAGCGGCACCAAGATCGATCGGAACACGATGGTCAGGAGAATGAAGGACAGCAGGATCACTGAGGCGATGAAGAGCGGGAGCCGATTCTTGAATTGGTCGCCGATGTCGACAAAGGTTGCCGTCGAGCCACCGACATGCGCTTGCGCCGGGCTCTGATCCAGGACGGCCGGGAAGACGTCGTCTCGCAAACGCTTGATCGTCTCGAGTGTGGCGTCGTCCTGGGGAGGGGTGGTCGGGTAGGCGAGCAGGGTGGCCACTCCGGCGTCGGTGTTGATCTGCGGGGCAGCTACGTCGGCGATTCCCGCGTCTGAGGCGATCGCGTCAAACAGCGGTTGGGTGATGCTGGGATCCTGCGAGATGTCAACGGCGATGACCAGTGGGCCATTGATGCCGGGGCCAAATCCTTCGGCCACGAGATCGTAGGCCTGTCGTTCAGTACGGGTCTCTGGCAGCGTGCCCGCATCCGGGGAGCCCATCCGCAGTGCGAGCGCTGGCACGGCCACGGCGAGTAGCAGGACAGAAACGGCGACGACATACAGCCACGCGTGGCTGGACACGTGCTTACCCCAACGCATCCATCGCATGCTGACCTTGGTGCCATCAGCGATCGGGGTCCGCCCGAATGCGGCTCGATTGATCCGGTGCCCGGCAAGACCCAGCAAGGCGGGAAGCAACGTGACCGACGCGGTCGCCATGATCGCCACGATGACCGACGTGGCGATGCCTGCCGCGGTCAACGCCGGAACGCCGGCGACTGCGAGACCGAGAATCGCGATGACCACGGTGCCACCGGCGAAGAGCACGGCTTGACCAGCGGTGGCGACCGCCCGACCGGCCGATTCCTCGACGGTTATCCCATTGGACAGAAACTCCCGGTGCCGGGTGAGCAGGAACAGGGCGTAGTCGATCCCGACACCGAGGCCAATCATGGTGGCGATCTGCGGTGCCCAACTGGGAATGTCGACCAGATAGTTGATCAGCGCCATCGAACTGATGCCGACGGCGAGGCCGAAGATCGCCATCGCGATGGGCAGACCCATGGCGATAATCGAGCCGAACGCCAGGAGCAAGATAATGACTGCCGCGACGAGACCGACCATTTCGCCGGTGCCGGTCTCCGCCTCCTGGAACGTAAAGAACAGTTCGCCGCCCATCTCGATCTGCAAGGGGGAACCTTGTTGAGCCTCGACTCCGAGAGTCCTGAGATTTTCAAGGTCCTTCACGGACACCTCGTCCACGACCGGATAATGGACCTGGACGAGGGCGACCCGACCGTCTGGCGACACCGATCCGCTGGTCGTAGCCACGTCGGCACCTTGGGCCAAGTCACCGGCTGGGTCGCTGGTGCCGGTTACGTTGGACAACTCTGCGATCCCGGTCTGGATTTTGGACACCTCGGCCCGCGCTTCGGCGGAGTTGTAGAAGGTCACGCCTTCTTCAGACGGGGTCATGACTACCAGCGCGCTCAGCCCCGCCGTGTCCGACTCAGCGGCTTCGAGCAGATCGGCGGCCTGCGCGGAGTCAAGCCCCGGCACTTCGAGGGAATCCTCAAGCTCACTTCCAAACATCGTAGATGCACCGATCACGAGCAGGGCCATCACCAGCCAGGTCCCGATCACGGTCCACGGGCGGCGGGCGGCATACCTGCCCAGTCGGTACAAGCGATGTGACATTGAGTGCTCCTCAGCGTTCTGGTCGCGATCCGAGTGGACCGAACATGTCGACCATGACCCGCGGGAGTTGGCTCCTGGTGCTCGCTGGGTGGCGCGCCGGTGGTGACGGCCGATTTCCCCCTCTCCCCGGGTCTGGAACGTGCGTCCTTCTGGGCGAAATGGGGCTGTCGACGGCGCTCGAAAGGGGCAGGCGCAGAGCGGGTAGAGATATGCATTCTTGTCAGCAGGTGGGGGCTCGGGATAGGACGCCAACCGGTGGGGTGTGGCATGGGTGTTACGCCGGGACGACTAGCCCTCAGGTCCGGCAGTGATCGCCTCGGGGCACGTCTCCGCCAGTGTTCTGGCGGGCTTCAAATTGGGTACGTCTGCACAGTGCGAAGTGGCACCAAGAGATCGTCGACGTCCCTGGGGTCCACTCGAATGATCCTTGGGCCCGACCGGTACGACCTGAGATCGCCGGCCGCGATACGACGACGCAACGTCCGCGTACTGAGGCCGGTCCGCTCGGCGGCCTGCGACAGGGACTCGAACTGCCGCCGAGCACTGAGCTGTGTTGGCTGGGTTTGCTCCACATCTCCTTAAGCCCCACGCTTGCTATCGGAGTGTCAGAACAGCCAAGCCGATTGCGCAAACGGCAGGATACTTGTCGGCGACCTCGTTATCGCCCCACGGGTGCTGGACACACGACTCGATTGCTGACTGAGTGGGGGACCATCTCGATGACTCACGACGCCACCACAGCCGTCAGGGGTTCCCAAGAGCGAGTACACGGGCGTCCGCAACTGTCACACTACTGACGCGGCGGAACCGGAAACGGTGTCTATGCAGGTCAGACGCTTTGCGCGGAGATTCCCGCCACCTCCACCATCGTGGTCACGTCACACAGGGTGTCGCAGTCAGACCCCAGTTTCCGCAGTTCTTCGCGGCACTGGGGGTTCGTGTGTGTGGATATGGTTGACCAGAGTTCGGCGTCTAGTGCCTCACCCGGACGACGTGATGTCTCCTGGACCTCGGCGGGCTTGCCGCGCCTTGCGGGACTGCCTCTCGACACGTTCTTGGCGCCGAGCTGTGTGTTCCTGCGACAGCCTCTCGACCTGCACAACAACAGCCGGCACGCTGCACCAGTGAGAAGTGCGTCAACCTCGGCGGCATGAGATTGCTCACTCTTGAGCACGGAAGGCGTCCGCGACTTGATCGTGGCCCACTCGACTCCGCAAGATGGAGGGATGAGCGAGACCGAAAAGCAGCGTCTGGACATCAACTGGACCAACTCCGCAGGATCTGCCCTAGGGGCGGTGTCCGCCGCGGTGCTGCTCTCGAGCCTGGGGGTTGTGGGGACCTTGCTGGGTGCGGCGCTGGGTAGTTTGTGCATCACCATCGGCGGAGCCCTGTATACGCACTCGATGAACGTGACGAAGGAGAAGGCAGCTGCTGCCGCGGCTGCCGCCTCGCGTCGCGCCAAGCCGCGCCAGCCCGAAAGCGTGGGCTCGCCGAAGTCGTCCTCGCGAGCACCGGAAGCGCCGGCTACCCCGCCCGCCCAGGAGTCTCGCGGGCAGGTGCTGCGCGGCCTTCCGTGGAAGCGGATCCTCGGCCTGGCGGCGGCCCTGTTCGCGGTGACGATGGCGATCATCTTGGCGTTCGAGCTGACCACGGGACGCGCTGTCTCCACCTACACAGGGGGAACCGACAACACCGGCGTCGGAACCTCGATCCCGGGCGTGAAAGGCACCGGCGTCGAGGCCCCGGGCACCGACGACGTCATCCCGGAGGAGAGTCCCATCCCTGACGATGTCGTGCCGGATGACGTGATCCCTGACGATGTTGTCCCTGACGACGTTGTCCCCGACGACGTAGTGCCGGGTGACGGCGGCGGCGAGGCGCCCTGACCGGTAGGAGCCGAAGAGTCCACATGACCTCTTCGTCCACATGACCTCTTCGTCCACACGACCTCTGCGCAGTGCAGGGTGGACTCGGGCGCTGAATTCCGCCACCCTCCAGTGGTGCTGGGGCGGAGAGGGCCTCGGCACACGCGTGACAGCACACCCTACGGCCCACGTCAGCGCATCGACGGCGGATGACACCCGAGAAAAGGCCTAGGCTGACGAGCGAAGTGCCAATTCCTGTTCTACCCCTGGGCAAGGTAATGCGCCCAACTCGGGGGAAATCCCAAGGTAGGCCGAGCGTAACCTTGCCCAGGCGGCGCATGCCGGGCTCTAGGCGGAGATGTGCTCTCCGATTTTCGTGGGGTCGACTTTCACGGAGGCCGTGGCGGCTCGATTCTCATTCCAGGCCAGAGCGGTGACGCTGATCACCACGATTGCTAGTCCCGTCCACCGGCTCGCCGACAAGGTGGCCTCCAGCATGGTCACCCCGACGATCGCTGCGGTGACCGGGAACATCAGCTCCGCCAACGTGGCGCGTGACGCGGCCGTTCGCTCCAAGCCCACGTAGTAGAGACCGAGAGCGAGCAAGCCGGGCACAAGGGCCAGCAGTGCCAGCGACGGAGCCTGCTCCAGAGGCAAGGCCCATCCGGCACCCAGGACAGCGACGATGACTGCTGCCGCGGGCAGCCCGAACACGAACCGCAGCACCAAGGTGTCCCGAGGGCCGAGGTCGCTGCCGACCAGTCGCCCAAGGACAGTGCCACCGGCCCACAGGCTCGCTGCCCCGAGCGCCAAGGCAGCGGCCTGGGCGTCGGCCACCGCAACCGAGAAGGGACTGTCGAAAGTCAACATCCACGCGCCGACCAGTGCGGGCACGGCGAACAGGGCGTACCGGGGCCGGAGGCGTTCGCCGAGCAACACGGCCGCCAGCGCTAGTGCCACGAGCGGCTGTAATTTCTGCAGGACCTGCGGAGTGATCGGGTCACCGGAGGCGAAGGCTGCTGTGAACAGCGTGGTTGCCAGCGCCGAGGACCCCGCGCCGATGATGACCGATCCGGCCCGCACCCGCGGGGGAGCCTTAGCCCAAGCGCGCAACGCAGGCAAGGCCCAAGGGCTGAGTACTGCGACGATGAAGATGTGCTCGTACAGCACGATGGTCGAGGCATCCATGGCTGCGACCAGAGGTTCGCGAAGTAACGCTGAGGCTCCCCACAGGCAAGCGGCCAAGGCGACCAGCCAGGTGCGGTCCTCCCTCACCCGGTGCCGCGTTCGCCACCCGCAGCCTGAGTCTCTTCGTGCTCGGCCACCTTGGCTCGCACATCATCCATGTCGAGCTCCTTCACCTGGGTCAGCAACGACTCTAGCGCTGGCGCGGGAAGGGCTCCGGGTTGGGCGAAGACCAAGATGCCGTCGCGGAAGGCCATGATCGTTGGGATGGAGGTGATCTGGGCCCCTGAGGCGAGGCGGGGCTGTGCCTCGGTGTCGACCTTGCCGAACACCACATCGGTATGCCGGGTGGCCGCCTCCTCAAAGATGGGTCCGAACTGCTTGCACGGGCCACACCACTCGGCCCACCAGTCCACCAAGACGATCCCGTTATCGGCTACTGCCGCGTCGAAGGTCTCTTCAGTCAATGTCAGTGTGCTCATGCATGCGTGAACGGTCGGCGAGTCACCGCGATTCCCACACCCACCGGGCGGCATACGCAACAATGACGCTATGAGCCCCGTGCCGTCCGTGTCCAACTCGATCACCGTGCGCCTTGAGCTACCGGCCAGGGTCACCGCTGTGAGCGAGATCACTGGTGTGATCGAGAAGACGGGCGGCATGGTGACCGCCGTTGACATTGCCCACTCCGGCACCGAGCGACTGCAGGCGGACCTGACCATCGCCACCCGGGGTAGCGACCACGCCGACGAGGTCGTTGCGGCGATGCGCCGAATGGACGGTGTCGACATCGGCAAGGTCAGCGACCGCGTCTTCTTGGTGCACCTCGGTGGAAAGCTGAGCATTGAGTCGAAACTGCCGATCAGAAACCGCGACGACCTGTCCTTGGTCTATACCCCTGGCGTGGCGAAGATATGTCAAGCCATTTATGAGAACCCTGAGGACGCTCGCCGATTGACGATCAAGCGAAACAGTGTGGCGGTCGTCACAGATGGCACGGCTGTGCTGGGGTTGGGCAACATCGGGCCGCTAGCCGCCATGCCGGTGATGGAGGGCAAGGCTGCACTGTTCAAGAAGTTCGGCAACATCGACGCTTTCCCGCTGTGCTTGGACACCACCGACACCGAGGAAATCATCCGCACGGTCAAGGCCATTTCGCCGGGCTTCGCCGGCATCAACCTGGAGGATATCTCTGCGCCTCGCTGTTTCGAGATCGAGCGGCGACTGCGCGAGGAGTTGGACATCCCGGTCTTCCACGACGACCAGCACGGCACCGCCATTGTCTGTTTGGCCGCCTTGAACAACGCCTTGCGTGTGGTCCACAAGGAGATCGAGGACGTTCGGATCGTGATGTCCGGGGCTGGGGCTGCCGGCTCCGCGATCATTCGGTTGCTGATCAAAGCCGGTGCCGGCCAGTTGACCGTTTCCGACGTCAACGGTCTGGTGCATATGGACCGCGAAGACATCGCCGGCGGATCGGATGAGAACCTCAAGTGGATCGCTGCCCATACCAACTCCGATGGTGCCACCGGCGGCCTCAAAGATGCTCTGAAGGACGCCGACGTCTTCATCGGCGTCTCAGCCGGCAACATCTTGACCGGCGACGACATCGCCACGATGGCCGACGATGCAATCGTGTTTGCCATGGCCAATCCCGTGCCAGAGGTAGATCCGTCCGAGGCTGGCAGGCACGCCACAGTGGTGGCGACCGGCCGCAGCGACTTCGCCAACCAGATCAACAACGTCCTGGTCTTTCCGGGAGTGTTTCGCGGTCTCATCGACGCGGTGACTGATCAGGTCACTGACGACATGTTGCTGGCCGCTGCCGTCGCGCTCTCAGACGTCGTGGGCGATGACGAGCGCAACCCGACCTACATCATCCCCAGTGTCTTCAATCCGGAAGCCACCAAAGCCGTCGCCGAGGCGGTCGAGAAGGCAGCTCGGGCGCGGGGCAGCGACAGCGACAACGTTGGCGCAACCTGATCGTGGGGTCCGCGCGGGGGTGGTGGCTGGTCGTGCTCGCTGCGCTTTTGCTCGCACAGATCTACGCGCTCTATCTCTACGTCCCGGCCCCCGGACCAGGCTCGTCCTACCTGGACAAAGTTGCGCACCTGTTGATCTTTGGTGTCCCGGCGGTGGTGGCTGCCGCGCTGCGGTTGCGGGCGATCCTCGCACTTCTCGTCCTGCACGCCGTGATCAGTGAGCCGCTTCAGGCCGTCTTGCCGGTGGACCGAGGCGCGGACGCCCTGGACGTGGTGGCCGATCTGATGGGTATCGTGGTGGGCATGATGATCGGGTGGGGTGTGGCCGCAGGACGGGGATCCAATGAGACCCACCGAGAGTCGCATCTGGGCAGCGAGGCGTGCTGATGGTCCGCCGGGTCGACGTGGCCGGAAAGCTACTGATCGCCATGCCCGCTCTGGACGACGTGTTCGCCGGCGCAATCGTCTTGATGTTGCACCACGATGACGACGGGTCTCAGGGCATCATTCTGAACAAGCCGCTCGATGTGGCGGTGCATGCCGTGTTACCGCGGTGGCACTCCCACGTCAGTGCGCCAGCGACGTTGTACCAGGGAGGCCCGGTCGGCAGGGACAGCGCGATCAGCCTCGTGCGGCTCCCACGCGACTGCGATCCCACGACGCTAGTCGGCGTGAATATGCTGGGTCGGGGATTCGGCTTGGTCGACCTGGACGCCCCGGCTGAGGTGGTCGTGCCACAGGTCGAGGCAATGAGAGTGTTCGTGGGGTACGCCGGGTGGACCGGGGGCCAGTTGGCTGGCGAGATCGCTGATGGGGCCTGGGAAGTGGCGGACGCGCTGACTGCCGACCCGTTCCGTCTGGACACCGCTGCGATGTGGCGTGATGTCGTCGTGCGACAAAGGGAACCGGTCTCCTGGCTGGCGACCTACACATCGACACCTGGGCACAACTAGGGCTCCACGTCGTAGGATCTGGATCATGTACGCACCCATTCACCTCAGCAACCAGCCTCTGGACGCACCGCCGCCACCGACCAGTCCGGACACGCGGACCGCCCTGTTGGACCGCGAGGACACCAGGGCCGACCCACGACTGAGTGAGCCCGGTGACCATGAGCGCTTCGCCCATTTCGTGCGCAAAGAGAAGATCATGGAGAGCGCGATGTCGGGTGAGCCGGTGACGGCGCTGTGTGGCAAGGTGTGGATCCCGGGCCGTGACCCCAAGAAGTTTCCGGTATGCCCCACCTGCAAAGAGATCTACGACGGCCTCCGTTCGCCACAGGACGGTGACGAGTAGGCCGGGACTCCACCGGAGAGCCCGCATACGGATCCTGACGATCAGCAACCGGCCCCCGACACGCGTAGCACGGCGGACTCGCAATCGGCATGCCTGCATCCTCCGGGCATGTCGAAGGCCATAGTCTGCCTATCCTCTACGGCGATGAGCACCTCAGCCGCCTCGCACCTTCCACCTGCTTACCCCGAACGCGCCGCCTGGGGCACCGCGCACAAGCTCCGTGCCTGGCAGGAACGAGCGGTTGCCACCTACGTGGATCAGGCGCCGAGAGACTTCTTGGCTGTGGCTACGCCGGGCGCGGGAAAGACGACCTTCGCGCTCCGGATCGCGGCGGAGCTGTTGGACCGAGGGGTGATCGAGCGCGTCACTGTCGTCGCCCCCACCGAACACCTACGCACCCAGTGGGCCGACGCCGCATCACGGGTCGGGATCGAGATCGACCCACGCTTCAGCAACAGTCACGGACGCCACGGAGCGCAGTTCCGCGGGGTCGCGGTCACGTACGCAGGGGTCGCCAGCAAACCGGCACTGCATCGGGCCCGAACTCAGGCGGCTCGCACGCTGGTGATCCTGGATGAAGTGCACCACGGGGGAGACGCCCTCTCTTGGGGCGATGCCATCCGCGAGGCGTTCGAGCCGGCGACTCGGCGACTGTCCTTGACCGGGACACCGTTTCGTTCGGACACCGCAGCAATCCCCTTCGTGCGGTACGAGATGGACGCGCACGGGGTGCGTCGCAGCCAGGCTGACTACACCTACGGGTATGGCGAGGGGCTACGCGACGGCGTCGTGCGGCCGGTCTTGTTCCTGGCCTACAGCGGGGGTATGCGGTGGCGCACCAAAGCAGGCGACGAGATCGAGGCTCAGCTCGGTGAGCCGTCGACCAAGGACGTGACCTCCCAGGCCTGGCGAACGGCCCTGGATCCTGGTGGCGAGTGGATCCCGGCGGTGCTGGAGGCCGCCGACCGTCGGCTCAGCGAAGTGCGCCGTCACGTCCCTGACGCCGGCGGCCTGGTCATCGCCAGTGACCAACGCTCCGCCCGCGCCTACGCCCGCCATCTCGAGAGCATCTGCGGCGAAGCACCCGCCGTGGTGCTCTCGGACGACTCGGGGGCATCGCAACGGATCGAGACGTTCGCCGACAGTGACTCGCGGTGGATGGTGGCCGTGCGGATGGTCTCTGAAGGCGTGGACGTGCCGCGACTATGCGTCGGGGTGTACGCGACCTCGACCTCAACGCCATTGTTCTTCGCTCAAGCAGTCGGCCGACTGGTGCGGGCCCGACGCCGTGGCGAGACTGCGTCCGTCTTCTTGCCGAGCGTGCCGGTCATCCTGGCGCACGCCGGAAGTATGGAGGTCGAGCGCGACCATGCCCTGGATCGGGTGGTGGCTGCCGGTGAGGTCGAGGAGCTGTGGGCACCGGAGGAGAGGCTGCTTGCGGCCGCCAACGTCAGCGAGTCGGCGCCGGAACCCGCTGGCGGATTCGAGGCTCTCGGGTCCGATGCCCATTTCGATCACGTGCTCTTCGATGCCGAGCAGTTCGGCCTCGGAGCGCTACCGGGCAGTGAGGAGGAGCAGGACTATCTGGGTCTGCCGGGCCTGTTGGAGCCCGATCAGGTAGCGCACGTGCTCCGCGACCGGCAGAGCAAGCAGTCCAAGGCCGACGGCGGTCGCAGAGCCGCAGCCCAGGTCTCTGCCAGCCGTGCGCTCGCGGCCCACCGCAAAGAGCTGAACACGCTGGTGTCGGCATACGCTCGTAAGTCCGGGAAGCCGCATGCGGTGCTGCACGCCGAGCTACGCCGGACCTGCGGTGGCCCTGAGCTGGCCACCGCAGATGCCGACCAGGTGCAACTGAGGATCGCTAAGGTCCGCCAATGGTTCGTCGGCCGCCGCTGAGATAGCAACCAGCTCACGGCCCGGCGCTCGCGGCTCCCGGGTATACCTGAACCCGCTCGTCGACCCGCAAGGGCTGGTCGACCATCGAGGCGAGGTCAGTACAGGAACATCGGTTTACCGCGGACGTGTCTCACCTTGGGGCGATAGCCCTGCGGGTCGTACAGCTCGTCGATGTCCACCCGCTTGACTCCTTCACCGGTGACCGAGATCGGCACTGTGGTGTAGGTGCCGTTGCGCAGCGCCACCATTCGTCCCGTCGAGCCGTCCAGGGCCAGGTCGGCCGCCATCACCGCATAGTTGGTGGCGACCATCAGGTCCAGAGAGTCCGGGCTGCCCGATCGCATCAAGTACCCCACCTGCTGGTAGACGATGTCTTGGCCGGTCCGCTCTTTGATCAGTTCGCCGGTCAACTGGCCGATGCCGCCCAGCTTGCGGTGACCGTAGGCGTCGGCCTCACCGGAGAGCATCATTTCGCCGCCGGCAATGGTGGCGCCCTCGGAGATGGTCGTCATCGCATACTGGCTGGGGTTGCGGGCCTTGTCGGCCACGAGCAGCTCGCACAACCGGTCGATGTCGAACGGGACCTCAGAGATGAGGGCTCGGTCCACCCCTGCGAGGTATGCGGTGATCAGCGACGTCTCGCCGGAGTAGCGGCCGAACAACTCCACGACGGCGATACGCTCGTGTGAGCCGGTTGAGGTCCGCAGATTGTGGATGAACTGCACGCCGCGGGTGATCGCGGTGGAGAAGCCGATGCAGTAGTCGGTGCCGTGCACGTCGTTGTCCATCGTCTTCGGAATGGCAATGGTCGGCACGCCCTCTTGGTGCATCCGCAACCCGTAGGACAACGTGTCGTCGCCGCCGATCGGGACCAGTACATCGATGCCCATGTGGTCGAGCACCTTCAGTGCGTGGGCAGTGAAGTCGTGCGGGCCCTCGCCCTCGGCTTGGTCGAGAAGGAAATCCGGCACCTCCTTGGTCGGCATACGTCCCGGATTGGTCCGCGAGGAGTGCAGGAACGTGCCCCCGCTCCGGTCCACTGTGCGGACCTTCACCGGGTCCAGCGTGATGAAGTTCTCCTCGACCGTGGCCGGATCCTCCAGGTTGGTGGTCGCTAGGCCACCCCATCCGCGCCTGATTCCGACGATCTCGTGGCCAGCCTCGTGGACCCTGTTGACCACTGCCTTGATGCACGGGTTGAGGCCGGGAACATCGCCGCCACCAGTCAGAATGCCAATCCGCATGCCTGTGTCCTTTCGTTGATATCGCACCGATCGTTGCGCCGGCACAATGCTAGTGGGCCGAGCAGATCCAGAAATACTCGACGCACACCTATTGCGGGCTGGCCCGGGCAGCGGCAGAGTGCCCCCATGAACCCCGCTGCGCGCTCGGCCGCACACATCACCCACCACGAGGTCCCGATCGGCGACTACGGCTTTCTCTCCGACGGAGAAGTCTCGGCGCTTGTCTCCCCAGGAGGCTCGATCGACTGGATGTGTGTGCCGAGGTTCGATGCCCCCAGCGTGTTCGCCAAGATGTTGGGTCGTCACGCGGGGTCATTCACGGTCTCCCCAAGCTACGTCAAAGTGCCGGCCGCCCGCCGGTACCTGCCCGGCACCATGATTCTCGAGACGAGCTGGGGCACCGATAGCGGTTGGATCATCGTTCGCGACGCCTTGCTGATCGGCCCCTGGCACCACCAGGAGGATCGCTCGAACACCTACGTCCGGACTCCTACCGACTACGAGGCCGAGCACATATTGCTACGGACCGTCCGCTGCGTCTCCGGTGAGGTCCAAACCCGGATGGATTGCGAGCCGGTGATGGACTATGGACGCGCCCCGGTCACGTGGACCTACACCAACGAGGACTACTACCAGGGCGTTGCGACCGCAGAGGGCACGGACCTGGAGCTCACCTTGACCTCGGACATGGCCATCGGTTTCGAGGGCGGCCAAGCCGAGTCCCGCACTTTGCTGAAGGCGGGCGATGTTCGGTATGTGGCGCTGTCCTGGAACGGGGCGCCTCCGCCGAAGGACTACGACGATGCGTACTCCCGTCAGGTATGGACGGCGCATCACTGGCAGCACTGGCTCGCTCGCGGTGATTTCCCGGATCACCCGTGGCGCAGCTACCTACAGCGCAGCGCCCTGACGTTGAAGGGGTTGACCTACGCACCGACCGGCGCGATCGCCGCCGCCGGCACTACCTCGCTTCCGGAGACGCTGGGCGGCGGACGCAACTACGACTACCGCTACACCTGGATCCGGGACGCCACGTTTGCGCTGTGGGGCCTGTACTCACTCGGTTTCGACTGGGAGGCGCTCGACTTCTTCTCCTTCATCGCCGATATGGCCAGCGACGACCAGGAGCTGCAGATCATGTACGGCATCGGCGGAGAAAGAAAGCTGACCGAGTTTGAGCTGGACCACCTCCCGGGGTATGCCGATTCTCAGCCGGTCCGGATCGGTAACGCCGCCTACTCCCAGAGACAGCACGACGTCTGGGG
The DNA here is from genome assembly GCA_963749585.1 of uncultured Actinomycetota bacterium. Taxonomy (GTDB): domain Bacteria; phylum Actinomycetota; class Actinomycetes; order Actinomycetales; family Dermatophilaceae; genus Ornithinicoccus. Next base: position 27,264 of record CAVVNI010000002.1, read on the forward strand.
CGCGCTGTTGGACTCGGTCTATCTGCATATCCGATCCGCCGACCGGCTCGACAACCGGGTCTGGCCAATCCTGGAGCGCCAGGTGCAACAGGCCCTGAAGCACTGGAAGGACCCCGACGCCGGCATCTGGGAGGTCCGCGGCGAACTACAGCACTTCACCTCGTCCAAGATCATGTGCTGGGTAGCTGCCGACCGGGGCGCCAAGATCGCCACGCTCTACGGCGAGCACAAGCGGTGCAAGGAGTGGACCGCCGCCGCAGAAGAAATGAAAGCCGACATCTTGGAGAACGGGGTCGACGAGCGCGGCGTGTTCACGCAGTACTACGGCACCAAAGCTCTCGACGCGTCGCTGCTCTTGGCGCCACTCTTGCGCTTCCTGCCACCGGACGACGAGCGCATTCGAGCCACGGTTCTGGCCATCGCCGATGAGCTGACCGAAGACGGACTCGTGCTGCGCTATCGGGTCGAGGAAACCGACGACGGATTCGACGGTGAGGAGGGCACCTTCACCATCTGCTCCTTCTGGCTGGTCTCGGCGCTGTGCGAGATCGGAGAGTTCACTCGGGCCAGCCTGTTGTGCGGCAAGCTGCTCTCACTGGCTGGGCCACTGGACTTATATGCCGAGGAGATTGAAGCCGCCAGCGGTCGACATCTGGGCAACTTCCCGCAGGCTTTCACCCACCTGGCCTTGATCAATGCCGTGCAACACGTCATCAGGCTTGAGCAGGAGGGCACAAGCCTCTCCCTGGTAGACCTGCCCTCAGGCGCCGGCGGTGCCCCCGGCTGAGTCCCATGTTGCGCCAGGCTGCGCCACCCGCCTCGATGCTAAGGATCGTCAACGGCAGCCGCGACCAGCGGTTGCATCCGTGCGGGAATCTTCGTGGAGAGGGCGATCACGGTGGATGATCGCTGGACAAGTCGGTGCTGGACGATCAGGTCGATGATGCGTTGCAGGTCGTCGTTATCGCGCGCGGACACCCTCAGCATGAGGTCACCGTCGCCAGTGATGGTGTGGGCCTCGAGAACCTCTGGGATCGCGCTCAGATAGGTGATCACCGGCTCGGGTCCGGTGCCCTGCCGGATTTGCAGCGTGGTGAACGCGGTCACGGGGTATCCCATCGCTGCCGGGTCCAACCTGGGCGCGAAGGTCACGATCACGCCGCCGCGCACCATCGCATCCAGACGGCTCTGGACGGTTCCGCGGGCTACGCCCAGCTGGCGCGATGCGCCGAGAACACCGATCTGCGGGTCGCTGTGTAGGACACCCAGCAGTCGGGCATCCAGTGGGTCCAGGTGGTTCTTGCGCGGCCGGGATATCGTCATATTGTATATTCTATGCCGGTATTGTGTTCACACAGTGCACAACTTGAGCACTGTTCTCCACGACAGTTGTGTAGTGCACCTGAACGGTCGATGCTGACTGGATGAACTCATCCGCCGTCACCTTGACCGATCAGGAACGCGAGGCTGCTCTGGAGGTCAAGCAGCTCAAACAGCTCGTCGGGCTCGTCGAATACGATCCGTCCGCGGATAAGTTCCCGGTCACGGGCTGGGACGCGATCGTCTTCACCGTGGGCAACGCAACCCAGGCGGCGCACTTCTATCAATCTGCCTTCGGTATGGATCTTGTCGCCTACTCGGGTCCGGAGACCGGCAACCGCGATCACAAGGCGTATGTGGTGCGCTCGGGTTCGATCACGTTCGTCGTGCAAGGTGGCGTCGACCCGGACAGCCTGATGCACGATCACGTGCGGCTTCACGGCGACGGTGTGAGCGATATCAGGTTGCAGGTGCCCGACGTGGACCGCTGCATTGCGCACGCTCGCGCTGTGGGGGCCCAAGTACTGGTCGAGCCGCACGATGAGAGCGATGAGCATGGCACGGTCCGCCTGGCTGCGATCGCCACCTATGGTCAGACGCGGCATACCCTCGTGCAGCGCGGCGACTACACCGGTCCGTACCTGCCCGGCTTCGTCTCCCGTGCCTCCGCCCTCGTCCGCCGTGAGGCTGCTCCCAAGCGCTTGTTCCAAGCGTTGGACCACATCGTCGGCAATGTCGAGCTCGGCAAGATGGATGAGTGGGTGGGGTTCTACACCACGGTGATGGGATTTGTGAACATGGCCGAGTTCATCGGTGACGACATCGCCACCGACTACTCCGCGCTGATGTCAAAGGTCGTCGCCAACGGCAACCACCGGGTGAAGTTCCCTCTGAACGAGCCTGCTGTGGGCAAGAAGCGGTCACAGATCGATGAGTACCTGGACTTCTACCGCGGCCCAGGCGCCCAGCATCTGGCGTTGGCCACCGGCGACATCCTGACCACCGTCGATGAGCTGCGAGCCGCCGGCATCGAGTTCCTCGCTACACCCGACTCCTACTATGAGGACCCCACGTTGCGGGAACGGATCGGGAAGGTCCGGGTGCCGATCGAGGAGCTGCAGCGTCGAGGCATACTGGTGGACCGCGATGAGGACGGCTACTTACTGCAGATCTTCACCAAACCCCTCCAGGATCGGCCGACAGTGTTCTTCGAGCTCATCGAGCGGCACGGGTCACTGGGGTTCGGCAAGGGCAACTTCAAGGCGCTGTTCCAAGCAATCGAACGCGAGCAAGAGCGCCGCGGCAACCTCTGACGAGCGTGACCCGGTAGACCACTCGAACGACCAGCCATGCCCGGTCGAGCAGGGTCGCTCGATCAGCACCTCGTTCGCGGGACCGACGAAATTCGCCGTGTCTGCCTACCTCGATGGAGCTTGGGGCTGCAACGCACCGTTCCTGGTCTTCGAGGCCGAGGAAAACCAGGAAACCACGTATGTCGGTATCGCGAACTGACGATGGTCTTTGTGCTCTGCCCGTTGCGTGGCAGAGTGAGGGCATGAGCCAACAGCCGGGGTGGTACGACGACCCGCAGGACAGCGATGTGTTGCGGTATTGGGACGGTGTGCAGTGGACCACGCATACCACCTCGCGTCAACGCCTGAACCCCGCTCAGGGTGGGCAAGCCCAACCCGGTCACGGTGCGGGCCAGGCGGGTAGCGGGTACGGCGACAGCTACGGTCAGGGCGTCGCCGGCAATAGCACCTACGGCGGCTACCAGCCGATGCCTGGCGGCGCATACGGGCAGGAAAGCACCGGGACCCGGACGCCGGACGGCCAGCGGATCTCCGGGTGGTGGCGACGTTTCTTCGCCCGTTTCATCGACGGCATCCTGCTCGGCATCCTGACGCTGGCGCTGCTACCGCTGGTAGCCCCCGACTTTATCGGGACGTTTGAGCAGTTGGTCGATGCATCCATGGTGGAGAACCCAAACCAGGATGAGCTGAACGCTCTGGTCGCCGATGTGACCGGCCAAGCGGTCCGGTTGAGCTTGGCCAGCGCTGTGCTTTCGATCATCTACGAGGCCGTCTTCCTCAAGTTTGCGTCAGCGACCCCCGGCAAGTTGCTGCTGGGCCTGCGAGTGCGCATGCGTGACCACCGGGGCCCGTTGGAATGGAGCACCAGCGTCATCAGAGCCTTCACCTGGTACGGCCCTTCGCTGCTAGGGGTCATCCCGATCCTGGGAAGCATTGCCGGACTGATCCCGATCGTCAACGGGTTGTGGCCACTGTGGGACGACAAGAAGCAATCGCTGAACGACAAGACGGCCAAGACAAATGTCGTCCGCAAGGATTCCTAGGCACAAGCCTTAGGCGCCCGCAGGCAGCACGGTCCCCGATACGCCGGCCAGCCTGATCGAGGTATCACCCTGGCCGCGAGCGCTCGCTTCAATCGTGACCTCGTCACCGTCTCGCAGGTAAGCGAGCATCGATCCGTCGGTGCATGTGCGCAGCCGGGTGCCGTTCCACGTCAACTCCATCAGGGACCCGTAGGTATCGGCGGTCCGGCCCGAGACCGTTCCGGAGGCAAAGACGTCGCCGCCGCTGATAGAAGCACCGTTGGCAGTGAGGTGAGCCAGCATCTGCGCAGGTGACCAGTACATGGAGGCGTAGGGCGGCGTGGAGATCACCTCGCCGTTCAGTCTGATCACCATACCGATGTCGAGTCCGAAGCTGCTTTGCGGCGTTCCGCGCAGATATGGCAGCGGCTCGGGGTCCTGCGGGGGTAACGCGCAGCGGGCGGCTTTCAGCGCGTCCATGGGTGTGATCCAGGCCGCCATCGAGCTCGCGAAGGACTTGCCGAGGAAAGGCCCGAGCGGCACGTACTCCCAGGCTTGGATGTCACGCGCGGACCAGTCGTTGAACAGTGCAACGCCAAAGATGTGATCGGCCGACTGCTCCACGGTGACAACCTCCCCCGGCTCGGTGGAGCCGCCGACCACGAAGGCCAGCTCGGCCTCGATATCCAGCTTCTGCGTCGGCCCGTACGACGGCGCATCCTGCTGTGGACTCTTACGTTGTCCCTTGGGTCGCCGGATCGGGGTTCCCGAGACAACGATGGTCGAACTTCGGCCGTGGTAACCCATGGGTAGGTGCTTCCAGTTCGGAGTCAGCGCCGGACTGCCAGGGCGCAGCATGGCCCCGATATTGCTGGCGTGATGCTCACTGGCGTAGAAATCGACGTAGTCGGCTACCCGAAATGGCAGGTGCAGCTGGACGTCGCTGATCAGGTGTAGGTTCTGGCGTCGCTGATGGGGGTATGCCGGGTCACTCAGCTCCTTTTGGAGCCACTGGCGCACGGTGGCCCACCTCTCGGGCCCTTCGGCCAAAAAGGGGTCGAGGCTGCCGGAACTGAACAACGGAGCCCATTCCATCTGCTTGGCGTAAGCCAGGGGGCCGATATCCACCACCCATGATCCGAGCCGGACTCCGGGGCGCCGGCTCTTCGAGCCCGGGGTGCTGAACAGGCCATAGGGGAGGTGATCGATGCCATAGCCACCGTGCTCGTCCGGTGCCGTGCTGATCTGTGCAGGAATGCCGTGCGGACTCATCTGGTCTCCTCTTCGTGATGGCGCAGGAGGCCCAACTCTTCGAGTTCGCCCAACGGGTCCAAGACCCCACAGCATCCGAACGATGTGAAGGACCTGCGCATCGCGGTCACCTCCGCTGCCTGCAGGGCGATGACAGCCGCGACAAGCGTTGCGGTGTCGCGCTGCTGCAGCGAGGCCTGCAGTACGTCGTGGGGTTCATGGTCAACGGCTTGAGCGGTGGCGAGCATGACATTGAGGACTCCATGGCGCTGCTCGACCACATCGGGTGGGCCGCTGGTGTGTGCGACGGCCCGATGGAGGCCCCCTGTGAGCTTGAACGCGATGCCGCGAGCGGCGCAGGTGCCGATGAAGCCTGCTAAGGCCGCTGGGGTCGGCACGTGCTGATCTGGCGATGACTGGGTCCGCATCTTCGCCCGCGCTGCAGTGACCGAGATCTCGGCCAATGCCTGGTGCTCCAGCTCCTCCTCGGACGGCACCTCGACGGCTACCTGAAACCCGAGCTCCAACATCCGTTGCCACCCCTGCTGGTAACCCACCTCCACACCGCACAGATCGACGTTGTTGAGACGGTGACCCTCGAGCTGCGCAGTGGCCTTGGCGGCATCCTCCACCGAGGTTCCGGGTCGGGCGATCAACACCACCGGTACTGCCGGCGGGTCGGCGCGGTGGCGATGGGCGACGTCTGCGAGTTCAGCCACCGAGGAAGTGCTGATCAACAGTGGTCCCACCGACGCGGCATACCTCGTCGTCCGCCTGTTCAGATAGTCGACCCACGCAGCCTCCACGCTCGCCCTGCCGGGTGGGAAGACGGCCGCATCGTCGACCAAGTCGTCAGTCAGCGGGGCATTTCGGGTCCGCGTTGACATGACTTCGACGGTACTGCACGGTGAGATATGGCTTTCTATCGCGCAATGGGGAATGTGCCAGCCAAGCGGCATACACAGCACCGTGACGCGAAAGGCCACCTGTACTCGGAGGAGCTGATGGGCGAGGAGGGCTTCTCCAGTGACTCCTCGCTGCTCTATCACCGGCAGATCCCCTCGACCATCGCTCGCGCTGAAGTCTGGTCGTTGCCGGATTGTTCGACAACACCCAACCACCCCTTGATCCCCAGACACCTGCGCCTGCATGACCTCTTTGACTGCGCCGCCATGGGGGTCGATGTCGTGACCGGGCGCCGTTTGGTGCTCGGTAACGCCGACGTGCGGCTGTCGTATGTCGTGGCCGACGCGACGAGCCCCTTCTACCGGAACGGCGTCGGCGATGAGTGTGTCTACGTCGAGCGTGGCGCAGCCAAGGTCGAGACGGTGTTCGGCTCGGTCGAGGTGGGGCCCGGGGATTTTCTGGTCATCCCGCGCTCGACCACCCACCGGTGGTTGCCGGTGGCGGCGGGAGACGAGGGGTTCTCGGAGCCGCTGCGTGCCTACTGCATCGAGTCTGCCAGCCACATCAGCCCGCCGAGGCGCTATCTGTCGAAGTTCGGTCAACTGCTGGAGCACGCGCCTTACTGCGAGCGCGATCTGCGGGGGCCGCGGGGTCCGTTGTTGGCTGAAGACGTGGGCGCCGATCCCGAGCAGCCGACCGAGGTCTACCTCAAGCACCGAGGCAGCGGTGTCGGTTCGACCGGCGGGCTTCTCGGCACGGTGCACGAGGTTCCGTTTCACCCGCTCGATGTCGTCGGCTGGGATGGGTGCCTGTACCCATACGCATTCAACGTCACAGACTTCGAGCCGATCACCGGACGGATACATCAGCCACCGCCGGTGCACCAAGTCTTCGAAGCAAGCGGCTTCGTGGTGTGCGCGTTCGTGCCGCGCAAGGTGGACTATCACCCCGAGGCGATACCCGTGCCGTACTACCACTCCAATGTCGACTCCGACGAGATCATGTTCTACGTCGACGGCGACTACCAGGCGCGCAAGGGTTCAGGCATCGGCCCCGGGTCGATCTCGGTACACCCCGGCGGGCATGCCCACGGTCCACAGCCCGGGGCCAGCGAGGCCTCTATCGGCATGACATATTTCGAGGAGCTGGCGGTGATGGTCGACACGTTCAGCCCGTTGGAACTCGGTGAGGGCGGGCGGGCCGTTGACGATGGGGTCTACGCGCAGTCCTGGCACCGCAGCTCCCACGATGACGGCGCGGAAGTGTTCACCACCTCCTGAGCTCGAGCTCAGTCAGCCGCGGTCTTCTCGATGAGCACGCCGTCGTGATGCATCCGCTCAAGTGCGGCCTCGGTTGTCTCCGGCGAGACACCGACTGTGAGGTCGAGCAGAACCCGGGTGTGGAAGCCTTCGAGGGCTGAGTCCAGTGCGGTCGCCCGTACACAGTGATCCGTCGCGATGCCGACGATGTCGACTTCCTTGACGTGTTGATCGTGCAGCCACGCGGCCAGCATGACAACCTTACCGTCGACCTCGGTGCTGCCTTCGAACCCGCTGTAGGCGGCGACCTGCTCGCCTTTACGGAAGACGGCGTCGACCGAGGCCAAAGCCGGCTCGAGCTCGGGGCGGAACTGGGCGCCGGTCGTCCCTACCTCGCAGTGGACCGGCCAGGAGTCGACGAAGTCGGGCTCTGCTGACCAGTGGTCGCCTGGGTCGACGTGCCAGTCGGCGGTCGCTGCGATCGCCGCGTACCCCTGTGCGTGGTCGCGTACGTACTCGCTGATCCTGCTGGCCACGTCGATGCCGCCTTCGACCGGCATCGACCCGCCCTCACAAAAGTCGTACTGCACGTCCACAATCACCAAGGCTTTCGACATACGACCACTGTATGCCGCACATGGGCTCGCGGGACGCGTTTGATTCGAGTTGGTGGGCCGGGTCGGGCTGAACCCGGGGCGTTCGGCCAACTAGGATTTGCGCGTGCCGTCCCGCGCCGACCGTTCCAAGGCGGACTCCGCACACCTCAACGAGGCCCAGGCTGTCGGGCCTTCGATGGACCTGCCCAAGCTGCTGCCCGCCGTGGGAGTCGCGGTCGCGGCGTTCCTGCTCTTCGGAGTCATGATCGGCTGGCCAGGACACCTCGTCCTGCTCATCAGCCTGATGGCCGCATATCTGGTCGATCGGGAGCTGTTCAAGGACCTGTTCCTGATCGGGGTCGGTATCTCGATAGTGTCGACCACCTCGGTCGAGGCTGATATCAGCTGGCCCAACTTCTTCCTGCTGGGCGTCGTGCTGGGGTCGGCTGTCGCGGCGCCGGTGGCGATTGACCGGCTTCTCTACCGGCGGCGGGCGATCCGCTTTCCGTGGTTGACGGGGCGGCGTTGGACCCGCCTTCAATGGGGATACATCGTGGCTGTCCCGCTGCTGGGGTGGCTCATTCTCCCGTTCTACTTCATTGAGTCTGGTGCCTACCAGAACTGGCCTCCGATCCAGACCGCCAGCGAGTTCGGCCGGTTCTTCGTCGGAGTGAACTCGGTTGGCCTGTGGGACGAGCTGTTCTTCATCTGCATCTGTTTCGCGCTGCTGCGGCGCCACTTTCCGATGTGGCAGGCCAACGTGCTGCAGGCCACCATTTTCGTGTCTTTTCTGTGGGAGCTGGGATACCGCGAGTGGGGACCGCTGCTGACGATTCCGTTCGCACTGCTGCAGGGCTACATCTTCACGAAGACGAAGTCGTTGACCTATGTCGTGATCATCCACCTTCTCTTCGATGCGGTGGTCTTCTTCGCGATCGTGCACGCCCACGACCGCAGCATCTTCGGTTTTTTCATCTACTGAGGCCCAAGGGGCCTTCGTGCGGCTCGCTTACCCGGATGTCGTGAGTCCGCGGACCACTCCCTGTGGCTGCCCCAAGGCACCAGCATGAGGCCAAGGGCGCTCGAGCGACCGCGCGGACTGCGTCGACGGATGAGCAAGGACTAGCCGTTGAGGTATGTCGTGTCGATCGCTGGGTCACCATGCGAGAGCTGCATCGCACGCGTCGGCAGCTCGGCTCGGGAGGCTGCGTGTCGAGCCCTGGCGGTGTCGGCGTCGGTGGCGCTGAGCACTTCTCCGCCGTGGACCAACTCGACGAGGAGGTCCCGGTCGTCGCCATCGTCGGTCGGTGCCGTGCCAATACCGATGATTTCTTCTTGAGCAACCCCGGTGCTGTTCCGCCGGCGCAGCGCATACTTCCGTCCGCCGACCGAGCGCTTGTCCCTGCTGACCTTGGCCACCGGCTCCATCTGGCCACTCGCGTCGGCCCGGCTGACCAGCTTGTAGACCACCCCGGCAGCCGGTGCACCGGAACCGGTCACCACGTTGGTGCCGACCCCGTAGGAGTCGATCGGCGCAGACTGCAGCGCGGCAATCGCAAACTCGTCCAGATCCGAGGTGACGACGATGCGGGTCTTGCGTGCTCCGAGGTCGTCGAGCTGTTTGCGGACGTCACGCGCCCCTGAGATCAGGTCCCCGGAGTCCAACCGGACGCCGCCGAGTGCGTCGCCGGCCAACTCGACCGCCAGCTCAACACCGGAGGGGATGTCGTAGGTGTCGACCAGCAACGAGGTTGACGAGCCCAGACTGCTCAGCTGTGACTCGAAGGCATCGCGCTCCGAGTCGTACAGCAGCGTGAACGAGTGTGCCGCGGTGCCCATCGTCGGCACCCCGTGGCGACGCCCCGCCTCGAGGTTGGAGGTTGCTGTGAACCCGGCAATATACGCCGCGCGCGCCGCGGCGACCGCCGACTCCTCGTGGGTGCGTCGCGAGCCCATCTCCACGCACGGCCGGTCACCGGCCGCAGCGGTCATCCGCGAGGCCGCCGAGGCGACGGCCGAGTCGTGGTTGAGCATCGACAAGACCAACGTCTCCAGGACGACACCTTCGGCGAAGGTGGACTCCACCACCAGCAGTGGAGAGCCCGGGAAGTAGCACTCGCCTTCGGCATACCCCCACATGTCGCCGGTGAAACGGTAGGTGGACAGATACTCCAGCGTCGTATCGTCGACCACGCCCGAGTTGGCCAAGAAGTCGACCTCGTCTGCACCAAAGCGAAAGTCTGCGAGTGCTTCGAGTAGCCGGCCGGTGCCGGCAACCACGCCATACCGCCGGCCGTCGGGCAAGCGGCGTGCGAACGCTTCGAAGACACACGGCCGGTGCGCGTGGCCGGTGGCGAGGGCTGCCTGCAGCATCGTCAGCTCGTAATGGTCGGTCAACAGCGCCGCGCTGGGGAAAGTCATGTCAGGCACTTTAGAGTGGTGCGCGTGTCCATGCCTTCCTTGGCTCCGAGTTGGTCGTCGAGCGAGTCGAGCCCGTCGCCCGATCGTCGCTCCGATGTCGCCGTCCTCGACCGGCCCGAGGCCGACGTGCCGTGGGTCACGCTGGTGTGGAACGATCCGGTCAATCTGATGTCCTATGTGACCTGGGTGCTGCAAACTCATTTCGGTTACAGACGCGCCAAAGCTGAGTCGCTGATGATGGACGTGCACCACAAGGGCCGTGCCGTTGTCTCCACCGGGACCAGGGAGAAGGTCGAGGCGGACACTGAGGCCATGCACGGATACGGCCTGTGGGCCACCTTTCAGAAGGACGACTAGATGGCGACGGCCTTCCGGCCCAAGTCGGGTCGAATCAGTGGGCGCCTGGACGCCGACGAGATCGCCATCCTGGTGCACGTCTTGGGATCGACCCGGGACTTCGTCGCCCCGGATCGACCAGAGACCGGCGACCCGTTGTTGGACCTGGTGGCCGGGCTCGACGACTCCGAGCCGGCCCCCGAAGAACCTCAGGACCCGGCCCTCCTGCGCTTGTTGCCAGTCGCTCATCGCACCGATGCCGTGCATGCCCAGGAGTTCCGAGCCTTGACCGAGCATTCCTTGCGTCGACGTAAGGCCGCAAACCTCGACGCCGCTATCGAGGTCTTGGCTGCAGCAGGTCCTGGCAAGATCGAGCTGGACCACGCTCAGGCCGGTGCGCTCATGGTTGCGCTGACCGACGTGCGTCTGGTCCTTGGCGAACGGCTGGGCCTACACACCGATGAAGACGCGGCCGCCGTGCACGAGCAGCTACGTGCGGCCGCTTCCGATCCGGATGAGGATCCCACCACTGGCGACGATGACGACATAACACCCAGCGACTCGCAGGTCCGGTTTCAGCAACTGGCTTACTACGACTTCCTGTCATGGCTGCAAGAGAGTCTGGCTGTGTCGTTGCTGGAGACGTAGGTGCAGCGGGACGGGCCACGAGTGCCGCGATCGGTGCTCGGCCAACTATCCTCGAGTTCACCATGGCCCCAGATATCTCACCCAAGCCTCTGATAACCCAGTCCGCCCCGCCCCACGAATCCGAGGGGCGTACCGCCAGCGGCGCCCAGGTTCGGGTGCGGTTCTGCCCTTCGCCGACCGGCACGCCACACGTCGGCATGGCGCGCACGGCCCTGTTCAACTGGGCGTACGCCCGCCATCACGGCGGTGCCTTCGTCTTCCGGATCGAGGACACCGACGCCAGCCGAGATTCTCAGGAGTCCTTCGACCAACTGATCGAGGCATTGGACTGGCTCGGCTTGGACTACGACGAGGGCCCGGGGGTCGGCGGTCCGTACGCGCCGTACCGCCAGAGTGAGCGCGCTGACCGCCACCGAGCGGTGGCGGCCAAGCTCTTGGAGGCAGGATATGCCTACGAGTCGTACTCCACGGCCGAGGAGGTCGAAGAACGGCTTCGCGCCGCCGGCCGTGACCCTAAGCTGGGGTATGACAACTACGACCGCGCGCTGAGCGCGGAGCAGCGGGCCGCCTATCGCCAGGAGGGGCGTGAACCCGTCCTGCGACTGCGTATGCCTGACACGGACATCACCTTCACCGACCTCGTCCGCGGTGAGGTCACCTTCCCCGCCGGCATCGTGCCCGACTTTGTGATCATGCGCCGAGGCGGCAAGCCGCTCTATACCCTCGTCAACCCGGCTGACGACGCAGCGATGGGCATCACGCACGTGATTCGCGGCGAGGACCTGCTGTCCTCCACGCCGCGGCAGATCGCGCTGTACCGGGCGCTGATCGCCATCGGCGAGGCCAGCGCTGTCCCGACCTTCGGCCACCTGCCGCTGGTGCTCGGCGAAGGCAACCGCAAACTGTCCAAGCGTGAGCCGGCTTCGAACCTCTTTCTGCACCGGGAGCGTGGATTCGTCCGTGAGGGGATGATCAACTACCTAGCCCTGCTGGGCTGGGCGATCGGCCCGGACCGGGACGTCTTCACTCCGCAGGAGCTCACCTCGACATTCGAGGTAGAGACGGTCAACCCCAACCCGGCCCGATGGGATCAGCGCAAGGCCGAGGCGATCAACGCTGACCACATCCGGCTGTTGGAGCCCACCGACTTTCTGGCACGGCTCCTGCCGGTCATGCAACGGTTGCACGCTGTCCCCTCCCCGAGTACCGCTGCTCAGATAGCCCATCTGGGCCAGATCGCGCCGCTGGTCCAGACCCGCATCCAAGTCCTCAGCGAAGGCGCAGCCATGGTGGCGCCGTTCTTCGCCGCCGATGAGGAGTTGCCGATCGCCGACGCTGCACGTGCCCAGTTGACGGAGTCCGCCGGCGACGTGCTCGCCGCCGCCATCGACGCACTGGAGCCGCTGGAGGACTCGAGGGTGAAGCCGCCCGGCGATGTCATGGAGTGGAACTCCAAGAATATTGAGGAAGCCCTGCGCGCAGCCATCGTGGCGGGGCTCGAGATCAAGCCCCGCCTTGCCTTCGGACCGCTGCGCACGGCTGTGTCCGGGCAGCGCATCTCGCCCCCCCTGTTCGAGTCCATGGAAATCCTGGGGAAGGCCTCGACCCTCACCCGCCTGAAACGGCTGCTGCAGGAGTTGGGCGGTTGATTTGGGTCGCACCTTCGGGAGCGGTATCGTTCCAGGTCGGTCAGCAGGTAGAACACGTGCCGGTGACCCCCCTTGGGGTATGGTGTAATTGGCAGCACGACTGATTCTGGTTCAGTTAGTCTAGGTTCGAGTCCTGGTACCCCAGCGCAGGTATGTCCTCCTGCACGGTCGTATGTTGACCACACCTGAGGCCCCGTTGTGTAGCGGCCTAGCACGCCGCCCTCTCAAGGCGGTAGCGCGGGTTCGAATCCCGTCGGGGCTACGGCTCAGTAGGGCCCCCGGCTTTTGCCGGGGGCCCTACTGCGTTATCCACGCAGCAATTCCCGTTCCTGGTTCGACTCCGCCGAAATCTATGCCTAAACTGTTTTGGACAATTCTTTTGTTGCTTGCTGATCAACAGGGTGCCATGTCCACGGTAGAAAGGCAGTCATGAACAAAGCGGATCTTATCGAGAGGGTCGCACCTTCTCTTGGTGGGCGATCAAACGCCACGAAGGCAATCGAAGTTATCGTTGATGCGATCCTTCGTGAGGTTGCCGAAGGGGGGAGCGTGGGGATTACGGGCTTCGGGACTTTCGAACGCATCGACCGTGCGCCCCGCACCGGCCGCAACCCACGCACGGGGGCACCCGTGCCGATCGAGGCCACGAGTGCGCCGCGCTTCCGCCCAGGCACATACTTCAAGAATGTGGTGAACAATCCTGCTGAGTTGCCTCAAGAAGGATTTGCTGGGGTTCGGGCAGGCAACGGCAACGATCACTCCACCAATGGAGCATCACATTTCCGCCACGAGAGCACCTCGAGATCAGCCTAATCTCGTCAAGGCCAAGAATGCAGCACGTAAAGTCTCAGCCAAGCCATAAGGGTCGAGTTCATTGTTTGGCAATAAGGCTAGGTCAACGCCCAAGTCCTCGCCTGCTTTAAGAAATTCTCTCGCCGTCGCCGATACCGACGATCCATAAGCGAGCAACGGCGGCGTTTGGGGGTACGGCGGTTGCCTGCGCTGCTGGCGCGAACGCAACGCTGACCCGTTGCCCTGTCCGGAGCAACCGGAGGCCGCTGGCCGCAAACACCTCGGGGCTGAACGGATGGATGAGTCCCGAGTCGAGGAGGACAGTGCCGCTGCCGTCCTGCTCGAACTCGTGCACATTGGCCTGCATCGCCACAGCCTAGAACGGTTCCCGCTGGGGACTTACCGGCCCAGGAGCGCCATGCGGGTATGGCGTCCCACGCCGAGCGCGACAGCAGCAGACAAGTCGGTGGCGGTGTCCACGTCCTGGCGCAGTTCCGGAAGGTTCAGGTCCAGCAACGTGGCACCCAGCACATGCTCGTGCCGTGACGCTGAGTCTGTTCCGAAGGACGGCACCAGAGGGGGGCCGGTGCTGCTCAGCAAAGATGTCCCGGTGCCGGCCCGGTCCGGCACGAAGGCCAGCTGGTGACGTCCAGTGGCAGCCAGTGCCACGTCGAGATCCTCCGGTCGCAGCGCCGGCAGGTCACCGAGCAGGACCGCGACCCGACGAGAGCTGTGCCTGGAGAGCGCGAAGGCGAGCGCGTCGTTGAGCCCGCCTCCCGGGTCAGCGAGAACCGAGATGTCGAGCGCCAACGCCCAGGCGGACATCAGCTCATCCGAGGTCAGCACGGTCACTGCTCCGGGCCCGACAGCGGCTGCGGCAGCCTGCACAGTGTCTCGCGCCATCGCGTGAGCCAACTCTGAGCGGGTAACCCCCTGCGGCGCCGTCAGGCGAGACTTGGCGGCACCGCGGTGCTTCACCGGCACGATGAGGTGCCAGCTCATCGCGCCACGTGTGCCTACGGGAGGAGTTCGCATGCTGGACACTGCTGCAGTTTCGCTGATGTCTCGCCCATTAGTGACAAGATGGCGCACGTGAGACGTCAGGTCCAGCACACCCCATCGCCGCGGCCCTACCGCTACGCTGTCGGGGTACTGCGACCGCCGTTGGCGTTGCTCACCTCCCAGAAGTGGCAGGGCGCTGAACACTTGCCCACGACCGGGGGGTTCATCGTCGCGGTCAATCACCTCTCCAAGATCGACCCGTTCACCACGGCACACTTCCTGGTGAATCACGGGTATCCGCCGATGTTCCTGGCCAAGTCCTCGCTCTTCGACATACCGGTGCTGGGTCGCGCGCTACCCAAGCTCGGGCAGGTGCCGGTCTACCGCAACACACGCAGGGCCGCCGATGCGCTCGCGGCAGCCGAGCAGGCGGTGAGCGAGGGCAAGTGCGTGGTGATCATGCCAGAAGGCACCCTGACCCGGGAGCCTGGCTTATGGCCGATGAAGGGCCGCACGGGCGTCGGGCGTCTGGCGCTGGCAACGCAGGCGCCCGTCATACCGATCGGTCAGTGGGGTCCCCAAGATCTTCTGGCGCCCTACGCACGTCGCCCTACTGGGCTGTTCCGCCGGAAGACGATGCACGTCAAAGCGGGGCCCGCGGTCCACTTGGCCGACCTCTACGACCGAGCGGGCCAGCAGGCGGCCATGGTCGAGGCCAGCAACCGGGTCATGTGGGCTGTCACCGAGCAAGTGGCTCAGCTGCGCCAGGAGCCGATGCCGACCGTCTTGTTCGATCCGGCTGCCGCGCAGCGGGTCGCCGCTGATCACGCCGAACAGGAAGACTCGTGAGCCATACAGCGATCTTCGGTTCGGGGTCCTGGGGCACCGCCTACGCCACGATCGTGGCCGATGCCGGCGGCAGCGTGTCGATGTATGCCCGGCGGGAGGAGGTGGCGCGCAGCATCCGGGACTCCCACCGCAATCCCGACTATCTGCCCGACCTGCTCCTGCCGGACATGATCACAGCCACGAATGACCCGGCCGAGGCCGCCGCTGCCGCTGACCTGGTGATCCTCGCCGTGCCGTCGCAGTCGCTGCGGGACAACCTGACGATCTGGGCGCCGCACCTGCCGTCGGGCGCGGTGGTGGTGTCGTTGATGAAGGGCATCGAAGTCGGCACTGGACTGCGGATGAGCCAGGTTATCCACCATGTGGGTGGAATCGACCCAGCGCGTATCGTCGTCGTCTCGGGACCGAACCTGTCGGCAGAAATCGCTGCCAAGCAGCCGGCGGCCAGCGTGGTGGCAGGCGCCGACCATGCTGCCGCTGCAGCAGTGGCCGAGGCCAGTGCCGCCCCCTACTTTCGCCCGTATACCCAGACCGACGTGGTCGGCACGGAAATCGGCGGCGCGGTCAAGAACGTGGTTGCGCTGGCCGTGGGGATGGCCGAAGGCTTGGGCTACGGCGACAACACCAAGTCCAGCATCATCACGCGAGGATTGGCCGAGACAGCGCGGTTGGGTGCCGCCCTGGGAGCGGATCCGGCCACCTTGATGGGCTTGGCCGGGGTGGGCGACCTGATCGCGACGTGCATGTCCCCCTTATCGCGCAACCACTCAGTCGGCGTGCTCCTCGGGCAGGGGCTGAGTGTGGCCGAGGTCGTCGCCATCAAACACCAGACTGCTGAAGGCCTGAAGTCGGCGCGCTCGGTGGTCGAGCTGGCTAGGAGTAATAGTGTCGACGTGCCGATCTGTGAAGGCGTGTTGGCGGTTGTGGAGGGGGCGATGGAGCCGCAACGCCTCGCCGACGTGCTGATGTCGCGGGCACGTAAGCATGAGCGGCACTAGGGTCTCGTGGTGATGAGCGACGACGGATCCTGGCCTGCAAGGCAACGACGACTTCGGGTTGCCGTGGTGTTCGGCGGACGCTCCGCGGAACACGCGATCTCATGTGCGACCGCTGCCAGTGTGTTGAGCGCGATCGACCGCGCCGCGTACGACGTGGTGCCGATCGGGATCACTCGAGATGGCGAATGGGTGGAGGTCGCCGATGACCCGACCGCGCTGCAGATCACCGATGGACGGCTCCCAAGCGTGCCAGAGTCCGGTGCCCAGGTCGTCCTACCCTTGGGCGGCGACCGGTCCCTGAGCGTCCAACGTCCAGGCGAGGTGCCGCGCTCGCTCGGAGAGGTCGATGTCGTCTTCCCGGTGCTCCATGGCCCGTTCGGTGAGGACGGCACGATCCAGGGCTTCTTCGAGATGGCCGACATCGCCTACGTCGGCTGCGGCGTCTTGGCCTCGGCCGCGATGATGGACAAGCACGTGATGAAGGTGTTGTTCGCCTCGGTCGGCTTGCCCGTGGGCGAGTATGAGGTCATCACGGATCTCGACTGGCGTCGCGACCCGAGGGCCGCTGTGGCCCGAGTTCGCCGGTTGGGTTTGCCCGTGTTCGTCAAGCCGGCCAGGGCTGGCTCTTCGGTGGGGATCAGCCGGGTCGATGACCTGGAGGAGTTCGAAGGCGCCGTCGAACGTGCCCGTAGCAGCGACCCCAAGGTCATCGTGGAGGCTGCCGTCGACGGTCGCGAGATCGAGTGCGGAGTGCTCCAAGGACGGGGCACTGCCCTCCCGCGAGTCAGCGAGGTCGGTGAGATCGTGGTCAGTGGAGACCACGCCTTCTACGACTTCGAGGCGAAGTACCTCGACGAGGCCCACGTCGTCCTGCGCTGCCCTGCGGACCTCCCGGCGCCCGGTGCGGCAGCGAGTCCGCGAGGTCGCCTCGCAGGCCTTTGAGGTCGCGGGGTGTGAGGGTCTGGCTCGGGTCGACTGCTTCTACACCGAGCAAGGCGAGGTGTTGATCAACGAGATCAACACCATGCCGGGGTTCACCCCATGGTCGATGTACCCGCAGGTGTGGAAAGCCAGCGGAATGGACTATCCGGAGCTGGTGCATGAGCTGATCGAGCTGGCGGCCGCCCGGCCGCTAGGCCTGCGCTAGGAGCACCGCCCCAAGGTCTGCGGTATGGCAGCCGCAGCCGCCGCGAAGGCAGGCATGACGAGCGCTTCAGTGACGTAGTCCTGTGGGACGAGCACCTGGATAGCCGGGTCACGACCATAGGTAGTGAACCTGACTCCGTCGTCCAACTGTTCAGCAACCCAGTCGATTTCGGCGATGTCCAAACACTGGCTCGTCGTCGGCTCCGGCGGGGTTGCTCCGCATCGCGCGATGATCGCCGGGTCCCCCCAAGCGGCCACGGTCTCACTGTTGGCGGCGGTGACTCGCGAGTTTTCACCACCCACTGTGCTGGGCCACAGCGCAGCGACGTCCTGGCACAGCGGGAGTTCGTCGGCACCCTCGAAGGGTGCCGCCTTGACCGAGCTGGAGCACCCGGCTATCAGCGCGGCAGCCGCACCCGCGCTGGCGGTCAGGAGAAGGGTGTGACGGTGCACGTCGTGGTCCGGGTGATATCCGGGATCTCCTGAATCTGGGCGATAACCTGCCGCCCGAGGTCATCGACATTGTCAGAGTGGATATGGGCGATCACATCGTAGGGACCGGTCACCTCCTCGGCGCTTCGCACCCCAGCGACACCGGCGATAGCCTGGGCCACTGCCGAGGACCGTCCTACTCGGGTCTGAACAAGAACATAGGCACCTACCATCAGCGACCTCCCTCACCGGTGATCAGGCGGTGTGGCCCGCCTCCATCCCCGACGCTACCGTGTCCGGGTGCAGCATCCATCCGACCCCACGCTGGGTGACCTCGGTGAGGACGGCGTGCTGCGGCACCTTTTCTCCCGTCTCGCCGAAGTCGCCGAACGATCGCCAGAACTGTTGGTCGGCCCAGGCGACGACACGGCATACCTTCAGGTCGGTCGCGCCACCTTGGCCACCACAGATGCCATGGTCGCTGGACGTGACTGGCTCGATGAGTGGTCCTCGCCGACTGATGTCGGGGTCAAGCTCGTCAATCAGAACTTGGCCGACCTGGCCGCAATGGCGGGGGTCGGCAGCGCGTTGTTGCTGACCTTGGTGGCGCCGCCCTCGTTGTCGGCGCAGTGGGCCCTGGGGTTCATCGATGGGGTGGTCTTGGCGGCTAGCGCTGCCGGCGTCAGCATCGCCGGCGGTGATCTGTCCTCATCACTCGGGGAGGTCAGCGTGTCGGCGACGGCGCTTGGCCACTTGGGCCCGGGCGTCGCTGACCCGGTGCTACGCAGCGGGGCCGCAGTCGGCGACGTGGTGGCGGTCTCCGAGGAGCTGGGCCGATCGGCGGCAGGCTTGGAGGTCCTGCGCAGGAGCGCGTTGGACTGGTTCCCGCCGCAACAGCATGGACAGCGTTGCGCGTCGTGGGTTGGCTATCACACCCGGCCGTGGCCGGACCTCACACAAGGACCCAGAGCAGGTCGAGCCGGAGCGACCTCGATGCTTGACGTCTCGGATGGGTTGCTCCGGGATGCAGGCCGGATCGCTTCAGCCAGCGAGGCGACGTTGGACCTGGACTCAGCTCGACTCGAGACGTGGATGCGCCCGATCAGGGAGGTGCTGGGGTCGCAAAGGGCCAGAATGTGTGTGCTCGGAGGAGGCGAGGAGCACACACTGTTGGCGACCTTCCTGCCGGGCGCGGTGCCGTCCGGCTGGTCCGAGATCGGGCGGGTGCTCTCAGCACACGACGCGGGCCCCGTCCTTGTCGACGGCCAGACAGCGACGCTCCAGGGGTGGGACCACTTCGATGCGGGTGGCCATTGAACAAGGACGTGGCAGTGGCGCCAGCCACTGCGGCAACACCTCAGCGGGTGACTTTGCCCGCCTTCAGGCAGGAGGTACACACGTTCAACCGCTTCGGCGTCGACTTGTTGGGACCGACCAGGGCGCGGACGCGCTGAATGTTCGGGTTCCAACGACGCTTGGTACGGCGGTGGGAGTGCGAAATGGCGTGACCGAAGCTCGGTCCCTTGCCGCAGACATCGCAAGTGGCAGCCACGGTTTTGCTCCTAAGGTGAGTCATCAGTTGATCAGAAAAGTTCGGCGTTGTGAGTCCCACGGGGGCGATGAGGGTCGCGATGCCACCACGGGGAACCGGCCAAGCGTACTCCAGCGTAGGCAGCAGCCCAAGTCCACGCCCACGGCCAACTGCTGGCACGATAGAGCGATGTTGACCACAACTGTGAGCATCGCGACCGGCGGCACCGAAACAGTGCACGATCTGAGCGCAGAGTGTGCCCGGTTCCTTGAGCAGATCTCCGCAGATGGGCTGTTGCATGTCTTCGTGCCGCATGCCACTGCCGGTGTGGCGATTCTCGAGGTGGGGGCCGGCAGTGACGAGGACTTGTTGGCGGCGCTACGGGAGCTGCTCCCGGCCGATGATCGGTGGCGACACCAGCACGGCAGCCCCGGGCATGGAAGGTCACACGTGATGCCGGCGCTGATCCCTCCGTACGCGACGATTCCTGTCATTGACGGCGAGTTGGCCCTTGGGGTGTGGCAGAGCATTTGTCTGGTTGACCTCAACGTCGACAACGACCGACGCAGCGTGCGCCTCTCGTTCCTTGCCGACTCCGGCTAACCTGCCCCTCGTGGGCAGTGCCGTGCTTGACCTGACCGCCGCCCGGCGGTGGGCGGTCGCCTCGCGCTCGTTGCTCAGTGAGTCGCGCGAGCACATTGACCGCCTCAACGTCTTCCCGGTCCCGGACGGGGACACCGGCACCAATATGTTCTTGACGGTCGACGGTGCCTTGGCGGAGCTGAGGACGTTGGGTGAGGTATCTGCTAACGCAGCGAGAGGATCGGCGCAGTTCGACGTCCCGTTGCGGCTCAGTGACGGCCTTGCTCGGCTGGCTCACGGAATGTTGCTTTCGGCGCGTGGCAACTCCGGGGTGATCCTCAGCCAACTGGCGCGGGGGATGTCCGAGGCCGTGCAGGCCGCAGATCCCAACGCCGAGGCCATGTCCGCCGCGGTGCTGGCCGATGCGTTCGCTCGTGCCGCCGATCTGGCCTGGGCGGGGGTTTCCAAACCGATCGAGGGCACGATCTTGTCGGTCGCTCGGGCAGCGGCACAGGGCGCGGAAGCGTGTGTCGCGGGCATGACTGAGCCCGCCGATCCGGCGCAAACGTATGCGGTCTCGCTGACAGCCCTCGACGCGGCCCGGGTTGCGCTGGCCCGGACCCCGGAGCAACTCCCCAGCCTTGCAAAGGCCGGCGTCGTCGACGCGGGAGGCGCCGGTTTCGTGCTGGTTCTGGAAGCCTTGGAGAGCGTGTTGGCCGACCGCGCCCATGACGGGACACCCCGCAGCGCCCAGGACTGGGACCACGTCGGAGCCGATCCGTCGGCGCAGCAGGCCCGCGTCGACGTGCGCATCGCGGGGGAACTCGGGGGCGGGGTGCTGCTCGAGTGCGATCCGGGCCAACGGCCACCTGGCGAGAGCGGACAGGAGGTGATGTACCTGCTGCGCTGCGACGAAGCGGCTGCGGAACAGGTCCGAGCCCAGCTGATCGCTCTGGGGTCCTCGGTCATGGTGGTCGGGGGTCCGGACGTCTGGCGGGTTCATGTGCACCTCGACGACACGGGGGCTGCCCTGGACGCCGGGTCGCGGTTCGGCTCGGTACAGCAGGTCAGCATCACGTCCTTGGAGCCGCCGTCGCCCGCCGAAGGCCGGCAGGTGGCGGAGTCTTTAGCGGTGGTCTGCTGTGCCCCTGGCCCAGGCCTGGCCCGCTTGTTCACTGCTGCCGGGGCGCGGGTGGTGCATTCGGCGGTCGGTAACCGGGCCTCCACCGGGGCGCTACTGGAGGCCGCGCGTGAGACCGGCGCGTCCGTGGTCGCGGTCCTGCCCAACGATGGCGACACCGTGCTGGCCGCCCGCGCCGCCGCTGAGGAGGGCACCCGGCAGGGCCTGGACCTTCGGGTGGTGCCGACGGTCGCGGCGGTGCAAGGACTCGCCGCTCTCTCACTCTGGGACGTGGGACGCTCGCAGTCTTGGGAGTCGATGCTCGATGAGATGGCCGCGGTTGCTCACGACATGTCCTACGGGGCTCTCGTCGTGGCCACCGCATCGGCCGAGACCCCGGCAGGCCCATGCCGTGCTGGGCAGTGGCTCGGGTTGGCGCAGGGCCGGATCGTCAGTGTCAATGACCAGATGACCTCCGCCGCTGCTGATGTCTTGGCCGCGTTGGCGAAGGTGGTTTCGGACACAGCCGAAGTGTTGACCGTGGTGGCCGGTGAGGGCTGCGACGAGGGGGGCCTTGACCCGGTGCTCCGAACTTGGCTCAGCACTCATCCTCCTCCGCGGTCGGGTGACGTGGAGATCCGACGACTATGGGGCGGTCAGCGCACTTACCCCTGGCTGCTGGGGCTGGAATAGTGGCAGTGGGGCTGGACAGTCCCCTACGGCTCGTGCTTGGGGCCTCTGCCACCCAGCTGAACAAGCAACGCTCGATCCGGACCGTGGGGGAGTTTCTCGACTTCCTCCCCACCAGATATGTGGACCCGGCGCGTCCGAGTGACTTCAGCACGGTCAACGATGGCGAAGACGTGGTGTTGATCGCCACGGTCCTGAACGCCAAAACCCGCCCGATGAGCCGTCGCAAGGGGTCCATGTTGATCGCGACAGTCGTGGACGAGCACGGGAACCGGATCGACCTCACATTCTTTCGCGTCTTCGGCCACGAGCGGGCATTGCTGCCAGGGGTGGTCGTGGTCTGCTCGGGCACGATCAGCAGCTTTGGTGACCGCCGGCAGCTGACTCATCCCGAGTACCAAGTGTTACCCAACCAGCAAGAGGCGGGGCCGACGTCGGTTTTGGGCAGGGGTCTGATCCCGGTGTATCCAAGCGTCAAAGGGTTGACCCCACTCAAGATGCACGCGGCGATGGACCTCGTGTTGAAGGTGCTTCCCGCCCTCCCGGACCCTGTGCCAGACCATGTCCGAGCGGAGCGCGGACTGCCGACCGTCCTGGCGGCATACCGTGACGTGCACCAACCCAGCAGCATTGCCGACGTCAAGCGCGCCCGGTGGCGGATGAAGTATGCAGAGGCGTTTGTGATCCAGGCTGCGCTGGCTCAGCGTCGGCGCGCCAGTGACGCGCTCCCCGCCGTGCCGCGACCCGGCTCCAGCGCCGGACTCAGTGACGGCTTCCTCTGTCGGCTGCCATTCGACCTCACCGATGGACAGCAGCAGGTGCGCGCAGAGATCGCGGCCGACCTGGCTCGGCACACCCCCATGAACCGGTTGCTGCAGGGAGAGGTGGGTTCGGGCAAGACGGTTCTGGCGCTGCTTGGGATGTTGACGGTGATCGACAGCGGTGGGCAGGCTGCGTTGCTGGCGCCTACGGAGGTGCTCGCGGCGCAACACTATCGATCCATCACCGACATGCTTGGCCCCCATGCCCAAGCCGGAATGCTCGGGGGTGAGCAAGCAGCCACTCGCGTCGCGTTGCTGACTGGCAGTCAGACGGCCCGGGAGCGGCAGCGCAACATGCTGCTGGCGGCCAGCGGCGAGGCAGGGATCGTGATCGGCACGCACGCCCTGATCCAAGAGCACGTCGCGTTTGCGGAGTTGGCGATGGTCGTGGTCGATGAGCAGCACCGGTTTGGTGTGCGACAACGAGATGCCCTGCGTGCAAAAGCTGCCCATCGGGCGGCGCCACACGTGTTGGTGATGACCGCGACCCCCATCCCGCGCACGGTGGCCATGACCGTCTTCGGCGATATGAAGGTGTCCACACTGCGCGAACTGCCGCATGGTCGGCTGCCGATCACGACCCACGTGGTGACCGGCGACAGGCCGGGGTGGGTTCAGCGAACGTGGGTCAGGGTGGCCGAGGAAGCCGCGGCCGGGCATCAGGTGTATGTCGTGTGTCCCCGGATCGGAGCCGATGACGACGCCGACCTCGGACAGGGCGAAACGTGGGAGACCGACCCGTACCCAGGGCCCGGAGTGGCCATCGAGGCATCCGAGGAGACCAACGATGAGGACACGGGTGGTGTTGCTGGCCAGCCGGGCGGCCCGCTGCACGGCGTCCTGCAGGTGCACCGCGCCTTGCTCGCCTTGGCGGCAACCGCGCATCTGCGGATCGGACTGTTGCACGGCCGAATGGCAGCCGAGAGCAAGGATGAGGCGATGGCCGCCTTGAGCGAAGGCACGCTGGACGTGCTCGTCGCGACCACCGTGATCGAGGTCGGCGTCGATGTGCCCGGGGCAACCGTCATGGTGGTCATTGACGCCGACCGCTTCGGGATATCACAGCTTCACCAGCTCAGAGGTCGGGTCGGCCGGGGTAGCAGCCCGGGTCTGTGTCTGCTCCTGACCCAGCACAGCGATACCCCTGCCCTCGAACGCTTGGACGCAGTGGCCAGCACGACGGACGGATTCGAGCTGGCGCGGGTGGACCTGGAGTCACGCCGAGAGGGCGATGTGCTCGGCGCTGTGCAAAGCGGTGGACGAAGCGGGCTGCGTTTCCTGCGTTTGGCCCGGGACGAGGACCTGATCGTGCAGGCTCACGAGGACTCGTGGAGCGTGGTCAGCGCCGATCCGGATCTCACCGATAACGGTGCCCTACGGCAGAGCATCGCCGCGTTGGATGACGAGCGTGCGGCATACCTGGAGCGAGGATGACCCGCATCATCGCGGGCAGCGCCGGTGGAAGGATCATCGAAACGCCCCGGGGGCCGCGAACCCGCCCAACCACCGACCGGGTCCGCGAAGCGCTGTTCTCGCGGATCGACTCAGTGCTGGATCTGAGGGCTGCCAGAGTGCTGGACCTGTATGCCGGCTCGGGTGCCTTGGGGTTGGAGGCCGCCTCCAGGGGTGCCCGCTCGGTCTGGTGCATCGAGCGCGAGCCCCGCACGGCCGCGCTGATCGCCCGTAACGCCAAACACCTGGGCCTGGACGTCGTGCAGGTCAGCGCGGACCGGGTGGATCGGGCGCTCGCCGCTGAGCAGGACGTCGCCTACGACCTGGTGTTGGCCGATCCGCCGTACCAGATGAGTGAAGAGGACCTAAGCGCCACGCTGGGCGTCCTCGTTGCCCAGGGGTGGGTCTCGGACGAGGCGATGGTGGTGTTGGAGCGCTCCAGCCGGAGCCCGGAGCCGAGTTGGCCGCCCGGTCTTCACGCTGTTCGTACTCGTGCGTATGGACAGACGGCGTTACACGAAGCCATTGCAGTGTCGCAGGCGGGATAGCCGAGTAGCCGCTGCCGGGCGGGACCCGCGCCCCCATGACAGAGTGGCGACCATGACCGATTGGCACACGACACATGACGCGATCCCACGACCGACCTCCGGCGACGTGGTCGACCTGATCCTGGCCGATCACCGCCTTTTCGAATCGTTATTGCGGGATATGCGCGATAGCACCGCAGACCGGGGTGCCGCCCGCTCAGCCTTTGCGGATGTGTTGATCGCTCACGGTGAGGCCGAGGAGGAGAAGGTCTATCCGAATCTGCAGCGCAAGAACGCGATTGATGCCGAAGAGGCCGAGCACGGCGAGCACGAGCACGCTGAGATCAACGAGGCGCTGTTGCATCTGTTGGAATGTGTCGGCACGGACACGGCGAAGTTCGACGACGCGGTCGAGCGGATGAACGAGGTGCTGCAGCATCATCTGAGCGAAGAGGAGCAGACCATCCTCAACCCAGCACGCACCGAGGTCTCGCAGAAGGTCCGGGCCAATCTCGGGTTGGACTTCATCGCGGCTCGCAGCACGCACTTGGACGCCCACGCTGGGCGGATAGAGAACGTGCAGGGGATCGTGGACAAGGCGCGTCGTCAAGGCAAGCTCGAGGACTGAGTGCCGCAACGACCCAGCGTCGGGGCCGCGGTCGCTAGTCTGGTCAGGTGACCTCACGCGCAGTGTGCCCCGGGTCCTTCGACCCGGTGACCTACGGCCACCTGGACATCATCGAGCGGACTGCGGACCTCTTCGATGAGGTCGTCGTGGCGGTGTTGCACAACCCGAGCAAGCACGGTTACTTCTCGGTAGAGGAGAGAATTGACCTGCTGAGGAAAGCGCTTGCGACCAGTTCGCACGTCCGGCACATCACCCTCGCGTCGTTCGCCGACCGGCTTGTCGTCGAGGTGTGCCAGGAGGTGGGCGCCCAGGCGATCGTCAAAGGACTGCGCGGGCCGGGCGACTACTCCTACGAAACGCCGATGGCGCGGATGAATGCCCACATGTCCGGGGTCGAGACGATCTTCTTGGCAGCCAACCCGCAGCTGGAGCATGTCTCGAGCTCCCTGATTCGAGAGATCTCCCGGCATGGCGCGGACGTCAGGGGCATGGTGCCCGAGCCCGTTCGTGAGGCCTTGCTCGGCAGAATTGGAAGGGCCGCCCCACTGGAGTAGCCTGGGGTGTTGCCCGCGGAACCGGCCGGGGCCAGGACGGGCCGCACGGCCCCAGCATTGCACCCACCTGGCCACGGGTGCGACCGCAACCACACGACGATAGCGACAAGGCACCGAACTCATGGCACAGCGAGACGACGACGGCATTTGGGTGTTCGACACTCGGGAGCTCGTCCGTAGTCCCGGCGCGATGCGTACGGTCAATTGCACCGTGCAGACACCGTCGGTGATCGGCACCGAGGTCATCGCGATCCCGGAGCAAGCACCCGTTACTCTCCACATGCGGATGGAGTCCGTGGTCGAAGGCGTGTTGGCCACCGTGGATGTGCGTGCCGATGCCAGCGGTCAATGCGCCCGATGTCTGGACGATGTCGGTCTCGCCGTCGACGTCACCGTGCAGGAGCTCTTCGCTTACCCGAACCGGGCCGATCATCGAGTCGAGGTGGGCGACACGGAGCAGGACGAGGACGGTTATCGTCTCACCCACGATCTGTTGGACCTGGAGCCGATGGTGCGCGACGCGGTGGTGACCTCACTGCCGTTCCAACCGCTATGTCGGAGCGACTGCCCCGGGCTGTGCGCGCAGTGCGGAGCTCGCCTCGAGGATGACCCGAACCATGCTCACCAGAACATCGATCCCCGGTGGTCGGCCTTGGCCCAGTTCTCCCAGAGCAACCCCGATGAGCAGGCCGACGTGGCCGAGCAGCAGACCATGAACACCCCGAATGAGATAAGGACCTGACGTGGCCGTTCCGAAGCGCAAAATGTCCCGTTCCAACACCCGGCACCGCCGTTCCAACTGGAAAGCTAGTGCGGTGACCACCACCGCGTGCCCGCAGTGTCAGGAGCTCACCCAGCCGCACCGTGCATGCCCATCGTGTGGCGCGTACGGCGGGCGACACTACGACGCCGCTGAGCGCACCGAACACCAGGGCTGAGCCCCGGGCCCTTCTCGTGCCGACGATCTCGAACGGCTCAGACAGGGGCGCGAACGAGCCGCACGATCTGGCTGACCTGCAGACCTACCTCAGTGAGGTCATCGGCGTGGTCTGTGACCCCGACCTGCTGCGACGGGCGATGACCCACCGCTCCTACTCCTATGAGCATGATGAGGCTCCGCACAATGAGCGCCTGGAGTTCTTAGGCGACGCAGTGCTCGGAGTCATCATCACCGACTCGTTGTACCGCAACAACCCAGGGTTCGCCGAGGGGCAGCTCGCTAAGCTGCGCGCCGCCGTCGTCAACACCCGTGCCCTGGCTGATGTTGCTCGCGCCGCGGGGTTGGGCGCCTACATCTTGCTCGGTCGGGGCGAGGAGGCCACGGGGGGACGGGAGAAGGCCAGCATCCTCGCCGACACCACCGAGGCGGTGATCGGGTGCGCCTACCTGTGCCATGGGATGCCTGCCGCCTCGGCTCTGGTGCACCACCTACTCGATCCGTTGATGGCCGAAAGCGCGCATTGGGGGGCCGCGCTGGATTGGAAGACCAGCCTTCAGGAGTTGGCCTCGGCGGGTGACTTGGGCGGGCCTGAATATCAGGTCGGCAGTGAAGGGCCCGATCACGACAAGACCTTCACGGCGCGCGTTCTCGTTGGCGACGAGGTGATCGGCCAGGGGGAGGGGACGTCGAAGAAGGCGGCCGAGCAAGCAGCCGCCCAACAGGCCTGGGAAGAGCTGAACAGCCGGACGGCTTCCGCGGTGCCCAGTCCTGTTGTCGTCGAGGCAGCAGAAGATACCGGACCCGACGACACTGTGTCGGGCTGATGCCCGAGTTGCCAGAAGTCGAGGTGGTTCGACGAGGGATCGAGCAGCACGTCGTCGGGCGTCAGATCAGTGCGGCCAGTCTCAGAGGCCGCCGGGTCGCCCGCCGCCACGTCGCAGGCGCTGCCGATCTTGCTGACCGTGTCTGCGGCGCGACCGTGCTAGCAGCCGATCGACGTGGCAAGTACCTATGGTGCGTGGTTGGGGCCCCCGGTGAGGAGTCTTATGCGCTGGTCGTTCACCTCGGAATGAGCGGACAGCTGCTGGTCCACGACCATCAGAAGGCGCCCGGAAAGCACACGCATGCCACCTTCGCTTTCGCCGATGGCGGACCCGAACTGCACTTCGTCGACCAACGCACGTTCGGGGGGCTGTCGCTGGTGTCACTGTCGCCCGACCCGCACTCCCCACTGCACAGCATGGCCGGTGGGGCCGCTCAGCCGAGAGACCACCGGCAGGGCATTCCGGCCAGTATCCGGCATATCGCGCCGGACCCACTGGAGGGCGCCTACGACGAGGTCGCGGTCGTCGGCCGACTCAAGACTCGGCGTACCGCCGTCAAACGGGCCTTGCTCGACCAAGGACTGGTCAGTGGGATCGGCAATATCTACGCCGACGAGGCGCTGTGGCGAGCTGGGGTTCATGGCCGGCGCGAGTGCTTGGCACTCACCAAACCGGCGCTGGTGCGGGTGCTACGGCACGCCCAGGACGTGATGCGGGCGGCGCTGGACGTCGGCGGCACGAGCTTCGACAGCCTGTATGTGAACGTCAACGGGGCAAGCGGTTACTTCGACCGTTCGCTGGACGCCTACGGACAGACCGGTAGGCCCTGTGGGCGATGTGGCCAGCCGATCGTGCGCGAGCACTTCATGAACCGCTCGTCACACTTTTGTCCGCGTTGCCAGCCGCAACCGCGGATCCCGCGGGTATCGACCCGGCGGGCCGGCTGAGCTCCAAGAAGGCTTCCACTCCCTGCTGCGACTGAGTCGCGATCACATCTGGTGCTGGCGCGGGTTCGCCCAACAGTGTCCGGATCTGAGTGTCTTGGACCACGAGCCCGTAGGCGTGCGCGCAACCAGCGATATGCGCGGTGGTGACGGCCGTGTGGCAGCTGCTGTATACCGGCACCGCCGGGGGAGGTGCTCCCGACTACTCGAGCACCAGGAGGACCGGCTCGACCGGGGGGTCGGCCCCCAGGTCGACATCGGCGAAGGCCTGACTCGCGTCGTTGAAGGCTTCGACACGGTACCGGCCCGCAGGCAAGGCGCCGAAGGCAAAGGTCCCGTCGGTACCGGTCAGCGCGGCCACGTCAGTCAGGGCGCCGGGGCCGGCCGCCAACGCCACGCGGGCGTCGACGACCGGCACACCGGCGCTGGTGGTGACGATGCCCCGCACAACGAAGAGACCGTCCTCAGCGGTGGTGCCTGCTTCGCCACCACTCGCCACGCTCAGGCCTTCCAGGCGACGAGGTTGTCGAAGACCGGCTTGGTGATCCTGGTGCCGCTGTTGGTCACGGCACCACCATAGGCGTGGATGGCCACGCCATACCTGGAGCCGTTGACGATGCGATACACCGCGCTTCCGCTCTGACCGCCAAAAGTGTCGATGTCGTAGAACACGCGACGCGAACTGGTCGAGGCCACCCGGTTCCAGTGATACCACTGGGTGCCGGCCGGCTTGTCTCCCGGGTAGCCGGAGATGTTTACCGTGGTGGAGTTCAACGTGGAGTTGGAGTAGGCACCAAACCCGAACCAGCCGGTGCTGCTGCCCAGGTTGGTGTTCAGCACAATGGCGCCGTAGTCGTAGTTCGGGTCACCACTGCTCGCCCAGCCAGAGACTGTGCGCAAGTTCGACGTGGTGACCGACCCGTAGGGCAGGGAGGCCCCGTTGCGTCCGGGCATCACCTGAACGCTGCGGACAAAGCCGTCCCGACCGGCGACACCACTGTTCTTGATGTAGACCACGTGACCGGCGGTGGCCAAGGTGTGTGATCCGATGAACCAGCCCGTTCCGATCCATCTGGAGCCGTCACGAGCGGTGATCAGCAGGGAGGCGTGCGCACGCCAGGGATAGCTCGCCGTGCTCTGAATCTGGATCCGGTTGTCGGGTCCGTGCACCGTCTCGGGGCGGACTTCGAGCGGACCGTAGGACGCTTCGCCGATGGGTCGTAGTCCGGTCAGGTCGGGCGCGACTGCGCCGGCGTCGAACGCCTCAGCCGCAACCGCCGCTACGGCTTCGACCTCGAGCCCGGAAGGAGCATGCGTCTCCTCGCCGTGTCCGGACGATGGTTCTTCGGTGCCCACGTCGCGGTCGGTCTGCTCGGTCTCGTTGCCATCTTCGCTGGACACGGCAGTATGCGGTTCGCTCGCCTCATCGCGGGTTTCGCTGGGGTCGTGCGTCATGATCATGCTCCTTGGTAGCGGCACCCTCCGGGTGAGGGCGCCTCATCCGTGAAGAGTCGGGTCTTCCGGCGGTTGATACCGAGCGGTCCGCGACAGTGGCGGCTACAGTCGAGCGATGCAGTCCGGCGGCCAGAGTGAGCGCGCGGTGATGTTCGTTCGGGGGTCTGTGCAGGGGGTGGGTTTCCGCTGGTGGACCCGCAGCCAGGCGCTGCAGCGTGGCTTGGCCGGCTATGCGCGCAACATGAGCGATGGCCGTGTGGAGGTATGTGCGCAAGGGGACCGTTCTGACATCTTGGCGCTCGCCGCCGCGTTGGATCCGCAGGCTGACGTCCCGCGGCGCCCCGGCGTCGTCAGCGGCCTGAGCATCGGGTGGCACCAGCCACGCGAGGACCTGGACGGATTCGCAGAGCGATGAGCTGGCCCGGGCGTCCGCCCATCCGCGGCGACGGAATGACGCCGAGCAGGAGCACTGGACCGTCACCAAGAAATTCCGGTCCCAGAGTCGCAGTGGTGGGGGCCGGCATCGTGGGACTGTGCACGGCATACACCCTGCTGTTGCGCGGGATCGACGTCACCGTCTACGAGCAGGGCATACCCGGCAACAGTCAATCGGGCGGGGTGTCGCGAATCTTTCGGCACTCCCACGACGATCCCCGACTCATTGTGGCGGCTCGAGAGGCGCGGGCACTCTACGACCAGTGGGGAGACAACCTCGGCGTCGAGATGGTCTCGGCAGACGGGGCGGTGGCGCTGGGACCGGGCGTGCCGGCTCGATTGAGGCTCATGCAGCAGGTCGGCGTCCGGGCTCGCGAGCTCGAGGCGGCTACGCTGGCGAAGCTGATTCCCATTTTGGCGGACTACGACGGACCGGCCATGCTGGACGAAGAGGGAGGATCGATCCGGACGAGCGCCACCATTGCGGCGCTGGTGCAGGCACTCGGCAACCGGCTGCTCCACGACGAGGTCATCAGCCTGGGTCTGATCGGTGACTCCGGCGACCGGGCGGAGCTGCGCAGCGGAGCGACCACCGAGGTATTCGACGCGATCGTGGTGGCCGCGGGTCGCGGCACCTCGCACCTCGCCCGTGGAGTGGGACTGTCACTACCCATCAGTCAGGGCGCACACGTGAGGTTGACGTTCCGTGTCAGGGGCCACCGGCCAGCACGCCTGGCCACCCTGCAGGACTCTAGCGGCGACTTCGGCGAAAAGGGGATCTACGCGGCGGCTGTCCCAGGCAACTCGGCATACGGTCTGGGGTTGAGCGACAAGACCGCGGTGCGCGAGGACGGGAGCGTCGCTGACCCAGGGGCCCTGAAGAGTCTGGCGGACCGAGCGCAGGCCTATGTGACGCGCGCTCTACCGGGTCTGGACCCAGACCCCGTAGACGTCCGCCACTGCTGGGTCACCGAGCTGCCCTGGGGACCTGACGGAATGGCGGTATGGCGCAACGGCAGTGTGCTCGTCCCGGTTGGTCACAACCTCTTCAAGCAAGCGCCGAGCCTGGGGCGAAAGCTGGCGGACGCCGTGTGCGGGGCCGAACTAGAGCCAAGCCTGATGCCAGAGGGCCGACTGGGAGCAGCGCAGTAGACTATCCGAGATCGGCCGCGGTTGGCCCAGACGTCCCTAGCCAGAAGCAACCAGATCAACCCGGATTCAGCGCTTCGAATAGGTATCGTGAGGCCGCAACGTGGTGCCTGCCACGTACCCGCGCCGAGGGGAGCCGCTCAACCGTGTATGTCAAAAGCGTGACCATGCGCGGATTCAAGTCATTCGCCTCGGCCACGACGCTGCGTCTGGAGCCTGGCATCACCTGCATCGTCGGTCCCAACGGCTCGGGCAAGTCCAATGTGGTGGATGCGTTGGCGTGGGTGATGGGGGAGCAGGGCGCCAAGAGCCTACGCGGCGGAAAGATGGAGGACGTCGTCTTCGCCGGCACCCACGGCCGACCGCCGCTTGGCCGGGCTGAAGTATCCATGACGATCGACAACACCGATGGTGTCTTGCCGATCGACTACAGCGAGGTCACCCTGACCCGCACGATGTTTCGCAACGGGGGCTCGGACTACGCGATCAACGGCACGTCCTGCCGGTTGCTCGACGTGCAGGAGCTGCTCTCCGACTCCGGTATCGGGCGGGAGATGCACGTCATCGTCGGGCAAGGACAGCTCGACCAGGTGCTGCGTGCGACGCCGGAAGAGCGGCGAGGCTTCATTGAAGAAGCTGCAGGGGTCTTGAAGCATCGAAAACGTAAAGAAAGAGCGCTGCGCAAACTCGAGACGATGGAAGCCAACCTGACCCGGCTGGCCGATCTGATGACCGAGATCCGGCGGCAGCTAGGACCGCTAGGGCGTCAAGCGCAGACCGCGCGGCGTGCCGTCGGCATTCAGGCTGAGGTCCGCGATGCCCGACTACGCATCCTTGCCGACGACCTTGCCGCGGCCACCACGGCCCTGGACGACGACGTCGCCACCGAGGCGGCGCTTTTGCAGCGCCGTGACGAGTGTGAGCGAGCCCTGACGCAGGTCAACGAGATGGTCGCCGCAACAGAGCGGGACAGCGCCGAGGCCGCGCCCGCTGTCCTGGCGGCGCAGGAGACGCACTACGCCGCTACGGCGTTGATCGAACGGGTCAAGGCCACGCATCAGGTGGCTAGTGAGCGAGTGCGCTTGATCCTGCAGGAGGCTCAGGACGCGAGTGCCACGGCCTCCGATGCTCGCGATCCTGAGCGGCTGCAGGCAACCGCTGACTCGGTCCGCGGCGAGCTTGAGGTGCTGCAAGCACGGGAGGGTGAGGCAGCAACCGCTTTGGCCGAGGCACAGACGGCGCGCGAGGATGCGGAGCATGCCCATGCATCGGCAGAGGCTCAGGCGGCCGCGCTGCTGCAGGCGGCTGCTGACCGCAGGGAGGGGCTGGCCACATTGGCCGGGCAGGTGGATGCCCGCCGCAGTCGCCTGGATGCAGCTGCAGCTGAGCTTGGCCGGCTGCGAAGCAGTGAGGCCGAAGCCGACCAACGCCACACAGCAGCGCAACGTGAGTACGCGGCTCTGGAAGTCGGCATCGCCGATGTCGAGCATGGTGAGCGCGACTTGGACCACAACTATGAGGCGATCACCGGCCAGCGGGAGGCACTCGCCGAGGAGCTGAAACAGCGTGAAGAGTCCGCGGCAGCCCACCATAGTCGGGCGGCGGCGTTGCAGGCTCGATGTGAGGCGTTAGAGATGAGCCTGCAGCGCAAGGATGGCACGGCCGCGCTGCTGGCTGCCAAGGATCGGCACGCCGTCGCGGGGGCAGTGTCCTCGATGATTACGGTTCGCCACGGATACGAGACCCACATCGCGGCCGCACTGGCCTGGGTTGGTGAGGCGTTGGTGATGGAGTCGCGGCAGGCAGCCGCCGACGCGGTGCACTGGTTGCGTGAGCATGACCGTGGCCGCGCCGGCCTGATCGTGCTCGACACCGAGACCGTCGACGCTGCCGCGGCGCCTCCAGACGCAGATCAGGGTGCGGCCCGTGAGCCGGATGGCGCCTTACCTGACGGCATGACGTGGGCCACTGACGTCGTCGATGGCCACAGTCCCCCCGTGCGGGCGGCTATCCGCGCTCGATTGCAGAACGTGGTGTTGGTCGACACCATGGAGCAGGCCCTCTCACTGCTGAACACCCCCGGTCAGACCACAGCCCAGAGTCTTGTTGCCGTTACTGCAAGGGGTGACTTGTTCAACCGGTCATGGGTGCGCGGTGGGAGCTCTGACACCTCGAGTGCGATCGAGGTCCAATCGGCTGTGGAGGCGACTCGGGGCGAGCTGCAGCGGACGCGTGCTCAGGCGGAGCAGGCGGGGTTCGATGTGGTGCGACTGCAACGGGAGGTGGCTACCATCGGGTTGGAAGAGGAGCGAGCGCTGGGAGAGCTGCACGAATCCGATGCTCACATGGCAGCGGTCGCCGAGCGCTTGTCCCAACTGGGCGCGGACATGCGCGCCGCCCAAGCCGAAGCCGAACGCGCCACGCGGGCCATCGCAGCAGCCGAGGAGGCCGTCGAACGGACGGATCGCGAGCTCAAGCAACTGGAGGCGCGCCTCCAGAACGCGCGCAAGCAGAGCGCCGCCGAGGACGATGACGAGCCCACCGGAGTGGATGCGGCGGTGGCAGACCGTGAAGCCTTGGCCGAGGCGGCCGCCCGAGCCAGAGGTCTGGAGACCGAGGCGCGGCTGACGCTTCGGACCCTGCAGGAACGCGCCGGAGCCGTGCAGACTCGGGTCCGATCCCTGGCCGACGCCGCCCAAGAAGCCATCGGCGCGCGTCAGCGCGCTGCCACCCGGGCCCAAGTTCGCGAGCAGCAGGCAACCACGGCCAGCGCCGTAGCCGAGGCCAGCGAGTACCTGGCTCGATGGACCGAGCGAATCGGTCGCGATGCCGACCGACAGCGGCTTGCCCTCGCTGCGGCGCAGCAGCAGCGCGACCACGCGTTGGCCCAAACACGCCTGCGTGCCCAAGAGCTTGGCGACCAGGTGCGTGAACTGACGTCCTCGGTCCACGAGGACGAAGTCGCCAGGGCTGAGCAGCGGCTGCGCATTGAAGCACTGAGGACGCGGGCGTTGGACGAGCTCGGTATCGACCCGGAGACCCTGCTGGCCGAGTTCGGCCCGGAGAATCCGGTGCCCGTCCTCGACCCATCCGCTGTGAGAACGGACGCGGCCGACCCGGAAAAGACACAGGCAACCGTTCCCTTTGCTCGCGTGGAACAGGAGAAGCGATTGCGCGCTGCTGAGCGCAAACTGGGCGCGTTGGGGCGGGTCAACCCGCTGGCGCTCGAGGAGTTCGCAGCACTCGAGGAGCGCTACTCATACCTCAACGGCCAGGTGGAGGACCTGCGTCGTTCGAAAGCAGACCTTTTGGGGATCATCGACGAGGTCGACGTGCGGGTGCAGCAGGTCTTCACCGAAGCTTTCAAGGACACCGCCGCGCAGTTCGAAGTCGTCTTCGAGCGACTCTTCCCCGGCGGTGAAGGCCGCCTGGTCCTGACCGACCCCGACGACATGCTGACCAGCGGTATCGAGGTCGAGTCCCGACCGCCGGGCAAGCGGATCAAGCGGCTATCCCTGCTATCGGGGGGTGAACGGTCATTGACCGCCGTTGCACTGTTGGTCGCGATCTTCAAGGCTCGCCCCAGTCCTTTCTACATCATGGATGAGGTGGAGGCAGCCTTGGATGACACCAACCTCGGCCGTCTGATCACCTTGTTCGAAGAGCTTCGCGACTCCAGCCAGCTGATCGTCATCACGCACCAGAAACGGACAATGGAAGTGGCCGATGCCTTGTATGGCGTGTCGATGCAGGGCGACGGCGTGACCACCGTCATCTCGCAGCGGTTGACGGAGGGGCACGCGCAGCCTGCCTAGGGGGTGCAGGTTCCGTCCTGTTGGGAGGTTGGTAGCGGAGCTCCTCGCCCGAGGCCGCGATCGCGCAGCGGAAGCGGGAGCCCGCACCGTCTGCCGCCCGGTCAGTCGCCCGGCTCAGTCGCTGGCGGAGAGCCGGCGACCGGAGGCTGGGTCACGATGTCCTCCAGCACGGTGGGATTCTGCAACTCCATCCACGCCATCACGTCCTGGTAGGTGGCGCAATAGGTCTCAGGCTCCCCGCAGGCCGCACGCATGAAGTCGGCCGTCGCAGGGTTGAACGAGTCGCCGTTCCAGCTGTTGAAATGGCCGGCGACCAGTAGGGGGGCGCGGTTGCCGTTGTACACCTGCTCGAACAGGTAGTCGTATGTCTCCCGCACATCTTTTCGCAGCTCGGGTGCCGTCTCCGGTTCGGAGATGCCACCGTTGAACGTGATCCAGAAGTTGTAGTCCATCACGGTCGTCATCCCGAATGCAGGGGAGTAGGCATAGGGCATGTAGAACTCCCAGATGCCGTCTCGAAGCTCTGGCCACGAGATGCCGGGGGTAGGAGCCGGAAGAGACGAGTCGTAGGTCAGGCCATGGGCCTCCCATGCCGGCAGCATATCGTCCCAGTCCCCCTCCAGACAGGGGGTCCGGCCGCCCTTGACGGCCTCCGCGGGCAGGCGCAGATCCGGCACGTCGGTGTAACCGTTCAACTGTTTCCAGTCGGTCATCATGGTGAAGAACTGGTCCAACTCATCGTCCCAGTCCTGTGTCGTCCAGTCGTCGCCACTAGGCGGGTTGCCGGCACAGAAGTGACCGTTGTAGTGGGTACCGATCTCGTGACCTCGCGAGTATGCCGTGTTCAGGTTCTCGACCTGCGTCACGATCGACTCTTGCGACCCGCCGTACCCGATCGAGGCCGCTCCTGGTGAGTGACCGGGAGGCTCGTAGACGGCTTGCTCCTTGGCCTCGTCGCCCAGGAGATACAGTCCGGTGAGAAAAGTGGTGAAGCGGGCGTCGTGCACCTCGGCCGCCTCCAGGAAGCGTTGCCAGTTGTCGTCGCCGGCCCCGCCGTCGAAGGAGAAGATGATGAACTGGGGAGGCTTTTCGCCCGCCTTGAGCTTCTCCATCGGGACGTTGGTGGCCACAGGCTCGATCGGTCCCTTGGCGGGGGCTGCGCTGCCCTCATCGCCCACCACGACACCCTGCGTCAGATCCCCCAGGACCGTGCGTGACGGCACGTTCGGGTCAGCCTTATCGGCCGAAGAACCCGCCGTTGCCGAGCCGCCATTCGTGAACAGTCGCACGATGAGAATGAAGGCAACGGCGAGGATAACGCCCATGCCTCCTAGCAGCACCGCACGCTCGGTTTGGTCCCCGTGGAATTGTCTGGCCATAAACTGAGAGTGCCATATCTCCTATGTCATTCAACCCAGGCTCAGGTTGTGTCGTAAACAATGGAAAGAGGCGATCCAGTCCGAGTAAGGGGCCGCGATTGCTCGGAGCAGTTCGCTCAGTCAGGGCGGGGCACGAGCGGCGTAGCAGGGGTCAGGGAACACAGGGAGCCTTCAGCGGGTTAGCGACTCCATGACTAGTCCTGCACCTGATCTCTCACGTGTCGAGTTCTTCTTCGACCCGGCATGTCCTTTCTGTTGGCAAACCTCCAAATGGTTCCGCCAAGTGATCCGGCAGGTCGACATCGTGCCAGTGTGGCGTTTTATCTCGCTGGCGATGTTGAACGATGAAATGGACAGCTTCGGCTCGGCCACCGGACACGCCGTCGGTCACAAGATGCTGCGCGTCGCCGCCGCGGCCAAGGCAGCCCATGGCGAGGGGGTCGTTGGTGCACTCTACGAAGAGATGGGTCGCCGACTGTGGGAGACCTCTCCAGAGCTCGACGGACCGGTCGAGGGCGACGCGAAGTGGGCAGCGATCAGCGAGCACCAACTCCAGGTGCTGACCGAACTTCCCGCAATCCTGGCGGCCGTCGACCTGCCGGGCGACCTGGTCGAGGCAGCCGACGACACCCGGCACGACGCCGAGCTGAAGGCGGCTACTGATGAGGCAATGGAGCGCACCGGCGGCAACGTAGGCACCCCGATCCTCGCCTTCGGGGAGCCAGGAGGGCCCGCCTTCTTCGGGCCCGTCATTTCCTCGGCACCCAGCGATGACGATGCGGTGAAGCTTTGGGAAGCTCTCACCACGATGGCGACGTTCGATGGTTTCGCCGAGCTGAAGCGCTCGCTTCGTGACCCGCTTGACAACGGCCTATTCAAAGGTTTGACGCACAAATAGCCCGCGGCGGCAGTTCGCCGGCGTGAAATGTGTCACATGCGGCGTGTCTATGTCGACACGCCGCATGAATAGGTAAACGTGGCAGTTTTGTTGCATGATAGGAGAATGGTTGCATTGGTTATCGGCATGCTTATCTGTGTGGCGGCTGGGGGTTTTGTGCTGGCGTACGTCGCGCGGGAGGCTCGCCGTGAGTCACGCGAATTCTGGACACCTGAAGGTGAGCGACTGATTGCTGAAGCGCGACGACGCGGCGACGAGGTGTGGCAACGCTCCGGTGACCTGCGCCAGCGCGTCACCACTGCCTCGACCCGAGGCAAGCGCGAAGGCTCGCCTCAGGTGTAACGCCCCTGGCCCGTGGAAGTCCTGGTGCAACCAGGGCTGCTGAGTCTGTGACAATGGCTGGGCCATGACTGAACTCTCGACATATCTCACGGTAGCCACTGTTGTCGGCATCCTCATCCTCGTCGGACTCGTCGCGTTCACCCGCACCCGACGCACTCGCACCGAGACTCTCCCGCGTCGAGGAGGTGCCACCGGTCCGCCTTCGCCCGCTCCGGATGACGTCGACCCCGCGACAGATGTGTTTGCGCCGGAAGTTGACACCGGCCAGGACGACGTTGACGTCCAGGAAGACGTCGATGCTGTTGTCGACGGCACACAAGCGCCCCCTGTCAGCATCGAGCGACCCGACTCGGCTCGAGGTCGACTTACCCGGCTACGCGCGCGGTTGGCGCGTTCCAACACCGCGATCGGCAACGCGCTTCTCGCGTTGCTTTCTCGCGGCGGCCTGGATGAGCAAGCCTGGGAAGACGTCGAAGACACCTTGCTGCAGGCCGACCTTGGCGTTGCCGCGACCGAAGAGCTGGTGGCAGTTCTGCGCACTCGGGTCCAGGTTGAGGGGGAGAGCGATGCCGAAACAGTCCGCGGTTGGCTACGCAGCGACCTCTTGGCACTGGTGAATCCGGAGATGGACCGCAGGATCAGCGCCTCCCGCGTTGGCGAACGTCCCGCAGTGGTGTTGGTCGTCGGGGTCAATGGCACCGGCAAGACCACCACGGTCGGGAAGCTGGCGCGTGTCCTGGTCGCCGAGAACAAGGACGTGATGCTCGGCGCCGCCGACACCTACCGGGCCGCAGCCGCCGATCAGCTCCAAACCTGGGGTGAACGCGTTGGAGTGCCCACGATCCGCTCCGAGCGTGAGGGAGCTGATCCGGCCTCAGTCGCCTTCGATGCGGTCAAATCGGCGGCTGAGTACGAATCCGACGTGGTGATCGTCGACACCGCCGGCCGACTGCACAACAAAGCCGGTCTGATGGATGAGCTCAGCAAGGTCAAGCGGGTCATCGAGAAGCAAAGCCCGATCGATGAGGTGCTCCTGGTCTTGGACGCCACCACTGGGCAAAACGGGTTGCGCCAAGCCGAGGTCTTCGCGGAGGCGGTCCAGATCACCGGTGTCGTCCTGACGAAACTGGACGGCACCGCCAAGGGCGGCATCGTGGTCAATGTTCAGCGCAAGTTAGGGGTGCCGGTCAAGCTGGTCGGACTCGGCGAGGGCCCCGATGACCTTGCGCCGTTCGACGCTGCGGCATTCGTCGAGGCCATCGTCGGCTGAATCGTTCGTTAGCCTTGCCCTGTGTTCAATAGCCTCTCCGACCGTCTGACACTGACCTTCCGCAACCTCAAGCGGAAAGGTTCGTTGTCGGAGTCCGACGTTAATGCGACCGTTCGCGACATCCGGATGGCGTTGCTGGACGCGGACGTCGCACT
Source organism: uncultured Actinomycetota bacterium (assembly GCA_963749585.1). Classification (GTDB taxonomy): domain Bacteria; phylum Actinomycetota; class Actinomycetes; order Actinomycetales; family Dermatophilaceae; genus Ornithinicoccus. The sequence continues at coordinate 66,715 of CAVVNI010000002.1, forward strand.
GCCTGTGGTGAAGCACTTCACCGGATCAGTCCGTGAACGCGCGATGAGCGCAGAGGTCTCCGGCGCTCTCAACCCGGCCCAACAAGTCGTCAAGATCGTGAACGAGGAGCTCGTATCGATCCTTGGTGGCGACACCCGTCGCCTCAACCTGGCCAAGAACCCGCCCACGGTGATCATGCTCGCTGGGCTGCAGGGCTCCGGTAAGACCACGTTGGCAGGCAAACTCGGCTTCTGGCTCAAAGAGCAAGGCCATACCCCCATGCTGGTCGCCGCCGACCTGCAACGCCCCAACGCCGTGAACCAGCTCCAGATCGTGGGGGAGCGAGCGGGGCTGAGCGTGTACGCACCCGAGCGCGGGAATGTCTTCGGGCACGATGCCGCGTTGGAGTCCGGTGAGGGCACCCGGTCCTTCGGTGACCCGGTGGATGTGGCCGTCGACGGCGTCGCCCGGGCGAAGGACCAGGACTACGACGTGGTCATCATCGACACTGCCGGCCGGTTGGCCGTCGATGTCGACCTGATGCGCGAGGCCTCCGATATCCGCCTCGAAACACGGGCCGACGAGGTCTTGTTCGTGATCGACGCGATGATCGGTCAGGCTGCCGTCGAGACAGCCAAAGCCTTCGCAGACGGTGTCGGAATCACCGGGAGCGTGCTCACCAAGCTGGACGGCGACGCACGAGGTGGTGCGGCGCTCTCGGTGGCGACGGTGACCGGCAAGCCGATCATGTTCGCCTCCACCGGTGAGAACACCAAGGAGTTCGAGCTCTTCCACCCAGACCGGATGGCCAGCCGGATCTTGGACATGGGGGACGTGCTCACCCTGATCGAGCAAGCCGAGAAGGCGTTCGACGAGGCGCAGTCGCGTGAGATGACACGCAAGTTCATGGCCGAGGAAGACTTCACCTTTGGTGACTTCCTCGAGCAGATGGCCGCCATCAAGAAGATGGGCTCGCTCAAGCAGATGCTGGGCATGATGCCCGGAATGGCCCAGATGCGTCAGCAGCTCGACTCTCTCGACGAACGCGAGTTCGACCGAGTCGAGGCCATGGTTCGTTCGATGACTCCCAGTGAGCGGGACCACCCGAAGATTATCAATGGCTCGCGTCGAGCCAGGATCGCCAAGGGTGCCGGGGTAAGCGTCTCGGATGTCAACCAACTCTTGGAGCGGTTCGGGCAGGCCCAAAAGATGATGCGTCAGATGCGCAAAGGCGGCGGCATGCCAGGCATGCCCGCCATGCCGGGAATGCCAGCGGCGCACGGCAAAGGCAAAGGTAGACAGCCGCAACGTAAGAAGTCCAAGAGCGGGAATCCGGCCAAGCGTGCCGCCGAGGAGAAGGCCGCAGCTGCCAAGGCAGAATCAGCCCGCGGCAATGCGATGGGCAGTGCATTCGGGGCAGGAGCGCGCGAGGAGGACCCCAGCTCCCAAGACCTATCGAACCTGAAGCTGCCGCAAGGGTTCGAGAAGTTCTTGAACCAAGGCGGCAAGTAGGTGCGTTAACCGCCGAGCGATTCTTCACCAAGGTGAGCCGCAACAGCGTTGCGCCCCGGTATGCCACTGACTCCGCCACCACGCCGGGCCCCGGAGCCGCACAGATACACGTTGGCATCCTGGGTCTCCACTCCCCAGGTGCCGACCTCGTCCGAGGACTCCGCAAACGGCCACTGCAGGTCGCCATGGAAGATGTGACCACCCGGCATACCGACTGACGCTTCGACGTCCAAGGGGGTGCGGACATCGATCGTCTCCGGACCGAGCAAGCAGTCCTCGATCGGCTCGGCGAGCACCGTGTTGACGGAAGCCAGTGTCGCGCGAAGCGCCCGCTCCCGCCCCCCTTCGGGATCCGAGCGGAACAGCCGGGCAGGCATATGCAAGCCGAACAGCGTTAAGGTATGCGCCCCCGACGCAATCAGGTCCGGGCCCAGGATGGTGGGGTCGGACAGTGAATGGCAGTACACCTCGCACGGCGGCAGATGGGGGATAGCGCCGCGAGAGGCCTGTGCATAGGCCGCCTCGAGTTCCTGATACGCCTCGTTGATGTGGAACGTGCCGGCAAACGCCTCCTCGCTGGAGACCGTCGAGTCTCGCAGCCGTGGTAACCGCGACAGCAACACATTGACCTTCAGCTGGGCACCCTCGGGCGCGGGTCTTGCACTGCGGCGCCGCTGCAGCCGATCCAACACATGGGGGGCGGCGCCGACGAAGACGGTGTCGCACTCGATCACAGCACCATCCACCGTGCGCACCCGCGCCAGGTCACCATCGGTCTCTAACGAGTCAACCTCACTGGAACATCGGATGAGCGCCCCGGCAGCCACCGCTGCATCGCGCAGCGCGTCGGTGACTTGCCCCATACCGCCCACCGGCACGTCCCACTCCCCAGTGCCTCGACCGATCACGTGGTAGAGCAAACACCGGTTCGCCAGGCGCCGTGAGTCGTGAGCTGTGGCGAAGGTCCCGATCAGGCCGTCCGTCAAGGCGATGCCGCGCACCACGTCGCGACGGAATCGCCGCTCCAACGTCTCGCCGATTGGATGCATGAACAGGTCTTCCCACGCACGTGTCCCGACCAGCTCGGCCACCTCGCGAGCCGAGCGTAGCGGCTGCAACATCGTCGGAAAGAGCTGTTCGGCGACCTCGCCGGTCATCGCATAGAAGTCGTCCCACGCCTGCGCATCCGACCCCAGGGAGCTCGCCGTCCGCCGGGGGTCGCCGTTGTCGATCAGGATCCCGGAGTCGCCGGTAGGCGTATACGAGGAGATGCGTCGCCTGTGCAGCGTCAGGTCGAGTCCCAGCTCGTCGACCACCTGCTGAGGCAGCAACGAAACAAGATAGGAGTATGCCGACAAACGCGCATCGTGGGCCTCGAAGACTCGCGCCGATCGGGCTGCGCCACCAACCACGCTTGCCCGCTCCAGTACCAGGACGGAGCGGCCAGCCCGCGCCAGATACGCAGCGCTGGTCAGGCCGTTGTGACCGGCCCCGATAACGACTGCGTCATACCGCACGTCAACAGAGTAACGACTCACCCATAGAGCAGGGCCACTAGCATCGGGGGCATGACCACGTTGCATCTGTCAGGGCCGGTGCTGGTGGGGCCGGATGAAGTGGCTCCGCAACTCTGGGTCATCGGTGGCCGAGTGAGTTTCGCTCCGCCCACCACGGGCACGTACGACACCCAAACGGTTGCCGGATGGGTGCTTCCAGGGTTGGTCGACGCCCATTGCCACGTCGGTTTGGAATCTCATGGGGCAGTCACCGACGAGCGGGCCTTGCAACACGCCCTGACCGAACGTGAAGCGGGCGTCCTGCTGTTGCGCGACGCGGGTAGTCCGGCTGACACTCGCTGGATTCAGCAGCGCGGCGATCTCCCCAGGCTGATCCGTGCCGGTCGGCACATCGCCCGTACCAAGCGATATCTGCGAAACTACGCACACGAAATCGAGCCCGAGCGGCTCGTTGACTACGTCCGTCGCGAGGCTCGGTCCGGCGACGGGTGGGTGAAACTGGTCGGCGACTGGATTGACCGGGATACTGGCGACCTGAGCCCATGTTGGCCGATGGAGGACCTGGTCGAGGCGGTCCAGGCTGCTCACGCAGAAGGGGCCCGGGTCACCGCACACTGCTTCGGGGAGCAGGTGCTGCACGACTTCGCGATTGCCGGCACGGACTGCATCGAGCACGCCACCGGGCTGACGGACCAAAGCATCGACGCATTCGCCGCCCAACAGATCGCCATCGTGCCTACCCTGGTCAACACCGCCAACTTCCCGTCGTTTGCCGATGCAGCATCAGACAAGTTCCCCGCTTACGCCGCCCATATGTGCGACCTCTACGACCGCCGCTTCGAGACCGTCGGCAAAGCCCGCGAGGCTGGCATACCGGTGTACGTGGGTACGGACGCGGGAGGGCAGCTGCCGCACGGTTTGGCGGCCTACGAGATCGAGGCATTGACCCAGGCCGGCTTCAGTAACCTCGAGGCGCTGAGCGCCGCTACGTGGGCGGCACGGAGGTGGTTGGGCCGCCAGGGCATCGTGGAGGGGGAGCTGGCAGACGTCGTGGTGTTCGGCGAAGACCCACGCCTCGATGTCCGAGCTGTGGCCGCCCCCCACCTCGTGATCTTGCGCGGAGAGCCCTACGCCCCTCCCAGCCCTCGCCTGCAGAGGGCGTAGGCGGCAGGTCAGTCATCGAAGGTCCGATGTATCCCTGCGCGGCGTGAGTACAGTTGGGCACGTCATTTCAGTGGCACGCCCGATGTCTGGCACAATGCCTGGGTACTCATCTGGCACGGCCCTCTCTCCGCTGCCTGAGAAGTCCACTCGCAGTGTCGTTACCCGTGCGTGCTATCCCCAGGCGGCGTAGCGATGCTCACCCCAGACAAGAATGAGGAGACACCCTTTCGTGGCTGTCAAGATTCGCTTGAAGCGCATGGGCAAGATCCGTGCGCCCTACTACCGTGTCGTTGTGATGGACGCCCGCGCCAAGCGCGATGGCCGCGCCATCGAAGAGATCGGTAAGTACCACCCCACTGAAGAGCCGTCGGTCATCCAGATCGACTCCGAGCGTGCGCAGCATTGGCTCTCCGTCGGCGCTCAGCCGACCGAACAGGTACAGGCACTGCTGAGGGTCACCGGCGACTGGGCTACCTTTACCGGTGAGGGCGACCCGGCCGGAACCCTGCGTCACGCCGGGGCGTCGCGCGACAAGAAGGCGCTGTATGAGGCGGCACTGGCAGCCGCAGACGGCGCTGAGGGTGGCTCGTCGGCAACGACGCGCAAGGCCAAGAAGGGCGCGGGCAAGAACGAAGATGCCGCCGCGCCAGCTGCCGAGGTCGAGACGGCCCCAGCGGAGCCCTCGGCAAGCGCCGCGACGACCGGCGACGACGAGGCTAAGTCGACGAAGGTCTGAGCATGCTCGAAGAGGCACTTGAGCATTTGGTCAAGGGCATCGTCGATCATGACGGCGATGTGGTCGTGCGGCACAAGAACGGTCGCGGCGGTGACGTGTTGGAGGTCCGGGTGCATCCCGAAGACCTCGGCCGTGTCATCGGCCGCCGGGGTCGCACCGCGAGTGCGTTGCGGACGGTGATGACCGCTTTGGGTGACGGACGCAAGGTGCGCGTCGACATCGTCGACACCGACCGCGTTCGCTGAACCTGCGGACCGATCGGTGTGAGCCAGCACAGCATGCTCGTTGCGCGGATCGGTCGCCCGCACGGCCTGCGCGGTGAGGTGACGGTCCAGCTGCACACGGATGCGCCCGAAGAACGGCTGCGAGTCGGCGTGAGCCTGGACACCCAGCCGGGCGAGGTTGGCCCGCTGGTGATCGAATCGGTGCGAGTGCACCAAGGGCGCTACCTCATCGGTTTTGCCGGCGTGCTCAGTCGCAACGATGCCGAGCGCCTGCGGAACACCAAGGTGTACTTCGTGGTGCAGGACAAGCCTGCTCAGGATCCTCGTTCTGCGGGCGCTGACAGCAACGTGGTTGACAGTAGTCTCCGTACCGATTCAGCGGAGGGCCACCCGGAGGCAGGGTTCTACGAGGACGAGCTCATCGGTATGCAGGTCGTGTCGCCTGCTGGTGACATCCTTGGCACGGTCGCGGGCCTCCATACCCGCCCGGCGCAAGATCTGCTGGAGATTTCCCAATCAGGAGAGCCACGAACAGCCGGCTCATCGGTGCTGGTGCCCTTCGTCGCCGCGCTGGTGCCCGAGGTCGACAGAGCCCGGCGCCGGATCGTCATCGATCCACCTCCGGGGCTGTTGGACTTGGGCACCTGACGTGCGACTCGACGTCGTCACGATCTTCCCGGAATATCTCCAGCCGCTGGAGCTGTCCCTGATCGGCAAGGCTCGACGCGAGGGACTTCTGGATCTGCACGTTCACGACTTGCGGCACTGGACCCATGATCGTCACCGCACCGTGGACGGCACGCCCTCCGGTGGCGGAGCAGGGATGGTGATGCGTCCAGAGCCGTGGGGTGAAGCACTCGACGACCTGGTCGCACGCGGTCGCGCCGGGGATGGGTCTATGTCCACTGACACCCGCGGGGACTCATCCGCTGGCGCGGTGCCGCATCTGATCGTGCCCGCCCCCGCAGGTGTACGGTTCCGTCAGCCGTTGGCTGCTGAGCTGGCTCAGCAGCCGTGGCTCGTCTTTGCCTGTGGGCGCTATGAGGGCATCGATGAGCGGGTGGTTGATGAGGCCCGTTCTCGGATGCCCGTCACCGTGGTGTCGTTGGGAGACTACGTTCTGAACGGCGGGGAGGTGGCCGCTCTGGCGATGATCGAGGCCATCGCCCGCCTCGTCCCGGGAGTGATCGGCAACCAGGCCTCGCTCAACGAGGAGTCGCACAGCGGCGGGCTCCTGGAATACCCGGTCTACACCAAGCCCAAGACGTGGCGCGGCTACGGCATACCTGAGGTCTTGTTGTCGGGGGACCACGCCGCTATCAAGGCATGGCGTCACCAGCAACGCCTAGACCGGACCGCCGAACGCCGCCCTGACCTGATCGGGGCCAGCGGGGTGCTGAGTTTCAAGGGCGACATCGACGCAGTGCCGGGTCTCTCGCTCGCGGTGGCTGAGCAAAGCGACGCGGCCGAGATCATGGTGCTGTCGCGAGCCTGCTGGCTTCCCGAGGGGTGCGAGCACCAGAGTTTCTTGGTCCCGGCTCTGACTGAGACAGTCTCAGACGTTGTCCGGTGGCTTCAGCAGTGGCACAGCTGGACGGTGCGCAGCAACGGGCGCCTGATCGGTGGGGTTCGCGCCAAGCGGACGGCCGATTACTGGGATATCGGCCGGTTGATGGTCGCGCCCGATCTACAAGGCCGCGGGCTGGGGTCGGCGTTGCTGGAGTTCGCCGAGGCGGCCGCTCCACCAGATGTCACTGGGTTCGGACTCTTCACCGGCGGCCGGTCGAGCGCCAACCTTCGCCTCTATCGACGCAGGGGCTACCGCATCACTGGTCGCGGCGAATACCGAGGAGTGCCGACCGTGGAGCTGTTCAAGCCCCGCAACTGACGGCCGGGTGCGGCCGTTGGGTCCGCAGGCCCCGATGTGCGAGAATACTCTACGGTTCCCGGAGCGGACGTCTGTGCAAGACGTTGAGTCGTGCCCCTGCCACAGGGGGAGCGCGTGACCGTCGACGGGACACCGCCCCATACACCGCCACCGGCGTGAGCGCCGGTGGGCAGAGCGCCGTGGGTGACCTGTGGCACCGACGAGGAAGCGATCACACGATGCATAGGCTAGATTCCGTCGACGCAGCCAGCCTGCGTACCGACATCCCAGACTTCCGTGGTGGTGACACCATCAAGGTTCACGTGAAGGTGATCGAGGGCAGCCGCTCGCGAGTCCAGATCTTCCAGGGCATCGTCATCCGGCGCCACGGCGGCGGCGTCGGCGAGACCTACACCGTGCGCAAGGTCAGTTTTGGAGTCGGCGTCGAACGCACCTTCCCGGTGCACTCGCCGAACATCGAAAAGGTCGAGCTGGTCAGCCGAGGCGATGTACGCCGCGCCAAGCTCTACTACCTGCGCGACCTGCGCGGCAAGGCTGCTCGCATCCGCGAAAAGCGCTAGAAACCCTGCGAAACGAGCCAGGGTCGAGCAAACGTTGTGAGTAAGGATTCGCGCCGGGCGCCGTCCGGGGAGGACGCAGCGGCCAATGGGGCCACGTCCTTCACCGAGTCGACACGGGAGCCTGGCGCGGTCGACTCAGCGCAACCTCGCCCAAGTGCTCCTCGCCGGCTGTGGCTGGTTATCAAAGAGATTCTCTCTGTCGCAGCCATCGCCCTGGTGATCTCGTTCCTGATCAAGACGTTCTTGATGCAGGCCTTCTGGATCCCCTCCGGATCGATGGAAGACACGTTGATCTTCGGTGACCGGGTCGTGGTGAGCAAGGTGCAGGCAGGGCCGTTGGGTATCGACCGGGGTGACATCATCGTCTTCGAAGACCCCGACAACTGGCTCCCACCCACGATCGAACCGGAGCGGGGACCAGTTCGCGACGCCGTCGCCGAGACCCTGGAATTCGTGGGTTTGGCGCCCACCCGCGAGGGGAACCACCTCATCAAGCGAGTAATCGGCCTGGGTGGGGATCAGGTCGAGTGTTGCGATGCCCAGGGGCGTGTCAGCGTCAATGGGCAGCCGTTGACCGAGGACTACCTGTATCCCGGGGATGAGCCCAGTGCCCAGCCATTCGAGATCACCGTGCCGCAGGACAGCGTGTGGGTGATGGGCGATCACCGCTCGATCTCCGGTGACTCTCGGGTTCATGACGTCGGAACCGGGGCCACCGGAGCGGTGCCGACGGAGCGCATCGTCGGGCAGGCCGTGGCCCTGGTCTGGCCGGTGTCTCGGGCCGAATGGTTCGATCGCCCAGACACCTTTGGAAAGGTGAACGGAGCACCGCAGTGACGGGCGGTGTCATGAGGACCGCACGAACGAACCGGCGGGCTGGACCTCTCTCCAAGCGTCCGTCGCTGAGGTTGGAGCGAAGTCTGCAGCGCGACGGGTATGACGTGCTGATCGGAATGGATGAGGTAGGTCGAGGCGCGCTCGCCGGCCCGGTCAGCGTGGGAGTCGTGGCCATCGACGCCGCGTGTCGTTCCGCGCCGTCGGGTGTCAAGGACTCCAAGCTGCTGGCTCACCACGCTCGCGAGGCGCTCGTACCGCGGATCTGTGGCTGGGCTTTGGGCTACGGAGTGGGACATGCGAGCCCGGAGGAGATCGACCGGTGGGGGATCATGATCGCGCTGCGACTCGCGGGAGAGCGGGCGTTGACCGCCTGCGCCGTGGTTCCCGACCTGGTGTTGCTCGACGGCAACCACGATTGGTTGACTCGGCCCGAGCGAGTGGGTCTGCTCGCCTTTGCCGACGACGGGCCGATGCACCCGTCCCCAGTGCATCAGGCCCCGGTGCACGTGGCCACGAAGGCCGACATGCGCTGTTCGACGGTGGCCGCAGCCAGCGTTCTGGCTAAGGTCGAGCGCGATGCTCTGATGGTGCAGCTGCATCACAGCCACCCGCTGTATCGCTGGAGCGAGAACAAGGGGTATGCCGCACCGGAGCACCTCGCGGCCCTACGAGGCAGCGGGAGCACAGACCAGCACCGACGTAGTTGGAATCTGACCGGTACGCCCACGGGGAGTTGACGATGAGCGCTGAAGATCTCGAACGCTACGAGACCGATATGGAACTGTCCCTGTATCGCGAGTACCGCGATGTGGTGGGCCTGTTCTTGTATGTCGTCGAGACCGAGCGTCGCTTCTACCTGGCCAACCAGGTCGATGTTCAGGTCCGCACGGGGGAGGGCGAGACGTGGTTCGAGGTGACGATGGCAGATGCCTGGGTGTGGGACGTCTACCGTCCCGCGCGCTTCGTCAAGAAGGTCCGGGTGATCACGTTCAAAGACGTGAATGTTGAAGAGCTGTCGCAGGCCGACCTGGAGATCCCCAAAACCGGACTGTAGGCAAGCGCTGTTCGTCCACATCTCCCGCCGGTCGGACCCTGTCATCCACAGAGTGACGCGAGCCGGTCCACGGTGACCTGAGATGGGTCAACGTGTCACCTGGAGGTGATCACGGTGACCCACGGGGGTACGCCGCGGCAGACATCACGTGCTGTCGGTGAGCAAGGCGAAGAGATAGCGGCACAGCACCTGGCGACCCTGGGCGTTCGGATCATTGACCGCAACTGGCGGTGTCCGATCGGCGAGATCGACATTGTCGGGCGGGATCAGGAGGCCTTGGTCTTCTATGAGGTCAAGACGCGGCGTTCAGCCCGGTTCGGCTCACCGGCCGAAGCGATCACGAGTGCCAAAGCAGCGAGATTGCGGCGACTGGCGACGCGTTGGCTGGCTGAGCATGAGCACCGTGCCAGCGACGTGCGAGTCGATGTCCTTGCCCTCACCGTGTCCGGGCGCGGCACGACGCAGATCGAGCACCTGCGCGGCATCTGCTGATGGGCTTCGCATCGACGATTGCCGTGGCGTTGAGCGGCGTAGCGGGGCACATCGTCGCGGTCGAGGCGCATGGGCACCAAGGCCTGCCCGCCTTTGTGGTCAGCGGTCTGCCGGATGCCGCATGCGCTCAAGCACCTGACCGGATCCGGGCTGCCACCGCCAACTCCGGCGTCAACCTGTCGATGTGCCGCTGGACGATCAACTTGTCACCGGCCGGCCTGCCGAAGGTGGGCAGCGGCTTTGACCTGGCCATCGCCGTTGCGTTGTTGGCTGCTGACAACAGCCTGCCCGCCGATCGGGTCAGCGGCATAGCTCACCTTGGCGAACTAGGTCTGGACGGGTCGGTCCGACCGGTCCCGGGGGTCTTGCCGATGGTGATGGCGGCCGCGGCCGCAGGTGTGCAGAACGTCGTTGTCGCCGCCGCGAGCGCCGCTGAGGCTTCGTTGGTGCCGGATATTCGGGTGCATGCGGTGCGTTCCCTGAAGGACGTCGGAGCCCTCTACGCAGCGATAGTCAGTGGTGCGCCGTTGCCCGACCTGACCCCCGACAGCGACCAGGAGTGCTTACCGTCGCTGGCCGACATGGCTGATGTCGTGGGACAAGGTGAGGCCAGAGCGGCGCTGGAGGTTGCCGCAGCAGGAGGCCATCACATGCTCCTGCTCGGCCCGCCTGGAGCAGGGAAAACCATGTTGGCCGAGCGTTTGCCCGGGATTCTTCCACCGTTGGACCGGCGCGATTCTCTCGACGTAACGAGCATCCACTCGGTGCTTGGGCTGCTCGGGGCTTCCCAGGCGCTGATCACCACGCCGCCCTTCGTGGCGCCACACCATGGCACGTCGATGGCTGCGATCATCGGGGGCGGTAGCTACCGAGTTCGCCCAGGTGCAGTCTCCCGCGCTCACCATGGCGTGCTGTTCCTCGATGAGTCGCCGGAGTTTCGACGAGACGTCCTCGACGGGCTCAGGCAACCACTGGAGTCCGGAGAGGTCGTGATAGCCCGAGCCGAGCAGCACGTGCGCCTACCCGCGCAGTTCCAACTGGTCTTGGCGGCCAACCCCTGTCCGTGCGGGGCAGCCTTTGGTAAAGGTGCCGGGTGTCGTTGCACGCCTCTGGCACGGCGCACTTACGTGCAGAAAATCTCGGGACCATTGCTGGACCGGATCGATGTGCGGGTGGTGATGTTGCCGGTGACGCGCGGAGACTTGGGCCGCGGCCGGGCCGAAAGCAGCGTCACAGTGGCACAACGGGTGGTCGACGCCAGGGGGCAGCAAGCCGAACGTTTGGCGGCCACGCCGTGGCGGGTGAACTCCCAGGTCTCAGGTGGCTACCTGCGCGAGGGTCGGCTGCGGCTGTCGGCAGCAGTGACCCGAGACCTGGACACCGCGATGGACCGGGGGAGTCTCACGTTGCGCGGGTACGACCGCTGCCTACGGGTGGCATGGACGGTGGCCGACCTCGCGGGCCGCCAGAGCCCGACGACCGCTGACACCGCTCTCTCGTTGGCTCTGCGGGCTCCTGCGCAGATGGCGGCCTGATGTCTGCCCCGGTGTGGAGCCCGGAGAGGTACGCCAGACTCGCCTGGGCGCGCATCGCCGAGCCGGATGATCGCACTGCACGTGCGATGATCGACGAGCACGGGTTCGTCGAGGCATTGACCATGGCCAAGCAGGGGCGCTCGGGGCGCTCCCGAGCCAGCGCCGAACGTTTCAAGGCGCGGTTGGCAGAGGTGAACCCGGCCCGAGATGCCGAGATCACTGAGGCTGTGGGTGCCCGTGTGCTTCTTCCTGACGACCCCGAGTGGCCACCGGCTGTCAACGAGCTGGAGATGCCACCGTGGTGTCTATGGGTACGCGGCCCCATCACGCTCGATACGCTCAGCGATCGAAGTGCCGCGATCGTCGGGGCGCGTGCGAGCACATCGTATGGCGAGTTCGTGGCCGCGGATATCGCGGCCGGACTAGCGCTTCGCGGCTTCTCGATCATTTCCGGGGCGGCGTTCGGTATCGATGCCTCAGCCCATCGCGGTGCCCTGGCCGACGAAGGGCGCACAGTGGCCGTGTTGGCCGGTGGTGTCGACCGGCCATATCCGGCCGCCCACGCTTCGTTGTTGGCTCGGATCGGCGAGGTGGGTGCCGTCGTCAGCGAGGTGCCGCCAGGGTCCGCCCCGACCCGCAGCCGCTTCTTGGCGCGCAACCGGTTGATCGCAGCGCTGACCACCGGCACCCTTGTCGTCGAGGCCGGGCTGCGATCAGGGGCGCGAAGCACAGTCACGGCGGCGCTGGCACTGAACCGTCCGGTGGGAGCGGTGCCGGGTCCGGTGACGTCGATGGTCTCCGCCGGGTGCCACGAGGATATTCGGGCGGGACGTGCCACGCTGGTGACCGACGCGGCCGAGGTGGCTGAGTTGTTCGGGGTCTTGGGCCAAGACCTCGCTGAAACCAAGCATGGCGAACAGCGGCCCACCGACGAACTCGATCCCGACACGTTCCGGGTATGGCAGAGCCTACGGGTGCAGCGCGCGGCCAGCGTCGATGCGTTGACCAGGAGCGCGGGACTCGGCGTGGTCGACGTGATGGCGGCGCTGGGTCGCCTAGAAGCTGCCGCTTTGGCCTGCCGTACCCCTACCGGGTGGTGCCGATGCACACCCTGAACCTTCAGCTACCGTCCTCCATGAGGCGAACCGCCCAACAGCCTCCATCGACATCCGGCGTAGAGATGTGGGCCATGCCCAAGCGGAGACTGTCACGCAGGGCCCTGAACCGGACAGTCACCGTCACCTCGGTGCTGGCACACCTCTGTGCCACGTGCGTACTGCTGTCGCCTACGCCCTTCACACCGCCGACGGGCCCGACGACCCCTGTGGCGTCAGCGCACAGGTTCTCACTCGAGGCCGTCCTCGCCGACAGGGGTGAGGAAGTCCGGCTACAGGCATCCCGCGTGCTGAACACCCTGGCCGCCGTGGCCACAACTGCTCCACACAGCTCGCCATCGAATCCGGAGCGGGGCGGGCAATGGCGGTGGCCGCTGCCCGGGCCGCAGCGGGTGGTTCATCGGTTCGACGGCCCAGCGCAGCCCTGGCTACGCGGTCACCGAGGCATCGATCTCACCGACTCGCGTGGAGTGTCCGTGACCGCAGTCGCTGAAGGGGTCGTCGCCTACACCGGGACCATCGACGGGGTCGGCATCATTTCCCTTCAGCACGCCGATGGCCTGCGCAGCACCTACCAGCCAGTGATAGACCGCGTACCTCGCGGTCGCTCAGTGCGGGCCGGTCAGCGGCTGGGCTATCTGGGGACTCTCGGGAGCCATTGCTGGCCGGATGCCTGCCTTCACCTGGGTGCTCGTCACGAGCAGGTCTATGTCGATCCACTGTTACTGCTCCGCGCCTGGAAGGTGTCGCTGTTACCGAACACCGTGCCGTAGGTTGGCTCAGGCCACCAGGAGTGACCTGCGGCGCAGTGGGCGCCAACCGGTCGGCGCGCTAGGCGCGTGGATGCGCCTGGCTGTATGCAGCCCGAAGCCTGCGGGTGGACACATGGGTGTAGATCTCAGTGGTGGCCAGGCTTGCGTGGCCCAGGATCTCCTGGACCGTACGGATGTCGGCGCCGCCGTCGAGCAGGTGTGTCGCGGCACTGTGCCGGAGCCCATGTGGCCCCAGGTCCGGGGCATCCTGCACATGGCTGAGGAGTTCATGGACCGTCTCGCGTACCTGCCGCTGACCAACGCGGCGTCCGCGCCGGCCCAAGAACGTTGCCGACCCACTGTCGGCGGTCGCAAGGCGCGGCCGAGCGCTATCCAGGTAGGCCGCTGTTGCGTCTGCCGATGGTGCGCCAAAGACGACCATGCGTTCTTTCTTGCCCTTGCCGAGTACCCGCGCGTGTCGGGCGTGCAGGTCAATATCGTCGAGATCCAGCCCGCACAGCTCGCTGACGCGGACTCCGGTGGCATAGAGGAACTCGACCATGGCGCGGTTCCGGATGTGCAGCGGGTCGTCATCGTCGCTCGCAACTGCTGCGAGGTCCATCAGCGCGGCGGCTTGGCCGGCCCCAAGCACGCCAGGAAGGTGCTTGGTCGAGCCGGGGGCAGTCAACCGGGTTGCGGGGTCTTGTGAGAGATACCCCTGCTCGAGAGCCCAGGCAAAAAAAGTCTTGACACTCGCAGCCCGCCGCGAGATCGAGGATCGGGCCAAGCCAGCGCCGGCCTGCGCGGCCAAGAACGACCGCAAGTGCCGCAGCTCAATGTCTCTTAGAGCGTGTAGCCCCTCGTGCGTCAACGAGGCGTCCAGTGCGCGTAAGTCGCTGAGATACGCCCTGGTGGTGTGCTCCGAGCGTGCCTGCTCGACCAGCAGGTGACGCTCGAACAGGCCGAGCACATCCGGGGTCAACACCGGGGGCGCCTCTGCCGGTTCGCTCACTCCTCCACCGTGACATGCCCGCACCAGGCTTGTGCTCAGCCGCGCCCAAGAGCAGCCAGGCGTCGAGTGCCCTCACGCAACACACCTTCTTGTTTGCAGAATCCAAACCGTACGAGCGTCCGTGCTGGCTCAGGGTCCTGACAGAACGCAGACACCGGGACCCCCGCAACGCCGACGCGCTCCGGCAAGCTGCGGCACCAGGCCAGCGCGTCATCGACCTTCAGCGAAGCGACATCGGCGATGACGAAGTAGGACCCCTGACTTGGAGCCGTGGCGAGACCTAGATCATGAAGGGCTTCCACCAGCACATCGCGGCGCCCCTGCATGCTGGCGCGAAGGCTGTCGAAGAAGTCATCCGGCATTCCCAAACCGTGCGCGATCGCCGGCTGGAATGGTCCGGCTCCGGTGAAGGTGAGGTACTGCTTGACCCGAGCGACGGCGTCGATCAACGGTGCTGGGCCGTGCACCCAGCCCACCTTCCAGCCCGTTGTGGCAAAGGTCTTGGCACCCGATGAGATCGTCAACGTCTGCTGCGCCATATCGGGTAGTGACGCCATCGGCACATGGCTCAAGCCATCGAACGTGAGGTGTTCGTAGACTTCGTCGGTCACCACTATCAGGTCGTTGGCTCGGGCTACGGCCGAAATCTGCTCCAACTCCTGGCGGGTGAACACCTTGCCGGTCGGGTTGTGCGGATTGTTGAGCACGATGATCCTCGTCCGGTCAGTGACGGTCTCCACGAGCTGGGCGTGATCGAAGCCGTTGTCAGCGAACCTCAACGCCACGGTGCGATGGACGCCACCCGCCAGAGCGACGGCGGCCCCGTAGGCGTCGTAGGAGGGGTCGAAGCTCAGCACCTCATCGCCGGGTTCGACCAATGCCAGCATGCACGCAGCGATAGCTTCGCTGGCACCCACCGTGACGAGCACTTCGCTGTCCGGGTCCACCTCGATTCCATAGAAACGCTGCTGGTGAGCGGCGATCGCGTCCTTGAGGACCGGCATGCCCCGAGCTGGCGGGTACTGGTTGAGTCCGTCAGCGATAGCCTTGAGTGCGACGTCCTTGACGATGTCGGGTGCGTCGTTGTCGGGGAACCCTTGACCGAGGTTGACCGCGTCGTGCGACATTGCCAGCGCGCTCATCTCGGTGAAGATCGAGGTGCCGAAGCCGCGCATACGTTCCACCAGGGGCGAAGTCATGGCACCCACGGTAGCTGGGCCTCAGGGCGAATTTCGGCCCTCAGCACAGGGGCAGTACTATGACGGTACGTGTGGCGACCTCGCCCTGTGGGTGAATGACGCCACACGAATTCGCGCACGACAAGCCGGCACCCAGTGCCGGGACGCGCTCTCGCAGTCCTACGCCGTCGCCGACGGTGCAGGCGGGGGCGGTCGCTCGTGCCAGGACCAACTGCACGCAACAGAAAGCGAGACCTCGGCATGGCCGTTGTCACCATGCGCCAGCTCCTCGATAGCGGCGTTCATTTCGGGCATCAGACCCGACGTTGGAACCCGAAGATGAAGCGCTTCATCATGACCGAGCGCAACGGGATCTACATCATCGACCTACAGCAGTCGCTGACATACCTGAATGAAGCGTACGACTTCGTGAAGGACACGGTCTCCCACGGGGGCACTGTGCTGTTCGTCGGCACCAAGAAGCAGGCTCAGGAGTCCATTGCCGAGCAGGCCACCCGCGTAGGAATGCCGTATGTCAACTACCGCTGGCTCGGTGGAATGCTCACCAACTTCCAGACCATCTCCAAGCGGCTCACCCGCTTGAAGGAGCTCGAAGAGATCGACTTCGACGATGTGGCTGCCTCTGGCCGCACGAAGAAGGAACTGTTGATGATGCGCCGTGAGAAGGACAAGCTGGAGCGGACTCTCGGCGGGATTCGTGACATGGGGCGCGTGCCTTCAGCTGTGTGGGTGGTGGACACCAAGAAGGAACACTTGGCAGTCACCGAGGCCCGCAAGCTCGGCGTGCCGGTCATCGCGATCCTGGACACCAACTGCGACCCGGACGAGGTCGACTACCACATCCCGGGCAACGACGACGCGATTCGTTCGGTCACTTTGTTGACCAAGGTGATCGCTGAGGCCGTGGCCGCTGGGTTGCTGGCCCGATCCGGCGGAGGCTCCAGCGAAGGCGCCGAGGACAACGAGCCCATGGCCGAATGGGAGCGTGAGCTCCTGGCGGGCAGCGACGAGGCCGCGGCGCCGCAGGCTGCCACTGCTGGGACCCCGACTGCCGGAACAGCGGACGCAGGCGCATCTGCCATCCCCGCGGCACCGGCCTCCCCCTCGGGTTCGGCAACGCCCGAGGTTGCTGAGACATCTGCAACGGAGCCCAGCGCCGCCCCGGCTGGGGCTGAGGTCGCCGAAGAGGTTGCCGCTGTCGAGACCCCCGTCGAGGCCACTGAGGCTCCGGACGCAGGCGCGGACGAGAACGCACCCGAGCCGGCAACGGCTCAAACTTCCTGATCATCACGGCACAGCAGAAGGAGAAAGACTCAGTAATGGCGAACTACACCGCAGCCGATATCAAGGCACTGCGTGAGCAGACCGGCGCCGGCATGATGGACGTCAAGAAAGCTTTGGACGAAGCCGATGGCGACAACGCCAAGGCCACCGACATCCTCCGGGTCAAGGGGCTGAAGGGCGTCACCAAGCGGGAAGGCCGTTCGGCGTCCAACGGACTTGTCCGAGTCGATGTCACCGATGGCATCGGCACCCTGGTCGAGGTCAACTGCGAGACCGACTTCGTGGCCAAGGGCGAGAAGTTCAGCGCTTTGGCCGATCAGGTACTGGCACAGACCGTGGCCACCGGAGCCACGAATGCTGAAGAGCTCCTGAGCTCCGATATGTCAGGTCGCACGGTTCAGGAAGTCATCGATGAGGCGAACGCCACCATCGGCGAAAAAATCGAGGTCCGACGCGTGGCGAAGATCGAGGCTCCGCAGGGAGGGTCTGTGGTGTCCTACCTTCACAAGACGAGTCCTGACCTGCCCGCTCAGATCGGCGTGCTGGTCGCTGCGCACGGTGGCGAGAACGGTCTGGCTCGCGACATCGCCATGCATGTCGCCGCGTTCAGCCCCACCGTGCTGACACGCGATGAGATCTCCGAGGATGTGGTCGCTCAAGAGCGCCGCATCGCCGAGGAGACAGCGCGCGAAGAGGGCAAGCCGGAAAAGGCCATGTCCAAGATCGTCGAGGGTCGCGTCAACGGCTTCTTCAAGGAGAACGTTCTGTTGGATCAGGCATTCGCCAAGGATTCGAAGAAGTCTGTGGCTCAGGTCGCCAAGGAAGGCGGAGTCGAGGTCACCTCGTTCGCTCGCTTCAAGGTCGGCGTCTAGCCCGATACATCCACACCACCACCGAAGGCCAGGTCCGTCATCGGGCCTGGCCTTCGTGTCTTTCCATAGTGTGCTGGACCGATGCGGAGGCCCTCATCTGTCGTTAGGCGTCGTCGAGGCCGATGTCCAAGATGGCGGCGCTGTGCGTGATCCAGCCCGCCGACACCATGTCTACACCGGCTTCGGCCAAAGCTGGAGCAGTCTGTGCAGTGATCCGACCGGAAGCCTCCACCACCATCTTTCCTGCTACGAGCGCGACGGCCTCGGCAGCACTCACGGGTGAGAAGTTGTCAATCAGGACAGCGGTAACCGGGTTGGCGAGCAACTCACGGAGCTGATCCAGAGAGTCGACCTCAACCTCGATCGGCATCAGATGCCCGACGACGTCCTGCGCCCGGCGCACGGCCTCGCTCAGACTGCCTGCTACTGCTATGTGGTTGTCCTTGATCAAGATCGCATCGTCCAGACCGAAGCGGTGATTTGCCCCGCCACCAGCCCGTACTGCGTGCTTTTCCACCGCACGCAGACCTGGCGTGGTCTTGCGTGTGCAGCACACTGTCGTCTCCGTATGTGAGATTGCGTCCGCGATCGTGGCTGTGGCGGTTGCGACTCCACTGAGATGGCTCAGGAAGTTCAACGCCACTCGCTCCGCAGTCAGCAGCGACCGCGCAGACCCTGAGACATGGGCCAGCTCAGTGCCGGCGGTCACGTGGTCGCCGTCGCTGAGGTGGGCTACGAACTTCACCTCGGGATCGATGACTTCGAAGGTCAGCGCGGCCATTTGCATACCTGCAACAACCCCGTCGCCGCGGGTCACCAGGGCGAACCGGGCACGCGCGTCGGCAGGTACGACGGAGTCGGAGGTGACGTCGCCGGCCCTGCCGAGATCCTCGGCCAATGCGGCCGCAATCATCGGCTCCAGCATGAGCCGGGGCAGCGGCGTCACTCTCACGCGGACACGCGCAGACGTGGTGCAAGGTCGGCCACACTGGTTACCGTGTGTTGGGCAGTCTCAGCTCGGTCGGGGAAGTCCGAGCGCAGGTGTCCTCCCCGGCTCTCCCGCCGACTCAGGGCGCTGTGGCAGATCAGCAGAGCCATCAGCTCGTGATCGCTCAGGCCTGCGATACCCGCGGCGTTGAGGCGGGCGCTGACCTCCTCCATGGCGTCTGTGAGCAACTCCGCTTCGCGGACGACACCGGCGCATGTCGTCAGCAGGTGCCGCAGGGCCAGCCGTGAGTCCTCGGTCTCGGTCGGTGGCTGGAGGTGCAAGCCCTTGCTGTGCGCAACGCCAGAGCTCCCCGATCGCCCGTCTGCGTCAGAGGTTCCAGTGATGTCCCTGGCCACCCAACCGGCGCAGACCACCGCCTCAAGCAGCGAGTTGCTGGCCAGCCGGTTGGCGCCATGCAGGCCGGTGCTCGCCACCTCGCCGACGGCCCATAGGCCAGGCACGCTGCTGGACCCGGCATGGTCCACCTCAACACCCCCACATTGATAGTGCGCTGCGGGGTGCACGGGGATGGGCTGCGTTGCCGGGTCGATGCCGACAGATGCGCAGGCTGCGTCGATTCCCGGGAAGGCGGAGGTGAACTCAGCGCCGATCGCCTCTCGGGCGTCGAGGAAGACACTGCCCCCGGCCCTCAGTTCTGCCCAAACGGCTCGGGAGACGATGTCGCGCGATGCCAGGTTGTCGCACGGCAGCGGTGCGCCCTCGCCGTCGACCAGGATGGCGCCCTCACCCCGGACCGCCTCGCTGATCAGCGGCATCGGGTCCAGACCGGCGTGCAACGAGGTGGGGTGGAACTGGGCCATCTCCAGATCGCGCACGAGTGCACCGGCGCGGGCGGCCATCGCCACACCCTGTCCGCGTGCCCCGAGCGGGTTGGACGTATGCAGCCACAGCGCGCCATACCCCCCGGTCGCAAGCACGACCGCACGAGTAGGTATCACCCGTAGCTTGCCGTTGTGTTCGACCTCGATCCCCGTGACAGACTCGACCGACCCGCCGGAGTCGCCACCGGCGACCGATGCGGTCACGATGCGCACCGCGCGGGTGTCCTCCAGCACGGTGATCGATTCGGTCGCCCGGGCGGCTTCGACTACGGCGCGCAAGATCTCCGCGCCGCTGCCATCCCCGCCCGCGTGCACGATCCGGTTGCGAGTGTGTGCACCCTCCAACCCCAGCCTCAGTGAGCCGTCGGCTGCCCGGTCGAAGTTGGCTCCCAGCTCTGCCAGCTGTTCGACGGCGGCCGGGGCCGCCGCGGTGATCGCGGTGACGATCTCGGCGTCACACAGACCGTCGCCGGCGGCTATCGTGTCGGCCGCGTGCATCGCGGGGGAGTCATCGTCTCCGAAGGCGGCTGCGATCCCTCCCTGAGCCCAACCAGTCGCGGCTCCGTTGCCCAGTTCGTCGGTGGTCAGGACCGTGCACGGCATCGGCGAAAGGTTGATGGCTGTCATCAGCCCGGCCAGACCCGCGCCGACAATGACCGGACCTGAGCTCATACCTCGAGCATCCGGGTGACAGCCAACCGGGCTCGCTGCGCTATCTCGGGGTCGATGGTGACCTCGTTGGTCATCGTCTCCAGGGCGCGACGGATGGTGGCGAGGCTGTTGCGTTTCATATGCGGGCACATGTTGCAGGCGCGGACAAAGTCGATCTCGGGGTGTTCAGCGGCGATGTTGTCGCTCATCGAGCACTCGGTGATCATTGCCACCTGCTCAGGGGAGCGTTTGACGACGAAATCGAGCATTTGCGCCGTGGACCCGGACATGTCGGCCTCGTCGATGACCTCCGGTGGGCACTCCGGGTGGGCGATGATCGTGGCCTCGGGATAGTCAAGCCGCAGTTGTTTCATGTCTCGGGGGGTGAAGCGCTCATGCACCTCGCAGTGCCCGGCCCACGTGATCACCTCGACGCCGGTCTGGCGCGCGATGTTCTGAGCCAGGAACTCGTCAGGAATCATGATGACCTTGGGCACCTTCAGCGACTCGATGACCTTGACCGCGTTGCCCGACGTACAGCAGATGTCGCTCTCGGCCTTCACCTCGGCCGAGGTGTTCACGTACGTCACCACAGGTATTCCGGGGTGCTCGGCTCGTAGCGCCCGCACATCGGCGCCGGTGATGGACTCCGCCAGCGAGCACCCCGATCGTAGGTCCGGGATCAGCACCGTCTTGTCAGGGTTGAGCAGCTTCGCGGTCTCGGCCATGAAATGCACACCTGCCAGCACGATCACATCGGCTTCGACGTCCTGCGCCTCACGGGCCAGGGCCAGGGAGTCTCCGACGATGTCAGCTATCCCGTGGAAGATCTCGGGAGTCTGGTAGTTGTGCGCCAGAATGACTGCGTTGCGCTCGACCTTGAGGCGCTCGATGACGTCGATCTCGGGCCTGAACGTCGCCCATTCAACATCAGGTATGACGTGACGCACTGCTTCGTAGAGAGGGTCAGCGGGGGGCAGGGCGGGGGCTGCGGATGAGGACATCAGGGGACTCCTAGACAGTGGACGAGACACTTATGCTGGAGGTGAGCATATCGACACTGACGACTATATATGCTAACCATGAGCATTACAACCGGCCCCCTTGGGTACGGTGTTGTTGTCAACTTGGTCAGGTTGAGCGCGATGCCGTGGCTGACCTGCCACATTGGGCACGGTGTTGTTCGAGCATGGACCTCACAACAACATGCAGAGCGGCGAGGGGTAGGCGATATCTCCTCGCGCGGGATGTGGCTACTGAGAGCGGGTCAAGGGCAGCTTGGTCCCGGCCACTCCGCGCTCGTCCACCACGTCGCCCCGGAATGCGTACAGCTTGGCGGGCCGTCCGCCGGTTCGTTGATCGGTGGCGCCGGTCTCCTCCACGAGATTCTGTTGCGTGATCAGGCGGCGGAAGTTCTGCTTGTGCACTCCTTGGCCGGCCAGCGACTCGACCACTCCTTGCAGCTGCCCCAGCGTGAAAGCGTTCGGCATCAACTCGAAGACCACTGGGCGATACTGAATCTTTGCTCGAAGCCGTGCGATCCCGGTGGCCAGAATGCGTCGATGGTCATGTTCCATCGGCAGACCGGCAACCGGCGTGTCGACACTGTACGGCGACTCGGGGATCAGGCCTGCCTCGTACAGCAACTCATAGCGCTGCAACGCCAGCTCCGGGCGCCAGGGCCGCCCCTCCAAGCCGAACGTCACCGCACAGCGCACTGCTCGCGCCGCGGCCCGCGGCGCAGATGCCTCGCCAGCCCACTTCTGGAGGCGCCGATCGATGTCTTCTCGGCCCCGGTCACCATCGCCGCGGCGGTCTTCCCAGGGAAAGAACTCGTAGAAGCCGCACCAGTGTGAGGCGGCCGTCGTTGCTCTGGTCAGACCGAGGTAGGAGACTGAGATGACTCGATCCCCACCGGCGCCGCGATCCGGGTCAGCGAAAGTGTATAGCTGCTCGACATACCCCAGGTGCAGGTCGCTTTGCTGCTCCACCCAGGCCCGCGCCCCGGTCTGCAACGAACGGTGATCGGTGCGCAGCGGTCCGGCCGGAAGACGAGTGCCACCGGGGACGGTCAACACCACCGGCCCTGTTGCGTCCAGCGAGACAATGACCGCCACCAGCTCGGTGGTGACCCGTTCGGTCGAACTCGCCTCGGCTGCGTGGGGGACGGCAGTGGACATGGCGACATCATGCCGTGTCTGCGGCGCAGCGGCCCAGCCCGGTTGTCGATCCGGCGGCCGCAGTGGGCGTATGACAAGATCGACCCGCAATGATGCTCCCGTCGCGCAAAGGCTCCCATGACTGACCCGAACGCTCACGTCGAGCATGCCCCCGTCCACAGCGGTCAGCAGTCCGGCCCAGTTCGACGGGTGCTGCTGAAGCTGTCCGGTGAGGCGTTCGGAGGCGGAACCATCGGGGTGGACCCGGACGTGGTGCGTGGCATTGCGCAGCAGATCGCGGCCGCCGCCCGCGAGGGAGTTCAGGTCGCGGTGGTCATCGGAGGTGGCAACTTCTTCCGTGGGGCGCAACTGCAACAACGAGGAATGGAGCGGGCTCGCGCTGACTACATGGGCATGCTCGGCACGGTGATGAACTGCCTAGCGTTGCAGGACTTCCTCGAGAAGGAAGGGATCGCGACTCGGGTGCAGACCGCTATCACGATGGGGCAAGTGGCCGAGCCGTACATTCCTCGCCGGGCGATCCGCCACCTCGAGAAAGGACGCGTGGTGATTTTCGGTGCGGGGGCTGGTATGCCGTACTTCTCCACCGACACTGTTTCTGCGCAGCGGGCGCTGGAAATCAAGTGCGACGCGGTATTGATGAGTAAGCACGGCGTTGATGGGGTGTACACCTCTGATCCGCGCACTGACCCCACCGCGATCAAGCTGGACACGCTCACTTTCGAGGAAGCACTGACCCAGAACCTTCGAGTCGTCGACGCCGCGGCATTCAGTCTGTGCATGGATAACGCACTGCCGATGTTGGTGTTCGGCATGGACAATTCCGCAGACGCTGAGCCCGAGCACGCGGGCAGCATCTATCAGGCCATCCTTGGCGAAAAGATCGGTACCCTCGTCACCGAGGGCTGACTGGGCAGAGACGCCAAGCTCAGCGACATCTCGGCGGCACCGCGAGGCGCCCGCGCTCGGGTCCCGAACTGAGCCATACTTGACCCCTGACCACACTTTCAAGGAGAACGCATGTCTGAGATGACCGAGATGGCCATGCTGGAGGCCGAGGAAAAGATGGACAAGGCCCTGGAGGTTGCTCGCGAGGACATGTCGTCCATTCGGACCGGGCGAGCTCACCCAGCCATGTTCACCAAGGTGCTCGTTGACTACTACGGCTCACCGACTCCCATGCAGCAGTTGGCCTCGTTCCAAGTGCCCGACGCTCGCACCATCTTGATCCAGCCCTATGACAAGTCGTCGTTGCCGGCCGTCGAGAAGGCGTTGCGAGATGCGGATAACAGCGTTAACCCAAGCAACGACGGTAATCAGATCCGGATCATCATGCCGCAGCTCACCGAGGAGCGCCGTCGGGACTACATCAAGGTGGCGCGGACCAAGGGTGAAGACGCCAAAATCTCGGTCCGGAACATTCGCAGGCATACCAAGGACACCATCGAGGCGGCCGTCAAAGACGGTGACATTGGTGAGGACGAGGGCACCCGCACCGAAAAGGAGTTGGAGGTCTTGACCAAGCGACACGCGGACGCCATCGATGAGGTGCTCAAGCACAAGGAGGCAGAACTCCTCGAGGTCTGAGTCGCGATGGACACCGAGGGTGAGACACCGACGACCCGCCGCGCCGAACGCTCATCGATGAGCCAGAGTTCTGGCAGCGACAAGCCGACCCGCAGGCCGATAGCGGGCCGAGACCTTCAGGCCGCTATCGGGGTGGGGGTACTGCTCGGAGCGATCGTGTTGACGTCGCTCCTGGTGTGGAAGCCGCTGTTCATCGTCGTGGTGGCTGTCGGCATCACCTTAGGTGTCTGGGAGTTGATCCAAGCACTGCGGACAGGCCGCATCAACGCCCCCACGGTGCCTACCCTGGCCGCCGCCGTAGCCCTTGCGCCCGTGGCCTATATCTACGGTCCGCGCGGTCTCGCAGTGGGCTTTGCCTTGAGTTGTGTGCTGATTGTCGTGTGGCGTTCGGCGCAGACGGCGCACGACGCTATCCGCGACATCTCCGGTGGTGTTTTCATCACCGCCTATGTTCCCCTGATGGCCGGCCTGGCCGCGCTCTTGGTCGCCGAGCCGGACGGGGTCGCTCGGATCGTCGTGTTCATCCTGGTGACGATCTCAAGTGACATCGGGGGGTATGCCGTCGGGGCCAGCCTGGGTAAGCATCCGATGGCCCCGTCGCTGAGTCCGAAGAAGTCATGGGAGGGATTTGCCGGTTCGGTGCTGTCCTGTGTGCTGGCCGGGGTCTTGTCCGTGCCGTTGCTGCTCGGGGGTGAGTGGTGGGTCGGTGTCCTCCTGGGGGTGGCGGTGGCCTGTTTCGCGACCATGGGCGACCTGGCCGAGTCGACCCTCAAGCGGGATCTCGGGATCAAGGACATGGGCTCGATGCTCCCGGGGCACGGCGGCCTGATGGACCGGCTGGACTCGCTGGTCATGACCATTGCGGTAACGTTTGCCGTCTTGTCGCTGTTGGTCCCGGTCTAGCCGGAGCGGCGCGGCATAGCACTCGACCTGGGAGGATGGGCTCGATGAGTGCTGATCCCTTCACCCCCGTAGACCTCCCGCCGCCGAGCGTTCCCAAGCCGGGGGCGCTGACTTTCAGCGTTCCGCACCGTGGCAAGCCGCCCCGGCATCTCGCCGACTTGGATGTGGCCGGGAGACGCGCCTGGGCGCAGGATTTGGGGCACAAACCTTTCCGGGCCGACCAGATCTCACGGCACTACTTCGAGCGCCTGGTCGATGACCCCGACCAGATGACCGACCTGCCGGCCTCCTCGCGGGGAGGTCTGGCCGCGACGATGACCCCGGCGCTACTGACCTCCGTGCGGACGCTGAGGGCCGACGAGGGAGCCACGCTGAAGCAAGTTCACCGGCTGCACGACGGGGCGATGGTCGAGTCGGTCCTGATGCGCTACACCGGCCGGGTCACCATGTGCATCTCCAGCCAAGCTGGCTGTGGGATGAACTGCCCCTTCTGCGCCACCGGGCAGGCCGGGTTGACCCGGAACCTGTCGACCGCTGAGATCGTCGAGCAGGTTGTCGCTGCCGCGCGTGCGCTGCGCCACACGCACCCCGCAGCCCAGGGAGCCGCTGACGCAACGAGGTCCAAGCGCGGCGCCGAAGCCGCCGATGGCAAGGCCGAGCAAGCCGCTGAGACGCAGCAGGTCTTGCGCGTCAGCAATGTCGTCTTTATGGGTATGGGGGAGGCGCTGGCGAACTACAAGGCCTCCATCGGGGCCATCCGCAGGCTGGTGGAGCCATCACCGTCCGGACTGGGTATGTCGGCACGCGGGGTGACGATGTCGACAGTGGGCTTGGTGCCAGGCATAGACAAGCTCGCCGCCGAAGGCATACCCGTGACTTTGGCTCTGTCCTTGCATGCCGCAGATGATGAACTGCGCAACGAGCTTGTGCCGATCAACACTCGCTGGAAAGTCGATGAGGCACTGGATGCTGCATACCGCTACTACGAGGTGACCGGACGTCGGGTCAGTATCGAGTACGCGCTGATCCGGGACATCAACGACCAGGCGTGGCGGGCCGATCTCCTGGGAGAGAAGTTGCGAGCCCGCGGCAGGGGGTGGGTGCACGTTAACCCGATCCCACTGAATCCCACTCCTGGGTCGAAGTGGACGGCATCTCGGCCCGGCGTGGAGCAACAGTTCGTCGAGCGGCTGATTGCCCACGGCATACCGACAACGGTGCGGGACACCCGTGGTAGCGATATCGACGGCGCCTGTGGACAGCTCGCCGCGACGATCTGACCCGATGTCAGTTGCCTGTGAACCCAGGCGTGCATGGATCTCACGCTCTGGACCGGCAGCTGGGAAGGCGCGACGATAGGCACATGACCAACTACCGCGACACCGTGCAGATGAGTCTGAGTGATCCAGAGGCTTTTTGGGGAGAAGCCGCGAAAGACATCACCTGGATCAACCGCCCCCACCGCGTGCTGGACGATGAGCATGCGCCGTTGTATCGCTGGTTCGCCGGCGGGCGGATGAATATGTGCTTCAACGCCCTGGATCGTCACGTGGTGCACGGTCGGGCGGACCAAACCGCCCTGATCTACGACAGCCCGGTCACGCACAGCCAGCGGTCTTACACCTACGCGGAGCTGTTGGACCTGGTGGCCCGGTGTGCCGGGGTGCTGCGTGACCTAGGAGTCGGCAAGGGCGATCGAGTGGTGATCTATATGCCGATGGTGCCCGAGGCCGTCATCTCCATGCTGGCGTGCGCGCGGCTCGGGGCAGTGCACTCGGTCGTCTTCGGGGGTTTCGCACCGGCTGAGCTGGCAGCAAGGATTGAGGACGCCCAGCCCAGGGTCGTCGTCTCGGCCTCCTGCGGCGTCGAACCCACCAGGCTGGTGCCCTATAAGCCGATGCTGGATGAGGCAATCTCGCGGTCGAGCCACACACCAGAAACCTGCCTGATTCTGCAGCGGGAGCAGCACCCCTGCGAGATGACCGAGCGTGACCTCGACTGGAAGCAGGTCATGGCACCCGGCGTGGTTCCGCCCGCTGTATGCGTCCCGGTGGAGGCCACCGACCCCCTGTACGTGCTGTACACCTCTGGCACCACCGGCAAACCGAAGGGCATCGTGCGTGACACCGGCGGGTACGCCGTGGCGTTGCGCTGGTCGATGGAGCACCTGTACGGACTGTCGCCGGGGGAGACCTGGTTCTGCGGCTCCGACGTCGGCTGGGTCGTCGGTCACTCCTACATCGTCTACGGTCCGCTGTTGACCGGCGCAACGACTGTGCTCTTCGAAGGCAAACCGGTCGGCACCCCGGACGCGGCCGCCTACTGGCGGGTCATCGCCGAGCATGACGTGGTGGCGGCTTTCAGCGCCCCCACCGCTATTCGGGCGATCAAGAAGGTCGACCCCGAGGCACACCTGCTGGCTGACCATGACACGAGCAGTCTTCGCGCCTTGTTCTTGGCTGGGGAACGTCTCGACCCAGACACCTGGCAATGGGCCGGCGACGCGCTGGGAGTGCCGGTCATCGACAACTGGTGGCAGACCGAGACCGGGTGGCCGATCGCAATCACCCCCCAACACGGTGAGCACGGTGTCGATGGCCCTGCTGCCGGCCTGACGATCAAGCCCGGTTCACCCGGCCCAGCAACAGTGGGTTATGACGTGCAGGTGCTGGATGAACGCGGCGAGCCGGTGCCCGCGAACACCGAAGGGGCGATCTGCATACGACTGCCGTTGCCTCCCGGCACGTTGCCGACGCTGTGGGGCGATGACCAGCGATACATCGACTCCTACCTGTCCGTGCACGAGGGGTTCTATCTGTCCGGTGACGGTGGGTATCTGGATGAGGACGGTTACATCTACGTGATGGGACGCACTGACGATGTGCTCAACGTGGCCGGGCATCGGTTATCCACCGGTTCCTTGGAGGAGGCGCTGTCAGGGCATCCCAAGGTGGCGGAGTGCGCAGTCATCGGAGTGGCAGATGGGCTCAAGGGGCAGGTCCCGCGGGGCTTGGTCGTGCTCAAGGAGGGAGTCGACGTGAGCGGCACCGAGGCCATCGAAGCGTTGCAGGACGAGCTGATAGCCAGAGTGCGGGATGAGATTGGCGCGGTGGCATCCTTGCGGCAGGTCGACGTCGTCGCGGCGCTGCCCAAGACACGGTCCGGCAAAATCCTGCGCAAGACAATGCGTCAGATGGCCGATGGTCAGCAGGCACTGGTTCCGGGCACGATCGAGGACCGCTCGGTGTTGGACGACTTGGGCGAAGTGCTGCAGGGGACCACGATGGACTCGTGACCTCGACTCGCACCGTCGCCCTGCTCGGCTCCACCGGCTCCATCGGCACTCAAGCCATCCAGATCATCCAGGACAACCGGGATCGCTTCCGGGTCACGGGCTTGAGCGCTGCCGGAAGTGATATCAATGTGTTGGCCGAGCAGGCCGTGGCGTTGGATGTGGACGTCGTCGGTGTGGCCCAGGCGCACATCGCCGAAGAGCTCCGCCAGGCCATCGCGGCCCACGCGGTCACGGCCGGCCGGCGAGGTGATGTGCCCCGGGTGGTGGCGGGGGAGGATGCCGCCACCGAGGTTGCCGGGCTCGGCGCCGACCTCGTCCTGAACGGCATCACCGGCAGCATAGGCCTCAAGCCGACCTTGGCCGCTTTGGCCGCGGGCAGCACTTTGGCCCTCGCCAACAAAGAGTCGCTCATCGTAGGCGGAGGGTTGGTGATCGCTGCGGCCCAGCCGGACCAGATCGTGCCAGTCGACTCCGAGCACTCCGCGATCGCGCAGTGCCTGCGTGCAGGAGGGCGCGCGGAGGTGCGACGGCTGATGGTGACGGCCAGCGGCGGACCGTTCCGCGGCTATGACCGGGCCGCCTTGGCAGGCGTCACACCGCAGCAGGCGCTGAAGCACCCCAACTTCTCCATGGGCACCGTGATCACCACCAACTCCGCGACAATGGTCAACAAGGGCCTGGAAGTGATCGAAGCGCACTACCTCTTCGATGTGCCCTATGCGGCGATAGATGTCGTGGTCCATCCGCAACAACAGGTCCATTCGATGGTGGAGTTCGTCGACGGATCGACCATTGCGCAGTTGGGACCTCCACGAATGCTGGTGCCGATTGCGCTGGGCCTGTCCTGGCCCGAGCGCCTGACAAGCGTCGACGAGCCATCTGACTGGTCGCGTCCCACATCGTGGGATTTCGAGCCCCTGGATGATGAGGCCTTCCCCGCTGTGCGACTCGCCCGCGAGGCGGGCATCCATGCAGGCACCGCGCCGGCGGTCTACAACGCGGCCAACGAGGTGGCGGTGGACGCGTTCCACGACGGGAGCATCTCGTTCCCTCAGATCGTCGACACGGTCGCCAGCGTGCTGCGTCAACACATCGATGGGAACTTCGCGGACACTACGGTGGTTGAGAAGGTGGAGACCGTGGAGCAGGTCCTGACCGCCGACCAGTGGGCACGAGCTGCAGCACGATCGGCGATGATGGGGTGAACCCGGCACCGGCGGACACGAGCGACGCGACCTGAGACAG
Source organism: uncultured Actinomycetota bacterium (assembly GCA_963749585.1). Taxonomy (GTDB): domain Bacteria; phylum Actinomycetota; class Actinomycetes; order Actinomycetales; family Dermatophilaceae; genus Ornithinicoccus. The sequence continues at coordinate 96,139 of CAVVNI010000002.1, forward strand.
CGCGGACGCGAACGACGAAGACACGAACGGACTGAGCGCATGTTGTATCTGGTTGGTGTGCTGCTGATGCTGTTCGGCGTCGCGGCTTCCATCGCGCTGCACGAGATCGGTCACCTCGTGCCCGCCAAGAAATTCGGTGTCAAGGTCACTCAGTACATGGTCGGCTTCGGCCCGACGCTGTGGTCGCGGCGTCGCGGCGAAACCGAGTACGGCATCAAGGCCATCCCGCTCGGCGGGTATATCCGGATGATCGGCATGTTCCCACCCCGGCCACAGGACGACGGCCGGCTGCGCACGTCCACGACTGGACGCTGGGGCCAGATGACCGAACAGGCCCGAGCCGAGTCCCTGGAAGAGGTCGGCCCCGGCGATGAGGACCGGGTCTTCTACAAGCTGCCGGTGCATCAGCGCGTCATCGTCATGCTTGGCGGCCCGTTCATGAATCTGGTGATCGCGGCAGCGCTGCTGACCGGCATCATGACGCTCTACGGTCTGCCGCAGCTGACCTCTACGGTTTCTGCCGTCTCCACCTGTGCTCCCACTGACCCGGCGGTCACCGACTGCGAGGGACAACCCGCGGCACCGGCCGCCGCCGCCGGATTGCGTGAGGGCGATGTGATCGTCGAGGTGGACGGAACAGCGGTGCAGGACTGGTACGCCACCTCCTACGAGATCCAAAATGCGGGTGACAGCGCGACCTTGATTGTTGATCGCGGGGGGCAGCGCGAGACGCTCAATGCTGACCTCGTGACCCGAGAGCGCGCGTTGCTCAATCCCGACGGCACGCTTCAGCTGGACGATCTCGGGGAGCCGATCGTGGGCGATGTCAGTTTTCTGGGGGCCAGCGGCTCCGTGGAGTACGTTCCCGAACCGCTGAGCGAGGCGCCCGCATTTGTCGGCGGTGCCTTCGCGGACACCGCAGCAGTCTTCGTGCAACTGCCCGAGAAGCTGGTGGGCGTCTTCCAAGCAGCCTTCAACGGCGATGAACGAGACCAACAAGGTCCCATGTCAGTCGTCGGTGTCGGACGCGTGGCCGGTGAGGCGGCATCCAGCGATCTGGGCGGTCTGACCGAGTCTTTCGGAGCCCGGCTGATCCTGTTGCTCTCCTTGCTGGCCTCGCTGAATATTGCGCTGTTCGTCTTCAACATGATTCCGCTGCTGCCTTTGGACGGAGGGCACGTCGCCGGAGCCTTGTGGGAAGGGGTGAAGAAGACCTGGGCACGGTTGCGAGGGCTACCCGACCCAGGGCCGGTTGATATCGCTAAGGCATTGCCGGTGGCCTACTCGGTGGCCATCACGCTGATCGCGATGACGCTCCTGTTGGTGTATGCCGACGTGGTCAACCCCATTCGGCTTGGCGGCTGAGGCTATTTCCAACGCAGCCCCGCCACCCGCAACCCAACTCTCACCAGAAGAGGCGATACTGAACCCATGACTGTAGGCACCCCCATCTCTCTCGGCATGCCCGCCGCTCCGCCCCCGGTACTGGCGCCGCGGCGGCGCTCGCGCAAAATCAAGGTCGGCACGGTCGATGTCGGCGGTGACGCGCCCGTCTCCGTGCAATCGATGACCACTACGCCAACAACCGACATCAACGCCACCCTGCAGCAGATCGCCGAGCTAACCGCTACAGGTTGCGACATCGTGCGAGTAGCCTGCCCCACGCAAGACGACGCCGACGCCCTCCCGGTCATCGCGAGGAAGTCGCAGTTGCCGGTGATCGCCGATATCCACTTCCAGCCCAAGTACGTGTACGCCGCGATCGATGCGGGATGCGCCGCGGTCCGGGTCAACCCGGGCAACATCCGCAAGTTCGACGATCAGGTCAAGCAGATCGCCGCAGCCGCGAAAGACGCCGGCGTCTCGATCCGGATCGGGGTCAACGCCGGCTCGTTGGACAAGCGGATCATGCAGAAGTACGGCAAGGCCACGCCGGAAGCGCTCGTGGAGTCCGCGGTATGGGAGGCCTCGCTCTTCGAGGAGCATGACTTCCACGACTTCAAGATCTCGGTCAAACACAATGACCCGGTGACCATGGTCCAGGCGTACGAGCTGCTCGCCAGCAAGGGCGACTGGCCCCTGCACCTCGGGGTCACCGAGGCGGGACCGGCTTTTCAAGGCACGATCAAGTCGTCGGTGGCCTTCGGGGCGCTGCTGGCCAAGGGCATCGGCGACACCATCCGTGTGTCACTGTCAGCGCCCCCGGTCGAAGAAGTCAAGGTCGGCAACCAGATCTTGCAGAGCCTGAACTTGCGTCCGCGGAAACTGGAGATCGTGTCCTGTCCTTCGTGCGGTCGTGCTCAGGTTGACGTCTACACACTGGCCGACGAAGTCACTGCAGGTTTGGAGGGCATGGAAGTCCCGTTGCGGGTGGCCGTCATGGGCTGCGTGGTCAACGGCCCGGGGGAGGCCCGGGAGGCAGACCTTGGTGTGGCCAGCGGCAACGGTAAGGGTCAGATCTTCGTGAAGGGCGAAGTCATCAAGACTGTCCCAGAGTCGCAGATCGTCGAGACGCTGATCGAAGAAGCGATGCGGATCGCTGAGGACATGGAGGCCGCTGGTGAGGGAGCCGAGGCTGGCGCACCGTCGGTGTCGGTGAGCTAGGCATCTACGAACTGGCGAAGGTCCGGGCCCGCGAAGCCTAGCTGTGGGGTGAAGCCCAGAAAGGTGAGTCGGTATGTCGTTTCCCGGGTTCGTGCCAGTTCGTCAGCTGGTCTTGGTTGACCTGCTGTCACTCATCCTGAGTGTCCGCCCGGGAGAACGTGCCATTGTGGCCATCGACGGGGTCGATCAGACGTCGCGAAGACACGTGGCGCGGGAGGTGATGGCTTTGGCTCAGCACGTCGCCGGTCGACAACTCGTGATCGTTGCTATGGACCGGTTCCGACATGCGGGGGTCCCCGCAGCGTCCAGCGGCGACGCAGCGGCATACTCTTCCGGCGCCGTCGACTACGAGCGATTCTTGGGTGAAGTCTGGCAGCCCTTCCGCGCCGGCCCAGAGGTGAGTACGCCCACGGGTGGTCGGTCGCGCAGCTACGGGGACGAGGCCGCCGACCTTGACGACGACACGGTGCTGATGGTGGAGGGAATGTTCTTGCACCGCCCGGAGATGGTGGGTCGCTGGGATGCATCTGTCTTCATCTCATGCAAGGGCGATGCGACGGGGCCACACAGCGCCTACCTTGACCAGTCGCCCGACCTCCAGGCCACCTGGGTTCTGGACAACACCTCTCCCGCTGCCCCGTTGCTGACCTTTGGAGCCACGGCCGAGCCGACTCTGTGACCAGTGGCCATGCCAGCTAGGCCGTTGGCAACAGCGAAAGCCCAGGTCCGCGCTGTGCGAACCCGGGCTCTCGCTGTTGCCGTGGCAACCGTTAACGCAGTCAGTGGCGAGGCGTCCTACTTCTCGTCTGCGGCTTCCACATCATCATCGACCCAGTCGAAGGTCTTGGTGACCGCCTTGTTCCACTGGCGGTACAGGCGCTCACGCTCACCTTCGTTCATGGAGGGCGACCAACGGTGGCCCTCGTTCCAGTTGTCGATGACGTCCTGCTCGCCGTCCCAGAAGCCGACCGCGATGCCGGCCGCGTAGGCGGCGCCCAACGCCGTGGTCTCGGCGATCACCGGACGCACGACATCGACACCAAGGATGTCCGCCTGGAACTGCATCAGGGTCTCGTTGGCGATCATGCCGCCATCGACCCGCAGCTCCGTGACGTCAACACCGGAGTCGGCGTTCATGGCCTCGGCCACCTCGCGGGTCTGGAAAGCCGTGGCCTCCAGCGCCGCGCGGGCGATATGTCCCTTGTTGACGTATCGCGTCAATCCGACAATGGCACCTCGGGCATCCGACTTCCAGTGCGGCGCGAACAGACCGGAGAACGCGGGTACGAAGTACGCGCCACCGTTGTCGTCGACAGCTTTGGCGAGATCTTCGATCTGCGGGGCATCGTCAATCAGACCGATGTTGTCGCGCAGCCACTGGATCAGCGATCCGCTGACCGCGATGGAACCCTCGAGGGCGTAGATCGCGTCCTGGTCACCGATCTTGTAGCACACCGTGGTGAGCAGGCCGTTCTCGCTCGGAACGATCTCGGTGCCGGTGTTCAGCAACATGAAGTTACCGGTGCCGTAGGTGTTCTTCGACATTCCCTTCTCGAAGCAGGCCTGACCAAACGTCGCAGCCTGCTGGTCACCGAGGATGCCGGCAATAGGGGTACCGGGCACCAGCCCACCTTCGCGACCCTCACCATAGACCTCAGAAGAGGACTTGATGGTCGGCAACATGGACATCGGGATGCCCATGTCGGCTGCGATGTTCTCGTCCCAGTCCAGGGTCTTGAGGTCCATCAGCATGGTCCGTGAGGCGTTCGTGACGTCAGTGACATGCTGTCCACCATTGGTACCGCCGGTCATGTTCCATAAGACCCAGACATCGGTCGTGCCGAACATCAGGTCGCCGTTCTCGGCCTTCTCACGGGCGCCGTCAACGTTGTCCAGGATCCACTTGACCTTGGGGCCGGCGAAGTATGTGGCCAGTGGGAGACCACAGATCGGCTTATACTTCTCCGGGCCCTCGTCGCCGCCAAGTTCGGCCGCGATCTTGTCCGTGCGCGTGTCCTGCCACACGATGGCGTTGTAGATCGGCTCGCCGGTGTTCTTGTCCCAGACCACGGCGGTCTCACGCTGGTTCGTGATTCCGATCGCGGCGATGTCGTTGTGCGTGACGTTGCCCTTGGACAGGGCCAGCGCGACCACTTCCCGGACGTTGGTCCAGATCTCGGCTGGATCGTGCTCGACCCAGCCGGCCTTGGGGAAGATCTGCTCGTGTTCCTTTTGACCGCTGGAATGTATCTCCCCGGCATGGGTGAAGACGATTGCTCGGGTACTGGTGGTGCCTTGGTCGATCGACATTACATAGTCGGCCATGTGTTGCTCCTCCACGTCTTTGTGCGGTTGATGATGACTGCAGCAAGCACTGTGCTCACCGGTTGAGCTGGGCCAGCGAGGCTCTCGTTGTCCTCAGTGACCCATCGTGCAAGGTTAGAAGACGACTGCGGCCAAAAGCCCGCCCAGCATGCCTCCGACGATGGGCCCGGCGACCGGCACCCAGGAGTAGGCCCAGTCACTCGGTCCCTTGCCAGGGATCGGCAACAGCGCATGCGCAATGCGCGGCCCGAGGTCACGCGCCGGGTTGATGGCGTAGCCCGTCGGCCCACCGAGGCTTGCACCAATACCCACAACGAGCAAGGCGACGGCCAGCGGACCCAGTTCGTTCGGCGCATTCCCGAAGGCCAGGATGACGAACACCAGGACAAAGGTGCCGATCACCTCGGTGACGAAGTTCCAGCCGTAGCTGCGGATCTCCGGGCCGGTCGAGAACACACCCAGTTTGACCGCTGGGTCGGCGTCCTCATCGAAGTGCTTCTTGTAGGCCAGGTATGCCAGCACGGCACCGATGAACGCACCGAGCAGCTCAGCCGACAGGTACACCATGGTGTTCACGAAGTTGATCGGCAATGCCGCGTCGCCGCCGAAGTTCTCGGCGCCGTTGGCGATGAGCCCGAACGTGACGGCAGGGTTGATGTGAGCACCGGACTTGGCGGCCACGAACACACCGGCGAAGACGCCGAGACCCCAGCCGAAGTTGATCAGCAACCAACCTCCGTTGAAACCCTTGTTCTTAGGCAGAATGGCATTGGCTACAACGCCGCAACCAAGCAACAGCAGCATTGCTGTGCCCATCACCTCGAGCAGAAATACTTCTCCCATGCAACTTCTCCGATCGATCTTTCTGAGGGGTTAGCTCTGCGGGCGCAGCGCTAAGTCGTGCGGACCATGCTGATCAGCCGGCGGCCGATCCGATGGTGCGCATCGGTGCAGGGTCCCCCTTCGTGCCACGCACTGCGGCAGCGTCTTCGTCGTTGCCCATTTCGGCTGCCTCGATCTCAGCGGTGGCCATCTGCCGATACGAGGTGATCTCCGCCTCTTCCTTGGCGCTGTCCCAGCCCAACTTCTCAGCGGCGATCGCAGCGATCTCCGGCAGCGCATCCATGCCTTTGTTCTTGGTTTCATAGATCAGGCGGGTGCGGCGCATCATCAGATCCTCCATGTGCAGCACGCCTTCATGCGTGCAGGCATAGGCAACCTCGGCCCTCAGGTAGGCCGGGGCTTCGGTCAGCGGCTCCGCCAGCGAGGGATCTTCTTCGATCATTTCGAGCAACTCGTGCATCAAGGACCCATACCGGTGCAAGAGGTGGTCGACCATCATGTCGCTCCATCCGAAGCGCCGCTGCAAGCTCGGCATCTGGCGGCGGGTCGCCGCCTCGCCCACGGCTCCCAGGAGCGGGATCTCGTGGGTGATGCAGGGCAGGTCCTCGGCCTGGTCACCGATCGCGAAGTCGACGGCGTCCTTGGCCATGACCCGGTAGGTCGTGAGCTTTCCGCCGCCGATCACCGTCAAGCCCGGCATCGGGCTGGCGACGGTGTGCTCGCGGCTGACCTTGGAGGAACTCGTGCCTTCCTTGGTGCCCGGCTGAAGCAGTGGCCGCAGTCCGGCATACCAACCCACGACATCGTCGCGAGTCAGTTCGGTGTTCAGCACCGCGTTTGCATGCTCGAGCACGTAGTCGATGTCGGCCGAGTTGGCCACCGGGTGTTGCACGTCCTGCTCCCAGGCCGTGTCCGTGGTGCCCACAATCCAGTAGCGAGACCAGGGGACGAAGAACAACACGGACTTCTCCGTCTGGATGAGCACTCCCGAGGTGCCGCTCAGGCGCTCGCGAGGGATCACGAGGTGGATGCCCTTGGAGGCCAGCACCTCAAGGCCGCCCTCAGTGTCGGCCAACGCGCCTACTTCGTCTGTCCACACTCCCGTGCAGTTGATGATGTGCTTGGCTCGGCAGGTGATGCTCTCCCCGGTCTCCAGGTCCAAGACCACCGCACCGTTCGCCCGACCACCGTCATCTTTGGTGATCTCCACGACCTGTGTCCTGCTCGCTGCATGGGCGCCATAGGACACAGCCGTCCGCACCAACGTCGCAACCAGGCGCGCATCGTCAACGGTCGCGTCGTAGTACTCGACAGCGCCGATCGCTGCGTCATGGTTGAGATCCGGGAACTTCGTCTGCAGTCCCTTCTGCGAGCGGTGCTTGTGAATCGGCAACGCCCGCTTGCCTGGCATCAGGTTTGCCAGCGCGTCGTACAAGGTCACGCCTGCTCCGTAGTAGGCGCGTTGCCAGACGCGGTGCTCCAGCGGGATCAAGAAGGGCATCGCCTTGACCAGGTGAGGCGCCAGGTGAGTCAACAGCAGACCGCGCTCGGTCAGGGCTTCGTGCACTAGTTTGAAGTCCAGCATCTGCAGATAGCGAAGACCGCCATGCACCAGTTTGGTCGACCACTGCGATGTGCCCGAGGCCCAGTCCTGCGCTTCGACGATGACTGTGCTCAGCCCTCGAGTGGCTGCATCCAACGCGACGCCCGCTCCGGTGACCCCCCCGCCGATCACGAGCACGTCGACTTCTTGGCCTTCGGACGTGCTGGCTCCCATGTGGTCCAACGTGGCCTGGCGGGATGTAGCGGTCAGTGGCAGTGCCTTCACGGTAATCCTCCTCGATGATGATCCTGGACTGTCTTGACCCTATGCGCAAGGTCTCCAGGCAACCTACCGTTCCGGGCAGATCGACACACAAAGAGGGGTACGGCAGGCTAGCGGCATGTTGCGCAGCCCAGGGGCGGTCAAGGCCCTGAGCGCCGCCGACCGTGATTGGGCCATGTCGGTGTGCGCCCAAGACCCGGTCTTGAATGTCTTTCCAGCGGCTCGCATCGCCGAGAGCGGTCTCAGCGACCCCCGAGCGGCGGTCTACGGTTATCGACGCGGGAGCTCTGAGGCACTGTGTTGGTCATCGGCCAATGTGGTGCCCGTCGGCGGCGGAAGGCGGGCCATCGACGCCTTGGCCCAGAAAGTGGTCAAACGCCGCCGGCACGCCTCGTCTGTCTTCGGTTCAGTTGAGCAGGTCCAGATGTTGTGGGACATCTTGGCGCCTTCCTGGGGACCGGCTCGAGAAGTCCGCAAGGAGCAGCCCGTCATGACCATCCGCCAACCTCCCTCCCAGGCCGGTGTCCAGGGTGATCCTCGGGTCCGCGTGGCCGGCGAGCGAGAGCTGGATGTGGTCACCCCGGCCGCCGAAGCGATGTTCACCGAGGAGATCGGATACCCGCCATACCGTGGTTCGGGTACGGCATACCGCAATGGTGTGGCCGCGCTACTACAGCGGGGGCATACCCTGGTGCGGATCGAGGACGGAACCGTGATCTTCAAAGCCGACATCGGCTCGGTCGCCCTTGGCGTGGCGCAAGTGCAGGGAGTGTGGATGCATCCGGACTACCGAGGCCGGGGTTTGGCGGTGCCGGCGATGGCCACGGTGCTGGACTATGCCATGACCCAGATCGCTCCGACCGTGACGCTGTACGTCAACGACTTCAACACAGCGGCGTTGGCAACGTATGAGCGAGTGGGTATGCGGCGAACGGGAACATTCATGACAGTTCTGCTGTGAGTGCTCGCTCAGTAATGCGGGCCGGGTCACGCCCCAACGGGAGCCTCGACCTGACGTCGGTGCGCGCCCAGTTCCCCGCGCTGGAGGATGGGACCGCATTCTTCGACGGACCCGGAGGTAGCCAGACACCCCGGGGGGTGACCGAGGCTATCGGGGATGCCCTACGCTCGGGTCTGTCAAACCGGGACCGAGCAACCCGGAGCGGAAGACGCGCCGACGACATCGTGCTCGCAGCGCGCTCGGCCATCGCAGATCTGGTGGGCGCCGAGTCCGACACGGTGATCTTCGGGCGGAGTATGACCGCGCTGACCTTCGACCTCGCTCGCACCCTGGCCCGCGGCTGGGGTCCTGGCGACAATGTGGTGGTCACCTCGCTGGATCACGACGCCAATATCCGGCCGTGGGTGCTTGCTGCCGAGTCGGTGGGAGCGCGGGCAAGATTCGCCCATTTCGACATCGAGACCGGAGAGCTACCGACGACAGCCCTGGCCGATGTCATCAGCGCAGACACTCGCGTCGTGGCTGTCACCGGCGCGTCCAACATCCTGGGCACCAGGCCTGAGGTTGCCGCAATCACAGAGTTGGCCCACGAGGTCGGCGCGCTGGTGTTCCTCGATGCCGTGCACCTGGTGCCGCATGCCCGTGCTGATCTTGCGGAGCTGGGCGTGGATCTCCTGGCGTGCTCGCCCTACAAGTTCTTTGGTCCTCATCTCGGGGTGCTCGCCGGACGACCCGACGTGCTGGAGTCCTTGTCCCCGGACAAGCTCGCTCCCGCACCGGACCGGGTGCCAGAGCGTTTCGAACTGGGTACGTTGCCCTACGAGATGTTGGCCGGAGTGACCGCAGCCGTTGACTTCTTGGCCTCGCTGGCGCCCGATGTTCCGCCATCGTCCACACGGGTCGCCGCTCTGCGCGCGGCCTACGAAAACATCCACGAGCACGAGATGCTGCTGTTGCGGCGACTCGAGGACGGCCTGGCGAAGATCCCGGGTGTGATCCGGTATTCCCGGTCCGCCGCTCGGACCCCGACCTCTTTCTTCACCGTGGACGGGTTGCTGAGCAAGCACGTCAGTGAGCGTTGTGCGGCCGTGAACATCAACGCGCCGTCGCATCACTTCTACGCTCTGGAAGCCTCGCTACGGCTGGGGTTGGGCACTGATGGTGCGATCCGGGTCGGTCTCGCCCCGTACAACACGGCCACCGAGGTAGATGCGCTGTTGGACGTCGTACGCAGCGCTGCGGAGTATCCTCGCTCCTGAGTTGAACCCTCGGCCCGACGAGTCGAGAGCGCCCACCCGGTGCACCGATGACTCACACTCTCAGCCTGAGGAGCCCCGCGTGACGTTGCGCCTGTCCACCTTGTTCCTGCGGACCCTTCGAGAAGATCCCGCCGATGCCGAGTTGCCGGGCCATAAACTGCTGCTGCGGGCCGGCTATGTACGACGTGCTGCGCCAGGGGTCTACACCTGGCTGCCGCTGGGACTGCGAGTGCTACGCAAGGTCGAAGCCATCGTCCGCGAGGAGATGGACGCTATCGGCGGCCAGGAAGTTCGGTTCCCGGCCCTGTTGCCGCGCGAACCCTACGAAGCATCGGGGCGGTGGAGCGAGTACGGGTCGAACCTGTTCCGGCTGACGGACCGCAAAGGAGCCGACATGCTGCTCGGTCCGACCCACGAGGAGATGTTCACCCTCGCTGTCAAGGACATGTTCTCCTCGTACAAGGAGCTCCCGTTGACCTTGTACCAGATCCAGATCAAGTACCGCGATGAGGCTCGTCCCCGCGCGGGCCTTCTGCGTGGCCGCGAGTTCACCATGAAGGACTCCTACTCCTTCGATATCGACGACGCCGGGCTGGAGGCGGCCTACCAGCGGCATCGCCGGGCCTATGTTCGCCTCTTCGATCGGCTCGGCTTCGACTACGTGATCGTGCATGCCGATTCCGGGGCCATGGGCGGCTCGGCCAGTGAGGAGTTTCTGGCGCTCAGTGAGCACGGTGAAGACGCTTTCGTGCGCTGTGAAGCCAGTGGGTATGCCGCGAACGTCGAGGCGGTGATGGTGCCCCTGGCACCGGCTATCGACTGCACCGCTACGCCGGCGGCGGCCGTGCATGACACCCCCGACACGCCCACCATCGACACGTTGGTCCGCGCCGCGAACGCCATGATGTCTCGGCCCGATGGCCGGGACTGGAACGCGGCCGACACGCTGAAGAATGTGCTGGTCATGCTGCGCAACGTCGACAATACGCGGGAGCCACTGGCCATCGGAGTGCCCGGCGACCGCGAGATCGACCCGAAGCGGTTGGCCACGGCCGTCGCGCCACGTGAGGTGGAGGCATTCGAGGAGAAGGACTTCGCCGCATACCCTGCCCTGTCAAAGGGCTACATCGGACCCGGCGTGCTCGGCCAGGACCGAGCCTCGGGCATCCGGTATCTGCTCGACCCCTCCATTGCGCAGGGATCGGCATGGGTAACGGGGGCGGACCAGCACGGTCGGCACGTCTTCAACCTGGTGCACGGCCGCGACTTCACAGCGGACGGCGTGATCCAAGCCGCCGAGATCCGCGAGGGTGACCCCAGTCCGGACGGCGCCGGCCCGTTGAGGTTGGCCCGTGGTATCGAAATGGGCCACATCTTCCAGCTGGGCCGTAAGTATGCCGACGCGCTGGGGCTGAAGGTGTTGGACGAGCACGGCAAGCTGGTCACCGTCACGATGGGGTCCTACGGCGTCGGAGTGACCCGTGCGGTGGCCGCCGTGGCCGAGGCGACCTGCGATGAGATCGGACTGGTCTGGCCACGCGAACTGGCTCCCGCCGATGTGCATGTGGTCGCAACGGGCAAGGACCAAGCCGTGTTCGAAGCGGCCGAGGAGGTCATCGTCCAGCTGGAGGGAAGCGGCCTGGAGGTCATCTATGACGACCGCCGCAAGGTCTCCCCAGGGGTGAAGTTCAAGGACGCCGAGCTGCTCGGCGTGCCCACGATCCTCGTGATCGGCCGCGGGCTGGCAACGGGAGTGGTGGAGATCAAAGACCGGCGCACCGGCCAGCGGCGCGAGGTGCCGCTGGCCGACGTTGCCGCCCAGGTGCAGGCCGAGGTGTGCTGACCGGCGCCGTCGAGGCGGTCATCTTCGACTGGGGCGGCACCTTGACTCCCTGGCATACCGTTGACGTCGCGGCCATCTGGGCGAACACGTATGCCGCATTCGCCTTTCCCCGCGATCCAGACCTCGCAGATCGGTTCGCCCGCGCCCTGGCCCGCGCCGATGAGGCTGCCTGGTGGCGCGGACGCAAAGAGCACGTCAGTGCCACGTTGGAGCAGATCGTGGCCACAGCCTGTTCCGAGGCCGACATCGTCTATGCCACGGTTGCCACCGAAGCCGCTGCGGATGCCTACGCGCGTGCGTGGGAACCACACACCCTCACCGACCCGGCGGCAGCGCCAGTGCTGCGGGACTTGAGAAGCTCTGGCATCAAGATCGGCGTCCTGTCCAACACCATCTGGAACCGGGACTATCACCGGGGCATCTTCGAGCGAGACGCGGTGCTCCACCTGATCGACGCTGACGTCTACTCCAGCGAAATTGACTGGGTCAAACCGCACCCTGAAGCCTTCCTGCTCGCCGCCCGGGCTGTGGAGGCCGCACCGGAGCGCTGCGTCTATGTCGGTGACCGGATGTACGAAGACGTATGGGGCCCCGCGCAGGTAGGAATGCGCACCATCTACGTTCCGCACAGCGACCTCCCTGCCCACCAGATCGTGCAGACGGACGCCCGACCCGACGCGATAGCAGCGTCGTTGGCCGAGGTCCGCGAGATCGTCCGTGGTTGGCATGCGAACGGTAGGAGGACGCCGCAGGCGGCACCCGATAGAGCCGTTGATGAGCCTGGGTGAGCTGTCCACCTCGGTCCTGGTCTTCTTGACCGTGGCGGCCTTCACCGCTGGCTGGGTGGACGCTGTGGTCGGTGGCGGCGGACTGATTCAACTACCGGCATTGCTGCTGGGGTTGCCGGGGGCATCTCCGGTCCAGATCTTGGCCACCAACAAGTTGGGGTCGATCTGCGGCACCACCACGAGCTCCGCAACGTACTTTCGCAGGGTCCGCCCCGATCTGCGCACCGCCATGCCATTGGCCGGTGCCGCCTTCGTCGGCGGCATTGGAGGAGCCTTGATCGCCTCGCGCATCCCTGCCGAGGCGTTCAACCCGATCATCCTGGTGGTATTGGTCGGGGTGGGGGCCTACACACTCTTCAAGCCCCATGTCGGTGCCATCTCAGTGTTGCGCTTCTCTGGCCGTGCGCATCTGGCAGTGGCGTGTGTGATCGGATTCGTGATCGGCGTCTACGACGGAGCCCTCGGGCCAGGCACCGGCTCGTTCCTCGTCTTCGCGTTGGTGGGGGTGCTGGGCTACGGCTTCCTGCAGGCCAGCGCGAAGGCCAAGATCGCCAACTTGGCCACGAACCTCGCTGCTCTGCTGGTATTCATCCCACAAGGTGCGGTGTTGTGGCAGATCGGTCTCGTGATGGGTGCCTGCAACGTGCTCGGCGGTTACCTCGGTGCCCGCACGGCCGTCGCCGCAGGCAGTAGATTCGTCCGGGTCATCTTCATCGTCGTCGTGGGTTCGTTCATCATCAAGATCGGATATGACACGTGGGTGCAGCTCAGCTCATCGATGCCGTGATGCCGGTCAGCCGAAGACCATGATGGGCTTGTCCTGGCCGCGGTCCCGTGGCGGGATTTCTCCGGATCCTCGGCGGATCAGCGTCGTCGGCACCCCCGGGCCCGAGGAGGGGAGTGCGCTCGGGAGCTCGGGATCGCAGTGCGGCGCTACGAGATCTCGCGTAGTGCCTGGCGCACGGCTTCGGGGTCGGTCATCGGCGCTAGGCAGGTCATCCCACGGCATAGGTATGCCGTGTCACGACCGTCGCGGGCGCCTCGATCCTGCAGTACCGGCACCGATGGACTCTTCGTCTGCGAGCTGGCTGCCGCCACGACCAGCACCCCAGGAGGTGCGTAACGTTGGGCACGACCGAGCCCGTTGTCGGCCTGAGCGATGGCCAGCACCGCAGGCCCGGCCAGAGCGTCTTCGGCGGCGGCTAGAGCCCACCCGGAGAAGCGGGGAGCCGATCGTGCGATCGGACCCATCACGAGCAGAGCGCGCCGGCCCAGCTCGCGGTGTTCACCCGACTGCGCCAACGCGGAATACCGCAGGAGTGCACCGGCCAATGCGGACTGGCCACATGGCTCGGCGTTGTCGCCGAGGGGCCGAGGACGCATCACGAGGTCGTCGACGTCGACGGCACTGACACTGAACTCCAAGGCACGGGAGTCGACGTCGTCCTGCGTCGATGCTGTCGGGGCGGCCGGGACCATCTCTGCCTCCGGTGTTGTCGTTGTCCGACTGTCCACCCCGAACAGGCGTACGGCGGTATCCAACAGATCGCCCGCCGCTTCGAGCCATCGCTTCTCGCCAGTGGCAGCGTGCAAGGCCAACAGGCCCTCGGCGAGGCCGCCGTAGTCCTCGGCCACGCCGCCCGCCTCAGCGACCCGACCGTTGCGCGAACTGCGCCGCAGCCGACCCCGCACGAGGTGCACACGGAGAAGCAGATCCGCACAGCGTCCGGACACATCGATCCAGTCCGGCTCATCGAAGAACCAGCCCGCTTCAGCCAGGGCGGCGATGGCCCACCCGTTCCAGGCGGTGACGACTTTGTCGTCGATCGCAGGCTGTGCTCTTAACGTGCGATGAAGGTGCAAACGCTCACGGACCTCGGCATACCACCCACGGTCATCGGGGTCGCGCGGCAGTTGCAACGTCGAGGTGCCGTGCTCGAAAGTGCCCTGCTGAGTGACCGCGAACAGCTTCGCTGCACGTTTGCCGTCTGCCGGACCCAGCACCTGCTCGAGCTGCTCGGGGGTCCAGACGTAGGTGGCACCTTCGACGCCGTCGGTGTCGGCGTCCAGCGAGGACGCGAAACCTGCCTGTTCGGTCCACATCTCACGAAGCAGCCATTCCACGCACTCGCGCACGATGCGCTCGGCCATTGACCGGTGCGGTTCCGCACTGACCCGGGCGAGGTCGGTGTAGGACCGCAGCAGCAGCGCGTTGTCGTACAGCATCTTCTCGAAGTGGGGCACGACCCACCCACGGTCCACGGCGTACCGGGCGAAGCCGCCCCCTATCTGGTCATACATTCCGCCCCGCGCCATCGACTCAGTGGTTTGCCTCGCCATGCGTAGCGCTCGTTCATCACCGGTGCGGGCGCCATGGCGAGCCAGGAAAGCCAGCAGCATCGACGGTGGAAACTTCGGCGCATCGCCGAATCCGCCGTGGACTTCATCGAACTCTGCCTCGAGCAGCGCCACGGTCGAGTCCAGGGTGTCAGCGTCGATCCCGGTTTCGGCACCTGGCTCGGCGCTACGTTGGGCGGCCTCCAGAGTCGCGATGACTCGGGCGGCGCCCATACGGACTTCGTCCTCCCGGTCCCGCCAGGTGTGTGCGCCCGCTTCCAGCAGCCGCAAGAACTGCTGACGGGGGAGGTAGGTGCCGCACCAAAACGGCTTACCCTCGGGGGTGAGCAAGCATGTCATCGGCCATCCGCCGTGGCCGGTCATGGCTGTCGTTGCTTGCATATAGAGAGCGTCGACGTCCGGACGTTCCTCCCGGTCCACCTTGATCGCAATGAAGTCGGAGTTGATTGCGGCAGCCACCGCCTCGTCTTCGAACGACTCGTGAGCCATGACGTGACACCAGTGGCAGGCCGCATAGCCTACCGACAACAAGATCGGTCGGTTGGAATCCTGGGCGGCAGTGAAGGCATCGGCGGTCCAGGCCCACCAGGAGACAGGGTTGTCGGCATGTTGGATCAAGTAGGGCGAGGTGGCCTTGGCCAGCCGGTTGCTCATGGAGGCTCTTTCATCTCGGTGTCGCGCCAGGGATATCGGCGCCCGTCGGCCCCCACGGCACCACAAGGTGGGCCTTTCGGTGGGGCCAAGCATAGGCATGTCATCGTCACCACCTACTCTGAGAACATGGCTGATACAACCAGCGAAGAACCCGCGAACCAGGAGATGCTTGGGTCGAGTACGCCGCAAACCGGGGACCAACTCGACAAGGATCCACAAGACTGGGTCACTGGAGACGAGGCGATGACCGCATCGCAGCGCAGTTATCTCGACACCTTGGCCAGTCAAGCCGGTGAGCAGATTCCGGCCGACCTGACCAAGGCAGCCGCCTCAGAGCACATCGAGAGGTTGCAGCAGACATCGGCTGAGGTGGACAGCAACTGACACCGTGCATTCGTGCCGCCTGCGGCACAGCACGAGGATCGTGACGTCCTCGACGCGGGAGCGCGCCGGGCTGGCTGCGGGCCAGGGTCCCGCCCTGCGCGGGCCGAGCATCATGAGTCAGTTCTGGGCTGATATCGCCTTCCTGCACTGGCGGGTCGAGTCTGCAGTGCTCTGGCAGTTCATGCCGCCTGGAACTCGCCCCGATGTTCATGACGGCTCGGCGTGGGTTGGCTTGCTCCCGTTTAGGATGCAGCGTGCGGCCATCGGCGCAGGTCCGGCCGTCCCGTACTTCGGTACGTTCTGGGAGACCAATGTCCGGATCTACAGCACTGATGATCACGGCAACCCCGGGGTGGTGTTTCTGTCACTGGAAGCTCAGCGGCTAGCGGTGGTGCTCGGTGCTCGGATGGCGTTCAATGTCCCGTATTTCTGGGCCGAGATGACGGGAGGTCGAATCGGCTCGGACAGGATGCGATATTTCACGCGCCGCAGGGATCTGCGGCGGCGCGGGGCTGCTCCCGCCAGCGAAGTCGAGATTGAGGTCGGGCCTGCGATCGGTGAGCCCAGCCCGCTGGAACTGTTCTTGAGCGCCCGGTTCGGGCTGCATACCCAGGTGGCTGGCCGCGGCGTCTGGGTGCCCAACACGCACCAACCCTGGCCGCTGCGTCACGCGACAGCCACCATCGTGTCGGATGAGCTGATGGTTGCTACCGGACTACCCGACCTGCCGTCGATGCGGCCCCCGGATCATTCGATGTTCTCGGCCGGCGTGTACACCCGCTTCGGTATGCCATCCCTGATCAGTTCCTAGTTCAGCTGTCCTCGGCGGGTACGGTCATGCCGGGGAAGCCGCTCAGTGGCACGCCGACTGATTCGCCGACAGCGGTCACCACCGACATCAGTGCCACCGTGCCTTCGATCGCCGCCGCGTCGCCGGACCGAGCCGAGGAGCCTGCGATGACCGCCTCCGCCGCAGCCCGAAGCAGCTGCTGAGCCAGGGCTCGACGTTGGCGTACCGTTGTGATGTCGCTCGGAATCCCATACCCCAGCGGTGCCGCCGGCGCCGCCGACCCGGCAAGCTCAGTGAGCTGCTGCGTGGGGCTACGCAGGCGGCCCAGGGCCTGGAGATACGTGGCCTGCTCGCTGTCGTCGGCGCGGGCCGCCAGGACCTCAAGCCCGTACTGACATTGTCTGAGCCCGGCCAAGGCGGTGATCGCCCCGGCGCCCGCGGGCCCGCTCAACGTGGGAGATCTCGGCTGCTCGGACAGCACCTCAACACACGCCCGACGGCTGCCGTGTAGCGACATCAACGTTGCGATGTTGGCGGCGCTGACGGTTGCCAGCTCGTCAGCGACGACGGCGCCGGAAGACTGACGAGACAACAGCTGGGCCAGATCCGCTGCCTGCGGCGCCACCGCCGTTCGGGTACCCCCGCCGCTGGGACTCTCGTTCGTTGCGTTGGCGGAGGAGTCTGCCGATGAGGAGGGAACCGTGTGCACCAACCGCGAGAGCACGGCTGTCTGAACGGAGAGAACTCGACTGACCTCGGCCACTGCGCGCTTGCCTTCAGGGGCTTGAGCGAGCACCTCGCGGGCGAGCGCAGCGAGAGCACGACTGTTCGCCAAAGTCGCGCTGAGCACGTTGAGGTCGGCGAGATCGTCGTTGGTCTCCGCTGGGTCTGAAAGTGAATCACGACCCGATGTTCGCCTCGGCGGGTTCTCGCTCCGATCGGCAGCCGGTGAACACCCAGTGATCCACGACGTCGCTGTCAGCACCAGGGCGGCGTTGGCCGTTCTCCGCGAGATAGCCGTGCCCTCATGTCGCTCACCCCGTTCTCGGGTCACGCGCAGTGGGACAAGCATGGTCGGATCATCGCAGACCCTGTGCCTCAAGGGGCTAGAGTGATTCCCCTAGGGCACGTCCCCTGTCACCCGCGAGCACCTCTGGGGCAGGGCACAACAGAAGAGGGAGGCGGGATGGCAGACGCACCGCAGGTGGGGGCCATTACCGATGTCGCCATCGCAGGGCTGCGCTCGAGCGGAGTCGTTATGGACAACATCGTGCTGAGCTCTGCTGGGCGTCGCAGGTTGCTCAGGGTCTTCGTGGCCCGGGACCTTTCCGGAGTGAGTAGCGACGATCACACCAGTACGGTAGAGCCGCTGACTCTGGACGAGGTGGCCCAGGCCACTCGAACGCTGAACGACGTGCTGGATCGTAGCGACGTGATGGGGGAGCAGCCCTATACATTAGAGGTCAGTTCAGTGGGGGTCGCTGCTCCGCTGACGCGTCCCGAGCACTTCCGCCGCAACGTGGGTCGGCTCGTTCAGATTATCGACGAGGCCGGAGTCGAGCACACCTCTCGACTGTTGGCAGCCACATCCGCGGGCATCCACCTACAGGCAGGCGACGGACGCTGGCTGGCCTACGACCAGATCAGCCGAGCCATCGTGCACGTTGAGTTCAATCGAGCGACAACTGGAGAGCAGGGCTGATGGATATCGACATGGCAATGCTGCGCGGCATCGCCGCGGAGCGCGAGATTCCGATCGACATCTTGGTCGAGGCGATTGAGCAAGCCACCCACAGCGCTTACGAACGCGTCCGCGGCGCTGAGGCCTCGGCGACGGCCCGGGTGGAGCTGAACCGCAAGAGCGGTCATGTCACGGTGTGGGCACGGGAGACGATCACCGACCAGGACACGGGGCTGACCGCGCCGAGCGAGCACGAGTTCGACGATACGCCCGAAGGATTCGGTCGGGTGGCAGCCGCCACTGCCCGTCAGGTGATCATGCAGCGGATGCGTGATCTGGAAGATGAAGCGGTCTTGGGCGATTTTCGGGGTCGAGAAGGCGAGATCGTCTCGGGACTGATCCAACAGTCCAGCAACCCACGTCACGTGCTGGTCGACTTCGGCACTGTGGAGGGGGAGTTGACCAGCGCTGAACAGGTACCGACTGAGACCTACCCACATGGCGGGAGGTTGCGATGTTTTGTCGTCAGCGTCAAGCGTGGTCACCGCGGACCGCTCATCTCTCTGTCTCGAACCCACCCCAACCTTGTCCGCAAACTGTTTGCCCTCGAAGTTCCTGAGATCGCCGACGGATCGGTGGAGATTGCTGCGCTGGCCCGGGAAGCCGGTCACCGCACCAAGATGGCCGTGCATGCCACCACCGGCGGAGTCAATGCCAAGGGGGCCTGCATCGGGCCGATGGGGCAGCGGGTCCGGGCCGTGATGGCTGAGTTGCAAGGCGAGAAGATCGACATCGTCGACTACTCCGAGGATCCGGCAAGTTTCGTTGCATCCGCGTTGTCTCCGGCGCGCGTCCTGTCGGCTGAAGTGGTGGACGCGACGGCGAAGCAAGTGCGCGTTGTGGTGCCGGACTACCAGCTCTCGTTGGCCATCGGTCGGGAGGGGCAGAATGCGCGGTTGGCCAACAAGCTCACTGGGTGGCGGATCGACATTCGGTCGGACACGGAACCCTCAGGCCCGGTGTAGAATAACGACTTGCGATCCGACACTCATGCGGTTGAACCTATGACCGTCGAGGCAGTGACTGACAAGCAGCATCACACACCACTGCGCATGTGTGTGGGTTGTCGAGGTCGTCAGGAGCAGAACGAACTGCTGCGGATTGTCGGTGTCGGGCCAGACGCGTCACAGCACAATGTGGTGACGTTGAGTCCCGATCCGAGGAGACAGGCCGGTGGTCGCGGTGCGTACGTGCATTGTGACTTCGGCTGTGTGCGGTCGGCTATCCGGCGTCGCGCATTTGGACGTGCTCTGCGGCTCGATGGCAGAGTTGAGGCCGAACAGTTGATCCAATGGGTCGAGCAGCACCAAGCATGAGGTACCCAAGCATCACCCCCGGCGCTTGCCCGGGGCGCAGTACAGGCGAGACCGCCGGTCTTGTCTTGCCGTTATTGGAAGCGGGTTAGACGCGATGAGCACCCCATGAGTCCTCAGCAATGAGCACCCACCAGCACTAGTCGCGGTCGCATGCCCTACTGGGTCCGGCCACGACACAACCAGTAGGAGAAACGTGGCCAAGGTCCGGGTCTATGAGCTCGCCAAAGAGCTCGGGGTCGAGAGCAAAGAACTGCTAGCCCACCTCAAGAAGCAGGGAGAGTTCGTTCGGTCGGCGTCGTCGACCATCGAGCCCCCCGTGGTTCGCAAGATCAAAGAGAATCCGCCCCCCGCCGGCGCTCAGGGTGCGCCGAAGGCTCCGCCTGGCAAGGGTCGCAAGGCTCCGCCTGCTCCCTCACCGGGCCCCAACACCTCGCCGCGTCCGAAGTCGGACGCCACGGTGACCACCGCCTCACCGGTGGCCGAACCCGTCGCCGAGCAGCCCCCCGCAGCGCCAGCTGCTCCCGCGGGACCAGAGCCGAAGCAAACCTCACCTGTCGAGCCGGCGCCGTCGACCGAACCCGCTGTCGCTGCGCAGGCCCCGCGGCCTTCGGGTCAGACATCACCCACCCCAGCGGCAGGCGCCCAGCCTGCCGCCGCTGCCGCACCTCGCACAACTGCAAAGCCCGGCCCCAAGCCCGCACCTCGCACACCGGCAGCGCGCCCGGGGTCGGAGTCCGGACGTGGTCGAGACGGTGGGCGCAGCGACAGTGGGCGACCCTCGGGCAAGCCCACCCCCCGCCCAGGCAACAACCCGTTCGCGCCGAGCCAAGGCATGCGCAACTCGCGGCCCGATCGTAGCGAGCGAAAAGATGGCGAACGATCAGATCGCGGCCAGAGCTCGAGACCGGGCAACAACCCCTTTGCTCCCAGCCAAGGTATGCCGCGTCCCGGCGGTAGCCGAGGCGGCGAAGCCGGCACCGGTATGCCGCGTCCCGGCGCACCCCGTGGGGGCGGAGCCAGGCCTAACCCGGCGATGATGCCCGACCGTGCGGCCGTACCCCGGCCAGGGGAGCGCCCGGCGCGACCTGGCGGGCGAGGTCGTGGCCCGGGCGGCGCTGGCGGCACCGGCGGTGCCCCAGGAGGTGCTCCTGGCGGCTTCCGCGGTGGTGGCGGCGGAGGTCGCGGTGGCGGTCCTCGCGGTCGCGGTGGCACGCAAGGTGCCTTCGGTCGCGGCGGCGGCAAAGTCCGAGGCCGGAAGTCCAAACGGGCCAAGCGCGCCGAGTTCGAGCAGATGCAAGCTCCTGCTATCGGCGGCGTCAATGTGCCCCGAGGCAACGGAGCGACCGTCACGGTGCGACGCGGTGCTTCGCTCACCGACTTCGGCGACAAGATCAACGTCGACCCGACGTCGCTGGTGGCTGTCCTCTTCCACCTGGGAGAGATGGCAACAGCAACAGCTTCGTTGGATGAGGACACCTTCGGCATCCTCGGCAACGAGCTGGGTTATGACATCCGGCTCGTCTCGCCAGAGGAGGAGGAGCGCGAGCTCTTCTCGGCATACAACATCGACCTCGCCGCAGAGGCGGAGGCCGAGACCGACGCGGACCTGCAAGCCCGACCACCGGTCGTGACCGTGATGGGCCACGTCGACCACGGTAAGACGCGGTTGCTGGACGCCATCCGTGAGGCCGATGTGACCGAGGATGAGGCGGGCGGCATTACTCAGCACATCGGTGCCTATCAGGTTCATGCCGAGCACGAGGGCATCGAACGGGCCGTGACCTTCATCGACACGCCGGGTCACGAAGCCTTCACGGCGATGCGTGCTCGCGGCGCCAAGGTCACGGACATTGCGATCCTCGTCGTGGCGGCCGACGACGGCGTCATGCCGCAGACCATTGAGGCGTTGAACCATGCCCAAGCGGCGGAGGTGCCCATCGTCGTCGCCGTCAACAAGATCGATGTCGAGGGCGCAAACCCCGCTAAGGTCCGTCAGCAGCTCACCGAGTACAACCTGGTCGCCGAGGAATACGGTGGCGAGACGATGTTCGTCGATGTCTCGGCCAAGGCCGGTCAGAATATCGCCGAGCTGCTGGAGGCTGTGCTGCTGACGGCAGATGCCTCTTTGGACCTTCGCGCAAATCCGAACAAGGATGCGCGCGGCGTTGCGATTGAAGCCAACCTCGATCGTGGACGTGGCCCGGTGGCCACTGTGCTGGTGCAACAGGGCACGTTGCGGGTAGGCGATGCGATCGTCACCGGGGCGGCCCATGGGCGAGTACGAGCGATGCTCGACGAGCACGGGAACAACCTCAGCGAGGCGCCGCCGTCGCGGCCAGTACAGGTGTTGGGTCTGGCAACGGTCGCCCGCGCCGGCGACACCTTCTTGGTGGCGCCGGATGACCGCACGGCACGGCAGATCGCGCAGAAGCGTGAGGCTGCCGACCGTCAGGCCTCATTGGCCAAGGCGCGCAAGCGGATCAGTCTGGAGGACCTCAACGAAGCTCTCGCCGCCGGCAAGGTCGAGACGCTGAACTTGATCCTCAAGGGCGATGTCTCCGGCTCGGTCGAGGCGTTGGAGGACGCGCTGCTGCAGATCGATGTCGGCGAGGAGGTCGACCTACGTATCATCGACCGCGGTGTCGGCGCGATCACCTTGAACAACATCAACCTGGCGATGGCCTCCGAGGCGATCATCCTGGGCTTCAACGTCCGAGCCGAGGGTCAGAACGCCGAGGTGGCCGACCGTGAAGGTGTGGAGATCCGCTACTACTCGGTGATCTACCAGGCGATCGAAGACATCGAAAACGCGCTACGGGGCATGCTCAAGCCGGAGTATGTCGAGGAGACCACCGGAACGGCCGAGGTCCGAGAGGTCTTCCGGTCCAGCAAGTTCGGCAATGTTGCCGGGTCGATCGTTCGCAGCGGCGAGCTGCGCCGAGGCGCGAAGGCGCGGATCACCCGGGACGGTGTGGTCGTCACCGAAGGCCTGGAGATCGCCGGGTTGCGACGGTTCAAGGACGATGTCACCGAAGTCAGAGACGGCTTCGAGTGTGGTGTCAACCTAGGTTCCTTCAACGACATCCGGGTGGAGGACCTCATCACGACCTATCAGATGCGCGAAATCCCACGCACCTGAATGATCGCGATAGGGCGGGTCAGCTGATCCGCCCTATCCGCGACCGGTCGTGAGTTGAGGACCAACGATCACGCGGCAGGCCGAAGACCAGCACGGGGCATCCGAGGTGATGACCGCACAACGCGAGGAGCAGACATGGTTGACACGGGACGGGCACGTAAGGTTGCCGAGCGGACAAAAGTCTTGGTCGCCGGAGCACTCGACACCCTCGTCAAGGACCCCCGCCTCGGTTTCGTCACCATCACAGACGTGCGGGTCACGGGCGATGTGCAGCATGCGACGGTGTTCTACACAGTTCTGGGCGGTGAGCCAGAACGTGAAGCCGCGAGCGAGGTGCTGGCGGCCTACCGTGGGCGGATCCGCTCACACGTCGGCAAGGGGCTCGGAATTCGGCTTACCCCCACTGTCGAGTTCGTCATGGACGCTCTCCCCGAGGATGCGGCACACCTGGATGATGTGCTCCGGGAGGTTCAGCGGCGCGACGCAGAGCTAGCAGCAGGCCGAGAGGGAGCCGCATATGCCGGCGAGGCCGATCCCTACCGCAAGCCCCGTGAGCTTGAGGACGACGAGAGCGATCAGTGACAGGTATGAGCCGGTGAGTCGTGACGGGCTCCTGCTGGTCGACAAAGGCGAGGGCTGGACGAGTCACGATGTAGTGGCGAAAGCTCGCCGTCTCTGCGCCACGCGTCGTGTCGGTCACGCCGGCACGCTCGACCCGATGGCCACCGGTCTGCTTGTCCTCGGGGTCGGAAAGGCAACCCGGCTGCTGACCTTCTTGGTCGGGCTGGACAAGCGCTACACGGCAACCGTTCGGCTGGGTGCGTCAAGCACCACCGACGATGCCCAGGGGCAGCCGGTCTTAGTCACCGACGCGACGATGCTGACGCGGGACGACATTGTGCGAGCCGTCAGCGGGCTCACCGGCTCTCTCCAGCAGGTCCCGAGTTCGGTCAGCGCAATCAAGGTCGACGGCCGGCGCGCCTACGCCCGGGTACGAGCTGGTGAGGACGTGAAGCTGGATGCCCGGGCTGTGCAGGTCGACCGCTTCGACATCGGTGGGATTCGCGGAGCCGGCCCGACCGCCCCCACCTGTCTGGATGTCGATGTGACCGTCGAGGTGTCTTCCGGCACCTATGTCCGCGCGTTGGCCCGCGACCTCGGTCAGGCCTTGGACGTCGGCGGACATCTCGTGGCGCTGCGGCGCGAACGGGTGGGGTCGCTCACCCTTGATCGTGCGCACACGGTGGCGCAGATCGAAGCGAGCAGCGAGTCACTTGTCCTGGACCTGGCGACAGTGGCCACCCAACTCTTCCGCACCCGCTACCTCGACTCCGCCCAGGAACAGGCGCTCCGGCATGGGCAACGTATCCCCGCCGACAGGCCGGGAGCCAACGACGTTGTCGCGGCGATCGGCCCGGCTGGCGCCCTCGTGGCCGTCCTCGACGAAAGTGAGCGGCAGGCCCGTAGCCGAGTCGTCTTCCGCACCGATTAGAGTTGCGGCCGTGGAGCGCTGGACGAGTGTGGAGCAGGCTCTGCGGGATCCCATCGCGAGTGTGGTGACCCTGGGCAACTTCGACGGCGTTCACCGTGGGCATCAGGCCGTGTTGGGGACGGTCGCTCGCCGCGGGATAGAGCGAGGACTGCGCAGTGTGGCGCTGACCTTCGAGCCACATCCGGTGGCGGTGCTGCACCCCGAACGGGCCCCAGCTCAGATCATCTCCACGGACTACCGTCTGGACCTGATGGCGCACACCGGTCTCGACGCCACGCTGTTGCTGCCGTTCACCCGAGAGTTCGCCCAGCTGACGCCCGAAGAGTTTGTCCGCGAGGTGTTGGTCGAAGGGTTGCAAGCGGCCCTGGTCATCGTCGGCTCGGACACTCGGTTCGGTGTGCGCAACAGCGGAGATGTGGAGACGCTTCGGGCCCTGGGGGATCGGTACGGGTTCGAGGTTTCTACTCATGACATCGAAGGCGGCCAAGATGAAGGAGCTCGCCTTTGGTCATCCAGTGTTGTACGTCGTGCCTTGCGTGAGGGCGATGTCGCAGCGGCCGCCGAGGTGCTGGGTCGGCTACACCGCGTCAGCGGTGTGGTGGTTCATGGCCACCACCGCGGCCGCGAACTGGGCTATCCGACTGCCAACCTCGGCGCTGATCGTGCGGGCATGATCCCGGCAGACGGGGTTTATGCCGGCTGGCTGGAGCGACTCGAGCTACCCGCCGACCACGAAGATCGTCGGCTGCCGGCGGCCATCTCCGTCGGCACCAACCCGACCTTCACCGACGTGGCTCAGCGGACCGTGGAGGCATACGTTCTGGATCGGCTCGACCTCGAGCTCTATGAGGAGCAGGTGGGTATCGACTTTGTTGCACGGCTGCGAGGCAACACCAAGTTCGACTCGGTCGATGAGCTACAAGACCAGATGGCCAAGGACGTGGCCGTTTGCCGTTCGGTACTGGTTGGCTAACACCATGGATTCACCCGCGGGTCGCTATCTGCGCACCGATTGGGGTTTGTATGTCGCTGCCGCAGGGCTCTCGTTAGTCGGTGCCCTGCTCGTCTGGTCGACAACTCATCAGCAGGTCGGAGCCTCGCTGACCGTGCGCCATCTGATCAACACGGCCATCGGCGCCGCCGCTGCGGTGCTCCTCGTGCGGGTCGATGTGCAGTGGATCCGGGCAGCCGCACCGTGGATCTATCTTGCCGGTCTTGCTGGGTTGATCCTGGTCCTCTCACCCGTGGGGCAGGTCGTCAATGGTTCTCGGTCGTGGCTCTTTCTGCCCGGGGGGTTTTCGGCCCAACCGGCAGAGCTAGCCAAGATCGGCCTGGTCATCGGGTTGGGGATGGTGCTGGCCCATGGCCGGGATCCCACGAGCAGACCCTTGGCGCGAGACGTCCTGATGGCTTGGGCACTGGGCGTTCTGCCAGCGGTGCTCATCTTGGCTCAACCGGACCTCGGGACGGCGTTGGTCTTCGGTGCGCTGACGATCGGCGTCGTGGCCGTCTCCGGGGCCCGATGGTGGTGGAGTGTCGCTTCGCTGGCGGCCGTGGCTGCCAGCGTGATGGCAGCCCTGCGGCTACCCATCCTTGACCCATATCAGGTGGACCGGCTGCTGGCCTTCGTCGACCCGTCGTTGGATCCCACGGGCATCGGATACCAAAGCGCTCAGGTGCGCCTGGCCATCGGCTCCGGGGGTCTGAGCGGGGCCGGCATAGGTCAGGGAAAACAGACGCAGGGTGGTTTCGTGCCTTTCCAAGAGACCGACTTCATCTTCTCGGTAGCGGGCGAGGAGTGGGGTCTACTGGGCGCAGCAGGTGTCATCGTCCTGTTGGGCTTCTTGATCATCCGTTCGCTCTGGGTGGCTCTGGTGACCAACGACCCGTTCGGGCGAATCGTCGCCGTTGGTGTCGCATGTTGGTTCGGATTCCAGGCGTTCCAGAACATCGGGATGAACCTTGGGCTGATGCCCGTCACCGGCTTGCCGCTTCCGTTCTTGTCCTACGGCGGATCCTCAATGTTGGCGTGCTGGCTCGCCGTGGGTCTCGTGGCGAGCGCCCAACACGCGCCGCGACGCACGGCAGGAGGGGTGTACCGCGGCGCGTGAGGAGGCTGCAACCCCTGTCGAGCAGGCTCGCCCTTGTGCTTCTGGATGGGGACCGATGTTGCTGGAGAGGTGCGGTGCCGGTCAGTACTTCTGCTTGACGAAAGTCTGCTCGTGCATCGGGGGTCGCACGTACGGCACTTCCTTCATCACCGGCAGCATCACCGGCTCCGGGGCGACGTCCTCGTAGTTGAACTGATCCAGCAGGTGGCTGATGCAGTTGATTCTGGCTGTGCGCTTGTCATCCGAGGGCACCACATACCAGGGGGCCTGTTTGATGTCGGTGTACTGGAACGTGGTGTCCTTCGCCATCGAGTAGCGCACGTAGAGCTCATGCTCGGCCAGGTCCATGTCGGAGAGTTTCCAGCGCTTCAGCGGCTCGGCGTTGCGTGCCTCGAACCGTCTGCGCTGCTCCTCATACGACACCGAGAACCAATACTTGATCACGATGATGCCCGAGCGGACCAGCATCCGCTCGAACTCCGGGCAGCTCCGCAGGAACTCTGCATGCTCCTCCTCGGAGCAGTAGCCCATGACCCACTCGACATTGCTCCGGTTGTACCAGGAGCGGTCGAACATCACCATCTCGCCAGCCGCCGGAAGATGCTCGACATAGCGCTGGAAGTACCATTGCGTCTGCTGTCGGTCGGTGGGTTTGGGCAGTGCCGCAACCCTGACCGTGCGCGGGCTGGTCCGTTCGGCGATCCGCTTGATGACCCCGCCCTTGCCCGCCGAGCCGCGGCCTTCGAAGATCACACAGACCTTCAGCCCTTGGGTCTGGATCCAATACTGCAGCAAGACGAGCTGCTCTTGCAGCCGCTCCATCTCGTCTTCGTAGAGGGACTTCTTCAACCGACCCTTCTTGGTGTAGTTCTTAGGGTCGTGCGTGTCGGGCGTGGTTTTGACGTCGTCCGCGCCCTCGGGCAGCACACTGTTCTTGCTCATGAAACCTCCTGGGGTATGCGGTGATCCTGGCTTAGATCCTGCTCACCCACAACCTTAGATGCACGAAAGAAGGGGCCAGGCTCGGGTGGGCGCCGCGCCGAGATGGGACCGGCTGAAGCGCCGCGGCCCGCTACGACAGGACGCGCACTCGCAGGATGCCCTCGATCGCCCTGATCGCAGCAAGGACGTCGGCAGTGACATCGCCCTCCACGTCCACCAGGGTGTACGCGTACTCGCCGCGCGACTTGTTGAGCAGGTCGGCGATATTCAGATCCGCCTCGCCGAGGAGCTGTGAGATCTGGCCGACCATGTTGGGCACGTTGCGGTTGAAGATCGCCAGACGTGTGGCACCTAGGGTGCGAGCCAGCACCGCCTCACCCACGGTGACGCTGTTGCGTATGTTGCCATCGACCAGATAGTCGACAAGCTGCTGGGCGGCCATGACCGCGCAGTTCTCCTCGGCCTCGGCCGTAGAGGCACCCAGGTGAGGCAGAGCGACCACCTTGGGGTGGGCGACCAGCTGCGCCGACGGGAAGTCGCAGATGTACGCGTGGAGCCGGCCGTCGTCCAGGGCGGCCACCGCCGCCTGGTCGTCAACGATCCCTGACCGGGCGAAGTTCAACAGGGTGGCCCCGGGTTTCATCTTAGCGATCTGTTGATGACCGATGAGGCCGCGAGTGGCGTCGACCAACGGGACATGCGCGGTCACCAGATCAGCACGAGAGAGCAGCTGGTCCAACGACGTCGCGTGCTCGACTGTGGAGTTCAGCTGCCACGCGCGAGCCACCGTCAAGGCAGGGTCGTAGCCAAGCACCTTCATCCCCATCGAGGCGGCAGCGTTGGCTACCAGCACCCCGATCGCGCCCAACCCGATGACGCCGAGGGTGCGGCCAGGCAGTTCGAACCCGGCATAGTCCTTCTTCGCCTTCTCCACGGTTGGTCCGAGCTCACCGTCTGCCGGTGACAGACCGGCGGTGAAGCGGGCGGCGGGCCAGATGTTGCGCGCCGCCAGCAACATGCCGGCGATGACCAGTTCTTTGACCGCGTTGGCGTTTGCTCCAGGCGTGTTGAAGACGACGATGCCGCGCTCAGCAAGCGCCTCGACGGGAACGTTGTTCGTGCCAGCACCCGCTCGGGCGACGGCCAACACCGAATCGGCGATCGGTTCGTTGTGCAGGTCCGCCGAGCGGAGCATAATCGCCTCGGGGAAGGCCGCATCGGGGCCGACGCGATAGTCCTTCGGTAGACGTGCCAACCCGATCGGGCTGATGGAGTTGTAGGTCTTGACGGTGAAGCTCACGCGTGGTGCCTTTCGAAGTCGGCCATGTAGTCGATGAGCGCCGCGACGCCCTCGGGCGGCATCGCGTTGTAGATGCTCGCGCGCATACCGCCGACGGATCGGTGGCCCTCGAGGTTGTGCAGGCCGACCTGCGCCGCTCCGGCGAGGAAGTCAGCCTCGCGAGCCGGCTCGGCAAGCAGGAAGGGCACGTTCATCCAGCTCCGGGCTTGGACGGCCACGGGGTTGGAGTAGAACGAGGAAGCATCGATCGCGGCATACAACTGCTTCGCCTTGTCGTGGTTGCGCTGCCCCATCGCGGCTAGCCCGCCGGTGTCCTTGACCCACTGCAGGATCAGGCCGAGCAGGTACCACCCGAACGTCGGGGGAGTGTTCAGCATGGAGTCGTTCTTGGCCATCGTGGCGTAGTCCCACACCGCTGGGGTCGCCCTACTGGCTCGGCCGAGCAGATCTTTGGCCACGATGACGACGCACAACCCGGCGGGTCCCAGATTCTTCTGGGCGCCGGCGTAGATCACGCCGAACCGGGAAACGTCGATCGGCCGAGACATGATCGTCGACGACATATCGGCCACGAGTGGCAGATCGGTCTGGGGCACATAGCCGAACTCCACCCCACCGATCGTCTCGTTGGGCGTGTAGTGCAGGTAGGCCGTGTCGCTCGCCAAGCATGCCAAGCCCTCCTGCAGAGCGCTCGGGTCAGGCGTGCTCGCGTAGCCACTGGCGGACTCATCGGCGGCAACCTGGACTGACGCATACTTCTTTGCCTCGCCGATCGCCTTCTTCGACCACGCCCCGGTGTTGAGGTAGCTGACTGGGCGGCCGGCCGCGAGGTTCATCGGAACGGCCGAGAACTGGCCGGTCGCACCGCCCTGCAAGAACAGGACCTCGTAGTCCTCACCGATCCCCATCAGCTCGCGCAGCAGCGACTCAGCCCGACGTGCAGCACCGACGAACGCCGGGCTGCGGTGACTGACTTCCATCACGGACATGCCGAGATCGGCCCAGTCCGTAAGTTCGGACTGGGCCTGGTTCAGGACGTCGAGGGGCAATGTGGCCGGCCCCGCGGCGAAGTTGTAGACGCGCACGCTGCTCCACCTTGAGGGTCGTGATTGCGGGAAACCCCAGACTAGCAAGGCAAGGAGGGACCCCATGTCCGGAGCAACGTGATGATTGTCACGCTGCGACGCACATGTCCGGCACCGTGGCGGAGCGGGGTAATGTGCCTGGCCATGAGCGCCGCACACCCTATCGACGAGGCATGGGTCAGCACGGGCGGGACAAGTGCCCAAAACTATGACGAGTTCGCCGACGATGCCGAGATCACCGACGTCGTGACGGCGAATCCGCTCAGCGCCCTTGCTATCGAGATGCCGCATCTGGCCACGCCCAGCCCCGACCAGACCTTTACGCAGTCCTTGCCGCTAGCCCGCGAGCGGTTACAGGCGGCCCAAGCAGACGGTTTCTACGAGCGCCACGCGGCAGCCGTGGCCGTGTACCGGATCACGGGCCCCGATGGCCTCCGGAGCCTGGGGCTCTTCGCGATGGTCGATACCAGCGAGATCTCCACCCGGCGCGATGAGCCCGGCCGTGTTATTCGCAACGAGGACGTGTTCGCGGCCAAAGTGCGCGAGCGAGTGGCCTTGATCGAGGCCATTGACCACCTCATGTCAGCGGTCCTGTTGATTCAGACCCGCGACGCCGACGCGCTCGAGCAAGCCCTGCAGGATTGTGCGCAGTCAGGTGAGCCCGCGGTGCGCGACGTTGACGCCGCCGGTCGGGCACACGAAGTGTGGGTGGTGACCGACGCGGAGCGAGCCGCCTCCTTGTCTGAGTTGGCCGGCGCCGGCCAACTCGTCGTCGCCGACGGAAACCACCGCAGCCTGGCCGCTCAGCAGGCCGGTTTGGACCGATTCCTCGCGGTCATCACCACCGAGCGCTCCCTGTCGCTGGACCCCTATCACCGGTTGATCAGCCAGTGGCCGCCAGAGCTGGGCCCGATCGACGCGGTCCTGCGCTCGGCCGGCCTGCTGGTCGAACCGTTGCGCGGCCCAGTGCACACTCCTACCGACAGTGGTGTGGTGCACCTCTACGCCAGAGGCCAGGGGTATTCGGTGAGATGGGGTGGCGCGATCGACCCCACAGCAGATGTGGTCGACGCGATGGACCATGCGCTGCTGGAGCGCATAGTGATCCGGGGTGTGCTGGGCTGGGATCCGTCCGACCCTCGGATTACGTACGTCGGGGGGGACTACCCAGACTCCTGGCTGGTGAGCAGTGTGGACCAGGGGCGGGCCGACGTTGCCGTCCTGGTGGCGCCGGTAGCTGTCGACGACTTTGTTGCAGTCAACGTCGATCGGTCTGCGATGCCGCGCAAGTCGACATGGTTCACGCCCAAAGCGCGAGCGGGGCTAGTCACCGCGGCGCTGGGCTGAAGGACTGAACTGCACCACAATCGGTTGAGGTTATGCGATACTTCCACTGGATCTGCGGCACCACACTCGCCGCGGCACCCGGAGGGCAGGACCTGCAGCATCGCCGCGATCTACGCTGTGTTGAGCGTAGGGCGACACACCTCCGGCACAGTTCGGTGACGCGCGAAGTGCGCGAGCCGGAGGGTGCAAGGACGACTTTCCGTCCGACCCTGTTGGGTCCGACGACGCAACAGCGCCAGCGGATGGCGGGCATACGTGCTCGGTGTGGGCTTATCCGCGGGCGCACGAGAGGACTGCCGTGTCAACGACGGACGACGCATCAGGAGCCGACAGCCACACCGAGAAGGAGCCGCCGGCTCAGCTTCCGGCGAGTGCTGGGTTCGGGCTAGTTTTTCAGGCACCCGATCTGAGCGATGTTGCTCCACGTCGGCCCCGCCCCAAGACCGACCCCGCCGACGGGAGGCCCAAGAGCGACTCTTCGCAGGCTGATCAGGGTAGCGGCGCGGAGAGCAGGTCTCGGGGGACGTCCGCCGGCAAGCAGGCTCGGGATGGCGAGGACAGGGGTGAAGGATCGCCGGATCCCGCGTCAGCGAGTCTGCAGACATCGGACCCATCGCGGCAGGAGGCTGGCGGCACCGGGTCGCACAGCGAGTCGGCTGCAGCGGATTCGGCGGAGGCCGGGTCTTCCACCACTCGGGAAGGGTCTTCGGGGAACCGGCGGCGCAAGCGGGGTGGCAAGGGGCGCCGTGGGCGGGGCCAGGGCGGCGAAGGCTCAACATCGGAGAGCGAAGAGGGTGCCGGCGATGGTGAGCGCGGCTCGGGGGCCGCCCAGAGCAGCACAGATAGCTCAGCCCAGAAGGCGACGTCGAGCTCGGGCAAGCAAGGCTCCTCCGGCGGATCGTCGGCGAACAAGAAGGGCGGGGGCAAGCAGGGGTCAGCGCCGAGCGGTGGCCATGCCAGCGGTCCGGGCGAGACCTCAGGTGCTGGTGCCGACCAGGCCTCCGACGAGCGCAGCTCTTCGGAGGGACAAGCAACAGAGGACGATGGTGGCAAGCGTCGTCGCAGGCGCCGCCGCGGCGACAGCCCCGAGCGTGGCGGTCGTGACGAGGTCACCAGTGTTCGCGGCTCGACCCGGCTGGAGGCCAAGCGGCAGCGCCGTAACCAGGGGCGCGAGGTCGGTCGGCGTCGTACGGTCATCAGCGAGGCTGAGTTCCTCGCTCGACGGGAAAGTGTTGAGCGCGTGATGGTGGTCCGCGGCCTGCCCGAGCGCACGCAAATCGCAGTGCTGGAAGACGGCGTACCCGTCGAGCACTACGTCTCCCAGCAGAGCCAATCGACGACGGTGGGCAACGTCTACCTGGGGCGTGTGCAGAATGTCCTGCCCAGCATGGAGGCTGCGTTCGTCGACATCGGCAGGGGCCGCAACGCGGTGTTGTATGCCGGTGAAGTCAACTGGGATGCCGCTGGGCTTGAGGTGAACCAAGCCAAACGGATTGAGAACGCGCTGACCTCGGGGGAGAGCGTGCTGGTGCAGGTCACCAAGGATCCGATCGGTCACAAGGGTGCGCGGTTGACCTCTCAGGTCTCGCTGCCGGGTCGGTTCTTGGTCTACGTGCCGGGCAGTTCGATGACAGGCATTTCGCGAAAGCTCCCGGACACCGAGCGCTCACGGTTGAAGAAGATCCTCAAGGAGGTTGTGCCCGACGGCGCAGGGGTCATCGTGCGCACGGCGGCTGAGGGGGCCAGCGAAGCCGAGCTGCGAGCCGACGTCGAACGGCTGAAGGCGATGTGGGAAGCCATTCAGACAAAGTCGACCGCAAAGGCCAAATCAGCCTCAGGGCCGGTCCTGGTGCACAGTGAGCCCGATATGACGGTGCGGGTGATTCGGGATGTCTTCAACGAAGACTTCGCAAAGCTCATCGTCTCCGGCGATAGAGCCTGGGATGAGGTCAAACAGTACTTGGAAGAGGTGGCCCCGGACCTCTCTGAGCGCGCCGAGAAGTGGACCGGCTCAGAGGACATCTTCACCCCGCATCGGGTCAACGAAGCGCTAGCCAAGGCGATGGACCGCAAGGTGTGGCTTCCCTCTGGCGGCTCATTGGTGATCGACCGCACCGAGGCGATGACCGTGGTCGACGTCAACACCGGCAAGTTCGTCGGCTCTGGCGGCAACCTTGAAGAGACTGTGACAAAGAACAACATTGAAGCGGCTGAAGAAATTGTTCGCCAACTGCGGTTGCGCGATATCGGCGGCATCATCGTCATCGACTTCATCGACATGGTGCTGGAGGCCAACCGTGAACTGGTGGTGCGCCGACTGCTCGAATGCCTGGGCCGAGATCGTACGAAACATCAAGTGGCTGAGGTGACCTCCTTGGGCCTGGTCCAGATGACGCGCAAGCGGGTCGGTGCGGGGCTCATCGAAGTATTCTCCGAACAATGCGCGCACTGCAACGGGCGTGGGCTTGTCGTGCACAGCGAGCCAGTGGAGAAGTCGGCTGAGTCGAACGTCCCATCCGCTCGTGGCCGCTCCGGGCGTAAGTCGCAGGGGTCGGGCCCGGGCGAACAGCACAAGGGCGAGGGAAACGCCAACTCCGAGGTGCGGTCGATCGTGCCCAGCAAATCCGCTACCGGGCCTACGCCAGCGCAAATAGCCGCTGCCGCCCACGCTGCGGCCCTGCAGGCGGGCACAGCCGATGAGGCAGCTGTGGCCGCCTCTACGGCTGCCACCGACGTCGCCGCTGAGGTGGTTCAGCCGAACACGGACACGGGAGAACAGAAGGCTGGGGCGGAAGGCGCCACTGAGCAGCTTCAGCCGAACACGGACACGGGTGAACAGATGGCAGGGGCCGAAGGCGCCACTGAGGAACTTCAGCCGAACACGGACACCGATGAACGGATCGCCCCGCCGGACGTCGCCGAGTCTGCGCCGCGCCCACGGCGGCGCCGTGGGCGCGTGGTGGCTCCAGCTGGCCCACCCTCGGGGAGCTGAGTCCAGGTCACCCCGCGACAGTTGATCGCTTTTGGCCAGAGCGAGGCGAGCCGTTACTCTTAGAGGTCGGCATGGGCCCCGTATTCGAGTGGCCATGCCCACCACCAACGCACCTGATGAGGCAACAGTGTCTCGTCACGATTCAGCAGGAAGCGAGTTACCCGTGTACGCGATCGTTCGCGCCGGCGCACGCCAGGAGAAGGTTTCCGTCGGCGACGTCCTCATCATCGACAAGGTAGACGCTCCTGCAGGCGAGTCGATCACGCTTGCCCCGCTGTTGCTGGTTGACGGGGAAACAGTGACGTCCGACGCGCAGGCACTGTCCGGCGTCACGGTGACGGCAGAAGTCGTCCAGCCCGCCAAAGGTCCGAAGATCGTGATCCAGAAGTTCAAGAACAAGACGGGCTACAAGAAGCGGCAGGGGCACCGGCAGCCGCTGACCCAAGTCAAAATCACCGCGATCGACATCTGACCTGGCTCCCTCGCCAGAGCCCGCGACACTCGTACTCCACTCACTCGGCACTTCGAACCAAAGGTAGGCAGCAGCCATGGCACACAAAAAGGGTGCGTCCTCATCCCGGAACGGTCGCGACTCCAACTCGCAGCGACTCGGGGTGAAGCGCTTCGGCGGCCAGGTCGTCACAGCGGGCGAGATCATCGTGCGCCAGCGAGGCACCCACTTCCACCCGGGAGTCGGCGTTGGTCGCGGCAACGACGACACACTGTTCGCCCTCGTTGCTGGCGCTGTCCACTTTGGCGCCAAAGGCGGACGCAAGACAGTCAACATCGTCGAGACTGTACCTTCGGCCTAGCCACAAGCGCGGGCGCCGCAGATCAGGGCGAGTGCACGCGCTCCACTACGTGGCTGAACCGTTGGGCCGGCGGATGACGCGAGGTATCTGCGGTTCTTCGTCGTTCGGCCTGGAGAGGACCACTCATGGCTACCTTCGTCGACCGGGTTGTGTTGCATGCGCGTGCCGGCGCTGGGGGCCGTGGGATTGCCTCAGTACGCCGGGAGAAGTTCAAGCCGCTCGGTGGCCCTGACGGGGGAAGCGGCGGTCACGGCGGTGACGTCATCCTGCGGGTCGACCCGTCGGTGACCACCTTGTTGGATTATCACCGTGGGCCGCATCGACACGCCACGAGCGGCGCTCAGGGTCAAGGCAACGAGCGGCATGGCAGCAGTGGCGAGAACCTCGTTCTGCCTGTCCCGGAGGGCACCGTGGTCAGCAACCGTGCCGGCGAAGTGCTTGCTGATCTCATGGCTGAGGGCACCGAGCTCGTGATCGCTCGTGGCGGTCGCGGCGGTTTGGGCAATAAGGCGTTGGCCTCACCGCGTCGTAAGGCACCGGGGTTCGCACTGTTGGGTGAGCCAGGTGAAGAGCGCGACATCATCCTTGAACTCAAGACGCTGGCCGATGTTGCGCTGATCGGGTTTCCGTCTGCCGGCAAGTCGTCGCTGGTCTCGGTGCTCAGCGCGGCCAAGCCCAAGGTCGCGGACTACCCATTCACAACGTTGGTGCCTCACCTCGGTGTGGTCACCGCTGGCAGCGAGCGCTTCACGATCGCCGACGTGCCCGGACTGATCCCAGGGGCGAGCCAGGGCAAGGGTTTGGGCCTGCATTTTCTGCGGCATGTCGAGCGCTGCCACGTGCTGGCTCATGTGATCGACTGTGCCACTCTAGAGCCCGGCCGTGATCCGCTGACCGACCTCGATGTCATCGAAGCCGAGCTCGCCGCCTACGTGCCGGACGCCTCGTTGGGCGGTCTGCCGCTGGCAGATCGGGTCCGGGTGGTGGTGCTCAACAAGGCCGACGTCCCGGAAGCTCGCGAGCTCGCCGACATGGTGGCTCCGGACCTGCGTGCGCGGGGTCTCACGGTTCACATCGTCTCGGCCGTGGCCCACGAGGGCCTCAAGGAGCTGACGTTCGCGTTGGCGGCTCAGGTGGCCCAGGCCCGTTCACGAGCACCCGAGGTCACCAGGCCGCGCACGGTCATTCGCCCTCAGGCGGTGGACGACGCCGGTTTCGAGATCGAGACGGACTTCTCGGGTGCCGAAGTGCTCTACCGGGTGGTGGGCGAGCGTCCTACTCGCTGGGTCCGGCAAACCGACTTCACCAACGGCGAAGCGATCGGCTACCTCGCTGATCGGCTCAATCGCCTGGGTGTGGAAGAGGCACTCCTGAAGGCGGGAGCCGTCGCCGGCTCGACGGTGCTCATCGGGCCGGCCGACGATGCCGTGGTCTTCGACTGGGAGCCGAGCATGTCCAGCGGCGCTGAGTTGCTCGGACAACGCGGCACGGACGTGCGCCTCGATGAGAGCGATCGACCGACGCGGGATGAGAAGCGAGCTGCTTTCCACGACAAGATGGACACTGCCGCGCAGGCGCGGGCAGAGTTGGCAGCAGAGCGAGGAACCGCCACCCCTTCGAATGAATGAATATGTAGACTCATGCATTAGTATTCCAAACGTGAGTGATGTCCACAACGTGCTCCGCCGCGCCTCGCGGATCGTGGTCAAGGTTGGCTCATCCTCGATCACCGCGAGCGAGGGCGGCATCAACGCCTACCCGCTCCAGGCGCTATCCACGGTTATTGCCAAGCGCTGGGCAGCCGGAACGCAGGTCTTGCTCGTTTCCTCCGGCGCGATCTCTGCCGGGATGGCTCCGCTCGGACTCATTCGCCGACCCAAGGACCTCGCCACTCAGCAGGCAGCGGCTAGCGCCGGTCAGGGCAGCTTGATGGCGGCCTACACCCAAGCCTTCTCGTTGCACGGCATGAGCGTGGGTCAAGTGCTGTTGACTGCGGACGATCTGCATCGAAGGAGCCACTACGTCAACGCCTCGCGCACCCTGGAGCGGCTGCTCGAACTCGAGGTGGTGCCGGTCGTCAACGAGAATGATGCGGTCGCGACCGATGAGATTCGGTTCGGCGACAACGACCGACTCGCCGCCCTGGTGGCCAACCTGGTCGATGCCGACGCCCTGATCTTGCTCTCCGACGTCGACGCGCTCTATGACGGACACCCCCGCACACCCGGCGCGAGCCGAATACCGATTGTGCGTGCGCCTGCGGAGATTGCCCACGTCGACACCTCGACGATGACCTCGACGGTGGGCACCGGGGGGATGGCATCGAAGGTGTCGGCGGCTGCGATGGCCACCCAGGAGGGCATCACCGCATTGCTGACCAGCACCGAGAACGTGGGGGCGGCGCTGGAGGGTGAGGACGTCGGCACCTACTTCGCGCCGACAGGGCTCAAGAAGTCTGCTCGGCGGCGGTGGCTGGCGCATGCGGCGAGCGTGCGCGGCCGACTGATCCTGGATCGTGGTGCCGTCGTCGCAGTGGTGCAACGTCAGCGTTCGTTGCTGCCGGTGGGTGTGACGCGGGTCGAAGGCCATTTCGCGGTCGGCGACACTGTCGACCTATGCGATCCCGCGGGATCGGTGGTGGCCCGGGGGCTGGTCAACTACACCTCCACGCAGCTCGCGCCGCTGGTCGGCACCCGGCTGAACAGCGACCACCACGGTCACGCACATTCCCAGACCAACAGCACCACAGCGCAGACCGTCGTGCGGCGCGACGACCTGGTCGTGCTGTGAGCAGTGCATACCAAGGAGACCGATCAGCAGATGAGTACCGACCAGAGCCTTCCGATCGACCCGAGCGCCATGGAGGGTATGCGCGAGCTCGCGCGGGGGGCCCGCTTGGCGTCGCGACGTCTCGCGCTGCTGACCCGGGCAGACAAGGACGCGGCTCTAGCCGCCATGGCTGCGGCGCTGGAGGAAGCGACGGCTGAGATCGTGGAGGCCAACGCCGAGGACCTGGCGCGCGGGTCCGCCAACGATATGCCGCAGAACCTGCTTGACCGGCTGGCCTTTACCCACGACCGGGTGCGTGAGAGCGCTGCGGGTCTGCGGACGGTGGCTGGGTTGGCCGATCCCGTGGGCGAAGTAGTGCGGGGCTCACGGTTGGCCAACGGCCTGAGCATCCGGGAAGTCAGGGTCCCAATGGGGGTGATCGGGATGATCTACGAAGCCCGACCGAACGTCAGTGTGGACGCGGGCGGATTGGCGCTGAAGTCTGGCAACGCCGTGATCCTGCGTGGCGGCTCTGCTGCTGCCAGCACCAATGCCGCCCTCGTGGCCTCGATGCAAGGGGCCCTGGTTGCCCAAGGACTGCCGGCCGAGTCGATCAGCTTGCTCACCGGAGGAGGCCGGGACAGTGCCCGCGCCTTGATGACCGCACGCGGACTGGTCGACCTCGTCATCCCGCGCGGAGGGGCCGACCTGATCAACACGGTCGTGCAGCAGTCCACGGTGCCCGTCATCGAGACCGGCACTGGCAACTGCCATGTGTATGTTGACGCAGCGGCAGATGCCCGGATGGCAGTATCGATCGTCGTCAACTCCAAAACCCACCGAACCTCGGTCTGCAACGCGGCCGAGTCGCTGTTGGTGCACGCCGACATCGCCGGACAGGTGCTGCCAGCCATCATGAAGGAGTTCGCGGTGGCCGGTGTCACGGTGCACGGAGACGAGGTGATGGCCGGGTATGCACGGGATCAGGGCACGGCGTACCAGACGATCACCGAGGCCGACGACGACACCGAGTTCCTTTCCCTCGACATCAGCGCTCGAGTGGTGCCGGACCTGGACACGGCGATCGGCCACGTGCAGCAGCACACGTCCGGGCATACCGAGGCGATCGTGACAAACGATCGAGTGGCCAGCCAGCGGTGGACTGCTGAGATCGACGCAGCCGCCGTGCTGGTGAACGCATCCACCCGCTTCACTGACGGCGGTGAGTTTGGTTTCGGAGCCGAGATCGGGATCTCGACCCAGAAGCTGCACGCCAGGGGACCGATGGCATTACCCGAACTGACGACCACCAAGTGGGTCGTGGACGGGCAGGGTCAGACCCGCTAAGACCACTGGCGGACCGGGTGAGGGAGGCCCTTAGGGTAATCGAGTGACCTCATCGCCGCTGGTTGACCGAGTCGTCGAGACTGTCTTGCCTACCAGGCACGGCAGTTTTCGGATGCTGGGGTACCGCGACACGGTCGGAAACGAACACGTCGCGCTGGTCAAGGGCGGCCCACTGGGTGACGCATCCGCGGGGGACCCGGCCATCGTGAGGCTGCACTCGGAGTGTCTGACCGGAGACGCACTGGGCTCGCGGCGCTGCGACTGCGGCGAGCAACTCGAGCTGGCTCTGGCGATGGTGGCAGCAGCTGGGCGGGGAGCGGTGATCTATCTGCGCGGTCATGAGGGTCGCGGTATCGGCCTGGTGGAGAAGCTACGCGCCTACGCCCTCCAGGACCGCGGGGTGGACACCGTCGATGCCAACACGAGTTTGGGGCATCCCGCTGACGCTCGCGACTACGCAGCAGCGGCGGGAATTCTGATTGACCTCGGGCTGCACTCGATCGTGCTGCTGTCCTCTAATCCCGCCAAACAGGAGGCGATCGAGGCCTTTGGCATCCAGGTCGCAGCTCGGCGCAGTCTGATCGTCAACGAGCGAGCCGAGAACGCGGCATACCTCGCCACTAAGCGTGCCCGG
Organism: uncultured Actinomycetota bacterium; assembly: GCA_963749585.1. Lineage (GTDB taxonomy): Bacteria > Actinomycetota > Actinomycetes > Actinomycetales > Dermatophilaceae > Ornithinicoccus. The sequence continues at coordinate 135,800 of CAVVNI010000002.1, forward strand.
ATGCAACATGACCTCCCCCAGGAGCGCTCGATGTGGGAGGGGTTGCTCGGTGGCCAAGCCCCCGCGCAGGCTGCCTCATCGAGTGACCGGGTGCTGCTGGAGCGCTACGGCTCATTGGCAGCCGCCGGTAGCCCCGTGGTCGTGGCACAGCTGGCGCAGAGCATGGATGGCTTTATCGCCTCTCGTACAGGTCGAGCGCGGTTCGTGTCGGGTCCCCAGGACCGCGAACACCTGCATCGGTTACGTGCACTGGTCGACGCAGTTGTGGTCGGCGCCTCCACGGTGAGCAGCGACGACCCTCAGCTGACCGTCCGGGCGGTGCCTGGTTCGCACCCGGTACGCGTGTTGCTTGACCCCCATGCACGGATCCCGCCAAATTCGCGAGTGCTGCGCGATGGTCAGGCAGAAACTGTCTGGGTAGTGGGCCTCGACGCCGAACTAGCCCCGGACGCCCAGTCACTGGAGCATCGAAACGGCACAGATCGGGTGGCAGCTCAGGGCGGGGTTGAGGTGGTGCGGATGCGGAACATCGATAACAAGGGTTTCTCGCCGGCGCAGGTGCTCGAGATGCTGGCGCAGCGCGGACTGCGTCGCGTGCTCGTGGAAGGCGGTGGCCGGACCGTGTCCGGCTTCTTGGATGCGGGTGTGCTGGAACGGCTGTATCTGACAACTGCACCCCTCCTGATCGGGGATGGCGTGCCAGGCTTGCGCTTCGAGGGTCAGGACTCGCTGGACAAGGCGATCCGGCCTACCGTGCGCCGTTACTCGCTGGGAGAGGACATCTGTACCGAGATCGACCTCGGTGGTAGCGCCAACAGGTCCACATGAGCCACCCGGACCTCCAGACCGGAGGCTTCTTCGTGGCGGCGAAGGCGTTCGACCAGCCATCTCCGTACGCGCCTGGCAGTAGCGGAGTCCGGGGCAACCGTGGCGGCTGCCTCGGCACGCTCGGTCAGCAGCCGAGCTGTCAGCGCCGCACTGCTCGGTCCTAGCTGCCACGGGGTCTGAGCAACCTGGACGCTCCACCCCGACGCCGTGAACGCGGCGGCCGCGTGCTTCCAGCCGTCCGGCCCCGCCGCGGCCTCACCGGCGGTGAGGCTCCCGGCGCAGTGGCCCTGTTGGTGAGCGTTGAACAACCGGGTGACCACGTCGTCGTCGGCGTCGGACGGATCAATCTGGATCTCACCAGTGACCGACATGGCCAACAGGGCAGCGTCGGCACCGGCTACCGCGGAGGCGACCAGAACCTCAATGTCGCACCGGGTGAGCAGATCCAGCAATGCCGAACACGTCAGGATCACCCCAGCGGCATCGCCTCGGGACTCCTTGAGCAAACCGGCGACATCGGCCACGGTGCCCGCATGCTCGCTCACTCGATGGCGGCTGTGCGCCAGATCTACCCGGCGAGCGTCCAAGAGGGCCTGGTCGTGATCCAGCAGTTTCCAGTGCTGAGAGAGCCGGGGAAACCCACGAGCGCTCAGGGCCTGATCGAACCGGGGGGCCAACCACTGAGCATTCGCACCGGTGCCGGCCCCGAGGTCCAGCACGCTCAGCCAGTGTCTACCAGCCACATCAAGGGTCAGGCTGTTGGCCAACGTCTGGATCAGCGGCAGGCTGGCCTCGCGTGCCCTGGCATCCGCATCTCTGCGCAGGTCCAACCAGCTGGCCTCTATCCGGTCGCCCACCTAGGCCCCTTCCGACTGCATCACACGCATCAGCGTATGCGCGGCCTCGGTCCACGTCGGCTGCCCCCCCCGTCGTGTCACCGCCGCCTCGCGCCAGCTTGCTCGGAGGTCGTGATCGGTCAACCACGTTCGCAGCGTGTGCGCCCAGGCGCGCGGGTCATTCAGCGACACCGCTGTCCCTGGCAGCCCCGACTCGGGCCTATCGGATCCACGGGAGTCGCCGTTGGGCGGGTCGCGGTGGCCCCCTCTGTTGGACCGACCGGCGGCCAACGTGGCGGCGGCGCCGGTCTCAGCACCCACGACTGCCGGTATGCCGCGTGCGAACCCCTCGGTGACGACCATGGCGTAGGTCTCCGCAAGAGAGGGCAACAGCAACAGGTTGCTCCGTGCATACAGAGCGTCTAGATCCCGCCCGGTGACCGCAGCCTGGACGGCGACTCGGCCATCCAGCCCGGCCGCCGTGACCTGTCGCTGCACGCTGCGGCGAGCGTCCTGGGTGGGCTCGGCGCCCACCCAGAGCGCCGACCAGCCCAGGTCTGCGACCTGTGGATCGGCGAAGGCCCGCAACAGCAGTGCGTGGTTCTTGCGGGTGGAGAATGCTGCGGGCGTGATGAACATCGGGGGGTCGCTCCCGAGCGACAGTGGCGCCTCGGCAACGCCCGGCTCGGCAACCGTGATCCCGGTCACGCCGTAACGTCGATGCACGTCGGCTGCTGCCCAGGGGCTGGTGCACACCACCGCTGAGGCCACCGCCAACGCGTCGTGCTCGGACCGGGCCAGGTCGGCGACCCGCGATGGACTCACACCGGCTTCAGCCGGCAGCGGTAGGTGAACCAGAACCACTATCCGCACACCGGCTGCGCGAGCGGCAGCAACAGCCTGGGGACCCGCGCAACCGATCAGCCCGTCCAGCAGGATGGGCCGGGCGCGACCGGCTGGGTCCGCGGTGAGCCGGTCAGTCAACTGCTGCAGATGGTGCTCGCCCGGGACGGGCCATGGCCCGGGCATGGGCTCGATGTCGATCCCCCATTGTGCCGCGACATGTTGGTTGTACAGCGAGCCACCACTGGGCCAGCTGACCTCGCTTGGGCTGATGATCCGAGGGAGCACCTATGTGCCTGGCAGGATCTGTTGCCCCTCGTCGCTCTGAGGCAACGCAAGATGATAGCTCGCTGAGGCAGCGGGATGCTCCTGCAGGGTGACGTCAATGGACTCCAGTCCCCCTACCTCCAGGCTATCGGCCGCGCCGTGCGCGTCGGCTAAGGCACTCGCCATCTGGCGCGCTATGTACTGGGCCAAAATCTCGGTAGTGGTCAGCATGCCCTCGAAGGCAGGGTGGTCGTCCAGGTTTCGATAGCTCAGGTCGGCCACAATGGTGGCCAGATGTTGAGCCGCAGTTCCGATGTCGATGACGACGCCGTGCTCATCGAGCTCAACTGCGCTCAACCGCACGTGAACGACATACGTCGCGCCATGCAGGTTTTGAGCCGGACCAAAGAAGGGGTCGCGCAGGCTGTGCGCCACCATCATGTGGTCCTGGACTGTGAGGCTGAACACCTATCGCTCCCCGCGGTGATCGGACATGTCGCCATAGTCCACGATCTGACACCAACGCCCGGCGCCTGGCCCGCCGAGGCGCGCCATCGCCGCGGGCAGGTCGGCAAACCGAATGTGCCCGGTGATCAGCGTGTCATACACCGGGTCGCGCAGCTCATCCAGCGCTAAAGCGATCCGATCCTGCGGGCTGCGTCGCCTGCGGTTGGACTCGGCCACCTGAGATACCTGGCTGGCACGGATGCTCAGTCTCTTCGCGTGAAAGTCAGCCCCCAAGGGCACGGTGGGGCAGCGGGCGCCGAACCAGGACGCCTCGACGAGCTCACCCTCGACATCCAGCATCGACAATCCCAGGTGTATGCCCTCCTGGGTACCGGAGCAGTGAATCGCCAGGTCCACTTCGAGGCCCTCATCGGCACACTGGTCAGGGGTACGCCAGCGTGCGCCGACGAGAGCCGCCAACGAGCGGGTGGCCGGGTCGAGGTCCACGATCAGCAGGTCGTGCAAGCGCATTCGGTGCAGCAGAATCGCGACGCAGGCGCCGACCAGACCGCAACCGATGACAGCGACCCGATCGGCCCACCGGGGGCGGGCGTCCCAGATGATGTTGATCGCCGTCTCGACCGTGCCGGCCAGGCAGGCTCGGTCCGATGGCACATCGTCGGGCACCACGCTGAGCGCTTGAGCCGGGACAACATATCTATCCTGGTGCGGGTAATGGCAGAACACTCGCTGACCGATCTGCTCTGCCGGGGGTGTGGCAATCCGGCGCCGCGGCAGGTCACCAGAAGGGTCACCACCCGGACCGACCTGGGTGATGACGCCGACCGACAAGTAGCCGTACTTGACGTCGCCGCCGAAGTCACCGCTCTGGAACGGCGCGCGCATGTGCATGGCCACCTCCGGCGGCACCGCTCCTGCTTGCACCAGGCGTTCACTTCCGCGGCTGATCGCGGAGTGCTGAGCCTGCACCGCGACCTCGCCAGCGCCTGGCAATGGCACAGCATGGCTTCGCAGTGAGCCGGTGTTGAACCCGGTCACCCAGTAAGCGGTAGCCAGCGGTGGTTCTTTCGGGGCGGCAGGGGCAAGCTCTGTCAATGCTGCTCCCTCTCGTAGGCTCGGATGATGGCTGCGGCGAAGTCTGGGCGCCACTTCGCCGTCCGTCCGCGCCTTTTTACCCTATACGTGGTGGGGGTGATGCTAGCTGCCACCGTGGCGATCAGTGCCCTGATCTGGACGTCCGATTCAGAAACAGGGCAAGGGCGACCCGCGCTTATCGCCGTCCTTGCTCCGCCAGTGTTGGGGATGGTGATGATCCTCGCGGCCTCGATCCGTCGACGCGGCGCGGAGCCGATCGGGCTGGCCGACCTTGTGACGGTCTTTCGGGCAGCTTTGGTCAGCCTGGTCGCAGCCTGGGCCGTCCTGGGGCTGCTGAGCTCGGGTGCTGGCGGGGGATGGCCACTGACCATCCTTGCCACAGTGGCCCTACTACTCGACGGACTCGACGGGGCCGTGGCGCGACGTACCAGGCCGACCCGGGCCGGTGCCACCTTGGATGCCGAGACCGATGCAGTGATGACGCTGGCGCTGTCGGTCATCGTGGCCGCCGATGTGGGTTGGTGGATCGTGCTGGCCGGGGCACTGCGGTACCTTTTCGCCCTTGCGGGTGCCATTCACCCAGCGTGGCTGCGACCGTTGCCTGCTCGGCGATCTCGTCGAGCCGTGGCTGCGTGGTCCTCAGGTCTGCTCGCTGCCTGCACTGCCCCATCTCTCACCGGGCCCCCGGCGGCAGGGTTGTCGGTCGTCGCGCTAGGCCTGCTTCTTTGGTCTTTCGGCCGCGATGTCGCCTGGCTGCAGCGTGGAGAGGGCCTGCACCGACGAACCGGGCTGCCATTCGACGTCTCTGGCGATCGAGTCGTAGGCGATGTAGTAAGCAGGGCGCCGCTGCAAGGTGGAGTAGACGCGGCCGACGTATTCGCCCAAGATCCCGAGACAGAGCAGCTGAAGGGCACCGACGGCGGCCACAATCACCACGGTTGACGTCCAGCCGGCCACGGTGAGGTTGAGAAGCTTAGACACCAGGGCATAGGCCAGCAGCAACAGTGAAGCAGCGAACCCGCCGAGGCCGAACCAGGTCGCGAGTCGTAGGGGTGCCAGCGAGAACCCGGTGAAGGCGTCGACACCCATCCGCAGCATCGTCGGCAACGGATACTTCGAACGTCCAGCGACTCGTCTGGCTCGCGCGTACCCGACAGTGGAGCTGGGAAAACCCAGCGAGGGGACGACCAGACGTAACACGCGGTGAGTCTGCGGTAGCGCGTTCACCGCGTCGACTGTCGCCCGGGACATCAGGCGGTAGTCACCAGCGTCATCGGGGGCATCTCGTGCCCCTGCCACGCGCATACCGGCATAGAAGGCTCGTGCGCTGAGTCGCTTGAAAGCAGAGTCGGACGATCTGTCGGTGCGGACGCCATACACCACATCGACTCCCTGGCTGCGGGCCTGCCGCACCATCAGCGGAATGGTCTCCGGGGGGTCTTGAAGGTCGGCATCCAAGGTGACGACCCACGCGCCGGTGGCCAGGTCTAGACCGGCCGAAATCGCGGACTGGTGACCGGCGTTGGCGCGCAGTCGGACCACCCGCAACTGGGGCCATTCGCGGTGGAAACGCTGTAGCAATACCGGTGTCTGGTCAGTGGAGCCGTCGTCGATCGCTAACACTTCGTAACAATCCTCGGCCTCCAGCAAACCGTCACTGACCATCTCATCGAGCACCCGGCGAAGCCGCGGCACCAGCAGTGGCAGCGCGTCGGCCTCGTTGAACATCGGCACCACGACGGACAACAACGCAGACATACCTCCACTGTATGCGTGCCCTGACGGTAGGCTGGTGCTATGAGGTTCCTATTTCTTGCCGACGCCGAGGGCGAACACGAAGCGGTCAACGAGCTGATGTTCCAGCCCATCTGGTTCGGAGTGATCACCCTGGTGGTTTTCGCGGCTCTCCTCGCACTCTTGTGGAGCTTCCGGAACACTCTCGCCCTGGACCCGCACACAGAGCACCAGGAGCGTGACCCCGACACCGCAGACGGTCAGTACTCTGCTGATGGGGGGCCAGGGCCCATCTCAGGGCAGGCGAGCAAGCACTGATGCGGCTGGGGGTGATGGGCGGGACTTTCGATCCCATCCACCACGGCCACCTTGTCGCAGCCAGTGAGGTGGCTTCGCTGCTGGAGTTGGACGAAGTGGTGTTCGTTCCTACCGGCCAGCCCTATCGCAAGGACGCCACATCGGTGAGTCCAGCGGAGCACCGTTATCTGATGACGGTCATCGCGACGGCCTCCAATCCGCGGTTCACCGTGAGCCGGGTTGACATTGACCGGCAGGGGCCTACATACACCTTGGACACGTTGCGGGACTTGAGGACCGCCCGGCCGGACGCGGAACTGTTCTTCATCACCGGTGCCGACGCACTCGCCCAGATCCTGTCGTGGCGCGGAGTGGAGGTGCTGTGGAGGCTGGCTCACTTCATCGGGGTCACCCGACCCGGCCATGAACTGAGCGACCATGGACTCCCCAAGGATCAGGTCACGCTGTTGCAGGTACCCGCTATGGCCATTTCGTCAACGAACTGCCGTGAACGCACCGCGCACGGACTCCCTGTGTGGTACCTGGTGCCGGACGGTGTGGTGCAACACATCGGGAAGTACAAGCTGTACGCCAAGGAGATCGAGTGAGCGCTAGCGCCCGGGCTATTGAGTTGGCCATGGCGGCCGGATCGGCCGCGCAAGACAAAATCGGGGAAGACGTCGTGGCGTTGGACGTCACCGGGCAACTCGCCCTCACAGACGTGTTTGTCATCGCCTCTGCCCCCAACGAGCGACAAGTTGCGGCGATCGTCGATGGCGTCATGGAACGGCTTCGACAGTTGCAGGCCAAGCCGCTGCGTCAAGAAGGCGTCCGGGAGGCGCGATGGGTGCTGTTGGACTTCGGGGACATCATCGTGCACATCATGCACAGCGAAGATCGGCAGTACTACCAGTTGGAGCGGTTGTGGAAGGACTGCCCCGACATCGCGTTGGCGGCGCCGTGACCGACGTGCTGCTGTGACTGAGCCACCCCGGAACCGACCTAGCTCCGCGCTCTGGGGACGACCTACGTTGTGACTGACCTAGCTCCGCGCCCCGTGACAGAGGGCCCCACGCTGCTCATTCTGCGGCACGGTCAGACCGAGCACAACGCTTCTGGGATCTATCAGGGTCAGACCAACACCGAACTCTCCGAGCTGGGGCTGCGACAGGCTGACACCGCAGCAGGCAAGCTGGCGATGAGAGGGCCTGTCCGCATCGTGTCCAGCGACCTGAACCGTGCGTTGAGCACCGCCGATGCACTGCGGGCGAAGACCGGCCTCGATGTCGAGGTCGAGCCTGGTTTGCGGGAGATCGACGTGGGGACCTGGGCTGGGTTGAAGCACGCCGAAGTCGAGAAGCGGTATCCGGTTGAGTCCGGCGCCATTGCGGCCGGCCGTGATGCCAGGCGTGGTGAGCACGGTGAGACTCTCGCCGAGGTCGGCGACCGCACGGCCTTCGTCTTCCATCAGGTGGCTGCCACACTGGCGCCGCGTGAGTGCGCTGTGTTGGTCACGCATGGGATGGCAGCGCGCCTGATGACGGCCGTCGTCGCGGGGTGGTCGGTGAGCGAGGCGGCCGAACGCCTCACGGTCCTGGAAAACTGCCATTGGGCAGAAGTGACCTGGCGTCGTGATCGTTGGGTAGTGGTGGGGTGGAACCTCAGCGATGCGGTGGAGTGGACTGGATGAAGTCTGGTCCCGTGTGCCTCAGCGGTGACGATTTGGATGCTGGAGCGTGAGTGTGGGTACTATTTGCCGTTCCCGTTCGGGGCTGTGGCGCAGCTGGTAGCGCACCTCCATGGCATGGAGGGGGTCAGGGGTTCGAGTCCCCTCAGCTCCACTCGCTCGACACAGGCCCTCGCCTCATCGGCGGGGGCCTGTTCAGTTTCCGTCGATGTGCTTGCCGGCAGGGCGCATCTTCGCTGTCGCTTCTTCTGCCTCGACACCGTTTCGGGGTGGCTCGCACCAATCCAACAATGGACAAAGTCCGAATACCCTTCATGAGCACACCCGAACAGCGCCGCCTCGGGGCGTTAGGCTCCCTGGCAGGCGGGGTTGCCGTTGCCGCCGGTGTGCTCGCCGGAGAAGGCGTAGCAGCCTGGGCTGCTGGAGTTACCGGACCGGTTCTTTCGTTGGGGAACCGCGCTGTCGACTGGGCTCCACGCCCCGCCAAAGAATTTGCGATCGAGACCTTCGGCGCCGCGGACAAACCAGTTCTCATCGGGTCAGTCCTCATCGTGGTCGGCCTCCTGGCGCTCGCCCTTGGCTGGTGGGGAACTCGCCGTCCGCTCGCGGCGGTGCTCGGCTGTGCGGTGTTGGTATCGATCGCGGGGGGAGCCATGCTTACTGACCGTGCGGCCAGCGCCGGTCCGGGGCCGCGTCTTCTACCCGTGGCCGCGATGGCGCTCGCGGGGGTCGCAGGACTGGCCGTGATGTTGCGGACCGTGGCCGCTCCGGAGAAGCGTTCAGGCAGTTCAGAAAGGTCGATGAGCGAGTCTGGCTCGATCGACCACATCGATCGTCGAGCCTTCGTGATGGCCGCATCGGCAGTTGCCGCCAGCGGCGCCGTAGGTGGAGTGGTTGCCCGCACGCTGGGGGGACCGGCAGCAGTCGGATCTCGCGAAGCGCTCGTACTCCCCAGCCCTGGCACGACCGCGCCAGCCCTGCCGGAGGGCGTGACCTTCGAAGACGTCAAGGGTCTGACGCCCTATCTGACCGAGAACGCAGATTTCTATCGGGTGGACACAGCCTTGGACGTCCCCGACGTGCCCTTGGACGGTTACCGGCTACGTATTCATGGAATGGTTGACAATCCCCTCGATGTGAGTTTTCAGGACCTGCTCGAGCGTGAACTGGTCAGCAAGCGGGTAACCTTGACCTGTGTTTCCAATCCGGTGGGTGGGGACTATGTCGGGAATGCGACATGGCTCGGAGTATTGATGCGGGATCTGCTGGAGGAAGCCGGCGTTCAAGAAGGCGCGGATGCCGTGAAGTCCACGAGCGCGGATGGTTTCACTGCCGGCACGCCACTCTCAGCGCTGACCGATGACCGTGACGCCTTGGTGGCGGTGGGTATGAACGGTGAGCCGCTACCCCTCGAACACGGCTTCCCGGTGCGGATGGTTACCCCTGGCCTCTACGGCTATGTGTCTGCCACGAAGTGGCTGGTAGACCTCGAGGTCACCCGGTTTGCCGACTTCAAGGCCTACTGGACGACGCGCGGCTATTCCGCGCGGGCGCCGATCAAGCTGTCTTCCCGGATTGATGTCCCCGCATCCTTCGCCCGGTTGAAAGCCGGCGACGTCACCGTCGCAGGCGTTGCCTGGGCCCAGGACCGCGGCATCGAGAAGGTCGAGGTCCGCGTTGGCGACGGCGACTGGAGCGAGGCAGAACTCGCCGAGCCGGACAGTGATGACACCTGGCGCCCCTGGCGCTGGACCTGGGCTGCGCAAACAGGCCCCCATCGGCTAGAAGTCCGTGCTACCGACAGTACGGGCGAAACGCAAGCCTCCGAACGAGTCCCCATCGCCCCCGATGGATCGACCGGATGGCACAACGTGACGGTCACGGTCACCTAGGACCCCGTGCGTTGAGCCTGATCACACCCCCGCAGTACTGAGAAGAGAAAGGCACCATCATGCGCGTTCAGAAGATGTTCCTTACGGTCGCAATGGCCTCGGTCCTTACCGTGTCCGCTTGTGGCAGCGACGAAGAGCCCACCGGCTCGGCATCGGAGGAGACCGCTGCCGAGGAGTCCACCGAAGAGTCGACCGAGACCGGAGAGTCGACCGAGGCCGAAGACGATATGGCCGAGGAGACAGAAGAAGGGGCCGACGCGGCCGCCAACCTGGTGGGGCCGGCCTGCGCCAACTACGCCGCAGCCGTGCCCGAGGGTGATGGCTCTGTCGAGGGTATGGCCCAGGACCAGGTCGCCGAGGCGGCGAGCAACAACCCGTTGCTGACCAGCCTCACGGCGGCTGTCTCCGGTGAAGTCAACCCCGATGTGAACCTGGTCGATACCCTGAACGGCGACGAGTTCACTGTCTTCGCCCCGGTCGACGCAGCCTTCGCCAACGTGGACGCCGAGACCATGGCAACCCTCGAGAGCGACCCGGAGTTGTTGACCTCGATCCTGACGTACCACGTCGTGCCCGGTCAGTTGGCGCCCGAGGACGTGGTCGGCGAACAGGCAACGGTGCAGGGCGACATGATTGAGGTGACCGGCGAAGGCGATGAGCTGCTGGTCAACGAGGCCAACGTGCTCTGCGGCGGTGTTCAGACTGAGAACGCGACCGTCTACCTCATCGACGAGGTTCTCATCCCGCCGAGCCAATGATGTCGACGCCGTTGGCTGCGCCGAGATCGAAGTTTTAGCCACCACCTGCGAAAGCACCAGGAACGACGTCCACCCAGGAGCCCTCTCAGAGGCACCGGGGTGGACGTTCTCCACAGCAGATGACCGGAATGAGCGCAGGCGACCGAAAAGCGTGCGGACATATGCCGCGAGAGGCAGAGGTGCGCTCACTTCGGGCATGCGCGCTCACTTCGGCATGCCTGTCACGTCCGGCATGCGTGCTGACGCTGGCCATCGGCGTTTCGGTCGGTCACCTCTCCACCCGACCCCGGACTCAACGGGCGCGACGTCGCACCTCGCGAGCGACCTCGGCGAAGACGGACTCCGGCAGTACCGCTCCGATCCGGCGCACATCTCCGGGCTCCAGTTGCAGGATCCGATCCACCCGTGCTTCGCTCGGACGTCGTTCGCGATCCCAGTCACCGCGACCGATGTCGACCCAGTAGCGTCCCTGCCGTGCTTCGTCGTCGGCGTCGCGATCGTGGTCTTGGCTGGTCAGCTGCAGGGCCAACAGAAGACCGTGCTGACGACCGATCACCAGCACTGGGCGATCCTTGCCTCGGCCATGGTCCTCCTCATAGGGCACCCAGGTCCAGACGACCTCGCCAGGGTCGGCCAGGTCGTCTGCAACGGGGGCGTAGCTCATCGGTGGCACGCCGACGTAGTCGCCTGCATAGCCGCTGGTCCGTTCGCTCGAGCTCCGCTGGCGACCACCGGAGCTGGGGAGGGGGACACGTTTACTCGCCCTGGCCACCTGTCGGGCCAGGCTCCGAGCCATCGAGACCACGGATGAGGAGGAGAGATTGGGCATGTGCGGCACGGTATCGGCTATCGGGGGGCCATGGGACACTGTGAGGCCAGTCCTACCCACCCCACAAGCCCAAGAGGTCATCCCCGCGTGTCACGCACCGCCTCCCATCTCCCGCAACCTGCGGCCACCCCGCCGGAGGCCATTCGCAACTTCTGCATCATCGCGCACATAGACCATGGCAAGTCGACCCTGGCCGACCGGATGTTGCAGATCACGGGTGTGGTTGACGAGCGGTCGATGCGAGCCCAGTACCTGGATCGCATGGACATCGAACGCGAACGCGGGATCACCATCAAGAGCCAGGCGGTGCGGATGCCGTGGTCCGTCAACGCGACGGACGAGCCTGCTGACCGCACAGGGCAGAACGGGTCGGCGTCGGTCAACGGTCAGGACGAGCCTGGTGCGCGACATAACAGGGATGCAGCGGTGAAGCCGGCACCAGGTACGTCGGAGCGCTCCCCGGTGGGTGCCACCGGGGAGAAGACGTATGTGCTCAATATGATCGACACTCCCGGACACGTGGACTTCACGTATGAGGTTTCGCGCTCCCTTGCGGCCTGCGAGGGGGCTGTGCTCTTGGTGGACGCCGCTCAGGGCATCGAGGCCCAGACGCTTGCGAACCTCTATCTGGCGATGGAGAACGAGATGTCCATCGTGCCGGTGCTGAACAAGATCGACCTTCCCGCTGCTCAGCCGGAGAAGTATGCCGAGGAGTTGGCCGGGTTGATCGGCTGCGATATCGACGACGTGTTGTTGGTCTCGGGCAAGACCGGTCAAGGTGTGCCCGAGCTGCTGGATCGGATCGTTCGCGATCTCCCGGCGCCGGTCGGCGACCCGGACGCCCCACCCCGAGCGATGATTTTCGACTCGGTCTATGACACCTACCGTGGCGTTGTGACCTACGTGCGCGTCGTCGACGGCAATCTTGCCCCGCGAGAGAAGATCGTCATGATGTCGACCAGGGCCACGCATGAGCTGCTGGAAATCGGTGTCATCTCTCCGGAGCCGGTCAAGTCCACCGGGCTGGGCGTCGGTGAGGTCGGCTACCTGATCACCGGGGTCAAGGATGTCCGCCAGTCCAAGGTGGGTGACACCGTGACGGGATCGAACAACATGGCTACCGAGGCCTTGGGAGGGTACAAGGACCCGCGGCCGATGGTGTTCTCCGGCCTGTACCCCATCGATGGCTCGGACTATCCCACGCTGCGAGACGCGCTGGACAGGCTCAAGCTCAACGATGCGGCTCTGGTCTACGAGCCGGAGACCTCGGTTGCCCTTGGCTTCGGCTTCCGGGTCGGCTTCCTGGGAATGCTGCACCTCGAGATCATCCGCGAACGGCTGGAGCGTGAGTCGAACCTCGACCTGATCTCCACGCTTCCTAACGTCGAGTACCTGGTCACGATGGAAGACGGGTCCCAGACCCACGTCACCAACCCGAGTGAGTTCCCCGCCGGCAAGATCGGTGAAGTCACCGAGCCGGTGGTGCGCGCGACCATCCTGACGCCGAGTGAATACATTGGTCCGGTGATGGAGCTGTGTCAGTCTCGCCGCGGCTCGCTGCGGGGGATGGACTACCTGTCGCCGGAACGTGTGGAGATGCGTTACACGCTGCCGCTGGCGGAGATCGTCTTCGACTTCTTCGACGCGTTGAAGTCGCGCACTCGCGGGTACGCGTCGTTCGAGTACGAGCCGGACGGCGAGCAGAGCGCCGATCTGGTCAAGGTCGACATCCTGCTGCAGGGTGATCAGGTGGACGCGTTCTCCTCGATTGTGCATAAGGACAAGGCCTACGCCTACGGGGTCTTGATGGTCGGCAAACTCAAGAACCTGATCCCGCGCCAGCAGTACGAAGTGCCGATACAAGCAGCCATCGGCGCTCGAGTGATAGCACGAGAGACGATCCGGGCGATTCGCAAGGATGTGTTGGCCAAGTGCTACGGCGGAGACATCAGTCGCAAGCGCAAACTACTCGAGAAACAGAAAGAGGGGAAGAAGCGGATGAAGATGGTCGGCACAGTCGAGGTGCCTCAAGAGGCCTTCATCGCCGCTTTGTCCCAGGACGGCGGGGCCGTGGAGAAAGCGAAGAAGTAAAGAATACGGTGGAACACGCCGAGCAGCGGGAGGCCGTTCGACCCCGGTCCTTCGCGCGACGAGGGTCCCGGATGCCGCAGGGACATCAAAGGGCCTATGACGCCATGGCTGAACGATATGTCGTGACCGTGCCCCGCGCCGGCAGCGGCGATGACACCAGCGTGGCCCCGGACTACCGGATGGACGTGGAGTGCGTCTTCGGCCGTCGGGCTCCGCTGGCGATCGAGGTGGGTTCGGGGTCCGGGGATGCTCTGCGGGCGGCGGCAAAGGCCCAACCCGACTGGGATTTTCTGGGTCTGGAGGTGTGGCGCCCGGGCATCGGTCAAACGTTGGCCCGGATGCGGCATGATCCGCTGTCCAACGTGCGGCTGGTCGAGGTCGACGCGTCCGTGGCGCTCGAAACGATGGTGCCGGCCGGCGCGGTTCGGGAAGTCTGGACCTACTTCCCCGACCCCTGGCCCAAGCGCAAGCACCATGCGCGGCGACTGGTCGACGAGGCCTTTGTCGATATCGTCGCGAGTGTTCTCACCGCTGGCGGAGTGTGGCGGCTGGCCACGGACTGGGCACCCTACGGCAAGACCATGCGCACGCTCCTGGACCACGATAGCCGCTTCGTTCTGAGCTCCCTGGGCTCGGCGCCCCTGCGTCCTACGACGCGATTCGAGGCCAAGGGCGTCGACGTGGGCCGAGACATCACCAACCTGAACTACACCTACGAACCCGCTCAGGGGTCCTCGTCAGAGCTATGATCAGTCGCCGGTCGCTTCCCGTCCCCGCGAGACGATGGCGGGATCGGGCTGCTGGACAATCTCCTCGTCCTTGCCGGTGTAGTCGAACTGGCTCAAGAAGGCACGCATCGAAGCGACTCGGGACCGCTTCTTGTCGTTGGACTTGATCGTCGTCCACGGGGCATGGTTCGTGTCCGTTCGGCGAAACATCGCCTCTTTCGCCGCGGTGTAGTCGCTCCAGCGATCCAAGGACTCCAGATCCATCGGCGAGAGCTTCCACCGCCGCACGGGGTCGAGTTGGCGGATTGCGAACCGGGTCCGCTGCTCGTTGCGAGTCACCGAAAACCAGAACTTGGTCACCGAGATCCCGGTGTCGACGAGCATCTTCTCGAAGGCCGGCACATGGTTCATGAACTGTTCGTACTGTTCGTCGTCGCAGAAACCCATGACCCGCTCGACTCCGGCCCGGTTGTACCACGACCGGTCGAAGAGCACCATCTCGCCGAAGCTGGGAAGGTGCTGAACATAGCGTTGGAAGTACCATTGACCCAGCTCGGTCTCCGTCGGCTTGACCAATGCCACGACCCGCGCCCCGCGGGGGTTGAGGTGCTCCATGAAGCGCTTTATTGACCCGCCTTTGCCTGCCGCGTCTCGCCCTTCGAAGATCAGGACATGCCTGGTCTTGGTCTCGCGGGACCAAGACTGGAACTTCAACAACTCTATTTGCAGCAGGTATTTCTCGACGGCGTAGTAGTCCCGAGACATTCGGGAGTCGTACGGGTAGTTCTCCCGCCACGTGTCGACCGCCCTGCCATCGGGTGCGATGAGATCGGGGTCCGATCCCTCGTCGTCGCGCACCGAGTAGCCATCGGCTCGAAGTTTGTCGAGGTATTCACGAAACTCGTGCTGTGGGGCCATAGCCACGACTGTAGTAGTACTCGGCTACCAGTGTGCAGCCTTCATGCTGGGACACTGTGGGTATGCCGCCAGCGATGCCCCCAGGCGACACCGCCCCGATCAACGGTCTCTTGCCGCCGCCTCGAGTAGCCGCCGGGCAGGGTCGCGCCCTCGGCATCTACATCCATGTGCCCTTCTGTCGGGTCCGCTGCGGCTACTGCGACTTCAACACCTACACGGCACAAGAACTCGGCGGCGGAGCTAGCACCACAGCCGGCTACCTGGATGCGGCCTTGGCCGAGATGGACCTTGCGGAACGTGTGTTGAACCAGCGTGGCCTCCAGGCGTCAGGCCTGGCCGCGAAGCATGTGTCGGCGCCAACACCTGATGACGCATCCCCAGCTCCCGCATACCCGCCGGTGGAAACCGTCTTCGTTGGTGGGGGCACTCCCACGCTGCTGCCGGTCGGCCACCTGGGCGCCCTGCTCGCGGGTGTTGCGCATCGATGGGGGATCAACGTCGATGCAGAGGTAACCACCGAGGCCAACCCGGACACCCTGGACTCAGCTGTGGCAGCTGGTCTGGCCCAGGCCGGCTTCACGCGGGTCAGTATCGGTATGCAGTCGGCCGTGCCGCACGTTTTGGCCACCTTGGATCGCACCCACCTGCCCTCCCACCTCCCGATGGCGGTGCACGCGGTCAAGGCCGCCGGTATGCAGGTCAGCGTCGACCTGATCTATGGCACGCCGGGAGAGTCGCTGGAAGACTGGCGCCGCAGTGTGGAGACGGCTCTGGAGCTGGAGCCGGATCACGTGTCGGCGTACGCGCTGACGATCGAGGAAGGCACCGCTATGGGTGCCGCGGTGCGCCGCGGCACTCTGCCGATGCCTACTGACGATGATGAGGCCGACAAGTACGAGCTGGCCGATGAGCTTCTGTCTCAGGCCGGCTACCAGTGGTACGAGATCTCCAACTGGGCTCGTCGCGACGAGGCGCGATGCAAGCACAACCTGGCCTATTGGCGAGGGCAGGACTGGTGGGGCATCGGGCCTGGAGCACACAGCCACATCGACGGGACGCGCTGGTGGAACGTCAAACACCCCAGCGCGTATGGTGCCCGGCTGCACTCAGGGCATAGCCCAGCCTTGGCCAGAGAGGTGCTGACGGAGGCACAGCGCTACGACGAACTGGTCCTGCTGGGTCTTCGCCTGGTGCACGGCGTGCCGATCGCGTCACTACACAAGCACAGTGACAGGGCGGTGCTCAGACTCGTCGACCGAGGGTTGTTGGAGCCTGAGTCGGCGCGAAACGGCCATGCAGTCTTGACGCGGCGAGGCAGGCTCCTCGCCGATACTGCCGTGCATGCACTGCTTGAGGAGGACCGGGCCGGTTGAGGAGGGACCCTGCCAGTTCCCGGTCGGCTAGCTCAGCACCTTGAGCTGGGCCGGGTAGGTGTAGTCCTCACCGTTGCTTGCCTTCACAGCCGCCATGATGTGTAGCACGAGCGAGACCAGCCAGATCCCGATTCCGACGGGGATCGTCAGCAACAGCAAGAAGCCGAACGAGACCACCGACAGGAGGAAGAGCACCACATAGGCGATCAAGAGGGTCAGGTTGAAGTTGAAGGCACCAGCTGAGGCGTAACGCACCTTGCCGCTGCGGTCCTTGAAGATCGCCCAGATGACCAGCGGCCCCACGAAGTTGAGGAGACCGATGCTCAGCAATGCCGCGATCGGTCCGGAGAGGTGAGCCAGCACAGCCCAGGTCTTCTCCTCGGAGGGACTGAGCGCGTTGCCCACTCCAGCGGGCGGTGCACCGTACTGGGGCGCGTTCTGCTGACCCCCATGCTGCGGGGCACCATACTGCGGGCCCTGGGGGTGAGCCGGCTGACCGGGTGACTCCCGGTCGCCCTGTTGCGGGTCGTAGCCATACGGCGGCTGGGCCTGAGTTGCACCACTGGTGGGCTCGCTCGGCTGGCCGGGTGCATGTGGTGCTGGGGGATCGGCAGGAGCCGCAGACCCGGACTCCTCGGGCTGACCGGGCGGGGGAGGAGGTGGGGTGCTCATGATGTACTCGATTCTGTAGGTGGGACGGTGACGAAGTCGATCAGCTCTTCGACGCTGGCCAGGAGCGATGGTTCGATGTCTTGATACGACCGTACCCGGGCCAGGATCCGCTTCCAACCCATCGACACGTCGCGTTGAGAAGCATGGGGCCAGTCCAACTCGGCCAGCACGGCATGCTTCCACGACTGCCCCCGGTCGATCACCGGCCAGGCACCTAACCCGAGTCGTTCAGGCCGGATCGACTGCCACACATCGACGTACGGGTGGCCGGTGACCCGGACCCACCTCGCTTCAGGAAGGCCAGCGGCCGCGTCGACGATACGGGATTCCTTGCTGCCCGGCACCAGATGATCTACCAAGACGCCCATCCGGCGATCTGGTGAGGGGGCAAAGCCGCGGATGACCGCAGCCAGGTCGTCCACCCCTTCGAGGACTTCGACGACCACACCCTCAATGCGCAGATCCTCGCCCCACACCTTTTCGACGAGCTCGGCGTCATGTCTGCCCTCAACGAAGATACGAGAGGCAGCCGCTACTCGAGCCCGACCGCGAGGCATCGAGCGCGACCCGCTGGCAGTCCGCTGGGCAGCGGCGTGCCTATCGGCCAACACCCCGGCGTTCTGCGGTGTGGGCGCCGTCAGCACCACCGGGGAGCCGTCGATCAAGAAGCCGGGTCCCAGCGGGAACCCTCGACTCTTGCCATGCCTGTCCTGCAGATGCACGACCTGCATACCTCCGGCTTTTTCGACCGCCACGACAGCTCCGCACCATCCGGTGTCGACGTCCTCCACGACGACGCCTGTTTCTGCCGACACCGTGTTCGCCCGGCCGCGAGGAGGCGCGCCCCAGTCGCCGGCCAACACATCGCTCCCGTACCGATCACCCATCCGGTCAGTGTCTCAGGGGCGGTGTCGCGTGACGGTGATCTGATCGGGCGCGCCCTGCCGCTCTTCTCGGCATCTTCGTCTCTTCTCAGCGTCTGCGTCGTCGGCCGCGTGGACTCACGACTGGACTGAGGGCAGCGCGGACACGGATCGATGTCCGCGAGCATTCGAGGCAGGTCCACATCGCGATCGCGACCGCACGTGCGCCGCCCAAGCGCGTAGACTTGGCACTCGCTTGAGCTGAGTGCCAGGCTAGGAGAAGTGAGCCGGCGGACGACGAACACAGAAACACCAAGGGCCGGAGGTCAACCCGTGAGCGACGAACGCAGACTCGACGTCCTTCGCGCGATCGTTCAGGACTACGTGCGCACCAGCGAGCCGGTAGGTTCGCGGGCGCTGTTGGAGAGGCATTCGCTCGGAGTCTCGGCCGCCACGGTACGTAACGACATGGCAGTCCTCGAAGAAGACGGACTGATCACCGCGCCGCATACCAGCGCCGGGCGTGTCCCGACCGATGCCGGGTACCGCCTGTTCGTCGATCGGCTGAGCGGGATCAAGCCTTTGTCAGCCGGTGAGAAAACCGCCATTGAGCGCTTCCTGGCCAGCGCGGTCGACCTGGACGACATCGTCTTGCGAACAGTCAAACTATTGTCGTCGCTGACCAGTCAGGTCGCCGTGATGCAGTACCCATCGCTGAGCCAGTCGACAGTGCGGCACATCGAGTTGGTGCCCGTAGGTGGCACGCGCCTGATGGTGGTGCTGATCGTGAACACGGGCCGGGTTGAGCAGCGGGTCATCGACACCGGCCACAACCTGGAGCCCTACCACGAAGGAATCGCGTCGCTACGAGCCTTGGTCAACCGGATCGCCGGCGGTCAAGCGTTGACTGCTGCTCCGTCGCTGCTGACGCTGGGGTTGGTGGAGGTTGACCCCGATCACCGCAGGATCGCCGAGATGGTGGTGGCCACGCTGCATGATGCGTTGGCCGAACAGGCCGAGGAGCGACTGGCGTTGGCCGGCACCGCCAATCTGGCCCGGGATGCCGGTGATTTCCCCACTTCGCTGCAAGAAGTTCTCCAGGCCCTGGAAGAACATGTGGTGTTGTTGAAGTTGATAGGGAGTAGGGCAACTTTGGACGAAGACACGGTGGCAGTGAGTATTGGCACCGAGAACGCGTTCGAAGGCCTGCGCACCACCTCGGTCGTGACGACGACATACGGGCCTGCGGGTGGGCTTGGCGTTGTCGGGCCGACCCGGATGGACTACCCGATGGCTATGGCTTCGGTGCGTGCGGTGGCGCACTACGTCTCCACCATCTTGGAGAGTTGACGAGTGATTCTCGTGCCACACAGATGAATTTTTCCGGTGACAAAGACAAGGACCGATGTGAACGACTACTACGCTGATCTGGGTGTCCAGCGCGACTCCAGCGCTGAAGAAATCAAGCGCGCCTACCGCAAGCAGGCACGCAAGCTGCACCCCGACGTCAACCCCGGTCCCGAAGCAGAGGCCGAGTTCAAGAGGGTCTCACAGGCGTATGACGTGCTGTCCGACCAGGCCAAGCGAGCGGCCTACGACCGTGGCCAGGACCCCTACGGAGGAGCCACCAACGGGTTTGGTCAGGGCTTCACGTTCACCGACATCATGGACGCCTTCTTCGGGGGGAACGGCGCGGCCGGCCGCGGGCCGCGCTCGCGGACCCAACGGGGCCAGGACGCCCTGGTGCAGCTGGACATCGACCTCGCCGTGGCCGTCTTCGGCGGCGAGGAAACCTTCCCGGTCGACACCGCGATCCACTGCGCTACCTGCTCCGGGTCCGGGGCGCAGCCGGGGTCCGGGCACCGCACCTGTTCGGTCTGCTCGGGGCGGGGTGAGGTGCAACAGGTGCAGCGCTCCTTCCTTGGCCAGGTGATGACCCAGCGCCCGTGCAGTGCCTGCCAAGGCTTCGGTGAGGTCATCGAGAACCCGTGCTTCGACTGCTCGGGCGAAGGCAGGGTGCGCACCCGCCGCGACTTGAGCATCAAAGTGCCCGGCGGTGTGGACAGCGGCACCCGGATCCGGATGACCGGTGAGGGGGAGGTCGGTCCTGCAGGCGGCGAGGCCGGCGATCTCTACGTCGAGATCGCGGTGCGCGCGCACGACACGTTCCGGCGTCGCGGCGATGACCTGCACTGTTCCATCGAAGTGCCAATGACAGCCGCCGCGCTCGGTGCCGTACTCACGGTTCACACCCTGGATGGCCCCAGCGAGATCGACCTCAAAGCCGGTGCCCAACCTCAGGACACCGTCACCCTGAAGGGCTATGGGGTGCATCACCTCCGGGGCACGGGCCGGGGAGACCTGATCGTCCACCTCGACATCAGGGTTCCGGTCAAGCTGACCGAGCTGCAGCGCCAGCTGCTCACCGACTTCGCCGAGTCTCGGGGCGAGTCGCGCCCTCAGGGGCTCATGGCTCCTGCGCAAGGGGGCATCTTCGGCAAGTTCCGCGAAGCCTTCTCGCACCGGTGACTGCGCCCCTGTACCTGCTGGATGATGGTGGCCTTGTCGACTGTGGGGTTGGTGCCGACATCCTGCTTGACGGGTCCGAAGGCCATCACGCTGCGACGGTAGCCCGGCTGCCGGTGGGGGCAGACCTCCTCCTGGCCGACAACAGCGGGCAGGTGGCCCACTGCCGGGTGAGCTCGGTGCGCAAGGGTGCGCTGCGAGCCAGCGTGCAGGAGCTGACCTATCGAAAGGCTGCGGAGCCTGGTTTCGTCCTCATCCAGGCGCTAGCCAAGGCGGACCGAGACTTGCTAGCGATCGAGGTGGCCACCGAACTGGGGGTGGACCGGGTAATCCCGTGGCAGGCCGATCGCAGTGTCGTGCGGTGGCGCGGCGAGCGAGAGACCAAGGCGCGGCGCAAGTGGCAGAACACCCTGGTGGCCGCAACGAAACAGGCACGACGGCCCAGGGTGCCCGCGTTGGAAGCGGCGGCCGACCGAGCGGCCCTGCTCGAGCACGTGGAGCGAGCCGACCTGGCCATCGTGTTACATGAAAGCGCAGTTACGCCGCTGGCCTCGATGGGCGCAGCCGAACTCCCAGAACGAGGAGAACTCCTACTCGTGGTGGGTCCCGAGGGTGGAATCAGCGAGATGGAACTGGCGGCGCTGGTGGGGGCCGGAGCTCGGTCGATGCGATTGGGCGATACGGTCTTACGCACCTCGACGGCCGGCTCGGCCGCGATCGCTCTTCTGAGTGCGCTGGGTCGATGGCGCACCTAGTGTGGCGTGCATGAGTGAGTGCATTTTCTGCCGTATCGCTGCGGCCGAGGTCGCGGCCGAGGTCGTGTACGCGAGCGAGACGAGCGTTGCTTTCCGGGATATGAGCCCGCAAGCGCCGGTACACCTGTTGGTAGTGCCCCGCGAGCATCATCTCAGCGTGGCTGAGATGGCGGCGGTCGATGCTCTGGGTTTGGCTGACCTGTTCACGGCCGTGGCCGTGGTGACACGCGAGGCAGGAATCGACGAGACGGGATACCGAGTGGTGACGAACGTCGGCGCGGACTCCGGCCAGGAAGTGCCTCATCTGCATCTCCACGTGCTCGGTGGCGGCCGCCTCGGGCCGTTGGGCCGGGTCAGCGAGTAGACTGTAGGCCCTGATGACCCAGACTTCACCCTCACCGGCTACGCCCGAGCGAGCCACCCATACAATCCGTATTCCGTCCGAGGTTTCAATGGTCTCGGTGCTGGGCCCAGGCGACGAACTTCTGCGTACTATCGAGCGGAGTTTCCGAGCCGTCGACGTGCACGTACGTGGCAACGAGTTTCGGCTGTCGGGGCCGTCGGCGGATCTGGCGCTGATCGAGCGTTTGCTCGACGAGCTCATTGCGATCGTCGACAAGGGTCACTCACTGAACCGGGAGGCCGTCGAGCGGGCGATCGCGATGCTGCGCACCCAGAGCACGGACCGACCTGCGGACGTGCTCACAATGAACATCATCAGCAGCCGGGGCCGCGGCATCCGCCCCAAGACGGTCAACCAGAAGCACTACGTCGATGCGATCGACGCACATACAGTGGTGTTCGGGATCGGTCCGGCGGGGACCGGTAAGACCTATCTGGCAATGGCCAAAGCCGTCGCCGCGCTTCAAGCCAAAGAGGTCAACCGGATTATCCTGACCCGGCCGGCGGTGGAGGCCGGCGAACGACTCGGATTCCTGCCGGGGACACTCAACGACAAGATCGACCCCTACCTTCGGCCGCTCTACGACGCGTTGCACGACATGGTGGACCCGGACTCGATTCCTCGCCTGATGGCCTCCGGCATGGTCGAAGTTGCTCCGCTCGCCTACATGCGCGGCCGGACCCTCAACGACGCGTTCATCATCTTGGACGAGGCGCAGAACACGTCTGCAGAGCAGATGAAGATGTTCCTGACCCGGCTGGGGTTCGGGTCCAAAATGGTGGTCACCGGCGACGTCACGCAGGTGGACCTGCCAGGGGGCACCACATCGGGGTTACGTGTGGTCCAAGACATCTTGACCGGGGTGGAGGACGTGCACTTTGCGCACCTGGAAAGCGGCGACGTGGTGCGCCACTCACTGGTCAGCGCCATCGTCGAAGCCTACGGGCGCTTCGATGCCCAACAAGCGCCCTCCACATCGAGCCCTCGGGCATCGGGCACTCTCGGGACCTCGCGGGGTGGCCGGTGAGCATCGATGTCTTGAACGAGTCAGGCGAGGTGCCATCGGTCGTTGCTGAACAGGAGTTGCACGACCTGGCAGCGTTCGTGCTGGCGCAGCTGGCCGTCAACCCCCGGGTGGACCTGGCAATCACCCTGCTGGACGAAGCGGCGATGACGGCTCTGCACGAGCAGTGGATGGATCTTCCCGGGGCCACCGATGTGATGAGCTTTCCGATGGACGAGTTGCGACCCGGCAGTGAGCAGGATCCGGAGACCGCGGCGGTGCTTGGTGATGTCGTGTTGTGTCCCACGGTGGCTGCGGCCCAGGCGGTGGCCGCGGGCCATGCGCTCGCCGATGAGATGCTGCTGCTGCTGACCCACGGGATCTTGCACTTGCTCGGCTTTGACCATGCGGAGCCGGACGACGAGAAAGAAATGTTCGACCTGCAACGCACCCTGCTCTTGACCTATCTGGCCGGCCGAGGACGAAGCACCACCGCGGCACCGGCACCCCAACTCGGCACCGCCTGAGCCCGCGGCACACCCTCAAGGCACCCTATGACGTCCCTCATTCTGGTTGCGATCGCCGCGACCCTGATCGCTTTCCTGCTCTCAGCGGCAGAAACTGCCATGCAGCGGATCTCCCGTAGTCGGGTCGAGCAGTTGCACGAAGAGGGCCGACGTGGGTCGGGGGCCTTGGGCCGGATCGTGGCCGACCCCGCGCCATACCTAGCCGTGACAGCCTTCGGCCGAGTCACCGCAGAGTCGCTGACCGCAGTGGCCGTCGCGGTGGCCGTCGACACTGCCACGAACAGTCACTGGCAGACCGCGCTCATCGCCGTAGCGATCATGGTGTTGATCTCCTTTGTGCTTGTTGGGGTGTCGCCGCGCACGTTGGGCCGACAGCATGTCGACACCGTTGCGCTGCTGGCGGCCCCGATTGTGGTCACGCTGCGTCTCGTGCTCGGCCCGGTCGCCAAGTTACTGGTCGTGTTCGGCAACGCTGTGACACCTGGGCGTGGCTACGATGACGGCCCCTTCGCCTCTGAGGCTGAGTTGCGCGAACTGGTGGACCTCGCTGGCGAGACATCGGTCATCGAGGCTGACGAGCAGGAGATGATCCACTCCATCTTCGAGCTGGGTGACACCGTGGCCCGAGAAGTCATGGTGCCCCGACCAGACATGGTGACCATCGGGCAGGACCGAACCCTGCAACAGGCAATGTCGCTGTTCCTTCGCTCCGGATTCTCCCGGGTCCCCGTGATCGGTGATGGTAGCGACGACGTCTTGGGGCTGTTGTACTTCAAGGACGTCGCTCGACAGGTCAACGCCCGAGGTACGTCTGCCCAGTCAGCGGAAGTCACCGAGGTGATGCGCACGGTGCACCGGGTGCCCGACAGTAAGCGGGTCGACAGCCTGCTGCGCGACATGCAACAGCAACGGCTGCACTTCGCGATGGTGATCGACGAGTACGGGGGAACCGCCGGGTTGATCACGATTGAGGATGTGCTGGAGGAGATCGTCGGCGAGATCACTGACGAGTACGACCGAGACGTCCTGGAGATCACCGAGCTGGACACCGGTTCGGTGCGGGTTCCGGCCTCCCTGCCGGTGGACGACTTGGCGGACATGTTCGACACGGCCATCGAGGTGGAAGACGTTGACAGCGTGGGAGGCCTCCTGGCTGCCTTGATCGGTATGGTGCCCATTGTGGGGTCGAGCGCAGAGATCGCTGGTGTGTCGTTGACCGCTGAGCGGATGGCCGGTCGGCGGCGTCGGGTCGCCACTGTGTTGGTGCGCCGCGCGGAGCCGGTGCGGGAAGTCGAGGCGGACGACGACCACGACGCTTCGGTGGCTCAGCGCCAGCAAGATCACGAACCGGGCGATGGAAGCGCGGGCCCGCCTCAGCACTCTGGTAGTCGGCGCCGCGGCCAGGACCAGCGCTCGCCGAGTGCATCGTGAACGCCCGCTCCTCCGCCGGTCCGAGCGGGCGGCGAAGCACTCCGGGCCGCGCCCAGCCCCCTGGCCCCGATGGCCCCGATGGCCCCGATGGCCCCGATGGCAGCGACGTCAGGCCGGACAGGGAGGTCGATAACGTTTCGGAGTCGAGCCCGGACCGCCGCAATGCGGGGCAGGGTTATCGGGCCGGGTTCGCTGCCCTTGTGGGCCGGCCCAATGCGGGGAAGTCGACATTGACCAACGCTCTGGTTGGTCAAAAAGTGGCGATCACCTCCAATAAGCCACAAACCACGCGGCATACGATCCGCGGCATCCGCCACACACCTCACTCGCAGCTGGTCTTGGTGGACACTCCAGGGTTGCACCGACCTCGCTCATTGCTAGGCCAGCGTCTGAACGACCTGGTGCGCGAGACGCTACTCGGGGTCGACGTGATCGGCTTCTGCTTGCCGGCGGACCAGCGACCGGGCCCCGGCGACCAGTTCATTGCCGCCGACCTACAGGGACTGCAGCACGCCAGACGCGTACCCGTGGTTGCCATCGCGACAAAGGCCGACGCCGTTGATCGCGGACGACTGGCTGAGCACCTGATAGCGATCGACCGGTTGGCCGCCTGGGCCGAGATCATCCCGTGCTCAGCGCTGCGTGGACAGCAGGTGGACGAGGTCGCCGAGGTGCTCGGCTCATACCTGCCGGAGTCGCCCCCGCTCTATCCCCCGGAGACGATCAC
This sequence comes from uncultured Actinomycetota bacterium, assembly GCA_963749585.1. Taxonomy (GTDB): domain Bacteria; phylum Actinomycetota; class Actinomycetes; order Actinomycetales; family Dermatophilaceae; genus Ornithinicoccus. Next base: position 161,351 of record CAVVNI010000002.1, read on the forward strand.
CGACGAGCCCCACGTGGTCATGATCGCCGAGCTCGTGCGGGAAGCTGCGCTGGAAGGTGTCCGCGACGAGTTGCCGCACTCGCTGGCAGTCGTGGTCGAGGAGATAGTCGAGCGTGCAGATCGCCCGACCGATTCGCCGATGAGCGATGTGCGGGTGAACGTCTTCGTCGAACGCCCCTCCCAGAAGGCCATCGTCATCGGGCGTGGTGGCAGCAGGCTGCGTGATGTCGGCATCGCCGCTCGCACGCAGATCGAGGACCTGCTGGGCCAGCGGGTCTACCTCGATGTGCACGTCAAGGTTGCCAAGGACTGGCAGCGTGACCCCAAGCAGCTTGGGCGACTGGGATTCTGAGGATGGAGTGAAAGGACCCGCTCGGCGCGGCCGAGGACGCCCACCGGGAGACGGCGCCGGGGCGCGCGCGGCCATCTTTGCGGCCGCCTCGGAACAGTTCGCAGCACACGGATACGAATCGACCAGCATGCGTGGCATCGCCGGTCAGGCCGGCGTGGACGCGTCTTTGGTGACCCACTACTTCGGCTCGAAACAGAAGCTGTTCGCCCACGTCGTCGAGATGCCTATCGACCCCGCTCGTGTCCTTCCTCTGCTGGTGGCGGGTCCCAGGAACGAAGTCGGCCACCGGGTCGCCACGTTCCTCCTTGAGGCTATCGACGACTCCCAGGTCAGGGTGCGTGCGGTGAGCTTGATCCGAGCGGCCTCCACCAACCCGCAAGCGGCAGCCATCCTGCGCGAACGCCTGACCGAACAGCTCTTGGAACCGTTGGCTGCGGCAATCAACACCGATCAGCCGAAGTTCCGCGCCGCAATGGTGATGTCCCAGACTGTGGGGCTGATCATGGCTCGACATGTCGTCCAGTTGGAGCCGCTAGAACAGTCGGAGCGCGCGGACCTTGTCGTTGTGCTGGCCCCCGTCTACCAGCATTACTTCACCGCCCCACTGCCGGTGAGGTGACCGCCCCGCGACACCGGTCATTGCCGCTGAAAGACAGTCCCTCGGTCTCACGCTCAGTGACACATGCCGCCTGACACCTGCTCAGCGGCAGCCAATGCGAGGCAACCCTCGGCGTCAGCGTCGTGCTGACGCCGGCTCAGCGATCATCGTTCGGCTGGGCCGACGTTCTGCTCCAGCCATGCGTTCACGGGTGCGGCCTCACGCCATACGCGGGTGATCACGTCGACGGCTTCGGGACGGAACATCCATGCGGCCTCCCCGGTGAACTCTCGGGCTACGGTGAGCGATTTGTGGCGGAGCAGGGCGATCCGCTCGTGCCCAGTGGAGTACCCACGCGGCGCTGTCTTGAGCGCCGACCCGCCGACGGTCAGGCCACCCGCTGTCGCATCGTCAACCAGGCGCTGGAGGTCAGCCCCCGTGTCACTATCGTCGATGGCGGCGTAGAAGCGATGGAGTTGGTCGCGGCTCATCAGATAGCACCCGGCGGCGCTGAGAATACCCGCGGCACTCACCTGCACGTAGTAGACGCTGGTGTTGGCTTCCGCGTCTGGGCCCTCGCCGACCACCGCCCCGCAGTGCACTTTGTAGGGCGCCTTGTCCTTGCTGAAGCGCACATCCCGGTGGGGTCGGAAGACCTTGGAGTTGTCGCCGAACTCGTCGCTGACATGGGCGAGCAGGCGCTCCATCGGTTCGCGGATATCCCGCTCGTACACGTCTCGATGGGCGGCGAAGAACGCCTTGCTGTTGTCCGCCTCCAACTTCGGCCAGAAGGAGATAGCTTGATGCCCGAAGCCCTCGAAGGGGCCTATCTGCGCTTCCATGGGTTACTCCTGATCGACGACGACCTACTGAAAACTACTCGAGCTGTCAGCCGACCGATATCTCTGGTCACCACCGGCCTCGCGTGGTTGAGTAGTGAGCATGAAGAAACTCATCAACGATCCAGCAGATGTCATCGCCGAAGCCTTGCGCGGTATGGCGGCCGCCCACCCGGATCGGCTCCTTGTAGATCACGAACAGCGCATCGTCTACCGCGCTGGCGGCCCTCGCGCAGGCAAGGTCGGGTTGGTCTCTGGTGGTGGCTCGGGACACGAGCCGCTACATGGTGGCTTCGTTGGGACCGGCATGCTCGACGCCGCCTGTGCCGGGGAAATGTTCACTTCGCCCGTGCCTGACCAGATGATGGCTGCGACCAAGGCCGTCGACGGCGGGGCGGGGGTGCTGCATATCGTGAAGAACTACACCGGTGACGTGATGAACTTCGAGATGGCCGCCGAGATGGCCGAGGCGGACGCGGGCACGGAGGTCTTGTCGGTGGTGACCGATGACGACGTTGCCGTCCAGGACTCGCTCTTCACTGCCGGTCGGCGCGGAGTCGGGGTCACGGTGCTGCTGGAGAAGATCGTGGGTGCCGCCGCAGAAGGAGGTGCCTCATTGCAGGAGTGTGCCGATCTCGCCAAGCGGATCAATGATGAGGGGCGATCGATGGGGATGGCGCTGACCTCGTGCACAGTGCCCGCAGCCGGCAAGCCCACGTTTGAGATCGGCGACGACGAGATGGAGATCGGGGTCGGGATCCACGGTGAGCCGGGGCGCGAGCGGATGGCGCTGGCTCCCGCCAAAGAGATCGCTGCCATGCTGGTCGAGCCGGTACTCGCCGACTTGCACATCGGCTCGGATGAACGGGTGATTGCGTTTGTGAATGGCATGGGTGGAACGCCACTGATCGAGCTGTACTTGATGTACAACGAAGTGGCTTCCATCTTGGAGAAGTCCGGTGTGACTGTGGCCCGGTGCCTAGTAGGCAACTACATCACCTCGCTGGAGATGGCCGGATGCTCGGTGACCCTGTTGAAGGCTGACGAGGACATCATCCGGCTCTGGGATGCACCGGTGAACACTCCGGGTCTGCGTTGGGGCGCCTGATGGCCGATCTCGACTCCTTTGTGAGCTGGGTCGGCGCGTATGCCCACGACATCCAGGAGCACGCTGAGCACCTGACGGATCTCGATCGGGCGATCGGCGACGGAGATCATGGGACCAATATGTCTCGGGGTATGTCGAAGGTCGCCGCCCTCAGCGAAACCGATGACTTCACCGCGATCGATGCCTACCTCAAGAAGGTCGGCATGACGTTGGTCAGCACAGTCGGCGGCGCCTCAGGGCCGTTGTACGGCACCTTCTTCATGCGGATGGCGGGACCGCTGGCCGGTGTCGACGACGCCGACGCACCGACCCTCGGCGCAGCATTGCGAGCTGGGGTCGAGGGCATCGTGGCCCGAGGTAAGGCCGAGATCGAGGACAAAACCATGTATGACGCCTGGGCCCCCGCCCTGGAGGCCTACGATGCCGCGACCGACCAGGGAGTGGCCGCCGCTTTGCGCGCGGCCGCAGACGCTGCGGCCCAGGGCCGCGATGACACCGAAGGGCTCATTGCCCGTAAGGGTCGAGCCAGCTATCTCGGTGAGCGCAGCCGAGGGCATGTCGACCCTGGGGCCACCAGCACGGCCATGTTGATCGAATCCGCTGCCCGCAACCTCAGCTGATCCTGCGGGTGCAGACCGGATGATCGGCATTGTCGTGGTCAGCCACTCTGCACAGGTGGCTCGTGCTGCCGTTGCCTTGGCATCGGAGATGGTCGAAGCTGACCGACTTCCCACCATTGAGGTCGCGGCGGGGTTGGACGAGTCCACGTTCGGCACGGATGCCGCCGCGATCGCCGAGGCGCTTGGCCTCGCTGACTCCGGCGAGGGTGTGCTGGTGTTGCTCGATCTGGGGAGCGCCATCATGTCGGCCGAGATGGCGGTGGAGTTCCTCGACCCAGAAGCGGCCGACCGAGTTGCCGTCTCCAGTGCACCGCTGGTGGAGGGTTTGGTAGCCGCCGTCGTCACCGCCGCCGCGGGCGCATCATTAGATGATGTTCGCGCTGAGGCCGAGCGTGGGCTTCTGGCCAAGCAGGATCACCTCGGCGCTGGTGGCGCTGGTGGCGCTGGTGGCGCTGGCACGGGGGACGGTGATGACTCCTCGGCGGGGGATAGCGCCGAGGCTCGTGCGGACAAGAACAAGGAGCACCAGGGCGCCGTCGCCGACGGCGTCCCACCGAGCGTCCAGGGTTCGGAGTTGAGCCGGGAGCTGCGGGTCGATATCGCTCATGGTCTGCACGCGCGACCAGCTGCCAGGCTCGTTGGCTGCGTGAAGCGGTTCGACTCGGTTCAGGTCCAGCTGCGAAACCTCGACGGTGTGGACCGGTTTGTCGACGCAGGCAGCTTGAGTGCCGTCGCGACGTTGAATGTTCGCCAAGGTCATCGGATCGAGGTGCGCGCCACCGGCGAGGAGGCGGCCGAGGCGCTCGATGCCTTGGCTCAACTCGCCGATGCGGGTTTCGGCGACGCCGGTTTAGGGGACGCGGCGCCGCGTGCATCCTCAACCTCGGACACGGCTGATGAAGCGGCACGGCCCGATGCCGTCACCGCCAGATCTGATCCGGGGGCCGACTCGGGCGAAGCCTCGGACTCTGCAGCCAGGCCGGCGACGACGGTTCAGGCGACTCCAACGAGGGTTGGCTCCGGCCTTGAGGCTGCAATCGGGCCGATCACTCGGCCAGCCTTCGGCCCCTCGGCTGAGAACTACCAGCCCTCGGGCGAGGTCAAGACCGAGGACTCACGACTCTCCGAGGCGTTGGCGGCCGCGCTGACTGAACTGCGGGCCTTGGCCCAGGCGACTCGGTCAGACATGGGGGAGGAGCCGGCTCAGGTATTTGAGGCCCATCAGGTGCTACTCGATGACGCGGCGATGGTGCAACCTGCTCGCGCCGCCATCACGAGAGGCCAACCGGCCGCTACAGCGTGGCAACAGGCGGGGGAGTCAGTGGCCGGCCAGTTCGAGGCACTGGACGATGAATATCAGCGGGAGCGGGCGCACGACGTCCGAAGTGTGACCCTGCGAGTGCTGCGGCTCTTGATCGAAGCTTCTGCGGGCGTCGACCAACACCACGACGCTCACCACAGCGAAGACGTCGAGGCGCCTGGTCTCGATGGCACATTCGACAGCGCGCACGGTGCCGACGGCGCAGGAGCCGGGATGAGTGATGAGGCCCGTGTGCTGGTTGTTCCGGAGCTGGATCCGGGCACCGCGGCGACCCTCGACGCCGAGCATGTCGGTGGCGTCCTCTGCACTGCCGGCGGGGCCACCGGTCACGGCGTCATCATCGCGTCGGCACGCGGTATCCCGGTGATGACCGGGGTCAGCGAGGTCGCGGAACTGAGCGAGGGCACTATCGTCGCGTTCGACTCGCGCGACGGCACCCTCCTGATCGGTCCCTCGCCTTCGCAACGGTCCGACTTCCAGAAGATGCTTCAGCGCCGACGCGCCCAGCAGATCGAAGACCAGGCTGGTGCCGCCGAAGCCGGGCGCACCAGTGATGGTCATCCTGTTGCCGTCCTCGCCAACGTCACCAGTGCTGAACAGGCTCGCCAGGCGGTGCAGTTCGGGGCTCAAGGCTCCGGGCTGGTGCGCACAGAGGCGATGTTCGAGTCCTGGAGTTCCATGCCCACTGTCGCTGAACAGGCGGCAGAGTTCGCCGCGGTGGCCAAAGCCCTCGACGGTCGAACGATGACGATTCGCACGTGGGACATCGGTGCCGACAAGCCGCTGGCCTTCTGGAAACAGGCGGGAGAGCAGAACCCGTTCTTGGGCGTACGGGGATTGCGCTCCTTCAGGGCCGACCCTGAGCCGCTCCGAAATCAGTTGCGGGCGGTCTGCCAGGTCGCAGCAGATCATCCGGTGTCCGTGATGTTCCCGATGGTCTCCACCGTCGAGGAGGTCACCTGGGCCTTGGAGCAGCTCGGCGCGGTAAGCACCGAATTGCCTGACGGGCGTCCTGCCGGATTGCGGGTGGGCATCATGATCGAGGTGCCCGCAGCCGCATTGCGAGCAGGCGCCATGTCGGCCGGGCTTGACTTCGTCAGCATCGGCACGAACGACCTCACGCAGTATGTACTGGCAGCAGAGCGTGGAAACCCCGATGTCGACGACCTGTTCGACACGATGGACCCAGCTGTGTTGGAGTTGATCCACCGTGTCTGCACAGAGGTGGGCGAAGGCGTGGACGTAGGAGTGTGCGGAGCTGCTGCCAGCGACCCACGGGTAGCTGCCCTCATGGTGGGGCTCGGCGTGCACGACCTGAGTGCTATCCCCGTTGCTGTCCCACGGGTCAAGTCCTTACTCAGATGCCACAGCCTCGAGGACCTACGCGCCTTGGGGACGTCGGCGCTGAGCTGTGAACGAGCCGAGCAGGTGCGCCGCCTGCTTCGTAGCGAGCTTGAGAGCAACTAGACATGCCGAGTTGACCGAGAGGTGACGTGCGAAGGGGACGCCCAACTCCACCCGCAGAGCCCACTGCAGCCGAACGACCTGCCCAGTTTCACTGTCAATGGACGTTCCGCGCCATGAGCAATTCTGTCCACCGAACCGGACTCCTACTGGACGTCGCGCAGCACTGTTCAGTAGGAGTTAGCGAGACCGGGTAACTCACCCTCACCTGGAGATCAGCCTCCTCCGCGCGCGATAGCCACCCGGTCGAGGATGACCGGGTACGGGGCGCCATAGTCAGACGTGCCACCGGACACCGGTGGCAGTGACGGCAGCGGTGAGGTCGCGGTCGTGGACCAAGGTGTGGTGTCGCCCACACAGCAGCGCGTAGTTGTCGATGTCGGAGGGCCCGCCGCGCGACCAATGAACGACGTGATGGCAGTCGCACCAGGGCGCCGGGATGGAACACCCTGGGAAAGAGCAGTGCTCGTCCCTGTATTCGAGCACACGGCGCTGACCCGGGGTGACGAGCCGCCTGGCCCGTCCCATGGCGAGGACCTCATTTTCAGTGCCAAGAACCATCGGGAGGAGGTCGGCATCGCACGCCAGCCTTCGCACTGTTCCTGGCGACAACACCTCGCCACTAGCCGTGGTGCCGCTGCCGGTGCTGGTGAGCTCAGCGCAGAGAGCCTCCCAGCTGATCGTGACCTGAACTGCGGCCTTGACAGTCGTGGGCGTATGCTCACCGCTGGCTAAGCCCCGCCGGAGCACGGTGACCAGGGCGTCATATCGGCGTTGCGTCGCCGCGCGCTCGTCCGCCTCGCCACCGCCTCCCTCAGCGACGCCGTCAACGGCCGAGTGATCGGAGGTCTTGGGCTCGGTTGTCGGATGGGGGGCGGCCAGCGGAGAGGACATGATGGCCCGGAACACTGCTGCTCCCTCGGCGTCACAGGTCACGATGAACCGCACATAGGTGCCGTCGGCTAGGGATGACTCGTTGACTCCGCGCATGTCGCGGGAGGCACGGGCCTGATCCTCGAGGTCCTTCTCGGGGAGGATGGTCGTGATCAGGAAGTCGCACGCCCGTTTCAGGTCACGATCCGTGAAACCTGACCGGACCGCCGTGTCCATGAGTAGCCCCAGTGCTGCCTCGTACTCAGGACCCTCGATGAGAGCCCTCACCTGGCGCACAGCGCGCAACACCGCGGCCGCCCGGTACACGGGTAGCTGTCCTTGCTCGACCCGGGTGCGCAGGGTCTTATGTCTCGGCTGGCTGATTCCCTGAGCCACGGTCACGATGTCGGCGATCTGGCCCCTGGATAGCGTTGGACAACGTCGCGCCAGCCAGTCGTGAGGGCCCATCGCGACCTGTGTGTTCGTGCCGCGCGAAAGAGCTTCTGCGACTATTCGGACAGTCAGCACCAACGCCGCGTCCGAGACGGCGTTGAGCGCCCGGAGGGCTCCTCGCACCTCGCCGTCGGCGAAGCGAGGTGCGTCGACACAGGTGGCACCCGCGGAACGGAGAGCTGCCCTACTCTCCGAAACCTGGCCGACGAACACCTCACCCCGAGGTTGCCACGGCGAAGCATCGGTAGCGGCCAGCGCGCTCACCGAAACTCTCCGCTCAGTACTTGTTCGAACATGTGTCCATGATGTCACTCGCGTCCGACAGGCCTTCATGTGAGCATTGAGCCGCGCACAAGACCGGGCCCAAGCGCATCGGCCAGGCCCCCGTGAAGGACAGACGCGATCGCATCGGGTGTGCTCTCGGTGTGCGGGACCATGGACCATGGAGTCGGTACCCCCAGCGACGTCCTGGTGTTGAGCCTAGTCCAGTCGCACGAGAGTCCCGCAGCCTGCGTAATGGGCACACGATAGAGACTGGTGTCCGGCCGGCACGAGCTTGCGTGGGTGAACTTCGCTCAGTGACGCGACCTATCGGACGCCGCGGGTGCGGAACTGCATACTGATCCGGGGGCCCGCTGCGGCGGCCTTTGGGACACAGTGATCCCACGTTCGTTGGCAGGAACCGCCCATGACGAGTAGGTCACCGTGGCCCACGACGTGACGAATCGAGGCACCACCACTACGGGGCCGCAACAGCAGTGCGCGAGGGCAACCGATCGAGACGATCGCGACCATCGTGTCGTGAGTCGCCCCTCGGCCGAAGCGGTCACCGTGCCAGGCCACGCTGTCCTGTCCGCTGCGGTACAGGCACATGCCCACCGTTCGGAATGCCTCGCCGAGCTCGAAGCGGTAATGGGCGCTCAGTGCGGACCTCGCCTGATCGAGGATCGGGTCGGGAAGCGCATCCGATTCGTCGTAGTGCCTGAGGAGGCGAGGTGTGTCCACTACACGGTCATACATGCGTCGCTGCTCGCCCTGCCAGGCTACGCCGCCCGCCCCACCGGGCCTGAGGCGATCGAACAACTGGTCAGACCCGGTCAGCCACCCCTGGCGCACGTCCAGCCAGGCTCCGGCGCCGAGGTCGGTGCGTCGCAGGCCATGCGCCAGGGGGCGCAGTCCCACCTCGTCCACCTGGTCCAGAAGGCTACCTTGCCAACTATTGTTCATCAGCACAGTTTAGAACAGATGTACGATAGACGCCAGGTCCTCAGCGGGTCGGCCGCTTCGCCGGGCGCGCGGTAACAGAGAATAGACGCATGCCGCTCTATCGGGACGCCGCGATCGTGCTGCGCACCCACAAGCTGGGCGAGGCAGATCGCATCGTCACGCTGCTCACCCGGGGACGAGGCAAGGTTCGGGCCGTTGCCAAAGGGGTACGTCGCACAAAGTCGAAGTTTGGAGCGCGTTTGGAGCCGGGGATGGTGGTTGACGTCCAGTGTTATGAAGGTCGCAATCTCGACACCGTCACACAGGCCGAGTCGCTGGCGTCGTATGGGGACACCATTTCTCGCGACTACTTTGCCTGGACAGCTGCCAACGCGATGCTGGAACTGTGTGATCAACTCATCCATGAGCACGAAGTCGCGACGCGCCAGTTCGTCTTGCTGGCCGGCGGCCTTGCGGCTCTTGCCGAAGGTGATCACGACCCGCGCCTGGTCCTCGATAGTTATCTCCTGCGAACGATGGCCATCGCGGGCTGGGCCGCGAACCTCACTGATTGCGCCAGGTGCGGCGAGCGTGGTCCTCACCGTGCCTTCAACGTTCAGGTGGGCGGAGCTGTCTGTTCGGTCTGCCGTCCGCCGGGGTCGCTGGCCCCTGCTCCGGAGACTTTTGCCCTGCTGGGGGCCCTGCAAGCGGGGGATTGGACCTACGCGGACAGCAGTCACCACCACAGTCGCACGCAAGCAAGCGGGCTGGTGGCAGCATACCTACAATGGCACACTGGGCGCGGCGTGCGAGCGTTACGTCACGTAAAGCCGGCACCTCCGGTCTCGCCCGGAGGGCCCGACCTGGCACCCGAGGCCAGGCGCCCGGCTGCTGAGCGCCCAGCTGCTGAGGCCGAACAGGGCGGCACCTGAAGTTGCTGTGGTGGTCCGTCCCAGCCGAGACGCTCAGCGGGGCAGATGAGGTCCTGACCGGGCCTCTGCTCCGTTGACCTTTCGTTATGCTCTGGCATGATCGCGGCCATGGCCGACGGCACAGCTGAGCAGCATGGACGACCCGTCATCTCGTCCACCCCGCGGCGAGCGACGCCGGTCACCCCGTTCCCTCACGGCAGTGGCGCCCGTCCCCCGAGCCTGCCTCCGCAGGTGGTGCCTGCCCACGTTGCCATCGTGATGGACGGCAATGGACGGTGGGCTAACGCTCAAGGACTGACCAGAGTAGAAGGTCACAAGGCGGGTGAGTCCTCGCTGCTCGACGTGGTCGCGGGCGCTATCGATATCGGGGTCAAGTACGTCAGTGCCTATGCCTTCTCCACAGAGAACTGGAAGCGTTCACCCGAGGAGGTGCGTTTCTTGATGGGTTTCAACCGCGACGTCATCCGGCGTCGGCGCGACGAGATGGACTCCTGGGGAGTGCGCGTTGTTTGGTCGGGTCGCCGGCCGAGATTGTGGCGATCGGTGATCAACGAACTTGAAGAAGCCCAAGAGCGCACGAAGGCCAACAGCGTCATCACCCTCAACTTCTGCGTGAACTACGGCGGACGCGCCGAGATCGCCGACGCTGTCCGAAAGATCGGGGCCGAGGTCGTCGCCGGTCGGCTCAATCCGGCGCGCATCGACGACCGCACTATCGCGCGACACCTGTACCACCCGGAGGTGCCCGACGTGGACCTCTTCGTGCGTTCCTCAGGGGAGCAGCGCACATCGAACTTCATGCTGTGGCAGAGCGCCTACGCTGAGATGGTGTTCTTGGACACCTTGTGGCCCGACTTCGATCGACGTGACCTGTGGCGCGCCATTCAACTGTATGCCGATCGTGATCGGCGCTACGGTGGAGCGCGCGATAGCGCATCTTCCACCGCTTAGACCACGCGGCTGAGGGCCTCCCAGCGCACGCGCGGTGGCCGTCACGTCGTGGTCCACGATGTCCCGGTGTGGATCCGTCAGTTGACGACGCGCTGCCGTCGACCGATCATTCGACAACCCGCCGCTGTGGGCCAGGGATTCGACGACGCGCACCTGCGATCAGTCGGACGACGAGGTCTCGGTCGGCGCCGACAGGTGAACCGCGAGTTTGTCAATGGCCATCGCCCATCCGGCTGCTCCGTCAGAGTCGGAGGGCACGCCGACGTGGGTCATCCGCATCAGCGTGCCGTCTGAGTCTTCGTGGAGGTCGACGATCACCTGAGTTGTCGCGGGGTGGCCGGGTGGAAGGTTTGAGGCCGGCACGAAACCGCCGGCTTCGTCGCAGATCGCTTCGCTGTACGCCAAATGACTCGGCGTGGTGACCTCTAGGTGCTCACCGCCGAAGTACATGCTCATCACCCCGCCAGGGGTGTGCATGGTCATCGAGATGCGCCGTTCCCCGCCAACCTGCACATCCATGGCTTGGACCTCGATAGTTGCCCCATCCGGCCCATACCACGCTGCGAAGTGCGTCGGGTCGGTCCACATCTGCCACACGGTGCGGACCGGGGCCGGCATGGTGCGTTCGATCACGATGGAGTCGCTGGGGCTGCTTGTCGTGCTCATCGGGTGCCGTCCTTGGGTTTGGCGAGGTGGTTGAGGTAGTCCTGCATGCGATCACAGCGGGCTTCCCAGATCGGCCGGTACTGCTCAGCCCAGTTCGAGACGTCCAGCAGTGGCTCCGGTCGCAAGAAACACGGCCGGAACTGCGCCACGTGCGACTGCGTGAGCAGCCCCGCCCGTTCCAGGACCTTGATGTGCCGAGAGATGGCCGGGAGAGACATGGCGAAAGGTTGGGCGAGTTCGGACACGGTGGCCTGGCCCAGCGCGAGGTGATCGAGCATGGCCCGTCGGGTGGAGTTGCTCAGCGCGGCGAATGTCTCATCGAGGTGCTCCTGAGTCGAGACGCTCATCGCCGACCCTTATTCTGAACATAGTGGTTAATTAACACGTTGCAAAAATAGGCCCGCGCACACGGTCGCGTCAAGGGCTTCTACCGAGGGATGATCTGGGTGACCGCGATGCCCAAAACCAACAGCAGGACGGCCAGCCTCAAGAGGCGCTCGGCCGTGCGCAGGTGCGGCCAGGTGAGATAGAGCAACCAGCCCAGGAAGACGATCGGCAGCACGAGCAAACAGGCGCCGAGGACCCCGCCCAGGAAGACCCCGGTCAGCAACACGGCCATCATCACGAGGAACGGCAGTATCGCCGGCAGGTGAGACATTCGGGTCACCAATGGCGTGCTCAGCTGTTCGATGCGGGAGCGTATGCCGTTGCGCGGCTCGGAAGGGGGCGGTTGTGAGCCTGCAGAATCGGGGCGGTTTGACACCATGGCAGCCTAGCTGCCGACCGGCTTTAGGATTGCCCCCATGTCAGCCCCCTCTACAGTCGACAAGGTCGTCAGCCTCTGCAAGCGCAGAGGCTTTGTCTTTCCCAGCGGTGAGATTTACGGCGGGACTCGCTCAGCCTGGGACTACGGCCCGTTGGGTGTGGCGCTGAAGGACAACATCAAGGCTCAGTGGTGGAGAGCGATGGTGCAGACTCGCGACGACGTGGTCGGCCTGGATTCCTCGGTGATACTGCCCAAGCAGACCTGGGTTGCCTCCGGGCACGTCGGCGCGTTCTCCGACCCGTTGACCGAGTGTCTCAGCTGCCACAAGCGTTTTCGGTTAGACCATCTGCAGGAGTCGGTCGCAGCCAAGGCGGCGAAGAAAGGCAAGGAAGTCGACCCGGACTCGGTTGCTCTGGAGGACCTGAACTGCCCGAACTGCGGCACCAAAGGACAGTGGACCGCCCCTCGCGAGTTCAACATGATGCTGAAAACCTATCTCGGCGTGTTGCAGGACGAGTCCGGTCTGCACTACCTGCGACCCGAGACAGCGCAGGGCATCTTCGTGAACTTTGCCAACGTGATGAACTCGGCCCGAGCAAAGCCACCGTTCGGGATCGCGCAGGTGGGCAAGAGCTTCCGCAACGAGATCACGCCCGGCAACTTCATCTTCCGCACCCGCGAGTTCGAGCAGATGGAGATGGAGTTCTTCGTCGAGCCTTCGACCGCCCCCGACTGGCACCAGCACTGGATCGAAGCCCGTACTGCGTGGTACGTCGACCTCGGTGTCGATCCCGACAACCTGCGTCACTACGAGCACCCCCAAGCAAAGCTGTCGCACTACTCCGACCGCACCGTCGACATCGAGTACCGCTTCAACTTCGCCGGCAGCGAGTGGGGTGAGCTGGAGGGTGTCGCGAACCGCACCGACTTTGACCTGAAGATCCACTCGGAGCACTCCGGCACGGACCTTTCCTACTTCGATCAAGCGTCGGGGGAGCGCTACACGCCCTACGTGATCGAACCCGCCGCTGGGCTATCCAGATCGTTGATGACCTTCCTGGTCGACGCTTACAGCGAGGACGAGGCACCCAACACCAAGGGTGGGGTCGACAAGCGCACGGTGTTGCGCCTGGATCCCCGCCTCGCGCCGATCAAGGTCGCCGTGCTGCCGCTGTCACGCAACGCCGACCTGTCACCAGTGGCCAAGGATCTGGCCGCCACGCTCCGCCAACACTGGATGGTGGACTTCGACGACGCGGGGGCGATCGGTCGGCGGTATCGCCGACAGGACGAGATCGGCACCCCGTTCTGCATCACGGTCGACTTCGACACTCTCGATGACCAGGGCGTCACGATACGTGAGCGTGACTCGATGGCTCAGGAGCGCATCGCGCTGAGTGAGGTCGAGGGCCACCTCGCGCAGCGACTGCTGGGCTGCTAGCCCGCCCGAGGAGGGGCGGGGCGGCGAGAGCCCCGGGCTCGTGGTGTCATGCGGTATGCAGATTCGCCCCTTCCGGTCCGTGGACACCCATGCGGTCGTCGGCCTGTGGCACGAGGTGGGAATCACTCGACCGTGGAACGACCCGCACCGTGACATCGAGCGCAAACTGACCGTTCAACCCGAGTTGTTCTTGGTCGGCGTCCAGGACGATGTCGTGGTTGCGTCGGCGATGGCTGGGTTCGATGGACATCGCGGCTGGCTGTACTACTTTGCGGTCTCGCCCAGCCAGCAAGGGCGGGGCCTCGGTACGGCGCTGCTGACCGAGGTGGAGCGGCTGCTGATCGAGCGTGGTTGTCCCAAGCTCAACGTGCAGATTCGCGACGGCAATGTGGACGTTCGTGCTCGCTACGAAGACTGGGGCTACGCCGCCGACGGAGCGACCGGGATGGGGAAACGGTTGATCGCCGACTGAGCGACTTCGCGGAACAACCTAGGCCGATGCGTGGTTTGCTAAGATGACACGTCAACTAACTTACGGCTAGGGGTCATCATGCAGTTCGGAGTATTTAGCGTCGGTGACATCACCACCGACCCGACGACTGGTCGCACGCCGACCGACGCCGAGCGGGTGCAGGCCCAAGTCCAGATCGCACTCAAGACCGAAGAAGTCGGGATGGATGTGTTCGCGACCGGCGAGCACCACAACCCGCCGTTCATGTCATCCTCGCCGACCACGATGCTGGCCTTCATCGCGGCGCAGACAACGTCTATCCAGCTATCAACCGCCGTCACACTGATCACGACCAACGACCCGGTGAAAATCGCCGAGGACTATGCGATGTTGCAGCACCTTTCCGGGGGTCGAGTGGACCTGATGATGGGCCGGGGCAATACCGGGCCGGTCTACCCATGGTTCGGCAAGGACATCCGCGAGGCGCTGTCCCTGGCGGTCGAGAACTACGACCTGCTCCGTCGCCTGTGGCGGGAGGAGTTCGTCGACTGGTCCGGACGCTTCCGAACGCCGCTACAGGGGTTCACCGCCACCCCGCGCCCCCTGGACGGCACGCCTCCATTCGTGTGGCACGGCTCGATCCGGACCCCGGAGGTTGCCGAACAGGCGGCGTTCTACGGGGATGGCTTCTTCCACAACAACATCTTCTGGAACATCGAACACACGGCCAGGATGATCGCGCTCTATCGGCGACGCTTCGAGCACTACGGCCATGGTGCGGCAGACACCGCCACGGTGGGCCTGGGTGGACAGGTCTTCATGGCCAAGAACAGCCAGGACGCCGTGCGACAGTTCCGCCCGTACTTCGACGTGGCTCCCGTCTACGGCCACGGCCCCTCGCTGGAACAGTTCACCCGAGAGACACCACTGACCGTCGGGAGCCCGGCCCAGGTCATCGAACGAACCCTCGGGTTCGCGGACAGCGTGGGTGACTACCAGCGGCAGATGTTCCTCATCGACCATGCAGGGCTGCCCTTGGGCACAGTCCTGGATCAGCTGGAAATGCTGGGCGCTGAGGTCATCCCGGTGTTGCGCCGAGAGTTCGAAGCCCGCAGGCCGGCGCACGTGCCTTCGGCCCCTCCTACCCACGGCTCACTTGTCGCGGCCGGGACAGCTCACCCCAATGCGCACGTTCGTCCCGGTGCGCAGCCGGCCAGCGCCGGTGTAGGAGCACGCGCATGACCTCGCTCGTTGTGGTCTCGGCCGGGGTGAGCACCCCCTCCTCGACCAGGCTGCTGGCCGACCAGATCGCGCAGAGTGTCTCGGATCGACTGCGCGTCGCTGATGTGTCCGCGACGTCCACCGTTCTCGAGCTGCGCGATTTGGCCATGGACATCACGTCCGCCACTCTCAGCGCAGGTCGCCGTTCGCCGCAGTTGGAGCGGGCGAATGCAAGCCTGGCGGCCGCCGACGCCGTGCTCGCCGTCACTCCGGTCTTCGCCGGTTCCTACTCCGGGCTGTTCAAGTCGTTCTTCGACACGGTCGAGCCTGGGGCGCTGCGTGCAACGCCGGTCCTGGTCGCAGCAACAGGTGGATCCGAGCGTCACTCCCTGGTGCTGGAACATGCGCTGCGTCCGCTCTTCGCCTACTTCGGCGCCCTGGTGATGCCGACGGGCGTCTTCGCGGCCACCGCGGACTTCGGCGCGCAGCCCGCAGGCGCAGGTGGGCTCAGCGCGCGGATCGGTCGGGCGGCAGAGGAGCTGTCGTCGCTGGTCGTGACCCGAGCGCATGTGAAGGGGGATCACGAGCTGTGGGCAGATGCACCTCGACGCGATGACGACCTCTCGGAGACCGAGTCACTCGAGGCCACGGGCGCCCTGTCCGACTTCGAGGCGCTCCTCCCACCATCCCCTCGGGTGGGCTGAGGCAGCCCAAGCGCACGTCGCGGTTCTAGACCTCACCGTGACACACTTGGTCGTATCATGACGATCCCATGGGTCTCTTGGGTAATATGGCTACGCTTACACACCCACAGGAGTCATCCATGAATGCGACCGACCTTCGGGCCACTCGCCGCACCATCCTGTTCGGCGGACTGGGAGTCGGCGTGGCCACTGTGCTGGGTGCTGCGCCAGCTGCTGCGGCGACCACCTACCGGCGGGGCAGCCGAGGGTCCGGCGTGGCGTCTCTGCAGCGCTCGCTGGCCGGGCACGGCTACTGGTGCGGCTGGGCCGACGGCGTCTTCGGCCACCTCACCCAACAGGCCGTCTGGGCGTTGCAGAAGCGCCACGGTCTGGTGCGGGATGCCATTGTGGGGCCCAACACTCGCGCCGCGCTCTCCCGGGACACGCCGCTGGCCCCGGTGGGGGGTTCAGGCACACGGTTCGAAGTCCTCCTGGGCCGCCAGCTGATTCTTGACGTGCGTAACGGTCGCACCTACCGGCTGTTCAACACCTCCACCGGCAACGGCGAACCGTACGACTGGTACGGGCGGACGTACAACGCAAACACCTACCCAGGCTGGTTCAGGGTCCACAGCACCCACAGCAGCGGATGGCAGAACGGCCAGCTGGGGGCGCTCTACCGGCCGGCGTACTTCGACCGGGGTCGCGCGATCCATGGGTCCCGGTCAATTCCTCCTTATCCCGCCTCGCACGGCTGCTGCCGGCTTTCGACGGCGGCGACCGACCTTCTATGGTCCGGCGGAAAGATGTCTCGCGGAACGACGGTGCTCGTGGTCTGAGCCGGTCGCAAGACCGCGGGACCTGCGTTTCACTCCGGGATAGGTCGTTGAGACACTGAGCAGCGTGATGACCACCGCCACAGCGGCCCCCCCGGTATGCCCGCCCCTGCGCATCGGTCGGCACGTCCTGGGCTCACCGGTGGTGTTGGCCCCCATGGCTGGAATCACCAACCGTGCTTTCCGACGGTTGTGCCGTCAGTACGGGGTCCAGGGGGCACCGGGAGGGGCGGTCAGTGGTTCCGGCTCGCTCTACGTCAGCGAGATGGTGACCTCGCGGGCCCTGGTTGAGCGCACCCCCATCTCGATGCGGTTGATCGAGCACGACGCGGAGGAGTCACCTCGGTCCGTCCAGCTGTACGGGGTAGACCCCGCCACCGTTGGTGCAGCAGTAAGAATGCTGGTGAGCGAGGACAGGGCCGACCATATCGACCTGAACTTCGGCTGCCCCGTAGCCAAGGTCACGCGCAAGGGCGGAGGAGCGGCGCTGCCCTGGAAGGTTGACCTGTTCGCCGGGATCGTCCGTGCAGCCGTGCGCGAAGCAACACCGGCGAGCGTGCCCGTGACCGTGAAGATGCGGGTGGGTATCGATGAAGACCATGTCACCTTTCTCGATGCAGGCAGGATTGCCGAGGGCGAAGGCGCCGCGGCCGTGGCGTTGCATGCTCGGACCGCCGCTCAGGCCTACAGCGGTCAGGCCGACTGGTCCCGGATCGCCGCGTTGAAACAGGCTGTGACCAGCATCCCGGTCCTGGGAAACGGGGACATCTGGTCGGCAGAGGATGCCGTCGAGATGGTGCGCGCCACCGGTTGCGACGGGGTAGTCGTGGGACGCGGCTGTCTGGGCAGGCCCTGGTTGTTCACGGACCTCGCGGCCGCGTTCGCCGGGTCAGACCTGCGGGTCCAGCCGGATCTTCGCGAGGTAGTTCAGACCTTGCGACGGCACGCGTCATATCTTGTGGACTTCTACGGGGACGAAGTCCGAGCCTGCCGCGACCTTCGCAAACATATCTCGTGGTATCTGAAGGGTTTCGCGGTCGGTGGGCCACTGCGCCATCGGTTGGGGCTGGTCGACTCGTTGGCAGCACTGGACGCCTTGATCGACACGTTGGACCTGGACCAACCGTGGCCTGGGGGCGACGCCGAGGGCCAACGAGGTCGCTCCGGGTCATCACGTCGAGTCACGCTCCCCGAGTTCTGGCTGGACTCACGTCACCTGAACGCGAGTCAGCGCGCTGTTATCGCGGCTGCCGAGCTCTCCATCTCCGGTGGGTAGCGGCATCAGGGCCCCTTTCTCAACGGTGAATCTCCCGTGCTTTCGGGACCCCAGTCCGCGCACAAAGTTTTCTCGATCTGCTGCATCCAAACGGGACGTCTGCACAGAAGTAGGGGTACATGGGATCCACCGAGGTTCCCCAGAGACACAGGAGATGCATATGCGTTCCATTGCTTGGGGTGCGGCTGCGAGCCTCGCCCTCGTCGCGACCGCTGCACCGGCCATTGCTCAGGACGACTCCCAGGTATCGGTGTTGCACGCCGTTCCGGGCCTGACCGTCGACGTGTATGTCAACGGTGAGGAAACTCTGCCCGACTTTGAGCCCGGCACTCTCGCTGGGCCGCTGACGTTGCCGGCCGGCGACTACGACATCGAGGTCTACGCCGACGGTTCGGACCCCGACACCGAAGAGCCGGCCATCTCCGCCGAGGGACTGGCCGTGCCAGGCGGAGCCAACATTACGTTGACTGCCAACCTCGATGCCGAGGGCAACCCGGCCTTGAACGCATTCGTCAACGACATGTCGACGCTGGACGCCGGGCAGTCCCGCCTGACCGTCCGCCACGTCGCGGCCGCTCCCGCCGTCGATGTCCGCGCTGGTGGCAGCCCCGTCATCGAGGGCCTGACCAACCCGAACGAAGAGGTCCTGAACCTCGACGCCGGCTCGGTCAGCGCTGACGTCGTGCTGGAAGGCACTGAAGACGTCGTGATCGGCCCAGCCGACCTCGACCTCGGCGAAGGCACCAACACCATCGTCTACGCGTGGGGCTCGGCTGCCGACGGCAATCTTGACCTAGCAGTGCAGACCATCGATGGACTGCACGGCGACCCCGAAGGCGTCCCCACCGGTGAGGGCGGCCTCCTCGATGGTGGAGCATCCGCATGGCTGTGGGTGATGGGCCTGGCCGGTGTCGCCGGCGCGCTCGTTGCTTCGCGCAAGCTGAGCGGCGCCTCTGCCTGATCCGCTCTGAGCGGACCCGTGACAGCGGCGGTGCCGAGCAGATCGACCTGCTCGGCATCGCCGCATCTCAACTGCGCCGACCTCAGGTCGACCCCCTTTCCCGGGCTGAGGTCGGCGCCTCACAGAAGAAAGAGGGCCCGATCATGCGTCGCGCTGGTTGGCTGGTCGTACTGATCGTGTGTCTCGTGGCCATGGTCACCGCCGGCTGGACGATTGTGTCGACGAGCGATCCTGAGAACATCGGCAGCATCGAGATCGCCGAAGACGGGGCCGCACAGGACTCGACCACGCAGACCGCCGCCCCTGCCCAGCCGGTAGGCGACAGCGAACGGGCTGGGGCGGCGCCGACGGTGCCCGAAGTGCAGCGTTCATCGGCCCAAACTGAGCCGGTGACTGACAGCGCAGAACCCGCTCTTCTACGAGTTGACGATGTGGGCTTGAAGGCGCCGGTGGACGCGACCGGAGTACGTGGCGACGGATTGATGGAGGTCCCGGACGACGGTGACCGAACAGGGTGGTACCGCTAT
The DNA here is from genome assembly GCA_963749585.1 of uncultured Actinomycetota bacterium. Taxonomy (GTDB): domain Bacteria; phylum Actinomycetota; class Actinomycetes; order Actinomycetales; family Dermatophilaceae; genus Ornithinicoccus. The sequence goes on from CAVVNI010000002.1 coordinate 180,896, forward strand.
GGAGCCACCCCTGGTGGCGATGCGGGTTCGGTCGTCATCGCCGGTCATGTTGACACCGAGGAGGGTCTCGGCGCCATGGCAGCGTTGCGAGAGGTGCCGCTGGAGACCATCGTTCACGTGGAGATGAGCAACGGGCGGGTGCTCGAGTACGAAATCGTTGGGCGCGAGACGATCGCGAAGAATGACTTGCCGACGGAGAGCATTTTCGACCGAACGGGGCCCGAGCGCCTCACCCTCATCACCTGCGGTGGTCCCTGGCGTGACTCGGAGTCGAGCTACCGGGACAACGTCGTGGTAGTGGCGACCCCGCTGGGTAGCGGGTGAATGACCGTGGCAATCGGAATTCGCACGCGATACTCGATACGGTGGCTAGGTGACCGAGCCCATCAGTCGCCTGGAGTTCGACGTCGACGTCGACTCAGACATCAGCCACGCCTTCGAACAGGGGGAGGAGACCGCCCTGTCCCAGGCCTTCCAGCGGTGGGGTGCTCTGGTGCACGGGTTGGCGATCAAGGGAGTCGGCCGCAGCGATGCAGACGACCTGACGCAGCAGGTCTTCGTGTCGGCATGGCAGTCAAGGCATCGTTACCGGACCAGCCAAGGGCCGTTGGGAGCCTGGTTGGTCGGGATCACCCGGCACCGGATAGCGGACCACTGGGGCAAGAAGCACCGCACGAAGGAGGTTTCCGCAGATCCGGCAGTGCTACACGCCAATCTGGAGCAGCATGCCGCTGCGAATGCCTACCCAAGCGAACGCATCGACCAACTGTTGGTGCTGTGGGAGGAGTTGGAAAGGATCGGCGACCCGCAACGTCACATCATGGTCCTGGCCTTCTTCGAAGACATGACCCACGCCCAGATCGCCGAGAGCATGGATATGCCACTCGGAACGGTCAAGAGTTACATCTCGCGCACCTTGCGCAAGCTGCGCAGTCGATTGGAGGGTGACGGTGCACATTAACGACAGCGACCTCGCCCTGCTCGCCCTCGGCGAGCCCAGCGAACCCAACGTGAGGCACCTGGAGTCCTGTGCTCAGTGCCGCTCCGAAGTCGAGTCCTTGTCCACCGTGAGCAAGATCATGGTGGACGGCGGCCCGATGCGGGGGAAGGCGCCGGCACACCTCTGGACTGCTATTGAGGCAGCCGTCGCGGTGGATGTTCAGGCGACTCCGGATGACCCGCAGCCGACGGATATCGCAACACGCCGTTCGTCTCGGGATGGCGCTGCGCTCGCTGACCGTCGATTCACGGCACTCAGCATGCTGGCTGCCGCAGCCGTGGGTGCCGGCGTGATGTGGATTGGCACATCGCTGGCCAGCGATGACGGTCTACAGCCGGGCCAGGAAGTCGTCTCGGGTGGAGAGACGACCAACCCGGACGATGCTGAGCCTGGTCAAGATGAGGTTGGCGATCCTGAGATCATCGCGATGGCCGACCTCGCCGCCTTGGAGGAGACCGTCAGTCCGGCGACCGCAGAGATCATCGAGCGGGATGGCCAGCGGGTGCTGCGCGTCGACACCCGTTCCTTGCCCGAGGTCGAAGACGGCTACCTCCAGGTGTGGATGTTGGAAGACGAGGTTGCGGGCATGGTCACCATCGGCGCCCTGACTGCCAGCAACGAGGAGTTCGTCCTCCCGGATGGCCTGTCAACGGACACGTTCACGACCGTCGATGTTTCGGTCGAGCACTATGACGGTAACCCTGAGCACAGCGGTGAGAGCCTGTGGCGCGGCGCTATCACATCTGCCTAGGCATGGCCGTGTCGTGTCGGTCGTGAAGGGTCGCTGACCCAGTCACTCCACGAGCCGACGTAGATCGCCGGAGGTTGGCGCTCAGGCTGCGCTGCCTCCAGGGTGAGCGCCAAGTGCATAGCCTGCACTCCCGATCCGCAGTAGAGCGTCGTCGGAGCATCGGGATCGACGCCGAGGTGCACCATCTGGTCGACGACGCGCTGGCTCTGGAACCGCCCGGAGGAGTCCAGAGCAGCCAGTGTCGCAACGTTGAGCGCCCCGGGTATGTGTCCGGCCACTGGATCAATCGGCTCTACCTCGCCCCGATAGCGTTCGGGAGCGCGGGCGTCGATCACGTAGCTGCCAGGGTGCTCGGTCAGCTCGAGAACCTCCTGAGCGTTGGCTATCCGCCGATGTCCAGGACTGAGCTGCACATCGCCGGCTGGCGTCTGCACCGGGCCCGACGCCGCAGGCAGGTTCTCGGCGGTCCACGCTGCATACCCGCCGTTGAGCACGCGCACCTGCTCGTGCCCGAAGTACTTCAGCACCCACCATGCCCGCGAAGCGGCCAGCGACGTCGAGCCGTCATACACCACCACTGGGTACTCGTGGCGCACACCTGCGGCGCGAAAGGCCTCGGAGGCGGTCTGCATCGAAGGCATCGGGTGACGCCCGCCGACGCCATCAACGGTGACCGGACCGGACAGAGCGCTGTCGAGGTCGAGGAACGCAGCCCCCGGCAGATGGCCCGCGAGATAGTCCTCGTAGTTGTCCGCCGGTGGCCGGCCGAGCTGCCAGCGCGCATCGAGCAGGATCGGAGGTTGGTCGCCGGCCAACCGCTTGGCCAGCTGCTGTGGCTCGATCAGCGGATCAACCATCGTGACCCCGTTGGTCGTCGCTCTTCCTCCACGGGGGCGCCTTGCCGGCCAGCCACCACCCCATCCACGACGTTACCGCTGGGAGAGCATAGTAGGTCATGACCGGCGTCAGCAGCAGCGTCCCCAGCAACACACGGAGCACGAGGGGAAAGTCTTCAGGCAGGGCCAGAGTCAGCAGCCAGGTCGCCAGGAGATTCAACGGAAAGAAGGCCAACCAGATCACACAGGCTTGTTTCCACCGCGGTGGCGCAGGCTCGGACGGACGCAGATCGTCGACATCGCTAGCAGCGGGCCGGTCGAACCAACCCTCGATACCGGTTCGGCGTTCCTTGGTGCTTTCGCCAACGATCCCCAACGAGGAATCCAACCACCAACGGCGCTGCTCCGAAGCCTCCCAGTGGGCCAAATCCTCGGCACTGGCGAACCGGTACAGCATGTGCCACTGGTCGGAGTTCAACGCAGGCCGAACCCATCCTGTGCCCAGGAAGCCCGGAAAGCGCTCAGCCAGCGAAGCCCCAGCGTTGAACCAGGCCACCATGCGGTCAGCCTGATCCGGGTCAATGTGCCGGATGATGCTCACGGTTACCGAAGTTGTCGAGGAATCTGCCACGTCGCTCACTCTAAGGTGGACCTGCAGGTCATCCGATTCGGCGAGCAACGAGGTGAGCGACATGTGCCGCAACATTCGACAACTGCACCACTTCGACCCACCAGCCACTGGCGAAGAAGTACATGCTGCTGCCTTGCAGTACGTCCGCAAGATCGGCGGGACCTCGAAGCCCTCGCAGGCCAACACCGGCGCCTATGAAAGGGCCGCCGAGCAGATTGCTGCGGCCACCCAGCAACTGCTGGATGAGCTGACCTCGCGAGGACAGCCTCTCAACCGGGACGTCGAGGCTGCCAAGGCCAGGGCGCGCGCGGCGGCTCGCTATGGCGGCGGCTCCTGACGTGGCTGCCGCAGTGCCCAGCAATGTGTTGGTTCGGCTGCGTCAATGTGCCAACTGGGTCAACGGCTCGACTGCGCTGGGCCGGGCGGTCGCTGTGGCCGGGGGGGCCGACGTTGCGCCGGGACCATTCGGTCTCACCCTGGCTAGCCACTACCGGTGGCGGTTCCCGGTCGCGTCTGCCTTCACCATCGGTGACGTGGTCATCTCGCGCCATGATCTAGCGCAGGTGTGGCGGCACCGTCCCGGTGTGTTGCGGCATGAAGAGGTGCACGCGAGGCAATGGATGGCGTGCTTCGGTATGCCGTTCCTCCCGCTGTACCTGGCCTCGATGGGATGGTCCTGGCTGCGCACCGGGGACCGTGCCGCCAGCTGCTTCTTCGAACGGCAAGCCGGCCTCGCTCAGGGCGGATATGCCGAGGTTCCGGTCCGCCCGCTGGGACCTGCCCTGGCAGATGGCGTGCGCCGGGTGAGGTCGGCATGGGCGGCTTGGTGACCTCGACGACGTACGAGCCCTCGGGTTACGGGGCTGCAGATCGACAGCGATGGTTGCCGGAAGATCCCGCGATCAAGCGGGCCGATCGCGACGACTTTGCCCGCGACCGAGCTCGGGTGGTGCACTCGGCGGGTCTGCGGCGCCTGGCCCTGACGACCCAGGTGGTACAGCCCGGCTCGGATGACTTCGTGCGGAACCGGTTGACCCACTCGTTGGAGGTGGCTCAGATCGCCCGAGAGTTCGGTGCCGCCTTGGGATGTGCCGCCGATGTGGTCGACACCGCAAGTCTGGCCCACGATCTTGGCCACCCGCCCTTCGGTCATCACGGCGAGGCAGTGTTGAACGAGCTCGCCAGCGGCATCGGGGGATTCGAAGGCAATGCCCAAACCTTACGGGTGTTGACCCGGCTGGAGGCCAAACGAGTCCATCCAGACGGGCGATCAGCTGGGCTCAACCTGACTCGAGCGAGCCTGGACGCGGTGTTGAAGTATCCGTGGGCGCGCGGGGAGGTCGCAGGCACAGCGAAGTTCGGCTACTACGCCGACGACGCTGCAGTCTTTGACTGGGTCAGGATGCCCGTTCAGTCCGTGGCGCATAGCCGGTGCCTAGAAGCCGAGGTGATGGACTGGTCCGACGACGTGGCCTACTGCGTACACGACATCGAGGACGGAATCGCTTCGCGGCGCATCGACCCCGGCGCGCTGCGCAGCGCTGGCGCTGTCGCGGAGATCGTCGACGTTGCCCACCGTTGGTACGCCCCCGACCTGGAACACGGCATGCTGATGCAGGCGTTGGAGGGACTGCTCACTGGGAACCTCATCCCGGTCGCGCACGATGGCTCACGGTCGTCGTTGGCAGCACTGAAAGACATGACAAGTCAGCTGATCGGGCACTTCGTTCACACGGTAGAAGACGCGACGCGCGAGCGTTATGGCCTCGGAACGTTGAGCCGGTACGAGGCTGGCCTCGTCGTCAGCGAGGGGGTCCGGGCTGAGGCGAGCGTGCTGAAAGGGGCCGCGGCATACTTCGTGATGCTCACTGACGAGCGACGGGCGGTGATGGAGCGGCAGCGTGAGATTGTGACCGGGCTACACGCGGCCTACGGTAGGGACCCCGGTCTGCTGGATCCCATCCACCGAGCCGCCCACGACGCTGCGTCCGCGGCGGGGGACGCGGCAGCAGCCGGTCGGGCGGTGGTGGACCAGGTAGCGAGCCTGTCGGACACGAGGGCGCACGCGCTGTATGCAGCGTGGGGCTGAGGGCTCAGGCCAACCTGCGATCTGGGTGTCTTGACTGTTTGCCGGAAGCAGTCAAGATAGTCTCAAGTCATGTATAGGTCGGCACATCGGGGGACGTTCATCGCGGCAGGCCTCAGTGTGGCTATCGGTTTGACGATGGCCGGGTGCGCTGAGGAAGACCCGGAGGCCAGCGCTGACCCTACGAGCCAGTCCGAAGAGGGCCAAGACTCCGCGACGAGCGAGGCGGGGACCGCTGCGGAGACGTCGAGCGAGCCACCTGCCGCTCAGACCATTACCATCGCCGCCACCGGCGACGAGCTCCCTCACGCGCCGGTCCTTGAAAGCGCTTCGGCTAACACGGGCGGCGATGGCTACGACTTCGGCCCGATGTTTGCGCAGATCGAGCCACTGGTTTCCTCCGCCGATCTGGCGCTGTGTCACATGGAAACCCCGCTGTCGGCCGATAACACAAACCTCACCCAACCCCGGGTGTTGTCCTTTGCCAGCCCGCACGAGCTCGCTGACGACCTGGCTGCTGCGGGATACGACGGATGCGACTTCGCGTCCAACCACACGATGGACCGGGGTGTCTCCGGTTTGGCCGAGACCGAGGACGTGTTGAACAACGCGGACCTGGGCTATGCGGGGCCCTCGGGCTACAAAGACCGAGCCGGTGAGGCACACACCTACGAGGTGGAGGGCCTCACGGTGGCCCACCTCGCCTACACGTACACCCTGCCGAACGCGAGTGTGCCGACCACCGATGTGCCTGCCGACGCCCCTTGGCTTGCCGAGTCGCTCTGGCCCGTCGCCAGAAGCCAAGGCATCGAAGAGGACGCTCAACGGGCGCGTGCCGATGGCGCCGATGTCGTCGTCGTCAGTATGCACTGGGGTTCGGAGTACGTCACCGAACCGACGAGCGATCAGACCGAAATAGCGCAAGAGCTGCTGGAGGCCGGTGCCGTTGACCTCATCCTGGGCACGCACGTCCATGTCCCCCAGCCCTGCGCCAAGATCAACGACCGCTTCGTGCTCTACGGCATGGGCAACAGTCTGTCCAACCAGTCTCCGGAGGTCGACAGCCGTTTGCGCACGGAAACACAGGAGGGCATGGTGGCCGAGGTGTCCCTGACGGTTGCCGGCGACGGCACAGTGACTTCGGACCTCGCAGTCCAGCCCACCCGGGTGAATCTGAACGGTCACGTCATCGAGCCCGTCGGGCCGCAGAACTACCCCGAAAGCGCCCGGCGCACGATGGACACACTGGCCTCGCTCGGCACCTGCAAGCCGTCGACGCTCACGCCGTAGGCTCCGGCCATGGCACGGGCGGATCAACGTGGTGTCTCGGTCCCTCTCGGCCCGGCAGACTGCCGTGTCATAGCCGTCTTCCGGTCACAGGCTTCGAGAGCGCGCCGGCTCTGAACGCGGACGCTATTGTTCGGTCGGGGTGCTCAAGCCCTCGGCCTCGTCGCGTTCGGCCCAGCGCAACAGCGGCGCGATGTCGAAGGGGTGCGCGTCGATGTCTGCGTGCAGGTCGCCGAGGTCGGCATACCGAGTCGGCATCGAGGCAACGGTGAAATCACCCGGCTCGCAGTCGGCCACCTCATCCCACCGCAACGGAGCCGACACCCGCGCGTCGGCCGTGCCGCGCACTGAGTATGCCGATGCAAGCGTGTGATCACGGGCGTTCTGGTTGAAGTCGACGAAAACAGCCCTCGGGTCGCGATCCTTGCGCCACCAGCTGGTCGTGGCCTTGTGTGGGACTCGACGTTCGACCTCCCGGGCAAAGGCCAGCGCGGCCCGGCGTACATCGGTGAACGGGTGTTCCGGGTGGATGCGCACGTAAATGTGCAGTCCGGAGCCTCCGGTAGTTTTTGGCCAGCCGACTGCTTGCATTTCAGCCAACACCTCGCTAGCCACGCCAGCAACCTCGCGTACCGTGCTGAAGGCACAGTCGTCCCCGGGGTCGAGGTCGATCCGCCACTCGTCCGGGCGCTCCACGTCGGCGCGGCGACTATTCCATGGGTGGAACTCGACGGTGGACATCTGCACGGCCCAGATCACGCTGGCCAGTTCTGTCACACACAACTCGTCCGCGGTGCGGTTCCACCGCGGGAAGTGGATCCGCACGGTCTCTACCCAGTCGGGCGCACCGCGGGGTAGCCGCTTCTGATGCACCTTCTCACCATCGATGCCCTCCGGGAAGCGGTGCAACATACAGGGACGCTCGCGCAGCGCGTTGACGATGCCATCGCCGACAGACAGGTAGTACTGCGCCAGGTCCAGCTTGGAGTGTCCGACCTGGGGGAAGTAGACGCGGTCCGGGTTGGAGATACGCACGTCGCGCCCGCCGACGGACAGGTGCGTCGCGGGACTACTGGAGGGGGCCACATGGTTACCTCATCACACCCACGATGGAGCCGCCTAGACTCACCGCTAGACACCAGGAGGTTCCATCCCATGGCCGGGCTGATCAGGACGCAAGACGTTGCCTCTGTGAAGGAGCGCGCCTCGATTGAGGACGTCGTGCGCGAACACGTCACGCTGCGCCCCGCGGGCACCGGATCGCTGAAGGGCCTGTGTCCGTTCCATGACGAGAAGACACCGTCTTTCACGGTTCGTCCCACCGCTGGCGCCTGGCATTGCTTTGGCTGCGGTGAGGGGGGCGACATCTTGGCCTTTGTGATGGCGATCGACCACCTCACCTTCGCCGAAGCCGTTGAGAGACTGGCGGGCCAGGTCGGGATGGAGTTGCAGTATGAGGAGTCCTCGGGTCGTCGATCCGGGTCGCCGCGCGACGGCGACGGTGGCGGTCTGGGTCGGCGGGCACGACTGGTAGAGGCCAACCGGGCGGCGGCAGAGTTCTACCACTCAACGCTGATCGACTCTGGAGAGGCACGTGTCGCCCGCGATTTCTTGCGAGCCAAGGGGTTTCAGTCGGAGGCAGCCAAGCGCTTCGAGGTCGGTTATGCCCCCTCCTCGGGCGGTGCGTTGGCCGGCTACTTGCGGGATAAGGGGTTCACCGAGGACGAACTGGTCACTGCCGGTTTGATCGGTAGAGGGCAGCGAGGGCTCTACGACCGGTTCCGCGGGCGGGTGATCTGGCCGATCCGTGACATCACCGGGGATCCCGTGGGCTTCGGTGCGCGAAGGCTCTACGACGACGACCGGATAGCGGCAAAGTATCTCAATACCGCCGAAACCCCGATCTACAAGAAAACTACCGTGTTGTATGGCCTCGACCTGGCCAAGAAGTTGATGGCCTCGACCCGACGAGCGGTCATCGTCGAGGGCTACACCGATGTGATGGCGTGTCACATGGCTGGCATCGAGACGGCTGTCGCCACCTGCGGCACGTCTTTCGGCGTCGAGCACATCAAGACGCTTCGGCGGATCCTGCGCGACGAGCCCGGCCTGTCGCCGGCGCGCGTCGTGTTCACCTTCGACGGTGACGCCGCGGGGCAGAAAGCAGCGATGCGAGCGTACGCCGAGGACCAGCGATGGGCCTCACAGTCCTATGTCGCCGTGGCGCCGACAGGCAAGGACCCTAACGACCTGCGCCTGTCTGACGGTGACGATGCCGTTGCGGCGCTGATCGAGGACGCCGTGCCGATGTTCGAGTTCGCTGTGCGCACCACCATCGCCCCTTATGACTTGGACCGCAGCGAGCAGCGGGTGGATGCCATGCGGGCGGTGGCCCCGATTGTGGCCAGCATTCGCGATAGCGCGCTGCGGGTGGAGTACGTGCGCACCGTCTCTGGGTGGCTGGGTATGGACGAGCAACGCTTCGGTGTCGAGGTGTCCAAGGCATTCGGCAGAACCCGCGGCGGCCAAGGGTCCGCGGCGCAGTCCAACGCTGCCCGGAGTGGGCAGCAGCGCGGCCCGTCGACCTCTCGAGAACAGAGGAGTCCCGGGCCGACCGAAGATAGGGGAGTGGAACGTCGTCATCACGACGATGAGCCACCGCCAGAGGATGTTGACCCCGAGGAGGATCACGGACCGGTTCTGCCTCGGCCCGACGTGCAGGACCCCGTGGTTGCCGCGGAGCGCCAGCTGCTCCAGGTGTCGTTGCAGTATCCCGCCAGCCTGGTGGCAGAAGATGTCGATGCCCTGCCGGTTCACGGGTTCAGGGCGCCAGCTCATCAGGCAATCTGGCACGGCGTGCGCGAAGCAGGTGGCGTTGGCTCTGCCGCGGGGATGAGCGCAGCATCGTGGACCAGCGCTGTGCACGCGCATACCCCCCCGCTGGCGGCCCCGATGGTTGCCGAGTTGGCAGTGGCCGGCCTGCCCGTGCGCCTCGACCATGGCACGGGTGAGCCGCCGTTGAAATACGTCGACTCTCTGGTCGACCGGGTCGTGGACGCATCCCTTGGTCAGCGAATTGACACCGCGATGAGCGCGTTGCAACGCAGCACGGGTGACGACGCCGCCACCCGCAGGTTGAGCGAGTCCTTGACCGTATTGCACCGCGAGAGGGCCCGGCTGCGGGCCAGGATGGAGTGACCATGGGATTGCTCAGGAGAGGTGAGAAGGCTCAGGCGGTGCCAAGACTGCCGCGCGACATGAACGTCGCGACTGGGCGCGGGGAGGCGGTGCTTGCCGCGGCCCAGGAGGATGACGCTGGGTCGTGGGTGGTGCTGACGACATACCGCATCCTCGTGCTCGACAGCGAGGGCACGCAGCACCTGGAACGTCCGTGGCACGACGTGGGCACGGGGGCGTGGGAGCCCGAGTCAGGTACGTTGAGTCTGACCTGGATCGGCAGCCATCGAGCGGTGCAGTGGAACATGCGCACCCGGACCGGCCCCGGGAGAATCCCCGACGTGTTCCGTGAACGAGTTTCGGCCAGCATTGTCCGCGCGCGTGAGGTCAAGCTCGGGCCGCGGCGGAGTGCGCGCGTCAGCGTTCGAGCAGTGTTGAGCACCCGTGAGCTCATCGACCAGGTGGCCTGGGGTCCCGGCGCTAGCAGCGCGGACACAGAACTGGCCGCCGAAGTGGAGCGGGTCCGATCCGAAGTCCGTGCCGAGGTTGGGCTGGACGCCGTATGATTTCTGTGCCTGGGCAAGCTTATGCATCGCTTGTGGGTGTGATTTCCCCCGATCTGGTTGCATAAGGTTGCTCAGGCCAAATGGTGGCAGGTATGCGGTGTGCCGCTGATTCGGTCGCGAGGCTGCCGTCTTGATAGAGTCACGCTCGTCGCTGAGGCCCACCTCCACATTCCCCTGTAGCTCAATTGGCAGAGCAGCCGACTGTTAATCGGCAGGTTGTTGGTTCGAGTCCAACCGGGGGAGCATCGCGAGAGGCCCTCTGACATGCGGAAACGCAAGTTCAGGGGCCTTTCGCCTTGTGAATGCAGCGACTACGCATCGTTCGCCGTTGGTTGCCTCTCAACCGAGAGAAGCCGCCAGGAACCCTCTCGGCGCGTTCCCGCCGCTATCCAGCACCCGGTCAAGCGGCGCTTCCTGCTGCCCAGTTAGCGTCCCGGTGCGCCCAGGAGCATTTCGAGTGCCTTTCACGTCCACTAACGCCATGGCCCTCTGACCCGGACAAACGCACTCCAAGCGCTCCTGATCACCCCAGCCGTGCAGGATACGTGCAGGATGGCCACCTGAACAGCACTGGGAAAGTTGGAGGCTCCTGACCTTGGAAACGAGGATGGAGTAATGCCGAAAGAGAGCACGCCGGGGTAAGCCGATTACCCAGCGCCCGGTCCGCCGCCGACGGTGTTTAGCCGGTGGTTCAGGGGAAGTCGATCCGGGTGCCGACTCCATTGGCTATCGCCCGATCCAGGACCAGACCGCCCAGCGCGACGTCTTCGGTGGCTATCCCCATGTTCATGATCACCCGGCGTCCCTCGGCAGGCACCGGAAACGCACCAGAAACGACGGAGGCCAGGTCGGTGTCCGGTTCACGTAGGTGGGTGAAGTGGTCTCCGGAGTTGCGCACGGCAGCATACTGGTTGAGGTCGTCAACGCTGAAGAAGGACGCTGCGTTGAAGGTGGTGTCGGCCACGGCGTCGTCGTACTCCACGGGCAGGATCAGCGCATTGGTCGCGGTGCGGTCGCAGTTCAACTTGGGATCCATCGGCTGGGTCACGGTCGTGATGACCAAATCGGCCCCTTCGACCGCGTCCTGTGCTGAGCTGGCGACGTAGGTCTCGAGTTCGCCAGCGGCTTCCAGCAGGCGTCGCGACGAACTTTCGTTGCGGTCGTAGACCCGGATCTGGCTCAATTCGGGGAAGCAGAGCCGGGCGATCTGCAGGTGTGCCCGTCCCTGCACACCCGCGCCGACCAGCGCCAGCACGCGGGGGTCATCGGGCACGTGGCGCATGCTGACCCCCGAGGCGGCGGCCGTGCGCTTCTCGGTGACCCATCCGCCGTCGATCAGCGCCAGCGGGCGGCCTGTGTCGGAGTCGGTCATGATCAGCACGCCGTGGATGTAGGGCAGGCCCTTGGCGTGATTGCTTTCGTAGCCAGCGACCCACTTGATCCCGGTGCGGTCGGAGCCGCCAAGGTGAGCTGGCATGGCGTTGATGAAGGCATCCGACCGCGGCGCGACCATCGGCTTGGGCGGGTTCTGCACCCGGCCGTCGGCCTTCTGCACGAAGGCGTCATCAAGCACGTCAATGATCTCAGCCCAGGTCACCTCCAGTCGCTCCAAGTCGGCCCGCGTGAGCACGAGGATTCCGGTCTGTGCGATGTCATTGTCCACGGTTCGAGCCTATCTCAGGTCCCCGTTGCGAGGCAGGTGACACAATCCTCGCCTGGCCCCATCTCGTCTACTTATGCTCGGATAGGTCGCCGAACTGTGCCATTCACGACGGTGGCCAAGACTGGGACACCGGGAAGTGAGTCGGGGTCGGTAGCCAAGATGTCTTCGGCAAATATGGACAGATCCCCTGTCTCTCCGTCTGCGATATGTCCACCGGCGCCCGAGCGTCGTCGACAAGCCACCGCCTCCGCAACACCGGAATCGACACCCTCCCCTCTGCCCGAGCCGAAAACACGGCACACTAACCGAAACTGCTCACTTTCAAGCAGCAAATGCTCAGGTTTCGAGCGTCACCGACACCTCTGCGGGCTGGGTCGGAGTGTCGAACCCTGCAAGCGCAGTTGGGCTGGGCGGGCATCCGTGGAGAGAACCACACTATGACCCTGGCGCTTCGAGCCCGAGCGCGCTGTACTGGCGTGATGCGATCACAGGGAACCGGGCAGGGGGCCCGCCCGGTACTAACACGCCCGAGGAGACTCCGAGGAAGTAGATCGTCCAGCAGGCCATTGCCAAACCAGGGCATTCATCGGACGCTAGACCGACGAAGCCCACCCGGTCCATCCTCGCTAAGCCGTTACTGGTTATCCTTCTCGCTGGCAGTTTCTGTGGGGCATCTGGTGGCTGGCGGAGTCGATCACCACAAGCCAGGCGAGGCTGTCGAACCTTCAGTTCGTGCGCACGACCGTTGACTCCGGAGCTAACGTGAAACCCTTCGCACGCCTCGACCTTGCCGAGCAGCCGCTTAGCTCACTGGATTTGACCGAGGCGAACCTGACCGACGGGACCTCACCGACGCGAACCTGACCGAATCGGACCTGACTGACGCGAACCTGACCGACGCAGACCTCACCCACACGTACCTGTTCGGCTCGAACCTGACCCATGCAAACTTGACCCGCGCTTACCTGACCGACTGCGGACCTCAGAAAGGTGAATCTGACTGAGGCGAACCTGTTCGGCGCTTACCTGACGGGCGTGGACCTCAGAGATGCGAATCTGGCCGAGGGGAACCTGTTCGGCGCCTACTTGGTCGACGCGGACCTCACAGATGCGACCCTGGGCAACGCGAACCTCTTCGGTGCAAACCTGACCCGTGCGGACCTGAGCGACGCTGACCTGACCAACGCGAACCTGACCGACGCAAACCTAACCGGAAGTGTTGGGTACAAGGCAGGCGCTTCTCAGCGCGGTGAGGGATAACGTCTAGCCAAGCAGTAGCGAAGACCTTCCCTGTTGAGCGGCTGGAACCCGTGCAAAGAACTCGGCCACCTCCGTGGCCTGAAGCCCAACTGCAACAGGGAAACATGGGCGGATATTGCGTCCTTGCCTTCCATTGCCCCGGATCCAGAGGCCGATCTTTGGGTCCTCGCACTGAGGGAAACCACATCGGCGGCCCAGGGTCCACCACTGTGACAGGCAACGCAGACTGTTGCCCCCTGGGGCTGAATGGGTCTAGCCCGCCTCAAACCCCCTCGGTGGAGACTCATGGACGATCTTGAGCCCCACGACGCCGCCGACGATCGCCGCGAGGAACAGAACTTTGAGCGCGGTCGCCCACCCACCTCATGAACACCGGAGAGGAGGAGCACTAGCCATGCCATTGAGAAGCCCTTTCAGGCCGTCTTGTCACGCACCGGGTACGGCGTCCCTCGTCCGGGAGTCTTACTGACAACTCTGCGTCTACCTCTTTACGAACTCCCATAAGCGCCCCGCTGCACCCTCCCATAGGCGCCCCGCTGCCCCGCGAGTTTGCGTTCCCCGCGGTCCTCGGCGAGGGCTCACCCGTCCCGCATGTCCGACACCGTTGTGAGCGTGTAGCCGTTGGCCCGCAGAGTGCGGACGATCAACGGCAAGGCGTCCAGCGTCCGATAGCCACCGAGGTGCGCCAGCACGATCGTCCCGTTCGGGGGCAGGGGGTTGACGACCCGGTTCACGATCTGGGTTGTGGTCGTGTCCGGATGCCAGTCGATGGTGTCGCGGTTCCACATCACCGTCTTCGTATAGCCGACCGAGGCCGCGGCATCGCGGACCGAAGCGTTGTGCGAGCCGTACGGTGGCCGCCAGTACGGGTTAGCGGGCATGCCCGTGAGTTCCTCCAACACCGTCTCGGCGCTGCTCAGCTGGGTGCGGATGAAGGTGCGCGTCATGGCGCGTTGGCACGGTGCGGCGCTCGGGGATCCGCCGCCGCCCAGGACGAGGTCGCAATGGTGCATCGTGTGATTGCCCAACTCGAACAGTTCGGGGTGCCGAGCGATCAGGGCCATCACCTGACGACCTTCCGTAGTGTTGGCCATGGCACCAGTGGGGAAGAAGGTCGTGCACACCTGGTTGTCGACCAGGTAGTTCACGATGCGCAGGCCAGGGTCGAGCCGTCCCCCCATATCTAGGGTGAAGGCAACCTTCTTGCTTGCCCCCGGGCCAGTGGAAAACACTTCCTGCGACCCCGTCGTCGGTCTGGTGCCGGCCCAGCAGACTCCGGAGAAGCGTTGCACCTGCATCGCCACGTTGTTGCTCTGCGCCGTCGTGCCGCCGAGGAGGTATGCGGTGCCTGGGCTCAGCCGGCCTAGCTCGGTGCCGGTGCCGGTGGGCAGGGAGGTCCCGGTCGACAGCAGCACCGGTCCACGGGTGCGCCGCACCGCTGGCCCGGCCACCAGGGCATCGGGCCAGTTGCGGCCGGTCGCCACCACGACACCGGCCCGGTTTGCACCGAAGACGCGCTTTGAGACGGCCCGGCCGGTGGCATACCGGTCGGACCCGGAGACGCGCTCGGCGGTGGCGATTGCCGCCAGCTGGTTGGCGACTCCGGTGGAGATTGCGCCCGTACCGCCCAGCACCATGATCCGAGACGGGTTGAGCCGCTGCAGTTCGGTCCGGGTACTCGGTGACAGGTTGGTCGAGTTGGTCAGCAGTAGGGGCGCCGACTGTACGCCAGCCGCCGTCCCCCCGGTCAGCGCGTCGGGCCAGTTCTGGCCGGTCGCGATGTAGGCGATTGAGGCGCCCGAGGGGTAGGACAACCGGGACACGGCTGCGGCGGTGGCATACCGGTCCGTGCCGGACACGCGTACCGCCCCACCCGCACTCAACTGGGCCAGCGTGGTGCGCACGTCCTCCGAGATCACCTGAGTGCCGCCGACGATGTAGATGCGGCCGGGCCGTAGCCTGGTGAGCTCGGCGCGGGTGGCCACCGGGATGCTCGTCCCGTTGGTGAACAGCACGGGACCGTTGAGCCGGGCCCCGGCCGGTCCGGCCGCGAGTCCGTCGGGATAGTTCGCCGTCGTCACGACAAAGGCGACCGGCACCCCGGCACCGAAAAACTCTCGGCTGATCTTGGCGGCGGTAGCGGCGCGGTTCGACCCTGCCAACCTCTCGACGGAGAAGTTGACGTCGGTCCCGGTGGTCGGAGCCACCGGGACCGACGCCGTGACGGCGCCCGCCCCCGTGGCACCGACCAGCCCCGGTCCGAGCAGCAAGATCAAGCCGAGAAGCAACGCTCCCAGCCGAGGGCGTGCAAATCTCAGACGTGCGGTCACGGGACGCCTCCTGTTAAGACACAGACACCACATCGGATCTGTGTCATGTATGACGCCGAAGGCACTGGCCCGGTTGGTCTCTCGGACAACGGGTCCAAAGTCCTTCATGGCGCGGGTGGGGTGAGAACATGGTGGATAATGCCGCCCGGTGAGAACAGGAGTCACCGTGACACCGTCGCCGAAAAGCTGCGCCCAGGTCGGCGTGTGCGCCGCCTATGAGGCCCACCACGCACATCTGACCGGGTGGGCCACCTCTCTCGTCGGTGACCGGGAACTGGCCCAGGACCTCACACTCGAGGCGTTCACCCGGTTGCTCAGCCACTGGGACAGCGTGCGGGACCCCCGCCCGTGGCTCTATGCCACCGTGGTCAACCTGGCCCGCGACCACTGGCGCACCCGGCGGCGCGAGACGGCAGCCTACGAGAGGTACCAGGGCGGGCTGGGCGGAACTGGGCTGGCGCCACCCCCCTTCGACCTTGCCGTCGTGCTGTCGGTGCGCACGGCGGTAAGGTCGCTACCCGCACGGCTACAGTTGCCGGTGCTGCTGTACTACTTCGCCGACGAATCGGTGGCTGACGTGGCCCGGGACGTCGGGCGGTCACCGGGCGCGATCAAGCGCGACCTGTACGACGCCCGGGCGCTCCTAGCAGCCAACCTAGGCGATGGCCGATGATGACCAATCTCTGGTAGCCGCCGTTCGACGATCCTCAACTGACGACCGCGCGATGTCAGTAATTCTTGGAGGTAGCGGTGCCGTGAGGCCTTTGACGTCGCTAGTCCAGACAGAACTCATTGCTCTCTAGGTCCTGCATGACCACGAAACCTGTTTCCATGCGGCCGTCGGGATCGACCCGACGGACCCGTGTTGCTCCGAGGCCGACGAGGCGGGTGGCCTCGGTGTCCAACGCGGTCATCCGTTCCTCCCCTTCGAGGCCCGGGGCAGCGCGGACGTCTAGATGGAGCCGATTCTTGACGGTCTTGTGTTCCGGGACCTGTTGGAAGAAGAGCCGAGGGCCACTTTCATCGTCGAGCGGCAGCGCGGCCGAGCGACTGTTGCGCAGCTGGGACGGGACTCCCCAGGTATCGAGCGCCTCGTCCCAACTGGCGAAACCGGAGGGTGGTGGCTGTATCTGGTAGCCGAGCACCTCGCACCAAAACCCCGCTAGTGCGGCGGGGTCGGCACAATCAAAAGTGACCTGGACCTCACGAGTTCTCATGTCCTGAAACTACCGGTCAGCACCGTCAGTGCCACCTGCTCAGTCGGGAATGTGCAGCGCCTGCGTCGACCATCGCCGGTAGACGATCCAATATCGGTCAGGGATCCACTCGGCGTCAGTCGTCTCCGCGGGTGAAGCAGGAGTGGGTCGTCCCTGTTTCGGCGCAGCCGCAGGTGGGGCTCGGCTCGCTGTTGATCGGAGCGCAGCACCCTTTGCCCTGCCATGCTTTGGCGCCTTCACGCAGGGCGATGGCAGCGATGACCAGCCCGGCAATCGGGTCGGCCCAGGACCAGCTGAGGGCGGCATTCGCGATGAGGCCGACCAGGAGCACGGCCGAGAGGTAGGTGCACAGCAGGGTTTGGGTACCGTCAGCGACTACTGCGTTCGAGCCCAGGGACTTGCCGGTGCGGCGTTGGGCCCAAGACAGGAACGGCATCACCAACAACGAGGCAGTCGCTAGTGCGATCCCCACGGCTGAGGGCTCCGGCTCGGCGCCGGTCACCAGGGCGCGGACGGATTCGAACCCGACGTAGATGGCAAGTGCGAAGAAGGAGATCGCGAGCAACCGCAGCGCGAGATGTTCTCTGGACTCAGGCATCCGGTGACGGAACTGCCACACAATGATCAGGCCGCTGGAGACCTCGACCGTGGAGTCGAGGCCGAACCCGATCAGTGCGACAGAGCCAGCGGCAATACCGGCACTGATCGCGATGATGGCCTCGACGACGTTGTACGTCACCGATACCCCAGCGAGCAGTTGCGCCCTCCGGCCGAGCCGGCGGCGGTACTCGGGGTCAGTGACCCAGGTACTGCTCTGGGTCATCACTGGTTCGCGTCAACACCATAAACCGGGCAAAGCGCGACCGCGTCACCGGTAGCCGTGAGCAACTCTTCGCTCGCGCGAAGCACCTGGAGTACCAACTCCGGCTGGGTCAAAGCGAACATGGATGCCCGACCCACCGGGCGGGAGGTGACCAGGTTGCAGTCACGCAGACACCCCAGATGTGCTGAGACGGTCGACTGGGCCAAACCGAGGTGAGCGGTCAGGTCACGGACCCGGTGCTCCCCGAGGACCAGGTGACGCAAGATGGTCAGTCGAGCAGGATCCCCCAACCCACGGAAAAGACACGTAGCCGCTGACAGCGCCGCGCGCTCATCCACAAAGGAAACATCCACAGGAATCGATTGCATCGTCACACAACGATGTTAGCGCTTCAGTGGGGCACAGACGAGATATCCATACACAGCTCGTGCTGGCTGAGCACGTCCGCTGAGAGAGGGTGCAGAGAAGTGACGAGGGTGGTGTTGGTCTGCGCTGCCAGGATGTTCGTATGAACAAGAGCCGCGAGCATCGCCGACCGGATGTCACGGTCTACCTCTGTTCCCGGGCTGGCAGCCAAGCCCATCATCGACATTGTGGTCACGGTCCCCGACGTGACCGCTGAGGAGCACTACCTCGACCCACTCTTAGCTGCTGGATACTACTGCAGGTCCGTGAGCCGGGGTCATCGCCTTGTGCGCACCCCGATAGACGAACCGTCACCGGTCAGCGATCCTCTGCGGGACGACCCAGTTCCTATCTCGGGCGATACCGGACGAGCCCACGGCTGCTCCGGTAGCGGTTTCGCCTGCGGGACGGAGCCTGGCGACACGGCAAGGTTGCGCAGCAAAGCATCGCGGCGGTGAGTTTCGGCATGTGAAAATGCGGGACTAGATCCCATCGTTCCGGCGCAGATCCGGTGCTGAATGTCGTCGTAGTTCCAAGGCGTACCAGAGGGCCGCTGTCAGAAACATGAGCCGTTGGAGAACTCCCCAGTAGGAGTTGGCCATCATCAGCGGGATGGTGCTGGTGATCACGAGCGCGGCAACGTCACCTCCCGTGCTAGCCCGCGTGCGCGGGCGTCGCACGGCGTGCGTAGTGGCTACCCCGGCGATGAAGGAGAACCCCACGACCGAGGCGAAGACTGAGTGCAGCCGGTCCTCCTGTCGCCAGCGGTTGCCAGGCACCATGTCGCAGCACGCAGACGCCGAGCACCGCCAGTCCGAAGCAAACGAAACCCGCTCGGGCGACCCAGGCCCCGGCGATCCCCTGGGCGGCCGCCTCGCTGGTACCGAGCCGTACCCATGAATAGGACGGCGGCAGTGCCAACGGTGCCAGAGCCAGAAGCAGCATCGACGACCCCAGAGCAACGACAAGGGCCACGCACCATGCGCGATCGGCGGAGTCGTGATCTGTCACAGGACGATCATCCAACGTGGCTCAACGCGCGAGCAACGCTGACGCCAAACTGTCAACACTCGCCCTGGCAGCAGCAGTCGAGTCCGCACACAGATCCCAGGCGAGATGACCATCCTCATTCGGGTTGAATGAATCTGCTGTCGGTGCGTTGCATCTCCTCCTGATGAGAGCGCACAAGCCCGGGCAAGTCGTAAAGAGAACGAATCCCGGCCGGCTCCGTGAACGGTCCCGCACCAGTTCGATCCAGGGGCACTGCCTGCAGACCTGCCTCGCGAGAAGCCGCAACATCTAGCGCGTACGCGTCGCCCACGTGGAGCGCGCACCCCACATCAACGTTCAGGACCTCACAGACCCTGCGCAAGGTCGAAAAGTCAGGCTTGGCGGCGCCTACGCTTTCGGCCGTGAAGATCTAGCTGAAGCATCCTGCAGGCGGACCGCCTCAGCGAACGTGATTTTGGGGAAGCGACCGGTCACCAGCACGATCTGCGCCTTCCTGGCATACCGTCCGCAACAGGATCACTGACCATGATGGTTCGGGTTGGTCAGGAGCGCGGCGGCAGGAGTTGCGACGGTCCGACGGGCTCGGCTTCGCCGCGATCGACGGCCGCGTCATGGCTGATGCGCGCACGCTGTAGTAGTGCCATCAACTCCTCCTCGTCGCGCGCCTTCTGCCGATACTTCGGTCCTAGGGCGACGATCTGGTCGCGCTCAGCGAGCAGCAGCCTAAAGATCCGCTCTCGCTCGGCGTGGTCTTGCGTGTACTCAGAGTCGAGATAGGCGCTGGCGTGGCGGCGGGCGTTGCCGATCGCGGTACGCGCTTTGCCGGCCGGGCTGTAGAGGGAAGCGAGGACGGTGACCACGAGAACGCCGAGGATCACGCTCAGCGAGACGCCGGTGCTGATCTCGGTCACCGGGATCGGCTCGCCATCATTGATAAAGGCGACATTGTTCTCGTGCAGGGCGTGCAGGATCAGCTTGACGCCGATGAAGGCGAGGATGATGGCCAAACCGTAGGAGAGGTAGATCAACCGGTCCAAGAGGCCCTCGATAAGGAAGTACAGCTGGCGCAGGCCGAGGAGTGAGAACGCCACGGCGGTGAAGACCAAGTAGGTGTTCTGCGTCAGCCCGAAGATGGCCGGAATCGAGTCGAGGGCGAAGAGAATATCGGTGCCACCGATGGCCACCATGACCAGCAGCATCGGAGTCATGGCCCGCTTGCCATCGTGGACGGTGAAGAGCTTGTCGCCGTCGTAGTAGTCGGTAGTGTGGATGACCTTGCGCGAGAGCCGCACTACAAAGTTGTCGCCGGTCTTGGACTCTTCGTCCTCCGACTTGAGCATATTGCCTGCCGTCAGTATCAGGATCAGGCCGAACAGGTAGAAAACCCAGGCGAAGGAATTGATGAGAGCGGCGCCGAGGAAGATGAATCCGGTGCGTGCCACCAGGGCGAAGGCGATGCCGAACAGCAACACCTTCTGCTGGTCCTCACGCGGGACACGGAAGCTGGACATGATGATGAGGAAGACGAACAGGTTATCGACCGATAGTGCCTTCTCGGTGATGTAGCCGGCGAAGTACTCCGCACCCGGTGTGGCCCCACCAAACGCCAGGACGCCGAGGCCGAACAGGATCGCGATCCCAACATACAGCGATGACCAGATCGCGGCCTCGCGCAACGTGGGCACGTGGGCCTTTCGCACGTGGAAGTAGAAGTCGAAGAGCAGCAGGCCCACGATGCCTGCAATCGTCAGCCCCCACACGAGGAGAGAAACGTCCAAGGCTCAGTCCTGACTGCCGGGGTATATATCCGGTCTGAGGCTACCGCTCCTGGACCGCGTGATGGGCATGGCGGGGTGTTCCTCTCTCCGGACCTGCAGGTCACAGCCGTGATGTCACGAGGTCAGTGGATCGGCCAGAGATCAGTGTCCATGGCTTCATAGTCGTCCTGCCCCGGGTCCAGGGGCACCGCCCCTAGGGTTACAACACCGCAACTACCGCGAGAAGGAGCGTCATGGCGTGGATCGTTCTTGTTCTGTCCGGTGTCCTGGAAGCAGTGTGGGCCACTGCTCTGGACCGCTCGGATGGTTTCACCCAGCTAGGGCCCTCTGTAGTGTTCGGGGTGGCGCTGACGTTGAGCATGAGCGGTCTTGGGTATGCCATGCGCGACCTACCGGTAGGCACGGCGTACGCCGTGTGGGTCGGGATCGGAGCGGTCCTCACCGTCACCTACGCGATGATCACCGGCACAGAGCCAGCGTCGGTGGTGAAGATCCTGCTGCTAGCCGGGATCGTTGGCTGCGTCATCGGTCTCAAACTGTTGCCCTGACTACGCAGAGGGGCCAGACGCCCGATAAACACCTGACAGTTTGTTTCGTCGAAGAGATACTCGGGCATGGAAGGTTTGTTCAGTGGCTGTTCTCGTTCCAACCTGTGACGTTATGGCCCCCGAACAGCATCGTCCGGATTTGCGGGCTCGCGAGGCTGTCGCTGAAGCCTGCGGTGAGCGCGCTAGCGGTGTCGAGTCGGTGAAGTTGGGCCTGGGTCAGGGCGATGTCAGACGCAGCAAGGTTGGCGTTCAGTTGCTCTACGCTGCTTGCGCCTATCAACGTGGTGCTCACGCCTGGTTGCTGTTTCACCCAAGCCAGCGCGGTCTGGGCTGGGGTGGCGCTGATGTCGTCGGCGACCTGACGCACGGCGGCGAGGATGTCGTAGTTGTGGTCGGTGAATTTGGTGTCTCCGAACGGGTTCGCGCCACTGAGACGTCCCGCTTTGGGTGTTTGTTCACGGTCGTATTTTCCTGTGAGGAAGCCCCCGGCCAGCGGACTCCATGGGACCAGGCCCATCCCCGCGTCCAATCCGGCGGGAAGGTGTTCTCGTTCAATGTCACGGGCAACCAGTGAGTACTCCACCTGCATGCCGATCGGGCGAGGAAGACCTCGCTCGGCGCTAAGGGTGGCGGCTTTCGTTGCCATCCATGCCGGCATATCAGAGAGCCCGTAGTAGCGGATCTTGCCGGCCCTGACCAGGTCACTGAGAACCTGCACGATTTCTTCGACTGGGGTCACTCCGTCCCAAATGTGCATCCAGTACAGATCGATGTAGTCGGTGTCCAGCCGCCGCAGCGACGCCTCAAGGGCTTGGTGAATGTGTTTGGCCCCGGCACCTCCGGAATGCGGGCTGCCACCGGCACCGGCCGTAGCAGTCAGGGGACTAGAACCAGCGTTGAAACCGAATTTTGTCGCTACCACGAGCTGATCGCGTAACTGCCGATCGGCAACGAAGCGACCCACCATCTCCTCACTCGCTCCCCCGGAGTAGATATCGGCGGTATCGATCACGTTTCCACCACTGTCGACATAGGCGTCAAAGATCGCTCGACACTGATCCTCCTCAGCCCCCCAACCCTCGGCCCCGAACGTCATCGTGCCCAAAGACATCGGACTGACGACGAGACCGGAACGGCCCAACGTGCGGTAATCGGTGAGACTCATGACACTCATTTCTATAGTGATCGATATGTTTGGCCTGAACTGTACCCTAATGATCACTATGGAAGAGACCGCAGAGCGACGAGGGGCCCCCGGGCGGCCGAGGTCTTTCGATCGCGCGCGCGCGCTGCATGCCGCGATGCTGGCGTTCTGGGCGCACGGGTATGAGGGGACCTCGCTGACCGCGCTCACGACGGCGATGGGAGTAACTCCACCCAGCCTGTACGCCGCTTTTGGCAACAAGGAGAAGCTGTTCTTGGAAGCTGTGCGGTTGTACACCGGAGACATGGGCGAACTCGCCGCCCACCTCGAGGCGGCACCAACAGCGAAAGAAGCTGCCGAGGCGTTCCTGTACGAAGCGGCGATCACCTACACGGGAACCGACACTCCACCGGGATGCCTGTTGGCCAGCTCCGTCGCCAGTGGCTCGCCCGGCTCAACCCACGTCCAACGGGCTGTTGCAGGTATTCGCGCTCACACCACGACGATGCTGAGCCAACGGATCCAGCGCGACGTCGACGAAGGACGGCTCGCTGCGGACACGGACGCCACGACACAAGCCAACCTCATCGTGGCACTAACACAGGGAATGTCCGTACTCGCGCGGGACGGAGCACCCCGTGAGACCTTAGTCGCGCTCATCCAGACGCTCATGCAGCGTTGGCCGCCAGGCGACTAGAAACGGTAGCCGCAAGCCGATGGCATATACAACGGAGGGGGTCGCTATGGCGACGCGAAACGTTGTTCTCAGTCAGCACCAGCATGAACTCGTTGAGTTACTGGTGAAATCTGGGCGCTACCAGAACGCCAGTGAGGTGCTGCGCGAAGGTCTTCGACTCTTGGAGCGCGAGCACGCCATAGACGGGGCCGTTCCCAGGTTTACAGGGTGGGAACCTCACGCGGTCCTTGGGCGGGCCAATTGCACACGCCCGCTGCGATGCTCGCCAATTGTGGGCCCGGGTGTCGCTCACGTCCCGGCCGGCCGCCACCAGTGCCTACGCAACCAACCGCAGCAAGCACGTGTAGCGGCGAGAGGGCACGGGACCGGTGACGCTCGTCGCTCGTGCCTCTGTGGGTGCCTGTATAGGAGTCGGTTTGCGGGGTATTGGCGGGTGCCCTTGGTCAGATGATGGTTTTCCCGCCGCCGATCGCGAGGGTGGTTCCGGTGGTCCCAATCAAGGCTGGGCGTTGATGACGCCTATCGGCAGTTGCTGGAATAGTCGGACGCGCGATGTCGCTGACGACCTCATGACTGTTCCTAGACTGGACCTAAACGACGGCGCCACCATCCCGCAGCTCGGCTTCGGGGTGTTCCAGGTGCCGGCCAAGGACACGAAGGCGACGGTGCTTCAGGCCTTTGAGGCTGGCTACCGGCATATCGACACCGCGCAGATGTACCAGAACGAGCAGGGCGTCGGCGAGGCGATCGCTGAGTCCGGGCTGGCCCGCGAGGAGATCTACGTCACCACTAAGCTCAACAATGGCTTTCACCGGCCCGATGACGCCCGGCGTTCCCTTGATGAGTCGTTGCAGCGGCTCGGCCTGGACCGAGTCGACCTGTTCCTCATCCACTGGCCGCTGCCGACCCGTTACGACGGCGACTACGTGTCCACCTGGCAGACGCTGGTGGAGTTGAGGGATGCGGGCAAGACGACCTCGGCGGGGGTCTCCAACTTTCAGCCCGACCACCTCGACCGGATCGTCTCGGAGACCGGCGTGGCACCGGTAGTCAACCAGATCGAGGTGCACCCCTACTTCACCAACGACACGGCCCGCCAAGCCTCGCACCGGCATACCGCGCTCGTCGAAGCGTGGTCCCCGATCGCACAGGGTGCGGTGCTGGAGGACTCGGTGTTGACGGGCTTGGCCCAAGAACTGGACCGCACTACTGCTCAGGTGGCCCTGCGCTGGCACGTGCAGCGCGGCGACATCGTCTTCCCGAAGTCCGTCAATTCCACGCGCATGCAGCAGAACTTCGAGATCTTCGACTTCGAGCTCAGCGATGAGCAGATGCGCACGATCACCGGCCTGGACCGTGGTGAAGAGGGCCGCCGGGGCCCGAACCCGGACGAGATGGATGTCATTCCCGACTGATCCTCCCTCCGAAACGCCAGCGGCCCTGTGAGTGAGGTACCTGCGTGCGCTGAACCCTTGGCAGCGAACGGGGCAGCCACACTCCAAGATGTCTCATGTGGAGATGGTGAGTTCAGTCGGTCGTCAATAGGCGTCATCGAGGGTTCTGATGGCACCTATCCTTGCTGTCCTCCGATAGTCTGGCACCACACCCAGCCGCTCGGTGTGTCCTCGTGAAGTGCATCGAGTTCCTCACCCACCGTGGTGGAAAGTTCGGTGGGTCTTGCCCCTTTGCGGATCCCCTGCGTAACGACCTGCTGTCGCCACGGGTGATCGAGCGATGCGCTTGGCGAAGTTCCGATACCGGTTCCATGGTTGCGGCGGTTTGCCGTCAGGCGTCGGGGGAGCGGACGAGCAGGCCGGTCCATGGGCTGAGTAGTCCGCTGGAGGCGGTGGTCGCCATGATGGCTTGGCCTGCGTTGTCGGGCAGGTAGGGAAGCACGTTGTTCCCGATCTCTGGTGGCAGGAGCAGTCCAAGTGTTGGGATCACGATGAGGACGGCGAGCATGGCGGACAGGGCGGCGGCGGTGCTGCGCAGGAACCAACCGAACCCGGTGCCGATGACGGCGCTGGCCGCAAGAAGCAATGTAGACCCCTGACAGTGCACCGCCGGTGGGATCGGCCGTGGCCGTTTCGCTCGGCCCCGGCCCGGCCGACCTGCCCGGCGATGGCCCCCACCGCGGTGTCCGTGGCCATCACCAGGATGGTCAGCGCGCAGGACGCCATCGCTTAGGTCGTCGAGCGCAAGTTGCGTAGCTTGATCAGTTCACCGCGCACGATCCGGGTCAGGTGGTTCGTGGCTGTGACGTCTGGGTGCGGCTGGTCGAACCCAGTGTGGTTTGTCCTCATGCCACGGCCTTTCTGGTGCCTGTGATCGTGGTGGTGGTGGTTTGGTGGTCCATATCGTCGCGGGTCAGGGCCAGGTAGACCTCCTCCAGCGATGCGTGCACATGGGCGCGGCGGTCATGGCTGCTAGCGGCAGTCGGCGGGCAGCCTGGCGCGGCCCAGGATGATGAGGTGGTCGGCGGTCGGGCCATCTCGCTCATCACGTGGGAGGACACGAACACGGTGCGTCCCTCGGTGGCCATGGACCGCGGCAGCACGCGGATCCAGCGGATCCCGTGGGGGTCGCCGAGCAGTGCCGCGGGGGGCCATGCTCACGCGCTGCCCCATCCCCAGGGAGAATCCTTTGGTCTTCTTCCTGGCGACATCACTCAGGCCGACCAGCGCGATCACTTCTTCGACCCGGCGCCGCCCGATGCGTTGCTGGCCGCGAGGGCGAGGAGATTGTCGGTGACGCTCGAAAACTGAGCACTTTTGCTGCTTGAAGAGTGAGCAGTTCGTTCTATTGTGTCGTGTTTTCGGCTCTGGCGGAGGGCAGGGTGTCGATTCCGGTGTTGCGTAGGCGGTGGCTGGCGCCTTTGAGGGTGATGACTTCGGCGTGGTGGACGATGCGGTCGATCATCGCGGCGGCGACGGCTTGGTCGCCGAAGACGTCTCCCCAGCCGGCGAAGGGCAAGTTGCTGGTCAGGATCAGCGAGGCGTGTTCGTATCGGGATGAGACGAGTTGGAAGAACAGGTTCGCGGCGTCTTGTTCGAAGGGGAGGTAGCCGACCTCGTCGACCTATGCGGATATCCGCATAGGTCGACCTATGCCGACACCGCGACTATGCCGAGACGCAGGACTGTAGCCCGTCTGCCCCGTGGCGATGGGCGGTCTGGGTCTCGGCATAGTTACAAGGTCTCGAGGAACGCGAGGACCTTGTCCGGTGGGTGGTAACGGCCGGGTCGGGCCGAGGTGGGGGTGGTCAGGGCGAGGGCTTTCTCCTTGATGCTGATATCGGCGTGGAGGTAGGCGTCGGTAGACCGGACGCCGGCGTGGCCGAGCCAGAGGGCGATCACTGAGGTGTCGACGCCGGCTTGCAGCAGGGACATCGCGCAGCTGTGCCGCAACACGTGGGGATGGATGCGTTTGCCGAGCAGTGTCGGGCATCGCTGGGCGGCGGTCGCGGCGTGGGTGCTCACCCGCAGGGCGACGGCGTCGCGGCTGAGCCTGCGTCCGGTGCGGGTCGGGAACAGCGGGTCGCTTGGGTGTCCGGCTCGCTCGATGAGCCAGGCCTGTAGCAGTGCCTGGACGGGGTTGGTCAGAGGCACGGCGCGTTGCTTGCGTCCTTTGCCTTCGCAACGGACGTTGGCGCCGGTGCCGAGCGTGAGGTCGCCGCAGTCCAGGCCGGTGAGTTCGGAGACTCGAAGGCCGGTCTGGACCGCCAGCAGCATCATGGCCCTGTCTCGTCGGCCTTCCCACCGGGTCAGGTCCGGGGCAGCGAGTAGCGCGTCGATCTCCGGTGCGGTCAGGTATGTCACTACCCGCTTGTCGAACCGCTTCGGGGGAATGGCCAGGACACGCTGGATCAGTAGGGCATGCTCGGGGTGGCGCAGGGCCGCGTAGCCGAACAGTGAGCGGATCGCGGTCAGGCGCACGTTACGGGTCCTGATGCTGTTGTGACGCTCGGTTTCCAGGTGGTTCAGGAACGCGGAGATCATCGTGGCATCCAGGTCCTCCCAGTCCAGGTCGGAGGGCGTCTTACCGGTTCGCTTGTGCACAAACCCAAGCAGCAGTCGCAGGGTGTCCCGGTAGGCCGCGACCGTGCGGGGGCTTGCCTGGCGCTGCTGGGCGAGCCGGTCGGTGAAGAACGCCTGCAGGGTCGGTGCGATGAGGGTCATGACAGGGCCGCCAACCGGTGAGATTCCTGGCGAGAAGCGGCCAGGGCGAGCAGCTCAGGAGCGGCCGACAGGTACCAGTAGGTGCTGGCTGGTTCGCGGTGTCCCAGGTAGGTCGACAGTGCCGGGATCTTTGCTTGCACGTCCTCACCTGTCCGGTACCAGCTGAGCAGGGCCCGGACCGCGAAGGCGTGCCGCAGGTCGTGCAACCTCGGGGGCGAGGGTGCTCCCGTCCCGACGCCGGCTGTGTCGGTGAGCTGCCGAAACGTCGCTGAGACGACGGCGTAGCACAGGCGTTTATGGGTCAGGGAGACGAAGAAGCTCGGTTCCTTGGACCGAGGCTGGAGTTCTTCGCGCAGCCTCGCATAAGCCTCGAGCGTCTTCATGCTGCTGCCCTGTAGCGGTACCAGGCGGGACTTGCCGAACTTGGACTCGCGGATCAGCAGCACGCCCTGGGCCCAGTCGACGTCGTCACGGTCGAGTTTGATGGCCTCACCGATCCGCAGCCCGCTCGCGGCGAGGAGACCGATCAGGGTTTCGTAGGTTGCCGCTCGCAGCGGCGAGGCGATCGACTGCCCGGCCTGAGCCATGATCGTGTCGATGTCGGCTGCGGAGAAGATGAACGGCTGCCGCCATCGTTGCCGGCTCGGCATCAACCCCAGTGGCGGCACCTCGGTGTCGGCGTCGGTGCCGGCCAGGTAGCGGGCGAAGCCACGGGCTGCCGTCATCCGCCGTGGGCCGAGGGTGCTCACCTGGCCAATGGAAGATTGTTGGGCCCACGCCAGCGTCGCCTCGATCGTCACCGTGGGTAAGTCGTGGGCATCGAGATAGGCCACGAAACCAGGCAGAACCCGGCCTGCATCGGCCAACTCGTGCCCCAACGAACGACGCAGCTGCAGGTAGTCCGTCAGGGCCCGCTCCAGCGCGCTCACCGGACCGCTCCGGGCCAGGGCTGGGCCACCTGGCGCAACGCGACCAGGTCGACCTTGGCGTATAGGGCGGTGGTGGCCAGGTCCTGATGACGAAGGACCTGGCTGATCGCGACCAGCCCGGCACCCTGGCGCTGTAGCTCGGCGGCCAGTGCGTGCCGGAGCCGGTGGGGTCCAACGCGCGGCAGCCCGGCCCGCGTGCAGGCCCGTTTGACGACGTCGCCGATCAGGTCGGCCCGGATCGGACCGCGGGGGGCTCGGCAGGTCAGGAACAGCCGTTGGGCACCCTCGGGGTTACGGCCACTACAGAGGTAGGCGACCAGAGCCTCGCCCACCTCCGGCGGCAACGGCAGCCGGTCCACTCGGCGCCCCTTGCCGCGGACGGCGAGCTCGCCAGCCCGCCAGTCCACGTCACCCAACTCCAAGCGCGCCACCTCGATCGACCGCAGACCCAACCGTGCAACCAGCACCAGGATCGCGAAGTCCCGGACCCCGACAGCGGTGCCGCGGTCGCAGCCGTCCAACAACGCCTGGACTTCCGCTGCGGTCATCGTCGGCGGCGGCAAAGTGGCCAAGCGCCACCCACCGACCGGCGGCACCGCCGTTCCCAGCCGCAACGGCGTGATGCCTTGCAAGTACAGGAACCGCAGGACCGAGCGGAGCTCGGCCACCCGACCTTTGGCCGACCCAGCCGACACCCGGCCGCACTCCCGCAGCAAGAACTCGTTGACGTCCCGCCCGGTCAGCGCCGCCGGATCGAAGCCGTCACCGATCAACGCCTGCTCGGACAAGAAGCGCCGCGCAGTCCTCTCATAACGCAGCACCGTAGCCGCGGCCAAGCCCCGATCCTGGACCAGCCAGGACCGGTAATGACCGAGCAACACACCCAGCGGTGTCAGGGACGGCCTCGCCGCCGGCGCCACCCCAACCTCCCGCAAATAACTCAGCAGCGGCACCATCGCACGCGGCCCAGGGACCCTCCGGTGGCCGGCCTCCCGCCGGGCGGCCAGAAAAATGGCCATCTGCTGCTCGTCGACCCTCGCCGTGTCCAGTCCTTCGGCAGACAACCACAGCCCGAGCTGCCCCAGAACCTTCAGCATGTTCCTAACCGTCAACGGCGTGTAACCCCGCTGCGCCAACCACTCCCGGTAATCCTCGACCTGCGGTCCCAGCAGACCAGCCTTCCTCCGCGGACCCGTCATCGCACTCACCTCTCACCGGGGGCACGGTGCCCCCACAATTCGAGGCTCCACCCAGCCCGGAACTATGCCGAGCCCGAACCGCACCACCAGGCCAAGAACGGCTGCTGCGTCACGCGATTCGAGGCCGGACCATCACAGCCTCGGCATAGTCGCGGTGTCGGCA
>CAVVNI010000003.1:0-1459556 GCA_963749585.1 uncultured Actinomycetota bacterium
CGGGCACGCAGACCCGGTGGGACGCTCAAGTGTGCCGGCGGCGATGGACACCCAGGCGGAGACGCCGTCGGCTCGCCAGAAGAGGGTGGAGCCACAAGGTAAACCGTAGAAGCCGTAGAAGACCCCGGGCGCCGGCTCGTACCACCGCAGGGTTGAATCCGATTCGATCTCTACGTCACCGGCGGCACATCCGCTGGCCGCCATGAAGTGCCCCGTGGTCCGGTGGCATCGATCGCAGTGACTATTGATGACCGACCGCAGATCGCCGAGCGGCCGGTACCGAACCCCGCCGCATTCGTAACGACCGGTGCTGCCGTGACTGCTCTTGCCCACCACCTCATTGTCTTCCAAGCGCGGGCCAAGGTCACCCCGCTGGCGGATCTGCGCTGGGTGGCTCGACATCGCGAAGCGTCATGAGCTCGGCCCCGCCGGATTCACCGACTACGCTGTGGCTTTGACCCAGGGGGCCTTAAGGCTAGGGGATCGCCCACGGTCTGAGTCCAGCACAGTGCGCTCATCACGAAGGTAGGTCACATGCGGAAGTCGACCGAAGGCCGCCGATCGGGCCATCCGAGCACGTCGACCTGTCGCGCAGTCGTGTCCGGTCTTCTCGCGGGCCTCCTCACCATGACGGCGGCATGCTCCGGCAACGACGATTCCGGGGGCGGCAACGGCAGCGACGCCGCAAGCCAGGGGCAGGACGATTCCTCGGATGTGCCTACGGTCCAGCTTCAGGAGGCAACGGACCGGTCACCGTGGTGGGTGCCGACAACGCGTCGGCGGCGGCGCTGTCCGCCGAGGTCAGCCAGGCGCTCTTCGTATCTTCGCCGGCGGTGGTGGTGGCCTCAACAGGTGACCAGGAGGGTGTGCGGCAAGGCGCCGAGCAGGCCGCCGAGCTCGGTATCCCGATGCTGCTGCTCCCCGGAGCGCAGTCCGCCGGGACAGAGGGCTCAGCCGACGACGCGGCCGCCACCTCCGAGGGCCCGGACGACAGCAGCCAGAGTGCAGGCCCCGCAGACCTCGAGGTCTCAGTGGCGGAGATCGAGCGACTGGAGGCCGAGACGGTGCTGGCGATGAGCCCGGCCGCAGTGGAGGCCCTCGACGACGCGGCCGATGTCGACATTGTCACGGCCCGTGACAAGTACCCGAGCTTCAGGCGGGGGACAGTAACGGTGACCTGGCTGTTCTGGTGCCCAGCGACGCTAAGGACGCCGAGGAGGCGGCAGCAGGCACGGCCGCCATGGCATCGGCCAAAGCAGCCGGTGCCGAGGTCATCCCGGTGGCCGGGCCGGATCTGCGTGCCGACGCAGACGCCGTGGAGTCGCTGGCTGACCAAGGTCCCGCGCGGGTGCTGGCCGTGGGTTCGCAGTTCGGACCGGCCGAAACCCTGAGCGGACGGGTCGAGGTTGCCAAGACTGGGGTCCAGTTCCCCGGCGGGGGCCAGGCCATCTTCCCGGGTCGACGTTTGGTCGCGCTCTATGGCACGCCGGGCACCCCGGGTCTCGGCGTGCTTGTGAAGCAGGATCTCGACGCGAGCATCACCCGCGCGGAACAGATCGCATCGGACTTCGACCCGCTCAGCGACGTCACCGTCGTGCCGACCTTTGAGATCATCGCCACCATCGCCCAGGCCTCGGCTGGTGCCGACGGTGACTACTCCGGCGAGATCGGTGTGCAGGAGCTGCGACCGTGGGTGGAGAAGGCGGGCGAGGAGGGCGTCTACGTGGTGCTCGATCTGCAGCCCGGCGGCGAACTTCCTGGACCAGGCCAAGATCTACGAGGATCTGCTGCGTATGCCGCATGTCGGCGTTGCGCTCGATCCGGAGTGGCGACTGACCCCCACTCAGCAGCCGCTGGGGCAGATTGGAAGCGTGGAGGCCGAGGAGGTCAACTCAGTGATCACCTGGCTGGCCGACCTGACCAAGGAGGAGAAGCTTCCGCAAAAACTGCTGGTGCTGCATCAGTTCCGGATCTCCATGCTGCAGGACGAGGATGAGATCGACCTCGGCCGCGACGAGGTCCAAGTGCTGATCCACATGGACGGGCAGGGGTCCCCGGACCTGAAGGACGGAACCTGGCAGGCGGTCAAGGCAGCGGCTCCCGAGGGTGTGCCGTTCGGCTGGAAGAACTTCTTCGACGAGGATCAGCCGATGCTCAGCCCCAAGCAGCCCATGGACAAAGAGCCTGCGCCGTTGATGATCTCCTACCAGTGAGTGAGAGATGACGCCACCCCCAGTGAGCCGGCGCACCCTCCTGGCGGGGGCGTTGAGCGGGGCGACCGGCCTCGCGGCCGCGGGCTGCTCCGAGGGCACGGGACCCGCCGCGCCAACCGGCAAGGGGACAGCGCCCACCGGCTCACCCACGACACCGGGCAACAGCGGCGCGAGCAACTCCTCCGCGGCACCGAGTCAGCACCGCTGAGCCCGACCCCGCGTCCGCTACGAGCGCCGCCAGCGCCGCGCAGATGGCCAAGCGAGCAACAGTCCCCGTCCTGTGCTGGCACCAGCTGCGGGAGTGGCAGGCAACCGACGGCGAGTACGCTCGCAACCTGCTGATCTGTCCACCGCAGAACTTCCGCGCGCAGCTCGACGCCCTCGTCGACGACGGGTGGGACACCATTAGCCCGGACCATTACCTTGACCATCTCAGCACCGGGGCCGAGCTTCCCGAAGAAGCCGGTGCTGCTCACCTTCGACGACAGCCAGGGCAGCCAGATGAGAGTCGGTCTGCCGGAGTTGGTGGACCGGGACATGACCGCGACGTTCTTCGCGATGACGGTGGTGCTCGGGAATCCGGGCTGGCTCACCACGCGGGACATCCGCAAGCTCGACCGGGAGGGGATGACGGTCGGTGCGCACACGTGGGACCACCCGGGCGATGATACTCAGGCACCGACTGGAAGGTCCAGCTCAAGCAGCCTCGCACGCTGTTGCAGGACCTGACCGGCAAACCGGTCGACCACTTCGCCTACCCGTTCGGCGCGTGGGACGACGAGGCGCTGGATCATGTGGACCGAGCCGGTTACCGGTCGGCATACCAGCTGGCAGACAGGACCCCCTCGAAGAAGGGCCCGCAGCTCACCCTGCGCCGCGAGCTGGTGGTCTCGACCTGGACCGACCCCAGATGTGGGACCACATCACCGGGCTCGCGCCTGACGGGCCGACAGGGGAATACCGCCGATCCGTTTTCCCCGGTCAGCTGGCCCGGAACACCGCGGATTACCACCCGAGGCCGTCGAGGTGATCCAACTTCCACGATGTAGGGCAGGTGCAGGATCCCCTCCGCTAAGCGTCCGACGCGGTCACTTAGCGATGACAGAACCACGCCACTTACTGCTGCGATACGCACGGCAGGAGCGGCCCAGAAGCCACCACACGACACGCCCAGTGTGTGTCATTTGGGGATCGGCTTGCGTACGGCTGCCTCGCCGCTAGGAGCACAGGTCACGCCGAAGCGCACCCTCTTTTTGGCAAGTCGAACGCGTCGCGGATGGCGCGGGGCCGTTTCGCTGGAGCCTAGCACCGCACAGTTTGGCGAACGCGGGTTCAGACCGGGCCCGGTCGGGGTTGTCGCCGGCGACGATCAACATCTCGGCTGCGGTATCGGAGCCTACCGCGAAGCCTCAGCAAGCTTTGAGGCCGTTTAGGTGGTCAGTTGGGCCAGACTTTCTCGTGGCCGGCGACCCGGCGTTGAGCAGTTGCCAGCGTCCAGTGATTGCCCGGAGAGTGCAATCGACGACGCACGCCCAGACAACCGCCCACCGGGGTCGAGTAGGTCAAGACAGCGTGCTGATTCGGCATTTCCTGGCAATATTGGACTAAGCGGACTGGCCAACGCGGAACGATAGGCGAGTGTCAGACCAACGCCCGCTGGACGAGGTAGAGCCCACCATGGACGCTCCAGCCGTCCGCCACCTCCGGGACGAGCAGCCCGGCATGAGCGCGCCCCGAGGGGTGCGGGTCGAGCTCGGTCCCCCGAACCCCGTGGTCCTGGTCCTGGGCGACGTGGACGTCACGGTCGCCCGCCGCGCCCTGGAACGCATGCACTGCCAGCTGATCGCCGTCGAACCTGAGCAGGCCGTCGACACCGCCACCGCGCTGGGTGGGTTCGCGCTCCTGTTGCTGGGACCCGACGTGGTCGAACATGAAGATCGGGACCAGCTTCTGCGAGCCCTGAAGATGTTCAGCCCCAGCTCGCGGGCCCTGCTCCTTTCGCCGCTCGAGGCGATGCCGCCACGGGTCTGGGTGGAAGCTCTCCGCGCAGGCATCGATGATGTGGTGGACCCCGAGGACGACGTATCGCTCAACGGGACCATCGAGCGTCTCGGCCGCGAAGCGTTCCAGCGCGCCGAACGGGTCCTCGCGATCGGCGCGCACCCGGACGACGTCGAGATTGGGTGTGCCGGCACACTTCTGGGTCATCGTCGTCGTGGAGACTCCGTATCGATCCTGACGATGAGCCAAGGGGGCGTCGGTGGAGACCGTCTGGAACGCGTGCACGAGGCCATCGCCGTCGCTCAGCTCATCGGTGCGCAGTTGCTTTTCGCCGATCTTCCCGACACGCGGATCGACCCTGGCGTGGACACCATCCGGCTCATCGAGCAGGTCGTCGGTGAGCTGGACCCGACGGTGATCTACGTCCACTCCAAAAACGATGGCCACCAGGATCACCGCGCCATCCACCAGGCGACGATGAGCGCCAGTCGCCGCGTTGCCAAGGTGTTGGCCTACCAGTCCCCCTCGGCGACCAATGACTTCTCGCCGACCAAGTTCTTCGCCATCGACACGGTCGTCGCCCGCAAAGTGCAGGCCCTGTCCCTCTATGCGTCCCAGGGCGAACGCTCCTACCTCGAGCCGGAGATGGTGATCGCCGGCGCACGGTACTGGGCTCGCCATCTGGCGCCGCGGGCCAAGTACGCAGAGCCCTTCGAAACCATGCGGTTCCTGATGGACTGGAACCCTGAAGACGCTTCGTCGCCTCCTGCGTCGAGGCCGATCGCTCCCGTGCTGCCCATCACCCCCGGATTGGCGACCGCGCTGTGACCGATTCCGCAAGCGGTGCCCAGCCTCGCCGCGTGGTGTTGATCACGGGGGCCGGAGGAGCAGCGGCCGTCACCCTCATCCTGGCGCTGAGAGATGACCACATCGTCATCGCCGCGGACCTCGACCCCCTGGCCGTGGGTCTGTACCTGGTGCCAGAGGAGCAGCGCGTCCTGCTGCCTCGCGGCGAGGACCCCGCCTTCGCCCGAACGCTGCTCCACGCAGCACGCACCCATGGAGCAGGTCTGGTCATCCCCACTGTGGATGTCGAGCTCCCCCACGTCTCCGCCGCCGCGCGGGAGTTCCACGAGGTGGGCATCCGGCTGCTGGTGGAGTCCCCGGAAACCCTCCAGATGTGTCTCGACAAGTGGCAGCTGATGCAAGCATGTGCCACCAGCGTCCGGGTGCCCGCCTCGATCATTCTGGCCGGCAGGGCCTACGAAGACGCCGTGGCAGCTCTGGGCGCACCCTTCATCGTGAAGCCCCGCAGCGGCGCGGGGGGCCGTGGATTCGCCGTGGTGGACTCCCCTGCAGCGTTCGTCGGGATCCCCGACGATGGCTCGATCCTGGCCCAGGAGCACCTGCCCGGCGAGGAGTTCTCCATCGACGTCCTGGCCCGACCCGACGGCCACGTCGTCGCTGCCGTCCCCCGACGACGGGACAAGGTCGACTCCGGGATCGCCGTGGCGGGCCGTACCGTGGACGACGCTGACCTCGTGCGTTTCGGGCGGGCGGTTGCCCGAGCCATCGGGGTCCGAACGGTCGTCAACGTGCAAGCCAAGCGTGCCCTGGACGGGACGATGGCCCTGCTCGAGGTCAACCCGCGATTCCCCGGAACGATGAGTCTGACCGTGGCCGCCGGCGTGGACATGCCGCGGTTGGCCACCGGGGCCGCGTTCGGTGACCTCATTCCCGACCACATCGACTTCGCCGAGGTCGCCGTCGTGCGTCACTGGGCCGATGTGGTGGTCCCGGTGGATCAGTACCCCACCTCCGGTTCACCTGGCGACGATCCCTCGTGATCGACGATCGTGCCGACTGGCACACCCATTCGGACCTCACGGACGGCGCAGATCCTCTTTCGGCGATGGTGGACGCGGGACGCGCCGCAGGACTGCATACCCTCGGCCTGAGTGACCACGTGCGAGCAGACACCACCTGGTTGCCCGACTACGTAGCGACGGTCCGGGGACTCGACCACGGACCGATGGTCCTGCGATGCGGAGTCGAAGCGAAGATGCTGGACAGCTCCGGAAGCCTCGACGTTCCCCGTGGCATCGAGAATGTGGACTACCTCCTCATCGCCGATCATCAGTATCCGGGGCCGCAGGGGCCCGTCCACCCGCGGCTGGTGGCGGATCAGGTCGCCAACGGTGCACTGAGTCCCGAAACCGTGATCTCGACCGTCATCGCGGCCACCGCAGCCGCAGTGACCGCTAGCCCCGTGCCGGCCATCGTCGCGCACCTTTTCAGCCTGCTTCCGAAGTGCGGAGTGGATGAGTCGCTCGTCCGTGAGGACATGTTGGACGACCTTGTCAGCGCCACCCGCGCAGTCGGGGCCCGCGTGGAGGTCAACGAGAAATGGCGATGCCCATCGCAGCGCGTGGTGGGCTATCTGAGCCGTCACGATGTCGGGATCACCGCTGGCAGCGACGCCCACCGCGTCGCTGATGTCGGCCGCTGGTCCTACCTGCGCGAGGTCATGGACCCGGCATGATCGCGCCTGCGGCTTCCCCGATCACCACAAATCTTCCGTCCACCCCCGCGGCGTGGATCCTGAGTTTCATCATCCTCATCGGGGCTCTTCCGATGCTCAGTTCGGTGATCGGCTACGTCCTTGTCGCATTGCACGGTCGCCGCGACCACTACGCCCAGGCCGATCCCAACCACGAACCGAGAGTCGCGGTGCTGGTCCCTGCGTGGAACGAGGCTCCCGTCCTGGAGTTCTCCGTCGATAGGATGATGGAGCTCGACTATCCGAGCGCCAAGCTCCGGATGGTGGTGGTCGATGACGCAAGCACCGACTCCACACCCCAGCTGATGGCTGAGAAGGAGCAGCAGTACCCCGGCCGCGTCCTGCACCTTCGCCGAGCGCAGGGCGGTCAGGGTAAAGCGCACACCCTCAACCATGGTTTGGCCACGATGCTCGACGACGACTGGGCGGAGGCCATACTGATCACCGACGCCGATGTGGTCTTCGAGACCGACGCCATCGCAAAGATGGCCCGGCACCTCGCCGACCCGGGGGTCGGCGCCGTGACGGCATTCATCAAGGAAGCCAGCGAGTCACCGAACTGGATGAACCGCTACATCGGCTACGAGTACGTCACGGCCCAGCTCGCGGCCCGACGTGCCCACAACGTCGTCGGGGCTCAGGCGTGCCTGGCCGGTGGAGCCCAGCTGTTGAGTCGGGAAAACCTCGACGCTCTTGGCGGCCGGATCGACACGCAGACCCTCGCCGAGGACACGGTGACGACGTTGCTGACCCAGATCGAAGGCCGGCGGGTGGTGTTTGACCCGCACGCTCAGTGTCTCGCGGAGGAGCCCGACACGGTGACCGGGTTGTGGAAGCAGCGTCTGCGCTGGTCGCGAGGCAACGTGCAGGTGAGCCGCCGCTTCAACCGATGCTTTTTCCGACCCTCCCGCGACCATCACCTGGGAAACCTCTGGTTCGGCCTACAGTGGTACAGCACCCTGTTGCTTCCTGTGTTCATGGTGGCAGTGTCGATCGCGCTCACTCTTATGTGGTTCTTCGAGCCGTCCGTGGGCAACCTGCTGTTCCGTAGCTACTGGAGCGTCACTGCCCTGGCCTTCGTCTTCACCACGACCTTCGCGTTGCTGTTGGCCCCCGAGGTGACCCGCCGCAGCTGGTTCCAGGCCGTGATGTTCCCAGGTCTGATCAGTCTGGCCATCATCGCCTGGGTGCTCGCACCGGAGCCGATGTACTCCTTGGTGCGCTCGGTCACCACCGGTCTTGGCCTGGAGTGGTCCGAACAGACTCGACGGCTGCTGGCCTTGACCGCCTACCTGTGGAGTGCGGGTTGCATGGTGGCCGCGTGGCTTGCCTACCGCCTCGACAAGTTCACCGTCCTGCGGCCTCTGCAGCCTATCTTCATCTTCTTCATCGGGTTCGGTCCCTTGCTGTGCGCCATCACGTTCGCCGCCTACGTGGCGCAGCTTCGGGGAGCCGCGACGACGTGGGACAAGACCGAGAAGACCGGGAAGGTGGCCACTCGATGAGCTCGAATCCGCGTCCCCGTCACCACGAGAGAGAACTGCAGCGCGACCACTCCTCGGAGAACATGCTTCTGCTTAAGGGGCTACTCGCTCTGCTGGTCGTAGTCGCCTCCGCCTACGCACGGCTGAATTGGTGGTCGTGATGAGGTCTCGTGCGCTGACGTACACCCTCCGGACCGCTGCAGCGCTCACCGTCGTAGCCGGCCAGTTGTTCGCCTTCAGCTCAGCAGACGCTCAAAGCTCGGTTTCGGCCTCCGTCACCGATCCCACCTGGGCCTGGATCCAGTCCCAGTTGCGCACCGACACGGTAGTGACCACGACGTCGACGATCAGCGCCACAGAGGTCTACGAGCCCGCATGGACCGGCGCGGTGTCCGGGGTCTTCGACCTCCGAGATGTGCCTGAGCCGAGTGTCCTCGCGACCACACCGATCGTGGTCGACTCCCCCCTTGCGACAGCTCCTGGGACACCCCCCTTGGTCGACGGGCACGTGACCCTGCCGCCGGCTGCGTCCCGCTGGGTCATCGACGTCCAGCGCCAAGGACCCAATGGCGCCGCGTCCGCTCAGTTGCAGACGCTCGTCCGTCCCGACGGCACTTTCACCGTGGACCTTGCTCAAGCGGCGAACGGTCAGGGGGCATGGTCTTTCCGGGTCCTCGATGCTCAAGGCGGGTACGCGCAGTCCGGGGACTCGTGGCCCAGCCCCGGCACGTACGAGGGCCTGGAGGTCCACGCCATCGTGGTCACCGACACCGCATACCCCATCGGAATCACCGCAGCCAAGGCCGATGGCACCTTCACCTTCGAATCCAGTCAGCCGGGGGCGAAGGTGTTCCGCCTGGTCGACGCCGCGACGGGGGACGTCCTGGCCGAAGAGTCGCCGGAGACCGGCCTGGTGCGCTCATTCGAAGCCCCGCAGGGCAGTCCCTTGTACGGGCGGACCTTCGCCTACGACCAAGCTCTGGCTCTGCTCGCCGCCCAGGCTGTCGACGACCAACCCAGCGCCCGCGCCATGGCCTCCGGTTTGATGGCTCTGCAGGCAATCGACGGCCCGCAGCAGGGGGCGTTCGCCTCGTCGGCTGCTTCCCTCAACCCGGCCGGGGCACGCGCGGAGTACCGCACCGGCATCAGCAGCATCGCCACCTATGCCATGTTGACGTACCTTGAGGAGTTGGCGCCCAGCGATCCGGACTACTCGGGCGTCGAGCAGGCGGCGATGCTCGGGGTCGACTGGCTGAAGGACCAACAGATCCAGAGCGGTGACCGCGCGGGGTTGGTGACGGCAGGCTACGGTGTCGAAGACGTGGCCTCAGGCACCTTCGACCCGGCCGTTGAGGTGGAGTGGATATCTACCGAGCACAACCTCGACGCCTGGCACACGCTCACCCTGGCTGCATCACTCCTGGACTCTCCGGCTACCGCCGCCGCCGCCAATGATCTGGAGGACGCCGTGCTCAGGATGTTGTGGGACGAGGATCCCGGGGCCTTCCTTCAGGGCCTGAACGATGCAGGCGCCGACCCCACCCCGGTCTTGGATGTGAACTCCTGGGGAGCGGTGTTCCTCGCCCTGACCGGACACGACGACAAAGCCGCTCAAGCGTTGGGCAACACTTCGATGTTCTCGAGTCAACACTCCGGGATCGCCGGCTACGGCCCCCGCCTCCCTTTGTCCGTTCCGCTGGTGTGGACGGAAGGCACGGCAGGGGTGGCGCTGGCCGAGCAGCGCCTGGGTAGCTCCGCCGGCGCTCAGGCCATCCTCGACGGCTTGAACCTTGCCGTCCTTCCCGATGGCTCCTACCCTGCAGCGACGCGTGATGAGCCGCAGTGGGACATGGTCGGTGCGCCTGCGGTCGGCGGAAGTGCTTGGGTGGTCCTGATCCGCCGCGAACTGGCCGGACAGACGAGCGTATGGGGCCCGGTTGGCCCCGAGGAAGAGAGAAGTCGATGAGCTACAGCCAACCCCTGGGCTACCGCATGCCGGCCCAGTTCCCCTTGCCCGCTCTGGCTCGCAAACTGGAGCACCTCGGGTGGCCTCTGTGGCGGGTGGAGGTCGTCCGAGCCCTTAGCGCGGTCACCGTTGAGCTGCTGCGGTCACCGGAGGATCGAGACTCGGTGTTTCGGTCCATTTCCCAGGACCAGCTGAGCGAAGCCGATCTGCTGGTCAGCAACACCTTCGAGCGAGGCCTGGTGCATCGCGCCGCCGAGTTCCTCGACCTGGCCCACGGCATCCTGCACGCGCCGTCAGCGATCCCTCTCCCCCCGAAGTACGACCTGCGGTGCACGGCGCAGTTCATGGACGATCCTGAGGATGCTGAACACCATTGGACGTACGTGCTCTTCGGGACGGAGCACCGCAAGCTCGAAGAACGCTTCGCGGACATGGACGGTATCGAGATCTACCCGGTGGAAATGGAGGATGACCCTCTGGAACCGGGGGTCACCGACCCTCAGCGCGAGGAACGACTGGAGACGTGGAACCGCGTGCTACGTCCATACAGCAGGTCCTCTCCCTTGGAGATCTCTGCTCCGGAGCCTCAGATCATGTTCGACATCATCGAGTCGATGGAGAGTCGGTCTGACGGCGCGCTCGCGTTCGCCGAGAAAGTCACCGTCACCGCGACCCTCAACGACATCAATCGGCGCCTGGGCGGGGAGGAAGACCTCGCTGCGCTGCGTGAGCGGGTGCTGGCGCCCATCACCAACTGACGCCTCCGGGCTGATCTTTCCGACCCCTTGGCACATGCCTACACGGCCCTTGCCAATAAAATGCTCAACGAGGACGTGTCGAGCACCGTCAGGCAACGATTCAACAGCACGGCGGAGCAGTTCGGCACCCAGTGACCGCCCCGATGGTCAGGGGCGAGGTACAGCTTCTAGATGACCTGGTCACCGGCGTACTCTCCGGTCTGGGACACGCCCACGACGGCGTCACCGGCTACCACCACATGAACTCGGCCCGCCGCCACGGCCGACTCAATAGGATCGGTGGTCCACCAAGCAAATTGCGCCTGCGCCGCGTCCACGCCCAATATCGGCGCGTAACGCCGCGGGACTAGGTCCGCTGCGAAGGCGACGATTGCATCCACATCGTTCGGCCCTGCCACCCGCACCGAGACACTCATGTCACATCATCTTATGCCGATCGGCCTACGGACTCCCGACGGCGGAGATACGCCGACGCTTGCTGCCATGCATGCGGATCCTTCATCGGGCGAGGGTGGCGTCTTCAAGTTGGGCTTGGGTGGGCATCCGGGGTTAGGAGTCAGTGCCGGTTTCTCAGGTGTTCCGCCGCTTGTGAGTCTCGCGGCGCGCAAGCGCATCATCCACCGGTATGTGGGCGTGGCTGCTCACAACGAAGCAACGGGGACTCGAGGAGAATGTTGCTGGGCGTCGCGGCGGCCCTAGGCAGCCCCGGCTGGGACCGCAGCAGCTGAGGAGGAGACAGAGACGATGTGGCTACCCAACGACTTTGAGCACCCCCGCGTCGTGCCGCTGGCGACGGGGCATCACCTTCGCCCGATCCGCGCCTCGGACGTCGATCTGGACATGCCAGCAGTCATGGGATCCCAAGAGCGGCTGTGGTCGATTTACGGCCTGGCCTGGGGTTGGCCGCCAGCGACATTGACCGCCGTGCAGGACCGTGAAGACCTGTCCCGCCACGAGCAGGAGATCGAGGCGCACGAGTCGTTCAACTATGCACTCTTCGACGCCGAGGAAACCGAGTTAATCGGTTGCGTCTACATCGACCCCCCTGAGAAAGAGGGCGCGGATGCGGAGATCTCGTGGTGGGTCCGCGACGAGTACGTCGGGTCCCAGGTCGAGACTGCGCTCGATGACTTTGTGCCGGGATGGGTTGCCAGCACCTGGCCGTTGAAGCGTCCGCGCTACGTCGGTCGGGACCTCTCATGGGCCGACTGGCTCGCCCTTCCCGAACTCTGAGCAAGGCCATCCCGGGATGTCGCGGCGTCGGTCAATCGCCAAGCGGAGCCCTACACGGCGATCGGTGAACGTCGGCACCTATTCCGGTGAGCAATCGTTCACCGGATGCGGATCCCGCGGCGGGATTACCCGAAACGTCGCCGCCGTCTGGTCTTGAGTCACCCGTTGGGTTGGCCACTCTGTTCAGCATCACCACCGCCGACACGTTGTGCCTGCCGCTGCAAGCTGGGGTACGCGGTGACGCCGGCCCGGGTAGCTGGCACTTACTGGATCGAGTGCGGCCTCAGCGCGAGAACGACCGAAGTCTTAGATCGTCCTGCACGTGGACAATTGGCTGAGGACTTGCTGCTGGCGATAGGAGGCACGCGCATGGACATGACTATCGTCATGACAGGAGCCACCCGAGGAATCGGCCGGGTGGCCGCCGAGCATCTGCTGCGCCGAAGCCCGGGCAGTCATCTCCTCGTCCTTGTCCGGGCGTCTTCGGGGGCACGCCTCATCGGTGAGCTGAAGGACGCGCTGGGTGGTGACGTCGGCACCAGAGTCACTCTCGTGGCCGCCGATCTGCGCTCGGTGACCGACCTACGTCGGGCGCTCGAGGAGGTCACAGCGCTGCTCCGGGACGGCCGGATGCCGCCCCTGCACGCTCTTGTAGGCAACGCTGGCATCCAGCACACGAACGCCCGAACTGCCGGTCCTGACGGCTATGAGGCGACGTTCATGGTCAACGTGCTGGCCAACCATCTGCTGATCCGGACCCTGCAGGACCACCTCGTCGTCCCGGCACGGGTCGTGCTCACAGTCAGTGATACGCACTTCGGGGACCTGCGGCACAACCTGGGAATGGTGCCCGGTCCGCGTTGGCAGGACCCACGCGAACTCGCCCGCCCCGGGGCGTTCCGCCGTCCGGGAACGACTACCGCCGGGCGCACCGCGTATTCCACCAGCAAGCTGGCCGCAATCTATGAGGTGC
This sequence comes from uncultured Actinomycetota bacterium, assembly GCA_963749585.1. Taxonomy (GTDB): domain Bacteria; phylum Actinomycetota; class Actinomycetes; order Actinomycetales; family Dermatophilaceae; genus Ornithinicoccus. Next base: position 13,189 of record CAVVNI010000003.1, read on the forward strand.
ACGCATTCTCTCGTCGGTTGCCGGCGGGTGTGGAGATACTGGCCTTCAATCCCGGACTTGTTCCCGGCACCGAATTGGCCCGCAACGCTGGCCCTGTGACGCGGTTCGCCATGCGCCGGGTCATGCCCTTGCTCACCCGCACGCCTCTGGCCACGACGCCCGCCGTCGCCGGAGAACAGCTCGCCGATGCTGTGCTGGGCGGGGTCGATGCGCGCAGTGGTGATTACATCGATCGTGACCAGATCGACAACTCTTCCCCCGAGTCCTACAACCCCGCCCGCGAGGAAGAACTGTGGGCCGTCGCGGAGCAGATCAGCGCAACCGCATGACACCGCCAAACGGTCTCTCGTCCAGGTACCCACGGTCAACTGAGCAGCTACTGCTACCGGCATGTCGGTTGTCCCACTGACCGCTCGACTCCCGTCGTCGCTCACGCTGTCCGGTCAGGGATCCGTTTGCGGCTTGCCCCGCGTGCCGCTGCCCACACCTTGTTGGAGGGATCGGAAGACAGGTCTCGAGAAGATTGGCCAGCACCGATGATTTGGGGCCTTCCGGTTGGTCAGTACGGGTAGCTGCGGTGCCGATGGGGTGCCGCCTCAAGCAAGGAGAGCGATATGTCAGAGCATGCCGTCCGCACCCGTGTCCATCAGATGATCTTCGTTAATCTGCCGGTGGCCGATCCGCGGCGCAGTCGTGAGTTCTTCACCTCGCTGGGGTACGGGTTTAACGAGGAGATGTGCAACGAGGGCGGTTTAGCGTTGGAGCTCGGGCCGAACCACTACGCCATGTTGTTGCAGACCGGTTTCTTCGGCCAGTTCCATGACGAGCAGGTGGCTGGGCCAGGAGAGCATGAGGTGTTGACGTGCGTGTCGGCGGAGTCCCGGCAGGAGGTCGACGACGTGGTCGATCGGGCCACCGCGGCCGGTGGTCGCGAGGTGCGTACTGAAGAGCAGGGTGACTTCATGTACGGCCGTTCCTACGCTGACCTGGATGGTCACATCTGGGAGATCATGTGGATGGACGTTGACGAGGCGCGCACCGCCGGGGTCTTCGGCTGAGAGGAACTTCGTGGACACCGACTTTGAGGCGGCGACCGTGCCGTTGCGGCGCGAACTGCTGGCGCATTGCTACCGGATGATGGGCTCTGCGGTGGATGCCGAGGACCAGGTCCAGGAGACCTACCTGCGTGCTTGGCGGGCCTTTCATGACTTCGATGGTCGTTCGTCGGTCCGGACGTGGATGTATCGGATTGCGACCAATTCCTGTCTCAACGCGTTGTCGTCGGCGTCGAAGCGGGTGTTGCCCAGTGGGCTGGGCGCCGCTCCGGGTGACCCAACAGCGCCGATCACGCCGCGCCCGGAGGTGGCGTGGCTGGAGCCGTTGCCCGATGCGGTGTTGTGGCAGAGCGCGGCGCCCACGCCGGAGGAGCAGTTCCTGACTAGGGAGAACGTCGCGCTGGCGTGGACTGCGGCGCTGCAGGACCTGCCACCGAACCAACGTGCTGTGCTGCTGTTGCGCGAGGTGCTCGGGTTCAGCGCCGCCGAGGTCGCTCAGACCCTGCAAATCAGCAGCGCCTCGGTGAACTCTGCCCTGCAGCGAGGACGCGCGAAGATCGGTGGCGGCCTTGCCCAGCCCGAAGCCGACATCAACGAGCAGACCGAAGCCGCTGCGGTCGAGGCGTTCGTCGAGGCGTTCGAGCGCCACGACTTCGACGCTGTCGTTGCCGCGCTCAGCGATGCGGCGACGTGGCAGATGCCGCCGTTCGACCGGTGGTATGTCGGAGCGCGTCAAGCCGCAGTGCTGTCCTGGACGCACTGCCCGGCAGCCGGTCCCGGCGACCTGAGGTTTCTCCCGGCCCGTCTCAATGGTGGGCCCGGCGTGGGCATGTACCTACGCAAGGGGGATCAGTGGGAGAGCTTCCAGTTGCAAGCGTTGCACGTCGGTACCGACGGCCGCATCGATGACGTCGTCGGCTGGTTCGAGCCACACCTGTTCCGGATGGCCGGCCTGCCCCGCGTGCTCCCTGAATCAGAAGCATCGCAGTGGCCCTGAGACCTAAGGGTGGACCCACAGCCTCGCGACGACGCCCGAGCAAGCGATGACGGCCGGCACGGCGGCACCGTCAGTTGAGTCGCTCGGTGAGATGCACCGTGACGTCGTCGCCATCGTTCTTGCCGATGGCCCGCCGGATCGGAGCAGTCACCGGCAGTTTGTGGGTGCCGTCTCCCAGGGCCATGAACGCCCCGGTGAACCGGTGCCCATCGACCGTGCCGGCCACCTTGACCAGGCCACGGGTCCCGAAGACCGCTGCCGAGCCCGGTAGTTGGACACAGGTCCAGGTATCTCCCGAGCGGACCTTTCCTAGCCGGGCGGTGAAGGTGATGTTTAAGGGTGTCGGGTTAGCCATGTTGTTGCTCCATTGCAGGTGGGGGGCAGGGGTACTTGAACCTCAGGGTCGTTCTCTCTTGTCTTCCGGCAGGTCCTCCAAGTAGACCAAGCCGTTGCCGTAAGGGTCGCTGGAGGAGAACATCGGCGGGACCCCGTCCATCCGGACCAGCTCGTCGTTGTGCAGGGTCACACCCGTCTCACGGATCTTGTCGTGGGCTCGCTGCGCATCCGTGGTACCCAATCTGATCGCCACCGGGATCTGACTGTCCGGCGGTAACAGCACCAACGAGACACCCGAACCGGGCGGCACGACTTCGATCAGCCGTGCACCCGGCCAGACCTCCACGTCAGTTTGTAGCTCACAACCCAGCACTTCGGTATAGAACCGCAGCGCCGCATCCTGGTCTGCTACCGGAACGGAGACACTCATCACTCTCGTCGTCATCGTCATACATGGTTAGACCACGACCGGCCCGAAAATTCATCGCTGCAACCCGCTAGGCAGTCCCACAAGCCGAAGCTCAATCGGATGTCAGCATCGAGTTGACAGGCCGAGACGCCGGCGTCCCGGTGGGGTGTGTATGCGGGACAGCCGGCGCCGTGGCTGGGTCAGCGCCGTGAGGACTCCTCAGCGAGGCTGACTTTGGCTGCGACTCGTTGGCGTTCGATGGCGCGGTACACGGTGGAGCGGCCAACTCCGAAGAGCTCGGCGACCTCGGCAGTGCTGTACTCGCCGCTGTGCACCAGGGAGACCAGGTGGGCTTCCTGTTTCCGGTTGAGCTTGGGTTGCTTGCCGCGGAGTCGGCCCTTGGCCTTGGCGACTTTCATGCCCTCGACTGTGCGAAGCCTGATGAGGTCGGATTCGAATTCAGCGACCATCGCGAGAACGTTGAACAGCAGCCGCCCGACGGCGTCGGTGGGGTCGTAGACCGAGCCGCCGAGTGAGAGGCTGATTTGTCGGGTGGTGAGCTCGTCGGCGATCGCCCGGGCGTCAGGCAGTGATCGGGCGAGCCGGTCGAGCTTGGTGACCACCAGGGTGTCACCGGCTCGGCAGGCGGCGAGTGCCTCGCGTAGCCCAGGGCGTTCGCGGTTGGTGCCAGTCAGACCGTGGTCGACGTAGATCCGCTCAGTCTCGACACCCAGTCCGAGCAGGGCATCGCGTTGGGCGGTGAGGTCTTGTTGATCGGTGGAGCATCGGGCGTACCCGACAAGCAGCGCGTTCATCACGCACCTCCAAGGGTGGGCCCGCCAGCCACGGGCTGCGGCCGGCTCGGGCATCGGGGCAATGCCCGACGACACCAGCCAGCGTCCAGCTCGCCTGCTGGCGCAAGGGCGGGCAAGCGGCCCATTGAGCGTGTAGCCCGCTCGAAGCCGCCATTGACGCGCAGCGCTCTGGGGATGGCTCAGTCTCTGGGTGCGATCACGTCCCATGGGTTGAGGCAAGGGACGCCGAGGGGTTCGAAGTGTTTGGTGTTCCGCGTCGCGATGGTCATCTCTGCAGACTCCGCGACGGCGGCGATGAGGGCGTCGTCGAACGGTGCGTGCTCGGGGACCCGATAGGCCGCGAGGATCCGGGCCGCCGACAGGTCAAACGGCAGGACGCGGTCGGCGAACGTCGGTAAGACGTTCTCCTCGAACCAGCGACGCAGGACCGCTCCTTGCTCGGCGTCGGATCGCTCTTTGGCACTCACTCCGCGCTCGATCTCCGCGATGGTGAATGCTGAGACGTACTGGTCGCCTACGGGAACCGACGTTGCCCACACCTCGACCGGTCGGTTGCGCCCACGGACCCGCAGCGCGGACACGACATTGGTGTCCAGGAGGTACTTCACAGTTGTGCTGAGCGAGCCGTCAGGCCCAGGCGCTCTGGTTCGAACTCGATGTAGGCACCTTCGTCGGTGCCCAGGAGGTCAACGATCGTGACGGGCTCGCCCTCCAGAGCCTTGGTGAGCACGTCGCGCGCCTCCGCCTCAACCGACCGGTGACGCTGCTTGGCACGCGCGCGAAGCGCAGCCTTGGTCCCCGCGGGAAGGTTGCGGATCAGGATCTGTTCCATAACGACCACCTCCGATATCACTTCAACGATATCACTGCCTGATTGGAGCGCCACGACAACTTCGGCGCGACCTCCCAGTGGCGACCCGGACTGGCGACAGCAGCTGCCTTCGGCTCCCGGTCGATCACCGGCCAGCGATCCGCTAACGGGCTTAGTCTGTCTCGTTCTCACCGATGGCCGCTTGCGATGCCTCGAAGTGCCCGAGCAGCGAGGCCTTCCATGATGGCAAGTCACGGGAAAGGGTGAGCCAAGTCAGTTCGCGGTTGATCTCGTCGTACTGGTGGATCAGAAAGTTGCGGTTGGCGACGACGATCGCCCACTCGACGCCCTCCGGTGCGAGCACGCCGAGCTTGGACAGGCGGTTCGCGGCCTCACCTAGTTTCATCATGAGCGAGTCGCCAGCCTCTTGGAGCAGGTCATCGCCAAGGTAGGCCTCCTTGCCACGCTCAGCGATCTCGTCGACGCGGTTGAGCCAACCCTGGATGTGCAGTAGCTCCTTCGCGGCTTTGCGATCCACTCCGTTCCCCGTCACAGAGGCACCGCCTCACGCCGGATATCATCGTCGATTCTTGGCTTGAGCCCGCCGTAATCGATGAGGTCGACCTCTCGGCCGAGGACCTGGTCAATGAGCTGCTTGAAGCCAACGAAGTCGAGGGTCGAGGTCCCCTCGGGCGCTTCGACGATGAGGTCGATATCGGAGTCGGCACGGGCCTGATGGCGTGCAACGGAACCGAAGACGGCCAACCTGCTGTACCCGCTCTCGGCGGCGAGCGCCTTGAGGATGGGCGCGGCAGCGTTGAGGAGGATCTCGGGGTGGACCTCCCCGAGATCGGGGCCGAACTTCAGTTGCTGGCTAACGGCAGGCTGGGTGACGCCAAGTGCATCGGCGACCTGGCGCTGGCTCATCCCACTAGCGACCATGGCCCGCAGGGCCAGGACACGACGGAGCCTTGTGACGTCCTCGTCGCGACGAGCATCGAGGTACTCAGCCAGCAGAGTCATAAGAGCATCTTATCGCAAACGATTCAGGCAGGCCCTGTCCCACAACGCAAACGTCTAGTGAGGACCGCGCCTCGACCGACACCGGCGCAGCCGCAGCCGCAGCCGCAGCCGCAGCCGAGATGCTTGCCGAAATCCCGATAGACGACCGCCTGATTTCGCCAACCGTCACCGGTCAACGATCGACTAGCGGCAGCGTTCAGGTTGGGCACCGGTCCGCTGACAGGTGACGAAGTAGCACGCTCAACGGGGGACCTCGGGACCAGCCGGGGCTAGCAAGTTGTGCGGTCGCACGAACTCGTGGAGACACTCAGCGACCGCGAGCACGACCTGAGGATCGCGCAAGCTCAGGCAGTCTCCCAGAGCCCGATCAAGTTGCCCTCGGTGTCGGTGAAGTAGCCAATGAAGCCCATGTCCCCGACAGGCATCTTCTCGGTCACGGTCTTTCCACCGGCGGCCTCAACCTTGCGCAGCACTTCATCGACGCTCCGCACGTCGATGACGAGATTCGGTGCTTTTCCCGGGAAATCCGCGCTGCGCTCAAACATCCCCCCGTTGATGAAGCCAGGCTCGGTCGGGCCCTGCTCAGGGTCGCTCGGACCGGTCATCACCATGGTGTAACTCATGCCTGGCACAGGGACCATCTGCCAACCGAACGTCTCGCCGTAGAACCCCCGCGCCCGGTCGCCATCGTCGAACGGAATCTCGAAGTGCACAACCTTGCCAGACATGCTGCCTCCCTCGGAGTGGTTTCCCTGCTCCAGTGAACTGTGGCTCGCACGGCCCTGTCAACGGGTGCGGTGCCCATGAGTTCCCCAATCTCCGCAGGGGCAGCTACAGCACATTGACCAACGCCCCCTCAGGTCCAGATCGTTCGGCATGTTGCAAGTAGCGAACCGGCGCTGACATGCCCGCGGTCGCAGGACGGGTCGGAGTCGTTGCCACAAGGGGGATCGGCTCACGGGAATCCCGTCAATGCTTGGGGCCAACTGCGGGGCTGCTCGACGGAGTGCACATGCTCACTGCGCGACGAAGCGGACGCCGACGTCAGGGAGTTCTCCGAATCGGGCTCGTTCGTCGGTGGTCACGACGGTCCGGTCCGCGGCCCGTGCGGTGGCAGCAATGATGAGGTCGTGCGCGCCTCTCTTGCTGCCGGTGCGTTGCACGTGAGCCAAGAGCGCGGCGTGGTGTTGAGCAACGTCCCGGTCGTACTCGTGGACGGGTAGGACTTGCAGGACCTCATCGAGGAACCCGCGCTGGGCAACTGAGCGGCCGGGATCGGGATCAAGCAGGCTGCCGGCGAGGTACTCGGCCACGACGACGGCAGGTATCGCCACGTCGTCGGTGTCTTCGAGGGCGGCGATGTCGATGTGTCCGCGGACACCGGCGATGAGAACCCCGGTGTCGAGGATCAGGCGCGCCACGGGTCGGTGTCCAGCTCCGCAGAGGCGCTCTGGCGTACATCGTCCACGCGGGTAGCCAGGGTGCCATCTAGCGCGGGGTTGCCGTGCCAGCGCTCGAACACCGCACGCAGCTCAGCACCGTTGGCCCGCGGCGCCGGGGTTATTGCGGCCACTCGTCGACCGGCACGGGTGACCATGATCGTCTCGCCGTGCTCCGCGGAATCCAGCACGGCCGAGAAGCTCCGCGATGCTTCTGAGGCTGTCATCTCTCGCATGGATTCAGAATATCAGAATCCGTTCTTCATGCGAGTCGGCCTGTCACACCTGACATGCGCACCGGTTTCCGATCGGGGATCCTCAGTGGCACGTTGCGCGGAATCGTCATCGTCCCTCGGTAGCTGGCCGCGTCCCGGGCATCGTTCGTCCTCGTTGCAGCACCTTCAGCGCGTCGTAGGAATACTTCGGTGAGCGCGGCTTACGTGGCGGGCCGCGACCTGACGGCCGGAACCAGGTGGTGCCACCGCTGCCGCCTTCAAGCGTCTGCGGACGTTGTCACGAGACCACCCCGTCACTTCCGCGACCTGATCCAACACCCGCCCCTGGTCCTTCTTTGAAGCGCTCACGTACCCCTTGGCGTACCTGCTCGTGACCTCGGCTCGTGACCTCATCGTCAACCCAGTTCCATACCTCAATCGACCCACCGTTTCGCGGGCATTCCCACGTGAGGGACGCACAGCGTTTCGCGGGCACTTTCCGTGACTCTCGTCGGACGCTTTACAGGGCAGTTCGCAGCGCTCTACGCTAAAGCCTTAGGGAGAAGCATCGCCGTATCCGAATGTCTTTGAGTGGACGCTCCGCGGCGACCTACACGGGCGGTTGGACATGCCGAATAAGGGCAAGAAGGTCGGACACGGCGATCTCGACAAGAAGATCAGCAAGAAGATGGTCGACGACGGCCGGCACAATTTCGGTCGGCTGGTGGAGATCCGGGGCAACGTGAACTCGTTGGTCGTCAGCGAGCATCAGGCCGGGCAGATGGCCGCCCTGATGACTGAGGATCCGCCGGATGACCAGGCGCACGACTCGGCCATCCCCGGGGGGTATACGTTCTTTGGTCAGTTCGTCGACCATGACTTGACCCTGGACGAGGCCTCGATCCTCGGGTCGACGGTGGATCCGGAGACGGTGGAGGACATCCGGACCCCGTTCTTCGACCTCGACTGTGTCTATGGGAGCGGACGGCAGGGCTCTCCTGAGATCTACGACGGCGACAGGCTCCGGATCGACCAGCACGACGGTGCCGACGACCTGCCCCGTGACACCAACGGGCTCGCCCTCATCGGGGACCCACGCAACGACGAGAACACGGTCGTCTCTCAGTTACAGCTCGCCTTCCTCAAGTTGCACAACGCGGTCTTGCAGAGTGTGGTCGCGACGCCGAGCCTGAAGCGGGGTGGTGAGGGCGACTTCGACGCCGCCCAGCGACTCACCCGGTGGCTCTACCAGTGGGCCGTGGTGCGCGACTTCCTGCCTCGGGTCGTGGGTCAGGACGTCGTCGATGACGTCTTTCGCTCACATGGGAACCGGCCCGTGCGGACCAAGGTGTTCGACTGGAAGAAGCGGATCTTCATGCCCGTGGAGTTCTCGGTCGCGGCCTACCGGTTCGGTCACTCCATGGTGCGGGCGTCTTACCCGCTGAACGCCGACAAGCAAGATGTGGCCTTCTTCGGCAGTGCCGAAGACATGCAGGGATTCCGGCCGCTCCCCGCCGGCCACACCATCGAGTGGGCCTACTACTTCCCGATCGACGGGTCCTCACCGGTCATGAGCCGCGCCATCGACACCCACCTGGTGCCGCCGCTGCACGCCCTGCCGCCCAGCGTGGTCGGCACCGGGCTGGCGAACCTGGCCCAGCGCAACATCATGCGTGGGCACACCCTGGGCCTGCCCTCCGGGCAGACCGTGGCCAAGAAGCTCGGCGCCTCGGTGATGTCGAACGCGGAGCTGGGCCTTTCCGGCAGCGGCGAGGCCCCGCTGTTTTGGTACGTGCTCAAGGAGGCCGAGGTCCGCGGGGGCGGCCAGCGGCTGGGAGAAGTCGGTGGCAGGATCGTCGCGGAGGTTTGCGCGGGGCTGCTGGCGGGCGATCCGGACTCCTACCTCAACGCCGAGCCGGACTGGACACCCGGGGCGCCATTCACGACGACGGGCACCGTGACCGTCGCCGACCTGCTCGACATCGCCGGTGTAGCCTGAGCAGTGGATCGCCCCACCGCTCGTGCGCAACCTGCCATCCTGCCAAAATCGGACCACGTCCTTCAGACATTTCGCGATGAAGCGAAGGACGAGTTGAGTCTTTCGGCCGCGTATACGACAGTGGGCCCCGGCCGTCGGCCAAGACTCTCAGGCGGGGAACACGCCGCTGGAGAGGTACCGGTCGCCGCGGTCGCAGACCACGAAGACGATCGTCGCCCCCTCGACATCCTCGGCCACCTGCAGGGCGGTCCAGCAAGCGCCGCCCGCGGAGACACCGCCGAAGACGCCCTCCTCGCGGACCAGCCGGCGGGCAGTCTCCTCGGCGTCGGTCTGGGTGACTTCCACGGTCCGGTCCACCGCTGACGGATCGAAGATCTTCGGCACGTACTTCGGTGGCCAGGCGCGGATCCCGGGGATCTTCGCGCCCTCCCCGGGCTGTGCCCCGACGATCTGGACACCGGGGTTGCGCGACTTCAGGAACCGCGAGACCCCGGTGATCGTGCCGGTGGTGCCCATCGCGGACACGAAGTGCGTGATCCGTCCGTCGGTCTGGCGCCACAGCTCCGGGCCCGTGCCGTTCTCGTGAGCACGGGGGTTGTCCGGGTTGCCGAACTGGTCCAAGACCCGGCCTCTACCCTCCCGCTCCATCCGCGTCACGACGTCGCGGGCCTCTTCCATGCCGCCCTCTGCCGAGGTGCGAACCAGGTCGGCTCCGTACGCCTTCATCGTCTGGATCCGCTCGGTGGAGGCGTTTTCGGGCATCACGATGACCAGTGGGTAGCCGCTGATCGCCGCCGCCATCGCCAAGCCGATCCCGGTGTTGCCGGACGTGGCTTCCAGCAGGGTGTCGCCGGGGGAGATCTCCCCTCGCTCCTCGGCGCCCCGGATCATGCTGATCGCCGGCCGGTCCTTCACCGAGCCGGCCGGGTTGTTCCCCTCAAGCTTAGCGAGCAGCACGTTGCCGCGGCGTTCGTTCTCCGGCCCCGGAAGGCGCTGCAGACGCACCAACGGGGTGCCGCCGATGACATCCTCCATCGTGAGGTACGGCCCAGGGTTGCTCACCCGCCGGAGTCTACGGCGGCGGTCGGCCAAGAATCGCAGCCGACTGATCGACCTCCACGCATCGCCCCGCGAGGATGACGTGGGCCGGGAGCCGTACACACCCGCTCGAGGGCGTCAGGAGCGTCCTTTCACCGCCTTAGCCGCGCCGCTTCCTCTTGCGGACTTGCGGCCCGTCGGTGACCTCAGCACCTCGCGCCTCGACGATGCAGAGGAGGTCGTGCCTTAGTGCGGCCAGACGCTCGGGCCCGAGCAGGTCACTCAGGTCAGCGTCGATCCGGCGGGCGGTGCCGACGGCAACCGCTGAGACCTTCTGCTGACGTTCCGTCCGATAGATCCGCTTGGCCCTGCGGTCATCAGGGTCCGGTCGCCGCTCGAGATAGCCCAGCGCCTCGAGTTGATCCACCAACTCGCCGGTCGCCTGTGGGGTCATGCCGGCTCCCTGGGCGAGATCGGTGAGTCGCAGCCCGTCATCGAAGTCAAGCTGCTCCATGACCGACCCATGGGCGGGGCGCTGATCCGGCGCGACCCTCCTGACCTCAGCGCCGACCTCTGCTGAGAGCAGGTCACGTGCGAGGCGCAGGAGCGCGACAGTGGGGATATCCATGGCTCAACGAATGGTACAGTCTCCTTATCATCAGGGCAGCCTGAACATCAGGCAGACATGAATAAGGAGCTTGAGATGATCGACGTGGCAGTGTCCGATGAGCAGAAGGGCGGCGTCCTTGAGTGGTTCTTTGCTGGCGGCACGTTTAAGGACCCCGACGAGGAATACGTCCGCCGGGCGACCGATTCTGTCGCTGAGATCCCGCGGTCCGGCGAGCGCTGGACCAGCCGTGAGGCGATCCGAGAGATGCAACGCGGGTACGGTGCGTCTCCTGACGTATGCCTCGAGCGGATCAGGGGCCAGGGTGACCTGTGGGTCGTGGAGGCCGTCCAGTCTTATGCGCGCGACGGCGAGCACCACATCTGCCTCGTGATCGAGTTCGATGGCGCCAAGATCGCACGCGAGACCCGATACTACGCGCCGATCTCGACACCGCCCGAGCGGGGCTGAAGGTGGGAGCAGGGCAAGCCCGGGCAGGAGCGGTCGGAGCGGCCACGGCTGAGTTCGAAGCGCGCCGACTCGCGTTCTTCGCATCCCAGGGATTTGAGGGCCGGACACACCGGATCAGTGGTCGACTGGGCCAGACCTACGTCATCACTGGCGGAGATGGGGCACCGGGCCGGCTGCTCATCCATGGTGGCTTCTCCGAGGGCGCCGAATGGGGTTTGCTGGCCGGCCGGCTCGAAGGCCGCATCGCTATTGCCGATCGTCCGGGTTGTGGGCTCAGTCATGCCATCGACTACACGCGCATCGATGACTTCCGGGCGGCGGCGGTCGAGTGGGTCGGCGAGGTCATCGACGGCCTCGGCGAACCGGAGGTGGACCTGGTCGCGAACTCGATGGGGGGCTATTTCGCCACCGCGTATGCGACCGAGCACCCTGAGCGCGTCCGCCGGCTCGTGCTGCTCGGGGCACCGGCGGGTCTGGTCCGGCCGCTGCCCTTCTTCCTTCGCCTCTGGGGCAACCCGATCGCCGGGCAGGTCATCCGTCGCATGCGCCCCCGGGATCCGGAGCAGTTACGTGACCGTGCCATGAGCGCCATCGTGGCGCACCCCGATCGCCTCCCTGACGAATACCTGCGGATCGCGTTCCTGGCCGGTCGGCTGCCAGGTGCCGAGGTCGCGTCCTACACCATGCTCCGCTCAGTGACCGACCTGAGCGGTTGGCGTCGCGGTCTGCTCCTGGGCAAGGCGATGGCCGAACTCCCAGTCCCGACACTGTTCGCCTGGGGAGACCGGGACACCTTCCTACCGCCATCAGCCGGCGGCGCCATCGCGAGGGGCATGCCCGACGGAAGACTCGAGGTCATCACCGGTGCCGGTCACGTCGCCCAACTCGACGAACCCGATCAGGTCGCGCACCTGGTGAACGACTTCCTTGGCTCAGCCTGATCCCGGACGTCGCACCCCAGCCGGCCTGCTCAGCCATATCCTAGTTCACAGCGGCCCCGCCACCCTGGCGCCGGACGCTCAGCCTCTACAGGCGGATTCAGCAGACCTTAAGGGCCCAACACGATGCTGAAAGCGGCTATTCAAGAGCCAACTTGTCGACGCCACCCATGCAAGTCCACGTCATCCCGTCGACCGGTGGTGCCCTTCGCAACGTCCTCGATATGCAGCGATGCCGCTATCAGACGTGGAGCTCCATGCTGTGGAGTCGCCAGGGCTAGTGCACTGCCGCACGATGGCGGCAGCAGGTCGGCGCGAACCACTTCGTCGTGTGGTCTTTGCGGATCGGATGGCGTCGATCGGGCTGGCCGTTCGACCGGACCACCCCCGTTCCCTGAGCAACCCTCGGCCGGGACTGCTGAACGGAAGGTGAGAGCGCCGAGCGACCTGCATCCTTCCACCGCCTGCGGACGTCGCGACGAATGTGATCTGGGCCGCGCGAGTGTCGGTTCCGTGGTGCGGGAGGTCGGTCGGCGAGGGTGCTTTTCGTGGTGGTGGTTGACTGTTGGCGCCCGGGTCAGCGGTACAGGCCGCCGGCGAGGTACTTCAGGCCCGTGTCGCAGGCAACGGTGACTACGGTGTGTCCTGCCCCGAGCTCCTGGGCGAGTTGGACGGCCCCGGCGGCGTTCAGCCCGGAGGAGGTTCCCGCGAGCAAGCCCTCCTCGGTCGCGAGCCGACGGGCCATGGCCCGTCCCAGCGCCTCGTCGATGGTGCGGACCTCGTCGTAGCGGGCACGGTCGAGCAAGGGCGGGACGAAGCCGATCCCGACTCCTTCGACATGGTGCGTCCCGGCGGTGCCGGTGCTGATCACCGGCGTGGATGCGGGCTCGAAGATGACAATCCGGGTCGTCGAGCCGTGCTCGGCCAGGGCGCTGGAGACCCCCATCGCCAGCCCCGCCGTGCCGACGGCAGCGCAGAAGACGTCGATCGGGCGGTCCATCTGCTCGATGAGCTCGTGTCCGACACCGCGGTAGCCGACCAGGGCGTCGGTGTTGTTCAGCTGATCGGTCCAGTACGTGTCGGGGCCCTCGGCGATCTCGCCAGCCCGGGTGATGATGCGCCCGACCAACTCAGGGGTGATGCCCTGCCCGTGGCTGGGCACGACCACCACGTCCGCCCCGAGCGCCCTCATCGTCTGCAGCTTCTCTTCTGCGTAGGCATCGGAGGTCACGACCGTCAGCCGGTATCCCTTGGCGGCGCACACGTAGGCCAACGACGACCCGGTGCTCCCCCCGGTGTACTCCACTACCCTCATCCCGGGGCGCAGATCCCCCCGCCGCTCGGCCTCGGTCACCATGGCCAGCGCCATCCGATCTTTGTACGACCCGGTCGGGCTGAACCACTCCAGCTTCACGAACACATCGCCCGCCCCAGCAGGAACGACCTTCGACAGCTGAACCACCGGAGTCGCGCCGACAACCTCTATCATTGATCCCACCGTGCGCATCGTCGCCCCAACCCGTTGGCGCCCCGACAGCCACCGCGACCCGACGTCACGTGCAGGACCCTCAGAACACTGTCAGCCCCCACGACCTGGGTCAAGACGCCGACCATCGTGGCGGCGAATCCCACCCCGAGTGCCCTGACGCCGCGACAGCGGTCCTGGTCAAGCAGGGACGTGTCCCTCGCCGGTCGCTACAGAATCTGGACATGATCGAGACGATCAACACGGGGGGCGGCCAGCGCACGATCGCCGAGGCGACATAACTCCTCCACGGCTTCACACTGGAGCGCGACGAACCGACACCTCCGCCTGCCGTGGTCGCGGCTCTGTTGGACGCGCTCATCTGGGTGATGTCGGCGACCTCGACCAGCAGCCGCGCGGCGCCGGAGGGCCCGATCCCGTGCAGGTCGAGCAGGCCGGTACCGGTGGCGGTGACCAGGGACTTCAGCTCCTTGTCCGCGGCCTTGGTGCGAGCGTAGATCGTGGCCAGGGTCCTCGACCAGCTCGACCGACCAGCGCGATCGAGTGGGCATAGGTGGCGTCGGTATTGCGGCCCTGGCCGGTGGCGAAGACCCGCACCCGCGCGGACATGTTCGCAGAGACATCGACCACGGCCCCGCCGTCGTCGACCAGGCGGGAGGCCACGTGCTTGCCGATCCCGGCGCAGACCATCGGCGGTAAGGGGTCGTCGTAGCGGTTGGCGGTGGCGGCGTCCCCTAGGTCACTCGGAAGTACGCCCTCGACAGTGCCCGGCGTCGAGAGCGAGCGCAAACCAGTTCGGTGCCGACGTCGGGTCAACTTCCGGCGGTTTGGCACACCTCCTTGTTGGGGTCTGGTGAGCCGCCCTCGTCGTTTAGGCCGGGTGTGGCGTTCGGCTCTGGACAGGGCGGGGTCTGGGGACGAGGCTGGACGGTATGGCGGCTGTCATCGAGGTCCGCGGACTGCGCAAGCAGTACGGCCGGACAGTGGCGGTTGCCGACGTCTCCTTCGAGGTTGGGTCCGGCGAGATCTTCGGTCTGCTCGGACCCAACGGTTCGGGCAAGACCACAACCGTGGAGTGCCTGCAGGGGCTACGTAGAGCGGACGCCGGCCGGCTGCGGGTGTTCGGGCTTGACCCGGCCACGGACGCGATGAAGCTGCGCCGGATCATTGGTAGCCAGTTGCAGGACTCGGCGCTGCCGGACCGGCTACGAGTCGGGGAGGCGCTGGAGCTCTTCGCGGCAATCAGCCCTGGCGGACCGCCATGGCATCAGCTGCTCGATGAGTGGGGGCTCGCCGAGCGGCGTGACACGGCGTTTGCCAACCTCTCTGGGGGCCAGCGCCAGCGGCTCTTCGTCGCTCTCGCGTTGATGTCCGACCCTCAACTCGTCGTGCTGGACGAGATGACCACCGGATTGGACCCTGCCGCCCGCAGGGTGGCGTGGGACCTGGTTTCGGCTGTCCGCGACCGGGGCACCACAGTCGTCCTGGTCACCCATTTCATGGACGAGGCGCAGCGGCTGTGCGACCGCCTCGCCGTGCTGTCCCATGGTCGCGTGCTAGCCACGGGAACGGCCGCGGAGCTCATCGCCTCCCAACAGTCGGAGACGGTGGTCCGGTTCACCGCGCCGCCCGATGCGGACATGTCCTTCCTGTCCACCGTGGCCGAGGTTCGCAACATCGACCGGCAAAGTGAGGACTCGGTGCTCGTCCGAGGTGGAGGACCGTTGCTGGCCAGAGTCGCGCACGCCCTCGTGGAGCGGGGGATCGAGCCGGCGGACCTGTCCGCGCAGACGCCCAGCCTCGAAGACGCCTACCTTGCCCTGACCGGCGAACCAGACCCGGGCGACACCTCGTGAAAGGCCTGACAGCCATGACCTGGGTCGAGGTCAAGCTGTTCATCCGTGAGCCGCTGACGGTCTTGTTCGTCCTCGTGCTCCCGCTGGTCATGCTCTACGTCCTCAACGGCGTCTTCGGCAGCCAACCGGACCCCAGCGTGTGGCAAGGGCTGCCACCCATCGACTTCTACACCTCCGCCTACGTAGCCCTGGCCGCGGCCACCGCCGGCGTCCTGGCACTACCCACGCACCTGGCCGGCTACCGCGAGCAGGGCGTCCTGCGACGCTTCCGCGCATCGGCCGTCAGGCCCGCAACCTTGGTCGCCGCCCACATGGCCGTTACGGTGCTCATCGCGACCGCCGGCGCGGTCCTGCTCACGATCATGTCCGTTCTCGTGTACGACGCCGCACTACCCGAGGACTGGGCCGAAGTGATCGCGGCATTCCTGCTGACCGCGCTCTCCTTCGCCGCGCTCGGCGCACTCCTCGGGTTCCTCCTGCCCACCGCCCGGGCCGCCCAAGGCCTCGGCGTGCTCCTGTTCTTCCTGTTCCTCATGCTCGGCGGCGCCGGCCCGCCCAAAGAAGTCCTTCCCGTCGCACTCGCCCGGACCTCCAACGCCATCCCCGTCACCCACGCAGCAGAACTACTCCGTGGCCCATGGACTGGCACCGGCTGGGACGGTCCCGCGCTGCTCTTCATGCTCACCATGCTCACGGTCAGCATAGGACTCACAGCCTGGCAGCTACGACGCGAAGCCGAGGCCTAGGAGAACACTCAACGCTCCACCACTCGCGCATACCGCGATGAAGTCCGACCATCCCGAAACCACAGCGGGCAGCTGGTCTGGCGTGCCAGCTGCGCGTGAACCCACCGACAGGCCTCAGCGTATAGATCGGCGACCTGACGCGTCCCAGCGTTCCAGCAAAGCCGATTACGCGATCATCCAAGTTTTTCCGTGGATGATGCCAGCGTGATGAGGTGATTGCGGAAGGAGCACGTTCTCTACCAGCAGGACTCTCACATCTTGGCTCGAGGAGCTCAATATGCCCGTCAAGGCGACGGCAGGGCCTCGAAGCCACCGATGCCTGAACGCCGGAAGCGCCAGCTCGAGCTGTGCGTGCACACTGCGGCATTGCGCCGCCAGTGGACCATGCAAACGTTGGCGTGTTTGTGTGAAAGACGTTTCGTCAGGATGGGCATGTGAAGAGCTCGATGGTGCAAGGGGCCCGGAGGCGTGGGCGAGTCGTCGATTCGCCAGTGAGCAGGGTCGTGCCCAATGCCTCCGCCAGGGCGACGTAGGCGGCGTCGTAGGTGGTGAGGTTAGCGCGCAGCTCCCAGCAGCGGGCCAACACTGGACGGTGGGCGGCGCGCTGGATGGGCAGCGCCTGCAGGTCGCTCATCGCTAGGACTGCTCGGCGGTTGTCGAACACCCCTATCCAGTTTTGACGACGCAATACCGAGACGACCTCGAGGTCAACCAACTCCGGCGCGGCACACGTCTCACCACGCAGGCGGGACCGCGGCATCCCCATCCTTGCCGTCATCGGCCACCGCGACCGCCAGGACGCCGGCATCAACGACGAGCACGGTCCTCCTGAACGGTGCTGACTGCGTCCCCGAGCGATAGCGACCCGCCGGATCCATCACCCACTCGGTTCAGGACCTCGTCCAGCGTCGGCTGGCTGGCCTCGGCCACCAGGCGTGAGCGCAAGTACTCCTGCAGGGGCTGTGCGGCCGCGGCCCGTTGGCGCAGCACAGCATGGGTGCTCTCCCTGAACACTTGGCATTTCCTGCGATCTTGCATATGAGTCTGTGCTCGCGGCTGACGCGACGAAACCAGTAGCCCGCAAAGTCGTGCTTGCCTCAGGTACGAAGAGCCGACGATTTGCGGGTGCGGCCGCGTGACCCAACGCTATCGAAAGCATCGTTTGGGTTGGTCCGCAGGCAGGAGGCGACGGGCTTTTGGCTCGTCCCCTCCTGTGGTTCACCTACGCGGGGACGTCTACTTGCCAGCGTTCTCGTTGGCCTGAACGCTGGCCACGCAAAGTCCCTGGTTCTTGAAGTCGAATGCCTCAAACCCGCCGTTTTTGCAGTCCTCTGCGGTCTGGGGGGCGGTCAGCACGATCGGCGAGACGACCAGGTTAAAGTCGACGCCGACGTTCGGGCCGTCGCCAGAGGGGTACGCGGAGTACCAGCCCGGGTGCGCGCCGCTCCCGAGTTCAACTTCGATGGGGATGTCGGTGGGCGCGATCGTGCCGTACGAGTCGGTCAGTACATCCTCCCCGTCCACGCTCAACGTCATGCAGCCATCGGCGGTCGCGACGTCGTCGTGATCGCTGGCGCAGTCAGCCGGCTCGGTCTCGCCGTCGATAACAAGGTCCACGTTGAGGGTTTCGGTGTCGAGCGGGAAGTCGATGTACTCCTGAACGAACTCGCCCCCACCGGCATCACCGTCAGTCAACCCGACCCTGTAGCCCTCAGCGCGCCTGGCGATGTAGATGCCGTTGTCCGTCTTGTCGCCACGGTCGCCCGCGCGAAGGGCGTCAGCGTCGACCAGGCCGATGACGGCGACCTGTCCGTTCGCGGTCATGTCGGCCAGGTCGATGGTCCCGGAAATGCTGACCGGGCCGTCCTCAGGAGACTCGGTCAGAAGGTACGGCTCACCCCACTGGTACCACGCGGCGTAGCCGTCCGGTGCCGGGTTGCCGACGTAGCGTAGGTAGCGCCCGTCATAGCCATCGGTGGTGGAGACGTTCTCACCGACGGTGCCGGCGATGGTCGCCGAGGGCCCTGCTGCGCTTGCACCTGAAGTGGCACCGAACACCGCCGCGCCCGCTGCCAGTGTGGACACCGCGAGAGTCGAAATAATGGTTCGCCGCATGAGTAGATTCCCCTTTCGTTCAGTGAATAGAGCATTCGGCGGCCGATTTTGCTAGCAGCGGCGCGACCAGTCAAGGCCATGGTGGTGGTTTACAACAGTGATCCGAGGGCGGGCGATAGATAGAGTCCCGATTGACTTGAGAGCGAGGGGTTATTCTGTGCCTTCCTCCTTCGCGGCGTTCTCGGTCATTACCGCTCTGCAGCGGGTGAGGACGTCGACGCCGAGATAGGCGCATCGCTCGGCCCATTCATTGCGCTGTACGGCCAACACGGCCCTAGCCAGGCGGATGATCCACTCTCGGTTCGGGAAGATGTCGACGACGTCCGTGCGGCGGATCTCCCGGGTTGAGCCGCTCATCCTGGCTATTGGACCAGAGCTGTCGCCAGATCCTTTTGAGGAACCTGATGAAAACCAAGACGGCCCGGCCCACAATCAGTGATTCGGTTCGGCCGGTGATCTCTCGTGGAGTCGCCGAGTGTCACCCGGAACTGCGGCCGCGCTGAGGGATTGCGTCATATCGCCGGTGCGCCGTGAGGCGCCTATTGATCGAGTAGGAGGTGAGAGACCCTCGCCGCCGTCCTGTCGCAGCAGAGCGGTGAAGCTGAGGGCAGCCTGTCTCGGGAGGTGCCGAGGCGGGCGGGAGCAACCCTGACGAAGCGATGACGTTCCGGTACTGACTGCCAGAGGGCGCGGGTGTGGCGAGCTTGGCGGAAAGGCATACGCGAGGAACCGACGTTTTACGCCTCTCAAAGACGCACCGGCTCGAACCTGGCGGATCTGGGCCGGACGCGACGCGCACCCGCCTCCCTCATCACTAAGGCGGGGAACCCCCCGAAGTGTCGGCAGGACTGAGGGGAGGCCGTGGCGACGTGCTGCGGGATAACCACGGCGATGTCGCAGGGGCCGAGTCGGATGCCTCCTCCGCCGAGCGATCGATAAGTGAACACGGGAACCACCCCTGGTCTGCCCGTGTCTGTCGCCAGCGTGGAACACCGGGCTGGGCCCACCGTCAGCCGAGCGGTCAGGGGGCAGAGCCACCGGTTCTTCAGGCCGGCCTGGGCCGTCGCTGCGACGCCGGCGATCGGTATATCTGGATCGTCTACTTCGAGTCGGCTGAAGAGGCCGGGCACAACTCGGAGCGTTCCGAGACCGGAGGCTACTCCCAGCGGCTTCAGACGATGTGCTCGGAAGGCCCCACCTTCGTCGACCTCGAGATCTTCGCCCGCTGGCCAGACTCAGCCCTGCCCTTAGGGTCAGCCCGGGTCACCGATCTGAGTGCTCAGAGTCACCGATGTACCCAAAATGCCTCGGTCGCGGGGCGCTGGTCAGAGCGGCACATGGGTCACCCGCTCAGCCCTCGGACGCCCCTTTATCCGTAGGTTGTGGGTTCGAGTCCCACGGGCCCACTTCAGAATTGTCACTGGTTGAGCCTGTTACCCCAAAGGCCTAGAAGTAGGCACTGGGGGACTCATCCAGAGGGTGTTTTCCCAGGACCCGCGGGGACTGGGAACCCCAGACAAGGCAACGAATGGCCAGGAGACCAGCAACCGGGTAGACAGGACGAATGACTCCGACACGTGACACCGTCCTGCTGGACGTCGACGGCACCCTGGCCGACTCGACCTACCACCACGCCCTAGCCTGGGCCCGGGCCTTCGCCCGCTTCGACCTCACCCCGCCGTTGTGGCGAGTGCACCGGGCGATCGGCATGGGCGGGGACAAGCTGGTCGCCGTGGTGACCGACGACGAGGTGGAAGCCCGTGTCGGGGACGAGGTGCGGGCCAGCTGGGAGAAGGAATACTCCCGCATCCTCGACGAGGTCGTGCTGTTGGACGGGGCCCGTGACCTGGTGCTTGCGCTGCACGAGCGCGGGCTGCGGGTGGCGCTGGCTTCCTCCGGCAAGAAGCGGTTCACCGATTACGTGATCGAGCTGCTCGACCTGCCCGACGGGGTGCTGAGCACCGTCACCACCTCTGAGGACGCCGAGCAGTCCAAGCCGGCGTCGGACATCCTCGGGGTCGCCCTGCGCCGGGCGGGGGGTGAGCGCGCGGTCCTCATCGGCGACACGTCGTATGACGTGGCCTCCGCGGCCCGGCTGGGTGCGCCCTGCGTGGTGGTCCGCTCCGGTGGCTTCGGCGTGCAGGAGCTGCGAGATGCCGGGGCCGTTTTGATCGTCGACGGCCCTCGGGACCTGCTCACCGCCGACTGGGACGGGCTGTGCCGGGCCGAACCACCCGAGGGCTCGGAGGACCTGCAGGAGCCGTTGCCGCATTGATCTGGAGGGGAACTGAGGTCCGCGCAAGGGTGGCCGGACGGCATACCGCGCAGCGATGGGACTTGCCCGTCTGAGGAACCTCAGGGCAAGCCCCACATCAGTCCCTGCGGCACGTATGATGGCATCAACTGATGTTCCTACCCGTGCCTGGAGGTGCCATGCGAACGACCCTCGCCTTGGACAACGAGCTCGTCGAGGAGGCTCAGCGCTTGACCGGGACGACTGAGAAGACTGCTCTGGTTCGTCAGGCTCTACATGCTCTGATCGAGCGAGAAAGTGCTCGGCGGCTGGCGCAACTCGCGGGTAGTGAGCCCGACGCGAAACCCATCCCGCGACGGCAGTCAACTCCCGCGTGATCCTCGTTGACACGTCAATCTGGGTCGACCATCTCCGCAGCGGAGATGCACAGCTCGTCACCCTCCTCCACAACGCAAAAGTGCTGGGTCACCCGTGGGTGACGGGGGAAGCTGGTTTGGGTGACCTCGCGCGCCGCAAAGAGATTCTGGGACTTCTCCACAACCTCCCGCAGGCCACCCTTGCCACAGACTTCGAGGTGATGACCCTCATCGATCACCATCAGCTAATCGGCCTCGGCATCGGATATGTCGACGCGCACCTACTGGCCTCGACCAGACTGTCAGCTGGTGCGCAGTTGTGGACGCGTGACGAAGGACTCCATGCAACGGCCGTGCGACTCGAACTCGACTATGGCCGCTCGCGACGCTAACCACGCCCGAGCTCTCTATAGCGATCGCAGACCGGTGATGGTCCGTCTTGTGAGCGGATCGGCACTTGGGTCAGGAGCGCACGGGTGGCGTGGCCCAGCGCGGCTTGCGCGCGTTCCATCGCGGCAGGTTGGTCGCCAGGGTCGGATCACCGCTGACGGTGATCCGATGGCTTCTGAGGGCACGCGACCAGGACAGCTGACCGCGGTGCCAGTCCAGAAAGCAGCGGGTCTGGGCTTCGACGTACAGCGCTGGTTCACCTCCAGGATCGGTGTAGCAGACGTGCGCGTCGCGGTTCTCGACCAGCAGCCAGTAGGTGCGGTGGGCAGGCGGCTGATCCACGAACCTGAAGACCACGACCACACGCTGGGCCGGTAGAGCGTCACGGTTCAGCTGGGCCGTGCACCAGGCCCAGAGGGCAAACCCCGGATCCGTGTGTTCCGTCCCGATCTCGGCCCAGCGTTCACCCCACACGGCCATCGTCTCCAGCACACCGGCCAGATCCTGCCCGGCGGCGGTGAGGAAGTAGAGGCTCCCGACCCCCGTCGGCTTGGGCTCGCGGGTCACGATGCCCGCATGCTCCAACTCCTTGAGACGGGTCACGAGCATCGACCGCGACATCGACGGGACACCCTGCGAGATGGCCGAGAAGGTACTGGCTCCGAACATCAGGTTGCGGATCACGAGCGGGGTCCAGCGTTCCGCAAGAATCTCGGAGGCCCGCGCGATCGGACAGTACTGCCCATAGCTCCGCACCCCTCCATACTGCCCCCGATCCGCACCGCGGTGAAGTGCTGAATTAGGTCTTGAGCTCGGCGCTGGGCGCGGTCGACGATGTATCCATGACAGAAGCGACGACTGGCCAGGTGGATATCGGGGCCGCGGAACTCTACGAGAGGTTCTTCGTCCCGGCGTTGTTCGGTCAGTGGACTGAGAGGGTGCTGACGCTAGCGGAGGTCCGGAGCGGGGACAGGGTTCTCGATGCCGGGTGTGGGACCGGTGTCCTCGCCCGTGCAGCGCGTCGCGTCGTGGGACCATCCGGCTCGGTCACCGGGGTCGACCCCAATGACGGGATGCTCACCGTCGCCGAGCGCACAGATCCTTCGATCATCTGGGTGAAGGGCGTGGCCGAGAACCTCCCGATCGCCACCGCCACCATGGACCGGGCCCTATGTCAGTTCGCGCTGATGTTCTTTACCGACCCGATCAAGTCCGTCGCAGAGCTCACCCGGGTCACCCGCCCCGGAGGTGTCGTCGTGGTCGCAACCTGGGCGGACGTGTCGACCAGTCCTGGCTACGCGGCCATGGTCGACCTGCTCCGCACGGTGGCCGGTGACCAACCGGCGGACGCTCTCCTGGCGCCCTTCTCAATCGGCACCGAGTCGGCTCTGCACGAGGTGATGGCGAAGTCCTTCCCCGATGTCCGAGTCCGACAATGGGACGGCACGGCGCGATTCCCGTCCGTCCTGCATTGGCTGGAGACTGACATCCGGGCCTGGACGCTGCGCCCACTCATCGCCGATGAGACACTCGCTGAGTTGCGTGAAAAAGCACCCCGTCAACTCGGCCAATTCTGCGAGCCGGACGGGTCGGTGAGGTTTCCCGCGCCAGCAGTAGTGGCTGACCTCCGAGTGCCCCTTTAGACCATCCGAACTGACACATCTGCGTGTGTCGATGCCCTCCCTTGGCGAAACGCCGACCTACAGCCGGCTGGTGGCCCTGCTGTCTCGTCTTCGGGCCGTGCCGAAGGTGCTGGTGTGGGACGGGGAGTTCGCTGTGGGGCGCTAGCGCTCCCGCAGGGTCGGGCTCACCGTCGACTGTCAGGCCTTCCGCGGCGTGCTGGGCCAGGCACCAGAGGATCAGCGACTTCGCCCACCTGGTCGCCGGATGAGCACCAAGACCGCCACGACCGCCCAAGACACCACGGCCGAACTGGCCTACCTGACCCGCGCCTCCGCGAGTCCAGCCCCGCGTCATTGCGCCGCGTGTAGAGCTGCCGGTCATCTTTCCCACTGCGCCAGCTGGCCGATCGTGGCCGTGTGGGTGGCCTTTCGCCCTGAGCCGCGACTACCTTGTGGCGCAGAGCACCTCCCCTCATGCCAGACGGAGCGAAAGCATGACTGAACCTCGGCAGAAGTTGTCCGCGACGCAGGTACGCGACGCCAGTCCCCGGGACTGGCGACAGATCCTTGGACGCATCAAGGCCCGGTTCCGCACCGGCGACTTCCGAACCGGCCTCGCGCTGGTCAACAAGATCGGTGCCGCGGCCGAGGCCGCCCACCACCACCCCGACATTCAACTCACATACTCCACTGTGATTGTCACGCTCACCAGCCACGACGTCCGCGGTATCACCAGCCGCGACCTTGACCTCGCACGCCAGATCAGCAGCCACGCAGCAGAGCTCGGCATCGAGGCCGACACCGGTGGCTTGACCCAGCTGGAGCTCGGGCTCGATACCGAGCTCGGGTCACGGCTCGCGCCGTTCTATGCAGCCTTGCTCGGCGGCAAGGTGGAAGACGGCGAGCCGGCCGACCCCAGTGGCCAAGTTCCCACGGTGTGGTGGCAGGAACCGGACGGCGACGACAAGACGTGGGCGCTGCCGGAGCAGCCGTTCGAACAACGCTGGCACTTCGACGTGTGGGTTGCCCACGACGAGGGCGAACGACGTTTGCAGACAGTCTTGGACGCAGGGGGGCGCCTCGTCAGCGACCGCGCGGCGCCCGCGTACTGGGTCGTCGAGGACGCCGACGGCAACCGCTCCTGCATCTGCACACCCGCCGGCCGCTGAGCGGCACGAACCCCGGCGCGAGGCGGGTTGACCGTCAGCCGCGGCTCAGCCACCCACTACGACGGGCCTAGACGAGTCGATGCAGTGGGTGCCTGTCGCGGTTACATCGAAAGCTTGTTGACAGTCTTGGTCACCCGCGCGCCGTTGTTGTTGAGGAAGACGATCTCGCCGAACCCGATGTATGACCAGCCGTCGGTGTCGTCGGTCAGGGCCTCGGAGGCGAAGATGGCGCCTGTCGCCTCTTCCTCATCGCACGTCTCAAAGTCGTAGGTCCTTTCGTCACTCCCGAAGTTGCGACCCATCAAGAGGTACATCGGCTCCAGGAGCATCGAGAGGGCGAAGTCGTCCGTGCCTGGACCGGACTCGCGCAGCTCCTTCCAGTCACCGCTCGGATTCCTCTCGCCATGGAGTCCGAGACCGGCGTTGACCCCGATGATGCGGTTCCTGGACACCAGCGCCATCTTCAGCTTGGTCAGGCCGGGGAGGTCGAGAGCCTCCATCGCTGCGGCAATCAGCCGGACCATCTCCTCGACCGCACGCTGGACATCCTCATTGCTGTCGCCCTCCAGCAGTGAGAGCAGGAGCACGTAGAGGAACTCTGTGTCCGTCGTGCCCCGCATCTGCTCCAGGTAGACGTCCTTGCAGTGCGCCAGGAGCTCGCGCTGCAAGAGCTGCCAGTTCGGCAGGTAGCCGTTCTGGGCGACGATCCACGAGGTTCTTGCGAACGAGAAAGGGTGACAGTTCTCGTCGGCTAGCACGACCTTCGCGTCGTAGGCGGCTGCCCGGACGTGGGCAAGCATCGTGCTGGCGCGCAGGCTCGGGACGATACGCTCAAGGTTGTCGTCATAGAAGGCCGCCATCGGCCGGCGGTAGATGAAGGGGTGCTCCGGGTTCAGGAGGTGCTCGCTCCACGCACCGAACCCCCACCCGGCCAGCTGGAGTTCCGGGTGGCGTTCCGGGTCGAGGGCCTGGTTGACCAGACTGTTCGCAGGCGTGAGGAGCAGATTCGCCAGCGGGGTCTCCGGCCCGATAAACGCGAGCACTCGGCACATAGGGTTCCTCCACTGACGCTCGCTTGATGATGACAGTCGACAGCCTATGGCCCAGGGGGCGCTCTCGGCCCAGTCCTCGCCGACAGAACGTGGCGGTCGGCCTAAGGCCTTGACCCGCGAACACGAAGAAGGTCTCGCCCGTGCCATTCCTGGCTCACACATGACGACTTATGCCAACACCGGCCATCTCCTCCTTTGGGAGCAACCCGAACGATCGCGACTGACCTCATGTCCTTCTTGGCCATGCTTTCCCGGGTGGATGCCCTCAGGTGCGATCGCTGCCGCCACCGCTGAGCGGGAGGGTGGGTGGCGCAGCTAGTGGAACCGTATGGGGCGCCCATGCTGGTGACGACCTCGCTCCTCCCGGGTCACCGCTTCTTAAGGACGAAATCGGCTCAAACTCTCCGGACAGTAAAGACTGTGTCTGTTTTCACCCAGAACGCTCAAATCTCGACCCTGTTTTTCCTTACTGCCGTCATCCTGGACTGGGTCGACGAAGGAGATTTTGGTGCGTCAAAGCCTGGTTGCTGCAGTTGCCGCCGTCGTGATGGGCATGGGAGCCCTCGTGGTGCCGGCGTCCGTCACCGCTGTGTCCGCATCGGCGGTAGCCCCAGAGTCTTCGCCGAAGCTCGGCCGTGACGCGGTGGTAAGCGGCCAGGCCTCGGTCAGTCGCATTGCAGGTGAGAACCGGTATGGGACGGCGGCAAGGGTGGCGACCGCTTGGCCACCGCAGATCGAAGTGGCCTACGTGGTCGGCGGAGCTGACTTTCCGGACGCTATGACTGCGGCGGCCCGAGCTGGTGTCCACGAAGCGCCGGTGCTGCTGACGGGACAGGCCGCACTGCCGCCGGAAACGAAGCAGGTGCTGACCAGACTCCAGCCGAGGCGTGTTGTCGTCGTCGGTGGCGCCAGGTCAGTCTCCCCGGCGGTGGTCGAGCAGCTTCGGTCGTATGCGACCTCACGCGACGTAGCTCGCCTGGCTGGCTCGAACCGCTACGGCACCGCGACGGCGGTCGCCGACCTCTATCCAACTGGTCAGCAGCGCATCTATGTGGCCAGCGGACAGGACTTCCCGGACGGCCTGGCCGGTGCGGCGCTGGCCGCTCATCAGCAGGTGCCGTTACTGCTGACGCGGGGGGACACCCTGGATGATGCGACGCGTGCTCAGCTGCAGCGTCTTGCTGCCTCGGAGGTCGTCGTGCTGGGAGGCCGCTCAGCGGTGACGGATCGAGTGGCTCAGCAAGCTGCCGCATACACGTCCAGAAATCACTATCGGCGGCTCGGTGGAGCCGATCGCTACGAGACAGCCGCGATGGTCGCTCAACAGTTCCCGCCGCCGAGCTCGGCGGTGTACGTCGCGTCCGGACAGAAGTTCCCTGATGCTCTCGTCGGAGCTGCTCTGGCTGGCCGAGACGGCGTGCCGCTGCTACTGACCAAACCCGACGGGGTGCCGACGGGCACCGACGGGGGCTTGGCGTTCATCCGACCGAGCTCGGTCTCAGTCCTGGGTGGCGAGCAGGTCGTGCGCCCCACCACCGTGACCGACCTGGGGACCTACCCTCAATGGTGGCAAGACGGAGAGCAGTACGGCCGTTGGGAGGTGATGTACAACGGATGGGGGGAGGCATCGGGAGACAATCGTGACGTGATCCTCGAGCCGAGGGCTGCTGAGCGGGACAGCGTGACCCATGGGGGCCTGGTGGCCACCGCGCGCACGTACTCGGCCCAGACGTCCTTTTCGGTTTCGGTGCAGACACTGGATCAGGTACGCCAGGGCAAACCCAACCCATGGGAGGTGGGCTGGGTGCTGTGGAACCACTCCGACGATGACCACTTCTACGCCGTGGCACTGAAACCCAACGGTTGGGAGGTGTCCAAGCAGGACCCGGCCTATCCCGGCGCGCAGCGCTATCTCAAGACCGGGTCCAGCCCGACCTTCCCCGTTGGTGAGACCT
Source organism: uncultured Actinomycetota bacterium (assembly GCA_963749585.1). GTDB lineage: Bacteria > Actinomycetota > Actinomycetes > Actinomycetales > Dermatophilaceae > Ornithinicoccus. The sequence continues at coordinate 40,343 of CAVVNI010000003.1, forward strand.
ACCGGGTCAGCGTCGAGCAGTCCGGGAACACCTCAGTCGTGAGCGTCGACGGCAAGGTTCTGACTCGGTTCACGGACCGTGAGCGCCCGTACACCGGTGGAGCTATCGGCCTGTACACCGAAGACGCACGAGTTCGGTTCACCGACCTGGTGATTCAAGACCCGCAGAGCCGCTGAAGGATGCGCGAACCCGAACCGAAACGCTGCCCGCAGCCGTGGGTGCTGCGATCCGCGGGCTTGACGGCCGTGGCGTTTGTGCTGTCAGAGGCTCGAGCCTGGGGACCTGCTCAGTAGCGTGCCATGGCGCCTGCGAACGGGTCCTGCTCCCGGCGCTCGATCGGAACGATGCGCTGGCCCAGGGGCAGGAGCGCTAGCGGCACCATCTTCCAGCAGGCGATGCCGAACGGGATGCCGATGATCGTGAGACACAGCAGCAGCCCCGCAACGAGGTGAGCGACCGCCAGCTCCCAACCCAGCACCAGGATCCACAGAACGTTGCCGATGACCGCGAAGACCCCGGCCTCCTGCCGGAACAGTGTGCGCCGACCGAACGGCCACAGCACGTAGTTGGCCAGGCGGAACGAGGCGATGCCGAACGGGATGGTGATGATCAGTAGGCAGGCGATCACACCGGCCACCACGTAAAGCAGAGCCAGCCACCAGCCGGCGAGAAGCAGCCAGAGGATGTTGCCCAGGGTGCGCATACCCCCACCATATCCGCCGACATGGCAGTGTGATGGAGCTTGTGGCCTCAACTGCGGGTGTTTCCACCGGCGCAGATCGACGCAGTCAGCGCAGGGCGCTGATTAGCTCTGCCTTTCGTGCCTTCGACATCCCCGTGATTCCACGGGCCCGCGCCTCGGCCCGGAGCTGAACGACGCTCCAGTTCTCATTGGGCGTGCCGACTCCGTCGTCGGTTGGCTGCCCCGTGCCGGGTTCGTCTGCGCTGGCCTCTTCGACGCTCGCTTCGGATGGCTTTGACTGCAACGCCGCCTTGGCCTCGTCCAGTTGTTCTTGCAGCAGGTCGGCGCGGGCCCCGGCCTTCGCGGCCGACTTCTTGTGTGCCTTGGCCTCCTTCTTCCACCCCTGCTTGCGATCGGTCGCCTTCGCCAGCTGCTTCTCAGTCTTCGTGAGCTGACCTTTCACCGTCGCAACGTCCTTCTTGAGCTCCTTATGCTTCGCCGCATACTCCTCGAGGGCACGCTTCTGCTTCTTGTTGGCCATGGTTCCTCACCTATCCTTAGAGGCTCACGATGATGCCGCAGATTCTCTCCCACGCGATCCGGGCATCCTTGCACAGACATACAGTCATACCAGGATATGGGGCACGGCGCCTGGCAGGTGCTGTTCGGCGGCCCCCGTCCGTGGTCCTCGCTGCGCTTCCACCCGGACTAACCGGCCGTGCTCTGGGGCAGCGCCGTGGTCATTCGATGGCGTTGACCGACCGGGCCTCGATCACCACGGCGAGGCGATCACTGTCATGTTCCGTCCAGCCCGGTGGCGCCAAAATTCTGGCCCAGGCGTAGACGGGCTCGTCGAAGTCCGCGGCCTGCGCGGCGAAGCGTACGGTTTCACCCCGGTCGTAGACCGGCAGCACCGCTGGCGAGCCCTCATCCCGTTCGGCGGTGAACCGGCTCCATAGAACGTTGTTGTTCGTCGGGCCAACGAACAATGCCCCGCCAGTACGGTTGGCCAGATCCTGCGCCCCGCTAAATGACGCCGGTGACCCGCCACGCCACCTGGCGCGTTCGACCTCGCAGAGCCCCACAGCTGCTGCGGACCACCCACCCCAGCAAGGCACCGACGCCATATCCGAGGAGAGCCGCGACTGCACACACGACCCCCTGGAAGATCGGTGAGCGCGGTAGCAGCGACGGTGTGAGCGCAAGCCAGAAAAGGATCAGTGCCCCGACAGTGGCGGCGTACGGAGCTCGAAGCTGACGCCTCATGGGCACGATGATAGGGGTCGTGATTCTGTTCCTCGGAGTGACCGCGTGTGTGGGCCGCGCGACTCACGAGGCCGATGTGCCGCGTCGGGGCCGACTAGACCGCGAACCGACTGTGCTACATCAGATAACTGGCCAGGGTTCCGACGATGTTGGTGCCGGCATGTAGCCCGATGGGCGCCCACAGGCTACCCGTACGGCGCCTCAGCTCGGCGAGCAGCACACCCGCCAACCCGGTGGACACGACAATGGCCAGCACCACCGCGGCGACCGCCAGGATCGAGCCTTCCGACGCCTCAGCCAGATTGGTGTTGGTGCCGAGCAGGAGGAATGCCGGGGGGATGTGCCAGAGGCCGAAAGCGGCTGCAGAACCGAGAGTCGCGGTGCGCGTCGAGAATCGATCTCGCAGCAACCCCCACAGCACCCCACGAAAGGCAACCTCTTCGAGCACGATGGTGCGCAACGGAATGACAACCAGCACCTTAAGCAGCAGCGCGGCCGGCTCCTGCGGGGTGCGATCGTCGGCCAACACTTGCCCACCCCAAGGACTCAGCACCACCAGCACGTAACCGGCCGTGACAAGCGCAAAGGCGGCTGCCCCCCAGATAAGCCCGCGGCTGGTGCTGGCTCGGCCCAAGCCCAGATCGGTCCAAGACAAACCCGCCCGAAGTGCTACGTAGACCAGCAGCGCCGTCGCGAGGAAAGCCACCGGCACCGTCAGCGCCGCGGACTGGTTGATCAGCATGAGGTCGGTGGCCACCACGATGCCCAGCACCAGGGGGATCGGCCACCAACTCTGGCTCACTCCGAGGTGACCCCGTCGCGGTCGCGAACCTGGCCTCGGGTCTGCCGGTGCCACAGCAGCAGGGTGAGCGTCACCATCGAGAACCCGAAGGCGAAGTCTTCAATCGGGCTGTTCCAGCCAACTCGCACACCGGAGTTCTGGCTGTCGTCGTACAAGACGATGGTGCCGTCGGCCTTGGTCAGCCAGCCATCCACCAACACTTGGAAACCCCAGACGATCAGCATGGTCAACCAGAACTGCGCGGTGCGCAGGATTCCGGTCCGCAGGATGGCGAACTCCACGACCAACACGGCAAGCACCGAGCACGCCGCGATCAGGGTGTACTCAGGCATCCTGGCTCTCCCGCCGCTGGGCCCGCCCCGCGTGCCACGGAGGCGGACCCCCGCGCAGCCAGCTCAGACAGTTGCCGACCGCTTCGTAGGTCAGGAGCCCACAGATGGGCACGACGATGAAGAACACCAGCTCCTCGAGCGGCATCGGCCCCAGGTACACCCCGGTGATGAACTCATCGGCGAACCACCAGGTGCCCCGGTAGATCCCCCACAGGTCCCAGATGATGAAGACCACGATGACCGGCAGCAACGCCAGGGTCATCTGGCGGGGACGGCGCCATACGTGGGCGCCCAGCACGAACTCCAACGGGAGCGTGATCAACAGGCAGGCTCCCATGGCCAGCACGTAGTGCCAGTGGTTCACGAGGGGTGCCTCGACAAAGAGCGGCTCGGGGTCACCAACAAGCGGCTGGCGTACCCGGCCTTGCGCCACGTCGGCACCCGCAGTCGGTCGCCGAACACGTCGTAGTCGGAGTCCTCGATGAGGTCCAAGATCCGACTGTAGAGGTGTCTCGCCGTCTGCACGCAGCGCCGCGACGCCGGTGGCAGATAGGGCAGCCCCTCGTCCGCGCTGCGATACAGCTCACGGTTGCGGCCGATCTCGAACGACATCAACGCCCGCCACCCCGGTGTGACGTGGTCGATCTTTCGATCGACGCCGAACCGGTCCAGGTCCTCGGTCGGAACGTAGGTTCGGCCAAGGTCGCGGTCCTCGGCGAAGTCGCGCAGGAAGTTGGTCAGCTGGAAGGCCAGACCCAGGTCACGGGCCGCCGGCAAAGCGCGCGCATCCAGCGGACGCAGCACCGGGAGCATCATCTCGCCGATCACGGCCGCCGAGCCGTCCATGTAGTCGAGCAGATCCTGATATGTCGGATAGCTGGTGACGGTGAGGTCTTGGGTCATCGCGGCGAAGAACCGGTCGAAACACTCGGGGTCGATCTGCCGCCGCTGCGCGGTCTCGGCAGCGGCTCGGACCACCGGCTCAGCGACCCGCTCCCCGTCCATGGCACGCCGAAACTGCTCCGCGAACGCCGCCAGCTCCCGCGTGGTCGCGGCGATGGTGTCCGGATCCCCACTGGTCGCACCAGGCGCATCCACGATGTCGTCGGCCATCCTGCACAGCGCGTACACGGCATACACGTCATATCTGCGCTCCTTCGGCAGAATTGCCGCGCCCCAGTAGTACGTGGTGCCGTGCTCGCGGGTGATCCGGCGGCACACGGCAAGATCTGCGCTCGGTGCTCGATCTTTCATGCTGCCATCGCGTCCAGATACGACATCACCCGGCGCGCAGCCAGGTTCCCACTGATCAGCACCATCGGGACGCCGACGCCCGGGGTGGTGCCCATACCGGCGAAGAACAGGCCGGGAACGTTACGCGGCGAGTTGCGGGGGCGGAACGGGCCGGTCTGTCGGAACAGGTGCGACAGCGAGAACGGAGTGCCGGAGGCCAGGCCCTGATCGGCCCAGTCGGCGGGAGTGACCAGCTGCTCGGTGCGGATGTCGGTCGGGTAGCCGCCTCGCTCCAGGAAGTCGAGTAGGCGGGCGCGCATCGGCTCCCGCTGCTCCTGCCAGTCCAATCGCCCGGACAGATCCGGCACCGGCTCCAGCACGAACATGGTGCTTCCGCCTTCCGGCGCCCGCTCGGGCGCGGTGACGGTCGGCAAGGTCACCAGCCGGGAGGGGTCACTCATCAGCGTTCCTTCACCGATGAGCTGGTCGAAGCTGCGTTCCCATTCATGCCCGAAGTGGATGTTGTGGTGCAGTAGATGCTCCGCCGACGCATCGCGCGTGCCGACGTGCCAGACGACGGCCGAGGGCGAATAGCGCGGCCGCCGCAAGGACAAGGGGGTCGGCACGTCGGCGAGCAACGTCCGGTATGCCGTCGAGACGTCCGTCGTGCAGACCACAGCGTCGGCGGCCAGGTACTCATCCCCGAGCACCACGCCGGTCACCCGCCCTGAGCTGTCCCGGGGCAACACCGTGACCGGGGTGTCGAGCCGGATCTGCACGCCGGCGTGCTCGGCGGCCGTGGCCATCGCCCTGGGCAGGGCATGCATGCCCTCGTCGGGAAAGAACACCCCGTTGATCGCGTCCATGTAGGAGATCACCGCGTAGATACCGCGGGCCTCGTGCGGCGCCAGGCCGGCATACAACGCCTGAAAGGTAAACAGGCGGTGCAGTCGCTCGTCGGTGAAGCGCTTGGCGACCAGCGAGGACAGGTTGCCGAACGCACCCATCTTGACCAGACCCAACGCCGGCTTGGGCCGGTTGACCAAGCCCAACGGCGAGTCGAAGTTGCGGTCGATGAAGTGCGGCATCTCGACGTCGTACAGCCGTTTGAGCCACGGCACGAACTCATCGAAGGCGCGTGCGTCGGCTACCCCGCTCATCCGGGCAATCTGGTCGCGCATCCTCGCGTGGTCGCTCCAGATGTCCATCTGCGAGCCGTCGGCGAAGAACGCGCGGTATGCCGGGTCAAGCTGGGTCATCGGCAACAGGTCCAGGCCGCCGCCAGCGGCCCGCAGGGTCGAGTCGATCAGGTCGGGCATCGTCAGCACCGTGGGGCCGAGGTCGAAGACGTGACCGTCCTGGTGCTGCTCGCCGGCCAGACCACCCACCTGGGAGCGAGACTCCACCACGGTCACCTGGTGTCCGGTCCGGCTCAGGTGGCAGGCAGTGGCCAAACCGGCGAGTCCGGCGCCGATGATGATGATCTTGCTCATGAGGATCCTTCGCAGGTGGGTTTCCAGCCGCTCGGGCCGGAGGAGGGTCGATGGTGTTGCGCGCTCAGGTGAAGGTTCAACGGACCGGTAGGACGCAGCGTGACGCCCGCCTGCGGGCTCAAGTCTCCGCCTCGGAAGCTCAGCTGACGACCCTGCACCGACTCCAACACGGTGCGCATGAGCAGATGCGCATAGTGCCGGCCCAGGCAGGTCCGCTCCCCCGCCGCGAAGGGAATGTAGCCCCAGGCAGGTGCGCCGCCGGTGTCGAAGCGCTCGGGCATGAACGTCGTTGGCCGCTCCCAGAGTGAGGCATCTCGATGGGTGAGGTATGGACTGTAGAGCACCAACATTCCGCGCGGGATGTCGACCCCGTCCACGGTGATGTCGCGGAACGCCTGACGACTGCCGGTCCACCCCGCGGGGTACAGCCGCAGGGTCTCCTTGATGGCCGAGTCGTGTCGCGTCGGATCGAGCAGGTCGGGATCTTGCGCCACGTGGGCGAGCAGCCAGGCCAGGGTATGCGCCGTCGTGTCGTAACCCGCCGCGAGTGCCACCCGCATCTCGGGCAAGCCGCCGTGGCCGGCAAATGTCTCCGCCAATGTCCCCGGTGGTGGGTCGGCGAGGGCGCGGGCCAGTCGTGCGTTCATCGCACGAAAGCGCAACGGTCGTGGCAGGAAGGGGCTGGGCAACGGTCGTTCCATCGGTCCCAGCCAGCGGTCCAGCACCGGGTCGACGCTTTGGGCGCCGAGGAAGGTCGCAGAGAGCACACCGCGAACAACGGTGGAGGCCCAGTCGACGGCGTCGAAGTCACCGGTCGGCAGGTGTCGCTCGATACTCTCCCGCATTCCGGTCGCCAGGGCGGTCATCGCGCTCTTGGTGAACCCTGGGTTGAGATCGGTGCGCTGCGGGCGGTGCTCCGGGGCGTCCGTCTGGACGATGCCCGCATTCAGGTAGGGCGACAGTCCACTGAGGCCGCCGCGGCTGCGGAAGGTGTCGAGGTCGCCGAGCACGCCGCGATTCCACTCCGGGGTGTAGCCGACGATGGCACGGCGCCACAGGGTGAGCTCGAAGACTGTGCCCTCTGCGGCGCCGGCTTCCAGCACGCTGAGAGGGTCGATACCCCAGCGGCCGAGGTGGCCGACCAGTCGTGACTTCGGCGGGGAGGGCAGCACACCGTGGGCCCGTCGTTCGGCAGCAGCGCGCTGGTGTCCGCCCGTGATCGGACTCATCCGTAGGTCCTCCCACGCCAGGTCGGCCGACCTCGCAGGGCACGCAGGACCAGCGGGACCATCGCCGGGGCTATCGCGGGCACTAACAGGGCCTGCCAGACGGCATACCGGCGCGTCTTGATCTCGACCAGCACCCGCTCGGTCAGTCCCAGCGCCAGCGGCAGCGCCCACCGCCGGTCTCGAAAGAGCACCAGGATGGGCAGGGTGTATGCCGTCAGGTGCGCAGCCCAACCGAGGATCAGGACCACCGGGGAACCGTTGCTCATCGGCATCAGGCCTCGGGAGAGCCCGGCGACGACCTCACCGTAGCCCGAGTACATCCGCACGTGCACGAGGTCTCCCCCCAGGGCCAGGCCGAGCCGCAGACCGAGCGCCCGGGTGCGACGCGCCATCGCGACGTCATCGACGATCTCCTCGCGGACCGCTTCGAACCCGCCGACGCGCTGGTAGCTGTCCGGGTCAAAGACCAGACAGGCACCGTGCGCGGTGGCGGCGGAGGGAACGGGCAGACTGAGCAACGGGTGAGCCAGGAGGCACAGCAACACGTTATCGATGACTGGCACCACGAGGTGCTCCCCCAGCGTCCGGGTCTCCTGACGAGGGAACACCGAGAAGACGTCGGCGTGCGCTCTCTCCTTTTCAGCGACGACGGCGGCCAAGGCACCTTCTTCGAGGGTGACGTCGGCGTCCAGGAACACCAGGACGCCCCCGGTGGCGGCCGCAGCCAGTTGGTGACAGGCCCAGGTCTTGCCGGTCCACCGTGGCGGCAGCGTTTCGCCGGTCAACACGCGAGCCCTCGGGTGTCCGGAGCGGTCGATGATGTCCTGGGCCACCTGCGCTGTGCCATCGGTGGAGTTGTCGTCCAGCACCAGAACCTCGGCGTCGTGCTCTGCCAGCATCGCCGGCAACGTGCCCGGCAACCGCGCGGCCTCATCCCGCGCCGGGACCAGCACCGACACATTGCGAAGGTCAACCGCGGGCCTGGGTGACAACACCGGGAAACGGGCCAGGTTGATGCACAACACGATCAACTTGAGCGACAGCAAACCAGCAGCGCCCCACAGCATCGGACTGTCGGGCCGCACTGGCCGTACGCACCTCGGTGGCCTTGCTGGGTTCGCGGGGGCCATCGACCTCACCGGCGCCAGGGGGTCAGCACGGAGATCAGACCGTCCACCGAGCCGCGGCCCGGCACGACCCGCCGGTAACCCGGGAGCGGCTGGTTGGGGTCGGCGATGGCGAGCGCCCGGTCGAGGCCGGCCAGCGACTCCCGCAGCGCCGGGTCCAACGCCTCCGCCCGGACCGCTTCGCCGATGTCGATGAACACTTCAGCATGCTGGGATCCGCGCATCACCACCCGTAGGGCAACCGGCAGCAGTGGCACGCCGGCCTGCGCCGCGATTCGCCCAGCTCCCCCGCGCAACGGGCCGAGCGCTCCGGCTGCGAGCATCCGTCCCTCAGGCATGATGATCAGCGGGCGGCCACCGCGCAGCGCGTCGACCGCACGTTCGGGTGCGGCGGCAGGGACCGCGTCGATCCAGTTCAGCATCCCGAAAGACGCTAGGTTCTTGTCCGAGACCAGCACCGTCGGTCGCTGACCCTGGGTGCGCAACACCGAGCCGGCAGCGAACGCGTCCCACCAGTGATGGTGGTTCATCGCCCAGACCACCGGTCCGTCCGGGATCTCCCCCCGGACCCAGACCCCTTTGAGGCTGAGCCGGACGAGCTGGTCGAAACAGGTCAGCAGCACCTCACCACGCACACGGACCTGCGCCGCTGTGCGCACCACGCCCTGGCTACGCTTCACGCCACGCCACCCGCTGCGCCATCCGGGTCAAACCTTTGACCCCCTCAGGTGTCAGGGAGTCGGTGTTCAGGTCTTCGAGGGCGCTGGCAACCATCTTGTTGACCCGGTGTTCGGCTTCGGCGCGGATCCCATGGTCGACCATCGCCTGCTGCACGGTCGCCACGTCATCAGGGCACTCACGCTCCGTGCCGACCCGGTGCAGCGCCTCACGCCCCTGGCCCACCAACCGCTCCTGCGCCAACACCCACAGCACCGTCGGTTTGCGCGAGCACAGGTCGTCCCCACCTGGCTTACCGGTAATGGCCGGGTCGCCCCATACCCCCAGGATGTCGTCGCGCAACGCAAACGCCCGACCCAGCTGGCCACCGTAGGACCGCAAAGCCCGGTGTCCAGCGGAGTCGACGCCGGCCGCAAGAGCTCCCAACAGCAAAGGACGCTCGATCGTGTACGACCCGGACTTCAGCCAGGCAACCCGGTCGGCTTGCTCGTAGGAACGCGACGCCGTAGCGGCACCGGTCAGGTCGGCGCCCTGGCCGGCGATCAGCTCAGCACACAGCTCGTGCCAGGCGTCGCGAAAGTCCTCGGGCAGACCGGAGACCAGACGATCCGCCTGCATGTGAGCCAGGTCGCCGAGCAGGATCGCCACGTTGTCCCCGAAGCGGGCGGCGCTGCCGTGGCCGTCGAACTGGGTATGCCACTGCCGCGCCTGGGCGTGCGCGCTGGGTCGCCCCCGGCGCCACTCCGACTCATCCATCACGTCGTCGTGAATCAGCGCGAACACGTGCAGAAGCTCGAGGGCAGCAGCCGCTCGGCACAGCTCGGCATATGCGGGCACGTCGCGAGTGCCACCGGCCGCCACATAGCCCCAGTGACACATGCGAGGTCGCAACAGTTTGCCGCTGCCACCCACGAGGCTCGCCAGCCAGGTAGGCAGGTCCTGCTCAAGGACGGGGTCGTCCTGGGGTTGCAGACCGGTTGACTTCCAGAACGTCGTGGTCCACTGAGCTTCGTCTTGGAGTAGCCGGTCCACGGTGCTCAGGGTCTCTTCAACACCAGGGACCTCAGGAGCGCTGGGCGCGAGAAACTCCATCTTGTCCCGCTGGGAGGAACGATCGCCAGCATCGGTCTGTGTGGGCTGGTCTTGCGACAGGTCGCGCCCGAGCAGCGGCACCTGTAACCCCATCCACGGGCTGAACACCCGTGGTGCACTGGTCAAAGCATCCACCGCGTCAACCCAGGGCACCCACGCGTGGTCCATCACCTCATCGGGGTCCGGCGACGGCTCCGCATCGACGCGGCCCCAGTAGACGGGGCACACCTCGTGCTCGACGATGCCACTGACATCCACCGCCCGATAGCGAAAATCCGGGAGCAGCACCACAAGGTCGCGGACCTGAAGACCCAGTTCCTCGCCGACCCGACGCGTAATCGCCTCGGTCATCGACTCACCGGGGCGAGGGTGCCCGCAGCATGAGTTGCTCCACACCCCGGGCCAGGCCACCTTCGACAGCGCTCGCCTCGTGATCAGCGTGCGGCCATCACCGTCGAAAAGGTAGACCGAGAACGCCCGGTGCAACGGGGTGTCCGTGGTGTGCACCTGAGACCGCAAGGCCGTTCCCGTCTGCCGCCCGGCCCCGTCAACCAAGACGACCTCGTCGACGAACGACACGTCATCGGTCACGACTTTCATCGTGTCCAGCTCGCTCACTTTTCACCTTCGGGTCGGTCCAGCCACGAACTCTCAGTATGTCACGTAGCACCCATGAACCGAATGAGAGTCACCCGAAGACGCTCCCATGAGCAACTAACCACCCCAGCATGGCCGCGCAGAACGGTGATGGCTTCTCGGGCAGCGCGGTTCGGCCACGTATCTACAGGCACCGCGCGCGACCGCCGCGTGCCCACGGCTCGACGTGGTCCGAGAATGCCGAAGCCTTGCAGCGAGTGCGCCAGGAACCACGCGCCGAAGACCAGGCTCACCACGATCATGAGTGAGCACGCCGAGCCCGAACGCCCCCGCTGGCCCTACTGTCTCCGTTATTCTCAGCCACTTCGGCGGGGGGGCGTCCGGGGTCAGGTCAGTGACATATCCCACGGCCGTTCTCCGGCCCGCTTTCGACCGGAGCGGAAGCATCGCAATCAAGATTTGGACAGGGACGAGGGCGCTTGCCTTACCATCTGCAGGCGCTTTACGCGCACCTGAACGATTGACTGCTCAGCCTTTAGCCCTCCAGCGCTCAACCGCGAGACTCAGGTGCCAGTCACCTAACGTCAACCCGTTCCTGGTCCAGCGCCCGCGGTGGGCTCACGGCGTAAGCACCGGGATCAGGCCTGAGGTGACCTCAGTGCTGCGAAGCGCTGGACGTTGTAGGGCTCGGCAGCGTGTTCCGGTCGGTCACACCCCACACGATCAAGAAGGTCACAATACCCAGCACGATCTGGGACGTCGTGACGAACACCATCTGTCCAACCACCAGCGCAGGGAGCGCAGCATATGACACGGAGTACGCGGAATTCTTAGGAGCCCGGTGACGCACCCACAACACGCACACGGCTAACAACGAACCGCCGACGGCAACGATGGCAACGGCTGCGAACCAGGTCATGGGATGAAGAGCAGAACCAGTCATGGGGACCACCGATAGAGCAGAAAGAATGGATAGTCGGGGTGAGTCTGGTCAGCCAAGAACGCGACCCGAGCCCTACCTAGTCGGACCCAGCCCGATCGCCTCGGAAGGAACTTTTTTGTGATAGCCCTAGCACCCCAGACATTGTCCACAATGTAAGGATAATTAGCCGCAGGTCAGGTCGGCACCACCCCACCGGGTGGAACTCACCACAGAATGGCAGCCCTGGTGACTGGGTTGTCCGTTCGCACGCAAGCACTATGTGAACGGCGGGCGGTGGTCCATCTTCACGGAGCCTTTACCGCCAAGCCTCCACAGTCGCGCGGCGACATCGCGGTCCTCCTCAGTGATCAGGTTGCCCATCCAGCGCAGCGCCAGCGACATCATCCAGGTCGAGCGCATACCGATCGGCCCGAGTGCCGGCAAGACGCGTGGCACAGTGACCAAACCGGCCAACCGACGTGCGAGCGAGAAGGCCTCGCCGTAGTGAGCACTCAGCAGCGCAGGCCACGTCCGGCCGAGATGGTCGCCCTCGGCGATGCTTTGCGCCACCAGCCTGCCGGTTTCCATCCCGTAGTCGATGCCCTCACCGTTCAGCGGGTTCACACACCCGGCTGCATCACCGATCAGCGCCCAGTTAGCACCGGCGACGCCCGAGACAGCGCCGCCCATGGGCAACAAGGCGGAGGTTGGCGCCCGTAGCGGGCCCGACAGTTGGAACTCTGGCGCTCGCGCATCGGCATAGAACTGCATCAACGGCCGCAGCTGGATGTTGGCGGGGCGCTTCGAGGTCGCCAGCGTCCCCACACCGACGTTGACCTGACCCCCGCCTAACGGGAAGATCCAGCCGTAGCCGGACAGTAGCTCCCCTTCCATCCCGCGCAGCTCGAGGTGCGAGGAAATCCACGGGTCATCCGAGCGCAGGGAGTCGATGTAGGCCCGGCCCGCCACGCCATACACCGTCTCGCGGTGCCATTCACGTCCTAGTGACCGGCCCAGCTGCGAGCGCACACCATCGGCCACGACCAGCTGCTGGCAGCTGACCGTATGCCGTTGTTCGCGTGATCCGCCAAGCTCGAACACCACGGCGCTCACTCGGTCCCCCTCGCGCTGTACATCAACGGCCCGGGCACCCTCAAGGCCGACGGCGCCTCGAGCGAGGGCCGCACTACGGATCCGGTCATCCAACTCAGCGCGGGGCACCGCCGAACCGTGGTCAGGCAGCGAGCCCCCAGGCCACGGCAGCTCCAGAATCTGCCCGAAGCCGTGGGCACGCAAGCCGTAGTTCACGGCGTGCGAACGAACCCAATCCGCCAGCTCGAGTCGCTCCAACTCGGCAATCGCCCGTGGGGTGAGCCCATCTCCACAGCTCTTGTCCCGCGGGAACGTCGCCGAGTCGGCCAACACCACATCGCGACCTAGCTCTGCAGACCAGGCAGCGGCAGCCGATCCAGCCGGACCGGCACCCACGACCAGCACGTCGGTGCGGTGCGGCAAACTCGTCTGGGTCACAGGTCAAGTTTCCCAGGTGCTCACCCGTTCTCCCGACCCGACCCCATGTGACCGGGCGCGCACCCCGTCCCCACAGGTTTGTGCATTGAGGTTCGTGCGCCTAGGTGCGGGGAATGTCCCGGTGGCGGAATCCCACGAAGCCCGCTGCCAGACCTGCCAGGGTCAGTGCAAGCAGAACGACGCCACCGAGCAGGTTCATGCCCTCATCGATCACGTTGGACCCGACACTCTGAAAGGGCGAGCCGTTGACCAGCCATGACGGCAGGTCGAGACCCGGACCGAGATAGGCCAGCACCGCGGTGACGGCGAAGGCGACCCAGCCGAGAACTCGCAGCCGGGGCACCAGTCCGAACAACAGCACAACCAGCCCCAGGAAGACGAACGCAGCAGGCAGGTACACCGCTGAACCCCGCAGTACCTGGGATATCCACCGGTCATCGCCGGTGGAGGCGGCCGTTGACCAGGCCAGGGCTGCGGCTCCGGCCAGTCCCACGGCCATCATCCCGAAGGCCACCATCAGCACGTGCACCCCCAGCCAGGCCCATCGGGAGCGGTCCCCGGACAGCTGCGCCTCCAGTCGACCGCTGTCCTCCTCTGCGCGCAACGAACCGATGGCCATCACGGCGAAGGCGGCCACCAGCATGGCGAGCATCATCGTGAAGGTCGACAGGACCTGAGCGAGCAGCTGGTCGGCAGCCGATGCGTCTGCCCCCATCATCTGGCCAAGTGCCGGGTTGTCCCGGAGGGCATCCAGGATCTCGCTGGTCAACGACCCGTAGGTCGCCATCAGCGCCATCGCACCGAGAGCAAAACCCAGGGTGGCACCACGGTGCTCGTGCCAGGCCAACCCGACAGGGCTTCGCAGGAAGGCGGACGCGCGGGGCTTCGATCCGCGGGTCTGCACCAGCGCGCTGCCGACGTCACGCGTGGCACTGAGCCAGAAGGCGGTGGCGATGAGCGCGGTCCCGGCGGCGAGCGCCAGAAGCAGTGGCCATGCCCTGGCCTCGCCGAACGGGCGGACCTCATCGATCCAGCCGAGCGGCGACAGCCACAGCAGTGCGTTGTCATTGGAGGCGCCGATCCCGCGCAGCAGATAGCAGGCGACAGCCATGCCCAGGCCGATGCCCCATACCGCGCGGTTGTGCTCCACGATCTGCGCCGCGACCGCAGTGATCCCGACGAAGACATAGCCGAGTCCGGCGATGCCCGCCCCGTAGAGCACCGCCCCGCCGACCTCGACGCCCACGGCAACCATGGCCAGGGCGCAGCCCAGGCCGGTCAGCAACAGGGCGACCGACGCCACCAGCGTCGCCGACATGATCGGGGCGTGCCGGCCGATCCGGGCCGCCAGCAGCAGTTCGAGCCGGCCAGCCTCCTCGTCCTTGCGGGTGCCCCGGGCCGTCAGTGCGATCGCCATCAGCGGGATGGCGAAACTGAGGATGAAGCCGAACTCGTTGGCGATCACACCGCCCAGGGATCCGATCCCGGCGACCTTGCCGTTCAGCATGAGCATGGCGTCGCCGCTGATGCTCTCGGCATACCCGCGCAGTTTGGCAGGCGTGTCGTACAAAGAGGTGATCGACGTCGCCGTCAGGACCATCATGGCCACCAAGCCGACGATCCACACCGTCAGAGCCTTCCACCCGGTGCGCAGGTTGATCCGGGCCATCGTCGGCAGCCCGTGCAGGGTCTGAACGCTCATCGCGATGCCCCCTGGCTCGTCTGCGACCGGGTGTCGGCAGCAGCACCGGCGCCCTGCGACCCGCTTTCAGACGCCTGCGTCATGTCGCCCTCACCGGAGTACACCTGCAGGAACAGATCGTCGAGGCTGGGCGGGGTGACCGTCAGGGTATGGATGCCGGCCTCGTGCAGTCTGCCGATGAGCGGGCCGACCGCGTCGGGCTCGGCAGAGGCGTGCACCTCCCGGCGAGTGGGCGCCTCAGCACGATCCGCTGCGGTCGCCAGCTCGTGGATCTCGATGCTGCTGACGCCCTCCAGTGCGTCGAGCCCGGTCGGCGACTCGTCCGTCACAGCCCGCACCGTGCTGTGAGTGTGCCGCCGAAGGTGGGTCAACGTCCCGGAAGTCACCGTGCGTCCGGCTCGGATGATCGACACCCGATCCGCGAGGGCCTCGACTTCACCCATGATGTGACTGGACAGCAGGACCGTGGTGCCGGCCTCCCGGCGCTCACGGATGACCTGCTGGAAGACCTCCTCCATCAGCGGGTCCAGCCCGGACGTCGGTTCGTCGAGAATCAGCAACTCAACATCAGCGGCCAGCGCCGCTACGAGGGAAACTTTCTGCCGGTTGCCCTTGGAGTAGTCCCGGGCACGCTTGGATGGGTCGAGGTCGAAGCGCTCAGTCAGGTTGTCGCGGCGCGAGCGGTCGATCTGGCCGTGAGCCTTCGCCAAGACGTCGATGCACTGCCCGCCGGTCAGACCCGGCCACAAGGTCGCATCCCCGGGAACGTAGGCGAGCCGCTCATGCAGGGCCACCGCATGGTCCCAGGGGTCTTTGCCGAAGAGTTCGACCCGCCCGCCGTTGGCGCGCATCAAGCCCAACAGGATCCGAATGGTCGTGGACTTGCCGGACCCGTTGGGCCCAAGGAAGCCGTGTACCTCCCCGCGGTCGACGGTGAGGTCGAGACCATCGAGTGCCCGAGTCGGGCCGAAGGTCTTGACCAGGCCCGTTGTCTGAATCAGGTGTTCGGTCATGGTGTGCCTTCCGTCGGAATGGGAGCGGTGAACAGCGGTCCGTACATGCGCAGAGATTCGGCCGCCCATCGAGTCAGTCCCTCGGGGCTCATCAGGTCGACCCCGACCAGCTCGGCCATCTGGTCGCGGAGCAACAGGGCGCCGAGGTCGACAGTGAGCATGAAGGCAGCCCTGACCTCACGGTCGGGACTGGGCTCGATGATGCCCATCTCCTCCCACTCACCGAGAGTCTGGACCGCGAGGTCATACCAATGCCGGATCATCGAGCGGGAGAGCTCGTCGTTGGCCATGAGGAGGCGGCGCAGGTAGGGCAGGACAGGCGAGCCCTGGGGAAAGGCTGACGCGACGGCGCCCATCATCGAGTCCGTCTTCGACCGGTCGCCAGCCGCTGCTGCCTGAACGTCCGCGGGTGACTGCTGCCGACTGATGTCGTCGATCAGGCCGACGACATACTCGCCGACGGCGGTCCGCAGCCCGGCTTTGCTACCGAAATGGTGCAGGATCAGCGCCGGCGAAACGTCGGCGGCGGCGGCGATCTGGCGGACGCTGACGGCGTCGGGTCCGTGCTCGGCGAACAGCGACAGCGCTGCATTGCGAATCGCTGCCTTGCCGGTGATGTCATCATCTGCTGAACGCACATTCAGTATCCTAAACGTTTGTTTACTCGTCGGTCAAGCAAGCGCTCGGGTGGGCCCTGAGAGAATTACAGCAACTCACCGCAGACTGTCTCCATGGAGTGGGTCCTCGCGGCGTTGGCCCTTGTCCTCGTGGTCGGCAAGGGGTTCCCCCTGCGTCGACGCGACGGAACGTTACGGCCCCGCCACGAGGCCGAACTCGATGAGATTTTTGCCGCCGTCGACGCGCAGTCCTCCAGCGACCTCGTCAGGTTGCTGCGAATCCGCACCCAGGAGCTCATTGGTCGCCACGTGCCGGTCCGGGACATTCGCTCCGCCCCAGCGCCTCGGGTGGCACGGATCGTCTTCAGCAACGGTGACGTCGTGCTGGTGACCGCCCAGCAGCCCGGAGACCTCATCGGGATGGCCAAGGCGATGATCGTCACCTCGGTCACGTTGACCCACCTGTCGGTCACCGATGACGGGCCGATGCTGCACTTCGCCTGGAACTACGGCCACACGCTGGTCGTGCATGCGATCGGGCTCGACCAGGCGGACTAGGTCACAGGTCGCGCTCGGTGCGCCGCACAGATGCTCGGGACGGAAGCCTCAGCGTGGCGAGGCAGGGTAGGCGACTCCATCTGCCCGGAAGGTCGCCTCAGGCCCCATCAGGAAGCGCGCGAGTCTGCCAAGCCCCAAGCTCGCCAACATGATCCTGCCTTCGCAGCTGACGTCAAGGCTGCCGTCGGGTTGCAACGACGCGTTCGTGGCGACCAAAGACACAGGTGACGGCCTGCCTTTAGCCGACATGATCCCCGACACGACATCGTCCTTGCCGCTTCCGACGAAACCGATAGTGGGAAAGGCGTCAGCGTCCAAGAAGGCGGGTCCCCGGAGCCGCCTATCCCGGCGCCGGGATCCCGAACTCGCAGAAGCGGCTAACAACGAGAGATTCATGTGACGCAGTCGGCCTTCGTCGTCCACGACGATGGGCTCTTCGCTGCGGACACGCAGATCGAGATGTAAGCGCCACCCGAAGAGGGTCAACGCCGTGATCCGCGCGACAGTCCGACTCTCGTCGAACACCCACTCACCGGTGTGGAAAATCCTGGTTCCGTGCGGCGCGCTGTGCATCAGAGAATCGCGGTCTACGTGATCAATATGCTGGAACATGCGCGTCACCCCTGGGGTTGTTGTTGATCATTCAACCAGATTCCAGCCGCATATAGCAAACCTTTGTCGGCGCTCAGTCCCTGGCGGACCCTGCGGCCAAGGCAGTCGCCACGGCTCTGGCCTTGATGACAGTCTCGTCATACTCGGCCTGGGGATCGGAAAGAGCCGTGATCGCCCCACCAATGCCAAACGTTGCGCTCTCACCTTTGCGCACGATCGTGCGGATCACGATCGAGGTATCCATCGCCCCATTCACTGCGACCCACCCGATGGCCCCCGAATAGACACCGCGCGGCCCACCTTCGAGCCTCTGCAGAATCTGCATCGTCCGCACCTTAGGTGCCCCGGTCATCGACCCGCCCGGAAAGCATGAGCGCAAGACATCAGCCGGCCCGAGGCCTTCCCGCAGCCGACCCGTAATGGTCGACACCAGCTGGTGCACAGTGGCCCAGCTGCGCACCGCGAACAGCTCCGGCACGTTCACCGAGCCCGCCTCGCATACCCGATGTAGGTCATTGCGCAGCAGGTCCACGATCATCAGGTTCTCCGCGCGCTCCTTGTCATCGGCCGCAAGTCCCGCAGCCAGCGCGGCGTCACGCGCAGGGTCGGTGTCCCGAGCTCGCGTGCCCTTGATCGGCTCCGCACGAACCAAGCCATCCGCGCCAACGCAGACGAATCGCTCGGGCGATGAGCTCAACACCGAGAAGTCCCCACAGCGCAACCAGGCCCCGAACGGCCCCGGACTGAGCTGCCGTAGCCACCGGTAGGTGGCCCGCTCATCGACCGGATCGGGCCAGGACACCTGGTTGGTCAGGCATACCTCGTAGGTCTCGCCCGCTCGAATGTGCTGTTGAGCCAGGGCCACCAGATCTCGGTAATGCTCGGGCGTATGGCGCGCCGCAGCGCCGACGACCTTGTCCTGGGCGTCCGCCGAGACGGCGTTGACGAACTGCGGCGCCGGGTTCACCGGCTCGACCGGCCGACCCGCGGCCAGGTCGGCGACCACTCCGGCAACCGCGTCGATCCACTCCTGTTGCTCCTGCCGGACCGTCTCGTCGACGAGAGCGAGTGCGTACACCCTCCGGGTGGAGTGGTCGATCACGACCGCACGGTCGGCAAAGGTCAGCCAGGCGTCCGGAGTCTCGGCACGGGGCACATTCGAGTCACCGCCTTCGGCCCTCAGCTCATACCCGAAGTACCCCAGGAAACCAGGTCTGAACTCGAACGGCAGCGGCTCGGCCAGCTCACTCGCAATGCCCACACTGCCTGGACCCCACGGAGCATCCGAGCTCAGGTGCACCCGCTGCAGCAACTGCGACATGTTGTCCCATAGCGACCCCGATAGCTGCTCCCCGGTCGACAACACGCTCCCGGTACCGACCGTGTGGTGCAGCGTGTAGGCCAGCGGACCGGAAGCGTCGGCAAGGATCGAGAAGCCCCGGTTGTCGCAGGAGTCCAGCCATACCGAGGTGTCCCGCTGTTCACCCGGGGGGCGAAGCCCGGCAAGTCTGTCGTGCAGGTCCCAGGCGAAGACCTGGCCCGGTAACACCTGCGTCCGCAACGACACGGCGCGCCGGGGACCGATCTCTTCTTCCTCGTTGACCCCCTGTGGTTGGCAGGTTGCCTGCACGGCCAGCGCTGCAGAAGAAGTCGGCCGCTGATGATGCTGACCGGTAGTGATGCCTGCGAGCGCCAGGAAGTTCGCCACGATTCCGGCCCCATGCTCGGTCAGCACCGACTCGGGATGGAACTGCACCCCCCAACGCCGTGCGCCGAGGTCTTCCACAGCCATCACACACTCGTCCTGCGCCGACCACGCGATCGCACGGAGGTCACCATCGTGTGGTGCTCCGGCGACCTGGAGGGAGTGGTAGCGCACAGCCGGGAACGGTGACGGAAGACCGGCAAAAAGGCCGGTACCGTCATGGTGCACCTCTGCAACCCGCCCGTGCTGCGGGTCGCGCATCTGCACCACCGCCCATCCCGCCTCATGCGCCAGGCCCTGGTGCCCCAGACATACGCCGAGCACCGGCACCTCCCGCTGCTCCAGCACGGCTTGGGAGAGTCCCATGTCGGCGGCCACGTCGGGGCGTCCCGGGCCGGGGCCGACGATGATCGCCGCAAACTGGCGCCACCATGGCTGACCGGAATCCACCGCGTGGTCATGGCGCCACACGGTGGCAGGGGCACCCAGGACCCGGTGCACAAGATCGGCGATGTTGTAGGTAAAGCTGTCGATGTTGTCAATCAACAGAACCTGCGGCGTGGGCATCGCTGCATTCTCGCCTGCCTGGGTGGGACCTCAAACCTCTGGGCCGCGCGTCGCAGGTGCGTGATTTACTTCACTATGTCTGCGCCGACCAGGCCGCAGGCTTCGTCTCGGCCGAGGGGGCCATGTGAGCAGAGCAGACGACTTCATCAGCGCCGCCAGGCAGCACGCCGGCGGCGCGGACGTCCGTGAGGTCGTCGGGGGCATGGCTGCCGGGCAGGGACAACGCCAAGGCCAGCGCGCCGGCCAACAACACGGAGGTCGTATGCCGCAAGGCCAGCAACAGCCTGACCAGCAGGATGCCGCCACAGATGGACACGATGGAGTGCGCGACGACGAAGATGCTTTCGCCTTGGACTCCGGTGACTTCCCTGCCGCTCGCGACCAGAGTCGAGCGGCAGGCACCCGCATCCAGTCCGCGTCGGTGTCTCTCAACGATGCGGCCGAGCACCTGAGCCGTAGCTACTACGAGCGGGGCGAGCAGGGGCCGGTGCACGTCATCACACCGATGGTGATGCCGAAGGGACGGCGTCTGCGGATGGTGCTGCCGATCATCGCGATGGTCCTGGTCGGCATCGTCGGCGCGGTGATCCTGCTACCCACCGATGGCCTGACCCTGGCGATCTTCGGGCCACACTACTGGCTCTTAGTGGTGCTGTTCGCCATGTTCTCCTGGTGGCGCCAGGGCATGGTCATGGTGCCGGAGGGCTGTGTCGCCCTGATCTCACGCTTCGGCAAAGTCGAGGCCGAGGTCGGCCCCGGCCGGGTGACGTTGCTGAACCCGTGGAAGCGGGTCTCCTACATCATCAACGTGACCCGCGAATACCCGTTCAACGCGCCGATCCGCCAGGCCCCGACCAAGTCCGGCGTTCAGGCCTCCGTCGACCTGTTCTTGCAGTTCAGGATCGTCAACGCCCGCGAGTTCGTCTTCGTGCTCGGTGCGGTGCAAGGTTTTCAGGACAAGCTGAACAACGCGATCTCGGAGACCACTCGATCGCTGATCTACGAGCAGGAGGCCTCCGGCATCTATGACCTCGTGGGTGAAACCACGTCGAAACTACTGGAGCAGCTGAACGCCCAGTTTGCCCCGGCGGTCGAGCTGACCACTGCCAATATCACCCACGCGGAGCCGGCCAACCAGGAGTACCGCATGGACCTCGCAGCCCCCGAGATGGTGCGGGTCGCCAAGGAGGCCTATACGTATGAGTACGAGCTGCAGTTGCGCAAAGAGCAGAACGACGGTGACCTCAACAAGGACCTGGCCCAGCTGAACGAGACACTGTCGTCGATCCAGGCCGACATCGCCCGCTACCAGGCTCAGATGGATACGGCGTTGGAGCGGGAGACCAACCGAGCCGACTCGTTGGCCCGGCAGCGGTTCGTCGAGGCAGAGTCGACCGCCAACGCCAACGCTGCGCTGCTGGAGGCCCAAGCCCTGGATATCCGCGCCGTGAGTGCGGCTTTGGCCCCGGAGATCCTGGACTATCGCTATCAGCAGGACATGCTCGCGCAGCTGGAGTCGTTGGCCTCGTCGTTGCCGCAGATCGTGCGGGTGGGCGGCGACTCCGAGGGCGTTGACTTCCTGCATATCGCGCGCCAGCTGATCGGTGACTCCGATGTCCCGTTGTTCTCGGAGGAGGACATGGACGCGATCCGCAACCGTAAGGGGGCGATCGAGGAGCGGGTGGCCAGCCGCAAGGAGGAGATCACTGACCTGTTGCGACCACCGGAGGAGACACAGGTCGAGATCGTGTCCGAGTCCGACTCTCACCAAGACCAGGATTCCGCCGATCGGATGGAAGAGATCCGGCGCTCGGTGGCTGACGACAACGCCAGCACGGCATCCTCAACGTCCGAACCGACCCAGCACGAGGGTGGCCACCATGAGTGAGCAGAGCATCCGTCAGCGGCACGGGACGTCCTCGATCAAGGAGGCGTTGGCCGGCTGGGGCGACGTAGCCGCATTGCTACGCGGTGGCGACGACGGGGCGCTGGTTCCGGTGGTGATCCCCAAGGATGCCCGCGGCCTGCGCTGGCTGTCCCTGGTGTGGCTTGCCGCCTGGTCCGCACTCAGCGGCCTGTTCATGGCTCTGTCCGACTACAGCACCCTCAGCGCGCTGGCCTTTCTGAGTGCGGTGGTGCTGGTCGCACTGGCGGCACTGTGGTGGTGGCGTTCCTCGATCGTCGAGATCGAGGAGGGCACGGTCGGAGTGCTCACCAAGTTCGGCGCCATCAGTGGTCAGGGGCTGCCGCCAGGGCGGCATTACCTCTGGCACCCGTGGGCGCGGGTGGCCTACGTCGTCGACGTCACCACCGAGATCCCGTATGCCGCGCCCGTGCTGTCCAGCCCGACAAACGAGAACGTGCCGCTGAAGTCGATCGAGTTCTTCTTGCGTTTCCGGATCGTGGATGCCATCCGCTTCGTGCAGACGATCGGGGCGGGCAACTTCGACCTGGTCTTGTCGAACTCGGTGCAGGACGCCATCCGACAACGCAGCCGCGATGTGCGCACCGAACGCGCCTACGACCTGCGCGGTTCCGACGTTCAGGACATGCAGGAACTGCTGAACCGGCAGCTCACCCGCTACGGGGTGCAGATCATGGGGTGCAATATCCCCGACGTGCAGCTGCCCGACCAGTATCGGACGCACCTGTCGACCCGCGAGCGCACCTCCAAGGAGCTGTCGGCATACGAGAAGGAATGGGAGCTGACTCGCAAACGGCGGATCGACACGCTCTTGATGCAGATCGAACGCTCCAAGAAGGTACGCGACGCCAAGATCGTCGAGGTCAAGGGGGCGCTGAACAAGGCCCGCAAAGACGTAGCCCAGATGTTGGAAGAACGCGAGACCGAGGCGCAGCGTGTGACCTATGAGATCGAGACTCGGGCCCGGACCAACCTCGTCGCAGCGCAAGGCGAAGCCAAGGCACAGGAGCAGCTGGCCACGGCATACCGCGATAACCGAGCAGTGTTGGGATACGAGCTCGCCCGGCGCCGATTGGAGGTGGGCGCTCGACTGGCCCAAGCAGCGCCACGCCCGATCATCGTGCACACCGACGGTGCGGGCGGTGAAACATCACCGTTGTCCACCCTGTTGCTGGCTCAGCTACTGCCGCAGATCCAGTCGAACGCGGGCCAGAATCGCGCCGTCGAAGCGGGCGCTGACCCTTCCCTGCACTCCGAGGACTAGAACTCCGCTCCTCGTTGATCTTGACGACGACGTTGCATGCGTAGCTGTTTCACTCTGCTCCTCGCTACGCCGCCCTGGGTGAGGGAGGCATCCTGAACCTGTCGGGCTAGGCCGACAGGTTCAGAAACGCCCGAGTGTTCAGTGGCAAACAGGCAGGTCAGTGGACTATGTTCGTAGGTAGCCGATATCGGCCAAACCTCCCACCATGAAAGCGAAGGCTGATGTCCTTTCTCGAAGTCCTGTGGCTCATCGTCATCTCGTTTGCGTTCATCGCTTACCTGCTAGCGCTCTTCTCCATCATCACCGACCTTTTCCGCGACAAGGAGCTCTCCGGTGTGCTGAAGGCCATCTGGTTCGTCGCTTTGATCGTCTTGCCGCCGCTGACGGCTGTGGTCTATCTCATCGCACGAGGCAGCGGTATGGCCGAGCGGAGCGCCAGCAGCATGGAGACGATGCGAGCCGCGCAGGAGGGGTACATCCGCGAAGTAGCCGGAAAGGCCACTCCCTCTGACCAGATCGCCCAGGCGAAGGCACTGTTGGACCAGGGCGCCATCTCCGCTGAAGAGTTCGAAGGACTGAAAGCTAAGGCGCTGGCCTAGAAACAATGAGGCGGCTTCGTCGACTTCGCCGAAGCCGCCTCATTCAGCGGGTTGCCGGTCGTGGAACGTTCGTCGCATCGGCACATGTGCAATGCCGTCTTCGAGATAGTCGGCACCGGCGCGAGCAAACCCGAAACGGGCGTACCACTGCTCCAGATGCGCCTGTGCCTCAAGCGTGACCTCCGCATCTGCGAGCGAGTCGAGCGCTGAGCGCATCAAGACAGCGGCATACCCGCGTCCGCGATGCGAGCGAGCTGACGCGACCCGGCCGATCCGGTATGCGCCGTTCACGTGGAGGATGCGCAGCGTCGCAACCACTGGGTTGTCGTCCGCCTCGGGATCCTCGATCCAGAGGTGTTCGGTGCCTGGGTCAGCATCCAAGCCATCGAGCTCGGCATACGGGCACTGCTGCTCGACGACGAAGACATTCACGCGCAGCCGCAGGACGGCATACAGCTCGTAGACGCTTATCTGCCCGAACGACGCGCGCAGTACGGGTGGGGTTGGCGGATTCGCGGTCACAGGGCACACGGTAACGTCAGATCGCATGACGATGGAGCCCGTAGACGCGCTGCGCCGGATCGCCTTCCTGCTCGAACGCAGCCGTGCTTCCACCTACCGGGTGAAGGCCTACCGGGAGGCCGCCGACACTCTGCTCGCCCTCAGCGAGGAGCGAGTACGTGAGCTGGTCGCTGCTGGTGAGCTGAAGACGATCTCGGGCATCGGCAGCTCGACCGCGGCGGTGATCGAGCAGGCTGCGCAGGGAAAGGTGCCCGACAAACTCAACGAGCTGGAGACCTCCGCCGGCGGGCCGTTGGCCACTGGTGGTGAGGAGATACGAGCGGCGCTGAAAGGTGACCTGCACTCGCACTCGAACTGGTCCGACGGCGGCTCCCCGATCCAGGAGATGGTGGCCGCTGCCATGGAGATCGGCCATGACTACCTGGCCTTGACCGACCACTCACCACGCCTGACCGTGGCCAACGGTTTGAGCGCCCAGCGTCTGACGAAGCAGCTGGGCGTCGTCGAGGACATCAACGAGGCACTCAGTGCTGCTGCTGCCGGGGACTCGGCCAACTTCACCTTGCTCAAAGCGATCGAGGTCGACATCTTGGATGACGGGTCGTTGGACCACGGCGACCGGATGCTTGACGCGCTCGATATCCGCGTGGCCTCGGTGCACTCCAAACTGAAGATGGACTCTCCCTCGATGACCCGACGGATGATCGCCGCGGTGAGGTTGCCGCATACCAACGTACTGGGCCACTGCACTGGGCGCTTGGTCGAGGGCAACCGAGGAAAGCGGGCACAGAGCGCCTTCGACGCGCGAGCGGTGTTCGAGGCGTGCCGCGAGAGCAACACCGCCGTGGAGATCAACTCCCGCCCGGAGCGATGCGATCCTCCGGACGACCTGCTCTCGCTGGCGGTCGAGATCGGCTGCCTGTTTGCGATCAATACGGACGCACACGCGCCTGGACAACTGGACTTTCAGGCATATGGCTGTGAACGAGCCCAGCGGCTCGGTGTGCCCTCTGAGCGCATCGTCAACACGTGGCCGCTGGATGATCTGCTCACCTGGGCCAATCCCGGAGGCTGACTTTTGACTTTGCCTCTCGGTCCCGTATTCTCTTTCCTTGTCCTCGACGGGTCCGAGAAGCGCTTGCGCGGGGGGCCATCTAGGACAGGTCCCCATCGTCTAGCGGCCTAGGACTCCGCCCTTTCACGGCGGCAACACGGGTTCGAATCCCGTTGGGGATGCGGTGCGCTCAGTGCCATGCTCGGCACGGTTCGCCGTAGCGTGACTCCAGGCAGTCTGAGTCACCGCAGTTTGATCGCAAGGCCTACACCAGGCCCCGTAGCGCAGTTGGTTAGCGCGCCGCCCTGTCACGGCGGAGGTCGCGGGTTCGAGTCCCGTCGGGGTCGCAGTGCGATACCGCTGCACGTCATTCAGTAGAGTGATGTGCAGCGGTCTTTGCGCTCAGAGCCGTTCCTGCACCACGGCTGAGCAAGATCGTAGACAACTCAACATCAGGCCAGGTAGCTCAGTTGGTACGAGCGTCCGACTGAAAATCGGAAGGTCGGCGGTTCGACCCCGCCCCTGGCCACGCGAGAGCCGCGGGTCAGCCCCTGAAGCACCCGCGGCTTTCGTTCGTCCCCCCAGTTTTTCCGCCTGGGCAAGGTTATGCGCGCTTTTGGCTGCGATAGCCCCCGATTCGCGCGCATAACCTTGCCCAGCCGCAGGGTGCGCGAGATGGCGCTGCGGCATACGGTGGGAGTGTCTCGATCCGCTACCAGTAAGGGCACGCCATGCCATCGATCACCGTCACGTCACAGGACAGCCAGATCAGCCTGGAGGTCGCCGATTCTGGCGGAAGTGGCCGACCGGTCGTGCTGATTCACGGTTGGCCGATGAGCCACGAGTCGTGGTCCCAGCAGGTCCCCGCTCTGGAGCGGGCCGGCTACCGGGTGGTGGCCTACGACCGTCGCGGTTTCGGCAACTCCGACAAGCCGGCCAGCGGGTATGACTACGACACGTTGGCCGACGACTTGGCTGGTGTCCTAGCCGACCTGGACCTTCAGGATGTGACACTCGTCGGCTTCTCGATGGGCGGCGGCGAAGTCGCTCGCTACGTCGCTCGCCATGGTGGCGATCGCGTGCGCAGCATCGTCCTCGCAGCCGCCGTGCCGCCATTCTTGCTATCCACCGATGACAACCCACGAGGTCCGCTTGACCGCGACGCCGTTGAGGGTATGAAGCAGGGCGTGCGCGAGGACGGGGAGGACTTCTACGCTGAGTTCACGACGAACTTCTTCACCGCCGGTGAGGAGCTGAAGGTGAACGACGAGCAGCTGGCCGACGCTCGCCGTCTCTGCGCGCAAGCCGACGAAACGGCAGCTCTGGAGTGCATCGAGGCCTTTGCAGCGACGGATTTCCGGGACGACCTGACCCACGTCAGCGTGCCGACGTTGGTGCTCCACGGCTCAGCCGACGCGATTGTGCCGTTCGAGAGCTCCGGTATGCGGACCGCTGAGGCCATCGATGGCGCACGCGTGCATGTCCTGGATCAAGGACCGCACGGGATCAACGTCTCGCATGCCGCCGAGTTCAACCTTGCTCTACTCAGCTTTCTGGAGGACTGAGCCCGACACGCATACCGGGCATTGCCCTCACACGTGCGCCCTTTCCCGCTCGCCTGGGCAAGGTTATGCGGGATGGATCAGGGGAAATCGCAGCGGGAAACGCTACATAGCCTTGCCCAGGCGCCCCACAGGTGTCAGCTGAGCAGGGTATGGCGGATCAAGGTGTGCAGCGTCGACAACCCGTCCTTGGAGAGCACCGACTCGGCGTGACCTTGCAGGCTGGCCACGCGTCTGCCACGCAGCCCGACGACCGCATCGTCCATCCGATCGGTCGCAACCTCGAGAGGCGCGCTCCCCCGGCCGGTCTGCAGCACCGGCGCAGACTCGCCGGGTCGAGCCACAAAGGTGTTGTAGAAGCCGATCTTGGCAGCCGTCCCCCACAGGTCAACAGGGATCTGCACGCCCTGGTTGGGCCGTTGCAGCTTCTCGATCTGCAGACCGCCAAGGGACGCCAGCACTTGGTGGCTGAGGCAGACAGCGAGCAAGGGGCGGTCAGCATCCAACCGTGCTTGCATCAAACCGCGGATCTGCAGCATCCGCTGCTCGTTGGTGTCCTCCGGGTCACCCGGCCCCGGCCCAAAGAGCACCAGGTCAAAATCGGTGAGGTCCTCGGCCCGCACCTCACTCCAGCGGCGGACTTCGGCGTCCATTCCGAAGTGCCGCACCTGGTGGGCCAACATATGGGTCCACATATCCTCAGCGTCGATGATCAACGTGGTGCGCCCGGACAGCTCCGGATCTGGCTGTCCAGCTTGCGGAGACAGCCAGAACGCCGAGAGTCCGTCGTTGCGCTCGGCCAGGCTGTCGGCGACTCCGTCTAGATCAGCCAACTGGACCGCACAGGCCAGCTCCCGTCGAGGTCGCAGCCCAAGGGCGGCCAGCATCCCGCTCGCCTTGGCCGTGGTCTCGGCTACCTCAGAGCGCGGATCACTGTGCCGCACCAACGTGGCGCCAGCGCTCACCCTGACAACCCCCTGACCGTACAGGTGCGCCGTGCGGATCAAGATCGGGGCGTCCAGGTTCTCAGCGCCATCAGCGTCTCGCTCAAGCAGCGCAAGTACGCCTGCGTAGTAGCCACGGCCCGCGTTCTCATACCGCTTGATGACGGTGCACGCGTTCTCCATCGGGGACCCGGTGACCGTTGGGGCGAACATGGTCAGGCGCAGCACGTCGCGCGGGTCGGATTCGGCCTGCCCGTCCAGCAGGTACTCGGTGTGCGTGAGGTGTGCCATCTGCTTGAGGTATGGCCCGGTGATCCGACCGCCATGGGTGCAGATCTGGGCCATCATCTTCATCTCTTCATCGACCACCATGAAGAGCTCCTCGGTTTCCTTGGTGTCCTTGATGAATGCGCGGAAGGTGGGCTCAACCTCGGTATCGTCCTGCGGGTGGCGGAAGGTGCCTGAGATCGGGTTCATCCGTACCCGACCCTCCTGAACACTTACGTGCCGCTCCGGGGTTGCGCCGACCAGGGTGTGGTCGGGAGTGTGCACGGCAAACGTCCAGTAGGCGCCCCGCTCATCTGTCAACAGCGTTCGCAACCACGTCAGCGCAGCTGCCGCCGGCGCGGCCTCGATACGGCCCAGCACGTCTCGGCGGATCACAAAATTGGCGCCCTCCCCGTTGCCGATCTCGTCCTCGATCACCCGCTCGACGACCTTGGCGTAGTCCTCGTCGCTCACGCTGAACCGCTCGTCGTGCACTGTCAGCTGTTGCTCGCCGAGCCCCGCCACTGAGAGCGCGACCACCAGATGGTCCAGTTGGACCCGCTCGTATGCCGTGGCTGCCAGCACCCGGAGCGGGGTGGCGTCGTCGCGCACATCGAAGCCGCGCTCGGCAATTTGGCGGAACGGCACGAGCGTCAAGATCGGCAGGCCCTCCCGAGCCGGCGGGATCTGAGCGAGGAGGTCGATATCGGTGACCTCGCCGACCAGGACCTCAGCCGCGTCGTGGCCTTCGCGAACCAGGATGGCCCAGGACTGTCCGCTGGGGTCGGCGAGGACAGCGTCAAGTAGTGGGTACGTCACGGGCATGGCGTCAGTCTGCCATCGCCGCGCAGGACGATGAGCCGTGCGCCGCGGCGGAGGCGAGCCTGAGTGAGGCTGAAACGGGACACCGGCGCAGCCCAGGTCAGGTCGAGTCAGCTCACTCCCCGGGGGCCTGCTCGGCAGGTGCTGGGGCCTGCTCGGCAGGTGCCGGGGCCTGCTCGACAGGTGCCGGGGCAGGACCTGGGGCGGGCTTTGGCTGTTCGGCTGGAGCGGGTGCCTCGTCGTTCTCCGACTCAGCTGGTGCCGGTTCCTCCTGATCCGGTGCCTGCTGTTCAGAGCCCTCCTCAGCCGGTACCTGACCAGGCCCTTCTGGCCGTGGCTGATCCGTGTCCTGCCACGAGTCGTCTGCATCGCTGCCACTGCTGGAGTCGGGAGCCTTAGCGCCGAGGCCGGAGAAGGTCGTCCCCACCTCGGTCTCGGTGGTCCCGCCGGTATAGGTAGAGACCGGACGGCCGGTCGTCAGCTCAAAGGCCAGGATGAGAGCCATCGTGAGCCCGAAGAGCGCGCCGGACGTGGCTGCGATGCGTTTCCAGGGCAGCCTCCGCATCACGTCAACCCACGACTCGTCAGCCCCTGAGGTATCAGCGGGCTCGGTCGCATCGGCAGGATCGGCGGAGCCGGCCTCCACCGGAGGCTGGGAGGTCGAGGCGCCCACCACCACGGCGTCCTGCGAACGGGCTTTGCGTCGGGAAGCCAGCGCTTGAGCAGCGGCCACTCGGTCCTTCGTGACTCGCATCGAGTGGGCGTAGACGGCACCACCGATGGTGATGCACAAGCTACCCATAGCAGCGCCGACGAGAGTTCCGGCCGCGCCGAGACTGGACAACACCACCGCTGCCGAAACGGCCCCCAGTGCTGCGCCGGCAGAATTGAACCAATTGATTTCTAGACGGTCGTGCCCAGGTGAACTCACTTCCTCGACTATCCGCGCCAGCGTCGAGGGAATCAAGCCATCGCAACGCCTCTGTGCTCACGGGGTGAGCAAGGTCTCAGTCGCCCAGTCGTTCCTGAGCGCCCGCTGTCAGTCCAGCGAACGCGGGCTGCCTCTTGACAGATCTCAGGATACGTGGGATTAATTCATCGTATGAGGAATATCGCTGCAGTGAAGGTGGAGGGGCTGCGCGTGGTGCGCGGCAGACGCACCGTGCTACCCGGGCTCGACTGCGAGTTGCGTAGCGGCCAGATCACTGGGTTGCTCGGACCATCGGGCTGTGGCAAGTCCACCTTGATCCGATCGATTGTCGGCGTTCAGAAAGTGGAGTCCGGCACAGTGACCGTGCTCGGGGAGCCGGCCGGGTCGGCACCTCTGCGACATCGTGTCGGTTATGTCACCCAGGCCCCGAGCGTGTATGCGAACCTCTCGATCGCCGACAACGTGGCATTCTTTGCCCGCGTTCTCGGCGCACCCCCGGCCGATGTCGACGCCGTGATCGAGCAAGTCGGGCTCAGTTCGCACCGCAACTCACTCACCGCCAACCTGTCCGGTGGTCAGCTCAGCCGAGCGTCGTTGGCGGTTGCGCTGCTCGGCAGCCCACCGTTGCTGTTGCTGGACGAGCCGACAGTGGGCCTCGACCCCGTCCTGCGCGTCGATCTTTGGGACATGTTCCGCACCCTGGCGCAGGGGGGCACCACGCTGCTGATCTCAAGCCACGTGATGGACGAGGCCGGGTGGTGCGACCAGCTGTTGCTGATGCGTGAGGGTCAGATCCTGGCCTCGGACACCCCGGAGAGATTGTGCCACGAGAGCGGCAGCGACAACGTCGGAGATGCCTTCCTTACCTTGGTCCGCGACCGCGACGGGAGCAAGAAATGAGTCCTCGAGTTACTCTGGCCATCGCCGTGCGAGTGCTGCAGCAGCTGCGCCACGACCGGCGAACGGTGGCTCTACTGTTGATCGTGCCGTGCCTTTTGATGACCCTGCTGTGGTGGATCTATATCGACTCACCCCAGGTTTTCGATCAGGTGGGCGGGCCGTTGCTGGTCGTCTTCCCGTTTACGATCATGTTCCTGATCACGTCGGTGACGACTTTGGCCGAGCGCAGTTCCGGCACGCTGGAGAGATTGCTGTCGATGCCCATGGGCAAGGTCGACTTTCTCCTCGGCTATGCCTTGGCCTTTGCCATCGTGGCGGTCGCCCAGTCAGCACTGACCAGCGCCCTCGCCGTCTGGGTGCTTGATCTGCAGGTCTCCGGCAGTGTGCTGAGCCTGATGGTGATTGCCGTTCTCAACTCTGTGCTCGGAACAGCTCTGGGCCTGTTGGTGTCGGCGTTCGCCCAAACCGACTTCCAAGCAGTCCAGTTCATGCCTGCGTTCGTGCTGCCCCAGATTCTGTTGTGCGGTCTGATCGCGCCGCGCGACACTCTGCCACCAGTTCTGAGCGCGTTCTCGGACTTCCTCCCGTTGTCGTACTCCGTCGATGCCATCAATGAGGTGACCTCGACCCCTACCTGGACCACGGACTTGACCATCAATGCCCTTGTCGTGGCTGCCTTCGCGCTCGGGGCACTGCTGCTCGGCTCAGCAACGCTGCGGCGCCGCTCCGGATAGTCAGCACACTGGAGGCAACTTCACGCTCACACTGGATCGTGGGCGACAACTTCGTGGGCAACGCCTCAGATCCGCCACAACTTCACGCTCAACCGGCGTTGTGGGCGGGCTGGTTGTTAGTGAGTGACGGCGCCGTGGGCGGCGGAGCCGACCAGACGGGCGTACTTGGCCAGCACTCCGCGTCGGGCACGGTCCGGCCGCTCTGGGGCGCTCCAACTCTCTCGCCGCCTGATGAGCTGTTCCTCATCGACGTGCAGGTCCAGCGTCCCCTCGGCGACGTTCAGCTCGATCTCGTCCCCGTCTTCGACCAGGCCGATCGGCCCCCCGTCGACTGCCTCCGGGGCGATGTGGCCAACGCACAGACCGGTGGTCCCGCCAGAGAAGCGGCCGTCGGTGATCAGCAATACGTCTTTGCCCAAACCGGCACCCTTGATCGCACCGGTGATGGCAAGCATCTCGCGCATGCCAGGTCCTCCGCGTGGCCCTTCGCGCCGGATCACCACGACATCCCCAGCAGCGATGGTGCCGTCTGCCAGCGCGTCCATGGCCAGCCGTTCGCCGTCGAACACCCGAGCGGCGCCGACGAAGACATCGGAGTCGAAACCGGCTGACTTCACCACCGCCCCCTCGGGCGCCAGCGACCCGTTGAGGATCGTGAGACCCCCGGTGGCGTGGATCGGGTTGCTCATCGCGCGCAACACCGTGCCGTCCAGCTCTGGCGGCTTCAGCTCGGCCAGGTTCTCGGCCAGCGTCTTCCCGGTCACCGTCATCGCGCCACCGTGCAGCAGTTCGGCGTCCAACAACGCCTGCATCACCACCGGAATGCCCCCGATCCGGTCGATATCGGTCATCACGTGCGAGCCGAACGGCTTGACATCGGCCAGGTGCGGCACACGAGCGCCGATCCGCGCGAAGTCATCCAGGGTCAGCTCCACTTCGGCTTCGTTGGCGATCGCCAACAGGTGCAGGACCGCGTTGGTCGACCCGCCGAGCGCCATGACCACGGCGATGGCGTTCTCGAACGCCTCTGTCGTCAGGATCTGTCGAGCGGTCAGACCGGTGCGGAGCATCTCAACGACCGCCTGGCCCGATTTGCGCGCGATGCCATCGCGGCGCCGATCGGTGGCAGGGGGCGCGGCCGACCCGGGCAGCGCCATACCGAGCGCTTCGGCGGCAGCCGCCATGGTGTTGGCGGTGTACATCCCACCGCAAGCGCCTTCCCCGGGGCAGATCGCGCGCTCGATGGCGTCCACGTCTTCGCGGGGCATCAACCCCCGCGAGCACGCACCGACCGCTTCGAAGGCGTCGATGATCGTGACCTCGCGACTGGAACCGTCGGAGAGTTTGGCCTGACCGGGCAGGATGGACCCGGCATACACAAACACCGACGCGAGGTCGAGCCGTGCCGCGGCCATCAACATGCCTGGCAAGGACTTGTCACAGCCGGCCAACAGCACAGATCCGTCCAGCCGCTCGGCGCCCATCACCGTCTCGACCGAGTCCGCGATCACCTCACGGGAGACCAGGGAAAAGTGCATTCCCTCGTGCCCCATGGAGATCCCGTCCGAGACCGAAATCGTGCCGAACTCCAGCGGATATCCGCCAGCAGCGTGCACACCGTCCTTCACCGACTGGGCCAGCCGATCCAACGGCAGGTTGCATGGCGTGATCTCGTTCCACGAACTACCGACACCGATCTGCGGCTTGGCCCAGTCCTCGTCGCCCATGCCAACCGCGCGCAACATCCCCCGTGCCGCGGTGCGCTCGAGCCCATCGGTGACGTCGCGACTTCGCGGCTTGATGTCCACGCCGCCTGCCCCAGGCGCGGCGCCACCTGAGATGGAGTCGGCCTCGCTCATCGGGCAGCCGAGCCCTCGGTGTAGTCGTCGTCATCGGAGCGAACCCACGCCATCATCCCGCGCAGATCGCGCCCGGTCTGCTCAATCGGGTGTCTTGCACCTTCCTCGCGGAGCCGCTTGAACTCCGGAGCCCCCGCCTCCTGGTCCTCGATGAAACGTCGCGCGAAGGAACCGTTGCGCACATCCTCCAGGACGGCCTGCATATTCTCCTTGACCCCGTCGTCGACGACTCGTGGCCCGGACACGTAGTCGCCGTACTCGGCCGTGTCACTGACCGACCAACGCTGCTTGGCGATGCCACCTTCGTACATCAAGTCAACGATGAGCTTGACCTCGTGTAGACACTCGAAATAGGCGACTTCTGGCTGATAGCCGGCCTCGGTCAAGGTCTCGAAGCCCTTCATGATCAGCGAGGACAACCCGCCGCACAAGACAGCCTGCTCACCGAACAGATCCGTCTCGGTCTCCTCCGCGAAGGTCGTCTTGATGCCACCCGCGCGCAACCCACCGATCGCCGCTGCATAGGACAGGGCCAAGTCCCAGGCGTGCCCGCTGGCGTCCTGCTCCACGGCCACGAGCACCGGCACGCCGCGCCCGTCAACATACTCCCGACGTACCAGGTGGCCGGGACCCTTCGGGGCCACCATGCAGACGTCGACATTGCTTGGCGCCGTGATGTAGCCGAAACGGACGTTCAGGCCATGCCCGAAGAACAACGCGTCGCCGTCTTCGAGGTTCGGCTCGACCGACTCGGCGTAGACGTGGCGCGCGACGTGGTCGGGCACCAGCAACATGATCACATCAGCTTCTTGGGCGGCGACCTCGGGGGTGGTGACGCGCAGTCCTTCGGCCTCAGCCTTGGCCCGTGAGGCGCTGCCTTCCTTGAGTCCGACGCGGACATCCACCCCGGAGTCGCGCAGCGACAATGCGTGCGCGTGCCCCTGGCTGCCATAGCCGAGAACGGCCACCGCGCGGTCTTGGATGAGGCTCAGGTCGGCGTCGTCGTCGTAATACATCTTGGCCATGGACGGCAGTGCTCCTCGAGTTCGGGTGGTCAGTACAGGTTTGTGTCGGTGCTGGTGCCCGCATGTGGTGTCGGTGCGGCAACAGCGTATTGGGTTCTTAGCCCCAGGCGGCAGCCATAGCACCGACCGGCCTGGGGCCGTTGTCGTTGATCACCCACAGGCGTTCGCGGATTGAGGCGGCATCCTCCAACTCCTCGATGTGGATGACCTCGATGAGTTTGTCCAACTGGCTGGTCACCCGGTGCAACTGCTCCTCGCCGACGTTCACGACGATGGTCATCCGGGAGACTTTGGGGTCCTCGGTAGGGCCGACGACCAGATGATCGATGTTGAAGCTGCGCCGCGCGAACAGCACGGACACCCGCGCCAACACTCCGGGGTTGTTCTCGACCAGGACAGACAGTGCATGGCGGCTCATCGGAGTCACCTTTCGGTTGGGTGTTGCGGTTGGGGATGTGGACCTGTTCGGTGCTGCGGTCACGGCATACCGGCTGCGCACCGGCCAGTCATCGAAGTTCTCGACCGAGTGCGCCTCCTTGTCGGTGCGCGAGGGCAGCGTATGGATACTCATTCGTCATCCTCGAAGTTGGGCGCCATCTCGCGGGCGTACTGGATCGCATCATTGCTGGTGCCCGCCGGGACCATCGGCCACACCATCGCGTCTTGGTGCACCCGGAAGTCAACGACGACTGGCTGGTCGTTGATCGCCATGGCCTTCTCGATGGTGGCATCGACATCGGCGGGGTCGTCGCAGCGCAGACCGACGCAGCCGTACGCCTGGGCCAGCATCACGAAGTCCGGAACCTGCATCGAGTCCAGTCTCGAGGCGCTGTAGCGCTCGGCGAAGAACAGCGTCTGCCACTGGCGCACCATACCTAGCGCGGCGTTGTTGATGATCGCCACCTTGATCGGGATGCCCTCGACCGCGCAGGTCGCCAGTTCTTGGTTGGTCATCTGGAAACAACCGTCGCCGTCGATCGCCCACACGGTGCTGTCGGGGCAGCCGATCTTGGCGCCCATCGCTGCGGGCACGGCATACCCCATCGTGCCGAGGCCACCGGAGTTGAGCCAGGCGCGGGGTCGTTCGTACTTCACGAACTGGCTGGCCCACATTTGGTGCTGGCCGACACCGGAGGCGTAGATCGCCTGGGGTCCGGCGATCTCGCCGAGCCGCTCGATGACGTACTGCGGGGCGAGCGACCCGTCGGAGGGGGTGTCGTAACCGGCCGGGTACTTAGCCTTCCACCGAACGCAGCTGTCGACCCAGTCGTGGTAGTCCGGCTCGGCACCCCTGGAGGTCCGAGACGTGAACTCGCTGATCAGGGCCGTGATGGTGATCTTGGCGTCGCCGTGCAGTCCCACGTCAACACTGCGGTTCTTGCCGATCTCGGCCGCGTCGATGTCAGCGTGGATGACCTTGGCCTGCGGCGCGAACGAGTCGCGAGCTCCGGTGACCCGGTCATCGAAGCGGGCGCCGAGGCAGACCAAGAGGTCCGATTTTTGAAGTGAGGCCACGGCGGCGACGGTCCCGTGCATGCCGGGCATGCCCAGGTGTTGCGGATGGGAGTCGGGGAAGGCCCCGCGTGCCATCAGCGTCGTGACCACGGGTATGCCGGTCAGCTCGGCGAATGCCGCGACTTC
This sequence comes from uncultured Actinomycetota bacterium, assembly GCA_963749585.1. Lineage (GTDB taxonomy): Bacteria > Actinomycetota > Actinomycetes > Actinomycetales > Dermatophilaceae > Ornithinicoccus. The sequence continues at coordinate 76,148 of CAVVNI010000003.1, forward strand.
CCGGTGCGCGTTTGCTCGAATCGTGCCGCCGCCGACGTAGAGCACCGGGCGCTTGGCGGACAGCATCAGCTCGACGGCATCCCGGACTGCCTCGGCCGGAGGCGCGGTGACCGGCTGGTAGCCGCGCATCGGCACCGTGACCGCGTTCGCGGGGTCGATCAAGGCCGCAAGGGCGTCCTTGGCCACATCGACCAGCACCGGGCCAGGGCGCCCAGACGATGCCAGGTGGAAGGCGCTTTCGACCGTTGCTGCGATCTCGTTGGGGTCGGTCACCAAAAAAGAGTGCTTGGTGATCGGCATCGAGATGCTGCGGATGTCCGCCTCTTGGAAGGCGTCCGAGCCGATCGCCGCGCTCGGCACGTTGCCGGTGATGGCGACCAGCGGCACCGAGTCCATGTTGGCGTCGGCCAGCGGAGTCACCAGGTTGGTCGCCCCGGGGCCGCTGGTGGCCATGCAGACACCAACCCGGCCGGTTGCTGCGGCATACCCCTGGGCGGCATGACCGGCGCCTTGCTCGTGCCGAACTAGGATGTGCCGCAGCGTCTTTGCCCCGTAGATCGCGTCGTAGAGCGGGAGCACCGCACCACCGGGGAGTCCGAAGACGTGCTCTACCCCGACACGCTCCAGGGTAGAGACAAGGGTCTCAGCGCCGGTCAGAGGCGTCTGGGATTCGGCCGGGCTCGCGTCTGGGCGGGTCGCCGTGCTCATGTCGTCGAGGTCCTCATCGGTTCGGTGTCGTGGTCATCGGGCTAGCGTGGAGCGGGTCGGGCAACAAAAAACCCCTCCGCCGTGAGGCTGTGGAGGGGAGGACGCGCGCGAACTTAGAAGCTCAGGGCGCGCCCTGGGCAATAAGTACGAGAGAGAAGGTCACCCCTTGACTATGCGGCACGATTGCCCTCACGTCAAGCGCGCGCTCCGAATCCAACCGACCGATGGCGTCCGGGCCTTCGCCACGGATGCACAGGTGGACGGAAGCGCTCGCATGACCTAAGTGCGCTCACACATGCCCCGCGAAGGCGTCACCTGCGCGCATATCGGTCACTTGAGCGCCCCACCTCGGACGAGCGCAGAGGGTCAGCTGCGCTCGCGAGGGTCAGGCTCCCTCACACGGCCTTCGCTCAGCGCACTGGCAGTCGGCGCATCATGGCCCAGTAGGCGACTCCCAGCAGCGCCGCACAGGCTAGGAGGATCCACGGCAGCGCGGCCGGCGATGCACCGTCGAGCGCTCCACCGGCTCCGGAGCCGACAGCACGATGCTCAACCCCGCAAGAGTCAGCACGCCCAACCCACCAGGGCCACCGTAGGAACAGCACTGTCACCGTGACGCCCCCGAGGACTCCGAGCACCAAACTGCCCAGCTGGGCTGCGATCACCGCGGTCGGATCGGAGCCGTCACCTCCCAAGAACTCGACAGCGACGGAAGGCCCGAGGACAAGCGTGACCAGGGCAGCCACGAGGATCGCGTAGACCACGATGCCAAGCGAGTGTCACTGCAGTGCCCGCCACTATGGCCATACGGGTGATACCGACACTGATGAGGGTGCGGGTACGCGTCGCCGTCAAGACGATGCCCATCACGATGGCGGCAATGCCAACTGCGATCGGCACCCACCCTGCGGCCCCCACAACCGCCACGCTTTGCCCATTGACAATGACACCCAGGGATGGCTCGCCCCCAGGAGCATCCATGATAATTCCAGCCCAGGCTGCGACCCAGCAGATACATCGCCAGTGCTACCCCGACGATCACCGCTGTGGCCGAGAGCAGGCCACGCAGGGCCTCCCCGCCGAGGAGCTTGGCCACCACCAGCCACTGCTGCGGGACGAGCCGTGGCTGTGTGGACTGAGCTGTCTTCATCGGGGGGCTCCTGCCGTGCTGATCTTCATGAGGACATCGGTCAGTGAGGCGAGCGTGGAACCAACGGAGTGCTGCGCTCGGACGGAGTCAGTCTCACCAGCAGCCATCACCCGCCCTCGATTGAGCACGATCACCTCTTCCATCAGGTCCTCGACCTCGTCCAGGAGATGAGAGGACAACACGATGGTGCGCGGGTGGGCGATGTAGTCGGCCATCAGCTCGTCGTAGAACAACCGCCTGGCCACTGCGTCCATGCCGAGGTAGACCTCATCCAGGATGGTGACCTCGGCGCGGGATGCGAGGGCCACACTCGCGCGCAGTGCGGAGCGTTTTCCGGTCGACAGCTTCTCCGGTGACTTCTTGATCGGGACGTCGAAGAGGTCCAGCAGCTTCATGGCGTAGTCCTGGTCCCAGTGCGGTCGTGCCGCCTGGTGAATCCGCAGCGAATGCTTGATCCGTTGGTCTTCCAGAAAACCGCCGGTGTCCTTCATCAGGCAGACCCGCGAGGTGCGGTCCGAGTTCTCCCACACCGGTTGCCCATCGATCGTGATCGAACCAGCCTGTGGCGGCTGCCACGCGGCGATCAACGTCGCCAGCGTCGTCTTGCCCGCACCGTTGCGCCCGATGAGCCCGGTGATGGTTCCACCGCGGATCGTCGCGCTGACATCAGACAAGGCGGTGGTCGACCCAAACCGATGTGACACCGAATGAATCTCGACACCGAGCGGTGTGTTCATGACAGTTCCTTCATCGCGCTGATCAGCTCGTCGGTGGACAGACCCAGGGCGCGAGCCTGCTCCAGCACAGGTCGCAGCACTTCCTCCCTGAAATCGGCTCGGCCTCGGTTACGAAGTTTTGCCTGTGCCCCAGGGGACACGAACATCCCCAGGCCCCGGCGCTTGTGCAGCAACCCCTCCTCGACCAACAGGCTCATCGCCTTGGCTGCGGTCGCCGGGTTGATCCGATAGTTCGTCGCGTATGCGGTGGTCGACATGACCTGGTCCTCCTCGGCGAGGTCCCCGGACAGGATCGAGCGACGAAGGTGCTCAGCGATCTGTAGGTAGATCGGGGAGCGGTCGTCGAACGACTCCATGTGAGACCCTTCTATAGTTCATTACTCTACTAATGAACCACAGAACTCCTCGAGATGTCAACGCCGTACGTCGTACTGCCTTCATGTCTGGTCTTCGTGATGGAGCGCACCGCCTCGTTGTCGAGGCAGTGCTGGCGCAAGGACGCCGGGGCCGCGCCGAATCGGCGAGCGGAGGCTCAGCTGTGCTCGGCTACGGGGCGTCCTGTTCTGCGGCGGTCTTCAGGATGCGCAGGGTCTGTTGGATGCCCTGGCGGTTGCGGGCGGGGAACTTGGCGGCCTCGAGCCCGCGAGCGGCAAACTTGTTGTACCGGGTGTAGTCGAACTGCTCGGTGACCTTCGTTCGCGAGTCGCCAAGCGGCTCCACGATGTAGCGCCAGCGGTGACCGCCGAAGTGTCTCCACGCGATCTGAGCCTCCTCCTCAAACTCCACCACCCGGTTGGTGATCTTGTAAGGCATCCCGAACAGCTTCATCTTCGCGCCAAATGTCGCTCCCTTGGAGAGCCGGTCGGGGCCGATCGTATGCCCGCGCACAGTGCCCGAGCCATCGATCCGCGAGTGCTGGCGCGGGTCGGCCAGGATGTCGAAGATCACCCGGGCTGGGGCTTCGATGGTGATGCTCTCGGAAACGATCTGGTTGTCAGCGGCCATAGCAGCATCCTCCCCCAATTGCACACTCCGTACGCCGCGACCGGGCCGATGATCAACGCGAGTCCGCGCCTGGGCCTTGAGCGTTCCAGGCGGATTCGTCACCGATGGGTAATCGCTGTTCTGCGCCAGGGCGATGCCTCTGAGACGGGGAAGACAGGCCGAGCGGGGCACCGCCTCGATCGCCTTAGCCAACCGGTCAGGGATCGACCCATAGTGGCATCAGCGACGCTCTCAGCGCTGTCGCACGGAGAAATCCTGAACCTCGATGTCGGGCGGACCGCCACTGCCGTCCGTGGTGAAGACGGCATGCAAACGCCCCTTGACCCGGTACTCCTGCCCGGAGTCGTCGACCACGTCACCGCGGGCGCTGGCGTTGATAACGACAAGACCTGTCGCAGCCGAGCTGTCCAGCTCCGCCCACTTCACCGTCCCCTCACCGGTAGCCCACGGTGTCGGCACCTTCCCCGCGGTGAAGAATGCCGTGCAGCCGATGTCGATAAGGTCGAAGACGTCCTCGGCTCCCCATTCGGAGAGCTCGTACACATAGAAGGGCTCCTCCCACCGTGCGTTCCGGAACAGCCGGTCCGGGGGTCGGACAACATGGGCGCGCTGCTCCTCGAAGTTTCCTTGGCACCCCTCTTCGAAGGTGGCGCCCCCGAGCAGCGCGTAGTGCATCTCCTTCTCCGATCTACGACCGCGGACTGCGCGGGCTCGTCAGATTGCCAAAGATCGGGTCGTCGTTTGTGAGGTGTTGCGCGATGTCTGGATGCTGGCCGACCAGTCGTGTCGACGGAAGGGAGTCGGAGCAACTGGAGTACCGCGGGTGCGGCCCTTGAGTAGATCCCGAGGCTAGTAGTCACCGGGGCGCCACTGTGACGGTCGAGGCGGCAACCGCAGCATGGCGCCCAGTTCCTCCCGCCCGTGGACCTGCAGCGCTCGGTAGACGCGCAGCAGATGGTTCTCGACCGTGCGGGCCGACAGGAACAGCTCGTCGGCCACCTCGGTCGCCCCCGCACCATCAACCACCCTCCACGCAATTTCCATCTGCCTGGGGGTAGGAAGACCATCGACGGTCTCGAGCCACTGCGGGTATCGCCCGTCGTACTCGCGCAGCGTTCGCAACACACCAGCGCGGGCATCTGTGCCCTCAGCGGTACCCTCACCGCACACCGCGCTGGCGTCGGCAAACACCCGCATTGCGGGCGCGTGGAGCCCCGCCCATTCCAGATCGTGAGCACCACGAAGAAGGCTGGCGCCATCATGCTGCAGACGCGCTCGCGCGACCGCCCCGGCAACAGCCACCATTCCACTCCCTGAAACCTGCTGGCTCGACCTCCACAACAGCTCGTGCACAGCGCGGCTGGTGGTCGAATCTGTTACCTCGAGACCAAACAGAGCTGCCCATAGGTGCTTACGGTGGGCGACCAGTAATCGCAGCGTGCTGTGTAGTCGTTCGTCGTCACGGTCCGACCCATTGGCTTCGCTACGCAGAATCTCTGCCCTGGTGGCGAAGAGCCGCTCCAGGTTGACGCGGCCATCGGCCAAGCCCGGGGAGGGGCCGGGTGAACCAGATCCCTGCTCCACCAGCCATCGGTTCCCGTTGTGGACAAGTTCAGCAACCGAACGCATGGCATACCAGTCGTCGGTGGGCGGCACGCACGCCAGCATGTCGCCCACGCAGTTGGCCTCGCGCAGACGGCCCGTCAGGGCGAGCATCCAACTTGCGTTGCCAGCCAGCAGCGCAGTGCTCTCTAGGTCATGGTCTCGCTCGGCGACCTTCAAGGCCTGCAGCAGGATCTGCTTGCTGCCCGCTGCGTTCCCTTGGGATAGGTTCCACGACGCCTCGAGTGCACGCATCCGTGCGAGAGCCGCAGCACTCAGACTCACCATGCCCTCCAACGCGGCGCAGCGAGCGATGAGGGGCTCGATGTCGGTTGGGTCATTCGTGACATGCTGAAGCACTGCTGCGGTACTGGCACAAACCTCGAACGTGAGGGCGTCGTCCGGCCCGCCCAACGCCATGTCTCGTGCGGAGCGCAGAGTCTGAGTGTCACGCAGGGGGCCGAAGATCCACAGCCACAGCCGACCGGCCACGATATGGCGGGCTAGGTCGGGGGGCATCCCCTCAGCCTCCACAGCATCGAGGGCAGCATGGGCCCCCGGGAAGTCACCGAGCATCAGGCCCCTATAAGTAGCCTCGGCGAACGCCGCCTCCGCCCGCGCCTCGAGGGGTCCCTCGCCAGCGGCCCGGCCCAGCACGGTCAGCCCATCCTCCATGCGCCCGGCAGTGACCAAGGCCTGACCGCGCAAAAGCGGTGCCTGTGAGCCTCGCACGGCTGCGGCAAAACGCGTGGCCGTCACACCATCGCGCCGAGCGATCGCACGCCGGGTCGCGTACTCCAGCTCCACTGGGTCCGGCGTAAGTCCTACGTCAAGTTGCCACTCAATCAGCCGGCCGGTGTCGATCTCAGCGCGACAGCCGGACGTATGGACGAGTTCGAGCAGATCGGCGATAACGTCGGCGAGCGCGGAGCCCACGTCACGGCGCACCCAGGCTCGCCGCAGCGGATGATCCACCCGGACCGAGCCCTCCTGGCGGACCACCAGGCCCTTGATTTCCAGCAGGTGCAGGTCGCCCCGGCGAGGCGACAGCAAACTCTCCGGCGCCGGCTCGGCCAGGGCGATGATCTCCAGCGTGCGGCGACATGATGCCGACAAGTCACGTAGCGGTCGTTCGACCACACTGACCAAAGTCGTCGAGGCTCGCAGGTCGACGTGGCTGTTGAGCCCTGCCACGAGCTCCCGCACAAACAAGGGGTTACCGGCCGCCAGTTCGTGCACCCGATCCAGCATCCCCGGATCGAGTTTGACGTGGTCCTTCCTGCTCTGTATCGCGGCCCGGGCGAGCTCACTGGCGGCCGGCTTATCCAGGGGTCCCACCACTACAGGCAGCAGAACTCCCTCCGACACCAGCGATTGAGCCGAATCGCCGAGCGGCTCGGAGCAGCGATGAGTGACCAGCAGCTGCACCGTCCGAGTGGCCACGGCGTGTCGCAGGATTGCCCCAGACAGCGGGTCGCAATGGTGGATGTCATCGACCCAGACCAGGACCGGCCGCCCGTCAATGCTCCGACCACGCCAGTGGCGCAGAAACCAACCGAACACTGCGGCCTGGTCCTCGACAGCAACCGAGGCAGGTGGGCCCAGTGGGCCGAGGGTGCCGAGCAGAACGCCGGATCTGCTCTCGTCGGCAAGCAGCCTGTCTATCGGCCGCCCGGCAGCGGCGTCACCTCGCAACGCTTCCGCGGCCAACCGTGTCTTGCCTACACCGGCCTCCCCCTGAAGGACGACGCTGAGGCCTTCCGCCACCAGCCCTTGCACTCTCTCGAGCAAGTCGGCACGACCGAGGAACGGTAGGGCAGCCTCGCCCATCGCTCACCACCTAACGGAGTGCGCCCCTTGAAGACTAGGGCTCACAACGGCATACCTGCATCCTGAGAGCGCCCGTTAGGCACGCTCGCCACCTGAGGCGGTGCACGGCATACTGACGCCATGGCTGATCACTATGACGTTGTTGTCCTGGGCGCCGGACCTGGTGGGTATGTCGCGGCGATCCGCGCCTCCCAACTCGGCAAGAGCGTTGCCGTGGTGGAGAAGAAGTACTGGGGAGGGGTCTGCCTGAACGTCGGCTGCATCCCGAGCAAGGCGCTGCTCAAGAACGCAGAACTTGCCCATACGTTGCAGCACGACAAGAAGAAGTTCGGCATCGAGGGTGACGCCACGATGGCCTACGAGCCCACCCACAAGCGCAGCCGTCAGGTGTCGGCCGGCATCGTCAAGGGCGTTCACTACTTGATGAAGAAGAACAAGATCATCGAGGTCGACGGGTGGGGGACGCTGACCAGCCCGACCTCGATGGATGTGGACCTGAACGAGGGAGGCTCTCAGCAGCTGACGTTCGACAACCTGATCATCGCGACCGGTGCCTACACCCGGCTCATCCCGGGCACCGAACTGTCCGAGCGCGTCGTGACGTATGAGGAGCAGATCCTCACCGACGAGCTGCCGGACAGCATCGTCATCGCCGGCTCGGGCGCCATCGGTGTGGAGTTCGCGTACGTACTGGCCAACTTCGGTGTCGAGGTCACCGTCGTGGAGTTCCTGGACCGGATCGTGCCGCTGGAAGACCCCGAGGTGTCGAAGGAGCTCGCCAAGCACTACAAGAAGCTCGGTGTGAAGCTGATGACCTCCACCAAGGTTGAGGCGATCGACGACACCGGCGACAAGGTCAAGGTCACCGTCTCGCCGGCCGACGGTGGGGAGTCACACACCCTCGAGACCGACAAGGTCATGCAGGCGATCGGCTTCGTCCCGCGCGTCGAGGGCTTCGGCCTGGACGCCATCGGCGTCGAGCTGACCGAACGCGGCGCCATCGCGATCGATGGCCGGGGACGCACCAACGTGGACGGCGTCTACGCCATCGGCGACGTCACCGCCAAGCTGATGCTGGCGCACACCGCCTCAGCCATGGGCATCGTCGCAGCCGAGACCCTCGCCGGCGAGGAGACCATGGAGATTGCGTACGACTTCATCCCTCGCGCGACCTACTGCCAGCCGCAGGTCGCGTCGATGGGCTACACCGAAGAGCAGGCCAAAGAGAAGGGGTATGACGTCACGGTCGCCAAGTTCCCCTTCAGCGCGAACGGAAAGGCCGCTGGCCTGGGTGAGCCCATCGGGTTCGTGAAGGTCATCGCCGACGCCGAGTTCAAGGAAATCATCGGTGCGCACCTGATCGGCCCCGATGTGACCGAGCTGCTGCCCGTGCTGACGCTGGCGCAACAGTGGGACCTGACCGCTGAAGAAGTAGCCCGCAACGTCTTCGCTCACCCGACGCTCGGCGAGTCGGTCATGGAGGCCGTGCACGGCCTCGCCGGTCACATGATCCACCTCTGAGCGTTCCAGTCCGCGACTCATCCCGAGGCACCCGGCGAGCCAGCCACCTGCAATTCACGGTCAACCCGATTGAACCGACCGGCAACTTCACGCTCACCCGAGGGTTAGAGGAGGCGACGGTCCATTGCCCACGCCGTGAGCTCGTGCCTGGACGACAGCTGCAGTTTGCGGAGGACCGAAGAGACGTGCGTCTCAACGGTCTTCACTGAGATGAAGAGTTCTTTGGCGACTTCTTTGTACTGGTAGCCCCGGGCGATCAAGCGCATCACCTCTCGCTCCCGAGCGCTCAACCGGTCCAGCTCCTCATCAACCTCGGCGACCTCCCCGGCGGCGGCCCCGAAGGCATCCAGCACGAAACCTGCTAACCGGGGGCTGAACACGGCATCCCCTTCGCCGACCCGGCGGACGGCGGTCGCAAGATCCGAACCGAGGATCGTCTTAGTCACATAACCACGAGCACCGGCTCGGATCACCGCAATCACATCCTCGGCCGCATCGGAGACCGACAGCGCCAAGAACCGCACCGGCTCACCCGTTGCCGTGACCAGCCCAGCGCATCCGCGCAGCACATCAGCCCCTCCGTTGCCGGACCCCCCCGGCAGGTGCACGTCCAGGAGCACCACGTCGGGACGCACCTCACCAATGACCTCGATTGCCGCATCCACGGTCCCAGCCTCGGCCACGATGTCGAACTGTGGGTCGATGTCCTGCAGCTCGGCGCGCACTCCAGCTCGAAAAATGCGGTGATCATCGACTAACACCATGCGGACCCCGGCCTCGGCGCTGCGGTCGCCGCGGGCTGTTGACCCCGGCGGGCGGTTCTCAGACATCATGGCGAACCTCGCTCGCGTCGTAGGTGGGTGATCTCGACGCCCCGCCGGTCGGCGGAGCCACGCAGTCGTCCTCGCCGAGGGGCATCTTCAGCGCGACCTCGGTGCCGGTGTCCAGTCGGCGCACTTCTGCGCTGCCGCCGTGCCGCTGCATACGTCCGATGATGGACTCCCGCACGCCCTGCCGGTCGGCCGGCACCTCGTCCAACGCGAAGCCAGCTCCCCGATCCCGCACATAGGCCTCGACGACGCCCTGCCCCACCTCGACGTATGCCGAGATAGGCGGCTGACCGTGCGCTGCCGCGTTGACCACGGCCTCCCGAAGCGCCGCCACCAACGCGCTGGCCCGCGCGTTCAGCGGGCTGTCGCCGGTCACCACCAGGTCAACGGGTAGGCCGTGTCGATCCTCCACGTCGTGCGCAGCCTCGGCCGCAGCGCTGGCCAGGGTCGCGGGCTCATCAGCCACACCGGCAAACAACCATTGACGCAGCTCGCGCTCCTGAGCACGAGCCAAACGAGTGACCTGAGGATCCGCCGACCGTCGCTGGATCAAGGTCAGCGTCTGCAGTACCGAGTCATGCAAGTGCGCCGCGATATCTGCGCGCTCGGTGGCTCGGACCCGCGCCGTCTGTTCGCTGCGCAGCTCGCGCCACAGCCGTGCGGCATACGGCGCCATGATGAACACGACCCCGAGCAGCACCACGAGAACTGGGATCACCGTGTCGAACAACTGCGCCAACCCTTGACCGCGGGTACTGAGCAGCACCAACCCGGTCACCGCCAGTGCGACCCCGAAGAGCATCCGCGCCACCGTACGAACGCGACTTCCGCGGCCGCCGGCGTCAGGCCCCTCGTGGATGCTGCCATCGAGCTGAGCCCATACAAAGACTGCTCCGAGCGAGAGCAACAGCACCGGCAACCAAAAGCCCGTGTCGACAGTGGCCCCCAGCCCGGCGGCGACACCGACGCCGATCACCCCCAGCCCCGCGATGACCAACCACCCGGCCCGACCCATCGCCTTCCGAGCCGAACCCGGCACCGCCTGCCCGACCGCAGGCCGCTCGGCTTGCCCGCGCATGTGAGCCGTCGCCGGATCGGCAGACCCATCAGTCTCGGGCAGCAGGGCCCACAAGAACACGTAGACCGCCAGCCCGGCCCCACTGACACCGACCAAGAGCACCAGCACGACCCGGACCAACCCGACCCGGAGGCCAAGGTGCTCGGCCAGTCCCTCCGCCACACCGCCGATGACCCGTCCTGGCACAGGCCGCGCCAAGGGCGGCCGCGCCAAGGATGGCCGCGAGAGGCTAGGACTGTTGCTCACCTGCCCATCTTCGCCCATCGGCCGGCACACCTGGGCGATCCCGGGCGAGAGCCAGGGGCAAACCAGGGTCAGTTCAGGGCCGACCCTGATAGCAGCGGACGCCGCATTCGGTCAGGCTTGAAGCATGAACGAGAACCCAGCGAGCAACGATCCCGATCGCAACCCACCGCCGGCCGACCAAGCCGCGCCAGGCACAAGATCGGGCGACACATCTGCTGCTCCTTACGGTTCCACCTCTGAGGGCGCCCCAAGGGCTACAGCAGGCGGAGCACCAGACGCAGCGCAGACCCAGACCTTCGAGCCGCCGCAGTCGCCCCCCACCGGCAATGCCCACCACGGGCAGCCACCGCCGCGCAGCGGCTTCTTTGACGTGCTGCGTGGTCTCGACGTGCGCCGCACTCCGGACCGGTGGATCGGCGGGGTCGCCGCTGGTCTGGCTCACCGGGTGGGCGTGGACCCGCTGGTGATCCGAGCCGGTTTCATCGTGCTGGGCCTCTTCTTCGGCCTCGGCATCGCGCTCTACCTGTTGGCCTGGGCGCTGATCCCGGACGCCACCGAAACGACCCACCTCGAGCGCGGGCTGCGCGAAGGCCGATTTGCCTCGATCGCCATCTTGGTCTTGGCTGCGGTCGTCGTCCTCGGCACCGTGCCATGGTGGGATGGGGGCTCGCTGGGCAGCGCACTGTTCGGCCTGATCGTCATCGGCGGCATCGGCTATGGGCTCTACCGCGTCTGGGGCAACCGGCCGACCCCCGGAGCCGTCAGTGACCACGGATACCGGGCCGCCTACGGCGAGCCCACGCCAACCGGCCGACCCAGCGACGTCGCCGGCGATAGCCAGCACGGCAGCAACGCGGGGTATCCGCCACCTCCGCCACCGGGAACGTCGTCCGACCCCAACAGTGACGCCATCCCCGCCGGGCAGACGAGGCCGACAGGTTCAACCGGGCCCGTCGGGCCGCCACCCCCTGACGACAGGGGATACTTCACCACCCCGCCCCCACCACCCGGTCCGCCTGCTCCCCGTCGCGGTCGCCGCCTCAGCGGCGGAGGTGCCCTCGGCGCCCTCGTCGCCGGCGCGCTCCTGGTCATCGTCGGCGGACTGGTCTGGTCTGCCGATGCCCTCAACGTGGCAGGCAACCCGATCACCGTCGCATGGTGCGCCGGTCTCCTCCTGATCGGCGTGGTCCTGCTCGGGCTGGGGTTGGTCGGTCGGCGGGCTGGCTTTGTCGGCTTCTTCGCGGCGATCGCCGCCTTCGCCGTGATCGTCACCGCCCCGCTTCCGTCTGGCCTTCGGTGGAACGGCGAGGCCGGAGAGGTCACGTGGAGGCCCACCTCCACGAGCCAAGAAGCACGATATGAGTGGGGCGCGGGCGAACCGACGCTGGATCTCACCGCCCTCACCGCGCAGGACCTGACCGTTGACACCATGGACGTGGACCTCGGCGTCGGAGAACTCACCATTCTGGTGCCTGAGGAGCTTGACGTGCTCGTCAACAGCGACGTCGGCGTTGGATCGGTCAGTCTGCGCGGCGACAACCCAGCGATCAGCAACGACTCGGGTGGCTCGACCGGGCCCCGATTCGACGCTGGGCCGGTCGAGTCTGACGTCGACTTCGACCTACCCAATGACGGCTGGGAGCGCAACCAAGGTGGCCTCGGCCTGGAGACCACAAGTCTGCTGGGGAGCGCACCGGCCGATCTGGAGATCGACGCCGAAGTCGGCGTCGGCCAGGTCACCATCATCGACATGAAGGGACAGTGACATGAACGACAGCAACGAGGTCTTCGAGACCTCCGGGATCCAGTATGAGGAGTCCACGGCCAGACAACGTGGCGCTGGAAGCCACGACACCGGGGTCCGTGGCGAGCAGGACCGGGACCCCCGAGGGCATCAGGCCGGACACGAACAGGAAGCACCGACACAGGGTGCCAGCAGCACGGCTCAGCCAGAGCCGCTTCGCCCTACCGGCATCTCATGGGTCACGGTTCTGCTCGGCATCGCGTGCCTGGTGTTGGCGAGCACCGTCTTGACGGCTCAGTGGAGCGATCTGCGCGTCGACTGGGACGTAGCTGCCCCGGCGATTGTCGTCGGCGCTGGAGTGCTTCTTCTGCTCGCGGGCGCCGCTGGCGTCGTCCGTGGACGCTCCGATGAGGACCTGCACCTGGACTGACTCGGACGCGGCTGCGACACCGGATGGAACCCGATGCCTGTGACCCACGTCATACCCGCATCAGTGGCCGCCCGTCCGCACCGTCTGCCGTGGGAGTGAGCACCATGCGTCACCTACTTACCCTTCTCGCCATCGCGCTGCTCGCGGCCGGCTGCAGCGTTGACACCACTGGCGAGCCGACCATCAGCACGACCGGGGCGGTGTCGATCACGCCGTTCAATGACTGCACCGAACTGCGCGACTACTACGTCAAAGGCGCGCTCGACATGGTGGGGCCGTACGGCTTGCACGGCTCGGGATACGAAGGCGCCATGGGCGACTCGGCCCGGGCGGAGTCACCCGAGGACAACGCTGCCTCCGAAGGAGACTCAGCTGGTGGATTCGCTTCCGGCCAGCCGTTGGCGTCACCGATTGGTGAAGAGCAGGACAGCGCCTTCTCCGGCACCAACAACCAGGAGGAAGGCGTCGACGAGGCAGACCGGGTCACAACGGACGGCTCGATCATCGCGGTCGTCATCGAGGACCGTCTGCAGATCGTGGACGCGGAATCAGCAGTGGCCATCTCCGCCGTGCACCTGGACGATATCGCGCCAGGGGCCTACGACGCCGAGCTGCTCCTGAACGGCGACACGTTGCTGGTGTTGTCCTCCGGGACAGTCGGCCAGGGGTCGTTCTGGCCAGAGGGGGGCGGCGAGGGCTGGGACTCTGACGGTGCGGACGACTTCGCTGAGGACATGCTGTTGTCTGACTACGGCTACCGCGGCGCTGCACGCACCACGATCAGCCGGCTCGACATCAGCGACCCGGCAGCCCTTGATCTGCTGGGCGCGACGAGAATCGAGGGTTCCTACCGTTCGGCGCGGATGATCGGCGACAGTGTGCATCTCGTGATGCAGAGCGAGCCCAGCGGCCTGCGGTTCACGAGTCCCCGCACTGGGTCGCTTCGTGCCGAGCGCGATGCAGTTGAGACCAACCGCAAAATCATCGAGGACTCCACCATCGACGATTGGGTGCCGCACCTAGAGGTTATCGACGCCGGCCGATCGCGGGGCGAAGTGCAGCAGCTGAGCGACTGCGCCGATGTGCACCGGCCGGGAGACCTCAGCGGACTTTCAACTGTTAGCGTCGTGACCGTGGACGCCTCGACTGGTGGGCCCGGCATCCAGGGGGTCGGGCCCACCGCCACCGTTTCACTGGTGGCCAGCGCAGAGACAGTCTACGCCTCCACGGACCGGCTCATCGTGGCCACCAGCGCCTGGGGTGGGTGGGCCACACCGTTTGACGACATCCGCCCCGACGGCCAGGTCAGCACCGAGCTGCACTCCTTCGACATCTCCGACCCCAAGGACACCGACTATGTCGCGTCGGGGCGTGTCAAGGGCACACTCGTCAACCAGTTCGCCCTGAGCGAGCGCGAGGGAGTCATCCGCGTGGCCACGACGAGCCAGCCGGCCTGGACGAGCGGGGAGGACTCGGAGTCCGCGCTCCTCATGCTCGCCGAAGAGGGCGACGAACTGCTGATGACCGGAGTGGTCGACGGGCTGGGCGTGACCGAGCAGATCAAGTCGGTGCGTTATCTCGGCCCGGATCTCGCGGCCATCGTCACCTTCCGGCAGACCGACCCGCTCTATCTGGTCGACACATCCAACCCGGTCGCGCCGGTGGTGACGGGGGAGCTGAAGATCCCTGGCTACTCGGCCTACCTGCATCCGTGGGGAAAGGACTATCTGCTCGGCATCGGACAGGAAGCCGACACCGAGACCGGAATGGAGGAGGGTTTGCAGGCTTCGCTGTTCGACATCCGCGACCTCAGCGACCCTCGCCGGGTGGACCAGCTGACCTGGCCCGGTGGGTACTCACCGGTCGAGTGGGACCACCGTGCCTTTACCGCATGGGCGAAGACAGGACAGTTCTTCCTACCGGCTGAGATCTACGACGACGAGATCTGGGCGTGCGAGGGCGTCGGCGACAACGACGGTTGCGCGGGGCTGGAGCGCGGCGATGAGTTCGCCGGGGTCGTGACTGGTTCGATCACGGGTGATCAGCTCACCGAGGAGAAGCGACTGCCCACCAGCGGCTCAGTACGCGACCGGTCCCCAGCCGCTGAGCGCACGCTGGTGATTGACAACAACTTATGGACGGTCCACTCCGAAGGGATGAACCGCTACGACCTCGATTCGCTGGACGGCGGACCCGTACTCTCATGGAAATCAGTGGATTCTTCGACAGCGTGGTCTGACAAGGCGAAATCTTCGCCAACAACGCGCTGAGCGGCTCTTGAGACGAATTGACTTCGGCAGAAGCCCAGTGGTGTACTCCGTGCATGCGTCTTTCGACCGAGGAGATCCACGTGACCCTCCGAATGTGTTGTAGCTGAGGCGAGCGGCCCCGCGCGGGCCTCGACTCAGCGCCCCGGCGAGCGACTCGCTCGCATTGGTACCTGCACGTTCCGCCCCGATCGCCTCGAGCATTCGAGAGCCCTTCCCCCTTGGAGTCACCCATGTCTTGGTCCTTTTCCACCCGCCAGATCCACGCAGGTCAAACCCCCGACCCAGCCACCGGCGCCCGCGCGCTACCGATCTACCAAACCACCTCATACGTCTTCGACAACGCCGAGCAGGCCGCCAACCGGTTCGCGCTGTCCGAGCTCGGCCCGATTTACACCCGGATCACCAACCCCACGACCGAGGTCATCGAGAACCGTATCGCCGACCTCGAGGGCGGCGTGGGAGCACTCGTCGTTGCCTCCGGTCAGTCCGCAGTGACCCTCGCCGTCCTGAACGTCGCCGAGGCCGGCGACCACATCGTGTCCTCACCCAGCCTGTACGGCGGCACGCAGAACCTGTTCGCCCACACGCTGCCCAAACTTGGCATTGAGGTCACCTTCGTGGAGGACCCGACAGACCCGCAGCAGTGGAAGGACGCGAGCAACGAGCGCACCAAGGCGTTCTTCGGGGAGACCATCTCCAACCCGAGCTCGGATGTCTTCGACATCACACCGATCGCTGACGCCGCGCATGAGGTCGGTGTTCCACTCATTCTCGATAACACGGTGGCCACGCCCTACCTGTGCCGCCCGATCGAGCACGGGGCCGACATCGTGGTGCACTCTGCCACGAAGTACATCGGCGGCCACGGCACCTCGATCGGCGGTGTCATCGTCGACAGCGGCAACTTCGACTTCGCGCAGGACCCGGAGCGTTTTGCGAACTTCAACACACCGGACCCCAGCTACAACGGCCTGGTCTACGCCCGTGACTTGGGTGTCGGATGCGCGTTGGGTGCGAACCTGGCCTACATCCTCAAGGCTCGGGTGCAGTTGTTGCGCGACTTGGGTCCCGCGGCTTCGCCGTTCAACTCCTTCCTGATCGCGCAGGGACTCGAGACGCTATCGCTGCGGGTGGAACGCCACGTCGAGAACGCGAACACCGTGGCCAACTGGCTGCTGAAGCACGAGCAGGTCGAATCGGTGGCGTATGCCGCTTTGCCGGGTCATCCGTCCAACGAGCGGGCCGAGCGATACCTGCCGGCCGGCGCAGGTGCGGTCTTGGCGTTCGAAATCGCCGGTGGCGCAGAGGCCGGCAAGGCGTTCGTATCGGCCCTGGAACTGCACTCGCTGGTCGCCAACATCGGCGATGTCCGGTCGCTGGTGATCCACCCGGCCTCGACCACACACTCGCAGTTGACCCCCGAAGCCCAACTGGCAGCCGGAGTGACCCCTGGTCTGGTGCGTTTGGCCGTTGGCCTAGAGCACATCGACGACATCCTGGCCGACCTCGACACTGGGTTCATCGCCGCCAAAGGCTCCTGATGTCCCTGCCCGCCTACGCCGCCGCCGGCTCCGGTCCTACCGAGTCGGCCGGCGGGGCGTGCGCTGCGCCACGACCCCGGGTGCGGTCCGTGCCGATCGGCTCGCTGACCACCGAAACGGGTCATCCACTGGTCGATGCACGGATGTCGGTGCACTCCTGGGGCCGGCTCAACGAGGCGCGGGACAACGCGATCTTGGTGCTGCACGCCCTGACCGGCGATGGGTATGTGGTGGGCGAAGCTGGTCCCGGTCAGCCCACGCCGGGCTGGTGGCCAGGCCTCATTGGGCCGGGCCGCGTCCTGGACACCGACCGCTACTGCGTCATCGCGCCGAATGTGCTCGGTGGATGCCGGGGGTCCACCGGACCGAGCAGCCCGGCCCCGGACGGCCGGCCCTACGGGTCGAGCTTTCCGCGCCTCACGATTCGCGATCAGGTCGCCGCAGAGGTGAAGCTGGCCGACGCGTTGGGTATCGGCAGTCTCGCTGCGGTCATCGGCGGGTCGATGGGCGGCATGCGAGCCCTCGAGTGGGCCACCGGCCACCCAGGGCGCGTGCGCCGGTGCTTGGCGCTGGCCACCAGCGCGATTGCCACGGCGGACCAGATCGGGTGGTCCACCCCGCAGCTTCAGGCCATTCGCGGCGATGGTGGGTACCTCGGCGGGGACTACTACCCCGGCCCCGGTCCGCGCAACGGCTTGGAGGTTGCTCGCCAAATTGCCCATGCGACCTACCGATCGGCGGTCAACTTCGACGATCGCTTCGGCGCCAGCCCGCAGCTCGGCGAGGAGCCTGCTGCCGGTGGCCGGTATGCCGTGCAGTCCTATCTCCAACATCAGGGCCGCAAGTTGGCGCGACGCTTTGACGCAAACTCCTACGTGGCGCTCACCGAGGCCATGAACAGCCACGATCTCGGTCGGGGCCGTGGCGGGGTGGAGTCGGCACTGCGCCGGATCACCGCCGAGCTGACGGTAGCCGTGGTCTCCAGCGACCGGTTGTTCACCCCGGCTGACGGGGCGGTCATCGCCCAGGCGCCGGCGTGCCGAGAGCTAAGGACTATCGAATCGCCGTTCGGCCACGACTCCTTCCTGATCGAGACCGGCCAGGTCTTTGACATCATCGCCGAAGCCCTCGACGCTGAGGGAGCTCCGATGCGGGCAATTGGCGGGGACGCGTCGCCCGGCGTCACGGCGATCCCGCGCCGGCTCCAAGCCTCCGGCCTCTGGTAGCTCAGAAGCAGATCCCACCCATCGGCCAGCCCCGTGCGAGGGGGTTCACGCGTCGGCGCAGGAGGCTCGATAGTCCGGCGCGTTACCCATAAACCGATGGCCTGAGCTCGCAGCCGAGCCCGGCGGCTTACCATGAGGTGGGAGAGCTAAGGAGGCGCACGATGGAGTGGCTACGCGAAACGCAGTGGCTGTGGTGGACCGCCGCCGCGCTGATCCTTGGCCTGATCGAGATTGCCTCGTTGGACTTGGTCTTCACCATGCTGGCCGGTTCGGCGATCGCGGCCGCCGTCGCCGCGTTCTTCGGGGCCACGTTCCCGGTGCAGGTGATCGTCTTCGTGATCACAGCGGTTCTGCTGCTTGCGTTGCTCCGACCGCTGCTGCTGCGCCGGCTCAAGATGACCGGTCCCGCTCCGTCGACCAACGCCGATGCCAATATCGGTCAACGGGCCGAGGTGCTGAGCGCCGTGACCGACCGAAGCGGCACGGTGAAGCTGCGCGGCGAGGAGTGGAGCGCGCGCAGCGCTGAGCCCAACCAAGAACTCACTCCGGGGCAAATGGTGAACGTCATTCGTATTGATGGCGCAACCGCCGTGGTCAGTGCCCAAGCGCCCGATAACAACTAAGGAGCTCGACGCTATGGATCTCGACCCAGCACAGATCGCCCTGTATGTCGTTCTTCTCCTGCTCATCGTGTTCGTCGCCACGGCGATCGCCAAGGCGATCAGGATCGTCCCGCAGGCCACTGCGGTCATCGTCGAGCGGCTCGGTCGGTATAGCCGGACTCTCGACGCGGGGCTGCACATCCTGGTGCCGTTCATCGACAAGGCCCGCGCCAATGTCGACCTTCGCGAGCAGGTCGTCTCTTTCCCCCCTCAGCCCGTGATCACCAGCGACAACCTGGTCGTGTCGATCGACACGGTGATCTACTTTCAGCCCACCGATCCCAAGGCGGCGACCTATGAGATCGCCAACTACATCCACGGCATCGAACAGCTGACCGTCACCACGCTGCGTAATGTCATCGGATCGCTGGATCTCGAGCAGACACTGACCAGCCGAGACCAGATCAACGGCCAGCTGCGCGGAGTCCTGGACGACGCGACCGGCCGCTGGGGCATTCGCGTCAACCGGGTCGAGCTCAAGGCCATTGACCCGCCTGCCAGCGTGCAGGATTCGATGGAGAAGCAGATGCGTGCCGAGCGTGATCGACGGGCCACCATCTTGAACGCCGAGGGCGTGAAGCAGGCACAGATCCTCACCGCAGAGGGCGAGAAGCAGGCACAGATCCTCCGCGCGGAGGGCACCGCCCAGTCCGCCATTCTTGAGGCTCAGGGTGAAGCCCGCGCGATCCTGCAGGTTTTCGACGCCATCCACAAGGGCAACCCCGATGGCAAGTTGCTGGCCTACCAGTACCTGCAGATGCTGCCACAGATCGCCCAGGGGGAGTCGAACAAGATGTGGATCGTGCCGACGGAGCTGACCAAGGCGCTGTCCGGGATCGGTGCAGCGCTCGGCGGCAGCAGCGACGACAGCTCCTCGCTCGACGGCCCGTCGGCCGGCTTGCGCTCAGACGTAGAGAGCCCAACGTCAGGTTTTGATGCGGACGTTCCCGACCTCGAGGACCCGACCGAGGCCTTGCGCCGTGCCCGGGAGGAAGCCGCTCAGGCTACGGCCGAGGCTGAGCGGTCCACCCGCAGTGCCCGCGGCCGCGGTGAGAAGCCGGAGGCCTAAACCGCGGCATGCCGTCCGGTTCACTCCTCGTACGCCAGTGTCGCCCATGGGGCGGGTCCCTGTCCGACATACGCGTTCACGATTGGTGTCATCACTGAGGTGTCCCCAGTCGAGGTTGGCGAAGCGCTGAAGCAGTAGGCCAGGTGAACAACTGAGCTCCACGGCGCGGCAGCAGGAAGTCGCAACGCGCACGACCAAGACGTCGATGACCTCCTGCTCAGGAGGGGCTGCCGGTAGGCTCATCGCGAATGTAACCGCCCACGTGAACGCCCTAGCCTGGAGCCTCATGACCAACCCTGTGCCCGAAGACCATCACGCCCAGCCCGACACCGAAGTCCCGGACGATGTGAGCCCCGACCCCGACTTCGATGTCGTGCTGCTCGGCACCGACATCGGCATCTATGCTTTGGCCCGAGCCTTCCGCGAGCGCTACGGCATCAACAGCACCATCATCTCTCGGGTTGTCGCCGGCCCCATCGCCGACTCCCAGTTCATCGAGACCATCGAGCTGGGCGAAGATGCAGAGCGACAGGACACACTCAACGAACTCGAAGCTCAGGGACGCAAGCGCAAGCGTGCCAACCCCGACCGCCCGGTCCTCTTGCTGTCCAACGCCGACTCCTTCTCTCGCATGCTCAGTGATCAGGAGGAGTGGCTCTCTCAGTGGTATGTCGTGCCGGCGGTGGCCAAAGACGTGCTCGACATGGTCGCCGACAAGATCGAGTTCGACCGGGTCTGCTCCGAGCTGGGGATCCCGACGCCGCGGACCCTGATCCAAGACTTCTCCGGGGCCGACGACCCACAGTGGTCACCCCAGGACGTCGACCTGACGTTCCCGGTGGTCGCCAAGCCTGCGGTTGGCGCGGCATACGAGGGGTTGCGGTTCGAAGGCAAGAACAAGATCTACAAGATCGACACGGCTGAGGAGCTCACTGCAGTCTTCGAGCGCGTCAAAGGTGCGGGCTTTCGAGACCGCTTCGTTGTGCAAGAGCTCATTCCCGGTGACGACACCGCGATGCGTTCGATCACGGCATACGTCGATCGTTCCGGCGAGGTGACGTTGCTGGCCACGGCTCAGGTCTTGCTGCAGGAGCACCAACCGCTGGCAATCGGCAACCCCGCGGCGATGATCACCACCGCCTACCCCGAGCTGATGGACCAGGCAGGGCGATTCCTGCAACACGTCGGGTACCGCGGGTTCGCCAACTTCGACGTCAAGCTGGATCCGCGTGACGGCGTGATGAAGTTTTTCGAGATGAACCCGCGGATCGGTCGCAACAACTTCTACGTCACTGCGGCTGGCGCCAACGTGGCCGAGTTCATCACCACCGACCTGATCCAGGGTCAACCGCACCAACAGGTTGTCGTGCGCAACGAGATTCTGTACTGCGTCTTGCCCATGTTCCTGCTGCGTCGTTACCTGGACGCCGACCAGAAGGTGCTGGTGAAGCGGGTCGCCCGAAAAGGCATCTTCCACCCCTTGGTCACCAAGGACTCGTTCAAGCGCAAGATGTATGTCGCGGCGGCCAAGGCCAACTACGTGCGCAAGTACCAGCGCTACTACCCGAAGCAGACGGAATCCGGCTTCTGAACCGCGCAGTTCGAGCAGCGTCGTTCCCGTTTCCTACACTGAGCGTATGAGCCGTTCTCAGCGCAGACTGATCCGCGCGCTGACGGGGTCGGTCGCCGCGTTGACTCTTCTCCTCGTCGGCCCCGTGTCGGGTAGTCATGCCCATGATGAGCTGGTCGGCTCTGAGCCTCCTGACGGGGTCGAGTTGCAGACCGCACCGGACCAGATCGAGCTGGAGTTCTCCGGCGACATCGCGCCGGTGGGCACGATGATCACCGTGGTGGGTCCGGGTGAGGCGGGTCCGGTCACCGATGGTGCCCCCCGAGTAGAGGGCGGCGCCGTGAGCCAACCCATGTCAACAGACTTACCGGCCGGCGACTACACCGTGACCTGGAGGGTGACCTCTTCGGACGGGCACCCGATCTCCGGTGAGTTCATGTACTCAGTGATGACCGACACCTCAGGCTCACAGGCCACCGGAGAAACACCCCCGGGGACCGAACCGACCGACGACGGCGCGCAGGCCACGCAAGTCCCGACCAGCAACCGCACCGGCGATCCCGAGGCGGACCGAGCCGCCAACACGGCTGCAGCGCCGGCCCACAGTGACACAGCTTCAGACTCCGGCACTGCCCTGTGGGTATGGGGAGTGCTTGCCTTGGCGGTCGTCACGCTCGGCGGCCTCGGAGCAGTGGCGATCCGCCGCCGCTGAGGGCAATGCCGCTTCACCGGGGATGCTCATGTACCGTAGGGTCCACGATTCATACACATTCCCGGGCCTGCTGCGCGGTCTGGTCGGCTTTCCACGGTCGTCCGATTGCGATGCGGCCCCGGCAGACGCACGAGGGGGTCACGCCATGGGGCGCGGCCGGGCAAAAGCCAAGCAGACCAAAGTAGCCCGGAGACTGAAGTACTACTCTCCGGACACCGACCTCACCGCTCTGGAGCAAGAGTTGAAGGGCGGCGAAAGCGGCACGTACGCATCGCGGCCTCGGCCTGCTCCGGTGGATGACGAAGAGTTCGCGGATACCTACCGGCGAAATGACATTTCGCCCAGTGGTAGTCGGCGGACAGCTTCCTCCGAGGAAGAGTCATCGGGCGTTGACGGAGACGAGGAGCCAAAGGTAGCGGCCAAGCCGACTGCCCCGCCCTCGATCACTCCTGGATCCTGGATGAAGAAGCAGTCCTGACCTGATCGCGGTCAGATGTGACGGGCCGCATCATCAGGCTTGTTCGACCCGGGGTCAGCGGTAGGCGCCGACCAGGCTCACCGAGCCTCCGGCAACACCTTTGGCTCCGAGACCCTCTGCGCCGTGCGGCGTAGTGTCGAGGTCCTCAATGTGTCCGAGCACCCACGACTGCCAGCCCGCATCGGCGCAGTGCTGCATCACCGTCGTGCTGTGATCGTTGGGGGCGATGATGACGAACCCGATCCCCATGTTGAGGGTGCGTTCCATATCGTCGGCAGGGACCCTGCCCCAACGCTGAACGGTGCTGAACACTGCTGGGGGCGTCCAGGTCGAACGCTCCAGCACTGCGTGCAGACCGGGGGGCAGCACCCTGGCCACGTTTGCGGCCAAGCCGCCGCCGGTGATGTGTGACAACGCGTGGACGTCCGCGCCCGGCGTGGCGAGCAACCTCAACAACCCCGCCGCGTACACCCGGGTAGGCTCCAAGGCCTCCTCGCCGAGCGTGCGTCCAAACTCCGGCACGTGCCGATCCCACGAAACTGAAGCGTTGGCCGCCACCTTGCGCACCAGCGAGTACCCGTTCGAATGCAGCCCCGATGAGCTCACCGCTATGACTGCGTCACCGGCACACACCCGATGGGGCCCCAGCAGGTCGTCATGCTCGACCACCCCGGTAGCCGCGCCGGCTACGTCGTACTCCTCCGGTTCCAACAGACCCGGGTGCTCCGCGGTTTCCCCGCCGAGCAACGCTACCCCGGCTAGTTCACAACCCCGGGCAATGCCGGTGACGATGGCCGCTACCCGTTCCGGCACCACCTTGCCGCAAGCGATGTAGTCGGTCATGAACAGTGGCTCGGCCCCGCATACGACGATGTCGTCGACGACCATGGCGACGAGGTCGATCCCGATCGTGTCGTGCAGGTCCAAGGCTTGGGCAATGGCGACCTTGGTGCCCACCCCATCGGTGCTCGAGGCTAGGACCGGTCGGCGCATCCCTCGCAGCGCCGAGGCATCGAACAGCCCGGCGAACCCCCCGAGACCGCCCAACACTTCCGAGCGGTTCGCGCCAGCGGTCGCCGCTTTCATCAACGCCACCGCACGATCGCCAGCCTCGACGTCGACACCAGCCCCCGCGTAGGTCACGGGCGAAATGCCCCCTGCGGCCTGCGGCGTCATGGGTGGGTCAAGGCGCCCGAACCTCCACGAGCCGAGCTGATCGAAACGCCCTCAACGTCCACCATGCCCTGATCCCCCTGAGCCCGTGCCAGATCCAGGGTGCCAACATCGGTCGAGTCCGTGCCGATCGCCACCGGGAACTCCAACTCCAACACATCCTTGCCGCGCTGCTCCTCCTCGGGCATACCGATCGGATACACGCCGGAGAAACACGCGGTGCACAGTTGGTCGTCTGCTTGTTCGGTCGCGGCCACCATGCCCGCTTCGCTGATGTAGCCCAGCGAATCGGCACCGATGGACGCGCAGATGTCGGCACTGTTGAGCCCGTTGGCGATCAACTCAGCACGAGTCGCGAAGTCGATGCCATAGAAGCAGGGCCAGCGCACCGGTGGGGACGATATCCGCACGTGCACTTCGGCGGCCCCAGCCTCGCGCAACATCCGGACCAGGGCCCGCTGGGTATTGCCGCGAACGATCGAATCGTCGACGACGATGAGCCGCTTGCCGCGAATGACGTCGCGAAGCGGGTTCAGTTTGAGCCGGATTCCCAGCTGTCGGATCGTCTGGCTCGGCGCGATGAAGGTCCGGCCCACATAGGCGTTCTTGACCAACCCCGCGCCGTAGGGAATGCCGGAAGCTTGCGCATACCCGATGGCTGCCGGGGTGCCGGACTCAGGGGTGGGCATGACCATGTCCGCATCAACCGGGTGTTCACCGGCCAGACGCCGCCCCATCTCAACCCGGGTCTCGTGCACCGAACGACCGTTCAGCGAGGTGTCCGGCCGGGCCAGGTAGACGTATTCGAACACACACCCCTTGCGCGCCGCCTTGGCGAAGCGACGCGACCTCAGGCCGTGCTCGTCGATCGCGATCAGCTCTCCGGGCTCGACCTCGCGAACCAGGCTCGCGCCGACGATGTCCAACGCTGCTGTCTCCGAAGCGACCACCCAGCCCCTCTCCAGCCGACCCAACACAAGGGGACGCACCCCCTGCGGGTCGCGTGCGGCATACACCGTCTGCTCGTCGCAGAAAACGAGCGAGAACGCACCGCGCAACATCGGCAAGACGTCCATCGCCGCCGACTCCAGCGTTTTGTCCTCATCGGCGGTGAGCAGACCGGTGATCAGGGCGGTGTCGGTGGTGTTGCCGCGGCGCACCTCACCCGGGGCGTAGCGCAGGTCCCCGCCGTGCAGCTCGGCGAGACGGTCGCGCAGTTCGCCCGTGTTGATCAGGTTGCCGTTGTGCGCAAGCGCGACGGTGCCACCGCTGGTGCCGCCCAGGGTGGGCTGTGCGTTCTCCCAGTTGCTGCGACCTGTTGTGGAGTAACGGCAGTGGCCGATGGCCAGATGCCCCTTGAGCGAGGCGAGTGATGCCTCGTCAAAAACCTGCGCAACGAGGCCAATATCTTTGAAGACCAGGAGCGACCGGCCGTCGCTGGTGGCGATCCCGGCGGCCTCCTGTCCACGATGCTGCAGCGCGTACAGGCCGAAATAGGTCAGTTTGGCGACCTCGTCATCCGGTGCCCACACGCCGAAGACACCACAGGCGTCCTGCGGCATGGATTCGTCGGGGAGGAGGTCGTGCGACAAGCGGCCATCGGGGCGTACCACAGTGACTAGTCTGGCACATTCATCGACGGCGCAGACTTCTCCATTCGATAATCAAGTACACGACCGCTCCCAGCATCCCGAAGACCAAGGCCCCGGCCCCCCCGAGGACGACCATCTCCTGACCTGGCGATGCCACTTGGCTGGCTGGTCGAGCCAGCGACAACACGACGCCGAACACTCCCCCGATGATGGCGAAGGTCATCAAGAAGGGCACCATACGGGGTTGATGTCGCTTTCGTGGCCCGCCGACCGGGACCACATGCTCCCGATCCACCCGAGGGTCCCTGCCAGGCTGCTCGTTGGTCATCACAACAGGCTACGCCGCGGCTGCCGGGCAGCGCAGGTGACCCAGCGATCCGGCGCGGGTTGGGCGTTGGCGCACCGCCCCACGTCGACCAGGCCACGTGGGGTGGCCTCGGCAGCAGCGGGGCTCGCGCCGGTGGCGGTGCGTCGTGGCCGCGCTCAGCGGCGACACGGGATGCCTCGAAACTGAGGACGCAGTGCCTTCCGAGACGAGGACGCGGGGGGCTCAGGCTCGCGGGGCTCAGGCTCGCAGGTCGATCTCGTCAAGAACGGCGATATCCACTTCGTAGGGTGGGCTCGTTCGCGGCCAGTGCACGACCACATCGGTGAAGCCCAGGTCAGCGGCGCGTTGCGACTGCTCGGCGAAGAAGTCGGCGCTGCTCAGTGCCATCACACCGCACGCGTCGAGTGAGAGGTAGCGGTCCAGCGCCGTCTCAGCCTCATCTCGCGACTGCCTGACCTCGGCTTCGATGGCGTCGAAGCGGTCCACAAGTTGCGCGACGCCCTCCCACCACCGTGCCACCGACTCGGCGTCGTCCTCGGCGGCGGTGCGCCCGACCGGTCCAGACACCGGACCGGTAGTGATCCATCCTTGGCCATGGCGGGCGGCGAGCGCCATGGCCCGGGGACCATTGGCTGCAATCACGAATGGGGTACGCGGTTGCTGCGTCGGTCCCGGTTGGGTGCGGGCATCCACGGCGGTGAAGAACTCCCCGGTGTGATCGACGTGGTCACCGCGCAGCAGCGCGTCCAGCACATCGACGAACTCGGCAAAACGGCGGGTGCGCTGGCCCCGGGTCAGCTCGTCGCCGAGTATTTCGGCATCGCGGTCACCTCCCGTGCCCATTCCGAGCAGGAGCCGACCAGAGCTGATGTCATCCAGGGTGATGGCATCACGCATCAACGTCACCGGATGTCGGAAGTTGGGTGAGGCGACGAGTGTGCCGAGCCGAATCCGGTCGGTCACCATCGCGGCGGCAGTCAGGGTTGCGACAGTGGAGTGCCATGGCGCGTCGGGCAGTCCGGCCCATACGAGATGGTCGTAGGTCCAGGCGTGATCGAAACCCAGCTCCTCGGCTCGCCGCCAGATCGACTCAGCCTCGGACCATGGGTACTCGGGCAAGATACACACGCCGTATCGCACGACCTCACTCTAAGTCCCCTCCTGCCCAGTTGAGCGCGGAGTTGCGGTCAGATTCCGCGCTTGAGCGGCAAGCCGGGGCACCTATCCCTACTCACGTCGTGGAGAACCCCCTGCAACTTCATGCTCAACTTCTCGCAAACGGCCGCAACTTCATGCTCACCCGGGGAAGAGAGGAAGGTGCTCGGTCAGGTCTGCGCGTAGCCCACTGGCGCGCACCTTGCCGCATTCTCGGGCCACAGACCAGGTATGCCGTCCGGTCGCCAACAACAGCCACGTGGCGGGATCGGTTTCGACCACGTTGGGCGGGGTGCCGCGGGTGTGCGCCGGCCCCCCCAGGCACTGCACGGCGCCGAACGGCGGCACCCTGACCTCCACAGAGCGACCGGGCACGGTGGCCGACAGTTCCTCCAGCGTGTATCGCACCGCCATCGCGCGGACCTCGCGAGGCAGCGCGTTGATAGCCTCTGCCGCCGCGATGACCGCCCGGTGACCTCCTACCCGCCCGTCCCCGGCGGGATCAGGACCAAGAACGGCCCCGTCGGCAGCGGCACGGCATACCCCGAGGGCTTGCTCTCCCTTGTCGACCGGCACACGGCGACGAGCGGGCACCGCCTAGGCCAACGGATCGCGCTCGATGGGACAGGACATGCAGCGGGGTCCACCGCGGCCACGCCCCAGCTCGCCGCCGGCGATCTCGATCACCTCGACGCCTTGCGATCTCAGGTGGTCGTTACTGACGGTGTTCCGCTCGTATCCCACGACGACCCCGGGCTCCAGGGCGAGCACATTGCACCCGTCGTCCCACTGCTCGCGAGCAGCAGCAGCAGGGTCTTGATCGGCGGCAAGAACGCGCAGCGACTCCAACCCGAGCCCGCGCGCGATGACGCGCTCCATCTCGCCGGCTTCGTGAGCCTCGATCTCGACCGTCGGCGACCCCTCCCGGCCGGAGCCAGCAGTGAACGTATAGGACGGCAGGTCCGGCAGACCCAGGTAACGGGTGAACGTCTCCTGATCGACCATGGTCATCACCGTGTCGAGGTGCATCACCGCGCGCGACTTTGGCATGTCGACGGCGATGACCTTATCGATCTCGGGTGAAGCGAGCATGGCGTGGGCCAGTCGCTCAACACCCTGCGCGCTGGTCCGCTCGCTGAGCCCGATCAGCACACTCCCGTTGCCGGGCACCAGGATGTCGCCACCTTCGGCGGTCGCCGGCCCTGCCTCCAAACCATGACACCACCACGGTGCATCGTTGCTGGCAAACATCGGGTGGTAGGTGTAGATCGCGGCATAGTGAACGGTCTCGCGGCGACGCGCTTTCTTGTGCATCGAGTTCACTGACACACCGCCATACACCCAAGCCGAGGTGTCCCGGGTGAACAGGTGATTGGGAAGCGGGGCCAGCAACGACTGGTGGTCTTCCAACTGCCCGATCACCACCGACCGGGGGCGTTCGATCCGCTCCAGCATCTCGGCCTTCGTGAGGCCGCCGATGAGGAACCGAGCGAGTTCCTGGTCACTCATCTTCTCGAACATCGCGAGCAGCTGGTCGGCCGCCAGCGGGCCTACATGCCGCTCGTCCAACGACTGGGCCAACACGAACTCCCGCGCGGCCGGCACCGCCAACGTCTGGGTCAGCAACTCATCGAAGTAGTGCACCGTCACCCCGCGGGACCGCATCACCTCAACAAAGCCGTCGTGCTCCTCTTGAGCCCGCTCGACCCACAAGATCTCATCGTAGAGGTAGCTCTCCTTGTTGTCCGGAGTGAGCCGATGCATCTCCAACCCGGGCCGGTGCACGATCACTTGTCGCAGTTTGCCGACCTCTGAGCCCACATGAAACCTCATGGCGTTGCCTCTCCTCGTCGACGGGGTCGGCCCTATCCTGTCACCGACCGTGGGCACACCGCCTCCGAGCGAGGCCACCTTCCGTAGACCACCGTCCGATCACCTTCACCGACCCAGGGCACGACGAGGTTCCCGACCCGACAGGCATCACCCCTCTTGAGTCGACCGTGGAGGCAACAGCGAACTGTGTATGCGCCTTGGACCGGTGCCCAACCGCGGCCTAGCGCTGTTCGCCCTGGACACCGGCCTTGACACGCGCGCCGAGGTCGGTGTCTACGTTGCTCCAGTACTCGAAGGCCCGCTCCAGGACCGGCTCGCTGACCCCGTCGAGCAGATGGCCCACAATGTTGGAGACCAGTCGCTCACGCGCGGCCTCATCCAGCACGTCGCGCACCATGGTGCCGGCCTGGCCCCAATCGTCATCATCTGCTCGAAGCGTGTACGCAGATCGCACCATGTCGCCGTCGCTGTGCCACCGGCCGCCGTCGTCGGTGAGCGAGGAGTCTGCTTGTGGGCCGCCGTAGGAGTTTGGCGCATACACCGGGTCCGAGACGTTTTGCACGCGCATGTGACCGTCTTTGGAGTAGCTGTGCACCGGCGAATGTGGCGTGTTGACCGGTATCTGCCGATAGTTCACACCGAGTCGAGCCCGATGCGCGTCGGAGTAGCTGAAGCCGCGGGCGAGCAGCATCTTGTCGGGCGATAGACCGGTGCCGGCCACGAGGTTGTTCGGCTCGAATGCGGCTTGCTCGATCTCGGTGTGATAGTCGGTGACGTTTCGGTTCAACGTCAACCGTCCGACCTCATGGAGCGGATAGTCACTGTGCGGCCAGACCTTGGTCAGGTCGAAGGGGTTGAACCGGTAGGTCTTCGCGTCGTCGAACGGCATGATCTGCATGTTCAACGTCCAGCTCGGGAACTCACCTGCCGCGATGTGGTCATAAAGATCGCGCTGGTGGTAATCGGCGTCGGCCGCCGCCATCTGGTCGGCCTCTTCCTGGGTGAAGCACTCGATGCCTTGATCGGTTTTGAAGTGATACTTCACCCAGAACCTTTCACCCTCGGCATTGATCCACATGTACGTGTGGCTGGAGTAGCCGTTCATGTGCCGCCAGGTCCGAGGGATTCCCCGATCGCCCATCAACCAGGTCACCTGGTGCGCTGACTCCGGCACCAGCGTCCAGAAATCCCACTGCATGTCATGGTCACGCAGGTTGTTATCGGCCCGCCGCTTTTGTGATCGGATGAAATGCTGGAACTTCATCGGATCCCGCATGAAGAACACCGGAGTGTTGTTTCCCACCATGTCGAAGTTGCCCTCGTCGGTGTAGAACTTCAGCGAGAACCCGCGCGGGTCGCGCCAGGTGTCGGGGCTGCCGCGCTCGCCCGCGACTGTTGAGAACCTGGCCAGCATCTCGGTCTTCGCGCCCGGTTGAAATAGGGCCGCGCGAGTGAAGGCACTCACGTCGTGCGTCACCTCAAAGACACCGAATGCTCCGCCCCCTTTGGCATGCGGTTGGCGCTCGGCGATACGCTCCCGGTTGAAGTTTGCCATTTGTTCGATCAGATAGTGGTCCTGAAGCAGGAGCGGACCGTCGGGCCCCACTGTCAGCGACTGTTCATCGCTGGCAACCGGCACCCCTGCATCGGTCGTAGTCGGGGGATTTGACTCTGATGTGCTCATCGTTGCTCCTTCGTCTCGTGACGACATTTCCAGCCGCTGTGGCGAATCGGGGTGCTATGTCTTCCAACCGCCGCGAGGGCTCACACGCGCCCCCTGCACTCACTATATTCACGCCCACCAACGGCAAGGCAAGACCAGGTGGTTCATCGAGGTGATGCTGCGCGATTGGCCCTTCGGCGAAAATCGGTGATCGATGTCTTTTCGACACCAATCGCGACGCGGGCACGCAGGGACCCCCCGCGTACCTGGAAGAGCTCACCTGCCCTTGCTGCATTCCTGCCCTGGGGGAGTTCAGTGAGGTACCACCACACGGGGGGTCTGCAGAGAAGTCTAAGGGAGCACAGCGCCATGGCGTAACCGCCGGCTGTGTGCGCGGCCGGCTGTATGCCGAGGTGTCGCGCACGGTGCTCCCCCACGACGTCCAGGTACTCTCCCCCACGGCGCCCACAGTGCCCACAGCGCGACGGCCTTCTGGCTATCGCCATCACCGAGTCCCTCCCCAGACGAGTCGGGCTGGGTTAGTCCCCGCCACTACGGCAGTCGGCGCACGATCGATTTCTGCCCTGCCACACGGCTCAGGTAACCTCTTCGGCGGAGGATTCGCATAGTGGCCTAGTGCGCACGATTGGAAATCGTGTTGGGGTAACTCCCCTCAGGGGTTCAAATCCCCTATCCTCCGCCAACGGCCCTCTCCGCCAACGGCTCGCTGGTCCCGCCGAGCGAATCATCGAGCAGGGCGACAGCAAGTCGGCCAACCTGCCACGCATCAGTTGTTGTTCGTTGGGGCGCTGCGCGGAGTCTCGGTTGAGGTCCCGGCCGAAGCTTCAGCTGTCCAGTAGTGCCCACCGGACTCGCCACTGAACCGGGCCTTCACTCGGGCAATGATCTTCAAGGGTGTGGGGCAGGACCGTCCTCACCCGATGCACGATATGAACACTCCCGCCGACGGGGCTCAGCTGGCCGCGCGGATGCTGCGGCTCGAGACCTCATCACGACACGAGCGCAGCTCGATCTGCGGGCATTGCTGCGCGAGGACTCCACCTTCTATGGCGACATCCTCTGTCACGTCGTGCGGTGGCGCGGCGACACTACCTTGAGGACGGTCTGCGCGCGGCGCTGCAGGGCCGTCCGGCCGTCTATGGGCGTGTCCTGGTGCTGGACTGACAGTTCCGACGGATAGCGTGTTCGACCATGGGCTACGTGCGCACGGGAGGCATGTCGACGGCAGCGCGCCGAAGACGGCGCACCACCGCGTTGGTCTTGACCGGCCTGGCCGTGCTGTTGCTGGTCGTGCTGGCGTATGCGATTGCTATCTTCCAGGGCTGGGGCTTCGGCGGCGACACCGACCAGAGTCAGGCGACGGCGACGGCTCCGGTGCTGCAACCCGCCGACGTGGCGGTGAACGTCTACAACGCCAAGGGTGAGCCAGGACTGGCGGGGCGGATCGGCGCTGCGTTGGAAGAACGCGGGTTCAGGGTCTCTTCCATCGACAACGACCCGGAGAACGCCAGCATCGATGGCTCGGCCCACATCCGGCACGGATCCGAGGGCGTGGAAGAAGCCACGTTGATGCAGCAGTCGGTGCCAGGCTCCACACTGGTCCCTGACGCGCGCGAAGGCGACCAGGTCGACCTTGTGTTGGGTGACGGTTTCGAAGAGTTGGCGCCCGCTGCGACCGACACCGCCGAGAGCACCGCCGATGCCGCTCCACCGCAGGGCTAGGGTCGATGTGACAACCCCAGCCAGACCGCTGAGTGCCAACACCGCGTCGGACACCGCTGAGTCTTCCGATGCGGCCGCCGGGCAGTCTTTGACGGCGCGTCGGATCGTCTCGCTCCTGCCCTCGGCGACCGAGATCTTGTATGCCGTGGGCGCCGGCGAGCGCGTTGTCGGCGTCACCTTCGAGTGCGACGAACCTGCGCAGGCACGATCAAGGGCAACCATCGTGTCGACCTCGTCGCTGCCTGAGCTGGTTGACGGCCGGCCGCCCAGTCCGGCGGAGATCGACGCCGCCGTGCGGGCCAGGCTGGCCGCTGGCGAAGACCTATACCACCTGGACCGCGAGTCGTTGTCGGGTCTGGATGCCGACCTGGTGATCACCCAAGATCTGTGTGCAGTGTGCGCAGTCGATGTCAGCGAAGTACGCGACGCCCTGGACTATCTCGGCTGCACCGCCGACGTTGTGACGACGGACCCACATACCTTGGACGAAGTACTGGCCAGCATCGAGCAGATCGGCTCCGCGTGTGGAGCCAGCAAGCAGGCTGCGGCTCTGGTCGATCAGCTCCACCTACGATTGGCCGCGTTGCCGGGGTCGAGTAGGCCGGGGGCTGCTCGAGTAGCCGTCCTGGAATGGACCGACCCACCGTTTGCTCCGGGCCACTGGGTCCCGGAGATGGTGACCCATGCCGGTGGTGTGAGTGTGCTCGGCACATCCGGGGCCCGCTCGGTGCCGACCCGCTGGGATGTCATTGCCGCGGCGGCACCCGACATCGTGGTCGTCGCGCCGTGTGGCTTCGACCTGCCGACCTCGCGCTCGCTGGCCGCCGAGCTGCTCGGCGACGGTCCGCTGGGGCAACTGCTGACGGCTGCTCCGGATATTCAGGTTTGGGCGGTCGACGCCAACGCTTCCTATGCCCGCCCGGGACCCAGGCTTGTCGACGGTGTTGAAGCCCTGGCCGCGATCATCGACCCTGCCCGTCACGGCATACCCGATCCATCCCTCGCCCACCGCCTGCACTAGCTCCCCTCCGCCGGCACGCACACCCAAACAACTGCGCATTTGCGCGATTGCGAAGGTGACACGCCGTCAAAACTCTTCGCCAGCGCGCACAAAGTGTCTTCACGCGATCATGCCAACTCATTTGACCCGAACACTTGGAACTTGGCCCCTACACTCCGAGGCATGATGCAGCAGCTGCACTTCACGCGAACCATCGAGGCGCCCGTCGAGCAAGTCTGGGAAGTCCTCACCGACCTGCCGAACGCTGCGCGTCGCCTGTCGGGTCTCACCAGAGTCGACATCATGACCAGCGGGCCGTATGCAGTGGGCACCCGCTGGCGCGAAACACGCACGTTCTTCGGCATGGCGGCAACTGAGGAGATGTGGGTGCGCTCGAACGATCCGTTGCGGAGCACGGTCGTCGAGGCACATAGCGGTGGAGTCGACTACGTCAGCACCTGGCGGCTTCGGCCCGGCGGAACGTTCGATGCTGAATGGACCGGTGGCGAGCAAGCGAAGGGCACGCAACTCAGCCTGGAGTTCACCGCCGTGGGCCCGGACACGACGCTGAGGAACGTTGCTGCGGCGGTTCTCGGACCGTTGGGTTCACGAGCGTTCGCTAAGGCTA
Organism: uncultured Actinomycetota bacterium; assembly: GCA_963749585.1. Lineage (GTDB taxonomy): Bacteria > Actinomycetota > Actinomycetes > Actinomycetales > Dermatophilaceae > Ornithinicoccus. The sequence continues at coordinate 109,672 of CAVVNI010000003.1, forward strand.
CACAGCAAGACCTTCGCGACATGGCCGTCGCCGCCTGCGCACTGGCCGCGAGGTGAGACTGCCACGTCCCAGGGGAGCGCCCCGACTCTCAGCCTGAGTCGACGCTGCCAAGGGCCTGCTCCAACTCAATGGCGGCCTGCACCAGCCCAAGGTGGGAGAACGCCTGCGGGAAGTTGCCCAGCTGTCGCTCGTCGTCCACGTCATACTCCTCGGCTAACAGGCCGACGTCGTTGCGCAGGGACAACAAGCGCTCGAAGAGCTCCTTGGCATCGTCCAACCGGCCCATCGCGGTATAGGCCCGCACCAACCAGAAGTTGCAGATCAAGAACGGACTCTCGTCACCACTGAGACCGTCTGCGCCGGATGAGGTGCGATAGCGCAGCACCAGTCCTTTTCGCATCAGCTCGGACTCAATGCGGTCGACGGTCCCCACGAACTTCGGATCATCGGGCTCGATGAACCCAGTGATGGGCAGCACCAGGAGGGAGGCGTCGACTTCGGTCGTCTCATAGTGCTGGGTGAAGGAGTTGATCTCGGAGTTGAACCCTTTGCTCAGCACCTCCTCGCGGACATCGTCGCGCACCTTCTCCCATTTCTTTGTGGGCCCTTCGAGTCCATGCTCGCTGATCGCTTGAAGCCCGCGATCCATCGCAACCCAGACCATCACGCGCGAGTGGGTGAAGGCCTGCTTCGACCCCCTCATCTCCCACAGCCCATGATCCAGCTCGTACCAGTCGTCAGCCAGGTCATTGATCAGCGACCGTTGGAGACGCCACGAGTCCTCGGTCTCCTCGACGCCCTCGTCCCGCAGCATCTCCAAGGCGATCATGATCTCACCCAACACGTCTGTCTGACGCTGGTTCACCGCTTCGTTGCCGATTCGCACCGGAGAGGAGTCGGCATACCCGGGAAGGTGATCCAGCTCGAGCTCCGGTATCGACCGGCTCCCGTCGACGGTGTACATGATCTGCATGTCATCCGGGTCCCCGGCCACCGCGCGCAACAGCCAATCGCGCCACAGAACCGAGCGATCACGCAGGCCCGAGGAAAGCAGTGCCTGAACCGTCTGGGCGGCATCCCGCAGCCAGGTGTACCGGTAGTCCCAGTTGCGCCCTCCACCAATTTCCTCGGGCAAGGACGTCGTCGGCGCCGCGACGATGCCACCGGTCTGGGCGTGGGTCATGGAGCGCAACACGAGCAGGGAGTGGTTGACTGCCTCGGCGTATGTGTGCAGCCCACAACCGTCCCCGATCCAGGCGCGGGACTCCTCGATCGTCTCCTCCAGACGGGCATCAACGTCGATCGGCTCCGGCAGCTCCAGATAGGACGGGGACCACACCATGCTGAAATGGATCACCTGGCCCTTGGCGATATCGAACTCATCAATGTGGCGCTCGTCTTCCGGGTCGGGCAGCCGTGGCCCGCGCAAGATCAACATATCCGGGCCGGCGACGGCGACCAGGGCTTCATCGCCGCCGTGGCCGCTGGGGTCGGGCTCATGACGAAGCCACGGCACCGTCCGCCCATAGTCGAACCGGACGATCCACTCGTGCTTCATGGTGACGGTCCCTTCGAGCCCCTCGATCCGGCGAACGAGGTCGGCGCGGCCGTCGGCAGGATGCATCACGTCCGTGACCCGCACCGTCCCGCTGTCGGTTTCATGCGTGGTCTCCAACACGACGGTGCCTTCGAGGTAGCAACGTGTCGTCCGCGCTTCGTCTCTGGGGGACAGCATCCACCGACCGTGCGTGGGATTGCCGAGGAGGGCCGCGAAGCACGCGTCGGAGTCGAAGCGCGGAAAGCATAGCCAATCCACCGACCCGTGGCTGGATATGAGTGCCGCGGTATGTCGATCGCCCACCATTGCGTAGTCCTCGATCAAGTTCGACATGGGTGACACCGTAGGGCAGGTGCGAGGGCCGTGCCCACTGGCAACGTGGCGTCGACATCGACGAGCCCGAACAGGCGTGCCGGTAGGTTGAACAGATGAGTCCGAACCAGCCACCTGCCGCCGCACTCGAGGCGCTGATGGCTGACCTTCCGGCGGGCACGGTTTCGGCCGATGCGACGGTATGCGAGAACTACCGATGGGATTGGGCCCGCGACCCGAACGCCGGCACACCGATCGCCGTGGTCCGGCCTGCCGGCGTCGAACACGTTCAGGCCGTGCTGCGCTGGGCCGCGAAGCACCGCGTGCCGGTCGTGCCACGAGGCGCGGGAAGTGGACTGTCCGGGGGCTCATCGGCCGTCGATGGAGGCATCGTGCTCAGCATGGAACGGATGCAGTCCATCGAGATCGACACCGCGACCCGGGTTGCCGTCGTTGAGCCCGGAGCGTTCAACGCCGACGTCAAGAAAGCCGCCGCCGCAGCCGGACTGTGGTATCCGCCGGATCCCTCGTCGTTCGAGATCTGCTCGATCGGCGGCAACGTCGCCACCAACGCCGGCGGGCTGTGCTGCGTCAAGTACGGAGTGACCACCGACTACGTGCTCGGACTGGATGTCGTGTTGGCCGACGGCACCTTCGTCCGTCTCGGTGGCAAACGCATCAAGGACGTAGCCGGGCTTTCCCTGGTCAAGCTGTTCATCGGCAGCGAGGGCACCCTCGGGGTGGTCACCCGGGCGATCTTGCGCCTCATCCCGGCCCAGGCTCAGCGATCAACCCTGGTCGCCACCTTCGGTACAGTCCAACACGCGGCGGCGACCGTGGTCGCTGTCGGGCGCTCAGTTCGTCCGTCCATGATGGAACTGATGGACTCGGCATCGATCAACGCGGTGGAGGACTACCGCCCGATGGGACTTGACCGCACAGCCGGTGCGCTGCTCATCGCCCAGTCCGATGCCCCGGGCGATGCTCGAGTCGCTGAAATCAGAGCGATCACGCAGACGTGCGTCGCCGAAGGCGCTACCGAGGTCTTCGTCACTGACCAATCGGATGAAGGTGAGCTGTTCGTCGCCGCCCGACGAGCTGCCTTTCCTGCCATGGAAGCCCGCGGTTCGCTCATGCTGGAAGATGTCGGTGTGCCGGTGCCGCTGCTACCGAAGCTGCTCGACGGAATCACCGCACTGGCCTCTCGACACCACGTCGAGGTGGCCGTGGTTGCTCACGCTGGCGACGGCAACACGCACCCGATCATCGTTTTCGACCCAAGCGACACGCAAGCCCACGGCCGGGCGCTGAGCGCCTTCCAGGACATCATGGCGCTCGCCATCGCTCTCGACGGGACCATCACCGGAGAGCATGGGGTTGGTCGCACCAAGAAGGCAGCGTTGCCGGACCAGGTCGGCCCGGAGGTGATGGCGCTTCACCAGAAGATCAAAGCCGCTCTCGACCCGGGCAACATCATGAATCCCGGTGCCGTCCTCTGAACGGACGTGACCCCACCAGGCCGGTGGGCCTGACGGGGGTTCGAACGTGAACTGCTTGGCGGTGGCGGTGGGATTTGAACCCACGGAGGAGTTGCCTCCTCACACGCTTTCGAGGCGTGCTCCTTAGGCCGCTCGGACACGCCACCGCAAGTGAGGTTACCCGAGGCGTCGCGCTGCGAAAAACCGCGCGAGCATGGCGTGGCACTCGCTTTCCAGCACACCGGCGACAACCTCGGCCCGGTGCAGCGCGCGCCGGTCGCGGGGCAGATCCCATACCGAGCCGCAGGCACCGGCCTTGGCGTCGAACGCGCCGAACACGATGCGCTCAACGCGCGCGAGCAGCGCCGCACCGGCGCACATGGCACAGGGCTCCAGCGTCACGACCAGCGTGCACCCCGACAAGCGCCAGGTATGCAGACGCTCCCCCGCCGCGCGCAGCGCTACCACCTCAGCGTGCCCCGCGGGGTCGTGGTCTGCCTCGCGGATGTTGTGGCCGGCCCCCACGACCTCTCCCGTAGGGTCCACCACCACCGCCCCCACCGGCACATCGGCTGACTCTGCGAGGTCATCGCCCTCCCCGCCGCTGCCCAGGCGTGCCTGCCTCAACGCCTCACGCATCCACGCGTCATATCCTTGCTCTGCCCACCCTGGCAACGACCTGTTGCGGGAGGTCGAGCGCGGTTCGGTCACCGGACCAGTGTGGGCCATTGCTCGGCGGGCCACCGATTCCGCCTGTAGATTTTCGCGTATGCGCGTCCATGTAGCCGACCATCCGCTGATTGCTCACAAGTTGACCTACCTGCGCGACCAGCGGACCGACACCCCGACCTTTCGGCGTTTGACCGATGAGTTGGTGACGTTGCTGGCGTATGAGGCAACCCGTGAAGTCCGGACGGCATCCTTCGAGATCGAGACGCCAGTGGCACCCACTACGGGCATTCGTCTGGCCCGCCCGAAGCCCCTGGTGGTTCCGATCCTGCGTGCCGGGCTCGGGATGTTGGACGGGATGATGCGGATGGTCCCAACAGCCGAGGTCGGTTTCTTAGGGATGGTGCGCAACGAGGAGACGTTCGAGGCGCATACATACGCCAACCGGCTGCCGGATGACCTGCACGAACGGCAATGTTATGTGCTGGACCCGATGTTGGCGACTGGTGGCACACTCGCGGCCGCCATCCACTACCTCTGCGATCTGGGCGTCGCCGACATCACCGCGATCACCCTGCTCTCCGCGCCGGAGGGCATTGCCAGCCTGCGCGAACGGGTCGCGGACATCCAGCCCCCCCTGCGCCTGGTGACCGGCGCCGTCGACGAACGTCTGAACGAGCAGGGCTACATCGTGCCGGGCCTCGGCGATGCCGGCGACCGCCTCTATGGCGTGGTCTGAGCGACCCGGTATGCCGGGTAGCCGCCGCCCGGGCAGCCCGTCGCCGGCTGTCCACGGGGTCGTCAGCAGGCGCAGCGCCATCGAGCCTTTTCATGTCATGGAGGTCCTCAAGGCAGCTCAGCTGCGGCAGCGTAGCCATGCAGACCTGATCTTGATGTGCGTCGGACAACCCTCAACGCCGGCGCCGCTGGTCGTTCGCGAAGCCGCCAAGGCTGCGTTGGACAGCTCGCCCCTGGGATACACCGACGCCACCGGCATCCTGCCGCTGCGCGAAGCCATCGCCGGGCATCACCGGGACTGGTACGGCATCGACGTCAGCGCCGACGACGTCATGGTGATGACTGGCTCATCCGGCGTCTTCTCGACCCTCTTTCTGGCGTCGTTCGACGTGGGGGATGTGGTCGCGATGATCCGTCCCGGCTACCCGGCTTACCGCAACACGCTGGCGGCGATGGGGTGTGAGGTGTTGGAGCTCGACTGCGGCCAGGAGACGCGATACCAGCCCACGCTGTCGATGTTGGAGGCCCTGCCGGAGCCTCCGGCCGGGCTGATCGTAGCCAGCCCCTCGAACCCGACGGGCACGGTGATCGACCCGGCGGAGCTGGCGGCGATCGCTCGCTGGTGTGAAGGCTCCGGGTGCCTATTGATCAGCGACGAGATCTACCACGGCATCACCTACGGGCAGCCGGCGTCGAGCGCGTGGCAAACCTCACGCGAGGCAGTCGTCGTAGGCTCGGTCAGCAAGTACTTCTCGATGACCGGGTGGCGACTGGGCTGGGCGCTGGTGCCGCCGCATCTGCGTCGGCCGATGGAGATCCTCGCCCAGAACCTCACGATCTGTCCGCCGGCGATCTCCCAGCACGCGGCGCTCTCTGCGTTCGGGCCGGCCGCGGCGCGGGAGCTGGATGCCCACGTCCAGCGTTATGCCGACAACCGCGCCCTGTTGGCCGAACGACTGCCAGAGCTCGGCTTGGCCTCGGCTACCGTCCCGGACGGCGCCTTCTACGTCTGGTGCGACATCGGCCATCTCACCGACGACTCGGTCGCCTGGTGTCAGGGTGTGCTGGCGGACACCGGGGTGGCGCTGACACCAGGTGTGGATTTCGACGTCGCGGCTGGTCACCGGATGATGCGGATGAGCTTTTCGGGGACCACCGCAGAGGTGGACGAAGGCATGACCCGACTGGCCGGCTCGGCGTGGCTATCCCGGGAGCACGTACCTTTGCTGCCATGATGAAGGCTGTCCTGTGACATACCCACCGCCCCAAGGAGACCGCTGATGCCAGGCACGATCAAGCGGATACTGCTGTGGCTAGTGTTCGGTTTCCTCATTTACGCCATCATCACCAGCCCGGACCGCGCTGCCGACATTGTGCAGTCCGTCTGGGACATCATCGCTGACGGATTCCGCAATATCGGGCAGTTCTTCGAAGCGCTCATCGGCTAGCCGTGCTTGGCTCCTCGGAGGTTGCGGAGTCCGGTATCAAGGTCAGCAGTCGAATCCTTCGCCGGTATGTGCTGAGGGGTGAGCAAGTCGAGGTAGCCACTCGGCAGCACTGGGCCAAATTGGCCGAGCCGGTGATCACGGTGATCGTGGGCTTCTTCATCGTCGCCTGGACCAGCGCTGGCCTGGAACGCGCCTTCGGCGACTTCGGCCTGTACTTGTGGTGGGTCTGGTTCGGACTGATCGGACGGCTCGTATGGCGGGTCTTCGAATGGCGCAACGAGTGGTTCGTCGCCACCGACAAACGGCTACTGCTGACCTACGGTCTGTTCACCCACAAGGTCGCCATGATGCCCTTGCGCAAAGTCACCGACTTGAACTACGGGCGCTCGGTCATCGGCCGCATGCTGGGTTACGGCGACTTCACCCTGGAGTCTGCGGGCCAAGACCAGGCCCTACGCAAGATCAACTGGCTACCCAGCCCCGACGAGACCTATCGGCGGATCTGCGACATCATCTTCGGTCCCAAGCGCTTCGACAGCGAAGACCTCCTCGACCGCCATAGCGACCCGTCCACGTCGGATTCCGAACAGACCGATGTCAACCACCGACCGCCATCACCCACCGGACCGCCGGGCCGACGCTACACGTCAGACAAGATTGCTGCGGAGGGCGAGGGTGACTCGCCCAAAGACTGGCCCTCACCACAGCACTCCAGTCCCGACGCGCTGGACGATGACGACCGCTCCCAAGACGACGTGGATGCCATCGGTGCGGACGATCGAGATGTCAGCGACCGGGAGGATTCCGACTGGGTCGTCGACGGCCATGCCAGCGGCTGGGACTCCCCGTCCGGCGGGGCCGACGACAGTTGGCAGACATCCCGCGAGAGGCCACCGTCATACCAGCGTGTTCAGCCCCGGCCACGCACAGCCGCCGCCCCGGCGGAGGACACCACCGGCCAAATCGAACCACGCCAGATCACGTGAGGTCGAGGGCATAGCGATCACCGGACTGGGCGAAGCCGATCCGCGAGTAGTAAGGCGACCTGGTGTCAGGTGACGTCAGCACTTGGCGAAAGCCGCGTCGGGTCAGCACATCGGATTGACGGAAGACGAACTCCCCCGGCGAGAGGTCCCGATATCGAGGGGTTACCCAGTCCAACACTACTTGAGCCACCCCGTCGCCTGCATCCTCGATGACCACGACACCGACCGTTTCGTCGCCGCGCAGAATGATGAACGTCGCCTGATGCGTCGCAGGTCCGGTGAAGCTGGGATCGGTCTGGGCGATCTCGCGTCGATGCACGTCGAGCAGGTACAACAGATAGGAGTCGTCCGGCTCGACTTCAATCACCGTGTACTCGTCCGCGTCGTGTTGGGTGCGGAACAGCTTCACCAGGAAGACGACGTTGATCAAGGCCAACACCACATTGAGGCCCACCATGGGCCACACCTCGATGATCAGGTTGTACACCCCGAGCATCCCACTTCCCAGCAGGTTGATCAGCCGCAGCCGCACCACCCGGGTCTGGAGCAGCGAGATCACCAGGACGCCCGAGCCTAACCAGCCAAAAACTTCGATCCAGTTGATATCCACACGGAGAGGGTATGCGTGCGAGCCGATTAGACTCTTCGCCGACGCACATCCGAGCACAGGGAGGGCATGTGGCAGTCCGAGAAATCACGGTCATCGGGCACCGCGCTTTGCACCAACCCACTAAACGGGTGCGGGAAGTCACTGACGAGATCCGCGCGTTAGTGCAGGACATGTTCGACACCATGGAGGCGGCCGAGGGTGTCGGACTGGCGGCCAACCAGGTCGGCGCTCGGCTACGGCTCTTCGTCTACGACTGCCCGACCGCCGACGGTAGCCGGGAGCGTGGGGTGGTCATCAACCCGGTGCTCCAGCGACTCGGCACCCCGGAGCCGTTGGATGAGGAGATGGATGGCGAGGGCTGCCTCTCGGTGCCCGGGGAGTACTTCCCCCTGGCACGCTTCCCCCGAGCACGGGTCACCGGCACTGACCTCGACGGAGAACCGGTGGACCTGATCGGGGAAGACCTCTTCGCCCGGTGTCTGCAACACGAGACCGAACACCTTGAGGGCACGCTGTATGTCGATCGGCTGACCGGGCCGTGGAAACGACAAGCGCGCGAGGCGGTCAAGGACCGTGGCTGGCAGGTCGATGCGATCACAAAATGGGACCCGGCCAAACTCAAAGCCGAGAAGGTCTAGGCGGCTCGTTACAGGTCGATCGTCGGCGTGATGATGGGCTGAACCAGCTTGTCCTTGTCCGGCCACACGATGAAGTGAGCGGGCCCGGATGGCAAACCGGTAAAGACACAGCGGCCGTGCTCGTCACAGACCTCGCCCGCGTCCGGCGAGGCTCCGTCTCCTTCGCGGCTGTTCACGTGAACCTCAACCAACGCACCACCGTGAGTGACCCAACAATCCACCCGAACGCCATCGTCCTCAGTCGTCAGGGTCACCATCAGACTCAGCCTGCTGCCGGTGAAGCTGATGCTGTCGACCTTCTCACCGACCTCGGAGCGCGCTACGGCCATCGGCATCCGAATCAGTTCGGCGACCTCGGCTTCCAACATCCGAACGGTCATCGCGTACTTCACGCGTTCGGTCAGTGAGGCCGGGACCGGGTCAACGCGGGAGGAGATCTCCCGAATCTCCGCGAGAATCCGGGCGTCGTGCGCATCAAGGTGACCAGATGCCTCTATCGGGGTAGTCATGACAGCTCTCCAAACCATTCGGGATCCTCGCTCAACGCCGAGCGCAACGTGCTCAGACAGCGTCCGCGGGTCGGACCAATGCTTCCGACGGGCATCTTCAGGGAATCGGCGATCGTCGCGTAGTCGGGTTTGTCCGCGAAGGCGATCACTTGCAGCAGATGGCGGCAACGGTCGTTCAACGTCTGGACGTGTCGCCACAGCACGCGCTGACGTTCGGTGAGCAGTGTGCTGTTGGCCGGGCCCGGTTCGCTGGTTGAGGCCTCCGGCTGCGCGTCCAGATCAGCACTGTCGCGACCGGCGACCTTGCTCTGACGCCACGATTCCCGCCGCACCGTCGTCACCATCCAGGACACCACCGCCCGAGGCTGCTCGATGCCCTCGGCACCGTCTATCAGGCGCAACCATGCCGTTTGCGCGACGTCCTCAGCAGCCACCGTGGACAGGCCTTGGGCTCGCGCCGTCCGCCACAGCAGTGGCGTCAGCAGGTCGACAAGCTGGCCCATCGCCTGCTGCTCTCCGGCACGGTATGCCGTGAAGGCTGCAGCCGCCTGATCGGTCAATGTGGGTGGGTCCGGGGAGGTCCCCTGGGCGGGCGAGTCTTCGCGAATCATGCTGGTCACCGCTTCGCTTCTGGCCGAGTTGTCGAAGGCAGTGAAAGCACGGCCTGGTTGCGGCTACTGGGTCGATCCACCATGTTCACTCCTTGCCCCGGTCAAGGCTTCCTCCACTGTGTCAGAAGCCGTCGATACCAGGGAGGACCCTGTAGCAGTTCTGATACATGCCCTGTATGGCGTTTCTTGATGGCTGTGGCAGGGAAGGGCGTGCGGGCGCGGGTGGGCTACATGTCCTCCAACTCTCGGCCCTTGGTTTCAGGCACGAACTTGAGCACGAAGAAGAAGGAGAGCACCGCGAACGTGGTGTAGAAGCCGTAGGCGAACCCCAGACCGATGTCGGCAAACGTGGGGAACGATGTCGAGATCGCAAAGTTCGCCAACCACTGTGCAGCCGCTGCAACGCCGAGCGCTGTTCCGCGAATCGTGTTGTTGAACATCTCGCCGAGCAGTACCCAGACCCCTGGGCCCCACGACATACCGAAGAAGACAACGAACAGGTTGGCAGCTATCAGTGCCACGACGCCTGCAGTGTCACCCAGAACCGGCTCCAACACGCCTTCAGCATTCTCGACGGTGGCGGCCGTGGCAAAGATGAACGCCAGCGTCCCCAGCGACGCGGCCATACCCCCCGACCCGATGGTCAAGAGCCTGCGGCGACCGATCTTGTCGATCAGCGAGATCGCCACGATGGTCACCACGATGTTGGTGACCGAGGTCAGCACCGTGATGGTCAGTGAGTCCTCCTCGCTGAAGCCGACCGACTGCCACAACGTCGAGGAGTAGTAGAAGATCACGTTGATACCGACGAACTGCTGGAAGACCGACAACGCGATGCCGATCCAGACGATCGGCAGCAGGTTCCCCCCACCGGGCTTGACCAGGTCCTTGACGGAGGTCCGATAGTCCAGCTTGACGGTGCGCTTGATCTCTTTGATCCGCTCGTCGATCCCCCGGGTCATCACCGAGCGCAGCACCTCGCGCGCCGACTTGTCGTCGCCTCGGGCCACCATGAAGCGTGGGGATTCTGGAATCGTCAGGGCGAGCACACCGTAGGCCAGAGCGGGGATGACCTCGGCGATGAACATCCACCTCCACGCTGTCAGTCCCCACAACGGCTCGGCCGACCCGCCTGCGGTGGTAGCCAGGAAGTAGTCGGACAGCAGGGCGATGAAGATGCCGCTCACGATGGCCAGCTGCTGCAGCGAGCCCATCCGACCGCGGATCGAGGCCGGTGAGATCTCGGCGATGTAGGCGGGGGCGATGACCGAGGCCGCACCGACCCCTAAGCCGCCGACCACTCGCCAGAAGATCAAGTCCCACTCACTGAACGCGAGGCCGGATCCGATCGCACTGGCAAAGAACAGCACTGCTGCCATCACCATGACGCGGATACGTCCTACCCGGTCAGCAAGGCGCCCGGCCAGGTAGGCGCCAGCCACGCAGCCCAACAGCGCCGAGGACACCACGAAGCCCAGCAACAACTTGCCGACCTCGAAGTCTGTCTCGATGGCCGACACGGCGCCGTTGATCACGGCGGTATCAAAACCGAAGAGTAACCCGCCAAGGGCCGCCACAGCGGCCAGATGAATTGTGCGGCCGAGATAGAAGTCGCGGCCTGTATCGCCGGAGGCCTGCGTGCTTTGCGCCATCTGCTTCACCCCTGTTGGAGAACGTCATTGTTCATTCGAAGCGGTCGTAGGCGATCATCATGCACCTCCTTACTCCTTCGCGCCATAGCGCGTCGGGTTCGCTCTCGAAATCGTGGCCGCACAGGTCTAGGGTGAGCACCGGACCACCCCGATCTGGGTCCGCAGAACCCCCGCTAAGGAGTGAGCAATGCCGCTCGCACAACGACTGAACCGCCTGGGCACCGAGACCGCCTTTGCCGTCGCTCTCGCAGCGGCGGACTGGAAGTCGAAGGGAAACACTATCTATCCCTTCCACCTCGGCGATATCAACATCCCGACCGCCGCGCACATCATCGACGCGATGAACAGGGCCATTACAGATGGCAAGACCGGGTACTGCCCCGGCGCCGGGATACCAGAACTGCGTGCCGCCCTCGCTGAGGACATCGGAAGTCGCCGCGGGATGACCTTCGACCCCTCCCAGATCGTGGTGATGACCGGCGGCAAACCGGTGATCACCAAGTTCTTGCAGGCCGTGATGGACCCCGGCACATCGGTGCTCTACCCGAACCCGGGCTTTCCCATCTACGAATCCCAGATCGAGTATTTCGGGGGCGAGGCATGCGCATACCGCTATGTACCGTCGGACACCGGTTTTTCGATCGACCTTGATCATCTGCGCTCGCAGATCACCAGCAACACGGTGGCGATCATCTACAACGACCTACAGAATCCCATCTCGGCCGAGTCCACCGCTGCGGAACAGGAGGCCATCGCCCAGATCGCGCAAGAACACGACCTGTGGGTGCTGTCCGATGAGGCGTACTTCGAGATGAGGTATGAGGGGTCCTCCCGCTCTATCGCGTCGCTACCGGGTATGGCGCAGCGCACGGTGATCCTGTACACCTTCAGCAAGAAGTTCGCGATGACCGGGTCCAGGTTGGGGTGCGCGGTGGCACCGCCGGAGATCGCGAAGGTGATGTCGACGATGAACACCAATGACGAGTCATGCACCACGCACTACGTGCAATGGGCCGGGATCACGGCCCTGCAGGGCACCCAGCAGCCGGTTGCCGACATGCTCGATGTCCTGCGCGAGCGCCGGGACATCGCGTGCGACCTGGTCAACGCGACGCCGGGGTTGTCGGTCGACGTGCCGCGCTCGACCTTCTACATCTTCCCCGACGCCACCGAGGCCATTGCGCGCGTTGGGGCGGCGGATGTGGGCGACTTTGCAACGCAGGCGCTGCACGAGACCGGGGTGAGCTTTTGCACCCGTCGGCACTTCGGCCGGCCACAACCGGGAGAGGATCGTGAATACATCCGGCTCGCTTACTCCGGCATCGACGCCGAGCACATCACCGAGGGCCTCACCAAGCTCAAGTCCTGGGTGGAGTCGGCATGAGCCGGGTCGTGGTGACTGGGCGGGTCCCCCCGCCGGCCTTGGAGAAGTTGCGCGCCGGACATGACGTCGACATGCACGACGAGGACGGCCCCATCTCGCGGGAGGGCCTGCTGGCCAAGGTTGCCGGTGCCGACGCGATCTTGAGTTTGCTGACCGAGAAGGTAGACGCCGAGCTGCTCGAGGCAGCAGGGAAGCAGTTGCAGGTGGTGGCCAATGTCGCCGTCGGCTATAACAACGTCGACGTCGCTGCGTGCGCCGAGCGTGACGTGGTGGTGACGAATACACCGGACGTGCTGACCGAGGCCACGGCCGATATCGCTTTTGGGTTGATTTTGATGGCCACCCGCCGTCTCGGTGAGGGCGAGCGGGTGATCCGGTCGCAGACCCCCTGGACCTGGGGCATGCACTTCATGCTCGGGTCGGGACTGCAAGGCAAGACTCTCGGTGTCGTCGGCCTCGGTGGCATCGGGGCGGCGACGGCCCGCCGCGCCAGGGCTTTTGGCATGAAGATCGTCTACTCCTCGCGGAATGACTGCGACCCGGGGGTCGCCGCCGAGCTGGACGTGCAGCGGCTGGACATGGACGAGATGCTGGCGAGCGCTGACATCATCTCGATCCACTGCCCCTACAGCCCTGCCACCCATCACCTGATCGGGGCCGAGCAGCTGGCGCTGATGAAGGACACGGCATACCTGATCAACACTGCCCGTGGTCCGATCGTCGATGAGGCTGCCTTGGCGCGGGCCCTGCGCGATGGGCAGATCGCCGGCGCCGGCTTGGATGTCTTCGAGCACGAGCCGGCCGTCGATCCGGGCCTGCTGAAGTTGGAGAACGTGGCTTTGGTCCCCCACCTTGGGTCGGCCACCATCGAAACACGGACCGCCATGGCACAACTGGCCGCCGACAATGCCCTGGCCGTCCTCGCTGGTCAACCACCGATCACCCTGGTGCGCCCCTGACGTCGACAGCCGCTGGACCCCGGAAGGAGACGGCGTGACCCAAGATTCTGCCCCGGAGGCCTCTGCGCGCTCTGCACGAGCCGTCCCGGTGCCTCGACTGTCGGCCCAGCAGGCTCAACGCCTCGGGGCCAGGGTGCTCGACCGCCCGACCCGACCGGGGACGGACGGTGCTGCCGGGTCGCAAGCCACGGCATACCTGAGCCAATCTCTGTTGGTCACCGGCCTGCCCGCCGGCCGGCGCGAAGATGTCGTCACCCGGTTGCGGTCGACCTCGGCGGTGGCAGGTCTGACCGTCACGGTCGATGAGAGCCTGGACGGTGTGGCTGAGCAGTTGGCCGACCTTGACCCCGTCGCTGCCGACTACGTCGACCGGTATTGGGTCAGCACGGTCCACCTGGAACCAACGACCACCGACGATCCGCGACGTCGGCGACCCGTCGACGCCTGGCCGGTCTTGCAGCATCTTCGCGGGGAGGGACTGAGCGCAGCGGATGTGCGCCTCGACCACCCGGCGTTTGCGTGCCAGTCCTTCGCTGGCGCGGCCACGACCTCCACCGGGGGTGGACGACGGCCGGTATCGATGATTATGCCCGACCCCGCGGATGGACTGCGCAGGCTCACGCGCCGTCGCCCGGTCGTGGTCGTTCCGGACACCGGCATCGGGCCGCACCCCTGGTTCCGAGACGAGGACGAGGTCACCCGCACCGTCGACGTGGGCGGGGTTCGGCTAGGTCTCGGCGGCGACATGGATGTCGTCGCACCGGAGCCGCGCAACCCGTTGGATGGGTCCGTTCCACGCTATGTCGGTCACGGCACGTTCATCGCCGGGATCATCCGGCAGCAATGCCCTCGGGCACGAATCGAAGGCGTCCCCGTCATGGATGACTACGGCGAGGTGAACGAGCGGTTGCTGATCAACACCCTGGTCGCTCTGCTGGTGCGCCAGGCGGTTGCCGTCACTCACGGTCAGGCGCAGGACATGTTCGACGTGTTGTCACTGTCGGTGGGCTATTACCACGAAGAGCCGGGCGATGCGGCCACCGATCCGGTCCTGGCCGGAGTGTTACGAGAGCTTGGCTCGTGGGGGGTATGTGTCGTCGCCGCGGCTGGCAACGGCGGCACCACGGCTCCCTTTCACCCAGCGACCTTCGCCGGTCAGATGACTGGCTTGGATGGTGACACCGTGCCGCTCATCAGCGTCGGTGCGTTGAACCCGAACGGCACCGTCGCCCACTTCAGCAACTCCGGTCCGTGGGTGTCCTGCGAACGGCCCGGCGTGCAGTTGGTGAGCACTTTGCCGATCGACATCCAAGGCACCGACCAACCGTCCGAGCAGCTGAGCCACTGGGGCCGCGAGCGCGGGGATCTCGACCCCGACGACTACTCCGGCGGTTTCGGCACCTGGAGCGGCACGTCGTTTGCGGCACCTCTTCTGGCCGGCCAGATCGCTGGCCATCTCCTTCGCAGCAGATCGCTGAGCTCTTCGGAACGAGCTGTGGCTGTGCAACGCGGTTGGCTGGCGGTGCGCCGCGAGATACCCGGGTGGAGGCCCCGAAGTATCAAGGGCAAAGTTCACCGCTCTTGAGGATGAAGTAAGGCAAGACGTTGACTAGTTCTGTCGTGATCTGGAAGGCACACCCATGACCCAACAGCCCGAGCCTGGCCCCAGCGACCGTCCCGAGTGGAGTCCGATTCCAGCTCTGCCACCGTCAGTCGTAGAGCGATTCGGGGTGCGGGTCCTCGACCCCATCACCGCCGTGCCACTCCCATCCGGAGCCGCCCCACGGCCCACGGCCTATGTCGGGGATCGGTTGATGGTGCGAGGACTCCCCGGGGGCTCGCGCGACGAGGTCGTCGACAGGATCCGTGAAATCATCGCCGATAGCGGGCTGGAAGTGCGGATCGACCCGCGTGAAGATGAGATTGTCGGTGCGCTTGGCGGGCGAGTGGGCGTGGCGCAGGAGATCCTTGAGGAGCTCTGGGTCACCTCGGTGCACGTGGTCTGGGCCGGCAGTGACGACGTGACCGCCGAGCAAGCCCCGGTGGACGTCTGGCCGGTGCTGCAACAGTTGCGCACGCAAGGACTAGAAGCGGACCGGGTCGCCTTGGACCACCTCGCGGTCGCCTGCGCAGACATCGGTGGTGCCCCGTACTGGGTCGGTAGCCCTTACTGGGTCGGTAGCCCTTACTGGGTGGGATCGCCCTACTGGGTAGGCAGTGGAACCTCTGAGTATGCGGTGCGCGGCAGCGGAGGGCGAGGGCCGGCTGCGCTAGCGCTCTCCAATCCTGCCCTCAGCGGGCACGCACTCAAGCGTGCCCCGGTCGTCGTGGTTCCGGACACCGGACTGGGTGCTCACCCATGGTTCGCCGACCCCTCGGGTGCAACCAACCACATCGAGGTCAACGGCGTACTCCTTGGGCTCGAGGGCCCGATGAACACGCTGCCTGCAGCCGTGCCCAACCCCCTCGACGGATCGATCCCTCCGTACGCAGGCCATGGCACCTTTATCGCGGGTCTGGTCAGGCAGCAGTGCTCTCAGGCCACCATCCTGGGCGTGCCGGTCATGACCGGCGACGGGGCCGTGCAGGAGAGCTTCTTGATCCGTACCCTTGTGGCGCTACTCATCCGCCAGGCGACAGCAGTCACCACTGACGACCCCACGGACCTGCTGGACGTGCTCTGTCTGTCCCTGGGGTACTACCACGAGGAACCTACTGACGCGGCGATGGATAGCATGCTTCGTCGACTGCTTGCCGCCTACGGCTCGTGGGGGGTCGCGGTTGTCGCAGCGGCCGGGAACGACTCCACGGTGGCACCCTTCCACCCGGCCGCCTTTGCCGGCCAGGTGTCGGGCTTCGACGCCAAGGTCATTCCGCTCGCCAGTGTTGGGGCGCTGAATCCGAACGGTAGCTCTGTGGCCTACTTCAGTAATGCGGGGCCGTGGGTCTCATGCCACCGTCTCGGAGCCAACGTCATCAGCACGTTGCCCACCGACCTCAACGGTGATCGGCAACCCTCAGCCCGGATGAAGTATGGGGACACTGATCGAGCCACGATCGATCCGGACGACTACTCCGGGGGGTTCGGGACGTGGAGTGGAACTTCCTTCGCGGCGCCCGTGCTCGCGGGCGAGGTCGCCGCACGGCTGGTCCAAGACCCCACACTTCCCGAAACCGAGAGGGCTCAGGCCGTGCAACGTGGGTGGAGCGCGGTCTCGAAGGAACTGCCCGGCTGGGCCCCTTAGGGACACATAATGTCGGTCGCGGGCTTGGCCGGTCCGCCAGATCTAGGACTGCATTGCTCGGTGATCGACGCTTGTCATAGCAGGCGGTCCAGTCGTTGTGGAAAAGTGGCCAGGTGTCCGCGAACTCTTCCTCTGCCAACGCGCTCATCCGAGCCGAGGACTTATTGGATCGCGCTCGCGTAGCTATCGGACAACAGCGCACGGACCGTGCTCGCAATCTGCTCGGCGAGTGCATGGCCTTGGTGAGCGAACAGGTGAGTGTTGGGGACGGGACATCGCAGGGTTGGGCCCGACTCGAGTTCGGCGCACGGTTGACGCGCACCTGGATCACCTTCGAGGACAGTGGACTCGAACAGTCCATCCGCGAGGTGCAGGCCCTTCACGACGAGTTGTCCGCCACCGGATACCGCGATCTGGTTGCCCTCTGCGACAACCAGATCGGGATGCTGCGCGGACGTAGCGGAGACCTCCAGGGCGCGTTGGCGGCACTCACCGCTGCCGAGAACGGTCGGGCCCTGATGACTCCCGCCGATCAAGCGCGACTGTTGGTCAACCGCGGGTCTTTGCTCACTCACCTTCGAGAACCGGGACGAGCCTCCCGTGACTTCCGCGAGGCCACCCGACTTGCCCGCGACGCAGACATGAACGAGCTCGCCTTCATCTCGACGCATAACCAGGGATATGCAGAGTTCCTGCTCGGCAACGTGCCACATGCGCTTCGCCTGATGGAGCAAGCCGACGCCATGGAAGTGGAGGTCGAGCGGGGTATTGCTCAACTGGATCGAGCGCGAGTCCTCCTTGAGGCCGGCCTGATCGACGAGGCCCACGAGTTGCTGCTGACAGTGGCAGCTTCGACTCGCGATTCCGGCAGCACGCACGATCTGGGCGAGATCGAGCTGGATTTGGCACGGTGTGAGGTCTTGCGTGGCCATCGTTCGGAGGCGGCCCGGCTCGCCAAGACCGCGAGGCACCGATTCCACGGCCGGGGGGAGATGGGCTGGCGTCGGATCGCTCACGTCATCGAGCTGGAAGCCACCCCGAGTGACCCGGACACGGCCCGGGCACGCGAGCGTCTCAGCGCGGCTCTGCAACGCTCTGCCGAAGCCGATGCCGACCGCGTGCTCGAGCAGCGTGCGGCTCTACTCCGTGCGGAAGCCCTGATCGACCAGGGAGACGCAGACCAGGCCAGAACCTATCTGGACCAGTCGCGCAGGTTGATGCGTTCGCCGCATCTGGCTACGCGACTGCATACCTCCTATGTGGCGGCGCGCATCTATGACGTGGCAGGGCGCCGTGCGGCAGCCGTCCGGGTCCTTCGGCACGCCGCCGACGACCTGGGTTCGACAGGCCGCGGCGCTGCGGGGTTGGACCTGAGGACTGCTCTGACCGTGCACGCGTCGGCCCTGATCGGCCTCGACCTGGAACTGGCGATGCGCGGCGGCTCACCCGCGAGGGTTCTGTCCCGGACCGAGCTGTGGCGGGATGTTGTGCGCACCCGACCCCCGCTGAGGGTGTCTGAGGATTCTCGCCGGGCCGACGCCATCGCTCGGTTACGACAGTTGCGCGAGGATCAGCGACAGGCTCCCCCGGGCGAGCCAACCCAGCGTGCCATGCACGAGGTCAGCAAGGCCGAACGTGCAGTGCGGGAGTTGGATTGGGCTACCGCTTCGACGAGCGCAGCGCCCGCGGACACCGCCGGGCCGATGTCGGCGGCCGGGATCAGGGGCGCCGTACGCGAGGCCGGGGTCACGCTGCTGTCCACGCTCAGGCTGGACGGCATCCTGTATGCCGTCATGGTCGCGCCGGATGGCCGTGCCTCACTGCACGCATTGGGGAGTCTGGGCAGGATTCGCGACGAGGTGCGTTCAGTGCGGGCGGACTTGTCGGCTGCCGCGCGGCTGCCGGAGGGCCACCCGTTTCACTCGATCGTACGGGCTTCGCTCGTGCGCGCCATCAGCGAGCTGGAGAACCAGCTGCTGAGTCCTGTGCACGCAGCCGGGCTCGATGACAATCCGCTGGTCATCATTCCTACACCTACTCTCACCACGCTCCCATGGGGTATGTTCCCAAGCCGTCGAGGCCGAGCGACGACGCTGGCGAGGTCGGCCACGAGCTGGGCACGAGGGCACACCCGACTGGTTGAGGCGCCCCTGGTGTATGCGGTGGCTGGACCTGATGTGCCGCTTGCCAACGACGAGGTCGAGTCGGTCACGCGGGCCTGGGGGTCTGGTTCAGCAGTGTCGGCGCAGGAGTCGACGGTGAATGAGCTCCTGGGCGGTTTGGAGGGCAGCGACCTGGTCCACGTGGCGGCACATGGTGATCACAACAACCAGAATCCGCTGTTCTCCAGTCTCCGGCTCAACGACGGCCCAGCCTTCGCCCACGAAATCGAGGGCCACCGCCTGCGTGCCACCCACGTCACACTTTCGGCCTGCGACGGGGGGCGGGTCAGCGTGCGCCGAGGTGACGAGCCGCTCGGTATGACGGCCAGCCTGCTCGCGCTGGGTGTGCGCTCCGTCGTTGCTGCCGTCAGTCCGGTGCCTGACGTCGTGGCACATCAAGTGATGAAGCGCTACCACGCAAACCTCGCTGCCGGTCTCGACGTCTCCTCGTCGCTTGCGAGCGCCATCGCGGAGTCGGACGACGTCCTGGCCGGGGCGTTCACGGCATACGGCGCTTCGTGGTGTCATGAAGTAGGGCCCGGGGCTACGGCGACTCGGGGGCTGACACAGAGTTGACCCGCGGGTGCGCCTGCAGTTTGTGCACGCTGGCGAAGAACTCTGTCGGCGCGTCGTCTTCGCACCTGCGCAAATGCGCAGTTGCTGGGTTACCTCGCGATAGCGGGACCTACAAAGCACCGAGACGACGGCCTCAGGTCGAGGTAACTATCAGCGTCCGCTATTCGACGCGGCGCATAAGAACGGCCGTGAACTGTTGAATCTTGCCCCACGGCGTCTCGTGATCTTCCCCAGCCGTGGAGACCAACTCAAAGCCCGGGAACTCGGCCGCAAGATCTTCGTGGGTATAACGCACAATCGGAAGGCCACTACAGGTTAGGGGCCCATCGGGGCCGAACGTCGCAACGACGAACCAGCCCTTGGGGGCCAAGTTGTAGCGCAACGATTTCAGATAGTCCTCGCGTTCATCCGGCTCAGTCAGGAAGTGGTAAACGGCGCGGTCGTGCCACAGCGTATACCGGCGGGTGCGGCGCATCTCTAGGACATCCGCAATGTCCAACACCACGTCTTCACCTGCGGGACCGAGCCTTTCGCGCACCTCCTGCAATGCGCTCATGGACAGGTCCACGGCCGTCAGGTCGGTATAGCCCCGTTCGAGCAGGTGATCCACCAGTGTCGACCAGCCCGCGCCAACGTCGATGATGGAGCGATCTTTCGGCACCTGTGTCTCATCGACCAGACCCAACGACAGGCCGGGCACCGACTGCCACCAGGAGACGCCATCGACGTCGTGGCCGGAGTGCACCTGCTCCCAAAAATCCAGGCGGGCGGCAGCATCCTGTGGGCGGTCAATCGCGGCATTCGTCATCTGGACTCCTCGTTCAAAGTGTCACAAATTCTTAAGGTGCAAACATACCCACTATCGACTACTGCAGTCCTACACTCTTGAGAATGACCGAAACTTCGCCGCCACCTCCCGCAGAGTTGGGCGTTTTGTCGCGGATCGTTGACGGCGGTGACATGGATTGCGGCAGCGGTCTACTGTTGTTGATCACTCGGGCGATGCGGCGGCTGGACGCCGATGAGTTGCTCGGCATTCGCAGCGCCGAGCCCAGCGTGAAGGTCGACCTGCCGGTATGGGCGGAGCTGGTCGGGCATGACCTCGTCGCCGAGGCCGTAGAGTCCACCGAAGGGCCCTGGTGGTTCGCGGTCCGTAAGAGCGTCAAGGTCTCCAGCGTCTTCAGCCTCGGCGAACGCACCCCGGTCGGCCATCGGCTCTGGGCCTACACAAATTTCCACTGCAACCTCGCCTGCACCTACTGCTGCGCCGAATCCTCACCGAAGGCCGCCGCTCGCCTCCTCGACCCGGCCATCGCGCGAGAGGCATTCGCCGAGTTCGCGGGCTTGGGCGGCAAAGAACTCCTCCTAACCGGCGGCGAGCCGTTCATGCACCCCCAACTCGATGAGCTGGTCCGCGCCGGAGAGGGCCTGGAACGCATCATCTTGACCAACGCGATGGTCTTCGGCAAGGGCCGGCGCCGCCAGATGTTGGAGGACATGGACCGCTCAGTGCTGCTGCAGGTCAGCCTCGACTCCGCGACTGCGAAGTTGCATGACAAGCAGCGTGGCGCCGGGTCCTGGGCCAAGGCGATGATCGGCATCGGCGAGGCGCACGAGCTCGGCTTCCGCGTCCGGATCGCCGCGACGATGTATGACGAGGACCCCACCCGCGTGCAGGAGCTGCACTCCCGGCTTGATGAGATCGGCATCGATCACGAGGACCGCGTCATCCGCCCGGTCGCCGCAGAAGGCTTCGCCGACACCGGTATTCACGTCTCGATCGACAACCTTGAGCCGGAGCCCACCATCACCGCCGACGGCGCCTGGTGGCACCCAGTCGCGGTCACCAACCCGCACATGCGCATTCACGATGCGCCGCTGCCTATTTCGGAGATCTTCGGTGTCGTCCGGGACGCCATGGAGGTCCAGGACGCGGCCACCCGAACCGGTCGAGAGGTGTTCCGCTGTGCCTGATATCAAGGCAGCCCTGGGGTGGCTTTTTGCCCCCGCCACTGAAAAAGTCCCCAAGCACCAGGCGATGGGCGTCACGTTCTTGCGGATCCTCATCGGCATGCTGTGGCTCTACAACGTGTCGTGGAAACGGGCCCCAAATTTTGGCGAGGAAGCCAACAACGGACTGTGGAAATTCACGAACTTCGCCGTTGAACACCCCGTGTTCCCGCCCTACACCTGGGTCGTCGAGACTTTCGTGCTCCCGGCTTTCCAGCCCTTCGGCTGGGGTGTCTTACTGGCCGAGACGGCGCTGGCCGTGCTGCTGCTGACCGGCACCTACATCCGCGTCGCGGCCCTGCTCGGCATCGCTCAGTCAATGGCGATAGCGCTCTCGGTGGCTTTTGCCCCCGAAGAGTGGCCGTGGGCGTACTGGCTGATGATCGGTGCCCACATGGTGTTGCTGTTGTCGTCCTCGGGCCGCTACCTCGCGGTCGACGGTGTGCGTGCTCGAGTGGTGAACACCGCCATGCTGGGACAGGTATGGGGTGGCTTGTCGATCCTGGTCGGTCTCTACAGCACCTTGCTGTCCTTCGGGGATCCGTTCGCCACTCGCGGTCCGGGGCTGCACTCCTTTGACCTGTCGATGAGCTTCGGTTACTACAACCTCCTTGGAGGTGTGGTGCTGATCACGGTCGGGGTGATGCTCATCCTCGCCGCCCGGTTGGATGCCTCGACGCTCGCCAAGGTGGCCGCCGGACTGGCCGTGGTCGCCGGTCTCTCGCTGCATGCTCAATTGGGTTTCACTGACCCGATCCTTGGTGGCAACCCGACCTCGGCGGCGTTCCTGTTCTGCATCGGGGTGGTAGCCGGCGCGATCGCTGTGCTGCCAGCACGCCAGCGCAAGAAAGCAGCGGTCGCCGCCTGATCCCTCAAGCACCATCATCCGCCCCGCCCAAGGAGAGTCCATGAAAAGCACCCGCCCCACCGGCGTCGGTCGCCGCACCATTCTTATGGCGTCATCTGGCGTCTTTCTTCTCGCCGCCTGTGGCAGCGACGACAGCGACAGCGCCGATGAGTCGACCGATGAAGAAACTGAAGAGGAGGGCGGAGGCGAGTCTGCCGGCCCGCTCACCATCTCGGCAATCCCGGATCAGGACCCCGAGTTACTCAACCGGCTTTACCCCGACGTTGCGGCGCGGTTCGCCGAGGCGACAGGACTCGAGGTGGAGTACAAGCCCGTGACCGACTACACGGCGGTGGTCCGGGCCTTCGAGGTGGGCGACGTCTACGTCGCCTGGATGGGCGGCCTCACCGGTGTTCAGGCCGCCTCACGTGTCGAGGGCGCCCAGGCCTTTGCCCAGCGCGACATCGACCCCGATTTCCACAGCCTGTTTATCGCTAACACTTCGGCAGGGATCGAGCCCTTTACAGATGTCGATGGGTTGCAGGCCCTGGCCGATCACACGCTGACGTTCGGCAGCGAGACCTCCACCTCCGGGCGGCTGATGCCTCAGTACTTCATGGAGGAGGGCGGGTTCGACCAGAGCGAACTGGCCGGAACCCCGGGCTTCTCCGGCTCGCACGACGCCACGATCGAAGCCGTTGCCGTAGGCAGCTTCGAGGTCGGTGCACTGAACGAGCAGGTATGGAAGACAACCGTGGAGGCGGGCGAAGTCGATCTTAGTGACGTGGTTGTGCTCTTCAGAACCCCCTCCTACTACGACTACCACTGGCTGGCTCGCCCTGATGTGGACCAGGTGTTCGGTGAGGGCACCATGCAGGAGATCACAGACATGCTGCTCAGCCTCGATCCGGCCAACGAAGATGACGCCGCAATCTTGGAGTTGTTCGGCGCTGAGTCGTTCATCGAGACCGAGAACTCCAACTACGACGAGATCAAGCAGGTCGCGCAAGAGCAGGGTTTGCTGGCGTGATCCGGTCGTGATGTCGGGTCGTCGTGACGGCTGAGCCAGCCATCGTCTCACTGAGCTCGGTGGGGCGACAGTTCGGTGGTCATGAAGCATTGAGTGGCATTGATCTCGTCGTCCATCGTGGTGAGCGCGTTGCTGTGCTTGGCCCCAGTGGCGCCGGTAAGTCGACCTTGTTGGCGATCCTCAACGGCTCACTGTCCGCCACCGACGGCACCGTCACCGTGCTCGATGTCGAGATCGCAGGGGTGGGGCCGTCGCGGCTGCGCGACCTGCAGCGCCGGATCGGCCTGGTCTCTCAACGCCTGGACCTGATCGACCAGGTGCGTGTGCTGCACAACGTGAACGCTGGGCGACTGGGGCGCTGGCCGACCTGGAAAGCGTTGGCTTCGCTGGCGCTCGCGCGCCCTGACGAAGAAGTACGCGACGCACTACAAGCTGTGGGTCTGGAATGGGCCGCCTTGGAGCGCACAGAACGGCTCTCCGGCGGTGAGCGGCAACGGGTGGCAATCGCGCGGTTGCTGGTGCAACAGCCTGAGCTGGTTCTGGCTGACGAGCCCGTTTCCAGCCTGGATCCTGGGCGCGCTGCCGAAATCCTGGGTCTACTGAACATCGCCGCCGAGGGCTCGGCGATGGTGGTCAGCCTGCACCAGCCGGAGCTGGCTCGCACCCACTGCACCCGGGCCATCGGCCTGTCCGCTGGTCAGTTGGTCTTCGACCTGCCAGTCAGCGACATCGAGGACGACCGCCTGGCTACGCTCTACGCGCTGGGCTGAAGCGCGCGATGACCCAGCAAGTGGACCGGGACAGAGACCTGGTCGGTCGGCATACCAACTCTGTTGGTCCCGATCGAGTCAGCGTCGCCACAGTACGGACCCGCCGGTTGGTGGCGGTGTTACTCATCGTTGCGCCTTTGGCGTGGGCGTCGTGGCGGGCGGTTTCCACCGGGACGGGATTGGTCAACTGGAACGGCGTTCGGCTGCTCGATGACCTGCTGGCGACGGCGATCTCCCCGGACCTGAGTCGAGACTTTCTGATGATCGTGCTCGACGGGGCGGTCATCACGATCGCATTCGCCGCGCTCGGTACCCTCGGAACGCTGATCATCGGAGCTTTCGGCGGTTTGGTTCTTAGCGACATCGCCTGGTCGCTTCAGCCCCCAGCCTGGCTACGGGTGATCCGTCTGATTTTGCGCGGCATCCTTGTGGCGGCCCGCTCGATCCACGAACTCGTATGGGCGTTGCTGCTGGTCAGCGTGCTCGGGTTGGACCCGCTGGTCGGCGTGCTCGCGATTGCGATTCCGTTCGGCGCGCAAACAGCCAAAGTATTCGGCGAGACGTTGGACAATGTGCCGTCTGCTCCGTTGCACGCCGTACGCAACGCGGGCGCGCGGCCGTTATCGGCGATGGCCTACGCGTTGTTGCCCGGCGCAGCGCCCCTGCTGCTCTCGTACTCGTTCTATCGCTTTGAGTGTGCGATCCGCTCGGCGGTGTTGCTGGGTGTGGTGGGTCTGGGCGGGCTCGGCCAGGAGCTCGTCGTCAGTTTGCAGTCGCGGAACTGGGGCGAGGTCTGGACGCTGGTCGCTGCAGTCGTGGTGCTCTCGGCCGTGGTCGATTGGTGGAGTACCCAGCTGCGAGCCGATATGGCCGTAGCCAGTTGTGCCGATTGGTCACCCGGAGAAGCCGGTATGCCGTCCGCCCGGACCAGGGAGGGGTTCAGGTGGATGCGTTGGTCGCCCATCCTGGGGGCCTTCGGCGTGGGTCTGGCGTGGTGGGCCTCGGATGTATCGCTGGCCGGTCTTACCTCGGAGCGCACGCGCACCCTGACCGTGCAGTTGCTGGATGACCTATGGCCACCGCAGTTGCCCCTGGGCGGGTGGAGCGTGCTGACCGGCTCGGTGGCCGACACCGTGGCAATGGCGATCTTGGCGATGGCGGTCGCCGTGTTCATTACCATCATCCTCGGTCCGTCGGCCACCAGGTCTCGTGCAGTGCGAGGCCAGAGCCTGTCGACGGTTCGGCGCATGGTCGGCGCATCGGGGTGGATCGCGTCCCGGCTGGTCCTGCTGGTGTTGCGCTCAGTGCCCCCAACTGTGTGGGCGATCGTGGCCCTGTTGGCCCTTTTCCCCGGGATCTTGCCGGGCGCCTTGGCCCTGGGCCTCTACACCGGGGGTATCTTAGGCAGGCTTGTGGCTGAGGCGTGGGAGAGCATCGACACTCGGGCGAGAGATGCCCTGCGCCACCAGGGCGTTCGTGGGTCTGTGGCGGCCGTGGCGGCCGTAGTGCCCCCGTCGGGGCACCATCTTCTGACGTACACGTTGTACCGGTTCGAGATCTGCGTGCGCGACACGGCCGTGGTCGGAGTGGTCGGAGCTGCTGGCTTGGGGCGTCTGTTGGCGGAGAACCTGGCGGTGTTCCGGTTCCCCGTCGTGACCACGGTGTTGCTCGCCTCATTCGCGGTCAGCCTCGCGGCAGAACTGTTCGGCCGCTGGCTGCGGCGCGTCACCCACGTCTGAGTCTGGTCGATGACCACAAAGTGCAACCAACCCCCAGTGTCCCAGTGGTGTCGCGACATCATGGGTCGACCAAGAACTGCGGATTCGCTACCGCCCCAGGTACACTGGAGGGGGTGGTGCTCGCATGTTTGGTCGACGCCGCTGCGAGCACCGCCACCGGGACCAGGCAGAACACCGCTCACCGGGTTCGCTTGCGAACAGTGCTCAGGATCTGACCGACGCGATACGGAACGGGTAGGTCAAGCCGGTGCATCTTTGGGAAGTGCGCGCCCGGAGAGATTCGAACTCCCAACCTTCTGATCCGTAGTCAGATGCTCTATCCGTTGAGCTACGGGCGCCGACCGTTGCACAAGGCAACAGCAGCGAACGATACCGGATGCGCGAGAGCCGCGAAAATCCGAGGCATCAGACAGCCGCCGAACGTGGGCAGCCGCGCCGCGCTAGGGTCCGATCAGCACAGTCAACCTGCTCAACGGCATACGGAAAGGCCCGCCATGAGTCCTGAAGGTCCTGGAGACAGCCCCGCGGTCAACCCGCCGACGACGGACTCGGCCGTCCCGCCGCTCCCGCCCGGCAGCAACGCCGAGGAGGTCGTCGACAACATCGACGAGCGCATACAGAAGAGTTGGAAGGATATGGACGACAACGACGACTCCGGTATGAAGAAGGCCACAGACCGCGACGAGGACGATGTCGACCCACACAATGTTCACGGTGACGATGATGCCGACGTCATCGACACCGACGCAGACGCCGTTGAGGAGCCGAGGGAGCCGGCGAGCTGATCCGGCGAACAAGCAGACCCCCGCTCGGCGAACCGTGACGGAGGTCTGGGTCTTGATGGGCGGAGGCGGAGGGATTTGAACCCTCGATGGGGTTTAAGCCCCAAACCCGCTTAGCAGGCGGGCGCCATAAACCAGGCTAGGCGACGCCTCCATTGCGCTCGAGAACGACTGCACAGCCCTCGACCAGCGGCGCTTAGGCTACCTGTGAGAGGTAGCGTTCACCAAAAACGGTGAACTTGGCGCGAACTATGGTCGTCAGCCGTTCGTTGGGTCCTCGGCGGAGACCCTGCGTAGGGTCGCCCATCGGCGAAAGGCAGAGATGTCGCATCGAACACCCGGCCCTGGGGATGATTGGTCTCCAGCCGAGTTCGACGACCCTTCGCGCACACCTCACTCCAGCAACCGACGTGGAGGTGACCCAGATGACACCACCAGGTCGATCCGCCGGACGTATGTCCTGACAGCCCTGGGCACCATCATTCCCGGCGCCGGCCTCGCGATGACCCGACGACGCGCCTGGGGTATCGCACTGTTCGCTGCCGCAATCCTGACCGTGCTTGGACTCGTCGGGTTCGTCGTCTTGCGCGGCGCCGAGGCCTCCGCGCTTGACCTCGGCGCGCGACCCCAGCTGTTGCAGCAACTTGGCATCCTGGCCTCGGTGGCCGTCCTGATCTGGATGGCATCGGTGGCGTGGACCGCCCTGACAGCCCGACCACGTACCCTACGCACCGGCCAACGACTCGGCCTCGTCGTGTTCACCGGCCTGATGTGCTTGCTCCTCGCGGCTCCTACCGCTTTGGGATGGCGCTACGTCAACGCCCACAGCGACGCTGTCGAACGCATATTCATCGGTCGCGAAGACGGCGCCAGCGCCCCTCAAGCCGCCCCGAACCTGGAGCAGGAGGATCCCTGGGCCGAGACACCCAGGGTCAACGTCCTGCTTCTGGGCTCGGATGGCAGCGATGGACGGGACGGCGTCCGCACCGACACGATGTTGATCGCCAGCATCGATACCGAGACCGGCGACAGCATCCTGTTTGGCATCCCGCGCAATCTGGAGATGGTCCCGATCCCGGACGACAACCCGTTGTCGGAGCTATGGCCGAACGGCTACAACTGCGGCGACGCGTGCCTAATGAACGGCATCTGGACCCAAGCGGTGAACTTCGCCGAAGCCCGACCCGAGTTGTACACCGACGACTCCAACCCGGGTCTGACCGCCACCCGCGAGGTCCTCAGCGCCGTCATCGACCAACCCATCGACTACTCGGTGATCGTCAACCTGGAAGGCTTCCAGGACTTGGTCGACGCCATGGGCGGTGTCGAGATCAACGTCCAGGAACGACTCCCCATGGGCGGACAAACCGGCCGAAACTCTGAGGGGCGCCCCATCCTGATCCGCGGCAGCGAGTCCGGCTACCTTGAGCCTGGCCTGCAAACACTCAGCGGGTACGAGGCGATGTGGTACGCCCGGTCCCGGATCACCACCGACGACTTCTCCCGGATGCGCCGCCAACGCTGTGTCGTCGCAGCCGTCGTCGACCAGGTCAACCCGATGACCATGATCCAGCGCTACCCGCGGATCGTCGGAGTGGCGGGCGACAACATCAGAGCGGACATACCGGCCGAAGAGCTGCCCGCCTGGGCTGAACTGGTATCACGGGTCCAGAGTGGGAGCATCAAGTCGCTGCCATTCACGATCGAGAACACCGATGTGGGCGACCCAAACTACGACCGCTTGCAGAAGATGGTGCGCGAAGCGATCGACCCCCCCGAACCCGAAGCGGCCAAGACCGAGTCCTCTCCCACCGTGGAAGAGCCCGTCGTGGAGGGCCCCGCCGTGGAGGAGCCAGCCAGCACTGAGGAAGAGCCGGAACCGGAGGACGAGCTGGCCGACGTCGCGGCGGTTTGCTGAACTGAAACTCGGCTATATAGCGGCAACGCTCGCCGCGCCACCGGGCGTGGTCGCCGCACGGCATACCGGCACTCAGAGAATATGAACAGGCCCTCTAGTTCACAAAGAACTAGAGGGCCTGTTTATGACGACCGTGACTCGCTAGCGAGTCACAACCGTCAGACGGGGCGGACGGCGTCTGCCTGCGGTCCCTTCGGGGACTGGGTGACCTCGAACTCGACCCGCTGGGCCTCGTCGAGCGTCTTGTAGCCGTTGGTCTCAATGGCCGAGTAGTGGACGAACACGTCTGGGCCTCCACCATCTTGTGCGATGAAGCCGAAGCCCTTTTCGGAGTTGAACCACTTCACGGTTCCCTGTGCCATGGAAATCTCTTTCTGCTGTGCGTCTGCGTCACAACCCACACGGTGCGGGAGGTGGGCTGAGATTGAACCCCCCACTCGCCGGGACATGCCCGGTTGGTGCTGACGTGCCGACCGTATGGATCAGCGTGTACTTGACTGCGAGGAACTGCAATTACAACCACGTAAACCGTAGCAGCAATCGAGGATGATGCACGCCAATCCATCTGGAATGATGGTCTGCGGCACGCAATGTGACGGCACCGCCTCAGGAGGGTTCGCATAGTGGCCGAGTGCAGGCGCCTTGAAAGCGCCCGAGGGAAACCTCCGTGGGTTCGAATCCCACACCCTCCGCTCAGGATCCGCCGAACAATGGCGGGTCAGCCGCCAGCCGACTAGGCTCGGCGCGACACGTTCGTCCCGCTAGGAAAGGAGCCAGCATGCGCAGACTGATTCTGCTCGCAGGTGTGGCCATTGGATACATTCTCGGAGCCAAGGCTGGACGCGAGCGCTATGAGCAGCTCGCCGACCAGGCTAGCAAGGTGTGGACCGACCCCCGCGTCCAGACCAAGGTCGGTGAGGTCAAGGAGCAGGCCCCGCAGGTTGCCGCCAAAGTGGGCGACCGCGCCAAAAATGCGGCCTCACAGGCAAAGTCCAAGGCCAGTGGGCACGAGACCGCCGACAGCGACGGCGACTACGAGAACGAAACCGGGAGCATCAACAGCCATGGTGAGGCCACGATCGACGCCACCGGCTTCGGCCCAGGGGGCGACAAGCTTCCCTGACCGCCGCCCGAGACCGCTTAGGCCCGCCCGTACTGATGTCGGGCGGGCCTAAGTCTTTCCCGGTCGAGCGTGATCTTGTGCTGCAGACAGCACGTTGAGCGTGAAGCTTGCTAGTCCCCACTGCACGTTGAGCGCGAGGTTGTCAGCTCAGATCCACAGGGCGGGGTCGGTGAACACATCATCGTTCGCGGGTGGCCGGGTTGGGGGTTGGCGCACCTTTGCAGGTATGCCCGTGGCCACCGCACCCGCAGGCACGTCCTTGACAACCACCGCATTGGCGCCGATCCGGGCACCGGCTCCGATGACCACCGGCCCGAGAATCCGGGACCCAGCCCCCAGGACGGCACCATCGCCGACCGTTGGATGCCTTTTCACCGGTGTCATCGAGCGTCCACCCAGCGTAACCCCGTGATAGAGCATGACGTCGTCACCGACCTCCGCGGTCTCACCGATGACCACACCCATACCGTGGTCGATGAAGAAGCGCTTCCCGATCTGCGCGCCGGGGTGAATCTCGACACCAGTCAACGAACGCGTGGCTTGCGAAAGCAGCCGGGCCGGCAACTGGGCTCGTCCGCCCCGATTCCACAGCCGGTGGGTCAAGCGATGAGACCATAGAGCGTGCAGTCCGGGGGAGGCCAGCGCCATCTCCAACCGGCTGTGCGTCGCTGGATCCCGCTCGATGGCCGCGTCAAGGTCTGCCTGTATGCCGTTCCACGCCCGTGCCAGCGGGCCGGCCATCAGTCTGTGAGACCGTCGAACAGCACTGTCGACAGGTAGCGCTCACCGAAGTCGCAGACGATGACCACGATGGTCTTGCCAGCGTTCTCGGGCCGCCGAGCCACCTGCAAAGCGCCCCAAATGTTCGCTCCCGTCGAGATTCCGGCCAGGATGCCTTCTTGGGTTGCAAGCGCTCGCGCGGTGGTCACGGAGTCATCGAGGGTGACGTCGATGACCTCGTCGTAGATCTCGGTGTCGAGAATTTCCGGCACGAAGTTTGCGCCGAGTCCTTGGATCTTGTGCGGGCCGGGCTTCCCGCCGTTCAGGATCGGGCTGTCGGCTGGCTCGATGACGACCAAACCTATGTCCGGCTTCTGCTCGCGCAGGTAGTTTCCGGCGCCGGTGATGGTCCCGCCAGTGCCGACACCAGCGACAAAGATGTCGACCTCGCCATCAGTGTCCTCCCAGATTTCCGGGCCAGTAGTGGCTCGGTGCACCGCCACGTTTGCTGGGTTCGCAAACTGGCGCGCACGCACGGCTCCACGCTCTGCGGCGATCTCATCCGCCTTGGCGACCGCGCCCTTCATACCTTCCGGGCCGGGGGTCAGCACCAACTCGGCACCGTAGGCACGCAGTAGTGCTCGCCGTTCCATACTCATCGTCTCCGGCATGGCCAGCACGACGTTGAAGCCGCGTGCCGCTCCAGCCATCGCCAAGGCTATGCCGGTGTTGCCGGAAGTGCCCTCGACAATGGTGCCGCCCGGATGGAGTTCATCGGCCTCAACTGCCGCGTCGATGATGGCGTTGCCGATGCGGTCCTTGACCGAGGCCGCAGGGTTTTGTGACTCCAGTTTGACCAGCACGGTCGCATCGATGCCCTCGGTCAGTCTGTTCAAGCGGACCAGGGGGGTCTTTCCAATCACCTGGGTGATGTCATCGTGGACACGCACGGCGTTCTCTCTTCCGTTCGGGGCATTGGTTCAGTAGGTGATACATCCTCCTACATCGCGTTATTCCGCCTCGGGTCGCCGAGCCCGGCCCCCGGAATGGTCGTGGCGCTATATCGCCGACCCCACCCAATCCGTACCATTCCCGGTATGCCCGCGCAGCAGATCCTCGCCATCATCATCGGTTTGAGCGTCACCGGTGTCGCCGTAGCCATGCTCGTCGCCACTGTCGCACGCTTCGTGGCCTACTTCCGGCTCGGCCAGCCGGAGGCTCGCCCCCGGCTTGATGAGCCAGTGCTGCGGCTCAAGAACCTGGTCCGAGAGATCCTCGGCCACACTCGGATGGCCCGTAAAAAGTGGGTGGCCGCTGCTCACTGGGTGGTCATGGTCTCCTTCGGGCTGCTCTTTCTGACGTTGGTGAACGCCTACGGGCAGCTGTTCAGCCCCTCCTTCGATCTGTGGGGCCTGGCGCATTTCACCCCGTTGGCCTGGGGTTTCGAGCTGTTCGGCTGGGGAGCGATCCTCGGGATCATCACGCTCATCGCGGTGCGCCAGCGCGAACACCCCCGCTCGACCGGTCGCCGTAGCCGGTTCTGGGGTTCGACCTTCTGGCAGGCGTACGTCGTGGAGGCCGTCATCCTCGGCGTCGGCCTATGCATCGTGGCGCTGCGCGCCCTGGAGTATGCACTCGGCACCGCGGAAGGTGAATCCTGGGCGAGTGCTCTGAACTTTCCGCTGACCGCGTGGATCGGGTCTGCCTTCGATGACGCCTCGGTCGGGGCGCTGGAGAACGCGATCATCTACATCGCGCTGCTCAAGATCGTGATCTCGATGGCCTGGATCATCATCATCGCGGCGACCCCGACGATGGGTGTGGCCTGGCACCGGTTCCTGGCGTTCCCGAACATCTACCTCAAGCGTGAAGCGACCGGACGCACCGCGCTCGGCCCGCTGGAGCCCATCGCTGTGGCCGGAAAGCCGGTCGACTTCGAGGCCATCGAGGACTTGGACGAGGACGCAGCGCTCGGAGTCGGCAAGGTCGAGGACTTCACCTGGAAGGGCCTTCTCGATTTCTCGACATGCACTGAGTGCGGCCGCTGCCAAGAGCAATGCCCCGCCTGGCACACCGACAAACCGTTGTCACCGAAGATGTTGGTCATCGGGCTGCGCAACCACCATCACGCCAAGGCCCCCTGGCTCCTCGCGAGCGAAGAAGCGCGCGAGAAGGCACTACGAGGGATCGAGGGACACGGCATCCCGGACTCTGCTGTCGCGGCAGCACAGCGGGACCTGGTGGGCAAGACCGAGGGGGACGCCACGACGCCCGACGGTGGGGGCGTGATCGACCCAGACGTGTTGTGGTCATGCACCACGTGCGGCGCCTGCGTCGAGCAGTGCCCGGTGGACATCGAGCACGTGGATGAGATCGTGGACATGCGGCGTTACCAGACGTTGATCGAGTCCGCGTTCCCGAAAGAGCTCGGCGGACTCTTCAAGAACTTGGAGAACAAGTCCAACCCATGGGGAATGTCCGCCCGCGCACGGTTGGACTGGGCCAAAGATCTGGACTTCGAGGTGCCGCTGGCCGGCGGGGACGTTGAGGATCTCGGCGAGGTCGACTATCTCTTCTGGGTGGGCTGTGCTGGGGCGTTCGAGGACCGCGCCAAGAAGACGACACAGGCCGTCGCCACGCTGTTGCACATGGCGGACGTGAAGTTCGCGGTGCTCGGTGACGGTGAGACCTGCACCGGCGACCCGGCACGTCGTGCCGGCAACGAGTTCCTGTTCCAGATGTTGGCTCAGGCCAATGTCGAGGTGTTGAACGAGATGAAGGCAACCAAAATCGTGGTGACCTGCGCCCACTGTTTCAACACCCTGAAGAACGAGTATCCCGACCTGGGCGGCACGTTCGAAGTCGTGCATCACACGCAGCTGCTGAACCGTTTGGTGCGCGACAAACGACTGACCCCAGTGGCTCGACCCAGCGAGGCCTCTTCGGTCGCTCTGGCGTCGACCGCAGAGACAGTGACATATCACGACCCGTGCTATCTGGGGCGGCACAACGGCGTGTACTCCCCGCCGCGCGAGCTGATCGGATCGCTGCCGGGGGTGCAGCTGACCGAGATGCCACGAAACTCGGAGAAGTCCTTCTGCTGCGGCGCTGGCGGGGCACGGATGTGGATGGACGAGAAGCTCGGCACCCGGATCAACATGAACCGCACCGAGGAGGCACTGGCGACGGGAGCGGACCGGATTGCGATCGGCTGCCCGTTCTGCCGGGTGATGTTGTCGGACGGACTGACTCAGAAGCAGGCCGAGGACGCCCGCGAAGAGGTCGAAGTGGTCGACGTCGCCCAAATGTTGCTGGCGGCTGTCAGCCGACAGGAGCCAGAGCCTCTCGACGGGTCAGAGACCGACCCTGCTCCCAATACGCAACCCGCCAACGGTTGAGCGCGACGTTGCCAAGCATGTCATCCCGTTGCGCGCGAAGTTGCTCCTTCTTGGGCCAACAACTCCGCGCTCAACTGCACCTTCGGGGGCGCAACTCCGCGCGCAACTGAAGAACTACATCTCGTCGACGTACTCCTGGGCGACGTCGCTCGGGTCCTCGCTGTCAACGACCACACGAGCCAAGAGCTCAGCGTAGGACTCGGTGTCGAGCCCGGCGGACACCTCGTTCAGGGTCGTGCTCACGGTGTCCGTGTTGGCTTCGGTGGTGATCAGCGGCACGATGTTCTGCGCGATGAACAGGCTCTCCGGGTCCTCCAGGACCACGAAGTCGTTCTCGGCGATCGAGGGGTCGGTGGTGAAGATGTTGGCGGCATCGACCTGACCATTTTCCAGCGACTGGGCGGTCAGGTTCGACCCGGCAGCGAGTGGCCGGAACGCCGAGAACTCCAAGCCGTAGACCTCGCGCAGACCAGGCACACCGGCCTCACGCTCTTCCCACTCAGGGGGACCGCCGAGCACCAGGTCTGGCGCGACGGGCTCGAGGTCACCGATCGAGGTCAGGCTGTACTCCTCGGCCGTTTCCTGCGTCACCACGACAGCGTCTTTATCCTCAGCATCCGAAGGCTCGAGCACGGTCAGGTTCTCGGGCAGTGCTTCTTGGAGCGCCTCGTACACGCCTTCGGGGTCGGTGGCTTCGACCTCGGGGTCGAAGTACAGGGTGAGTGCGCCGGTGTACTCCGGGATCAAGTCGATCGACCCGTCCTCCAGCCCGGCAATGTAGGTCTCGCGGTTGCCGATGTTCAGCCGCTGCTCGACATCGACTCCGGCGTCTTCCAGTGCAGCAGTGTAAATCTCAGCAAGTAGGACGTTGCCCGGGAAGTTGGCCGAGCCGACCGTGACCGTCCCGCCGCCGCCATCTTCGCTTTCCGAGCCACCGTCATCGCTGCCGGAGTCATCGAGTGGGTCGCTGTCCGAGCCGCCACAAGCGGACAAAGTCAGGCCTAGGGTCAGAGCAGCAGCCAGCGCAGTTGTGCGTGTCATGAGGTCCTCCATATGAGGTAGTCAGGGCGAGTTGGTCGTGGCAAGACCGGGGGAAACAGCAAACCGTTGAACTAAACCAAACACGAAATCGACTGACAATGCCAACGCCGCAACCAGCAAGGCACCCCCGGCCATCTCCGCGTAATCCTGGGTGGCCTGGCCATCGATCAGGAATCGACCCAGGCCACCCAGGCCCACGATCGCCGCGATGGTGGCGGTGGCGATGATTTGCAGCATCGCCGAGCGCAGACCCGAAAAGATCAGTGGCAGGGCGCATGGGACCTCGACTTCGAGCAAGACCTGCCGCCCTTGCATACCCATCCCCTTCGCCGCATCGCGCGCCGCCGGATCGACCTGCTGGACACCGGAGTACACCCCGGACAGAATCGGCGGAACCGCCAGAATCACCAGCACGATCAGACTCGGCACCACGAACGCGGCCTCTCCCTGCAACCGGGGCAGAAGCAACAGCACCGCAATAAAGAGAACGCCCAGGGAGGGGATGGCGCGAAAAGCGCCGGCAAGATTGACGACGACGACCCGGCCTTTGCCGGTGTGGCCGATATACAGCCCTAACGGCACCGCGATGAGGGCCGCGAAGAATAGGGCCATGAACGAGTACTGCAGGTGTGCCCAGGTCTGCGCGAGGATCCCTCGATCCCCTTGCCAGTTCGTTGGATCCGTCAGCCATTGGGCCACTGTCGCCATCATCAGGCAGCCACCCGCTGCCAAGGTGTTAGCGCTTTGGTGGCCAGCAGAATAATCGCGTCGAAGAGCAATGCCAGCGCCACGCACGCGATGACGCCGACCAGAATCGGACCCATGGCGTTGCGGTTGAATCCTTCGGTGAACAAAGTTCCCAGCTGTTGCACGCCGACCAGTGCCGCCACCGAGACGATCGAGACGTTGCTTACTGCGGCGACCCGTAGACCAGCGGAAATGACCGGAACTGCCAGTGGCAGGTCCACTGCGAACAACCGGCGCACCGGCGAGAAACCCATCGACGTTGCCGCTTGGCGTACCTCATCCGGCACCGAGGACAACCCATCGGCAACGGTTCGGGTCAGCAAAGCGATCGTGTAGAAGGTCATCGCCACCACGACGTTGACCGGATCCAGGATCTGCGTGCCCAAGATGCCGGGTAGCAGAATGAACAAGGCCAATGAGGGGATGGTGTAGAGCAAACCGGTGCCAGCAATGACCGGCGCGTACAGCCACGTGCGTTTCAGCGCCAACCACCCCAGCGGGATGGCCAGAAGGAGACCGATGACCAGCGGTAGCCCTGCCAAGTAGATGTGGTCGAAGGTCAACGAGACGACTTCGTCCAGCGGAACCCCCCACCACCTCATTCGGTGTCTCCCGAGGCCTGCCCACGACGCAGCGAGGCACGACCACTTTCTCCGCTATCCAAGTCGTCGTCGTGGGTGCGGATGCTGTCGCCGCTCGGTCGCGGCACGCCCTGAATGACTTTGAGCACTTCGTCCGGGCGCACCGTTCCGACCAGGCTGCCCTGTGCAACGACCACGCCTCGGCCACTGGGTGACGACAGCGCTGCGTCGAGCAGGCCCCGCAACGAGCCATCGCGCTCAGCGAGCGTGCCGCCGAGCTGCAGGTCACCCTGGTCGATCTCGCCATGCACTTCTTTTCGGTGCACCCACCCCTGAGGAGCGTCGTGCTCGTCAACCACCAGATGCCACGGCTCCTCACCACCAGGAAGCGATTGTCCCAGTCGCAATGCGTGCTCGGTATGGACCACGACCTCGGCGTGCTGAAAACTCAGTGCCCGATAGCCACGGTCGCGGCCCACGAACGATGCCACGAAGTCATCTGCCGGGTGGGCCAGCAAGTCATCTGGTGAACTGAACTGTGCCAGCTGGCCCCCCTGGCGCAGCACCGCGATCCGGTCGCCCAACTTGATTGCTTCATCGATGTCGTGGGTGACCATGACGATCGTGGTGCCCAGAGATTCCTGCAGCTTCAGGAACTCGTCCTGGAGCACCTCGCGCACCACCGGGTCGATGGCGCTGAAGGGCTCATCCATCAGCATGACCTCTGGGTCGCCGGCGAGCGCCCGGGCCACCCCCACCCGCTGCTGTTGTCCCCCGGAGAGCTGGCCGGGGTACCGGGTCGCGAAATCTCCGCCGAGGCCGACGAGCTCCAGCACCTCCATGGCGCGGTCGCGGGCTTTGGCTTTGTCCCACTTCAACAGCGTGGGGACCGTCATCACGTTGGAAGCCACGGTGCGGTGCGGAAACAAGCCGGCGTGCTGGATGACGTAGCCGATGCTGCGGCGCAGCGCCTCTGGCTTCATCGCCATGGCATCCTTGCCATTGATCACTATGCGACCGGAGGTCGGCTCGATCATCCGGTTGATCATCCGCAGCGACGTGGTCTTGCCGCAACCGGACGGGCCGACCAGCACCGTGACCTTGCCTGCTGGGGCCTCTATCGACAGATCGTCGACCGCGGTCGTCCCATCAGCAAAACGCTTGGTGACTCCCTCAAGGCGAATCATCCGTAGACCCTAGCCTGTCGCACCCAGATACGCTGTGGCAGGGTCACGGCGCGGTGGCGAAGCATCGACCGGTATGGCGGATGTTTCGCGACAGGTGCCCTTAATGCCACTGTTGGCAGAAAGGGCTGAGCGCACCGCCCCCCACCGAGGTCAGCCCGAGAGACTGGGTCGGGGTTACCGCCCACGGTGCTCGTGTTCTGGCCAGTTGGGGGCCGCGGTTGGACTACGACTTCAGGTCACCGGACGCCACGTCCACGACCCGGGTTCGCGAGAGCAGCCACCGCTGACTCCATGCAGCCGAACGAGGGACCAGCACTGCCCGACGACGTCAACGGATCCCACGACATACCGACCTGGTGCGTCGTGGGTTCAGATCTGTGATCGGTGAAAGCTCGTGAAGGATCGGCTAGCCGTCGGCCCGCGTTGCCCCTGGTAGTGAGACCCGGTGGACGAAGAGCCATATGGATGGTCACTGGGGGAAGAGAGTTGAAAGAAGCACAGTTGGCCGATCTTCATGCCCGGGTGCAGCACGATCGGCAGCGTCGCGACATTACTCAGCTCCAAAGTCACATGACCGGTGAAGCCCGGATCGACGAAACCGGCCGTCGCGTGGGTCAGCAACCCGAGGCGCCCCAAGGAGGATTTGCCCTCGACCCGGGCCGCTACATCGTGCGGCAACGTGATGGTCTCGTAGGTCGATCCCAACACGAACTCACCTGGGTGCAACACAAAAGTCTCGTCGGGCTCGACCTCGACCAATCGGGTCAGATCCGGCTGGTCCAGCGACGGGTCGATCACGGCATACTTGTGGTTGTCGAAGAGCCGGAAATAGCGGTCGAGCCTGAAGTCGACGCTGGACGGTTGCACCATCTGTGGGTCCCACGGTTC
This sequence comes from uncultured Actinomycetota bacterium, assembly GCA_963749585.1. GTDB lineage: Bacteria > Actinomycetota > Actinomycetes > Actinomycetales > Dermatophilaceae > Ornithinicoccus. Next base: position 147,988 of record CAVVNI010000003.1, read on the forward strand.
GAGGGCCACCCGGCCGGAGTCGATCTGAGCGTGAATGTCGCGATCCGAGAGCAGCACCCCGACAGCCTAGCGGCCACCGCACAAGCGCCCGCGATGATGGTTTTCAACTGAGGCCAAAGGTTCGGTTAGACTGCCTCGGCACTACTCGCGGGCGTAGTTCAATGGTAGAACATCAGCTTCCCAAGCTGAATACGCGAGTTCGATTCTCGTCGCCCGCTCCATCCGCTCCTCCCGCTTGCCCAGAGGTGCAATGCGCCCGCTGCCCCGCCCGTTGGCAGAGGATGAGACAACGAGAGCTTCCGACGCGGCGATGAGTATGCCGTCCGGACGGCATCCAAGAACTCGCCGTAAACCCTTTCATGACCGCAGATCCGCTCGGTGTCGATGCAGGCTTGGCCGGCGTTCATCGGGACCCCCAGGCAGCATCCCTCGGGTTGGGTGACATCGAAGGTGGTCCCGGTGGGGTGGTCACGATGTCAGGTTAGTCAGTGCCCCGTGGTCGATACTGGGCGGATGACAGAAGACCCCGTCTTGGCTGCCCTGACCGACATCGAGCACACCGTTCTCGCATGCGATCCTGAGTTGGCGGACACGGCCGCCTTCTGCGAGGCCTACGGGTATGCACTCGCGGACTCAGCCAATGCCATCTTGGTGGTCGGCAAGTCGGCGGAACGGCCGGTGGTGTGCTGCGTAGTGTTGGCCTCGACTCGGTTGGACGTCAACAGCGCGGTGCGCAAACGACTGGGCACGCGCCGCGCCTCGTTCGCCGGAGCAGACGAGACGATCGAGCGATCCGGGGGTATGCAGATCGGTGGGGTCACCCCGTTTGGTTTACCGGCCGACGTGCCGGTCTGGATTGATACAGCCGTGATGTCGCGCGAGCAGGTCATCGTCGGCGGGGGGTCTCGAGACCGTAAGATCGGGTGCCCGCCCAGCTCGTTGGCAGCTCTGCCTGGGGCGGAGGTCGTTGCCGGCTTGGCTCAGCCGATCGAGGAATAGGGAAACCGGTGCAGGTGATCTGTAGCGACGGTCAGGTGGCGGTGTAGCGACCGTCAGGTCGCGGCCCCCCGGTCGTTGTGAGGCAGGGCCAACTCGGCTCGCAGCTGCGTGACCTGCTCACGGAGCGCCGACAGTTCGGTGAGCACGGTGGCCGTGTCGGCTCCCATGTCCGGTGTCCGTGCAGCAAAGGACCGAACATGGTCGCGGAACCGCGAAGCCATCGAAGCAGTGACCACACCCAACAGCGCAACCCCGAAGGTCATGAGCCCCACTGCCACCAGACGACCCGTCGCAGTCACCGGGTAGACATCCCCATAGCCGACCGTAGCGACCGTCGTCATGGCCCACCACACCGAGTCACCGAAGTTCTCGATGTTGGCCCCCGGCTGTCCCCGTTCCAGGCTCAACACGGACAGAGAAGAGACCAAGACCACCAGCGATACCGTTGCTATGACGTAGAAGGCAACCCGCCCGCGCAAGGCGCTACCTGCTCGCCGGTCCAGTACCTCGAAACACCCCACCAGCCATAGCAGCCGCAACGGACGAAGCATGGGTAGCAGGATGGTTATCAGGTCAAAAACACTCCCACGGACGAACAACCACCGATTATCGGACAGGGCGAACCGGACCACGTAGTCCAGCACGAAGACCAGCCAGACCGCTCCGATGACGAGCCGGCACAAGCCGAACCACCCCTGGGACAGGCCAGGGTCCAGAATCGGCCAGGCGTAGGCCCCCAAGAACAACAGTGCCGCACTCACCAGCGGCCACCTGGCTGCTTGCTCCCAACGTTCGCGTCGCGCTTCATTTGACATGGGAGCAAGGCTCCCATGATGACGGCTTCCGGGGCTCTCCAAGGAGGGACGATGGAGAACCCACAGGCGGGACCAGCCGACGGTCCACTGCCCTGCGAAGGTGAGAAGGACGGTTGTCCTTCACGGCGCGGGCCTAGGAGAAGACTGAGGGGAAGGCGTCCCGATAACCGCGCCAGCGGCCGGCCGGAGTCGTCACGCTTTCGGCGGCCAACAACCCGCGCACGACCGCTCGCGAGACCACATTCGCCGCGGCGCTGAGAATGCCGTAGAGAACGTCAGGCCCAGGGGCGACGCGCTGCGTCGTGGACAGTCCAAACATCGTGTCTCCGTCGAACATCGTGTGAATGGGGTTGACTGCCCGAGCCAAACCGTCCTGGCCACTACCAGCCATCCGCATGCACTGCGCTTTGGTCAAGGAGGCATCGGTCGCCACCACCCCGATGGTCGTCGCCAGCGTCTTTTGACCTCGCGCCGCCACGGAGGACCGCGCGCCTTCGCGAGTCGCCGCGAGCTCCCTCGAGGCAGGAGCTCGCAACGGGTAGTCGGGGTGCGCCGTAGCATCGCGTCCCAACCCAGCGAGGTCAGCCGGCTCGAGAAGCGGTTGACCATGGAAGGTGCCTCGAGTGGGGTCCACCGTCGACCCCGCGGAGTTCACCACCACAAGGGCGGCCACGGTTGTCCCATCGGACAACACCTCACTCGCCGAGCCGACCCCTCCCTTCAACCCACCGGCCTTTGCGCCAGCCCCAGCGCCGACATTTCCAAGCGCGGGTAGGTCCCCCGAGGCCACCTCAGCTGCCCGGAGCCCGAATGAGGCATCGGGGAAGTTGCCGAACTCACCCCCTCGCCCGAGGTCGAAGATCACGGCCGCGGGAACGATCGGAACCACCTCAGCCGGGCTGCCCGTCCGAAATCCGGTGCCGCCGGCATACAAGTGACCCATCACGCCGTCGGCCGCGGCGAGCCCGAATGCGCTCCCGCCGCACAGACAGACCGCATGCACTCGTTCGATCAGATTCTGCGGCGCCAGCAAGTCCGTCTCACGGGTGCCGGGACCGCCCCCGCGCACATCGACGCCCCCGACCGCGCCAACTCCATCAGCCAGGACCGCAGTGGTTCCGGTCAACCACCCACCGCCGATCCGCTCGTGATGCCCCACCCGCAGCCCAGCAACATCGACGAGCGAATTGGTCGGCCCGATACTCACCACCCAGGCAGCGTCTCACGATCTCCACCCGCAGCACGGCCAGGCCTCCACCTCCGCATGGTCCGGGTGCCTCACCCCCACCGGCCACTGCGCCGGGGCGACATCAAGCGCAGACTGAAAGTGCGCCAACACACCCGACGGATCGTGCTCAACGGGGTGGGAGGGTGGGGATGGCTTCGATCAACGCCTGGGTGTACTCGTGCGCAGGCTGGGTGAACAGCTGCTCGGTCGGAGCGACCTCGACGAACTTGCCCTCGCGCATGACCGCCACCCGATCGCAGACGCGTCTCACCACGGACAGGTCATGACTGACAAAGACCAAGGTGAGGTCGTAGCCGGCCACGACGTCATCCAGCAGGTTCAACACCTGGGCGCGCACAGAAACGTCCAACGCGCTCACCGGCTCATCGGCCATCAGGATCTGTGGCCCGGGCGCAAGGGCTCGCGCGATCGAGATGCGTTGCCGCTGCCCACCGGAGAACTGGTGCGGATACCGGTCGGCTGCACCGACCGACATGCCGACAGCCTGCAACAGGTCCGTCACACGCGTGGCTCGTTCAGCACCGTCACCACGCCGAAGCGCCACCAGCGGCTCGGCAATGATGTCGGCCACCTTCATCCGGGGGTCCAGTGAACTCATCGGGTCTTGAAAGACCACCTGCAGCCGATCGCGCAACCAGCGCAGCTGGCGCCATGACTGGTCCACGATCGAGGCTCCGTCGACACTGATCGTTCCACTACTCGGCTGGTCGAGCCCGGCCATCATCCGCAGCAACGTTGACTTGCCCGACCCGGACTCCCCCACGATCCCGAGGCGCTCGCCGGCGGCCACGCGCAGGCTCACGCTATCGACGGCGCGCACGACCGAGGGTGTCCTACGCAGCGAGGTTCGAGGCCGCGCAAAGACACGGCTGACATCGGCGACATCGATGATCGCATCGGGCCTGGCGGCCACCTGATGTTGGGCGGGCTGATGGCTTCCTGAGGGCGCCACACCCGAACCTCGCTCGAGCTCACTCATTCTCGTTACCCGCAGGGTGAAAACAGGCGAAACCGTGTGCGATGTCGTCGGCCGCACGCTGGGCCCGCCTCGTCCACGGTGGCTCGCTCTTGCATACCTCGGTCGCCTGGGCGCACCGGTTGCGAAACACGCAGCCAGACGGGAATCGCCCGGCCGCCGGCACAGTGCCCTCAATCGTTGCCAGCGCTCCGCCGTGAGGGACCGATAGATCGCTCGCGGCCAACAACCCCTGGGTATAACGGTGGCGTGGGTCCGCGAAGACGTCTGCGACCAACCCGGCCTCCACGATCCGCCCGCCATACATCACCAACACGCGCTCACACACCTGCGCGACGACAGCTAGATCGTGCGTGATGAACAGCAGCGCAGCGTCGCGGGCTTGGACTCCATCGACAATGAGATCCAGCACGGTAGCCTGCACAGTCACATCCAGCGCTGTCGTCGGCTCATCGCACAACAACAAGACCGGGTCACAGGCCAGCGCAATCGCCACGACAACGCGTTGACGCTGTCCTCCGGAGAGTTGGTGCGGGTAGGCGCGGGCCAGCGAGCCGGCGTCGCTCAACCCCACCTGGTTCAAGATCTCGACCGCCTGCCGTGCGGCTTGCCCGCGGGAGACCCCGGCGCGATGCAGCCGGATCACCTCGGCCACCTGCGCACCCACCCGCATCGTTGGATTAAGCGCTGTCATCGGCTCTTGGAAGACCATCGTCATGTCATTCCCGCGCACCGGGCTCATCTGCGCCGAGGTTCGTTCCCGCAGGTTGCCTTCGTGCCCGACCAGTCGCACGTCGCCGGTTGCACTCAACCCCTCGCCGAGCAGACCCATCACCGCCAAAGCGGTCAATGACTTACCGCAGCCGGACTCCCCGATCAGCCCGAGACGTTCCCCGGCCGCGATCGCGAATGTCACGTCGTGCAACAGCCCAATGGCACCAGCTGTCACCGAGAGACCATCAACCACCAAGACCGGTTCTGGACCACTCATCGCCGGGCCAACTTCGGGTCGAGCGCGTCGCGCAACCCGTCACCCAAGAGGTTGAACCCTAAGACTGCCAACGCGATCGCCGCTCCCGGTATCAGCACCAGGTGAGGCGCCGATCGGAGAGTGGACTGGGCCTCCAACAGCATCCGACCCCACGAGGGCTGCCCTGTCGGGGTGCCCAACCCGAGGTAAGCCAAAGCTGCTTCGGCCAAGATCGCGATCGCGAAGGAGACCGAAACCTGCACGATGATCAACCCCGTCACGTTGGGTAGGACGTGGCGCCAAGCGATCGCCACAGGTCCCAGGCCGGCAGCCCGGGCCGCCATGACGTAGTCCTCGCTGAGCACGGACAGCGCTCCTGACCGGGTGATCCGAGCGAACGCCGGGACTGTGGCGATACCGATCGCGACCATGGCGACCTCGGTGGACCCGCCATACAGGGCGGCAAACATGATCGCGAGGAGAAGCGCCGGGAAGGCCAACACAATGTCGTTGCCACGCATCACGACCTGCCCAAGCCGTCTCGGAGCCATCGCGGCCAGGATTCCGAGCGGTACCCCGACGCAGGCAGCCACGCCCACCGAGACCACGCCGACGAACAACGCGTTGCGCGACCCCAGCAGAATCTGGCTCAGCACATCACGACGCAGACGGTCTGTGCCGAGCCAGTACTGGGCATTCGGGGTCTGGTACGCCGGGGTGGATAGCACTCTCATGCCCGGATGAGGGGTCCACACGAAGGACACCAGAGCCATCCCCACGACCAGCAGCACAAGTGCGCCGCCCACCATCAAGGACCCGTTCAGCCGGGAGCGCCACAGCATCCAGCGCGAGTCGGTTTCGTCTGGGCTACCCGTCAGCGGCTCCTGAGGAATCGCCGGGCTCACGCCGGACCGCCAGCGCGAAGGCGTGGGTCGATCACGACGTACAGCGCATCGACCACGAAGTTGATCACCAACACGGCCACGACGAGCACCATGACCACGCTTTGCACCGTCAACAGCTCCCGCTCACTCACGGAGTCCAACAGCAGCGATCCTAGACCGGGGATCACGAACACTCGCTCGATCACCACCGCTCCGATGAGCAACCCGGCCAGCTGTAGTCCGGCCACGGTCACCACCGGTACCGACGCGTTCCGCAAGGCATGCCGGAACACCGCCTGGACCGGTCGCAAACCCTTGGCTTGGGCGGTGCGCAGGTAGTCCTGATGCAACTCATCAAGCACTGCCGAGCGCACGTAGCGGGCCAGCACCGAGCCCTGGACAAGCGCCAGGGAGATCGTCGGCAAGGCTAGCTTGCGCAGGAACCCGGCCGGGTCTTCGGCGGGCACCACCCACCCGCCGGAGTCAGCCCAGCCCAACCGGATCGCAAAAACTGAGATCAACAAGATCCCCGCCAGAAAGGCCGGCACCGCAACGCCGAGCTGAGAGGCGCCAGAGAGCAGCAGACCATCGACGTGCCGGTGCCGCATCGCCATCCAGGTGCCGACGGGGACGGCCACCACGACCGCAAGAACCATCGAGGCGCCGACCAGCCAGAGGGTCACCTGCAACCGGCTCTCGATCTGTGGTCCGATGGCGGCCTTCGAGATGTACTCGATGCCAGGGTCCAGGCGCAGCATCCCACCGACCCAGTCCAGGTACTGCACGAGCAGCGGCCGATCCAACCCGTACTGCGTGGTCATCCGAGCTACGGCTTCATCCGAAGCATTCACGCCCAGCGCTACCCGCGCCGGGTTGCCCGGAAGGATCTGCATGAAACCGAAGACGACGACCGTGCTGACCGCAATACTGATCAGCAGCACGGCGAACCTTCGTGCCAGCTGAAGGATCACGATGTGCTCACCGGCCCGATCCGCCCGCTTGTCGGCACATTCATCGCTCGTTCGGACATGCACCGAGACCTGGAGCGGTCTGTCTCAGTTCCGTGCGAGCTTGGACAGGTCGAAGGACGTGCTCACGGCGTTCTCTGGCAGGCCGGTGATGTCAGGGGTGGCCACGATCAGATTCGGCAACAGGAACAGGAAGTCGGCGGCCGCATCTTGGGAGATGAGCTTGGCTGCGGCGGCCATCTTCTCCACCTGCTCCTCAGGCGTGCCGGTATCAGCCTCGTCGAGCAGCGCGGTGAGCTCACCCGTGCCGTAGCCGGTGTAGTAGTTCGGGTTCCCGAAGACTGCACGCATGTCGCGGGGCTCGACGTGCGCGACGATCGACATGTCGTAGTCGTGTGCGGTGAAGACCTCTTCCAACCAGGTGGCGGGGAACTCCAGCTCCTCGATGGTCACCGCGAAGCCGGCGTCCTCCAACATCGACTCCACCACCGTGCCGCACGACACGGCATACGGCAGGTTGGGGATGCGCAGCCTGACCTCGACCCCATCGGCATCTGCCTCGGTCAGCAGCTCCTTGGCCTGGTCGATGTCGAACGGGTAGTCGCCGGTACGGTCCTCATACCACGGGTCGGTCGGCGGCACCATCGATCCGATCAGCTCGCCCCGACCGGCCCAGCAGGTGTTCAACAGCTTCTCGTGGTCGATAGCATGTCGCGCGGCCTGCCTTATCCGCCTGTCCGTGAAGGGACCCTCGTCGTTGTTGAAGGACAACACCACTTCACCGTTGGTCGTGCCCTCGATGATCTGGTAGTCCTCCCCCTCGAACTCAGCGAGGGACTCCGGGGCTTGCACGGTGCCTATGACGTCTATTGTGCCGGTCAGCATGGCGCTGTTGACCGCGTTGGCGTCCTCGAAGTAAGCCAGCTCAACTTCTGCGAAGTAGGGCAACTCACCCCAGTAGTCCTCGTTTCGTTCCAGTGTGATCGCCGAACCGCGATCCCATTCGGAGAACGTGTACGGTCCGGTGCCAATCGGGTCAGAGGCCAGGTCATCGGTACCCTCGGTGTCGAACATCGCCCCCACCCCAGTCGTCATCGCGTAGAGCCATGAGTTGTCCGGCTGGCTCAACGTCACGGTGAGCTCGTGCTCACCGGTTGCCTCGGCCGACTCGACGACATCCATCTGTGACTTCAGCGACACCGTCCAGTCATCGGACTGCACACGCTCGATGCTGAACACCGCGTCCTCGGCGGTGAACGCCTCTCCGTTGCTGAACGTTGCGTCTTGCACCAGCGTGAAGGTGTAGGTCAGGCCGTCGTCGCTGACCTCATAGTCACTGGCCAGCGCAGGCACCATCTCCCCGGAGTCGCTGTCGATCTTGAGCAACGTCTCGTAGACGTTGTACAGGAGCACCTGGGGGATCGCGGCGCCGTCGGTGGTGGTGAAGTCGAGACTGGCCGGCTCTGCGAACAGTCCGATGGTGACGCTCTCTTCATCGCCGGGGCCCTCGGTGTTCCCGGCGGTGTCTTCGTCGCTGCCGGCGTTGCAGGCGCTGAGGGTGAGCAGCGCCGTGGTCGTGGCAGCAATAGCACTGCCCGTGAGCGTCGTCCTATGGGACATCCGGTGGTGCCTTTCGTGACTGCTGGTCGTGCCCGAGGCCGATCTCGGCGACAGAAGGCGAGCACGTGCAGAGCCAAGGGTATGCCGAGTGCTCGCACAGCGGAATTCGCCGAGCGCAGGCAGTGGCGCCGGGCGCCCCTGATGGCCCGGCCGCGCGTCCGTGTCGGCTACTGGCTACTGGCTACTGGCGGGCCATGGCGATTCGGAGCCGTTCGTCGGGATCGATGAAGTGGTCGTGGTCGTCGTTGCCGAGGTCGAGTTGGACCCAGTGGAGCTTGCCGGTGAATCGAGAGGTCTCGGCCGTGTAGTCGGGCGTGACGCAGGTGCCCGACTCGTAGCCGATGTCAGTGGTCTCATCGGCGGAGAAGACCATCGGCTGGGTGGCCTCGACCCGGCCCGAGCCCACGGCGCCGCCGTCGTGGTAGAGGGTGACGTCGCCGCCTTTGGCCAGACCACCACCGTCGTAGTCGAACTCGACACGGACTTGGTGGTTCCCCGGCGGGACGGGCTCGGTTGCGGCCACGGTGAAGGAACGAATTCCGAGGACGTTGTAGACGAACTTCAACACTCCGTCTTTGGTATACACGCCCCATCCGCCGAACCGGCCGCCCTGAGCGATGATCACCCCGGAGGCTCCCGACTCGGGGACGTCAACCTCCGCCGTCACCGAGAATGACTTGTTCTTGATGCTGACCACGCTGTTTTCCGACAGCCTGCCCATCCCGGGGAAGAACAGTTGCGAGTCACCGTGGATCAGTGAGGGGCGACCCGCCATGCTGGGCTCGAGTCGTTCGCTGGTGCGGTCGTCCATGGGCAGGACGTTGTATTTCGTTGCCTCGATCAGAAAGAGCCGCTGGAGCTTCGCCAGCATCTCGGGATGCTCGGCCGAGAGGTCATGGGCCTGGCTGTAGTCGGTGCTGCCGTCGTACAACTCCCACACATCGTCGTCGAATGCTGGAAGGTCGCCGCCGACCATCACCCATGGAGTGCGGTGCTTGGTCACCGCGCTCCATCCCTTGTGGTAGATCCCGCGGTTGGCGAACATCTCGAAGTACTGCAGATCGTGCTTCTCCGGCTCCTCGGGGTGGTCGAAGGTGTACAGCATGCTCGTCCCCTCCATCGGGGACTGCTGCACGCCGTTGACTACTGTCGGCTCGGGCACTCCCGCAGCCTCGAGGATGGTCGGTGCAAGATCGATCACATGGGTGAACTGATCGCGTAGGCCGCCCTGCTCCTCGATGCCATGTGGCCAGTGCACGATGGTGCCGTTCCGCGTGCCGCCCCAGTGGGAGGCGACCTGCTTGGTCCACTGCAGCGGAGTGTTCATCGCCCACGCCCAGCCGACCGAGTAATGGTTGTAGGACTCGGCAGTACCGAACTCGTCCATCTTCGAGCGCATGAACTCGTGCGTTTCGAGCCCCGCCATCCCGTTGAAGTTCGCCATCTCGTTGAACGCACCGTTCATCGTGCCCTCAGCCGACGCGCCATTGTCACCGATGATGTAGTACACCAACGTGTCCTCGAGAACGCCGAGGTCATCGATCGCGTCGATCACCCTGCCGACATGGTGGTCGGTGTGCTCCAGGAAACCTGCATAGACCTCCATCTGTCGAGCAAGCACCGGTTTCAGTTCCTCGGGCATGTCGTCCCAGGCAGTGATTTCATCGTGGCGCGCCGTGAGCTCCGCGTCCTCGGGGATGACCCCGATCTCCTTCTGCTTGGCGAACGTCCGCTCGCGCAGCACATCCCACCCATCGTCAAACTGTCCCTTGTACTTCTCGGCCCACTCCAACGGAACGTGATGCGGGGCATGGGTCGCACCGGGAGCGAAGTAGGCGAAGAACGGCTTGTCAGGCATCAACGCCTTCTGTTGCCGAATCCAGTTCACCGCATGGTCGGCGAGGTCCTCGGTGAGGTGATATCCCTCCTCGGCCGTGGCCGGCGGCTCGACCGGGGTCGTCCCCTCATACAGCGCTGGCTCGAACTGGTTGTTCTCCCCGCCGATGAACCCGTAGAACGTCTCGAACCCACCCCCACCCGAGGGCCATGCATCGAAGGGGCCGAGCGGCGAGGACTGCCAGACGGGGACCTCGTGGCACTTGCCGAACTGGGCTGTGGAGTACCCGTTGAGCTTCAGCGTCATCGCCAACGGCGCCTTGGTGTTAGGTCGCAGCGAACTGTTGCCCGGCGCTGACGTGGCGGTCTCGGTGATGCTGCCCATCCCCACGGAGTGATGGTTGCGCCCTGTGAGCATCGCCTGCCGCGTCGGCGCGCACAGTGCCGTGGTGTGGAACCGGTTGTACTTCAGCCCTCCCGCTGCGAGGCGCTCCGCGTGGGGCGTGTCGCACGGCCCACCGAACGCGCTCGAGGCTCCGAAGCCGACGTCGTCGAGCAGGACGATCAGGACGTTCGGCGCCCCCCGCGGCGGTCGCAGCGGTTCGATCGGCGGGTAGGAGGTCTCCGGGTCCTTCGCGTCGTAGGTGGTATGCGCCGACGCCGGTCGGTCGGGGATGGGAAGCATCGATCGTGCATGCCGGTCGGGGCGGTTCGTCATCTCAGATCTCCGTTGATCGGTCTGCTTCGGCTGAACGTATGTTGCGGCTGTACACGCTGAACTGGCCCCTGGCATCAGCGGTAGACGCCAGGTGTCCACATGATGGCGCAACTCACTGGGCCGTGTCATCATCCGGATCGGGCGACCCACCCGGACGTGACCGACGCGTACGCTTGGGGACGAGCAGCGCGAGCGGACCGTTGTGCAACAGCGCGAGAAGCAGGGGGAGTCGAGGGTGGAAGACTCAGCGTGTTGTGCTCCCCGCCGATCGCCCCCATCGGCAGACGAGGTGGCGCCCGCGAACGGTGTCGTAAGCACCAGTGGCGAGCTTGACCCACTGAGCTCGGTCGCTCTCGATCTACGCGACGTCCCTGGCGGCGACTTCGTGATGGGGACGAGCGACGACGCTGGGTACCACGCCGATGGCGAGGGTCCCGAGCATCGGGTGACTCTGTCGGCATACGCGATCGGCGCAACAACGGTGACCAACTCACAGTTCGCCGAATTCGTCGAGTCGACAGGGCATCGTACGACAGCGGAGTCCTTCGGCAACTCCTTCGTCTTCGGAGGATTGCTGCCAGACGATTTCCCCCCGACGCGAGGCGTCGCAGCGGCACCCTGGTGGCGCGAGGTCGAGGGCGCCGATTGGTGCCATCCCGAGGGTCCACACAGCGATGTCGACGCACGGGCAGACCACCCGGTCGTCCACGTCAGCTGGGACGACGCAACCGCGTTCTGCCGCTGGAGCGGGACCGAACTCCCGACGGAGGCGCAGTGGGAGCGCGCCGCGCGCGGGCACCACAGCGGGTCTCACTACCCCTGGGGTGAGGAGCGCGAGCCAAAAGGTCGCCACCTGATGAACGTCTTCCAGGGAGATTTCCCTGCCCACGACACGGGTGCCGATGGGTGGATTGGCACCGCCCCGGTCCACGCATACCCGCCGAACGACTTCGGGCTCCACCAGATGACTGGCAACGTCTGGGAGTGGTGTCGCGACTGGTATTCGCCGACGACCTATCGACGAGGTTCAGCCGTCGATCCGGTCGGGCCAAACCGCGGCGAGGCGCGGGTGATGCGCGGCGGCTCGTATCTGTGTCACGAGAGTTACTGCTGGCGGTACCGGGTGGACGCACGCAGCGCCAACTCGGTCGACGCCAGCGCCGGCAACATAGGGTTTCGCGTCCTCGGACGCTGATCTTCGACCTTTCAGTGCAGCCCAACGGGGCGGCATACTCAGGTATGACGTTGCTCGCCGCGGCCTTGTCGATCCTCGCCGGACTGGTGCATGTCGGCATCTTCTTGTTGGAGTCGCTGTGGTGGCGGCGGCCCGAGGTATGGCGTGCCTTCAGGTTGCGCGATCAACAGAGCGCTGATGACGCGGCGTTCTTCGCGTTCAACCAGGGCTTCTACAACCTCTTCCTCGGCATCGGGGCGATCGTTGGGCCGATCTATGTGTTGGTCGGCAACGGGACGGTGGGCTGGACGCTCTACCTCTACAGTTGCGGCAGCATGGTGGCCGCCGCTGCCGTGCTACGCCTGCGGGGCGGGTCGGCGTTCACCCGGCCCGCCGTCATACAGGCGTTCATGCCGGTGCTCGCGCTCATCTTCGCCGTGCCCTCAACCCTCGGCTGAGAACTGTCCCAGCCAGACCGACCGCGCTCCCCACCCCGCGGCCAAGGTGACCTCCCGCGCTGAAAGCCGCGGTTCTCGTCGTGGGTCAGCGGCTGGGGGTGGCGGGATAAAGTGGTTTGGTGAGTCACTACAAGGCCAACGTCCGTGACCTGGAGTTCAACCTCTTCGAGGTGTTCGGGCGCTCAACCATGCTCGGCCAACCGCCGTTCGAAGACATCGACATCGAGACCGCGCGAGACATCCTGACCGAGGTGGCGACGCTCGCTGAAGGTCGACTGGGCGCCAGTCTTCAGGACAGCGACCGCAACCCGCCAACCTTTGACTCGGCAACCGGCACCGCTGACTTTCCGCAGTCCTTCATCGACTCCTATCGCGCCTACATCGACTCCGGCTGGGGCCGCCTTGAGATCTCCGAGCCCCTTGGCGGGGCGGCTGCGCCGCCCTCGCTGACCTGGGCCGTCGGCGAGATGGTCCTTGGCTCCAACCCGGCCGTGAAGCTCTACTCCTCCGGCTACACCTTCGCCGAAGTGCTGCTTCACCTCGGAACCCCCGAGCAACACAAGCTGGCAGAACACATCGTGGACCAGCCCTGGGGTGCCACGATGGTGCTGACCGAGCCGGACGCCGGCTCCGATGTCGGCGCCGCCCGCACCAAAGCCACCGCGCAAGCCGACGGCACCTGGCACATTACCGGGGTCAAACGCTTCATCACCTCAGCGATCGCGCCGTTCTACGACAACGTCATTCATTTCGTGTTGGCCCGACCGCAGGGGGCGGGCCCCGGCACCAAGGGCCTTTCGCTCTTCCTCGTGCCGCAGTTTCATGTCGACCTCGACTCCGGCGAACTCGGCGAGGCCAATGGCGTCACGATCACCAATATTGAGCACAAGATGGGCTTGAAGGTGTCCACGACGTGCGAGGTGCGCTTCGGTGAGGACGACCCAGCTATCGGCCTGTTGTTGGGCGAGGTGCACGACGGCATCGCTCAAATGTTCCGGATCATCGAATACGCCCGGATGATGGTCGGCACCAAAGCGATCGCGACCCTCTCGACGGGCTACCTCAACGCGCTCGCCTATGCCAAGGAGCGAGTGCAGGGCAGCGACCTGACCCAGATGTCCGACAAAACCGCTCCCCGGGTCCCGATCACCCACCACCCCGACGTGCGCCGCTCGCTGATGCTGCAAAAGTCGTATGCCGAGGGCTTGCGGGCCCTGATGTTGTTCACCGCGACGTTCCAGGACACCGTTCATGCCGCCCAAGCCCAAGCCGGTGAAGAAGCGTTGACCCCCGGCAGCGAAGCCCACCTGGCGCAGCGTGTCAACGACTTGCTCCTGCCGTTGGTCAAGGGTTGCGGTTCCGAACGCGCCTGGGTGCTGCTCGGAACCGAGTCACTGCAAACCTTCGGCGGGTCGGGTTTCTTGAGTGACTATCCGGTCGAGCAGTACGTTCGAGATGCCAAGATCGACAGCCTGTATGAGGGCACGACCGCCATCCAGGGACTCGACTTCTTCTTCCGCAAGATCGTGCGCGACCGCGGTGAGGCACTCGGCTATCTCAGCGGACAGGTGTTGTCGACGGTCAAGGGCGGCGGCAAGAACGACACCTTGGCCACCGAACGCGAACTGCTCGGATCGGCACTCACCGACTTCGGCTCGATGGTCGACTACTTGGTCGGCAAAGCACGCGCCGCCGACCCGAGAGCGGGCGACGACCCGGCCGGTGTGTACGCGGTCGGCCGGCACACGACCCGACTGCTGCTGGCGGCGGGAGACCTGTTGGTCGGGTGGTTGCTGATCAGGCAAGCCGAGGTTGCTCAGGCCGCTCTCACGACAGGTGCGTCTCAGACCCTGACGGCCCCGGATCGCGACTTCTACGTTGGCAAGGTGGCGGCTGCTCGCTTCTTCGCTCGCGATGTGCTGCCCCGGTTGAGCAGCGACGCGGTCACCACCAGGACCGGCGATGGCGGGCTGATGAACGTGCCGGAAGCCGCCTTCTGATCAGCATCTTCGCGCTCAAGCCGGGTGGAACGGCAGCAACATCGTGCTCAACGGGTCTATTCGTCGTAGGGCGGACGGCGACGGTTGGGGGCCTGCCGCTGGGTGACCTCGTGCGAGGTGTGAGTGCGCTGGGCGCCCATGATCAAACCGAGTATCAAGGTCAAACCGCCGGCCGACATCAGGATCACGCCGATCGTGTCCAGGTCGACACCCTCGACGGTGGTGGTGACGGCGAAGGACAAAATAGCGCCCGCGACGATCAGGAGAATCCCTAAACCAAGCCCCATATCCTGTTCCCTTCGATGAGGCGATGCTGCCTACCTGCAGCGTCGTAGAACACCTACCGTAACCGCAGGCCTTCCGCATACCCCCTATCACCGTGACAGGAGTCGCGAGCAAGCGCCCGCGTCGCCAGATCCACGCCAACCAGCGGTCAGAGTCGCCGGTCACCCAAAACTGGGAACTTCGACCGCCACTGTTCGACCTGGCTGGGGTCGAGGTCGACCGACTGCACCTCTTCGCCCTCGCCCGCCTCGGCCAGCACATCGCCGGTCGGAGTGATCACGGCGCTGTAGCCACCCATCTGGGTGCCGGCATGGGTCCCGGCGGTGTTACAGGCGACGACAAAGCATTGGTTCTCGATAGCTCTCGCTCGCAGCAACGTTCGCCACGCGTTGACCCGAGCCATGGGCCACGCCGAGGCCACCACAAACATCTGGGCGCCTGCCTCGACCTGGCGGCGATACAGCTCGGGGAACCGCAGGTCGTAGCAGGTCGAGAGTCCCACGGTCAGCGCGTCGGCGGGCGCGGGAAGGTCGAGGACCACCGCGTCAGTGCCGGCTTCCATCAGTTTGGGTTCCCCCGATCCGAAACCGAACCGGTGAATCTTGCGGTAGGTCGCGCACACCTGCCCGGCGGTGTCCACCACCACCGAGGTGTTCCACAGACCCTTCCCCTCCGGCCCGTCCTCACCGATGGGGCGCTCGAGGATCGAGCCGGTATGCAGCACCGCCCCGATCTCTGCAGCCACCGCCCCCAGCGCGGTGGTCACCTCGCCGTCTACCTGCTGCTCCCGTTCGGGCCATGCGCGATAGTCGAATGCCCCGGCGCTCCACAGCTCCGGCAGCACCACCAGGTCATGGCCCCGCTGTGCGCGCACCAGGTCGGCCACCCGCTCAGTCCGTTGGCCCGGGGTCTCCTCGTCACCGTAGGCCAACTGAATCAGGGCGATCTTCATCTCAGTCCTTTCGCCGGCCCGGCTGCGTCATCTGCGCCAACCGTGCGTTGTATGCCGCCAGCTCAGCGTCGCCGTCGCGCTCGGCTTGCCGATCCGTGCGTACTGCGTCGCGCTCATCTCGTCGCATCCAGTCAAGCGTCACCAGCAGCGCCAAGGCCAGGGTAGGCATCTCGCCGACTCCCCATGCTATCGCCCCGCCGAGCTGTTGGTCCTCGAGCAGGTCCGGCCCCCAGCTGAGGTCGATCGCCTTGAAGAACTCCGGCGCCAACAGCCAGGTGCCGGACATCAACGCCAGTCCAAAGAACGCGTGGGCCGCCAACGTCGCCAACAACACCAGCAGCCGCAACGGCGCCGACCACTTGGGCGGGCCGGGATCGATGCCGATCAGGGACCACACGAACAGGTACCCCGCGATCGTGAAGTGCGCCATCATCAACACATGGCCGGTATGCGTGGTCAGCGCGACGTTGAACGCGGCAGTCCAGTAGAAGCCCACCAACGAGCCGAAGAAGATCACTGCGGCCACGACCGGGTTTGCGACGATGGCGGCATAGCGAGAATGCACCAGCGCCAACAGCACTTCGCGCGGGCCGAGGGTCTTGTCGCGACGGGCAGGGAGTGTGCGCAGCGCCAAGGTGATGGGGGCCGCGAGCACCAGGAAGATCGGAATGGCCATCATCAAGGCCATATGCATCACCATGTGCATGGAGAACATCACCCGGCCGTAGGCTCCCGGGGCACCGTTGGTGACGTAGATCAGCAGGCACCATCCGATCACCCAGCCGACGGTGCGCCCGACAGGCCACGCATCACCTCGCGCTCGCATCCGTCGGACGCCGGCGAGGTAGAGGCCGATCGCCATTAGCGCGGTCAGCAACGTCAACCAGTTGACCTGCCACACCGTGAGGAACGCGGCAGCATCCAGCGGTGGCGGCTGGGGATACCCGGTCAACAGCTCGGCCGGTGAGGACCGGTCGATCTCGCCCAGCTCCGGAGGTGGGGTGCGTGAAAGCGCGACCGAGAGCCCCAGAGCGATCGCCATCACCAACGTCTCCACCCCGGCCAAGCGGGCGAATGCCCCCGAACGCTCCAGTCCGGCGTCGATAAGTCGCTGGCGGTGGAGATAGCCGAACACCCCGAGCGCCGCCAGCACGAGCACCTTGCCCCAGATCAGCAGCCAGTAGCCGCTGACCAACTGCTCCCACGACTCGACCGTCTCAACGGCAAAGAGCACACCGGAGAATCCGACAGCGACAAAACACCACAAGGCGAGGCTGGAAAACCTTCCCACCGTGGCGGTCAGCGCGTTGCCCAGCACCGGCCGCAGCATGACCAGCGCGATCAGTCCGCCCACCCAGGCGCTCACCGCAACGAGATGTATGCCGAGTGCCGTCACCGCCGTTTCGTGCCCCGATGTGCTGCTGGAGTGACCCGTGTAAGCGACGGGAATGAGCGTCGCGAATGCCAACACCGCAGCCCAGGCTAGGCCGGCCCGGGTGCGCACAAGCGCCGTGACCAAGACCAGGACCGCCACCATGGCGACCTCGATGGTCCACAGCCGGACCAGCTCGAAGTCCTGAATGCCGACCACGAGCTCCTGCCAATAGCCGTCGGCACCGAGCGCGACAGTTGACACCTCGGCAAACCCGACCAACAGAGAGGCAACGGCGGAGACGAACCAGACACTGGCTGTGATCGCCGCGCTGACAGCGGCGGTCTGGCGTCGCTGAGACGTTCGAGACTCGGGGGCCAAGAACCCGCCGACCAGCAGCAGCCCGATGGTACTCGCCGCGGCAACGTTGTGCACGACACCGATCACCAGCTGTCCCCAGCGCACCAGCGGGCCGGCGTCACCAAGGATCAGCGGCGCCGTAGCACCACTGAGGGCGGCCGCCGGCAGCGCGCAGACGAGCGCCACAGTTAAGACAGCCACGACCGTCAACCAACGCACCTCGACACGATCCTGCGTGTCCGGCGGCCGCGCAGCCAATGCCACACTCATCGGACCACCTTGCGGGGTCGGCTGACCGGAGCAGGCGAGGGACCGACCGCGCCGACTGCCGTGCGGAAGGCCGAGGCCGCGCCTGTGGCATCAGCCTGGGGCCGATACCGAGGCGAAGTGGTCACCTATCCATGCTAGATCGGCCCTGACCGGAGCAAACAACCCGTCGCCCCGTACGGCTGAGTAGGGTTTGCCTTATGCCCCAACATCCTGCTGCCCCGGAGGAACTGGTGGACCTGGTCGAGGGTTACCGCCAGGCCATGCGCTCGATGATCGAACTGGGCCGTTCGTGCCCAAAGGACAAGACCGAGGCGGCGACCCCCTGTCCCGGGTGGAGCGTCAAGGACCAGTTCGCCCATATCGCATCGTTGGAGACCTACTTCGACGGTGGCGAATACCCCGAGGTCGAGCTGCCGGAGCGCGACCACTTGCGCAGCGACTTCGCGGTATGGATGGAGTACGGCGTGCGGGCTCGTAGCCACCTGGACCTGGCCGAGATCGTGGATGAGTTGGAGACCCTGCTGTTTAACCGGTTGGCGACGTTGGGCAACCCCGATCTCACCCTCGACTCGATGGTCCGCGGGCCGATGGACACAGAGACCACGCTGGGCGATCTGATGGCCCGGCGCCTGTCCGACATCTGGGTGCACGAGCAGGACGTCCGCGAGGCGCTGAATCGGATCGGCAACCTGGACAGCCCGGCAGCCGCGATGTTCGTGTCACGGATCGTGACGTCATTTCCCGTGGTGGTGCAGAAGCGCCTTGACCTTCCAGTCGGGTCGACGGTGATCGTGGAGAGCACCGGGCCGGTCACGGCACGGGTCGGGGTGCGGATGGAGCGCGACCACGACGACGCGGTCGTCGCGCACTCGTTGTTCACCGGCTCCATCGAGTCCGACGAGGCCGACACCGTCACAGCCACTGACCAGCCCGCCCAGGTTCACGTCGAAGCGGGGGAGGAGTTGTCGAGCACCGTGAGCATCTCGATGACCACGGATGCGCTCACCCGCCGCTGCGCCGGTCGACGCAGCACAGCGGACACGACATACAAGGTGGTTGGAGACGAAGAGACGGCACGCGCGGTTCTGGATGTCCTAGCCATCACCCCGTGAGCCTTCGGGCCAGATAACCTGGCATCCGACCCCCGAGCAAGGAGCTGCCCAGATGAAGACCACTGCAGTGATCGCCCTGGCCGTCATGACCCTGGCTGTCGCCGGGTGCACCACATCCGACCCGACCCCACCGGGGTCGCTCGGCGCGTCGTCCGAGGAGGGGGAAGGCGGCGAAGCGGAGGGCGCTCCCAACGAAGAGGAGCAAGCAGAGGGGCACGGCGGGGAGGGAGCCGCCGGTGAAGCTTCCGAGGGCGAAGACGCAGCGAGTCAGACCGAGACTGAACCGGAGGGCGGCGGCGAAGCTGCCTCGAGTGGGGAGCTGCCCGATCCGGCACAGATGAGCGATGAGGTATGCATCGCCTATTTCGAGGGCGCCGCGCCTTTAGCCGGGCGAGCACAGGACACGCTGCTGCTGGTCGAGCGTGGGTCAGAGAGCACCCTCACTGCGTTGGAGTACCAGGAGGTTGACGTCTTGGCGCAGCGCCTCGAAGAGCTCGCGGCCACGGGTGAGGACGAACAGGCTGCACTCATCGAGAGCATCAATGCGCCCTTCACACAAGTGCAGGGTGCAGCATCAGGCGACGGCGGGGAACAAGGTGACTCCGGCGAGGTGTCCTACGACTCGATTGAGACCGAGGAGTCCGAGCAAGCGCAGGCGGAGTTCAGCGAAACCTGCTCATCTGCTTCCTGAGCCTCGCGACCTCAAAACCCATCTCTGATCGCTGCTCATCTGACCGGTCCCACACCCCGCGTGCAGCACGGCCGGCCTTCTCCACTGGCGACGGCGGTAGGCAACCCCGCAGTCGAGCATGGCCACGTCATCAGGGCCGAGAGCCCGAGTTCGACCTAGCGGCCCGGGTGAAGTAGACAAGGCCACCTAAGAAGGCGCCCAGGATGAGACTGCAGGCACCAGCGACCCAGAGGCCGACGTTCCACTCCCAGAACAGCGAAAGCGTCACCCCGAGAATGACTAAACCGACGGCGACCTGCCCCGCCAGCTGCGTCGCCTTGAACTGAATGAAGCGTTCTTGCGCATCAGCCTCGGAGCCCATCAACATCCGCGCTCCAGGGGTGAGCCTGCGCGCCACAGATTGAAGGACGGCATACGCCACAAACACTGCCGCACCGCCGATGGCAATCCGGGGGTTACCGCGGGAGAAACCGATGACAAGCACCGCCACGGCAGCAGTCAGACAGAGAAGCGTGAAAAGACGATCCTTGACCCGGGGCGACAACGGCATACGAGCAGGTTATCCGTTCTGCTTGCGCCTTATGCGAGGCCCAACGCACCAACTGCTCCGAGTCAGCCTTGATTGGTTGAACCGATAGTGCGCGACCAGCCTTCGCGCTGCACCCCGCCCCCTAACCTTCGTGATCACGGTTCAACTGATGGTTTCTGAACCACATCCAGGTCGACATGATTGCCGCAGCGCCGATTCCAACTCCAAGCGTGCTGGCACTTAGATCATCCAGCACAACGACAACGATCGTGGCCGCTCCGGCGACCGTCAAGAAGCTGAGCAGCACAAGCACGGCCATCTTGCGGTCGCTCGGTCGCTGCGGAGCGGAAGCACTCACCGATCCAGTATGTACTCCGGGGCCCACGGGACACGGCTCCTGCTCTGGCTCACCTTCCGTCAGAGCGCCAGAACGAGGACCTCGGTGTCCTTTCAGACAGCGGCGCGCCCAAAAACATGAAAGTCACATACGCAAGAGGTGTTTTCGCTTTTCCCCTCGAATAACGATTCGGCGAAAGCATAGGATAGTCCGCCTCGCGCCTATAGGGTGGTGCCACCAACCCCTATTATCCAGGGTTTG
This sequence comes from uncultured Actinomycetota bacterium, assembly GCA_963749585.1. Lineage (GTDB taxonomy): Bacteria > Actinomycetota > Actinomycetes > Actinomycetales > Dermatophilaceae > Ornithinicoccus. The sequence goes on from CAVVNI010000003.1 coordinate 168,824, forward strand.
GCTTCCAAAGCAGGGGAGGCAATGTGCCGCGTTCGGTCAAGGTTTCTTTCTGGGTCATTACCTACGTCCTTGTCGCGATTGGCCCGCTCGCGCTGAGTGTGGTCAGTCTTGAGCCAGGACGTGGTTTCTGGGTGAACTTCTCAGTGGCGTTGGGGTTCGTAGGGTTGGCGCTGATGGGGCTGCAGTTCGTCATCGCCGCGCGGCTGGTGCGGGTAACGGCACCGGTCGGCGTGGACGTCATGCTCCAGGCACACCGCGCGGTGACTCCTCTGATCGTGGTCTGCATTCTCGCGCACCCCATCATTCTCTTCGTATGGGACATCCGCTTCCTCGCCCTCCTCGACGTTACGTCGGCCCCGGCACGGGCGCAGTTCGCCGTAGCTTCTGTCGCGCTGCTCCTCGTGCTGATCGCGACATCACTGTGGCGCAGACACTTCCGGCTGTCGTACGAAATGTGGCAGGTGCTTCACACCAGCCTCGCGACGCTGATCGTCGTCTTCGGCCTCGTTCACGTACTGCTGATCGGCTACTACGTGCGCGAGCCGTGGGAGGAGGCCTTGTGGGTCGCCTACACGGCGGCCTTCGTTTGGCTCATAGCCTGGGTCAGGATCGTACGCCCCCTCATCCGTCGACGCCGGGGCTGGTCGGTCGTCTCGGTGACGGAACAGCCTGGTGGGCACACTGTGCGGATCAGACCGCAGCACCCCGAGGTCTACGGACCCGACGGGTTCTCCTTCGAAGCGGGTCAGTTCGCCTGGATCAACATCGGGCGCTCCCCATTTTCGTTCGCTTACCACCCGTTTTCGATCTCGTCCTCCGCAGAGAATCGCGACTGGCTCGAGTTCACCATCAAGACCGAGCGTGGCTTCACTGCGACCGTCCACGACTTCGAGCCCGGCCAGACCGTGCATCTGGACGGGCCGTGGGGGGACTTCACCCTGAAGGGTCATCAGGGTCCCGGGTTCGTCTTCATCGGGGGTGGGGTGGGAATCACGCCGTTGCTCTCGATGCTGGAGACCTTGGCCGACCGCAGAGACCCTCGACCCTGCATCGCGGTGATCGGCAACCGGACGCCGTCCATCATCGGGGCCGCCGAACTCGATCGCCTGCGATCGAGTCTCGACCTCACAGTGATCCACGTCCTCTCGGACGCCTCGGATGAGTGGCCTGGACGCCGCGGCCACGTCAACGCATCCTTGCTCGATGAGGTGCTCCCCGACGGTCGAGCGCGCGAGCGCCTGCAGTACTTCCTCTGTGGACCCGACGCCATGATGGATGCCGTCGAGGCCGCGCTCGAAGATGTCGGCGTTCCGGCGAGCGGCATCCACTCCGAGCGCTTCGCGATGGTGTGAGATGAGACAAGTCACCACGAACCGTGTAGTGCTCGCGCTCTCAGTATTCATCCTGCTCGTATGCGCAGGGTGGGCCTTGGGCGCGGACCGGCTGGTCCCGACCGCGTGCAGCTATTCGACTCCTCCGCCGGATGCTCAGTATCTCTCCTGTCCTGGCGACAGCTCACCCTGACTCCCCAGCGCATCAGCCTTCATGCACTGAGCGACCTCGTCCTGGACAGGTGAGCCCGCGCCGGCGAGGCTTGTGTGGCTCAGCCCCAGACGAGGGCGCGGGAGGGATCGTGGAGCAGGGCCGCGAGGTCGGCCAGGAAGCGTGATCCTCGTTCGCCGTCGACCAGTCGATGGTCGAACGATGCAGCCAGCTGGGTAATCCAGCGAGGCTCGATGCGCTCGATGCCATCCGCGTCCGTCATCACCCAGGGTTGACGCCGCACGGCACCGAAGCAGACGATCATCGACTCTCCGGGGTTGATGATCGGTGTGCCGGTGTCGACACCGAACACCCCGACGTTGGTGATCGTGATGGTGCCGCCCGCCATCTGGGCAGGTTGGGTGCGCCCGGCCCGCGCCGTCGCGACCAGGTCGACCATGGCCTCTGCCAGCTGGCGCATATCCATCAGGTCTGCGTCCTTGATGTTGGGCACCATCAAGCCACGGGGCGTAGCAGCCGCAATCCCGAGGTTGACGTAGTTCCGCTGGACGATCTCGCCGGCATCCCCGTCCCAGGCGGCGTTGACGCCGGGGTGACGCTTCACAGCCAGCGTCAACGCCTTGGCGAGCACCAGCAGCGGGCTGACCTTCAGATCGCGGAACTCTCGCTCACCCTTGAGTCGCTCGACCAGATCCATCGTCGCGCTGACATCGACGGTGATGAACTCGCTGACGTGCGGTGCGCTGAACGCCGAGTCGACCATCGCCTTCGCTGTCATCTTGCGCACGCCTTTGACCGGCGTGCGTGTCTCCCGCGGCCCTGAGCGTTCGAAGACGGGGGGGTTGTATGACGTGCCGTCCGCTGTCGTGGGCGGCTCGTCGGACGTTGCGGCTTCGGCTATCGCATCGGGTTGCGTGGTCGCCCGAGTCGGTGTCTCAGCCAGGTCCTGAGCGCCGACAGACGGTGGCCCTGCGGCGTCCTGGAGGTGTCGGTCGATGTCTGCTCGGGAGATCACCCCGTCCTCGCCGGAAGGCTGCACAGTCGCGATGTCCACACCACGATCCTTGGCGTACTTGCGCACCGGCGGTTTCGACTTCGGTCGAGGCTTGGACACCTGAGCATCCGCCTCCGGCTCGGCGAGTGGTTGCCCACCTTTGCGCCGACGCCGGGTGGTGGCACCCACTGAGGGCCCGTAACCCACCAGGTTGGGCTCACGCCCGGTTCCTTCGCCCGGCGGGTCATCGGCGATCTTCGGCACGAGATCATCGGCCAGTCCGGTCTCCTCGCCGACATCCTCCCGCTGGTCCTCAGCGGCAGCTTCTGTGTCCGCCCTCGCTGCGCCGCCGCCGCTGCTGTCGTCGATATCGATGATCGCGTTGCCGACCTCCACGGTGTCGCCCTCGGCAACCAGCAGGGCGGTGACCACACCGTCATACGGAATGGGCAACTCCACCAACGACTTGGCCGTCTCGACTTCGACCACGATGTCGTTGGTCTTGACGCGATCACCGGCCTTGACCTTCCAGGTCACGATCTCCGCTTCGACCAGGCCCTCGCCGGGATCCGGCAGCACGAACTTCGGCACGATGACTCCTCAAGTAGTCCGGGACGGTCAGTAGTCGAGAGCAACGTCGACGGCGTGCAGGATCCGATCTAGGTCAGGCAGGAAGACCTCTTCGTGTCGACTCGGCGGGTACGGAATGTTGTATCCGCCGACTCGTAGCACCGGGGCCTCCAGGTGGTAGAAGCACTCGGACTGGATCAGCGCCGCGACCTCAGCGCTCATCCCCAGGAATGTTTGCGCTTCCGTGACGACGATGGCGCGCCCGGTCTTGGTGACCGATGCCGCGATGATGTCGACATCCAGCGGCGACAGTGAGCGAAGGTCGATGACCTCGATCGACGGGCCATCCTCCAGCTCCGAGGCTTGCGCGGCGGCCACCGCCACCTTGACCATTGGCCCGTAGGCCACCACTGTCACGTCCGTACCGCTGATGCGCACCGCAGCCTGGTGCAGGCCAAGCGGCGCAGTCTCCCCCAGCTCGACGAAGCCTCGTTCGTGATAACGCCGCTTGGGCTCGTACAGCACGACCGGGTCATCACTTGCGATGGCTTGCTGCACCATCCAGTAGGCATCCTCTGGTGTTGCACAGCTGACGACCCGCAGCCCAGCGGTATGCGCGAAGTACGCCTCGTTCGACTCACTGTGGTGCTCGACCGCGCCGATCCCGCCGCCGTACGGAATGCGGATCACGAGCGGCAGCTTCAGTTTGCCCAGTGACCGGTAGTGCATCTTGGCGACCTGGCTGACGATCTGGTCGAACGCGGGGTAGACGAACCCGTCGAACTGGATCTCGAGAACCGGCCGATAGCCGCGTAGACACAACCCGATCGCCGTGCCCAAGATGCCGGACTCAGCCAGCGGGGTGTCGATGACACGGTCTTCGCCGAAGTCTTTCTGCAGGTTTTCGGTGATCCGGAAAACCCCGCCGAGCTTTCCGACATCCTCCCCCATCAGCACGACCTTCGGGTCCTCGTCCAACGCTGCCCGCAAGCCGGCGTTGAGCGCCTTCGCGATGCTCATCTTCGTGCTCGTGGGCGCGCCAGCGTCCTGGGCGACCGATCCAGCCGACCCCGGTGTTTCGCCAGACGCTGTTGGCCCTTCGGCGGTCTTCGCAGCCATCAGTCCTCCTCGAATCCGGCGTGATAGTCAGCGAACTGCGCCGCTTCCCGATCCACCAGTGGGTGCGGGTGCGCGTACACGTGCTCGAACATCTCCGAGTGCGGTGGATCAGCCATCTGCTGGCATTCTCGGCGAATCCGGCGAGCCAGCTCATCGGCCTCGACGGTCAGCGCCGCCAACCACTCGTCGTCGATCGCCTCGACGGCCCGCAGGTGCGCGGTCAGCCGATCGACCGGATCCTTAGCTCGCCACAGGTCGACCTCGGCAGCGATTCGATATTTGGTCGGGTCATCGGAGGTCGTGTGCGCACCCATCCGGTAGGTAAAGGCCTCAATCAAGGTCGGGCCTTGACCCGACCTTGCCCGCTCCAGCGCCGCGCGGGTAACCGCATATGTCGCCAACACGTCGTTGCCGTCGACCCGCACGCCCGGGAAGCCGAAGCCTCTAGCGCGTTGGTAGATCGGGATCGAGAACTGCTTGTCGTTCGGCTCCGAGATCGCCCAGTGGTTGTTCTGAACGAAGAACACCACAGGCGCCTGGGTCACCGAGGCAAACACCAGCGCTTCGTTGTAGTCCCCCTGCGCAGTGCCTCCGTCTCCGGTGAAGGCCATCACGGCGGTGTCACGCTCGGGCTCCCCGGTGCCCACATCACCGTCGCGAGCCACACCCATCGCATACCCGCAGGCGTGCAGCATCTGGTTCCCGATGACGATGGTGTACAGGTGGAAGTTGTTCTCGGCCGAATCCCAGCCCCCGTGGTTCACCCCGCGGAACATGCCGAGCAAGTTCACCGGGTCGACACCCTTGCACCAGGCAACACCATGCTCCCGATACCCAGGGAAGGCGTAGTCCTGTGGCAGCATTGCCCGCCCAGCTCCGACCTGAGCCGCCTCTTGACCGAGCAGTGAGGGCCACAAACCGAGCTCACCCTGGCGTTGCAAGGCGAACCCCTCAGCGTCCACCCGTCGCACCAACACCAGGTCGCGTAAGAAGCCGACAAGGTCATCGGTGGTGACGTCAGCAGCGTAGGCGGCGTACGGCTGGCTCGCCGTCGACGGATCGACCAACTGTCCGGTGGAATCGAGGAACTGCACCATGTCCGGCCCGCCGTCGGTGACATCGACCTGCGGCGGCTCGTGACCTCCGGCACCCCCCGAAGACATCTGCTCGATGTCGTCGTCACTCACCAGAGCCTCCCTCGGTTCGGCTACGCCCGTCGGTGGGCGGCCAGCGTCACGTTACCGGACCCGAGACGCCGAGGCGCCTGACTGCATACTGACCGGCGACTTCGATGAAGAGATCGTTGGCTTCGGTCTCACCGATCGTGCATCGGGCGCCCTCGCCTGCAAAGGGCCGCACGATCAAACCTGACTCACGGCATAGGTCGGCGAAGTCGAGCGTCTCCTGCCCCAACGGCAGCCAGACGAAGTTGGCCTCACTGTGCGGAACGTCCCAGCCCTGGGCGCGCAACGCCTCGAGCACCCGGGTGCGCTCCTTGATCAGCGACTCGACCCGCACCTCCAGTTCATCGAAAGCGTCCAGGCTGGCTATGGCGGCCTGCTGGGCGATGTCAGAGACGCCGAACGGGGTCGCCGCCTTGCGCAGGGCAGTCGCCACTTCTTCGGGCGCGATCGCATACCCCACACGAAGACCGGCCAGTCCGTAGGCCTTCGAGAAGGTTCGCAGCACTGCCACGTTGGGATACTCGCGGTAGAGCGCAAGGGCATCGGGAATGTCGTCGCCGGTCGCGAACTCCAGGTACGCCTCGTCGATCACCACCAGCGTGTCGTGGGGGACCGCGTCCAAGAACTCGCGGAGCTCACCGGCATGTACGGCGGTTCCGGTGGGATTGTTCGGCGTGCAGACAACGACCAGGCGGGTGCGTGCGCTGATCGCATCGGCCATCGCCGGTAGGTCATGGCGTGCAGCCGAGTCGAGCGGCACTTGCACCGACGTCGCTCCGGCAAGTGCGATCACGATGGGGTAAGCCTCGAACGAACGCCAGGAGTAGACGACCTCATCGCCAGGGTCGCAGGTGATGTTGACGAGCTGAGTCAGCACGCCGACGCTGCCGGTTCCCGTCGCGACGCACTCTGGTGGCACCGCGAATCGCTGCGAGATCGCCTCGGTCAGCGCCGCCACCGACATATCCGGGTAGCGGTTCATGCCACGAGCGGCCTCAGTAACCGCATCGAGCACCGAGGGCAGCGGCGGGTAGGGGTTCTCGTTCGAGGAGATCTTGAAGGAGGCCTGTCCCCCGCTACCGGCAGCAGGTTTGCCAGGCTTGTATGCCGGAACGGCACGCAGGGTGGTGCGCAACCGTACGGGGGAGTCATCAGCCTGCGAGCGGTCACTCATCACGCCACCTTAACGGGGGACGGTGGACCCGCAACGCAGGTTGTCCACCCACGCTCCGGTTCAGCCACAGCGGGTGGTGACTTCAGCGTTCTCCCAGGGTCGACGTGCCACGATAGGCCGTATGCAGTTGTTTCTTGTGCGTGTGGTGGTGAACGGCCTCGCGCTGTGGGTCGCCTCGCTGATCGTGCCGGGGATCAGTTTCTCCGGCAGCAGCTCGACGCTGGCCATGATCATGACGATCGGCGCCGTGGGGCTGATCTTCGGTGTCCTCAACACCATCGTGAAGCCGCTGCTGTTTCTCCTGTCGCTGCCGTTGCTGGTGTTGACGCTGGGCCTGTTCCTGGTGGTCTTGAACGCCATCATGCTCAGCCTGACCTCCTGGGCCAGTGGCTTGTTCGGCCTGAACTTCGTCGTTCAGGACTTCTGGTGGGACGCAGTGTTCGGGGCGTTGATCATCAGCATCGTCTCGGCCATGCTCAGCTTGTTCGAGGCCGAGCCCCGCTGAGCGCGAATGTGCGGCAGTTCGACCCCGTTGAGCACGATTCTGCGACAATGTGGCGCTCAGTTGAGCGCAGTGTTGTTGCTCACGAGTGCGCCTCGCGTACCTGACCGTCTTCGAGGTATGCCGCCACCCCAGGACGAGCGGGCGTGGCGCGCTGCGCGACATGATCGAAACCAGTAGCCCACAGCTGGGTCAGCAAGCGCCCGACGTAGGGTGCGGCTCGTTGCTCCACCTTCGCGGCGTCACACCAGTTCAGGGAGGCGATCTCGGTGGGTTGTAGCCGGGCGCGTTCGGTGAGATCCGGGTGCACCCCCAGGTCGAAGACCAAGAGCACCGCGTCATCCCACTGCCGATAGGGCGGCAGCCAGTTCGTCGCCAGCAACTCGCCCACGTCAATGCTCACGCCCAGCTCTTCACGAACTTCGCGGCTGAGCGCTGCAGCCGGGGATTCGTGCGGGTCGACCACTCCGCCAGGCAGATCCCAGTCCTTCTTGTAGGTGAGCCCGCACATCAACACCTCGTCCCGCTCGTTTCGGATCAGGCCCTGCGCAATCACCCGCTTCGTTGGCAACGTGGCGTTGAGCATGGCCAAGAAGGCCGGTGGGCTGCCGGGCGGGGGATCGGTGGCGAGGCGCGCTAAACGAGTGACATCGACCGGCTCGCCGTCCTCGACCTGCCGTCCGCGGGCGATGCCTTCGGGGCGCAGACCGGCCCGCTGGAGCGTCCGCCGCAAAGCGACGTTGTTGACGGGAACATGGGCCTCGACCCTATGCATGCCGTTGGCAAGCGCGTCGGACACGAACTCCGCTACGGCCCCAGCGGCCGTTGGTTCCAGCCACCATCTGTCGGACGGGCGCCAGGTCAACTCCCCGACATCCGGGCTGCGGTGCTGCATCGTCCAGATACCCACCGGGTCAGCGTGTCATAGCCTCTCCCCGCACTACCCGGCCGGCCTCCACTCCGCCCGCGGCGGCGGCAGGGTATCGAGGGGCGCTGCCCGGGTATGTGGTGTTGCTGGCACGTCAGGACCCTGCGGTGATCCAGATCGGCGAAGACCAGGCCATCTCACCGTCGACCAGATAGGCCCGCACGTAATAGAAGGTGGCCACCACCGGGAGTGCCGTCAGGTCGAGCCCACCGTCGGTCCACGACAGGTCGACCCGTCGTGAGCCCAGACTGGTGAGCCCGCCGACCGAGCGCTGCAGGCAGACCGCCCCCACCAGGTCTGCTGGTCCGGGAATGTCCACCGTCTGTCCGCTGGCGAATGCGGCCTCGATCGCTCCCAGCGTCGTGACCAGCCGGCGCTGCCCTATCTGGACCGTCACACGCGCGGTGGCTGGGCCAACCAGGGTCAGCTCAACCGCGCCTCGTTGTGCGCCGTAGGGATCGCCAAAGCTGTAGGTCGAGTTCTGCCAGGACACCGCCTGCTCACCCACAGCGACGACGTCGGGGCTCCACCACGGCGTGGACTGCACACGGCCACCCTGGATCGACAGCGTGCCGTCCCAGCGCGTCTCGCCCTCACCCTGTCCCCACTCGACCCGCATACCGACGGCAACCTCCCCCATCCCAGCCACCCGTGGGCTGATCTCGTGCACCAAGACCCCGTTGCGAACGACCTCGAGCCGCGCCAGGTCGGCATACCCAGAGGCACTAACGTGCACCGTTGGCGCACCGCGAATCTCGGCCTCCTCTCCCATGAACGCCTCACCGCCGTCGCTGCCGGTCAACCGAACATCCAAGGTGACATCTCGAGTGCTTGCGGCGAAAGTCCGCCGGGCCCGAAGGGCCTCGAAGACTTCGCCCCGCTCCAGCGCCCGGGCCCACGCCCCGACATAGCTCGCGCCGTGGCCATGGTCGGAGGAGCCGACGAAACCGAAGCGATGCCCACGAAGGAGGCCGTCGACGGTGAACGTGCCGGTGGCGGTGCCGTCGGAGTACTGGCGAAAACTGCCCGGGGCCTCGTAGTTGCCGCGGCATGCCTGGAAGATCTCGACCAGCCGCGAGTATCGAGGGTCGTGGTAGTCCCAGTCGTTGTAGACCATCGCGGCGCCGGGATGGTGCGGGATCGTGATCGCTGGGTATGCCGGGTGGGCCTCCAGTGCCTTCCATAGCCCTGCCGGGTCGGTGGTGCCCTCCGCGAAGGCGGAGAAGGTGGGGGCTCCGCGCTCGACATCGCCGAAGATGACGTTCTGGTGACCCGAACTGGCCGAGGTCCACTCGAAGCCGTACAACGGAACGAAGGCGCCCGGTATGTGGAACAGGTCGGCGATCTTCTGGATGCCCCACCACTGGTAGTCCGAGGAGTTCTCAGCGTGGTCGGTGACCGCCCAGAAATCGTAGTCGTTGACGTCCCAGGCATAGCGGTAGAAGTCATCCAGGCTCGGCTCGTCCCCGGAGGTACACCTACTGACCAACGAGTGCCGGTGCAGATCACCCCAGTACAGGTGCATCTTTTCTTGCCCGACCTGAGTGCTCGGCCGCTCGTGGTGATCTCCGACGTCATCGCCCTCGACCATCCAACGCCGAGACTCCTGTCGCTGCGAGGACTCGACGGTCCTGACCGGAACGCACACCTCGGCGGCGGGGGCGCTGGGGTCACCGTCGGGAGACCAGGCGGACCCCGCCGAGGCACGATGCGCGACCACAATCTGTCCCAACCCGTGAGTGCCATGCCAGATGATCGAACCATGGTGCTCATACAGATAGGGGCACTCTCGACCACCGAACCCCTCGGTCCACGTCAACGCCCGCTCCAGGCGCCGATCCATCTGTGCAGCGATCCGCACACCCTTGGTCGAAGTGACGATGGACACTTCCTCCAAGGTGCCGTCGGTGCCGCTGTAGGTCGTCGGCGGCTCCCATCCCGCCGGCCCCAGCGACTGCGCCGCGATCTCCCAGTAGTACGTCATCAGCGGCAGCCGCCGATGCACCCGATAGGCTACGACCAAACCACCGTCGGCGGTGGCGGCCAGCTTCGGCAGACCCGAGGGCACCACGTCTACCCCGGCGGCCAGTTCCCCCGGCGCCGGACGCACCCCCTGCGCCAGCACCTCGACCACCTGCACCCCGGCGGCGACGTCAGGGATCAGCTCAGCGGGCACGCTGTCGCCCGAGCGCCGCACACCCGGAATACGTCTTGGGTCCGCGCCGACATCGGCGGCCGCCCGCAACCTGGTCGGACCGCTTCCTCCATGACCGTGCATCACGATCCGGTCAAAGGCGCACCACAACCGGCCATCGGCACTCACCGCAACACTCGGATGCAGCGCATAGTCCGAGCCGGCCGTCACCGGCCGCGGATCACCCCACTGCCCGGCGGCTGAACGCTCGCGTAGCTGGATGCGGTAGGACCCCTGGGTAAACTCCGACCAGGCAAAGACGGTTCCGCCATCGGGTCGCGTCGCCAACGCGGGGTCCCAGACGTTTGCGGTGATCCCAGCGGTGACGATCTCGGTGTCGCTCCAGCCCTGTGTCGTGTATGTCCGGGTGAAGATCGCGAAACGTGACTCATGCCGCGCCTGCCAGCACACCACGATCGACCCATCCGCGGCACGAGCCGCCTCCTGGTTGAAGCTGGGATGGGCAGTGCCGCTCACTCGCTCCAACGTCGACCAACCGCTGTCGAGCCGGCACGTTGCCCATACGGCCACCGGGCTCGTGGGGGTGTCTCGCCGCCCCACGAAGGCCCAGCACCTGCCGTCGCCGTCGATCACAGCGCTGGGTCGGAACAGGTCAACCGGATCGGTCGTGATGTCCTCGACCACGACGGAGGCGTCCGCTCCTTCGCGGCGAGCGCGCAAGACTTCGCCGTGCTCAGGGACCCACTCCAGCCATACGGTCAACGTTGCCCCGCCGGCGCCGGCGGCCATCGAAGGTCGAGCCGCTCGGGCCGACTCCTCAATCCACTGCACACCGTCCCGAGGTGTGCCGGGCAGGGACGCGGCTGCGGCGAGCACCTCGTCGGCCGCGGCGAGCTGAGCTTCGATCTGACCTTGACCCTCATCGACCCACATGTAGCGCAAGGGGTCCGGGTCAAGCGCGGCTTCAGTGGCTGCGACGTCGAGGCCCGCGTTGATGGCCTCGCTCATCCGAGCGTTGAAGTCCAGTACCAAGTGCAGGTCACGGCGCTGTGATGGGCTGTAGTTGCCGTCGTGGTGATCCAACCCTCCACACGCCCCGCCGTGCTGGTGACCACCATGGTGATGGTTATCGGCGTGCGCCCGCATCGGGGCCTCCTCGACGTCAGTGCTGCAGGGTGGTCAGAAGAAGGCTACTGCCGCCCCGGAACGCGCCGACCGACCCGGATCAGGTGACGCATCGCTCAGCGTAGCCAAGGACTCGCCGGGACCGACCGGATCGATATCAGGCGTGACGTCGCGAGGTGACGACTCGGAACCGGCTGGCGACAAAAGCCGCGTCGGTGTACGAGGCGTTGGCCGCTGGGTTGGCACCCGTCGCGTGATAGTCGCTGAAGGCAGCCGTCTGGTTCACGAAGACCTGCCCGGTCAGGTTCTCCGAGAGAGCCACGCCAGCGAGCGCCGCGGCCTCTCGAGCCTGCTGCAGTACGGGCTCGTTGTCGGCATACACAGCAGCGGTGATCGCGCCATGGGCTCGCACGGTCTGCGTGAACCGCTCAAGCGCCTGGTCAGTGGAACCCACCCGAATCAGGAAGGCGACCGGGCCGAAGCGCTCCTGTGTATATGCGGCCTCGTTGCCCTCCTCGACCGCGATCAGAGCGGGCGTGCGCACAACCGCGTCAGGAAACTGCGGATGGGTGATCGACCGTGAGTCGAGGATGACCGTGCCGCCCAGGTCATCGGCCAGCTGTTGAACCGCGGCTGCCCGGCCGCGGACACCATCATTGACCAAGGCGCCTAGAGTCTGAACGGCCTTGTCGTGGTCGGCGGTGAAAGCGTTCAGCGCTTCGGCCAGGCGCTCGGCAAAGTCGTCGAAGCTCAGTTCGCCCTCATCGGTGGCGATGCCGGAGTCTGGGACGTAGATATTCTGCGGCGCTGTGCACATCTGACCCGAGTACAACGAAAACGAGAAGGCCAAATTGCCGAGGGCGCCCTTGAGATGGTCGGTGGAGTCCACGATGACGCTGTTCAGGCCAGCTTTCTCGGCATACACCAGGGTGCCGGGCCCAGCGACATCCCGCTCCAGCCACTCCCCGAACGCTGGGCCACCGGTGTAGTCGACGATGGCCACTTCTTCCCGCAGCGCCAGCGACCTGGCCAGCGTGCCACCGTGGTCCTCGGGGGCAAGCTGCACCAGCGCCCGGTCGAACCCAGCCTCTGCCAGCACCTCCCGGGCGATCGCCGTCGTCAGCGCCAGCGGCAGGATCGCGCTCGGATGGGGCTTGATGATCACCGAGTTGCCGGTCGCCAACGACGCAAAAATCCCTGGGTAGGCGTTCCAGGTCGGAAAGGTGTTGCAGCCAATGACCAGTGACACCCCCCGCGGCACGATTCGATAGTCCTTCGCCATCCGGATGGGGTCTCTTCGGGTGGGCTTCTCCCAGACGACATGCGCCGGAACGCGCTGTTGCTCAACGAGCGCCGCGGCAACGGCCTCCAGCGCCCGATCCTGGGCATGCGGTCCACCCGCCTGAAAGGCCATCACGAACGGTTGACCGCTGGTGTGCATCACGGCGTGAGCCATCTCGTGCGAGCGCTTGTTGATCGCCTCGATGATCTCCACGCATACCGAAGCCCGGGTGGTCGCGCCCGCGTCGCGCCACGCCGGGATCGCCGACTGTGCCGCTCGGAGGGCTGCGTCAACGTCGAGCTGCGGATAGCTCACACCCAACGCAGGACCGTAGGGCGAGATCTCGGCGCCGACGAGCTCACCGGTGCTCGGTTGGTCGGCCAGCGCGGAGTAGTCGGCGTGTCGGGCGGCCTCGAAGGCCTGCTCACCGGCGTCGGCGGCTTGCTCGCCGTACACCCTGGGCGACGGTGACTCCGGGTAGCGGCTGTAGTAGCGACGGCGCGCCAACGCGTCGGCGGCATCGGCCAAGGTCTGCCGGTGTGCTTGGACCAGTGCGTGTTCGGGGGCCTGCGTGGTGCTTTTCGTCATTTCGTCACGATATCTCCGCCGAGCAGATGCCGCTCCCGGCGGCTCGGTGGCCTCGAGCGGGCGACCTTGACGGCACACAGCTGTGGCAGTTGTATGGCCACATGCGTGCATGCCCCCGGAGATCACCGAAGAATTGCAGCAGTTGGAGCCCTCCGGCCCGCCGATGAGTGACGTCACAGTGGCCCCGATGCGTGACAATCCGTTGCGTGGGGATGGGCAGCGGTATGCCGCGATGCTTCAGCGCGCTGGCGTCTCGGTGGACTACATCTGTTATCCAGGGATGATCCATGACTTCGTCCAGATGACGGCGGCTGTCTCCGAGGCTCGACGGCTGCATCGCCACCTCGCCGAGTGGATTCGTTCAGCGGTTGACGAAACCTCGTGACGCCGACAGAGCACACTGGCATCGGAGGAACTTCGGCAGACTCATCGGTCGCCGTGGTCGGGGCCGGCACCATGGGAGCCGGCATTGCCCAGGTGGCTGCGAGCGCCGGACACGACGTCTACCTGGTTGACCGCGAGGAGGCGTTAGCGCATGCGGCGGTGCAGAGCATCACGTCGCGCTTCGACCGGCTTGCCGTCAAAGGCCGGGTGACCGGGGCCGAGGCTGCCGCGGCCGCCCGCCGACTTCACGTCAGCGGCAGCGACCCTGCCCGGTTGCCTGCGGTTGATCTGGTCATCGAAGCCGCCGCCGAGAAGATCACAGTCAAGCACGACATCCTCGAGGCGTTGGACCGCTCGCAGTCAGCTGGGACGATCATCGCCAGCAACACCTCTAGCCTCGACATCTCCCAGCTCGCCACCGCTATCAGCCACCCAGGCAGGGTCATCGGCCTGCACTTCTTCAACCCACCCCCGCTGATGCGTTTGGTGGAGGTAGTTGCCGGGGAGAGCTCAGCCCTCGAAGTCCTGCATCAGGCCGCGGACCTGATGCGCGCTTGGGGCAAGACACCCGTGCTCTGTGCGTCCACCCCTGGATTTATCGTCAACCGCGTCGCCCGGCCGTTCTACGGCGAAGCCCAACGGATGGTGGCTCAGGGCATCATCGACCCGGCCAGTCTCGACGCTGCCCTTCGCGACCACGGCGGTTTCGCGATGGGGCCGATGGAACTGACCGACCTCATCGGCCAAGACATCAACTTGGCCGTTGGCACCAGCGTCTGGGAGCAGACCGGCCGCGACCCGCGCTATCAGCCCACGGCATACCACCAGCACCTTGTCGCTCAGGGTCGTCTCGGACGTAAGACCGGACGAGGCGTCTACACCTATGACGGCCAGGGTCGTGCACTTGACGCACACCCCGACCCTGACCTGATCGACGCTCTCGTTGGTGGCGATCCGGTCACCGACCCCGTCGCCCGGACTATCTCGATGATCGTGAACGAGGCGGTAGATCTGTGTCACCGTGGGGAGGCCAGCGCCGACGACATCGACACGGCGATGCGGCTGGGCACCAGCTACCCACAGGGTCCCTTTGAGTGGCTTACCCAGCTCGGCGACTCGCACGTCACGCAGGTGCTGGCCGCGCTTGACCAGGCATACCCCGGCGGCCGCTACCGCCGAAGCCCAGGATTGGGCTGACCCGGTCGGCGAACCCGACGGTCAAGCCCGCGTCGGCGGCGAAGGTCCATGCGGTCGCGAGCCTGGACCACTTGGGCGATCAGTCGGCGACGGCTCTGACCTACTGGCTCCTGACATACTCCTATGCCATGAGTGTTCTGGTCACCGGCGGCGCCGGGTACATCGGGTCTCACACCGTAGTTCAGCTCCTCAATGCTGGACACGACGTGATCGTTGTCGATGACTTCAGCAACGCCAAGCACGCAGTGCTCCCCCGTATCGCTGACCTCGCCGACACCGTGGGCGGATCAAGCGGCGCCCTCACCGTGCACGAGTTCAACCTGGGCGACGCAGACCGCCTGGACCACCTCTTCGCCGTCGAGGACATCGGGGCGGTGATTCACTTTGCCGGCTTCAAGGCAGTCGGCGAATCCGTGGCGAAGCCTCTGGCCTACTACCGCAACAACGTCGGCTCGACTGTGGCGCTGGCTCAGGCGATGGCCGACCACGGCGTTCATCACATGGTGTTCTCCTCCTCCGCCACGGTCTATGGTCCCGATGCTCCGGTGCCGATGACCGAGGATCTTCCGACGTCGGCGACCAACCCGTACGGCTGGACCAAAGTGATGATCGAGCAGATCCTGCGTGACCTCGCCGTGGCAGACCAGCGGTGGCGTATCGGTCTGCTGCGCTATTTCAACCCGGTCGGCGCCCACCCGTCCGGCGAGATCGGCGAGGACCCCAGCGACATACCGAACAACCTGATGCCGTTCATCGCGCAGATCGCCGTCGGCCGCCGGGAGAAGCTATCGGTCTTCGGCGGTGACTACGACACCCCCGACGGGACAGGGGTGCGCGACTACATCCATGTCGAGGACCTGGCCGCCGGACATCTCGCCGCGCTGGAGTGGATTCTCGGGCATGACCGCCAAGTGTCGACCTGGAACCTCGGCACCGGCCACGGCACGAGCGTGCTTGAGCTGGTCGAAGCGTTCGGCAAAGCCAGCGGTCAGGACATCCCCTACGCGGTCGGGCCCCGTCGCCCCGGCGACATCGCCAGTTCCTACGCCGACCCGTCCAAGGCTCAGCGCGAGCTCGGCTGGGCGGCCACCCGCAGTGTAGGCGATATGTGTGCGGATACCTGGCGCTGGCAGCAACAGAACCCCGAGGGCTATCCGGAGGACTGAGTACCAAACCGGCGCTGCACCATCGGTTGCCACTGACGCTGATTCTCGGCTCCCAGGTTGCTTTCTGCCCGCAGGCGTACTATGCAAGGATGCCCAAACCATTCAGCGGTCTCGGCGATCTGGAACGCGCCGTGATGAGTGTGCTCTGGGATCACGGCGACGACCAGAGCGTCCGCCAGGTGTTGACTCACCTGTCTGGCACCCGCAATCTTGCCTACACCACTGTGATGACGGTGCTGGACCGGCTGTCGAAGAAGGGCCTGGCGCACCGCACTCGATCTGGGCGGGCCTGGTTGTATTCGGCCAGCGCCTCCCGCGAAGAACTCACCGCTGCCTCCATGCGCAGCGGACTCAACACCCTCGACTCCGGCGACCGGCAGGCGGCCATGCTGCATTTCCTCGGCCAGGCAGACGCCGGAGAGATCGCCGACCTGCGCGCGGCATTGGCCCAAGTCGAGTTCCGGCACCGCCACTAACTCTCGCCGTCCATGCAGATTGCGGCCCTCGTACTGCTCTGCCTGAGCGCACCGGTCTTCGCGGTGTTGGCGCCGCGAGCGATGGCCACTTTCTCATTCTTTCGACGCTGCCCGGGCCCGGGTTTACTCGCCTGGCAGAGTGTGGCGTTGGCGGGTGTCGCCGCAGCTTTGCTGGCGGCCCCGGTCGCCGCCTGGAGCTTGGGCCAGCAACACCACGGGTTGGTCCTGGCGGCGACCGCGTTGAGCACAGCGATGCTGGTCCGACTGTTGGTGAGTGGGCACCGAGTGGGGACAAGTCTGCGGGCGTTGCGCCGGCGACACCGGGAGTGGGTGGATCTGCTGGCTGGTGACGACAAAGCCACCGGCGCCAAGATCTTGGCCCATCCTGGCCCCACTGCCTACTGCATCCCGGGCGACGCGCGACACGTCGTGCTCAGCCAAGGCACCCTGCACGCGCTGCGCCCCGATGAGTTGGCAGCCGTGCTGGCCCATGAGCGAGCCCACCTCCGGGCCAGGCACGATCTGGTCCTCGAGTTCTTCAGCGTGCTGCACTACGCCGTGCCACGGGTGGTGCGCTGCGAGGCGGCGCTCACCGAAGTCAGGCTGCTCGTCGAGGCGTTGGCTGACCGAGCGGCCCTGCGTCAGACTGGCGCCCGGCCACTCGCTCGGGCCTTGGTGCGGATGCACGCCTCACCAGAGACAGCGCGAACACCCCAGGCCGAAGAGCTGGGAGCAGTCACCGGAACTGAACAGGCTCGAGTGCGCCTCTTGCTGATCGCCGACGCTGCGACCCCACGCCGCGGGCAGGCAGTCGTCATGCTCGTCTTTGCTCTGACAGCACTGCTCACGCCATTTCTACTCGCCGGACTCGGGGTGTAGGTTCGCTACCAGAAGTAGTACGACGACTGTAAGGATGTCCTCGTGGAAGTTCTCGACCTGGCGCGCTGGCAGTTCGGTATCACAACCGTTTACCACTTCTTCTTCGTGCCCACCACGATCGGGCTCTCGCTCGTGGTGGCTCTCATGCAGACCCAGTGGATGCGTACCCGCGACGTCAAGTGGCTTCGACTGACCAAGTTCTTCGGCAAGCTGTTCACGATCAACTTCGCGCTCGGCCTGGTCACCGGCATCGTGCAGGAGTTCCAGTTCGGGATGAACTGGTCGGACTACTCCCGGTTCGTCGGCGACATCTTCGGCGCACCGCTGGCCATCGAGGCCCTCCTAGCCTTCTTCTTGGAGTCCACCTTCCTGGGCTTGTGGATCTTTGGCTGGGGTCGGATCCCGGAAAAGCTCCATGCCGCCTGCATTTGGTTGGTGCACATCGGGACACTGTTGTCGGCCTACTTCATCCTGGCCGCGAACTCGTTCATGCAGAACCCGGTTGGGTACGTCAACAACCCCGAGACCGGCCGCGCCGAACTGGTCGACTTCGGCGCAGTCCTCACCAACCCGGTGCAGTTGGTGACCTTCCCGCACGTCGTGGCGGCCGCCTGGATGACCGGTGGCGGGTTCGTGCTGATGATCGCGATGTGGCATGTATGGCGCAAGGCGACCCCGGCGGGCGACAAGCCGATGTACCGCAAGGCCGCGAAGATCGGCGCGATCACCGTGCTGGCCGGTGGCCTGGTCACCGCTATCACCGGCGACATCCAAGGCAAGATCATGACCGAGGTTCAGCCGATGAAGATGGCCGCGGCCGAGGCGCTGTACGAGACTGTGCCCGAAGGCGCGGGCGCTCCTTTCTCGATCATCACGATCGGCACCCCGGATGGCGGCGAAGAAAAATGGGCAGTCACGGTGCCCAAGCTGCTCTCCTACTTGGCCACCGGAACCTTCGACGGCGAAGTCCAGGGCATTAACAACCTGAACGAGGAATACCAGCTGACCTATGGCGGTGAGGAGTTGACGGCAGCTGAGGACTACCGTCCAGTCATCCCGGTGACCTACTGGAGTTTCCGCTGGATGATCGGTCTGGGAATGGCCGGTGCCGCTCTTGCAGCTGCCGCGCTATGGGGCATGCGCGGAGGCAGGGAGCTGAAGTCCAAAGGATGGTTCTACGCCTCGCTCGGCGTCTTCTTCTTGCCGTTGTTCGCCAACTCCTTCGGCTGGATCTTCACCGAGATGGGCCGACAGCCGTGGGTGGTGTTCGGGGTCATGACCACCGCGAACGGGGTCAGCCCTGGGGTGAGTGCGCTCGAGGTCGCGATCTCACTGACGGTCTACACCCTGCTGTATGCCGCAGTCGCGGTCGTCATGGTGGGCCTGACCGTGCGCTATGCGCGCGCCGGCGCCGACCAGGTAGCCGAGGGAGCCTCATACGACCCGAAGGACCGCGAGGAAGACGAACCCTATGTCTTCACCTACTGACAACGCGCGCCAGGCCCGGTTGAGGCACACCTGGCGCACCGTCGGCATGCGAAAGGAGCGGGACGGGTGGAACTAGCAACCGTATGGTTCATCGTGATTGCGATCCTGTGGATCGGATACTTCGTCCTCGAGGGCTTCGACTTCGGCGTCGGGATGCTTTTCCCGGTTCTCGGACGCGGTGATGAGGAGTTGGACGGTGAGACCCGCAAGCGGGTCATGCTCGCCACCATCGGCCCCGTATGGGACGGCAACGAGGTGTGGCTGCTGACTGCCGGCGGTGCCACGTTCGCCGCCTTCCCGCACTGGTATGCGACCTTGTTCTCCGGCTTCTACCTGCCGCTGCTGATCATCCTGGTTGCACTGATCGTGCGCGCCTTGGCCTTCGACTACCGCGGCAAGGTCGACAGCGAGAGCTGGCGCAAGCGCTGGGACGCCTGCATCCTCTTCGGTTCGGCCTTGCCTGCCTTGCTGTGGGGGGTGGCGTTCACCAACATCGTGCGTGGTGTGCCCATCGACGCCGACATGGAGTACACCGGGACGCTGTTCACCCTGCTCAACCCGGTGGCACTGCTGGGCGGTCTGGTCACCGTCACACTGTTCTTGACCCACGGCGCACTGTTCCTGGCGCTGAAGACCGACGGCCCCATCCGGCGTGAAGCACGCGGGTTGGCCATCAAGATCGGGGTCTTGGCGGCGGCGTTGGCCGTGGCCTGGCTCAGCATCATCCACGCGGACCTCGGCGACACCTTCTCGTGGGTCGTGGCTGGAGTCGCGGCCTTGTCCCTGGTTGCCGGTTTGGCGATGGCCGCTCGCGGCGCGGAAGGGTGGGGCTTCACCGGCACGTTTGTGGCAATCGGTCTGGCGGTCGCTTCGCTGTTCATCGCCATGTTCCCCGACGTCATGCCGAGCACGACTGACCCGGCGTTCTCGCTGACCACGACCAACGCCTCCTCAACCGACTACACCCTGGGCATCATGACCTGGGTGGCGGTGATCTTCTTCCCCATCGTCCTGCTGTATCAGGGCTGGACCTACTGGACCTTCCGTCAGCGAGTCTCAGGTCACCACATTCCCACCGAGGTGGCCGTGGCGGCGCGCACCGAGCGCCAGGAAAGCGCACCGGGCGCCGGGGGCTCACCCTCGTCGCACTGACTGACCTCGCCCATGATCGGGCGCGTTTCGCGCGCTGGGTGAGCGAAGGGAGACTGGAGTCGTGCAACAACGCCCTCACCGCTCGTTACGACCACTCGTGCGTCCCTGATGGCCCGCCCGACGCCCGGCCTGCTGATCCGGGTTGCTCCAGCTACGCGGCCGGCACTGATCGCTTTGGTGGGCCTCGGCATACTGTCCGGAATCGCTGCCCTCGCGGTCGCCTTGGGCCTGGCGTGGCTGGTCACCGCTGTCGCGACTGGCACGCCGATCACCGCGCCGGCGACCGTGGTCGTGGTGGCGCTGCTGGTCCGCGGGCTCCTCGCAGCAGGCGGCGACTACGCGGCGCACCGGACCGGGCTGGCCTGCACCGCTGCGGTACGCGCGGCCGTGTTGCGCCGTTGGCTCGGCCTGCCGGTCGAGTCGCGGCCGGGGCCTCGTGAGGCCACCACCCTGATCGGCGACGGTGTGGCAGCCATCGAGCCGTATGTCGCCCGCTACCTACCCGCCCTGGTCACCTCCATCATCATCCCGGCGCTGACCTTGGCGGTCCTAGCCGTGGTGGACGTCTGGAGTGCGCTGATCGTCCTGCTTACCCTGCCGTTGCTGCCGCTCTTCGCGGCGTTGATCGGGATGCATACCCGCGACCAGACCCGGGGTCGAATGACCGCCATGACCCGGTTGGCCGGCCATTTCATCGACGTCGTCCAAGGGTTACCGACCTTGGTGGCTTATGGGCGCGCTGAGCACCAAGTCGCGGTTGTCGGGGAAGTCGGTGACAAGCATCGGCGGGCCACTGTGCGCACATTGCGCACGGCGTTCATGTCGACGGCGGCCTTGGAGTTGTTGGCGACGATCTCGGTGGCCATGGTGGCCGTGTCGGTTGGGTTGCGGTTGGCTTACGGCACGATCGACCTTCAGGTGGGTCTGTCCGCCATCTTGTTGGCCCCCGAGGCCTATTGGCCTATTCGGCGGGTCGGCGCCGAGTTCCACAATGCCGCCGCCGGTGCCGAGGCGTTGCAGGATCTGAGCGCTGACCTCGACGGGGACGCCGGTGGGACCACCGCTGGGCGAGCCCGCCGCCGGGCCGGAACCACGACCACATCGACCATCGCGGCCTGCGGGATCACCTATGGCTATCCCGGTCGAGACCCAGCTTTGAGGCAGGTCACCTACACCACCCGGAACCTCCCCGGCCTCACCGTGCTCACCGGGCCCTCGGGTGGTGGCAAGTCGACATTGCTGGAGCTGCTCGCGGGGCTACGGACCCCCCATACCGGCTCGGTGAGCTGCCCTGCGACTCACCTGGCAAGCCAGCGACCGTTGCTGATCTCGGGCACCGTGCTGGACAACCTGGCCCTGGGCGCTCCCGAGGTGACTCGAGAGGCCGCGGCCGAAGCATTGCTCTCCGTGGGGCTATGGAGCGCGGTGCACCCGCGAGGTGGCCTGGACGCGGTGGTCGGCGACGATGGATTTGGTCTATCCGCGGGCCAACGGGCACGACTAGCACTGGCCCGTGCCTTCCTGAGTGACGCGCCCGTACTGCTGCTCGATGAGCCCACCGCGCACATCGCTGAGGACTCGGTCGCCGATATTCGACAGTTGCTGGCCGCTCAGGCCGCACAGCGCCCCGTGATCGTGGCGACGCACGACAGCGAGCTGGTCGCGGTCGCGGACGAGCACTGGCAGATGTCGATCGCCTCGACTACGGCGACCAGGCCAGTCGGATCGACGACGCCGGATGACGTGGGTAGCGCCAGGGCCGCCACCGAGGCGAGCGAGGATACGCAGCCCGCACCTGACCACACCACCGCACCGACCTCGGGTGACGGCACCCGAGGTGAGGGGTCGGCCGGCGTTGAACCCGCCATCTGGGCGGCGATCAGTCAGGCCGGCCGACTACGCCTAGCCTGCGTGCTCGGCGGCTTGTCGGTGGCCTCCGGCGTGGCGCTCACTGCGACCTCTGGGTGGCTCATCGTGCAGGCCTCGTTCCAACCGGTCGTGCTCACATTGCTGGTGGCCATCGTCGGGGTACGCACGTTCGGCCTGGCTAGGCCGCTGCTGCGGTATGCCGAGCGAGTCGTCTCCCATGATGTGGCACTGGCCGACCTGTCGAGGCGGCGAGCAGACCTCTTTGCTGCGTTGGTGCCACTGACCCCGGCCCGACTGGGCCGGCGAAGTCGGGCTGACTTCCTGACGGCCTTGGTGCGCGACCTGGATGATGTCGTGGATGAGCAAGTGCGCGTTCACGTCCCGTGGGTCGCCACAGTGATCGCGAGCTTGGTAGCCGTGGGGGTGCTGGCGTGGGCTCTGCCACTGGCGGCCGCCGTGGTGGCTGCCGGGGCCCTAGCCGCTCTGGCGGTTGGTGAGGTGACCTCACGCTCGGAACAGGGGCGCCAGCACGCGGCCGTTCGAGAACGGGGAAAGGTGCTCGCCGCAGCGACGACGTTGACGGCACAGATCGGCGCCATCCAAGCCGTGGGCGGCTGGGTCCCGGTCAGCACCGATGCCGAAGGACGACGCGACGCCAGTGCCGGCATCTCGGCGCCGTTGCCGCAGGTCTTAGTCGGTTTGGCATCGCGCGAGGAAGCCTACAGACGGGCCGAAACCGGACTGATCCAGGTGCGGTGCGTGGGCGTTGCGGCCTCATGGGCGGTCATCGCAGTCGTGACGGCGTTCGTCGGCTGGCTGGCGGCGACCAGCTTTGCCAGTGGAACGCTCTCGGCGCCGTGGGCTGCCCTCGTGGCCTTGACGCCGATGGCATTGGCCGAGTCTTGGACCGCCTTGCCCGAAATCGGCGGCGCCAAGGCTCGGGCGCGTTCTGCGCAGGCGCGGTTGAATGAGGTGTTGAACCAGCCTCGGGCGGTGTCCTCGATATCCGACACACAGCTCACTGATGCGGCGACACCAGTCGAAGTCGACCGTATCAGCGCATCGTGGTCAGCAATGCCGCGGCCGCGGCACCCCTCGACTCCCGGCGTCAACGGTCCCGACGCTCACCACCAACCGGGCACCCTGGACCTGGACCGACTCACGTTGCCACTTCTGCATACCGGCGACCGGGTGCAGTTGACCGGTCCCAACGGAGCGGGAAAATCGACGGCGCTGGCGGTGCTGGCCCGCGACCTGGACCCAGTGCAGGGGTCCTATCGGGTGGCCGGTCACGACACCTTCCATCTCAGCGTGGACTCGGTGCGGGCGCGAATCGCTGTGATCGACGACGAGCCGCATGCTTTCGCCGGGACCGTGCGAGCCAACCTTGCACTAGCCGATCCGTCGGCAAGCGACGAATCGATCCGCGCCGCGTTGCAGGCGGTCGACCTCACGCGGTGGCTCGGCGCCCTGCCGGCCGGACTCGATAGCCTCCTCAGCGGGCTGTCAGGGGGCGAACGCGCACGGCTATCGATGGCACGCGCGGTGCTCTCGCGCCGCCCCATCGTGCTGATGGACGAGCCGGCAGCTCACCTCGACGACGACACCGCAACGCATGCGGTCAGCGGGGTATGCCGGTCGGTTCCGCTCGACGGAGCCAGCCCGGGCCCCGAACCCGTGCGCGCGGGACCGACCGTGATCGCGGTCAACCACCGCCCGCAGACGTGGACCGGTTTCCAGACCTTCGACCTCACCCAGAACGATCCTGTCGATGCGGCTGATGACGTAGTCCAGGAGTCGATGTCGCCCTGAAAAGATCGTCGCCTACCGTGAAGACATCGCTGCGATGAATGCGGCAAAGCGTGGTCCTGGGCACTGCGATCAGCGCAGCCGTTCGGGATCGGTGTCGCGGCCGGGACAGTCGCGCTAATCTGCTCGGCGACGCGAAGATCGTCATGATCCAGGGAGCAGTGCACGCCTACTTCGGTGACTACGGCCGACAACCGGGAGATGGAGAGCCGACCGTGCCACGTGAGCCTGCACAGGCCGAGATCATCGACGCGAGTCTTGCGGCCTTGGCCGCACTGAGCCGTTGAGCACCTGACCCACGGTGGCCGGGCCGACCCCTGGAAGCTTCAGTCGTGAAATGCACAACCTTCGCCTGCCTCAGAAGGGATGGCGACGAGATAGCCGGCAGCTGAGGCCGCACACGAGGAGTTCGGTGTGCGCGTGGCTATTCCCGGCGTCCCAAACCTGGGTCTCTCGCGCCAACCGCTCGCTCTGGATACGCTCGGCACGGCAACCGATGGTTGCTGATCCTGCGACGAAGGAGAAGCGATGGGCGACCAAGCGTGGATCTGGTGGTTGACAGCGGCGGTCGTCGTCGCTGTTGCTCTGTGGATTTTCCTGGTCTGGCGACGCCGAAAATCTCGGGCGCGAGCCGCTGAGCTACGCCACCACGCCAAGGCAGATGACCCGCGGATCACCGAGCAAGAAGCCATTGCCAAGGACGTTCACGGTGCAGCCGTCCTGGCCAGACGCGAAGCCGATGAGCTCCAAGAGGAGGCCGATCGGGCCGAGGGTCGGGCTCGGGCGTTGGAAGAGCGGGCTGCGCAAGCAGTGAGCGAGGCCCGAGCTCAACGTGATGACCAGATGGACACCTACCTGGACGCGGACCGGGTAGACCCGGACACCAAGCGCTGACTCCCAGCTCGGACCCAGGTGCTCACTCGGTGGCGCGGGCGGTGCACCACGGCCGGGCCTGCGAGCATCGGACTGCGTGTGTGCCCGTGGGCTCTGGGAGGATGACCCCATGGTCTCGCTGCTCGACATCTCGCCTCCCCCTGCCCTCGGCGCGCTCGACGGGCGCTATCGCCGCGTGGTCGGCGAACTCGTCGAGCACCTCTCGGAGCCAGCGCTGAACCGTCAGCGCCTGCAGGTCGAAGTTGAGTGGTTGATCTACCTGTGCGACCACAACGTCATACCCGGCGCAGGGACTCTCAGTCCTGCTGAGCGACAGAGTCTGCGGGCACTGGTCGGGGAGTTCGACGCGCAGACCATCGATGAGCTGGCCGCGCTCGAGGCCGTCACGGTGCACGATGTCAAGGCCATCGAGTTTCTGCTGCGCCGCCGATTGACCGACCGGCTCGACGGTCGAGGTGACCTCGCCGAGCTCGTCCACTTTGCTGCGACCTCGGAGGACATCAACAACCTGTCGTATGCCTTGATGGTGCGAGGAGCTGTTCGTGGTGTGTGGCTTCCGGCCGCCCAGGCGCTGTTCGACCAGGTAAGCCGGATGGCTCGGGAGATGGCCGACATACCTCTCCTGGCGCATACACACGGGCAACCCGCGACGCCGTCCACACTGGGCAAGGAGCTGGCCGTGTTGGCTGGCCGACTACACCGGCAACTGCGGCGCATCAGCACGTGTGAGTACCTGGGTAAGTTCAACGGGGCAACTGGCACCTACGGCGCCCATCTCGCGGCGGTGCCCGATGCCGACTGGCAGCAGATCAGCGAAGAGTTCGTGACGGGTCTCGGGTTGACCTGGAATCCGCTGACCACGCAGATCGAGAGCCACGACTGGCAAGCGGAGCTGTATGCCGACATCGCCCGGTTCAATCGAGTGCTGCACAATCTGTGCACCGACCTCTGGTCCTACATCTCGATGGGCTACTTCACCCAGGTGCGCGGCCAGGGCAGCGTGGGATCTTCGACCATGCCGCACAAGGTCAACCCGATCCGGTTCGAGAACGCCGAGGCAAACCTCGAGGTTTCGAACGCCCTGCTCGATGTGTTGGCGACAACGCTGGTGACCTCACGGCTGCAACGCGACCTGACCGACTCCTCGATGCAACGTAACATCGGCACGGCACTGGGTCACTCACTGTTGGCCATCGACAACGCAGCCAGGGGCTTGGCAGGCTTGGACGCGAACCCCGAAGCGATGGCCGCCCACCTGGAGGACAACTGGGAGGTGCTGGCCGAGCCGATCCAGTCGGTGATGCGTGCCTTGGCCGCTCGCGGTGTCGAGGGCATGTCCAACCCGTATGACCGACTCAAGGAACTCACCCGTGGTCGGCGGATCAACGGGGAGGATCTGCGACACTTCGTGCGTGGTCTGGGGTTGCCGGCGGCCGAAGAGCAGCGGCTGATCCAGATGACCCCTGATACGTATGTCGGGCTGGCACCCCAACTGGTGGCTCACCTGCCCACGCACGACCACAGTTGAGCGGGCGCGTCGCCGCGGGTGCTGCCTCAGCGGCAGGCTGGCCAAGGCCGAACAGGTGGAACCATGACTCGCTGGACGATCGCGCCTTGCGCCTGCGGGCGCTCATCGCCTCGGTCCTGGCCGCTGCGGTACTGCTCGTTGCGATGGTGCCGGCGATCCGGGAAGCCACTGGGGCTGCGAATCCGTGGCTCCAGCTGGCGCTCACCACTCCGGTGTACTTCTGGGCAGCGTGGCCTCTCCACCGGGCCACTGCACTCAACGCTTGGCACCGTGCATCGACGATGGACACGCTGGTCTCGACCGCAATCAGCACGGCTTACGGTTGGTCGCTCGTCGTCACCCTGACCGGGTCGGCGGTCGTGGACGCGCCGGGCTCGGACGCGCCGGGATCAGGCGGGCACCTCTACTACGGGACCACAGCCGTCGTGACGGCCTTCCTGCTCATCGGCCGATACATCGAGGCCCGGGCCACCGCAGCCGGGCGATCCGTGCTGACCTCATTGGTGGACCTGGGGGCCAAGGATGTGGCGGTGCTGCGGCACGATCCACGCAGCGGGGCGTGGCGTGAAGAACGCGCTGATGTCGCGTGTCTCGGTGTGGGTATGCGATTCGTCACCCGACCCGGGGAGAAGGTCGCCACCGACGGGCGTGTGATCGACGGGCGCAGCGCCATCGACGCTTCTGCGGTGACGGGCGAGTCGACTCCGATCGAGGTCAGGGCCGGAGATGAGGTCATCGGGGCCGCCGACAACGTGCACGGCAGGCTTGTCATCGAGGCGACCCGCGTCGGGGCGGACACAGCGCTGGCCCAGATCGCGCGGCTCGTCCAGGAGGCGCAGACCGGATGGACTCCGGCGCAACGGCTCGCTGATCGGGTCTCAGCCGTCTTCGTCCCGGTCGTGCTGATCGTCGCCGCAGTGACCCTGCTCGGATGGCTGATCACTGGACACGACCTCGGCACCAGCATCGAGCCAGCCATTGCGGTCCTGATCGCCGCCTGCCCATCCGCTTTCGGCCTGGCCGCGCCGACTGCGCTGCTGAGCGGCACGGGTCAGCTCGCACGCCTGGGCATCTTGATCACGGGACCACACATCCTGGGAAGCACCCGCAAGCTCGACACTGTCCTGTTGGACAAGACCGACACGATCACCGCCGGGCAGGCCAGGCTGACCGATCTCACCGTGGCTGGCCGACTCTCCCCGGACGCCGCACTGACCGCAGCAGCCGCGGTCGAGCAGGACTCAGAGCACCCGATCGCGCGCGCGATCGTCCAGGCGGCGCAGGATCGGTCGCTGCAGGTGCCCGAGGCTCATGATTGTGGCACCCTGCCTGGCGCAGGTGTGCGGGGCAGGATCAAGACCACCGAGGTCTGCGTCGGTAGGCCCGACCTCTTCGACCAGGTGCCAGCCGCGCTGCATACCGCGTTGGCTGGCCCCGGGACCACGGTCCTGGTGGGGTGGGGCGGACGCGCCCGGGCTGCCCTGACTGTGACCGACCAAGTGCGGGCAACAAGCCCCGCAGCCATCGGACGGCTCCGCGAGCTGGGCCTGGAGCCGCACCTGGTGACCGGCGATACCGCGCAGACAGCGGGTGATGTCGCCGAGTCGGTGGGAATCGCCACCGCACACGTCCGCGCCGAAGTGCTGCCCGCCGACAAGCACAACGACGTGGCTGAACTGCAACGCGCCGGGCGCATCGTCGCCATGGTCGGGGACGGGGTCGACGACGCAGCAGCCCTGGCGGCGGCCGACCTGGGGATCGCCATGGGCGGCGGCACGGACGTGGCCATGAGGTCGGCAGATATGGTGCTGATGCGTTCTGACCTGGGGGCCGTCGCCACTGCGATAGCCCTGTCCCGGCAGACGCTGCGCGTGGTCAACCAGAACCTGGGCTGGGCCTACGGCTACAACACCGCGGCGATCCCGTTGGCCGCGTTCGCTGTGTTGAACCCGATGATCGCCGGTGCCGCGATGGCGGCCTCATCGACTCTCGTGGTCCTCAACAGTCTGCGGCTACGCACCTTCGAGGGCTAACCGAGCCTGAGCGCAGCCGGACGCCTGTGCGCCGTGAACGGAGTGCTCGGGCGCGTCGCGTGCAGGAGCAGGCGTCTAGATAGTGACGGTGCCACCGACCGTATCGAAGGTCACCGCGTCCAAGGCCGGAGTGAGCGATCGATCGAACTCGACGTCGATATCGCCCTCTCCCAAGCTGTCCATGGATGTCATGCCCAGCCACTGCCGGATCCTGACCGGGTCGCCGGCGATGTGCAGACCGACCAGCTTTGCAGCATCCGAACCCAGCGTCGAGGGGTGATGTTCCATTGAGTCCCAGCGCACGAAGAATGGCAGCTGCGGGTCCTCGATCAACGACTTGATGCCAATCTGGCGCCAGGTGAGCTCGATGCCCTCGGGGGTATGACGATTACCCGGCACCGCCTCTCTGCCCAGACGCTCCTCGATGTCTCCGAGGTCCTCCACGGCAAGAACCCAGGCCATCCAGCCGCCACCCCTTGCTGAGCGAGCACGCACCGCCTGACCGAACGGGGCCTTGTCCGAGGCCGGGTGATCGAGCGCTTCGACCACCTCAAGGTATCGACCCTGCGCCAGCGGCAACACCATATTGCGGGTGCCGAAACGCGGATGCACACCTCCGTCGTGCGGACTGACCTGCAGCTTGTCGGCCAACCTCATGGCGGTGGCCCTCATGCCCTCAGGCCCCGCTGCATAACAGACGTGATCGATGCGCATAGTCTTCATCGTGACACAGATGGGCTGGCACTCGTGACCACCCCAGACCCTACGCGTGCGCTGGCCACGCTGCGCTGTCGCACGGCCTCGTAGACGATGATCGCCGCCGAGGTCGACACATTCAGCGAGTTCGCCTGCCCCACCATTGGAATGCGCACCCGGTGCGCGGCGGCCTGCAACACCTCGGCAGTCAGCCCGTGTTTCTCAGCACCGACCGCGATGGCCAGCGGGCCTACGTACGCGATGTCGGTATGCAGCACATTCGTGTCCGGGGTCGCCGCCACGAGGGGTATGCCGTGTTGAGCGAGCCACTCCAGGGTGGTCCGAGCGCAGTCACTGGCCACGGGGACAGAGAACACCGTGCCCTTGGATGACCGGACAACGTTCGGGTTGCCCCAGTCCGTCACCGGGTCAGCAGCCACCACCGCGCTCACCCCCGCCGCGTCTGCGGTCCGCAACATTGCCCCGAGGTTGCCCGGCTTCTCAACCCCCTCGCACAGCAAGATCAGCGCATCCGAGGGCACATCGAGGTCGACGCATCGGCGGCTCAGCGTGTCCACCACGGCCAGGAAACCGTCTGGCCCCTCCCGGTAGGCGGCCCTGGCAAAGGCCGCCTGACCCAACTCGAAGATCTCCGCGCCAGTGGCGGCCGCGTCATCGATCACGTGTTGTTGCCGAGCGGCGTCGGCCATCAGCGCCGGGCAGTAGTAGAGCGACCTAGGATGAGCTCCCGCCGCCAGCGCCAACTGCAGCTCCTCATACCCCTCGACCAGAGTGACACCTTGCGCCTCCCGGGTGCGTCGACGACGCAAGCTCGCCAAGGCTTTGAGTCGCGGGTTCGCCGGTGAGGTGATGACCAGTGGCTCGACCGGTCTGCTCGGGTCCATCAGGCCACCCAGCGCAGCGACATGGCCACGTCTTCCAATACAAGAGCCAGCCCGTCGTTGGTCACGTCGTCGGTGACCTCGTCGGCCACCGCCACGACCTCCGGCGGTGCTTGACCCATCGCCACACCTCGGCCGGCCCACTGCAGCATCTCGATGTCATTGCGTTGATCTCCGACCGCGATGGTGTGCTCGATGTCGACGCCGAGCGCAATGCGGATGGACTCCAGGCCGGAGGCTTTGGAGACTCCCTCAGGCGAAAGGTCTAACCAGGAGGAGAAACCGACCGCATAGTTCACCCCGTGCAACCCGATCCGATCGATCTCGGCCGCAAAGTCCGGGCTGGTCCCGCCGACGTCACGGAAGGTCACCCGGGGCACGGGCTCGGCAACGAGCTCCTCGACCGTCACCACAGTCTGTCGTTCCGCGATGTCGGGCTCCGGGAACAACTTGTTGACCTTGAAGCCAACGCCCACATCCTCCACGGCGATGATCGCGTCCGGCAGAATGTGGCGGAGTACTGCCACGGCGGGCCCAGGGTCGAAAGTGACCACATCGTGCAGCCGATAGCCTCGCGGCAACGAAGGGTTGAGGGCAATGGTGACCGCACCGTTGGAGCACACCGCATACCAGCCGTCACGGACCAGACCGAGCTCGTCGAGCAATGGCATCGTTGCCAGCACGGAACGTCCGGTGGCAATCATGACGGTCGCCTGGGTGTCCGCCAGGGCGGTAATCGCGCTGGCAACCCGTGGGCTGAGATAGCCGTCGTGGTGCACGATCGTCCCGTCGATGTCGAGCGCAACCAGGGGACTGCCAGCCGGCAAGACGTCAGCCGGGGAAGGCGCCGGTGAATCCACACCGCAACAGTACGTGGCCTATCCCTGGCGAAGGGTCTTCGGGGTCGGGCACAGTTCGCTCTTCGCCCACACTCCATCAACCAGACGGCATGAGTTCATCCTCGCTGCGACAGTCACCCTGCTCGCTCACAGCGCCTCGGCGGACTCCTGCCGAGATGGTTGCCGGTCAGCCAACGCGAGACGCGCAACAAGGAAGGTGGCCGGAACCGCCAAGATGCCCATCACCAGCGGGGCGAGTCGCTCATCGAAACGCCACACCTCCACCAGGAATATCGTCCCGAAGGTCGTTAAACCAACGTTGACGATACTCGAGAGGGGAAATCTCAGCAGCCTGCCCCAGGTCGGCCTCACGCGAAAGGTGTAGTAACAATTGACAAAAAAGGAGAAGAGGAATGATAGCGTCCAAGCTATTAGATGCGCGACGACATATGGCAGGAAAGGCAAAATGGAAAGATACAACGCGTAGTAGACCGCGGTATTGGCCACGCCCACCAGCACAAAGCGCAACAGAGCCATAGTCAGCGCGTCTGGGCATCTTCGCCGGCCGCAGCCCAGAGCCCGTCGTCGATGGCACTATCGCGTGCGACGAAATAGGCGGGACGCTCCTTGCTCTCAAGATAGATGCGCCCAACATACTCACCAATCACACCAAGGGCCACCAGCTGGAGACTGCCCAGCGCCAACACAGCCGAGATCAGCGTGAAATATCCCGGTGTCTCCAGGCCTCCGTTGGCGAGATCGATCAGAAGGTAGAAAATATATAGAAGTGAAAGTGCGAGCCCTAGGACACCCACATACAATACGGCCCTTAACGGTCGACTATTGAAGGCGACGACACCATCGATCGCATAGTTGACGAGGGTGCGCGTGTTCCACGACGAGGCTCCCCCTGACCTCGAGACGTTGTCATAGGCGATCGTCTCTGTGTTGAATCCGATCCAGCTGAACAGTCCCTTGGAAAACCGATTGCTCTCCTGCAGAGAGCAGATGGCGTCGACGGCGGTCCTGCTCAGGGCTCGAAAATCTCCTTCCCCATTCTCAAGGCGCACGTCTATCAGGCTGTTCACTAGCCCGTAGTAGATGTTGGCCATCAAGGCATTGCGCCGTGAGTCCCCTGTCCTGTTGCGCCGTGCTACCACTTGATGGACGTCCGGCCTGGACCGCAAAAGCTCAACCATCTTGGGGATCAGCCGGGGCGGATGCTGCAGATCTGCATCGAGGATCACCGTCACATTCCCAGTCGCTAGCCGCAGTCCGGCCAGCATCGCCGCCTCCTTGCCGAAATTTCGACTCAGACTTACCGCTCGAAGGCACTGGTGTTCATGAGCGAGTTGTCGAGCAATTTCCGCAGTGGCATCACTGCTGCCGTCGTCGATCAGGATCATTTCCCACTCTGCGCCTGGTTTCGCAGGCATCGCTGCGCAGCATTCATCGAAGAGGGCCACCAGGTTGCTCTCTTCGTTGTGACACGGCACGACCAGCGATAGCTCCATTACCCGTCCCCTCGACAGTATTCCGAGAATCTCGCCCTGCTGTTGGTCCCGTTGTCCAGCACGACGTCCTTTGGCACGCCGTAGTACCGGCGTAGATAGCACCCCACCCTATCGAGTCTGAGTGTCGGTTTCTTGGCGTACTCAGGGAAGGGCAGATGACGTGGCATGCTGATGGCACCGCGTTCACCCCGTTGCGCCTCCGGCACTTGGTCCAGTACCTCCTGCATCGCCTCGCTGTTGGCCGCGAGGGGCGCCTGCGCCCCGACAGCGTAGTTTGCGCTCAACGCCAGACACGCCGTCGCCATGAGCATGCCGGCGCTGGCGGCCGGGACATCGCCCGACCAAGATGTCGACGCCTGGAGCAGGACCAGCAGGATGGCGAGTGCCAACCACCAGTACAGCGGCAGCTCGGCGCGTGTCGCACCGACACCAGAGGCAACAAGCACCGCCGCCGAACTGATGAAGCCCGTGTAGGCCAAGAGGGGCCCGAGCCCCCAACGACGATCAAGCTGGACCAGCCAGATAGCCACAGCCAGGAGCGCCAAGACGGCCAGGGCAAGGGCGGCATACCCGGTCATCCGCTGGTCAGGCAAGAGAGGATCGGTGCGACTGGCCTCGCCGCGCACGACGTTCCACCGTCGAGTAATGACGAAGAGAAGAACAGTGAGCGTCCACGAGGCGACCATTGTGGCACCGACCCATCGGACCTGACGCTTCGTCGTCTGCGTGAGGGTGAGGGTGGCGACAGTGAGCGATACCAGCAACACCACCCACAAGATGTCGATGCTGTCCACAAGACCAGTCCCGCCCACCATCGCATTTCGTTCCAGGAGCGGAAACCCTTCCAGCTCCCTTCGACTGCCGATCACCTCGCGCCGCGAGTGGAGGCCGGGGGCGGTGACCTTGACGACAAATCCCAGCACGCAAACGACTACCAAGAACTTGACGATGGGGCTTTCGCGCCCCCTGCCGAAGAGAAGAGCAACGATCGCAATACCCAATGCGGCGACGGCCGACTGTTCGTGCAGCAGACTGGCTGCAACGATGCTGACAACCGCCAGAATGGCAGCAGCTCCACTGTCCGGAGGCCGAAAGAACCAACTCGCTGCGTACATGGCAACCGCTGTCGGGACCACATAGTTGGCCACTCCTGCCGTCCACAAGACGGTGCCCCCGGCCACTTCAGGTGCAAGGGCAACGACCGTCGGAAGGAGTAGTGCCGCAGCGGCAAGCCAGACGCCGTAGAGGAACCGAGGGCGAGTCGGCTCGACAAACCGCCACGCGGCTGTACATGCAGCAGCCAAGACCGCCGGGACAAGCAGTCGAGCAGCATCGATCCCAGGCGCCACGAGCAGCCGCACGATCACATCCGCCGAGCGGCCATTGCGTATCGTGTAGTCCCTCCACCACGACTGGAGCCAGCCGAGAAACTCGAAAGAGCCTTCCGGACCGTAGTTGCTGCCGTGCCCGATGTCGTCGTTCTGAAAGATAAGCCACCGGAGCATGGACCACCAGTAGCCATAGAGGACCAGCACGATGAGGAAGGCAATGAGGAAGCCTGACAAGCCCCCTCGGGTGTTCTTGGTGAGCAACGAGTCATGATCACCAGCAGCCTCGTCGTGCCGTTGCTGAACCTCCGACGACGGAGAGTGGCGTGCGCCGTGAACGGCGGATGGGTGCCCTGAAGTTACGTCAGGCACTGCGTTGCGGGGATGAGCGGCGACCCGAAGTTTGTCGCAGTGGGCGACCGAGGGGAAACTCGGGTTCCTCGCATAATGCAACGCCACGGTGGTTTTCTCCGGTGTAGCCCATGGCAGCCAACGTACCTGCGTGCGCAGGCGTTTTCCTGTGATGCGAGGGCGCCGGACTGGCATGCCTGCCTCTAGGGCCAGCCGGCGAATAGCTCACTCAGTCCTTGGTCGCGAGCGCCTTGCGGATGGTGACCCGGCCCTGCGTCTGCATCAATGCCCGGCGATAGAGGGTGCTGCCGAAGGTCACCGTGGCATAACAGAACGCGACCGTGATGCCGAGCGCCAACAACGGTTCCCACCACCCGGCGTTGCCTTCAAGCAGCCGCATGGGCATCAAGATGGTCGACATCACCGGCACGAAAGACAGGATCTGGCGCGCGAAACCTTCGATGCTGAGCGCCACAACAAAGATGATGATCAATGACAGCGTCAACGGCATCGTGGTCGACTGCAGGTCCTCCACCCGTGAGGCCATGGCCCCGGCAGCCGCCCACATACAAGCCAGCGCGACAAACCCAGCCACGAAGAAGGGCAGGTACCAGAGCAGCGGCTCAGTCATCATCGGCAAGTACTGGTCGTACTCGGTGAAGCTGAGTCCGATCAGGCTCACTCCCACCACGAGCGCCATCTGCCCAAAAGCCAGCAGCGTGTTGCCGAGGACCTTGCCCGCCAGCAGCGAGCGCACCGGGATGACGGCGGCCAGGATCTCGACGATGCGCGACTGCTTTTCCTCGACCACGCTCTGCGCGATGCTGATCCCGAAGGTGAGCGAGGCCATGTAGAACAGCAAGCCGAACACCAGACCCGCCACAATCTGCACGACCTGCTCGATACCGTCATCGCCCGAAATGTCATCAGTCTCCAGCTCGGTCCCCACCAGGAGATCCGGGACAGAGGTCCCTGCCTCTGCTGCGTTGGTGCTCAGCGCCGATAGCCGGACGGTTTCGGCCAGCGCGCTTTGCAGATCGCTGGGCGGGCCGCCGTCGGCGGCGATCGTCCACGTCCCGTCGGCTTGGGTCAGCATCGCATCGGCGTCATCGTGAGTGATCGCTGTTCGGCCTGCCTCGGCGTTGTCGACGGTGAGGGAGTCGATGGTGGCGCCGTCCGTGCCCGCCTGCAACAGAGGTTCGGCCTCGCTGACGAGCGATGCACCGTCGGTCGAGGTCACAGCCACGGTGTATTCCGGGGACGAGTCACGACTGGCGAGAAACGCCTGGAAGCCCAGCAGCCCCAGGATGAGCACCAAGGTGACCCCGGTGGATATCAAGAAGTTGCGGTCGGTCAGCTTGACCCGGATTTCGCGAGTGGCGACGAGAGCCCAGGGCTTCGTGTCGGCCGGGAGGCGTTCGGGCGTGCTGGCGTTGTTGGAGGCGTGCCGGTCGTGCAGGCTCATGCTGCCACCTGCCGGTATACCTCGCTGAGACTGGGAATGACCCTGCTGAACTCGCGCACCGGCCCGTGACTGAGCGCCTGCTTGAGCAAGTCTTGAGCTGCTTTCTCAGTGCTGGCACTCAACTCAACCAGCGCTACCTCGCCGTCGACATCAATCACTCGCACGCCGTCATACTCGCGCAGCCACCCTGCATCCTCGCCGACGCTGAGGCGATATCTGACCCGGCCGGTGTCTCGGAGCTCCTCCGAGGTCCCTGCCGCCACCACCTTGCCTTGGTGAAGCACAACGATCGAGTCGCAGAGGCGTTCGACCAGGTCCAGTTGGTGCGAGCTGAACAGCACCGGCACGCCAGCGGAAGTGTACTCGCGCAGCAAAGCCGACATCTGGTCCACGGCAGCCGGGTCGAGGCCGGAGAACGGCTCGTCCAGGATCAACGCGACCGGATCGCCGAGGACAGCTGCGATGATCTGAGCCCTTTGCTGGTTGCCCAGGGACAGGGTCTCCACCTTGTCGCCCATTCGCCCTCCTAGCCCGAACCGTTCCAACAGTTCGCCGACCCGCGCTGTGGCCTGTGCGCGGGTCATGCCGCGTAGCCGGCCGAGATAGACCAACTGATCCAGGGTCGCCTGCTTGGGGTAGAGGCCGCGCTCCTCAGGCATATAGCCGAAACGCGTCCGCATGTCCTGAGTCAGCTCCTCACCGTGCCACCGCACGACTCCGATATCAGCACTCAAGATGCCCATGATCATCCGCATGGTGGTCGTCTTACCTGCCCCGTTTCCCCCGACGAAGCCGACCATTGCCCCGGGTGGCACCGTGAACGAGACCCCGTCAACAGCCTTGGTCTCCCCGTAGGTTCGCGTGACACCGTCTACTTCGAGCATTCTTGGCTTTCCCTGTCAGGAGTATGCGTGACCCGAGTGCGGCTGCGCCGGGCCGGGCCCTGGATGGGCACACGTCGAGGTTAGAAGAGTGCGCCGCGTTCGGCATCGGCCAGAAGGGGGATTTCGCGTTGCACCCGTGTCGGTCCGTCGCGTGCCACTTCCGTCCGGTGTCAATGTGACCGTGCGCATCTCATCCGTGCGGCGGTCACCCGTGCGGCGGAACCAACCCAGCGCGGTATGCCGCGATCACGGCCTGCACCCGATCGCGAACCCCGAGCTTGGCCAGAACTCTTGACACGTGCGTTTTGACCGTGGCCTCGGAGAGGAAGAGTGTGGCCGCAATCTCGGCATTGGACAGTCCATCGGCCATGGTTGCCAGCACTTCGCGCTCGCGAACAGTCAAAGCATCCAACAGGGCGTCCTCAGCAGCCGCGGCTCGCGCTTGCCGTTCGTCTGTGAACTGCGCGGCCTCTTGCGACTTCGTGGGCTCAGACGACTGTGCGGACTCAGATGGCACCGCGGACTCAGGCGACACCGCGGACTCAGGCGGCAACGAGGCCGGATGGGTATGGGCTGCCGCAATGACCCGCCGCGTGACCTCAGGGGCGAGCAGCGCGTGCCCATCGTGCACCGTGCGGACTCCGGCTACCAAGTCGTCGGCCTCTGCGTTCTTGAGAAGGAAGCCGCTTGCGCCGGCGTCCAACGCGTCGAAAAGGTAGTCGTCTCGGTCGAAAGTGGTCAGGATGACGACTTTGGTCGGCGGTCGACCGTCCGCAAGCGATTGGGCCAAGATCTGCCGGGTCGCCTCGATGCCGTCCAGGACCGGCATCTGGACGTCCATCAACACCACATCCGGGCTCATCGACTGGACGGCCTCGACCGCTTCAACCCCATTGGCCGCTGTGCCGACGACCTCGATGTCTGACTCGGTAGACAGGACCATCGCAAAGCCTGAGCGCAAGAGTGGCTGGTCATCCACCAGAAGCACGGTGATCGCCCGGTCGTGCCCCCGCAGTTGCTGGGTGCCGTCGCCGGTAGCCTCCCTCACCGAGTCGAGGGACCCCTGTCCGCCGAGATGTGTCTGAACACCGGGAGGCCTCGGACCAGTCGGGGACCCTCCGTGTTCTGCGCGTGTCACTGCAATGCCTCCTGGCGCCTCGGTACCCCGTCCACCGGAAACCAGGCACGGACGCGGTACCCGCCCGTGCTGCGGGTCCCCATCTCCACGCCGCCGCCGAGATGTCGGGCGCGTTCCGTCATACCGACCTGGCCCAGGCCAGTGCCGCCAGTGCCGTGCCGCGCCTGGCCGCCGTTGACGATCTCGACCTCGACCTGGCCCGATCCAGGCTCGACCCGCAGCACGACACCCGCGGACCCAGCGTTGGAATGCTGGCGGACGTTGGCCAGCGCCTCCTGCACGATCCGGTATGCCGACAGTTGCACCGGTGCACTGATCGAAGACAGATCCGCGCCGGGTGGTACGACTCGAAGACCCACCCGGCACTGCGACGAGTTGGCCTCTTCGATGAGGGTGGTCAAGTCGTGCAGCCCAGGCTGAGGCGAACGACTCGTCTGCAGCGAGCGTTCGGGCAGGACGTCTGGCAGGACATGATCCGGGTCAGGCTCGCTCGCCACGCCGTCGGCAGCGATCTCACCGGTGCGCAACGTCCCGAGCAGGTCACGCATCTGGTTCACGGCCTGACGCGAGCTTCCCTCGACAGCCCGCAGCGCCTCACCGGCGGCCTCCTCGTCAGTCCGTAGCACCCGCCGAGCCGCTGCAGCCTGGACCCCCATCACCGAAATGTGATGTGCAACCACATCGTGCAACTCCCGGGCGATCCGCAACCGCTCGGCAACGACAGCCTGGTCACGGAGGCGGTCAGCCTGCTGGGCGATGGTGCGAGCCTGCTCGAGCACCTGAGCGGTGCGGCGTGCCCCTCGCCAGGCCACCTGGCCCAGCAAGACGGCACCGCCGAAGTACAGAGTGTTGTTGAGAATGATCCACGCAGCGACCCCTACAACCGGCGAAATGGGGCCTTCGCCTGTGGACGAAGCCTCGGCCGTCAGTTCGGCAACGCCGGCGCTGAGCGCCAAGAACCACGCCAGCCAGGCAAAGGTGGCGACGGCCAGGCCGATGACGACGAACGAGATGACGCGGCGGTCCCGCGCCCAGGCGACCCCACTGTAGATGGCGAAGAAGTAGAGAATCTGCATCGGCAAACTGGCCACCACCTGCGGCACCATCGTCCCAATCACCAAGAGGTGCAGGGTGGCTGCTGCCACCACGACAACAGGGTGGGATCGGCGGAAGACGAGAATCACGGCGGCACTGACGATGGCGCCATACTGTTCCCACCCCTGAACAGGGTTATCGGCGAAAGCCCCGATCGCGCGGAGCAACTCGCTCCCGAGAACGGCAAGGGCGAGGAACGCGGTCGCGATATATACGTCGGCGATGCGCTCGCGCCTGGTCGGCCGGGGGCGCTCCCATTCTTCTCCGGCGCCGAGCAGCTCCTCGAAGCGCTCCAGGATCTTCACTCGCCCAGGTTATGCTGCGGGCAGCACACCCACCTCCCTCAAAGGGATGACATTCCCGCACACCACTCTCAAGCTTACCTCGACGCTGTCCTTCAGCGTGAGCCTCGAATACCGTTCCTTCGCGCCGAGACCCCACCAACTGCGCACAAGCGCACTCGCGAAGGGTTTCGACCGGCGTATCCCCTTCGGCAATCGAACGTGTGCGCGGTGCCGAAGATCGGCCGCGCAGCCCATATGCCAGGGTCGGTGCAGAGAACTAGCAACTTGTGCGCACTGGCGAAGAGTTTTGCCGGCGTGTCGCCTTCACAATCGAACTTGTGCGCACTATCGAAGGCGTTTGCGGCAGTCGCGACGAGATCAAGAAGGACGAGATCGACAAGGGTGAGAGCAAGCGCGAGGAGATCAGGCCGGGCGGAGGACCGACTGGCCGACGTATGCCTGCAGCACCTCGGGGACATGCACTGACCCATCGGCCTGCTGGTGGTTCTCGAGGATCGCGACAAGCCACCGGGTGGTAGCCATGGTGCCGTTCAGCGTTGCCACCGTCCGGGTGCCGGAACCCTTGGGATCGCGCTCCCGGGTGTTCAGACGACGTGCCTGGTATGTCGTGCAGTTCGAGGTAGAGGTCAACTCCCGGTACCGGCTCTGGGTCGGCACCCATGCTTCGCAGTCGTACTTGCGCGCAGCAGGCCCACCGAGGTCGCCCGCTGCAGTGTCGATGATCCGATAGGGGATGTCCATGCTGTCGAGCATTCCGCGCTCCAAAGCCAACATCCTGTCGTGCTCGGCCTCAGCGTCCTCGATCTGGCAGTAGGCGAACATCTCGACCTTCTGAAATTCGTGCACCCGGATGATGCCGCGCGTGTCCTTGCCGTGACTCCCGGCCTCTCGGCGAAAGCAGGTCGACATCGCGGTGTATCGCTTGGGGCCCTCGTTGAGGTCCAGTATCTCGTCGGCGTGGTAGCCCGCGAGCGACACTTCGGAAGTGCCGGTCAGATAGAGGTCGTCGGCTTCGAGTCGATACACCTCATCGGCGTGGGCGTCCAGGAAGCCGGCGCCATCCATCGTTTCAGGCAGCACCAGGGTCGGCACCTTCATCTGGGTGAAACCGGCCGCCGTGGCCCGATCCAGCGCGAGCAGCAACAGCGCCATCTCCAAGCGGGCACCGACACCGGTCAGATAGTAGAAACGCGATCCGGCCACCTTGGCCCCCCGCGCCATGTCCAGGGCGCCAAGGCCTTCGGTGAGCTCTAGGTGATCAGCCGGCTCGAAGCCCTCGGCGGCGAAGTCACGCGGTGTCCCCACGTGCTCCAACACCGTGAAATCACCCTCCCCGCCCGAGGGCACACCGTCCACGATCACATTGCCGATGCCACGCAACAACCTGTCGCGCTGCTCCGCAGCCTCTTTGGCCTGCTTGTCGAGCTCTTTGACCCGACCCGCGGTGGTCTTGACCTGTTGCAGTAGGGCTTGCTTGGCCTCGCCCTGAGCGCCAGCAACCTCCCTCCCGATGGACTTCTGCTCCGCTCGCAGCCGCTCGAACTCCGACAAGGACTTCCGGTGGACCTCGTCTGCTTCAAGCACGGCATCGACGAGATACTCCTCAGCACCGCGAGCACGCTGGGAGGCGCGCACCCGCTCAGGTTCATCACGCAACAGGCGCAGATCAATCATCCGGCCAGCCTATGCGCTTCGCCGTGCTCGACACCGCAATGCCAACCACGACTTCAGGCCGCGAGCTCGGGGGCCGCCAACCGCCTTGACCGCTATCGACCCTGGTCACCGACCGAGCAGCGCGACGAGGGGTTGCCGCTCTGGGGCCGGTCGGGGTGCCTAGACCTCCAGGGTCGTGGCAATCGGGACACCGGGGCGATACGCCAGATGCAGGTATGACGGAGCGTCCAGCACCGCAAGATCGGCCCGGGAGCCAACCCGCACGTGGCCGATGTCCTCTCGGCGCAGCGCTATCGCTGCGGTGCGGGTTGCGGCGCGAACGGCCTGAGCGGGTGTCATATCCATCTCACGCACAGCCAACGCGATCACGAACGGCATGGAAGTGGAGTAGCAGGTGCCCGGGTTGCAGTCCGTCGCAAGCGCCACCTCCACCCCGACCGCAAGCAACGCCGCCGCGTTCGGAAACGGCGACTTCGTGCAGAACTCGACCCCCGGAAGGAGGGTTGCAACGGTCGGCGCAGCGCCGCCCGAGCCAGCCGTCGACACCAGTGCATCAATGTCGTCAGAGCTGAGATAGGTGCAGTGGTCCACACTGGCCGCGCCAAGCTCGACGGCTAGCTGCACCCCCGGACCCGGGGCCAGCTGGTTGCCGTGCACCCGCGCCAACAACCCGGCCTCTATCCCGGCAGTCAGTATGCGCCGGGACTCCTCCACGTCGAAGGCGTGCGGACTGGCCGGCTCGCAGAACACATCGACCCAGCGCGAATACGGCCGCGCCGCCTGCAACATCGGACCGGTCACCAGGTCGACATACGCCGCACGCTCATCCGCGGCCGTTCCCGGCGGGACCACGTGACCACCCAGGAACGTCACCTCATCGGTCAGCTCGGCCGCCAGCCGCAGCGACCGCATCTCGTCCTCGACGGTCAATCCATACCCACTCTTGATCTCGATGGTGGTCGTGCCTTGAGCGCGCATCTCATCGGCGCGGGCCGTCATCAGTTTCCGTAAGGTGACATCGGTAGCGTTCCGAGTCGCCTGAACCGTGGTGGCGATGCCGCCGCCGTCGTAGGCCTGACCGGTCATCCGCGCCGCGAACTCAGCCGACCGGTCGCCCGCAAACGCCAGGTGACTGTGCGAGTCGACGAAGCCTGGCAAGACCGCCTTGCCGCCAAGGTCGATGGCCCAGTCGGCCGCCGGCGCATCGCCTGCCCGCCCTAACCAGAGGACCTTCGAGGCATTGGTCTCCGGGTCACGACCGACGACCACGGCCGCGTCCCGCAGAACGCCGAGGCCGTTGCTGTGGTCGGCACCCTCCAACGTATCGTCGCAGGTCACGAGCTCACCGATACCGGTGACCAAGATCGCCATTACCTATCTCCGATCAGAGGTGCCAGTGCGTCGCGCATCAAGGAGGCCACATCTCCGAGTCGGTGAAGGCCGCCGGCCACCACCGTACGTCCGGAGACGATGACCGTGTCGACATCGGCCGCCGTCGCACTCATCACGATCTGCGCGGGATCGCTGCCCACGGTCCGGACGGTGTCGTCGCGCACGGCGACCACGTCAGCTCGTTGTCCGACGGCGATCGCTCCGGCATCCGGCCAACCGATCGAGGTATGCCGTGTCGCGGCGCGCAACAACGCGTCGAGGCTGAGCCGCCCGCGGTAGCCGCTGCGCAGCCGCTCGTGCATCTCCAGTCCACGGATTTCCTCGAACATATCGATCATCGCGTGCTGATCGCTGCCTAGCGCCAGCCGCGCACCGGCCCTGTGCAGTTCCTCGGCGGGACCAAGGCCGTCGGCAAGGTCTCGTTCAGTCGTCGGGCAGAAGGAGACAGTCGCAGCAACCTCACCGAGCAGCTGAATGTCGACGGCGCTCACATGGGTGGCGTGAACGGCAGTCAAGAACGGGTGCAGGAGGCCGTGGTGCCCCAACACCTCGGTCGGCGTCATCCCGTATGTCGCATAGCACGCCTCGTTCTCCGCCGGCTGCTCAGAAAGGTGAACATGTAGAGGCGCATCACCGCGCAGCTTCGCGACCTCGGCGATGGTCGGCAGAGCGGTCGCCGGCACGGCGCGCACCGAATGCGCTGCTACGCCGACGCGTAGGTGCTCGGGGCCGCGCTCGGTGTGATCGCCCAGCTCGCTGACTCGCTCTGCCCAGCCCTGCGCCGTCCCATCGCCGAACCTGCGCTGCTGTTCGCTCAGCGGCACGTGGCCACCGGCCACCAAACCACCGGCCAGATAGCAGGTGTCCAGCAGGGTCAGGCGGATGCCGGCGTCGGCGGCAGCCTGGGTCAGCGCGTGGGCCATCTCGTTGGGATCCGCGTAGGGCCGACCATCGCGTTGATGATGGAGGTAGTGGAACTCGCCCACAGCCGTGATCCCGGCCAGGGCCATCTCGGCATAGGTGGCCCTGGCTAGCGCCAGATAACGGTCCGGGTCGAGGCGGTCGGCCAGCGCATACATCTCTGTGCGCCAGGTCCAGAAGGTGCCGCCGCCGGCATGACTTCGACCGCGCAAAGCGCGATGAAACGCGTGGCTATGGGTGTTGGCGAACCCCGGAAGGACAACACCAGGCAGCTTGTCCACGTCGCCGGGCAGCGACCCGCACACGCCGG
This sequence comes from uncultured Actinomycetota bacterium, assembly GCA_963749585.1. Classification (GTDB taxonomy): domain Bacteria; phylum Actinomycetota; class Actinomycetes; order Actinomycetales; family Dermatophilaceae; genus Ornithinicoccus. The sequence goes on from CAVVNI010000003.1 coordinate 211,637, forward strand.
TGCGAATCGAGGTGAAGCGGTCGCCGTTGACCTCGATCAGCACGTTCCGGGCAAGCCCCTCGGGCAGTTGGGCGTATGCAGCGTGCCACCTCACCGCGGCCGCCGACCCTTCGCGGAACCATGGGCACTCGCACCACCCTTGGCATTCGCATGACCATTGGGACTCCCACGATCATTGGCACTCGCAGGACTATGGGCACCCGTGGGAGCCGCAGTCGGCATGCTGTCGGAGCCATCGGAGGTAGCGCCTCTGGCACTCTGACTGCTTGCTGCTGCAGTTTCGGTCAGGTCGGCGATGCACACAGTCAGAGCGGCCACACCCTTGTGGCAGTCGGCTAGCTCGGCGAACTCGGCCGGGCTGTGCGAGACCCCGGTGGGGTTGCGAACGAACAACATTGCGGTTGGTACCCCGGCGCGTGCCAGAATGCCCGCGTCGTGCCCTGCACCGGTGCTCAACAGCGGCACGCTCAGGGTTGACGGACTCCCGATGACCTCTGTGGCGTCTCCAGCTTCCGCCGCGGCCCCGCGCTCGATCTGCAAGCCGTCGACGACCGCGGCCGGATTTCGCCAGCGCGAGCTGGTGCGCCGTTCGTCAAGAACCTCGCCAAGCCGCTGCGTGAGGGCGGAGTCGAAGGGCGTCGCGGGGGTCCATGACTCCTGCGCGATCTCCCCGCCGAGGCTTTCAACGGTCTGCGCCAGAGCAGACACCACCTCGCCGACCGCGTCGGGGCGCGATCCGCGGACGTCGAGCCAGGCAGTGACATGAGAGGCAATCGCGTTGACGCCACCTGGCACGATCCGGACCTTGCCGACTGTCGCTACACCTCCGTGCTGGATCGCCAGATCGCGGGCCTGCACAGTGACCTGCGCCATCGAGATGACCGCATCTCGGCGGTCTGCCATCGCGGTGGTGCCCGCATGGTTGGCCTCACCAGGAAGGTCGATGCGCCAGCGACCATGGGGCCAGATGTCGCTCCCCAGGCCAACGGCCTGACCACGATGCACCAGGGCGCGCCCTTGCTCGATATGCAGCTCCACAAACCTTCCAACGCGGCTCAATGCTTCCGGGTCGGCTCCTAGCTGCCGTGGATCTCGCCCGGCAGCAGTCAGCGCCTCGGCCATACTGAGGCCGTTGGCATCGGTCAGCGCCAGCGCGTCGTCGGCGGCAAGCGCCCCGGTCAACAGCCGGGAGCCAGCGCAGGCGACGCCAAAGCGTGCCCCCTCTTCGTCGACAAAGTTGACGACGGCAAGCGGCACCGTTGGCTGCACCCCGCCCTCGCGCAAAGCATCAATCGCCGCGAATGCGGAGACCACGCCCAGCGGCCCGTCATACGCCCCGCCATCTGGGACGGAGTCCAGGTGGGAACCGACCGCCACTCCAGGTCGCCCGGCCGCCACTGCAGCGTCCGGGTCACCCCACCAGCCCCATTGGTTACCGACGCGATCCTCGACAAGCTCCAGGCTGCGTCGGGCGCACTCCCCAGCAAACCACTCGCGCAGCGTGTGATCCACGGCGGTCCATGCATACCGTCGATACCCGCCGCTTGTCGCCCGGCCGACGCCCTGCAGATCGGTCCACATCTGGCCGAAGGACCGAGTCCACGGGACCAACGTGGCTTCATGAGACCCCATGGACTCGGCCTTCTCGCATGGGTATGCGGACATTGCGCTCAGCGGCTACCTCGTCCGCACGGTCGTACCCGGCATCGACGTGCCGGATGACGCCCATGCCGGGGTCATTGGTCAACACGCGCTCGAGCTTCTGGCGGGCCAGGTCAGTGCCGTCGGCCACACAGACCTGACCGGCGTGCAGTGACCGCCCGATGCCAACTCCACCGCCGTGATGGATCGAGACCCACGAGGCACCGGAGGCTACGTTGACCATGGCATTCAGCAGCGGCCAGTCGGCGATCGCATCGCTTCCGTCGGCCATCGACTCGGTCTCCCGATAGGGGCTGGCCACCGAGCCGCAGTCCAGGTGATCGCGACCAATGACCAGCGGCGCCTCGACCTCGCCGGAGGCCACCATGTGGTTGAACTTCGCCCCAGCTTTGTCGCGCTCGCCCTGACCGAGCCAGCAGATCCTTGCCGGCAGTCCTTCGAACGCCACCCGCTCCTGCGCGCCACGGATCCATTTCTGCAGATGATCGTGGTCCGGAAACAGGTCGAGTACCGCCTGGTCAGTCACGGCAATGTCGCTGGGGTTGCCCGACAGGGCAGCCCACCGGAACGGACCCTTGCCTTCGCAGAACAGCGGCCGGATGTAGGCCGGCACGAACCCTGGGAAGGCGAACGCCCGGTCGAACCCACCGTGGCGAGCTTCGTCTCGGATGCTGTTGCCGTAGTCGAAAACCTCAGCGCCGCCATCCATGAAGCCGACCATGGCTTCGACGTGTCGGGCCATGGACTCTTGGGCTCGGTCCGTGAACTCCTCCGGCTTGTGAGCCGCATACTCCCCCATCTCCGCCAACGCGATACCGACCGGCAGATAGGACAGCGGGTCGTGGGCGGAGGTCTGGTCGGTCACGATGTCGATGTCAACGCCCCGAGCCAGCAGCTCCGGGAAGACTTCGGCCGCATTGCCGACGACCCCGATCGACACCGCCTTCCGAGCTGCCTTGGCTGCGAGCGCCCGCTCCACGGCGACATCGAGTGAGTCAGCCATGTCGTCGAGATAGCGCGAGGCGATCCGGCGGCGGAGGCGAGATTCGTCGGCGTCAACGATCAGGCATACCCCGCCGTTGAGGGTGACGGCCAACGGCTGTGCGCCGCCCATGCCGCCGCACCCGGCGGTCAGTGTCAGCGTCCCGGCCAGCGTCGGCTCCCCAGCGACACCTGCCCGGGCGGCACGCTGAGCAGCAACGGCGGCGAACGTCTCATACGTGCCCTGCAAAATGCCCTGGGTGCCGATATAGATCCACGAGCCCGCGGTCATCTGGCCATACATGGTCAGGCCCAACTGCTCCAGACGCCGGAACTCAGGCCAGGTCGCCCAGTCGCCGACGAGGTTGGAGTTGGCGATCAGCACTCGCGGTGCCCACTCGTGGGTCTGCATGACACCGACCGGTCGGCCGGACTGCACCAGCATCGTTTCGTCCTCGCGCAGACCTTTCAGCGTGCGGACCATCGCGTCGAACGAGCGCCAGTCCCGGGCAGCCCGCCCGGTGCCGCCGTACACCACCAGGTCATCGGGTCGCTCGGCCACCTGCGGATCGAGGTTGTTCATCAGCATCCGCATCGGCGCCTCGGTGGCCCACGACCGAGCGGTCAGCTGGGTGCCTCGAGGGGCGCGGACTGCGCGGGATCCATCCATCTCTGGGCGCTCCTTCTCTTTCGTGATCACTGAGTATGTGGCGTGCTCTTTCGTCATCACTGGGCACGTGGCGTGGGCCGAGTGCTGGTGATCGTTAAGGACCGCGGCCTGAGCTGCCGTCATGGACAACAGGTCCCATCGCCTCAGCCCAACCGTCCCGTGGCTCGCTCGACGGCGGCGCGAATTTCGCCGGCGTCCACCAGCTCCACTGCTGTCGCGATCTCGGGAGCAAGAAAGCGGTCCGGCCCGGGGCCGGGCACGCCGGCGGTCCGGAGGGCACTGATGACCGCAGCACTGCCAGCAGCAGGCATATGCGGTGCACGTAGCTCCAGGGCGCGAGCCGCGGTGAGCATCTCAATGGCCAAGACCTGGGTTAGTCCGGCGAGGGATCGCCGAAGCTTGCGGGCGGCGTGCCAGCCCATCGAGACGTGGTCTTCTTGCATCGCCGAGCTCGGGATCGAGTCGACACTGGAGGGTGCGGCGAGCCGCTTGAGCTCGGAGACGACGCCGGCCTGGGTGTACTGCGCGATCATCAAACCGGAGTCCACACCGGGGTCGTGCGCCAAGAACGGTGGCAAGCCGTGGTTTCGCGCCGGGTCCAGGAACCGGTCGGTTCGCCGCTCGGAGATCCCTGCCAGGTCGGCCACGGCGATCGCGAGGAAGTCGAGCACGTAGGCCACGGGGGCGCCGTGGAAGTTGCCATTCGACTCGACCCGTAGATCATGGGTGACCATGGGATTGTCGATCGCCGAGGCCAACTCTCGCTCGGCGACAGCGCGGGCGTGGGCCATCGTGTCGCGCACTGCGCCATGAACTTGCGGACTGCAGCGCAACGAGTAGGCGTCTTGGACTCGGGTGCAGGCAGGGGTCCGGTGGCTCTCCCGGATGCCAGAGCCGGCCATCATCGCCCGCAGGTTCGTGGCGGAGACGGCCTGGCCGGGGTGTGGCCGCAGGGCGTGCAGGTCGGCGGCGAACACATCGTCGGTGCCGAGTTGGCCCTCCACGCTCATCGCGGCTGCGATGTCGGCCATCGGTACCAGCGCGTCCAGGTCGTGCAGCGCCAACACCAGCTGGCCCAGCATCCCGTCTGTGCCGTTGATCAGTGCCAGGCCCTCTTTCTCGGCCAGCTGCACCGGCGCGAGCCCTGCGCCCCTTAGCGCCTGGGCTGACGGCATCGACACTCCTTCGGCGTCGCGAGCCTGTCCCTCCCCGATCAGCGTCAACGCACAGTGAGCCAGCGGAGCGAGGTCCCCGGAGCAGCCGAGCGAACCGTACTCATGCACGACCGGGGTGATGCCGGCGTTGAGCAGACCCGCATACGCACTCGCTGTGCTGGAGCGTATGCCGGTCCGCCCCGTGGCCAGCGTAGACAGGCGAAGGAACATGGTGGCGCGGACGGCTTCGCGCTCGACCTCGGGCCCGGACCCCGCCGCGTGCGAGCGAATCAGGCTGCGCTGTAGTTGGTTTCGGCGTTCGAGCGGTATCTGCGTTGTGGCCAGCGCGCCGAACCCGGTCGAGATGCCGTAGTGCGGCTCCACGTCAGCAGCCAGGGCTTCGATGGCCGTCCGCGACCTGGTCATCTCGGTCAGCGAGTCCTCGGCTATTCGCACCGAAGCACCTCGTCGGGCAACCTCGACGACGTCTTGGGGCGAAACCCCGACGGTTCTCACGGTGACTGCAGCCATGTCTTCATCTCATCGTCGTGCCGACCTCCTCAGAACCCCGACACGGAGATGTGTGTCCCCTATGTGAGACATCTACCGTGTCCGTGCCGGTGCTCATGCCGGGGCACCGGGCGAAGGTGATCATCTGAGGCGCTGACGGACCGGAGGTGCGTATCTTGTGAACATGATGCCCGCGAAGGCCCGTGCCCTCGACGATGCAGTGGCGAGCGTGCACGCGTGACCCCTTCCCAGCCCTCGCCCGCGCCCGCTGTCCGGCAGGGGCTGGATGTCCTTGAACTGATGGCGCGCAAGGCTGGTCCGATGCCAGCTGGCCGGATCGCGGCCGAACTGAGACTGGCTCGCTCCACGACCTACCGGTTGCTGGACGTGCTGGTCAGCCGTGGGTATGTGGTGCACCTACCGGAGCAGCGCCGTTATGGCCTGGGCGTGGCCGCCTTCGAGTTGGGCTCGGCATACTCTCGCCAGGGGGCGCTGCAGCGGGCGGCACGACCATTGCTGGCGGACCTGTCGGCCTCCTGCGAGCAGAACGCCCACCTGGCGATCTTGCACGGAGCCGACGTTCTGTACCTGATCGAGCAGCGCTTCCCGGGACGACCATCCTTGGTCAGCGATGTGGGAGTTCGACTACCAGCGACGCTGACCGCCAGCGGTTTGGCGCTGCTCGCTGCCCTGCCTGCCGCGCAGGTGCGGGCCATCTTCGACAGCCCGGACGCCTTCGTGCAACGACATGGTCTCGGACCCACCTCGCTCAGTGCCTTGCGTACTCTGCTGAGCCAAACCCGGCGCCGAGGGTATGCGGTGGAGTTGCATTCGATCACCCCCGGTCTGGCGTCGATTGCCGTGGGGGTGGACGACCACAGCGGCTATCCCATCGCCGCGGTGACCGTGACTTTCGCGGCCTCGCAGTCGGACGAGATACCGGAGTCGTGGGTGGCTTCGGCCCGAGGTTGCGCCGACAAACTGTCGCGCCGCCTCGGTCATCGCTAGCCCGCGGTCAAACCGACGACCATTCTGGCCTTCTCGGCATTACCGGCTCTGATCGTTCCTCCGTACATGCGGGTGCTCCGGCGCTACTGAAAGCCGACCGGGCCCCGGGCCGAACACCGCCATAGTTGCGACAGTCTGCTGAGGACTCCCCAGGGCCCGTGCATCTTGCTAACCTCGAACGATGACACACACTGCCGCCGCGGGGTCATCACCGATCGACATCATCGTGATCGGCTTCGAGGGCAATCAGTTCAACGGGGCCATTGCGCCCGAGCTCAAGCGACTGACCGAGACGAACACGGTGCGCCTCGTCGATCTCGTGTTCGTCCGTAAGGATGCCGCCGGCGCGGTCACCTCGTTGACCGGTGAGGAGCTCGCCCACGGCGCGTCCAGCGAGTTGCCCGATGCCGACCTGCTGCAACCGGGTTCACTAGGGATCGACGACATATCCGAGGTCGCCGATGACTTGGCCGAGCAGAGTTCGGCGCTGATCCTCGCCTTCGAGAACACCTGGGCCGGTGCCTTCATCAGCGCGGTGCGGGAGTCCAACGGCGAACTGTTGAACTTCACCCGGATCCCCTCCGACCTGGCGCAGACCACGTTGGACCAGTCGGCTGGTGGCACCGCCGCTCCCTGATTTTCGGGATCAACGCTGCCGTGCCAGAGACGACGGGCGTGCCCAGAAGGTCGCGTCGTTGCAGTTCTTCGCTGACGGTGCTCTCGGTCCCCTCGCGCTGACCGGCGCGGGAACGGTCTCATGCCCCTCCATCCCCTAGCGTGGGGGTATGCCGACCGATCCGAGCTGGGTAGCCCTCACCATAGCGGTGGTGATCAGTGCGGCCCTCATCGCCGTGGCGGCCTACCTCGCACGCACCGAGGCCGACGCGGTCGAGCGGGCCGGTCTGGGTAAGCGGCCCATCAGTCGGCTCTCGCGACCGGGATCGGTGGCCAAGGCGATGGCTCAGCCGAGTGTGAGTGAGACCAAGAACCGGGCGGCGGTGATCGTCAACCCGACCAAGTTCGGCGATGTCGACCAGGTTCATGCGATGGTGCGCCGGTCGTGTGCAACTCACGGTTGGGCCGACCCGATGTGGCTGGAAACCACGATCGAGGACCCTGGCCCGGGGCAGGCCCGCGCAGCCCTCGAGGCGGGTGTGGACGTGGTCTGTCCGCTCGGCGGCGATGGCACGGTACGCAACGTCGCTTCGGTGCTGGTGGACTCGGGTGTGCCGATCGGCCTGCTGCCTGGCGGCACCGGCAACATCCTGGCACGCAACCTCGGCCTGCCCGTGGACTCACTGCGGCGTTCGTTGGCGGTTGTCCTCACCGGACGTAACGCGCCCATCGACACGTGCTCGTTGCGACTGACCCGCCCGACGAAAGCCCAGCTCCAAAACCGGCACGACGATCCCAAGGACGCTGCTCGCAACGTCGACTTCGACGATGCCAGAGAGGCTGAGGACACCCCTGAGGTCGAGGAGCATTTCTTCCTCGTGATGGCGGGTCTGGGCTACGACGCCGAGCTGATGGCTACCGCTGAGGACGACGACCTGAAGTCGCAGATTGGTTGGGGCGCGTATGTGCTCGCCGGCGCTCAGCACCTCCAGGGGCCTCAGTTCTCGGTCGACATCACCCTGGCCGACGGTCAACACGAGCACCGTTGGGTGCGCTCTGTGATCACTGGCAACGTCGGCAAACTGCAGGGTGGCTTCGAGTTGCTACCGGAAGCACGCTCGGACGATGGTCGGGTCACCGCCCTCCTGCTCTATCCCAAGAACGTGTTCGGGTGGGCCTCCATTGCTCGCAAGCTCGTGTTCAAGCGCGACCTTCCAGGCCCCACACCGCAGCTCAAACACATGTCCTCGACCCGGGTCCTCGTTGAGGTCTCCAAGCCCGTCGAAGTGCAGATCGACGGGGACACACTGGGTACCGCCGTGGTGATGGACGTCGAGATCAATCCGAGGTCACTCATTGTCCGGCTCCCGGCGAAAGCCTAGGCGTTCCAGCGGCTGCCGATAGTCATGGACGGAGAGACAATGCAGCATGCTCCATGACAATCTTGCCGGCCTGGTCCGGGTTCTCGTCGTCGGGTCGCTCTCCTACCTGTGGTTGGTCGCACTGTTGCGGGTCAGCGGCAAGCGAACCCTGGCTCAGCTCAACGCCTTCGATTTCATCGTCACAGTCGCGCTGGGATCGATGCTGGCCACAGTGACCTTGAGCGATGCCGTGTCGTGGACCGAGGGCGCCTTGGCGTTGGCACTCCTGGCCGCCATGCAGTTCGTCGTCGCCTGGAGTGCGAAACGTTTCGAATCGGTGCGCCGAAGGGTCACCTCGCAGCCCACTGTGCTGCTCGAGGACGGTCGACCGATCCCGCAGGCACTTCGCGCCGAACGCATCAGCGAGGACAGCTTGCATTGCGCCGTGCGCAGTAGCGGCATCGGCGGTCTTGACTTGGTCTCGGCCATCGTCCTGGAAACCACAGGGCAGCTGAGCGTGATCCCACGGTCCTCGGTCGGAGATGGTTCTGCGTTGGGACCCGTGCACCGCTGAGCCTGGGCATCAGTCCTCGCCGGTCACGCGAGCCTCAGTCAGCCCTCCCCGATCGGGCCGCGTCCAGGGCGTGTCGTTCCTCCGGGCTCAACGTCACATCACTCTTGCCGCCGACGATTCCCTTGGCATATGTCCGGCTTTCGCTCCGGGCGTGGATTGAGCTGAGCACCATGCCGTCGCCGCGGTCGTCGATGATCGCGGCGCTGAACGACATCTGCCCGCCCATGTCACCGAAGGCGTCGTAGCGCACTACCGCAACGTGCTGCAGGCTCTGCTCGATGCCTCCACGCAATACGGCTATCGACTCCGCCAACGTCCCGATCCGCGATCGTTCGACGTTCAACGCCTCCATCTGCTCGGCAATGAGTTCGGCGACGTCAGCGTTGCCCTCCCCCCAGAGCACTGAATATCGCCGAGCCAGCGCTGCGTATCGGCGCCGCTGCGCGACAACCACGCCCAGCGCAGTCAAAGCAACCAGCACAGCAGCCACCGCCAATGCCGTTGCAATCTCGGGCGAAGTCACGAGATGAACCCTATGCGCCGCAAACACTTATCCGGCAAGACCGGACACGCCTAGAGTGAGCCGGTATGTCGACCCCCTTGGTGCGCCCTCTCGCGCTCCTTGTGCTGCTGGTGACCCTGGTTGGGCTCGGCTTTGCCGGAATGCGTAGTTCCTTCTCCAGCCAGTCGGGTGCCCCGGTAGTGGGTCACCGCGACGCCGCGGCCGTGCGCATCGTGCTGGTCGGGGTTCCCGGTCTGTCGTGGTCCGACGTGCCTGAGCACACGCCGACGCTGGGGCAGTGGGCGCACGAGGCGACCAGCGGATCGGTAGTCGTTGAGCATCGTCTGGGTGCCCCCTGCGCGACCGAGGCGTGGCTGAGTTTGGGAGCGGTTGCGGCTGTGCCGGGCAGCGCGCACGCGATCAGCGGCCGTTCTGCCGACTCGGCCGAGGCCGGCGCCAGGGATTGCAGTGCCGATAACCCACCCTCGTTGAGTCGAAACGACGAGGGCACGGTCCGGCTGGCCGACCTCGACGCGTGGCAGATGGAATGGGAAGAACCTCCGGGCCAGGTCACGCTGGGCTCGTTGGCGACCGGTTTGCGTGCCGAGGGGCAGTGCCTGGCTGCCTACGGACCGCTGGCGGCATTGGCAGCCTCCGATCGACGTGGCGTACTCGGCCGATCCAACCCCAGCCCACTCTCGGAGCTCAACCTGGCGCGCATCCTCAATGGTAGGAACGCCTGCCCTGTGACCCTGATGGACGCCTCGGGCGTGGCCTTAGACAAGCTCGACGAGAGGGTGGCCCGCATCCGGGAGGTTCTCGGGCCGAACTCACTGCTCGTCGTGGCCGGTATACCGGGTGGTCCAGCCCCGACGCAGGGGTCGACCGAGCTCCTGCGGCCGGTGCTGATGGTGCGCACCGGTGACACGGCGGACCAAGCGGGTGGTCCCTCTGTGCTCTGGTCCGGCTCGACACGCACCCCCGGGGTGATCCAGTGGACCGACCTGGGCGCGACCATCTTGACCAATGTCAACGTGCCGATCACGGCGAACATGGACGGGCAGCCAGTGACGGCACGCTCAGCCGCTGACAGCGACCTGGTTGCGGCCCACCGGGAGGCCTGGGCGGCCATCACCTTGGCCGACCGAGCTCAGCTAGCCTTCGCGGTCACGTGGGGCCTCATCCTCGTGTTGGGGGTGGGCGCAGCCGCGGCGTGGCTCGTCCGTGCCCCAACATCGGGGCCATACGGTGGACCCGTAGAGCGACGAGGTCGCGCGCTGATGAGCTTCATGGGGCTGGCCATTCTCACCCTTCCGGTCGCCACCCTGTGCGCGTCGTTGCTGCCGTGGTGGCGATGGGGTGTCGAGGTGGAGACCGCTGATGTCGTCGCCGTGCAGATGTTCCGGCCCACCCTGGCTCTGGTCCTGCTGACCCTGGTCTTCGGCGTGCTCATCCTGACCGCCGCATGGGGCATGTACCAGATGGTGGACCGGCACCCGTTGGTGCCGGTCGCCGTAATCGCGGCAGTAACAGTTATCGCGTTCGGTTCGGATGCGGCCACAGGTGGTGGGTTGGCGCTGCGTTCGGTGCTGGGCGCCCACGAGATCACCACCGAACGCTTCTACGGGTTGACCTCCGTGCCCTTCGGCGTGCTGTCCAGCGCCGTGATCGTGCTGGCCGGCTGCATCGCCTCGATGCTGTATCTGCGCCGCTCAGACTACGGGGGTTTCAGGAGCGGGCGATGGCCTGGAGTTGGCGCCGTGGTGCTCCTTGGCCTGAGCGTCAGCGCCATCATCGGCGCGGACCGGTGGGGCGCCGACACAGGTGGGGTGCCGGCCCTGTTGGTGGGGACCTTGGTGCTATCGGTCGCCGCGGCCGGTCGGCGGCTCAGCCCCTCGGTGCTGTTCTTGCTCGGGATGATCACCCTTGCTGTCCTCGGCGTGATCGCGTTCGCCGACTGGCTGCAACCCGGGTCCTCACGCGGCACCGCCGGCAGAGCGATCCAGGCCATCATCAACGGAGACGCGTTCGCGATCGGAGTCGCCCGACTCGACCGCGCAGCCGGAGTGTTGCTGGATCACCCAGCCGCCTGGTTGGTCGTGGCCCTGCTGGCGCTGGCGGTGTACGCCGTGACCGCCCGTCGCACAGTGGCCGGCGGCAGGCTCCTGCCGATCTGGGATCATCACCTGATGCGGGCGACCGGGGGCGCGTTGCTGGCCACCTGGATCGTTGGCTGGATGCTGAACGACTCCGGAGTCGGCGCTGTGGCCGCCGGGCTCGTCATCGCCTACGGGGCAGGGTTGAGCATCGGCGCCCGCGGACGTCAGTCCCCCGACCCGCTGCTCACCCGCCACTAACTTCGCATTTGCGCAGTTGCGAAGGCGACACGCCGACAAAATCCTTCACCAGCGCGCACAACCCGCTGGGGCGTCTGAAGGCCTACCTGGTATGCCGAAGGTCGGTGACTAGCGCAGGGTGACCTGACGGCTGATGATGCCGTCGCGGGCTCGACGTTCAGAAGGAGTGAGCGGGTCGGTGCGGGTAAGCGCGTCGGCATACCGTTCCGCCATGTTGCCGAGCTCAGCAGCATGCCCAGCCGACGGCACCTTCTTGTCGACCTCGAACACCGGCACGAGTAGGCCCGCTGCGCGGAATGCGCCCAGCAGAGTCGTGCCCCGGCCGAGGGTGTGACCACCAGCAGCTTGAAGTCTCGCCATCGCGATCGTGGCCGCATCCTCGTCCTCGGCTAACAGCCAGCGGATGTATGCGCGATCGCCCATCAGACACCAAAAAGCCGAGGGTACTGAGTCGACCCGCTCCGTGGGCACAGCCGCGTCGTTGGTCTGCTCCAGCGCGGCCGTCACCTCCGGGCTGGCATCCTCCTCACCGCCCACCCAGAATCCGAAGTCTTCATGCACGGCGGCCACCAGCGACTGACCGGGCACCAACATGTTCTGCAGTCGCGGGGTGCCGACCGTTGCGGGACGGATGGCCGTGATGGGCGTGCCTGGCTCCGCCTCGCTGGCGGCAATCACGGCCTGGGCAATGTCGCGACTGGCGTCACCGCTGGAGGTCCGCGACTGCAGCGCGACGAGCAGTTCGCCGTCTGCGCGGTGCAACGCCGGCATGGCGCCCGGAAGAACCGTGGCCAGCGTGACCTCGCGGTTGGGGCCGTCGGGCAGCCCGATGGTCACCGGCGCGGTTGCCGCGGGAACGATCTCCCGCATTGCCACCCACTCAGTCTCGTTCGGTAGCCCTTCGAAGGGACGCGCGACGTGCGGGGCGCGGGCCTGTCCAGGATCGATGGCAGCCTTTGTCGCGCCGCCAGCACTGCGTTTGCGTCGTGAAGCCTTTCCCATGGCGCCGGAGTCTACTGACGCTGAGCCACGAACCTCACTTCGACCGCGCTGGCGTCGACTGCAGCAAGTAGCCTTCGCAGATGAGCGGCGCGGACCACGACACGGTGCATACGCGGATCGACGGTGCGCTCGGCGTGCTCACTGTGAATCGGCCTCAAGCCCTGAACGCGCTCGATGCCCCGATGATCTCCGCCATGCAGGAGGCGCTGGACCAGTGGGCAGTTGACCAGGACGTGCGGGCGGTGTGGGTCGAGGGCGCCGGCGACAAGGGGCTGTGTGCCGGCGGCGACGTGAGGGCGGTTCGCGAGGTCATCGGTGCCGGCGAAATTGAGCGGGGGATGGAGTTTTTCGCCCACGAGTACCATCTGAACGCCACTGTCGCCGAGTACGCCAAGCCGTATGTCGCCTGGATGGACGGCCTCGTGATGGGCGGAGGCATCGGTATCTCAGCCCACGCCTCACACCGGCTGGTGACTGAGCACAGTTTGCTTGCGACGCCGGAAACGATCATCGGCTTCTTCCCCGATGTCGGCGCCCTCTGGTTGCTGTCACGCGCCCCGGGTGAGGTGGGAACACACTTGGCGCTCACTGGCTCCACGTTCAGCGGGGCGGATGCCGTAGCCATCGGGCTGGCCGACCATCTCGTGCGAGCGAGCGCAAAGACCGACATATTCGAGGCATTGTCGACTGCGGCCACGTCGGAGGCAGACCTCCGCGTCTGGGCGCCACCGGCGGACACCCAGCTCGACGACACCGACTCCCACTTGTTGACGCAACGCGAATGGATCGACGAGTGCTATGCGGGAGCGGACGCACATACGATCATTGAGAAGTTGCGTGCCTCCCAACGACCGGAAGCCGAAGATGCCGCGGCTCTCATCGCGGGACGTTCACCGCATTCTGTGGCCTTGACACTGGAAGCTCTACGCCGCGCGGCGTCCCTGTCGCTCACCGAGGTGCTGCAGCAGGATCTGGCGCTCGCTCGGACGTGCGTGAGTCACCCGGACTTCGCGGAGGGCGTGCGCGCACAACTGGTCGACAAGGACCGCTCACCTTCCTGGGCGGACCGGGACGTCACACAGATCGATCGCGAGACCCTCCTGGCCGCGTTCACCGACGTGCAGACAGGATCCACTGGGCCTGCCTAGGACGAGGGCGGCCGCTCCACGGCGTAGCGCAACAACCCGTCACGACCCGAACAACTGTACATTTGCACGATTGTGAAGGCGACACGCCGTCGAGAGTCTTCGCACGTGAACATGTGCGCGGTCAGTGGGGTGAGGGGCCCTCACCTCGCCTGACCTCTCTCGTGGGCCGATCTCGCCCGTCACCGCCGAGCGAGCGCCGCGACCGCCTCGCCCATTTCGTCCCAGGCAATGGTCTCCCTGTCACGCTCCAGCGTCGTCTCCGGCCCCTTGCCGGCGAGCACCACTGTGTCTTCGGGGTCTGCGGAGGACACGGCATAGCGAATGGCCTCAACCCGGTCGACGATGGAGACGAAATTGCTGTGACCGGCTTCGCGGGCGCCGCGTTCCATCTCGTGCAGAATGTCAAGGATCGGGGTGTCGCGGTGGTCTTCTTCGGTGAAGACCACCCGGTCGGCACCGGCACTGGCAGCCGCTCCCAAAGGTGCGCGCTTGCCGGGGTCACGGGGCCCGCCCGCCGACCCGAGCACAACCCACAGCCGCCCCTCGGTGGTGACCCGCACCGTCTCGAGTGCCTTTTCCAGGCTCGGTGGGGTATGGGCGAAGTCAACGATCACACGGGGTTGACCCTGCTCTCGGGGAGCCATCTCCATCCGTCCTGGCACACCGCCAAAGCTGGCCAGAGCATGCACCAACTCGCCGGTGTCACATCCCGCCAGACGGCACGCGGCAATGGCCGCGACGGCGTTGGCGACATTGAAGCGCCCGATCATCGGCAACACCGCTGCGTGTGTGAGGCTCGTTGGGCTGCTGCCCCGGGCGCCATCCCCCGTCGCCTGGGCGGTATGCAGTGTGAACCGCAGATCCTCCGGCCCCTCAATCACATCGCTGGCCCAGATGGCAAGGCCTCCACCAGCGACGCCCGGTCCGGTCTTACTTGGCTCGGCCGCGGCCGGGTCGGACGCACCCGGCTCGGCTGCAAACAGGATCGGACTCCTCGTCAGGGGGAGCAACTGCTCGGTCCACTCGTCCTCAGCGTTGAGCACAGCATGACGAGCGCGCTGGACCAACCGCGCCTTGTGCTCGAAGTAGCCCTGCATCGACCCGTGGAAATCGAGGTGCTCGGCGCTCAGGTTGGTCCAGACAGCGATGTCGTAGTCCACACCGCGCACGCGGTCCAACGCCAGAGCATGACTCGATGTCTCCACCACCACCGTCTCGACGCCATCGCGCTGCATCTCGGCGAGAATCTGCTGCACCTGCGGGGCCTCCGGGGTGGTGAAATGCGCGGGCGGCTGCCGCAGCACTCCGTCGCCCACCTCGTAACCGATCGTCGACAGCAGCCCGGTACGTCGGCCGGTGGCGCGCAGCAGGTGACGCGCCAGACATGACGTCGTCGTCTTGCCGTCGGTGCCGGTGATGCCGATCACCGTCATCGAGGCGCTCGGGTGCCCGGCCAACGCGGCCGCCGCGTCGGCCAGCGCCGCTCGGACATCTGGGACGACCAGATATGGCACGGGGCAGTCGATCTCACCGGGCAACCCCTGCCCAAGCACTGCCACCGCCCCGCGGGCCACCGCGTCGGCGATGAAGGCGTGACCGTCGAATCGAGCCCCGGTGACGGCGACGAAAAGATCGCCGGCTTCCACCCAGTCGGCCTGATGGGTGAGATAGCACACTTCGGTGTCAGCAGCGCTGCCGCTCTCAGTGGCCGCTGGTCCGGTCGGGCAGGCCAGGTCGAGGTGGGCAGCTAGGTCAGCCAGTCGCATGGTTGCTCAGCCTAGGCGCTTGACCTCCCGTCGTGGCTTGATCGGTGGAAACTCGATCAGTGGGGGCGCTCGACCAATGGTGGGGCTGGGAAGTTTGTCGACATCGCCTGGCCCGGCTTCGGGTCGCCAGGAGTTGCCTGGTCTGCCTCCGCTTGTTCGATTGCCCCGGTGAGATCGACCAGTACCCGCGCCACTACATCAAGCTCGGCTTCGGTGTAGTGCGCTAAAGCGGCGTAGATCCGGTCATTCATTGGCCGAAACATGGAGCGGCTGACGGTCTCGGCTTGCTTGCTGACTCCGAGCCGCACCCGCCGACGATCGTGTATGTCCTGGTGACGCACCAGGTGCCCCGCATCCTCCAGTCGATCGACCAGCGAGGTCACCGCGGCTGCGGAAAGACTCATCTTCTGCGCGACTTCTCCCGGGGTCATCTTGTGCCCTCGCAGCGACGCCTGAGACATGAGGTTCATCGCCATCAGGTCGCTGCGGTGGAGACCGAGCTCGTGGCCCACGCTGTCGGCATACAACTGCGTCCGGGAGACCAAGACCCTCAGGTTGTGGCTGACCTTGCGCGCGAGGAGCCTATGTGGGGTCGATCTGCCTCTGGAAGCCTGCCGAGATTCAGTCACGTTGAGCCTTGTAGCCTTTTGATGGTCGAAGGAGCAGTGCTGCCAGGTTAGCGAAGCCAGGAGCCTAGCGTGAGTCAGGGTTCTGTCGCCGGTCGGCCAGGTCCGGCCGCACGACAACGTCTGCGACCCCTTCGGCAGCCTCGAGATGATGCGGCGTCGGGCCCGAATGCTTCACTCGCTGTTCAGCGGATCACCCACCGGGCTTCCTACTATTGTCGATAGTATGTGACCCTCGGATCACTGCCGTCGCGATATTCACCGAACTGACGCCGCTACCGTCGGTTTCGGCAGGACAGCGGCTGAAGTGGCCGAAAGCATGGGAAGCCCAACGACCGAGGAGAGCACATGGCCGACACGACCGTCGCGAGCACACCCTGGCAGTCTCGGGATGACTCAACCGACCAGCCGCTCGAGGACGCAACGCTTGAGCGCATCCATCTGTGGTGGCGCGCCGCCAACTACTTGTCCGTTGGACAGATCTACCTCCTCGACAACCCGCTCCTGCGCGAACCGCTGCACCGCGATCACGTCAAAGCCAGGCTGCTCGGTCACTGGGGCACCACACCCGGTCTGACCTTCCTGTATGCCCACCTCAACCGGGCCATTTCTGAACGGGCGTTGCGGGCGCTCTACCTGACCGGCCCCGGACACGGCGGGCCCGGCCTGGTGGCCAGCTGCTACCTCGAGGGCAGCTACACAGAGACCTATCCGGACATTACCGGCGACGCAGAGGGCATGAAGCGACTGTTCCGCCAGTTCTCCTTCCCTGGCGGGATTCCCTCGCATGTCGCCCCGGAGACCCCGGGATCGATCCATGAGGGCGGTGAGCTCGGCTACGCGCTCTCGCACGCCTATGGTGCAGCTTTCGACAACCCGGACCTGCTGGTGTTTGCGGTGGTCGGTGACGGTGAGGCCGAGACCGGACCGCTGGCGACGTCGTGGCACTCAAACAAGTTCGTCAACCCCCTGAACGACGGGGTGGTGCTGCCGGTGCTGCACCTCAACGGCTACAAGATCGCTAACCCCACCGTGCTCGCGCGAATCCCCGAAGAGGAACTCGCCGCCTTGATGCGGGGGTATGGCCACAAACCGCACTTCTTCACCGGTGGTTTCGACGGGGAGGACCCCGCTGCCGCACACCGCAGGTATGCCGAACTGCTCGATGTCGTCCTCGATGAGATCGCGCAGATCAAAGCTGACGCCATCGCCCGAGACGCAGCCGGTGAGGCCCAACAGCGTCCGTTGTGGCCGATGATCGTCTTCCGCACCCCCAAGGGGTGGACCGGGCCTCAGGAGATCGACGGCAAACGCGCTGAGGACTCGTGGCGCTCGCATCAGGTGCCATTGGCCAACGCGCGCGACACGGAGGAGCACCTGCACAACCTCGAGGATTGGCTGCGCAGCTATCACCCCGAGGAGCTCTTTGACGACAACGGCGCGCTGAGTCCCGACATCACCGCCGCTAACCCGCCGGATGACCTGCGGATGTCGACCAACCCGATCACCAACGGCGGGCTCGTGCTGCGCGATCTGCGGATGCCGGATTGGCGTGACTACGGCGTCGAGCTCGACGGGTCGATGAGCGAGGCGCCCCGCATCCTGGGTGACTTCTTGCGGGACATCATCACCTTGAACCCCGACAACTTCCGGATCTTCGGACCGGATGAGACCGCGTCCAACCGGCTGCAGAACGTCTTCGAGGTCACCGACAAGCAGTGGATGGCCGGTTACCTGCCGAACGACAAGGGTGACCCGATGGGGCGGGCCGGTCGGGTGATGGAGATGCTCTCGGAGCACCAGTGTCAGGGATGGCTGGAAGGTTATCTGCTCACTGGTCGGCACGGGATGATGAGCTCGTATGAGGCGTTCATCCACTTGATCGACTCGATGTTCAACCAACACGCCAAGTGGCTGAAGGTGACCAATGACATTCCGTGGCGGCGTCCCATCGCGTCGCTGAACTATCTGCTGTCCTCGCACGTGTGGCGCCAAGACCACAACGGCTTCTCCCACCAAGACCCGGGGTTCATCGACCACGTGGTCAACAAGAAGGCCGACATCATCCGGGTCTATCTGCCACCGGACACCAACACGTTGCTGTCGACCTACGACCACGTCTTGCGCACCAAGCAGTACGTCAACGTCGTCGTCGCCGGCAAGCAGCCCGCGCCGAACTTTCTGTCTGTCGACGAAGCGCTGAACCACTGCACCCGAGGCCTGGGAATCTGGGAATGGGCCGGGACGGAAGTTGAGGGCGAGGCGCCCGACGCGGTGCTGGGCTGCGCCGGCGACGTACCCACGTTGGAGGCCGTATCCGCGGCGGCATTGCTGCGCGAACACATCCCGGACCTGAAGCTGCGCGTGGTCAACGTGGTGGACCTGATGCGGCTACAGGACGAGACCGAACACCCGCATGGCCTGTCCGATCGTGAGTTCGACACGATTTTCACTCCTGACAAACCCGTCATCTTTGCCTATCACGGGTATCCGTGGCTGATTCACCGGTTGACCTACAGGCGCACCGGGCACGCGAATCTGCACGTGCGCGGTTACATCGAAGAAGGGACCACCACCACACCCTTCGACATGTTGATGATGAACAACCTGGACCGCTACCACCTGGTGATGGACGTGATCGACCGAGTGCCTGGCCTGGCCAGCCGGTATGCGGGACTGCGGCAAAAGATGGTGGACGAGCGCCTGGAGATCCGCGCATACACCCGGGCCACCGGGCAGGACAGCCCTGCCGTGCGGGCGTGGGTGCGGCCAGATGTCGGCGAGACGGCGACCGTCGAGGGCGGCCCAGCCATGCCACAGGACACCGGCGGCGACAACGAGTAGTCCGCCTGCACCCGACATCTCGCCACCGGCAGGAGGTTGTCGGTGGCGAGATAGTTCGGCACATATCACACTGGTAGGTATGACCCCCGCAGACAATGATCACGGCGCCAGCGTCAACGACGATGAGGTCTACGAGGCCGTGCGTGAGAAGGGTGCAAGCAAGTCCAAGGCGGCTGCCATCGCGAACGCCAGCGCCAGAGACTCACGCGAAACCGTCGGCAAACGTGGCGGCAATGCTGGCTCGTATGAGGACTGGACCGTTGAGGAACTGCACGAGCGCGCCGCCGAACTCGACGTCGAGGGGCGCTCCTCGATGAACAAGGACGAGCTCATCGAAGCTCTACGAGACGGCGAGT
Organism: uncultured Actinomycetota bacterium; assembly: GCA_963749585.1. Lineage (GTDB taxonomy): Bacteria > Actinomycetota > Actinomycetes > Actinomycetales > Dermatophilaceae > Ornithinicoccus. The sequence continues at coordinate 230,773 of CAVVNI010000003.1, forward strand.
AGAGCTCTCGGAGCCGCCCTGCTCGACCGCTGCACCAGGGGTCAGGAGAGGTCGACCGCTCCAGCAATCCGGAGCACGGCATCCCCACCGACCCAGATGTCCTGGATGTCCTCTGCGCCCGACGCCTCGAGTCTTACCCGGCCTGCTCGCTGCACCATCGTGCCTTGCGCGGCCAGATACGACCGAGGTGCCACCCCGGAACCGATCAGCCACTGCGCCAGACCCGCCTGCAGACTCCCCGTGACCGGGTCCTCATCCACGCCGAGACCGGGGCAGAACGCGCGAACCTCGAAGTCGGGCGCGTCCTCCACCGGAGCCGCCCCAGGCCGCCCAACCGCTGTCAAAACCGGTGGGTCGCCGTGCTCGCCGGCGTGGGGGCCGATCACGCCGATGTCCACCCCGCCGAGTGCCATGAACGCTTTCGCGTCGGGCCGCACGGCAAGCACCGTCTGTGCACTGTCGAGCAGCACGCCGAGCCAGTTGGGGCCGTTGACCACCCACGACATGTCCAACACCGATGTCGCCGACACTCCCAGAGCGGCTATCACGCCTGCCCTCAGGTCATCATCGGGCGGGCCGAAACGCGTCAAGGGTGGGGCCGCGAAGGCCAGCTGCTCACCGCTTCGCCGCACTCTTACCAGCCCGGCCCCACATTCCTGCACGATGATCCGCTCATCGCGTGGCACTCCACCAACGGCCAACCAGGCTCGGCAACTGCCTAGCGTTGGGTGGCCGGCAAAGGGCAACTCGCTGCTGGGGGTGAAGATCCTCAGCCGATAGTCGGCGTCCGGATGACGCGGGGGAAGCACGAAGGTGGTCTCGGACAGGTTGGTCCAGCGCGCAAACGCCTGCATGAGCTCGGTGTCCAGGTCGTTGGCCGACTCGTCGATGGCGTCGTGCACGACGGCGACCGGGTTGCCGAGCATGGGCTGGTCGGAGAACACATCGACTTGCGAGAACAGGTGCTTCGGCATGTTCCGCAGGCTAGCCCGTGCCGGTCAACCACAGTGCCTGGTAAGCCTTCAGCGCGACGTCGTCGTACTCGGTCACTGCCAGCGGCGTGCCGGCAATGTGGTCACGCACGGCGTACGGGTTGAGACCCTGCTCGCGCACCCACCACCCGGGCACATACCGCTCTTGCTCGGTCATGTTGTAGAGGCCGACCATGGCCCCCATCGGATGCGCTCGCCGCACGCCGAGGACGCCGGGCACCGACGTCGGCAGTGCCTCGGCCTTGACCGATGCGTGCAGCTGCGGCACCCCGCGGCGAGCGCGCAGAAGCTGCTGTAGCCCGGCATACACCCTGGCCTGTGGTGAGGAGCCTGGAGCCTGCGGCAACGCAGCCACCACCTCCCAGTCCAGGGCCGGCCGGTGGGCCCACCGGTTGTCGCTGGCATGCTCGGGCACCTGTGCCCATGCCTCGTCGTTCAGGGCGGCGATCTCGTCGCCGGACCACAACACGGGGATGCCGCCCCACCCGAGGATGACCGCGTGGGCGATGAGGACGCGACCGATGGCGTCGTCGAGCTGACGCTGGTCGCCGGTGGCGAGGGCGACGGCCACGCCAGCCAACGAAGCCGTGGTGCCGCTGATCCGCTTGTCTCCGGTGTCCGGGTTGTGTTGGAAGACCAGTCCGTCGGCGAAGGAGCCGCCGAACTGGCCGGCGTAGAACTCCGACAGGAAGCCGCGGTGCTCGAATCCGTTGAGCTGGACGGCAGCGGCGTCGCCGTCGTCGATGGCCCAACCTATGTCGTCGTGGCAGCGGACATAGGTGATCCACGCTGTGTTGCCGGGAGTATTCGGGATGCGCGATAACGCGTGCGCCGCCAAGGTGACATCCCGGCTGGCCAGCATCGACCAGATCTGGACCATGAGGCTGTTGTGGTAGGCAAGGTCACTGACCTTGCCGTGGTGCACTCCGCGACCCAGGTAGTGCACCAGGTCATCCGGCCCCACGATGGCCTCAGCCTTGAAGGTCACTGCCGGCTCAGCGATCCAAGTCAGCGCCCGCAACGCCTGGGTCAGCGAATGCACCTCGGGCTGGTTTTGGCAGTTGGTGCCCTTGCGTTTCCAGGTGAAGGCGATCGCGTCCAGCCGCATCACCTCAACTCCGAGGTTGCCCAGATAGAAGATGACGTCGGCCATCTCGCAGAAGACATCGGGGTTTGACCAGTTCAGATCCCATTGGAAGGAGTTGAACGTTGTCCACACCCAACCGCCCAGGTCCTCGTCAAAGGTGAAGTTGCCCGGCGCGAAGTCGGGGAAGACCTCCGGCAGCGTTGCCTCATAGGCATCCGGCTCCTGGCGATCTGAGTAGACGTAGAAGTAGTCGCGATAGCGGGCGTCACCCTCGCGAGCCGCCCGGGCCCACCGGTGTTCCTTGGCGACATGGTTGAGCACCACGTCCAGGCACAAGCTGATGCCTTCGGCCCGTAGGGCCTCGGCCAGGGCTTCAAGGTCTCGAGCTGTGCCCAGGTCGGGACGAACCGTGCGGTAGTCCGCAACGGCATATCCTCCGTCGTTGGGTGCCGGGCGGGGCTGCAGCAGCGGCATCAGGTGCAGATAGGTGACGCCGAGATCCCGTAGGTGATCGACGCGGTCGGCCACCCCCGCCAGCCCGGTCCCCGGGGCGGCGTAGCGCTCGGTATAGGCGGCGTAGCCGACCATCGACGGTTGCTGGAACCAGTCGGGCTCGAGCAATCGGCGTTCGTCCAGCAGGTGCAGCTCATCACGGCGCGAGGCGTAGGCCTGAGCAGCCAGGATGAGCGCCTCACCGGCCACAGTCCGCGGGTCGGGATACACACCGAGACCGTCCAGCAAATCGCCGTATCGGCGCCGCACGCGCAACACGAAGGTCGCGCGACGGTGCTCGGGCAGGTCGGCAAGGATCTCCTCGATGGCGCGGGCGGCACGGCTGGGCACGTCAGCGGGCAGTTCTGAAGCATCGACAACGGCTGTCACGCGTGATATCACACCACAGAGTCCGGCTCATCACAGATCTGATCCACGGACGAGACGGTAGATCGTCGGTAAGTTGGGCTCATGACGATTCGATACCCAGCCCCGCTGCAGCATGGCGACCGGGTGGGCGTCACGGCGTGCTCGGCAGGTGTCCCGGACACCATGTGGGAGCGCTTCGACGTTGCGGTCGCGGCCATCAAGGACCGCGGATATGAGGTCGTCATCGGCCAGTGCCTGGAGTCCTACGACGAGTCATTCGCCCATGTCAGCGCCCCCGCGGCTGACCGCGTGGCTGAGCTGATGACTATGCTGACCGACCCCTCCATCAGGGCGGTTGTGCCACCGTGGGGAGGTGAGACAGCCATCGATATCTTGCCGCTGCTGGACTGGGGTCGGTTGCGAGCGAGCGAGCCGACCTGGGTGGTCGGGTACTCCGACATCGCCACGCTGCTCACCCCGCTGACGTTGAACACGGGTCTGGCCACGATCCACGGAAACAACCTGATGGACACACCGTTCCGTCCCGCCGACGGGCTGCTGTCCTGGTTGGACATTGTCGCGATGCCCTCGGGAACGACCTTTGCGCAGTTTCCACCGGGCCGGTATCGGCGAGATGGCCAGGTGGATTTCCGCACCCAGCCCCACGCCAGCGAACTGACTTTGGACGCCGAAGGAGGGTGGAAACGGTTGGACGAGCCAGGCGAGCTTCATGTGGGCGGCCGTTTGATCGGTGGCTGCATAGAGACGATCAGTCCGCTGACCGGTAGCCCCCTGGGGGACGTGCCTCGCTTCGTGGCCGAGTACGCCACGACGGGCACCGTGGTCTATCTCGAAGCCGCCGAGCAGAGCGCCTTCTCCATCTGTCGGGCCTTGCACGGTATGCGTCTGGCCGGCTTCTTCACTGGCGCCAATGCCATCTTGATCGGGCGCACGAACGCCCCGAACGACGAGACGATGACCCAGCATGAGGCCGTGCTCGACGCTCTGGGCTCCCTTGATGTGCCGATCATCGCCGACGTCGACTGCGGCCACGTCGCCCCGTTCATGCCGTTGGTCAACGGCGCGTACGCCGAGGTCCGGATGCGCGGTAGCGCCGCGGAGCTGAGCCAGACCTTGGCCTGACATCGCACCAGACCCGCTCGTCACAGCGCTCGGCGAGGGCCAGCATATGATGGCCGGCATGGCGCCCTCCTCGGCGAAGTCCGACGACCTCGACCTGCGGATGGGCCACGACGAACTGGTCGTCCGGGATCGCTACGAAGTTCTTGGCATCCTTGATGACCTGCTCATCGCCGTGTTCTTCATCGTCGGCAGCATTCTCTTCTTCAACGAGGACACGGCCACGGCGGGAACCTGGCTGTTCCTGTTGGGCAGCGTCATGATGCTGATCCGCCCCATTATCGGCCTGACCCGCCGGGTGCATCTGCGCCGCTTTCGCCGCGATCTCCCCATCACCTCATCGGCTGCACTCACCAACGAGTAAGCCGTCGAGCGTCCAAGAAGCCTCTGAGCATTAGTCGCGCAGAGGCATCGGGCAAGATGCGAGAAGCATACAATTTCTTTGCAACAGCCGGGTGCGCAAAGATTGCGCAAATTCACCCGTCACAATCTTGCTGCCGGCACGCAACCGTGCCACTATCACGATACAGGGCAAGGTGCCATCCAAAAGCAAAACAGGGGTTGTCATGAAGCGTACTGGACTGTATGAAGCGGCCCTCGACTCCATCGATCCTGAGAAAGTCTTGCGGACCGAGGCGCAGCCGAACTTATTGCGCCGCCGAAACAGCACCGAGGAGCTCTCGAGCGTTCCTACGAACAAAGAGATTCTAGATGCAGCGAAGCGCCATTACTCTGCCAACTCGGATACGGTGGATCTCAGCACCCTCAATGGTCAGAGCTACGTTCTCACTTCCAACGGTCACGTGCGTGTGGCTGACCTCAACGCCTACGACTGGGATTCACGTCAGCCAGACCCCATTGCGCCGACCTGTCGAGCGGTGGGTGCCTCGCCGGTGATGTCCCCGGCGGTCTCAGCGATCGAGGCTAACGGCCAGGTCGCGACCCTGGTCATCGGTATCTCCGAGTCCGCCCAGATCATCGCCGGAGAAGAGGGCGGCATCGGTGTCGCCATCAGTTCTGGCGGCACGCAGTCTGTGGCCGGTGTGGTCTACGTGGCCGGCAAGATTGGCTTTGACATCGACGTGGCGGTCAATCTGCAGGTCGGACTCTGGGCGTCCGACATCCACGGGCTGGGTGGAGACTTTGTGGGCTTAGAGGTCAACCTCGACCTTGACGTCGGTGTGAGCCTAGGAGTCTTCATGCACCCAAAGGATCTCAGTTTCTACGGTTTCGCCATCGGACTCGGAGTCGGCGTCGGGGGTGGTGCCACGATCGTTGGCGGATACACCCTTGTCTTTCCCGACAACGGTTGACGGGCAACTGAGAGTTTCGCCTAGCTCACCCCCACACGAAGGTATGACATGACACAACAGATAGCAGAAACAGTCCTAGGAACTAAGCCTGACCCTGATGTCCAGAGCCCCGCGGGCGGCCCCTCGAACCAGGAAATTGTCACGAAAGCTAAGCAGGCGTATGGCCTATTCCAAGCCACGGTCGACGCCTCGGCACTCGCCCTGACCAACACCATCAAGTCGGGTGTACTGACCCCCGAGATCACCGCACTCGATGCGGTTGAATGGAGCGGTGAGGTATCCGAATCGGTGGTAGATCCGATCTTTGCCTCGCGGGACGTAGAAACGGCCATTGCTGCTGCCACTCGCCCGATCCTCACCTACTCGGTGAGCGCCTTCTTCAACCAGCTGCCCCACGACGCTGTTGGTGTGGCGGGCTTCGCACGATCCTTGACAGGGAGGTCGTCCTCAGAGTTGACATTGAGCCTCGACATCTTCAAAAACGTCGTTTCTACCGACGCTGGCAGGAACCTTCAGCTCGGACAATGGGTCAAGAATCCTTCAGAGTTGCATGACGATATCTATGGGCTCTATATCCAGACGACCGTGCAGGGGATCACGGTGGATCTGAAGATCGTGCTGGACACCGCCCTGGCTCCGTACGGTTTCGTGGAGAGCACTGGGGCAACCCTGGAATTGCCTGTGAGTGCGTCGCCGTTCGGTGGCGTAACTAGAACTTCCTGAAGCAGCAAACGTACTGAAAGGGACAAACATGTTCGGTGATATTCTAGACAATCTTTCGCCGGAGGATCTGCGGCTCTCACCGAGCATTGCCCAACTGAGTCGAGATCATCCACTGATCGCTGCGACCCCGAGCAACCAGCAGATCCTCGACGCAACGAAGGCCTTTTACGCGGCGAACCAAGACACCGTCGACACCAGCGCACTCAACTCCAAAGATGTCGCTGCGCAGGACAAGTCCTTTGTCTCTGGGATCAACGGCTATACGACTGACTTCCAGAAGAAGTCCCTTCCCAGCGGGGCTGCCACGTCGACGAACACTGCGATCTTCGGTGACGACGGCTCCAGCGGTGGCATATTCGGCCCAACGTTGGACAAGGTGAAGGCCAAAGATCTTTTCACGACCATCTCCCTGGGTGTCAGTGCCGAAGTTGTCTTCTTCATCGGCGGCCTGGGCGGACTCGGCTGCGCCTGGGACATCGCCAAGCGTGAAGGCCCGCGAGGGTATGGGTATGCCACTGGTGAGCTCGGCTTGAAAATTGAAGCTGATATCAATGTTCAGGCAGCGATATTCAACTTGCTCCCGAGCCAGCTCGACGTCGATATTTTTGGACTCTCGGTGGGAGCAGGAGTCGGCTTAGCCTTGAGTTTCTCCCCCTTCTTCGTGATCGACAGCGGAAAACTCACCATTCTGGGATACGCAGTCTCCGTAGGAATAGGCGCTGGCGGCGGGGCAGCCGTCTTTGGCGGCCACCTATGGAACTTCGGCTAAGTGACTAGCCGTGTCCGAAAGCCTGCAAGACATCGTCGACGAAGCCCTCACCCAGGCTGACGCGCAGGAGCAAGCCTACGGCGGTAGTCTCACCTTCCAATGGCCGTGGAACATTGCCAAGGAGGGGGCGAAACACCTTGGTCGGCACGGCGCGTCAGTAACGGAGCTCGTAAAGAGCGGCAGCGCTGTAGCGACCTCTCCTCAGGGAGCATCGACCGTGGCTGCCGTAAAATCTCAACCGACGAGCACAGCAGCAACTGACAAAGTCCTCGACAACGGACTCTTCGGCCCGGCCATCGACTCGGTGAGAGCAGACGACCTTCTTCGGACCGTCCTCGTTGGCTTCGCGGGGGGAGCCCAGTTCGGGGTCGCCGGAGGAGGTGGTGGAGCGGGGGTCGCCACGGACGTCGTTGACTCATCGAGCCGGGCGGGAGTTAAGTACGGGGAGTTCGATCTCGGTATTGGAGGGAAGATATCGGCTGGACTCGTCGTCGGCGCCATGTCCGAACAGCCGTCGGCCTTGAATCACTCGACGTGCGTGTGGGCCTTCGGCGCGAGCCTCGGCGCCAGCGTGTACGTAGAAGTCATTATGCGTAGCAAGGACCTCAGCCTCATTGGCTTCGCCCTCAACCTGGGTGGCGGGGCTGGCGCGGCCAGCACCACCGGATACGGCTCGATATCCACGACATGAGCTAGCGGCGCTTGACTTCATCTTTCATCCGCCGCGAGGAAGCATCGGACTCAGACGTCGGAGACGAGGTTTTCCTTGATCTTGGCGATCGCGAATCCCCAGCCCTGCTCCACCGTCGGCTTGGGCGGCAGCGAAATCTCGTTCGGGTTGGTCACGGCGTCCAAGAGCGCCGGCCCGGGGTGGCTCAATACCTCCGACACAGCGGCTTCGACGTCCTTGGGGTCCTCGACACGGACCCCGTGCAAGCCCATCGAACGAGCGACGGCCGCTAGATCGGGGTTATCCAGGTGGGTGCCGTATTCGGGCATCCCAGCCTGCTCCATCTCCAGTTTGACCATCCCCAAGCGCCGGTTGTTGAACACGATGAGCTTGACCGGCAACGCATAGGGCCCGGGGGTCATCAGGTCACCCAGCAACATCGACAGGCCGCCATCCCCGCAGAAGGCGATGACCTGCCGGTCGCGGTTCAGCGCTTGGGCACCGAGGGCCTGCGGCATGGCGTTGGCCATCGAGCCCAGGTTGAAGGAGCCGATCAACCGCTGCCCCTCGCGTAGATGCACCAACCGTGACAGCCAGACGGTGGACATTCCGGTATCAACCGTATAGATGGCGTCGTCGGCGCTGAGTCGGTCAACGGCGGCGGCCACCGACTCCGGACGAATATCGCCTCCCCGGTTATCCGCCTTCCTACGCAGCAGGCCGAGCCGCTTGGTGTCGAAGTCGGCCCGGGCCAGTTCTTGTTGGCCGGTGAGCCACGAGTCATACTTCTGGCGAGCGTCTGCGAGGTGTTTCTTGGCTCCCCGACCCTTCTTCTCGACCGCGTCGGCCAGCACCGCAGCGGTGTCGCCGGCATCCCCGACCAAGCCGAGGTCGACGCTGACTCGACGTCCGATGTGCTCGCCACGGTCATCGACCTGGACGATCGTCTTGCCTTCCGGGTACCAGTCTCGGTACGGGAAGTCGGTGCCCAGCAGCACCAACACATCGCACTCGTCGAACGCGAGCTGAGCCGCTGGGTTGCCGATCAACCCCGACTGCCCGACCTCGTAGGGGTTGTCGTGCTCAAAGCCGTCCTTGGCCTTCAGCGAGAGAACCATCGGCGCTGACACTCGCTCAGCCAGTCGCAGCACCGACTCCCGACCCGGCCGAGCCCCGGCGCCTACCAGCAGCGTCACTTTGTCGGCATCGTCGATGAGTTCGACGGCCTTCGCCACGAGGTCTCTTGACGGCACGGAACGCGACTGGGGCGGGGCGACCCCCAGGGCCGTGGTGGCCTCGATCTCCAGCTCGCCGATGTCGCCCGGCAGCGTCAGAACTGAGACGCCACGTTGGTTGATCGCCGCGTTGACCGCTAGCTCCAGCACATAGGGGAAGTGCTCGGCGTTGCTGACGGTGCGCGAGTACGCCGAAACGTCGGCATAGACCACGTCGTTGTTGACCTCTTGGAACATGTCGGTGCCGATCTCTGGTGAGGACACCTGGCCGCAGATCGCCAACACGGGGGCATGCGACTTCTTGGCGTCGTACAAACCGTTGAGCAGGTGGATGCCACCGGGACCGACGGTGCCCATACACACTCCGAGCGTGCCGCTCAGTTGGGCCTGGGCGCCCGCAGCGAAGGCGCCGACCTCCTCGTGGCGCACTCCGATCCACTCGATGCGTTCGCTGCGGCGGATGGCGTCGCTGACCGGGTTGAGCGCGTCACCCACCACGCCCCAGACGGTGGTCACACCCAGGTCCGCAAGCGAATCGATCAGTAGGTCGGCAACTGTGGCCATGTGAATCTCCTCGAAGTCCAGTGGTGCTCTCCAGTCTTGTCGTGTCAGGGCAAGTCCGCATCTGATGAGGTGATCGCGTGCCGACGTCACCCCGACCCGCCGCTGGCCTCGATGGCACCGTCGCCGGCTACCTGACTTTGGTGGACGACCCTGGCCGGTGGGTAGGCAAGATCATGGGTTGGTGAGCGAAAAGTCACCTTCGAAAATGTTGCACATGGTGCCTCCCTCGGGGTGAACTCGTCCCCCAGGGGTAGCGGGGGCGCCGAGACTGCGTGCCCAAGGCACTATGCCGTCGATTCCGCCGCACCGACCGAACGCTCAGCCAGCAGGTCGCGCGCGGCCAAGGTGCACAACACGCCGCCAAAGAAGCTCATCACCAGCCCCGGCCCGGGCAGCCATCCCTGCAAGCCCACCAGATCGAGCATCCGCCACACTTGCCACAACGGCAACACCATGGCTACCACCGCCACCCCTATTGCCTGGACCAACGACGCACGAGCGAAGCGCGGCGGCAGCAGAGCGCCGGCCAGAGCCAGCAGTCCCGCGTAGAACACCCACAGCCCAGCACCTCTGGCCCCACTGATCGCGCCCACTCCGGTGTAGAGCCAGGGCAGCCACCCACCGAGGATCAAGGCCACGGACGCGAGCAGTAGACGCCGCTGTCCAGATGGCCGCTTCCTCACAACACGCGAGCCTATCTCTTGACGGTTAACGTACATCTGACATATTCAGACTGCACCCAGGTTTCGACGCCGCGGTCGTTGCCGGACTCCAGGAGGCCATTGCGACATGGACAGCCAACAACGCCAACAATATTGGCGCCGCAACCTTCGCTTGATGGCGATCCTGCTTACGGTGTGGGCCCTGGTGTCGTTTGGAGCCGGCATTCTCTTCGTTGACTTCCTGAACCAGGTTTCGTTCCTCGGGGTGCCGCTCGGCTTCTGGTTCGCCCAGCAGGGGTCGATCATCACCTTCGTACTCCTCATCGCCATCTATGTCTGGCGGATGGACAAGCTCGACAAGGAGTACGGCATCGAAGAGTACGAGTCCGAGGTGCACCACTCGTGAACGACATTCAGCTGTGGACAACCGTCTTCGTCGTCATTACCTTCAGCCTCTATATCTATATCGCCTACGCCAGCCGGGTCTCGGACACAGCGGGCTTCTACGTGGCCAGTGGCGGAATACCGGCACCGGCCAACGGGGCGGCGGTGGCAGCGGACTGGATGAGCGCGGCATCCTTCATCTCCCTTGCCGGGATCGTCGCGTTCTCTCAGAACGGGTATGCGGGGTCGGTCTACCTGATGGGGTGGACCGGTGGCTACGTGTTGCTGGCTCTGCTCCTGGCGCCCTACCTGCGCAAGTTCGGCAAGTACACCGTGCCGGACTTCGTCGGTGACAGATACTCCGAAAGCGCCCGGATGGTGGCGGTGGTATGCGCCATCGTGGTCTCGTTCGTCTACGTAGCAGGCCAGATGGCTGGCGCTGGCCTGGTGTTCCAGCGCTTCCTCGAGGTCAACACGACCGTCGGCATCATCATTGGCATGACCATCGTGTTCTTTTACGCCGTGCTCGGTGGAATGAAGGGAATCACCTGGACACAGGTGGCGCAGTACAGCGTGCTGATCACCGCCTACATCATTCCAGCAGTCGCCATCTCGAACCAGCTCACCGGCAACCCCTTCCCGCAAATCGGCTTCGGCGAGATCCTCAGCGAGCTCGACGGGTTGCAACAGGATCTCGGAATCGCCGCCTACACCGAAGCCTTCACGCAGACCAGTCGGCTGAACATGATGCTGATTACCGGGGCTTTGATGTTCGGCACCGCCGGCCTGCCGCACGTCATCGTCCGTTTCTACACGGCAAAGTCGGTCCGGGCCGCCCGTTACTCCGCGCTCTGGGCGCTGTTCTTCATCTCGTTGCTCTACACCACGGCGCCGGCCATCGGTGCGTTCAGCAAGTTCAACGTCCTCAACCAGCTTTCCGGAGCCGAAGAGGCGACCGCTCCCAGTTGGTACAACACCTGGAGGGACGTCGGCCTGATCGAGTTCAACGACCTCAACGGAGACGGCCTGATCAACATCACCGACTCGGCGAACGCCGCCAACGAGTTGATCATCAACAACGACATCGTGGTGCTGGCGGCTCCCGAGATCGCCGGGTTGCCGGCGCCGATCGTGGGTTTGGTCGCGGCCGGTGGTTTGGCTGCGGCCCTCTCGACTGCGTCGGGACTCCTGCTCGTTATCTCGTCCTCGGTGGCCAACGACGTCTATTTCAAGAAGATCAACCCGCGGGCCACGGACAAGCAGCAACTACTGGTCGGGCGCATCGCCATGGCCGGCGCGATCCTGCTCGCCGGCTACCTCGGTATCAACCCTCCGGGATTCGTCGCCCAGGTGGTGGCGTTGGCGTTCGGGTTGGCGGCGGCCAGCTTCTTCCCCGTCCTGGTGCTCGGGATCTTCTGGAAGAACTGCACTGCGGCAGGCGCCACTGCCGGGATGATCGCGGGACTGGGGACAACCCTGGCCTATCAGGTCTGGACGATCGACATCTACGGCAACAGCGCTGGGCTCTTCGGCATCCCGGAGACGGGCTTCGGCACGGTCGGCATGATCATCAACTTCACCGTCACGATCATCGTCTCGCAGTTCACCACCAAGCCTTCGCCCGCGATGCAGCAGTTGATCGAGGACGTGCGCTATCCCGGGCATACCGCCTTGACACAGGCACACGCCAGAGGTGAGGTCTCCGGTGAGGATCTGCAAGCGCAAGACAGCACGGTGCTTCTCGACGAGCTCGACGACGATCCCCCTCCCGACCGAAAGAGCTGAGCGTACGGGCTGCGGCGCTGCAGCCCCTACGGAGCGTCCGCCGTCTCGAAGCACTCGTTCTCGAGGGCGACCATGAGGGAGTCGACGAGGTGGTCGAAGCTGGTGGAAACGTCTTGAGGCAGACCGAAACCGTGATCGGCCTCGAGCATGACGAAGCCGTGTAACGCCGCCCGGATCGTTCGCGTGGCGTCGATCGCGCCAACGTCGCTCAGGCGGTACGCCGCCAGCACCTGGGTGACCACCTCGACCGCGGCGGCGCTCGCTGCAAGGTCATCGTCGTCCTCGGCGCTAGGTGCCCGCACGGTAGCTGCATAGCGCCCAGGGTGGGCGAGGGCCCACGCTCGGTATTCAGCGCAGAGCGCCCGGAGCGCATCTGGCCCGGAGCGGCCGACGACACGGCGACGAAGCGCGTCCGCGAGCTCGATCTTGGCGCGTACGGCGATGCTGCGCTGCACCCCCCCGATGCTGTGAATGTGCTTGTAGAGCGAGGGCTGACGCACTCCGAGACGAGCGGCCAGAGCAGCGAGGCTCAGTTGTTGCACACCGATCTCATCGACCAGCTGCTCGGCTTGAGCCACCACCCGTTCTTCGTTCAGGCCTGCCCTAGGCATCTCAGGTCATCCCTCTCAAGAAGTCAAGCACAGCGGGTGCAACCACGTCCGGCCGCTGCGACTGCGGGTAATGGCCCGCTTCGCTCACCATGACGACCTGAGCGCCGATCTGGCCACGGATCCACTGGGCTTCAGCCGAGGGATCGGGGAAGTCCGGGTCGAGCTCACCCATCACGACTAGCGAGGGAGCCTGGACGTCGCTCAACCGCTCTTGAACCACACCGTGGTCTAGGCTCTTGACCAACACAGCGAAGGCTGCGGTATGCCCAGGCACCTTCATCGCGGCAGCAACGTCGGCCAGGTAGGCATCCTGGTCCACGGCGGGACGACCGGCATACAACGTGGGCAGGTACTTCTTCCAGACCGGGGCAATCCAGGGACGGGCCATCGCAACCCGCAGCATGACCTTCTGGCCGAGGCTGGCCGTCTCGCGCAGGAAGGGGCCGATCAGCACCAGGCCGCGGACCAGGTCGGGGCGCTCCGCGGCGACGTAGGCGGCGGCCGATGCTCCCATCGAGTTGCCGACGATGACCGCCGGGCTGCCGAGCTCCTCAATCAAGGCCACCACGTCTGCGGCGGTCTCGGCGTCGCCATATGAGGAGAAGGTCGTATCGCTGTCACCCTGACCGCGTAGATCGGTGACGGCGACCCGATAACCCGCCTCGGTCAGGACGGGGACGAGGAACCGGTAGGTCTGTCGCAGGTCGCCCATGCCGGGGACCAGGACCACCGTGGGGCCGTCGCCATGCAGGTCATAAACGATGGTGCCTTCGGGACGGGTCAGCCGATGTGAGGGAGTCGCAGTCATCATGCTGGCTAGCATATATAGCCTCATGGCTAATAGCAATAGCCATCATCTTTCAGGTCCGAGATCGCACTGGGCCCAGGCGACGTCGCACCACCGGTCAAACTTGAAGCCCACCGAACGAAACACCCCGATCGGCTCGAATCCGAGCGCCTCGTGCAGCCGCTGGCTGGCGTCGTTGGGCAAGGTTGCCCCGGCGACGGCGGTGCGGTAGCCCAGCTGGGTCAGGCGGTCCAGGAGTGCTTGGTACAGCGGACGCCCCACACCCGTGCCGCGGCGGTCACGATCCAGATACACACTGGTCTCACAGGACCACCGATATGCCGCGCGAGGCCGATAGGTGCCGGCATAGGCATACCCGACCGCCACACCGTCGACCTCGCCGATCAGCCAGGCATGGCCGACTTGGGCTGCCGCGATCCGCTGCTCGAAGTCCTCCGGGCCAGGTGGCTGCTCCTCGAACGTGATCGTGGTGTCCGTGACGTACGGTGCGTAGATCGCCGCACACGACGCGGCGTCGGCGGCAGGATCAGCGTCTCTGATCACGAGCGCGGCGGCGGATTCAGGCATGGGCACGAGGTTCAGTCTGTCAAGGCGACCCGCGAACCCAGGACCCGCTGGCACGATGACCTGATGGCGGTCTTAGCGCGCCGGGTCGTCCCGTGTGATCCGGCTTTGGCGTGGCGCGTAGTCAGTGACATCGCGGCTTGGCCCGCCTGGGTCGACAGCATTGAGAGCGTGGCGACGGAGCATGAGAAGGCGGAGTCCGAGCAGGATGTGCTCATCGGGCCTGCCGGCTACCGAATCACGCAGCCACCCTTGCCGAGTGCGCTCTGGACGATCACTCGATGGGAGGAGGGCGCCTGTTTCCAGTGGGAGTCACGCGGAGTGAGCACCGTCGTCAGCGAGCGATTCGAGCTCATCGAGGTCTCAAACGGCACCAGCATCAGCATCGATGTGACGTGGTCCGGACCGACGACCTGGTTTGCACGGGCCGCGTTCGGGCCGGTGCGGCAACGGTATGCAGGTGCTCAGCTCGCCGCATTGGCCAACCGCGTTGGTGACTGCTGACCTACCGAATGATCAATGCACGTCGGGCCGCCGCAGGTCTGGTGGACGTAGGCAACCCAGCCATCCGGTGTTGCAGCGTCTCCCTGGCCCGCACCGAACGCCCAGGCCGCACAGGGCGTAGGGTCGAGGTTGCGATCTCAGCGGCGGGTGGATGAGCGAGGAGTCAATGAACGCCGACGACCACGGTCAGGACAAGGCTGCGAAGCCACCGCATGCCCAGCTGCCGGATATGAAGTCCGGTCGCCCCAGCAGGTCAGGACATGCACACAAGCACGGCCCCACCGGCACCGCGACAGGTCGACACCGGCGTCGGCTGGTGCTTGTCATCTGCATCACCGCCAGTGTCATGCTGTTTCAGGCGGTTGGGTCGTGGCTTTCGGGCTCGTTGGCGCTGCTGGCAGACGCTGGGCACATGTTGACCGACACCGTCGGCCTGCTGATCGCCCTGCTCGCCGCGACGCTTGCGATGCGACCTTCGACTGATCAGCGAACCTTCGGGTGGCAGAGGGCCGAGGTGTTGGCGGCTTTGGGCAACGCACTCATCCTGACCGTCGTGGGCGTCCTGGTGATCCGAGAGGCATTTTCGCGGTGGGGAGCCGAGCCACAGATCGACGCCGGTTTGATGCTGTGGGTCGCGGCGATCGGTGCACTGGCCAACGCCGTGTCCATGTTCATTCTGTTTCGCGCCAGTGGCGAGAGCCTCAACATGCGTGGTGCCTATCTTGAGGTGGTGGGCGATTTTTTGGGGTCTTTGGCAGTCATCGTCGCCGCGATCGTGGTGCTCACAACTGGCTGGGCTCGGGCCGACGCGGTGGCCTCCTTCGCCATTGGTCTGATGATCTTGCCCCGGGCCTTCTCGCTGCTGCGTGACGTGGCCCACGTGTTGATGGAAGCGACTCCGCGCGGCGTCGACTTGGGCGCTGTGCGAACTCACATCGTGGCGGTGCCTGGCGTGATCGGGGTGCACGATCTGCACGCCTGGACCATCACCAGCGGCGTGCCGGTGTTGTCGGCACACATCGTCGTGGACGCTGATCGCCTCGACTTCGACACCGAATGCCAGATTCTTGACCACCTACGCGCGTGTCTCGAGGGCCACTTCGACGTGGAGCACTGCACCTTCCAACTGGAAACCGTCGCACATTCGGAGCACGAACCGGCGACTCACGCATAACTCACGGCAGTCCCTTCTTCGTGGTTGTTGAGCTCTCATGTCTCACAACAGCCACCGACACACGTGAGGCAACTGGGACACGGTCAGCCCGGCACCGACACCACGGGCACTGGGACCCCCGAGCCTGCCGTCAAGGCCGCGATGGGCTCCAGCGCGGCTGGCGAGGCGCGGTAGTACACCCAGGTCCCCCGGCGTTGGGATGTCACTAGACCGCAGTCGCGCAAGACCTTGAGATGGTGCGAGATGGTCGGCCCAGAGAGGTCGAAGTCGCCGATCAAATCACAGACGCAGGCCTCACCTGATGGATGCGAGGCGATCATCGACATGAGGCGCAACCGCACTGGGTCTCCGAGGGCCTTGAACAGTGGCGCCAGCCCGGTCGCCTGAGCGAGCGACAGTGGGGCAACGGCCAAGGCGCAACACGACGAGGACTGTTTCGACATTTCTCTAATTTGACAGATCTCAAAATCGAGTGCAAGTTAGGGGTGTTGTTTAGACATTCATCTATCCAAGGAGTGCTCATGTCCCGGGTCCAGCTAGCCCTTCGCGTTGCCGATCTCGAACAGTCCGTCGCGTTCTATACCGCGCTCTTCGGCGCTGAGCCGGCCAAACGCCGACCCGGCTACGCCAACTTCGCCATCGACGAGCCAGCCCTGAAGCTCGTCCTCATCGAGGGGGACTCCAGCGGCGAGACCGCTACCGTGCTGGACCATCTCGGGGTCGAGGTCACCTCCACCGAAGCGGTCGATGCCGCCACGGATCGCTTCAAGACCTCAGGGTTGGCGACATTTGAGGAGTCCGACAGCGACTGTTGCTACGCGGTCCAGGACAAGGTGTGGGTGCACGGACCAGGCAACGAGCCATGGGAGGTCTACGTCGTCAAAGGCGAGGGCACCAGTTTGGACAAGGCCGCTCCCACTGCCGGAGACGTCGCAGCCGGCGCTGCGTTCCATGACGTGGCAGCCGGCCCAAAGGAGTCAGCGAAGACCTCGCAAGCCACCGACCCACAGTGTGCCTGCTGCTCCTGAGCACAGAAGCAGCAGGCACTCACAAGACCAGCCGCTGGACGGGTCAAGCCGGTGGCACCAGCTTGGCGAAGACCACGATGTTGTCCAGGTGAGCACGCGCCTGAGGGTCGTACTCCCCACCACAGGTGATCACTCTCAGCTCAGGTACTTCGGTGTTGCCGTAGACCGCGACCTTAGGGAAATCGTCCTTGGCGAAGGAATCCGTGGCGTACACCTCAAAGGTGGCCACGGAGCCGTCCTCACGAGTCACCTCGACCATGTCCCCACGACTCAGTTCTCCGAGATCGAAGAAAACCGAGGGCACCGAACCTTGGCTCGTGACGTGCCCCTCGATCACCGCGGGGCCGAGCTCACCGGGAGTAGGTGACCCCTCGTACCAGGCCGCCTCGTCATAACGTTGGCCCGAGGGCACCTGCAAGGTCCCGTCCTGATTCAAACCCAACGGGTGCAGTGCTGAGGTGACGTCGATGCTCGGAATGTCCACCGACACCGGCGCCGATCGGGGCATTGCTTCAATCCGGGGATCGGCGGCCTCGGTCTGCTGAGGCGGTGTGCCCGCACCTGGTTGGGAAGTATCGCCAGGTTCGCTGTCAGATGCCGCACTCTGCCCGTCCTGGCTGGCGGTTGTGGACGGCCTCTGCTGGGCCTGCTCCAGCGACTGCGAGGCGTCCGGAGTCGGTGGGTCGGCCTGCTGGGTGCTCAGAGTCCAGATCAACACCACGGTGCCGACCAGAAAGAGTGCGACGGAGGCCGCGAACGCACGTGTGCGCCCGCGGCCCCCATCAGTGCTGACTGTCATGCGATCAGCGGCGAGCGTCCGCGCCGCGACGACGGGTCGCGGCGACGCCGAATGCACCAGCGCCGAGGGCCACGGCACCGAGCGCGAGAACTCCGGCGCTCTCGGTGCCTTCAGTGCTGCCACCACCGGTGGCCACACCGTCCTCGGGCATGCTCATCTGGGCCACGTCGAACTCACCACAGGCGGCAGGGTCGGTGGCTTCAGAGGGTAGATTCGGGTCTAGGTCTGACTCCTGGTCTCCGTCATAGGCGCCACTGCCGTTGTGGTCCACACCGTGCAGCACGACCACACCGTCACCTGCTGCGATGTCTGCAGCCACGTCGTCGGGCAGCTCGATGGTCCGCTGGTAGTCCACGGTCGGGCCGGTCGGGAAGTTCTCCACATCGAGCGCGGCCTCCGGAGTTGTGAGGCCTGGCTCGCTGGTCAAGGACACCTGAACGCCACCATAGGAGTCAGCCGCGTCGAGGGTGCGGATGGCGCCTTCGAACCCGGTTCCCTCCATGTTCGGGTCGGGGCAGGCGTTCTGACCACCGATGTGGATGTGCTGAGCATGCGGGGCCTCGGCCAGCAGCCCGTCGGCCTCGATCGTGATCTCGAGCATGTTGCCTTCGAGCATGCCCCACGCGGTGCCGGAGACGCCGGAGTCGTTGAGTTGGCCGAGGTCGGCAGACAGCTCGGTGCCGTCCTCTTGGGCCGAGGCCGGTGCGGCCACGGCAAACGGGAGCCCGACGATCGCCGCAATGGCAAGGGGGGCGAGGTGCTTTTTCGTGCTGCGCATGAGATCTCCTTCGAGTGGTTGCCACACGGCTTCGGACTGCGCCGGTGCGGCTGTTGCATCGCAGGAGATTCGGCCCCGAGAGGAGGTCGGATGTCACTTCGCAAGAATTGTGACGCACGTCACACTTCGGGTGGATGGGCAAAGACCTCTTCGCTGCTGCCAAGCGCCCGGGTAGTCAGCCTGAGACAACTCCCCAGACCCCGCCAGCCGCGACGCCCAGCCCAACACTCAGGGCACTTGCCACCACAGCGGTGCGCATGGACCACGGCAGCGGGGCGGACCGGTCAACGTCAGAGTCGACCCCCGATCTGAAGGGTTGCACGATCCAGCGCAGATAGTAGAAGAGGCTCAACAGCGTGTTCATCACGACCACCACTGCCAGCCACGCTGACCCAGCGTCCCAGGCCGCCGTGGCGGTGGTCAGCTTGCCAACGAAGACTGCGGTCGGCGGAGTGCCGAGCAGCCCGAGCAGCGCCACCACGAGAGCAAGGCTGAGCCACGGGTGGTCCCGACCCAGACCGCGGTAGGACTCCAGGGAACGCCGCCCTGGTAGCGAGGCGGTCACGGCGAAGGCAGCGATGTTGGTCACCGTGTAACCAGTGAGGTAGACCAACAGCGAGGGCAACGCCAGGTCCGACCCGCCGGCCACGGCAACAGGCACGAGCAGGAAGCCGACCTGGCTGACCGTCGACCAGCCCAGCAGCCGCCGCGGGTCACTCTGCCAGTAGGCCGCCAGGTTGCCCAGCGACATACCGATCGTCGCCAGCACTGCCACGAGCAACGGCCAGGCCAGTGTGTCCGGCAACACTTGCACCAGTCGATATGCCGAGATCACGGCTCCGATCTTGGGCACCGTGGTCAGGAATGCAGCCGCTGTGGCACTAGCCCCCTGCGCAGCATCGGGAACCCAGAAATGGGCAGGCACGCCGCCGGCCTTGAACATCAAGGCGATCAGGACAGCGAGCACGCCGGCCGCGACCGCCGCCGTTGGTGCCTCCGGCAGCCGGTCCGCGAGCTCGGCATACCCCGTGGCGGCGGTGACGCCGTAGAGCAGGGTGACCCCGCCCAGCAACACGATCCCAAAAAGTGCGCCGAGCAGATAGGTCTTCAGCGCGGCTTCGGCGCTCACCACGTCACCGGCCAGGCCGATCAGACCGTAGAGCGGGATGCTGGCCAGCAGGAAGCCGACTGCCAGGACGAGTATGTCGTCGGCGCCGGCCAGCACCAGGGTCCCCGTTGCTGAGAACAGCAGCAGTGCGTACGTTTCGCTCTCACGCGGAGACCCGGCGATCTCGTCGGTGGCCAGTCCGAGCACAAGCAGGGTCCCGAGGGCCACGAGGATCCGTGCGGCCCCGGTCGTCGTGTCCACAGTGAAAGAGCCCTCGAACGCGGACTGCTCCGGCCGGCTCAGCGACAGGGCGCCCGCGACGCCGGCACTGATCAGCGCCAGCGTGGCGACGACGCGGGTGACCCACTGCCGTTCCCGGGCCAGGAACGAGCCGGCTATCAGGGCCGTGAGACCACCGACGAAGAGCAGGATCTCCGGTAGCAGCAACAACGGGTGCATCGAGCTCTCATCGGCGGTCGACAGGACTTTCGCGAGGTGAGTCTCCACCGACTACCGTCCCACGAGCGTGATGAGAGTCTGCGACGCCGGCTCGATGACAACGAGGAGCGGCCTAGGCGCCACCCCGATGACGAGCGACAGCGCGAGCAGTGGCACAACTGCCCACAGCTCGGTGGGCCGCAAGTCCTCGAAGTCGACCGCAGCGCCGCGGGTAGCTCCGGTAAAGACCCGCTGCAGCGCCCGCAAGAACAGCGCGGCGACCAGGAGGATACCGAGCAGCGCGACTGCAGTGACTGGCGCGACCGCGATGCTACCGGTGAAGATCTGGAACTCGGCGATGAAACCTGAGAGCCCGGGCAACCCGAGTGACGCGAAAGCCCCGACGGCGAACAGAGTCGCCATGCGCGGTGCCGGATCGGCCAACCCACCGTAGGCGCCCATGTCGTAGGTCGCGGCCCGGTCATGCAGCACCCCGGCAAGCAGGAACAGAGCCCCGGTGATCAGCCCGTGACTGACCATCTGGGTCACCGCCCCGGTCACCGCAACTTCCCGGGCGGTGGCGGTGTCGTCGGCAAGGAGCCCCGCGACGCCCACTGCCAGCACGATGTATCCCATGTGGTTCACCGAGGTGTAGGCGACCATCCGCTTCAGATCCTGCTGGGCCAGCGCGACCAGCGCGCCGTACAGGACGGACACCACGCCGACTGCGATGATCACCCAGGCAAAGGCCCGCCACGACTCCGGCAGCATCGGCATCGCGACCCGCAGGAAGCCGTAGGTGCCCATCTTCAAAAGGACCCCGGCCAGCACCGCCGAGCCGATGGCCGGGGCATCGCTGTGCGCTGGAGGCAGCCAGGTGTGGAACGGCACCGTCGGGGTCTTGACCGCCAGCCCCAACAAGATCGCACCAAGGACGAGGCCACCAGCGACGGGCCGACCGGCCAGCGGCATTTCTTGCGCGAGAAGGACCATGTCGAAGGTGTGCGGCTGTGCTGCGACGTACAGCCCGATGAAACCAGCCAGCAGAGACAGCGACCCCAGGAAGGTGTATAGGAAGAACTTCATCGCCGAGCGGGCGGCCTCGCCGTGACCCCAACCGAGGATCACGAAGTACATCGCCACGATCGACAGGTCGAAGAACAGGAAGAACAAGATCAGGTCGGCCGCCACGAACAGGCCAAGGCTGACACTCTGCAGGAACAGGAACAGCGCGGCCTGGATGCGCGGGCGATCCTGCTCCCGCAACGCATAGACCGCGCAGCACAAGAAGATCACTCCGGTCATCGCGACCAGAGGCAAGGACAACCCGTCGAGCCCGACGTGATAGCTGCTGTCTACCCCTGGGATCCACGGCACTTGCTCCTCGAAGGCGAGCCCGCCAGGCTCCGGGCTGTCGTACCGCGCCCACACCACCATGATCAAGGCCAGGTCGACGCCAGCCACCGCGACCCAGGTCCAGCGTGCCAGAGCGGCGGGGAGCTTGGGCACGGCGATCAGCACCAGCGCAGCGGCCAGCGGCATGAAGACGATCAGGCTGAGCACGCTCATCCCCTCACGGTCAGGAGCAGAAGGAAACCGGCGGCGAACAGCACGACTGCCTGCAAGTAGTATTGGTGCAGCTGACCGGTCTGTGGTCGACGGGCCAGCGCGCCGAGGCGGCGAATCTGGGCACTCACCCACCGAACTGTGCCGTCGACGCGGTGGTCGTCCATTCTTCCCGCCCGGTATGCCGTGCGCAGGGTCATCGTGGACAGCGCGTCGACCCCCTGGCCAAGCACCCGGTCATCGAAGCGCGCCAAAGTATCGGCCAGCCGCAACGTCGGTGCTACCACCACGACGCGAGCAGCGGTCTCCAACCCCAGCCAACCGCGAGCCCAACCAGGCTCGGGTGGACCCCAGCGCCACACCGCAAGGACCACCACGAGAGCCAGCACAGCGGAGACCAACAGTTCAGTCAGACCGGCGCTCCGGTACTCCGGGCCGTTCACGGTGCGTCCTATCGCCTCGCCCCAGGGGCCGAGGGCCAGGACACCGAGCACTGCAGCTCCCAGGGCCAGCAGCACCAAGGGGAGTCGGGCGAGCGGCAGCACCTGCCGGGTCCCTCGCTGCTCGGTGTCGTGCTCGACGAGCACTCGGTCGGCATCCCGTGCAGGCACTCTGCGCCACGTGATCACCAGGATCTTGCCGGCATACCCGGCGGACAATGCCGCAGCCGCCAGCCCGACGACATAGAGAGCAACGGAGTCCTCCAGGGCTGCAGCGAGCACCTGATCCTTGGTCGCCCACATCGACAGGGGGGCGAGTCCGGCGAGCGAGAGCGCGCCCACGCCGGCAGTGATACCGACCAGCGGCCACCGCCGGGCCACGCCCCGCAGACCGACGAACGCTTTGGTGCCCAACGCGGTGAGCCAGACGCCGGCCACGAGGAAGAGCAAGGCCTTGGTGGAAGCATGCGCGACGAGGTGCGTGGCCCCGCCGGAGACACTACCTACCCCTGCGGCCAGCACCACGAAACCGAGCTGCGCACAGGTCGAGGCGGCGAGGAGCTGCTTGAGATCACGCTGCGCCAACGCCACGGCTCCCAACAGCAGCGCCGTGCACACCCCGACCCAGGACACCACGGGCCCGGCCCAACCCGTGACGGCCAGCAGGGGCTCCAGGCGAAGCAACAGGTACCCACCCATTGCCACCATCGCTGCCGAGTGCAACAGTGCGCTGACCGGACTCGGCCCCGCCATCGCGGAGGAGATCCAGAACGAGAACGGCAGCTGGGCAGCCTTGCCGAGCGCGGCCAGGACCACCCCGGCCGCGATGACGTGCCGCCACCCCTCGGGCGCGTCGGCCAGCTCTGCTAGCCCCAGCCCGGCCCCGCCGGCCAACGCGGCAGCCGCAGCAACATACAACCCGAGGTCGGCGCTGCGAGTGGTGATGAAGGCGGTGAGCCCCGCACTCACGCGAGGCTCCTCGCGCCACCAGAAGCCGATCAGAGCGTACGACGCGGCGCCCATCAGTTCCCATGCCAGCACGAGGGTGGGCAGCGTCGTCGCGGTCGCGGTGAGCAGGGCGAAGGCCGCAAAAAGCAGCATCAGCCCATAGAACCTGGGCCGGGCCGCCTCGATCTCCCCCGCAGCCACCAACAGAGCCAGAGTGGCGACGATGGCGATGGTGGGCACCACCAGTGCAGCCAGCGGGTCAACCGCAAGGGCGAAGTCCGTGCCCACCACGAACGGCACTGAGACGCTGGGACGCAGCACCGCGACCACGATCGCGAGCGCCGCAGTGGCGGAAGTGGTGCCGATCGCCACCGGGGCCGCGATCGGCTCCGCGCGGGGGCTCAGCACGAGGAGGCCACCGACTCCTGCAGGCAGCAGCACGAGCGACCACAACAGAGCTGGAGCCAGTGCGTTCACCGGGAAAGGTCCGTCGCCATGTCAGTCATGTCGGCCTGAGCCCGCCGGTGCAGCAGCGTTGCCACGGCGAAACCCATCGCCATCTCGACGGTCATCGCGGCGATGACCACGAGAAGCAGCACTTGGCCGGAGGGCTCGGGCGCGGTGAACCACCAGAAACCGGCTGCGGCCACCATGACGGCGTTGACCATCAGCTCCAGGCCCATCATCACCATCACCACGACCTGCTGGGAGATCGCGCCGTAAAGGCCGATAGCAAACAGCGCAGCAGCCACCAGGAGGACTGTCTCCAGAGTCAACGGCCCACTCCCCCAGGCTGCGGGTCGCTGGCCGGTCGGCGCGACAGGTCATCGCCCATCCGGTCATACCGGCTGCGTTGCGCCGAAAGCACAACGCCCGCCACGATGGTGGAGACCATGACCGGGCTGATGACGATCATCACCAACATGTGCGGCCCCATCAGCGCATCGCCGAGGGCGGCGGTGACATCTGACGGCGGGCTGCCGCGCCTGGTTGGCCAGTCGATGAGCAGGATGCCGGCGGCAAGGATGCCGAAAGTGCCGATGGCTGCGGCCAGCGCCTGACGCTTGTCGTGCACCATGCTCATCGGCATCAGTGCTGGGTTCATCCCCATGAACATGATCATGTAGACGGCCATGATCGCCATCTCCATCGTCATCATCAAGATGATGACGACTCCGATGTAGTTCTGCTGGAGCAGGAGCACATCCAGGCCCACCGCGACGAAGGAGAGCGCCAGTGCGTAGGTGGCCCGCGCCATCGAGTCCACGTAGAACACTGCGGCACCGGCGAGCACTGCAATGAAGGCGAGCGCCCAGTGGGTGATGTCCACCGCCAGGCTCATCTCGACGGCGGTGCTCATCCCAGCCGTGGTGCCCATCTCGACAACCGTGTCAACCTCCGTCATGTTCAAGCCCTCCAGATGGCGACGACGGAGACGACGAGATCCTGGACGAGGACCGCGGGTAGCAGCACCATCCAGCCGAGCTCCATGAACTTGTCCGGTCGCAGGACCGGCATCCGGCGGCGTAGCCAGACCAGCGCGCCCAAAAGGAGCACCGCCTTGGTCAGCGTCCAGAGCCAGTCGGGCAGTAGCGGCCCGGAACCGCCACCTAAGAACATGGGAACGGCGAAGGCAGCACCAGCTGCGAGCAGCGCATACCGACCGGCCGTGAACAGAAGGCGGTCCACCCCGGACAGCTCGGCTCCCACGCCACCGCCGATGTCGGCGCCCAACGCTGCAGCGAACGGACCCCATACGGAGAAGGCGATGACACCAAGGCAGTAGACGGCGAACGCGACGGGCATCCACACCACGAACCAGAGTCCCTGCTGGGCGGTTGCAACCGTGCCGACATTCAGGCTCGCTGCCGCGATGACCGGGGCAACCAGGGCGAACATCAGCGGCAGCTCATACCCCAGCCCGTGTGCCAGGAACCGGTAGCCCCCCACCAGCGAATAGGCCGAGTTGGCGCCCCACCCGACCATCCAGACCATCGCCCAGACCATGACGTCCATCGCGTTGAACCAGACGACACCGACGTCGAGCGGGGCGATAGTCCAACGGCCCAGCGGTACGACCGTGACCATCAGCACAGCGAGGACCAGCAGCCCGCTGCCCCCCAGGCGCCACAGCAGCGAGTCGGCCGACAACGTGGTGCGACGGCGCTGGCGCAGCAGCCGGGCGCTCTCGTGCAGGGGACCAGCCAATGCGCTGGCGAGGGATGCGGGGCTGCCGAGGACCCCGGCTCGCTCACTTCGAGCAGTGAGCACGCTGTCGAGCACCGCAGCGAAGAGCACCAACAAACCCAGCAGCGCAACTCCTAGCGGCGCCCATGCCGGGGAGACTGTTGCGATCGCGGTCTCAGCCACGGGTGACCACGTTCGGTGCTGGCAGCGGCGGCATGTCGAGCGAGGCCAGGACGAGCCGAGCCGCGGCCACGTCGAGACCGACAACAAGGCAGGCCGCTGCATCCGGACTGACCCCGGGGATCTGCGAACTGTCTGTCGCTGTCGACTCTGCAGCCTGGGCCGCCCGGTCGAGCATAGCCAGCAGTCGGTCATAGGTGTCACCGACCAGGTACTCGGGAAGGCTCTGCTCCTCGAGATCCGCAAACCCGAGTGGCCGCAGGCCCCGCAGTGACCAGCGCAGCGTTCGCGAGCGAGCGAGTTTGCCATGCAGCGTCTCCGGCGCGTCGCTTCCGTGAGCCCTACCCGTGGTGAGCTGGGTGTCGCGGATCCGTCGGGAGCGGGCTGAGGCTTCCTCCCAGCCGGCGAGCGCGAGCAGCCGAGCGATGTTGTCCCAGCGCCACGCCGCGTCAGGCGAGCCGAGATCAAGGTATGCAGTGGCCCTGTCCGTTCTTTCGTCGGCCGGCCCGTCGCCATCCACTCCGTGAGCCGGGGTGGCGCTTTCCGGATCGATGGCATCGTCGAGATCGTCTACCTGGTGCCCCTCGGCCTCGGTGATGATGTCGCCCTGCAAGGCGCAGCGCAGCACGAGGCCGGCCGGCCAATGCGACAGGACCGGTCCGAGCCGCAGGTGCAGGACGTCCATCTCCAGCCCGTCGCGGTCCCCGCCCCCTTCAGCCAAGGGGATGCCGCCGGGAGCCATCTCCATGTCCTCGTGGCCCATGCCCCCGTGATCCATGCCCTGCTGATCCATGCCTTGGTGACCATCAGGTGAGGACGCGCCGTTGAGTTGGGCCGACCTGGACCCAGCGTCTTCCTCATGGCTACCGGTGTCCGCGAGCTCTTCGACGGCGACGTCCAGAGTCGCGGACACAGCTGCGATGTCGAGGAGGTCGACGCGCACGCGTGGACCGGGCATCTGCTCCCAGAGACGCTCGACCACTTCGGTCAGCTGGGGGCCGGGGGTGCCACAGACGGCCAGGACGTCGGCGCCGGCAGGGGAGAGCGCAGGACGCCAGCCTCGCGCGAGCATCGCTTGCTCCAGGACGACGCGGGTTATCCACGCTCCTGGCGACTCCACCACCAGCACGTGGGCGCGGCGCACGGCATACCGGCTCAGTCGCTCGTTCAGGCCCATCGCAGGCCACCCTCACGCCACACCCAGACCACTGCCACAAGGAGCGCCCCAAGGAAGATGAACATCTCGAGCACGGCCGAAAACCCAAGGTCGGCGACAACCACCGCCCAGGGGTACATGAAGAGCATTTCCACGTCGAACGCCAGGAAAAGCAACGTCGCGGTATACCACCGTGCGTGGTAGCGCGAGAGCGCATGCTCCTCCGGTAGCCATCCGGACTGGAACGGCAGCGATATCACGGCATCAGGGGAAATGGCCGTGATCCGATGTATGCCGTACACAGCGACCACGCTCGCGACGGACACAGCCAGCATGCTCATGATCCCGAAGAACACGACGATCCCCCTAGGTCGAAAGCACGAAAGGGCCTGCCCCTGGGCGAGGACGTGCCGAGGAACGTCTATGAACCTGCCCTGTGAAACAGGTGACTCTCCGCACAGATACTAGCGACCAGGAAGAAACAGCGGCGACTAAGGAGTGACGGATGCGGCGACGAGCCAGGCTGTCAAAAGCACGATGACCAGCATGATGCCGGTCTCATGGGTTGCGGAGCGGCGCAGCAGCTCGGAAGCACCGCCGCCGGAGCTCTCGTGGCGAGCCGGTTGCGCGAGTGCGGGAACGACCCGGAAGTGGTTGTAGGCACCGATAGCCGCGGCGAGAGCAACGACCGCCATCTTCGCCAGAAGGAACAGCCCCCAACTGGTGAGCCAGAGCTCTTGGGGCCGGTCGAGGATAGCGATTGCCAGGACGACGCCCGCGATGCCCACCACGGTGACGGCCCCGGCAGCGATAACCGAGAAGCGCGCCCCGATTGCGGCGGCGTTGAGCGGTTGGCCGTGCCGGCGACGGTGGCGCAAGAGCATCCCGATCATCACGACTCCGCCGACCCATACGGCAGCAGCAACCAGGTGGGCTATGTCGGCGCCAAGCACCATCCACCTCGGCTCGACGGTGTTGCTGTGCCCGGCGAGAATGTGGCCTGCCCCGAGCGCCATCAGCCCAAGGGCGGTGATCCACGGGCGGACCAGCATCGGCCGAGTGGCGAGCAGCACGGTCAGCGCACCGGCAGCTTGGAGCCCGAGGACCCAGCGCGTGGTCTCACCCAATGAGTCGCCGATGACGGCGGGCGAAATGGAGGCGGTGATGTCCCCCTGGCTGATCAGCACTGCTCGCGCCATGACTCTCACGACGAGTGCGACCAAGATGAGGGCTGCGGACCATCGAATGGCCCTGGCGACCACGGGCGTGTCCGAGCGGTCCGGCCCCTTGAGGACCGTGCCGGCAAAGATCAGTGCACCTGCCGCCACCAGACCACCCCAGAGCGCAGCCGCGCTTGCGAGTCTGGCCACGACCTCGGCGAACTCGGACGCATCGCGAGACGAGTCCGTGGTGACATCAGTGGAGGCCGACTCTTCGGATGTTGACCCGGCGGCACCCTGCGCAGAGGAAGAGGTCCCGGCAGACCCGGCTTCAACGTCGAAGGTGAACTCACCGCTCAGGGGGTGACCGTCTTGGGCGGCGACCGTCCACTCACCGGTATAGGTGCCGCTCGGCATCGGTTCGACGGGGACAGCGAGCCACACCACCCCGTCATCGGCCGAGCTGACATCGACCGGGATCTGCCCGTCCGGTCCCTCGATGCTGACACCGTCTCCGAGCTGCGTCACAGGCAGGGTGAACGTCAACCTCACTTCGTCGACGGGTCCCTCGACGGTCGCGCCATCGGCGGGGGTGGTGGAGTCCAGATCAGTATGCGCAAGAGCGGGGGCGGCGAGAGCGACGAGCAGCGTGACCGCGAGCGTCAGCGCGGCTCCTAGGCGTCGGACGAGGGCAGGCAGACGAGAAGTCCCATGAGACGACAGGGGCAGGTAACGGGAGGGCATCAGAGGGTTCTCCTCAACGCCCGGGTCACAGTCCGGGCTGTTGGTGTATCAGAGCGCGTCGACTGCTGTCGGCGCGATCAGCGGTTGTCGCGGGGTTCGGCATCACGTTCGCGCAGCAGATCCGTCATCAGCTCGATCTCGCTACGTTGTCCGTTCACCATTGCTTCGGCCAAGCGGGTGACCTCGGGATCCTCAGCCAGCTCGACAGCGGCTTGTGCCATGTCGACCCCAGCGAGGTGGTGGGTGATCATCAGCTGGAGGAACAGGATCTCGGAATCCGTCGAGGTGGCCGCCCGCAGCTGGTCCAGCTCAGCGGGACTGGCCATCCCTGGCATCGAGCGATAGTCCGGCTCCCCGGGCTCTGCGGCTGACGTCATCTCAGCGTCAGGCATAGTGCCTTGCGGCATCCAGGCCATTCTCGGCTGTGACCGCGCCGAGGGCAGATCCCATTGGTCGAGCCATCCCTGCATGGTGCCTATCTGGCTGCTCTGCGTGGTGGCGATGTCATAGGAGAGCAGGTCAATGGCGGTGTCATCGGAGTCCTGCAACGCGATCAACGACATCTCTACGGCCTGAGCATGGTGCTCGCTCATGTCTCGAGCAAACCCCGCATCGACGCTATCGCCATCAGGGGTATCCGGAGCGAAGATCAGCCAACCCACAACAACCCCCAGCGCTGCCGTGACTACCAGGGTCACAACCAACGGCCATCCTGTCAGCCGAGCACGGGGCCTGGCGGCTTCAGTACTGTTCACTCCGACCCCGACAGGAGATCTGTGGTCGTGCCGCCGGTGCAGGCGGCACCGGGCTCGGGAGTTTGCGGGCCCTGTCGGTACTCGCTGATGAACATGTCCAAACGCTCGTCGTCAGCGCTGTCGACGCTGAGCTGGTGACCCCACGCGGTGGCCATCACGGCGCTCGTCTGAGTTTCGTTCGGGGAAAGCAGCATGAACTCTTGGTCCGCGAGGTCCACAAGTGTCTGACGTTCTTCGTCAGCGACGTCCGGTTGGTAGGACAGCCAGACGGCTCCGTGCTCTAAGGAGTGAACGGCATGGTGTGGCGGGATCGGCTCGGTGTAGATCCCACAGTCCCACCAGGCCTGATTGTGGTCGCCACCCACTGGTGGGTCCTGCTCGTACTCAACTGCTCCGGCAACGTGATCCCGGCTGAGATCGTCATACTCGACCACCGCAGAAAGGCTCGGCCTGGTCGCGATGGAGTATCCGACAACTCCCAGGATCAGCAGTACGACGACCGCCACGCTGCCCCAAACCAGCAGGGCGCGGCGGCGCTCCTCCCGGCGGGCTTGGCGTTGCATTGCGGCGGCACGCTGAGCGCGTTCGGTGGGGGCCTGGCGACGGGCCATCAGAACTCCTGGGGGTGGGGAAGCGTTGTCGTCCTGTTAACGGGCTGGGCAGCTGTTCCGCTCCCGGGCGGATGCACGGTGCGGCTACGGCCGCGGCGCGGTCCAGCCGACGAGGCCGTAGTCGGTGACCCCGGAGAATATCGTGCGCTTCTGGATGCGAAGCCCGGCGTGACCGGAGTCATAGATCCAGATGAGTGGTGCACGCAACAGTACCCCCCGGCGGTATGAATGTCACGTTTTGATAACAAACGAGGGATTGCTCGCCCTGCGTGGGAGGCCGCTGGGCCCCAGTGGGCAGTGCATATACCGGGCAGGGGTATGCTCCAGATTTGTTGACGTTGATGTGGAGGGAGAGTTGTCGTGGTTTCGATTCGACGGATCTGGGCGACCTCGTGCTATCCCAGCGCCCCGAGAGCACAGTCCGGGGCCCGACGCGCAGTCGGTCGGCGCGCAGCCTGGGCTAGCAGTGTTGCGGTATTGGCGCTCCTGGCTGGTTGTGCGGACACGCCGAACGCTCAGACCGACGGGGGGCCAGAGGAAGCCCAGCACAATCGGGTAGATGTCATGTTCGCGCAGATGATGATTCCGCATCATGACGATGCCATTGCGATGGCCCAGTACTTGGAGCAGGTCGATGGTGTGAACCCACGGGTGGATAGCCTGGCCGCTGGCATCGTCGAGGCCCAGGTGGTCGAGAACCGGCAGATGAACGAGTGGTTGACCCAGCTGGGGTATCCGGAAGTGGCGAGCTCCCCCGGCGAGGTCGACGCCGATGCCGTCGCCGGGTCGAGCACAGACGACATCGAGGAGTCGTTCTTGACCGAGATGATCGCCCACCACGAGCACGGGGTGGATATGGCTCGTGGTGCGGCCAACCGGGGAGAGTCACCGTTCATGACGGGTTTGGCGCAGGGCATGATCGAAGACCAAGGCCGGGAGATTGATGTGATGCGTGACATGCTGAACGAGGAGTGAGCACCGACTGATCGCCATTCGGGCCACCGTACGTGGCGCTAGGAGCGCACGAGCCGCGCTATGGCCGCTGAGGCTTCTTTGATTTTGGCATCGGCCTCGTCGCCGCCGGTGTGGATGGCTTCGGTGACACAGTGGCTGAGGTGTTCATCGAGCAGCCCTAGGGCAACCGCTTCGAGTGCCTTCGTGGCTGCCGAGATCTGAGTCAGGACGTCGATGCAGTAGGTGTCCTCCTCGACCATCCGGAGCACGCCGCGGACCTGGCCCTCGATCCGCTTCAGCCGTTTGATCTGAGCGTCTTTGGTGTCGGCATACCCGGGTGGCGTGGGTGTGGCGGTGTCGGGCATCGTGAGTTCGCTTTCGGAGGGGTTCGTGCTCATAGTTCTTGGGTCCGTAAGCGTAGTGCGTTGCCAATCACGCTCACCGAGGACAGCGACATTGCCGCCGCAGCAATGATCGGTGACAAGAGAACTCCGAAAACCGGGTACAGCACGCCCGCGGCGATCGGGATGCCGGCGGTGTTGTACACGAATGCGAACACGAGGTTCTGTCGTATGTTGCTCATCGTCTTCTGCGAGAGTCGGCGGGCGTGCACGATGCCGGTCAGGTCGCCGCCGAGCAGCGTCACCCCCGCGCTCTCCATCGCCACGTCCGTGCCGGAGCCCATCGCCAAACCAACATCTGCGGAGGCCAAGGCCGGGGCGTCATTGACGCCGTCACCGGCCATCGCCACCACACGACCCTCGGACTGAAGCTGGGTCACGACGTCGCTTTTGTGGTCGGGCATCACTTGGGCCTCGACCCGAGCGATTCCTAGTCGGCTCGCGACTGCTTGCGCGGTCGTGCGGTTGTCCCCAGTCAACATCACCACGTCAATACCCTCCGCGCGGAGGGCTTTCAAGGCCTCAGCGGTGGTGTCCTTGATCGGATCAGCAATAGCGAAAACACCGGCCGCAGCCCCATCAACCGCGATGAAGATCGCGGTCGCACCCTCAGCGCGCAGCTCTTCAGCAACTCCGTCCAGAGCGGTGATGTCCACCGTGTGGGACCGCAGGAACTCACCGCTGCCGATGAGGACCGCTCGACCCTCGACCGTCCCCCGCACACCCCGCCCAGTGGGTGCGTCGAAATCGCTGGCCTGCGCGATGTCCACGCCTGCCTCGCGGGCGGCGGTCACGATGGCCGTGGCCAACGGATGCTCCGAGGAGCGTTCCACCCCGGCTGCGCAACGCAAGATGTCGTGCGCCTCAAAGCCATCGGCCGGGACCGTCCGGGTCAGACTGGGGCGGCCCTGGGTCAAGGTTCCGGTCTTGTCAACGACGAGGGTGTCGACTTTTTCCATCCGTTCCAGCGCTTCGGCGTTCTTGATCAGCACTCCCATCCCGGCCCCTCTGCCCACGCCGACCATGATCGACATCGGCGTAGCGAGTCCCAACGCGCACGGACAGGCGATGATCAGCACTGCGACCGCGGCGATCAACGCGTAGGCGAAGCGAGGGTCCGGGCCAACGACGGCCCAGACCACGAAGGCGATCAGCGCCACCGCGATCACCGCAGGGACGAAGATGCCGGCGACTCGGTCAGCCAGTCCTTGGATCGGTGCACGGGAACGCTGCGCCTCGGCCACCATGGCCACGATCCGCGACAGCATGGTGTCCTTGCCCACCTTCTGCGCCTCCATCACCAGGGCGCCGGTCTGGTTGATCGTGCCCCCGATGAGGACATCGCCGGCGTCTTTGGTCACCGGCATCGACTCACCGGTCACCAATGACTCGTCCACCGAGGACCGACCCAGCTGCACTACGCCGTCCACGGGCACCGCTTCGCCGGGGCGCACACGCAAGCGGTCGCCCAGCTGCACCTGCTCTAGACCGATCTCCTCGTCGTTGTCGTCGTCACCGACACGGTGCGCAGTTTTGGGTGTCATGTCGAGCAGTGCCTTGATCGCCCCCGACGTCCGCTCCCGGGCGCGCAGCTCAAGAACCTGACCGAGCAATACCAGCACCGTGATCACGGCGGCTGCTTCGAAGTACACCGCCACCGTTCCGGAACCCGAACCATCCCCTTCCCGGAAGGACGCCGGGAAGACTCCCGGTGCAAGGGTGGCGATCACGCTGTACAGCCAGGCCACCCCGGTCCCCATCGCTATCAGCGTGAACATGTTGAGGTTCCGGGTCCGCACCGACGCCCACCCGCGTACGAAGAACGGCCATCCGGCCCACAACACGACCGGTGTTGCCAGGACCAACTGCACCCAGGCTGAGACGTCCGGCGGGACCACATCGCGCACCACCTCGAAAAGGTGGGAGCCCATCTCCAGCAAGAACACCGGTATCGCCAACGCAGCGCCCACCCAGAACCGTCGGGTCATGTCCTCCAGCTCAGCGCTCGGCCCGGTGTCGGCCGTCACGGTGGCTGGCTCCAGACCCATGCCGCAGATGGGGCAGGCTCCCGGCCCCATCTGCCGAACCTCCGGGTGCATCGGACACGTGTACTCAACCTCCGCATCCTCTACGGGCGACCGAGCGTGCTGACCTCCGGCGCCTGCCTGCGCCGGCTCTCCAGAGGCAAACGCCTGCGGGTTAGCCGCGAACCTGTCCGCGCACCCCCGCGAGCAGAAAGTAAGGTGCTGGCCGTCGTGCTCAACACTGGGCGACCCACCAGGCTCAACGCTCATCCCGCATACCGGGTCCACATCGGTCCGCAAGGAGGAGGAGCACGCTTCTTCGAGATGACTAGCCATCTTGCCAGCATACCCCCCTGCGGTATTATAGTTAGTCAACGGCTGCGCTCCCGGTCCCACTGCAAGCGCAGCGACGGCCACCCGAGAAGGGACGACGACATGATGATGGGCGGTATGGGGGCATGGGCATGGTTCTTCGGACTGCTCACCCTCCTCGGTCTGATCTTGCTCGTGTTCCTGCTCGTGCGATCCGTCGCCAGCGGGCCCACCGACCCTGCCGACCGCAGCCGCGATGCTGAGACCGATGGGCGCTCGGAGCGCGCGCGGCAGATTCTCGACGAGCGCTTTGCCCGCGGAGAGCTGAGCGCTGAGCAGTTTCGCGAGATGCGGCGAGAGCTGGAGGGTCGCGACCCGTGAAGCCGCTGACC
This sequence comes from uncultured Actinomycetota bacterium, assembly GCA_963749585.1. Lineage (GTDB taxonomy): Bacteria > Actinomycetota > Actinomycetes > Actinomycetales > Dermatophilaceae > Ornithinicoccus. Next base: position 264,600 of record CAVVNI010000003.1, read on the forward strand.
CGGCGCCAGTTTGTGGTTCTCGGCGGGCTCGGCGCCGGGGCCACATTGACCGGCGGGGCCGGGTTGTGGTGGACCGCGACCCATGGCTCGGAGTATGTAGGCGGTGAGGATCTCAGCCAACCCCCGGTGCTGGAGAGCCGTGAGGGCACACTGCAGCTGGAACTCGTCGCCGCTGCGACGCAGGCTCGAATCGGTGGTCGCCAGGCCGCCGTCGAGACCTATAACGGCTCGCTACCGGGCCCGACTCTTCGCGTAAGCGCTGGTGAGACCATCCAGATCGCGATGACCAATCACCTTCAGGCTCCGACGAACCTGCACGTGCATGGGCTGCATGTGTCACCCGCCGGCAACAGCGACAATCCGTTCCTCAGCATCGCCCCGGGTGCCACCTTCGACTATGAGTTCGCGCTGCCCGAAGACCATCCACCGGGTACCTACTGGTATCACCCCCACCATCACGGCAATGTCGCCGACCAGGTCAGCGCCGGGCTGTACGGCGCAATCATCGTGACGGACCCCGAGCCAGTGCCGGTAACACGGGAGCGGCTGATGGTGATCTCGGACCTGAGCTTGGATACCTCTGGAGACCTCGCGGAAGCCGGCGACATGGACCAGATGGTGGGCCGAGAAGGGGATGTTGTCCTGGTCAACGGCCAGGTCCGCCCGCGCATCCATGCCGCCCCCGGGGCGCGCGAGCGATGGCGGATCGTGAATGCCTGCCCCTCGCGCTATCTCAGCCTGAGCCTGGACGGCCAACGAATGCAGGTGCTGAGCCGCGACGTGGGCCGTCTGCCCGTTCCCGACGAGGCGACCGAAGTGACACTTCTCCCGGGAGGCCGAGTGGAACTGTTGATCCACGCAACCGAAGGATCCTCAACGCTTCTTACAACGCCGGTGAGCCGCGGCGATATGGGCACCATGGTGGGCGATGCGGCCGCGCTTCTCCCAGGCAGAGACGACCCGTCCGAACTGCTGGTGTTGGACGTCTCCGGCAGCGCCGTCGAGGCACTACCGGCGGTGCCTGAGGGGCCTGGTCCGCGGGACCTACGGACCGAAACCGTTACCGGTCGCCGCACGTTGGACTTTGTCATGGAGATGGGCAACGGCACCATGATGGGCGAGGGGGGCATGTCCATGATGTCCTTCACCATCAACGGTCGGACGTTTGATGCTGATCGCACTGACACTCCAGTGAAGGCCGGGATCGTCGAGGAATGGACGCTGACGAACCCCGGCCTCATGGATCACCCGGTGCATCTGCACGTGTGGCCGATGCAGGTCATCGCCGATGGCGACCAGGTACTCAACGACCCGACATGGCGGGACGTGGTCAATGTTCCGGCCTCGGGCCAGGTCAAGGTTCTCATTGCCTTCGACGATTTCTTGGGCAGAAGCGTCTACCACTGCCACATACTCGATCATGAGGATCGAGGGATGATGGGAACCGTCGAGGTCAGTTCGGCCCAGACTGGCTGATCCAGCCCCCCGTGGTCAGACTGTTGGCATGACAATAGTGCAGTCGGTCCTGCTCTTCGCCTTGGCTGCCTTGGCCGAGATCAGCGGGGCATGGTTGATCTGGCAGGGCATCCGAGAGGAACGAGGCTTGCTGTTCGTCGGGGCCGGCGTGGTCGCACTCGGCCTGTACGGCGCTGTGGCGACCCTGCAACCGGATCAGAACTTCGGGCGGATCCTGGCTGCATACGGCGGGGTGTTCGTAGCTGGTTCGCTCGTGTGGGGCATGGTCGTGGACGGCTTTGTCCCGGACCGGTATGACGTTGTGGGCGCCCTCATCTGCCTGATCGGCGTGGGAGTCATCATGTACGCGCCCGGACGGGTCACCTGAGGCGAGGTCGTTCAGATCCCGATGGTGGCCGCGAATCCGCCGCGAGCAGGAACTGCCATGTGTCGTCGTGACCACCGGGGCCTAGACGCCCGGGCAGCGTGCACCAAGGGCGGCGTGTACTAAGGCCTGGGCAGGTCGAGGTCGAACGCCCGCCCCGTCACCTCTGAGACGTCAATGGATACGACGATGTGCTTCGCCGTGTTGATCCACGGCCGCAGCCGAAGATCATCGGCCTCGCGCCCCTCCATCCCCTCGACCTGCCGTGCGCGCCCGCGCGCCACAACGCTCCAGGCCCGGGCGCCCTGCAGCCCGTCGATCTCAAAGGCCACATCGCTGTGCGCCAACACCCCGTGCAGCTTGCTGCCCTCGGCGGTGCGAAAGAGCAGACGGTGCCCTGCCGCCACCACATAGTTGATCGGGACGATATAGACCTCATCGAGGTTGTAGGCCAGTCGACCGATATCACCAGCCTCGAGCCGCTCCCAACACTCCAACTCCTGCAACTGGTGGACCGGGTCGTCGGTGCTCATGGCACCAGTCTAGGACGGGCGGACAGGGGGGCCAGAGTCTTTGGTCCCACCCCGCGCAGCCCATCTGACCCAGTACCGGTGGGTTCGCTGGCGATGAGTATCGCTTCAGGCTCGGAAGATCGTTCGTCCCTCGCAAGCGCCTCAGAAGGAGGCACGCAGATAGCGACCGAAATGCGGCACGGTGAACGCGATCTGGCCGCGTTCAGCGGAGTAGATCAGGCCCTTCTTCAACAGCGCGTCACGCGCCGGGGACAGGGACTGCGGCTTGCGATCTAGGTATGTCGCGACGTCGGCTGTCGTCACGGACTCGATATCGTCGGGGCTGGTCCTGGCAGTTTCCAGATCAGCCATCGCCCGCAAGTACTCCCGCTCCCCCGGCGTTGCCCGCTCAAACCGAGAGCCGAAGAACCCGACCGCCAACTCGCCCTCGGCTTCGGGGGCGCCGGCCCGGACATCCTCGGCCGTAATCGGCGAGGTCGGGGCGTGATCCCAGACGGCCTTGCCGTACGCCTGAATGAAGTAAGGGTAGCCGCCGGTGGCGACATACATCGCGGAGAGCGCGTCGTCGGTGAAGTCGACGCCTTCGTCGTGGGCCGGGGTGCGCAAGGCTCGCTCCGCCTGGGCTACGTCAAGTCGGTCGATGCGTGAATATCGAAAGAGCCGCTCGGAGTAGGACTTGCTGGCCGACAGCACAGACGGCACATGTGGCAGCCCCGCTCCCACGATGATGAGTGGCAGCGTGGACTGGCTGAGCTCATGGCAGGCAGCGCAGAGCGCGGAGACATCCTCCGGCCCGAGGTCCTGCATCTCATCGATGAAGACTGCCACCCCCTTGCCCTGGTCGGCAGCCAGCCCGGCTACATCGGTCAACAGCTCCACGAGATCGATCTCGATGTCGCCGGAGTCCGCACGACCGTGGACGGCTGGGGCATCAATGCCAGGATTCCAACGATCTCGCAGTTTGGCTCCAGGGGCGTCGCGCTGAGCAAACGCCTTGAGCACACCCAGCACGTGATCAAGCTCCTCACCACGCGGGTGCCCCAGCTCCCGGATCGCCATATGCAGCGCGGCAGCCATCGGTCGGCGCAGCCGTTGTTCCGGCCTGGCCTCCAGTTTTCCGGTGCCCCACTTCGCCCGCACGGCTGCCGACCGCAGGGTGTTGAGCAAGACGGTTTTGCCTACGCCACGCAAGCCGGTCAGCACCATGGATCGCTCTGGGCGACCTCGGGCAATGCGCTCCAACACAACCCCGAACTTGTCGAGCTGCTCATCCCGCCCGGCAAGTTCAGGTGGACGCTGGCCGGCGCCTGGCGCGTAAGGGTTGGTAATCGGATCCACGATCTGACTGTATACAGTTATCTAGCGTATCTCTCAGATTTGACGATAGTTGCGTAGGCGCGTGTCGGCCAGTGCCTCCGGTCGAGAGCCTCGGCCGCTGCGTGAAGAGGTCGGCCGGCTCACCAGTCGGCGACCGGGCACCCTTAGGCTGCCTTCATGGACGCAAGTCGCCTTGACGAAACCCCGCTCGGAACCCGGGTGGTGGTTCGCTACCTGATCGAGGACGGACAGCGCGCCACCGACGTGCTCGGCCAGCTCACGCTGCGTTCAGACACCTCGATCACAGTTGACGGCCCCACGGGTCTTATCGAGATCCCCAGGACCGCCATCGTGGCGGGCAAGCCGATCCCGCCACGACCACAACGCCCCCCCGGGCGGGCCTCCTCGAGTCTGCGGCCCTAGTGACTCGGGGAGTCGCTCACGTGCGGGTCCTCGTCAGTCTCGGAGACCATAGCTTTGCCCGCCTCGGACCACGCTTTCATTCCGCCCTCGACGTTGACAGCGTCATATCCTTCCTTGCGCAGGAATTCGACCGCTTGGCTGGAACGGCCTCCGCTGCGGCAGATGACGGGGATGCGCTCGTCAATGGACACGTTGCCCAGGCTGGTAGCCAGGCTACGCAGGGGCGAGTTGCGGGCACCAGGCGTGTGACCCGCTGCCCATTCTTCGTGGGTCCGGACGTCAAGAATGCGATCGTCCTCACCCAGATCGTCGACGGAAACAGTTGGAATTTCGGTGTTGTCGCTCATCGCCCCATCCTGACAGAGCCCCACCTCTCCGCAACTGCAGGACCACGGACATCCGCCGCTGGGGCTCGGAGGTCCCGCTACTTCAGCAAGCGCGACATACCGCGATCAGCCAAGGGCTTGCCCTTGGTCTGGCAGGTCGCACAGTACTGCAGCGCCGAGTCGGCGAATCGCACCTCGCGCACCACGTCACCGCACACCGGACAGTCCTGGCCGGCGCGCCCATGCACCGACATTCCGGAGCGCTTGGCATCCTTGAGGTCGGCCGCGGGCTTGCCACTGGCCGCCTCGATGGCACCGCGCAACCGGCCCTGCATGGCCGCGTACAACGCATCGACCTGTTCTTCGCTCAGCGAGGCGGCCAGCGCGAACGGCGACACCTTGGCGGCGTGCAGGATCTCATCGGAGTAGGCGTTCCCTACCCCCGACAACACTCTTTGGTCGCGTAGGAGCCCTTTGATCTGGGTGCGCCGCTCGGCGAGGATTCCGCCGAACTGTGCCCGGGTGAACGTCTCCGCCAACGGATCCGGGCCAAGGGTTGCCACGCCTGGCACCAGCTGGGGGTCAGGAGAGATGTATGCCGCCATTCCCTTCCGGGTGCCGGCTTCGGTGAGATCAAATCCGGAGCCGTCCTCCAACCGCACGCGTAGGGCAATCGGCGATCGGCCGGGACGAAGTTGCTTGGTAGACAGCTGCTCGGACCAACGTAGCCAACCAGCCCGTGCCAGGTGAAAGACCAGGTGGGTCCCGTCCACGTCAATATCGATGAACTTACCGTGCCGGGCGACACCGTCGATCGGCCGTCCGATCAAGGCGTCCGGAGTAGGGTCGAAGGTCTTGAGCACGGCCACCGAGCCCAGCTCCACATCCGTGACAAAGTGGCCAACCGCCCGCTCGCTCAGGAAATCCACCAGGGCATGGACCTCAGGCAACTCCGGCATGACACTCTCCTCGACGACTACGCGGACGACACCCATGAGGACGGCTTGAGACGGCCCATCCGCTGCCGCGCGCTCTGCACCAGGGTATGCAGCGTGAAGCCGTCGGCAGCCTTGACCATGGGCACGCCAGTGGTCTGATGGCCCGGCAAGAGCTCGTCACTGGCCACCGGGAGGCCATGCGAGAGCACCTGTTGAGCAGGGGTCAATCGGCGGATCGCGATGACCTCCACAGAGCCCTGGTGGCGCCGCGCGAAGTCACCGTAGAGCGTCAGGTCGTGCTGGCCGTCGTCACCCACCAGGATCCAACGCATTGCCGGGAACTCGGTAGCCAGCCGCTCCAACTGGCTCGCTTTGTGCATCCGCCCGCTACGAAACCAGCCGGTGTTCGTTGGACCCCAGTCGGTCAACAGTAGTGGTCCGATCGGGTAGTCGTGTCGACGCAGAAACCGGGTCAACGTCGGAGCGGTGTTCCAGGCGCCGGTCGAGATGTAGAAAATCGGCACACTATCGGACTCCGACTGCAGTGAGCGGTAGAAGCTCGCCATACCCGGCACCTCCTCGCGCCCCTGTTCGGAGCGAACGAACGTATTCCACGCGGCGATCAGCGGCCTCGGCAGGTGCGTGATCATGACGGTGTCGTCGATGTCGCTGACCACCCCCAAGGGCGCTACAGGGTCAACGACGCGGCAGGGGATATGTACCTGATCACCATTGATGGTGCTCAGTTCCGTCTCGTGCCATCCAGGTTCGAGTCCGTGACTGGGCACCATCGCGTCGATGTAGCCCCCGCGATCGGTGCGCATCACGACCGAGGCTTGCCCGACCCGGATGCGAACCGGGGTATTCACTGCCGGGGCTGTGACGAACGCCCGCCATCCCCGCCGCCTGACGTCGGTCTCCTCATACTCCTGACGCGAGATGCTCGCCCCGGACTCATCGCGGCCCTCGAAGCCCTTCTCCCGGCTGAGTAACACCCGCGCCATCACCCGCACCTGGCCCGCAGTGCCGTAGCCGGTGTAGCCGATCAGCCGCTCCTGCCACCCGCGAGCCCGCAACACGGCTCCGATGTTGCCGAAAAAGGCGTCCTCAACCAGTGCAGCAATATGCGGGCGCGCCATGCCACGTAGCCTACGGGCGGAAGGACCTCAGTCGCGCACTGAGGACGGTGCCACGTTGCCACCTCGATGGTCGGCGATGGCGCGGGCAAGTTCCTCTCCCACGTCGAGCGCCTCCCACGTAGGACCATCCACGACACCGGTCGCCTCGACCCCAGCCGCAGCCTGAGCCGCCTGCACAGCCTCGGCAGTCTTCGGGCCAAATACACCGTCGGGCTCGGCGCCAACCATCTCTTGGACTATCTCCACCAGCGGCCCACGGTCACCGACCTCAACGCTGGTCCGCCGGTACGGCAGAGTCGGGTCGCTCCGAAGTTCCAAGGTGTGCCAGAGCAACGCGCTCGTTTCGTCGCTGGGCACCAACAGTGGGTGCTCATTGGTGTAGTCGAGCAGTGCCTGAGCGGTGAGGGGCCCGAAGTCACCATCGACCGTCGTGCCCAAGCCCTGTTGCAGCGCCCTCACAGCCGGACCCTGCGAGCCCTGCTCAAGATCCTCGCGGAGGTACGGGGTGTAAGGCGTTGTCATGAAGTCTTCCAACGGTAGCGAACCGGGCTCCACCCCAGTTTCACAAGCTTGGGTCCGCACCCCCTGAGCTGTGGCGAGCTCCTCGTCAGTCATGTCGGCACAAGGGCCGAAGTCGACCTGCTCGAGCGGCACACCGGTCCACCAAGATGTCCGCATCAATGCGCCATCCCTGGTGAAGGAGAAGTGGATGTGGTCGGTGTGGGCGGACTGACCGACATACCCTTGCCAGCCGTTGCCGTTCGGTCGCCACGAGTGTGCGTTCCAGATGATCGACTGAATTCCGAAGCGCTTGGCCATCTCACCGTCGTTCTCGGTGAGCCAGGTCACGACGGAGTCGCCGATCCGCCGATCGGTGGGTGAGCCTGCGTCCAGCGGCCAGTCGAGGGCGCGTCCATCGTAGTGGTCCGATTTCTGGTTGATGCAGGAACGAGATGTGGTGAAGAGCGGCCGTTCATAGTGCTGACCCACCATGTTGCCGAATGCCTCAAGCCCTGGCTTGTCGACCGGGTCGCACACCACTTGGCTTTGGTATGGCAGGTCGATGTCGACCTCATCCGGCAGAGTGTCCGACTGTGGGGGTTCGGGGACGGGGTATGCAGGGTCATCTGGCAACAAGGGCAGCGGCGACGGCCCCGTCGAACGCCCCCCGTAGCCAGTCCCCTTGGTGGCGTCCTCCGTCGACGTCGTCGCGCTGCCGTCACCCGAGTCGGTCTCCGAGGATGTCGAGACTTCGCCACCGGAGGTATCGTTCCCTTCGCCGCCTTCGCCTCGGTGGGTCGAGGATGTCGTGTTGCTTGTTTCCCCATCGGCACTGCCGCCATCTTGCGCCATCGCGCTCGGGGCACAGGCAATCGACAATGCGAGCGCGACGCCTACTGAGCGGCGAAACGTTGGGCCCCCTGCAAACACACTGATCTCCTGTTAACGAACTTTTGATTTGTACCTCGGCGAACTCTAAACGAGCGCGGGGTCTTTGCCTAGCCAGATACCAATTCGTTACCCAGCCTTCACCAAAACACCAGGAAACGGTCAATGGATGTGACTGGAGTGACAGTTGTGACTGCCGGGCTAGCCGCCCACCTCGGGCAACTTGTCGACCTGCGTGTCCACGACCTCCTTCAGCTCACCCTCGTCTACCCCGGTTGCTACCGCAGCAACCACCATGCGGTCCTGAGATGCGCCGCCCATCAACATGTCGATCGTCACCTCATCGACAGCAACCGACACCTTGGTCCCCTCTAACCCCTCAAGCTCGCTGAAGCTCATCGTCATCGCCAATCCGTCTTCTTCGACCCTGATCTCCTCGCATTCGTCGTTGACTGCGGCCAGCGCATCCAACGGCGAATCGCCGTCAACAGTGGCCACAACCAACTCCACCTCGGTGGGCAGTGGCGCTGACTCGTCGCCCTGGGTGAAGGTCGCCTTGGACTGGGCAGTGATCGTTCCGCTGTTCAGATCAGTGGCTTCCAGCGCTTCTTGGCATTCTTCCGGCACGTCCTGTCCCTCCAGGAGCGCCGCCAGCGAGTCCTCGTCCGTTTCCTCCTCGCCGCCCTCGGGCAACGACTCGTCCACCTCACCCCGGGTGAACCCCTCCAGCGGGAACTCCTCAGCCGTGAGCAACGCCTCGGCAGTCTCCTCCTGAGACAACTCCACGCCGCTGCCGCAGGAGCTCAGCACCAGCACGACGGCGCTCATGGCCACCGGCACCTTCATCGCACGTCGCATAGGACCGAACTCTACTCGTACATGTGCCAAGAATGGCCTTGAATGGTGGCTCACCCCGGGGGCTCGAGACCGTTGGGCACTGCACCGACCAGAAGGTCCGGAGGAGATGAGCGCCACATCAGCGTTGACAACTTCGGGGAGTGCAGCACGCGCGGCCGACCTGCCCACCGCTGGACCGCAAAACGTCTCCGGCCCAGCGGTGACCAACAGCCGATAGCCACACTCTCAGAAGGACTTACGAGCCGTTCTCCACTCGACCGGAGAACTGCACAGGTAGTCCAAGGAGAGCGCGATTCTTATGTTTCGACTGCAAAGAGAGAAGATCACCGTGCCCGTTGCCTTGGGCCCCTCGGCGAGCTGATAGTCGTTACAGGTGGCCCTATTGCTGCTTTCCCTGTGTGCCTCATCGCTGCTTTTCCTAATGTGGCAACTGTGCTGGACAGATATCGAGAAGAATGCCACGCCGAAACCATGCTGCAGCCAGCGTGAGATATCTCCGCCTCCGGGGCAGACGGGGCATGGGATCCGTGGGCTGCATCCGGTCGGTCCTGTCTTCAGTCCCTTCGCCTACGAACGCTCAGCCATCCTTGCCAAGCTCGCGCTTGAGGATCTTGCCGGTGCCACCCTTGGGCAGTTCGTCGATCAGGTGAACCCGGCGCGGATACTTGTAGGAGGCAACCTGGCCCTTGACATGGTCACGTACTTCCGCCTCAGTCACCGTCTCGCCATCGGCGACGACCACGTATGCCACCACCTCCTCACCGAACTCGTCGTGCGGAATCCCGACGACCGCCGCCTCGGCCACCGCCGGGTGCTCATAGAGGATCTCCTCGATCTCGCGGGGATAGATGTTGAGACCGCCACGGAGGATCATGTCCTTCTTACGATCAACGATCTCGTAGTAGCCGTCGTCGTCGCGACGGGCCAGATCGCCGGAATGGAACCAGCCATCCACGATGGCCTCGGCGGTGGCCTCGTCATTGCCCCAGTAGCCGGCCATGATGTTCTCCCCACGGATGGCAATCTCGCCGATTTCGTCACCGGTGACCTCGTTGCCATCCGCGCCGACCAGCATCATCTCCACGCCGCGGATCGGCGTGCCGATCGATCCAGGCTTACGCTCGGCGTCCGGGTGGTTGAAAGAGGCGACAGGGCTCGTCTCAGACAGCCCATAGCCCTCCAGGATCACGCAGTCGAAAGCTTGCTCGAACTTGCGCAGGACCTCCACCGGCATGGAGGAGCCACCGCTGACGGCGGTGCGCAGGCTCGACAGGTCGGGCAAGCCTTCAGCACGTCCGGCGGCGGTCAGCATCGCGCCATACATCGTCGGCACACCCTCGAAGACGGTGACCTTGTCCCGCTCGATCACCTCCAACGCCTTTGCCGGGTTGAACCTGGGGATCAGCGTGAGCGCTGCTCCGCACGCGAACGCCGAGTTCATGCCGCACGTCATCCCAAAAACGTGGAACAGCGGCAAGCAGCCCATCACGACATCGTGTTCGTTCAGATGCAACAACGTCTGAGCGGTGCTGTCCTGGTTGCTGTCCAGGTTGTGGTGTGTCAGCTGGGCGCCCTTGGGGCGACCGGTCGTCCCGGACGTGTAGAGGATGACGGCGGTGTCGCCATCGCTCCGAGCGACCATCTCATCGCCGACATCAACTCCGTCGAGCAGTTCTGTGACCCCCTCCTCACCCACCGGCACGAGCTCGGCACCCACCCCCGCTGCTGCTGCCGCGACCTCGTCGCCAGCCAGGGCGAAGATCAGCGTCGCGCCGGAATCCCTCAGATAGTGCTCGATCTCCCGCCGCTTGAAGAGCGGGTTCATCGGCACAACGACCGCCCCCGCCCGCAGCGCCCCGTAGTAGATGACCGGGAAGGAAGGCACGTTGGGCAGCATCAGCGCAATGCGATCACCTGGTGTCACGCCGTGTTCCACAAACCACGAACCCATCTGAGCAGCCGCAGCGTTAACGTCGCCATACGTCAGGGTCAGGTCATCTGAGATGATGGCCGGCCGCTTCGGATGGTGCTCGGCTGTGCGGCTCAGATGCTCGGCGAGGTTGGTCATCATTGACTCCTGGCAAGGTGGAGCCGCTGTATGTCAGCTGGCTGGCTTTCCCAACTGTGCCCCTTGATCCCCGGCGCCGCCACTGGGCCGGGTATCAGCGTGCTCCTGACGATCGTTGGCTGGGCGGTTCCGTTGCGCGATGTCCGTCAGGGCGCGTCGCCACTAGAGCAGCGAGGCTCCACAGGTGGCGATGAGATGCTGCACTGTGTCGGCCTCGTCCGCATTCTTGTCGTGTCGATATCGCAGGACTCTGGCAAATCGCAACGCAATGCCGCCGGGGTAGCGCTTGGAGCGTTGCACCCCATCAATCGCAATCTCGACTACCTGCTCGGGCCGTACCCTCACGACGTGACCGTCCCGGCCGACCTCCAGATCCAAGAACCGCGTGGTCTGCCATGCCAGGATCTCATCGGTCATCCCCTTGAAGGTCTTGCCAAGCATCACCAGCTGGCCGGTGGTCTCGTCCCGACCCGCGAGGTGGATATTCGACAGCAGGCCGCGCCGGCGTCCACTTCCCCACTCCACGCCGGTGACGACCAGGTCGAACGTGTAGCGCGGTTTGACCTTGACCCAACCGGCCCCACGACGCCCCGCGGCATAGGGCGCGTCCAACGCCTTGAGGATCACGCCCTCATGCCCGGCGGAGACCTGTGCCGCGAAAAAGTCCTGCGCCACCACCGGATCGTCGGTGACCACCCTGGGCACTAACAGGTCCGGCGCCAAGGCGGCCAGCCGGTCCCACCGCTCCTTTGCCTCGACATCGAGCAGGTCAACGCCGTCGAGGTGCATCACATCGAACAATATGGTCGTCAGCGGCGCTTCGAGCCGCAAGCGCTCCGGGTCGGCGCTGGTGGCTGTTCGTGCCCCAGTGACCTGAAAAGGTGCAGGTCTGCCGTCGGGGCGGAGCACGATGATTTCGCCATCGAGGACGGCGGCTCGAGCGGGCAGGGCAGCGAGGGTCTGCACCACCTCGGGCACACGGTCAGTGATGTCCTCCAGGGTGCGCGTGAAGACGGACACCACTCGCCGGTTCGCCACCGTCGCGATGTGCGCTTGGACCCTGATGCCGTCGAGTTTGCGTTCAACGGCAACGAGTCCCGATAGGCCCTGCGTCACCGACGGCGCAGAACCGGCCAACATCGGCCTCAGCGGGCGTCCTACCCGCAGCTCTATCGCCACCAGTGCCGCCACGGCCTCATCTGGGTCTGCGGCCGCGAGCGCCGCCTGGGCGACGGGTCCAGCGAAACCAGCGCGCATCACCGCAGCCCGCACCACGGCGTCGTCGACACCAGCTGCTCGAGATATTGCCTGCAGGATCACCCCATCGCTGGCACCTTGGCGCATCTCGCCGGTGATCAAGGAGGCCAGCCAACGCTGCTCATCTGCGGTTGCCTGCGTCATCAACGTGTCGATGGCCGCACGGCGAAGACTTGCGGAGCCGCCGCCGGCAACCTCCGCGATCCGATCGAGCGCCTCGTGTGCTCCGTGGACGGTCAAGGTCGCCTCCTCGGCCGGCGTAGGAAGGTCTTGCAGTCCGCGCCAACTCACCCCGATACGGCGCTGTGGAAGGGTGCCGGACAGGTAGTCGGTGACGACGGTCACCACCTCGTCAGACCCTCGTGGCGACGATTCATCGACCGCCTCGCGCAAGGTCTGCGCCAGCGCCTCGACCTTGGCGCTTCGCGAACGGGTCGCGGCCACGACAGCCGACGTTTCGATCACCCTGCTCAGGTCCACCCAATCATCCTGCCGTACCGCGCTGCGCGACCTCTCGTGGCCTCACGGCGCTCGCTCAGCCGTTCGTGGTCGGCCGATCCAGAGTTTGCGACGATGGAGCCTATGCAGACCCGCCAGGCTCACATCGTCGCTGCGGTTCGCACCCCGTTCGGTGCCTTGCGTGGCGGGTTGTCGCACATCCGCACGGACGACCTCGCTGCGTTGCCCATCCGCGAGTTGGCTCACCGTCATCAAGATCTGTGCAACAGCGGAATCGACGATGTCTACTTCGGCACCACCAACGGGGCCGGAGAGGACAACCGCAACGTCGCGCGGATGGCTGTGCTGTTGGCCGGTGTGGGCGAGCAGGTGCCCGGCCTCACCTTCAACCGACTCTGCGCCTCAGGCGCCGAGACCTTGATTCAGGCCAGCCGGGTCGTTGCCTTCGGGGACGCCGACCTCATCGTGGCTGGAGGCGTCGAAGGGATGAGCCGTGCCCCCTACATACTGCCCAAACCGGATGAGGCGATCCCCAAGTCGATGGTGATGCATCAAAGCGCGATCGGTTGGCGGATGGTGAACCCCGCTATGCCTGGACAGTGGACCGTGCCTCTGGGGTTAGCGGCCGAGCGGGTTGCCGACGAGCTGGGCATCGGCAGGTCCGACCAGGACGAGTGGGCGCAGCGCTCGCATGAGCGGGCTCAGGCGGCATACCAACGCGGTATGCATGACGACTTCGTGATGGAGGTCGCCGGCATCACGAGGGACGAGTCCATCCGGCCCGACAGCACAGTTGCGGCGTTGGCAGCCCTGAGGTCGGCGTTCAGTGCCGACGGTGCCGTCACTGCGGGTAACGCATCGCCACTCAATGACGGCGCGCTCGCTGCCGTCGTGGCGAGCAGCGAACGCGCCCGGCAGCTCGACATGCCGCCGCTTGGCCAGATCGTCGGGTCCCGGACGGTGGGGGTGGCACCGCACCGCTTCACTCTGGGGCCGGTGGGCGCCATCACCGAGGTGCTCGATCGGCACGGGCTGGGCATTGAGGACATCGACCTGTGGGAAATCAACGAGGCCTTCGCTGCGATGGTCCTCAGTGTGCTGCACAAGCTTCCGACCATCGACCACGAGCGTGTCAACGTCAACGGGGGCGCGATCGCGATGGGTCATCCGCTGGGGGCCTCCGCACCCAGGGCGGTGATCGACCTGTGCCGCGAGCTGCGCCGCCGAGGTGGTGGGCTCGGCGTGGCCGCGATGTGTGTCGGCACCGGTCAGGGCACCGCAGTCCTCGTGCGCGTCGACTGATGCCCCTCGACCAGCTGGTCCACGGCATGATGCAGCCATGAGTACGCCGATCGCGATCCCCGATGCCTTGCGCGCCAACCTGCACGATCTCTACCGTCACCTGCACGCCCACCCCGAGCTGTCCATGGTCGAGCACGAGACAGTGGCAATCATCGAGGCGAGAATGACCGCGCTGGGCTACCTCACGACGCGGTGCGCCGGCACCGGTGTGATTGCGACGATGAGCAACGGTCCAGGCCCGGTGATCGCCTTCCGAGCCGACATCGACGGGCTGCCGGTTGCCGAGCAAAGCGGCCTGGACTACGCCAGCACCGCACGAGGTGCGCTACCGGATGGCAGCGACGTCCCGGTGATGCACGCATGCGGCCACGACACCCACATCACGGCAGCTATCGGCGCAGCGCATCTGCTGGCCGACGACCGCGACGCCTGGAGCGGGACTGTCATCTTCCTCTTTCAACCGGGCGAGGAAACGGCAGTTGGAGCCGCCGCGATGGTGGCCGACGGCGTGTGGGACAGAGCGCTTCCGGGCGGCGAGCGTCCGGAGGTGATCTACAGCCAGCACGTGTGGCCCGGTCGAACCGGCACGGTGGAAATCACGCCCGGCGCGGCCATGGCGATGGCCGACGCGTGGAAGGTCACCGTGCACGGCCGTGGCGGGCACGGTTCGCGCCCAGAGGGCACCATCGACCCGGTGGTGCTCACGGCGTACATCATCGTGCGGATCCAGAGCATCGTGGCGCGAGAACTCGCCGCCCAGAGCGCGGCCGTGATCACCGTGGCGACGATCCACGCCGGCCTCAAGGAGAACATCATCCCGGCGACCGCCGAGTTCACGGTCAATGTTCGCAACCTTGACGAAGGAGTTCGCCAGCGCGTTCTGGCCGCCTTACGCCGCGTGATCCTGGCAGAGGCGCAAGCCTCGGGCGCCCCCGAGCCAACCATCGAGGAGCTCTACACCTTTCCGCTTCTGGTCAACGACGAAGAGCTGACGGCCGAGACGCTCGGCGTGCTCGGCGGCGAGCTGGGCAGCGACAAGGTCGGCACCGTCCCGCCGTCGATGGGCAGTGAGGACTTCGGCCATCTTCCGCAGGCAATCGACGTACCCGGCGTGTACTGGTTCTTCGGCGGTACTGCGGATGAGCTGATGGACTCTGTGGAACCGGTGCCCTTCAACCACTCACCGTACTTCGCGCCGGTGATCGAGCCCACGCTCAGCACGGGGGTTCGCGCTGCCTACGCGATGTTGCGTCACCGCCTGCAGTGACCCGGTCAGTCAGTGGCAGGCTGGGGGCATGAACGATCAATGGGCCACTGCCCCGCGACCGGTGTTCATCTTCGATGGTGAGTGCGGCTTCTGCACCAGCTCGGCCGGTGTCCTCCGGCGGTTCTTCGACCCTGGATCGCGGTACGCGATCGCCCCCTACCAGCTGCTAGACCTCACCGCCTACGGGCTGACCCCATCTGCATGCGACCGCGCGGCCCAGTTCGTCGGCGCCGACGGCTCGGTGTCTGCCGGGCACCGCTCGATTGCGAAGGCGCTGCAACACTCCCTGCCGGTATGGCGACCGTTGGGCGTGGCTCTGACCCTGCCGGGCATTGACGGCTTGGCTTCGCGTGCCTACCGCTGGGTGGCCGCTCACCGCGGGCAACTCCCTGCAGGCACGCCGGCGTGCGCGGTCACCACCGGTTGAGCGCGAAGTTGCCCTTCCGAACACCCCGCTGAGCGCGAAGTTGCGAACTGGAGCGACTGCGGCCCGTCGGGACACCGCCCATACTGGCCAGATGACTCACGATCACGGACACCCTCCGCACCACGAAGAGAGCGAGCAAGATGTGGCAGTCCAGTCGATGGGGCGAGCCTGCGCCATCACGGTCTCGGACCGGACCTCGGACGGCAGCCGCGAGGACACCTCCGGGCGGTTGCTGGTCGAAGTGTTGACCAAGGCGGGTTTCGAGGTGTCCGGCCCCGTGATCGTGCCGGACGGCGTGGACACAGTCGCTCGTGCCGTCCAAGACGCCGTCGATGAGTCCATCCTGCTGGTGATCACCACAGGTGGCACCGGCATCGGCCCACGCGATCTCACCCCCGAGGCCAGCAAGACCCTGATCACTCGGGACATGCCCGGCATGGCCGAGATGCTGCGTCGCGAGGGCTCAAAGCAGACCCCGTATGCCGCCGTGTCACGCGGGATGGTCGGCGTTATCGACTACTCCGACCGGCCGGGTGGGACGCTGTTGGTCAACCTGCCGGGCCGCCCGGCCGGGGTACAGGAGGGGATGGCGGTGTTGACACCCCTGTTGTCCCATGTGTTGTCTCAACTGCGCGGTTACGACCACTGAAACCTGGCTGAGGCACGTCGGCGCCACCGCGCGCGATCAGGTCTGGTCTGCAGCCCAAAGAGGCTGGTCAGAACAGTCGTGCTCATGCCGTCCTGGGAGGTCGGTCGCTAGGGCTGCAAGATCACCTTGATACACCCATCGCGCTTCGCCTGAAACATCGCGTAGGCATCCGCCGCATCCTCCAACGGCACTCGGTGCGTGGCCAGGCTTTCGACGCCCAGCACGTCATCTGGCCCAGTGAGCAGTTCATGCAGCCGCGGAGTCCACTGCTTGACGTGACACTGCCCCATCCGGACAGTGATCCCCTTGTCGAACATCTGCATCATCGGCATCGGGTCGGCCATCCCGCCGTACACCCCAGAGATCGACACGGTTCCGGCGCGGCGCACAGCCCTGATCGCAGTATGCAGAGCGGCCAGTCGGTCAATGCCCGCCGTCTCGATCGCCTGTCGAGCGACCGGGCCGGGCAGCTTGCCTGCCGCCGTGATCGCCACTTCGGCGACGGGGTTGCCATGCGCTTCCATGCCGACCGCATCCAGCACCCCGTCTGGGCCCCGCCCATCCGTCATCTCCTGCAAGGTTGTGGCCATGTCATCGACGGCGCTCAGGTTGACCACCTCAGCGCCGAACTCCTGGGCCAAGAGCAGTCTTTCGGGCACCTGGTCAACGCCGATGACACGCTCAACACCCATCTGGGCCGCACACCGGACCGCCAGCTGCCCGACCGGCCCGAGACCGATCACCGCCAGGGTGTCTCCTGGCCCGACGTCGGCGTACGCCACGCCCTGCCAGGCGGTGGGCAAGATGTCGGAGAGGTAGAGATAACGCTCATCACTGTGCTCAGCGTCCACCACAATCGGCCCGAAGTCGGCGTGCGGTACTCGTACGAACTCAGCCTGTCCTCCGGGGACCGAGCCGTACAGCGAGGTGTACCCGAACAGTTGGGCGCCCTTGCCCTGCGCGGTGACCTGCGTGGTTTCGCACTGAGCGAAAAACCCGCGGTCGCACATCCAGCACGAGCCGCAGGATATGTTGAACGGGACGACGACCCGGTCGCCGACCATCAGGTTCTCGACGGCCGAGCCGACGTGCTCCACGACTCCCATGAATTCATGGCCGAGCACGTCGTTTTTGGCCAAGTAGGGGGCCAAGACGGAGTAGAGGTGCAGATCCGATCCGCAGATGGCCGTCGAGGTCACCCGCACGATCGCATCAGTCGGCTCCTCGATTCTCGGGTCCGGTACGTCTTTGACTTCGACCTTCTCGTTGCCTTGCCAGGTGAGTGCTCTCATCTTGGCGACGCTACGTGGACCCCCGCGGGTCCGCATGTCGAGCGCGAGGGCGCTTCGGCGCGTAGCCTCACCGCCATGACTGCACCCGTGGCTTTGGTCGCCGGGGCCTCGCGCGGCCTCGGGTTGTTGATCGCTGGCGAACTCCTGGACCGCGGTTATCGGGTCGCGATCTGCGCCCGAGGAGCTGAGGAACTGGCCTCGGCGGTGACGACACTGCGCGAGCGCGGCGCCGTGACCTCACACGTGTGTGATGTTGCCCAACAGGACCAAGTGGAAGCGCTGGTGGCCTTGTTGACCGCAGCGTATGGCGGAATCGATGTGTTGATCACGGTAGCGGGGACAATTCAGGTCGGTCCGGCCGAGTCGATGACCATGGAGCATTTCGAGGAGGCCATGTCCACGATGTTGTGGGGCCCGGTGCAACTGGCCTGGGCCGTTCTGCCGCAGATGCGATCCCGCGGTCGCGGCCGGATCGGCACGGTTGCCTCCATCGGCGGGATGATCGCGCCGCCGCATCTGCTGCCCTACGCCACCGCTAAGTTCGCAGCTGTCGGATTCTCCGAAGGCTTGAGCACCGAGCTCTCCGGCACCGGGGTGACCTCGACGACGGTGGTGCCGGGACTGATGCGCACCGGATCGCACGAGCGAGCGTTGTTCACCGGCAAGCAAGGCCGTGAGTATGCATGGTTCGCACCCTCGGCGTCGTTGCCGTTGATCTCGATGAACGCTGCGCGAGCCGCAGCAAAGATCGTCGACGGCGTGCTGGCCGGCAAGACGCACGTAGCGCTGCACCCGATGACGCACCTCGGCATCCGCGTCAAAGGATTGGCTCCCACCACCACCGTGCGGGGCCTGGGCCTGGTGGGACGCCTGCTCCCGCAAAGCCCGCGTCCCCCCGAGACCGCGACCATCGAGGGTCACGTGGCGGCCCGTTCATTGGGCTCCAACGTTGTCAACAGCCTCACCACGTTGGGGTCCCGCGCCGCCCGACGGCTGGGCCAACGCGTCGGTCGCGCCTAGCAGCATGGTCGATCAGATCTCGAGCGGTGGCTATGCCTGGTCCTCAGAGCCACCCGTGGCTCGGGGGGACTGCACGCTCATCGATGGTCCTTCTTCGTCGCGAGTGTCCTCACCAGGTTAGGCCGTGACGCACCAGATCACACTCGGTGCGGATCCGCTCGACGGAGTCCAAGGGCCGACTCGTCGGGGCCTGCACCCCCAGGGCGGCGCAACATTCACACAGCACGTCGTCGTAAGCGAGGCTGAGAGCCTGCATACGCTGCATCTTGTTCGGGGCGTCGGAGGCCTCCAACTGCCGGAACTGACGCCCTAGACGTGTCAGATCGGCAACCAGACGCTCCATGGTGACGTCATCTCGACGAAGCCGGGGCAGGCCGACCTGGCCGACACTGGCTTGCGCCGCCGGGTTCTGGCGCTTGAATCGTGGGATGAGCCGGCGGTAAAGCCACACCAGGAGCGGTGAAGTCAGACAGAGCAGCCACAGGGTCAGCAGCATGTCCACGGCGGCACTCCTTCATCAGCCTGGGGCCATATTATCCGTACGCGCTGATTTCTCCGATGATGATCTACAGCTCCACCCAGGACCGCAGCGCCGAGTCGATAGCCGGCTCTCCACGCTTCGCGAGCTGCCGTGACCTAGGCTCGCTGGCATGCTCTTCGCACCGGCGAGTGACGCCGCCGAGGTCAGTGAACGCCTGGTCCTACCCGATGTGTCCTGGACAGCTCTCGGCATCGGCCTGGCGCTGCTTGCAGGGTCAGCTGTCGCGGGCATCCTGCTTCGTCTCGTCGTGGCCCGATACTTGTCCTGGCGCGACCGAGGGCCAAGCGCAGTGTCCGTGTTCAGCCGACTCTCCCAATGGGTTCTGATCGTCATAGGTGCTGTGATGGCGCTGACCGTGGTGTTCCCGAGCGTTCGACCGGTCGACATCCTGGGCGGGCTGGGCATCATCTCGATCGCCGCCGGCATCGCCTTTCAAACTGTTCTCGGCAATATGTTCGCCGGGATCATGATCCTGTCCAAGGGGCGCTTTGTCGTGGGCGACCAGATCGGCGTGCGCGAGGTGCGGGGTACCGTCACCGATATCAGCTTGAACAGCACCACGGTGCGCACCTTCGATGGCCGCCAAGTGCTGATCCCCAACCAAGTCATCCACTCGGATCTAGTCACCGTTCAAACCGGCTATGAGCAGATCCGCACCAGTGTCGAGGTTCAGATCGATGCGACGGCAGACCCGCTACAGGCTCAACAGATCGCGGTCGAGGCGATGTCCGAGGTCCCTGACGTCTTTGTCGATCCCACCCCTCAGGCCCTGTTGATCACGTTGGACAAGGGTGCCCTGACGATGGAGCTGCGATTCTGGTCCGGCGCCCGTCAACTTGAGACCCGCGAAGCCCAACATGCCGTCATCTCAGCTGTCCTGGAGGCCTTCATGGCTGCCGGGGTCCGGCTCGCCGACGAGATTCAGACCATCGAGGCAGGTCCAGACCTCCTTGCCGCTGTCGGTCAGCCAGACAACCGCACGCCTCCACCATTCCCTCAGTGACCAGTGTCCTCCCCCCACTGTGCGGGGCGAGCGGTGTGCGACCAGCTGTGGACTACAGCCCGTTGACTCGATCCGCCGGAGCATCCAGGGGTGAGTTGTCCCCCATATAGTCGACCAGGTTCTGCAGGTCTTCCGGGCCGCCCAACAGGTCGGTGCCCTTGGTGAAGGCGGTAAAACTGTCACCGCCTTCGGCGAGGAAGTTCAACGTCGAGACCCGGTAGGTGTCCCCCGGCTGCAAAGGAGTGCCGTTCAGCTCCATGTTGCTGACCTTGGAACCCTGTGGAGCGTCACCGTCCCAGGTGTAGCTGAATCCTTCGCTGACACCTAGAGCCAAGTGTTGGCGGCTGCGGTCCGGATCGAACTGCTGCTCCAACACGTCCTTGATGTCGGCGCCGGTCATGTCGATCGACACCAAGATGTTCCCGAACGGCATCACTGAGAACGCTTCGCTGTAGGTAACCTCTCCTGGCTGTTCGTCGCCCCTCGGCGCGACCAGCAGCTCGGCACGGACGCCACCGACATTCATGAACGAGATCTGCGCCTCACCCTCGTCGGGACCGTCGGTGCCCCAGAGGATCGAGTCGGCGATCAAGTCCGCCAACGGCGTCTCGATACCGCGGTCGCCGCTGGAATCGCCGGTGATGTCCTCCGCTATGGTGCCGACGACCTCAGCGCCCACCTCGTCCGACTTCGTCTTCCACTTGGTGACTAGTGCATCGATCTCCGGGTCTTCGACCAGCTGTCGGACGAGCTGGTTGTCGGCGACGGTCTGGTCGCGGACAACGTCACCGTCGGCCCGGCTCAGGACGACATCGGACTCGGTCACGACTCGGCCGTACTGGTTGGCGCTGGTGACTAGGCGGGGTGCACCATCGGGGTCGGGGATCGAGCACACGTACGCCTGGTGGGTGTGCCCTGTGACGACCATGTCGATCGAGGAGTCCAGCTGCTCGGCGATGTCAACGACAGGACCGGAGATGCCCTCACACTGGTTGTACTCCCCGGTCTGGAAACCTCCCTCGTGCAACAGCACCACAATCGACTCGACACCCTGGCTCTGTAGTTCGGCGGCTGCGGCGTTCGCGGTCTCTACCTCGTCGAGGAAGTCCACGGAGGCAACACCACCGGGGCTGACCAAGGTGGGAGTGGCCTCGAGCGTCATACCGATGAACCCGACATCGACGCCGGCGACCTCCTGGACGTAGGTGCCCGGAAGCAAGGTCTCCCGATCGCTCTTCTTGACCACGTTGGCCGCTAACCATGGGAAGTCAGCACCGGGATAGGGCTCTCCCGGGAAGTAGCAACCGTCCTCGGGATGGCAGCCTCCGCGTTGCATACGTAGCAGCTCCTCAGTGCCTTCATCGAACTCGTGGTTGCCAACACTGCTGACATCCAGCCCCATCTGGTTCATGCTCTCCACCGACGGCTCGTCGTGGAATATCCCGGACAAGAAGGGCGAGCCGCCGATCAGGTCCCCGGCAGCCACGGTCATCGACTGCTCAGGTAGTGATCGGGTGCGCAAAGCTGTCAGGGTCGAGGATAGGTAGGTCGCACCACCCACAGCTTCACCGCCCAGCTCTGCTCCACCGTCGACCTCGAGGTGCCCGTGGTAGTCGTTGAAGGAAAGCAGCTGCAAGTGCGACTGGTTGATCCAGGTCGGCAGCAGGACATCCAGCACCTCGGCAACGCCATCGGGCACCGCTCCGGGCCCGCCCAACAGGGTGACACCCTGCGGGGAAACTCGGTCGAGCGCTGCAAGCGTGGCCTTGGGCGGGTCTGGATCGGTCAGCAGCAGCGGGACGCCTTCGAAGCCGGCCAGCGCGGAGCCGGTCAGCGCGTCGGGATAGTGACGACCCGTGGCTACATATGCTGTGTCGAGGTCCTTCGGGTATGCCTCAGCAATGGCTGCGGCGGTCTGGAAGCGGTTTGCGCCGAACACACGAGTTGTAGCGGGAACGATCGCTGTGATGGCTTCAACGGTCGGATCGCTGATCGCTCCCGGGCCACCGAAGACCACGACTGCTTCTGGCGCCAGGTCCGCCAAGGCCTCGGCCGTTGGCGCGCTCAGCTCGTCCCTGGTGGTGAGGAGGATCGGCGCGCCGGACTCACCGGCCACCGCGCCACCAACCAGGGCGTCCGGGAAATCCTCGCCGGTGGCGACGTAGACAGTCGGCAAGCCGGAGGGGAACGTCGCGGCCACCTCGGCAGAAGTCTCGTACCGGTCTGAGCCAGCCAACCGGGTCACGGTGCCGTACGACTCCAGCGCGGTCTCGACATCGGCATTGATCCGCCCTTCGCCTCCGACGATGATGATCCGCTCCGGATCCAGATCCTGGAGTGCGGCGATCGTCGGCAACGGGAGCTTGTTAGTTCTTGCCAGCAGCACCGGAGCGGCGACTCCGGCCCCATCGTTCTGTAGCCCGGGCAGGCCGGCAACGCTACCTGCGTTGGACCGAGCGGTCAGTGCGTCCGGGAAAACCTTCCCGGAAGCGACGTAGACCATGTCGACGCCGTCCGGGTACTCAGCGGCAACCAGAGCCGCCGTCTCGTAGCGATCCGCGCCGCCGATGCGTTCGGTGATGCCTTGCGGCAACGCGGGCGCGGACGGAGCGACAGCAGGACTCGTAGTGGTTGCCGCCCCGGCCCCGAGGACAGCGAGCGCCGGCGCACCCAGTATGGATAGACCGGCCGCGAGCGCAATGACGGGCCCACTGCGGGAACGAGGTCCTGATGTCACCGTGCGACTCCTTCGATGTGGCCGAACACGGCGATCCGCTGGCTAGCACACACGGCCGGGCTAGGTCATGAATATGGGAAGTAAGGTCAATGTAGACCCGGCAACTGGTCTACGCATACGGGGTCACGCGAGCGCAAAGTAAACATTTCTCAAAGACTGAGCACCGTTGAGATCTGGCTGAGTATTGCCGAGCCACCCACCACCTCGATCCAGGAACAGCCAGCGGCTCGACAGGGAGACCGGCAGTGACAGAATTGGGGCATGCCTGCTTTGGATAACAACCCGCCAACCCTGGCCATCATCGGCGCGGGCTCCGTGGGGGCCACGATGGCCTACACCGCCCTCGCGCAAGGCATTGCTCGACGTGTAGTGCTGCACGACATCAACGCCGCCAAGTTGGAGGCTGAAGAGCTCGACATCTCTCAGGGCCTGTCGTTCATGCGACGCGGCGAGATTGTGACCAGCGACGACATCGAGATCGTCCGCGGTGCGCGGATGGTCGTCGTCACTGCCGGGGCCAAGCAGAAACCGGGCCAGAGCCGGATGGACTTGGCCGCCTCGACCATCAGTCTTACCCGCACTCTGTTGCCCAACCTCTTGGAGGTGGCGCCGGATGCTACATACCTGATGGTCACCAACCCCGTCGATATCGTGACCACGGCCGCACTGCGGGTGACTGGCCTGGACGCCATGCAGCTCTTCGGCTCAGGCACGGTGCTGGACTCCTCGCGGTTGCGGCAGGAGATCTCCGAACGGGTAGGCGTAGCCGTGCAGAGCGTCCACGCCTACGTCGTCGGAGAGCATGGCGACACGGAGTTCCCGCTCTGGAGTGCGGCGAGTATCGGAGGCTTCCCCTTGCTCGAGTGGTTCCACAGCACGGGACGGTTGGATGAGTTCGAGCGCAACGACATCGCCGCCAGCGTGATGGGGGCGGCCGGCCGGATCATCGCCGGCAAAGGAGCCACCAACTACGCCGTAGCGATGTCGTGTTGCTCCATTATTGAGGCAGTGCTGCGCGATGAGTCGCGGGTGATGCCGGTATCGACCTGGCTGGATGAGTACTACGGCATCAGCAATGTCTGCCTGTCAGTGCCGACCGTGGTGGACAAGCACGGCGCACATTGGCGCATGCCGGCGTCGATGACCGACGAAGAGCTCATCCGGTTGCACCGCAGTGCCGACTCGATCAAGAAGATCGCTGCCACTTTCGGCCTGTAGGAGAGACAACCTGTCCGTGTGGGCGCGCGTGTCATACCTGTCTGCGTGCCCGGTGAGGGATGACGCCGGCCTCGGCGTGGCCGCCATCAGGCTGGCGGAAGCAACACGCTGACCCGGCAGCCTGCGCCGATATTGTTGACGACCACCCGGCCCCCCGCCTCGTCGACGATGGCTGCCGTGATCGTCAGACCCACCCCCACACCGACCGCCACACCAGGGGTGCGCGAGACACTTCCGCGCCAGCCCGGTTCGAACATCCGCTCCATGTCTTCCTGGGACAGGCCGCCACAGCTGTCGTCCACGTCCAGCCGGGCGGTCGCTGGACCACCCCCGCTCGCCGGCTGATACCGAGAGCGGACGCTGACCGACCCCCCGGCAGCCGTGTAGAGGATGGCGTTGCGGACGATGTTGGCCACCGCCCGCTCCAACCGGGGGCCGTCGGCTCGCACCGGCATTCGCTCGGTGCCGTCGACGAGCAACCGGACACACTGTTGTTCCGCGACGACCTGCTGACCGGAGACCACGTCGTGCATCAACTCGACGAGGTCGAGCACGCTTGCGCTGTCACCTGGTGCAGGCTCGGCGACCCCCTGGGTCAGTCGGGACATCTCCAACAAGTCGTCGACCATCCGGTTCATCCGGTCGCTCTCATGCCGAATCCGACGATGGTAGTCAGCCGGGTTGCCAGCGACCCCGTCTTCGAGAGCCTCGGCCATGATCCGGATACCTGCCAGTGGCGACTTCAGGTCGTGGCTGGCCCACGAGATCATCTCGCGGCGACTCCTTGCCAAGGACTCCTCGCGTTCGCGCTGCGCGCTCTCGTCGGCGACTGCAGCATCGATCCGACGCACGGCTCGATAGCTGAACAGTCCACACGCACAGGCGATCGGCACACATACCCCGAGCACCAGGGCGACGAGCGCCAGGTCATCGGAGGACAAGAACATCTCTTGAGCGGTGACCCAGATCCCGGCCGCCATGCTGGCGACCACGACAACTGGTCCCATGGCGGTGGCTGCGGCCACTGATCGACGCGCCAGCAGCAGTGTCGCGACCGCGCCTACCCCTCCGACGACACCGGCGCTCCCGGCAGCGAGCGCCACTGCCTCGACCTCGGGCCGCATCAGCGGGACCAGCTAGCCCAGGCGGTGTGCGTCATCAGGTATGCCGATCCCATCGGTAACCCGAACCCCATACGGTCACGATGTGCTCGGGCGCAGCGGGGTTCAGCTCGACCTTGTTGCGCAGCCGCCGTATGTGGACTGTCACGGTCGAGTCGTCGCCGAAATCCCAGCCCCATACCTGCTGCAACAGCTCCTCCCTGGTTTGCACGACGCCGGGGTGCGTCATCAGGTGCGCTAGCAGGTCGAACTCGCGAATCGTCAGGGCCAGACTCTGTTGTCTTCGGCGCACCGTTCGGCTTGCCGGGTCCAACACCAGGTCGCCGTCCGCGACAGGGCTGCCCGCTCGTGGGGAGGAGCCTGCCCGGTCGCTAGCCCGACGCAACAGAGCTTGCACCCGAAGAACCAGCTCGCGGGCACTGAACGGCTTGACCACATAGTCATCGGCCCCGACCTCCAGTCCTACGATCCGGTCGGCTTCGCTCGTCCGAGCAGTGAGTAGCAGCACCGGCAGCAAAGGGTCGATCTGACGCATCCGGGCCAGGGCGGCCAGTCCGTCGATCCCTGGCAGCATGATGTCCAGCACCACGGCATCGGGGTGAAGCTGAGCCACGGTATCGACTGCCATGAGACCATCTGCAGCCTCCACCGTCGGCAGACCGGCTCGATGCAGATATGCGGTGACGACCTCCCGCACGGTGTCGTCGTCGTCGGCAACGAGAACGGTGGGCACCTCAGCAGCCTAATGCGGGTGCTGGGCAACAACTCTTACCAGGCGCGAACACTGGGAGCGTCATACCATCACATTCCGGATCGCTCAGCCCAGCCCACACCAGCCGAAAGAGTCTCCCGTGCCGCAGACCGACTCACCCGCCTCCGACCCGGGCATTCGTTCCGTCCTCGTCATCGTGTTGTTGCTCAGCATCATCTCCTTCGCGCTCGGCGCGATAGGTCCGTTCGGTCCGGGGTTGAGCTTCGCCCTCATCATCATCGGGGCTGTGCTCGCTATCGCTGTTGCTGCGCTGACCAAGGTCCTCACGAGTCGCCGGTCGTGAGCCACCGCGAGACTGGGTGAATGATGGCCAGCGTGAGCTCCCTTGATCGCGTCCGCCGACTCCTGAATGCCCACCCGCTGATCGACGGTCACAACGATCTTGTCTGGGCAGCTCGCGAGCAAGCCGCATACGACTGGGATGTGCTGGACCTCGGCGCGGGAACGAGCAGCACCCATACCGACATCCCGCGGCTCCGTGCCGGCGGGGTGGGCGGACAGTTCTGGTCGGTCTGGGTCCCCTCCACGCTGCCGACCGACCAGGCGATCATCGCGACCCTGGAGCAGATCGACGCGGTCCACGCCATGATCCGGCGCTACCCCGATGACCTTGCACCTGCGTTGAGCGCTGGCGACATCGAGGCGGCCCAGGACCGCAGCCAGATCGCTTCGCTGTTGGGCGCCGAAGGTGGGCATTCCATCGGCAACTCACTCGGGGTGTTACGGATGCTGTACGCCTTGGGGGTGCGCTATATGACCCTGACCCACAACGACAACACCGACTGGGCGGACTCCGCCACGGACGATCCGGCGCATGGCGGCCTGACGCCGTTCGGCCGAGAGGTGGTGGCGCAGATGAACACCCTGGGCATGCTGGTGGATCTCTCGCACGTCTCCGCCGACACCATGCGCGATTCCCTGGAGGTGTCGGTGGCCCCCGTGATCTTCTCGCACTCCGGGGCGCGCGCGATCTGTGACTCGCCGCGCAACGTGCCAGACGACGTCCTCACCACGATGGCCACCGGAGGTGGACTGTGCATGGCCACGTTCGTGCCTGACTTCGTCGCTCAGAGGTGTTGGGACTGGCGGATGCAGGCCGCGGAAGCTGCCGCCGCCGATGGCATCGTGGCCACGGACCTTGAGGCCTTCCAGCCCTGGTCACGGCGCTATGCCCAGACCCACCCTTCCCCGATGGCGCAGATCAGCGATGTGGTGGCACACATCGAACATCTTCGCGAGGTGGTGGGCGTGGATCATATCGGTATCGGCGGCGACTACGACGGGGTGCCCGACCTGCCCGTGGGGTTGGCGGACGTCGCGGGCTACCCGAGGTTGTTCTCAGCCTTGGCAGAACGAGGGTTCAGCGACCACGAGTTGGCCAAGATCGCGCGGGGCAACATTCTGCGGGTGCTCCGTGAGGCCGAAGCTGTCGCCGAGTAAGTGTCTGCCACGTCGCGGGACGGTCTGCACACCTGACCGACCGGGACTGGGTGACTCGGAACTCAGAACTGTGAGGCGGGGGTCAGCAACTGGGCCTCGAGTCGGGCATAGCTGGTCTCCATCCCCTCGGCCATGCCCGTCTCGAGGATCATGTCGCGCATCTGGGCGTTGGGATAGGTGATCAGCATTGAAAGCAGCGTCCCATCGGTGACCGGCGTGAGAGTCATCTCGTTGCGCGTGCCCGCACCCGGCATACCGATCATCCGCTCCGTTGTGACCTCGCGGTGCGGCGGCACCGACTCCACCACTTCCCCTTCGAAGCCAAAGCTCTCCTCGCCGTTCGCCCACTCATAGCGGTAGAAGTCACCGACCCCCGTCGCCACCTCACAGACCGGCATTGTCCAGCCATCCGGCCCGAGCAGCCAGCGCTGCAGCAGCTCCTTCTCATGGTGGGCACGCCAGACAACATCGACCGAGCCCTGGATGACGCGGCTGACCCGCACCTGGGTGTCACTCAGGATCTGGGCCGTTGCCGGTAGGTCGGCGGCGAACGTCCGCAGGTCGGCGAGCACCGCATCCATTTGGGCCATGGCCGCGTTCAAGCCGTCTTCCATACCCATATCGACCAGGTTCGCGAGGTCGTCGGCGCTGTTGAAGTAGGTCGTCGTGGTGACCCGTGCACCCTGCTGTGTCGGCTCGAAGGCGAACACCGCTCGAACTGTCGGCATCTCGACGTTGGGCGAGCCATCAGGGCCGCAGAACCCATCCAGCACCTCGAACGACTGCCCGGGCTCGACTGCGAGCCACTGCCAATAGCCTCGGGACACCTCTCCGCCCGGCATGCTCATCTCGTATGCCGACAAGCCTCCCGGGGAGGCGTCGTGGCGCGTGAAGGTCGCAGGGTGGGCCGGTGGCCCCCAGAACTTCTCTAGTTGCCGCGGATCGGCATAGGCATCCCAGAGCCGATGCACGGGGACCGAGAAGTCGGCGACGACGGTCATGGTCAGCGCGGCGGGATCCTTGGTGACGGAGGTGACGGGCATGATTGAGCCTTTCAGTGAGGTGGTTCTTCGGTCAGCAGTGCGTCGAGCCGCGCGATGCGATCGCGCCAGATGTGCTCATACCGGTCCAGGAGTGCCCGTGCGTGGGCGAGGGCTTGGGGGTCGCCTCGCACGACGCGCTCGCGGCCCTTGGCTTCCTTCGTCACCAGCCCTGCTCCTTCCAGCACGGCGACATGCTTCTGCACGGCCGCGAACGACATGTCGTATGCGGCAGCCAGCTGGGACACCGACGCCTCACCGGTGAGGGTGCGGCGCAAGATGTCGCGACGTGTCGCGTCAGCGAGGGCCCGGAAGAGCCGGTCCACGTCCGCGTCACTGAGTTCGTTATATACAACCATTTGGTTGTACGTTAGAGCGCATCAGCCGCCGGGTCAAGGCCCTGAAAGCGAGCCACTGATGCTGATGCTCGCCGCACGGCCTGCAGGGTGTCGAGCGCAGAATCGCGGCAGCAGACAGATGGCAGCTTCCGCTTAGCCGCCGGCGGTGAACTCCCCGGAGCCTTCGACCCGGACCGGGAGACCGTCCAAGGTTTCGGGGACCTGATCAGCCCGGAGATCGTCGGCGAAAAGCACCATGCATGGGGCGCCATCGGCGCCTTGGCCGATACCGAAGCCATGCACTCCCGCGTTCCGTGTCATGAAGTCCTGCGCTTGGGCCACCTGTTGAGGCACGTCGATATCCCCGGGCGGGTGCGCCTTGCGCTCGTGATCCCGGAGCGTCAGGTTATCCATGTTCGCTTCGTCGCCATCGTGCTCTTCGCTCGTTGGTTCCTCGCCTGTCATCGTTCGAACGTAGCAGGGGCCCGCCCTCACGACGCGACGAGATTGCGACAGGTCGTTGCTGTCGCACGGCGCATGTATCGAAGGCCGCGCCCGACTCCTCTTCATCTATGTCGCAGCCACCGCGCGGGAGCGGCCCGCCACCTGACGACGCAGCACCTGCAGATGAGGAAGAACCCCATGGAAAACGAAGATCTCACCGCCGAGGCGGTACCCGTACCAGCCGGCTTCGAGGACGTTGCTGCAGCCCGCGAGGCGGCCGAGGAGAAGCTGCTCGGCACGGCCAATGTCGTTGGCGTCGGACTGGGCTACAAGATCAGCCACGGCCAGCAGACCGAGACCAAGTCTGTGATGGTCCTGGTCAGCGAGAAACTGCCGTCTTCGATGTTGACCTCCAGGGACGCTCTGCCGAAGACGGTCAGCCAGATGCCGACCGATGTGGTCGATGTCGGCTATCTCTTCGCCGGCGGCAATACGCCGGCGCAGGAGGTGGACGCCCAGACCTTGGCCAGGCGGGTTCGCCCGGTGCGCCCCGGGTACAGCGTCGGGCATTACAAGATCACCGCGGGCACTATCGGGGCCGGGTGTTATGACCTGTCCCCGATACCCGGCAAGCCTCCCCGCTACTACATCCTGTCCAACAACCACGTGTTGGCCAACTCCAACCAGGCCAACATCGGCGACCCGATCTATCAGCCCGGACCGATCGACGGCGGCACCAAGGCCGACACCATCGGTCGGTTGTCCCGCTTCGTGCCGATCAAGTTCGACGGTACCTGCAACGCCGTCGACGCAGCGGTGGCCGAAGTGCCGTTCGACATGCTGGACCGCGACATCTACTGGAACGGCTACCCATCCTCGGCGGTCAAAGCCGCACAGGTCGGACAGTTGCTCAAGAAGACCGGTCGCACCACGCACTTCACCACAGGACGGGTCACCGCGATCAACTCCACGGTGAACGTGAACTATGGCGGTGGCCAGGTGGCGAAGTTCTGCAACCAGATCGTCACCACGGACATGTCCGCTGGCGGCGACTCCGGCTCGTTGGTGTTGGACACCGACAACAACCCGGTCGGGCTGCTGTTTGCCGGATCCTCGACCGCGACGATTCTCAACCCGATAGCCCAGGTGCAGCTGGCCCTCAAGGTCCGCGTCTGGCCCTGATCGACAGACCTGGGCGCACGCCCACGCTCAGCTCAGATAGCTGACACCAGTCAACCGCTGCGAGGAGTCCCAGAGCCTCGCGGCGGTTGTCGCGTCGTGCGAGGCATCGGTGGATATGACCCGTACCGGGGCACCTCGCGACTCGCCCAGGTGGCGTGGTCCGTAGTACTCACCACCCAGCACATTGGGGTCTGTAGCTGCCCGTAGGGTCGGCAACGCGCCGGCGTCAGCATCCTGGACGACTCGTTCGAACACCGGACGAACCAGTGGCGCGAGCCGTTGTGGGAACAGATGACTGGCCAAGTTGGTCGATGAGATTCCCGGATGCGCCGCGACCGCCACGACAGGTATGCCGTAGCGAGCGAGCCGCCGCTGCAGCTCATACGTGAAGAGCAGGTTGGCCATCTTCGACCGCCCGTAGGCGAGGGTCGGCGTGTAGCCGTCGTTCAGCGTATGGAGCTCCTCAACGTTGTCGACGCTGATGTCTCCCGAGCGGTGGGCGATGCTCGACACGCTGACCACCCGAGACCCGGAACGCTCCCGCAATGCGCCGAGCAGGAGTCCAGTGAGCGCGAAATGGCCGAGATGGTTGGTGCCGATCTGCGACTCGAACCCATCTGTCGTCAGATGCGGCGGAGTCATCATGATCCCGGCGTTGTTGACCAAGAGATCGAGGCCGGAGAGCAGCTGACCCACCTGCTCGGCGAAGTCACGCACCGAAGCCAGGTCGGCCAGGTCCAGGCGGAGCACTTCGGCGCTGCCGGGTTGTGGCCCCAAGCCCTGCACGGCCGCTTTACCTCGGTCGAGGTCCCGCGTGCTGACGATGACGTTGGCACCGTGAGCCAACAGCTGCCGCACCGTGCTCAGTCCGAGACCACCGTTACCCCCCGTCACGACCGCGGTCTTGCCGCTCAGATCCGGAATGTCTGAGGCATTCCAACCCTGGCTGATGGCCCTACTCTCCCTCGGTGGCAGGAGCCCTACGGCCACGCTCCCTCGGCTCAGCGACCGACGACTCGACAACCGGGCGTTTGCTGTGTCGGGTCTTCAAACGCTGTGACGTCGGGACGAGGTGTACATAACCCCAGGACAGGCTCGTAGCCACGGTCATCCAGACCGCGTACGGAATCAGCAACACACCCACCCACACGACGCTGTTGAAGGCGATCACCACAAGGAGCCACGTCAGGACACTGGCGAGCGTGAGCGAGGAAGCGGCTATCCCCAGCCGGTGCGGCACATAGAACAGATAACCCCAGGCAAGCGCGAACACCACCGAAGCGGTCAACGTCACTCCGAAGGTGATCGCGACGACACGAGGCTCGGTGTATCCCAACACCCAGCTGGCAATGCCAAGCGCGAGAAAGTTCAACGGCCACATGATCGCGAAGACCTTGTCCGGTGGCTGCCACTTCGGTTGCGGCAGTGAGGCGTACCAGTCGGGCTTTCGGGAGGCCCAGTAGCCGGACAGGGCAGCGTACCCTGCCACAACAGCGACCATGGTCAGGGCGACAACAAGACGGGCATCCACACACGTACTATCTCAGGTACCCCTCCGAGGATCCTGAACACGGTCCTCGCGCCTTGGGGACTGCATCTCTCTGAAGCCCTATTGCAATCTCTAACTTCGGAGATAGACAGTGCTAGCGCGTCCAATCTGATGGCGGGAAGTAGATCCATCACCGCTGTGTATCCAGGTCAGCCCGAGGTTGAGCTCGTGCGAAGTAGGCTGAGAACCATGACGGTCGGGCAGCACGGCGCCATCGATCTCAATGCAGATCTCGGAGAGTCCTTCGGGACGTGGCGTCTCGGGGACGACGAGGCGATGTTAGACCTCATTTCGAGCGCCAACATCGCCTGTGGCTTTCACGCCGGGGACGCCCTGACACTGCAACGCACCTGCGCCGCCGCATCGGAACGAGGGGTCGTCATCGGCGCTCAGGTGGGTTATCGCGACCTCGCCGGATTCGGTCGCCGGTTCATCGCCATGGATCCCGCCGAGCTCACCGCCGATGTTCTCTACCAGCTCGGCGCCCTCGAGGCTATGTGTCGTGTTGCAGGGGCGAGGGTGTGCTACGTCAAGCCGCACGGCGCGCTCTATCACGCGGTGGCCGATGATGTAGGGCAAGCAGACGCTGTGATCTCCGCGATCCGCGCATACGACTCGTCGTTGCCGCTCATGGGTCTAGCGGGGTCTACCTCGATGACTCGCGCCGCAGCCGCTGGTCTCAGCACGATCACCGAGGCCTTCGCCGACCGCGGTTACACCTCGGCGGGGCGTCTGGTCCCTCGGGGAGCCCCCGGCGCGGTCCTCGACGACGCCGCGCTGGTGGCCAACCGGATGGTGCGGCTCGTCACTCATGGCGTGATCGAATCCGACGACGGCACCGACGTCCCCGTCCATGCCCAGTCGATTTGCACACACGGCGACTCCCCTGGCGCCGTCGCGATGGCACAGGCTGTGTCTGAAGCCTTGGCTGAGCATGGCGTGCAGATCACGTCGTTCATCGACAACAACGGGCGGTGATGCGCTCATGATCGAGGCCCGAGGACTGCCGATGGGGGAAGATGCCGTGCTGATCGAGGTGGACGACATCTCCTCGGTGGTCGTCCTGCACGGCGCGCTGCACGAACGCGTGCATCACGGCGAGGCACCCTGGCATACCGTGCAGGAGCTCGTGCCTGCAGCGCGCACGGTCCTACTGATCGCACCCGATGCCGACCTGGCCGCCCTGACGGTGGCCGCCGTCAACCTGGCGAAGACGCTGGACAGGCCCAGCTCCCTGAGCGAGGCCGGCCAGCCAGATCCCGGTGACGGCTGCGAAGACAAACCTGTGACAACCATCGCGGTGACCTACGACGGGGAGGACCTGGACGACATCGCGAGCATCACGGGTCTGGCTCCAGAGGAGATCGTCGAGGCGCACACGGGCACCCCCTGGACGGTGGCGTTCTTCGGCTTCGCTCCCGGGTTCGCCTACCTCGCGGGCGGTGATCCTCGGCTACGGGTGTCGCGCCGGGACAAGCCGCGCACGAAGGTGCCCCGAGGGGCCCTGGGGTTGGCGGGCGAGTTCAGTGCGGTTTATCCGCGCAGTTCCCCCGGTGGCTGGCAGCTGCTCGGGCATACCGACGAGCTGATGTGGGATCTCGATGCGGACCCGCCCTCCCGGCTACAACCCGGTGACAGGGTTCGTTTCATAGTGGCGGGTGAAGAATGAGCGGCTTGCAGATTACTGGGGTCGGAACTCAGGCCCTCGTGCAAGACGCCGGGCGCATCGGATGGGCCGGAATCGGGGTTGGTCGAAGCGGAGCCGCTGACCGCGGCGCCTACGAGCTGGGCAGCCGGCTGGTAGCCCACGGTCCAGGGCCAGCGTGCCTGGAAGTCACCTTCGGTGGCCTGGTCGCGACCGTTCACGGCGCCCTCACGATCGCGCTCACGGGGGCCGACGCTCACGCCCTCGTCGACGGGTACCCGATCGCGCACAGCGCGCCAGTGCAGCTGCTCGACGGTCAGGAACTACGGCTCGGCATGCCAAGCGCCGGGCTGCGCACGTACCTCAGTGTTCGGGGGGGATTCGACGTCCCCGCGGTGTTGGGGTCGCGCTCCACCGACACGTTGGCCGAGCTCGGCCCCGACCCGATCAGCCCCGGCGACCTGCTGCCGGTGAACACGTTCGACGGAGACTTTCCGAACGTCGACATAGCGCCGGTACCGCTGCCGGCCGAGGGCCGGGTGAGGTTGCAGGTTCTGCCTGGCCCGCGGCGTGACTGGGTCGCTGACCCCGATGCATTAAGCCGTGCCGACGCAGGTTGGACAGTCTCCGAACGCAGCAACCGGGTGGGCGTGCGGCTGGACGGCACGCCGCTGGAACGCAGTGCCGCACACCAGGACCAAGAGCTGCCCAGCGAGGGCATGGTGCGCGGCAGCATCCAGGTGCCTCCCGATGGCCAACCGGTGATCTTTCTCAACGACCATCCGGTCACTGGTGGCTACCCCGTCGTGGGCGTACTCACGGCCGCGGATTCGGACCGCGCAGCCCAGCTACAACCCGGCCAGCCGGTCGAGCTGCGTTGGGTGAACCGATGAGTCCCCCAGCGGATACCACCGGCGCGGAGGCCACAACCGCCGACCCGATGGCCGGGGCGATCGGGCCGCAGGCCGCCAGACACATCCGCTCGGTGGCCAGCCTCGCCCCGGATCAAGCTCGCGCCCGATTCGCCGGCGGCCTTGAGCAGCCTACCGCCGGTTGGTGTGCCGGTTACGCCCAAGCCAACATCATCGCGCTGCCCCGCGACGCAGCCTTCGACATGCTGGTTTTCGCGCAGCGCAATCCCAAGCCGTGCCCCGTCCTGGAGGTCATCGACTCCGGGTCGCTACGCGCAGAGGCGGGCGGCGGAGTGTTCAGTGATCCGCGCAGCGACATCCGGACCGATGTGCCGCGCTATCGGGTGTACCGCCGCGGCGAGCTCGTTGACGAGGTCGGTGACGCCACAGAGCATTGGCGCGAGGACATGGTGACGTTCATCATCGGCTGCTCGTTCACCTTCGAACACCCCCTGCAAGCCGCTGGCGTCCCGGTGCGCCATATGACCGCAGGGCGCAACGTGCCGATGTACCGCACCAACCGGCCTTGTCGACCCGCCGGTGCGTTGTCCGGTCCCCTCGTGGTCTCGATGCGAGGCATACCCCCGGGCCTCGTCGCCGATGCGGTCCGTATCTCGAGTCGCTACCCGGCCGTGCACGGTGCGCCGGTGCACATCGGGGATCCGGCCGCACTGGGCATCGAGGAGCTCGATGACCCCGACTACGGCGACCCGCCCGTGCTGGAGCCAGGCGACATACCCGTCTTCTGGGCGTGTGGAGTCACCCCGCAAGCGGTTCTGACCCGTTCGCGTCCGGAGCTGGCGATCACGCACGCACCCGGATACATGCTGATCACCGACGCGGCAGACACTGCCTACCTTGTCCCCTGAGCCGGAGCCGTCGCCGCCTGATGAGGACTCGGCGGACCGAGTCGTCTCGACGCTGGTCGCTCACCTCGGATCGGCCATGATCGCTACCGGTCAGCCGGTCAACGAGGTCGAAGAAGAGCTGGTCGAACTCGGCGTGCGTTGGGGGTTTCCCGGCATCCAGGTCGGAGCTGCACCGACCGGGCTGATGGTGGCGTTGCACAGCGGCGGCCCGGCGACCTATGAGTCTGTGAACGCGCCCATCCGGTTGGACCAGGCCGTG
This sequence comes from uncultured Actinomycetota bacterium, assembly GCA_963749585.1. GTDB lineage: Bacteria > Actinomycetota > Actinomycetes > Actinomycetales > Dermatophilaceae > Ornithinicoccus. The sequence goes on from CAVVNI010000003.1 coordinate 300,173, forward strand.
GAGGTGCGGCGGATCAGGCACCAACTGGCCTTCGGCGACCTCGACCCACCCACCGCTTTGGCCCAGTTGGCGGTGCTCCGCGGCAAACCACCTCGGTATGCCGCATGGCTGACCCAAGCGGCATGGATCCTGATCTCGGTCGGGATTGCGATGGTGCTCCAGCCCGGGTGGCGCAACATCGCCGTCGTGGCGGTCAGTGCTGTGGTCGTCCTCGGGCTGCTGCACCTGGCAAACCGTTTTCAGATGCTCAACATGTTGCTGCCAACGTTGGCGGCGTTCTTCGTGTCGCTCATCGTGTTCTGGGCGGCCGACATCGGCCTGATCGAGGGCCCGTTGCGAACGGTTCTGCCGCCACTGGCCGTGTTGCTGCCCGGCGCGCTGATGGTGACTGGCATGACCGAGCTGGCGGCGGGCCATATGCAAGCCGGGTCGGCCCGCCTGGCATACGGCTTGGTGAAACTTGGACTTTTTGCCCTCGGGGTCATTGCCGCTACATCGGTGCTCACGACCCCGCCGACCATGCTGGTCAATGAGCGGGTCGACAGTATCGGCTGGTGGTCGTTGCCGCTCGGCTTGCTGTTGATCGCCTTCGGTATCGCGTTCATGGAGAGCGTGCCGATGTCGATGACACCGTGGGTGTTGCTCGTCCTGCTGATGGCAGGCGGGGCGCAGTCGCTGGGACACATGTGGGATTCGGCAGCATTGGGCGGCTTCTTGGGTGCGGTGGCAGCCACTCTGGGAGCGACTTTTGTGGAGTTGCTGCGCCCACAACTAGCACGTCTCGTGCTCTTCCTACCCGCCTTCTGGCTGCTGGTCCCTGGCTCCCTGGGTTTGATCGGGGTCACCCAGCTGGTGGCCGACCAGGGCGAGGTAGCCCAGACCGTCCTTGATGTCGTGGCCGTTGTCTGCGCGATCGCGTTGGGGTTGTTGGTGGGGTCATCGATCGGCCTTGCCGTACGCAACCGGCTGCGACCGGCAGCAGCCTTGCCATAGGCAACTGTCGGACCAGGAAGCCGAACTGGCTGGGCCGTAACAGCGCACTAGAGTTTGATGATGGCCTGGTTCACGCGCAAGAACTCCGCGAGCGACGCTCCTGACACCGAGGGCCACGGGCCGCGATCCTCCGCCGCCGAGGCAGAGGTTGACGAGTTTGGACGTCCGAGCACGCCGGTGGCACCCATCGAAGGCGATGACCGAGAACGCATCCGTGAGTGTCTCAACGAACTGGCAGGATCCGGGGTCGACGTGGATGACCTGGCGTCGCTGAGCCAGGGCCTCGAGGCGGCCTACAGGTCCTGGTCGCAAGACCGCGACCAGGACCACTCCACCATCGTCCGGCGATACGCCATCGGCATCGGGGAGCATTTGTCGCGGCATACCGACCTCGACTGGGCCGTGGTCACCGATGTCTTCGGCACCGACCTGGGCTTGGCGGAGGGACCGCGTGGGGCGTTCGTGGTCGTGCCCGGCAATATTGTCGCTTCTCGCTGGTTGCGCGGGGAGACTCAGTGGATTCCGGCTGTCGTCGGACATCTGGTGCGCCGACGGGAGCGGTAGCGGGGCCCGGGGCTCTGGCTGCGCAACGAGCCTTACCTGTCGAAGCGGGACGAGCGGTATGTCGCCAGCCAGCGGCGGTCGATCCACCTCTTGGCGAGGCGTGCGCTGCGTCCGCACCACCACCGCTGCCCACGCCAGGCCAGGCCCACTCCGCGGCCCAGGTCAAGAATCTGCAGGGGATGTGGTGAGGGGACAAACGAGGGAAGCGGCGCCCCGGCTGCGCGGCGGATCAGACTGTCCAGCAACACCGGTCCTTGGCGCACGCCGTGCACGCCAATCTTGGCCAGTGGCGATGGCGTGAAGTGGGCGCAATCTCCCACCGCATACACCGTGCCCGCTCCCAGGTACTGCAAGGTCGCAGCCACCGGTATGCCGTCAGCACCAGCACCAGCACCAGCACCAGCACCCGCGGCGAGTCCCAGGTTCTCCACCAACGGATCGGCAGCCAGCCCGGTCGCCAACACCCCTACGTCGTGGGACAGCACCCGCCCGTCGCTGAAGTGCACGGCGTTGCCGGCCATCCGGCATACCGGGGAGCCGGTGGTGACGATGACCCCCCGACGGGTCAACAGCGCCTGCAGATGCCTTCTGGCGGACTCGGGCGCCTGGTGCAGCAACGTCGGTCCGCCCTCGATCAGCCGCACCTGCAGACCGGGGCGAGCCGACAGATGGCCCGCGAGCTCGATCCCGGAGGCACCCCCGCCGACGATCGCGACCTCTGCCGGGCGACGCTGACGTTGTGCCCGTTCGATGGCCGTGTCTACTCGGGCTGGCAGTACTGCGAGATCCTGCAGCGGCTTGATTCTTACCACACCCGGATCGATCTCCTGGATGCCCCTGCTGGAGGCTACGCTACCCAGATTGAGGCTTAGCACATCCCAGCCCAGAATCGCTCCGGACTCGGTGTGTGCCCGCTGCTGTTCCAGGGACAGGCCGGTGAGTCGACCGAGGACATGGTCAACGCCGTGGGCCTGAGCCAACCGGGTCACACTGATCTGACCGAACTGCGGGTTGAGTGCCCCCGTCGCGCTAGCTGAGGCAACGCCGCTGTACCTGAAGTCCCCCGGCGCCACGAGGGTGACCTGATATCCCGCGGCGGTCAACCGTTCGGCGTGGGCGAGGAGATGAAGATGGCTGTGGCCGGCACCCACGAGCACGAGGGACGCTCGTGAGACAGGGGCCATGTTGGGTCACCTTACTGATGGCCGTAGCGTGTTCCTCGACCGGCCTATCGGTGGCGGCTCCGAGGTCTCCCCATCGAGGGTGGGGCTGTGGGAGCACCGTTCGCAGCATTGCCACGCTTCTGCTGGACACGGCGGTTCTTTATTACCCCGACACGAAAGATATCTCGCCATGACGTACTCCCACGATGACATCGATGACGCACAGTGGCGCGACAAGCGAATTCGCCGTCAGCGCTATATCGCCATGATCGTGATCTTGGCTATGGCACTGCCCGGTGGCCTGGCGCTGTGGTCCTTGCTGAACTAGGCCGGACCAAGTTTGCTGATCATGTGTTCCAGACCTGCGGCGCCCAGCGGCTCCCGCGCCAACAGAGGGATCTGCACGATCGGGCATTCCGGTAGTGCCTGACGTAAGACCGCCAGATGTGTCTCTTCCTCCGCGCGGCGTTGTGCCCAGAACTCCCCCTCCGAAGCGGGTGACCGCCGATTGACGACCAGCGCGCTGACGCGGGCGCCCAGTCGGTTGAGGTGGCTGTGCAGGTCGATGGTCTCCAACACCGGCAACCGTTCGGCGGCCAGCACGACCACGAACCCAGTGTTCTTCTGATCGGTCATGACCGTGCGCAGGTTGTCGAAGCGAGTTTGGCGACGTAGCAGGATTTCCCGGATCTCAACGTCACGCTGTGCGCGAGGCCCGGCCTTTCGCCCACCGAATGCACGTCGAACACGTCCCCGTCGATGTTGTGGTCTCGGCACCACATCTGCGCCGGGGTCGGTTTCGGTAGTGCCACCGTCCAAGTTTGCGATTGCTTCATCGAACCGGCCCGACCGGTCCTGGCGGCGCAACAAGTCGTTGGTCCACGCCGAGACGACTGAGGGCATAGAGAGCAGCTGCACCGTGTGCCCAGACGGCGCAGTGTCGATCACGACGAGGTCGTAGACCTGAGGCGCGCCTTCAACAAGCTCGGCCAACCGCTCCAAGACTGCGGCCTCGGCGGCCCCCGGTGCGGCTCTGGCCAGGGCCAGGTGCCGAGCGACCTCCTCGCCTAGGTGCTCGGGCATGAGTCGTCGAATAGTCCGCTCGGCTGCCTCCAGATGAATCTGCATCGTCTGCTCAGGGTCCAACTCACAGGCGTCCAGGCCCGGCGCGACTTCGCAGACGCTGTCACCGATCGGCATTGCGAACAAGTGACCGAGACTGTGCGCCGGATCGGTGGAGATCAGAAGCACTTTTGAGCCCGCCTGCGCCCGAGCCAACGCGAGCGCAGAGGCAGTCGTCGTTTTTCCGACGCCGCCCTTGCCGCCAAAGAAAAGTACCCGCCGACGGACAGCGAGATCGATCAGCATGGACCAGGAGTCGGTGCTGCTGCCCGACGAGGCACCGCGCGCGCCATGGGAACCACTCGAGTCACGCCAGCGTGATCCGTTGCGGCGTCCCTTGGGTGGCTCTCTAACAACACGCGATGCGGTCCAGTGGTGAACGATCCAAACCGATCCGGCGATGCCAGTCGTGAAAACGGTCGTAGACGACCGGTAGCAGCTCGATGGCATACCAGCTCATCGGATTGGGCACCCCGAGCGCTTCGCTCAAAATGATCATCAGTACAACGTCGTCCTCGTCCTGGCGTGCCCGCGCAAATGTCTGTCGGTACTTGCCTGCCACCACGGAGTGCAGCCACTCGCGCGGACCCAGCGGCGCCGACGCTGCGGCGTCGGGCCGAGTCACAGGTCACCTCTGGGAGCCACGGAGTCCTTAGTCGGAGTCACTGCGCGAGGCCGCGGCGTCGGCCATCTCCTCGGCCCAGTCCCGGTCATGACCATCGACCTTCGCGCTGCGCATCGCTGCCACAGCCTCGATCACGACCCACACGGCGGCTACCAGAATGACGATGTCCAGGCCCAGGAGCAGCCATTTCTGATCGTCCCAGAAGGTGCCGAGCTGCACGAAGAGGGCGAAGATGGTCATCGAGAGCAAGAAGACCAAGGGGACCATCACAACGACTGCACTGCGCCCTCGCCGAAGGAGCATGATGGCGATGATCGATAGGGTGAGCCCGGCCATCAGTTGGTTCGTGGTGCCGAACAACGGCCAGATCAGCATCCCGCCGGACCCATCCGTGCCCGCGCCAAAGGTGAGCCCGAGAGCAACAGCTAGGGCAATGATGGTCGCGATTCCCTTACCCAGGTTGACCCCGACAATCTCGCCGATCTCCTGCACGACAAACCGCTGCAGCCGCACGCCGGTGTCCATCGTCGTGGCTGCGAACAGGATGGCCGTGGTGGCCAAAATCGTGGCACTCAAGGACTGTGGCAGGCCCAGGCCGTTCTCGACAATGGCACCGCCACCTTGCACGAAGGCCCCGACGCTCCCGGCGCCGAACTCGCTGTACGTCTCACGCCATGCCTGAAGCGTGGCGAATCCTGCCGTCGTTGCGACAATGGCGCCGAGGGCAAGCAGACCCTCGCCGACCGCGCCGAAGTACCCGACGAATCGCGCATCGGTTTCCTTGTCGAGCTGCTTCGAACTCGTGCCCGACGACACCATCCCGTGAAATCCCGAGATCGCCCCGCAGGCGATCGTGACGAAAAGCAAAGGCACCATGCCCGGCGTGCCTTCGGGCACGTCGGAGTTGATTGCCGGAGCCACGATCTGCGGGGCGCCAACGAGCACGGCGCCATAGAGCAGTCCGAGGGCCAGAAAGAGCTGTAGGCCGTTGATGTAGTCCCGCGGCTGTAACAGCATCCAGACCGGCAACACCGAGGCGATCCCCGCGTAGATGAACAAGATGACGATCCACGCTGAGGCCGCCGGCAACCCCAGCACCGTCTCCGGCAAGGACAAGGGCACCTGGTCGCCCAGGATGATCAACGCATACAGCGCGACAACGCCGATCAGCGAGACCACAGGCAGACTCGCCCACCCGCGATAGAGGGCCTGGCCGATGATCAGAGCGACCGCTATCGCTCCCCATGTGGGGATGACAGCCGTCGGTGTCGACACCAACAGACCGGAGATGACGACGGCAAACGCCGCGTTGACCATCAGGAGCAGTAGGAAGATCACGACAAGAAACAGGTTGCTGCCGCGCATGCCGATATACCGCTGAGACAACGCACCCATCGACCGGCCCTTGTTGCGGGTCGAGGCCCACAGGGCGCCCATGTCGTGCGCGCCCGCGAAGAAGACGGTGCCGATGGTGACCCAGAGGAACGCGGGTAACCATCCCCAGATGACCGCTATTGCCGGTCCCACGATCGGCGCGGCGCCCGCCACGCTGGTGAAGTGGTGCCCCCAGAGCACGTACTTGTTGGTTGGTACGTAGTCAACGCCGTCTTCGAGAGCGTGCGAGGGCGTGACTGCGTCGTGTTGCAGGGCATAGACGTGCGTCGCGAGATACTTGGAGTAGAAGAGATAACCGCAGAGGATCATTGCTGCTCCGAGCAAGGTCAAAACGATTGAACTCATGGTCAACTCCGGTGTCGACGTGCCCATTACGCCTGGACTGCTCACGGTAGGGCAGATCAGCCCTGGGCGCGACTAAATGGCCTCCTTCTCCTGCGTGAGAGGCCCGTTCCCGGCTGAGGGCCGGTGGGGCGACGTCCCTGCTAAGACTCTTCGGTGCGCTGCGCCACCAGGTCGATGGTCATCCCCAGGTCGCGCCCAGCCATGCCTTTCATCTTTGTCACGCCGAAGTCGTAGCGGTTGATCGTTGTCCTTCCCAACACCCGGACGCCATCGGCGGTTGCAGCGAACTGCTGCACGGCCACGCCGACCGGTCGCTCGTTGCCCATCACCCGTAGCGATCCGGTGACCGACTGACCGTCGAAGTCATGAGGGGCCGCGGACGCGGAGAACTCCATCAGCGGATAGACCTCGACGTCGAGGAAGTCTTTGGACAGCACATGCTTATCGCGCCGAGGGTTGCCTGTGTGGAAGCTCGCCGCATCCACTCTCAGCCCGACTGTGAGGTGAGCGGCCGTCTCGTCGGCCGACGGTATGGAAATGCTGCCGTCCTGGACGGCGAAAGTCCCGTTGACGCCGGCGAGCCCAAAGAGGTGTCGCGTCTCGAAGGTGATCGTGCTCCGGGTCGGGTCGATCTCATAGGTGCCACTGGGCGGCAGAGCTGAAGGCGTCGTCGTCATCGTGATCTCCTGGACTGAGGCAAGATATTAATGATATGTCAACTATAGGTCTGGGAGGGCCCGCCAACAAACCCGCAGGCGCCTCCTGGACGACCACCCGCAGCGCCGTCTTTGATCGGCTCAGCCAACGCGGCGCGGAGACGACCTGACCGTTGCGGCGTTGCCGCGCCAGGTAGAGCGCGACAAGGTCGGCATGAGCCATGAGCCCCTCATACGTGGAGGCCATCACGGTGTACCTGCCACGACCGAATCAGGGATTCCTTGGTCTGGCGTCTCCACGGCAGCGACCGCAGGAGCACTGATGCTCCCCGGTGCGCTGCCACCGCACATACTCGGCTCAGACCGATGCTGGCCGGGCTGCCCGACTACCCCGCGTTGGCCACCTATTCACCGATGCGTCGATGCCAGATGAATACCAGCCCGAAGAAGCAGAACTCCCATGGAAACGCGTTCTAGCGTTCGAGCCGATCACCGTTCCACTATCACCGTAGGAGTCATTTCTGTACCGATATCCAGTCGAGGATCGCGGCAGGGGACGGCTAGACCGCTAGGTCGCGTCCGCAGGCCCTGCGCCCGGTCAACCGAACCGTTACTGGTGTTGAGACGTCTATTATCTCCTCATGGGTAGTTCTCAAGTCGAGTTGATGCCTGGCGAGACCATGGTCTTGTCCGCCAACCCGCACTGGTTCTACTTCTGGAAGCACGCGCTGGCTGCCGCCGTGGTGATTCTGTTGGCAGTCCTCGCCTGGGCATTCAACATTGCCTGGCTGTCAACTGTGCTGTGGTGGGTTGCTGCGCTGGCCCTGACGGCCCTGCTGGTAGCTCTCGCCATAGTGTTCCTCCAGTGGCGGACCACTCATTTCGCGATCACTGACCGCCGCGTTGCCTACCGAACTGGGGTGCTGCGCCGCCGAGGTGTATCGATTCCGTTGGACCGGATCAACAATGTGAACTTTGAGCAGTCGCTGCTGGCCCGGTTGCTGGACAACGGCATCGTTACCATCGAGTCCGCCGGGGACACCGGTGACTCGGTCTTCGAGAACATCCCGCACCCGGCCAATGTCCGCACGATGATCTTTGGACAGATGGAAGCCGACGAACAGTCCGATTCCCACCGTGATGCGGCTGCCATGGCGCAAGTCCTAGACGCGAGGGGATCGGCGCCCGAGACCGCATCGTCTGCCTCGCGACGCCTCAGCGAGCTGGAAGACCTGCACCAGCGTGGTCTGATCAGCGACGATGAGTTTAGGGTGAAGCGTCGGGAGGTCATGGACTCTCTCTGAGGTGTCGCCTTGGTCGAGCACCCAGCCACGCAGCCTTGAGCGCGAGCCACCGCGTCGGTGAGGTCGTGCTCAACCTTCGCCATTCGCCCGCTCGCGCCGGGGCCGCTGCCACCAAGCCCGTTCGAGGCACCTTGGATCCGCTGAACGCCGTGTGGTCAGGACCAGCTACACACGCAGCGTCGAAGACCCCGTCGCGCTGCAGCTCGCCCACATGAATCGCTAGGCGGTCCGCTCAGCTGAGGGCTGCCAGCATCTTCTGGGCCAGCGGCCCTGAGGACGCCGGGTTCTGGCCGGTGTACAGGTTGCGGTCGGTCACTACGTGCGGGGCCCATGCCCTACCCGCCTGAAAGTCGGCGCCGAGCGCCACTAGTCGGTCCTGGAGCAGCCATGGTGCGCCGTCGGCTAGGCCGGCCTGCGACTCCTCGGTGTTGGTGAAGCCGGTCAGGCGGTAGCCGGTGAAGGGGGACCCGTCCTCGGAGTCCTCGGTGGCCAGCAGCGCAGCGGGCGCGTGACAGACGATGCCCAACGGCTTGCCCGACGCCAGCGTGCTGGTCAGCACATGCGCGGACGCCTCATCGGAGCTGAGGTCCTCCATGGGCCCGTGACCACCGGGGTAGAAAACCGCGTCATAGGCGTCGGGGTCCACGTCCTCGAGCCGGAGCGGCTGCGCGAGCTGAGCGATCCGTGCGATCTCGGCCTCGAGCTCGTCGGCGCGCTCCTGTCCCCCGTTCACCTCGGCGGCAAGGCTGCCCTGGTCGACCACCGGCTGCACCCCACCCGGAGTCGCGATGCTGACCTCGTGTCCATCACCGGTGAAGGCGCGGAACGGGACAACGAGCTCCTCGGCCCAGTAGCCCGTGGGGTGCTTCGTGCCGTCCTTGAGCGTCCAGTGGTCCGATCCGGACACCACGAACAGGATGTTGCTCACGTGTCTCTCCTTTGTCGTTGTACGCCAGATATTGCCCGGCACGGAGAGAACACTTGCCCGGCCGGTGCAATTCCGCGGCAGCAGACCCTGCGGAGCGGCTCACCCTAGCCCCGGTCGACTCTGTGCCGATCGGCGCGTGGTTGCACGTGTCGCCACGTAGTCGGGATGCGGGCTCCACCGCCTGAGTCCGCAAGGCTCGCATCGAACCCGGACGCATGGATCCCCTGCTGACAGGATCCGCGCGACGGTCGCTGACCGGTGACGGCCGTCGTAGGAGGCACCTGGTTCAAACGTCTGCCACTGCAACGACCGGCCTGAAGAAAGCGTAGTCACGAAGGATTGACCTGAGCGATTGATATTCGATAGAATTCAATCGTTCTACGATGCTAGGGAGTCTATGAGATGAGCGATTGGGTAGTTCGAACGTTGCGTGCAGTGATCGCCCTCGCGTTGGTGGGATCCGTGGTGGTCCAAGGGGGGATGGTGGCTCTGCTGTGGCTGGATAGCGAGGAGGCGCGCACCGGGATCGGGGTTTCCTTGGTGGTCATCGGCGTCCTCGGAGTGGGGACCTTACAAGTCATCGCCGGGTGCGTCTGGCGGTTGCTGACAATGGTCGGATGCGGAACGGTTTTCTCCCCTGCGGCCTTCCGCTACGTGGACCTTGTTATTGGCGCGATCGTGACCGCATCCGTGCTGTTGGTCGGCCTCGCCGTAGTGGCTGTGTTCGCCAACCACTCCGTGCCCGGGGATGCCGTGGCTCCGGGACTTGTCGGGCTGATCTGCGGTTTTGCCCTGGTCGTCGCTGGCGTGGCACTCGTTGTTTACGTGATGAGGACGCTACTCGCCCAGGCAGTAGCGCTGGACTCGGAGACGAAGCACCTCCAGTCCGAGCTCGACGAGGTGATCTGATGCCGATCATCGTCGATATCGACGTAATGCTCGCCAAGCGAAAGATGGCGGTCGGTGAACTCGCGGACCAGGTCGGCATCACTGCCGCCAACATCGCCGTTCTGAAGAATGGTCGCGCCAAAGCGGTGCGCTTCACTACCCTGGCGGCGTTATGTCAGGTGCTGGACTGCCAGCCAGGTGACCTCCTGCGCTGGGAGCCCGCCCAGAGCGCCGACGTCGATATCCCAACCGACCGGGCGACGCAGCGATGAGTGGCATCCAGCCGCTCGGTTCATCCGGTAAGCCGATCCACTGGGGGCGAACGTGGTGGCTCGGGTCAGCACACACCGCCGTGGCCAGATCTGCCCCGGTAGCGGTTCCCCACCTGACCATCATCGCCGGGATCTGCGACACTCGTGGGTCGCATCAGAAAGTGGTCGCACATGTGATGCGCCGTCATGACCGCGGCCGTGGTCTTTGGTCGCGGAAACGCGCCCAGCAACCGCAGGAAACGTCCAGCTAGCCCATGGTGCACATTTGGGAGTGGGTACGCGGCCCAGTTTGGGTTCGAGGCAACTCCTCTTCTGTTTGCTGCGTCATCTGAGTCAATGCCTTTGGAGGAAATGCTGTTGCACCGTTCACGTCTTCTTCTGCCCGCCCTGACCGGGGTCCTTCTGTTGACCTGCTGCGCCCAGGTCCCGCCGACGGCCACGGAGCAACCGGACGGCGCCGATCCTGCGTCTGCTTCGGCCTGGCCATTCGCAGTCGGGAGCCGGGACGCAGCCGGTGCCACATCGTCAAACGCGCCTGGCACGGAGGTTACTGTTGCCGCGGTCGGCGACATCATGTTGGACCGCAAAGTCGAGTATTGGATGAGTGTTCGAGGCAGGGATGCGGTACTAGCCCAAGCGCGGGAGGAATTGAGGTCTGCAGATGTGACCGTGGGCAACCTGGAAACCCCGCTGGGTTCCCAAGAAACCCCGATCGCGAAGAACTTCTCCTTCTTGTCCGACCCGGGCACGGTTGATGTCCTCACCGACGGTGGGTTCGATCTGGTGAATCTGGCCAACAATCACATTCTCGATCAGGGAGTCACCGGTTTGCGCAGCACACAGCGCATTCTGAGTGAGGCAGATATCAAATACGTTGGCGTCGGGAACAACGAATCCCAAGCCCGCCAACCGCAGATCCTCGAGGTCAACGGCCAACGGCTAGCCTTTCTGGGCTACTTCCAGATCGCGCCTGAGAATAGCGACATCGACTACACGACCTGGATCGCTGGGCCGAGCCACCCAGGCGTTGCCTGGGCAAACCCAGACCAGGTCGGCCAAGACGTGTCCGAAGCCAAAGCAGACGCCGACCACGTCCTCGTGATGTTGCACGCCGGCAGGGAACTAGGCAGCACACAACTGACCACGGGACAACAGGCTGCTGGCCAGGCCGCGCTCGATGCCGGAGCAACCGCGGTGCTGGGAGCCCACCCCCACGTACTGCAATCCTGGGAGTGGACCACCGGCAACCAGTTCGTGGCCTGGAGCCTGGGCAACTTCATCTTCGACTTCCCGAACGGCACTCCCCAAACTGACAGCGCGATACTGCAGCTCACCCTCGATGCCAATGGCGTCAACGACGCGTCTTGGACCCCCGTAAAGATCATAGACAGCTTCCCCCACGTGCAGGACCCTGCCACCGACGGCGCCCGGATCCAAGAGACAATTGACTCTTTAGAGACCGCACCATGAGTAGGCATCACTAGCCGAGCCCTGCGGGCCAATGTCAAACCATCCCGACCCAAAAAGAGATTCTCGAATCCGGGCCGGGTCCGCAGCCTCTTGTTGACTTGCCTGTCCTCGCGCCGCGCGGAATCCTCCGCCTCCCGGGAAACGCTCGTGCGATCACAACGTGCGTGAAGCAAGGACAGAGCAGAGTCTTCGGACACACCGGGGCGGTTTATTCTTCAGTTGGGCGTTTGCTGAGCGCTGTCAAGGAGCGGAGTCCTGCCGCGCATCAGTATGAGCCCTGCGACAGCCAGGGTAGCGGCATGCAGGGGCCACCCTAGAGCGACCCGGCTGGTCGCCAGCCAGCTCACCCTCCCGGCCAGGTAGAGCCGGACCTGTATCCCGAGGCGGATGACGATGGGTGCTAGGAAGAACCGCTCGGTGTGCGTGCCGGCGCGGGGCAGTTCGTCCTGGCGATCGCCGACGCCGGTGGTGCTCAGCTTGCGCGGGTAGTGGCGAAGCCGTGTCCGCCGGGGTCTGGCGTGGGGTGCGGGTGGTGGTGCCGGAATGCCTTGACGGTGAGATGACCGAGACTCGGGGTGGGTGGTGACATCGCGACTGGACATAGCGTGACCAGAGGCGTCGAACTCTATGTCACCGCCGACGCGGCGGGGCCACCGATCGACCCGGAGCCGGCGTGGCCCTTAACACCCGTCGGCTGCCTCTTTCACCCGACTCCAGGGCCCCGAGGGTGAGGTCGACGGCTGAGGAGATCAGGTCCTCGAACGGCCACCGGTAGCCTGCCAACGGTGGCGTCAGCAAGGCCGAAACCTGGTTGTCGTCGGATCCCAGAACCGAGATGTCCCCTGGAACGTCCAACTCCAGGGATCGGGCGGCGGCGTACACCCCGTAGGCCATCGAGTCGGAGAGGCAGAAGAACGCTGTCGGGGCAGTATCGCCACACATCAGTTCGACGGCGATCGTCTGAGCGCCGTCGAGCTCGTTCGAAGTGCTGTGCATTGTGAGGTCAAGACCGAGCTCGAGGGCGATCCCGCGCGCCACCGCCTCAGCCGGCCGGTCCGGTGTGGCGAACTCCCCTGGGGTCAGGACCGCGATCCGCCGGTGGCCAATGCCGGAGAGCATCTGCAAGGCACCTCGCACCGCGGAGGAGTTGTCGAAGACCACCTCCGCGGCGGTCTCGGCGCCCGGGAGGGCATCGCCGATCGAGCTCAACACCGTCCGTCGAGCCACCTTCGACCAGTGTTCAGCCGATGGGTCAGTGGGCAGGACGATGATGGCGTCGACGCGCTGGTCGACCAGCTGCATGGCCAGCGACTCTTCGAGCAGCGGGTGGTTGGAGGAGTCGACGATCAGCGACTGCCGCCCCTGGGCCAGCAGCGCGCGACCGAGCGCGGCGGCGACCCCCTGCTGCCACAGGTCGGTAAGGGATCGGCACATGACTCCGATGTGGCCAGTGCGCCCCGAGACAAGCGCGCGTGCGATGGGGTCGACCTGGTAGCCGAGGCGCTCGGCGGCATTGCGCACCCGCTCCTGTGTCCCTTCCGGCACCTGAAGGCCCCGCAGCGCGTAGGAGACCGCAGCCACCGATAGCCCAACCTCCTCGGCGATGTCCTTCAGCGTGACCCGCTTGGCCCGGTCGCTCACTCACCTGACCCTAGCCGAGGTTCTGTGGACTCGTCGGGAGACAGTGTTCGAATCGGTGATACGATTCAGTGAATCGTTTAAGTATGGGAGAAGGGTCGAGCATCCTGTGAAAGACCTGTACCCATCCGCGATCGACGTGCACCAACATCTGTGGCCTGCGGCCTTCCTGGACGCGTTGCGCTCCCGTCGGCGACCCCCCATGCTGCGCGATTGGCTCCTATACACCGTCGGCGAGGCGCCGTATGCCGTCGATCGGCGTGATCACGACCCGATTCGTCGCGCGAAAACCGACCCAGCGATGAGCACCATCGTGCTCGCGCCGTCGGCCCCGTTGGGGATCGAGAGCCTGCCGCCGGTCGAGGCTGTCGTGCTGCTGGATGCCTGGCACGAGGGGATCCGCGAACTGGGTGCTCCGTTCGCGGGGTGGGCGGCGATCTCCTCGGTCGACCCCGACGTCGACGGTCTCGCGGACCTGCTGGAGGACCCAGCGATGGTCGGGTTGCAGGTCCCCGCAACATTGGTCGCTGACCCCGCCGCGCTCGAACGGGCCACCCCGGTGCTGCGCCGATGCGAGCAACTGAACCATCCGGTCCTGGTCCACCCCGGCCCGGCCCGTCGGTCCGGTGGCTCACCGCTTTGGTGGCCTGCCGTGGTCGAGTACGTAGCCCAGCTTCAGGCCGCGTGGTGGGCCTGGTTCGCGATCGGACGCAGCCTGCTTCCTCGGTTGCGTATCTGTTTCGCAGCCGGCGCTGGCCTGGCCCCCGTCCACCACGAGCGCCTTCAGCAACGCGGAGGCGGCAGGTTCATCGTCGACCCGGATGTCTACGTGGACACGTCGTCCTACGGGCGCCAAGGAGTTGACGCACTGGTCCGGGCGCTGGGGATCGACTGCGTGGTGCTCGGCTCAGACCGCCCGTACGCCGCGCTTACCGACCCGAGCCAGGGGGCCGCCGCCTGGCGCCAAATCTCATGGAACAACCCCATTCGACTCATCAAAGGAGAAGTGACATGACCCTCACGGCGCCTAGCGGGACTTCGTCGGACACGCGCGCCAGCGGCGTCCCGGCGCGTGCGCCGGTTGACATCGCGGCCTGTTCCGACACGCGGTTCACCGGGCTCGACCGGCTCCCACAGCGGACCCTGTCCAAAGATGAACTGCGCGTCCTAGCGGCCTCCGTCGCGGCACGTCCCGAGCTCTGGGAGAGCCATGTCGCCTACGACGCAGAGACGCGCACCTACGTGTCAGTGCACCGCGACGCCCACGTCGACATCTGGGTGTTGTGCTGGACTCCCGGCAACGACACCGGCTGGCACGACCACGACATCTCATCGGGGGCGGTGGCTGTCGTGCGCGGCATGTTAGTCGAGCACAACCTTGCCGTTGCTGCAGCGAGTCTGGCCACCGATGTGCCGGCCGGTCAGGTGTTCGGCTTCGGTCCAGACCACATCCACCGGCTCACCGGCAAGGACCCGCGCTCGGTATCCATCCATGCCTACTCGCCGCCGCTGTGGCGGATGGGTCAGTACACCGTGGGATCGACCGGCGTGCTACGCAGGCTGTCGGTGTCCTATGCCGATGAGTTGCGACCCCTCGACGACGCACTGTGATGAGAGTCGCGGAGGCCGCGGAGCCAGCGCAACCTCACCCCTGAAAACGGAAAGACCCCCATAGGAGCCTGTCCTTCGTAGCCGGGCAGTGTGTTGGCCCCTCGTCGCTCCCGCGAGCTGTTCAGCCAGGTCGGGACTGCAGTATCTCTAGGGTCCGCAGGGCCCGCGCGGTCGGGCTCATCTCAGTGGTTCGGCCATGCTGACATGGGACGGCCTATCTGGGAAAGACAACGTCCGGAACCGGATCTAGGTAGGGGCCATGGACGCACTGACAGCCGACGCACACGAAGGACTGACATGGACATCGTGCTCATCGCCGGTATGTGGCTCGACGCAGCAGCCTGGCATGACGTCGTGCCAGAGTTAGAGAGCCTTGGGCACCGGCCCCTGGCCCTCACCCTGCCTGGCCAGGGAGACGGCAACACCACGGCTACCTACGCCGACCAGGTCGCAGCGGTCGTGGCTGCGGTGGATGCCGCCGATGGACCGACCCTGGTAGTCGGTCACTCCGCCGCCTGTGCCCTGGCCTGGGTGGCTGCGGACGGCCCGTCGAACTCGCACGGATCCTCGCGGACGCCACCGGGACCTGAACCCGCCCGGCAAAGCCGACTAATGCACGTGGTGACATAGAGGGCATGCGCGCATGTCGGGCGGGGGAAGTTACTGATGAGTTTTACGCGGAGGCCACCATAGGTGCCTGGCGCGGGTAGCCGTCTTGTTCGGCCTCGTCGGCAAGGAGGGTGGCGAGGTCGGCGCGGGTGAGCTCGGTGGAGTTCGTCGGGCGGTGGGCATGGTGCTCGAGATGGCCGGTGGCCTCGCCGTTGATGACGGCGTGGTCCAGCACGACAGCTCACGCACCAGCAACATGCCGCTGCGGCCGGTCGATCCAAGGACGGCGACCTTCATGATGACTCCTTCATGGTGTGGGCGAGGCGCTCCAACAACCTGGCGAACGTCGCAACCTCGCCCACCGGCCAGTCCGTGAGCAAGCCCCGCAGGCGCCCTGTGCGGAAGTGGACAGCCTCACGTTGCAGGTTCTCGCCCTCGTGGGTCAGAGCCACGACGGTCCGTCGCGGGTCGTCGAGCGCGCGGTCGCGGGTGATCATGGCAGCCTTCACGGCGCGGTCGACGAGCCGGCTAGCCGTGGAGTGCACCACCTGTAGGGCCGCCGCTACGTCGCCGATGCTGCACTCCCTGCGCGCATCGGTGGCCCGGGACACAGCATCAACGACCAAGACCGTCGACACCTCGACATGCACCACTCCGTGGCGAAATGTGGGGCTGCCGATCTGCACGTCGGTGCTCCGACGCAGATCAAGGATCGCGGCGTCGATCCGGACCAGGTCCTCACTCAGTCCCATACATGTACTGTACATGTATGACTCTCGCACCGGTGCTGGTCACCGGTGCCACCGGCAACGTCGGCACCCCGGTCGTGGACTTGCTCGTAGCCGCTGGCATCCCTGTCCGTGCCGCCGTCGGGTCGGCCCGCGGGTTGTCCCGCCTCGGCGACGAAGAATCCTTGTTAGCGAGGCAGATCAGCCCGGTGGTCCTCGACTTCACCGACCCGACTACCTGGGCGTCGGCCTACGCCGGCATCGAGCGCATGTTCGTGTTGCGCCCGCCTCAACTCGGCAAGCCGAAGACACAGATGCTGCCCTCGCTGGAGGCCGCGAAAGCCGCCGGCGTGCAGCACGTGGTCCTCCTGTCCCTGCAAGGAGCCGAGGGTAACCGCTTCGTACCCCACGCCGCCATAGAAGCCTGGCTACGCGCATCACGGCTGGGCTGGACGTTCGTACGAGCTTCGTTCTTCATGCAGAACCTCACGACCACCCACCTCACGGATATCCGTGACCGCGACGAGATCGTGGTCCCGGCCGGATCGGGCGCGACCGCTTTCGTGGACGCCACCGACGTGGGCGCAGTCGCCGCGGATGCCCTGATCCATCCGGCCAAGCACCACAACCGGGCCTGGACTCCCACGGGCCCGGAGTCACTGACCTACGCCCAGGTCGCTCAGATACTCAGCCTCACGCTCGATCGCCCGATTCGGTACGACGAGCCGGGGCTCCTGCGCTACACCTACCACGCCCGTCGAAGACTGGGCATGACATGGGGCATGGTCGCCGTCACCAGTGCGATCTACACCATCGCCCGACTGGGCCAGGCGGACGGACTCTCCAATGATGTTCACAAAGTCACCGGCCGCGCCCCGGTATCGATGACGGACTTCGCTGAGCGGCACGCGAAGACCTGGAGAGGGTGAACAGTTGTGACTCATCCACCCACTCCCGCAAGCGGACCCCACGACCAGCCGACGACCTACGCTGGATAGGCGAAAGATCCCGGTCGGCGATCCCCCTGCGCTGCGGAGGGATGGAAAGGGTGTGGGAGAGGTCGAAAGGCAGGTCGTAAGCACATCGGCCGGCAGCGATGATTTTGCCCACTCTGGCTGGTCGGTACGGGTGACTGCGGTGCCGATGGGGCGTCGCCCTTGAGTACAGGAGAGCGCCATGTCAGAGCATGCCGTCCGCACCCGTGTCCATCAGATGATCTTCGTTAATCTGCCGGTGGCCGATCCGCGGCGCAGTCGTGAGTTCTTCACCTCGCTGGGGTACGGGTTTAACGAGGAGATGTGCAATGAGGGCGCTTTGGCGTTGGAGCTCGGGCCGAACCACTACGCCATGTTGTTGCAGACCGGTTTCTTCGGCCAGTTCCATGACGAGCAGGTGGCTGGGCCAGGAGAGCATGAGGTGTTGACGTGCGTGTCGGCGGAGTCCCGGCAGGAGGTCGACGACGTGGTCGATCGGGCCACCGCGGCCGGTGGTCGCGAGGTGCGTACTGAAGAGCAGGGTGACTTCATGTACGGCCGTTCCTACGCTGACCTGGATGGTCACATCTGGGAGATCATGTGGATGGACGTTGACGAGGCGCGGACCGCCGGGGTCTTCGGCTGAGAGGAACTTCGTGGACACCGACTTCGAGGCGGCGACCGTGCCGTTGCGGCGCGAATTGCTGGCGCATTGCTACCGGATGATGGGCTCTGCGGTGGATGCCGAGGACCAGGTCCAGGAGACCTACCTGCGTGCTTGGCGGGCCTTTCATGACTTCGATGGTCGTTCGTCAGTCCGGACGTGGATGTATCGGATTGCGACCAATTCCTGTCTCAACGCGTTGTCGTCGGCGTCGAAGCGGGTGTTGCCCAGTGGGCTGGGCGCCGCTCCGGGTGACCCAACAGCGCCGATCACGCCGCGCCCGGAGGTGGCGTGGCTGGAGCCGTTGCCCGATGCGGTGTTGTGGCAGAGCGCGGCGCCCACGCCGGAGGAGCAGTTCCTGGGTCGGGAGAACGTCGCGCTGGCGTGGACTGCGGCGCTGCAGGACCTGCCGCCGAACCAACGTGCTGTGCTGCTGTTGCGCGAGGTGCTCGGGTTCAGCGCGGCTGAGGTCGCTCAGACCCTGCAAATCAGCAGCGCCTCGGTGAACTCTGCCCTGCAGCGAGGACGCGCGAAGATCGGTGGCGGCCTTGCCCAGCCCGAAGCCGACATCAACGAGCAGACCGAAGCCGCTGCGGTCGAGGCGTTCGTCGAGGCGTTCGAGCGCCACGACTTCGACGCTGTCGTTGCCGCGCTCAGCGATGCGGCGACGTGGCAGATGCCGCCGTTCGACCGGTGGTATGTCGGAGCGCACCACGCCGCAGTGCTGTCCTGGACGCACTGCCCGGCAGCCGGTCCCGGCGACCTGAGGTTTCTCCCGGCCCGTCTCAATGGTGGGCCCGGCGTGGGCATGTACCTACGCAAGGGGGATCAGTGGGAGAGCTTCCAGTTGCAAGCGTTGCACGTCGGTACCGACGGCCGCATCGATGACGTCGTCGGCTGGTTCGAGCCACACCTGTTCCGGATGGCCGGCCTGCCCCGCGTGCTCCTGAATCGGAAGCATCACAGCGGCCCTGAGACCTAAGAGGTGGACCCACAGCCTCGCAACGACGCCCGAGCAAGCGATGACGGCCGGCACCGGCGGCACCGTCAGTTGAGTCGCTCGGTGAGATGCACCGTGACGTCGTCGCCATCGTTCTTGCCGATGGCCCGCCGGATCGGAGCAGTCACCGGCAGTTTGTGGGTGCCGTCTCCCAGGGCCATGAACGCCCCGGTGAACCGGTGCCCATCGACCGTGCCGGCCACCCTGACCAGGCCACGGGTCCCGAAGACCGCTGCCGAGCCCGGTAGCTGGACACAGGTCCAGGTATCTCCCGAGCGGACCTTTCCTAGCCGGGCGGTGAAGGTGATGTCCAGGGGTGTCGGTGTAGCCATGCTTTCGCTCCATTACGTTTGGGAGGGCAGGGTGGTCGGAACAGCAGTAGGGAGACACTCGAGCCTGGCGGTGCGGCATCCTGATTCGCTACCGGAACTGAGACACTCCTCACTCTCGTTGCCATCGTCATAACCGTTAGACCACGCCTGGACCCACAACTCATCGCTGCAACTCGCTAGGCAGCGGCAGCCCCACAAGCCGTTAGTCTGCGGCTGCCTCGGTTTGGACCGCGATGCCGTCGAGGATCAGGTCGAGCCCTACCTCGAAGGAGCGCCCGAAGGAGCACCCGGGCTGCAGGACAGGCTATGTGGTGAGTTCGACGAAGTTCGGGTATTCCTCGGCCGGATAGGCGTTGAGTACCTGTTCCGCGAGCTGGCCCAAGTCAACGTCGCCGAGGAAGGCCAAGTACGCATCCTGCAGGGTGAAGCCGTAGACATAGCTGTCGAGGATCGCGTAGGCGTGCGCCGTCGTGGCAAGAGATAGCCCGCCGCCGCGCAGGCAGCCGAGGACGGCATCATGATGACGCATCGACGCGGGTCTCGGTGAGGTCCGCGACTCCATCAGGGGTGGTGCCCAAGGGTGACGGTTGAGCACCTCATGCGCCGACATACAGCGTCGCCGCATCGCCTCTTGCCAGGCGAGGGCCGTCGGCGGCAGTTCCATCTCGGCGAAGACCAGATCGATGATCCCGTCGAGGATCTGCTCCTTTCCCGGAACGTGGTGGGAGATCGTCATCGGCTTCACCTCGAGTGTGGCGGCGAGCTTGCGCATCGTGAACGCGTCGATGCCGACCTCGTCGGCCAGGGTGAGCGCCTCGCGCAGCACGCTATCCCCGCTTAGCCGTGGCCGCTGATTCTGCGCCGTCATCATGCTCCGTCCGTTGCAGGTTGACTGATCGTACTAAGTAAGGGTAGCGTCTAGGCATCAACCTTACTAAGTACCAAAACGAATAGCCATGGAGGCCAGCGCGATGAGAACGTCGACGGATCGACCGAAAACAGGTCAGACCAGCAGCGACACCGGCACCGGCACGAACGCAGCGCCCCCTGGCACGATGCGCGCGATCGTCCAACACGCCTACGGCCCTCCCGAGACACTGCGGACCGAGATTGTCGACATCCCCTCGATCGCCGCCGATGAGCTCCTGATTGAGGTGGTTGCTGCCGGGGTGGACCGCGGCGTGTGGCACTTGGTGACCGGCAAGCCCTACCTGGTGCGGTTGGCCTTTGGGTTGCGGGCGCCGTCCAACCCGATTCCTGGGTTCGACGTCGCGGGACGGGTGGTCGCCGTCGGCGCGGACGTGAACCGGTTTCAGGTCGGCGACCAGGTCTTCGGCATCGCTCGCGGATCGTTCGCGCAATACACCGTCGCCAAGGAACGCAAACTTGCGCTGCGACCGGCGGGCGTCGGCGCCCAGGAAGCCGCCGTCGCGACCATCTCCGGGATCACCGCGTTGCAGGCACTGACCGACGTCGGCCACCTTCGCGCCGGTCAGCGTGTGCTCATCATCGGAGCCTCTGGCGGAGTGGGTAGCTCGGCGGTGCAACTCGCGGCTGCGCTCGGTGCCACCGTCACCGGGGTGGCCAGCGGGCGCAAGGGCGCGCTGGTGCGATCCCTCGGCGCCGAGCACGTCCTGGACTACGAGAGCGCTGGCTACCTCGACGGCTCCACGCATTATGACCTGATCCTCGACATCGGCGGGCTCAACCCGCTACGACGCCTGCGCGAGGCACTGACGCCGAAGGGGACGCTGGTCATTGTCGGCGGCGAGGGAGGCGACCGGTGGACCGGCGGCATCGGCCGACAGATCCGCGCCCGGCTGCTCTCACCGTTCGTTGCCCAACGCCTGACCTTCTTCCTCAGCGCTGAGCGACAGGACCTCATCGAGCGTCTCGCCGCGCACCTGGACCGGGGCGAGGTCTCACCTCCCATCGGCCAGCGTTACCCGCTGGAAGAGGCGCCGGCCGCCCTCGCCGACCTCGTCTCGGGACATGCCTGCGGCAAGTCCGTGATCGTTGTCAAGGAGGCCTGAATGTCCGGGTCCACCGCTCCTGCCACCGCCTCTTCGGCCACTGACGTGGCACCGCGGGCCACAAGCCGCGTCGCGGCCGCTCGCATCGCCGGTGTGAGTTACGTCCTGATGTTCGCCCTGGCCATCTTCGCGAACTTCACCGTCCTGGAAGGCCTCGTCGTCGACGGCGACGCGGGGCAGACGGTTGCGAACGTGACCGCGTCGATGGGTATGTTCCGGCTGGGCCTGCTGGCCTTCCTGATCATCGCTGTGCTCGACATCGTCATCGCCTGGGCCCTGTTCGTCGTCCTGCGGGACGTTCACCATGACCTCGCACTTCTGGCCGCCTGGTCCAGGCTCATCTACTCAGCGTTCCTCGGGGTCGCGCTGCTCCATCTCTTCCGAGTGATCGCGCTGCTCACCGACCCGGAACCAGGCGCGGCGCTGGGGGCCGACGCGACGGGCGCTCAGGTGATGCTTGCGCTCGGCTCCTTCGATGCGGCGTGGTCCATCGGGCTCGCGGTGTTCGGGGTGCACCTCATCCTGCTCGGTGTGGTGCTCATCCGCAGCCGGCTCGTCCCCCGGGTCCTCGGTGTGCTGCTCCTCGTCGCCGGCGTGGCGTATGTCGTGGACACGCTGGCGCAGGCGCTGCTGCCGGACTACTCCGCCGTCGCGGACGTCCTTCTCGTCGCCGTCGCCCTCCCATCGATGATCGGCGAAGGATGGCTCGGGCTATGGCTCCTCCTGACGCGGAGGCTCCCAAGGACCCCTGCGGCGACCGAAGCCTGACCGGCCGGGCCCTGCGCTCAGAGAGTCTGGAGTGGGCGTATTCGCGGCGCCGCTTCTCGGGGCGGCCTGAATATCAGATCCTTGGTCGGGTGGTGGAGGTGGAGAGCGGTCGGGAATTCCAGCCTACCTAGAAAGCCAATATCCTCGAGCCGGTCGGTATGGAGCACAGTTTCGTCGCCGACGGTCAGGTGCACGAGTCGATGGCGACCGGGCACACATCATGGTTCACCACGAAGCGCCCGCTTCCCGAGAGCCCGACCGACCGAGCCACGGCCCCACAGGGCGGAGTCGTCGCCAGCGACAGCGACCTGGCGCGCTACCTGCAGGCGATGATGAATGGCCGGGACGACGTGTTGAGCGCCGAAGGCAAGGCGCAGATGATGCGCCCCGCCAGCGATGTATCGCCACATTACGGTTTTGGTTGGCACCTGGACACAAGCGACGGAAGCGTGTGGCATTCCGGCGCGATCCCCGGTTTCGAGACTTTGGCACAACTGATCCCCGATGAGAAGAAGACGGTGGTCGTGCTGGTCAACACCGGAAGCGGCGTCGGGTTCGGCGAAACGACCGAGTTACGCGTCGGCATCGCCGCCAGAGCGCTAGGCCTCGACTACGACGGCGAAGGCTCCCGCATTCAGCAGAAGGCATTGTTCATCTCCCTGATGCTGCTACCGCTCGTCTATCTGCTCAGCACGGTCTGGGCGGCGCCTGACGAATTCGGCCTACCGAGGTCGATCAAACCTAGCCCCAATCTGAACGGTATGCAGCCTGTCCCCGGTCCTACGTTGGATGTCCCGCAGGCCGAACCGTGCTCGGCGTGAACCCGCCGTCCTGACGCGATCACCCAGCAGGGCGGCAGATCGTCCTGAAGGGGATCGGCTTGCGGACTGGCTTTGCGTGTCACCCTTCGCTGAGCCAGGGATCAATGAGGGTGAGCCCGATCTGACTGAAATCGTCGATATTGCGCGTAGCGAGGGCAGCATCGTGGCACCTGCAGATAGCGGCGATCTGGGCATCGAAGCCAGTGATGGATGACCCCGCTTGCTGACGCTCAACCACGACGAGAGCGTACTGGCTGGCAGCGGTGACATCGAAAGGCAGGACGCGGTCTGCAAACGCGCCGAAGACATCGTCTGCAGCCTCACCCAACACGGTCCTGCGGCGACCTGCAGGCAGGCGGGCGATGCCGAACCTCACCTCGGCTATCGTCACCGACGTTGTGTAGGCCATGAACGGCGGCAATTGGCGGACCCACTCTTGGACCCGGCTATCCGGTGCAGGCCGCATCAGCTCGGAAATGACATTCGTATCCAGGATGACGGCGCCCTGGGCAGGCGCGGAGTGCATCGTCACCGGGTGAGGTCGGCCGCTCGAGGCAACTCCACACGATGCGGCAGATCGAGTTCGACTCCCCCGAGTTCGCCAAAGCGAGCCATGAGCGTGCGGGCCAGACCCTCGGTCTCGCTGGGCGGACTGACAGCGTCGGTCAGGATCGCGCGGATCTCCGCCTCCATCGAACGCCCGTGTTCCGCCGCACGCAGACGCAGCAACTCACGCACCGAATCGTCCAGGTCTCTCACACTCACAGCAGCCACTGGGTCACCCCTTCTGCTATCAATGCTAGCAGGAGGACTACCCATAGACCGATCCGACTGTGGCGATCCAAGGGCGCGGACGGCCTGAGTATGTGAGCGGGTCGCCAACGCCCACGGCGACCCCGAGACAATGCGGGCAGCCGTGGCCCGGGTCGGTGACTTGGGCTCTCACGGCACAGCAACACCGAGTGCCCGGACCCGACGCGTGATTAACTCGCTCGCGCGGGACCGATTGACCGGCTCGGGCCGATACGCCTCAGCGATTCGACGCTTGCCGAGCATCGGCCAGTCCCCGTCTCTCAAGCGCCAGGACCCGATCATCGCGACTGCCTCGGTCATCGCCTCGCTCGGGACACCGACATCGACGGCCAGCTGCACCAGCTCGACCAGATCGATGACGTAGTCGAGCGGGAAGGCCGGGACCAGCCACCTGGTTCCGTCGGGGTCGGCCTTGGTCCGGCCGGCCAGCGGCAGGATCGACCCGGACCGGGCGAACATGATCCGGCGATCGATGAGGAGCTGGCGAACAGCTGCTACCTGAGCGGTGACGTCGGCTTTCAGTCCCGCCTCGCGAGCGGCGACCAAGGCGGACATGGCAGGGACCACCCCCAGCAGGCAGGTGGTCGAGGCCATGCAGCCGCCGTACCTGGTCGTGAGGTAGTCACCCCACATCGGTCCGGACGGAGCGTGATAGACCCTCTCTCCGAAGATCACCGGCTGGTAGCGCACGATCCAGTCGACCAGTGGCCCCGCCGTCTCCAACCGGCCGCCGCGAATCAGCAACCGGGCGAGCATGCCGGTATAGCAGGACAGGACCGAGTCCCGGGTGCCGGAGATTGAACCACCTCCTCCCTCAACGATCGCCGCGGCCGCGAGGAAATCGAGGGCGCGGCGCAGGGGCGGTGCGTCGGTCAGCCCTGCCTCCTGGAGCGACCGCGCAACGAAGATCGTGGTCACGATGCGCGCGGTCGGCCGTGCCTGGTGGCCAAAGGAGCCGTCGTCGAGCTGTCGCTGGGCCAGCCAGTCCAGGGCGGTGTCGCTACGCGGGCGATCTGTCACGGGATCAGTGTCCCGCTTGGCATCTGGCCGGGGTCAACGGGGCGGAAGCGTATTGTCACGAACGGATCGGTGACCGGGACGGGATCGGAAGCCGATACCGTCTGGGTGGTCACAGGAGCTGGATGGTGCACCGGGGTCCGGGCGTCCGAGCCAGACGGGCGTCGGTGGTCAGTAGGGCGGTGGCATCGGTCATCTCGGCGAGGGCGACGTAGGTGGCGTCATAGCCGCTGAGGTTGTGTCTCAGCGCCCACATGCGTGGGAGGAGCCAGTTGGCGGGAAATCTGGTGATAGTGAGTTCGGTGAAGCCTTTCATCGCCGTTCCGCGCGGACTACGAGGTAGGCAGACGGGCAGCCATACCTTCGCTTGCTGGTGTGCCCGTGCTCGTGTTCGAAGCCGCGCCCGACCCCTATAGGCCATGTGTGCCCCGGGCGTGAAGGTCGGTGGTTGCTCGCAATTGAGAATGGCCGAGCGGTCCGGTCTCATTGGAGGCTTGAGGTTCGCTCCTCCTCGAGCAGATCAAGCAACCTGCCCGCGGGCATGGGCCTGTGCAGCGGCGCACCCTGACCAGCCCAGTGCGCCCCGAAGCCGGGGTCGCCGGCAGCCCGCGCGGCCGCGTTCAGGGCGTTGCTGGCCTCGAAGGCGCGCGGGAACGCGGGCGGTGCGAGGACGTGGTCTGAAGTCCACGCAGTGAACCGATTGGCCACGCAGCGGGCCGGACGACCAGAGATAGCGGTGGTCATCGTCGTGTGATCCGCCCCCGGGCCGGCGAGCCGGGCCCGGAACGCGTCGTCGGCACTGCTCTCAGGGCATGCGACGAAGGCCGTCCCCATCTGAACGGCCGTGGCACCGAGCCCGATCATCGAGCGCACCCCGTGGCCGTCCATGATGCCGCCAGCGGCGATCACGGGCAGGTCGAGGCGGGCCAGGAGCAGGGTGGTCAGGGCGAGGGTGTCGAGCCTGTCGTCATGCGCCTGCGGTGAGAAGATGCTCCGATGGCCTCCTGCCTCGAAGCCTTGGGCCACCACGGCGTCCATTCCAGCCTGCTGGGCCAGCTCGCCCTCGGCCAGGCTGGTGACCGAGGCAAGGAGCACGCAGCCGACACCTCGCAGCGCAGCGATTCGTGCTGAATCAGGCAGACCGAGGTGGAAGCTCACCACTGGCGGTGCCGCCTCGACCAACGCGTCGAGCATGTCGTCGTCCTCGGCGAAACTGCCAAAGGGCGTGCGCAGGGTGGCAGGAGGAGCCGAGCCAAACTTCTCGAACAGCGGGCGAATGGCGTCCAGCCATGCCCCCTCGCGCAGCGGATCCGGTCGGGGCGAGCGGTGGGCAAACACGTTGACGTTGAAAGCCCCGCCGGTGAGTGCGCGGGTGGCCTCGATCATCGCCCGAGCACTCGGGGTGTCTGTCGAACCGATGCCGATCGAGCCGAGGCCTCCCGCGTTCGAGACCGCCGCTGCCAACTCGGGCGTCGAGACTCCAGCCATCGGCGCCTGGATGATGGGGCGTGTTACGTCCAGGCGGTCGAGCCACGACATGACATCCACAGTAGACCACCGAGGAATAGTCCCGAACGGCGTGTAACGAAGGGATGCAGGCCTTCGGCGAGATCGATGTGGCCGTGCAGGCAACGCGGGTCGATTGGCCGACGCTGATGAGGCACGAGGCCTCGGGCGACGCGGGCGGCGATCAGGGCCTTGGGGGAAATGGTGATGGCGTACAGCATCGAGCTCAGCGGGAAAGTGCCACGCCGGAGACAAGGATCACCGGCAGCGCCAGCCACGGCACGCTGGGTGTAGCGGGCTGTGTGCTTGACAGAGGGTTCAGCAGAAGTCAGGGGCATTTCTCCCCTCTCCAGCCAACGGGAGAGTCAAGCCGGCCCGCTGACTTGCTCAGCGAGGTTCACGGGGGCTAGGCAAGTGGCGGTCTGGTGTGGTGCTCATCGGACGTTCTCGACGAGGGCGTAGCGATTCGATCGGCGTCGTCGAAGGTGGACATGGGCGGGACGTGGTCCCGGCGAGCCCAGTCTAGTCTTCGACTTCGATTCCGGCCTTGAGCATTGCCTCGCTCGGCCGGCGCGTCGGACAGGGTGAAGGGATGCCGGTGTCTATCGCTGAGCACATCTGACATCGAGCTATGCAGTGCCTTTTTAGCCCCGCCACCCCTCTAGCTCGAGCGGCGGAGCACTTGCGCCTCGATCTCCACGAGTTGCCCCTCGTGCCCAAGTTGTGGAACGCCGAGCAGGGTGGCAGGCGGGGTTTCGCCGCCGAACCATTCTTTGACGGCCTCCCATGCCTGCACCAGTCCCTCCCGTGGTCCGACGACGTGAATGCGAAGGTGCCTCACGTCGCCGAGGCGGAAGCCATGTGCCCGCACCACGAACAGCAGGTTCTCGAGACACTGTTCGGACTGCGCTGCGGGGCTGTTGGCTGCGACGAGATGACCCTGGGCGTCCAGTGGGACCTGGCCGGCCAGGAAAAGGTGCTCACCGACACAGTCCGCGTAGCGGTATCCGGGGCTCATCGCCAATGCGCTGATCTCTGGTTGGTTCATCGTCTCCTCCTGTCCCGAGGACAAGCACCGAATGTGCTTGTCCTCGCTACTTGCTCTTCAGTTGCGCCGCTGGCGGCGTCCTGCCGTGGTGGTGTGCATTCCTGCCGGCAGTGGGGTGGGACGCACTGCGCGCAGACGCTCGGTGGTTTCGAATCCGCCTGAGGCCGCGTTGTCGATGTCTCCGCGCAGGCGGCTGAGGGCTTTGTCATCAACGGTGACCATCAGCACCGTCACTGGGCCACGAACGCCATTGGCGGAGGTGCCCGTCACTGGCCAGCCACGCGCTCGCAGTGCAGACATCTCTGGGCGCCCGTCGCCGTCCACCACGACTCGCACCAATGACTGGCCGGTGGAAAGCCGGTCGTCGGCCACCATCCCGGCCAGAGTTCCCAGGGCCACCCCCAGTGCATAGCCAACAATGCGCAACGGATCATCGAGGGCGGCGATGATGGCGCTGAAGGCGAGCGCGAAGAGGCCCGCCTCGACTGCCGCAATGAGAGCTGCTGAGAGGCGCCGGCCGGCTGCCGCGATCGCGACGCGCAGTGTCCACAGGCTCACGCTGCAGGCAGCGAGCGCCGTGAGTTGTAGTGCGCCGGCGATGGACTCGATGCTCATGATTTCCCTTCTTCGGGCGCCTAGTTGGCGCTTCTGAATTCCACGAAGAGCGTGACGCCGAAGGCCGGTGCCTCGTCCACACTCAGGTCGGGGTTGTTGAGCCCACCCATGTTCTGGGTGGCGATTCCATCGCTGATGTTTGGGCGTCCCGTGCCGCCGGTGATGGCGCGCTGAATCGGGACGTCGTCTACCCGCTCGTAACCAGTGGTGACGATCGACCGATCGCCCAGTTCTGCACCGAGGTCGTACTGCTGGGTGGTAGCCACGATCGCGCCGCTGTCGGTCGTGGCTGCGTCCTCGGTGTGGGTGCCCCAACACGTCCAGGTCCCGATGACTCGGTCCGGGAACTCCGGGCTCGGGATGCCCTCGGCGTCGTACACCACGCCATCGCAGACGCCCTCGGTGCAGGTCAGGGTTCCCTCCTGGTAGACGTAGCCTTCGGTGACGAAGTCGTTGCCGCGGCGCGGCAGGCCCGCCGTGTCGACGACATCGGGGTCGGTCACGAAGCGTGAACCCATTTCGGCAACCTCGACCCGTAGGTCGGGCTCGGCGCTGCGCGCAATCCACTCCTGCCCCTGCAGTTCGACCGTGCCGAGTCGTGACTCCTTAGATCCGCTGAAAGCGAAAGCAGCAGTCGAGGCCAAACCCACGGCCACCGCGATCAGCATGGTGATGATGATTGTTTTGCGCATGATTGTCTCTTTCCTGTGTGGTCTCGGCGCTGGTGGCGCCCGAGTGTGGTGTCAGCGCCAGGCGGCGAAGACGAGGTTGAATCCGGTGTCGGCGACGACCGCGGGCTCGCGGAACCCGGCCTGGGCCAGGAGTTCGAGGCGCCGTGTCGGTCCCCCTTGAGTGCCGAGGCCATAGGCTCCGGGTTGCGCCAGCGAGCCGGGGGTACACATGGCGGTGGAGATGCCAAAGTCCATCCGGGTGCGAGGGTCTCCGATGCCGTCCTCGAGGTGGTCCAGTGACCAGGGCTCGACTGCAACGACGATTCCGTCGTCGCTGAGAACCGAGTGCGCTTGACGCAGTGCCGCGACAGGGTCGCCCATGTCGTGCAGGGAGTCGAAGAAGGTCACCACGTCGAAGGGTCCGGGTCCGATGTGTGCGGCGTCGGCAACGCGAAAGGCGAGGTTCGCGGGGTTGCCGGCTTCGATCGCTCGGGCCCGGGCGACGGTGACCGAAGGGGAGTGCACGTCAAAACCGGTCACCGTCGAACGAGGCCAGGTAGTGGCCATGGCGATCGTCGAGGGCCCGTGGCCCGAGCCCACATCGGCCACTCGGACGCCCCTCTCCAGCCGACCAATAAGCCCGCTGACCGCACTGAACCAACTCGCTGCCAGCTCGTGTGTGTAGGCCGTCTTGAAGAAGCGCTCCACAGCGAAGCGTGCGTGCTCGTCCAACGCGTCATAAATCTCGATGCCGCCCTCCCCGTAGAAGGCACGCTCCAAATGGTCCAGCGTTTGGAAGAGGCCACCAACGATGGTGGTAGCCGCCACGATGTATGCCGGCGAATCGGGATCAGACAGAACAGCCGCGTGCTCGGCCGGGAGCTCAAAGGTCAACGCGTCGGGGTCGTACACGACGTACCCCGCAACGGTCTGCGCCGCGAGCCACTCGGTCACGAGGCGTGCATTCAATCCCGAAACACGGGCCAGTTCCTCGGCCACAACGGGTCCTGCGCCCGACAGAGCTTCGTAGAGGCCAAGCCGGTCCCCGATGATGGTCATCAAGGTGGTCGACGTACTGGCCACATCGTCAAGCAGCCGTTCGGCGAACACTTCTACACGAGCCTCGTCAAAGGCCCCGTTCCCCACTGACCGCGCCGTGGAGGAGCTGGGACCGTGGAGGCCGTCAGTTGCAGTGTGGTGGGTCGTGGCGGTCTGTGTCGTTTCCATACCCAGCACGATCCAGCGAGCCGCTTGTCCACGACTTGCTCACGACTGGCTCGCCGCTTGCTCGCAGCCACCGACTCCGAGATGGCTACGCCTGCGGCACGACTACCTTCGATCGCCCCTGCCCGGATCGAACCGGGGCGGTCCCTACCCGAGAGCCTCCAGAGCCACACCGAATGCGCCGACTCGGGTCAAGGCCGGCCCGAAGGGACCATGGCTGTCTGCAGCATCTTCCGCGGCGGAGCGCACCCGCGCCAGCCGTTCCCACTCGAAATTCAGCACGGGCGGCGAGAGCGGATCGGCGTCGGCAGCCCGAAGCAAAGCGAGCGCGGTCCTCGCCTCGCCGCGATCCACGAGCAGCTCAGCAACAACACGGATCAGCATCCACACTTGAGTCCACATGCCAGCGTCTCGAAGCCCTCGCAAGGCGTCTGCGCACCTCGCCGCAGCAGCAGGATCACCGGAGCGGACCAGCAAACTGGCCCGAGCGACCTGCGCAACCCGGTAGTTGTACTCCTGTCCTGCCTCACGGCATTGGGTTTCGGCTCGTTCGAACGCTTGCAGCGCCTGCCGAGGGTCGCTCCGAGCCTGAACCTCGCCTCGGGTGTAACTCACGAAGCCATCCAGTTCCTCGACCTCGGTGAGGAGGGCGGCGTGGTCTTCGAGTATGGCCACTGCCGCTTGGTGGTCATCGTGGAACTCGTGCAGGAGCACGCACAGACATACCGCTGTTGAATCAACCCACCGGGGTGAGTCGGGGTGCTGCAGCAGAGCGCCCGTATCGAACTCGATTCCGTGGGTATCTCCGACGAACACCCGACCCATGCAGCGCAAGTATCGGGGCTGCCACGCGTCCGGCAGCAGGCCGATCGCAGCAGTGCCACTGTTCACACCGGTCACGGCACGCCCCGCCAACCATTCCGCGGTTCCGGCAGCCGCCAGACACCACCCCTTCGCGTCCCCGGCCACATCAGGTTTGCTGGAGACACGGCCGAGCGGGAGGATCTGATCGATCAGGTCCAGCCGTGGGTGATCCACCAGCAGCAGCGCTGTCTCGATGCCGAGCGCGCCGGCATTGTGCCAGTCCTCATCGGCGACGGCGCGTCGCAGCGCCTCGCGAATGTTGCTTGCCTCTCGTCGCAGGAGGCGGGCCGCGGCGGGCGAGCGCTGATCCTGCGCCTGTCGTGCTGCCCCCAGATGATGCTGCATCCAGGCCGTGTGCGCTCGTTCAGCCGATCGGAGGCTTGGTCCGTTGAGGTGACGCCCGCCCATCTGGCGCATGGGCTCAAGAATGCGGTAGCGCGGTGGGTCCTGGGTGTGGTCCACGAGCACCATCGAGGCATCAACGAGTTCCGCGAGAGCCACCTCGCTGAACGAGTCCGAGCCGCCGAGATGGGCCAGGGCCTCCACCGAGAATCCGTCGGCGCATATCGAAAGGCGATCGAACAGCGTCCGTGTCGACTCATCGAGCAAGCGGTAGGACCACTCAGACGTCACGGCCAGCCCGGTACGCGGCTGGTCGGCCGCGACGGGGTCGATGATGTCCAGGCTCGCAGCCATTCCGTCGCGCAGCTGCCGGAGCCCGAACACCGCCTCGCGACGTGCTGCGAGCTCCACTGCCAGCGGCAGCCCGTCCAGATGCTCACAGATCTGCGCCACGACCTCGCGAGACGCCGGTGCGGTGGCATCGAAGCCAGGTCGAAGCACGGCCGCTCGGGCGCAGAACAGGTCGATCTCGGCTTGGGCTGTCAGCGGTGCGAGCCGCACGACACACTCGTCGGCGACGTCGAGCCGTCGACGCGAGGTGGCAAGGATCCCGAGGCCGGGGCACCGCCCCAGCAGATCGCCGGTCAGTGCTGCCACGCCGTCGCGGACGTGCTCACAATTGTCGAGGACCAACACTCTCGTCGCCCCTGACAGGCGATCTACCAGTGCACCAATAGCTCCGGACGGCGCAGACGTGAGGCCGAGCGCGACCGCCACCGCGGGGACCACTTCAGCAGAGCCGGCTAGCGTCGCGAGATCGACAAAGGTGGCGTCCGTGCTGGCGCGTGCACTCGTTGCGCTACCAGCGCCGTTGAGCAGTTCGAGCACCAGCCGGGTCTTGCCGATCCCGCCGGGGCCCAGCACCGTCACCATCCGATGCCGATTAACTGCATCGCGTAGCTGATCGAGGTCGTCGCCTCGCCCAAGGAAGGGGTTCGAGGGAGGTCGGGGCAGAGTCGGCACCGCGTCGACCGGAGCCTGTGCCCCGCGTTTGCTCGTCCGATGCAGAGTGGGGTCATCGGTCAGAATCCGCTGTTCGAGCTCGCGTACCTCGTGGCCTGGGTCCATGCCCGTCTCATCGGCTAGCCGTCGCCGGTAGGACGACGCCGCAGCCAACGCCTCGGTCGTCCTTCCGCTTTCGTGCAACGCGCGCATCAACAACTCGATGGTCCGCTCCCGCAGCGGGTTCTCGACAGCCTGACGTCGCAGATCTGGGATTGCTGCAATGGCGTCGCCGGCCGCAATCAACAGTGCGCAGCACTCTTCGTGGAGCTGTCGATGCCAAGCCTCGAGATGGGCCAAATCGGGTGCGAACACGATCGACTCGGGCAGATCCGCAAGTGGCGCGCCCCGCCACAGCGACAGCGCCGAACGCAACATTCCAGCAGCACCCGCTGGGTCGTCGGCCGCATGCTGCGCGGCGTCGGTGGCGAGCGACCGGGCAGCCCCGAGGTCAGTGTCGGCCACGTCAACGATAAGCCGGTAGCCACCAGGCTCGTAGACCAATCGATCCGAGCCGATCAGGGCGCGCAGGCGAGACACGTAACTCTGCAGATTTCCCTCGGCATTAGCTGGCACGTCGACCGGCCACAACGCTTCGATAAGCCTGGCAACAGAGACGGGTCGTCCAACATCAAGCGTAAGACGGGCCAAAAGCACGCGCTGCTGGACACTACGGATAGGGACTGGCTGACCATCGATAGCCGCGCTCACTGGCCCCAGCACCGCGATCTCTAGGCCGCCCATCTCCCGCAGTGTAGAAGACCCAGGCGTGCGCGCGTTGGTGTCAACCAAAGCGCGATCAATCGGCGGCCGGAGACCCCGAAGCTTCTCAGCCTGCCGCTCACCGAGCCTTCCGATCTACGATGACCGCTTGACTATTCCCGTTCGCCGTCGGTGGCCGCGCGTACCATACGCATCGATTCTACAAACCCGATCACCGTTCATCCCCGGGGGAATATCCACGGCTAGCGGTGGCTTGCCCGCTCTTGGATCTCCACCCCATGTCCGGATGAGGAACCGCCACCGGCACAGCACTGGATCCGTCACGCGACCGCCCGCGACGACGGCAGGTCGTTCCGCAGGGGATCCTCCTACGGGATCGGCCGCCCCTGGCGATCGGGACCGAGACTGCTGCTGATCGCTCCCCACAGGCAATATGAGCCCCGGGCGTGAAGGTCGGTGGTTGTACGCGACTATGCCAACACGGCGGCCGGTGGTCCGCCATCGTGACGAACATGGTGATCACCCGGTGCGGGTGGTGTCTGTGGTTGGTGTTGATCCGATACTGTGCCTGGGGATAGCCAGCATCGCAACCACATCGAAGATCGGGACGACCGTGATCCACGAACACACGCCGGACGACGCATCGCTTGCACCCGCTTACGCTGGAAGGCTCAACCAGCAGCGGATTCCGAAACACAAGCTCCCCGAGTCTGAGTCGGGATCAGAAGCCGTGTATCGCATGATCCACGACGAGTTGCTTCTCGATGGCAGTTCGCGGCTGAACATGGCGACGTTCGTCACGACGTGGATGGAGCCAGAGGCCGAGCGTCTCATGGCCGAAACGTTCGACAAGAACATGATCGACAAGGACGAGTATCCGCAGACCGCCGAGATCGAGCGGCGCTGCGTCAACATCGTGGCCGACCTGTTCAATGCGCCCGTTGAAGGAGATGCCATCGGCGTGTCGACCATCGGGTCGAGCGAAGCCGTCATGTTGGCCGGACTGGCCATGAAGTGGCGCTGGCGTGCCCGGCGGGAGGCAGCAGGTCTACCGACGAATCAGCCGAACATGGTGATGGGCTCGAACGTTCAGGTCGTGTGGGAGAAGTTCTGCCGCTACTGGGACGTCGAGCCTCGTTACGTCCCGGTGACACCGACTCGTTTCGTTGTCGACCCGGACGAGGTCATGGCCCGCGTCGACGACAACACGATCGGCGTCATCCCCATCCTCGGCACCACCTTCACAGGCGAGTACGAGCCGATCGAGGAGATCCACGATCGCGTCGTTGCCTATAACGCCGAGCACGGCCTCGACATCCCGATTCATGTCGACGCCGCCAGCGGCGGGTTCGTAGCACCGTTTCTGCAGCCCGAGCTTCAGTGGGATTTCCGCCTCCCCCAGGTGAAATCGATCAATGTCTCCGGACACAAGTACGGCCTGACATACCCAGGGATCGGGTTCGTGGTGTGGCGGTCCGCGGAGGAGCTTCCCGAGGACCTCGTCTTCCACGTGAACTATCTCGGCGGCGACATGCCGACGTTCACCCTCAACTTCTCCCGGCCAGGCAACCAGATCGTCGGTCAGTACTACAACTTCTTGCGGCTCGGCCACGAGGGGTACCGCAGGATCATGGAATCGCTGCGAACCATCGCCATGAGCCTCTCCAGCTCAATCGCCGCCATGTCGCAGTTCGAGGTCGTCAGTGACGGCTCGGCCATCCCCGTGTTGTCGTTCCGGATGAGCGCCGACCAACCGTTCACCGTCTTCCACGT
This sequence comes from uncultured Actinomycetota bacterium, assembly GCA_963749585.1. GTDB lineage: Bacteria > Actinomycetota > Actinomycetes > Actinomycetales > Dermatophilaceae > Ornithinicoccus. The sequence goes on from CAVVNI010000003.1 coordinate 334,734, forward strand.
TTCGGAACAGCTGCGCCAAGGTGGCTGGCAAGTGCCTGCCTACACGATGCCGGACGACGCGACCGACATTGCGGTCCTACGGATCGTGGTGCGCGAAGGCTTCAGCCTGGATCTCACCGACAGCCTGCTCGACGCCCTTCGCGATGCGGTGCGCCACCTCGAAGAGTTTCCGCCCGCACATCCCCCGGCGCCCGCCCCCTTCAGCCACACGTGATCTAGAGGATGCGGTCGATGGCCCGGCGGGTGCGGCACCGCCGCGCTCCTGCCCACCGCGGTCGGCCGACCGCGGTGCTCTTTATTGCTGGATCTTCGCTTTTCGCGCTCGGATCCCTGCCGGCCTACGCCGCCCGCATCGACGCTCGAGCAGTCGGAGTGACGTTTGTCATAGGCTCCATCTTGTTCACGGCGGCCGCCATCGGCCAGTATCTCCAGGTCAGGAACGATCCCGGTGACCTCGCTGGGCGGTCTGTTGCCGCCTCAGTGCGCAGCGCGGCCTGGTGGGCCGTGGCCGTGCAACTGGTGGGCACGGTGATGTTCAACATCAGCACTGTGGCGGCCACGGACACAGCCCTCGACACCTACCAGCAAGTCGATCGGCTTGTCTGGGGCCCAGACGTTTACGGCTCGATCGCTTTCTTGATCGCGAGCCACCTAGCCTGGTTGCACGTGTGCGGACGCCTGTGGTGTGTGCACCGTGAGTCCACGGACTGGTGGATGGCGGCGCTCAACTATGTCGGATCCATCTTCTTCATGGTGTCGGCGCTGGCAGCGTTCATCCTGCCGACGACGGGCGAGCCGCTCAACGTCGCGCTCGTGAACTCGGCCACCTTCCTCGGCGCCGGGTGCTTCTTGGCCGGGGCCTTGCTGTTGCTCAGGTCGACGAGCGGTCCATGAACCTCCCCCAAACTCTGGCGCCGGTGAATGAGGCTCCTCACTTGGATCTCGGCCGCTGCGGGTAGGGCAACAGAAGCGGCCAATCCCCCTCTGGGCGATTGACCGCTTCTGCTGTGGTTTCTTATACCTCACCCCTCGCCGAATACCTCACGCAGCGAGTTCTCCTGTTCTTCGGACAAGTTCGTGTGAATCAACTCCATGTGCTGCCCGGCGAAGGCATGGCTAATTTTGGCGGTCGTCGCAACGGTGGGTGCTTCTGGGTCCGATAATGGTCGTTGCACGGCTTCGGCAGGGGTGGACCACCCGAGGGTCTTGCGGGGTCGGTTGTTGAGTGCGTTCGCGACCTCGAGCAACCGTTCGGGTGAGTGCACGGACAGGTCGGTGATGGCTCGACGGTGCCGCGGCTGCAAGCTGGTTGGCGGGCGAGACGACAGACGCCGCGGCCCGGGATCACCCCTCGAGTATGAGGCGGCTGCGGCCCCCTCGGGCTACAAAAGAAGTACCACCGTTCCCATGCGTGACTCGAGGAGATGACCCCCCAATGTCCACCTCTGAAGCCGGCCAGCCAGTCGACACCGACAACTACAGCGGCGCCGCCGTCGGTGTGATCGTCACCGCCGCCGTGTTCATGATCCTCATCGGCGTGTTCCAGGCCATCCAAGGACTCGTGGCCTTGCTCAACGACGTCTTCTACGTCGTCGGCGCCGAGTACGTCTTCCAGTTTGACATCTCGACCTGGGGATGGATCCACCTGGTCCTCGGCGTCGTCGCCGCCTTCGCCGGGTACGGCCTGCTCAGTGGCGCCACCTGGGCTCGCGTGGTCGCGATCCTCATGGCGTCGGTGAGCATCGTCGCGAACTTCATGTGGATGCCGTACTACCCGATCTGGAGCCTGACCGTCATCGCGTTCAGCGCCTTTGCCATCTGGGCAGTGACCGCACACGGGCACGACGCAGCCGCGCAGTGACAACCGGTGCCACACCACCCGGTCGAGCTGAGAAGGGAGGCGGGTCATAAGCAAGGGAGTAGCAATCCTCGCTCTCGTTGCGGCAGGCTGGTCAGTTCAAGGCTGTCGGCCATGAGTGACCCCTGCACCGTCCGACCCCGCGTCTGAACTGCTCGTCGTGTGACAGCTCTGGCAGAGTCGGTGATCGGGCTCTACAAGACCGAGCTGATTGAGCCCCGGCGCCCATGGAAAGGGCTTCGACGACCTCGAGATCGCCACCGCCGAAACTCACTTGAATAGCCCTGTCGTCCCATCTCTTCCTCCTAGTCTCAGACACCAGAATCCAAGAAATCCAGACGCCGTAGAACCCGGGACACACCAAAGTCTCCGGACTCCCCGGGGCGGTTCTGTCCTACTGTTTGTGTGTGGATGAGCAGAGGACCATGCGGGACAGGATGCTGGCCGGAGAGCCCTACATCGCCGAGGACCCGAGACTCGCGCGTGATTCACAGCGGGCGCAGCGCCTGACTCATCAGTTCAACACCATGGATCCCACTGCGCATGAGGCTGTGCGAGAGCTGCTCGTCGAGCTGCTAGGCACGTTTGGCGACCGTAGCGAGATCCGACCGCCCTTGCACTGCGACTACGGGTTCCAGATATCGATCGGGTCACGAACCTTCGCCAACTGGGGCCTAGTCCTGTTGGACGTCGCGAGAGTGACGATCGGCGACGACGTCCAGATAGGTCCCGGTGTCCAGATCCTCACCGCTACGCATCCACTTGAGCCCGAACCACGCCGTGACAAGTGGGAAGCAGCTCAGCCGGTCACCATCGGCGACAACGTCTGGCTTGGCGGTGGCGTCATCGTCGGCCCGGGGGTCACCATCGGTGCTGACACCGTGGTCGGTGCAGGCTCGGTCGTGACCCGCGACCTGCCCCCACGCGTGCTCGCGGTCGGCTCTCCGGCACGAGTCATTCGCGAACTTTGACTCTCTATCCGGAGCACCGGAGGGGCACTTCGCGTCGGCACTGATCGGCCCGTCACCGCAACATGATCCACCTGTGGTCGCCCGCCGGTCCTCAGTCGTAAGTGACCGCCAGGCCCCGGCGCTGGAGATCAGCAAGGCCCTCTCGCATGGCCTGCAGCTGGTTTGGGGAATGCGGGGCCCAGTCCCTGATCTCGCCAACTACCCTCAGGGCTCTCGGCTGCGGTGGGACCGCGTCGGATTGCCAGGGAACTTCTTGCCCGTCACGTTCGGGTCATCTTCCAGCGCACCTAGTGGTTCGACGATGTAGATCCGGCTCCGACCCTCCCCGGCCGCCAGTTCCGCACCCCACGTCGCGGCGTCCAGGGTCTCGGTCACGTAGACGTGGTTCGCCGTTCGGCCCACTTCGAAGTTTGAGAGGTATCAGGGTTCGAGGAGGTCGCCCACGGTGAGGTTGGCCTTGGTCCCGTGCAACAGCACCCCCGACTCGTAGATCTCGAACGGCTTCGGTTCACGCTGGTCAACCATCACGAGTCCCTGCATTCTCGACCAGTTGGGCCGACACGGAGCAGTGTGAACCAGGACAGGGGTCTTGCCGCAAGCCCCTACCCGCGCTATAAGTTGGAAATGGCAAGGAGCCTCGCTCTTGGCTCTGTTCAGTCAGTCACGACGCTCACGCTAGGACGGCTCTAAGTCGGTGGCTTGGTTATGACCAGAGGTGGGTGAATATCTACTCCGATCACCGGCGGCGGATACTGGGTGCGATCACACCTGTCCACATTGAAATCGAGCACATCGGTTCCACCTCTGTTCCCGGGCTGGCAGCCGCGGTGATCCTGCCGTGGATGACTACCTCCTTCTTCGCAATCATCTGCGATCCAACGCCAAAGACCGCGCCCTCTACGAGGCCACCAAGAGAACCTTGATGAACAGGCGGTGGCACGACACAAACGACTATGCCAACGCCAAGACCGACGTCATCCTCGCCATCAAAGAACGAGCGAGGGCAGCGCGGACTGTGACGATGCCGACGCGCTCCCCGATAGACCAATACCGGGTAACAGGTCGAACTGGAAGGGTGGGCCTCGTGGACGCTACGCAGATCTTCGAGGCGGAGCGCCCGCGCTTGCTGCGGATCGCGGCGCGTGTGTTGAACGACTCTAGCGAGGCTGAAGATATCGTGCAGACTGCGTGGCTGCGACTGCGGGGCACAGATTCCGATATCGAGAGTTTGCCGGCCTGGTTGACAACCGTGACCACGCGATTATGCCTGGACCGGCTGCGCTCACGCACCCCCGAGGCTGCGGGTGAGGTCCCGATGCCGGGGATTGTGCAGGACCCGGCCGAGGACATCGTGCTGGCTGAGACTGTTGGCGTGGCGTTGCAGGTGGTGCTTGATCGGCTCACCCCCTCAGAGCGGGTGGCATTCGTGCTGCACGACAGTTTCGGGCTCGAGTTCGCCACGATCGCCGCCGTCTTGGACACCACCACAGTCGCCGCCCGCAAGCTTGCCTCGCGCGCCCGTGCCAAGATCGGCCAACCTGCAGCCGAGGACCAACTCGCAGATTGGGAGGTCGTGGACGCGTTTATGGCCGCTGCCAGGCAAGGCGACTTCGATAAGTTGCTGCAACTCCTGGCTCCGTACGCGACCGTCTCGGCCGACCCAGCTGCGATCCTTATCGGCACACCCAAACAGATCCACGATCGCCACGATGTGGCCGCGTTCTTCAACGGCAGCGCTCACGCCGCCCTGCCCGTATTCGCCAGGGAACGGCCCGGGGCCGCGTGGTACGACCGGGGCAAGTCCATGGTCTTGTTCGATTTCTCTGTCGAAGGCGGGGTGGTCCAACGGATCACGTTCCGCGCTGAGCCGGAGGTGATGACGCAGGTGATTAGCCGTCGCGGTCCAGCGCGCCGCAACTGATCACGGCGGGCTGTCACACCGGCCCTCGCTCAACCGTCAAACAATTAGATGTGCCATCGAGAACAACATCACAGATGGGAACAGCGCAATGAAAACGATGACCTGCCGCCAACTCGGGGGCCCGTGTGACCTCGAGCACCACGGTGAGGACGCTAACGACATCATCAACGCCCAAGACCGCCACCTCAAAGAGGCGGAGAAGGCCGGCGACGCGAGCCACCAAGAGGCACGCGATGCGATGAAGCGCCGCTGGCGTCATCCGAAGAGATCGTTGGGCTGGTACAACGACACCAAGGCCGCCTTCGCCCAACTACCCACGGACTGACCTACTCCCCCGGCTGTGAAGAAAGCAAGAGACACATGAGTAGGGCAACCACGCCCGCCGACCTGGACGTCGCCTGGCTCCGCCCGCGCGCCCAGGTATCAACAACAGCCTTTGTTGCGCCGCTGGCACCACGCGGAGGTCGGCGCACCGATGGGCGGCCCCTGACGCCGCGGGTCTGGCGCATCCCGTCCGCACCGCGCTGTTCCTAACCTCGGCCACCACTATCGTGATCAATGTCGGCATCAACCTCCGCACCGGTGGATGGGACATCGATGCTGGCCTCTGGGTCTACCCCCGACACCGGCCGACGACCCACTCTCGGCTGTTCTATGTAGCCGTTCGCGTGCACGTCGGAGAAGCCAACGATTTCGTCCTCGAGGACGGCCACCTAGCTGTGGCGAATAGTCATCGACCGATCCCAGTCAGTAGTCTTCCTGTGCCTTGGGCCAGACCCGGCTGCGATCTGCTCTTCCGAGTAGTCGGCTGCGGCCGTGATGGTCACAGCGGCCAGAAACACGTCCAAGGTGCCGTCGGCCTCTTCGTTGCGGTAGGGCCGAATCTTGACACAAGACCCCAGAGTGTTCCGTCGCATTTTCACACTATTCCCGCCCCCTGGTCCCAACCGGTCATTCACGCAGAAGGAACGACGACCCGATCGGGCCGCGGTTGCCGGACCTTGCTGATTCGCTCAGGCTATTCCCCGTGACCCAGTAGCCGATGGCTCAACGACCAGGCTCGCCGGAGGGGCAGTCGACCTCGCTGCTTGCTGCCCCTTTCTACGTAGTCGGTGATTCGGTGGTCCCTCCCCGCGCCGTGAGAGCCTACGTCCTTCGCGCAGCCCCGGAGATACGGACCTAGCGGGTCGAAGGGGGGCAGACACCAGAAGCCACAGTTCGCGATCGTCGCTCGATCGCGAGCCCGCCAAGCGTTGTGTCCCCTATCGAACCCACTAGAGTGAATCAAGCGTCGATCCCTACGGAAGGCCAGCCCAGTTATGAGCACCGACCAGCGAGCGGAGCCGCCCCCTGCTGGCCGAGCCCACAGCGACGACGCTCAACCCGGACCGCCGGAACGGATCCTGAGATGACGGGCTTCGGAGGCAAGAGAGTGCTCGTGACTGGTGCCTCCCGTGGGATCGGGGCCGAAATCGTCCGACAGCTGGTGGCGGCGAACGCCGACGTGATCGCGACCGGACGCACCGAGGAGAGCCTGGTGCCCATCGTCCAGGAGACGGGAGCCGGCACCGCTATCTTCGACCTGACGTCGGAGGAGGAAATCGCCGCTGCCCTGTCCGACCTCGACCTGTGGGGGGTCGTCAACTGCGGTGGGTTCGGCGGCGAGATTGCCTCCCCGATGGACACCGACATCACTGTGTTCGACACGGCGATCGCGATCAACACGCGTGGCTCCCTCCTTGTGACGAAGTACGCTGCAAGGGCCATGATCCGGCTAGGGCAGGGCGGAGCGATCGTCAACGTCTCCAGCCAAGCCTCCTTGGTGGCCTTGGAGAATCACATCTCCTACGGCTCGTCCAAAGCTGCGCTGGACAACATCACCCGCGTCAGTGCCCTGGAACTGGGCAAGCACGGCATCCGGGTGAACAGCGTGCACCCGACGGTCGTGATGACTGAGATGTCGGCCTCCTATTGGGGCCGGGCAGATGTGGGCGACCCCTATCTGAAAGAGATGCCGCTGGGACGCTGGGCTACCGAGGCCGAGGTGGCATCTCCTGTCGTCTTCCTGCTCAGCGATGCCGCTTCGATGATCACGGGGGCGCATCTGCCCATCGACGGCGGGTACACCTGCCGGTAAACGTCGAGCGCCCGGACAAAGGCCCCGCGTTCCTGCAAGCGGATCGTCTACCGATTGTGCCGACCCCGCCGCACTAGCGGGGTTTTGGTGCGAGATGCTCGGCTACCAGATACAGCCACCACCCTCCGGTTTCGCCAGTTGGGACGAGGCGCTCGATACCTGGGGAGTCCCGTCCCAGCTGCGCAACAGTCGCTCGGCCGCACTGCCGCTCGACGATGAAAGTGGCCCTCGGCTCTTCTTCCAACAGGTCCCGGAACACAAGACCGTCAAGAATCGGCTCCATCTAGACGTCCGCGCTGCCCCGGGCCTCGAAGGAGAGGAGCGGATGACCGCGTTGGACACCGAGGCCACCCGCCTCGTCGGCCTCGGAGCAACACGGGTCCGTCGGGTCGATCCCGACGGCCGCATGGAAACAGGTTTCGTGGTCATGCAGGACCTAGAGGGCAATGAGTTCTGTCTGGACTAGCGACGTCAAGGGCCTCACGGCACCGCTATCTCCAAGAATTACTGACATCGCGCGGTCGTCAGTTGAGGAGCGGTGACCGGTGACCTGTGACCGTTGGCTTACCCAGCGGTCTTGTCCGGCTCGCCCGTGCCCGGCTGCACGGACCATGAGGGGGGCTCGTCTTTGCCGGTTTCCTCGTCCTCCTCGGCGTCCTCGGCGCTCTGCTGCACGATGCCTGGCGCGTGGTGAGTCGGCGCGTAGACGGCATACACCTGCATCGGCGTGTCCCCGGTGTTGATGATGTCGTGCCAGGTCCCGGCCGGTACCTGCACAGACCAACCGTCGCAGACCTTCTGCTCGAAGGTGAGGTCGTCCTTGGCCGGACCCATGACACACGTGCCCTGGCCCGCGTCTAGGCGAAGGAATTGGTCTGTTTCTGGATGCGCCTCGAGGCCGATTGATTCACCGACTGGGATGGACATGAGCGTTACCTGGAGATACTTGCCGGTCCATGCCACGGTCCGGTAGTTGGTGTTGGCCCTCGTTTCACGCTCAATGTCGAAGGCGTTGGGCTTTGGCCCGTTGTCGGTGATGTCCACGACCGTCGTCCTTTCATCGGTGAAGGTTGCAATAGCCGCCACGTTAGGCAGCCCTGCGAGCCAATGCCAAACCCCGGCTTACCTGCCTTTGCCGAATGACTAGGAACCACCGCATACCGAACCGCTACCGGCGCAGCACTGGATCCGTCACGCGACCGCCCGCGACGACGGCAGATCGTTCCGCAGGGGAGCCCCTGCCGGAGCTGGCGCACGTCGTCTGGTCCCCGCTGTCGGCGATCTCGTCGTGAGGCGGGTCTAGACCCCAGATGCACGTTACCCAGGGTGGTCGCGTGTTTCGTAAACACAACTGTGCGGTGGGTGTACCCCAGAAGCACAGAAAGCAGATGTGCCTTCGGACAGGTCTCTAGGAGCAGTCCCAGCCGTTGTGGCGGCCTTGTGGGGCATGTGCGAGTTGTGGTGGCGATCCGTTGTGGCCTGTGAGGTGCGTGGCGCTGAGGAAGTGTGCTTCGACGAACGCGAAGACCTGGTGCATCGACATGAGTCGTTGACGGTGCTCGGGTGTGGACTGCGCGAGCAGTTCGAGTCCTTCCTCGACGAGCATGCGTCGTTCGGTTGCGCTGTCGTCTGGAAGGGCCAGCGTTGCACGCCAGGCGTCCGGACGCAGGTGGTAGTGGGGCGCGGACGGACGCGGGTGATCGACCTCCTCGACGTACCCGGCTCTGACGAGCGCGTCGAGGTCACTTCTGATGGTGCAGGGGGTGGAAGAAAGCGCCAGGCAGAGCTGCTTGTCCGACTGCGCTGGGGGTTTGCATGTCAGTAGCCAGGCCAGCAGCCGGCCTGCGGAGCGGGTCGGAAGTGTGGACTCCAGGGCCACACCTACGCGCTCCACATACTCGGCGAGTGGATCGTTGACGTGTGCATGCGCGGCACCGGAGTCCTCCGCGAGGCGGGGCCCGGTCACTGAGGGTGGTCCGGACATCAACTGCCTCCATCTGCGGCGAGCACGCGGATGCGGTCACCACGGACGCAGCGGTTGACGGCACGCAGCATTCGGATGATCTCAACGAGGGGCTCGGGGCGTTGGTTGAGGTCGAAGAGCACGAGCACGACGGAGGTGGGCAGCTCTCTGCGTGGGATGACACAGACCAACCCTTCCAAGGTGAAGGCCTGGTTCGGGCACCGGCCAGAGCAGCGGTGCCCGAGGTGCTCTAGCAGGTCGGCGACAATACCAAGGTCGGCGTAGGCGTCCAACGGTAGGTTCCCGGACACGACCGTGTCGGCAAATGCGAGCAGAGATTTCTGGTTCAACTGGGATCCTCAGAGCCCCGTGTGCCTGGAATGCGCGAACGCTGCCACCCATTGTTCCGGTGGGTTCGTTGGCGCTGCTGCTGGTCCCAGCCGATCCCAGGTTACGACATCCGTGCCCCGGGGGACAGCTCTTTGGCGCAGGCCGATCACCCGGTCACGGCCGGGACCGTGAGCGGGCGGTCACGTGGATGAGTACAGACAATGCGGCGACAGACCGAGGTCGTCCACGTCACCGATTGGGGATCCGCTTGCCGGCCGGAGCCACCTGCTGACGCTGTTCGATGATCGATCAGGATCGGAGAAGCCCCCCAAGGCTGACTGTTCTAGCGTGGTCGGCACCGGAGAAAGGAGCGGACGATGACAAAGAGCGGCCACGGAGGCTTCACTGAGGTTGAGCGCGCCGCGATGAAGGAGCGGGCTGCGGAGTTGCGTGCGGAAAAGGGCGGCAGAAGGCCGCGGCTGCCCTAGAAGACTTGCTTAAGAGTATCCAGGCAATGCCGGATGACCAACGTGCCATCGCTGAACGCATCCATGTCACCCGGCCGCAGTGCTTTGTCAGGGGTCTGACGATCGATTTATGGGGGAGATAGCGAACCTCGCGGTGAAATGCCTACTGAACTGCCAGGGCACCACCTACGACGATGCCGATACCGGTGGCCAAGCCGCCTATGACAACAATCTCTAGTGCGCTCTTGAGCGGAGAGACCTTCACTACCTTGCCTTTCAGGTAGCCCAGGACAAAGAGACCAACCAGGGCGGAGACGATTGCCACGTTCCTGGAGTACTCCATGGGCAAGATCATGATAGGCAGCAAGGGAACGAGGCCCGCGAGGAAATACGAGACGAACATGATGGCACCACTGATGATGGGCATCTTGAGAGCGTCTGTTTTGTCCAACTGGTGTGCAGACTTGGAGCTCGAATACTGGCCAGCACCCATGGAGAGAGCCTCCACCAAGATGGTGACGGCGCCCGCAAGCACTACTACCTGCTTGTTGTTGGTTCCAGTGCTCACCCCGACAATCACTCCTGTTGTCGAGACGAGCGCATCATTGAACCCAAACATCGCGCTTTGCAGGTACTCCTTCTCCGTCAGCATCATGCGAGTGATCCTTTCACCTCGACCGCAACGTCCACCCGCCTCAGCACTCCGAGTAGCTTGCTACGCCTCGGCGGATTGACCCAACAGGCGGTTCCCCGAGGCGACCGCGTAGGCGAAGGGACCGTGGGCGCCTCGTCGATTCGGACGCGGCGGCACGGACAGACGAGTGAGGTGATCGCGTCGCCCCCGGACCCCCCGCGCCGAGCACTCACCACCTCGTTCCCTTGACGAGTGTCCGCGGCTCTACCAGGGTGGTGAGATGAGCGAGTTGCCCGAGTTGCCAGTAACGCCTGCTGCCGATCCTGAACTCCCTGGGAATCTTGAGCTAGGAGCGTTCTCCGTGTCGCTATCTGTACAGGACTTAGCGGCTTCGCAGGCCTTCTACGAGAAACTGGGCTTCGTGGTCACCGGTGGAGACCCGCAGGACCACTACCTCATCTTGAAAAACGGCGAGACCACTCTTGGCCTGTTCCAAGGCCTGTTCCAAGGCAACATCCTCACCTTTAACCCAGGGTTAACGAATCGAATGGAACGGCTTGAGAGCTACACCGACGTCCGGTCGGTTCAGTCCACACTCGAGCAAGCCGAGCTGGAGCTGATCACCAGCACGGACCCAGACACAACCGGCCCGGCATCGATCACGCTGATCGACCCGGACGGGAACTCGATCTTGATTGACCAGTTCTTCTAAGGTGTCAGCGCATTTGGGAGGGCCAGCTGCCGTCGCGAGTAAATCGCGTATCGGGTCCCTCCACGAGTTCATTGCTGACCAGTGACAGTCCGGCAACTGGTCTGTGTGAGATGCTCAGCGTGCGGGCTTGGTCCGTGAGGTGTTGCTCACTGGGTCCCGCTCCCTGGACGCTTCCCGGATGGGGTTGACTGGTGTGCCGACAGGCAGCGGAGGTCCAGATGGTCACCGAAGACGACGTGCGCCGGGTCGCGCTGAGCCTGCCAGGTGCCTACGAGAATGAGTCATACGGCGGCAGCCCGTCATGGCGGACGAAAGCCCGGATGTTCGCACACATCCGCGATGAGGACGACGCATTGGCGCTATGGGTGGAGACCGAGCAGGAAAAGGAAGCGTTGCTGGCCTCGGACCCGGAAAAGTTCTACACCACAAACCATTACAACGGCTACCCCGTCGTCCTTGTTCGCATGGGCGCGATCGACGTCGCGGAACTCGCCGAACTCATCGAGGAGTCCTGGCGCCAGCGCGCTCCACGATCACTCACATCGACGAGGATCAACAGGACAGGGTTGGAACAGTCTTAACCACACGGCCATTCGCACTCTCCGCAGGCGGATCCCGTCCCGGTCACCGATAGGCCAAGACCCAAGCAGGGAGTGTCGTCCGACCGGGGCGCGTCGATCTCAGCTCTGTACCCGATGTGACCATTCGCTCAGCACAGTGGCGACCTGGTCTGCGCGGCCCAGCCATGGGGCATGTCCACCATGTACCACCTCGAGCTCGGCGTGTGGGATGAGGCACTGGATGCGCCGAGCGACGTCACCTCCGCCCACGGGATCGTGATTGCCCCACACCAGCAGGGTTGGTACGCCGAGGTTTCTCAGGTCGCTCTCGGTGATGCGGGCTCGGCGCCGGAACCCGGTCCGACTCATGAGCGCCCATGGCGAGATCAGGGGGTGGATCTCCTGGTGGAGGGCTCGGATGGCGAGCGGGTCGTTTCCCACCGCTACCAAGAGCTCCACCAGGTCCGGATGTGCGCCGATCGTGTCCTTCTCCCCCACCATGCCTGCGAACTTGCGCACGGACTCTGGGGTCTCTTGCTGCCTGGCGATCAGCGAACGCACCGCCGGAGTTCCCATCAGCCGGTATGGCAGCGGCGCTTGCGTGCCCGGGAGGGCCGGCGTGCCGAGCATTGTCAATCCGGTGACGCGTTCGGGGCGGGCCAGGGCGAACCGGAGCGACCAGTTGCCGCCCATGGAGTGGCCTACCAGGTTCGCCGTGGGAAGTTCGAGAGCATCGAGTAGACCCTCGATCCACCGGACAGCGGTCTCCTGCGGCGTGTGGCCGGGCTCGACCGGGTCACTGAGGCCGAAGCCAGGACGATCGACCACGATCGCGCGCACGCCCGCGAGCTTCTTGAGGAGCGGAAACCAGAACGGACCGGGGCTGCCCGAGCCGTGGATGAAGACTGCTGGTGTCCCCGCCCCGTACTCGAAGACGTGCACCGCCGCACCGTCTGCGGTTCTTGTCATCGACCCCGACACACTCGCCTCGGCAAGCAAACGCTGGTAGACGCGGCGTACCTCGGCGGTGTGTGTGCGTGCGTCGAGTGGCTGAGTACTCATCGTCCCGTCCCGTGGCTGGAGTGTCTGGTCTCCTTCAGTCTGAACAACGATTCGGGGCCCTCGATAGGACAAAATCTGTACTGGCGCCCGCAGGTCGGAGCAGCGAGACTCGTGAGATGCGTTCCTACCGGCAGTACTGCCCCATCGCGCGGGCGTCACAGGTCCTCGCCGAACGTTGGACCCCTATCCTCATGCGCAACTTGATCACCGGGGCCGAGACGTTCACGGAGCTGGCCGAGGGGGCCCCCGGCCTGTCACGGACTCTGCTCACCTCGAGGTTGCGCGAGCTCGAACGGGTCGGCGTGGTGAGGATCGATCCTCTGCCTCAACGACGCGGTCAGCGCTACCGACCCACCGAGGCCGGACTCGCCCTACGGCCGGTGTTGGAAGCTATGGGAACCTGGGCTGAGCAGTGGTTTGAGCTGGATCCCGAAGACAGTGACCCCGGATACCTCCTGCACAACTGGTGTCACCGATATCTCAACGTCGACCGGCTCCCGCCGCACCGAGTGGTGACTCGCTTCGAGTTCACCGACCAGCCGCCCAAACGACGCCGACTCTGGGTGCTCTTCGACCGCGAGGAGTCGGAAGTATGCCTGACCGATCCGAAGTTTGACGAGGACCTCGTAGTCACCGCCGAGTCAACCGCGTTGGCGCAGTGGCACCTCGGTCGGCTCGAGTGGTCCCAGGCGTTGCGCGCAAAAAGGATTCACGTCACCGGACCCCGCGACCTGGCTCGAGCTCTCCCAACCTGGAACAAGCGCAGCCCCTGGGTTGTCTGACCATGGGTCTCGTTCTCCGTGGGCGTCGCTTCCCGATTTGGGATCGCTACCTGGGAAACCGGCGACGCACGCTGCAGCATCACCGGCCTTGCGTATCGACAACCCGGCGGCCTGGATCCCGATGGCCCACTCATCGGTGCGGTGGAGGAGTGGCCTGAGGTGGTCGAGGGCGAGGAGAATGGCTCATCCGGGCACCTGCCTCATGCTCAGACATCTCAGGTAGGTCGGCGCGGCGGTCATTCAGCCCGTGAGCCCAGCCGGAGTAGATAGCGAAAGCGGACTTCGTGTAGGCGATGCCAGGTTCGTGGCGTGCAGGGTCTCTCGGCCGATCTGCGTGTCTCGCCTAGGGATCCAGGTACGTGTCGAGGTCGTCTTGCCGCACGGTGTACTTTGCGTCGCGGGACGTGATCGCGGCAACCAGCTGATAGCCGGGGGTCGAGACTGGCCAGCGCGGCGTCGCCGTGGCTCGGGTTGACCAGAGTCGAGTGGTGCGTCCGTTTCACGTCGGCTTGCGCGCGGTGATGACAGTAGCGGGGGTGCCGGCGACAGGACGGTATGTCGATGAGGTCTCCCGGAGGCCGGCGCGGGCGAACCGGGCCAGCAGGGCGTCGGCGTCGATGGCGTGCGGGCCGTGGTGCCCGGCACCCGCGACCGTGGCGAAGGGGTGGTCGGGGTGGCTCAGGTCCTCCTCCACGAGGGCCACGCGGCTGCCGGGGCGCAGCACGCGGGCCAGCTCGGCCGCGAAGCTGTCCAGGTCCGCGAAGTGGTGGGTCGCGTTGACCGCCCACAGCGCGTCCACCGAGCCCGCTGCAACGGGCAACGACTCCGCGGTCCCGGCGCGTACCTCGATCGCACCCAGATCGCGGCGCGCGTGACAGCGCAGCCGCAGCACTGCCCGCATGACCCAAGACGGATCCACGGCGATGACGCGACCCCGCGGTCCCACCAGGGGCGCAGCCTCGACGCTCGCGGGCCCTAACCCGGCGCCAAGATCGAGGACGACCTCGCCCGGCTGTGGGTCGATCAGCTCGACAGTGGCGCGGTTGACTTCGGAGGACCAGAAGTCCTTGAGCGAGCCCGCGATGTGCCACGCGAGACTGGCCCGCTCGGTGAGGCGGATGGGTGATGTCATGCACGCCTCCATTCGAATGACTGACAGTCAGTGGCGATGTTCACAGTGTGACCACTGGTCAGTCGTGCGTCAAGTCGCTAGCATCGCTTCGGTGAAGCAGACGGCGGCAACAGCCACGGAACCGCGCTACCGTCCCGCGGACGTACGACGCCAGCAGATCCTCGACGCCGCAGCAGCCCTGGCCATCACTGATGGCCTCGAGAGCACCTCGATCGCCAAGGTCGCCGCCGAGGCCGGTGTCGCCAAGGGGGCGATCTACCTGCACTTCGCCTCCCGCAGCGAGCTGATCACCGGCCTCCAGGCGCGAGTGTGGGCGCAGATGATGGAGCAACCCCGAGTCGTTGCTGCCGACGGTGCCCTGCCTTGGGCGGAGCGACTCGATGCGGTCGTCGCGCACTGGATGCGCTTCGAGCTGCAGAACCAGTCGCTCTACCACGCGGTCTTTCACAGCGTATCGACCCAGAGCGACGAACCGCTCGTGGAGACTCGCGAGGTGCTCTCGGGCCTGCTGGCCGGCGGCGTGGCGGCCAGGGAGTTCGATCTGCACGGTATCGACACCGCGACGGTGGTGGACTTCCTGCTGCACGCCTACGCCGGTCCGTGCTTTCACGCCGGCCACGACCGGGAGCAGGTCATTGCCGATGTGCAGCGACTGTTCCGCCGCGCCGTGGGCGCACGCGATACCGCCACCCTCGAGGGCAGTTGACACTGATCGCAGCTGAGCTCTTGCGGGAGGGGCCGGAGCCTGCCGCTCTGCGGAAGAGCGGGTATGCGTTCTGGAGATCGCCAGTTGCCTGGACCAGTCTGGAGACGGGGGTTGCTGCTGTTGGCAGCTTGTCGGACGTGCTCAATGGCAGAGTTGAGGTGAACGTCCCCCAGTTGCTCGAAGATGTCGGTCATCTGGCCGCCACGAATGAACTCGCGGGCATCGTCCATGGTCTTAGCGCCGCCTTCAGCAAAGCACAAGGGCTCATGGCAGGAACACACACGGACTCGAGCGACGGGCACTCGGCCCAATACGGGAACCGCTACCGCAGCAGCCGTGGCTCGTCGGGCGAGCGCCCAGGGCGACAGCGGATCGTTCCGCAGGGATCCGCTTGCGGCGCCCGCAGCAGCGGTACGTACGGGACATTACCTACCATGTTGGGTGTGGTGCTTGTACAGCCATACTCCGATGGCCAACGAGCGGAAGTGCTGGCCCTTTCAGTTCGCGCCTGGTCATCAGTGTTCCCGCTATCTCAGCTTGCAGTGCCGGCGTTCGTCTATGACTCCTTCTACCCCCATGGATGGGAAGCTCGCCAGGTTGCGGAACTGGCAACCTTGCTTGACGGCGAGCCACATAACGTGGACGTCGCGATAAGCGGACCGGTCGTGACGGGTTGGGTGTGTACTCGGCTGCATCCTGAAGATCGCATGGGTGAGATCTACGTCCTCGCCGTAGATCCAGACCACCAGCGCCAGGGTGTGGGCACCGCGTTGATGGATCACGCACTAAAGCGGGCCAGCGCGGCGGGCATGCAGATGGTGATGGTCGAGACTGGTGACGATCCAGGTCACGCGCCCGCTCGGGCAAGCTATGAAGCCGCTGGATTCGAGCGTTGGCCCGTCGCGCGCTACTTCAAACAACTCGGCTGACTTTCAGTGCACCAGACCTCCGACTCTCCGCGGAGTTGTCGCCGGCCCGGATGAGGATCGCTGACCGGTGACGGTTCCCCTTACGGCACCGTGGTGACGGACTGGCGTGTGTGCCCGTTGTGCAGCAGTCGTGAGCGACAAAATGTACGACCCTGGTCACCAGGGCTGCAGCGATGAGCAGTGCAGTGTTGCTGGGTCAGATCAAGGCCTCCCAATCTGGCGCCTCATCAGAATTTCGAGAGAATTTCGAGCACAGCAACGGTCAGCACGGCGTTCAGGGCTGTGAGCGCGGTCACGACTGCGAGGCTCGGAACATCGCTGACCCACGGTGCAACGGTCTCGATGACATCGCCCTCGACCCCGAAGAGGAGCTCTCCGCCGAGGTTGTTCGCCCAGTGCAACCCAGCGCCCAACAGCAGCGATCCCGAACGCCACGCGGCCCATCCATAGAGCAGCCCGCTCAGGAAGTAGGGCAACAGCGCGGTGATGCTCCCGCCGAACTCGTGGATGTTGCTGATGTGCGGTATGGAGAACAACATGGCCGGGATGCTCACGAAGAGCACAGGCCGGTCCGTCAGGGACCGGACCAGCTGAGTCAGGTAGCCACGGAACAGCATCTCTTCGGCCGAGTCCTGGATCAGGATGAGCGGAGCAGTGACAGCCGCAACCAGCAGCCATCTCGACCAGTCGATTCCCACGTAGTCGAGCTCATACAAGCCAGTGACGTGCAACACCACGGACAGGAGAATCGAAACGGCGAGGGCCGCTGGCTGATCGGCTTCGAGCACGCCGAGACCTGAGCGGCGGCCGGGGGTAGACGGGGCTTGACTGGTCCCGCCCGCGGTCGGCTACTCGTGGACGATCGTGGTCCCCAGCACCTCCAGAAACTGCGCGACCCAGGCCGGGTGCACCGGCCATGCGGGGCCTGTTGAGGGCCTGGTCGACATTCGTGGGGTGATCCGCAACAACAATGCCGATGCTCCCAACGGATTCCCAGAGACTCCGGGTGTGGTGCGTCCACTCAGAATGGAGTGGCGGACCTTCAACGACGACGGACAGCGCGAATCCGAAGTGAGAAACGAACCCGCCCACTACGAAGATGTCAAGATCAGTTACCTGCCAAACCGGCCGGACATGGATCACACAGAGGCGAAGGCCCGCTACGGGCGGGTCCTCGTGGACATCGACATCCCCGAGTGACATCCCGACCCCTGAGGTGATTCGCTATCGCCAAACCGTCTAGATTCTGACCGCGTCCCACGAGACGATCCCTCGCCACCGCAAGACTGCGCGTAGCGTCGGTGCCGAACCCGGAGGAGGAAGAGTGATGGACAACTCCACCGGCCAGGGTGCCGCGCGCGCCCTCGTCGGGGTGCTCTTCGGCGCCCTCCTCGGTTTCGCGGTCGGCGCGGCTGCCTACCTGGTCATCGACGCGGTGCTGGAGGGTAGCGGCGGCTGGGTCGAGGAGCTGCAGGGGCTGGCATGGAACGTGGTGCCACTGGGCACAGTGGTCGGCGCGGGTGTTGGGGTCTTCGTGACCCGCCGGCGTTGAGCCGCCAACCGGGCTTCAGCGGAGCAACCCCCGTGTCACAGGCGGAAGGCCCA
The DNA here is from genome assembly GCA_963749585.1 of uncultured Actinomycetota bacterium. Taxonomy (GTDB): domain Bacteria; phylum Actinomycetota; class Actinomycetes; order Actinomycetales; family Dermatophilaceae; genus Ornithinicoccus. The sequence continues at coordinate 352,503 of CAVVNI010000003.1, forward strand.
TCGGTGGATCGGGGCTAAGGCCCTGAACCATTCGCAAGCCTTGTCGACTGCGGCCAAACAGCCCGATCTGACAGCGTGGATCTGCGGCGGCCGTGTGGTGAGGTTCACGAAAGGTTTGAATCCTTCAGGCTGCTGGTGGCCCAGGCTTGGTCTGAGCCGCATCCGGACCGTGTCGTCGTCGATGTCGATCCCGACCAGACGCAGATCTGGCTCGTCCTCGATCCAGGTCGCGACGTCGCTCTCGACCTGCCGACGGACCTGGGCATCGGCGATGACTTTGTCTTCGGCTATCGGGAGGGGTCCGGTGAGGCCTACCAGCTGGCGCTCAGCGGCGAAGGCATTGTCATTGTTCAAGCCTCCGAAGGACACCCGAAGCCCGCTAAGACCTGATACGCACCCCCTGTGCCGATAAGGCGCTCGTAAGCCAGTCCCATGCGTTGTCGTCCGACCGATGCGTGCCCGAGAGTTCGCCGCCACCACTCCTTGCGGCCACGACTTCACCTTCTCGGACTCTTCGCAGCGCAACGGCCCGGATAAGGGCAAACAGATCGTCCCGCAAACCGAACGGCTTACGGACTCTCGACGGCTGAGATCCGGTACTTGGCGACCTCGGCACCGAGGAGCTCTGGGCTCGGCAGTGGCTGATGGCTCTGGTCCCCTGAGGTGCGGAAGGACATGAGCGACTCGTCAGTGTCCCAGCGCTCGTAAACGTTGATGCGCTCCGGGTCGATCGGGTCGGCCGACTGGACAAAGTCCTGGCAGCCGGGCGCCTGGCGAGCCTGGCTGGCTGTCTCCTCCACTGCGGCTAGGTACTGGTCGCGCTCGGAGGCGGCCACGCGAAGATGCCCCGCGACGATGATCACCTTCCCAGATTGCCACGACGAACGAGTCGGGGTGTCTTCGTGAAGTGCCCCCACCGGAGGTTCCGTTCGCGTGGGCACTCACGGACCGTATCCCGGTCAGTGACGCCCTCTATGTCGCGCTAGCCGCATCACTCAACGCCACCCTGGTCACCTCCGAGGGCCGGCTACGAAGGGGCGCGGCCGGCATAGTCAATATCGCTGAACCGTAGTTTGGAACTCCTCACAGTCTGTTTCCCCCTCCCGACGCGGTTGTCAGCCTGCCTTCAGGCTCCGGCGCCAGACATCACTCGCTCGGTCTCAAGCAGGGTCTTCAGGCTGGACAGCACCCAGGGCCACCCGCCACCACCGGCCCCCGCGTCCCCGCCACCACGGACGTCCTCGGCTGTGTCGGGAGCACCCGTGCAGTCGTGCGTCAGCGTGAGGCAACACGCGTTGCCCGGGTACTCCTTGATCTCGTAGGTCAACGTCGTGTCCGGCTCGTCGTGCCAGACGGCTGACCATTTCTGCACCAAGTGGTGGGGCGGGTCGACCTCGACGATTGTGCCCGTGGCCGCGACATCGCCCATACCCATCTCTTTCATCTCAGGCGTCGTCAGGTCGCGCATCGCTCCTCCGGGCACCAGGTCCATCTCGACCGCCCCGCCGTATCCGTAGCGGGTCGTGAACTCGGAGGAGGTGATGGCGTCCCAGATCGTCTGCGCTGGGGCGTCGATGTAGATCGAGAACATCTGGATCGGCGGCGCTGTTTCGTCCGACGCGGCCAGGTTACGCTCGGTTTCGCTCTGCTCTGGCGATGACTCAACGGCGGGTGCCTGCTGTGGTGTCGTGCTGGCGGGTGCCTGCTGTGGTGTCGTGCTCATGACTTCTCCTCGAGGTTGCGTTTGAGTTCGGTCAGCGCCGTGGTCCGACGCTGGGTGTACTTGCCGATCCATCGGTCGTGAATCAGCTGAATCGGCACAGGGTTGAGGTAGTGCAGCTTCTCCCGGCCCTGTTTTCGAGTCAGGACCAAGCCGGCCGCTTCAAGCTGCCTCAGGTGCTTCGAAACACCAAAGCGCGTCATCTCGGCACTGGTGGCAACGACCTGTTCCAAGTCGCCAAGGCTCCGGCCATCATGGGCGAACAGGGCGTCCAGCAATAACCGCCGGGTCGGGTCGGCTAGCGCCTTGAACACCTCGCTCTCTTGCATAACCCGACAATAGGTGACCAATTAGTCACCTGTCAACGGAAATCTTGCGCCGCCCCCTCAGTCGCTCAGGGTCGATCCGTCGGCACGTACCCAACGCGAGTGTCGACCACGTTGTGCAACGACTTCCCGGCAAGCCACCGCTCGGCGTTGTCGACAAACTGCCGGGCCAGGGCGTCCAGCCAGCCCTTCACGTCTCCGCACATGTGCGGCGTGATCCGCACCCCAGGCATATCCCACAGCGGCGAGTCGGCCGGTAGCGGCTCGGGGTCGACGACGTCGAGGCTGGCCCCGTCGAAGCGTCCAGCGTTTAAGGCGGCAATCAGGTCAGCCGTCACGACGCTCTCCCCGCGGCCGACGTTGATCAGATGCGCACGCGAGGGCAACGCGGCCAGCACCCGCGCATCCACCAGGCCGCGGGTCTGGTCGGTCAGCGGTGCCACGACCACCAGGTAGTCCACGTCTCCGACATGCTCGGCCAAGTCCACGCTGGCCACCACCTCGCCGAAGTCCGGGTCACCGGAACGCGGGGTCCGGCCGACACCGCGCACCTGCATGCCGACCGCCCCCAGCAGGCGGGCACATTCACGCCCAATGGCACCGGTCCCGACGACGACAGCGACCGCACCGTTCACGGTGTTCGTCTCGCGGTGTAGCCATACGTGCTCGCGCTGCAGGTCGGCACTGCGGTGTGTCTGCTTGGCATGGGCCAGCACAGCGCCCAACACGTACTCTGCAATCGGACGATCGAAGATGCCACGCGCATTGGTGACCACGACGTCGCTGGCGCTCAACTCAGGAAACATCAGGGAGTCCACGCCCGCGGCTGCCACATGAACCCACTCCAAGGCATCGCATGAGGACCAGGCGTCCCGAAGTGCAGAGGAGAAGAAATCCCAGAGAAAGAGTGCTTGAGCGCCGCGCAACGACGCCTCGAGTCCCGCCTCATCGGTGACCCGCACCTGGGCCCGACCCCGCAACCTGTCCAAGTAGGGCGGGCAGTCGTCGACGTTCCTGCTGAGCACAGTAATTACGGGGTGGCCGGTCATCGCGTCAACGTAGGATCGCTGCGACACATTGTCAACAATCTGCACAGCAGTCAGGATGGCGGGATGAGCGAGCAGGAGCACACCACGGTGGCGCCGTTTTCCCCGCAGGAGTATGCCGACCGGCTGGTCAACGTGCAGGCCGCAATGCAGCACCGTGAGATGGAAGCGCTGATCGTCGCGGACCCGGCGAACCTGTACTACCTGTCTGGCTACAACGCCTGGTCGTTCTACATGCCGCAGTGTCTTGTCGTCCCGGTCAGTGGGGTTCCGCACCTCTTCGCACGGGCAATGGACGCGCAGGGCGCCCACCACACGGCGTACCTGCCGGCCGACCAGATCCATGGCTACCCCGAGACGTTGGTTCAGCGCCGCGACGCACATCCTTACGACTGGATCGCGGAGCGGGCGCGCGACCTTGGACTGCTGCACGACTCCGCCACTGCCACGGTCGGCTTGGAGCTCGACGCGCACTACTTCTCACCCCGCGGCTTTATGGCACTGTGGCAAGCACTGCCCTCGACGACGTTGGTCGACAGCTACGAGCTCGTGAACTGGGTGCGGGCGGTCAAGTCGCCAGCCGAGCAGGACATGTTGCGCGTCGCCGGCGAGATCACCGACCAGGTCATGACCACCGCGATTGACCGGATCGAAGTGGGCCGGCGACAGTGCGATGTCGTTGCCGAGATCCAGTATGCCCAGACGTTGGGCGCGCGAACCCTCGGCGGGGACTACCCCGCGATCGTTCCGATGCTTCCTACCGGGGAAACGGCAGGCACGCCCCACTTGACCTGGTCCGATCTGCCGCTTCGGGCCGGCGAAGCCACCACCATCGAGCTGAGCGGGGTCTACCGTCGCTATCACGCGCCGCTGGCTCGCACGGTGAGCCTGGGCATGCCACCCAAGCGTCTTGCACACTGTGCAGCGGCCACGGCTGAGGGTCTGAACGCGGCGCTGGACACACTCCGGGAGGGGGTGACCGGACGCGAGGTGCATGCGGCCTTCACGACCAGCATCAGCCGGCATGGACTGACCAAGGAGTCCCGGATCGGCTATTCGATCGGGATCGGCTACCCACCGGACTGGGGGGAGCACACCGTCAGTCTGCGCGCCGAGGAGGAGACGGTGCTTGCCTCGGGTATGGCACTGCACGTCATCCTCGGGATGTGGATGGACGGCTGGGGTTTCGAGACTTCGCAGTCCGTGTTGGTGCAGGCAGACCATGCCGAACTGCTGACCCGCCTGCCCCCCGAACTCACCGTCAAGATCTAGCACTCACGAGAGCACGACCGTTCGACGCACCACTGTCCAGCACGAGAAGGAGTCACCATGAGCACCACCACAACGCTGCCCCTCGCCGACCGCACCCACGGTCTTGTCGGCTCGGTCATCGACTCGAGCACCGCCCTGTTGGCCGCGCAGACTCACGACATCGTGCGCTTCGCCATGGGGTCGCCGGCCGCCGAGGCCATCCCCACTCACGCGCTCGCCGAGGTGTCCCGGACCGCGCTGGCAGTCGACCGCCCCGATGCCTTCGACTACGCGGCGACCGAAGGGGACATGCCCCTGCGCGAGGCCCTGGTGGAGGTGTTGGAGGACACCAGCGACGCCACCTCGTTGGACCGGGTGACGATCACCTCCGGCGGTATGCAAGGGCTGGATCTGGCCTGCAAGCTCTTCGTCAACCCCGGCGACTACGTCAGCGTCGAGTCGCCGACCTACACCAACGGCAGCGCGACCGCATTGTCCTACCAGGCCGAGCTGCTCGAGATCCCCGTCGACGGCGACGGCATGGTCGTCGATGACCTGATCGCCCAGGCCGAGCAGAGCGGACATCGCCCGAAAGTCATCTACACGGTGCCGACCTTCCAGAACCCGTCGGGGGCTTCGATGAGTCTGACTCGACGTCGCCAGCTGCTGGAGGTCGCCCGTGACTGGGGGTCGGTGGTCCTGGACGACGACCCTTACGGCATGCTCCGCTTCGCCGGCGACGACGTGCCGAGCCTGCACGAGCTGGCCGCCGGTGACCCGTTGGTGTTCTCGGTGCGCACCTTCAGCAAGATCATCGCCCCGGGCTTGCGGGTCGGGTGGGTCGACACCGACCCGTCCCTGCAACAGCTCCTGATCAACGCCAAGCAGGCGATGGACACCTGCACGAACCTGCCGGCCCAACGCCTCGTCGAAGGCTTCCTCGGTGGGGGCTACCTGACCGAGCACCTGGCGGCGACGCGCACCGCATACCGTGAACGCAAGGAGGCCATGCAACAGGCACTCGACGAGCACTTCTCCGACATCGCCCGCTGGACCGACCCGGAGGGCGGGTTCTTCTTATGGGTGACCTTCGATCCGCCGATCGACACCGAGGCACTGTTCGAGGTGGCGTTGGCGCAGGGAGTGGCCTACATCCCCGGCAATGCGTTCTCACCGAGCCGACGTTTTCCTGACGCGCTCCGGCTCTGTTTCGCCTCGACCCCACCGCCGCGCATCGCCGAGGGTGTCGCCCGGCTGCGTCGGGCGGTCGACCTCCTCGATGGTTGAGCCGACGCACGCATCGATGTCAGATTGTCCCGTGACAGCTCGCGAACAGGAGGTACTCGACCTGATCGACCCTGACGCGGTGGTGCGTGCAGCACAGTTGCTGATTCAGGCACCGGGCGAGAACCCGCCCGGTCAGGAGCAAGCAACCGCCGAGGTGCTTCTTGAGTTGGCTCGCACGGCTGGGCTCGATGCACGGGTCTGGGATGTCGAGCCCGGGCGGCCCAACGTGGAGGTGACGTTGCCCGGCGGACCCGGGCCCGGGCTGCTCGTGCTGGGGCACACCGACGTGGTGCCGATCGGTGAGGGGTGGACCCGTGAGCCGTGCGGAGGCGAGGTCATCGATGGTCGCCTCTTTGGCCGTGGCAGCACCGACATGCTCGGGGGTTTGGCTGCGGCGGTGGTGGCGATGAACGCGCTGCACGCTTCAGGGGCGAGGTTGTCCGGTCCGGTGCTGCTGGCGGCGCTGGCCGACGAGGAGCAGAACGGCATCGGCGTCCGGGAGTGGATCGCGAGGCCGCAGCCTGGCGAGCTGGTGGGTTGCATCGTCGCGGAGCCGACTGACCTGCAGACGATCGTCGCCGCACGCGGGGCCTGCTACCTGGACGTCACGGTGACCGGACTCGCGGCACATGCTGGCCGGCCCGGCGATGGCCGCAACGCGATCGGTGGCGCGGCCGCTGTGGTCGCCGAGCTGGACCGCTGGCACGCCGAGATGACCGACCAGACCCACCCATTGGTGGGCCCGCCGACCTTCAACGTCGGCAGGATCAGCGGGGGCACCGGCGGTTCGGTGGTGGCGGCAGATTGTCGCCTCGAGGTGGATCGGCGGCTCTTGCCGGGCGAACGTATCGAGGACGTGTTGGCCTCGGTGCGGCTTCGTCTGACTGGGCTGCGGCTCGAAGAACGCGGGCTGTCGGTCGAGGTGACGTCGCCGATGGACATGCCCGGTTTCGAGACACCCGCGAGTCACCGGTTCGTCACAGCCATCGACGAAGCGGCGACCGCCGCCGGTCGATCGGGTATGCCGCTCGGTGGGTGGACTGCTGCCTGCGACGGTGGCTTCGTGTCCGCGGCGTGGGACGTGCCGGTGGTGGTACTGGGGCCGGGCTCGGTCAGTGAGCAAGCCCACCGCCCGGATGAGTCCGTCGGTGTGGCCGAGCTGGTCACCGCTGCTCGCGCCTACGCCTTGATGAGTATGCGCCTGTTGACGTGAGCTCGTGGCCTACGCGTTCGGCTGCCACCGTGGACTCCGCTGAGCACCAGAGCCATCCGTTCTCAGCTCGGCTCCGAATGACGGTATAGGCGGGTCATCTGGGCCAGGCCACTCAACGAAGGAGCTCAATCATGAGACGAATCCCTGTTGCCCTCGCCATCGCCGCCGCAGGTTCCCTCGGGATGGCTGGTACCGCCACCGCGGCCCACGACGACAACCCGTCGCCAAAAGTTGCGAGCTACTCGTATGAGCTGAACCCCGTGCAAGCCGAGTCGGTACCGAACAGCCAAGCCTCCGGCAACACCCGCATCAAGGCCCTGCCCAACGGTAAGGTGCAGGTGAAGGTCAAGGCCAGCGGCCTCGCCCCGAACCTGCCGCATGCGATGCATCTGCATGGAGTGCCGGGTGACAGCACCGACCTTGGTTGCCCCGGACCGGCCGCCGACACGGACGGAAACGGCTTTGTCACGACCCTCGAGGGCGTCCCGTTCTATGGCGGTATCGTCGCGTCTCTGACCACATCCGGAGACACCACATCCCGCAGCGCGCTCGCCTTGAACCGCTTCCCCGTGGCCGACGACACCGGAAACCTGAGCTACTCGCGCACGTTCCGCAGCCCGGACGCCTTTGCCGATGCAGGCACGGTCCAGGTCGTGGTGCACGGCATCGACGTCAACGGCAACGGTGAGTACGACTTCGGTGCGGGACCGTCGTCGCTGACTGACGCCTTCCCGTTGGAAGGCACCATCCCAGCGCTGTGTGGCGGGATCGCCAACTGAGCACTGCGATGCACCCCCACGCGTAACCCCCGTCTCCCACTGACAACCGTGACGGGCGCGGTGCCCCGAGCAGCGCGTCCGTCACCTCTGTCCGGGGTCCCCGGAGAGGACCGGTACCTGGCCACCAACTACCGAAGTTGCGTCAGCATCCTGGCTACCAGTTCTGGCCGGGGAGAAGCCCGAACTCTTCTTCGAGCCACTCCAGGTCGTCCGCCGTGTCGACGCGGTAGCCGCTACCGGTGCCAGCGCAGCGAGCATTGAGACCGAATGAAGACACGGCGGCGATGACGGCGGTGCCCTCAACGAAGATCGGTCCGCCGGAGTCACCCCTGCATGTGCCACCACCAGAGGCGTTGCTCGTGAACAACACCGAGTTGCCTGCCTTTTTCTCCCCGAAGGCCGCGTCCTGGTTGATGATGCGCAGGGTCGCCTGGCGACGCTCCAGCGAAGCCTCGGTCAGACCCGTCTGAAACGGCATGGACCGCTGCAGGCCGTAACCTACGGCGGTGAACTCCTGCTTGTTCTGTCCACGCTTCACGAAGAAGTCGTCGAAGTAGCCCTCCTGCGGGATCACCCCGTACTCATCCATGACCACTGGGACGTCCAGGACGACTACACCCAGGTCGTTCAGGTAGAAGGCGGAGGGATCGTAGTCAGGGTGAGTGTGGGGAGCACCGGAAACCTGGTACGCGGAGGGCTCCAGGTCGTTGACGTCCTCCTCGAACGAGATCCTCACGGCCTCCGCGCCGAACGTGCAGTGCCCTGCGGTCAGATAGATGGTGGGAGAGACCAAGGCGCCCGAGCAGCGCCACTGAGGCTCGAAGGCGCCGCTGTCTTCATTGACGGAGCCCGCGACCATAATGCCGACGAATGGGTGCTCCTCATTGTCGGGCTCACCGTAGCGGATCGCGGAGGCCGGGGAGGCTAGGGATAGAGCAAGGGCGGCGGCGGCGAATAGGCCGACCAGAAGCTTCACAAAGCGCATGGACTATCTTCCTCGACATAGGGGGGACAAATGTCACCATACAGTCAGACATAGGCGGGACAAATGTCACCCTACAGTGAGACATAGACGGGACTAATGTCACGATGCATTCGCACAAGCGCGAGGCGAGAAAAAATCCACCCGTTCAGTCGCGACCGACCGGCCCGAGGGTCTTCTAGAAAGGCACAGCCACGTCGAGCAGGTCGTGCGTAACCCGGTCGTGGACGATGCGTCCGGACAGGACGCGGCTGAAGTCGATGGCATCGAGCGTCAGCGCGGGCCCGTCGTCGCCGTGGGAGAAGCTGCCGCCTGCTGCGCCAGTGAGATGAAGCCGGAAGGGGCGGCCATGCCGGCTTGCCCATTCCTCGACGACATCGGCAACCAGCTGACCATCGTGGTCGGGTGTGAGCACTGGTTCGCGACCGGTCGCGTGGCAGATATCCATGCGATGCATCCACGGGTCGCGGGTCAGGATCGTGTCGATGAGGTACCCGTTCGTCCAGCGTTCGATGTTGCCGCCGACGTCCTGAGGCCCCGGCAGTTTCATCCGGCGTACCAGGGTTGGAGTACGCCGCCGCCCCCGCGTGGCGCGGGGGGCGATCGCGGCGATGCGTTCGACGAGCTCGCCTGTGCTGAGGTCGGCATGCTCTTGGACCTGCAGGGCCGTGAGGGCGTCGAGGGGGACGCCGCCACGGCGTTTGGCGACCATGGACTGCCGCAGCGTCTCCTTCGGGCCAGTCGCCATGAGTGCCATCCCGGTGCTGTGTCCAGCGATCGCTCTGACGTCCCACGAGGGGCAGTCGGTGGGCTTGTTCCAGTCCTCGGGCGACAGTGAGCGCAGCAGCTCGATGAAACGCTGGTACTCCGTCTCCGCGAGCCGCATTGCGACCTCGCGTTCCATTCGGGGCCTGCGGGGGCCAGTCTCGGTGTGGGGGGGCTCGGTGGTTTTCATGGGTTCTTCCTCCGTGTGGTGTCGAGTTTGACTTCGCTGAGGAACATGTCGACAGCGCGGGGGACAAGCCGACGCCAGCGCTCCCCCCCGGGGTCGTTGGCGTTCTGTTGGCTGGCCAGACCAGCGAGGATCGCGGTCCATAGGTCCGCGGCGTCGGGGTCGTCGATGCCTAGGCGGTCCAAGAGGCGGTGCAGTCGCTCGATGGTCTGCATGGCGAAGGCGTAAGACTCGGCGCTCGGTGTGAAGCCGGGGACCGGACGCTGGTTCATCAGCGCGTTCCGTTCCGGCTCAGCTGCCATCGCGTCGAGCCAGATTGTCGCGGTCATGAGCAAGGCTTCGCGCGGATCGGCGGAGAGGTTGGGTTCTTGACCCGCGGCGGTCGCATCGAACTCCGCCCATGCCTGGCCGAACATCGCGTCGATAATCGTCAGCTTGGAGTCGAAGTGTCCGTAGAGCGAGGGCGCGCGCATGCCCACTCGCTTTGCGACACTGCGTTGGGTGAGTCCGGACCAGCCCGACTCACGCACCACCGCCCATGCGGCGTCGAGGATCTCGTCCCGCGTGCCTTGCCGACGACGGGCGATCCTATCAACGTTCGGATCTCCTAACATAGTTAGATGATGGACCTTATGGCGCTTCTCGTCAAGGGAAAGTCCGGATCTGGTATTCATCACCGAGTTGTTGAACCACCCACGGTCCGGTAACAATGGCGCGCCTCGCCCGACAAACCTGGAGGCGACACGAGATCACTTCTGGTCACATCGGTTCCGTCGGTGCTGCAGTGCGCTTTGTGATGACATGAGGCACCGAATGACCTGTACCCCAAGGTGTGTCTGGATAAACGGTTCGCGACAGCGAGGGATGTCGGTGCTTCTATCCGTCCAGCCCGTCAGCCAGCAGTTCTGCGAGATGACGTGCACGACGCGAAGTCTCACCAGCGATCTGAGTACGACAGCTGAATCCGTCCGCCAGCACAGTTGTGTTCGCCTCTGCCGCTCGGACTGCAGGAAGGATCACCCGCTCGCCGACGGCACGTGAGAGCTCCTCGTGCCCGGTCTCGAAACCGAAGTTCCCGGCGAGGCCGCAGCACCCCGAGTCAGGAACGGTCGCTGTAACCCCCGCGGCCGCCATCAACGCACGGTCGGCATCGAAGCCCAACACCGCGTGTTGGTGGCAGTGCACTTGCACCAAGGCCTCGCCGCCGAGCTGCGGCGGCTCCCAGTTGCTCGCCTTGACGCGCAGCAGCTCGGCCAGAGTCACCACCTGGTCGCGGGCCAGCCCCGCCAGCGGCTCCTCACCGAGCAGGTTGGGCGCGTCGTGGCGCAGCATCGCTGTGCAGCTCGGTTCCAACCCGACGACCGGGGCACCGGCGCGTAGTGCCGGGGCGATCGTCTCCAGCGAGCGGCGCAACACCTGCTTCGCCACGCCGAGCTGACCGGTGGATACCCAGGTGAGTCCGCAACATACCGGCTTGCGGGGTAGATGCACTGCGAAGCCTGCGGCCTCCAGCACGCGCACCGCAGCCACCCCGACCTCAGGCGAGAGGTAGGTGTTGAAGGTGTCCGGCCACAGCAAGACCGGTCCTCGCTCACCCATCCCGATCGGCTCGTGACGGGCGAACCATTCCACGAAGGACTGGGCCGCGAAGGCGGGGATCTCGCGGTCGGGCGCGATACCGCCGGCCCACCGGAGCACGCCAGCCAGCGGTGAAGAGGTCAGCGCGTTGACGGCCCGGGGAGCCAGCGATGCCCCCCGCGCCCACAGCGGCAGCCAGCCCATCGACCAGTGCGAGCGCGGCCTGGCCCAGGGCCGCCCTGCGTAGTGGTGGTGGGTGAACTCCGCCTTGTAGGTGGCCATGTCGACGTTGACCGGGCAGTCCGAGACACACCCCTTGCACGACAGGCAGAGGTCGAGCGCGTCGCGGACCTCGGTGGAGCGCCACCCGTCGGTGATCACGTCGCCCTCCAGCATCTCGAACAGCACATGGGCCCGGCCTCGGGTCGAGTGCTGTTCCTCGCGAGTCACCTGGTAGCTCGGGCACATCACGCCACCGGAGGTCTGGCGGCAGGTCCCGACGCCGACGCACCGCCGTTGCGCCTGCGCAAAGTCGTTGTTGTCCTCGGGGTAGGAGAAGATCGTCGCGACGTGCCGGTCCTTGGCAGCCCCGGCCTGGCGCAGGTTGTGATCGATAGGTACTGGGTCGACGATGACGTGAGGATTCAGCACTCCGTCGGGGTCGAAGGCACGTTTGACCTGGGCGAAGAGGTCCATCGACTCGGCCCCGTACATCCGGGCCACCATCTCGCCCCGTGCGCGCCCGTCACCGTGCTCGCCAGAGACCGAGCCACCCAGACCGATCACCAAGTCGGTGGCCTCGGTGATGAAGGCGCGGTAGTCGCGTCGGCCCGAGTCTGTCAGGAAGTCGAAGTCGATCCGCATGTGCATGCAGCCCTCACCGAAATGCCCGTAGGAGGCACCCGAGTAGCCATACCGGCCCATCACCTCCTCGAGACCACGCAGGTATGCCCCAAGCCGAGCCGGCGGGACGGCTGCGTCCTCCCAGCCACACCAGGCCTCGGCGCCATCGACCCTTCGGGTGGCCAGCCCGGTGCCGTCCCGACGACAACGCCACAGCACCGCCTGCGCACTTGGGTCGGTCACCACCGAAGCGGTCGCCCCCGGGATGCCGTCGCGCACCTCCTCAGCGATCCGCGCAGCTGCGGAGCCGGCGGTCTCGGTTGACTCACCGGGCACCTCCACGAGCAGCCATACCCGCCCGGCCGGCAACCCAGCCGATGTCGCAGCACGGCGCACATCGTGCGGCAGCCGGTCGACCAGAGTGGCGTTGATCGACTCCATCGTCAGTGGCTGGTGAGGCAGCACGATCGGCACGGAGTCGGCCGCCGACGGGGCGTCGGCGAACCCCAACGCCAGCAGCACGGTCGCTGCCGGCAGGTCCACCAGGCCCACCGTGGCCTGCAGGGTCGTCGCCAGAGTGCCCTCGCTACCGGCGAGCAGCCGGGCTGCGTCCACACCCTGGGCTTGTGCGCCCGGTTGTGCGATCAGGTGTTGCACGGCATACCCGCTGATCTGCCGGGAGAACGTGCCGAAACGACGACTGATCAACCGCTCGTGCTGTTTCCCGATCTTCCCGAGCACGCGGATCAGCTCGCCTTCGGCGCTGCTGGCGCCGCCACCGTCAGCAGATCCGTGACCGGGCGTGGACAGCGAGAGCCGTCGGCCGTCACCGGTCACGACATCGAGACTCAGGACGTTGTCCGCCGTGGTCCCCCAGGCCACAGAATGGGCTCCACAAGCATTGTTTGCGATCATTCCGCCGAGCGTGGCCCGGCTGGCCGAGGAGGGGTCCGCCCCGAAGGTCAGCCGGTGTGGCCGTGCTGCCTTCATCAAGTGGCTGAGGACGACCCCGGGTTGCACCACGGCGGTCCGGGCCACAGGGTCGAGGTCGAGGATGCCGTTCAGGTGTTTCGAGACGTCGATGACGACACCGCCGATGGCGTTGCCGGCCATGGATGTTCCCCCGGCCCTGAGCACGGCTGGGGTGCCCGACTGTCGGCATACCTCCAAGGCGGTCAGCAGGTCCTCCTGGTCCATCGGGAGAACGACAGCCTGCGGGACCACCCGGTAGTTGCTGGCGTCGACGGCATACAACGCCTGGGCCAACGCACCGGTCTCGACCCGCCCCTGCACGTTCGCGCGGAGGTCCCGCTCGGTAGCGGGGGAAAGCGGGGTCATCGAGGTCCTCTCCACAAGACTGCCGATTCACAGGCCACTAGTGATACGCCGGTGAGTATTGTCGACAATCTTGACAGAGGATCATGGGCCCGCGCTGGGGGGCAGCTCACCCTCGCCGTGTTCGCACGGTGCGGCGCGTCGATGGCGTGAGAATCGTGGGCCGCTGGGTCACCGGGCCGTAGCCACGCATCCGGCACCACACCGATGCAGCCACCAGCTGCGGCTGGAAGAGCAGCAGGGGCGAGCCCATCAGGTGGTAGACCCGCGACATGGCCGCCTGGGCGCGCGCATCACCATGCCCGGCCAGTCGCCCGAGCTCTCGGGTCCACCGGCCCAGCAGGGCCTCCGTCACGGTCGGCGACCCCTCGCACGAGGAGTAGCGCCGGTCCTCGCCGGTCGCGATCGCCCACGGGAGGGACGCGGTGCCGGCGAAGCGCCGCAACAGGCGTCTTTCGCTACCCGGGCGCAGTCCGCGTTGCAGCTCGGTACGAAGCAGCAGCGCCTCACACGCGGCCACTGTGACCCCTTGACCGTAGACGGGGTCGAAGGCGCACAGCGCGTCGCCGACGACCAGCAGACCCGCTGGCCACCGTCGCAGCCGTTCGTAGTGGTGCCGTCGGTTCCCGGTCTGGCGATGGATGCTCACCTCGCCGAGTGGTTGGGCAACCCTGACCACCTCGGCAAGTGCGTCATCGCGCAGTGCGGCCAGAAAGGCCTCGAACTCCTCGGTGTCGCGCGAGGGTCGCGTGTCGCCGGACCCGGTGGCCGCGACCAGCCAACGGCCGTCCTCCACCGGCAGGCCCAGGCCGCCGGTCGGTGCCTGCGGGGTGCGCAGCAGCACCACGCCTGCAGGGGCGACCACCCCGGGGGGCACTGCGTACTCCCGCGTGGCGTAGCCGATCTGCGGATCGACCTCCGAGATCTCGGCCGTCGGCAGGCCAAGCTGCTTGAGCCAGACGGGGAGCCGGGAGCTGCGGCCCGAGGCGTCGATGACCAGGTCGGCCGGCAGTAGCTGCCCTCCGGCCAGCTGCACCGACCAGGGTGACGCCTCCGCCCCGCGGCTTCGGTGCAGCGCCTCAACTCGGTTGCCGTCACGGATGTGGACACCGGGCATTCCAGCTACTCGAGACCTCAGCACGTGCTCGAAGAGTGGCCGGGTGAGCGACAAGATCTCGAACTCGCGCCTCCCCGGCGGCGCCCAGCCGGTCTCCCCGAGCCAGGCCAGGTCACCGGTGTCGAGGGACACCGCCCCGGCCGCTTGCAGCTCCGCTCGGAAACCGGGCAGTAGCTCCTCCAGAGCCAGCAACCCACGGTACAGATAGACGTGTGGCTGAGGCCCCTGCGGTACGCTCCGGCGAGGATTCGGGCCGCTCGGCAGGAGGTCCCGCTCCAGCACGGTGACACCGCGACCGCTGCCGGCGACAGCTGCAGCGGCCACCAGGCCAGCCACGCTGGCCCCCATCACGACCACTCGGTGGGGCGCACCCACTGGGTTTTCGTCACTGCTGCCGCGGCCGACCACTGTCCCATTCTGCACCGGCCGACCGGTGGTCAGGGACCGGCATCCACCGGCACCGAGTCAGTCTGCCGGGGATAGGTGGTGGCCCGTGGCGGCGGGTTCAGGTGTCAGCAGCCAGCTCGAGGCGCAGTGTCTCGCCTCGCACACCGCCCATCCACAGGTCTTGGCAGGCGGCGGCGAGCTCGGCCAAGCCCTCCGTAACGGAGGCGAAGACGTTGCCCGGCACCCACCCCTGGTCCCCGTTGATGAGCAGGTTGTTGCGGCCGTAGAACACCGCCAGGTCCACGACGTCCGGGTGCCCACCGTGCTCGGATCCGGTCTCATACCCGTACGCCGGGTTGCCCAGGGTGTCCCCGCTGAAGGTGAACCAGCACAAGTCGCCCGGAATCGGGGTGATCGTGGTGTTCTCCGCGCCGGGGTCGCTCTGCGCGAAGGCCGGGAAGAGAGCATAGATCTCGTTTCGGGCGTACTTGCCGTGGTAGACCTGCGCCTCGAGCGGGAGGGCGGCCAGGACTGCGGCGCATGTTCGCGGGGCCGCACGCTCGTCCAGCTCGGCTCGGGCGCTGACCCCGCGCTGCACCAGGGTGATCGTGATGGCGCTCATCGCCGGTCTCCTTCCTGTGCCTGGGATGCTCCCGGGTGTTGGGTGTGCCAGTCGGTGGCCTGTTCGTAGGCGTGAGCGACGCGCAACACGGTGGGGTCGGTGTGCCGGGCACCCACTATCTGCAGCCCGACCGGCAATTCCCCGGTGGTGAAGCCGCAGGGCAGGCTCAGCGCCGGCTGCCCGGTCATGTTGAAGGGGTAGGTGAACGGGCTCCACGAGGTCCACAACAGCGAGGGCCATCCCGTCGGGGCCGCCTGCCGGGCCGGGAAGGCCACCGTGGGCATCGTCGGGCCGACAAGGACGTCATGACTCTGATGCCACAGCCCCAGTGCCCGGCCGAGGTCCATCCGCAGGGCGGTGGCGTCGAGGTACTGCTGGGCACTGCACCCGGCGTATCGCCGCACCTGCTCAGCCAGAGCGGGATCGACCCGGGCGAGCGCGTCGTCGCCGTATGCGCGAAGCACCTTGCCGGCTCCGGTGAACCACAACAGCTCGAAGGCGTGCTGCAGGTCGGCCAGCGGGCCGAGGGGAGGGTCGACCTGCTCCACCTGCGCGCCCAGATCCTCAAGCACCCTGAGGGCGCCTTCGACGCGCGTGGCCACCTCTGGGTCCACCGCCACCTGCTCGGACCAGCCCAGGGCCGGAGAGTAGGCGACGCGCAGCCCGGCAATGCTGGGTCCCAGCTCGGCTCCCGCCGAGCCGGTAGCGGGCAGGTGAGTCCAGTCCCGGGGGTCCGGCACGCCGATGACGTCGAGCAGCGTCGCGGTGTCGCGCACCGTGCGGGTCATCGGCCCAGCGTGCGCCAGTGTGCCGTAGGGGCTGGGCGGCCACAGCGGCACCCGTCCCTGGGTGGGTTTGAGCGCCACCGTGCCGGTGAAGGCGGCGGGGATGCGCACCGACCCTCCACCATCGGTGCCGATGGACCAGGTGCCCATGCCCAGGGCTACGGCAGCCGCCGACCCACCACTGGAGCCACCCGCCGTCAGTGTGGTCTCCCACGGGTTGGTGGTGACCCCGTGCCTGATGGAGTCGGTCGTGCCTTTCCAGGCGAACTCAGGCAGGGTGGTGTGGCCGATCAGCACCGCGCCGCCTTCCCGGAGCCGCGCCACGGCGGGAGCATCCTCGACCCAGGTGCCCTCGTGCGGCACGAGGGTACTGCCGCGCAGGGTGGGATGCCCGCGGGTGAGGAAGATATCCTTGACTGAGGTCGGGATTCCATCGGCTGGGCCCAGCGGCGCACCGGCGCGCCACCGGTGGTGTGCGGCCAGTGCTGCGGCCCGAGCCTCCTCGGGATGCACCGACACGAACGCGTTGACCGCCTCGTCCTGCCTGTCCACTGCCTGCAACGCCTCTTCGCAGACCTCCAGCGGGGACAACGCCCCCGTCGCGTAGTCACGTTGCAGCTCAGCCTGGGTCATCCAGCGCAGCCCACTCATGACTGTCTCTCGGGTAGACAGCCTTGTGGGAACGTGAGGCGGCCGGTCACGACGTCAACGTAGGATCGCGCTGTCTTATTGTCAACAATCCTGCGAGCAGTCAAGATGGGTGGATGGCTCTCAGCGCGGACACCTCGTCCAAGCCGAGCACGCCGATCGGCTCGGTCGGGGTGGGTGTCATCGCGCCCTACGACTTCGCGCTGGACCGCGAGCTGTGGCGCTGGGTGCCGGAGGCCATCAACCTTCTGCTGACCCGCACCCCCCATCATGTCCTGCCGGTGTCGGTCCTGCAGGCCGAGACGGTCAGTGACGCTCCGGTTCTGACCGCGTGCGCCCGCACCCTGGTCGAGACCTCGCCCGACGTCGTCGCCTACGCCTGCACGTCGGGCTCCTTCGTGCGCGGGCTCGCCGGAGAGGCGGCGCTGTGCCGAGCCATCGAGGCCGCCGGTGTGCCCCGGGCACTGACCACCAGTGGTGCCCTCCTGCAGGCGGTCCGTGCCCTCGGCATCCGACGGCTCGCGGTTGCCACGCCGTACGACGCCCCAGTGACCGCGCGGTTGAGCACCTTTCTGGCCGAAGCCGGGGTGCAGGTGGTCTCGGGTGCGTCCGCCGGACTGAGTCAACGCATCTGGGCGCTGCCCTACCCCGAGGTCGCCGAGCTGTGGCGCAGCGCGCTGCCACGGTCCGGTGCCGGTGGGGCGGACGCCGTGTTCATGTCGTGCACCAACGTGCCCACGATCGACCTGGTCGAGCCGCTGGAGGCCGAGCTCGGCATCCCGATGCTCAGTGCTAACCAGGTCACCTTGTGGGCAGCTCTCGCGGCGGTGGGGTTCGATCTAGCCACCCCAGGCCAGGCTCTGGCCCAGGTTGCTGCCCCGCTGCTCGTCGGGTAGCCGGCAAAGGCCCAACCGGTGTCCACTGCGCGGCCTCGACAGTAGAGTGCCAGGTGTTTCTGAGGAGATTGCGGTCCCTGTCCTCAACGGTTCGGGTCGGCCAGGTCCGAGAGAGGTCGTGCACGATATGCCCAACCCCAACCCAGAGGCCGAACCCTCTCTCATCCGGTTCGAGGGCGGACTGTCCACGATCGGGGATACCACCCTCGTGCAATTGCCGGGGCCGGCAAGCGAGCAACTGCCCTCGCGGGGCCAGGTGGCCGTGCACGCCACCCTCAAGGGTCACCCGTTCCAGACCGTGGTTGAACCCGATGGTCGCCGAGGGCACTGGGTCCGCATCGGCCGCGCCCTGCGGGCAGCCGCCGGGGCCGACCCCGGGGATACGGTCGAGCTGACCCTCGCCGTCACGCCCGACTGGCCCGAGCCGGACCTGCCCGAAGACCTGGCTGTCGCCATGGCCGCAGCGCCCACAGCTGTGCACACCCTCTGGCATGACATCACCCCGATGGCCCGCTGGGAATGGGTCCGCTGGGTCGGCGCGACGAAGAGCCCGAAGACGAGACAGCGTCGGGTCGCGGTGGCCGTCTCCAAGATGGACGACGGCAAGCGGAGACCATGCTGCTTCGACCTGTCGTCGTGCACCGATCCGGCTGTGGCCACGAGCGGCAGGCTCCGCGAGCCGTCACACTAGGCACCCTGCGGCCTTTCCGCGTGCCGAGGCTAGGCATATTATTGTCGACAATCGGGACGAAGGGGCGAAGATGACGGCCGTCGGTCTGCTGTACCCAGGCGAGTCCGCTGCCGACGACTACCGGCACGCCGAGGACATGCTTGCGGCCGATCCGCAGGGCGCGGTCCGCTTCCCGGTCGGGGTCACCAGCGTCGGCGAGGACGCGCACCGGGTTGACGCCCTGCTCGACCTCGGCTCGGCCAAGCGTCTCGCGCAGGGCGCCGATGAGCTGTTGGGCCGGGACCGGCAGGGCGCCGGGATATGCGACCCGATCGGTGCCCTGATCTGGGCGTGCACCTCCGGCAGCTTCGTCTTCGGCATCGACGGGGCCCGTGAGCAGGTGGCCCAGCTGGTGCGCCATACCGGGCTGCCGGCCTCCTCCACCTCACTGGCCTTTGTCAACGCCGCCCGTGACCTCGGAGTCAGCCGGGTCGCCGTAGCAGCCTCTTACCCTAGCGACGTCGCGTCGTGCTTCACCGAGCTGCTTGGTCACTGCGGTATCACCGTGACCTCGCTGACCAGCCACGGAATCGAGACCGCCGCCGAGGTGGGAACCCTCGGCCTCGACCATGTGGTTGCGATGGTGCAGCGCACCGACCGTCTCGACGCGGAGGCCGTGCTGGTGCCCGACACCGCCATGCACACCCTTGCCGGTCTGCAACGGCTCGAACAGGAAGCCGGCATGCCGGTCCTGACTGCCAACCAGGTCACCGTCTGGGAGGGCCTGCGCCTTCTCGGCCGGACCACCGACGCTCCGAGCCTCGGGTCCCTTGCAGCCCAGCGGGTGCCACCGTGAGCGACGAGTCGGCCACGCCCCGGCTGACCCGGGTCGTGCAGCAGTCGACGCCGGTCATCATCGCCGCCGCCGTGCGAGAAGCCATCGCCCAAGGCGACTTCCCGCCGGGAGCCCAGATGTATGAGACCCAGCTGGCCGAACAGTTGGGCGTCAGCCGCGGGCCGCTGCGCGAGGGCCTGCAGCGCCTCACCCAGGAGGGGCTGCTGGTGCCGATCCGGCACCGCGGACTCTTCGTCGTCGAACTGACTCCGGACAACGTGCGGGACATGTACCTGGCGCGGGACGCTGTCGAGCGCTATGCGGTGGCGGTCGCCGTGGCCGAGGCGCCGATCGCCACCGCCGATGCTCTGGAGCCACTGCTGGCTCAGATGGAGCAGGCCGCACAGGCCGGTGACTCGCGACAGGTCGGGGAGTGTGACATCCGCTTTCACGAGATGTTGGTGGGCCTGTCCGGCAGCGAGCGGCTGGTCCGGCTGCACGCCACCCAGGTGGTGGAGGCCCGGATCTGCATCCACGCCCTCGGCAGCGCCCAAGACGACGACCATCACCGGGTGTTGGAGCACCGAGCCGTCACCGCTGCCATCCGCAGTGGCGATGCCGCAGAAGCCGACCGCCTGCTACATCTGCACATGACCGACGCCGTGCGCGACCTGCTCCGGCTGGTCCACGCGCGGGCAGCCGAGAGCGCCCGAGGAGAGGGCACCGGTTGAGACCGGTGGACTGCCGCCGGTCTCAACCCATCGCGATACCGATGAACTTGGTCTCCAGGAACTCCTCGATACCGACCGAGCCACCCTCGCGCCCCAGCCCGGACTCTTTCATTCCACCGAACGGAGCGTAGGGGTTCGACACGATCCCCTGGTTGAGCCCCACCATTCCTGATTCGATCCGCTCGGCGACCCGGATCGCCCGCCGCAGGTCGTTGGTGAAGACGTAGGCCACCAAACCGAACCGTGTGTCATTGGCCGCTTCAACGGCCTCGTCCTCGGTGTCGAAGGGGGTCAGCGCGGCTACCGGCCCGAAGATCTCCTCAGCCTGCATCCGCGCCTCTCGGCCCACACCCTGCAACACCGTGGGCGGGTAGAAGTAACCGGCGCCGTCGGGAACGTCCCCGCCCACCAGCACCTTCGCGCCGTGGTCGCGGGCATCCCGCACGAGGCCGTCGACCTTGCTCTGCGCGTCCTCGTCGATCAGCGGGCCGACCTGGCTGTCCTCCAACGTGCCGTCGCCGACCGTCAGGTCCCCCATCCGCTGCGCCAGCTGGGCGCCGAAGTCGTCGATCAGGGAGGAGTGTACGTAGATGCGGTTCGCCGACGTGCAGGCCTCACCCATGTTGCGCATCTTGGCCTGCATGCATCCCGCGACCGCCTCCTCCAGGTCAGCGTCTTCGAAGACCACGAACGGGGCGTTGCCACCGAGCTCCATAGAGGTGCGCAGCACCTTGTCTGCGCACTGCTCAAGCAGGATCTTGCCCACCTTGGTCGAGCCGGTGAACGACAGCTTGCGAGCATCCCCTGAGCGGATCAGCGGCTCCATCAACTCGCCGGAGCGCATCGCCGGCACGATGTTGACCACCCCGTCCGGCACCCCCGCCTCCTTCAGGATTCCGGCCAGTGCCAGCATTGACAGGGGTGTCTGGTGCGCCGGCTTCAGCACGCTGGTGCACCCGGCCGCAAGGGCGGGACCGAGCTTGCGAGTGCCCATCGCCATCGGGAAGTTCCACGGCGTGATCAGCAGGCACGGGCCGACCGGCTGCTTGTGCACGAGGAACCGGCCACCACCTTGGGGGGAGGCTTGGTAGCCGCCGTCGAGGCGCAACGCTTCTGCAGCGAAGTGCCGGAAGAACTCGGCGGCATAGGCGATCTCACCCTTGGCCTCGGCCAGAGGCTTACCCATCTCCAGCGTCATGAGCAGCCCCAGCTCCTCCTGGCGCTCCATCAGCAGCTCAAAGGCTCGCATCAGCATCCCGTGCCGCTCCAGCGCCGGGGTTGCCGCGAAGCTCGGCTGGGCGGCAACCGCTGCATCCAGGGCCAGCCTGCCATCGGCCGGTTCGGCGTCGGCCACCTCACAGAGCACCTGCCCGGTCGCTGGGTTGACCACATCGAAGGTGGCTCCGCCGCGGGCAGGGCGGAACTCACCGTCGATGAAGAGCTCGGTGGGGGTGCGCTTGATCAGCTCATGTTTTGCGTTGTGCGAGCTGGCGGTCGTCGCCACGTCGGTCATGGTTCCTCCTATTATGTGGGCCGGTGGCTACGCTACGCTTCCCCGGTATTGTCGACAATCCGACAACGGTGCTCCGCGATGGGACGCGGTTCACCCCGACAGCAGGAGGTCCGTCATGGCCCAGCTCTCACCCGTACTCAAGCAGGCCACTCCGGTGATCGCAGCCCGCGGCGAAGGCGCTTTGCTCTTCGACGAGGACGAGCGACGCTATCTGGACTTCACCGCAGGCATCGGGGTGACGAGCACCGGCCACTGCCACCCCCGCGTGGTGCAAGCTGCCCAGGAGCAGGTGGGCCGGATGATCCACGCGCAGTACACGACGGTGATGCACCGCCCCTTGCTGACGCTGGCCGACAGGCTCGGAGAGGTGCTACCCACCGGGTTGAGCAGGTTGTTCTTCGCCAACTCGGGCTCGGAAGCGGTCGAGGCGTCGTTGCGGCTGGTGCGACAGGCCACCGAACGGCCCAACATCGTGGTCTTCCACGGCGGCTTCCACGGACGCACCATCGGTGCGGCCTCGCTGACCTCCTCGAGCACCAAGTACCGCTCGGGCTTTGCTCCGATGATGGCCGGAGTGACGATCAGCCCCTTCCCGGACCCGCACCACTACGGGTGGAGCCAGGAGGAAGCCACTCGGTTCGCGCTCGACCAGCTGGACTACACCTTGGCCACGATCAGCTCACCACAGGACACGGCTGCCTTTCTGGTGGAGCCGGTTCTGGGAGAAGGCGGCTATGTCCCGGCCAGCGCGGAGTTCTTCGCCGGGCTTCGCGAGCGAGCCGACGAGCACGGCATCCTGCTGGTGCTTGACGAGGTCCAAGCGGGGTACGGACGAACAGGCCGGTTCTGGGGACATCAGCACTTCGAGGCCCACCCGGACGTGGTCATCACCGCCAAGGGCCTGGCCTCCGGCTTTCCCCTGTCGGCGATTGCCGCCTCGGAGGAGCTCATGGCGAAGGCCTGGCCAGGGTCACAGGGCGGCACCTACGGCGCGAACGCCGTCGCCTGTGCGGCGGCACTCGCCACCCTGGATGTCATCACCGAGGAGGGACTGGTGGCCAACGCCGAGCAACGCGGTGCCCAGCTGCGAGCCGGACTGGAGGCCTCCGTGGCCAAGCACAGCCCGCACAGCAATGTGCGCGGTCTGGGGTTGATGCAGGGGGTGGAGTTCCGGGACGAGAACGGCAAGCCGGACCCGGCGGCTGCCCTCGCCGCTCAGCAGAGCGCCTACAAGCACGGCCTGCTGCTCCTAACCTGCGGGGCCTATGGTCAGGTGGTCCGCTTCATCCCCGCCCTGGTCGTCGACGAAGCCCTCGTCGATGAAGCTCTGCAGGTGTGGGACACGGTGCTGTCCGGAAGATAGCGTCGTCCAGCAGCGATAGCGTGACAGCGCCCCAGGGTCGAATCCCTGGGGCGCTGTCGTGTTCGCTGCGTGGGTGGGCTGCCGCCCGTGTGCTTGCTCAGGCCTCGGCGCTCTCCCTGGTCCCGGTGGTCTTCTCCTTCGACTCCGCAAGTGTCGTCGGCGGTCCCGAGGCCCCCCATTCCCGCCGCTCCTCACTCATCGCCTTGATCAACGCGAACATCATCGTGAACACCAGGAGGAAGATCGGCAGACCGATCACCGTGATCACCTGCTGCAGCGCCTCTAGACCGGCGTCGCCGCCCAGCACGATGAGCGAGGCAGCCAGCGCGCCCTCCGAGACTCCCCAGAACACCCGCTGACGCACCGGGCCGGCCTCTGCGTCACCAGCACACAAAATGTCGACGACCAGCGAGGCCGAGTCGGATGAGGTGGCGAAGAACAGGGCCACGACCACCACAGCGATGCCCTGGACCAGCGTGGCGGCAGGGAAGTTGTCGAAGAACTCGAACATGGCCAGCGGCACACTCTCGGCGACCGCAGCCGAGATGTCGCCGCCGTCCCCACCGATGCCGTCGATGGACATGGCCTGCCAACCGAAGATGGCGAACCACACCAGGGTGAACACCGAGGGAGCGAACAGCACCCCGAGGACGAACTCACGGATGGTGCGGCCCTTGGAGATTCGAGCCAGGAACACGCCCATGAAGGGGGCCCAGGTCACCGTCCACGCCCAGTAGAAGACAGTCCAACCGCCTTGCCAACCCCAACCGCCCTCGTCGGTGTACTGGGCCATGGCGTCGTTCCAGAACGACAGCGGCACGACCTCCTTGGCGTAGATACCCACGCTCTCGACGACCTGGCGCAACAGGAACACCGTTTCTCCGGCGATCAGCACAAACACCATCAACCCGATGGCCATCAGGATGTTCAGGTTGGACAAGCGCCGCACGCCTTTGTCCAGCCCGGCAACGATTGAAGAGACCGCCACGAGGGTGAGAACGGTGATCACGATGACCTTGACCCACACAGCGTCCGGGGCTCCCACCAGCTCGGTCAGCCCGGCGTTGATCTGGGAAGTGCCCAGACCCAGTGAGACGGCCAGGCCGAAGAGCGTGCCGAGCACGGCGAAGATGTCGATGGTCTTGCCGATCGGCCCGTGAATCCGCTCCTTCAAGAACGGGTAGAACACCGAGCTCACGCGCATCGGGAGTTTGTATCGGTAGATGAAGTAGGCGAAGGCCAACCCAGGCAGAGTGAAGATCGCCCAGGTATGCAGGGACAGGTGGTATAGCGAGAACGCCATGGCGTCCTCGGCTGCGGCTACGCTGTACGGCTCGACGTTGCGCGGCGGGTTCGAGAAGTGCGAGATAGGCTCGGCAACTCCCCAGAACATGAGCACGGTCCCGATGCCGCCGGCGAAGAGCATGGCGAACCACGACAGGTTGCCGTACTCCGGCTTGCTCTCATCACCACCCAAGCGGATCTTGCCGAACTTGCTGAGTGCCAACGCAATCAGGAAGATCAGCCAGCTGGTCACCCCCAGGATGAAGAACCAGCCCAGGTTGGTCACCACCCACTCCCGCCCCGAGCCAAAGGCGCTACCGATCGGGTCCGGGAAGATCAGCAACACCACCAGAAAGGCGATCATCAGGCCGGCGGACCAAAAGAAGATGATGGGATCCGTGCGCAGTCCCAGTCTCCGAGCCAAGGTTTCCATCAGGTCAACACCTCCAGGTCGGTGGCTCCACCCATCGATCGTGCTCCACGGCATGACCGGTGAACGACGAAGCCCTCGCTGACCAAGGGTTGTCCAATTGTTGACAAATGTCCACCCCTCCCTCCCTGATCGCTGTCGTATCGGGCCGGAGGTGGCGTCGCTCGAGTTCGTTGTCGTAGAGGCGTTCACCGACGGCACCACCGAACGCCGACGCCAGCAACGACCATCGTGCCGCCCGGGAACGGCCGGCACGAGAGCCCTTCAGGGCCTTCCTCAGGGCCTTCCTCAGGGCCCTGAGCGGTCAGGCGCGGGGTGGAGCCGCCCTTGAGTCGTCAGCAGGTCTCCGGGTTGACAGCTCAAGGCGTCACAGACAGCCGTCAGGGTAGAGAACCGGACGGCCCTCGCCCGGTTATTCTTCAGAACTGACAGGTTGGCCACGGTCACGTCGGCGCGGGTGGCCAGCTCGGCCAACGTCATGTTGCGGTCGGCCAGGAGCTGGTCCAGGTGGCACACCACACGATGCTCGGACGCTCGGACCGCTGTCACACAAGCCCGTCGACGTCGTCGCGTAGTCGGCTGCCCTGCTGGAAGAAGTGGGCTGCAGCAGCGAGCAGGACACTGACGACAACCCAGCTCAGAGAGATCTCGGGGACGGCTTGCGCTCCGGTCAGCTCCGGTATCGCTGTGCCCAGGGACGGCCCTGCCTCAGCGATCACCTGCTTGGCACCCAGGTAGCGCGCCACATCGGCACCTGCGCCTCCGAGGAACACCATCACTGCCGCCGCGCCGATCAGACCAGCGTTGCGAGGGTTGAACGGATCACCGTGACGTAGCGATCTCACCACGCGCGAGAGCAGGACCCCTGTCACGAGCAGGGTCACGGCGGTTACCAGGGCGGGGAGGAAGATCCATGCGCGTTGTGCAGGTAAGGGGTGCTCGATCACCACGGTGCGCTGCACGGACGGTTCGACCCCATAGCCGGCCGCGGTGACGGCTTGCTGGTCGACGACGACAGCGACGAGGAGGTTGTCGGCGACCAGCGCCCCGGCCGAGACAAGGAGCACGGCGCCGGCGGCTATGGCCATGACGGCCAACGAGACGACCTCCAGCCAGAGCGTGGCAGTTCGACGTGGGGTGCCGGCCAAGGTGTTCACTGTGCCGACTATATCGATTATCGAGATCATCCGCTACGCTGCTTGCACATCGAATATCGATATGTCCGAGCGGCGTAGCCGTCGGCCGGCAAGGAGCCCGTTCGTATGACAGACACGACCAGCCCACCCGGACCTCATACCCACGGGTCACTGCCCTCGGGCCATCGCCCCATGACGGTGCACTGGACCGTTGTCCACGTCATCGGCGGGGGTTTCGTGTGCTTCATCCTCCCGCCGTTGCTGATGGGCCTGCTCGCCGGAGAATCGCCCCCGGCCTGGTCGCTGGTCGTCGTCGCCCTGACCCAGCTCGGGGGCGCGATTGCGTGCATACGATGGTGGCTCCGGCGATTCGGAGTCGGGTGGTCCTCACTGGGCATCAGCGCCACGCACTGGCGACGCGACGTGTTGATCGGCGCCGCGACGGTGCCCCCGCGCTTGGCCCTCGAGATCCTGGTGCTGGTCCCGCTGGCCGGTGGCGCGGCAAACCACGGCGTCCGGCGCATCCTGGACACCACCGCCGAGGGTCCTGTGCTGTTCGCGGCCGCGCTGTTCCTGGGGGTCGTCGGGGGCGGCATCGCGGAAGAGCTGTTCTTCCGCGGGCACCTTATCGGAGCCGTGCCAGCTGCCTTCGGCGCAACCCGACGTGCACTGGCCGTCGCCGCCATCGCCTCCGTCGTCCTCTTCGCAGCAGGCCATATTCCCAGCAACGGCCCCGACGCCATTGCCATCCT
Organism: uncultured Actinomycetota bacterium; assembly: GCA_963749585.1. Classification (GTDB taxonomy): domain Bacteria; phylum Actinomycetota; class Actinomycetes; order Actinomycetales; family Dermatophilaceae; genus Ornithinicoccus. Next base: position 378,984 of record CAVVNI010000003.1, read on the forward strand.
CCTGGCCGGCAGCATCTACACCGCTCTGTTTCTGGTCACCGGCCGGCTCACCGCATGTGTCGCCGCACACTGCCTCTGGAACGTCGCCGCCGTTCTCACCGTCATCGCCATCTACGGGTGAAAGAGGGTTTTCTGAGGCAGGGGCCAGCTGTGCGAGCACGAGGCCACCTGAGCGTGCATGTGGCGGCGCCGATCATGGAGCGCGCGAAGACGCTCATTGGTAGCGTCGATCCCAGACAGCATCGACCTCGGAAGGGATCTCGACATGTACTTCATCGTCGTCAAGTTCGACACCCTGCCGGAGTGGACCAATCGGTGGATGGGTCTGGTCGGCGACTTCACCCAGGCCACGCGCGCGGAGAAGGGCAACCTGTGGTTCGAGTGGTCGCGCAGCATCGAGCGGCCCACCGAGTTCGTGCTGATTGAGGCGTTCACCGACGATGGCGCCGAGTCGCACGTCAACAGTGACCATTTTGCCCAAGCGATGCGAGACCTGCCACAAGCGTTGGCGAGCACCCCGAAGATCTTGAGTCGCCGGATCGAGGGCACCGGGTGGGAGGAGATGGGCGAGATGTCGATCGACTGAACAACATCTCGCCGCACCCCGGTCGACAATGGAGGAGCCACAGAGCATGGGGAAGCACATGAGCGAACTCACCGAGCAAGCGCGCGAATGGGCCCGTCACGACCCGGACCCGGCGACCAGACAGGAGTTGCTGGCGCTGGTCGACCGCGCCGAGTCGGGTAACGCGGAGTCGGACAGCGACAGCACGGAGTCGGCGAGCGAAGAGGTAGTCGCTGAACTGGCCTCACGCTTTTCCGGGCCGCTGGCTTTTGGCACGGCCGGTTTGCGTGGCCCGGTCGCCGCTGGTCCGTCGCGAATGAACGTTGCCGTGGTGACCCGTGCTACCGCCGGTTTCGCTCGGTACCTTCTGGACACCATCGGCGAGGGCGCTCGGGTCGTCGTCGGCTGCGATGCGCGGAACGGGTCGCATGCCTTCTATGACGCCGCGGCCGAAGTGCTCTCGGCCGCGGGTATGACGGTGCTGGCGTTGCCCAAGGAGCTGCCCACTCCGGTCACGGCCTACGCCGTCCGGGCGCTGGACGCCGACGCCGGGATCATGGTGACGGCCTCGCACAACCCTCCGGCGGACAACGGCTACAAGGTCTATCTCGGCGGTCGTGCCGCCTCCGACGACGCGGACGGTGTGCAGATCACGTCCCCGTCCGACGGCGAGATTGCCGCGCGGATCGACGCGGCCCCGACGGCAGATGAGGTGACGAGGTCCACCAACGGCATTGAGCCCGTCGGCGAGGACCTGATTGAGGCCTACCTGGTCCGAATGGCTGGTCACCGGCGCGCTGAGACACCTTCGACAGTCCGACTCGTGCTGACGGCCATGCACGGCGTCGGCGGTGGGACCGCGATGGCGGTGCTGGATCGCGCCAACGTGAGCGATGTACACCCAGTGCCTGAGCAGTTCGCCCCTGACCCCGACTTTCCGACGGTCCCCTTCCCCAATCCGGAGGAGCCCGGGGCGATCGACCTCGCGATCACACTGGCCGCCAGGGTCTCTGCCGACCTGGTCGTGGCACTCGACCCCGACGCCGACCGCTGTTCGCTAGCCATCCCCGAGCGAGACGGCAGCTGGCGCCAGCTCAACGGAGACGAGATCGGCGCACTGTTCGGCGAGCAGGCCGCCGCCGACGAACGTCGACCGGGTGACACCTTGGCTTGCTCGATCGTGTCCACCCGCCTCCTCCAGCGGATCGCGGACCACCACGGGCTTTACGGCGCGACGACACTGACCGGGTTCAAGTGGATTGCCCGCACCCCTGGGATGAGGTACGGGTTCGAGGAAGCGATCGGCTACTGCACCGACCCAGAGGCCGTCCGCGACAAGGACGGCATCGGCGCCATGGTGCACGCGGTCTCGCTGGTCGAAGAGCTCGCCGAGCAGGGACGCACACTGGAGGACCTGCTCGATGATCTGGCCCGTACGCATGGCTTGCATGCAACCGCACCGTTGACGTTTCGGGTTGACGATCTGAGCATCATTTCGCAGGCCATGGCGACACTGCGGGAGGTCGGGATCAGCGAACTTGCCGGTTCGCCCGTGGTGGACGCGGTGGATCTCGCCGAGGGGGCCGACGGCCTCGCGCCGACCGATGGCCTGCGCTACGTCACCGCAGCCAATGACCGAGTCGTCATCCGGCCGTCCGGAACCGAGCCAAAGCTGAAGTGCTATCTCGAGGTCATCCTGGCCTGCGAGGACACAGATGTCCCGCGCGCGAAAGCCCACGAGCGCCTGGAGCAGATCAAGACTGACCTGCACTCCGTTCTCGGCATCTAGACAGCAACGGCATACCTCCGCACCCACCGCAGCCTCACTAGGCCCCCATCAGCACACCCACCGACAGGAAGCCCTCCATGAGCACCACCCGGACTGCGCACATCGATCCCAAAGGGGTGGATATCGCCGAGACGATTCTGCTTCCGGGCGATCCCCTGCGAGCGAAGTTCATCGCTGAGACCTATTTTGACGACCCGCACTGCTTCAACGAGATTCGCGGCATGCTCGGCTACACCGGCACCTACCGAGGCACGCCGATCTCCGTGATGGGCACCGGTATGGGCATTCCGTCGATCTCGCTGTACACCTACGAGCTCATCCACTTCTTCGATGTCAAGAACTTGGTCCGGGTCGGCTCCTGCGGTGCCATGCAAGAGCAGATGGAGCTGTATGACGTGGTCCTGGCCCAGGGAGCCTCGACCGACTCAAACTACCTCGATCAGTTCAAACTGCCCGGCCAGCTTGCCGCGCTATCGTCCTACCGCCTCTTGGAGAGGGCCAAACGCGCCGCTGACGAACGGGGTCAGCGCACGCATGTCGGCAACGTGCTGTCCTCCGACACCTTCTACGGCGCCGACCCCGAGGCCATGGACAAATGGAGGAGGATGGGGATCCTTGCCGTGGAGATGGAATCGCTGGGGCTTTTCGCGAATGCCGCAGCCGCCGGCGTCGACGCGCTAGCGATCTTCACTGTGAGCGACCACCTCGCGACGGATGTCCAGACCACGCCCGAGGAGCGACAGACCGCCTTCACCGCCATGATCGAGATTGCGATGGAACTGGCCTCGTAGGCATCGTACTGCTACCGGGCAGACCCCCTACGCGTCGGCAGTAGAGCAACTTCAGACGGAAACTCAACAGGGCGAACCCGATGAGGTTCGCCCTGTGTGTCTCGGGTGTCCTGAGACTTCTCGTGCGTGCGCGAGGGGGGATTTGAACCCCCACGCCCTTTCGGACACTGGCACCTGAAGCCAGCGCGTCTGCCGTTCCGCCACTCGCGCGAGTGCCGAAGAAGATTAGCACGCACGGTACTGCCGACCACCACAACACGTCGAGCGCAAGCATGCAGCCCAACCGGCCAGCCGTCACACACCCGCCCGGCGTGCACGGTGGTCCCAGCCATGACAGATAGCATCAGTCGGGCCTAACCGGCCCTGCCCTGGGTCACAAGTGAGAGGAGCACGCGATGGGCATCTTCGACAACCTCGAACGCAACCTCGAACGCGCCGTCAAGGCACCCTTCGCGAAGGTCTTCAAGGCGGAAGTGCAGCCAGTCGAGATCGCCTCCACCATCCGCGGCGCAATGGACGAACGCGCGGCTGTGCTCGGCCCCGGCCGCACTATGGTGCCCAACATGTTCACCGTCGAGCTGGCCAGCAGCGACTATGAGCGCCTGTCCTCCTTCGACACCGCACTGACGAACGAACTCGTGGCCGCGGCAGAAGACCATGCTGACGCCCAGCGCTATACCTCGCCCGGCCCGATGCAGGTGCGCCTGACCAGCGGCAGCGACCTGGAGACCGGGATATTCCGCGTCCTGCCGGCCTCCAAACAGGGGGAACGGCCCGCGCCCGCGCCCCAAGGCACTCCCCGCAGCCAACCGACAACCGCGGAGTCGCAGCCGGAACCATCCCAGGACTCTCACGACACGCGCGCCTTCCCGGTCACCCCACCGCCGGGTCGAGCTCGTCAGCACTTACGCGGCCCACAACCGTCGCTGGATATCGACGGAGACCGTCAACCCCTGCAAACTGCCGTCACAAGTCTGGGACGCGACTCCAGCGCGGGAATCGTCATCGACGACCCCGGGGTGAGCCGAAGGCACGCCGAGATCAGAGTGAGCTACGACGGCCCGCACCTGCAGGTCTTGATCCGCGACGCCGGCTCCACCAACGGCACGTACCTCAACGGGGATCAGATCGGCACTGAAGAACTCACCGACGGCGACCGGATCACCGTCGGACGCACCTCGATCACGTTTCACATGGACAGTCCGCGATGAGTGAACTCACGCTCAACGTGGTCCGTCTCGGCCTGCTCGCCGTCCTGTGGGCTTTCGTCTTCTCCATCGTCGGAGCCCTTCGTACTGACCTCTACGGCACCCGTGTGCTCAGCCGCCGTGGTGCGACCCGCAAGGAAGCCAAGCCGCACAAGCGAAACCAGGCGAAATCGACGATGCCTACCCACCTGGCTGTGGTCGCCGGTTCGCTACGCGGCACCACCGTGCCGCTCGGGGAGTCCGGCGTGTTGATCGGCCGCAACCCAGAGTGCAGCTTGGTGCTCACCGACGACTTCGCCTCCGGCCGACACCTGCGCGTCTATCCGGGCAGCGACGCCTGGTATGCCGACGACTTGGAGTCAACGAACGGCACGTTCGTCAACCAACGTCGGATCGATACCGGCGCTCGACTCGATCTCGGCGCCCAGATCCGCATCGGGCAGACCATTATCGAACTGCGACGGTAGGGCACGATGTCTATCGCCTTGGCGTATGCCGCTCGTTCCCACATCGGGCTCGGCACCAAGTCTCGCAACGAGGACTCGGCCTACGCCGGACCAGAGCTGTTGGTGCTCTGCGACGGTATGGGCGGTCACGCCGCCGGCGACGTCGCCAGCTCGCTGATCGTGGGCGAGCTCGTGCACCTCGACGGCGAGGCCGACGGCGCAGACGACATGCTCGACGTCCTCCACGACAACATCAGCCAAGCCAATGAGCGCCTCGCCGAGGTCAGCCACGAGTCCACCGATTCCACCGGTATGGGAACCACCTGCATCGCGATGCTCCGCTCGGGGAGCAAACTCGCCGTCGCCAATATCGGCGACTCGCGCGCATACTTGCGCCGCGGGACCAGGGTCACCCAGATCACCCGCGACCACTCGTTCGTCCAACAGCTGCTGGATGAGGGCCGGATCACCGCCGAAGAGGCTGTTCACCACCCCCAGCGCAGCCTCGTCACCCGAGTCCTTACCGGTCGCGAGGACGACCGTCCTGACCTCACCGTGCGTGAGCTGCGCGCCGGTGACCGACTGCTGCTGTGCTCCGACGGTCTCACCGACTACGTCGCCGAGGACACGGTCTCCGACATACTTCGCGCCGACGGAAGCCCCGGAGATATCGCGGACCAGCTCATCGCCATCTCGCTGCGCGCCGCCGCCCGTGACAACATCACCGTCGTCGTGGCCGACGCCATCGGATCCGAGGGCAATACGGACCCGCAAATCGTCGGGGCCGCCAGCGAGCGGCGCGGTATGCGGATGCTCGCCAGCGACAGCAACGCAGCGAGTCCCGCTGCCAAGGCGGCAGCACTGTCTCGCCATATCAATGATGAGCCCGAAGCCCCAATGCTCGCTGAGGAGCAACACTCGGGCGCCTTGACCTGGGTACGTCGCGGCGTCGTCGGCCTGGCGGCCCTTGCCGTGGTCACCGCCGCCGGATACGGGACCTATGTCTGGAGCCAGCAGCAGTACTTCGTCGGTGAGTCGAGCGGTGATGTCACCATCTACCGTGGCCTGGCCCAAGATCTCGGCCCCTGGGTGCTCTCTGAGCCCCAGGTCGTCACCGACGTCGCCGTCGCAGACTTGCCCGAGTACTACCAAGGGCGGGTGGCCGCCACCTTGTCCGCCGACGATCTCGAAGACGCCGAGAACACCGTCGCCGAGCTGCGCGGCCTGATCGAGATCGACTGCACTCCGATCCCGGTGATCCCCCCGGACATCGGCGCCTCGGGCGGGCGCTACCTCCCAGTCCCCGAAGGCACGATGCCGCCGGCCAGCCAACGTGAGACCGTGCTGCCACAGGGGTGTGAGCCGTGAGCGTCAGCACCGTTACCGATGTTCGCCCCAAGACGGGCCGGACGACCGAACTTTTGCTGCTGCTGTTCGCAGTAGGCATCGTCGTGCTCGCCTACGCCAACGTGGGACTGGCAACCAGTGGCACTATCCCGGCCAACCTGCTGGCCCAATCCATTGGTTTCCTGTTGATCACGCTCGTGTTGCACCTGGTCATCCGGCTCAAGGCTCAGTATGCCGACCCACTGCTGCTCCCTATCGCAACTCTGCTCAACGGCCTGGGGCTGGTGATGATCCACCGTATCGACCTCGGCGAGGGCCGGGAGGCTGCCGAGGGCGTCGCGACTCGACAGCTGATGTGGACCGCCGTGGCGATCCTGCTCGCTGCGGCCGTGCTGTGGTTCCTGCGCGATCACCGAATACTGCGCCGCTACACTTACGTCGCGATGGCCACCGGGTTCATTCTTTTGTTGCTGCCGATGTTGCCGCTGATCGGCCACGAGGAGAACGGCTCGAGATTGTGGGTCAGGATCGCCGGCTTCACCTTCCAACCTGGTGAGATCGCCAAGATAGCGTTGGCGGTGTTCTTCGCGGGATACCTGGTGCAGACCCGCGACGCACTGTCCCTGGTGGGGCGGCGAGTGATGGGCATTCATCTGCCTCGCGGTCGGGACCTTGGCCCGATCCTGGCCGCCTGGGGCCTGTCGGCCTTGATCCTGGTCGCCCAGCGCGACCTCGGCTCGTCCTTGTTGTTCTTCGGCCTGTTCGTCGCCATGCTGTACCTGGCCACCGAACGCATCTCGTGGGTGATCCTCGGCCTGTCCTTGTTTGCCGCAGGCTGTTACGTTGCGTGGTTGCTTTTCGCGCACGTGCAGACGAGGGTCGACCTGTGGCTCGACCCCTTCGAGCCCGGCCTGTCCGACCAGGTCGCCAAGGGCCTGATGGGCATGGGACATGGCGGCATCTTCGGGACCGGGCTGGGTGAGGGTTATCCCTATGAGACGTACTTCGCCAATAGCGACTACATCGTCGCCAGCTTCGGCGAAGAGCTCGGAATGGTCGGCTTGTTCGCGATGATCATGCTGTATGCGCTCCTGGTCGAACGCGGTCTGCGCACCGCTATCGGCGCTCGAGAAGGCTTCGGGAAGCTGCTGGCCGCCGGATTGGCCTTCTCCATCGGGCTGCAGTGCTTCGTTGTGATCGGTGGCATCACCCGCGTCATCCCGCTGACGGGACTGACGACCCCCTTGCTCTCCGCCGGAGGCTCATCCCTGATTGCCAACTGGATCATCGTCGCGCTGCTGCTGCGGATCAGCGATCATGCCCGCCGCCCGGTATCCGAGCGCGTCCCTGAAGCGGCCCACCCGGCTGAGCTCACGTTGAAGGCACCTCAGTGAACACTCCGATCCGCCGACTCGCACTGCTGGTGTTCGCGATGTTCGCAGCCCTGCTCCTAGCCACGACGTATATCCAGTTCGTCCAGGCCGATGAACTCGCCGACCGTCCCAACAACCGGCGCACCCTGGTGGAGAACTACAACCGCGAGCGCGGGGCTATCCTGATCGACGGCGAGACGATCGCCCGCTCGGAGCAGACCAACGACGAACTCGGCTGGATCCGGACCTATCCTGCCGGCAGCCAGTTTGCCCATATCACCGGCTACTACTCCTTCATCTACGGACCCGGCCCTGGCTTGGAGCGCTCCGAGAACTCCTTGTTGGCAGGCACTGACGACTCGCTGTTTTACCGGCGCATCGTTGACATGATCACGGGCACCGAGCCCCAGGGTGCCACCATCGAGCTGACAATTGACCCCGCGGTGCAGCAAGCCGCTGAACAGGCCCTGGGCGAGCGCCCGGGCGCTGTCGTGGCGCTCGACCCGGAGACCGGCGCGATTCTGGCCATGGTCAGCCGCCCCTCCTACGATCCGAACGCGCTCTCCTCGCACAACCTCAGCGCCGTTCAAGACTCGTACGAAGCCCTGAACGCGGACACTTCTCAGCCGTTGGTCAACCGAGCGATCCAAGGCGACCTCTACCCCCCGGGGTCGGTCTTCAAGCTGGTCGTCGCAGCGGCGGCGCTGGAAAGCGGGGAGTACACCCCGGACTCCATCCTGCAGGGGCCGCAGACCTATACGCTGCCCGGCACCGACACTGAACTGCCGAACTTCGAGGGCGGCACCTGTGGTCCGACCGACCAGGTCACGTTGGCCGACTCGATTCGGGTGTCCTGCAACACCTCGATGGCCTATCTGGCCGGACAGTTGGGCGCCACGGCGCTGAGTGAGCAGTCCGAGGCCTTCGGCTTCTCTCAGTCCGTCAATGTCCCGATGCCGGTGACCCCAAGCAGCTATCCCAGCGACCCGGACCCGGCAGAGTTGGCGCTCACCGGCATCGGCCAGTACGAGGTTCGTGTCACGCCGATGCAGGTCGCGATGATTTCGGCGGCCATTGCCAATGACGGGAAGCAGATGAACCCGTTCCTGGTCGGCAGCGCGCGCGACTCAGACCTCGATGTGATCGATGAGACCGACCCGGTCGAGTTCGCCAACCCAGTCTCCAGCCAGACGGCCGGGGAACTGACGGACATGATGGTTCAAGTCGTCGAGAACGGGTCAGGCGTTGCGGCGACTATCCCCGGGGTGTCGGTGGCGGGCAAGACCGGCACTGCTGAATTCGGCACGCAGGGCGCCGCGCACGTGTGGTTTACCGGTTTCGCCCCGGCGGATGACCCGCAGATCGCCATGGCTGTCGTCGTCGAAGGCGCCAGCGGTAGCTGGTCTGGTGAAAGTGGTGGCAGCATCGCGGCGCCCATCGGGCGTGCAGTGCTTCAGGCAGGGGTAAGCAATGAGTGATGACGATCACGACGACACGTCGGTAGATCCCTCGGAACCGACTCAGGGTGTATCCGGCCCGTCGCCAGGACCCGAGTCCCGACCAGCGCAGGGCTCTGGGTCCGGGTCGACATCAAGCTCCTCCACCGGATCAGTCAGCGGCTCGGGCTCGGGATCGGGCGACCTGTCGGGGGCTACGGACGAGGACTTCGCCTCCCCCCGGGTGCTCGGCGGCCGGTATGAGGTCGGCGAGCTGATCGGTCGTGGCGGAATGGCCGAGGTACACGTCGGTCACGACCTGCGGCTCGGTCGTTCCGTGGCGATCAAGATCCTGCGCAACGACCTGGCCCGAGACACCTCATTTCTGGCTCGCTTCCGCCGCGAGGCACAGTCCGCGGCCGGCCTGAACCATCCGGCAATTGTCGCTGTCTACGACTCCGGTGAGCAAGAGGTCAAAGAGTCGGGTGGCGCCCCGATGCAGGTGCCCTACATCGTGATGGAGCGGGTCGAGGGCCGCACGCTGCGTGATGTGCTCAACGACGAAACCGTGCTGGACCCGGATGAGGCCGCACGGGTGACTGCATCGGTGTTGTCGGGCCTGGACTACGCGCACGAAAAGGGCATCGTGCACCGCGACATCAAACCGGCCAACGTGATGATCAGCCGGGGTGGCGCTGTCAAGGTGATGGACTTCGGCATCGCGCGCGCCCTGGCCGACACGGCGGCCACGATGACGCAGACCCAGGCCGTACTGGGCACCGCGCGCTACCTCTCTCCGGAGCAGGCACAAGGCAACCCCGTCGATGCCCGGTCCGACCTGTACAGCGCCGGGTGTCTGTTCTTCGAGCTGCTGTGTGGGCGTACTCCGTTCCAGGGCGACCCGGTCGCTTTGGTCTACCAGCACATCAGCGACCCTCCCAAGCGGCCCTCCACGTACCAGAGCGACGTGCCCGAACCGTTCGATGCCATCGCCCTGCACGCGCTGGGAAAGACGCCGCAGACTCGCTACCAAAGCGCAGCCGCCTTCCGTGATGACCTATCGGCGGCTCGTGCTGGTCGGCCGATCAGCACGGAGGCCGGCACGACGTTAGCGCAGGCCAGCGGGGTGGCGTCAGGGTCGGCTGCAGGGATGGCGGCAGGCGCTGCCGCCGGAGGGGCGGCCGGAATGGTGGCCACGCGCGGCGACGGGTCGAGCGCAGTGACCGAGGCGATCAGCGTTCGCTCGTCGGCGAACGGGTCACCACCGGGCCGCGCCAACGCGGCGGCTGCTGCTTCGCCCGGCGACGACTACGAGCAGACCGACGAGATCCCGGTCAGGGAAGGGCGACACCGAGGTGGCTACTGGTTGCTGGCGGCATTCGGTCTGCTCGCGCTGGCCGCGGTGGCGTTTGTGGTGTTCCGGGTGTTCAACCCGGCCACAGACGAGGTCGCGCAGGTGCAGGTCCCCTTCCTGGTCAACATGGATCGGGAGGAAGCCGAGGAAGCACTCGACGATGCCAACCTAGCCGGCGAGTTTATCCAGCGAGTGGACAATGCTGCCGTGGACGAAGTGATCGCCCAGAATCCCAGCGCGAACGAACGCGTCGACGAGGGCGACACAGTGGAGGTCGTCGTTTCCAGCGGGCCTGATGCGATCGAAATCCCCGATGTCAAAGGCTTCACCGAAGAAGCCGCGCGGAACCGGCTGGAGACAGAGAACATCAAGGTAGCCAGCGACACCGAAGAAGAGAACAACGTCGACTTCGCGGCTGGAGAGGTGGCCAGCACCTCACCGGGTGCTGGAGAGTCGATCAGCCCCGACGACGAGGTCACGCTGACTCTGGCCACCGGCCTGGCCGACGTGCCCAATGTGGTTGGTCAAGACTCCAGCGAGGCCTTCGCCACCCTCCGCAACTTGCGGTTGTCTCCCGCGACAACCTTTGAAGACTCCAACGAGTCCGCACCCGGCACCGTCCTCGAGCAGTCGGTCGAGGCTGGGGAGGAGGTGGAGTACGGGACCCGGGTCACTTTGACAGTGGCTCGTGCACCCGTGCCGACCGTGACCCAGACCCAGACCCAGACGCAGACGCAGACGCAGACCCAAACGATCACTGCCACCACTGAACCCACCCAGGAACCCACTGAGACGACCGAACCGACTCAGACGACCGAGCCGGCTCAGACGACCGAGCCCAACCCGCCGGATGACGACGGTCCGCCGGATGACGACGAAGGCGACGAGTGATTCGAGGCGACCTCAACGCTCGAGCTTCAAGCCAACTGAATCAGTGCCCTGCTCTGGCGATACCTCAGGCCGTAGGACGCTGACGAACTCAGGGGGCGGCGTTCCGGCGAAGGCAGGCATCCGGACGTCGGCGAGTGGCTCGACCGTGTACCCCAGCCCGAGTTCTTCGGACCACCCTCGGTAGTTCTCTACGATCGGGTCCTGTTCTAAGGACGCCTGCAACGCGTCGGTGTCCCCGATAGCGGTGATTGTATATGGGGGCGAGTACACCCGACCTTGGAGGAACAGGGTGTTGCCGACGCATTGCACCGCGCTGCTCGCGATGATCCGCTGATCCTGGATCATCATCGCCTCTGCGCCACCGGCCCACAGCGCGTTGACCACGGCCTGCACGTCCTGTTGATGCACGACGACGTCATTGACATCGAAGCCTTCGGGAAGGGTCTCCAGCGAATATCCGGCGTCATCCAAGGTCACCTGCAACGCCGGTCCCTGCACCGGTCCCAGGCCGATCATGGGCGCCAGTTCGTCAGCCTCGCGACTGAGGTCGGTGGCGACGACCGAGTCTCCGCCTTCACGCTCGAGCTCTTCGATCTCGAGCGACAGCACACCGGCCCGGTCGGCAAGTCGTTCGACACTCGTGTTGCGCTGCTGAATCAGGCTGGCCAGGTCCGCCGGTTCCGAAGAGCTCTGTGGCTGGGTGCGTGCGAGCGCAGCCGATGTGCCGAAGAGCAAGCCAGCGGCGAGAGCCATCACCGGGACGGCATACCGGTATCGCCCCGGTGACGGCCTAGCGCCATCGGGAGTAGAAGTCGGGGTCTGCGAAGTCATCAGTCTTCAGGATAGGTCTCGCCGACCCTCTATCCTGAAGCCGTACCTTCCGCCGAACCCTTGGGAGCACGCCGTGCCGGAGTCACCGGACCATCCTGGCCCGAAGAAACCATCGTCATCGGGCAATCCGGCGACCCGGCGCGAGAGAAGTGGCCGCCCGGAGCGGAAGAGGCAGCGAGTGGGCAACCCGGCGTGGTTCGTGCCGGTGATGTCGGCACTCATGATTGTCGGCGTCCTGTGGGTGGCGACGTTCTACATCTCAGCTGGATCGCTGCCGTTAGGCGCTATCGGTTACTGGAACCTCGGGATTGGCATGGGCCTGATCATGGCCGGGTTTGCGATGTCAACGCGCTGGAAGTAGATCGGGCCTCCGCGCACTCCCGCCGTGGCCATGTCCAGGATGCAGGATCCTCACCAGCCAGGTGCCTCCTCCGGCAGGAGCACCATCTTGCCGACGTGGTTGGACGCCGCGAAGTCAGCTTGCGCTTGGCCGATATCCCGCAAGCGGTAGCGACCCGCGATCGGCGGCCTTACCGTGCCCTGCCGCGCTATCTCGGCCAGCGCCGCAAAGTCTCCCGCGGTGTGCATCGAGGAACCCACCATCCGCACGCTGTGCAGATAGAGCCGGCGCAGGTCGAACTCCACCACGGGCCCGGCGATGGCTCCGGCGATGACCCAGCAGCCGTCATCGACGAGAAGTGGTAACAGCCCGGCCATACCCGGGCCGCCGACGACGTCCGCGACCACGTCGACCCCACCAGTTGCGATCTCGCGGATCCGGTCGGCTACCGGCTCGTCATCCCGGCAGACCGTCTCCTGCGCACCCGCCGAGGTCACGGCGTCTCGTTTGGCAGTGGTTGTCACACCGATCACCCTGGCACCCAGAGCGGCCGCCAGCTGGACCAAAGCGATGCCAACACCCCCTGATGCGCCGGTCACCACCACCGTGGAGCCGGCGACGACGTCGGCTCTACGCAGCATACGAGTAGCGGTGCCATAGGCAACGGGGAGCGCAGCCAACTCCTCGCTGCTCAGCGGCGAGTCCGTGACATCGTGCACGTGATCGGTACGTGCCACCAGGTAGCCGGCAAAACCTCCGTCGTATTCGCTGCCTTGGTAACCCACGGGCATCGCGTCGTCAGCGGCTGAGCCGTAGGCCGCGGGGTCGACCAGCACGCGCCGGTTCACCCACTCTGCGTCCGGCTCGCTGCCCGCCGCCACGACGACTCCACACACATCGCCACCCTGGACCCGCGGAAAGCTGATCGGGCCAAGCCCACCGGCTAAGGCGTTCGGATCGCCTGGTAGGCCGTACGCACCCTGCCGAGTCCATAGGTCGGTGTTGTTCACCCCAGCGGCGAGCACCCGGATGAGCACTTCCCCGGACCCGGGTTCTGGCACCTCCCAGGTCTCGTCGATGACCAGTGCTTCGGGACCTCCGTGGTGCAGCAACACGGCGGCGGTCGTCATCGGCATGAGGCCATCCTCGCAGGTTGTGAGTACCCGCGACTGTGCACGGGCGCCCAGGCTTCAGGTGTGACCTATCGTCCACACGTTATCCACAGGGTGGGGATAACTACACGGGTGTAACTCCCTATCTAGAAGCCTTGGACGACCGCGATCCGTGCCGCGGCGGCCCCGATGATGATGAGGGTTACAAGGGCGAATCCTGGCCACATCAGGCGCCGTTTGCGCACCGCCGCAGGCTCACGGCCGGGTGCGGCCGTCACCGCCAGAATGGCGGCCAGCGCCGCGCCCGTCAGTGCACCGCCCAGGTGGGCCTGCCAGGCGATATTCGGCAGGACGAAGCCGAGGACCCCGTTGATCACCAGCAACGCGATGATCCCCCCGGTCTCTCGGCCGAGCCGCCAATTGAGCACGAGAACTGCAGCGAAGAGGCCGAACACCGCCCCAGAGGCGCCCACCGTCGCGGTCAGCCAGCCCTGAGGCACCGTGGCGAGGACCACCACGCCGGCTGAGCCACCCAATGCGCTGATCAGGTAGAGCAAGACAAAGCGCAGCTTCCCGAGCATCGGCTCGAGGTAGCCGCCGATGATGTATAGGGCGAACATGTTGAACCCCAGGTGAAACAGAGACCGAGGCGAGTGCAGAAACGCTGCGGTCAAGGCTCGCCATGGCTCATCGGTAGCAAGCACCGGCACAAACTGCAGATCTGCAGTCAGCTCTGGCACCGTGCGTTGACCGATATACAGCACCACACAGATCGCGATCAGCGTCAGCGTCGCCTGCGGACGGTCACCGGCCGTGCCGGCTGGAGCACCGAACCGAGAGACGGCGCGGGGCGCCTCCTTCGCAGCAGACGCGACGCAGTCCACGCACTGAATGCCTACAGAGGCAGGCCGCTGACAGTCCGGGCACGTGGGACGATCGCACCGTTGACAGCGCACGTACGCCACCCGGTCCGGGTGCCGGGGACAGGTGGGCTGTGCGTCGACCGACATGATTAGTTCATCCGCCGAGGATCGGCCAGTGCCGCCAGCATGGGTTCTCAGTCGTCGTCAACACTCACGCTTTCGATCACGACCGGCTCCGATGGCTTGTCACCGCGGCCAGTTGGTACGGCGGCAATCGCATCGACCACGGCCCGGCTGTCGGCGTCGGCGGCCTCCCCGAAGATGGTGTGCTTTCCCTGCAGCCAGGGAGTTGGCTCAACCGTGATGAAGAACTGCGAGCCGTTGGTTCCCTTGCCCATGCGCTTGCCAGCATTCGCCATCGCCAACGTGTAGCCGTTTTTGAACGTCTTGTCCGGACTGATCTCATCGTCGAACACGTATCCGGGACCGCCTACGCCCTCGCCCAGCGGGCAACCGCCCTGGATCATGAAGCCGGGTATGATCCGGTGAAAGGTCAGGCCGTCGTAGAAGTTCGTGGGGTTGGTGCGCCCCGCGTCATCAGAGTACTCCTTTGTCCCGCGGGCCAATCCGACGAAGTTGGCCACAGTCTTCGGCGCATGGTCTTCGAAAAGGTCCAGCGTGATGTCGCCATGGGTGGTATGTAGTGTCACGTTCATGGCGTCCATCCTCCCACGGTGCCACCTGCCCACAGCGACACACCTTGCCCGTCGCGGTGTCCAGGTGGCCTGGGAGCCAGCGACAAGGCAAGATGAACGGTGAGTACCGCAAACTTCAGGAGGATAATCCGTGTTTTTCCGCAGCAAACCCGAGAAGGCCAAAGACAAGACGGTCAAGAAGGCGAAGAGGACCCGTGATGTCGCCGCCGCACGGGGCGCCAGTTTCACGACCAGCATGCTCTCCTCGGCAGCGTCCGCACTGAACTCGGCCTCTGACGCCGTCGCGCCCAGGGCCGCCTCGGCCGCCACCACGGCCAAGAAGAAGTCCGAAGCTGCGCGCTCGGTCGCGATGGACCGCACCGAGGGTGCGCGTTCTGCCGCGATGGAGCGCACTGCCGGGGCCCGTGAGGTCGCCCGGGAAAAAGCGGGGGACGCGCTGAGTAGGGCAGCCGTGGCTCGCGACTCGGCTGTGTCGAGCTTGGACAAGGGCATCGACTCAGCGGTGCCGGTCATGCAGCAAGGAGTGGCCAGCGCTGGCGACAAGGTCGACAGCGCACGGGACATCATCGTCGAGGATGTGCTGCCCAAGCTGCAGGAGCTGCTCGGCAACGTCCAGGAGCAGAAGGACGAAGTTCTTGCCAAGTCCGACGGCGCCATTGCGGTAGCCACCGGTGCGCCGAAGAAGGAGAGCAAGAAGGGCGGGTTCTTGATCACGCTCGGAGTGCTCGCGGCCATTGGTGCTGGAGTCTTCTACTACCTGAGCCAGCAGAAGAACAATGTCGAGGACGACGACACCGACCCGTGGGCCGGCACCACCGACGACGGCAGCGGCACCTCGACCGGGGCAGCCGCGGCAGTTGCCGATGACACTGGGGTCGACTCAGGCGGTCAGGTGGCGGCATCCGCGCCGAACGACGACCGCGGCAAGGAGTTTGACGGCACCGAGTCGGACCCCGAGCAGCTCCCGCAGATGGTCGACGTGGACGATGTCGCCGCCCCAGAGACCGAGGGCCAAGCTGGCTTCGGCACCGACTTCGGCGAAGATGACGATGTCGTGGCCGATGAAGACGAGCAGTCATCCGAGGGTAAGCACCGCGCCTGATCCTGACTGATCGCCGGTTGTGCATCGGTGGTTTTCTGAAGGCCATTCATTGCGGACCTGACCTCAGCAGCCATCTATGACAGGCTCGTGGATGTGAACATCATCTTCGTCGAGCCTCACTTCCCGAAGAACCAACGACACTTCGTGCGTGCTCTGTGCGAGGCAGGCGCCTTCGTGATCGGGGTGGGCGAGACTCCGGAGGAGTACCTCGACGATGAGTTGAAGTCGTGGATGGGGCACTACGAGCAGGTTGGGTCGGTGACCAATGTCGACGAGATGACGGCCGTGGTCCAGCACCTGCAACAGTGGGTCTGGGTCGACCGGTTGGAAGCAACCATCGAGTCGCACACGCTTCCAGCCGCTGTCGCGCGGGAGGCGACCGGCATACCCGGCACGTCGGTGCACACCACCTGGCTATGTCGAGACAAGCCCTCAATGAAGCAGGCCCTGCGCGAGGTCGGCGTGCCAACAGCAGCCTCGACTGGGGCCAGCAATGTGGAGGAGGTACGCGACTTCGCCGCCGCTGTCGGTTATCCGCTCATCCTCAAGCCTCGCGACGGCGCTGGGGCCGCGGCTACCAGTCGGGTGGACAGCGACCATGACCTCGAAGCGGCCTTGGCGCACTTCGGGGCAGATACCCAGTCGATTGCTGTCGAAGAGTTCGTCGAGGGTCACGAGGGTTTCTACGACACCATCAGCATCGATGGCCACCCGACGATGGACTTCGCCTCGCACTACTTCCCCGGAGTGTTGGAGGGGATGCGGCACCGGTGGATCTCGCCGCAGTACATCGCTACCAACCGGATCGACGGCGGTGGGTTGTATGACGAGATCCGCGAGATGGGTCAGCGCGTTTGTGCGGCGCTGGGTATCGGCACCTCGGCCACCCACATGGAGTGGTTTCACGGACCGAAAGGTTTGAAGTTCAGCGAGATCGGTGCACGGCCGCCCGGCGTGGGGTGTTGGGATCTGTATAGCGCCGGCAACGACGTCGACGTCTATCGGGCCTGGGCCGAAGCCGTGCTGTACGGCCACATGTCCCTGACCCCGAGCCGCAGCCACAGCGCCGGCATCATCGCGCTGCGGCCCGACAAGGACGGGCAGATCAGCCACTACACCGGCCTGGAGGACATTGAGAATCGCTACGGCCGGTGGATCATCGATGCTCACCTGCCTGGTGCCGGGACGCCGACGCAACCGATCGAGAACGGCTACATGGCCAACGCCTGGGTGCGCTTGCGCCACCCCGACTTCGACACGCTCCGCGGCATGATGGACGACGTGGGCCAGACCGTCGGCGTGCATGCCCACTGAGCTCCGAACACCCATGACTCTCGACGCCCACATCACACTGCTCGGCCCGCAACGCCACCCTCGGCTGGCTCAGGTGGTTGCCGGTCTCGGATTGTCCGACGCGCGTTTCGCCACGATCAACGCCGGTTGGCGCGAACGCGAGCCCGACGACGGTCTGCTCTCCGAGACCCTGGGCGGCAACACGCTCAACCCGCGCCTCTGGCACCGTATGCAGCAGGTCTGGGACGAAGACCCCGAGCTCGCGGTGGCCGACCAGAGTCGGCGCGCGGTTATCGAGGAAATGCAAGAGCTGTACCTGCAACGCCTCGACCACGCCCTCTCGGCGTTGAGCACCCTACTGCAGCACACGCCCCGACATACCGGCGTGCTCGACGAGGCGGTGCGAGACGCCGAGGAGGACGTCCGTGACATGGACGAGCGGCACCTGGCACGCGTCGAGGAGGCGTATGCCGAGTTCTGGTCACAGTGGAAACCGCATGAGCGCGACTCCACCGCCCTGGCTCGCGAACAGATCGCGGCCGAACTAGCGCAGGTGCAAGCCGTCATCCTGACCGGCGGGCACGTGGGCGTGCTGATGGGGGCGATGCACCTGTTCAACATCGCGCCATCGTTGGAAGCGCCGATCATCGCCTGGGGTGCTGGTGCCATGGTGTTGACGGACCGGGTTGTCCTTTTTCACGATCGTGCCGCTCACGGACCAGCCATCGCCGAGGTGTACGGAAGCGGCCTTGGCCTCGTGAAGGAAACCGTGGCGTTGCCCTCTGCGCGAGAGCGGTTGGATTTGGGCAACAGAGTTCGCATGGGCCTGTTGGCCAGGCGCTTTGCCCCGGCTCACGCACTTCTGCTGGACACCGGCGCGGCGGTTCACATCGGCTATGACGGCGCCCTCCCGGCTGGCGTGTCGGTGTTATCCACCGATGGGCGCCCACAACCCCTGAATGCCGCGAACGGAAGTGGAGCATGAGTATCACCGCTGCCGTCCCGGTACGGCCCCGGCGTCAAGCCAAACTGGCGATCAACCAATTCCGCGAAGGCGGGGACGTCCAGGAGTCGGCGATCGATGCGTTCTTGGACCGGCACGAGGCGCCGATCGTCGAAGGCGCAAAGTGCACGTTCCTTTTTCGTGGGCAGGCCGACGAGGTCCACGTGATGCACCGCATCGTCAATCAGCCACAGCGGGTGCCCATGAAGCGGCTACAGCAGACCTCGCTGTGGTGGGTGACCATCGAGCTTCCCGAGGGCTCCCGGGTCGAGTATCAGATCAGTCGTCGTCTCGGTGATGATACGGAACAATTCAACGATCCACTGAACCCTCATGTGGCGCACAGTCCGGTGGGATCATCCTCTGTCTGCTACGCCGCCGGATACAACATTCCGGACTGGATCCATCATGACCCGGACACTCGGCCAGGCGAACTGCACACGGTGGAGTTTCACTCCAAGGCGTTGCGACGCAACACGGCAACCCGGGTGTACCTCCCCGCCCGCTATCGAGCCAGCTCTGCTTACCCGTTATTGATCGTGCACGATGGTGACGACTACCTGAACTACGCCTCCATGCGCACCGTCTTGGACAATCTGATCGACCGGTTGGACATGGCCGAGACCATTGTTGCCTTCACCAACTCCACCGACCGGTTGCGCGAGTACCCCAACAATGCCGCCCACGCTCGACATCTGTCCGCGGAGTTGTTGCCCTATCTCAGCCAGCGGTTGCCGTTGATTGATCGACCGCAAGCACGGTGTCTGATGGGGGCGAGCTTCGGGGCGGTTGCATCCTTGTCGGCTGCCTATCGAAAGCCCGACTTGGCCGGGTCCCTGCTGCTCCAGTCCGGGTCGTTCGTCTTTACTGACATCGGTGATGACCACGGCGGCGGTGAGGCCTTCGACCCAGTCGTGAAGTTCATGAATCGCTATCGCGGGGATCCCCGGAAGGTTGCCGACCAAATGTTTATCTCGTGCGGAGTCTATGAGCCGCTCATCGTGCATAACCGCTCGATGGTGCCGGTGTTCGAGACGACGGGGGCGACGGTGCGCTACGTCGAAGCCCGCGATGGCCATTCCTGGGAGAACTGGCGGGATCGACTGCGTGACGGGTTGTCCTGGATCTTTCCAGGCCCACAAAAATTCGTGTACGAGTAAACTCGGGTCACATCGCAGCATCCGCTTGGGCGCCGCGCACCATATGAAACTAAGGAAAACGCTATGGAGCCCCATTCGGCCTCCCCTGCCGCTGAGCACAACCCGGGCCGGGTGACCTACCTCCTGGTGGACGGCGAAAACATCGACGCCACGATAGGCAACTCGATCCTCAACCGGCGTCCGAACCCTGAGGAACGGCCGCGTTGGGATCGCCTGTTGACGTTCTCCGAAGCGACCTGGCGGCAGCCGGTCAAAGGATTGTTCTTCCTCAACGCCACCTCCGGGTTGCCGATGGCGTTCGTGCAGGCGCTGCGTGCGATCGGATATGTGACAGTGCCGCTGTCGGGGACGGCAGAGGAGAAGGTCGTGGACATGGCAATCATCGCGACTTTGGACGCGCTGCGCGACCGCGACGCTGATGTCATGTTGGTCAGCCACGATGGTGACTTCGTCGAAGCGGCCACTGGCTTGGTGGACGGTGAGCGTCGCGTGGGTTTGATGGCGTTCGAGGAGTTCCGCAACCACGCCTACGGGGGGCTTGAAGCGCGGGGGATGGAGTTCTTCGACCTGGAGCACGACGCCGGGGCGTTCAACACCCGATTGCCGCGTCTGCGGATCATCGCTATCGAAGACTTCGACCCGCTGGACTTCCTGTAAGGGGCGGGGATTTGCTTCCCCGTACCGGCGGGTGTGCGGACGGGACCTGCATCACTGGATGCCGCTCGCAGCCCGGTGCACAGCCGCAAGTGACCGCTCGACATCGTCGTCGGTGGTCGACCAGTTGCTGACCGAGATCCGCAGCACGCTCTGCTGGTGCCACGTCGAGCCGGTCATCCATGTTGTTCCATCGGCGAGCAGCCGACCTACGACCTCCTGGGTTTGTTCGTCAGTCCCGAACGTGGCACAAACCTGCGTGAACACCACCTCGTTGAGCACGGTGGCGCCCGGGACTGATCCCAGTCCGTCCGCTAGAGCGGCCGCGTGCCGGCAGAGACTCTCGACTAGCTCGGCCACCCCTTCTCTGCCCAGGCACCGCAGCACCGCCCACACGGGCAGGGCCCGGCCGCGGCGGGAGAGCTCGGGCACCTTGTCCAACGGCTGGCAGGTCTCGTCACGCACCAGATAGGCGCCCTGCGCGCCCATCGCAGCCTGTAGCGCTGCGGCATCGCGCACGATGCACAGTCCACTGTCGTAGGGCACATTGAGCGTCTTGTGGGAGTCGGTCGCCCAGGAGTCCGCCTCCTGGCAACCCGCCACGAGGTCCTTGTACGCCGGTGACGCGCCGGCCCAGAGGCCGAACGCACCGTCGACGTGAACCCACGCTCCGTGACGGTGCGCGATCTCCACCGTCTCGGCGAACGGATCACAAGCACCCGAATGGATGTTGCCGGCCTGCAACACGACGAGAACGGGCCCAGTTTCCTCCTGACCCAGCCACGCCTTCAGGGAGTCCGCCAGGATCCGGCCCTCGGCGTCCACCTCGACGAGCTCGGGAGCGCCAAGGCCCAAGTAGCGCAGCGCCACATCAACGGTGTCGTGCCGCTCGGCACCAACCAGCACCCGCACGGGTGGTCCTCCCGTGAGTCCCCGGTGGGCGACGTCCCAGCCCGCCCGCCGCAGCACGGCGTCCCGGCCCGCGGCCAGGGCCGTGAAGTTGGCCATGGTGGCGCCTGTGGTGAACCCGACGGCGCTCTCGACGGGCAGGCCGAGCAGGTCAAGCAACCATCGGCTAGCGATGTCCTCGACAGCGGAGTGCGCAGGGGTCACGTTCCGTAGCCCACAGTTCTGGTCCCAGGCCGAAACCAGCCAGTCCGCGGCCAGCGCTGCGGGATGGGTGCCCCCCATGACGAAGCCGAAGAAGCGGCCCGACGGTATTGCCGTGAGCCCGGGCTCACATGCTCGCGCGAGCAGGGCCACGGTTTCTTCCGGCAGGCAACCATGCTGGGGCAGATCCGGCCCCAGCGCTGCCATCACTTCTTCGATCGAGGATCGTGCTGGTAACGGCCGCTGTCCGAGTGAGTCCAGCCAGGCGACAGCCTCCCGATGTGCGACATCCAGGGCCTTGCGGTGGGTGTCCATGATGCAGTGTCCTGCTCACGGGCTGGACCTGTCCATTCACCGCAATTCTCCCTACCGAAAACGAGCCGTCTAACCGCTGGACGGCTATGCGGCCTTCATCAACTATGTCGTGCCTTTGCTTGCCTACGTCCTGCCGGCCTCAGCACGACGGGATCAAGGACGAGCCGTCTGACTACTCCGGGGCAACCACGGCTTAGGAGATGACCCCCACTGCAGTGCTTTGCTGGGGTACGGGCACGGCGAAGGCTCCTCCGAGCAAACGGAGAGGGCCTCTGACCTCGGGTGGAGGCGATCGGACTCGAACCGACAACCCCCTGCTTGCAAAGCAGGTGCGCTACCAATTGCGCCACGCCCCCGAGGGCGACCACCCGGCATACGCCGAGCGTGGTCTTAGTTGTGCGTGTTGATCAACTGGTGCTGACGTCGTCGGTGACTTCGGCCCACAGCTCACGCTCGGCCTTGTCGTCCTGCTGCTTCTTGAAGAACGCCAACGCACCGACTGCAGCCGCGGCAAGCACCAAAATTCGCTTCATCGTCTCTGACTCCTTGTAACGATCACTTCGCGCGCCGGCGGCACGCTGATCGGGGTGGGCCTAACTGGACTTGAACCAGTGACCTCTGTCTTATCAGGACAGCGCTCTAACCGACTGAGCTATAGGCCCCTCTTGCCGTGCTGACCAGGGCTCACACGACAGCCGATCAGCGACGCATGAGGTTACCTCACGGCAGTCCGCGCGACCAAACGTCCCTTGGCACGCCTACGCGACTCGCACTACAGAGCGCGTCCCGCAATACCCGCGCTCAAGTAGCCCAGTGGGGCAACACCTTGACGCTCAACTGGGTCCGGTACAGCGCAACATCATGCTCAACCGGGTTATTCGTCGGAGAGTGTGAGGTGGGTGCCACCCACGAGGGCCGCGCAGACGTTGTACAAGAAAGCTCCTAGAGTGGCGAGAGCCGTCAAGAGCACCACGTTGATGACGGCGAAGACCGTCGACAGGGCTAACACCCTGCGCAGCCCGATGTAGTCCATCAGATCAAACGACGAGGCGTTGTTCTCACCGCTGGTGACCTGCACGATGAACTCGTTCACGGTGGCGAAGACGTTCATTCCCGACAGCACCGTCCACAAGATGCCGACCATGATGACCATGGCGATGCCTAGTGCCACAGACAGCAGCAACGAGATCTTGAACACTGACCATGGGTCTAGTCGGTTGACAGTCAGTCGCACTCGGCGTGGCCCGGTGGGACGCCTGGAGCCGCCTTGACGAGCGGCTGCACCCCGGGGAGCCGCAGCGGAGCCACCCTGGCGCCCAGCTGAGGCTCCTCCTGCCGAGCCGCCGGCCATGCCTGCTGATCTAGCTGCTCCCGCCCGGCGAGCCGAGATATCACGATGAGGAGCGACCCGCGCCATGGCTCCTTCGCGCATCGACTCGGCCGTGGGTCTAGCCTTTCCGTCATCACCAGTGTCCGCCGGGCTAGCACCAGTAGATTGACTGTCCTCCTGGCGTGAGGACTCGCCCGAGGACGCCGAAGAGTCAGCCTCGGCCGAAGCCGCAGCGTCACGGTCACGCTCAGTCGTGCTCATCACTGCTCTCCTGTGCTGCCCTCCGAGGGCGCCTGGTGATCAGGCGCGACGCCGGTTTCCGGCGTCCGTATCTCCGACGGTACTTCATCAGTCGGCGCTTCGACCGTCACCTCGGCCTCGTCGAGGCCGCCGGTCAACTCCGTCTCGGCATTGCGGGCCACCGCAACAATGGAGTCGCGCGCGCTCGGAGTGGCGAATCGCACTCCCGCGGTGTCTCGTCCAGTCACTCGCACCTGGTCTACCGCCGAACGCACCACGTTGCCGCCTTCCATCACCACCAGCACCTCGTCGGTGTCCCCGACCGTGAGCGCACCGACCAGACGGCCACCCCTGTCGCTGGCCTTAGCAACTTTGATGCCGAGCCCACCTCGACCCTGCACGCGATAAGACGACACCGGGGTGCGTTTGGCCATCCCGGTTTCGAAGACCACGAAAACGTAAGGATCGGTGCCATCTTCGACGACTTGCATAGCCAACAAATGATCCTCGCCGCGGAACTTCATCCCGGTGACGCCCGATGTGGCCCGACCCATCGGCCGGAGCGCGTCGTCGGTCGCGGTGAAACGCACCGACTGGCCCAGCAGCGACACCAGCAGCACGTCATCCTCGGATCCGGCCAGTGCGGCACTGACCAGCTCATCACCCTCGCGCAGGTTGACCGCGATCAGGCCGCCGGTCCGCGGTGAGTCGTAGTCTCCGAGCAGGGTCTTCTTCACCATGCCGTTGCGGGTAGCCAACAAGAGGTATGCCGCATCGTCGTAGTCGGTGAGCGTGAGCACCTGAGCGATCGACTCTCCGGGTTGGAAGGCCAGTAAGTTGGCCACGTGCTGACCTCTGCCGGTCGGGCCACCCTCGGGGACCTCATAGGCCTTGGCGCGGTAGACCCGTCCAAGATTGGTGAAGAAGAGCAACCAGCTGTGCGTGGACGTGGTGAAGAAGTGACCCACCACGTCATCGGCTCGAAGGGCCGTGCCCCGCCGGCCCTTGCCACCGCGATGCTGTGGCCGGTACTCAGCGACCTTGGTCCGCTTGGCGTAGCCTCCGCGGGTGATCGTGACGACCACATCCTCTTGCGGGATCAGGTCCTCCATCGACATGTCCCCGTCGAAGGCGTGGATCACCGTGCGACGCTCATCACCATACTTCTCCACGATTTCTGCCAGCTCATCGGAGACGATCTGGCGCTGCCGCTCAGGCTTGTCCAGAATGTCCTGGTAGTCGATGATCATCGCTTCCAGGCGGTCATGCTCTTCGATGATCTTCTGCCGCTCCAGAGCGGCGAGTCTGCGCAGCTGCATGTCCAAGATGGCCCGCGCCTGCACCTCATCGATCTCGAGCAAGTCGATGAGGCCGTTGCGCGCGTCCTCGACGGTGGCACTGGCCCGGATCAGCGCGATGACCGCATCGAGAGCATCCAGGGCCGCCAGCAGCCCCCGCAGGATGTGGATCTGCTCCTCAGCGCGCCGCAGCCGATAGGTCGTGCGGCGGACAATAACTTCGATCTGATGCTCCACCCAGTGCCGCACGAACGCCGACAGCGGGAGTGTGCGTGGGACGCCGTCGACCAGGGCCAGCATGTTGGCGCTGAAATTCTGCTGCAGCTGGGTGTGCTTGAAGAGGTTGTTCAGCACAACTTTTGCCACTGCGTCACGCTTGAGGACCACAACCAACCGCTGGCCGGTGCGACCCGAGGTTTCGTCGCGAAGGTCAGCGATGCCGCCGAGCTTGCCGTCGTTGACCAGATCGGCGATCTTCTTGGCCAACGAGTCCGGGTTGACCTGGTAGGGAAGTTCGGTCACTACCAGGCACTGGCGACCTTGAACCTCCTCGACCTCGACGACTGCCCGCATAGCGATCGACCCGCGCCCGCTGCGGTAGGCATCCTGGATGCCCCCCTTACCCATAATGAGCGCGCCGCCAGGGAAGTCCGGGCCGGGGATGCGTTCCAGAAGCGCTTCGAGCAACTCATCGCGCCCGGCTTCCGGATGGTCCAGCAGCCACTGGACACCGCTGGCGACCTCGCGCAGGTTGTGCGGCGGGATCTGAGTGGCCATGCCGACCGCGATCCCAGCTGAACCGTTGACCAGCAGGTTGGGGAACCGGGCGGGCAGCACTGACGGCTCTTGGGTCTTACCGTCGTAGTTGTCCCCGAAATCCACCGTGTCCTCGTGGATGTCGCGAACCATCTCCATAGCCAACGGAGCCATCCGACACTCGGTATACCG
This sequence comes from uncultured Actinomycetota bacterium, assembly GCA_963749585.1. Lineage (GTDB taxonomy): Bacteria > Actinomycetota > Actinomycetes > Actinomycetales > Dermatophilaceae > Ornithinicoccus. The sequence goes on from CAVVNI010000003.1 coordinate 404,499, forward strand.
TGGCGCGGCCGCCGGGTCATCTCCTGGCGTGCCGAAGTTTCCTTGGCCCTGGACCAGGGGATATCGCATCGTCCAGTCCTGCACCAGACGCACCAAGGCGTCATAGATCGCCGTGTCACCGTGCGGGTGGTAGTGACCCATCACGTCACCGACCACGCGCGAGCACTTGTTGAAACTGCGGTCGGGTCGGTAACCACCGTCGTACATGGCGTACAGCACCCGACGGTGAACGGGCTTGAGGCCATCGCGCACATCCGGTAGGGCACGCGAGACGATGACGCTCATCGCGTACTCGATGTAGCTGCGTTGCATCTCAGCGTTGAGATCGATCGCCTCAACGCGGTCCGACAGTGGTGTTTCGGTCACCTTGATCCCCTATACACGAATGGTTCTTGGAACATCGTCAACGCTCTCCAGGTTTCGGCGTCCCGGGGGCAAGCCCACGTGCGTTATATGTCGAGAAAGCGGACGTCTTTGGCATTGCGCTGGATGAATCCACGTCGGGACTCGACGTCCTCACCCATCAGCACCGCGAAGATCTCATCGGCCGCAGCCGCGTCCTCCAACGTGACCTGCAGCAAAACCCGGTGGTCGGGGTCCATCGTTGTGTCCCACAGTTCCTTGTAGTCCATCTCACCCAGACCCTTGTATCGCTGCACGCCGGTGTCCTTGGGCAATCTGCGCCCGGCAGCCAAACCCTGCTGAATCATGGCGTCACGCTCGCGGTCACTGAAGACGTACTCGTGCTCGTGGTTGGTCCACTTAATCCGGAACAAGGGCGGCTGAGCGAGGTAGACGTACCCGTGCTCGATCAGCGGTCGCATGAAGCGGAACAACAGTGTCAACAGCAGGGTGCGGATGTGCAGACCGTCAACATCAGCATCGGCCATCAAGACGATCTTGTGGTACCTCGCCTTGGCAATGTCGAAGTCCTCGCCGATTCCGGTACCAAACCCGGAGATCAGCGCCTTGACCTCCTGGTTGGCCAGGATCCGGTCCAACCGTGCCTTCTCGACATTCAGGATCTTGCCGCGGATCGGCAGGATCGCCTGGTTATGTGGGTTCCTGCCGCGCACCGCAGACCCGCCGGCGGAGTCGCCTTCGACGATGAAAACCTCGGAGAGGGTGGGGTCCTTGCTCTGGCAGTCCCGCAGCTTTCCAGGCAGCCCCCCACTCTCGAGCAAACCCTTGCGACGGGTCGCCTCGCGAGCCTTCCGCGCAGCCATTCGAGCTGCCGAGGCCTGCACGGCCTTGCCGACAATCTCACGTCCTTCGCGCGGGTGAGCTTCTAGCCAATGCCCGAACTCTTCACCCATGATCCGCTGTACGAATCCTTTGACCTCGGAGTTGCCCAGCTTGGTTTTCGTTTGACCCTCAAACTGCGGCTCACCGATCTTGACATGGATAACAGCGGTCAGGCCTTCGCGGATGTCATCACCGGTGAGGTTGGCGTCTTTCTCCTTCAACATGCGGGTGCTGCGCGCGAAGTCGTTGACCAGGCGGGTCAGCGCGGTACGGAACCCTTCCTCATGGGTGCCGCCCTCGTGTGTGTTGATCGTGTTCGCATAGGTATGCACGGACTCGGTGTAGGACCCGGTCCACTGCATCGCCACCTCAAGTGAAAGCATGCGTTCCGGGTCTTCGCTTTCGAAGGCGATGACCTCTTCGTGCACCGGCTCGCTGCGTTTGGACTTGTTCAGATGGGTGACGTAGTCCAACAGTCCGTTCTCATAGCTGAAGGTCACCATTTTGGCACTCAGACCATCAGGCACAGCCTCGGCTTGATCGCCATCCAAATCGTCGATGGGGTCATCGTCCAACGCATCCGGGTCGGCCGCCACCGGCTCACGCTCGTCGATCAACGTGATCGTCAAGCCCTTGTTCAAGAAGGCCATCTGCTGAAATCGCGAGCGTAGCGTCTCGAACTCGAAGTCCACGGTGTCGAAGATCTCGACCGAAGGCCAGAAAGTGATGGTGGTGCCGGTCTCAGCACGGTCGATCTCCTCATCGGCCGACAATGGCGCCTGCGGCACCCCCAACCGGTAGGACTGGCGAAACACCCGCCCCAACTGGCGCACTTCGACGTCGAGGCGCTGTGACAACGCGTTGACCACCGAAGAGCCCACTCCATGCAAACCACCGGACACGGCATACCCGCTGCCACCGAACTTGCCACCCGCGTGCAGCTGGGTCAGCACCAGTTCCACCGCAGGTTTCTTCTCCACCGGGTGAATGTCGGTCGGGATACCTCGCCCGTTGTCGCTCACCTTGACGCCGGCATTGGCGAGCAGCGTGATCGTGATCTGATCGGCGTGCCCGGCCAGGGCCTCGTCGACCGAGTTGTCAACGATCTCCCATACCAGGTGGTGCAGTCCGCGCTCACCGGTGGATCCGATGTACATACCGGGCCGCTTGCGGACCGCCTCCAACCCTTCCAGCACTTGAATCGCCGTCGCGTCGTACGTCCCGGCTGTGGCCAGTGATTCGGACTCACCTAAGGCCGCTACCGGATCTCGCGGTAGGGCTGCTGAGTCGGTGTCATCCAGGGCATGCTGATCATCGGGTCCAACCGTAGCCACGAGGCTCCTGTCGATGGGGGTCTGCAGAGATTCTAACGTGTAGCAGCAGGCGATATATCCCATCTAGGGGGTCGAGATGCGGCCAAGAATCGCTGAATCCCCTCCATCTAGGGTCGTGTATGCACCCGCCCCCGCCAGTGAGCCACAGGGGCTATCTCGACACTTGCGCCGACACGTTTCGCAAACGCTTACCCGTAGGTGTCCCGGGGGCCTTGGCCACGGGCACGCAGAGCACCTTTGCGCCAGGTCGGACCTGCCGGGCCGTGCACCACAATCTCGGTCACCACCCCGGCGCCGATCTCGGTCTCGATGCGGGCCAGGATCGAATGAGTCAGCAACGTGACTTGGGTGGCCCACGCGGTGGAGTCCGCTCGCACGCTCAACACTGTCCCGGTGAAACTGACGGGCTCCACATGGGCCGCAACGTGGTCACCGACGATGGTGGGCCAGCGACCGACCACGGCACCGACTTCCACGTTGGGTAGCCACCCGCGAGAGGCCACCAGGCGATCTACTTCCTCTGCCAGCACCCGGGGCTCCGAACTGTCACTCGCAGAGCTCGCAATGCCCCGACGCTCGGTCAAACTCGGGGCGGACGGCCCTCGACGGCCAGCGCCGCCAGGGCGATAACCGCGAGCCACCGCTGCGGCGCGGGCGCGGGACAAGGCAACGTGTGCTGCCTCGAGGTCCTGGCGACCACCGCCTTCGCCGACCATGTCGGCTGGACTGACATGCGCCTGGTCGCCGGCAGAGCTCGTCGGCTCCACCGGCGGACTGCTGGGGCCGTCCCTCGGCTTCGGATTCATGCCACCGCTCCTGGCTGCGTCGTCACGGAGTGTGCCACCACCTCGTACATCCGGGCGATATTGAGGTCCTTCGGCACATCGTCAGACACTGCTGCGGTGATCAAGACTTGTTCGCAGTCGCCCACCAGTTCGGCCAGCCTGCGTCGCCGCCCAGAGTCCAACTCCGCAAAGACATCGTCGAGGATCAGCACCGGGTCGGTGCCCAGGTCGTGCTGCAGCAGCCGGAACGAGGCGATCTTCAAAGCGAGCGCTATCGACCAGGACTCGCCGTGACTCGCATACCCTTTCGCTGGCATCGTGCCAAGCCCCAGGCGCAGGTCGTCACGATGAGGGCCGACAAGACACACGCCGCGCTCTCGTTCGGCCAGCATCCTGTCCGCCATAGTTTCTGTGATCGCCTCTTCGATCACCTGCTGGGAGGGGACTTTGCCTGCGCTGAGGCGGGCTACGAAGTCTTCATTGAGCGAGGACTGGTAGCGCGCAGATACGCCGGCTTCGACCTCGCCATGTGCGCAGATGGCTGCATAGGCCTCGATCAGGTAGGGCTCCAGATCGTGCAGCAGCCGCAGCCGTGCGTAGGTCAGAGCCGCGCCGATCTGTGCCAGGTGGGTCGTGAACACCGCCAAAGTCGCTACTGAAGACTCGGCTGGCTCGAGTGGATCGGCCCGGCGCGATGCCTCTGCTGGGGTTCCTCGGGTACGTAGCGTCCGCAGGATGGCGTTGCGTTGCTTGAGGGCCTTTTCGTAGTCGGTGCGAACTGCGGCCCAGCGGGGCTGGCGAGCGACGAGAAGGTCATCCAGGAATGCCCGGCGCACAGATGGTTCACCTTTGACCAGGGCCAGGTCCTCGGGGGCGAACAGGACGGTGCGCAGGGTGCCGAGCACATCGCGCTGGCGTGGAACTGCAGACCGGTTCAACCGAGCCCGGTTGGCCCGACCGGCGACGATGTCGAGCTCGACCAGGGACTCGTGGCCGTCTCGCAGAACACTGGCCCGAAGGACCGCATTCGCGCAGTGGTGTCGAATCAGCGGCGCGTCCACAGCGACTCGGTGGCTCGCCAATGTTGCGACATACCCGGCGGCTTCCACCAGGTTGGTCTTGCCTTGACCGTTGCGTCCAAGAAACACCGTGATGCCAGGGTCCAACGCAAGGTCAGTGTGCTCGTACCCGCGGAAGTCTCGCAGTTCCAACTGTCTGAGTTGCACCTGGTCATCATCGCGGATCGGTGCGGTATGCGGTGACCGGGCTAGCGGGTCGCCGCCAGCTGGCGGCCCGAACCTGCTAGCTCAGCGGGCAGGGTATGGACCCACGCTGACTCACCCGCAGGAGAGCAGGCGGTCACTGGGACGCAGAGCCGCTGCCCGATGTAGGTCCGGCTCCGCCGGATGAACCGGTCCCGGAGGACGGACCAGCCTTGTCGGCGTCGGCCGAATCCAGCATCCGCACCTCATGGCCGCCGAACTGTCCACGCAACGCCGCGACCATCTGCATCGAGGGTGAGTTCTCTTGCCTGGAGACGAAGCGGGCAAACAGAGAGGCGCTGATCACCGGCATCGGCACCTCGTGGTTGATCGCCTCCTGGACACACCAGCGGCCCTCCCCGGAATCTGTGGTGTATGCGTCGACGCCCTCCAGTTCGGGCTTTTCCTGCAACGCAGCCACCAAGAGGTCCAAGAGCCAGGAACGAACCACTGTGCCGCGGCTCCAGGCATTGAAACACCCAGTCACGTCGTCGACGATGTCCTCGGCCAGCAGCAGCTCGTAACCCTCGGCGTAGGCGTGCATCAATCCATACTCAATGCCGTTGTGCACCATCTTCGCGTAGTGTCCGGCACCGGCCGCACCGGCGTGCACGAACCCTTCCTCACGCGGGCCCTCTGGGCGCAAGGCGTCAAAGATGGGCATCGCCATCTCGACGAACTCCTTAGGGCCACCGCACATCAAGCCGTAGCCGTTATCCAACCCCCAGATGCCGCCGGAGACGCCGCAGTCCACGAAACCGATGCCTTTGGCGTGCAACTGCTCTGCATGCTTGGCGTCCTCCACGAAGTGAGAGTTGCCGCCTTCGATGATCAAGTCGCCCTCGTCCAGTAGCTCACCGAGCTCTGCCAACGTGCTCTCCGTGGGTTCGCCATGCGGCACCATCACCCAGATGGTTCGTGGCTGCGCGACGGCAGCAACCAGGTCCTCCATGCTGTCGACGTCGCGCAGATCCTCATCGAGGTCATAGCCAACGACCTCGTGGTCCGCACGGCGCAGACGTTCGCGCATGTTGGCGCCCATCTTGCCCAGGCCGATCATTCCGAGTTGCATGTCAGATCCTTGCTGTGAGGGTGGACGAAACTTCGGTTCGACGCAACACTTCTCGGACTTCGTACATCGTCATCCGGCGAAGCGCACTGGCATCAAGACATAACGGTATGACTCATCAGCCTCACCGTCGATCTCAGACTGGCCGCTGAGCACGGCGGGACGAGAGGACTGGGTGAAGGCCATGCGAGTGTATGTCGCTCCCAAGGCACCTAGTCCGTCCAGGAGAAACTGCGGATTGAACGCGATCTCGATATCTGGCCCATCAAGCGTGGCTGCGATGGCTTCACTGCCTTGCGCGTCCTCTCCAGTTCCAGCTTCGATCGCCAACTGATCTTGCGAGAGACGAAGCCGCACCGGGGTGTTGCGCTCGGCAACCAACGAGACCCGGCGCACGGCTTCGATCAGGACATGGGTGTCGATCACAGCGACGGTGTCCACGCTATTGGGGAAGATGGAGGAGACCTTGGGATACTCACCGTCCAGGAGACGGGTTGTCGCTCGCCGTGCTCCGGCTTCGAAACCGACCAGACCCGTGCCGCCCTGAGCGTCGCCCAGTGCCAGCTCGATGGACCCGGCGGCACCGAGCGCCTTGGCGGTTTCGGACAGCGTACGAGCCGGAATCAGGGCGACGTGTGAAGCGTCACCGGATCCCGGGGACCAGGTGAACTCCCGCATCGCGAGTCGATATCGATCAGTGGCCAACATGGTGACTGTCTCTCCGTCGATCTCTACTCGGATGCCGGTCAGGATTGGCAGGGTATCTCCGCGGTCGGCCGCTATGGCGACTTGCGCCACGGCCTGCGTGAAGGTGTCGCCGGCGATCGTGCCACTGGAACTGGCCGGGATCGGAAGCGAGGGGTAGTCGTCCACAGGCATCTGAATCAGTGAGAAGCGGCTCGAACCGCAGACCAGGCCGAGCTTGGAGCCTTCTGCTGTGAATACGACCGGCTGCGCTGGCAGGTTGCGTGAGATATCGGCGAGCAGTTTGCCGAGCACCAGGCACCGGCCGCCCTGCTCAACGTCGGCACTGACCGTCACGGTCGCTGAGATTTCGTAGTCAAACGCCGACAGCGTCAGCGTTCCGGCTGTATCGGCCTCCAACAGCACCCCCGCCAGAACCGGCACCGGAGGACGGCTACTGAGGCCTCGAACCACCCAGGCAACAGCTTCTGCCAGCACGTCGCGCTCCACCTGAAACTTCACTCAGCCGACCCTTTTCACTCAGTTTCGGCGGTCCGTCCTCGAACCACCGCACGTGCACCGATGACATTAGCCTCCCGCCCTAAGTGAGCCAACCCCAAAACAACCAGCCATGATGGTCGACCTTCATCACGGGGCCCGAGAAAGCCAGGTACGTGGGACGGTTCAAGTCATACAGGAGGATTAGTCGTCATCGTAGGTGTTGTGGACAGTGTGGATGACCTGACATCGTGGCTGGTGGCAGCCTCTTGAGTGGGTGTGCACTACCAGTGGGGAGGCAGTGCACGAGGGCGAGGTGCCTGTTGATGTCCCCACGTCCGTCCACATCGGTCATCGCCTTGTCCACCTACGCACTGCTGCTGGAAGCGATCAGTACCAAGGTCGTCCACCGATGCCTGTGGACGGGACTCAGGAGAGCACGCATTGCCGGTGGACAGCAGGTGACCCCGCTGTGAACAGCACAAACGCCGTCCAGTACCCACAACGCTATCCACAGAAACTGTGGATAAACCCTGTGGATCGAGCTGATCGGTGCGGACGTGGTCCGATCGCTCAGTGAGCGGCAGCTTTACGGATGATGCCGGTGAGTTCGGTGATCTGATCGAACAGCGAACGCCGTTCACCCATGAGCTGGCGAATCTTGCGCTCAGCGTGCATCACGGTCGTGTGATCGCGGCCCCCGAACTCTTGGCCAATCTTCGGTAGGGAAAGGTCCGTGAGCTCTCGGCATAAGTACATCGCGACCTGCCGGGCGTTGACCAGTGTGCGTGACCGCGAGGGTCCGCACAGATCGTCGATGGAGATGTGAAAGTAGGCGGACACTTCGTTCAGGATCGTGGCTGCGGTGATGCGACCCGAGTTAGCGTTCGGGATAATGTCTTTGAGCACGTATGCCGCCAAGTCAGCGGTGGGGGTCTGACCTGAGAGCGAAGCGAAGGCTGTAACGCGGATCAACGCACCTTCGAGCTCGCGAATGTTGGTGCTGATCTTGCTGGCGATCAGTTCCAACACTTCTGGTGGCGTCGAGATGCGCTCCTGAGCCGCCTTCTTGCGCAAGATCGCGATGCGGGTCTCGAGGTCCGGAGGCTGGACGTCAGTGAGTAGCCCCCACTCGAACCGTGATCGCAGTCGCTCGGCGAACCCGGACAGCTTCTTGGGCGGTTGATCTGATGTGATCACCACTTGCTTCTCACTGTTGTGCAACGTGTTGAACGTGTGAAAGAACTCTTCGACCGTTTGTTCTTTTCCCTGTAGGAACTGAATGTCGTCGATCAGAAGGAAATCGATGTTGCGATAGCGACGTTGAAAAGCCCCTGCTTTGTCGTCCCTGATGCTATTAATGAAGTCATTGGTGAACTCCTCAGAGTTCACGTAGCGCACACGCGTCTGTGGGTAGAGGTTGCGTGCGTAGTGCCCGATTGCGTGAAGGAGGTGGGTTTTGCCCAGGCCCGACTCGCCGTAGATGAACAAAGGGTTGTACGCCCGGGCCGGCGCTTCCGCCACGGCAAGTGAGGCAGCGTGCGCAAAGCGGTTCGATGACCCTGAGACGAAGGTGTCGAAGGTGTACTTCGGGTTGAGGCGCGAGTCTCCGTCGGTCGTTGTGGCTGCGCTGACCCCGACGGCCGGGGGTGTGGGGCCTCGTTCACCCCGGGCGTCACGTGGGTCCACATGGTTGCCAACGGTGGCGGACAGGTTCGTCCCCCCAGAACGACTCACGTCACCGCCGTTCGCTGCTGCAGAGTCTGGGTAGGCTCGGGCGCTTTCCTCCTCGACCTCGTGGCGTAGCGCCCTGTCGACGGTCACTGCGAGGCGAAGGTCTTGACCAAGCGCTGCGTTGAGGGCTTCAACAACTGGCGCCCGCAATGTGGTTTCCAGGGTCTCCTTGGTGTGTTCATACGGCACCGCTAGCAGCGCTGTGGAGTCCAAGAGACCGACAAATCTCGTGAGCCGCAGGAAAGCTCGGTCGCGTGGGGCGATTCCGGAGGTGTCGACATGCTCGACGACTTGGGACCAGATGCCCCCGAAGTCGATCGGCTCGTCCGCCATCCGGTGTTCCCCTCTCGATTGTCCACAACATTATCCACACGCTGTGTACAAACCGGTGGACAAAGAGACCGCGAAGTCACGGACGTTACCAGGTTTGTATCGATCCAGCCGATCCCACTGTGGCTGCCAGGTTGACCCGTCGGTTTGGCCTCCCGTACCGTGGGTCAGTCGTCGTGGCGGCTTCTCGTCATGCCCGCGTCAGCACCGCTGCATGCTGCAGGCGTGACGGAGCTTCACTCACCGCAGGTAGCGGTGGCCCGTGTCATCGCAAGGTAATGGAGTAACAATGAGCAAGCGTACTTTTCAGCCGAACAACCGGCGACGAGCCAAGGTGCACGGTTTCCGGCTGAGGATGAGCACCCGCGCCGGGCGCAAGATTGTGGCGTCTCGGCGGCGCAAGGGCCGTGAGAAGGTCACGGCCTGAGCACCTTTTCGTGACCTGTGCTCCCTCAACGACATCGTCTGCGAAAGTCGGGCGACTTCACTGCGGTGCTGTCCAGGGGTGCTCGTGGAGTTCGACGGGCGGGCACTCCCAGGCTAGTGGTGCATTGTTCAGGTGTGCCCCGGATGCCTCAGAACGCCACCGAGTCCGATGACTCCGTGGCAAGTACGGTGCCACCCCGGGTGGGATTCATCGTCTCTAAGGCAGTCGGTAACTCTGTTGTGCGTCACCGCGTCACACGCAGGCTTCGAGCGGTGATGGCCACTCGGCTGGCCTTGCTGCCGCGAGGTACTGATGTGGTGATCAGAGCGTTGCCGGGTGCCGCATCGGCGTCGTCGGTTGTTCTGGCCGCGGACGTTGACCGCGCGTTGAGGCGTGTGCTGTGAGCAGACGCGGCCTCGCGATGCCCTTGATCTGGCTGGTTCAAGCCTATCAATACTTGATCTCTCCCCTACTCGGCCCGACGTGCAAGTTTTACCCTTCGTGTTCGGCCTATGCCGTTACCGCACTGAGCGAGCACGGCCCAGTGCGCGGTGTCTGGCTGGCAGGCACTCGCCTTCTGCGCTGCCACCCGTGGAGTCACGGCGGCGTCGACCACGTACCCCCGCGCCGCGATTCGGCGCCATCGATGACCGGTGAGTCCAGCTCACCACGAAACTGAGGACGCATGGGCATCTTCGACACGATCCTGTACCCCTTCACCTGGCTGGTCTCGAGCATCATGGTCGGCTTCGAGGTGTTGCTGACATCTTTGGGTATGTCGGACACCAGCGGCGCGACCTGGGTCCTGTCCATCGTCGGGTTGGTCATCGTGCTCCGGATCCTGTTGATGCCGCTATTCGTGCGACAGATCCGTTCTCAGCGACGGATGCAGCTGCTCCAGCCCGAGCTCATGAAGATCCAGAAAAAATATAAGGGCAAGAAGGACGAGGCGTCCCGCAAGCAGATGACCGAAGAATCTTTCGGCCTGTACAAGAAACACGGAACTAATCCGTTCTCTTCATGTATGCCGATTCTCTTCCAAATGCCGTTCTTTTTCGCGCTTTTCCGAATGTTGAACAGCCTGCCCGCGGTCGCCAGCGGTGAACAGGATCCGGTCGGTTTCTTCACCCAGGAACTGGCCGTCAAGATGGAAGAGTCGACAATCCTCGGCGCCAGCTTGTCTTCGTCTTTCCTACACACCCAAGGAGACCCAGCAGCGGCGGTCCTTTCGATCGTCTTGATCCTGTTGATGTCCTTTACGCAGTTCATCACCTCCCACCAGTTGATGCGTAAGAACATGCCCGAGGCCGCACTGAACGGGCCCATGGCGCGTCAGCAGCAGATCTTGATCTACGTGCTGCCGATCATGTTCGCTGTCTTCGGAGTGAACTTCCCGCTCGGTGTGCTGATCTACTGGACCACCACGAACTTGTGGACCATGGGTCAGCAGTTCTATGTCATCCGGGCGATGCCAGCCCCGGGATCGCCCGCCGAGAAGGCGATGGAAGAGCGGCGTCTGGCGAAGGGAAAACCGCTCAAGAACTGGGGCCGCCCTGCGGCTGTTGAAGAAGAGGTTGAGCCACAGGTGCCAGTGAAGCACAGTGGCCAACGCCACCAGCCACAAGGAAAAAAGAGAGCCAAAGGTAAAGGTAAAAGCAAGAGCAATAGACCAAAAGGCCGTTAGCGAACCTTTGCGCAGTCGCCGCGCACGCCGCGCTCGATCGTCCGGCCTGCAGGTCCGCGGCCTCACGTGGCTCAACATTCGCCGTTAAGGAGAAGCATGAACACCGAAACCGTTCCCACCGCTGATGCACCAGCCCACGGCCCCACCGACATCCATAGTGGTGCCACGGATCACGAGGCCGGAACCTCGGTCACGAGCGCCGAAGTGGCACAGGGGACTCAGACTGGCCGGAAGTCCGATCTGGAACGCGAAGGAGAAGTTGCGGCAGATTTCCTGGAGACTTTGATGGACATCGCCGACCTGGACGGCGACCTAGAAGTCGATGTGGATGGCGACCGCGCCTCGGTTTCCATCGTCGACTCGGATGAAGGCAGCGTTCCTCGTCGATTGGTGGGACGGCAAGCTGCTGTGCTGGAGGCTCTGCAGGAGCTCACTCGCCTCGCCGTGCAAGCCGAGACCGGCGACCGCAGCCGTCTTATGCTGGATGTCGGTGGGCACCGTAAGGGGCGCCGAGCGGAGTTGGTGACTGTCGCCAACCGCGCCGTGGACAAGGTGAAGGCTGCCGGCGAGGCTCAGTCGTTAGATCCGATGACCGCCTTCGAACGGAAGGTGGTGCACGACGAGGTGCTACGTGCCGGCCTGAAGTCCGCCTCAGAAGGCGAAGAGCCACGACGCTACGTAGTAGTCCTGCCCGCGAGTTAGGTCCCGACGAGGGCCCGCCTGGGCCTCGACATAAGCTGAGATCAAACTGCTGAAAGTGGCCGCCCGACAGACACCGGGTGGCCGATCAGGCCGAGGTGGGCCTGTGGTCCCAAGCGCCCGCGGCCGGCGCACCATCAAGGCATCAAGGCCCACGTCCCGAAGGCCGAAGCTGCAGGCACTGGCGGATCAGCGGTCAAACGGAACTGGTTCGTCAGACTTGCCGGCGCCACCAAGTCCGTCAACCGGGACAGGCAGGCCCCCCACCATGGTGCCGCCGACTGAGGTCATGGACACGACTCAAGCGAAGTGCGTGAGACGGAGAGGCAGGCACGCCGAACCCGCCTCCCGAGGAGTTGGAGCGGTTGACTGGGCAAAGCTCCTGCGCCGGGTTTCAGCGCATGGTCACTCGATGAGTTCGTCGCGTGGCGGCACGTTGCTCCGCCCCCTTCGCGGTAGAGTTGTTTCACGTGAAACACGGTATGGGCAACGTTCAACTGGTGGGATCTCCCCCGCGCGTGGCCTCAGAGATCTATGGCGAGCGGCTCCCGCTGGCGCAGCACTATGCGCACCTCTTGGCAACGACTGGCATCGAGCGTGGGTTATTGGGCCCACGTGAGGCCGACAAGATCTGGGATCGTCACATCGTCAACTGCGCAATCATGGAGTCATTGTTGCCACATCGCGCGCGCGTGGTGGATATCGGTAGCGGCGCCGGCCTCCCTGGGGTGGCCCTGGCTATTGCGCGGCCTGACCTGCGCGTCGCCTTGGTCGAGCCGCTTGCCCGCCGGACAACGTGGCTGCAAGAGGTCGTGGAGGAGCTCGGCCTGCCACAAGTCACTGTGCACCAAGCTCGTGCTGAGGCGATGGTCGGTTTGATTCAGGCGGAGATCGTTGTTGCTCGGGCAGTAGCGCGGTTGGACCAACTGGTCGCTTGGGCCTGGCCGCTACTGCCCCAAGGTGGTCGACTCCTAGCTCTCAAAGGGCAGACCGCCGAGGAGGAGCTGGAGCAGACCCTTCCGACGATCGAAGGCATGGGCATCACCGATGCCGACGTGCACCTGTTGGGCAGTGACATGTTGACACAACCAGTTCGGGTCATCGAGATCGTCCGCTCGGTGCGGCCGCGGTTCGAGGGGGAACCGGGAAGCTCGGCGCGGAAACGCCCTCGACGGTGACTGGCCGCACTGCCCTGGGTTGGCCCAGCCAGCCATCCTCTCCCTCGGCCGAGACGCTCGGTCACTCTGGTTTGGGGTGGCCGACTGCGGTGTTTTCGTCGACGTCAGTCACGGTGCTGGAACCACACCGCGAGGAAACCACCACTACCGCGCCACCCGCTTCGCCCGATACCGCACTTCTGAGCAGCCCGAAAGCCCACCGAGAGGAGCCGGACGTCTCGGTTTCACGTGAAACATCGGGAGTGCCGAGCAAACAGCCACCGGAGTCACGCAGCGGGACGCGTCGCGACGAGCTGGTTCATCCGAACAATGGTGCGCGTCGACGGTCAACACGGACAATTGCCGTGGCGAACCAAAAGGGAGGGGTGGGTAAGACGACCTCCACCGTCAACATCGCCGCCGCCTTGGGCCAGGCTGGGTTCACTGTGTTGGTCATCGACCTCGACCCGCAGGGCAATGCGAGTACAGCGCTGGGCATCTCTCATTCTGAGGGCACAGCCGGCGTCTACGAGGTCCTCATCGAAGGGAAGTTTCTCACCACCGTTGCCCAGCGCGCAGAGCGACTCGAGGGCGTGTGGTGCGTTCCGTCGACCATCGATGTCGCCGGCGCTGAAATCGAACTTGTCGGCATCGAGCATCGAGAGCACCGTCTCAAGACTGAGATCGATCGCGCTGCCATCCTCCGCGGTGTCGATGACGTCGCGCCATCGACGTCGACCGACGTGAGGAATCTGCCTGAGTTCGACTATGTCCTCATCGACTGTCCACCCAGTCTCGGCCTGCTGACCGTCAACGCACTCACTGCCGCCAGGGAGGTACTCATACCGATTCAGTGCGAGTACTACGCCCTTGAGGGGCTCACTCAACTGATGCGCAACATCGTTCTGATCGGAAGCCACCTCAACCCTGCCCTGACGGTCTCCGCGATTTTGATGACGATGTTCGACGGTCGCACCAACTTATCGTCGCAAGTCGCCGGTGAGGTGCGGTCGCACTTCGGCGATCTCGTTCTCAGCACGACTATCCCTCGCTCCGTACGCATCAGCGAAGCTCCCAGTCATGGGGAGACGGTGCTTACCTATGACCCTATGAGCGCGGGCGCCATGTCATACCGCGACGTCGCAGTAGAACTGTCCATGCAGGATCCGTTGCCACCTATGAAGGGCGCTGAGGCCGAGTGAATGATCGTCATCGAGGATTGGGCAGGGGTCTCGGTGCCCTCATTCCGACCCAGCCACCGCCTGCCCATAGGCCCACGGATGTCTTCTTCAGCGCTTCAAAGCCAGATTCACCGCTGGAAAGCGAGAATCTCACCACTCGGCCGGCGAGTCGAGAGGGTTCTTTCGGGCCGTCGACGGAACCCGCAGCCCGCACCGAGCTCACGCCCGTGCCCGGGGCTGACTTTGCAGAGCTACCGGTAAGCGCCATCCGGCCCAACCCCCAGCAACCGCGACAGCAGTTCGATGAGGACGAGCTTTCTGAGCTAGTGGCCAGCATTCAGGCCGTCGGCGTGCTTCAACCGGTCGTGGTGCGCCGAATGACCGGCCAGGACAGCGAACCAGCTAGCTACGAGCTTGTCATGGGAGAGCGTCGGCTCCGCGCCAGCAAAATTGCTGGCCTACAGGCGATACCGGCAATCGTTCGGGACACGAGCGATGACTCGTTGCTCCGCGACGCGTTGCTCGAGAACCTGCACCGCAGTCAGCTCAACCCACTGGAGGAGGCAGCTGCTTATGAACAGCTTCTGCAGGACTTCAACTGCACACATGACGTCTTGGCGGAACGAATTGGACGTTCCCGCCCACAGATCAGCAACACTGTCAGACTTCTGAAACTACCAGGGCCGGTCCAGCGACGAGTCGCCAGCGGTGTGCTCAGCGCCGGCCACGCGCGAGCGCTCTTGAGCCTCACTGACCCGGAAGCCATGGAGCGCCTGGCAGGTCGGATTGTCAGTGAGGGACTCTCGGTACGTTCCGTGGAAGAACTTGTGCTGTTGAGTGATACCACGAGACCGCGATCCCGGCCCGCGCGCCGAGACAAAGAAGTCGATCCGGAAGTGGATCAGTGGGCAGCGGCTGTTTCGGATCGGCTGGACACGCGCGTGACAATCGCCATGGGTCGGCGCACAGGCAAACTGACGGTGGAGTTTGCCTCCAAGGAGGACTTGGCCCGCATCATCGAGCTCTTGGCGTGATATCAGGGGCCTGACCCCGACCACTCGTCGCATCTGCCTGCTTGAGCCTGCGGCGTCGAACGAGCACGGATGGTCCACCCTCAGGTCATCCACAGCCTGTGGATAACCTGAGGGTAGTTGTCTCACATCGAGATTCAGGCCGCTCGCGGCGGACGATCGGAGTGGTCAGGAGAGGAAGGGTTCCAACTCGCGGACAAGCTTGGGCTTAGACAAGGCGCCGACCATTGTCTTCACGACCTCACCATTGACGTAGACGTTCATCGTGGGGATCCCGGTGATGCCGTACTTGCCGGTGACCTGTGGGTTTTCGTCTGTGTTGAGCTTGACGATGCGCAGCTTCTCCGAATATTCCTCGGACAGCTCCTCCAGCACAGGAGCAACCATCTTGCACGGTCCACACCACGGTGCCCAGAAGTCAACCAGCACTGGGTGATCTTGCTCCAGAACATCGGCGGTGAAGTTGCTGTCATCAGTTTGCTTGGTTGCCATCTGGATGATCTCGCTTTCGTGAGTGGAATCGGTGGAGTAAAGCAGTGTGAAGGACGACCTACGACACCGGCACGGACGTGTCAGTAGCCGGCGTGACCAGCACAGCGGCTGGATGTCCTTCGGTTGAGGCCGCCGCTGACGTCTCCGGAGAGCGGATCAGCGAGGCCAGGTATCGCTCTGCGTCGAGTGCCGCGGCACATCCGGAGCCAGCCGCCGTGATGGCTTGCCGATAGGTGTGGTCCACCAAGTCACCGGCGGCGAACACACCAGGCAGTTGGGTCGCGGTCCCGCGACCCTGCACCAAGACGTATCCTTCGGCGTCGAGGTGCACCTGGTCGGTGATCAACTCGTTTCGTGGGTCGTGTCCGACGGCGATGAAGAGGCCCGTCACGGCGAGGTCGCGTCGCTCGCCGGTGCGTGTGTCAGACAAGGTCACGCCATTGACCCTGGAATCGCCGGTGATAGCAACGACCTCGCTATGCCACGCGAAACTGATCTTGGGGTCCGCCTCGGCGCGTTCGACCATGATGCGACTTGCTCGCAGCTCACCGCGTCGGTGGACGACTGTCACCGAACGTGCGAAGCGGCTGAGAAAGGTAGCCTCCTCCATTGCCGAGTCGCCGCCGCCGACGACCGCGATGTCTTGGTCGCGGAAGAACGCACCATCGCAGGTGGCACACCAGGAGACTCCGTGGCCGGACAAACGCAGCTCGTCGGCCAACCCCAGCTCACGGTATGCCGACCCCATCGCCAGGATGACGGCATGAGCCCGGTGGGTGACGCCTTCCTCGTCGGTGACTGTCTTCACGGCGCCGTCCAACTGCACACCGGTGACGTCGGTGCGATGCATCACGGCACCGAACCGTTCGGCCTGGGCGCGCATGGCAATCATCAGGTCCGGGCCCATGATGCCGTCGGGGAAGCCTGGGTAGTTCTCCACGTCAGTGGTGTTCATCAGCGCCCCACCGGCGGTGACGGCACCCTCGAACAGGACCGGAGACAAGTTGGCCCGGGCCGCATAGACCGCGGCGGTGTAGCCAGCAGGTCCAGAACCGATGATGATCACCTCGTGAACGGTCTCGCTCTCGTCAGCGTCGCGTGCCTCCTGCGTGGCAGGCTGCGTCGATAGTGAAATACCGCTGATCATGCTCATCTGCCTCGAACTACTCCTCATGCCGTGGACGTCCGGTCCCACTGCTATGCCGTAGCAGTGCCGGTCCTACCGTTGAGAAACCGAGTCTACGGCGGGGATGTTCCCAAGCGAGGCGACTAAGGCAGGCTGACGGGCCCGTGAAAGATCTCCGCGCCGGCATCGGCCGGGCAATGGTCAGCCACGGCCCACACGCGTGAGCGATCCGGGGTCAGGTCACCCACCACGATGGCATCGGCGCCGTTGATCGTCGCTTCCACCGCCGCCCACTGCCCATCGCTGGGGTCCTCACCGACCGCCTGCACACAACTGTCCACCGAGGCAGCCGACAAAGGGTCAGGCGAAGGGGTGCCGGCAAACTCCTCCGGCAGGGCCGAGACGGAGGTGCCACTGCCCTGCAGCAGCAGCAGGGCGCCGCTCAGGAACGCCCCGTCATCAATCTCTGCCAGCAGCGCATCGTCGGACTGCGCTTCGAAGGTCTCGGCCAGTGGCTCGCCGCGGTTGCTGACGGCCTCGTCACCAGACAGTGCATCCGCGGACCGTGCGCCCTGATCGGGCGGGTCACCGTCCGCCGCTGCCCCGGACTCTGCACCCCCTGGCTCATCCGCCGCGGCATTTCCGCCCTGATCGTCGGATTCCTGGTGAGCGAGACTGTCACCAGCAGAACCCGGCGCCAACACTTGGTCGAAGATGACGATGCCCATCAACCCCACGGCGACCACTGCGGCCGCAGCCAACAACCACTGGGCGGAGCGACGCCGCTGACGCTCGGCCAGCAGGTCCACAGCGGCAGGTTCGGTGTCGTAGTTCCCGGCCCATGACTCTCGCGAGGCGTGGGCGCGCTCCCTCGCCATGCTGTGCTGAATGCGAACAACCACGTGATCCGGCATCGGCCCCGGATCCGGCAAGGCGGCCAGCACCTCACGCATACCTGTGGGGTCAGGTCCTGAGTCGTCCGCCGCGGGGCCGGGGTGCGCGGTGTTCACGAAGCACTCCTCAGCCCAGACGGTACGACTAGCGTTGCGGGTGTAGCAGGACACACCCTCACGGTTACGACGCGCAGGGGAGCCCAGCGGTTCCCGCGGTTCGTCAAGGTTCTCATTGGGCTCCCAAGATTTGGGCCATCGCGGCGCGTCCGCGAGAGCACCTGGACTTCACGGTTCCCTCGGCCACCTCGAGCACCTGCGCAGCCTCAGCGACGGGCAAACCCTGCATGTCGACCAGCACGAGGGCCAATCGTTGACTCTGTGGCAACTGGCCCAGCGCGGCCTGAACGTCAATGCGCACCTCGACGCTGCGGTGGTAGTCCCGTGTCGAAGGCGGATCGTGGTCGGCGATGTCCGACGTCGGTTTGATCCGTCGGAGTCGGTCTAGGCAGGCGTTGATCACAATGCGATACAGCCAGGTACTCACCTGAGAATCCCCGCGGAAGGAATCGGCCCTGCGGAAGGCGTTGAGAAAACCGTCCTGAACCGCGTCGGCCGCAATATCGGGGTCCCGGGTCGTGCGGAGTGCTACGGCCCACATACGGTCTCTGTGTCGCGCGAAGAGCTCTCCGAAGGCCTCGGGGTCACCTGCACAGTGACGGCGAAGCACCTCGGCGTCGCTGGTGCCCTCAGACCCGTCGACGTTCATCAACCAGCTGGCCTCACGAGTCCGCCCGAGGGTGACCTCGGGACTGCCTCCTCACCGGAGGGTGACTTCGGAGACGTAGACGATTTCGCCATTGGGGCCGTCCCAGGCCTCGGTAAACCACAGCAGAACGTACTGGCCCTCAACAGGCTCCTCGCTCTGCAGGGTGACCTCATCACTGGCGTCCTCCGCCACACCCAACTCGGTCATGCTGCTGAGCGAGACCTCGTCACCGACATAGGCCTCGAGACGGTAGTCCCCTTCCGGGAAGAGGATGTCGATCTCGCTGACCTCAGTCGGCTCACCGAGATCGATTGCTAGTCCGACACCGTCTTTCAGGTTGCCCCAGTTCTCCGCGAGGTAGGTGCGACTGCGCCATGCAGTGCTGGTGTCGCCGTCGATGGCCAGGTCGGTGAGCTCGTTGTTCTCATCCCCGTCCCCCTGCGGGTCATGCGAGGTGATCCCGACCGGCTCCAGCGGCTCACCGGGCTCGTCCTGAGTGGGCTCAGCCGTCTGCGCTCCCGAGTCGCCGGGGTCCTCGCCGTCAGCACCTGGATCGTTCGAACCGTCCTGACCTGCCTGCGCCTGATCATCAGCCTCGCCGACTGGATTGAGACCTTGGATCGCGCCGTATGCGAAGAACATCGCCACCACGACGACGGCGGCAATCAGCGCGATCACGATCCCACTTTGGAATCTTTGGCGGGGCTGCTTCTCAGAGGTGCCGTCCAGGCCCGGTTCGACGGGACGAGAACCGGCGCCCGCCCCAGTCGCTGCAGCACGCGAAGCGTCTCTTACGCCGGCTCCTCTGGGCGCCCGCTCGCCACTGTGCCCGACATCGGCGGGGTTCTCCGGTGTCGTGGCAGCCGCCCCCGAATCCGTCGGTTGGGTGCGGTAGTAGCTCGGCTCGACGAGGTCTGTGTGATCTGCACGGCCATCTTCCCCGCCGGGGCGGGCGGCAGTCGCGGCGGCAGCGGCTCCGGCACTTGCAGCCAAGGCGGCTTGGGCACCCGTTTCTTCGCCAGGTAGTGGCGGATCCAGGCTCAACTGGACATCATCGACGACCTCGGAAGGCCATGGAGCCAACAACTTGGCCAGCTCACCGGGGGTACGCGGTGCACTGGCAGCGTCGGCTTCTGCGCCGAAGACGGAGCGACAGAGAGCGTCCAGATCACCGGGAACCCCGCCGACCACCTCCGAGGGCGCGGGCAGCGTGCCGTCGGCCAGGCGCCGGGCGGACCGCAACGCCTCGATCTCCTCACCGGGCCACCGGCCGGTCAGCCCGGTGTAGAGCAAGGCCAGCAAGTCGCCGGTGTCGATGACCGAAGCCTCAGCGGCCGATATCTCCTCGGTCTGCTCGATCGCCGCCGCCACTCCGACACCGGAGATCTTGACGCTTCCCTCGCTGGTGCGCAGCACTGAATGCGGATTGAGGTACAGATGGTGCAGGCCGCGCCGTCGAGCCGACTCCAGACCGGAAGCTGCCTCGCCCACGATGCGCCGGGCCTCTTCGGCCGGCAACGGCTG
The DNA here is from genome assembly GCA_963749585.1 of uncultured Actinomycetota bacterium. Classification (GTDB taxonomy): domain Bacteria; phylum Actinomycetota; class Actinomycetes; order Actinomycetales; family Dermatophilaceae; genus Ornithinicoccus. The sequence goes on from CAVVNI010000003.1 coordinate 424,420, forward strand.
CTCGGTGACCAATGTGGCCAGCGACACCGCCTCGGACAACCCCTCCTCGACGATCCAGCAGAAGCCTTCTTCCGTACCAACGTCGAGCACTCGGACCAGCCGAGGGTCATCCACGCCGGCGGTGCGCCTGGCCCCATCCAACACCGCGAAAGCCACAGCTTCGTGCTCCCCGGTCGCTGGCAGCACAGTAACCGCCACCAGGCGATCAAGTGTCTGGTCCTGTGCGGACCAGTAGTCCAGCGAGTCGTCGCGTCGTGCCAAGAGCTCGTCGAGGGCATAGCGGCCACCGAGGACTGTGCCAGTGTCGATGCCGTGCACCATGGGCTCCTTGATTGCGTTCGTGTCCGAGACAGACGAAGAAAAGAATAGTCGTGACTCGCCGTGCCGTGGGGCGCGGCGTGTCGAGGCGGGTGAAGTGGCCGGCGAGTCAGCCGATTCCTGAACCTCGGCGCCGTCTCCTCCACCGCCCCCGGGAGGCTCAGAGGTCGACGCCGATGGTGGTCGACGGCGACGTAGCCGGCGGGTGATCGGACGGATGACCTCAGCCAGCTCCCGCACTCCGAACCGGTGCGCCAGGACGCCGAAGAGGCTGAAGTACAGCACTCCGCAGACGGCGAGTGTGATCAGCGCGGCGCTCTTACCGTCGATGATCGCCTGCAAGCCCCGCTGGACGAGCAGTGTGGGCACGGCAGCGATCAGCGCGGCGATGAGTGCCCGACCATAGGTGCCGCGCACGTCAGACATTGACTCCAGATCGATCCGACGGCGGACCCAGATCACCGCAAGGATGGCAGCGACAGTCTGGCCCACCGCCTGGCCAGCCGCGATGCCCATCGCGGTGAACTGGGGAGGCACAAAGGCGGCTGTGGTGATGGCCACGATCGATACTGAAGTGATGACCAACTGCAGTTGAAACGGTGGTCGGCCCTCCTGGTAGGCGTGGAAGACCCGTTGGGACAAGAGGTAGATGCCGTATGGGACCAGGCCCAGGGTGAGAATCATCACGAGCTGGGCTGTCGCCTGGGTGGCCTCTTTGCCGCTGAGCAACAGCAACAGGGCGGTCACCTGGGGGGCCAGCACGATCATCGCGATCGCGATCGGCACCATGGCAGTCGCGAGCAACCGCAGGCCGTGCCGATACTGGTATGACAACGCGGCGTGGTCATCGGCCGCGGCGGCACGGGACAGCTGGGGCAACATCGCGGTCAACAGCGACGTCGCGATGAGCGAGTGCGGCAAGATGAAGATCAGGAACGCGGTCTCATACACGAATCTCCCGGGCACCCCGGGCTCCAACCGGTCCGCACGGTTGAGGACGTTGGAAGCGAGCAACAAGCCGACTTGCGAGATGGCGATGACCGCCAGGGTCCATCCGGCCATCCGCGAGGCCGAACCCAAGCCGACGCCACGAAAGCCCCAGCGGGGCCGGTAGCGGAACCCGCTGCGCCGAACCGGCTCGAAGAGCACGGCCGCTTGGACGGCGATCCCCAGAGTGGCGCTGCCCCCCAAGAGCAGGATCATCGGTGTCGTCCATTGCCCGACCGGGAGACTGTCCGCGTCAGGGTAGGTCATCGTGAACACGATGAGACCGATAATTGCCACGATGTTGTTGGCCACGGGGGCCCACATGTAGTAGCCGAACTTTTCCTGTGCGTTCAGGATCTGGCCCAGCAGAGCGTAGACGCCGTAGAAGAAGATCTGAGGCAGACAGAGGTAGGCCAGCGCCACGGCCAACGCGAGCTGCTCACCAGTCCAGCTCAAGGCATACAACTTGGTCAGAGCCCAAGCTCCTGCCGTCGCCACCACGGTGATCACAGTGATGGCGACCAAGGCAAGCGTAATGAGACGGTCGGTGAGGTCACGGCCCTTGTCGGAGCGAGCCAAGGCTCGGGTCAGCTGGGGGACGAAGACGACGTTGAGCACCCCGCCAGCGAGGAGTAAGTAGATGGTGTTGGGCAGCGTGTTCGCGGTTTGCCATGCGTTCGCAACCTGCGTCAACGGACCGATGGCGCCCGCGAGCAGGGCCAGACGTACCAAACCCAGGATGCGGGACACGAGAGTGCCTGAAGCCATCAAGGCGCTAGAGCGCGCCAGGCTGGCCGAGGAATGGCCGGGCTTCGAGGGCTCTGGCTCCTCGTCGTTGGACTGATCCTCGCCGTCGCGAGCCGAAGAGTCATTCATGTCGAGTCCAGGTTGGAGGGTGCTGCGGGGCGGCGGATGGCCCGGGTCAAGCCGAGGATGAGAATGACCCCGGCGACTCCACCCAGCAGCCAGTAGATCCAGATTCCGGTCGGTCGCACCTGAACGTCGAGCACTTGGGCTTGACCGATCTGTAGACCGGTGGGGGTCGACAGTGTCGCGCGGACAGGCACCCGACCGGCGGCTACCGCTTCGGCACGGAACTGCACCGTTGCCCGGCTGGAGGGTCCGATCGAGATGGGTACGGGCTGCTCGGAGACGCGGAGCCGGGGGTTGCCCGGCACGAGCGTGAGCTCGAGACTCTGAAGGGCGATCGGCAGGTCGTTGACCAGCGTGAGCTGGATGACACCCTCGTTGGCCAGGAAGTTGACGCTGGTCTCTTCGATTCGGACGCCGTCGACCACGGTCGCCAGGATGGAATCGACCTGCTCCACCAGCGCTGACCACTCCTCGTCGCTGCCACGCCACCGAGTGGAGTACAAACCATCCAACACTGGAAGCCAGGCCCGACCGGTCTGCTGCTGCAGCACGGTGGCAATATCCGCCAGGTCTGCTCGGATGGCCTCGATGTGGTCCACCGCCCCCGTCGACAACGGCGAAGGCGCCGGCTCGGGGGCGGTGCTGACCTGTCCCAAGCGCACGTCCTGGCTGACTGGCAGATCCGACGCGGCAACCTGGACCGCCCAGGGGGCTTCCTCCAGAGCGCGAGTCACGTCGTCGAGGGCCGCAGCCCCGATGGACGCGCCCCGCGGCGGAGCAATGATCAACCCACCGGAGTCGGCCGGAAACTGCTGGTAGCGCGCCAAGAGGTGGGCTAGCAGTAACTGCGTGGTGGCGCCATCGCCGGTGTCGGTGTCGGGACTCAGTATGGCGCTGACCTGCTCGTCGTAACCATAGAGAGCCACCTGCGGGGCGCTGCCCGAACGGCCTACAGCGTCTCGGTTGAGTCCGGTGGCATCGCTGAACGTCGAGTGGGGAAGGATCAGCGTTGTCAACGGATCTGGAGAGGACACGGCCTGCAACGCCTCGATCTTTGAGGCATCGATGGTCGTCCATGCCGGCCAGGCGACACCGTGTGTGCCGCGCTGCAGCAGGCGGTTGGCTTCGAGCACCGAGGGCGGCAACGAGGCGGCCAACGTGCGATCGAGGACGGCAGCCTCGACGCCCATATCGATCAGTGCGGCGACATCCGGGTCGGTCACCGGTAACCAGCGCAGCTGATCTCGGGTGAGCGCCCCGAGACGTTCCTGAAAACCCAGCTCGGCCTCCTGGGCCGGCGTTGCTTCTGGCACTTCTGGTGTGCGTAGCGGTGCCTGAGGGTCCACGTCAGTGCTCCTGCCGGCCTCGTCCGGGGCGCTGCTCGTATCAGCAGGGTCTTCTGGGGCGCCGTCAGGCGTTGGCAGCGTGCGCGGCACGCTCGTGTCTGGAGCGTTGTCGTCCGTCGGCGTGTCCTGGGTAGTGGTCGGCTCCGCGGTCCTGGTGGAAGCTGGAGCGTCGCTCGACGGTGCCGGAAGAAGGTCGCTACTCGGCGCTTCGGCGATGCTGTTCGCCGGTGGCAAGGGCAGGAGCAGGGAGGGATCCACGACGAACGTCGCCTCGTATGAGGTCAGCCCGTCGAGCCAGGTTCGAGCTGGGGACTCCGGGCCGACGACTGACAACCAGGCCTCGGTGCGATCCGGTTCGGCCGCTGTCAGGTCAGGGTCGGGTGGCACCGTCAACGGGACCACCCAGCTGACCTCGAGCGGGTTCTCCGCGGTGTCGCCGGCATACCAGGGCAAGACCGTGCGCACCTGCGCCAGGGGTGTTTCGTCGGCGGCTTCCACATCAAGGCGCAGCGGGAGGGAAGTGGAAGCGAACCCGGGTTGCACCGCCTCGCCACTTACGTCTATCAGGAAAGAGGTCGACTCTTGCGGTGCCAGGGGTGAGGTGACGGTGTCACTGCCCACGACTCGCGGCGTTTGAAGCGTGTCCTCGCCGTCGATCCAAGCCTGGAGCTCGGCCGAGGTATCCAGCGCCCGGTATGCCGTCCGAAGCTCGACTCGCCCGATATCCAGGGTGGTGCTCCCGTCGTTCGAGATCGTTCCGCGAACCACCCAGCGTTGACCTGGGCCGACCACCGCTGGAACCACCCGATCGATGTGCACCTGGACTGACGGAGAGGCCTGGGCGGGGACGTACGCTGGCGCCTGTGCGGGACTGTCCACCAGGCGCACGCCCGTGGCCGAGACGGCCAGCGCCGACAGCGGTGCCGCGCCCAAGGCGGCGATCACGACGACGAAGGCTAGCAGGAGCGCTATGGCTCGCTGCGGGTTGGCTCTCAGAGTTCTCGCGCCGCGCTGGCTCGCGGCGAGGTGGGCGTCGTAGGGCAAGGGAAAGGTGGGATCGTCGGCGATCAGGCGTGCCCGGCGAGTCGCTGCCAGGCCAGCGCTGCGATCCGAGCCTCGTTGGGGAAGGTCAGTCTGGAGGGGGCGTCCTCCAACGGAACCCAGGCGGCCTCGAGCGCCTCGTGATCAGGGTCATTGTCCACGGTCAGCGTGCCACCCGTTGCCTCCAACAAGTAGTGATAGACGATCTTGTGAATGCGGTGTTGAGGCGTAGAGAACCAGTACTCGATGGTACCGAGAGTGACCAGCACCCGACCAACGATTCCCGTCTCCTCGGCGACTTCACGAGCGGCGGTCTGCGCCAGGGTCTCACCCTTCTCGACGTGTCCTTTGGGGAGGCACCATTCGATCCGACCGTGGCGGTTTCGGCGTGCGATCAATGGCACTCTCGCCCGCCCGGCGACCACGTCGACAGCTACTCCACCCGCCGATGTCTCTTGCCGCGCCACACTTCGCCGGGGAGGGCGAGTTGGTCGCGGCGCGAGGGTCATTCGTCCACTGTATCGACCGACCCTCCCCTTACCGGTGAACATGGGACCGGTTGAGGCAACATGGTCGTAGGCTTGGTAACCGTGTCCGCATCCCTGGCCCAGGCCGAGCTCCTCGCCGGAGCGGTGCACCACCTGCGCCCGATCCTGGCTTCTGTCGATGCACTGAGCAAGGTGTTCGCCGACGCAGGGCACGAGTTCGCGTTGGTCGGCGGGCCAGTTCGTGACGCCTTCCTCAGAAGACCCTCGCCGGACCTGGACTTCACCACCTCGGCTCGGCCGGATGAGATCGAGGAGCTGCTGAAACCGTGGGCCGACCAAACATGGGACATGGGCCGCGCCTTCGGCACCATTGGTGGGCGGCAGGGTGCTCTCGTGGTCGAGGTCACTACCTACCGTGCCGATGCCTACGATTCGGACTCACGCAAGCCGGTTGTCGCGTTCGGTGACTCGCTCGCTGGTGATCTCCGGCGGCGCGACTTCACCATCAACGCAATGGCGCTGCGGTTGCCGGAGCAGGTCTTCGTCGACCCGCACGACGGACTCACCGACCTTGAGCTGATGAGGCTGCGGACGCCGCACACCCCAGCCGTCTCTTTTTCGGACGACCCGTTGCGGATGATGCGCGCCGCCCGGTTCGCGTCCACCCTGGGGGCGCGCATCAGCGCCGATGTGGCCGAGGCGATGACAGAAATGGCCGACCGCCTCACGATCGTTTCGCCGGAACGGGTGCGCGATGAGCTCAACCGCCTGCTTCTGGGACCTGACCCGCGAGCGGGTCTGGAGATCCTGGTCGATTCCGGCATGGCCGAACATGTGCTGCCGGAGCTGCCGGCGATGCAGTTGGAGGTCGACGAGCATCACCGGCACAAGGACGTGTACCAACACTCCTTGCAGGTTTTGGAACAGGCGATCGCGCTGGAAGACCCGGCCGACGCGAATGGGGCAGAGGAGGTGCCCGGCCCCGACCTGGTGCTGCGCCTTGCAGCCCTGCTGCACGACATCGGCAAGCCAGACACCCGACGGTTCACCCCCGGCGGCGGGGTGAGCTTTCACCACCACGAGGTGGTGGGTGCCAAACTGGCCCGTCGTCGGCTGCGAGCACTGCGTTACGACAAGGACACCATCAAGGCGGTCACAAGGCTGGTCGAACTACATCTGCGATTCCATGGATATGGCGGGGGCGAGTGGACTGACGCGGCGGTGCGCCGCTACGTCACTGATGCCGGAGAGCTGCTGGGCCGCTTGCATGCCTTGACTCGATCCGACTGCACCACTCGGAACCAGCGCAAAGCAGCCCGCCTGGCGGCGACCTACGATGATTTGGAGCGGCGAATTGCGATCCTGCGCTCGCAAGAGGAGCTGTCAGCGGTCCGCCCCGAGCTGAACGGCAATGAGATCGCGGAGGTTCTGGGCATCTCTCCGGGACCGGTCTTGGGGCGCGCCTACAAGTTCCTGTTGTCGGTGCGAATGGATCAGGGCCGTATCGGCAGGGAAGCAGCGGTCGCCGAACTGCAGGAATGGTGGAAGGCCCAACCTGAGTCAGCTCAGTGAGTTAGCTCAGCCGGGAGGGGAGCGACCGACAGCGGCTCCACTGGCGCACCGCCCTCGACCAGCGACACAATGGCGATATGCGCTCAGTCATCGTTGCCGAGCATGGCGGTCCCGAGGTCCTCCTCCTCAGTGAGGGCGAACAACCTGAGCCAGGGCGGGGGGAGGTGCTCGTCCGGGTTGCCGCAGGTGGAGTGAACTTCATCGATATCTACCAGCGCACCGGCGCATACCCGATGTCATTGCCCTACGTGGTCGGGTCAGAAGGGGCAGGCACTGTTCAGGGCCTGGGCCCAGACGTGACCTCGCTAGCCGTGGGAGACCATGTGGCGTGGGCCGACGTTCCGGGGTCCGGGGCTTGCGAGTATGCGGTCATTCCGGAGCAGCGAGCGGTGTCGGTGCCGGCCGGTGTCGAACTACGCGAGGCTGCCGCAGTTATGTTGCAAGGCATGACTGCGCACTACTTGTGCGAGTCCACGTTCCCGGCTCGAGATGGTCAGGTGGCTCTCGTTCACGCCGCAGCCGGTGGGGTCGGGCTGTTGCTGTGTCAGATGTTGGCGGCCAAGGGCGTCCATGTCATCGGGACGACCTCCACGGAGCCGAAGGAGAAGCTAGCCCGCAAGGCGGGTGCTGCGGAAGTCGTCAGGTATCGCTGTGGCGGGGGATCTGGCGAAGGTGACGTCGCGCACGGCCTCGTCGACGAGGTTCGAGCGCTCACCAACGGCGTGGGCGTCGACGTCATCTACGACGGTGTCGGGCAAGCAACTTTTCACGACGGTCTGACGCTGCTCAAACCACGCGGCACGATGGTGTTGTTTGGCGCCGCCAGCGGCCCGGTGTCGCCGATAGATCCTCAGGCGTTGAATGCCGCCGGTTCGGTATATCTCACCAGGCCGAAGCTCGGTGACTACCTGCAAGATCGCGACGAGTTGATGTGGCGTGCCGGCGACGTGCTGAGCGCGGTGGGAGATGGCACGTTGGCCGTGCGGATCGGGGGCGTCTACGGGCTGGCCGAACTCGCCGACGCCCATCGCGACCTGTCAGCCGGTGGCACGTCCGGGAAGCTCGTGGTTCTTCCGTAGTCTGCGGGGTCCGCTGACCTCGCGCCCCTCCAGACCTGAGTCAGGACATATGCCCAGGCGAGCACCCTGGCGGTAACCGCCACCGCGTACGCCTCGGGCGGTAGTCCCTTGCCTCGGTCGATGCCGAAGCCGATATAGAGCCACACCGCTTCGAAATGCACGATCTCGATGGCAGCCCAGATGAGGTGGTCGCGCCACGCCAACGTTGACAGCGCCAGCACGGGCAGCACCCAGAGACCCGTCTGCACCGACCACGACGTCGAGGTCGCCATCAGCACCAGCAGCATCCCGGCGGAGATAGCTCCCACCGCGAGGGCGGGTGGGCAGTCGCGCAGACGCGCGCTCAGCATCCAGGCCAGCGCGATGGCGAAGATCCACCCCGTGACGGCCAGAGCGATCGCACCGTGGGCCGGTAGCGAACCCCCGAGAAGGCTGGGGAGGAGGAGGACAGCGCCGTAGCCCACCGAAGAAGACAACCAGGCGCGTGGGCCTGCGAGCATCGGCTCACCAACAGCCAGCAGCAGTGGCAAGTAGATCGCCAGGGCGCCGCACGCCGCCGCGACCAGGACTGTCAACCCCGCTCGGGTACGGCCGCTGCGACAGCTCACCAGCACGGCGGAGACACAGAAGACGAGGGCAAGCGGGCGAACCAGGAACGCTACGCCGAAGAGGAACCCCCCGAGCACCGGGTGCGCCCGTGACCAAGCGGATAGACCCCAGATCACGACGGCCACGGCCAGCAGATCGACCGAGACGAGCGCGAGAACCGCGATGACTGGGCTGACTGCCAACTGCGCTGACTGCCACGGAGCTTCCGGACGCAACCGAACCAGCGTCACCGTTGCGGCCGCCACCAGGAGCATCGCTGAGACCGCCCAGAGACCAAATACCCACTGCTGGGCGGCACGGTCGCCCCCGTCGACGGGCGAGGCCCAGGAGAGTGCCCACATCACCAGCCCGGACAGCACGGGCTGTTCACTCGGAGCGCTATCCGAGTACGGGAATCCGCGTTCCGCCAAGACAGAGCTGGCGTTGACGACCGGTATGTCGGAGTAGCAGGCCCGCCAGAAATGGTCAGGGTCAGACCACCCGTAGAGGACGCAGTGTCCCTTCTGAGCCACTGCGAGAGCCATCATCAGGCCCCCCATCACGATCACCGCCGAGGCCACGGCGGACAGCCCTCTCGCGCCAGGAGCGGCGTGACGACCCAGCGGACCGCCGATGACCCGCGAAGCCACACGCACGACCGGGTCGCTCAGCGAAGGAGCAGCCTGCTCCGTGGCGTGAGGGCTCACGCCGGTTCAGTCACCCCCACCGGCGTCGCTACCGGGAGGATTGGTTCCTGAGCGGCCATTGCCGTTGTTGTTACTACCGCCAGCGTTCCCACCGCCAGCGTTCCCACCGCCAGCGTTGCCGCCCCCTGCCTGGTTGCCGCCGCGCCCGTTGCCGGTGCCGGGGTCGCCACCGGCGTCGTTGCCGCCGCCAACGTTGCCGCCGCCTGCGTCGTTGCCGCCGCCCTCGTTGCCGGTGCCGGGGTCGCCACCGGCGTCGTCGCCGCCGCCAACGTTGCCGCCGCCCTCGTTGCCGGTGCCGGGGTCGCCACCGGCGTCGTCGCCGCCGCCAGGGTTGCCACCGGCGTCGTCGCCAGCGCCTGCGTCTCCTCCGCCTGCGTCGTTGCCTCCGGCATCGTTACCGCCACCGCCCTCGCTACCGCCTTCACCACCGTTCGGCTCGGTGGTCACTTGTTCGGGCGATGACGTCTCGGCGGGTTCCGCGGTCTCGGCGGGTTCTTCGGCCTCTGTCTCAGTGACCGGTTCCGGCTCCGTCTCTTCCTCTTGGGTCGGAGCCGGGTCATCGATAGACGGCTCGCTGTCGGGCGTGGTCGGCGCCGGTGGTGGAGGCGGTGGCGCGGGCTGGACGTTGTCGTTGACGCCGGCGCGCTCGGGGAAGCTCAACACCTCATCACCCTCCAGGGCCTGCCGCATGAACTCCCCCCAGACCATGACTGGGAAGGAGCCACCGGTGACCTGGTCCACGCCGGCAACGTCCTGCATCGGCTCGGTTCCATCCCCCTTGTACATCATCACCGAGGCGGCAAGCTGAGGCGTGAAGCCGTTGAACCAAGCCGACAGGTTGCTGGAGCTGGTGCCGGACTTGCCTGCTGCCGGTCGTCCGAGCGCACCTGCAGCGGTGCCCGAGCCATCCGTGATCACCTGGGTCATTGCGTCGGTCACGTCTGCCGTGATGTCGGCGTCGATCACCTCGGTCGTCTCCGGCGTCGCCTCGTAGTCGTAGACGCCACTGGTACTACTGACGGTCGCCACGATGTAGGGCTCCGCGAGCTCACCCTCGGCCGCGATGGCGGCAAAGGCGTTGGTCATGGCTAACATGCGAGGCGCCGCGGTACCCAGGACGTTGGTCAGGTTGTCTTCTAGGCCGTTGGCGTCCTCCAGGCCCAGCTCGCTGGCGACCCGCGACGTGTTCTCGGGTCCGATCTGCTCGTTGAGCTGCACGAAGACCGTGTTCACTGAGTTCGCGGTGGCGGTGCGCAAGTCGATCTGGCCGAACTGCTCATCCCGGAAGTTGTTGATCTCGGCAGGCTCTTGACCCTCGATGTCGAACGTCATAGGAGTGGATCCCGGATAGGTGTTCTGCGTGCTGACGTCTTCTTGAAGGGCAGCGATCAGCGTGAATACCTTGAACAGCGACCCGGCCTGCTGCTCGGCCTGGGTCGCGATGTTGAGCTGTTCGACCTGATAGTCCTCGCCGCCGTACATGGCCGTGATTGCCCCATCGCCGGGCGTTACCGAAACCAGACCTACCTTGAGGTCCTCGGCATCGGGGGTCGAGGGCATCTGTTGAGCCACTGCGTTCTCAGCCGCTATCTGATGCTTCTCGATGATGGTGCTGGTGATACGGAGCCCACCCCGGTCGATGTCAGCCTCGCTGATCTCGACATCGTTCACCAGCTCCTTGCGGACCTCCTCGACGATGAAGCCCGACGGGCCCTGCACCCCCTCGGCCTCGGACGGGTCATTGATTTCTGGGAACTGCGCCTCGTCGGCCTCGGCCTCGGAGAGCCAGCCTTGAGTGACCATGCCCTCGATGACGTAGTCGAAGCGCTCTTCGACCCGTTCCTGGTTCCCCTCGGCGTAGGCGGGGTCGAACAGCGCTGGGGCGTTGGTCACTGCCGCCAGGAAAGCCCCCTCCGAGACATCTAAGGCGGAGGCTTCCTTGCCGAAGTAGGCTTCCGCCGCCGTCTCCGTCCCGTAGGCGCCGCGTCCGTAGTAGATCGTGTTCAGGTAGTTCTCCAGGATCTCATCCTTGGACAGTTCGTTGTCGATCTTCACTGAGATCAACAGCTCCTGCAGCTTGCGTTGGTAGGTCTGCTCGCTGGTCAGATAGTAGTTCTTGACGTACTGCTGTGTGATCGTGGAGCCGCCCTGGGTGGACCCCGAGGTGAGATTCGACCAGGCCGCACGGGCCGTTCCGGTGAGGGAGACACCCTCGTTCTCGTAAAAGCTGCGGTCCTCCGCGGACAACATGGCCTTCTGCACGTGGTCGGGCACCTCACTCAGCTCGAGGGACTCGCGGTTGGTGCCTCCCGTGAAGCGTGCCAGCTCGGTCTCTCCGTCGGCGTAGTAGATGATCGAGCTCTGGGACTCGGCGAACTCGTTGGCGTCCGGGATGTCGGTGCTGGCGTAGGCGATCGCGAGGGCACCGACGAGCAAGAGAAGAACGCCCAACCCGATCGCCAGGAACCACAGAACCAGCCGCTGCCACCGCGGACGCTTGGTTGCCGGTGCCCCGTTCGTGTCGTCACCTCCGGAGGGCTTTGTCGATCCCGTCGCCCGGCGCGACGTTCCATTACTTGAGCCCCGAGCCACGAGTCCTCCTGAATATCACGGGTGATGTCCTGCCTAGTGTGCCTGGTTTGGCCGGACACGCGGAAAGGTGACAGTATCGATGTATCGGTGCGATATATTGAAAGCGCCCGGTGCCTCGGTTGCTCGATCGAACCCCCTGCGCCGACAGGCTCCGGTGATGACGACGCCACCGGCATCGTTGACAGGTCGGGGTTCAGCACCGTTCATGACGTCCCGGAGCTCAGAGGAGGTAGGAGTGAGCCGTCGATCCGACATGCTCGAGCTCGCGATCCTCGGACTCGTGCAGGACGCGCCGATGCATGGCTACGAGTTGCGCAAGCAGGTTCACCGCGTGCTGGGGACCGTGCGCGCGTTGTCCTACGGCACCTTGTACCCACGGCTGCGCGATCTGGTGCTGTGGGGATATCTCTACGAAGTGGACCGGCCTATTCCGGGCCGTCGAGCCAAGATCACGTATGCCGTCACACCGGCGGGACGGGAGCGGCTGGCGCTCCTGCTCGCAGCGGCGGGACCGAGCGCGTGGGAGGACGAGGCGTTTGCCGTGCATTTCGCCTTCTTCGGCCGTACCGACGCCGGGGTGCGCCTACGCATTCTGGAGGGTCGGCGTGCTCGGCTTGAAGAACGACTGGCCCTGATCCGGGCCAACGGCCCGGCCCGGACCTCGGCCGCTGATGGACCTGACACATATCTTGATGAGCTGCACCGTCACGGCATGGAGTCCACCGAGGCCGACCTTCGCTGGATCGCTCGAATGATCGATACCGAACGGCAAAAAAACCAACGTGCGCTCAGCCAGTACGGCGACGCACAAGAGAAGGAGTAGCAGATGAGTTCCGTGCGCGTCGCCGTCGTCGGCGTTGGTAACTGTGCAAGTTCCCTGGTGCAGGGCGTGGAGTATTACAAGGACGCCGACCCGGCTGCCTCCGTGCCAGGCCTGATGCATGTGATGTTCGGCCAGTACCACGTTCGAGATGTGCAGTTTGTGGCTGCCTTCGACGTGGACGCCAAGAAGGTCGGCTTCGACCTGTCCGAAGCAATTGTGGCGAGCGAGAACAACACCATCAAGATCGCCGACGTCCCGCCGACTGGCGTGATGGTGCAACGTGGCCCCACCCTGGACGGCGTCGGACGCTACTACGCCGAAACGATCCAAGAGTCGGATGCCGACCCGGTTGACGTTGTCGCGAGCCTGCGCGAGGCAGACGTTGACGTCCTCGTCTCCTATCTGCCGGTCGGCTCAGAAGAGGCGGACAAGTTCTACGCCCAGTGCGCGATTGAGGCGGGAGTGGCCTTCGTCAATGCCCTGCCCGTCTTCATCGCTTCCGATCCGGACTGGGCGCAGAAGTTTGCCGATGCCGGCGTGCCGATCATCGGCGATGACATCAAGTCTCAGGTTGGCGCCACCATCACGCACCGTGTCATGGCCCACCTGTTCGAGGAGCGTGGCGTCGTCTTGGATCGCACCTACCAGCTCAACGTCGGTGGGAACATGGATTTCAAGAACATGTTGGAGCGCGATCGGCTAGAGTCCAAAAAGGTCTCCAAGACCCAAGCGGTTACCAGCAACATCAGCCATGACCTGGGTTCTCGCAACGTGCACATCGGCCCGAGCGACTACGTGCAGTGGCTGGATGACCGCAAGTGGGCCTACGTGCGACTAGAAGGTCGTGCCTTCGGGGACGTGCCGCTGAACTTGGAGTACAAGCTCGAAGTCTGGGACTCCCCGAACTCGGCGGGCATCATCATCGACGCGATCCGCGCCGCCAAGATTGCCTTGGACCGGGGCGTCGGCGGGCCAGTGCTATCTGCCTCGGCCTACCTGATGAAGTCTCCCCCTCAGCAGCTGCCGGACTCTCTGGGCCGCGAGCAGGTAGAGGCGTTCATTCGAGACGAAGTCACAGTCTGACCGCTCGCGCCCGTGGCTGACGCCGACCCCTACGGCGTGCGATCCCTGGGCTCGCGCATCCCTTGACGACCTGACTCGCGCCCGTGGCTGACGCCGACCCCTATGGCGTGCGATCCCTGGGCTCGCGCATCCCTTGACGACCTGACTCGCACCACCCAACGCTGAACCCAGTGTTGGTTCGCGTTGTCGCCGGCCGTAGGCTCGCGATGGTTGCGGCGACCCACGACACACTCACCGGGCGCGACTCGGGAGCCCAAGGCGCCGCGCACTCCCGTCTGAGGCGACGACGCACCGTCTAGTGAAGGTCAGCGCCACCGGTCGACCCGAAGGTCCCCTCGCGCCCGCGGGATGCTCTGTCGCGCACGCAAGTCGACGGTTCTTTGCCTGAAAGATTCGCTCTCTGAGGGTCTTTTCGGCGGCCCGGTCTCATTATTTGGTGGACGGACACACATTTCCTTTCGAGCACTAAGGTAACCGCATATACGCGGTAAGGCTAGTTTATCCTCGACGCAAAATGGGTAATTTCTGTCAGCCGATCAATGAGTGCAGAGAAATGCAGGAAGACGCAGGTCAGAGGGCATTTGTAGCCGCTTCGGGGAATCGATGACGTGTTATTGGAGCCGGGTGATAGCGATTACCTTTTGGGCAGCACCGAATATCCGTGACTGCCTGCTGTGTGTACGTCCGTGAAGCCTCCCAATCCCTGGGTTGTATCTTTATCCGCCGATTCGGTGCGGAAAGGTAATCGCTGTCATGCGTCTTTTTGTCATGCCCGATGCAGCCCCACGCCGCTACGTAGTGGCCGGTCTCATCGCTTCCCTCGCCCTCGGCGCGCCAGGAGCCGCGAGTGCCGACCCGGTCGATCCGGAACCAGCCGAGACCCACGCTGAGGACCACCCAGACGATGACACGCCGTACGTCCTCGACAGCGAGAGCGAGCGAACCGGGAAAGTCCCCGTGGAGCCGGGCGCGCTGGAGGGCCTGCCGCCGGATCCGGGCGACCTGCCCGAGAGCTGGCAGACCGTGACGCCTGCCGAGCCCGCGCCCGCCACACCTACGACCCCAGATTCCAAGAAGAGCCAGGGCGCAGATGCCGTGGGGGTTCCGGCTCCACCGACCAAGTGGCTGCCCTCGACGTTGGACGCTGCCCCCGGTTGGCAGTACTCATACTCGTGCGACCCCAACAACAAGCCCGGGATGGTTGCCTTCGCCGAGCTGGTGAGCAACCACTACGACCGTCCTCGCTACTACACGTCTCGGTCCTGCAAGATGGGCAACAGCAGTCAGCACGGTGAGGGACGCGCGGTCGACTGGCCGATGAACGTCTACGACCCGGCGGACAAGGCCATCGGCGATGCGGTCGCGCACTGGCTGACCACGAACAACGGTGAGATGGCGCGGCGCTTCGGGGTTCAGTCCGTGATCTGGAACAAGCGCTCGTGGTATCTCTACAGCCCCGGTTCCTGGCGCAGCTACAACGGGCCCAGCCCGCACACGGACCACCTGCACATCTCCTTCACCTGGGACGGTTCGATGAAACGCACCTCGTGGTGGGACGGCACTCCTGTGACCACCGTTGACCATGGCACCTGCCGGGTCTACTCCGGTGAGTACGCACCCCGGTACCGGGGCAGGAACACCCGTCCGTGTTCGACGAGCTTGCCGAGTGCTCCCGCCTCGTCCTACCCCGTCACGTTGCCAGGTGCGAAGGACAGCAACGTTGCCCTGGCGCAACGCCACCTCGGTTTCACCGGATCGCAGGTGGACGGCTCGTTCGGCCCCGCCACGCTGAAAGCACTGCTGGCCTACCAGGATCGACACGACCTGCCCTGGACTGGCGTGTTGGACAGCGCCACCTGGGCCTACATGTCCTCGGCCAGCGCACCGTTGACTGACACCTCGGACATCTCCAGATTGCAAGGGCCGGATCGATACGGTACTGCGGCGGCAGTTGCCCAGGAGTACCCCACTGGCGGCCGGGTCTACGTCACGACCGGCCAGAACTACCCAGACGCGCTGGCAGCCAGCGCAGCAGCCGGAGCAAACGACAACCCGGTGCTGCTGACCCGGTCGGGTTCGCTACCGAGCGCAACCCGAGAGCAGTTGAGCCGCATCGACCCCTGGCGGATCTACCTGGTCGGGGGTAAAGGCGCGGTCAACAGCAGCGTCTACCGAGCTCTGACCTCCTACGCTGGTAACGGTGGAGTGAAACGTCTGTCCGACACGGACCGCTACGGGACGGCAGGCGAAGTCTCCCGACGTTTCGGCAGTGGCGTCTCGGTCGCCTACATCGCGACCGGGCAGGACTTTCCGGACGCTCTGGTGGGAGCGGCTCGCGCCGGGCGCAGCAATGCGCCCATGCTCTTGACTCGCTCTGGCTCGCTCCCCCCGAAGACCAGGGAGGCGCTGCGACGACTTCAGCCCAGGCGGATCACCATCGTCGGAAACAGCAGTTCAGTCAGTGCCACAGTGGCTCAGGCTTTGGATCGCTTCGACGGCGGTGGCGGGGTGTCACGTGTCTCCGGCAGCAACCGCTTTCAGGTGGCAGCCAACCTGGCCAGCTACTACCCGAAAGGAAAGGACGTCGCCTATCTCGCAACCAGCGCCGACTACCCAGATGCTCTTGCCGGCGCCGCGCTTGCCGGCAAAGAGGGTGCGCCGGTCCTGCTCACTCGCAGGAGCTCAATGCCCAGTGCCACGAAGCAGGCACTTGCCGATCTCGATCCGGACCGCGTCGTCATCCTTGGCGGGGAAGGAGCGGTCTCCCGGGACGTGGCGCGCCAGGCAGCGCAGCAGATCGACTAGTCGCTAGCGGTGGACAGCGCCGAGCACAACACGATGGTAGGCCGCACACGCTTCAGCGTAGTTGAAACGCTTGTCAACCGCTGTCCTTGCAGCACCCGAGGCCGCCGACCAGTGCTCAGCCTGACTCAGGCTGAGCACTCGGTCGGCGGCCGCCGGCACGGAGTCGACGACCCAGTCGTGGGGGAAGAGTCCACGAGCCCCCGAGAGGGCGGCGAACATTGGCCAGTTGCGGACCACCGGAACCAAACCGGAAGCGGCCGCCTCGACGATGCCGACACCGAAGGACTCGCGCCGACTCGCGCTCAGCGCGAAACCGCAGCGGTCGAGGTACGGGTCGATGTCGGGAGTGAAGTCGACGAGTTCGACAGCACCACGGACATCGTCCCAGGTGAGGCGGTCCTGGAAACGCAGCGAGTAGTCTCGCGTCGACACCGACTGACGGGCGTCAAACGGACGTCCCAGCATGATGAGCTCCCAGCCCTCGTCAGACTCCCGGAGACGCCCGAGAACCTCGAGCGCCCAGATCGGGTCCTTCACCCGCTGACCCCACCCGATCATCAACAAGCGTCGACGGAACCCCTCCGCCGAGGGACGAATGGATCGCGGTGGCCGAATGATGTTGGGGATGACGTGCACACGGGTGTGGTCGAGCCGATGACCCAGCAGTTGCTGCACCACGACCCTCAGGTGCTCACTGACCAGGACCAGGTCGTCCACCCGTGACCAGTCGATGAGGTGTATCCACGGGCTCAAGGCGTCCATGCTGTGAATGCGGAGGACGAGTGGCAGGCCCTCCGGAAGGGTCATCGTGGCCATCAGTGCACCGCGGTCGGCCCAGTCGACGAAGACCACGTCGCAGGCGTCCATCTCCGCGGCCATCTGCGGGTGCCCGTCGAACGGCCGGCCCAAGGCATGTTTGAGCCGGGCCTCGAGCACTGCGTGCTGAGGCCCGTTGCCTTTGAACCGCGGCTGGTCGTGGAGTTCCAGGACCCGGACGTCTGCATCGGTGGACAAGGACTCCACCAGTGGGTAGCAGAAGTTGGGATAGGACCCCGGGAGCACCAGGACCCGCACCTGTGTTCCCATCGGCTCCGCAGTGGGCGAAGGTTCGGCCGACGTCGGTTGTGCGGTTTCCTGTCCAGGAGCGACCGAGCCTGTCAGCAGTTGGGCCACGTCGCTTGTGTGCCAGACCCGAAGGAACTCGCGCGGATCGTCAACCAACGGCGAGCTGTGCCCGTCGGCGTTGATCTCGCGATGGAAGAGGAGTTGCGTGGCAAGGTGGGTGAACTCGGCGGTGAGCTCGATGTCCCCCTGCTCCAGGCCGCGGTCAGCGGTTTCAAGAACCTTCTGGACAATATCTCCGTGGTCCTGCGGTATGACCGCCGTAGCGGTGAGCGAAGCGAGCGCGAGTGTAGCGTCCCGGCGGACGGCGTCGCATGCTGACAGGGCCGAGCTCGGGATCTCTGCAAGGACCTCGGCTGCTTGCCCGATAGCCTCGAAGGAGTTCGTGGGAAGGAGAACACGAAGCAGGGCAAGCACACCAGGGAAGAGATCAGCGGACAACGGTCTGGGCAAGGCAGCGACGCGCCGGGTGAAGGATCCCAGCCTTGGCTTGTTCGCTAGCCGGTGGCGAATATCGGATGACGGGTTGTCCAGATGAGCCAGTCGCCCGGTGGTGACCTCATGAACCACCTGATCCGGCGGAATGAACTGTGCCGTTGTCTTCTGGGCCAGCTGCTTGGCTACCTGCTCTGCGTCCTCGCCCACCCCGGTAATGCAGTCGACCGTGCCCATCACCGCAGCGAGCCGCTTGTTCCGCCGCGCGAGGGTGAGCAACTGGTGCTCCGGCGTGGCCCGTCGTCGTCCGGCCCGCAGCGCGATCAGCGGTTGTCTACCGCCACTCGAGGAAGAGTCTAGGAGGATGCTGTGCGTGAAAGGCTGGAGGTTGGCGGGGCACGCCCCCTCGCCGTACACCAGCCAGACGGCCTCGCTTACCTTGGCGAGGTTGACAAGCTGACCGGACACAGCTTCAAGAAGGTCGGCGTTCTCCGCGATGACCACATATGTGCGACGGCCATGGGGGCTCAGCTGGGTGCGGCCACCGCGACGAGGTCTACTCACCAGAGCACTATAGGGGTCAGCTCGCTGACGCCGCTCACGTATCGACGTGCTCCGTGGGGTCGCCATAGAACAGCACACGGGAGCTGCGGGTCAGCAGCTCATCATCGGTGATACCCCACGTGTGTCCAGCCGTGGACTGTGCTCGACGCGACACGAAGTTGAAGCGGTCTGCAGAGTAGACCTTCCCCCCGTGACGGCGGACTCGATCCAAGAACGTTGTGTCCACCGCCCTGGGAACGTCCAGAAATGGCACATCGACGGCGGTCTCACGTGCCGTCGTGATGGTCCCACCCTGAACGAGTCGCACGTAGCGATGCTCAGCATCGCCGAAACGCAGGGCGGTCGCGCCCGAGGCCGCTAGGTGAACGTAATGGGCCCATTTGCCCACCACCGTGGCATCGCTGTAAGTAAAGGCTCGGACCAGGTCTTTGATGTAGTTCGTCGTGTAGGTGTTGTCGTCATCCATCTTGGTCACGTAGCGCCCTGACGCGGCTCTGACGCCCAGATTCATGCATGCTCCGAGCGTCATGTCGGCGCTGGCCGGGGCAACGACCACCTGGTGGAGCCCCAGGTCTGCGGCTTTGCGCCCAAGGTCGTCTTCGTCGAGCTCGAATCCGTGCGGTACGACAACGAGCTCGAGCTCGCGGTGGCTTTGAGCGGCAACAGCAGCGAGCACTGAGTCGATCTGCTGGGGCCGAATAGTCGGCACGATCGCCGAGACACTGGGCTCGGCCGGCGCCTCGTTGCTCAGTCCCACCACCTGCAGTACCTCGCTCACACGATGGGTGTAGAGGTGTGTGTCGAATACGCGCCGGTGTGCTCGCAGAGCGAGACGGTCTCGATGTTCGGGTTGGCCCAACAAGACCTTGAGCGAGATACGCGCCTCGGCAACGTTGCTAGCGACGGTCACTGTGTCACCGAAGTAGGGCTTGATAGCAGCGCTCGGCGTCGACAGCACGGGAACTTGTGCCGCTGACAGCTCAAACAGTCGACGAGAGCACATGGTCGGTGAGTCGGTGACCGAGTTGACGTTCAAGAAGACGTCATAGCCGGTGGAAGCAGACAGCATTTGCCGGTATGTCAGCGAGCCGACAACAGCGGGGGCGAGCGCAGGGGGGAAGCGATAGCGCGGATCGTGACCCCGCATACGGGAAAAGATGTGAAGACCATGGTCCTTGGCCGCAGTGAGCAGGATGTCCATCTGCCGGCGGCGGTCCGGATGCTTGTCGGCGAAGTAGGTACCCGCAAATGCCACCCGCCCCAAGAGCTTTGTGCTGTGCCGCACCGGGCTGTGAATGCGCGGCTGAGCGGCAAATGGCAACAGTGCGATGCGGTCATGACCCAGATCCTCGCGATAGGCCGGGATTCGATCGGCATCAACGGTGAAGACGTGATCGAACAGTCGTGCGGTCGCAATGAAAACGTCGTAGTTTGGCGGGTCTTCCTTGTTCCAGAACACGGTCGGAATGTCCTGGCTCTGACACCATCGGACGAGGTCGATGAGATCTTGGGCCAAACCCGTCGTGCCCGTCATCGACAAGCGCCAGTCGCGGTCATTGCCGACCCAAGCAGACTCGACGAACAACAGATCGGGTCGCCGTTGCTGCAGATGCTCCCGCCAGCCGGTTCGAGGCACCGGGTCCTGATCCCATTCGAAACCGAAGGCGAGCGCGGAGAACGGGTCGAGGATGACGGCGACCCGAAGATCGGGTCGAGTGATCGGACCATGCGGCACTGGGAAGTCGGGGATATCTACCCCGGACTGTTGAAGAGGCATCTTGGTCCGGTATCGAACGGCAAGGCGGCGTAGGCGACGCGGCAATGCGGCCCGAGCCTGCGGATCATGCAGGGCGCTGCTCAGCTCACGACGCGTCCGGGCAGTGAGGCGAGCCAGGCGACTGCTCGCCATCGTCACAGCGACTGACTCATCACGATACTGGCGATGCGCTCGCCAGCCTTACCGTCCCACAGCGGCGGAGTCGGCCAGGCAGTGAGCGGGCCGGCGGCCAACACTGCCTCGGCATGCTCAGCGAGGTTGTCCCGCCGAACCAGGCAGTTTGTGCCGTGGGTGATGGTGACCGGCCGCTCGGTGTTGGGACGCAGCGTCAAGCATGGCACTCCCAGGACGGTGGTTTCCTCCTGTACGCCCCCTGAGTCGGTCACCACGAGACGAGACTGCGCCACCAGTCCCATGAACTCGAGGTAGCCGATCGGATCGATAACTCGCAGACCGGGGTGATCGAAAAGGCCCGCTGCGCGCAACCGTTCCCGGCCGCGGGGATGCAACGGCACCACGACAGGTGCCTGGTCAGCAACAGCGTGCATGGCGGTCACGAGACCTGCGATGTCCTGGGCCCGATCCACGTTGCCGGGCCGGTGCAGCGTGGCCACGACATAGTCTGCTGGTAAGTCAAGCGAGTCGATGAGGGAAGCGGCATTGAACCGGTCGCGTAACCGAAGGAGGGTGTCGATCATGGGATTGCCGACGAAGTGGATGCGGTCGGCGTGTACGCCTTCGTTGCCCAAGTGCGCCACAGCGTCAACGCTGGTAGCGAACAGTAGATCTGCCAGTGTGTCGGTCACCAGGCGGTTGATCTCCTCGGGCATGCTGCGGTCGAATGACCGCAGTCCCGCCTCAACATGTGCCGTCGCTATGCCCATTTTTGCTGCGACGAGGGCTGCCGCCACGGTGGAGTTCACGTCGCCGTAGACCATGATCAGGGAGGGCGCCCGGGCGACGAAAAGCTCCTCGAGCCCGGTCATAATGGCTGCAGTCTGGGCGCCGTGGGCTCCTGAGCCCACCCCGAGATTCACGTCTGGACGAGGCAGCTCCAACTGCGAGAAGAAGACGTCGCTGAGGTTCGGATCGTAATGCTGTCCGGTATGGACCAAAAGCTGTTCCGCCCCCGCAGCCTCAAGAGCGGAAATGACGGGTCCAGCCTTGGGAAAATTCGGTCGGGCGCCGGTGACGTGGAGGATCAGTTCAGGCATATAGGCATTTCTCGCGAGCGAATGGGTCCGCCTAGGATGCCACGACTGCCCTGGTGTGGGTTGTAGAAAGGGATCTAGCATGTCGAGCGCTCGCAGCAACCCGACGCCCGTGGCGCGCTGCGCAGCCCACCTCACCGCTGCCGGTCGGGCTATCGGCAACACGAGGCTGATCGTTTCAATGGTGCGTCAGCACAGCGGTCGTGCGGGGAGCAAGATGGTTTCGGTGCTCCTTCGGCGTGCTCCAGCACGTGTGTGCACTATGGTTGCCGTTCAACGCCTCCGGCCCGATGTCGCTGCCTTAGCGCTCGCTGCCAAGGGAAAGTTGCCAAGGGCACGGGCGGTGCTTTCTGCCAGCGCCGAAAGGCAAACCGCGAACTCCAGACGCTCTCTGGCGCGGCGAGCCAGGTTGGCTGCCAGCGCAGTGACCTTGCACGATCTGCCCTTGGCGCAGCAGCTGTGGTCACCTGGTCGCCCCACAGCGGCGGTGGGAGAGCCTTCGGCCCCGTTGCCGTCCTGGCAACGTCGCGTGGCTGCTCTGATGGACGCTGAACGGGGGGATGTGAGCGGGGCAGTCAACCGCCTGGGGGGTGACCAAGACGCTCGCTCGGCTCTGCTTCGGCGGCGCCTCCTCGGTGAGGCCGAGGTCCTTCAGGCGGTCGAACTACGGGCTCAGCTGGAACGGCCTCCGGTGCGGGCCGTGGGCGCGCCTATCTCCCCGCCACAGACAGTGAACTGCGTGCTCCACGTTGTCAGCTCCACCGTTCCCGAGCAACAAACCGGCTACACGATCCGTACCCACGGTATCGCCCAGGCCCAGTGCGCCGGCGGCATCGACGCGCAGGTCGTCAGTCGGTCTGGATTCCCGGTCGACATCGGGAAGCTGAGCGCTGGAAGGCTCCGACACGTCGATGGTGTCGCCTACCATCGCCTCCTTCCACGAGGTGGCCTCAAGCCGGTGGGTCGCGCTCGACAACAGCAGAGCGCCGCGCAGCTGCGCTCGCTGGTGGAAGGCGTGCGGCCGGACGTTCTCCATGCGCACAGTAAGCATGAGAACGCACAGGTCGCCTTGATGGTTGGCGCTTCGATGGGGTTACCGGTGGTGTACGAACTGCGCGGCTTCTTGGAGGAGACATGGCGAACCACCGGCGGCGAGAGGGACAGCGACTTCTATCGCTGGACCCGACAAGCGGAGACTCTATGCATGGTGAAGGCCGACGCGGTGGTTACTCTGTCGTCGGCGATGGCCGACGACATCGCTGGGCGAGGTGTGGACCCGGACAAGATCACCGTCATCCCGAACGCGGTATCGCAGCGCTTCGTCACAGCGGCGGAGCACCGAGGAGTCACCCGAGTCCGCCACATGCTGGGTATCCCCGCCGAGGACACCGTCTTTGGAACCGTGAGCACCCTGAACGACTATGAGGGTCTGGACACCGTCATTGCGGCGATGAACCAGCTGAACGACGCGCGGCTATGGTTGCTCATCGTGGGTTCGGGCCCCGCCCGCGCTCGGTTGGAAGAGCTGAGTCGGCCTCTGGGTGACCGAGTCTGCTTCACCGGCCAGGTGCCGCATGCCGAGGTGATCGACTACTTCAAGGCGATGGACGTCTTTGTGCTACCTCGCCGGGCGACCCCGGTGACCCAACTCGTGCCGCCGATCAAACCTATCGAGGCGATGGCGGCAGGAGTGCCAGTGCTAGCCAGCGATTTGGCGCCCTTGGTCGAGATCGTCCAACCGGGCCGGTTCGGCGCGGTCCTCCCGGCACAGGACCCGTCCGCCTGGGCTGAGGAGATAGGACGGCTGGGATATGCTCCGCAGGAAGTTCGGGTGCTCGGTGCCCAGGCGGCGGAGTTCGTTCGGCGCGAACGTACGTGGACCAAGGCAGCCAGCCGATACGCGAAGGTGTACGTCGAGACTGCTCGGCGCTGACACAATGAGGTCGTCCGGAGGTGTCGGGTCACCTCATCGCTGATGAACAGGAGCCTGCAACGTGGCTGTAGATGCCGCCATCATCGGCCTGGGCTATGTAGGTTTGCCCCTCGCGTGCGTCGCGACGCACGCGGGACTGAGTGTGATCGGATTCGACATCAACCCGGGCATCGTTGACTCTCTCAATGCGGGAAAGTCGCACATAGACGACCTCAGCGACGCCGACGTATCGGCAATGGTCAAGGCGGGTTTCACCAGCACGACCGACGAGTCGTTGCTGGCGCAGGCGCGGGTCGTCGTGATCTGTGTGCCGACGCCCTTAGCTGAGGACGGAGGACCAGACCTACGAGCTGTCATTGGTGCCGTCGACGCGGTCGCGCGCAACTTGTGCCCAGAAATGGTGGTCATCTTGGAGTCGACCACCTATCCGGGAACCACCGACGAGGTGGTGCGACCCAAGTTGGAACAAGGTGGCTTGCTTGCCGGTCAAGACTTCTGCCTTGCCTACTCACCGGAGCGAATCGACCCTGGGAACGCTACATATGGGGCCCAGAACACACCCAAAGTTGTCGGCGGGCATACCCCGCAATGTGCCGACGCGGCCGCTGCGTTCTATGGCGGCTTCGTAGACACTGTCGTGAAGACCCGGGGCACTCGCGAGGCCGAGATGGCCAAACTGCTCGAGAATACGTATCGGCATATCAATATCGCACTCGTGAACGAGATGACGCGCTTCTGTCACGAGCTGGGGATCGACCTCTGGGATGTCATTGACGCGGCAGCCTCAAAGCCCTTCGGTTTCCAGGCCTTTTACCCTGGCCCCGGAGTAGGGGGGCACTGCATACCGATCGATCCTAACTACTTGTCTCATCAGGTACGTGCCCGACTGGGCTATCCGTTCCGTTTCGTGGAGCTGGCCCAGGAAATCAACTCAGGCATGCCTACGTACGTGCTGCACCGCGCTCAGGACATCCTCAATGACCTCGGCAAACCATTGCGCGGGTCAACGGTCTTGTTGTTGGGTGTAACGTACAAAGCCAATATCGCAGACCAACGCGAAAGCCCGGCAGTTCCGTTGGCTCGACAATTGATCGCTAAAGGGGCCTCAGTGCGTTATCACGACCCCCGTGTCTCCTACTGGGGGCCGTTGGGTGACGGAGCGATTCGAGTTGAGAGCGCCATGGATGGGGTGGCTGCCGCTGACCTGACCATTTTGGTGCAGAATCACCGAGAGTACGCGGTTGATGAACTAGCGGAGGCTGCCGAGGCATTCTTAGATACGCGCGGGGTGAGCAAAGGCCCGAAAGCTACTCGGCTATGACTGCAACGGGCGGTGGGGGCGAAGACTCTCTGCCTGGGCTATCTTCCGATGAGGCGAGGAAGCTCGCGCGTGAACACAGCATGCAGCAAGTCGGCGTTCGTCCCCCGCTGAGGGTCTACATTCGTGATCTGTGGCACCACCGCAGCTTCGTTGTCACGATGGCCTCGGCAGATTTCGTGTCCCGTCATCAGCAGAACTATCTGGGTCAGGTGTGGGCGCTGCTGAACCCGCTCCTCTTGGGGGCAGCCTATTTTTTGATTTTCGGTGTGCTCTTGAACACCACAAAAGACATCGACAATTTCATCACCTTTCTGATCGTCGGGCTTTTTGCGTTCATCTTCCTGTCCTCCGGGATGAACCATGGCGCAAAATCTTTGGTAAGCAATCTCTCGGTGGTCCGCGCGCTGCGCTTTCCGCGAGTGGTGCTGCCCATCTCTGTGGTGCTGACCGAGCTCTTCGCCGCATTGCCGGCCTTCGCCGTGGCGGTGCTGGTCGCAGTCGTCACCGGGGAACCGGTCCAAGCGACATGGTTGCTGTACCCCGTGGCCATCGCGATCATCTATCTTCTGACGACCGGAATCGCCATGATTGCGGCGGTGGGGGTATACAAGTACCGAGACGCAGCGAATCTCGTGCCGCTACTGACTCGTATGCTGCGGTATATCTCCGGGGTGTTCTTCCTGATTACGGCATACGCGGACGGGCTGATCGGGATTGCTCTGGCCTACCAGCCCGTGGCGGTGGTGCTCACGATGCTGCGCCAGACACTCATGGCGGAGTATCCGCTGACCTTGGCACCTTGGCTGGTCTCACTAGGCTGGGCCCTGCTGTTGTTCGTGATTGGGTTTGTGATGTTTTGGAGGGCGGAGGCGACCTATGGCCGACGCTGATCCCTCCGGCAGTCCAGCAGTCGCCGGCCCGCGCGAGCCCGCCGTGATAGTCAGTGGCGTGGACGTGACCTACCGTGTTTTTGGGGCAGGGTCAGGGGCGAGAGACAACGCAAAGGGCAGAATGGGGCAGGCGCTGAATATGGCGCGCACTCAGGTGGGGACCAGAGAGGTTCACGCAGTGAAGGACGTCTCATTCGTGGCTTATCGCGGTGAGTCGATCGGTGTTGTGGGCCGCAACGGCTCAGGCAAGTCCACCCTGCTTCGCTCCGTGGCCGGCCTTATTCCACCGACGAATGGATCTATCTACCTCAACGGCCGCGCTGCGCTACTTGGGGTCAATGCAGTTTTGATGCGCAACTTGACCGGCGCGCGCAACATCATGATCGGCGGTCAGGCGCTGGGACTGAGCCGGCGTGAGGTGCAGGCCAAGTTCGACGAGATCGTCGATTTCGCGGGCATCGGTGATTTCATCGACTTGCCGATGAGCTCCTACTCCTCGGGGATGGCCGCGCGCCTACGGTTTGCGATTTCGACAGCATCGGTGCCCGACATCCTCGTGGTGGATGAAGCTCTCGCCACCGGCGATGCTGAGTTCCAGGCGCGCGCCAGTGAACGAATAGAGCAGATCAGGGACGCGGCGGGCACCATATTCTTGGTCAGCCATACCGCCTCCCAGGTGAAGTCCCTGTGCTCTCGAGCGCTATGGATGGAGCGTGGCAGTCTCATCATGGACGGCCCGCCCGATCAAGTCATGCCGGCATACCGCGCAGTCCACGGCCCACCGCTGCCCGAGCGCCGCCGCAGACGTTCAGAACTCGAACGGGCAGCCCGTAGGCAGCGGCGGGCGAAGCGCGAAGCAGATGACCCAGGGGCCACCGGCTGAAGGGCAGTCAGAGTGCGCCTCATATCGTGGCTGGACGTAGGGTGGAGTCATGAACGACCGCGCCACGCGATTGGTTATTGCCTACTGCTTCACGCCGTTTGTCGACACTTCTGGAACGGTCGCCGCTAAGCGGGTCTGTCTACGCGGCGAACCCGTCGATGTGATTCAAAATGATATGTCGTCACTGCGCACGAGGGACCCAGGACTTGACGCTATAGCCGGAGACATGGTTCGGCGGCGGGCAATGTTAGAAACAGTGACGCGCTTTTCGAGCTGGATCTCGATCAGTGAGTGGTGCATCGCGGGTATGGCGCAGGTTCAGGAGTGGGTTCTTGAGTCCAGCGCAACACAGGGCGAACCACGTGAGAGTCAGGACAGCCCACCGTGGACGTCCATGTACTCGAGGTCGCATTTCATCGCATCGCATTTCCTGGCTGCACTGGTCAAGTCTCGTTACCCGCAGTTGCGTTGGGAAGCTGAGTTCTCGGACCCCTGCTCGCGCGATGCTACGGGTGAGTTGCGATATGCGCCGGTAGGTGATGGAGAGTTGCTGGAGAACTTCCGGGCTATTCTTCACGATGCCCGCGCCGCTGCCCCGGAGTCCGACAATGCCTTCGAATGGGCCGAGTTCTTGGTGTACGCGTTGGCCGATGAGATCACCTTCACGAATGCAAACCAAGCGACATACATGCTTGGCTACTGTGCTGACCAGGATCTGTCAGCGCGCGGTCGAGCCGCGACGGCCGCGGTGCATCACCCGATGCTCCCGAAACGTTTCTACTCCATGGCACCGGTGCCGGTGAACCTAGACCCTGACCGGACTCATATCGGCTACTTCGGGAACTTCTACGGGAAGCAGAGCCCGCAGGCTGCGGTCGAAGGCATGTCATTCTTGCCGTCGCACCTGCGTCGGCGTCTGCAACTGCACATCTTTACCGCACCCACCGAACCGCTTGAAAACATCGTCGATGACCTCGGCGTCGCCGATTGCGTCAATGTTCAACCGTTCTTGCCGTTTCTGCAGTTCCTCGCCACGGCGGGGAAGATGGACATCTTGCTGGTGGTGGACTACCCGCTTCCGAAGGACGCTGAGATCAACCCGTTCTTGCTCTCCAAGTGGGGAGACTATAAGGGAACGGGCCAGCCGATCTGGGGGATCTTGGAGGAGTCAAGCGTCCTCTCAGCCTCGGATGACCCCGCGTTGGTGTATCGAACTCCCGTCGGTCACGTCACGGCAGCTGCGCAGCTACTCTGCCAACTTGCTCGGGATGCGGAGCGGCAGACCACGGCCTGAGCAACCGCTACTGCAGGATGAGGTCGACAAGCCGCTTCTCGTTGCCGCCTTCACGGAAGTTGTCCGACATGTGGTCGAGCACGATCTCACTGGCAGCTTGGCGGTCCTCGGGTCGGTTCAACCGAAGAATCGTCTCGACCGCCTCGTTCACCGTGTGGAAGACCTGACCTTCGGGAAAGAGTCGTCTCGCCCCCCGGTAGCGGGCAAACACCGGCCATTCCCGCACCACGGGCACTGCTCCGGCCGCTGTGCCTTCAAGTACTCCCACGGGGCAGGACTCGCGAAGGCTAGTGCTCAGAATGAAGCCGACGTGGGTCAGTTGGTGCTCCAGGTGACGAGTGAAACCTGGGAGATCCACGTGGTCCACCAAGCCGGGGGAGAGCAAGCGCTCTCGGAAGGCACGCGCATACTCCGTGTCGGAGGTGACTTTGGACGGGATGAAGTCGGCGCCGATGAGCCTCAAGCGCCAGGCAGAGTCGTGTTGCAGAAGTTCCTCCAGGATGTCCAAGGCCAACATGGGGTCCTTCACCCGCTGAGCCCAACCGACCATCCCGATCGTTCGGTTCGCGTCGGGGAGCAGCGGGTCAGTGAACTTCTTCGCCGACACGATGTTGGTAATGACGTGCTGCCGCACGTTGTGTGCCCGCGAACCGACAACCTCGTTGAACATGTCCCGGATGTGCTCGCTGACAAAGATCACGTCATCGACCCTGTGCCAGTCCACGAGGTGCACCTGCGCGGACAAAACGTCGACGCTGTGCACCCTAAGGATCAGGCGAACATCCGAGGGCACGTGGATCGATGTCCAGGCTGCTCCCTTGTCGGCCCAATCTGCAACGATCACATCCGACTGGCTCATCGCCTCACTCGCCAGGATGGGGAACTCGCCGAGATCGGGGTAGTTCTTCTCAGCCCCGGCCTGATGAACCAACCGATCTAGCATGATCAACGGTTCGATCATCATGCCGGCGAAGGCGGAGCCGCTTTGCGGCAACACAGTGACCTCGGCTCGGTCATCACCTTCGAGGGCTTGGATAAGTGCTGGTGCGTGGTGCGGGTAGACCCCCGGCATGACCAACACCCGCTTTCGGCCGTGGTCGCCCACGGCTCGGTCGGCTGGGTGTGAGGTGGACGATGACATCAAGGCTCGGCCGACCGCAGAGTCTGTGAAGGGCGCCAGAAACTCTCGCGGCTCCTCACCCAAGGGACTCTGCGCAACGGCTGTGTGCAGTTGTTGATGGAACAGCAGTCCGATCGGGATCGATGACCGCTCGGCGGCCTCCGTGAGATCGCCGGACTCCAGTGCTGAGTCCGCCGCGACAAACATCGTCCTGAGCATCTCAGCGAAGTCCGGCGGTAGGCTCGCCCCCTCCACCAGGTCCACGTGGACTCCTAGCCCTGCCAAGAGCTCGTCCTGCACGCAGGGCCCGAAGTGCCGCGACATGAAGGCCCCTGCCTCGACACAGGCGCGCACATCTGCGTATCCCCCTTGGCGGAGTCGTCGACGGCCGATCCTGCGCAGTTGCGGCCGGACATCGACGGAGGGTGGCACCATGAGCACTTCGGCGTCCTGCAGCCTCTTTACTGTTTTTCGCAGGTGGCTAGCATTGAGCGGCTCATCACGGGGAACTGTGTCCAGCCACTGCGCTTCATGCTCGAGCCAACGTATCGCTGACTCCTGCCGGATCAGACGCTCAGCCTCTGTGCCATAGGCGATATCGGCATCCGGCGCCGTGGTGATGAGCCACGGTAAGAGACTCTCGGCTTCTCGGTCGATCAACACGATCCGATTCGATTGCCGCACCTCCTTGCTGAGCCATGGAGAGGTTGAAGCGGCCGACAAAAGGCGCTTCTCAACGCCGGCGAGAGGGTTTCGCACACGCTGACCCGCCCACTGAAGCAGACCGGGTTCACGATGCGGACGCAAGAGTTGATAGGGACGCGCGTACTTCAGTTTGCTGGTTCTTAGCGAGCCCTTACCCCACGCCACCCGAACTCTGTGCCGGGCAAAGAGTAGGTCTTGGATGGCGTTCTGGTGATCAGAGATCGTAGCGCTACGTCCAGCGATCAACAGCCAGCGCTGAGGGTTGACAGCACGAGCGCGCTTTCTCAGCTGAGGCTCGGGTGGCGGCTGCGTCACAGTATCGTCTCCGGATGATTGGGCAGATCGCGGCAATCTCATGATGGCCGGTGCAGGTAAGTTATGTGGGCCATTCTGTCATTGGCGGGACTATTCTTCAGCGGGATGTGGGAGCGGTGGTATGTCGAACGCTCATCACTCGATCGAAACGATCCCGGTCGTAGTCGACACCCAGCCAGGTGCACAGATGACGCAGCGTCTCGCGGTCCGCTACGTAGTCGTCATAGTGCACGTGAAATCCGCGATCTCCACGGCTCGTCACTGCTTTGTGCATATTGGCCTCGATGCGAGCCAGGGTTTCGATAGCGTCAGGGTCTCGCTTCCACCAGCTGCTTCGAGCGACGTTAGCGTGGTT
The DNA here is from genome assembly GCA_963749585.1 of uncultured Actinomycetota bacterium. Taxonomy (GTDB): domain Bacteria; phylum Actinomycetota; class Actinomycetes; order Actinomycetales; family Dermatophilaceae; genus Ornithinicoccus. The sequence continues at coordinate 454,647 of CAVVNI010000003.1, forward strand.
ACGGGTGTTGAGGATGTAGCGAGCATCTGGATATAGCGAGTCGAGGAAATCGAGGTAGGACGTCACACTGGCTGTCCACCAACGGATCTCTTTGAAACCAGTGACTTCAGTTCCCGGGTCGGGCCGCAGCAGGGTGTCCGTGACCAGGTCAGACATCCGGGACAACGCCAGATCGTGTGGATAGCCATCAACGCCGTACCACGGGTGCGCCGAGTCCATGGGAGGAGACCATCGAGCCGCCGCCTTCGAAACCTTCGTGTGGTAGTTCAGGAGGTCGAGGATGACACCGTTGTTCTCGCCCCGAATCTGGAACCCCGGCAGCGAGTTCAGCAGGCCCATCAGCAGGGTTGACCCGGACTTGCCATACGTCACGATGAACAGATGCTTCACCGCTGCTCCCTGTCCAGTGGCGTTCTGGCAGAGGGCGTACGTCTGAGCACCATAGCCACGGAGTGTAGGGCTGCGCTCGCGTCAGTCAACTGCACGGTGTCCTCGGCGGGGGATCACGGGATGCCCAGCCCTAGATACGTCCATCCGGCCGCGCGGTAAGCCTCTTTGTCCAAGCAGTTGCGACCATCAATGATGAGTCGGGTCGCCACCAAGGCCCCCAGTGCCTCGGGGTCCAGCTGCCGAAACTCGGGCCATTCAGTCAAGTGCAGCACAGCTTCGACGTCGCGGACGGCTTCCTCAGTGGAGTCGGCGTAGGTCAGGGTCGGGAAGATCTGCGACGCATTGCTCATCCCTTGCGGGTCGTAGATAGAGACGTCGGCGCCGAAGAGGTGCAGTTGTCCGGCAATCGACAGTGCCGGGGAGTCACGGACATCGTCGGAGTGCGGCTTAAAGGCCGCGCCGAGCACCGCGACCTTGCGGCCAGGCAAGTCACCCAACTGGTTGCGCACCATGTTGACGACGTGCTCACGTCGACGCAGGTTGATGGCGTCGATCTCGCCCAAGAAAGCCACCGATTGGGCGGCTCCCATCTCTGCTGCGCGGGCGCTGAACGCTCGTATGTCCTTCGGCAAACACCCGCCACCGAAACCAACACCGGCATTCAGGAACTTGCGACCGATGCGAACGTCGTGACCAATGGCATCAGCGAGCTTCGTTACGTCGGCTCCGGCCATCTCACAGATCTCCGCCATTGCATTGATGAATGAGATCTTGGTGGCCAGGAAGGAGTTGGCAGCCACTTTGACAAGTTCAGCGGTTGGTAGATCAGTGATCACGACCGGTGTCTCGTCCTCGCTGAGGGTTCTGGCGTAGATAGTCCGCAGAACGTGCTCGGCCCGTTCGGGATGCTCATCCCCTAAACCGAAGACGAGTCGGTCGGGGTGAAGGGTATCTTGAACAGCCAGCCCCTCACGCAGGAACTCGGGATTCCACGCTAAGGAGACGTTGACGGTCTCCGGTGTTGCGGTGTGTATGCGGTCCGCCAGACGCTCAGCGGTTCCGACCGGAACCGTCGACTTTCCCACGACCACCGAACCGTCGCTCAGGTAAGGCAGGATGGCTTCGATCGCAGCATCGACGTGCGTCATGTCGGCGGCCAGGGAGCCATGTTGTTGGGGGGTCCCGACACAGATGAAATGCACCTCGGCGTCCGCGACCGCAGACACATCCGTCGTGAACCTCAGACCATGACCCACGTGCTGGCGCAGCAGCGACTCGAAATCGGGTTCATAGAACGGCATCCTTGCGGCCGACAGTGACTCGATCTTGGCCTCATCGACATCGACACCCACGACGTCGAAGCCCAGTTCAGCCATTCCGGCAGCATGGACGGCACCGAGATAGCCGGTCCCGATCACTGAAACACGCATACGCACCACTTTCTTGATCGTCGGGAGACCGACGGTACAGGCCGAGTCGAATTTCGCGTGATCTCTCGCGGAGTTGTGGCGCCATCCCTAGCGGAGTTGGGGCGCCGCGTCGAGCAACGCCGGCGCGAGGCTGCGACTGAAGGTGCGGGTCAGGTGACTGTTGTCGGAGTAGACCACCACGTTGCCGATGACCGCCGGGCACGAGTCTCCCGCACACAAGTGGGCGGTGAGGTCGACGAAGTCCACGATGGACGAATCGGTCTGCAGCTCGACGGTCGGGTCGGCCTGGCCCAACACGCCTGAGGGGACGTCGCATTTCCGGCTCGTCGGCCCGTTGTTCGCCAAGCAGTCAGGCACATCGCGACCTGGCCGCGGGGTGTCGCGGATGGCAAGAACTCGCGTGTCGTCGTCGCTCAACGTCTGCCACATCACGGGGTATGCCTGCGGAATCTGCTCGACCGAGTTCGCACGCTCGACGACCGTGGATGTCAGCACGACGAGGTCCGGATTCTGCTGGCCGACCCACGTCGCGATGTTCGCGTTCCAGCGCCGACACGAGCTTCGCCATTCTTCGTCGGCACCTGGGTCCCGGTTCACACTGGCGTCCTGCGACTCAGCTCCGATCAGGTGTGTGCCTGGCCGGCAGCCGCTCTTGGTTGCCGACAACAGCCGCCACCCTTGCTGGTCGGCAATCATCGCTAGAGCCGGCTGCCAGTGGGCGGAGTGGCTGCCTCCGGTCAAGATCATCGTGCGGCCGGCATCGGGATCGCCGTATTCGCACCACGCCACCTCGTCCACCAGCGGCTGTTGGTGACACCCCGCGTCGTAGACCTCGGGGATATCGTCCGGAGCGGCGACGAGTCCTGGGGCAGGGTCGTCGGTGTTGGCGCTGGTCAGGGTCTGCGCGCTCGAAGCGGTCGTGTTCGCCTCGGTGTCCAGCGCCTGGGCGCCTGGGTAGCTGTGCGAATTCTGGCTGGCTGTCGTCGTCGGGATTCCCTGGCCCGCTGTGCCGCTGACCGCATACGTGATGCCGGCAAAGGGTCCGACGATCAGGACCGCCAAAAGCGGCACCGACCATGCGCGACGACGATCCCACCGGATCGATCGCACCGGACGCTCCACGAAGTGAGTGGAGATAAACGACAGGATGATGGCGACCACAATGATGGCGAAGCCGAGCAGCGGCCCGACCTCGTCGCGGTCGGTCAGCAACAGGACGAAGACCAACAACGGCCAGTGCCAGAGATAGAGCGCGTAGGACACCGACCCCAGGGACACCAACGATCGGCTGGATAACAAGGCCGACGCGGACCACCGAGAGTCGTGAGTGCCCGCCACCAAGATCACAGCAGCGCCAGTCACCGGCCACAGCGCGATCCAGCCAGGGAAGGAGGTGCCTACCGACAGCACCGCGCCACAGCTCACAATGGCGAGCAAACCCAGCCAGCCCAGGGCGAACGACGTCCGCCGCGAAAGTGTCGGCCACCAGGCCAGCGACAGGGCGAGCAGACCACCGACCCCGAACTCCCACACTCGGGCACCGGTGTGGAAGTAGGCCACCGACTGCTGCATGGACGTGAAGGCGACCGAGAAGACGAACGAGCCGGCCACCACCACGGCCATGACGACGCCGATGGCGCGACGGGGGCGGGCGGATGCCAGCGCCAGCATGATCACGAAGAGCGCCAGCCAGATCAGGTAGAACTGCCCCTGAATCGACATCGCCCAGAAGTGCTGGACCGGGCTGGAGGTGAACCCCCGATCCAAGTAGTCGACAGAGCGGGCAGCCAACTCCCAGTTCTCGTAGTACAACGCCGAAGCGGTGATCTGTGCGTAGACCTCGTCCTGGCGGGTGCTAGGAACGATCCACCAGGTCGCCAGTGCCACGACGGCCAGCACCACCAGGGCGTTCGGCAAGAGGCGGATCAGTAAACGTCCCAGGTAGCGGCCGATGTCAATGCGGCCCGTCCGGTCCAGGTGTCGCAGCAGGGTAGTCGTCACCATGAAGCCCGCGATGACGAAGAACACGTCCACGCCGCCGGAGACACGACCGAACCACACGTGATAGGCAGCGACGAGGAGCGCGGCCACTGCCCGCAGTCCCTCGATGTCGAGCCTACGATGCCGGGGCGGGGCCGGAACCTGGTGTACGGCGTCCATGAGAAAGGGCTCTCGGCCGGGGATCGGGCACGGAAATGGTCGTCGATGAACCCGCAGCGGTCGCCTGTACGGCCACGCCCACTCCAGACTTCTGACAGGATCGCGGTATGACGCAGCATATCGCCTCGGAGTTGGTCGCCAATGTCGCCGAGGTCCATGTGGAGCCAGGCCAGTTGGTCAAGTCGGGCGAGGAAGTGGTGTTGCTGGAGTCAATGAAGATGGAAATCCCCATGCTCATCGAGAGTGGCGGGACCGTCACTGAGGTATTCGTCGCCCCCGGCGACGTCGTCCAAGAGGGCGACGTGCTGGTCGTCATCGACTGAGTCAGCGCAAGGTCAATGCCGGTGTTCGATTCGGCGGCGGTCCTGTTCACGGGCGGCTTAGCCGGAGCCAGAGCCCGGGGGATCGACGCTGAGGGTTACCTGCAGCCACTTGCGGATCATCGGCATCACCTGTTCCGGCACTTCCAAGTGATGAAAATGTCCGGCACCGACCGTCTGCCCGGTTGTCAGTGACACGTTGTGTTCGCGCGCCACCGCCGTGATCTGCCGCTCGGCCGTGTTGGCGTGGATCACCAGCAACGGGCAACCAACGCCTGCCAGCGCTGAGACCCCGTCGAACTCGGCCATCGCCTTCGCCGCCCCGGCCGCCACTTCGCTGCGAGCACGGGCCATCGCCTCGATCAGAGCGAACCGAGAGGCCCGATCGCTCGGCAAGAACAGAGACCGGGCGAAGTCACGGCGCCAGTCACCGCTGAGATCCCGCGAGATGTCCTGGTGCGCCGAGGCCCAGAACGCTTTCGCCTGGGGATTCACCACGGGCGCCGGATCCAACAACACTGCACCGCTGGGGGCGTTTGGGCCGTGCGGGTCGGCAGACAGGGCAGCAAGGACGGCGAGGGCGCCCATGCTGTGTCCGATGAGGACCGGGCGTTGCAACCGCGCTGCCTTGCAGATGTCCCAGAGATCCTGGCCGTAGTCCTCGATGCGAACGTTGTGCAGGGCGCGCGGCACCGGGCCTGCCGCCTCGGCGCGCCGGTTGCCCGCCCCCATCGACCCGTCGTCGGAGGCTTCCAGGCTCTCCCCGTGGCCGCGCAGGTCGACCTGAACGATCCGATGCTCTGCCTCGAACTCCTCCTTGAGCGTGGCCATCGACGAGCGCTCGCAACACCAGCCATGCACCAGCACCAGGGCTGGCCGAACCGTTGCCTCACCGGTCCCACCAGGAGCACTCACGGCATATCGAACCGGCCCTGCGTCGGTCTGCAGTTCGGGAGCCATTCTTCGATCGTGCCACGCCTGGCAGGTCGTCGTCGCGCTCGAGGCAACGCCACCATCTTCGCGATTAGGTGACCGTCGTCAGGCCCCGGTATCGTAGAAGAGTTGCTCGCGCGACGGCCCCCTTGTGGATAACTTCCCGTCCGACGGACGGGGTCTGGCACACTGAGGCCTCCTCGCAGCGGCACGTAGTGCAACCCTCCTGTCGCGGAGAGACCGCGGCCGCCGAGACCGAAGGAGGTGGGTTTACGCATGCGTCAGTACGAATTGATGATGATCCTCGATCCCGAGATGGACGAGCGCAATCTTCAACCCACGCTTGAGAAGATGCTGAACGTTGTCACCAAGGATGGCGGCAGCATCGACACGGTGGACATCTGGGGCCGGCGCCGGTTGGCGTATGAGATCCGCAAACAGGCTGAGGGCATCTATGCCGTCATCACCCTGTCTAGCGAGTCCGCGACGGCCCAGGAGCTGGACCGACAGCTGGGCTTGAACGAGCAGGTGCTGCGGACCAAACTGCTGCGTCTCGACGCTTGAGCTCCTCCCCGATGCTGCCCACCCCGCAGTTGCCCTCACTGAAAGCGAAGGACTGAGCATGGCAGGCGAGACACCCCTGACGTTGGTCGGCAACCTGACTGCCGACCCGGAACTGCGGTTCACGCCTTCGGGCGCGGCCGTAGCGAACTTCACCGTAGCGTCCACGCCGCGCCAGTTCGACCGTCAAACGAGTGAGTGGAAAGACGGCGAGACCGTCTTCATGCGCTGCTCGATCTGGCGTGACGCGGCCGAGAATGTTGCCGAGTCACTGCACCGCGGCACCCGAGTCGTGGTCTCTGGCCGGTTGGTGTCCCGCTCCTGGGAGACCGCCGAGGGGGAGAAGCGCACAGTCATGGAGATGCAGGCCGACGAGGTCGGCCCGTCGCTGAAGTATGCGACTGCCCAGGTGACCAAGGCCCAGCGCGGGAGCGGAGGTAGCGGCTTCGGTGGCGGTCAGCAAGGCGGCTTCGCGGGTGGCCAAGGCGGGGGCAACGCCGGAGGTCAACAGGGTGGTGGGTCCAACACTCGCTCGGCTCCTGACAACGACCCATGGGCGACCGGCGGCAACTCCGGCGGACAGTCCGCGGGGAAGTCCGGTGGTCAAGGTGGCGGTTGGGGCGGTGGCCCGTCGTATGACGAGCCACCGTTCTAGAACGGACCACACCGCAGTCATCTGTAACAACTGAAAGCACCTGTAACAACTGAAAGAACATAATCCGGGAACTCCGGATTACCCCATCCCGACTGAAGCTCGGGCTCTCACGACAAGAAGGAGAGCACCACGATGGCCAAGCCCGTTGTGCGCAAAGTGAAGAAGAAGGCGAACCCGCTCAAGGCCGCCAAGATCGAAGCAATCGACTACAAGGACACCGCGCTGCTGCGCAAGTTCATCTCCGACCGCGGCAAGATCCGCGCGCGTCGAGTGACCGGTGTGTCCGTGCAGGAGCAGCGGCGGATCGCGAATGCGGTCAAGAACGCCCGCGAAATGGCCCTGTTGCCCTACTCCAGCTCAGCACGCTGAGCTGGCGAGGAATGAGGAGAAACTGATGAAGCTCATTCTCACCCAGCCGCTGAGCGGTCTCGGTGTGGCCGGTGACGTTGTCGACGTCAAGGACGGCTATGCCCGCAACTACCTGTTGCCCCGCAAGTTGGCCACTCCGTGGACCAAGGGCGGCCAGAAGCAGGTCGACGCCATCCAGTCGGCCCGTCTCAAGCGCGCCCAGCACACCGAAGAAGAAGCCAAGGCCGCCAAGGCCCGACTGGAAGCGGAGCCGGTGAGGGTGCACGCCCGGGCTGGCAATTCCGGTCGCTTGTTCGGCGCGGTGACTTCCGCTGAGATCGCGCATGCGATCGCTGACGGAGGTGGCCCCGAGGTCGACCGTCGCAAGATCGAGGTTCCCAGCCCGATTCGCAGCGTCGGCGATCACACCGCCTATGTTCGACTGCACGAGGACGTCTCCGCGAAGGTGGCCATCGACGTCGTATCCAGCTGAGTCCAACCTCAGCTCAGGCCAACCTCAGCTCAGGCGTAGACAACGAGACCTCGCGGACCCGCTGGCCGCAAGTTCCACAGCCACTTGGCTCGACGTCGATGGCCGCACGGCCCACGCGGCACGAGACCGGGTGGAGTGCGTGCGCGTAGGGGACCCCCGGAGCCGATCGTCCGGGCCTCTGACCCGCTAAAGCCTCGCCGCAGTGTGCCTTGCCCTCGTCCCCGCCTGCGTGCGCGGGTGACCGAAGTGCGCTCGGGTGTCTGGCGGGAGCGCAGGAGTCGGCTTCGAAGGGTGTGTGTGAACGCTTCAGGGTCAGTCGCGAGCACTTCGGTCAGCCGAGCGCACCCGGCATACGAACTGAGGCAGCCTCACACTCAGCTCGTCAGCAGACCTCTGTCGCGCAGGAACTGTGTGGCCACATCCTCTGGATTCCGCTCCTCCAGATTGACAGCTCCGTTCATCTCGATGACCACATCTTGGGTGAGCTCGCTGTTGACGTCGTTGATGACCTCCATGAACTCATCTCCCCCCAGACTGCTGAGCTTGTCTTCGTCGATCACCAGGGCGACGTGCTGGTAGCCGAAGATGCGCTCGGTGTCCTCCAGGACGCGGTAGTCGCCGCTTTCCAGCTGTGCGTCGGTAGAGAAGACGTTTGCCGTGTCGACATCACCCTGAAAGAGCGCGTTGTAGGTGGCTTCGATATCAATGGGTGTGAAGACGCCGTTCGTCAGACCATAGACGTTCTGCATACCGGCAAATCCCTGTTGCCGTTCTTCGAACTCGGGTCGAGCACCTAGGGTGAACGAGTCGAGTTCGCGCAGGTCAGCGATCGACTGCAGCGCGTTTTCCTGGGCGAACAACGTCGTCGTCGCGATGGCGTCGACGTCCTCGAACGGTGTCTGCTCGCTGAGCGTCTGACCCCGCGACTCGTAGAAGTCACTGGCGACGCTCGCCGTTTCCTCTTCGCTCATCCCGAGGACGTCCTCGCCGGCCAGGACAGTTGCTGCAACGCCCAGATACTCGGGGTAGCCGTCGATGTCGCCGTCCTGAAGGGCCTCGTCGATCACTTCGGTGGGCCCGACGTTCTTGCGCAAGGTGACTTGGTAGCCGTTGGTGCTGAGGGCCTGAGCATAAAGCTCGCCCATGATCACTGACTCGGTGAAGTTCTTGGTGCCGAGGGTGACTCGTTGGCTGGTGCCTTGCGGCATGGAACCTTGGCCCTCCTCGGTTTCTCCCGCGTCGGAGCAGCCGACAAGCGCCATGGCGGCCACGCCGAGCAGTGCAACACCGCGAAGAATTCGTGAACTGGGCATGTCCGACTCCCTTTGTCAGAGGACTGCTCTCGCAAGAGCATGATGGCACTCGCTCAGGGGCCTGGCAATGACGACCTCGGGGCCGGAGGTTGCGAGGGCTGCTGATCGGCGGCCCCGACGAGGAGGTACTCAGCCGGCGAGGGTGCCGGCGAAGATTTGCCAGGCCAGGGCGCTTTTGGCCAACAGGCTGAGCACGATGTAGGTCCGCTCCCCGGTGAGGTAGTTGCTCCACCGGCCGACTTGCCGGTACTGCAGCCACTGGTTGAGCGCGAAGCTGTTGAAGAAGACGAAGAGGGAGATGAGGATTCCGTAGACAAAGCTCGGCGGTCCTTGATCGCCGTTGATGCCTACGTTCACGATCAGGTAGGCAACGATAGCTAGCCACGGGCCGATGCCGGCGATGCACCCGAACCAGAACGGTGCCCACCAGGCTCGGTCGCCGCGCGTCGGTTCGCCGTCTCGACCATGCATCAGCCCGTTGTTGGACATCTCCATCAACCACCCGAACAGGATCATCGAGACATTGGCCAGGGCCAAGCCGATCAGCGCGGCGATGTCACTGATGCCGAAGAGCAGGCTGATCAGCAGGATCATCAGTGTCGAGGACAGTGAGTACTCCACCCAACGGAAGCGGTTGCGACCCTTGGACAACTCCGAGACGTATCGCGGGTATCCCCACGGGGAGGCGACCAGGAAGTGGAAGAAAGCCGACAAGAACAGGAAGGTCGCGGTCGCCAACCCCACCCGGATGTCGAAGACAGAGTTGGTCATCCCCTGGGACAGCGGCGACCCCGGCGGGCCGGCCAAGGAGAAGGACGACACGGGCAAGGTGAAGTCGTTGGACAGTGCCACCATGGCCCCGCCGGACACGAGGTGCAGCAGACCCATGACGAGGTTGAAGATCCGCAGTCGGCCAGCGGATCGATCCGGGACGCTGACGGACGTGGTGTGGAGGTCCAACGGCAATCTCGACATGAGTACATTATGACGGGCATTCGTCGGGGGCTCGCCGGGTAGGTGACAGCGCCTTGACTCTGACAGCCCGCTCGCGCTGGAACGTCACCGGGCTGCGCCGGTCACCATCCAGACGTCGCTGCGCGAGCGTAGCCAGACCACCAAGGCCCGGATCAGCATGAAGGCGCTGAAGGCCACCCACAACCACACCAGGCCGGCGGTTCCGTCCGCTCCGGCGGCCGACACGGCATACAGCATCGGCAGATAGGCGAGCGCCAGAACAACCTGCGCAGTCGCCAGCCACCACATATCACCGGCGCCCATCAGGACACCGTCCAGCACGAAGGCGATGGCGGCGAACGGCTGCTGCAGAGCCAGAACGACCAGGGCGGCGGCGATGGATGTCTGCACCTGTGGGTCGGCGCTGAACGCCAGCGGGATCAGCCGGTGCAGAGCCAGGATCGCCGCGGTGAGCAACAGCCCGAACCAGACTCCCCACCGAACCATCATCGCCATGGCGGCTCGAGTGCGTACCAGGTCACCGGCGCCTAGGTACTTGCCGGTGATGGCTTGACCCGCGATGGCGAGGGCGTCGAGGGCGAAGACCAAGAGGTTCCATACGGTGATCGAGACTTGAAAGGCGGCGAGGTCCGCGTCACCGAGGCCGGCCGCCACCCAGGTTGTCGCCAGGATGACACCGCGCAGCGCGAGAGTACGAATGAGCAGGGGTATGCCGCCGATGGCCGCCATGAGAACGCCGCCGGGTTGGAAGGACCGGGACGCCTGATGCCACTGCGCTCCCCGCATCACCACGACACTGAGGGCGAGGGCCATGGCCGTTTGCGCGACCAGGCTCCCCCAAGCAGCTCCGGCGATCCCGAGACTCAGGCCATGCACGAGGGTGAGCGAGAGGACCCCGTTGAGGCTGAAGCCAGCAACCGCGACGATCAGGGGAGTACGGGTGTCTTGGAGTCCGCGCAACACTCCGGTGGCGGCGAAGACGACAAGCATCGCCGGTATGCCGAAGGCTGAGATACGCAAGTAGGTGAGTGCCTCGGCGCTCGCCGCATTGCTCGCGTCGAAGACGTCGATGATCGCTGAGGCGGTCGCAAAGATGACGACTGCGGTGGCGACACCCAGAATGGCGGCCAAGTACATCCCGTCGACCCCCGCGGCCAGAGCACCTCGCAGATCGCCGGCACCTGATCGCCGGGCAACCACTGCGGTGCTGCCGAAGGCCAGGAAGATGAAGAGGCCGACGGTGCTGAGCAGCACAGCGGTCGCCACACCCAGCCCGGCCAGCGATGGGGTGCCCAGGTAGCCCACGATCGCACTGTCGACCAGGAGGAAGACCGGCTCGGCGATCAGGGCGAGGAAGGCCGGGATCGCCAGCCGCAGAATCTCTCGTCGCTGGGCACCTGCCTCAGGGTCAGGCGTCCTTGGCACGGGAATGAAGTGTATCTGCCGACAACATACCTGTGGATGACCAAGTCTTTACCTTGATCACCGAAGAATTCTTATCCACAGCGGTGAACTGGCGGTCTTTGCAGGTCAGCGGTGACTCCGGCGCGAGAGCATCATCTTGTCCACACTCTTATGCACAGGGAATGTGGCTATGCCAGTGAGCACTGCACGCGTTGTCCCCAGGTTGTCCACAACAGCCGTTTGTGGCCCTGCCTCGCTGGTCGTAGCGTTCGGCGATCATGCACGAGTGGGTGTGTCGGTGCCCGGTGGTGCAGTAGGGGTCAACAACAGATGAGGAGTCCAGCGTGTCGTTGAGCGAGATGGACCAAGCGTTCGCGAACATGGCCGACCCCACTTCCCCAGACCGGGTGCCACCTCAGGATGTAGCTGCTGAGCAAAGCGTGTTGGGCAGCATGCTGTTGTCCAAGGACGCCATCGGAGAGTGCTCGGAGATCGTCCAGTCGATCGATTTCTATCGGCCCGCGCATGAGACCATCCACGAGGCTGCCATTGACTTGTTCAGCCGCGGCGAGCCGGTGGACGCGATCACCGTCGCGGACGAGCTGTCCAAACGGGGTGACCTGAGCCGGGTGGGCGGCACGGCATACCTGCATCAGCTGATCGCCTCTGTGCCCACGGCTGCCAACGCTTCGTACTACGCGCAGATCATCGCCGAGCGGGCCATGTTGCGGCGGCTCGTGGAGGCGGGCACCCGCATTGTGCAGATGGGATATGCCCAAGGGGGGGGCGATGTCGAGGACATCGTCAACCTGGCCCAGGCCGAGGTGTACGGCGTGGCCGACCGGCGCAAGGGCGAGGACTACATGGCGCTGTCGGAGCTGTTGGAGCCGACCTTGGAAGAGATTGAGTTCGCCTCGGGCACCTCCGGGGAGATGGTGGGGGTCCCGACGGGTTTTACCGATCTGGACGAGCTGACGAACGGTTTGCACCCCGGCCAAATGATCATCGTGGCGGCACGGCCAGCCGTGGGCAAGGCGTTGGCCCTCGACACGGCGCTACCCACGCCCGAGGGCTGGACCACCATGGGCGAGGTGCAGGTGGGGGACCGCATCCTCGGCGCGGATGGCAGGCCCACGACGGTCGTTGCTGCCACCGACGCGATGGATCACCGACCGTGTTACGCCGTCGAGTTCGCGGACGGGTCGAAGATCATCGCGGACGCCGAGCACCAGTGGGTGACCCAGACCAGAGCCGAGCGGCAAGCTCGCCGTGTGGCCGAGATCTCGACCGGCGGGGCTGGCGTCACGGTGGTCGAGCGGGGACTGGGAAGCGTGCGTACCACCCAGGAGATCGCTGAGTCCGTTCGGGGCAAGAGCTCCGAGGGGCGACTCAATCACTCGGTGCCGTTGACTCGGCCGCTGGACCTTCCTGATGCTGTTCTGCCTCTGCCGCCATATGTGCTGGGCGCTTGGCTCGGCGCCGGCCACAGAGCAGATGCGCGTAGCACCGCGGCCGACCCAGAAGTAGCCGCATTCATCGAGGCACACGGCCTATCCGACCAAAGCATGCTTCAGCCTGTGCTCGAAGCACTGGGAGCGTTGACCAACACCTACCTTCCGGCCCTGTATCAGCGCGGCTCCGAGATGCAACGTCGGGCGCTGCTGGCGGGTCTTCTGGACACTGGCGGAACCGTCACGTCGGATGGCTTCGCTCAGTTCACCACCACGTCTCATCAGCTGGTCAGCGATGTCTATGAGCTCATCGTGGGTCTGGGCTACCGCTGTGATGGGAGCAGCAACGAGGTGCAAGAGCGAACGGTTCACTCCTCGACGGCGTACACGGTGACCTTCAGCTCAGGTGTCGACGTGTTCTGGCTGAGCCGATTGCAGCGCAGACACCGCACGTTGCGCAATGGCGGCTCAGAGCGCGAGGCCTCAAGGTTTGTCACCGCGGTGCGTCGGGTACGTTCCGTTCCTGTTCGCTGCGTTCAGGTCGATAACGATGAGCACCTCTATCTGGCTGGTCGCTCGATGATCCCGACGCACAACTCGACCTTCGCGCTCGATGTTGCCCGTAGCGCGGCCATCAAGCACAACATCCCCACGGTGGTGTTCTCCCTAGAGATGAGCCGCACGGAGATTACGATGCGGTTGCTGGCGGCGGAGTCCGAGATTGCCCTACAAAAGATGCGCAAGGGCAACATGGAGGACCGGGATTGGACGAAGCTGGCCGAGACGCAGGGCCGATTGCAAGATCTGCCCCTGTTCATCGATGACAGTCCGAACATGGCGCTGATGGAGATTCGCGCGAAATGCCGGCGACTGAAGCAACGGCACAACCTGAAACTCGTGATCGTCGACTACTTGCAGTTGATGAGCTCCGGCAAGCGCGTGGAGTCGCGCCAACAGGAGGTGGCTGAGTTCTCCCGGGCGCTCAAGCTGTTGGCCAAGGAGCTCGAAGTGCCAGTGATCGCTTTGTCGCAGCTCAACCGTGGCCCCGAGCAGCGAGTTGATAAGAAACCACAGATGTCGGATCTTCGCGAGAGCGGTTCGATCGAACAGGACGCGGATGTCGTGATCCTGTTGCATCGAGAGTCTATGTATGAGAGGGAGTCTCCGCGTGAAGGCGAGGCGGACGTGATCGTGGCCAAGCACCGAAACGGGCCAACCGACACCGTGGTCGTGGCATTTCAGGGTCACTACAGCCGTTTCACCAATATGGCCAGCAACTTCTGAGAGGTCCTTGTCGGGAATCACTCAACTTCGCGCAAACGACATTGGTACGGACCCGGCCTTGAGAAGCCAACAGGCCAAGTCGGTCTAGTTGGGCCAGCCCTGGCGGGTGGTGCTACGGGGTCTTGGCTTGGACGAGCAGCCCACTGAACATCTTCCTCAAACGGGCGACCGCCGACACACCGGCGCCGTTTGTGGACTGCACGTCGACAGAGGTCCTCCGGGATGACCCTGGCCCTGGGTGACCTCGCGGCACCCGAAGGGAGTTCGAACGTCGACGCGGGCGGTAGCATCCCGCTATGATTCCGGCGAAATCACTCGTCAGACGAATCTGGAGCCGGGTCAGGGCCGAACGGATCGCTCTGATGGCCGCGGGTCTGAGCTACTACCTCCTTGCTGGCTTCCTGCCGATCCTGGTGTTGGCCAGCGGCGTGGTGGGCCGACTGAGCGAGCGAAACAACATCACTGCTCAGACAGTCATCGACGAGCTGGGCGTTCGGGGTCAGGCAGCAACAGTGATCGCCGACTCCATTGAGCATTCCGAGCAGGTCCACGTCACCTCCTCGATCGTGGGCCTCCTGGGAGTGCTGTGGGCTGCGTTGGCAGTCACGGGTGCGCTGCGACGGACCGTCGACGCTGTGTGGGGTGTCCCCGACGTCGGTTGGACCGCACGCTTGCGTAGCCTCCCCTGGGCTGTCGTCGCGGCGGTACTGGGAGCAGGCTCGGTGGCCAGCACCGCGTGGAGTGCCTGGAGCGGCCAAGGCTCACGTCTTGCTGCCGCCGTCCTCGGTCTGGCTTTTACGACGGCGCTAGCAGCGTGGTTCCTCAGTCGCCTGGGATCGTGCGTCACTACTCGGCACGCCCTGGTGGTCTCGACCGCTGTGTTAGCAGTTGGCCTGGAAGTGATCAAGTATGGGGCGGCGTTCGTTGTGCCGAGCCTGATCAGTCGAGAGTCACTCTTGTACGGGAGCCTGGGAACTGCCCTTGGTCTCCTGGTTCTCGTCCTGGTGACGTCTTGGCTGATGCTGATTGCGACGGCACTCGCGGCAGAGCTGTCGGTCGCGGAACACCCCCTGAGGCGGAAACCGGTGCTCAGGGAGCGGACGCGCCGGTGGTCCTGGCTGTGGTCCACCCAGCAAGGGCGTGGGGTGTCAGACGCGGGGCGGTGAGCCTGCACCGGGCGGCACGATGCCCGAGAGACCAGACAGGGCCGGCGTCCTCGACCTTGGGCCTTCTCTTCTATCTCGGCCAGTGGCGCCGTGCTGAGAAAGCAGAGAACGCCGACGGGAGGTCTCCAATGTCGCCTCGTTCTTTCGACACTCTTTCACCAGCGGGCTGCCTCACGCTCTCCGGACCAGGCGTGGCGGGGATCACGCGCCCGGAGGGCAGGTGGCGGCGGCTCGAGACGAGCGTCATGCCCCGATTCAGAAGACTTGACGCCTCTCCGGACCTGATCGGGGCCAGTCTCGCCCGGGTGGTCGACGAGGCCCGGCACTACGGCGACCCCTGTGTCATGCCGAACCAAGACTCACTCCCCTCGCCGCCGGGGGTCGGGCGTCTGACCTCCTGGTGAGCGCTGACGCACCCCCGACGTTTGCACTCTGAGGGGCATAGTGCAAAATAGTGACGTGACAACGACCGTAGTGATAAACGCGCAGGACCGTCGCAGACGGCACACAGCTGCGGCCATCACCTCATGCGCCCAAGAGCTCGTCATCACCCGCGGGCTCGACGGGTTCACCCTTGATCAGCTGGCGCACTGTGCCGGAGTCTCCCGGCGCACGCTGTTCAACTACTTCCCGTGCAAACTTGACGCAGTTGTTGGGGCGAAACCGGTGCTGGACGCTGACGACGAGACACAGTTCGTCGCGGGCGGGCCGACCGGCGACCTGGTCGAGGACGTGATCGCGATGGCCCGCCGGCTCGTCGACACCGGAGAGCTGACGTCATCGGAGCTGGCCCGCGCCCGTCAAGCCCTCGCAGCCGAACCACGTCTGACTGTGTATGCCAACGAACGCTTGGAGCAGGACTGCGTTCACATGGCCGACCTGGTGATCCAACGACACGGACCAGGCTTCGGACGGGATCGGGCCGAGCTACTGGTGCGCGTGCTCGCGTGCTCGCTTGATGTTGCGCTGAGCCGGTTCCTGATGCTTGACGGAGAGCCCGAGCCCTCCTGGGCAGACGTGCTGGCCGACACGATCCGCGAGGTGCGGGACCTCTTCAGCTGACCTTGCATGGGCGATCTGTGCCGCAATGTCGCGGCGAAACCGCCACCACTCCTCATCAGAACCGCACCACTCTTCAGACGAACGCACGACTTTCAGGAGCACACCTCATGGCTACCTTCCTCTACCGCCTCGGCCGAGCCTCGTTTCGTCGTTGGCCGCTGGTGATGGCCGCGTGGTTGGTCGCCATCGTGGGCGTCGCGAGCGTGGCAATCACGATGTCGCAGCCGACCAACGACGAGTTCACCATTCCTGGAATCCCCTCGGAGGAAGCAGCTGACCTCCAACAGGAGCTCTTCCCCAGTGCCCAGGACGCCTTCGACCAGGCGACGGTCAACGTGGTTGTCGCGGCTCCGGAAGGTGAGGAGCTGGCGCAGCCGGACAACACGGCCGCGGTGGACGCCCTGATCGCGGAGCTCGGCACCATCGATCAGGTGCCGGCGGACGCGCTGGCCAACCCGGTGAGAAGCGGTCCCGCGCAGAGCGAGCAGATCGTGGCGCAGAAGACTGAAGCCGGTATGCCGCAAGAAGCGGCTGAGCAAGACGCCGCCGCGGTGTCTCCGCTCTCCGGCGACGGTCGGGTCGGACTGATCAGTTTCGCCTTCGACGTCGACACCATCACCGACGTCGAGCCGGCTACGCAAGATGCGGTGCTGGAGGCGTTGGACGTCGCCCGTGACAGAGGCCTGTCTGCCGAAGCCAACGGGCAAGGTATGAGCAGTCTGGAGCCGCCCGGTCTGACCGCCGAGCTGATCGGTATCGGGGTGGCGCTGATCGTGCTCGTGTTGACCTTCGGTTCTCTGGTGGCCGCTGGGCTCCCGATCTTGTCGGCGATGGTCGGGGTGGGATTGGGCATCACCGGCATTACGGCGGCTACGGCTTTCACCGACGGCATCGGGTCGATCACACCGACGTTGGCCAGCATGATTGGGCTCGCCGTAGGGATCGACTACGCCCTGTTCATCCTGGCCCGGTATCGCGCCGAGCTGCAACGCACATCCAACCGAGCCGAGGCCGTCGGGCTGGCGGTGGGTACAGCTGGCTCGGCGGTGGTCTTCGCCGGGCTCACGGTGATCATCGCCTTGGCCGCGCTCACCGTGGTCGGCATACCCTTCCTGACTGCGATGGGTTTGGCCGCTGCCGCCACAGTGTTCATTGCCGTGCTCGTCGCGTTGACTCTGCTGCCCGCGGTGCTCGGTCTGATGAAGTCCAAGGCCTTTGCCGGTGTGGTGCGCCGCCGCCACGAGCCGAGGCACGCACCGCCGGGAGCCGCGCTGAGCAACGGCGTCCGGTGGGCACGGCTGATCGGTCGGGGCCCGATTGTCGCTGCCCTGGTGGTTGTGGTTGGACTCGGAGCCTTGGCGGTTCCGGTGCGGGACCTCTACCTGGCCTTTCCGACCGATAGCACGGCATCGGCCGACACCAGCGCCCGTCAGGCCTCTGACCTGATCGGCGATGCGTTCGGGCCCGGTCGGGAGGCACCGATGTTGGCGGTTGTCGACGCTCGGGAGACGCCCGAGGCTGACCGGGCTGAGGCTTTCGGCGAGGTCGTGACTTGGGCGAGCGAACAAGATGGTGTCGCCAACGCGCAAATCGCCGCAACCAATGAGGAAGGCAGCGGCGCCCAAGTGCTGATTACGCCGGAGGCAGGCCCAGACGATCCCGCCACCCAGGATCTGCTGACCGCGTTGCGCTCCACCGAGCAGGAAACCGAAGCATCTACCGGTACCAACCTCGGGATCACCGGGCTCACAGCGGTAACGACTGACGTCTCGGATCGGCTGAACGACGCGCTGCCGGTCTACCTTGGGCTTGTCATCGGGTTGGCGTTCATCTTGTTGGTGGTGGTGTTCCGGTCGATCATGGTGCCACTCACGGCGACGCTCGGATTCCTGCTCTCCGTGCTCGCCACCCTCGGGGCCACCGTGTTGGTGTTCCAGGAGGGAGCGTTCGGGTTCTTCGAGGGTCAACCGATCGTGAGCTTCCTACCGATCTTCGTCATCGGTGTGGTGTTCGGCTTGGCCATGGACTATCAGGTCTTCCTGGTCACTCGCATTCGGGAGGCACGGGTCCACGGTGCGACGTCACGTGAGGCCATCGTCGACGGCTTCCGCAACAGCGCGCGAGTGGTGACCGCCGCGGCCGTCATCATGACCTCGGTCTTCGCTGCCTTCATGTTGATCGACGACCCGATCATCACGTCGATGGGCTTCGCCTTGGCGGTGGCCGTGGTGCTTGATGCCTTCGTCATCCGAATGGTGCTGATTCCTGCCCTGCTCTATATCCTGGGCGATGCCGCATGGTGGATCCCGGGCTGGTTGGAGCGCGTGTTGCCCAAGGTGGACGTCGAGGGCGAGGCGTTGGCCCCCGCACGAGCCGCCAGTGCTCACGCCGGAGCTGGAGCCCAGGTGAAAGAGCCGGTGACGGTACCTGCCTAGGAGCGCGCCGAGACTGGGTAGCCTCTCATCCGCACCACAGAGCCTGGCGATCTACGCTGAGGCGATGGCAGGCGATAACAGTCGGAGAATGACGGCGGCCCTTCTCACGGTCCAGGTCGGGTTCCAGACGTGCCTTGCCGTGGGCGCTCCCTGGGGTCGTGCCTCGTACGGAGGACAGCATGGTGGTGTGCTTCCGCGAGGCTATCGGTGGGTGAGCGCCGCGGCGGCGTGTGGATACACCGCTGCAGCCGTCGCATTGACCCGTCCCGGTGGACGCGAGCGGCATCGGCGCGCGGTGCTGACCGGGGTCGCAGCGACGATGGCGGCCGGTACTCTGGCCAACGGCGCCTCGAGGTCCCCGCTGGAGCGAGCGCTCTGGACTCCCTACTGTGCGCTGACCGCCGTCTGTGCCTGGCAGGCTCGCGCAGGGAGCTGAGACAGCTCTCTCCGGTCGCGACTGACACTGAGAAGCACGTCTCGAGTTGCCACTCAAACGCTGGTCGCCACGGGGTGAAGCTGAGTTGTGCGATCTCGATGTAGCGCAGGAGGTCTGGGAATCGCCGCGCGTGACCGGCTGCCGACTGCTACGGTGCGTCATAATCACACAACGGCGTGCGAGGTGGCGACATGAGCGGAACCAGTTCGGACGTCAGTCAACAGGCTGGAACCGAGTCTGAGGGCAACGACGGAGTAACCCGGTCGGTAGGCCGCACATGGCTGTTCAGGGGCCTTGGGGTTGGGCTGGCTCTCCTGGTCTACGCTGCGCTGTCCGGAGCTGCATTGTCGGCTGACGGCAAGGTAGTCGCAGCTATTGGCGTGCTGATGGCCGTTTGGTGGGTCACTGAGGCCGTTCCGCTCTCGGTGACGTCCTTGCTGCCGATTGTGCTGTTCCCAACCCTGACCGGGCAAGACATCTCCGCGACGACGTCGCCGTACGCGAACCCGATCGTGTTCCTGTTCCTTGGCGGTTTCTTGATCGCCATTGCGATGCAGAAGTGGAACTTGCACCGGCGCATCGCGCTCCTGACTCTGCGCCGGGTCGGCACCCAGCCGCGAAGGATCATTCTTGGCATGATGATCTCGACCGCGTTCCTGTCCATGTGGGTGTCGAACACGGCGACGACACTGATGATGTTGCCGATCGCGATCAGCGTGCTGGCCCTCGTTGTGGAAAACGCCTCACGATCCTCCGACGACAGCTCGGCAGAGACCGTGCGTCGTGAGATGGGGAAGGGCCGCGCAGTCAGCGACATCGTCGAAGACAACGACGTCCGGGTCTTCGGTGTCGCGCTGGTGCTCTCCATTGCCTGGTCGGCGTCCATCGGTGGTTTGGGCACCCTCCTTGGTAGCCCCCCGAACGCCATCGTCGCGGGCTACATCAGCGAGGAGCTCGGCCAGGAGGTCGGTTTCGCGCAGTGGATGATGCTGACGATTCCGATCGTCGTAGTGTTCCTGGGCCTGGCCTGGATGCTGATCACCCGGGTGATGTTCCGCTTCCAGCTGGACGACATCCCCGGTGGTAAAGAGATGATCGACCACGAGATCGAGGGCCTCGGCCCGATGAGTCAGGGTGAGAAGACGGTCCTCTGGGTCTTCATCGCAGCCGCGTTCTTCTGGATCGTGCCGGGTCTGCTCTCAGGCATCGGCAACATCGGCGACAGTCTGCCGTGGTTGGACGGTTTCGACGACACAGTCATCGCGATCGCTGCCGGCGTGTTGCTCTTCATCTTGCCAGGAGACCGCGAAGGGCGCATGGTCTTGAACTGGAAGGACGCCGAGGATGGGCTGCCGTGGGGAGTGTTGCTGCTCTTCGGTGGAGGATTGAGCTTGGCTGCTGCTGTTGCAGCGTCCGGTCTGGATGAGTGGCTCGGCGAACAGGTCAGTGCCCTCGAGGCGCTCCCGATCATCCTGCTGCTGGCCGCAGTGGTCACGATTGTCCTGTTCCTGACCGAGGTGACCAGTAACACCGCCACAGCAGCGACCTTCATACCCGTGCTCGGTGGTGTTGCAGTCGGCATCGGTGTCGACCCGATGACGCTCCTCATCCCGGCGGCGCTCGCGGCCACCTGTGCCTTCATGCTTCCGGTCGGCACTCCGCCCAACGCCATTGTCTTCGGCACCGGGGCGGTCACCATCCGCGAGATGGCTAGAGGGGGCATCGTCCTGAATATCGTCGGAATCCTGCTGATCACTCTTGCCACTGTGCTGCTCGGACCGCTCGCTCTGGGCCTGGTGATCTAAGTCGCGGTCACCCGTGATGAGCGTGCGAGGGGATCAGGACCTTCGCTCGGTGGCTAGCGCCGGCGGGGTGGTCGCAGGTGAATCACCCGATGCCGTTGACCGCTAAAGGTTTGGGCCGCCACCAGTGCTGGACGAGTGATCCAATGATGCTCGTTTCGTTGGCGACGCAGTCGGGCCCGGTCCTGTAGGCGCAGTGGCTCAACAGCGTCCTGCACGGACACCAGGATTGAGCCCCGTAGGAGCCAGAGCGAGGTCTCCGCTCTCGCATCCACCATGAGGAGATCAGTGAGTATGGCCTTGGCTTCGCCACTGGCGTCCAGGCTCGCTGCCAGGGTTCGATCGATCTCTTCATCAGCGCCGTCGGCATCGGCTTCAACCAACGCCCCGAACCCATCGACTGAGTCGGCGACATGCTCCAGAAGGACCGCGAACGCGGCTCGGACGTCCTCCCCATAGCCGTCGTCGCTGGTGCTGACCTCAGGAGCTTCCTTGTGCATCGTGAAGTACATCGCCCGCACTGCAAACAGTGAGCTATCCATGGCGTCCAGCCCGCTGCGCAGGATGGGCTCGACCCTGGGAGCGCTGAGCGCTCGAGGGTTGAGGTGCCGCATCTCTTCCAGGGTGCTCAGGGATTCATGAGCCCGGCGGGCGGCGTTGGAAATGTCCTGTACCTGGTCCAGCCACGTCCCGACTTCGTCGCGTGTGATCGGTCGTTGCGCCATCGACCACCCCGCTTCACGCAGCGAATCCGCCTCCTGCCGGGCGATTTGGCGCACCTGCTTGACGACGGTGTCTATCGGTAGACGCGGTGGCAGCAGCAGGTTGAAGGACATCCCGACTCCGGCGCCGATCAACGTCGTCAGGACTCGGGTCTCAGCAGCAATTTCTTGACCGCCGACCGCCAGGATTAACATCGCGCTGATCGGAGTTTCCAGAGCTTGGTCACCAAGCCGCAGAACTGCGGCCAGGATCAGCGAGACCGCGATCACCATGGCCAGCGACCACCAGGTCAGACCAACCCAGGACGACACACCGATCGCCACCATGACTCCAGTGACCACGGCGCCGACCCGCACCATCCCCATCTTCACTGACGAACGCGCCGAGGTCTGGGTCACCAGGAGTGCAGTCAACGAGCAGGTGAGGTCGACCGGCCCATCGATGAGCCAGATGGTGAGCAGATAGGCCACCACGGCAGCGGCGGTCAGCCGTGTCGTCGCGATGAGCAGCACCTTGGGGGGCTGCTGCAGCCTGAACCGCACCCCTAACGCACTCACAGCAGATGCAATCGAGCGCCGAACAAACCGCACAGCAGACCCTCCGCCCGATCAACCGTTCACCGATGCCGCACCGGCCGCGTGGCCCTGGGAGACCGTTCACCCAGCATACGAGCGTGCTGACGTTCACGGCCGGCGCAGGTACATCCAGTCCCAGGCTCCCCTCGGTGCTGCCCCCCAACGCTGGGGCCCATCATCCAGGGCACCCAGCACCGGTCTGACGTCGTGTCCCGCTGTGGCCCATCGACACCGAGCACCAGGGCCTTCGCCGGTGACGCGGTCTGTGCGCCACCGGCGAGGTCGATCAGGCGTCTTCCTTCTCTGCGCTCATGGCCGCACTGTCCTCCAGCCCCAACTTTGCTTCCATCTCTTCCAGCGGGATGCCCTTGGTCTCAGGCATCACCTTGAGCGTCCAGAAGGTCATCGCCACACCGAAGATGAGGAAGAAGCCGAAGGCCGCGCCGCCACCCAGGCTTCCTGCGACCGCGGGGAAGGCCAACGAGATCACGGCAGCAAAGCTCCAGTGCGTCAGGGCACCGAAGGACTGACCACGAGCACGGATGGCGGTCGGGAAGATCTCGGAGATGAACACCCAGATGACCGCCCCTTGGCCGAATGCGTGAACGATGACAAAGAGCACGACCATGGAAACCACGACCACACTGGCAAACCCGGAGAAACTGCCCCCGTACAGGAAGAACATCACCGTCAGAGTGCCCAGGGTAAGGACGTAGCCGAACGAACAGACCTTCATCAGCCAACGGCGACCGACCCGGTCGATCAGGTAGAGCGCACCGATGGTGGCCAGGAGGTTCCCCAGGCCGACTCCGGCGCTGCTGAGGAAGGCCGCGCTTTCCCCGAGCCCAGCGTCCTCAAAGATCGCCGGGGCGTAGTACAAGACCGCGTTGATGCCGCCGAGTTGGTTGAAGGCCGCGATCGCGAAGGCCAGCAGGATCACCTTGCGGTGGGCCGTGGTGAAGAACTTGACGTTGGGCGTGGCCTCATCGCGCTCCAGTGCCTCCTCGATCTCGTCGCGCTGGAACCGTGCTTCCTCCTCATCTGCGGACAGCTGACCAATGATGGCGCGTGCTTCCTCTTTGCGTCCCACAGTCATGAGCCAGCGCGGGCTCTCCGGGACCAAGAAGAGGAGCAAGAAGAAGGCGAGTGCGGGCACTGCCTCAACTCCGAACATCCATCGCCAAGCCGTCTCCTCGGGGAAAATGCTCAGGATCGCAAAGTTGGAGAGGTAGGCGACCAGGATGCCGACGGTGATGTTGAACTGGAAGAGCCCGACCAACCGTCCGCGATCTTTGGGTGGAGCGATTTCC
Source organism: uncultured Actinomycetota bacterium (assembly GCA_963749585.1). GTDB lineage: Bacteria > Actinomycetota > Actinomycetes > Actinomycetales > Dermatophilaceae > Ornithinicoccus. The sequence continues at coordinate 477,873 of CAVVNI010000003.1, forward strand.
GCGTTGTAGATCGGTGCTACTGCCGTGGCTGCGCCGACACCCACGCCGCCGACGAACCGGAAGACCATGAAGACGGTCCAGTCGGTGGCCAGCGCACTGCCCAGAGCGGAGACGATATACAGCAGTCCGATCGCGAACAGGACCGGCTTGCGACCGTATTTGTCCGCTGGTTTCAGGAGGCCGGCGTATGCGGCGCCGATGACTGTTCCGATGAGGGCTGTGGCGACGGTGAAACCGAGCCAGAAATCGGACAGATCGAAGACCCGAGTGAGGTCCTTTGTTGTGCCGGAGATAACGGCTGTGTCGAAGCCGAATAACAGACCGCCGAGTGCGGCGACGATGGCGCTGCGTAGGACGAGTGGTTGCACGATGAGCTCCTTTGCTCGTTGCCGGCCAGCCCTCCTGGCCGACTCGCTGTGGATGTCTAGTGATCAGCTATCGGTCGTCGTTCATCCCAGAGCTCGAACGCCTGGGCTAGATCTCCCTGCTCGCGAGGGTCCAACCTGACGGACCCTTCATGAGGTTCTATCGGGATGGACAGGCCCACCCCGCGGGCGGCCAAGAGTGCCGCCCCGAGGGCTGAAGGACTGCGCAGTTGGATGACATCGACCGGGCGACGGGTGATGTCGGCCACGAGCTGTGGAAGCAGAGGTTGACGCGCGCCACCGCCAGTGAGTCGGATGGGAGTGGAACTGTCGTCCAGCTGCGACACGGCCCGCGCAAGCGTGAAGGCCACACCTTCGACGGCGGCGCGAGCTAGTTGCTCCCGGGTGGTCCGCGTGGTGAGCCCGATCCAGGCTCCCTTGCTTGAGGCGGAGGCTATGGCCGCCCGCTCGCCGCTGAGGAATGGCAGCATGCTGACGCCGCCAGCACCGGCTTCGCACTCGGTTGCGCTGTGGAAGAACTCTTCCCACTCCATCGCCAGCCAGCGACGGACTCTCGACAGCGCCAGGCCTGCATTCTGCACGGCGGCCATCGCATACCACCCGCCGTCGACGTCGGCGAAGAGGTTTGTCTGCGCATCGGCATTGGCCTGCGGCTCGTCGACCCCGATCGTGACCTGGGCACCGGTGCCCAGATTGATGTGGATCTGACCGGGCGGCACGCCCCCACAGGCGAAGAGCGCGGCGGCCGTATCCGCCGCCCCGCTGACGAGGGCGACGTCGTGCTCGCCGAGAGCGGGCAGGTCGACACCCTCGGCAACGACAGCGTCGCTGGACCTCACCTCGGGTAGCAGCCGAGCGGGAATGCCGACGTGCTCCACGATGTCGCGGGCCCAGTCGTCGGCGATGACATCCCACAGAAGGGTCGCGGAGGCATCACTGCGCTCGGTCACCGGTGGCCCGCCGAGGCTGGCGCGGACGAAGTCCTTCGGCTGCAGGGCGAGCGCCGATGAGCCCAAGACATCCGGCTCGTGCTCGTTGAGCCAGGCGAGTATTGGACCTGCCATCCCTGCTGAGATCGGGTTGGCCAACCGGGCACGCTTGTCCTGCTGCAGGTTGCGCCAGAGCACCGTCTGATCCTCGGCGCGTCGATCTGGCCAGAGCACAGCCGGTCGCGTGGGCGTGCCGTCGGCATCGACCAGGACGACCCCGTGCATCTGAGCGTCGACGCCCAGCGCCGCGACATTGTGGCCGCCGAGGTGCGGCTTCAGGTCGCTCAACACCGACTCGACAGCTGTTGTCCACTCTTGGGGGTTCGTCTCGGCCCAGTTGGGGTGGGGGCTGTTGATGCTGCAATCGGCCTCGGCTTCGGCAAGGATCTCTCCATCCTCACCCAGCACCAGCGCCTTGAGCCCACTTGTGCCGAGGTCTAAGCCGATCGTGAGCTGCGCCACTAGCGCCGACCTGCCGGGCGGCGTTGAGCGAGAGGAGCCATAAGGCGAATCCTTGGTCGAGGTGATCCGGCGTGGTCATAGACAACGATGTCGGGATCAGAATCGCTGACGCCCCAAGGACTGTCAACAGGAACGACGCCTGAGGCGAGTGCTCCCGGTAAACCATGTCAGCGACGGGAGCGGCCTCGCCACGGCAGGGAGTTACGAGGCGTTGAGGGCAGCCAACTCGTCGTCGCTGAGGTGCAGGTCGGCGGCCGCCGCTGAGTCGGTGACGGAACGTGGCCGCTTCGCACCCGGGATCGGTATGACGCACGGCGCCTGCGCCAGCTCCCACGCGAGCGCGACCTGTTGCGGGCTGATCCCCCGTGCCTGCGCGACCTGCGCGAAGGCGGGATGCTGGGCGGCGAGCTCCTTGGCGTCCGCCAGTCCGCCGAGCGGAGACCAGGCCAGGAAGGCCAAGCCGAGCTCACTGCATACCTCGATCTCGGCGGCGCTGGACCGGAACTTCGGGTTGAACTGGTTCTGCACACTCACCAGGGCGTCACCCAGGACCCCGTGAGCGGCCCGGATCTGGGCCGGGTCGGCGTTGGACAGGCCGATCATGGCGACCTTGCCGGAGTCGGCGATGTCCTTGAGTGTGCCGATGACCTGGTCGTAGGGCACCCGCGGGTCAGGCCGGTGATGCTGCCATAGCGCGATCTGCTCGACTCCCAGCCGCTGCAGGCTTCCCTCGAGCGCCGACCAGAGGTGTTCGGCGCTGCTGTCGGTCGCCCATCCGCCACTGTCGGTGCGGACGTGCCCGCCCTTCGTGGCGAGCAGGACCTGATCACGCACCCCCAACTCGTCCAGCAGGGATGCCACCAGCGTCTCGTTCTGACCCTGCGCGTCCGACCCATCGTCACCGTGGCCATAGGCATCCGCCGTGTCGAAGAGCGTCACCCCAGCATCGAGCGCCGCCCGCATCGTGTCAAGCAATTGCTCGCGCGGCTGGTCACCTGTCTGGTTCATCGTCATCAGGCCGAGCCCGATGGCGCCGACCTCATGCCGCCCGGTGGTGTCATTGCCGATCGTCCGTGTATGCATGTCCGCGACCCTACGCACCCGGTCGGGCCGACTTGTTGCCGACCCTCAGCGGTGTGGCTGAGCACTGCACTATCTTGGGGTATCGATGAGGCACTCTCAGACCTTCACGCACATCATCACCACGCTGCAGGAGCAGGCGGATCCCGACGCGGTCGCCGCGATGCGCGATCAGTACGGTATCGAGGCGGACAGGTCCTACGGAGTCCCGATGCGCCAGCTGCTCAAGTTGGCGAAGTCTGCGGGGGTCGATCACCAGCTGGCCCTCGACCTCTGGGCGCAGGGATCGTATGAAGCGAGAACTCTCGCTGCAATGGTTGATGAGCCTGCGTGCGTCAGCCGCATCCAAATGCAGCAGTGGTGCGACGATTTCGACAATTGGGCGATCGTCGACACGGTCTGCTTCCGGCTTTTCGACAGATGTGAGCATGCCTGGGCCAGTGTGGATGAGTGGGTCAACGATCCACGCCTGTTCGTGCGACGGGCAGGTTTCGCGCTGCTATGGGCGCTGGCGCTACACGACCGGGAGGCTCCCGACCACCGCTTTCAGACGGCCCTGACTCACGTCCGGACTCACGCTCACGACCCTCGGCCATTGGTCGGCAAGGCGATCACCATGTCGATGCGTGCAGTTGCTACGAAGCGCCCAGCGCTGCGAGATGACGTGGTGCTGCTCGGTCAGCGGCTCTGTGATGACGACGATGCTGCGGCCAGGCGGGTTGGCCGGCCGATCGTGCGCAGTTTCGGTCCTCCTGCAAGCCGGTAACGCGTTGTCGGGGACGAACGGTCAGGTCACGGCAGGATGGCGGCGGCGGGCGGAGACTTCCCACGGCACCGTCATCACGATCAGCCAGAACAGGCTGATGATGGCTACCTCGGCCAGAACATACCAGGGCCAGGGTCCGAGCAGATCCAGCACTGAGGGGGTAGACGGCTTGGCCATGAGGTAGCCGTAGTTGGTGCCGACCACGACGTTGAACGCGGTCACGCTCACTGCCCACAGTGCGGTGGCCATCACGGCGAAACCGTAAAGCCGCCAGGTCGGGCGCCAGCCCAGTCCCCAGGTCAGATAGCACGCCGCCCAGACGATGCCCAGGTGCATGCCCCAAAACGCGAAGAAGCGCAGGTCGGGAAAGTCCGAGGCTAGCGCCGGGGTAATAATCGCCTGGATGGTCAGCGTGAGGCCCACGTAGTAGGTGAAGGCAGTCGCTACCGGGTTCTTGGTCCACAGCGCGAGCACGACGGCAACGACGGCGACATCGCACAGTTGCAGCGGCAGCGAGGTGTCGAGGTCGTAGTCGCCGGGCGTGAACTGGTAGATCTGCAGGATGCCGGCCAGAACGGCAACCGCTATGGCGAAGGCTCGGCGACGGGACTGCTCGCCCTCAGCGTCCCGGTGATGTCGCCCCCACCAGACCACGACGCCGATACCGACGACGAACACCACCAGCATCACCAGATGTGAGGTCCCGAAGGCTTGGAACCGATCCGAGGACGCGAGCTGCATACCTCCAGCATGACGCACGGCTCGTGCTCATCGTAGGTATGCGGGTTCACTGAGGGGACCCGGCCTGATCGCAGGCATGCGGGGGTCACCGAGGGGACCCAGTGCCGGGCGTGCCGCGTCGTGGGACAGACTGCTCGTATGCTCTCTGGTCTTGCGCCCGCCCGGCGCCGACTCGTGCTGGCGCTGTGTGCCGCGGTGCTGGCCGTCGGTGTAGCACTCGGCGCGGTGGGGCTGCTGCGGACGTTGTCCTCGCCCGAACCAGCCGCCCAGGACACGCTGGGTCCGATCATTGTGGTCACCGGGTATGGCGGCGGTAGCGACGCGTTGGAGCCGCTCATTGACCGGATGCGCGAGGAGGGCCGCGTAGTGGAAGTCTTCCCTGGTGTCGCCGACAACACCGGTGATCTGAACGAACAAGCCCAGGAGTTGGGCACCTTCATCGACAACGTTCGCAGTGAGACGTCCGCGTCCTCGGTGGACCTGATCGGGTTCTCGGCCGGCGGCGTGGTGGCGAGGCTCTGGGTCAACGAGTTAGGTGGTGACGTCCTGGCGCGGCGCGTGGTCACCATCGCCTCGCCGCACCACGGCACGATCCTGTCCAGCCTGGCCAGCGAGATCGGTATGTGCCCGGACGCCTGCGAGCAGCTGCGTCCCGACAGCGACGTGCTGCGCGACCTCAATGCTGGCGATGAAACTCCGGCCGGCCCGGAGTGGATCACCCTCCGCAGCGATAATGACCGCACGGTGACTCCGTCGACCTCCGCGGACCTCGAGGGTGCACTGAACATCGGGGTGCAGCAGTTCTGCCCGGAAGCCAGGACCGGGCACCTCCAGCTGCCGTCGTCGCCCGTGGTGTTGACGACCCTCCCGCTGGTCTTGGACACCGGCGAACCGGCGGCGCCTGCCGAAGGCAGCATCGACTGCGGCTGAGCCTCAGCTGGTCACGTCTTTGGTGGCGAAGTTGGCCCACGCGGCCACTGTGAAAACCGCAAAGTAGGCGAGTTGGAGCAGCACGCCACGTGTGACGTCGTCCCAGAGAATCGGGTCGCGGAACAGGTCAACGAAGGCCAGCCAATACCGAGTGGGCAGCCAGGGCTGCAACACCTCCGCCGCGTCCAACCCGAGCAGCACGGTCGAAGCGATCAGGAACCCGACCGCGCCGAGGGCTGCGCCAACGGGGGAGTCGGTCATGGTCGACAACAGCAACGCCAAGGCTGCGACGCCGAGCATCGACAGCGTGATGTATGCCAGTGCTAGCGCCGTCCTCTGGGCCACCTCGATACCGGACAGTGTTGTCCCGGACAGGGTCGTCGAAGAGAGAGTTGCGACACCGGTCGGGGCGGTGCCGTCACCCAGGAACAGCTGTCCCACGACATACCCGACCGCTGCAACAACCACCACCGTGAGCAGCACGAACACCACCACCGTGACGAGCTTGGCGAGCACCAGGTGTGCTCGAGCGACCGGGCGGATCAAGAGGTAGCGCAGGGTTCCGGTCTGTGCCTCACCGGCGATCGCCTCGCCGCCGACCACCGCGACGGCAATCGGCAGGAACAGGGGAAGCACAATGCCGAGTGCCGCCAGTGGAAAGAGCGTAGCGTCGCTCAGCACCGCCGAAAGGAAAGGTGGCCCGGTGCCTGGAGCCGGGCCGATATCGGTCACCGAGACCAGGATCGCCACCAACGTGGGCAACGCGTTGAGCATCGTGATCGTGACCCAGGTCCGCGGCCGGCGCAACAACTTGATCAGTTCGACACGGATCATGAGGACCTGACCGTGCTGGCCTGAGGACGCCGGGACGGCTGGTCGACAGTTGTGTTCTCGGAGGTGGTGCCCGCCGCCAACACGACCTGCTCGAGCGTCCGCCGCTCGGGCGCCACCTCGTTGACCCGCACCCCGGCTGCGACCAGTCGGCTGACCACGTCAGCAGCGTTGGAATCGGCGATCACGAGGCGATCGCCATCGACCTCGCTGATCTGCTCGGCCAGCTCCCGTGTTGCCTGGGCGACATCGGGAGTATGCAGAATCGTGCGTCCGGTTGGCCCGCGTAGGGCATCGAGGTGGTCCTGCAGCACCAGACGTCCCCGATCCACAACGCCCACGCGGGTGCAGATCTGCTCCACTTCGGCCAGCAGGTGACTGGACAAGAACACCGTGGTGCCGGCCGCGTTCAGGGCGAGCAGCAAGTCGCGAATCTCCTGGATGCCGCGAGGGTCCAGGCCGTTGGTCGGCTCGTCCAAGACCAGCAAGGCGGGTCGGCGCAACAGCGCATTGGCCAAGCCGAGCCGCTGGCGCATACCGAGTGAGTAGGTCCGCACGCCCCGGCGGTCGCCCGGGTCGAGTCCGACCTGGTCCAATACGTCGGCGACCCGTTGCTTGCGACCACGCCGAGCCGTGCCGCCGCCGGCCGCGTCGAGCAGGGCCAGGTTGGCCCGGCCGGACAGATGGGGGTAGGCAGCAGGACCCTCCACCAGTGCTCCCACCGACGGCAGGACCATCCGCGAACACCGGGGCATCGGTTGGCCGAGGACCTCGATCGCGCCGTGAGTGGCCAGGACCAGACCGAGCAGCATCCGCACGGTGGTGGTCTTACCCGAACCGTTGGCGCCCAGAAATCCGTAGATATCGCCCTCGTGTACGTCGAGATCGACGCCGTCGACAGCGGTCACGGCGCCGAAGCGTTTGGTGAGCTCGCGGGTGCGGATCATGTGTTGTCCCGCTCGACGGGCTGCAGATCGGCGAGTTCCCTGCCCGCCTGCTCCAGCGCCTCGGGGGTCACGGTGCCAACCAGGAGGAAGCCGCTGCCCCGAAACCGCTCGGGGGTGACCAGGACCGAAATCGGACCGAGATCCACGGCGGCCCCGGTCGCATTGGGTTCAAACCCACGAGTTGTGGCCAGCTCCTCCCGTAGCGGCTCCGCTGCCCGGCCGCGCAGCGGCAGGAACAGCATCACCGTCGGCCCGCGGCCGTAGATCCCGACGGCCCCGGTCGGTAGGTCCGGCCGGTCCTCGCGCAACGAGAGGTCGGCGAGCATCTCGGGCGCGAGGTACGGGGCGAAGACGTTGGATTCACTGGCCAGGTCCGGCAGCTCTTCGTAGGTCACCTGAGCACTGGGTGGCGAGGTGAAGTCCAAGGTGTCCGCCGAGGGGGCGTCGAGGTCGAGCCGCTGGTAGGCGGTGCTCAGCGTCGGTTCGTCGGCTCCGGCATACACCCTGACCCGCAGCGGGATCCCGGAGTCGGCGTCGGCCCAGATGTCGACCCGGTCAACGCTCGATTGAGGGGTGCTGGGTATCAACCGCAGACCGACGGCATCTCGGCCGGCGATCCGTGCGCTGGGCAGGGCGCTCAGCTCGTCCGGTTGGGCACCGTGCAGCGACCGCCGAGCGACCGTGTCCGGAAGGACGTCGGAGGTGTCGGGCAACCGCACCGGGGCAGCGAGGGCCGCCCGCACCCGGCCTGACTCGTACACCCATCGGGTGGTGCCGAGCGGGGTGCGGAAGAGGTCGGTCTCTCCGGTTGAGCGGATGCGATCCAGCCGCCAGTGCTCGCCGTCTTCCCAGAACACCCGGATGCGGTTGGGCTCCCCGAAGAGGGTGGCGATGCTCGTGAACGTGTCGGCTTCAGGGACCAGGATCGAGCCGGTGGAGTTCACCACGCCGACATGCGCAGTGCTCTCCGAGACCATGATGGCCTCGACGATCGCCTCCGGGCTCAGGTCGGTCTGGGGCACCGGGCGTGCGTGGCTCAGGTAGGGGATGGCCGCGACCACAGCGATAACCAGGGCGGTCACCACCCATCGCCACCTCGACATCATCCGCGCACGGTACGGCCGCGCCCTGAGTGCGGGCACTTAGCATCGATCAGCGCCAGCCCAGGCCTGGGGCGACGTGAGTGATCATGGCCTCCATCAGGTGGGCGTTGTAGTCGACGCCCAACTGGTTGGGCACCGTGATCAGCAATGTGTCGGCTGCTCTGACAGCCTCGTCGGCGGCCAGCTCGGCCATGAGGCGATCAGGCTCGGCGGCGTATGTCTTACCGAATCGGGCGATCATGCCGTCGATGAACCCCACCTGGTCGGAGCTGCCGCCCTGACCAGCGAACAACCGGCGGTCTAGGTCGCTGACGATCGGGAAGATGCTGCGGCTGACCGATACGCGCGGCGTCCACGAGTGGCCGGCGTTAGCCCAGGCGTCGCGGAAGATCTGGATCTGCTGCGCCTGTAGCTGGTGGAATGGCACACCGGTGTCTTCGGTCAGCAACGTCGAACTCATCATGTTCATGCCTTGCTCGGCCGTCCATTGCGCGGTCGCGCGGGTGCCGGCACCCCACCAGATGCGCTCGCGCAACCCTTCGGAATGGGGCTCGAGGCGCAGGAGACCGGGTGGGTTAGGGAACATGGGTCGTGGGTTGGGCTCGGCGAATCCTTCGCCCCCGAGCACCTCCAGGAACCGGGCGGTATGTGCTCGGGCCATGTCGGCATCGCTCTCGCCGTCAGCCGGTGCGTGGCCGAACTGTTCATACCCGGCGACCACTTGCTCTGGCGATCCTCGGGAGATCCCGAGCTGCAGACGGCCACCGGAGATCAGGTCTGCGGCGCCGGCGCTCTCGGCCATGTAGAGCGGGTTCTCGTAGCGCATGTCGATGACGCCAGTGCCGATCTCGATCCGGCTGGTGCGGGCGCCAACGGCTGCGAGCAAGGGGAACGGGGAGGCCAGTTGTTGCGCAAAGTGGTGCACCCGGAAGTAGGCCCCGTCGGCGCCGACCTCCTCGGCAGCCACGGCGAGGTCGATCGATTGCAGGAGCACGTCGGATGCCGATCGTGTCAAGGATCGGGGCGAGGGGTTCCAGTGACCAAAGGAGAGGAAGCCGATGTTTTTCACAGTGGTTGAACACTCAACAAACCAGGGCGCATTCCGGGGTGTGCTTTGGAGGCACTCCGGGAGCCGCTCCGCCGGACTGTCGGGTGCCCTGCTCGGCGGGACCTTCCGGATGTCCGGCTACAGTCCCACGAATGACGGAGCAGCAGCCCTACGACGTGATCGAGACGTTCGATGCCTTCGAGCTGCGGCGCTATCCACAGCATGTGGTGGCACAGGTGCAGGTCAGCGGGACCTTCGACTCGGCCGGGAACTCGGCCTTCGCTCCACTGTTCGGGTACATCACGGGGGAGAACGAGTCACGCGACTCAATCGAGATGACGGCCCCGGTCGTGCAGCAGCGGGCGACCCCGGATACCGCGCCCAAGTCCGTGTCGATGGCGATGACATCGCCGGTGACCCAGACCCAAGCCGGTGATGGACGCTACGTCGTGGCGTTCGTGTTGCCGGTCACGATGACCGCCGAGAACGCGCCCATCCCGACTAACCCTGCGGTATCGATCCGGGTGGTGCCAGAGCGGCTCGCCGGTGCGGTGACCTACTCCGGACGGGGGGCGGCTTCGGCCTACGACAAGCATTTGGGCGAACTTCTTGCCGGGCTCGCTGCCGCCGGTCTCACCCCAAAGGGAGCACCGAGCTCTGCGCGCTTCGACGCGCCCAGCAAGCCGTGGTTCCTGCGCCGCAATGAGGTCGTGCAGCCTGTCGAAGCCCCCGATGCCGGCTGAGCGACGTTGGGACGTGCTGGTCTTTGCCGTCAACGCCGCAGTGGCCTGGACCGGCGTGCTCCTGACCGTGCTGATCTCCGGGCTCGGCGGATACGAGCCGATATCGATCGACGGCAACCTGTACGGCGACCACCCGTACGGATTGGCCGGCGCGGTCTCACGACTGTCGGACACGCTCAGCTACTTCACGATCTGGTCCAACATCGTGGTCGCAGTATCCGTGACGATGTTGACGCTGCAGCCACACGTGTCAACCCGGCTGCGCCGAGTGCTTCGGCTGACCGGCGTGCTGATGATCACGATCACCGCAGTCGTCAACGCCGTGCTGTTGGCGCCCCAGGCCGTCATTGTCGGCTGGTCGCGGTTGACCGACCCGGTCCTGCACTACGCCACACCTGCGGTCACGGTGTTGGTTTGGCTGGTGCTAGGACCTCGCGGATGGACCACCTGGCGGACCGTGCTGGCCTCGATGATCCTGCCGCTGCTCTGGATCGGGTGGATGGTGGGCCGCGGGGCGGTGGTGGGCGCCTACCCCTACGCATTCGCCGACGTGGGCGCTCGCGGGTTCGGCGCGGTGGCCGTGACGCTCGGACTGATCGTCGTGCTCGGCCTCATCATGGCCTCAGGTTTCTGGGGTGTTGATCGGGCGCTCGTCCGGAGCCGTCGACGCGAGGCCATCCAGGCCACGCACTGAGGGGAAACCTCAGGGAGCCCCCACATGGGCATTCCCCGACACCGGCAAGCTGATCGTGCGCATCTGACGTCCCTGTGGTCGCTCGGGGGTGTCGGTGGTCGGACCTAGACTGGACACATGTTCGAATCCAGGTCCGGCTCATCTGGCGACAACGGCTCGTCTGCTGGCTCGGCTTCTCGGGCTGCGGGCGCTGAGAGCAGTGGTGGGGCGTTGCGGGGCGCGATCGCAGATGCGGCTGCCGCGCTAGGGAACGCGAAGACCGTGGTGGCGGACCCAGGGTTGATTGACCAGGGGGGCCTGGTGGCGTCGTTGGAAGGGATGGTCGGGTTGCGGGCGTTAGCCGAGCCCATCACCTTGGCCCTCGTCGGTGAAGCCATCGCCCGGGGCCTGCCCCGCGACGTAGGGCTGACACCGCGGGACTGGCTCGGGGTGCGCTGCCCCTGGTTATCGCGGGCCGACATCTCCGATCTGGTCACCGTCGCCGAAGCCATCACCGATGCCCGACACGACGATATTGGCGAGGTCGCTCGAACCGGTGGGGTGCCGCTACGGCGACTGGCGAAAATGGTCCGCGCGCTGGCACGGATCAGCCCCGCCTGTGATGCCACAGCGTCTGCGGACAGTGTATCCGCGTTGCTGCCCGTGACGTGTGACCCGGACTTCACCGACAGTGACCTCAAAGCAGCCACCGATCACCTGCTGGAATGTGCGCTACCCGAAGACGACAAGCAAGCCGCCACCGTTGCCGCCACCGGGTGCCGCGAAGTCCACGAGTCATCCCTGGCCGGTGGGATGTTGACTCGGTTCGTGGTGACCTGTGATGGGCCCGGTGCCGCGCTGTTTCGGGCGATCGTGAACAGCCCGCTGGCAGCGCCGGCACCAGATGGGGACGGGGTCGATGAACGCACCGCGAAACAACGCCGGTACGACGCGGTGATGTCGGTGCTGCAACGGGGCATGACCAGCCCCGAGGGCACCCCCACCACAAGCAGAGCCAAAGTCTTCGTGACCGTCGACTACGACCCCCTGACCGGTGCGTTCGCCCACTCAGGGCACAGCTTCACCGGTGAGACCCTCACCCCGAACCAGGTACGCCAGATGGCGTGCGCCGCCGACATCGTCCCGATCGTCCTCGGATCGGACTCAGAACTGCTCGACGTCGGCCGCGAATCGCGCCTCGCCACGCCCGGACACATCAAAGCGCTCTGGATACGCGACAAAGGCTGCACCTTCCCGGGCTGCTCGATCCCTGCGACCTGGTGCGACGCACACCACCTGACCTGGTGGTCCCGCAACGGGCGAACCGACCTGTCCAACCTCGCGCTGCTGTGCGGGCGACACCACACCCGTGTCCACGAGCTCGACCTCACCGCCAGCATCACACCCACCACCGTTACCTGGCACGTCTGACCACCTCGCCCCACCCCCGACCACACTGGCCGGGGACATTGGCACGTCTCCAACGGACATCGGCATCCCGCGGCGTGACAGGGTTACCAGATGGACGAACAGTCGGAGTCGGACGAGCAGGCGAGGGCCGATGAGAACCCCGAGCTGGATGTCCGCAACCCGGCGTCCCAGCATGCGGTGGTCAGCGAGCAATCCGAGTGGAATGAGCGGTATGCCGAGTCCGATCGGATCTGGAGTGGCCAACCCAACGGGGCACTGATCGCCGAACTCAGCGACATGCAGCCTGGCCGGGTGCTCGACATCGGATGCGGGGAAGGCTCTGACGCGATCTGGTTGGCCACATGCGGCTGGCAGGTCACCGCGCTAGACGTGTCAACGCTGGCCGTGGAGCGTGCGAAGGCGCACGCTCATGAGGCCGGCGTCAGCGTCGACTTCCTCAGCATTGGTCTGCTCGACGCCAATCTCGACCCAGGCTCCTTCGACCTTGTGTCGGCGCAGTATCCGGCGCTCAGGCACATACCCGAGCGTGACACCGAGGGGCTGCTGGTGGACCTCGTCGCGAGCGGTGGCACGCTGCTCTTCGTGCACCACGTCATGGATGCCGATCACGCGAAGCACAACGATGGTGGTGAGCAGCACGGACAGGGAACCGACGATGCTGGGGGGCGCCGCGGTCACGATCCTGGGGACCAGAACGATCACGGGGAGGGCCAGAGTCATGATCATGCCCCCGGGTTCGATCCAACCGACTACGTCTCGGTCAGCGACATGCGCGCTCGGCTCGAAGAGGGCTGGATCGTCGAGGTCGATGAGGAGCGCGATCGTACGATCACCGGCGGCGGTGGAGCTCATCACGTGCTTGACGAAGTGCTCCGCGCTCGAAGGGTCTAAGCCTCGTCCGGGTTGGGCCAGCCTGTAGCGCACAACCAGGGCTCGCGTTGTCTGTTCGAGGTCACCATGCCCAAGACCATCGCACGGTTGCGCGCCGTGCTTGGATCGCTCAAGGCAGAGCCACCGAGGAAGATCCGCTCCTTCCTAGGTGGCTCCCGAGCCTGGATAGGTCTGCGAAAGTTGTCACTCACCCTCGCCGATAGGCTCCGTCGCGGTGCCGAGGAAAGCTCGGCCTGCGGCCATGTAGATGTAGGTGCCATCCTCGTTGCGCAGCAGGTCGAGCACGCTGTCGAACATGGTCGAGGGCAGGTGCATCCGGATGATGCCGTTGCTCTCGTAGTCCTGCTCGAACGACATACCCGGATCGTTGAAGCGAATCCAGGCAACCGACTTGCCGGCCTTATCGCTGAGCTGAATCTGTGCTCGGTTTGTCTGGTAGCCGGTCGGGCCGCCATAGACGAGGACGTGGTAGCTGGTGGCGAGTGTGGCCATGGTGTTCCTCCTGTGATGGGTGGTGCGGTCGGGAAGGAGGAGGCGAGGTGCCCTCCGCTGATACTGCGAGGTTGGCCTTGTCGCAGGTTACGGGCGCAATCCTGGTGAACGAGACGTACAGCTGACCGAGCGCCGTTGAAGGTGACGCGCGAGGCGAGCAGCGTTGCGGAAAGCGCAACGAAGAGCAGATTGCGCAACACATCGTGGCGTTCCAGGCATTCGAGAGTTTAGACTCAGTGAGTTAGGACCCAACGAGGGGAAAGGCCCCCTGGTGAGCGCACAGATCGACACGGGCACACGGCGAGACACGGTCCGCTCCATCGCGCAAGGACACGCTGCTGAACGGGGCCCGCTGCTGGTGATCTTGCATGCGGTGCAGGCAGACCTGGGATACATCGACCAGGAGGATGTCCAGGTCATCGCGGATGTGCTGAACCTGTCGATAGCCGAGGTGCACGGCGTCATCTCCTTCTACAAGGACTTCCGCACCTCACCAGGTCCCGAGCATGTGGTCGCGATATGCCGCGCCGAGGCGTGCCAGGCCGTCGGCGCCTCCGCCGTGTTCGAGCAGGCACGGAGGGCGTTCGTGGGGCGCGAAGACATCGAGGTCGAGGAGATCTTCTGCTTCGGCAACTGCGCGTTGGGACCGACGGCGATGATCGACGGAGTGCTGCACGGCCGAGTCACTGAGCAGCGCATGCACGAACTGAAGGCGGACTGGCTATGAGCACTTCTTCGACAAACACTGCTGCAGGCGCCACCACAAACACTGCTGCAGGCGCGACCACCGTCTACGTACCCTGCGATTCCAGCGCCGTTGCCGTCGGCGCCGACGATGTTGCCGCCGCCCTCAGTGAGTATGCGCAGGTCACGGTAGTGCGCAACGGCTCGCGTGGAATGCTGTGGGCCGAACCATTGGTCGAGGTGGTCACCGACCGTGGCCGGGTGGGTTACCCGAACGTCGCCGCCGGGGATCTCGCCGAGATGGTGGACGCCGGGCTGCTGGATGGCGCTGACGTCGCGGGCTGTCTCGGCGTCGTCGAGGAGCACGAATGGCTGGCGAGCCAGCACCGCGTCTCGTTTGCCCGAGTGGGGCTGATCGAACCCACGAACATCGCCTCATACACCGAGCACGGCGGCTGGGCCGGGCTGCGGCGTGCCCTGTCGCTGCCGCCGGCAGAGGTCGTTGAAGAGGTCGTTGAGTCTGGGTTGCGTGGTCGCGGTGGAGCTGGTTTCCCAACCGGCATCAAATGGCGCACCGTCCTCGGCGCGGAGGCTGACGTCAAGTTCGTCTGCTGCAACCTCGACGAGGGTGACAGCGGCACCTTCGCGGACCGGATGCTCGCCGAGGGCGATCCGTTCACCTTGCTCGAGGGCATGCTGATCACCGCCTACGCGGTCGGCGCAACCGAAGGCTTCATCTACACCCGCTCCGAGTACCCAGACGCGATTGCGACGCTGCGCCGGGCGATCGACATCGCCTACGCCCACGGATATCTCGGCGAGCACATCCAAGGCAGTGACGTGTCTTTCGACCTTCAGGTCAGGGTCGGCGCCGGTGCCTATATCTGCGGCGAAGAAACCTCCATGCTGGACTCCCTGGAGGGCAAGCGCGGCGAGGTACGAGCCAAGCCGCCGATTCCCGCGCTCTCTGGCCTGTTCGGCAAGCCGACCGTGGTTAACAACCTGCTCAGCTTCGCTGCCGTCCCGATGATCCTGGCCGACGGCGCGGCAGCGTATCAAGGGCGCGGCGTGGGCCGCTCACGTGGCACTCAGGTCTGCCAGCTGGCCGGAAACATCGCCCGCGGCGGCATCGTGGAAGTCGACTTCGGCATCCCCATTCGCGATCTGGTCGAAGGCTATGGGGGTGGCACCCGTAGCGGTCGCCCTATCCGAACCGCTCAGCTCGGCGGACCGTTGGGTGCCTACCTACCACCTGAACAGTTCGACACGCCCATGGACTACGAGGCGCTCGCGGAGATCAATGCGATGGTCGGCCACGGCGGGATCGTCGTCTTCGACGACACCGTGAACATGGCCGGCATGGCCCGGTTTGCGATGGAGTTCTGCGCTGCTGAGAGTTGCGGCAAGTGCACGCCCTGCCGGGTTGGGTCAGTGCGCGGCGTCGAGACCATCGACCGGATCTGCGCCGGGCAGGACCGTGACAAAAACCTCGTGTTGCTCGATGACCTGCTGGCCACGATGACCAAAGGCTCGTTGTGCGCCATGGGAGGCCTAACCCCCATGCCCGTCCAGAGCGCCCTCAAACACTTCCCAGAGGACTTCGAAGTATCACCGGGCAACGTCCTGACCGATGTGGCCCCGGCCGACAACGTCCAAGCCACACAGCACGACAGCATCTCCTGAGCGGAGCACGACATGACCTTGCAGATTGACCAGCCAGCCGGCCCCATCGGCCAGCCGGAACAACACAGCGTCGGCACCTCCGGATCCGCACCCGGTGGTGCCCCCTATGCCCCAGAGATCGACTTTGGCACCCCTGCCGTCAGCGGTCCCGCCGACGCCACCGTCACGGTTGACGGTGTGGAGGTGCAGGTGCCCACCGGCACGTCGGTCATGCGCGCCGCCAAGCAGGCCGGCATCGACATCCCCAAACTGTGCGCCACCGACTCGCTCAACGCCTTCGGGTCATGTCGGCTGTGTCTCGTCGAGGTCGAGAACGGTCGGGGCACGCCAGCTTCCTGCACCACGCCATGCGCGGACGGCATGGTGGTCCACACCGACACCGAGCAGGTCGCCGACCTGCGCCGCGGCGTCATGGAACTCTACTTATCCGATCATCCCGCCGACTGCGCCGGATGCGCCCGGGGCAACTGTGAGATGCAGGACCTGGCTCAGCGCACCGGTGTGGCGGAGGTGCGATATGGCATACCGGGCAGTGGAGGGGAGGCAGCAGCCAACGGGTCACTGACCAGCGGCGCGCTGCATACTCACGTGGACGCCGGGGCGGCGCGGGATGAGTCCAACCCCTACTTCGACTACGACCCGCAAGCCTGTATCGTCTGCTCGCGCTGTGTCCGGGCCTGCGCCGACACGCAAGGCACGTTCGCGCTGACCGTCGAAGGCCGCGGGTTCGACTCACGGATCGCGCCCGGCCCAACGAACTTTCTCGGCTCCGAGTGCGTCTCCTGCGGTGCCTGCGTGCAGGCCTGCCCGACCGACGCGCTGACCGAAAAATCAGTCGTGTCACTCGGTATGCCGACCCGTTCGGTCGACACCACATGCGCGTACTGCGGGGTGGGGTGCAGTTTCCGCGCCGAGGTGCGTGATGAGCAGAGTGAAGGGAAGTCCGTGACGAAGGTCGTCCGGATGACGCCCAGCAAAGAAGGTGGAGCCAACGAGGGCCACTCCTGCGTCAAAGGTCGGTTCGCCTACGGGTATGCCCAGCACGAGGACCGTCAGATGCACCCGATGGTGCGCGACACGCTCGACGACGAATGGCGCGTGGTCTCTTGGGAAGAGGCCGTGGCCGCGGTCGCCACCGGGTTCGCGGCGATCCAGGCCAAACACGGCGTGGGCTCCATCGGGGCGATCTCGAGCTCACGGTGCACGAACGAAGAGGTGTACGTCGTCCAGAAGATGGTGCGGACAGCGTTCGGTAACAACAACATCGACACCTGCGCCCGGGTCTGTCACTCACCCACCGGTTATGGGTTGAACCAGACGTTCGGCACCTCGGCGGGCACCCAGGACTTCGCCTCGGTGGAGGACACTGACCTGATTCTGCTGATCGGGGCCAATCCCACCGATGCCCACCCGGTGTTCGCGTCCCGGATGAAGCGTGTGCTTCGCGGCGGTGCCGACCTGATCGTGGCCGACCCGCGGGCGATCGACCTGGTCCGCAGTCCGCATGTCGAGGCCGAGCACCACCTACCGCTGCTGCCTGGCAGCAACGTGGCTTTCATCAACGCGATGGCGCACACGATTGTCACTGAAGGGCTCCACGACGAGGAGTTCATCGCCGACCGCTGCGAGGACGTCCCGCGCTACCTGGACTTCCTCCGCCGGGAGGAGAACAGCGCTGAGTCGACGCAGTCCTCGACCGGAGTGCCGGCCGAGGACCTCAAGGCCGCTGCCCGCGCGTTTGCTGCGGCGCCGAACGCCTCCATCTACTACGGGCTGGGCGTGACCGAGCATTCGCAGGGCTCGACCATGGTGATGGGTATGGCCAACCTGGCGATGCTGACCGGCAACATCGGCCGCACCGGGGTCGGCGTCAACCCGCTGCGCGGGCAGAACAACGTGCAGGGCTCGTGCGATATGGGCTCTTTCCCGCACGAGCTGCCGGGCTACCGCCATATCGCGCTGGACGCGGTCCGTGACATCTACGAGTCGCTCTGGGGGGTCAGCCTGGACCCCGAGCCGGGGCTACGCATACCGAACATGTTCGACGCGGCGATCGGCGGCTCGTTCAAGGGTTTGTTTGTGCACGGCGAAGACATCGCTCAGTCCGACCCGAACCTCAACCACGTACGGGCCGCGCTCGGGTCGATGGAGATGGTCGTGGTGCAAGACCTGTTCCTGAACGAGACGGCCAAGTTCGCCCACGTGTTCCTGCCGGGCAGCAGCTTCTTGGAGAAGGACGGCACGTTCACCAATGCTGAGCGCCGGATCAACCGGGTGCGCCCGGTGATGCCGAGTGCCGTGGGTAAGGACGAATGGCAGGTCATCTGCGACGTCACCACGGCAATGGGCTACCCGATGGCCTACGACAGCTCCGCCGCGATCATGGACGAGATCGCCGCAACCACCCCGACTTTCGCCGGGGTGTCGTTCGCTCGTCTCGACGCTGAGGGCTCGATGCAGTGGCCGGTCAACGACAAGGCCCCGAACGGCACGCCGACCATGCATGTCGATGAGTTCGTGCGCGGCAAGGGCCGCTTGATGCCGACGGTGTTCGTGCCGACCACCGAGACCACGAACCGGCGCTACCCATTGATCCTCACCACTGGGCGCATCCTGAGCCAGTACAACGTGGGTGCTCAGACCCGTCGCACGCTCAACTCGACGTGGCACCCCGAGGACATCCTGGAGATCCACCCGGCCGATGCCGAGCCGCGGGGTATCCGCACCGGTGACCGGGTGGAGTTGTCTTCTCGGGTCGGCACCACCGCCCTGCACGCGTCGGTGTCTGAACGGATGCAGCCGGGTGTCGTCTACACGACGTTCCATCACCCGGTCACTGGAGCCAATGTGGTCACCACCGAAAACTCGGACTGGGCCACGAACTGTCCGGAGTACAAGGTCACTGCCGTGCAGGTCGGGGTCGCCAACGCTGGTGAGCCGGCTCGGGACGTCGAGGGTGCCCATGCCGGCGACGGTGTTGATATCGGACGCGACTCCAACGCCTGGCTGCAGGATGCATACCGGTGAGCGCTTCTCCGCCTGCGGTGCTGACGTGAACGCGACAGACGCACAGTCAGCGGCCGACCACAGCGCCGACCTTCCTCCGGAGATTCGGATGGGCCAGGACATAGCCCGCGGGCTGGGTCACCTGCCCGCAGCTGAGGCGGCTGAGCAGATTGCTACCCACCTACGGAAGTTCTGGGAGCCGCGGATGCGTCGGGCCTTGGTGCAGCGGGTGCGCAAGGGCGACCCCCGGGTCGATCCGCTCCTGGATCAAGCAGTGCGCCAATACATTGTGGGCGACATTGACCAGAGCGAGGTCTCCGAACCCTCCGGCGGCTAGCCCAGCGGCAGGGGCCAGAGACCGCCTATTGCACCGGCGAATCCGGTGGAGGCAGTTGGTAGGAGCGGTCCTGCTCCACCGACTCCACCCCTTCGACCTGCTGGGCAGCTGCCACATGCGCCTCGTCCGGAGCCATCGCGGTGATCATGCCTAGCTCGCCCATCACCTGCTCAATGACGACGCCACGGCTCACCAGGCCATCGCGCACCTGTGTGATGTGCTGCTGGTGCTGGACGTCGACACTGATAATGATGCGCCGGGACTGCGACGCAGACGGTGCTGGAGCGGCGGAAGCCCGACCGGGCTGTGCGCCCTCTCCAGTGGAGGCTCCGTTGTCGATCATGAGCCCACCATCGACAAGCCGGCCCCGACATCGAGCGAGAGCAAGGCCATCCGCTGCGCCTGCTTGTCGAGCGTGGCCCACAGTTCCAGGCCCCGCCGCCCGGTGGCTTGTGCCCAGAGCGCCGCGCTTCCCGCCACGTGCGGCGTAGCCATGCTCGTGCCGCTGATCGATCGATACCTGGTCGGCATCGGCCATGAGGAGTACACGGCAACCCCGGGCCCGGCCATGTCGACCTGCCCACCGGCGAACGGCACACTCCTCGCCGAGAACGGTGCAATCGCTAAGCGCCCATCTACGGCAGCGACGGCGATGATCTCGGGGCTGTTTGCGGGCGAGCCGACAAAGCCAGGGTCATCTGGGCGGCGAGCATTGTTGCCCGCGGCCGCGATGATCAAGGTTCCACGCTCCAACGCCCGTCGACCGGCGAAGGTATACGGGGGGTGTGGCTCGCGGACATCTGCTCCGAGCGACATCGACACGATGGCACAGTCATGAGCCATCGCCCAGTTGATGCCGGCCAGAATCCCGGCATCCGAGCCGGAACCCCCGTCTCCGAGCACCTTCCCGGCGAAGATCTCGACACCTGGCGCCACTCCATACCTGCGGCCATCCTGCGATGTGCCTCCGCACGACGTGCCGATGCAGTGCGTGCCGTGGCCGTGTCCGTCTTGAGCAGTCTCGCCTTCGACAAATGACTTGGCGGTGAGGCTGCGGCCGGCGAAGTCGGGGTGCTCCAGGTCCATCCCGGTGTCCAGCACGGCCACCCGGATCCCCTCCCCGGTCGGTGTATCCGGGCCCACGCCCATCGCCTGCAACCCCCAGGTCAAGGTATCCGAGTCCTCGAACTCCTCACCCGGCTCGTCATCACCGGCCCCGCCGTCATCATCATCGCCGCCCCCGTCAGCGCCGAGCCGCCGGCTGAGATCTTCGACACCCTCGCGATAACCGGTGAGATAGTCCGGCGAGGCCAAGACGTGGTGCACCAGCTCGGGCACCAAGGCCAACACCCGTGCTCCGCTGCCACCCTCGGCCAGCTGAAGGGCCCCGACCTGGTCGGGGTCTGCGGTCACAATGGCCATGCCGAGCTCGGCGAACACCATCGCGTCCGATCCCTTGACTTCGTCCATGTTCACCGCCTGATCGCTGAAATCGCGTGAGGTCGCGACGGCGCTGATACCGGCCAACTCGGCCAGCATGGGGGCTGGATCGGTCTCCTCGGCCATCACCAGGACGTACCGTCCGGTGGTTTCGACAACTGCCGGACCGGCAGTCAAAGCGGTCCTTTCAAAGTCTTCGTTGCTCATGGTCGGCCTCCTGGATGTACGGACGAACGCCCGCCGCTCGCCACCTGCGCTTCCGGTGAGTGCTCGCCGGTAAGCGCCGAGACCTCCAGAGTATGCCGATGGCGCGCCCACCGATAGGGAGCAGTTGTATCGACGAGGCATTCGGGTGGGCGAGGAACGGGCCGCAACGGGTGGAGAAACGTGCAGGGTGTGGAGGAGAAAGGGGTGGGCGGTGGTCACCGCCGGGTGGTTGACCCCCGGCGCTGGCAGAAGACCTCGACTCGATCACCTGCGTGGAATGTTGCGGCTTCGACGAGCAGAACTAGAGCAGAAGCAAGACCTTGCGAGCGCGCGGCTGACCGATATCGAGCATCGACTCTGGAGATCATCACGGACAACGGTCCAGGGCACAGGCCGGTCCAACGAGTGCAGTGACGGCGCAGAGCGACCCGACTAAGCCTTCGGCCCGATCGCGTTCAGGTAGTCACTGACGCGCTCGCGGGACCACTGCTCGGACAGGTCGTCGGCGACCTGCTGTGACACCTCTGCCGGGGTTCCAGCGTCGTCGGCGACCGTCCAGGGCCCGCGGGTCCAACCGGACAGATAGTCATCGCTGCCGATATCGCCGAGGCGCATGGCCGCTTCGTCGATGGCGCCTTGCAACCGCCCGGACAGCTGCACCTTGGCGACGTCATTGTCGTTTCGGGCGGCCACCATCGAGGGGAGGTCGCGCCAGAACGTCACTTGGTATTCGGTCATCGTCACTTCTTCCGGTGCGTTCGCAGGGGCGGCCCCAGGCCGTCAGCCCAGCCTAAGGAGCCAACGCGCTCGCGTACAGGGCCGCGCTGCGCCGGGTGCGCTCAGCTCTTGGATCCCCGGAGCCGATGCGGCCCTGGCCTGAGTGTGCAGCGCGAGGGAGAGGGGTTCACCGGGCCACTGACGACGTTGATAAGCAGGACGATCACCGGTTCCTAGTGAGCAACCTCAGCAGTGGCTTTGCGCGGGATGAGGTGCATGACCAGCACCACCACGGCACCGACGATCAGCCCGATCACGGCCGAAGCCGCGGTGTTGGTCAACCACGCCAGCACGCCGCCCAGCGCTCCGGTGGCCTCCTGCACGATCTCTTCTGCGTGGTGAACGATGTCGTAGGGCGCAGTGAGTCCCAACTCTTCGGATCCGACCAACAGAATATGTCCGCCGACCCAGAGCATGGCCACGGTGCCGACGACCGTCAGCCCCACCATCAGCTTGGGCATGCCGGCGACGAGCGCCCGCCCGACTTTCTGAGCACCCGCTGAACTTCGCTGCGCCAAGTGCAGCCCGATGTCGTCCATTTTCACGATCAGGCCAACCGCGCCGTACACCAGCGCCGTAATGAAGATGGCGACAACGACCAGGATCAGAGCCCGGGAGATGAACGGCTCGTCAGCCACCTCGTTCAGTGAGATGACCATGATCTCGGCAGAGAGGATGAAGTCGGTGCGGATCGCTCCTTTCACCATCTTCTCTTCGCTCTCGGGCCCCTGCATACCCTTGGGGTCTTCGTGTTTGGCAGCCGAGTGCCCACTGACCTTCTCGTAGATCTTCTCTGCGCCCTCGAAGCACAGGTAGGTGCCGCCGATCATCAGGATGGGGGTCAGAATCCACGGGAGAAACTGACTGAGCAGCAGGATCGCCGGCAGGATGAAGACGAGTTTGTTGCGGATTGAGCCGACCGCGATGCGTTTGATGATGGGCAGCTCACGCTCCGGCATGAAGCCGTGCACGTAACGCGGCGTGACGGCTGCGTCGTCGACCACGACACCGGCCGCCTTGGCTCCGGCCCGGCCGGCGGCCGCACCGATGTCATCGACCGACGCCGCCGCGAGGCGCGCTAGGGCGGCGACATCGTCCAGGAGCGCCACCAGACCGACTGCCATCAGATGACCTTATGCCGGCGGTGTGCGATCAGCTACTGCTGGCCAGCTCGCGGCTGACCTTCGGTTTCAACGACGGCAGATGATCAGCCGCATCACGGGTGGCGTACCAGGCCAAGGAGACCGACACCGCGCCGATCACGAGGCCGGCGATGTCGTCGATGATGTAGTGCCACCCGAAGTAGATCGTGGAGATCAGGGTAAGCACCATGAAGACCCACATCGTGACGCGCAGGATTTTGGGGAAGCCAGCCAGGTGCACGATCAGCGCGGCAGTGAAAATGATCGACGTATGCAGCGACGCGAAGGCCGCGATGCTCTGCACCGAGTTAGTGGCATATGGGTCGGAGATCACCGTGGCGCGACCGTTCAACATGCCCTGTTGCAGCTGGCTGACCCCGGTCTCGGGTAGGGCGGAGTAGTTCCAACTCCGTACCGCAAACGGGCCAAGGGCCGGGAGGAGGTAGTAGGAGGCGGTGCCCAACGCCCAGTTCAGGCAGAGGGCGGTGGTGTACCACAGGCCCAAGCTCACATTCTTGGACCACACCAGCATGGCAGCCAACGAGATCGGCACAAAGAACAAGAAGGAGATGTAGACCCAGGACAGGACGTGCGCGGAGACTCCGGTGCCGAGCACGTCGTGCAGCACTTCGGCGGGATTGGCGCCGAAGGCCAAAAGCTGATCGCTAGCGCGCAGGCCCATGTCCTCGGACTGGAGGCGAGCCGAGGGGAGGAAGCTCTTGAGGTTCCGGTAGCCCACGTACGTGACGTAGAAACTCCCCAGCGCGACGATGACCACAATCAGGCGCTGCAGCGGCCAACGCTCGGCGATGACTCCGCGCAGGGATGGCCGGAGTCCGCCGTGTTCACGCCAACGCATGATCGTGCGCGGCACGACGTCGGCAGCGATGAACACGAACAGAATGGCAGGTAGTCGAGTCCAGCTCGGGCCGAGGAAGCCGTCCGGGTCGCGCAGTGGCAAGTCCAATGCCAGCGCGCCGACGATCGCAAGACCCCCGGTGATGAGAGCAGTTGCGATTGCTAGACCGAGGCCCCTGCCCTTCTTGAGGAAAGCAGGAAGTTCACGGGTCATTCACCTATTGTGCCCCGAGAAGGGGGTCTACGTCACGGCAGAACACGGCTGCAGCCTGTGAATTACATCATGTTCGCGTAGATTCCGGGCATTCTGAACACGGCGCGCAGGTGAGCAATAGATAGATCAACGATGTACTGACTCCCCCTCCCGATACACGCGGTGCACCCGATCCCGTAGGTGGGCCAGGTCTTCGAGGTCTCCTTCAAGGAGCACCAGATCAGCGACTTTTCCCGGCTCCAACGAGCCGAAGTCCGCATCGACACCCAACAGCGTGGCTGCCGAACTCGTACTGGCGACCCACGCGGCCTGGGCTGGCATCCCGAGTGAGGCCATCAGCGCGAGCTCCGCCAAGTTGTCGCCGTGTGACCCGACTCCGCTGTCGGTGCCCATCGCTACTTTCACGCCAGCTGCGATAGCGCGCCGGATCGAGTCGTCGTGCGCTTCGGAGACCATCCGTGCCTTGCTCAGCACCGCCTCGGACAGCGGGACTCCGGCGTCGGCCTGAGCTATCACGGCACGGGGAGCGGACAAGGTGGGCACCAACCAGGTTCCGCTCTCGAGCATCATCTCGATGGCTTCCTCGTCGAGGTAGATTCCGTGCTCGATTGATCGCACGCCATTCCGGATGGCCACTTTGATTCCGTCGGTGGCCTGAGCGTGGGCCATCACAAACAAGCCGGCAGCGTTGGCCTCGGCCACCAGCATGGAGATCTCCTCATCTCGGAAGTGTCCGCGACGGGGGTCGCTCAGCGCTGACATCACGCCACCGCTGGTGGCGACCTTCAGTACGTCGGCGCCGGCGCGGACGAGCTCACGCACCACCCGGCGCATCTCCTCGGGGCCGTTGACCACGCCGTACGGTCGACCGGGGTGTGCGCTGAACATGGGCACATCTGCTCCGCAGGGCTGTACTCCGTCGCCGTGGCCGCCGGTCTGGCTGATCATGGTCAGCGCCACCTGCATCCGGGGGCCATCGATCAGCCCGTTTCGCACTGCTCGAGCCACCCCGAGGTCTGCGCCGCCGGCGTCGCGGACCCATGTCACTCCGGTACGCAGTGTCGCGCGCAGGTTGGCGATCGCTTGGTAGAAGGGGTAGGAGAACGGGGTCTGCAGCATCTGCAGGGTATTGATCTGGTCGAAGAGAACGTGCACATGGCAGTCGAACAGCCCGGGCAAGAGCGTGCGCCCGGCGCAGTCCACCCGTTCGTCGGCGTCGACTCCTGGATCACTACTGAGACCAGCACCGACCTTGGCGATGCGGCCATCTACGACCAGGAGGTCACCGCACGCGGGCTCAGCCCCGGTGCCGTCGAAGATCGTTCCACCGTGAAACAGGACGCTTCTCATCGTTCGACGCTACCGCGAGCCACACGGAAATGAGCGTGAGGTTGTCGCCTCCACCATGGACGTGAGCGTGAGGCTGTGGCCTCCTACACCGACGTGAGCGTGAAGTCGTCGCCTCCTGAACGACGGGATCGTGAAGTCGTCTTTCCCGATGCCCGAGGTGCGCGCGGTGTCGCGTGCTCGATAGGCGAGGACGGCCCTGACGCGGCGCGCACAGGCTAGACGGCGGTGATCTCGATCAGCATTCCGGCGGCCGGGTTGAGCACTGGCATGGCCAGCCCACTCACCTGCAACACGTGCCCGGTGAGTATGACCGGTTGGCTACACCAGGGCGGCTGTCTGATCGGGTGGCCGCGCAGAGTGAGCGTGTCTTCGCCGGTGGGGCTGATGGCGCGCACCTCATACCGAGTCCCGACGTCCAGTCCCGGAATGCGCAGCAGGCCGGGCCGGGCCTGCGCGCCAGTGGTGAGCCGCAGGTAGGCGAACACGGCCTTCTGCTGGTCATGAGACACAACGCCCTGCAGCCAGGCACCGTCGCGCTCGCTGGTGTTGAACACTCGCCCAGCATGCAGGACTGCACGCAGCCGCTGATGCAGCTTCACCCAACCGGCGACCCGGTCGAGCTCATCCTGTTCCAGTGCCGAGATGTCCCACTCGATGCCGGCGTGACCGAAGAGTGCGATGAGGCAACGGAAGTCCAGGTCGGTCACCCGCCCCGTCGTATGTGCCTTGTCCGGCCCCACGTGCGTCCCTTGCAGCTCCGGAGGCAGCAGCAGACCGGTCCAACGCTGGATCGTTGCTCGTTCCAGCGGATCGTTGCAGTCGCTCGGCCATACCCGTTGGGTGTGCTGCAGCACCCCCAGGTCGATCCGCGCGCCACCGGAGGCACAGGACTCGATCTCCAGCCCAGGGTGGCGCTCCCGTAAAGCCGCCATCAGCGCGTATGCGGCAAGGGTCTGACCGTGCACTGCAGCATGACCGCGGACGTCAACGGCCTCGTGCAGATCGCGGTTGTGGTCCCACTTCAGGTAGTCGATACCCACCTCGGACACCACCCGATCCAGATGCATCAGCACATGCTCGAAGGCACCCTGGTGGGTGAGGTCGAACACCTGTTGACTGCGCCAGGCGCGAGTGCCCTGCCCCGCGCGGTCGGGAGCCAACAGCCAGTCGGGATGCGCACGGGCAACATTGGAGTCGATGTTGACCATCTCAGGCTCCACCCAGAGGCCCATCTGCATGCCGCGCTCGCGGACCCGATCCGCCAGTGGCCCCAGGCCCTCGGGCCACACCGACCGGTCGACCTGCCAGTCGCCCAAGCCGCGCGAGGCGTCTCGCCGCCCGGTGAACCAGCCGTCGTCCAGCACAAAGCGCTCAGCGCCGATCGCCGAGGCGGTGTCGACCAAGGCGTTCACCCGGTCGGGGGTGTGGTCGAAATACAACGCCTCCCAGGAGTTGACCGTGACCGGCCGCGGTGTCTTCGGGTGGCTGGCCCGACCTCGAACGTGGCGGTGCAGTATCTGGCTCAGCTCATTCAGGCCGCCCATCGACCGCACAAAGAGCACCGGGGGAGTTGTGTAGGACTCGCCGTGTTCTAGGCGGATCTCTCCGGCGCGCAGCAGCTCACCACCGGCGATGATGCCGGTATGCCGTGCTGCCCCTTCTGGTAGCTGGTCCACTAAATGCACGTGGTCACCACTCCACGCGACGTGCACCCCGCATACCTCGCCCTCAGAGAAGGAGAAACCGGGCTGGCCGGCCATCATCAACAAAGTGGAATCGTGACCGGTCCGGCCTCGCCGCGACTCACGGATCCTGCCCCCGTGGTGAAGCGAGGTGCGCTGCGGATGGCGCTCGCGGCACCACCGTCCGGTCAAGTCCAGGACCTCACCCGCCGTGCTGGGCAGCGGCATGATCGCGAGCATGCCTGCCACCGAGAGAACCTGCATGCCGGTGTTGACGATGGTGTGTTGCACTGTCAGCACCCCGTGATGGTCCAACCGCAAGGTAGCGTGCCACGCGATTTCGGCCGCTGGATCGCTCGCCCGAACGGTGACCTCAGCCCCCCCGACGCCTATATCGAGCCCACATCCCTGCGTAGGAGAGACACCGGCATCAGGAGAACGACGCTGGATGGTCACGTCTGCGAGGTTCGGAATGGTGGTCCGGCCCTCGCGGTGGGCGTCGATGGCGGGTCGGCCGGACCATCCGTCGGTCTCACTGGGTAACAGCGTCAGCGGCCAGGCCTCGTCCAGCCCGCTCTGTGGCAAGGCGGGGACGCTGGCCAACAACACGTCCGCGCTCAGCGCTTCGTCGTCGAGGTCGCCCAGGTCCGCGCCCCAGTGCACGATCTCCGGAATCCCATTGGGGCGGGGCAGCAGGATGACGCTGCTGCCCCCTCCTCGCAGGACCTCTAGGCCGTCACCGCGCCAACCACGTTCGGCGGGACCGTTCACCGAAGCGTCATCCCTTGTCGGCTCCGAGGGTGAGACCGGAGATGAACTGCTTCTGCAAGAGGATGAACACAAGGATCGTCGGGATGGCCACCATGATCGATCCGGCACTCAGCAGGTTGTAGTCAGTGAAGAACTGTCCACGCAGGTTCTGCAACCCCGAGGTGATCGGGAACTTCTCTCCGCTGTTCAGGAAGGCCACCGCCCAGAAGAAGTCGTTGTAGATCCAGGTGACCTGCAGCACGGTCAACGCAGCCAACGGGGGACGACACAACGGCAGGACGATCTGCCAGTACTGCCGCCACACGGTCGCGCCGTCGACCAGTGCG
Source organism: uncultured Actinomycetota bacterium (assembly GCA_963749585.1). Classification (GTDB taxonomy): domain Bacteria; phylum Actinomycetota; class Actinomycetes; order Actinomycetales; family Dermatophilaceae; genus Ornithinicoccus. The sequence goes on from CAVVNI010000003.1 coordinate 505,863, forward strand.
GCCTCGGTGAGCGACTTCGGCAGGGCCTTCATGAAGTTGCTCAGCACGAAGGTGCAGAAACCGGTTTGGAAGGCGATGTGCACCAAGATCACGGCCATGTACGTGTCCAGCAGGCCGACCTCACGGAAGAACCGGAACAGCGGAATCAGCAGCGACTGCTGCGGCAACAGGTTGGCCGCCGTGAACAGGATCAACATCGGCAGGTTGAACCAGAAGCTGAAGCGTGACAGCACGAACGCCGCCATCGTGGAGAACAGCAAGGTGACGATGACGGCCGGGATCGTGATGATGGCGGAGTTGAGGAACAACTGCGTGAAGTCTCCGCGCGTCCAGGCGTCGCTGTAGTTCGACAGCGTGAATCCGCCGAAGGAGACGTAGCCGTTGGCTGCCGTGTAGTCGTAGTCCCGAAAGGAGTTGTACAGGGCCCAGGCGACGGGAAAGAGCCATCCCAGCGCCATCGCAGTGAGAAAGGTGTATAGGAGCACCCGGCTGGGCGTGATGGCGCGTCGCTTCGACTGTCGCAGCTCCTCGTAGTTCGTGGACGACTCCTTGGCGGAGTGCGTCACTGTGGCGGAAGCGTCGGTGCTCATTCGGTACCGTCCTCACGATAGATCGAGATCATGTAGACCACGATGAAGACCAGGCTGATGATCAGCAGGATGGTCGCGATGGCCGAACCGAACCCGACACGCGAGGCCTCCCCAATGACGTTGGAGACCACCAAGGTGCTGAGCAGCTCGAGCCCGTTGGTCCCTTTGTTGATCACGTAGACGATGTCGAATGCCCGTAGCCCCTCGATCACCGTGATCACCAGCACCACGACATTGATCGGGCGCATGGCCGGCAGGATCACACTGAAGAAGGTGCGCACTTCTCCGGCACCGTCCATCGCTGCCGCTTCCCGCAAAGCCGGATCGACGCCTTTCAGGCCGGCCAGGTAGAGCAGCATGATGTAACCAACATGTCGCCACGAGGCAGCGATCAGCACGGCATAGATGTTGATGTCGGCATTTCCCAGCCAGTCGATGCGAGCGGAGCCGTCCAGCCCGAGCATGGCGTTCAGCAGGCCTTGGTCGCGGCTGTAGATGAGTTGCCAGATGAAGCCGATGAGGGCTAGAGAAAGAACTACGGGCAGGTAGAGGGCGCTTTGGTAGAACCGTGAGAACCGCACCTCGCGGTCCAGGAGCGTCGCCAGGAAGATGCCCAAGGGTGTTGCAATGAAGAAGAACACGGCCAGCCACAGCAGGTTGTTGCTGACCGCGGGCACGAAAGGTGGATAGATCGTCACCAGGTCGTTGTAGTTCTGGAGGCCGACCCACTGGATGTCGCTGATGGGTCCGATGCCGTTCCACTTGGTGAACGACAACAGCACGCTGATGAGCGCCGGGATCCACACCAGACCGAGCACGAAGATCGCCGGGACGAGGACCATCAGGGTCAGAACGGCGCGATCCTTGCCGGTCAGCAGCTCAAGCTTCTTGTTCTTCGGCGCCTGGGCTTGGTCAGCTCGGTCCTGGTCCTGCCTGAGAGGAGGCGATGCGGTGGCCATTCCGAACTCCTTAGGTGTACTCAGGTCAGTTCTGCGGGAAGATGGAGTCGGCTTGTGCCTGGATGGAATCGGTAATGTCGTTGATGTTCTCTGGGTTTGCGAGGAACCGCTTGAGTTCCGGGATCATGACGGTGACCGCGAAGTCGGGTCGGGTGTCCCGATCCATGAACTGTGAGATGTTGGACGCGTTCGTCACCAGATCGACCGACTTCTGCTGCAGAGGGTCGTAGCTGCTGGTGTCGGTCCCTTGGTGCGCCCCGATCTGAGCATCGATACCGATGTAGGTGTTGGCGGCCTCGGCGGTGCCAAGGAACTCCAAGAGGTCCGTGGCGTTCGACTCGTTGACCGGGTCAGCTCTCATCATGAAGCCGTCAATGGGCGCCTCGACAGCGTCCGAGCCTATGGCGGGGTCGATCTCGGGGAAGTTGAAGAAATCCAGGTCTTCGCGGTCCTCGCCCTCGGCGAACTGCTGGTTGACGAACAAGCCCATCACGTACATCCCGCTCTCGCCTTGTTGCAGCGATTGGGCGGCCGTCTGCCAGGTGCGGCCCAACGGACTCTCCTGGTGGTAGGGCAGCAGTTTGGTCCATGTGTCGAACACGGCTCGGACCTCGTCGCTGTTCCAGCGCTGTTCCCCTGCCATGAGCTCGATGTGGAAGTCGTACCCGTGCATGCGCATATTCAGATAGTCGAAGGTTCCCATCTGTGGCCAGCCGTCGGAGGCGCCGAAAGCGATTGGATTCAGTCCGCTCGACTGCATGTCCTTGCACAGCTCGGTGAACTCCTCCAGAGTCTCCGGCGGGGTGTACCCGTTCTCCTCGAAGACGCTTGGGCGATAGAACACCGCCCAGGGGTAGTAGTACAGGGGCAGAAAGATCTGCTTGCCGTCTTCGGTGGTGGAAGCACCCTTGAAAGCGTCGCTGAACCCGTCACCGACCTCGTCCCAGACCTCGCTGATATCGCCGACAAGCCCGTTCTGATAGAAGAATCGCCCGCGATATCCAGCGAACCACTGAAAGACGTCATCGGGCTTGCCCTGCAGGTAGGAGTTGATCTGCTCCTGCCAGGTGTTTGGGTCCGTGGCGTTGATGTCGACAGCGACCCCCGACTTCTCCTCATACAGGGCCATCGTCGCCGCTAGCGCCTGACCGGGGATTTCTTCGGTGGCGCGTGAGCCGAGGGACACTCGGTTCGGGTCAGGATCCGAACCGCACGCGCTCAGCGAGCTGATCGCGCCAACGCCGGCTAGGCCCTGGATCACGGCACGCCGTGACAGAGCGGTGCGCAACCCCGCACCGCGGCCCGCTAGCTGAGTTGGCGTCGGAGGACGGGAGATTCGAGAGCGGGCTGACATTCGAGGCCTCCTGGGCGCACTCGTCGCTGAGCGGACGTGAAGCGAACGTGAACAGTCAAACATGTTCACTCATCTTCCAACACGAAGTGGCCTGATACTCCTCGCAGTGCGGTGATCTGTCAAGGAAGTGCAACAAAAGCGACAGTATTCAGCAGTTTCTGTCGCTTTTCGTGGATTTCTGTTGACTCTGCTCTGCGGGGGTGGCAGGGTCGTGACATGCAGGGCTGGCCAACAACGCAGTTGCTGTTCGGCGGCGACGTGAATCCCGAGCAGTGGAGTCCGGCGACCTTGGACGACGATGTCGCCCGGATGGCAGAAGCGGGGGTCAACTTTGCCACCGTCGGGGTTTTTGGCTGGGCACTGATGGAGCCTGAGCCCGGTCAGTACGACTTCAGCTGGCTGGACCGGATCCTGGATCGTCTGCACGACGCGGGCGTTGCGATCGACCTAGCAACGGCCACGGCCTCACCCCCGCCCTGGTTTGCCCGGCGCTACCCGCAGTCCATGCCGGTAGACCGCGGTGGCGTCCGGCTCTCGCACGGCAGCCGGCAAACATGGTGCTCCTCCAGCCCTGACTACCGTCGAGCGGCGCTTGCCCTGGTGAGCCGACTTGCGGATCGGTATGCCGACCATCCGGGCTTGCTGATGTGGCACGTGGGCAATGAGTTCGGTTGCCACAACCTGATGTGTTTCTGCGAGGTCAGCGAGGCCCACTTTCGGGCGTGGCTCCAGCATCGGTACGGCGACCTGACCGAGTTGAACGAAGCCTGGGGGACCACTTTCTGGTCCCAACGGTATGCCGACTGGGCGGACGTCATACCACCCCGCGTCACGACAGCTATTCCGAATCCGGGGGCAGAGCTCGACTGGAAGCGGTTCTGTTCCCATGCTCACCTGGAGCACTACCTCGCCGAGCGGGACCTGCTGCACGAAAAGTCGCCGGGGATCCCGGTGACGACCAACTTCATGGTCGGATTCTCCTTTGACGGGCTTGACTACCACCGTTGGGCTCCGCACCAGGACCTGGTCAGCAACGACCACTATCTCGGTGCTCACCTGCCCCACCCGCAGATCGAGCTGGCGCTCTCGGCCGATATCACCCGGGGCTTGGCCGGCGGTGAGCCGTGGGTGTTGATGGAGCACTCAGCGTCAGCGGTCAACTGGCAGCCCGTCAACACCGCCAAGGAGGCGGGTCAGATGGCTCGCGACTCGTTTTCGCATGTTGCACGGGGAGCGGATGTCGTCGGCTTCTTCCAGTGGCGGGCCTCTCGCGCTGGTGCCGAGAAGTACCACTCGGCCTTGCTCCCTCATGCCGGGGCCGATTCGGCGATGTTCGCGGAGGTCAGCGAGCTGGGGGCTGCATTGCGTCGGTGCGCACCGGTGGCCGGCAGCCGCACCGTGGCACAGGCGGTGATGGTCTACGACTGGGAGTCACTGTGGACCACCGACGCCGAAGCGACCCCGAGTGAGCAACATCGCTATGTCGAGGAGGTGCGCGCCTGGTACGAAGCGCTCTGGCGGGCCGGGATCACCTGCGACGTGGTCGGTCCAGCCGCCGATCTGAGCGACTACGCCCTCGTCATTGCGCCGTCGTTGCACCTGGTGACCGACGAGAGCGCCGCGGCCATCACGGCTGCAGCGACGGCCGGCGCCGTGGTGGCTATCAGCTACTTTTCGGGGACCGTCGATGAGCGAGATCACATTCGCCTCGGGGGATACCCAGGGGCGTTCCGGGACCTGCTCGGCGTCCGGATGGAGGAGTTCGCGCCGTTGTTACCCGGTGAGCAGGCAACGCTCGCCGCCGATCCGGTCGGCCGGGTTCCCGCCCTCACCGGTGCGACCGCCTCGGTGTGGACCGAACGTGGTCGAGCCGGCTCAGAGACCGAAGTGGTCGCTTCCTTCATCGATGGACCATCGCCGGGAGCGCCCGCGCTGACGCGCAGGTCGGTGGGGTCGGGCAGCGCTTGGTATGTCGCGACCCGGCTGAGCGAGGCGGGTATGGACGCATTGGTTGCAGCAGTGGCCGACGAGGCAGGGCTGGCCCCCTTGATCGTCGGAGCGCCGGAGGAGGTAGATGTGGTGCGACGCACCAACGGTGACGACAGCTGGACCTTTGTGATCAACCACGCCGACACCAGTGTCGAGATTCCCCTGAACGGCACCGACCTCATCAGCGGCCACTGCACACGAGAGAATGCTCCCTTGACGGTGCCTGCTGGCGCTGTAGCCGTTGTTGAGCACGAACGTGGGAAAGGCAGTGAGCGATGATGGCTGCCTTGGCACGGCAACGGAGGCAGGAGATCCTGGCACGCGTGCGACGTGATGGGGCGGTGCGCGTCGCCGAACTGGTCGAGGCACTCGACGTCTCGGACATGACCATTCGCCGCGATATCAGCCAGCTAGCCGACCTCGGGCTCTTGGTCCGCGTCCACGGCGGGGCGACCGTGGCCGATGCCCCGCGGTCCAGCCACGAACCGGCCTCCACGACCAAGCTGGGCGAGCAGGTCCGCGAGAAACTGTCCATTGCCCGGGCGGCTGCAGAGTTGGTACCCCCCGGGTCATCGGTGGCGCTGTCGGCCGGCACGACCACGTTGGCGCTCGCGGGCGAGTTGCGCGACGTGGCAGATCTGACCGTGGTCACCAACTCCATCCCGGTGGCGAATGCGCTGCATGACCCGGATCGACGGGATCGCATCGTCATCTTGACCGGTGGCACGCGCACTCCATCGGACGCTCTGGTCGGCCCCGTTGCGGTAGGAGCGCTGAAGGACCTGCACGTGGACCAGGTGTTCCTCGGAGTCCACGGCTTTAGTGAGCGCACCGGGTGCACGAGCCCCAATATGTCCGAGGCGGCCATGAACCGGGCCCTGATCGCCTCGGCAGCCTCGACCGTCGTGGTGGCTGATCACACCAAGCTCCGGTTAGTGGGCCTGTCGATGATCGTCCGGCTGGATGAGATCGACGTCTTGGTCAGCGACGCCGGTATGGCCGACGACGATCAGGCGATGCTTCGCAGCCACGTGGGTCAACTGATCGTGCCACCGAAAGAGGAACAGAATCTATGGATCATGGAGGATCGTCGATGACTGGGCCGGTGCACCGCAGGCAGGTCAACATGGCCGATGGTCGCGAGTTGTTCTACTTCGACAGGACCACCAGTGGCCAGAGAACCACTACCGGCGAGCGCGAAGTCCCGGAGGATCTCGCGACTACCGGTCATAGCGCCGACCGCAGTAGCTACCTGGACGGTCGCGAGCTTCCGCCGATGTCGGCAGCGGCACGGATGCGCCGTGACCCGCTGACGGGTGAGTGGATCCCGTTGGCCTCACACCGGATGAACCGCACTCATCTGCCGGCCAAGGCCGACTGTCCCCTCTGCCCGACGCTGCCGGGTCAGGTGGCCACCGAGATACCCGCGCCGGACTATGAGGTGGTGGTCTTCGAGAACCGCTTCCCGTCGTTGAACGTGCGTCAGGCTGAGCCCCCTTCGCAGGTAGATGGTCAGGCGGTGTGGCCGGAGCGGGCGTCGGCCGGCCGATGCGAGGTGGTGTGCTTTACCAGCGATCACGAGTCCAGTTTCTCTGCGCTCTCAGCGAGCCAAGCCAGGACGGTCATCGAGGCATGGGCCGACCGGACCCGCGAGCTGATGGCGTTGCCGTCGGTGCACTCGGTCTTCTGCTTCGAGAACCGCGGGGAGGAGATCGGGGTGACCCTGGCCCACCCGCACGGTCAGATCTACGCGTACCCCTATGTGCCTCCACGCAGCGCACAGCACGGGACACAAGCAGCCGAGCACTACGCGAGCAGCGGTCGTGACCTGCTCGCAGACGTGCTGGCGGCCGAGCAGGCCTCGGGTCGGCGCATCGTGCTCACCGGTCAGCACTGGACGGCCTTCGTTCCGGCGGCCGCTCGATGGCCGGTCGAGGTTCACCTGGTGCCACATCGACATGTGTTGGACTTCGAGGGGACCAACGACGCCGAGCGTGCTGAGCTGGCCGACCTCTACCCGCGACTGCTCCGCGCACTCGATGGGTTCTTCACCGACTCCGACGGGCAGGCGATCACGCTGCCGTATATCGCAGGTTGGTTCGCTGCCCCCAAGAGTGCCGAGCGGTTCACCGCGCCGCGATCCTGCGCGCGGCTGCATCTCCAGGTGTTCTCGGTGATGCGAGCGCCAGGGAAGCTGAAGTACCTCGCGGGGTCGGAGTCTGCCCAGGGAGCGTGGGTGTCCGATACGACTCCGGAGTCGATCGCCGACCGGCTGCAGGCCGTCGTCCAGCAGGGTGGGCACTGAGGTGGTGGAACTGGACGAAGATGTGGACTGGCTGGAGTCCTCGACGTCAGCGCGGTTGGCCCGGCGTGCCGCACAGGCGTTTGCCGAGGCGTTCTCAGCGGCACCGGATGGGGTGTGGGCCGCCCCCGGGCGGGTCAACCTGATCGGGGAGCACCTGGACTACAACGGTGGCCCGGTGTTGCCGCTGGCCATCCCTCATCGCACGGCGGTGGCCGCTGCCGGCCGCCCCGATAGCCGGGTTCGGTTGAGGTCGGCGCAGGATGCCGTCGTCTGGGAGGGATCCCTGGAAGAACTGATCCCTGGCCAGGCACCGGGGTGGTGTGCCTATGCCGCTGGCGTGCTCTGGGCGATGCGCGAGGCCGGCCACACGCCGACCGGAATCGACCTGATGGTCGACAGCGACGTTCCGCTCGGGGCGGGTTTGTCGTCGTCGGCGGCGCTGACCTGTGCCGTTGCGTTGGCCGCTACTGAACTGTGCGCCCAGCCGGCTGACGCGGTCGAACGGCGCACCTTGGCCGCGTGGTGTGTTCGGGCTGAGAACGACTTCGCTGGCGCTCCCACGGGCGGTATGGACCAGGCCGTGGTGCTCCGGGCGCGGGCCGACCACGCCTTCTTGTTGGACTGCAGCACCTTCGACGCCGAGCACCTGGCAATGCCCACTGATGGCGAGCTCCTGGTCGTGGACACGCGCAGCCACCACAGCTTGGTGGACGGCAAGTACGGTGGTCGCCGCCAGGCCAGCGAGCGAGCGGCAGCCGAGCTGGGCATCGCTCACTTGGCGCAGGTGCAGAGCGCCGAGCTAGCCACCGCGCTGGAGACATTCCAGGACGAGGAGTTGCGCGGCGTGGTTCGACACGTGGTGACCGAAACCGCACGGGTGCGCGAGGTCGCCGAGCTCCTGCGGGCCGATCGGTTGGCCCAGATCGGTCCGCTCATGCTGCAGTCCCACGCTTCGATGCGTGACGACATGGTGATCTCAACCCCGGAGCTCGATCTGGTCGTCGAGTCGGCGACGCACGCGGGAGCACTCGGCGCCCGGATGACCGGAGGGGGTTTCGGCGGATCTGCCGTCGTACTGGTGCATCCAGGTCACCGGAGGCACGTCGCTCGCTACATCTCCCGTGCGTTTGCACAGGCCGGATACGCACGACCGGGCATGATTAACGTGCAGGCCGCGCAAGCGGGCGCGCGCCTTTCCTGAGTCGCTGCCGGCTGCTGGCTGCGAATCGGGCGGACTTAGGCTGTGGCCATGCCCGTCGTGCCGCTCTTCCCACTAGGCACCGCCTTGATGCCGGGGGCCTTCCTGCCATTACAGATCTTCGAGCCGCGGTATGTCACGTTGTTGCAGGATCTGTTGGCGGGGCAACCGGAGCGCGATCCGGCGTTTGGGGTCCTCGCAATCCGCAAGGGCTACGAGGTGGGTGAGCAGGGGGTCGGCACGGATGGCCTCACGGCACTGCATACGGTCGGATGTATGGCTCACATCGTGCAAGCGGCCGATGCCGGAAACGACCGGTATCTCGTGGTGAGCCAAGGCCGTTCCAGATTTCGGCTCGCTGCCCTGGTTGAGAGCGCTGCACCGTACTTTTGCGGTGACGTCAGGTGGATAGAGGAAGTTGACGGCGATATAGATGAAATGCACGTGTTGGGGCACAGGTTGCGTGCCGCGGCCGCAGACTTCCGTGCCGAGATAGGGGTGGAGGAGCCGGAGATCCCGGACGACGATCGGGAGCTGTCCTATTGGCTACCCCAACTCCTTGATCTCGACGTCGGAGAACGCCAACAACTCCTGATGAGCCCGACCACGGTGACCAGGCTGCGCCTGGCGCGGCATCTCGTCCGGCGCGAGCATGCTTTGACGTCAGCGCTAGGCACGCTGGGCCGCCCCGAGATCGGCCCGATCAGCGCCAACTGAGGCGCCACCAGGGGTGCGAGCGCGCGAAGAGGCCCTACCTCGGTGACGAGATAGGGCCTCCCGGATGTACTGCGGGTGTGCTGGGCTCAGTTGTCGAGCAAGCCCTGCTCGTCCAGCCACTCCTCGGCCACATCCATCGGCTGGGCCAGGTTGACGGAGACCTCCTCGTTGAGCATGGTCATCTCCTCGTCGGTCAGCGCCTCCGAGATCGGGTTGAAGATGTCCTCGAGAGTGTCGCCGTACTCGTCGTAGATCTCGGCGCGGAAGACCGGGCTCGGGTTGTAGAGCGGGAAGAACGACTCGTCGTCCTCCAGGACGACCAGGTCCAGACCGGAGATGCGTCCGTCGGTGGTGAAGACCTCACCGAAGTTGCACGGGTCACCCTGGTCGGCCTGGGTGTACACCAGGGCCGTGTCCAGGACAGAGACGTTGTCCTGCGGGAACTCGAACCCGTAGGCCTCCTCCATGCCGGGCAGCCCGTCGTCGCGGGCCGAGAACTCGTTCTCCACACACAGCGTGGCGGCGTCCGGGTCTTCTTCGATCAGGGTGCCGAGGTCACTGATCGTCGTCGGGTTGCCAAGCTCGTCAGCCGCTTCGCTGGCGTAGGCGATGCCGTAGGTGTTGTTGAAGTTGGCCGGGGGTAGCCAGACCAGGTCGTTCTCCTCCAGGTCGCGGTCACGCACCGCCTCGTACTGCTCGATGCGGTCCGGGATGGCTTCGGTCTCTCCGAAGAAGGAGATCCAGGCGGTCCCGTTGTACTCCCAGTACATGTCGATCTCACCGCCGAGCAAGGCGGCTCGGGTCACGTCCGTGCCGCCGACATCGATCTGGTCGGTCACGTCTGCACCCGCGTTCTCCAAAGCGACCAGAGCGATGCTTCCCAGGATCTTCTGCTCGTCGAAGTCCTTGGAGCCGACCGTGATGCTGGCACCCTCCAGTCCCTCGCTCTCCTCACCTCCGCCGCTCGAACTGTCGTCGCTCCCGCACGCCGCGAGCACCATCGTCGCGCTCAGGCTCGCGCCGAGCGCAAGTTTCAGGCTGTTCTTCATGTGTTTCCTTTCGTTGAGCACAAATATGTGCGATCTGGCATGAAGTTCTACAGGCCCTTGGGGGAGGCAGCGCGACCAAGGACGGCGGCGAGATAGTCGATGAGCAGGGCCAACGAGGCCACCATCACCACTCCGGTGATCAGGATCGGGTCACGGTTGAGCTGGATGCCTTGCACGATGAAGTAGCCCAGGCCACCGGCAGCGTAGAAGGTGGCCAGCGAGGCGGTGCCGACGTTGATGATCAGTGCCGTGCGGATCCCGGCGAGCATGACCGGCACGGCGAGCGGCAGCTCCACTCTCACCAGGACCTGCCGGGCCGAGAGCCCCATGCCGCGGGCGGCCTTGATGACGTTCTCGTCGACCTGTTGCAGTCCGACCATGGTGTTGCGCAGGATCGGCAGGGCCGAGTAGGCCACCAGACCGATGATGACGGAGTTGAAGCCCACTCCGAACCAGATGACGATGATGGTGATGAAGCCGAACGACGGGATGGCCTGACCGGCGTTTCCCAAGCCGAGGATGAGTGGCGTGGCCCTGCTGAAGGCAGGTCGGGTGACTGCAATCCCGGCTGGGATGGCGATCAACACCACCAGGATCGTGGAGACGAAGGTCAACGCGAGATGCTCGCGCAAGCCCTGCCACAGCCGCTCTGGGGTGAGCGTCCGCTGTTCGATCGAGTCCAGCTGGAGTGAGTTCACCCAGAGATAGGTCACGATCAGGACCGTCGCGATGAAGATCGGCATTCCGAAGAGGCTGACCCGGGCCCACCACCGGGCCAGCTGCGGACTGCCGACCTCGTCGACGTCGGGAACCGTGCTGACGGCCATCAGGCGTTCTCCGACTCGTAGTTCTTCTGAGCCAGGTAGAACTGAGCGTTGTCATCTCGCATGATGCGGACCGAGGACATGATGGTCTCCATGTCGACGATGCCTTGGTATACACCCTTGCCGTCGACGACGATCGCGCAGCCGGCGTTGGAGATGATGAGCTCGTTGAGTGCGTCGGACAAGGTGGCGTGCGGCTCCACCCACGCGATCGCGGGCAGCCCCGCCCGATCCAAGCTGCCGCGTGAGGACTCTCGGAGCGCTTGAGCACCGACCCATCGGGCCGGTCGTCCCTTGTCGTCCAGCAGCAGCATCGCCGACCACGGCGACGATGCGAGACGCTCCAGCAGGTTTGCCGGGTCGCTGCCCAGTCCACCTGTCGGAGCGTCGGTGGCCATGTCGATGTCCCGGATCCGGGAGAGGTTGAGGCGCTTCAAAGAGGCGCCGGACCCGATGAAGTCGGAGACGTAGTCATCGGCGGGGTTGGTGAGTAGCTCTTCGGGTGAGGCGTACTGGGCGATGTGTGACTGGTCCTTGAGCACCACGATCCGATCGCCCATCTTGATGGCCTCGTCGATGTCGTGCGTGACGAAGACGACCGTCTTCTGGATCTGCGCCTGAAGGCGCAGGAACTCGTTCTGCAGACGGTCCCGGGTGATCGGGTCGATGGCCCCGAACGGCTCGTCCATCAACATCACCGGAGGGTCGGCGGCCATAGCGCGGGCCACCCCCACGCGTTGACGCTGTCCACCGGACAGTTCCTTGGGATAGCGGCTGCGATACATGTCGGGGTCCATCCCCACGAGGCCGAGCAGCTCGTCGACTCGGTTGGCGGTCTTCTCCTTCTTCCAGCCGACCAGCCCGGGCACGGTGCCGATGTTCTCGGCCAAGGTGCGGTGCGGGAACAGGCCGGTGGACTGGATGACGTAGCCCATGCGCCGGCGCAGGTGGTCCGGGTCGGTCTTCGTGACATCCTCGCCGTCGAGGATGATCCGCCCCGAGGTCGGTTCGATGAGCCGGTTGATCAGCTCCATCGAGGTGGTCTTGCCACAACCGGAGGGGCCGACGAAGACCACGATCTCACCCTTGGCGATGGACAGGTTCAGCCTGTCCACGGCGGGTTCTTCCTGACCGGGAAAGACCTTGCTGAGCTCATCCAGCTCGATCATCGTCGGCGCGGTCGCGCCGCCATCATCAGGATCCGGGTGGGCGGCGGTGGACGATTCGGTGGTGGTCACCTGATACCTCGAGACGTTGTCAGTCGGCGGACAAGGATGAAGAAGGCGTCGAACAACAACGCGAGCACGATGACGGCCAACGTTCCGCCGTACACCAGGTTCTCGGCTCCCGGTGAACCCAGCGAGCGAAGACCGCGGAAGATCTCGACCCCGAGTCCGGGGCCGCCCACCAGAGCAGCGATGGCAGCAATGCCGACCACGATCTGGGTCGAGACACGCACGCCGGTGAGGATGACGGGCCACGCCAACGGCAGCTCGATCGTGAACAGCCGGCGCCAGTGGCCGACGCCCATACCCTGGGCCGACTTGGTGATCGCGGGATCGACGGAGGCCAGCCCGGCGATGGTGTTGCCGATGATGGGCAACAGCGCATACAAGGTGAGTGCGGCAATGGCTGGCGCCTGACCCAGTCCGAAGATCGGCACGAAGAGACCGAAGAGGGCCAGGGACGGGATAGTCAGCATGACCGATGCGGTGCTGACGATCACCGGTCGCACGTTGACCTTGCGGTAGGCCACGATTCCGGCGGGGATGCTGATCACGATGGCCAGAAGCATCGAGATTACGACGAGTTGTACATGCTCGATGCTGAGTTCGAAGAGGTTGTCGAGGTTGCGGGAGAGATAGTCGCCAAAGTTCACAAGTCTCCAAGCCTCGACACCGGGGGTCCAGCCCAAACTGAACACGCGGCGGGACGATGTTTCGTCCGCCGATCGTCAGGGGCTCAGGGCCCAACTAAGCACGTCGCCAATGGACGGTCAACACTCAAACTGCAATTGATAGCGTTTTCGTGACCTGGAGCGTTGATCGAGTGACGATCCGGTAACGACTCGTCACTCACCCTTGACTATGTGTCTGCGGACTGCGTCGCTCTATCCTTCTCGCGTTGGCGTGCCTTCTTCGCCGCTCCACCAAACAGCCATAAACCCACTCCAATAGACGTCAAGAACAGCAACGCCATCGCGATGAGTAGTGGGTACGGCCCGGTGTTGTAGATCAACGGCACCGCGGCGGCGGTCACCAGACCACCGCCGAAGAACGGCTCGAAGACCAGCTGCTTGTAGCCAAAGGCTTCGAAGGCCGGGGTCTCGGCGTCCGGGTCGACGATCCGCATCAGGATGAGGCCGGTGGCGGTGACTCCCATCGACTGACCGAAGTCGCCGATCCCGCGCTCGAACCAGTAGTCCGGGATAACCCGCGGCGCTAGCCACAGCAACAGACCGACGTTGAGGCCGATGCCCGCGATGCACAGAATCAGGAATGAACCGATGTTGGCGCCGATCGCTTCCAACGACAGTGTCGCCAGCGCGGCGATGATCAGGAAGTCCAGCGCGAGGCCCTGGATACGTAGCATCATCTGGTCATCGATCAAGTGATCGATGTTGAGCATCTCAGCGATGTACTGAACCAGAACGCCACCGAGCATGGCTAGGGGGAAGAGCGGCACAAACTCGAAGATCTCGATCGTGTCGGCCCAGAGCGCCTGCTCGACCCACTGACATGCTTGGAGCATCAACCACCCGACTGCAATGGCTACAGCCACGATCGCGACGTGGAGCGACAAGGGCTCGACCGACGCGGGCCGTGAGGTCAGCTTGCCGGCCGGGTAGTTCTCGTCTTCTGCGTAGAGTCCCTTCTGCTCATCGATGGATGCTTTGACGTCACCCTTGAGCACCTGGGTCCTGCCGCTTCGTACCGCCCAGTTGATCAAGATGATCCCGATGACGATGCCGCCGACGACGCCGACCGTGGCGATGCCGATAGCGATGTCGGCGCCGCTCTCGTAGCCCAGTTCTTCCAGTGTGCCGCGCATGCCAGCGGCGGTGCCGTGCCCACCTTCGAACCCGATCTCCAACAGAGCGCCCACCATCGGCTCGGCGCTGAACACCGGCACCAGGAGCACGACCGCCAGGAGCAGCGCGATGGTGTATTGGCCAGAGCCCAAGGCAATGCCGAGAGACAGCTGAGGGCCGGCCAGCTCTGCGGCCTGCCTAGGGCTGGGCAGTGACTTCCCCAGGAACAGCGTGGCGAACACGATGCTGATCAACAGGCCCGGCAAGGAAGCCCACACGGTGAGCATCTCGGCGGTGAAGATCCCGTTCTCTGGTGCGCCGAGCTTGCCTAGAACCTGTGGTCCCAGGGCCAGCAGGATGAAGCCACCGATGATCGAACTCGGTAGGAACAGTTTTTGAACAGCTGGGGTCTTGACTCGGATGATCTTGCCGAGCAGCAGGAAGAGCCCCAGAATCAGGATGGCAAAGCCGATTACCCCTGCGGACATAAAGCTGCCTCATTTCGTTGCCGCTGAACTGTCGGTGCGATGCGGCTACTCTGGCAGCACAGCCGGTGTCCAGCAACATCTAAGGCTCTGTTCAGGTAACTCTGAGGACGGGAGGGCGGCGGGGAGTGAGGTGAATGCCGGCGAGCATGCATCGTAGCGACCCCCCGGCGAGTTCGATAGTGGGCACCTCGACGGCAATGATCGCCGCAGATTGCTCGATGATCTCCACCTGTTCGGGGTCCAGGCAGCGGCGGGCTCGGGCCGACATCACCAGCACTTTGCCGCTCGGAGTCTGGAGTTCGATGGCGTTCCCGGCGAAGTCGTGAATCTGGTCGGCGCGCAGGTCGATGAGCTGACGGCCGGAGTCCTCGATGGCCGCCAGGACCTCGGCTCGCCGTTGCTCATCCGCGATCATGTCGGCGCCGATCATCGCGAAGGCCGTCCCAACGCACATCATGACGTTGGTGTGATAAACCTGCTGGCCGCTGGCGTCCATCGCCTCGAAGACCAGCGACTCGTAGCCGAAACGAGTGCAGAAGCGCTCGAGGGCCATCGGGTTGGCCCGGTTCGAGCGTGCAGCGAAGACGAGCCGGGAGTTGTGGTCCAGCACCATCGCCCCGGTCCCTTCCAAGAAGATCCGGTCGTACTCCAACCCTGAGTAGTCGGCGACCTCTTGGACGCGGTAGTCCCGCTTGAGCATCTCGATGATGTCGTTGCGCCGCTCGATCCGCCGGCTTTCGGAATGCATCGGGTAGATCGCGACGTACCCACCCGCGTGGGTGGAGAACCAGTTGTTGGGGAAGACGCTGTCCGGGTGCGTGGCGTCGGTGTTCTCGAACACATGCACCCGGACCCCGGACTCGCGCAGTGCCTCGGCAACCCCAGTGACTTCGCGGTAGGCATCTGCGGCGATCTGCTCGGCGCTTCGGCTGGGATCCTCGGCTTGGAAGGCATTGTCGATAGCAGTCGCCGGGTTAGGGGTGAAGTGATGTGGCCGGATGAGCACAACCGCACCGGGAGCTTGAGAGGTCACCGGGTCAGTATGCGGCACGCTCGAAAGCCCCACGGGCAGCTGCGAAGGGCCCGTAGCGCTTGTCCAGGTCCGAGATCCATGGCACGAAATCGGCTGAAAAGCTCAGGCTGGCCTCCAACGGTAGGAGGGAGGGCAGATTGTCGATCGCGATGACGTCGATACCAGGTCGAGCCGAGCCGGTGCCCCCAGCATTGCCCGCATCGTCGTAGCGGCGCACCGGGTCATCCCAGGTAGTGGTGGACGTGTTGATCGCGATCACGTTGTGTTCCGAGGTGACATCGCAGGTCACATCTCCGACCACTCGCAGCCGTCGATCGGCCACGTCGATATCCGCGCAGGTCACGAAGGGCTCCTGAGGCCGGTGGGTGACCACGCAGTTCATCAGAATGTCGTGCCGCCGGATGGCCTCGTGATCCAGGATGCGGGTGTCGGCTAAACCCCACGGCGTGACGTCCCAGCCCGCGAGGCGGAGGGCATCGCAGGCCCCGACGCCGCTGCGGCCCCGAGCACCCATCACCAACGCCCTCCCGCCGGTCGTGGCAGCCCGCTTGACAGCGGCGTCCAGCTGCTCGCGCGAGGTTGGCTGTAACGGTGGGATGAGCCGACCTGCGTGCTGCAGCAAGGACAGACTTGCACCGACATACCCGGCCCAGTAACCGAAGGCCACGACTCGGCGCCCGTCGACGGTGAGGTACTCGACGTCCAGCAGCTCGCCGCCGCCGTGGGCGAAGCGGCGTAGCACCTGAGCAGCCCCGGCCTGCCCTTTGTAGGCGTGGGCGAAGTAGATATGTGTATGGCGCAACGCGGCAGGCTCGTCCGGCAGCTCTTTGATGCCCACGATGTACGCATCGGCGGGCGCATCCACCCACTCGCCCGCTGTCGCGATCGTGCATCCGGCCTCGGCATACTCGGACGTGCTGAAAACTCGTTGCGCGGACTCCTCGACGGTGATTCGTACCCCCTGGCCAATCAGCTGACCAGCATCGACGGGCACAATGGGGGCACGGCGCTCAGTGGCACGGGACTCGCTACGAATCCACAGGTGGACAGGGGTATGCGGCGCGCTCACGCCCCATACTTTAGGGCCCGCCGACCAGGCACGGTCGATGGGCTGACTCGAACGATGGATGGAGGGGCTCAGGTGTGGGACGTGGTGGTCGTGGGTGGCGGACCGGCCGGGTGTAGTGCAGCTTTGGCCGCCCGTCGTGCCCGCCCGCAGGCATCGGTGCTCCTGGTTGACCGGGCCGCCTTTCCACGGGACAAATCGTGTGGAGACGGGATTGCCCCGCACGCGGTCGACCTCCTGCGGGGTCTGGGGGTTCAGTGGACGTTCCCTAAGCACCGGCCGGTGCGCGCCCTGGAGCTGTCCAGCGCCGGGGACCGGGTGCAGCGGCAGATGCGCCGTGATGCCTGGGTCATCCCGCGCTACGACTTCGATCACTATCTTGTGCAGTGCGCCCAAGCCGCTGGGGTCCACGTCGCCCAGCACCGGGTGCGCGAGGTGCGTCACGGGGGGTCCAGCGTTGTCCTGGACGAGGAGATCGAGGCCAAGGTCGTGATCGCGGCGGACGGCGTGCATAGCGGGGTCCGCCGGTCTATCGGCGCGCGACAGGGCCGCGGTCGTTCGACTGCCCTGGCGTTGCGGGGGTACGCCCCCACCCTGGTCGGCCGACACGGCAAGCAGGCCATCGTGTTCAGCTCGCTTCGCCAACCGGCCTACGCATGGTCCTTCGACCGGGGTGATGGGTGGAGCAATGTCGGCTACGGCGAGGTGCTGCGGGCCACCTCGATGCGGGAGCCGCTGGGCAAGAAGCTGATGATCGAGCAGCTGGAGCAACTGCTGCCCGGAGGCACGGTCGGCGCCCGGAAATGGCTCGGCGCCGAGCTGCCGCTGTCCGGGCCGGGCTTTGCTCACCCCGGTGGCCGCATCTTGTATGCCGGCGACGCGGCTCACCTGGTCAACCCGCTCACCGGCGAGGGCATCTACTACGCGGTCCTGACGGGTTCGCTGGCCGGGAGGTCCGCCGTCACGGGCACTGGGGACAATCCAGCAAGATCCTACCGTCGCCAAGTTCGCCGACAGCTCCAGACGCACCTGCGCACCACTGCCGTTGTGAGCCGCCTGGCCAGCTCACCGCTGTTGCTTCATGCCGGACTACGCGCCGCTGCTGCCGACCAGAGGGTCTTCGACGATGTGGTCGAGGTGGGCCTGGGGCGCGGCACCGCAACGGCTCGAGCCGCCACAGGCGTGCTCCGAGAAGCAGCGCGTCGAGGCCGCTGACCTTCGCGGGTGGTTTCGCCCTGCGAGTGGCGCGTTTACGGTGTATGTTTACGGCGTAAATCCCTCACCGACCCAGGAGAAACCATGAGCAAGATCACGATGGCAGCAGCAGGCGCAGTCGGCTATGTCCTCGGCAGCCGAGCCGGCCGTGAGCGTTATGACCAGATTGCCGAGAAGGCTCAGTCGGTCTGGAACAACCCGAAGGTGCAAAAGGGCAAGCAGCGCGCCCAGGAGAAGGCAGAGCAGGCAGCGGACGAGCAGGGACTGACATCGCGCTCCACCGACACGAGCGACGTGGCCGCCCACGACCAGAATGGGGAAGGAAACCAGTTCCATGTCTGAGCGCATGACGGAACCGCTGTCGAGGGAATCGCAGGAGCCCACGACCGGTGAGCTGATGGCGCGTCTCTCGGAGCAGACCTCGACCCTGGTCAGGGACGAGATGAGGCTTGCTCAGGCCGAGGTGTCGCAGGCCGCCAAGCATGCCGGAGTGGGCCTGGGCATGTTCGGTGCTGGCGGGGTCCTGGCGCTGCTTGGGTTGGGAGCAGGGGTGGCCACGGCCATCATCGCGCTAGCCCTGGTGCTGCCCACCTGGGCAGCCGCGCTGATCGTCACGGTCGCGCTGCTGTTGGCAGCAGCTGTGGCGTCCCTGTTGGGCAAGAAGCAGGTGGAGCAGGCCAAGCCGACGCCAGACCGGGCTATTGCCAATGTCAAGGAAGACGTAGCGACCGTGAAGGAGAACGCCAGCCATGGCAACTGATACGCAAGCCACCGACAACACCTCCGAGCGGGCGCCGTCTCAAGACCCGGAGCAGATCGAGGCGGAGATCCAGGCCACCCGCGAAGAGCTGAGCAAGACCGTCGATCAGCTGAGCAGGAAGCTGGACGTGAAGTCTCAAGCGCAACAGCGCGTCGATCGTGTGAAGGAGCAAGCCCAGCGGACGATGCAGGACCCGCAGGCACGCTCCCAGGCGTTGGAGTCCGCGGCGCCTATCTTGGCCGGCGTCGCTGGAGTGGCGATCGTCCTCGGTGTGCTGAGGCGACTGTTCCAATGATCCTCGGGTTAGGCAAGAAGAAGCGGACCGAGCAGGGAGCCAGCGAGCGCGGCTCGGCGACCCAGAAAAGCCGCCACGAGGCCTCGAAGGACTCGCAGAAGGTCGCGGATGACGATGACAGGTCCAGGGGTTCGGTGGATGACTCCGCCGATGCCCCACACCCGGAGTCCGCGGAAAAGCCCGACTCGCCGGGTGAGGTGAAGGCGCCGACGTGGGGGTACACCGCGCGTAAGACGCTGCGCGAGTTTACCGACGATGAGTGCACAGACATTGCTGCGGCGTTGACGTACTACGCCGTTCTGGCGCTCTTCCCGGCTCTCATCGCGATCCTGTCGTTGCTCAGCCTGGTCGGTCAGAGCCAAGAGACCGTCGACACGACGATGGAGATTCTCACCGACTTCGGCGGTGCGTCGGTGGCCGACACCTTACGGCCCACCATCGAGTCCCTGGCGACAGCACCGAATGGGCTGCTCGCGCTGGTCATCGGTCTGGCTACCGCACTGTGGTCCGCCTCGGCTTACATCATGGCCTTCAGCCGCGGCATGAACCGGGTCTACGAAATCCGGGAGGGGCGCCCCATCTGGAAACTGCGTCCGATGATGTTGCTCATCACCTTGGTCATCGTGTTGATGGTCGTGGCCATCGCCTTGATGCTGGTGTTGTCCGGATCGCTGGCGACCACCATCGGCAATACGATCGGACTGGGTTCGACTGTTCTCACCGTCTGGACCTACGCAAAGTGGCCGGTCATCTTGATCCTGGCGATCCTGACTGTCGCGCTGCTGTACTACTCGACCCCCAACGTGCAGCAGCCGAAGTTCCGCTGGATGAGCATCGGGTCGGCGTTCGCCATCATCGTATGGATTGTCGCCTCCATAGCCTTCGGCTTCTACGTGGCCAACTTCTCGAGTTACAGCAGCACCTATGGCTCGCTGGCCGGCGTCATCATCTTCCTGCTCTGGCTGTGGATCACCAACGTCGCCTTGCTCTTCGGCGCCGAGCTCGACGCGGAGCTGGAGCGCTCACGGCAGCTGCAGGGTGGCCTGGAGGCAGAAGAAGAGATCCAGCTCCCCGCCCGCGACAGGACCAAGATCGACAAGCTCGAAGACAAGGAACGGGAGGACATCAGGAGGGGCAAGGCGTTGCGCCGCAGTTCAGGTGAAACCGCTGACCCCCAGGCAACAGAGAAGGAGAAGACGGGTCGGCGCTGACGCGCCCCCCTCACCGGCAGGTTCATTGACAGACAAAGGAGTCTCACATGATTACCAGGGATCAGATGCAGAGCATGATCGACAACGACGCGGTTGTCGTCGACGCCGACGGCGACAAGGTCGGCAAGATCGGGCAGGTCTATCTCGATGACAACAGCGGCAGTCCGGAATGGGTGACGGTCAAGACCGGCCTCTTCGGAACCTCGGAGACCTTCGTCCCGTTGAGCGCGGCAAACCTCAGCGACGACACCATCCGAGTTCCTTACGACAAGGCCGTGATCAAGGACGCTCCCCGAGTGGATGCCGATCAGCACCTGGCGCCCGAGCAGGAGGATGACCTGTATCGGCACTACCAGGACGTCGCTGGTGAAGGTGCGGTCGACCACCACGGCACGGACCGTCACGGCAACCAGGGCGACCATCACCGTCAGGACGAGCATGCCCGTCACAATGGGCACGACGACCACGAAGCGCACGACCGGCATGACGACCACGAAGCGCACGACCGGCATGACGACCACGAAGGCCACCGGCGCACCGATGACGGCGGTCACTCGATGGTGCGCTCCGAGGAGCAGGTGCATGTCGGCACGGAGAAGGTCGAAACAGGACGCGCTCGACTGCGCAAGTACGTCGTCACCGAGAACGTGACCACTACCGTGCCTGTGGAGCGCGAGGAGGTACGTTTGGAGCGTGAGCCGATCAGCGCTGATGAGTCACCGGCCGCCGGTGTGGACGGCGATGGCGATCTAGGCGAGCAGGAACAGGAAGTCGTGCTCTCCGAAGAGCGCGTGAGGGTCGACAAGGAGACAGTCCCAGTGGAGAAGGTCAAGCTCGGCACCGAAACGGTGACTGACGAGCAGCAGGTCAGCGAAGAGGTCCGCAAGGAGCAGGTCGAGGCCGACCTGCCCGATGGATACGCTGACCACGGGCAGCGGCACGACGGCGATCGCTGACGACTGAGATGAGCACACCTGTGGGCGGCGAACCCGATCACGTCCGGCCCCGGCGTCAGGAGGAGAGACAGGACAACCCTGTCTTCGATCACCCTGGCGCCGGGGCGCCACCGGCTTACGCTGGGGACGCCGCCTATGCCGCTGACCACCCTGACCGCGCTGACCGTGAACGGGACGCCTACGGCGGCCTGAAGTGGGGTTCGGCCTTTTTCGGCTGGATCACCGCCACCGGAATGGTCGTGTTCGCCTCCGCTGTGCTCGCCGGCATCGGGGCCCTGATCAACGAGAACACGAACACCGACCTGGGTCAGATCGCTGAGGACCCGCGGGCTGCCGGGTGGATCGGTGGAGGCATCTTGCTGGCGGTGATCCTCGTGGCCTACATCTGCGGTGGCTTTGTCGCCGGGAGGATGGCGAGGTTCGATGGTGGTCGCCAGGGTTTGGCGGTGTGGCTGTGGACCATCTTGATGGCAGCGATCGTGACTGCGGTCGGCCTCAGTGTCGGTGAGCGTCTCGACGTCACTGAGCAGCTCAGCGGTCTACCGACCATTCCGATCGAGGAGGGTGACCGCACCCTAGCGGCGGCCATTACCGGGGCCGCGGTGTTGGCCACGGCCCTCATCGGCGCGCTCATTGGGGGAGCCGCCGGGATGCGATTCCACCGCAAGGTCGATGCGGTGTCCGGTGAAGACCGGATCTAGGGCGATGGCACGCTCCGCCGGCCCACACACGGAACCGTGATGCCAGCCCCCGACGATGTCGTCGGCGGGGGTGGGGTGCGGGGAGCGGTGACGCCGCTGAACACGGCGGTCATCATCGACGCTGCGCAGCAATGCGTCGATGCCGGAGGGCTTCCAGCTCTGACGATGCGGCGTCTGGGTGCCTCGTTGGGTGTCGAAGGAATGGCCATCTATCGTTACTTCTCTTCTCGAGGCGATCTCTTGGCCCAGATGCGAGCACAACTGTTGAGCCGGGCGCGGGCCGAGATCGTCTGGCGCGGCGCGACGTGGCAGGACGTTGCGGAGTCGGTGGCCGCTCAGCTGCGTCGCCTGTGGCACAAGCATCCGGCCATGATTCCGGTGTTGACCTGTGTCGACGCGACTCAACCGTGGCTACGACCCCCGTTGGCCCTCGTCGGACTGGTCGAAGATCTGCTGGCAGCGCTGCGCTGGCACGGCTTGAGCGACGATCAGTCTGTCGTGGTCTACCGGAGCCTGTCGGCGCATCTGCTCGGCGCCATCTTCGCAGCGCAGGACCGCGTTGAGTTCGAGGCTGACCTGCGCGCGGTGTTGGCCGGGCTGCAGGTCCCACTTGCGGAACTGGGCGAGGCCAGGTGAAATGGCAAGGTCATCGCAGGTCGTGGTGATGTTATCCACCACACGGGAGGGGCCGGATGAGACCCGGTAGGCAGCGCCCACCGTCGGAGACACGAGGACGTTTGGATCGAGAGCTGATCGTGGCGACGGCCATCGACTTCATGGACACCCACGGCGTTCAGGGTTTGACGATGCGCAAGCTGGGGGCCGAGCTGGGGGTCGAAGCGATGTCGATCTATCGCTACATCCCAGGGCGCGAAGACCTGCTTGAGGCCGTCGTGGCACATCTGTTAGAGGGTTTGACCGATCGGCTGGATCCCGACCTGACCGAGACGTGGCAGGGTTATGTGCAGGCCTACGCGCACGAGATCCGGGACGTCGCCATGGCGCACCCGAGCATCTTCCCGCTGGTGGCGACCAAGCATCCCGCAGTGCCGTGGCTACGCCCACCGCTGCGAAGCGTTGAGCTGGTCGAAGACTTCTTGAGGACGATGTCGGGTCACGGTTTCCAGGACGACAAGCTTGTCGACGCCTACCGGTCGTTCACGAGCTTCTTGCTCGGCCATCTGCTGCTCGAATGTGGGATCCGAGGCGCAGAGGCCGGTTTTGTGGACGAACCGTTGGATCAAGGTGACGCGGACATCCCCCACGAGGGCGACGCCGACGACACCTTGGCCAATGCTCCCACCGTCCGCAGACTGCAGAAGGAACTGAGCCAGGATCACAGCAAGGCCGAGTTCGAGAAGGCGTTGGAGATGTTGCTGGACCGCTTCGAGCTGTCCATCTCGCAATAACGGCTTCAGCACGATGTTGGTGCCTTGAACCGAAGGGCTGACTACAGCACGGCCGCCACCGCGCCACCCACCGCCAGCACAGCTCCCCCGAGGCGTATGCGGTCAGCAACGAGAAGGCGATGCAGCAACCCCGGTTCTACGCCGGCGGCAAGCGCGCCATGCGCCGGCGCGGCCACCGCGGCGGTCACTGCCATCGACAGTGCCGCTCCCACCAACGCGACCCATACCCCGATGGCGCTCGGCGTGACGATGATTGACCACCCGACGGCAAGAAGCAGCGCGCCATACGCCAACGCGACCACCGGGGTGATGGCCCGTCCGTGTGCGTTGTGGGCGAGGGTCCACTGGTCGGGCTGGACCGCTGCCAGAGCAGGGTAGACGACGAGGGTCACCGTCAACTGGAAGCCGAGGTGGAGGGAGGCCGCGGCCAGCAGGAACGCTGAGCTCAGGTGGTGCTCTTAGAGGAAAAACCCTCGACGGTGCCGACCAGCAGCACGGCGGCAATGATCGCGCAGAGTCCGCCGATGATGTTCAGCTCGAAGAAGTCACCGGTTCCGATGAAGCTGGCGATGACCCCGCCGATCAGGGATCCGAGGACACCCAGCAGCAGTGTCATCGGGATGCTCAAGTTCTGCTTGCCCGGCTTGATCAGTCTCGCGACAGCCCCCACAAAGAGGCCGAAGATGAGGAAACCGAGGATGTTGATGATCACGTGACGCTCCTGAAGCTGTTGGGGTGTGCGCACCTCAGTGGTGCGGACTCAAGCGTAACCATGTAAGCCTCGGGGGGCGAACCTAGCGGCGCGACAGCGCTGACTGCTTATGGGCGGCCTTCGAGCCGGACGCGTTGGACTCCACGATGTAGTACGGGTCGTCATCGGTGGGCTTGAAGTTTTGCCCCTTGAACTCGAAATCGTTCACCCGTTTCTGCTTCACCGTGCCGTGGGTCGGACCCTGTGGGGTGTTCCAGGTGACTTCATCGCCGTTGCTGAATGTCATCCGTCAACCGTAGGTCAGGGCTCGATCCGGCGCGGGCCGGGTGGACGCGGTTGGAAACGATTCACGAGATGTCCTCGGCCGAGACCTCCAAACGGCCCTCTTCGATCGCCTCGACGACGGCGCGTGCTACCTGCTCCGGAGCCAGCCCGTCGGGTAGCTGCGGTGCCTGGCCCGCGATCGCACGATCAACGAGACCGGTTTCGGTGTGCGGTGGGCGAACGTCATACACGCTGATCTTCGCGCGTCGCAGCTCTCGGACCAGCGCTCGGTCGGCGGCGCTGAGTCCTGCTTTGCTACCCGAGTACGCCGCCATCCCCGGCATGGGCTGCTCGGCGACGATCGCGGAGATGTTCAGGACGAAACCCTGCGACTGCGACAGTGCCGGAATCGCCCGCCGAAGCATCCACAGCGGACCGATGACGTTGGTCAGGAAGAGTTCCTCGATGACCTCGTCCTCGGTGTCCGCGAGGTTGCCGAAGGCGACGACGCCGGCTGCGTTGATCAGTCCGTCGAGGCGGCCATGCTGCTCGCGAGCGGCGTGCACGACCTTGTCGCCCGCAGTCGCATCGCCCAGGTCGGCGACGACGCGGACGGCACCGTCGATCTCCACACTGTTGAGGCGTTCTTCGTCGCGGCCCACCAAGATCAGGTGGCCCCCGCGGTTCGACACCTCGGCGGCTATTCGAGAACCCAGCGCGCCGGTGGCTCCAACCACAGCGACGACGGCATCTTGCAGCGAATGTCCGGGCATACCTCACTGTAGAACGGGGCCAACTGGACCCGGCGGCCGGTACCCTCACCAGATGGTGGTCGACGTGAGCGAGGCCTCAGCGCGCAGAGCGGGTTCAGCACGTCTGGCTGGCCACCTACGGGCCTAGCTCACGCTGACGCGGCGAAGGATCTCCTCGGCGACGATCACCGGCGCCGTCTCCGGCAGCCAATGGCCGGCCTCGATCTCTGCGAAGCGATAGTCGACGCGGGCGAAGTCGGCGCTCGCGCGAGCCGCCGCGGCGCCGAGCGCGAAGTCCTGGCGGCCCCACAGATAGGTCGTCGGCACCCGAGATCGGGGTGTCCTGACGCGATGTCGCAGCAGGGCCCGATACCAGTTGATCGGACCGGTGAGCTGGGAAGGTTCGGCGAAACGGGCGGCATACCGATCGGCGTCTGCGGGCGAGAGTCCGGTCCTTCGATACATGCCGTGCAACCTCGGTGCCAGCACCCGCTCCGGGAGCGCAGGCAGCTGGAACAGCGCCACGTAGTAGCTGGAGAGGGCCTGCGTGCTGCGCACCATAGAGCGCACCAAGGCTGCTGGATGTGGCGTCGACAGGCTTGTCATCGTCAGCACCCGATCGCTTGTGCCCGCGAGGTGCCAGGCCACCACGCCGCCCCAGTCGTGGCCGACGACGTGCGCCCGCTCCACCCCGGCCGCGTCCAGCATCGCCAACACGTCGCCGGCCAGCATGTCCAGCCTGTATCGACTCACCTCTGTGGGTGCGTTGTCCCGGCCATACCCTCGCTGCTCCAAGGCCAACGTTCGCACTCCGGCCGCGCCCAGCTGCCCAACCACGGAGTTCCAGGTGGTCTGGTCCTGCGGGAAACCGTGGAGGAGCACGACCGGCGCACCGGCAAGGGGCCCCTGATCGCAGACCGCGAATCTCAAATGGTCGTGGGTGAAAGAGTGAAGGCGAGAAGATGCTGCGGTGGTCGGCATCAGGCCCATTATTGTCAGTGATCGGCTAGGCGCCGATCAAACCGAAACTCGTCGCTCCTCACGAGCCGTTATCTGGGATGACGCGTGCGGCGGATCGAGGACGTCCCAGGCCTGGTCTATCACCACGTTGGCCCGTCGTAGCCCGGTGACTACGCGGCTCAGGGCGACAATGAATGCGCTGACCGTGAGCACACGTGCGAGAAGGTCCTGGTCCAGAAGGAATGATACCGCCGCAGCCCCAACCAGAAAGATCAACACGGCGATAAACTGAGAAAAGGCAGGATAGGACGACCCGAGCGCTTTCCCGGAATGTTTCACGATGGACGACCCTGCCAGTTCCACATATAAAGAAATTCTACGTTCTGCGACAGATCGGGGGAAGGCCACGTACGTCTCCGTTGAGCAAATTCTTGGCAAAGAGACGCCCTCTTTTTGGTAAAGGGACGACCTGGCGGCGAGCGCTCAGGCGCGCCGCGCACAATAGGGCGGTGGAGGAGCAGCCCGAACCGAAGCCGCGCAGGTACCGCAGTCGAGCGCTGACTGAGACCGCGATCTACGCATACTCCAGCGTCCTCGTGCTGTATGCGCTTGCCTGCGGATGGGTGTTCTTCTCGACCGTGAACGACGAGCTGAGCCGAACCGCCTCGGTGTCCTACATCATCGGTCTGGGGTTGATCTTTCCGGTGACCACATACTCCATCAGGCAGGCCGGGCGGCTGCAGGCCAAGCAGTCAACCCGAAACGAGCCCGGCATCTTGACGTTGGTCTCCTGGCGGCCGGGGCTCAGGCTGCGGGGCTGGGCCTCGAGGCTCGTTCGACCCACAGGCGCCGATCAAGACACCCACCCGTTGGTGTCGCGCGACCGGGCAGTGGATCTCGGCATCGCCGTGACCAGCGTCGCGCTGTTCTGGGCCTTCTGGGCGGGGTCACTGGTGGCAGCGATTCTTGTCCCGATCACCGTTCATTGGATGCGCCGCCGCCGGGCGTGAGCGCTAGCCTGAGCCGATCGTGGACCTTCCATCGTTTACCCTGAGGGCCTTCTCGTTGGAGGGCAGGAGTGCCATCGTTACCGGTGGCAACTCCGGTCTGGGGCGCGCCTTCACGGTCGCCCTTGCCGCGGCCGGCGCAGACGTGCTGGTGCTGGCGCGGACCGATGATGACGGGTCGACCGCACAGATGGTGCGAGCTCACGGGCGGCGGTATGCATACCTCGAGGACGATCTCACCCGGGCCGGAGCTGCCCGAGACGCCATCAAGCGGTGCGTTCAGGAGTTCGGAAGTTTTGACATTGTGGTCAATTCGGCTGGAATCTGTGTCACCGCCGATCCCGAGGACTTCGACCGAACCCAGTGGGATCCGATGCTGGCGGTCAATCTCACTGCCGCTTTTGAGATGGCCAAGCATTCCGCTGATCACATGCGCGCCCACGGCGGCGGCAAGATCGTGAATGTCGCGTCGCTGTTCTCCTATCTTGGCGGTCAGCGTTCGCCGGCATATGCCGCGAGCAAGGCGGGGATCGTGGGTTTCACCCGGGCCTACTGCGATGACCTCGCCCAGCACAACATCTGCGTCAATGCCCTGGCCCCGGGCTACTTCTCGACGGCGATGACGCTCGGCACCCGCTCCGATCCGGAGACGAACCGGCGAGTGATCGAGCACATTCCGGCCGGGCGGTGGGGGGATCCGGCCGACCTGATGGGCGCGGTGGTGTTCTTGGCCTCGGCCGCAAGTGACTATGTCAACGGCCACGTGCTGGTCGTCGACGGCGGCTATCTGGTGCGCTGATCTAATGACTCCATGACCGCATCCCGTTCCCCGTTGTCCCGCGAGCAGATTATTGCGGCGATGACCGAACTGCTCGGAACCAGCGCCGTGGACACAGCGGCCGCACGCCTGCGCGAGACGAGCGTCGACCGGTTCCGCAAGTATGAGGCAGCGCACGACATCTACGACGGCCCGTTTCCGGCGGCTATCGTCCGACCACGGAGCACCGAACAGGTCGCCGCAGTCTTGGCGTTCGCCGACACCCATCGGGTCGCGGTCGTCCCACGCACTGGTGGCACCGGCACCGAGGGCGGCCTGGAGGTCGTTGTCCAGGACAGCCTGGTGCTCGACGGCTCGGCGATGGACGCCATCCTCGACATCAACGAGCAGGACATGAGCGTCACCGCACAATGCGGGGTGCCGCTGCGGGTGCTCGAACAGGAGCTGCGTGCCCGGGGGCTGACCACCGGGCACTCACCGCAGTCACAGCCGATCGCGCAGATGGGTGGTCTGGTGGCGACCCGTTCGATCGGTCAGTTCTCAACCCTCTACGGCGGCATCGAGGACATGGTGGTGGGCCTGGAGGCGGTGCTGCCCGGGGGACACATCACCCGGATCAGAGCGGTGCCCCGCCGGGCAGCCGGACCCGACATTCGGCATACCGTGATCGGCAACGAGGGAGCACTGGCCTTCATCACCGAGGTGAGCGTCAAGGTCTTCGGTTGGTATGCCGGCAGCGAGCGCTACCGGGGCTACCTCGTCGAGGACTTCGGTGCGGCGGTCGCCCTGCTGCGGGAGGTCGTCGTGGCCGGCTACCGTCCCGCGGTGGCCAGGGTGTACTCGCCGGGGGATGCGCAGCAGCACTTTCCCGACCACCCCAGTGAGGCCAACCTCGTGGTGCTGTCGGCGATGGGCCCGCCACCGTTGGTGGAGGTCACGATGACGGCGTGCGACGCGGCTGCGGCGCGGGTGGCGCATACCACGGTCGACCCCGAGCGCATCCGGTCCTGGTTCGAGTCGTTGAACTGGGGGCCGGAGAAGATCGAGGCCGAGAAGGCGGCCATGGTGGCTGATCACCGGCTCGGCTACACGACCGAAGTCTCGATCGACTGGTCTCGGACCGCGGCCCTCTACGAGGGGGTGATGCACCGGATCGAGACGACGTTCGAGCGCTTCGAGGACCTCTATCTGCTCGGTGCCCACTCCTCGCACTCCTACCAGACCGGCACCAACCTGTACTTCGTCTACGACTACGACATCCGCTGTGAGCCCCGCGAAGAGATCACCACCTACCACCAGCCACTCAACGCGATCATCGTCGAAGAGGCGCTCGCGCTCGGTGGCTCGATGGTGCACCACCACGGCGTCGGCAAGTACCGCACGCCCTGGATTCGGCAGGAGCATGGCAGCAGCTATCGGCTGCTGCGCGGGCTCAAGGACGCCTTCGACCCGCACGGGATCATGAACCCCGGCACGATCTACCCCCTGGATGAGGGGCCGTGAGGCCTCTGCTGCTGGCTATCGACGGGGGGTCGCAGAGCACCAAGGTGACTGTTTTCGACGCCGGCGGGGACGTGCGCGCCCAGGGCAGCGCACCACTGCGGCCGTATGTGCTCGGCGCGGCCGGCGAGGTGGTGCATCCGGAGGATGACCTGTGGGACTCCGTGGCTGCGGCCTGCCGTCCCGTGATGGCGCAACTCTCCGGTGTGGGCTCGATCGTGGCCATCGGGCTGTGCGGGATCCGGTTCTGTCGAGCCTTGATCGGCGCCGATCACTCGTTGGTCGAGCCGGTGCTGTCGTGGATGGATGCCCGCGTCGGGGAGCCTGTGGGCGTACTCGATCCTCAGGTGGCGACCATCGCTGCGTCCTCGGGCTATCTCACGCTGCGGCTCACCGGACAACGGAGTGACAGCTCGGCCGCGTATGAGGGAATGTGGCCGATCGACCAGAGTGCCGGTGACTGGTCGGGTGACGCCGTCGATTTCGACCGCACCGGTATGCCGCGCCGTCTGTTGCCGGACCTGGTGCCGCCGGGCGCAGAACTGGGGGTCGTGACCGGGCAGGCGTCCCGAGCCACGGGGTTGCCGGTCGGATGTCCTGTTTATGCGACCGGCAACGACAAGGCCGTTGAGGCGCTGGGGGCCGGGCTGTCGGCCGCCGACGGCAACGACGTGTTGCTGTCGCTCGGCACCTACATCGCCGCTATGGCCCCCGGGCTGCGTTCTGCTGCTGGTGCGAGCGGGCCGAGCAGCTGGGTCAACGCGGCCAGCATCCCCGGCGAGGTGTTGCACGAGAGCGAAGGCATTCGGCGCGGTATGTGGACTCCCGCGTGGGTGCGCGATCTCGTCTCGTCGGCCCCGCCGGGTGCGGATCGGGTCGACACCTTGCGCTGGCTGGAGACCGGAGCGGCCGACGTGCCCCCCGGCAGTGCCGGGCTGCTGACCCTGCCGGACTTCCTGGCTCCTGGCGATGCGTCATACCGCCGGGGTGCCGTGCTCGGGTTGGACGGCAGACATGGCGCGCACCACCTCTATCGTTCTGTGCTGGAGGGCATTGCGGTGCGCATGGCTGAGCACACCAGGGCCTTGGTCGCCGAGCGCGGGATCGCGGCGCCGCGTCTGATCGTGGCCGGTGGGGGGGCGAAGTCGGACGTGATGATGCAGATTGTCGCTGACTCATGGGGGGTTGCTGCGACCCGAGCCGGTATGCCGGATGCGGCAGGCCTGGGGGCTGCGATCGCTGCGGCAGTCGGCAGCGAGGTACATAGCGACTGGTCCAGCGCCATCGAGTCGATGACACGCCCTGGCGACGTCTTCGAGCCCGATCCGGCGTCGGTGGAGGCTTATCGGCAGGTGAGGGTTCGCTACCTGACGGCGATGAAGTACACCGACCCGATGTTCATGGCTTGGGCGAACGGTGAGTGACGGTGGGCTGCTGTCGGGGCGTCAACGGAACCGTGCACCAGGGCAGGAGGGCTTGGGTCAGTGGGCCGATCGAGACGGCATACGCAATCGTGCCGAGGCCTAGCACGCTGCTGACGGACCCGGCGAGGATGACGCCGATGATCACCACGGTGACCTCGATGGCGGTGCGGACCAGTCGGATCGATCGGCCGCTGACTCTGGCCAGGCCGGTCATCAGGCCGTCGCGGGGTCCCGGACCGAGCTGAGCTCCGACGTAGAGGGCGGTGGCCAGCCCGTTGAGGGCGATGGCGCCGATCAGCAGGGGTACGCGTGCCTGCAGCGCGGTCAGGTCCGGCACGAGGCTCAGGACGAGGTCAGCGGACAGGCCGACCAGGAAGGCGTTGGCGATCGTTCCAACGCCGGGACGTTGACGCAACGGGATCCAGATCATGAGCACAGCCAGGGATACCAGGATGGTCATCGTGCCGAAGGTAGTGGGGACGTGCGTGATGATGCCAAGGTGCAGGACATCCCAGGGGATGACGCCGAGGCCGGCTCGGATCACGAGGGCCATCGATGCGCCGTACAGGAACAATCCCACGACGAGCTGGGTCAGGCGCCTCGGCAGCTGGCCCGCCCTCAGTTGCTCGATCGGCCCAAGATTGGCCAGCTGACGGCGCTGCGCAGTGGGATCGGCGGGATGGTTGTGGTGGCTGCGGAATCTCACTCGGACAGCCTCTCTTGAATTGGACTGTTCCAAAAGGTCCAATCATGCGATAGTGGCTTGGTGCAACGTGTTCTCTCGGCAGGCAGGGTGGCCACCGTTGTAGGCCGCACCGGGCTGAGTGCGCCACTGTATGCCTCTCTGGCGGCGCGAGTGCGGGGTGCCATCACCGATGGGCGTCTTCCGGCGGGGGCCCGGATGCCGAGTGAGCGGGAGCTGATGACCGCTTTGGGACTGAGCCGGTCGACGGTCACCCGGGCGTTCGCCGAACTACGCGACCAGGACTATCTGAGGACCCGGCAAGGCTCGGGGAGTGTCGTGCATCTGCCGCTGGTGCCTGGTGGAGGCGTGGATCACCTGCTGACGCCCGCTACCGGTGGGCCAGGTGTGATCGATCTGACAACCACCGCTTCCAGTGCGGGTCCATGGTTGATGGAGGCGTACGAGCGTGCGCTGCAGGAGTGTCCGCGCTACCTGTCTGGCGTTGGGTACTACCCGACCGGTGTGCCGGTGCTCCGGGAGCTCGTGGCGGACGACTTCGTCCGACGGGGACTGCCGACCTCGCCGTCTCAGATCCTGATCACGTCAGGGGCACTGTCGAGCACGGCGATTGCTGCTCAGGCGTTGCTGTCCGGGCCTGGCGCGCGACGAATAGTGATCGAGTCCCCGACCTACCCCAATGCGATAGCCACGCTGCGCGGGTTGCGGGCCCGGTTGCTGGCCCATCCGGTGGACCATGAGGCGCTCGGCGCACAATGGGATCCCGATGGGCTGGGCGTGCTGCTGCGCCAAGTCGACGTACACACCGCATACCTCGTGCCTGACTTCCACAACCCCAGCGGTGCCCTGATGGACGAGGACCAGCGAGAGCAGGTCGGCACGGTACTGCGCGATGCCAGGGTGGTGCCGATCATCGACGAGACACCCGTGGAACTGGCCTGCGACGACATCGATATGCCGCCTCCGCTTGCAGCCTTCGTGCCGGACTCGATCACCGTGGGTGGGGTGAGCAAGACGTTCTGGGGCGGACTACGGATCGGTTGGATGCGCGTCCCGTCGGCCCGAACCAGACAGATGGCCACGCACCGACTCCGGCTTGATCTCGGGGCTCCCGTCCTGGAGCAACTCGCTGTCGCCGAGCTGCTGCGGCGGCGAGAAGAGATCCTGCCGCCACGTCGCCTGGCCTTCAGGGCGGCTCGGGACCTGCTCGTGCAAGGGGTGCGAGCCCATCTGTCCAGACTGGCGCGTGCAGACCCCGGCGGGGGGACTGTCGCTGTGGTGTGAGCTGCCGGAGCCGTGCTCGACCGCGCTCACCGCAGCAGCGGCAGGCCACGGCGTGACCGTCGCGGCCGGGCCGAACTTCGCGCCCACGGGGGGAATGGACCAGTGGATGCGCTTGCCCTATGTCCAGCCCACTGACCAACTGTCGGCCGCGCTGCCACGCTTGGTCGCCGCGTGGGAGGACACCCAGGCGGGGCGGTCACTATCATCCCACCGCATGCCAGTGCCCGCTGCGATCATCGCCTGACGTCTCTGAGAACTGTAGTCGCCCCCTCAGACCCCGACAGCGTGTATTGCCCCGCGGCCGGTGCGGGCTGTCTCATGATCGGGCTCGTAGTTGGCGCCGTACTGAGCGAATGGCAGCAGAGCCGAGCAGCTCAGCGGGGACTGTGCGTGAGACACCGTTTGGTGCAGAGTCACCCAGGGTGAGCAGCTTGCCTGGCCCGAGGTCGGCCAGGTGTATGCCGCTTGGGCGCTAGGTGTGGGCTGGGATGCAGAGGAGTTCATGACTCATGTGCCAAGCGTGTGGGTTTGGTCCTCTTGCGAAGGGGACCTGCATCAGAAGGGTGATCTGCGCCGGGAAGTCGGCTGACTGACTGAGTTGCGAGCGGCGGCGAACGTGCTGGGTGACGTGGCCGGCCCGCATAGCACCTAGGTTAAACGGTCGTCTGAGACGTTGCCGAGCCGTGATGAAGCCGAAGTTTCTGTGCTGAGGCAGCAACGTCTTGCTCGGAGGAATCTGGTTCGTATGCGCCGTACTCGCCGTATGCGCCGTATGCGTCGGCGCCGGTTCTGGGCAATCTGTTCATGATCAGACCCAACAGGGGGCCATGCGCGCGCTCCAACCGCTCCGACGCAGCTCTAAGATGCTCGGTACTGACTACGCCGATCCCTACCACCATCAAGGCGCCATCGGTCACCCGAGACAATACCGCAGCGTCAGTCACCGGCAGCAGCGGAGGAGAATCGACGATCACCGTGTCGAAGCGCTCCTCCAGCCGGTGCACCAACTCCTGCATCGGCTCCGAGCCCAACAGCTCCGCAGGGTTGGGCGGGATAGGGCCGGCGCCCAGCAGCCTGAGCGAGGTCTGTCCGTAGGGCTGCAGCATGTCGTCTAGATCAGCCTCGCCGATCAACACGTTGGTAAGTCCGGCTCCACCCTCCATGCCGAGGTATTGAAGGAGCCGGGGCCGACGCAAATCGCCCTCGACGAGGCATACCGACTTACCGCCCTCTGCCAACGCCTGCGCCAGGTGGGCCGTCGTGGTGGTCTTGCCCTCGCCCGGCAAAGATGAAGTGATCACGATCGAGCGCGGTGGATCTCCCAGCCGCAAGAACTGCAGGTTCGTTCGCAGCGTGCGAAACGCTTCGGACTGCTGATGGTGCGGCTGGTCAATGACCAGGTTGGCCTGATCTGCCCCAGCCTTATCGAACATGATGCCACCCAACACTGGCGCCTCGCACACTCCATCGATGTCCTCTCGCGTGCGAATCGAGGAATCCGCGCGATCGCGAATAACGGCTAGGGCCAGGCCCGCAAGCAGGCCAAAGACGGCAGCAACTCCTATGTTGCGCACAGGTTTGGGGCTGACGGGCGTCGACGTGACGCTGGCGGGAGTGACAACCGTCGCCTTCACAGGGCTGGTGCTTGTGGAGTCGACCTGATCCAACTCCCCCAGCGTGAGCACCATCTGGTCGCTGACCGCCCCGGCGATGAGGAGCGCTTGGTCCGGGTCGGGGTCTTGTGCAGTTAAGGTCAACAGCACCGTACCGACCGGGGCAGTGGCATCGACCTGCTGTGCCAACTCAGCCGGGGTGGTGTCAAGGCTCAGTTCCGTAATTACTGGTTGAAGTACAAGCGGCGTCGTCGCAACCTCCGCGTACGACGTGACTTGTCGCTGCGTGAATGTGCTGCCCTGTGCCAAATCAGACGGATTTTCCGCGCTCACCGTCGACACGTAAAGCTCGGCGCGCGCTTGGTACGTCGCCTCGGTCCATGCCGTGTACGCGCCAGCGACACCAACGGCAAGAACGAAGACAAGAAAAATGGTACGCCAGCGACGGCGACAGACATTCAGATAGCCGAAGAGGTCCACGTGTGTTGTTCATCCCTTCGGTATCCTGCCTGGCCTGCGACGAGTGCTGAAAGGCCCTTGCAAGGCCCCGGCACCCGAGTGTAACCGTTTGCCGCGCCGTGGAATTGGATTATGGGCAGCCGATCGCAAACAGTTGGTCAAAATTCGGCAAGATCCCCTCTCTGGCTGCCGTCTGTTGCTTCTAAGTGCGCCGCTTTGCTTATAGTTGTGTCGAAAGCGGTAGAGGGTTCGCCTGCTCCACAATCGCGAAGTCTTCAGGATGGACAAGCCGAAAGGACTGGGGTGGACGACTCAACCTTGTCCAATGAGCCCGCCCAGCCGCTCTACATCTTGTGCTATGCCTGCGGCATGTCGCCATTGTTGATTCCTACCTGGCGGGTTGCGGCTCGATCGATTGAGAAGCCGGCGGCCCGCGACATGGGTCAGTCCGATGGCGCGCGTGCTTGGAGGCAGGAGTGGTGACGCAATCTCGCGGCCGCCTTTTTGGCTCAAGCATGATCGCCAGCAAACTTGTCTACGCCGCTGCCCAAGGCGTGCAACTGGTGATCATCGCCAGGTTCGGTGGCTCGGTTGATGTCGGCCTGTACGCGCTGGCGCTCGCGATAGTATCGCCGATCTTCCTGCTGACGAACTTGAGGCTCCAAGACATCCTGGCTACCCAGGAATCCGCGGGCCGCGAATGGCGAAACCATTTACTCCTGACCTGCTGGACTAACGGAGCTGGTGTGCTGTGTGTCGTCGCGCTGGCCCTGGCCTGGGGGCGGCCCGAATTGTTGGCGGTGATGGTGCCGTTGGCGCTGGCCAAACTCATGGAAGCGCTGATGAGGACGGCATACGGCTATGCACAAGGACAAGGACGCCGCAAAGACCTGGTGCTGTCCACCTTGGCTCGGGCAGCGACCAGCACGGCGGCGCTCGCCCTGGGGTATGCCGTTTCTGGGCTCGTCACCGGATTGTGGCTTGTGGCGGCCGCATGGGCAGTGCAGTGTCTCGCCTACGAACGGCGTTTTTTGCCATGGGGCGGCGAGCTTGAGTC
The DNA here is from genome assembly GCA_963749585.1 of uncultured Actinomycetota bacterium. Lineage (GTDB taxonomy): Bacteria > Actinomycetota > Actinomycetes > Actinomycetales > Dermatophilaceae > Ornithinicoccus. The sequence goes on from CAVVNI010000003.1 coordinate 541,526, forward strand.
GAACACTGTCCTGGCGCCAGAGGTGCACGCCAGCCTCGGCCGGTTGTTTGTCACTCTGGTGCCTTTGGGCGCGAGCGCGATGTTCTTATCACTGAACCAGTCGCTCATCCGCTTGGTTGTCGAAGGCCAGGTCGGCCTCGAAGAGCTCGGTGTCTTTGCCAGCGTTGCCTACCTCGTGCGGATTGGCGCGGTCGCCGCTCGAGGCGTCGCCGAGGTGACCGTTGGACGGCTGCGCCGTAGTCGGGGTGAGCGCTACCTCTGGGACGCCGTCCGCCTCCCGACAGCGCTTGTCGGACTGGCTGGCGCGGTGGGCGGGGCGCTCGTGGTACTGGCGGGCCCGGCAGTCTTCCCAGTGATCTTCGGTCCGGACTTCGTGCCCACAACATGGTTGCTCATCGGTGTGATGTCGGCTGGCATCTTTATCTACATGAGCACCGCACTGTCCTTGGGGGTCGTGGCGACGGGGGGCCATCGCCGCCAGCTCATCATCGTCGCCGGCACGACGGCCCTGACTCTCGCGTTGGCCTTTGCCTTGGTGGGGCCGCTGGGGATGGCAGGTGCGGCCGCGGCATGGGCCGTCGGTGAGGCCCTTCGAGCGGCCTTGCTAGCCGTGCAGGTCCGGAGCGCACGGGGGCAGCCGGAGCGAGTGGTCACTCTATGAGCCTCAAGCCCATACACCGCGCGCGTCGTGGGTCAACGATGGTGGCCCGAGCTCGAGACCACGGGCGGCGCATCTACGGGGAGGTGGTCCGCGGCCGGACCAGGGTGACCGTGGTCTCGGAGGCTGGGGTTAAGCCCGGTGCCACAGCCAATTTTGTGCTTTCGCCATACCGGTCTGGCACTACGTTGTTGCGCTACTGTCTGGACTCTCACCCAGAGTTGGCGGTGCCCCCGGAGACCGACTACCTGCTCCCGCTCGCGCGGGTTTTCGCTGATGCGGGCTCGATGCAGGGTCTGCACGACCTCGGATATGACCACGGTGCCGTTGCGGACCTTATCGCGACTGCAGGTCGCAGACCCCTAGATGTGTACGCCGCTGGCAAAGGAGCCTCGGCGTGGTGCGACAAGTCGCCACGCTATGCTGAGGAGCCGGACGCACTGCACCGGCTTTTTCCGCAGGCTAAGTATCTCGTGCTGCACCGGCATCCCTTGGACCAGGTCAACTCGTTTACCAAGGCTGGGACCTTTGTTCATCCTTGCCTCGGCACGACAGAACTCGGCGAGCCGCTGATACGCACCGCCGCCCGCTATTGGGCGGGTGTGGCCAGCGGTCTCGTCGATTTCTCCAACCGTGTTGGCCAGCAGGCACACTCCTTCACTTACGAGCAGTTGTGTGATCAGCCGCAGGAGGTCCTGCGAGCAGCGGTGCATCATCTTGGCCTGGACTGGTCGCCGTACGTGTTCCACTACCACGACCACGACCACGACCTTGGCCGCGAAGCAGGCCGGGTCATCGGCACGACGGGCTTTTCAGCAACTAGCGACCGGTGGAAAGCGTGGCCGGAACGCTGGGTGGAAGTGGCCTGGGGCGAAGTTGCCGAGGTCGCGCAGCGCTTGGGCTACACACGGTGAAGTCCGGCCTGGCCACCTCGCAGAGCTGGTATGCCTCCGGCCGTCTGCCCATCCTCACTGCTGTGGCGCTATTTCTCGTCGCGTTGATCCCCTTAGTGCCTCGGCCCACCTTCGCAGGAGCAGTCCTGGTGGCACCGACGATTGTGCTGGGCATGGCCTACCTCTTGGGAGTCCAGTTACTCAGCGGGCCCGGGGCCGAGGCCCCTCGCCCAGCCGCGCCCTCGTTGTTCATGTGGATTTTGGTGGCCGCGACCGGTCTGTATGCGGGCCGGGTGCTCTGGTCTGGAAGCGCCGACGAATACCCCTACATGATCTCGCGTATCCTGTTGGTGATTTTCATCGTGTGCCTTACGTGGCTCTGCCGCTCGGCAGGGCTGGAGCGGGTTTTGACGGCCTACGCGGTCGGTTTCCTGATACTGGCCGTTGTGGTGTTGCTGATCGGTCTCACGGGCGTCGCTTTCTTGGAGCCCCCTCGGCAGGGGCGCACCTTCGGGGTCCAGATACCGTTCTATAAGACCCCAGGCGTGCCGCGTTCCTACGGGGAGCAAGGCATCTTGCTCTCGATAGGCCTCGCCGCGTTATTGGCGTATTGGTCGCGGTTGCCGACCATGCTTCGGGTCGCAGGAGTGTCGGCAACTGTCGTCATTTTGGTGATGGGTCAATCGCGCAACATGCTTCTGGCTGGTGTCGTCGTATTGGCTACCTGGCTCGTAGTGGTCCGGCCGGGCCGGTGGCTCCTGATGCGGGTCACCGTGGTTCTAGCCGCCACCGCAACTTTGTTCGTAGACCGTCTGGTTCCTTTCTTGGGGAGCACTGGCATCGGCCGGGCCCTGATCGGCGAAGGCGTCTTCGAGCGCAACATCAGCGTTCGATTCACCCTGTTCGAGGGCGCCGTCGACCTGATGAGCTCCTCCCCGGCTGCGGTGTTCTTCATCGGGCTAGACCACGCCGACTGGAGCGAGCAAAAATATGGGTGGATCGTTGAACACGCGGTCGACCAGGAGGCCGGGGTGCACAACCATCTGGCGGCGTCGCTGCTGTTCCTGGGTTTCATCGGCGGATTGGCAACGCTGTATGCGCTGTATTTCGGCCCGGCCAGCCAGATCGTCCGGCGACTGTCTGGGCCCGGTGCCGGGCGGGCCTGTCCCGCCGACGAGTTCGCGCTGCTGGCCCTGGTGGGCGCATTGGTGGTACTCAACTTCTACGAGGGCTTTTTCTCTTTGTCAGTAGCCTTCGTGGTGGGTGTGCTGTGGTCTCGAGCGGCGGTCGATCGCGAGTCTGAACTGCCGCCGGCTCATGGCCTGGCGCATGTTCGACGGGTGGCCAGATGAGCAAGCCGCCAGAGACCGCCGTTGTCTATGGAGCAGACGGATTCGTCGGGAATGCAGTCGTCTCGGCGCTGACCCACGAGGGGATCCGAGTCGTCGCGCGCCGGGCGCCACGGCTACGCAGAAACCCGACGCCGGTGACCGAGATCGACGTCAGCGTGGTGCGTGTCTGGGCGGCAGACGAGAGCGCGGCCTTGGGGGCGCTGTGTCCCGACGTTGTGATCAATGCTGCGGGCATCAGCGATGCCACCGGAATTGAGAGCGAATCGATGTTCGGCGCCAACGGGGTGCTACCAGCGGTGCTGGGTCATGCCGCCTACGCGAGCGGCGCCTCATACGTCCATGTCAGCAGCGCCGCAGTGCAAGGAAGTGATCACGTTTTGGACTCTACTCACACCTGGGACCCCCAGTCGCCGTACGCGCGCAGCAAGGCCAGCGGGGAGCGGCTGTTGCTCGCTACCATGCCAGCGGGTGCTGCCATGACCATCTATCGCCCTCCCGGAGTTCACGCACCGGGGCGCCGAGTCACCCAAATGCTGCGCCGGTATGCCGCATCGGCGCTGGCCTCGACAAGCGCCGCAGAGCGCGGATCGCCGCAGGCGCTGCTCAGTAATGTGGCCGACGCCATCCTCTTTCTGGCGCTCTCCCCGTCGCCACCGGTAATCGTGCATCATCCCAGTGAAGGCGTCACTAACCAGTCGCTCTTGCGAATCCTAGGCGGGCACCGGCCACACCTGGTCGCCGATCCTTTGGCGCGCAGCACCGTCTCCCTGGTCCGTGCGGCGGGTCGGCGTGGATGGCTGCGCCCAAGCCATGCGGTCAGGTTTCAGCTGCTGCTGTTGGGACAGGAACAGGACGTCAGTTGGCTGACGGAGTCGGGGTGGTCGCCGCCGGTTGGACACAGCGGCTGGTGGGGCCTTTCGCCCGCCCTCCTGGGGGCTGGCGACGAATGAGGATAGGCATCATCGCTAGCACCGGCCACCACCTCGATTCCTTCTTCGTTGAGATTGCACTCCTACTGACTCAGCGAGGCCACGCGGTGTTCTTCGCCGCTGGCACGCCGGCCGACATTGTGCGCAGCGAGGTGTTGCCGGAGATCACCCGGCGGCCTTCCGTGCGCAACCTTGCGGCTCCCGGCGCTTTGCGGCACTGGGCGAGCGGCCACCGCCTCGATATCGTCGTGGCCAACACGGCCACGGCCGGTGTGCTCAGTCGGCTGCGCGACATCGGAGTCCCAGTGGTCTACTTCGCGCATGGTCTGCATTGGGGCAGCACCCACGATCTGCGCACCGCCCACTGGCGGTTGATCGAGCGTGCAGCGCTTCGCCGCACCACGTCTGCGATTGTGCTCAATAGGGAGGACAAGGCATGGTTCAACGCTCACGCACCCCATCTTGACGTGCTGTGGCTCCGCTGCGGTGTCGGCGTGCCGCTGGGCCAGTTCCCCCGGTCGGACCTGCCCGAAGAGCCTTACGCTTGTTGGATCGGGGAACATGCGCCCCGTAAACGCCCATCCGCTGCCGTTGCTGTGATGGCGGCGTTGCGTGATCGCGGTGCACCGGGGCACCTACGCATTCTAGGCAAGGGCGCGCTCACGGACGATCTCGCAGCTCAAATCCGGGCTGGAGACCTGGCCGAGAGGGTCAGCCTCGTCGGGCATGTGCCGGCCGCGGAGGAATTGCGACGGGCGAGGGTGTTGCTGCATACGGCCCAATGGGAAGGGTTACCGCGAGTGGTGTTGGAGGCGCTCAGTGTGGGGCGACCGACTGTTGCCTTCGACGTCAAGGGTTTGCGGGACTTGCCGCTCGTCGACGTGGTTGACGACGGGAATGTGTCGGCGATGGCCGACCTGCTCATCAACCGTCTCACCCAACCGATTGATCGAAGTGCCTTGCCGAGGCCCGAATCACTGTCCGTGGAGGTCGTCGTCCCCCAGATCGAGGCTCTCTTGCATGCAGTCTTCACTTCGGACGGGCCGCGGCGCTAGTCGCTGGAGTCGTTTCATGGGTCTGCCTACTTTTTTGGTCATCGGTGCCGTTCGCGCTGGCTCGACCTGGCTCGATGCATTGTTGCGGAGCCACCCTCAGATTTATATGCCGCAACACCGCAAAGAAGTGGCCTATTTCGATCTGTATTTTGATCGGGGTCCACAGTGGTACGCGTCGTATTTTCCGGACGAACAAGTAGAAGCGCATAGGCACGCTGGCGAGAGCACACCTCGCTACCTTTATGATCCAGCGGCGCCTGCCCGGATCCAAGCTCTCCTGCCAGATGTGGAGATGATCGCTATTCTTCGCAATCCGGTGGACCGGGCCTACTCGCACTTCGGCCTAGAAGTGCGCGATCGCGGTGAGCGGCGCTCGTTCGAACGAGCCCTGGCCGAATTCGACGAACTCACCGCGGTCGGCCACTACAGCAATCACCTGCGCCGGTACGCTGAGGTTTTTGGCCCTGAACGAGTACTCGTCCTGATCTTCGAGGAAGTCATCGCCGCGCCGGACCTTGCAATGCAGCGTCTCGGCCAATTCCTTAGTGTTGACCCTGCGCTGTTCGTCTCTCCTTCGCGCGCCAACGAGTCATACCGCCCCCGATTTCCGCGCGCGCGAACGTTAGCGAAAGGGTTCGCTGCCCGGTTGCGGCGTGCTGGGTTTGATCGCTCCATCGAAGTTGCCAAGCGGCTGGGCCTGCGGCAGCTATTCGGCAACGCAGGTGGACTGCCTCCGATGAAGCTCTCGACCCGTCGAGCGCTAGAAGAGCGCTTCGCGCCTGAAGTGGTCGAGATGGAGAACCTCCTGGGGCGGGAGATTCCGTCCTGGCACGGGCGTGCTTGAGGGATTACTGCCGCGGCTGAGCTTCGGGCGTGGTGACGTCCCAAGGGCGGGGTTGGAAGCGATCGATCACCACGGTGTCTTGTCCCCTGTCGATGAAGTTCTGAGCGCTCAGATTGCCGCCGATGATCGTGGTGCCCTCAGCGGTCCGCGTTAGCCGGGCAGAGATCAACTCCGGGTTGTTCGCTGGATCCCAGAGCACCACATCGTCAAAAGTCCAGGAACGTCCGGTGAGCGCTTTCACGCCGAATTGTGTGTGCGATCCGGCCTGAACTCGAAGACCCTCCCAGCGGTTGAAGGCCATCCGTACGTCTGCTCCCCGCTCACCGCGGGTGTCCAGCAACACTCGCGGATAGAACACTCGTGTCCCCGTGATGTTGACGGCATTGACCCATCCCTCACCCACGGCTCGATACCGTGCAAAGGTTCCAGGCCACCAAACGGTTAAGCCGGTGATGTCTACTGATGCCACGCCTACCTGGTTGCCCGTGAATTCCACGAAGGTCCACCGACCGGGTCGGGTCAACTTGCCGCCACGTTTTCCGAGCTCAAGGACTTGACCGTCGCCCCCAATACTTGCGGCGCGAATCGAGGAAGAACCGGTGAAGCGGAAAACCGTGCCGGAGAAACCTCGTGGCAGCAGGATGCGGGCGTCGGCAGCGATCCGGACCTTTTGGTGTGAGCCGAGCGTGATTGTGTCGTCAATGAGATAGTCACCGCCAGCGAGCACCACTTCGCCCTGCCCGCTGGGCTCTGCGTTGCCGGGGCCCCTGAAGTCCTCCAGTTGATCCAATGCTTCGAGCATCGCAGCGTGTGAGCTCGTGGTCCCGCTGGAATCGGCGCCAACGTCGCGGATGTCGATCGCCCCCAGCGTCCTCGGCGCCCGCGATTCCTGCCATTGCTGGACGCCGATGACCGTCCCGACACTGACGAGCACGGTCCAGATGGACAGCGCAACGAGAAACGCGAGCCAGTGAAGTCTCTTCATGATCGCAGTTGCCCTTCGGTCGGTATCCAAGTCCCATACGGTAGAGAAAACGCCACCGGATATGGGCTTCTGGCGCGCGCCCCACCCGGAACACTTGGGCAATGGTCCTTTTCTCCCTCAGCGCGCCGCCATCGGGGCCGACGCCGCAGCCGATGAGACCCGGCGATGTGCCATTCGCGGCCACGAGTTCACCGTAGGGAACTCGAGGCATCGGCACGGCCGGCCTCGTTGATCACCACCACAGTCTGAAGGCACGCACCAACCCCAAGCCCACAGGGCGGCAGGCCGCCGCGCCTCTTTCGGTGACTGCGAGTAGCTGACGAGTCCGACATGTCTCATCGGGAAGCCCCCGCTTGCAATATGGAGCGGTTGGTACCAAGCCAGGTGTAGCCAGCCAAAGCCAGAGTTATTCCAACCGCTGCCGCTATCGGTGTCAGAAATATCGAGACCATCCCGGCGTACAACGACAACGCGGCCACCAGCAGAGCGACCCGGGGATGTCCCCATCCCCTGGCGACACCGATTCGCTGGTAGAGATGTTCGCGATGGGCAGCCAAGACAGGCGCGCCTGCGATGGCTCGACGGGAGAGGGTGTACCCGGTGTCGAACAGGTAAACAAGCATGGGAGCGACTACGATCCATGAGGAACCAGTCTGGACCTGCGTTTGCAGGACGGCCGCTGCGAGTAGGCCGCCGAACAGATAGCTACCACTGTCTCCCAAGAACATCCTGGCTCGCGGCAGATTCCACGGTAGAAACCCGACGGCTTGTCCAAATGCGAGGGCCGCGAGGATAACCGCTGAAGGAGCTGGCCAAGCGACGAGAACCGCCAGAGCCCAAGCCCCCATGGTCAGCCCGGTGATTCCATTGATGCCGTCCATGAAGTTGACCGCGTTCACGGCAATGGGGAAGACGAGCGCACCCAGCATCGCAGCGGATGGCTCCCCCAGTGCGGCGCCCAAGGTTGCACCGATAGCCACTTGACCCAAGAGTCGCCACACAGCGGGAAGGCCCCACAAGTCGTCCGCAAGACCCAGGCCCGAAAGCGAAATGACAGCGAGCAGGCTCAAGTCGGGCATGACGACTCCTGCGAGGCTCGACCCAGCCCAGGTGACTAGCAAAGCCAACGCGCAGGCCACGCCACCTCCACGAACAGTCTTGCGATCATGCGATGAGCGTTGGTTGGGCACATCCCATACTCCGTGTGCCTCTAGGGCGCGACACACAACGGGTGAGAGCAAAGCCGTCAACACGGCAGTGCACGTCGCAAGGACAACCAACGTCGATATGGGAGGCATGAGGTTCAGAGCGATATGACTGCGCGGTCGGCAGTCGCGCTGTCTTGCATGCGACCCACCAGTTCTCGGCCATGCATGGCGCGGGCCGACTGCACTGCTGTTGGGCTCAGGACCGGTATATCAACCGAGGAGACCAATGGGTGCGCGGTCGCGCGATGCTCATCTCCATGGTGAAAAAGAACCTCGGAGATCTTCTCGCCGGGACGAAGGCCGGTGTAGACCACGTCGATATCTGTCCTTCCGGACATAGCGATCAGGGTCGTCGCGACTTCCACAATCTTGACGGGCTCACCCATGTTCAGCACCATTGCCTCCCCATCACTACCTATGGCTGCCGATTCGAGAACGAGTTGACAGGCTTCCGGGATGAGCATGAAGTAGCGCTCTACGTCCGGGTGCGTCACGGTGACCGGGCCACCTCGACGAATTTGTTCAGTGAACGCGGGAATGACCGACCCGCGCGACCCCAGCACGTTACCGAACCGCACCGAGACATACCGGCCGGGCTGCGTGCGGGCGAAGTCTGCGGTCAGACGCTCCGCCATTCGTTTGCTGTAGCCCAGCACGGACGTCGGGCTCGCTGCTTTGTCGGTGGAGATGTTGACGAACGTGCCGACGCCACTGCGTGCCGCAGCCTCCAAGACGTTGAGGGTGCCCATGACGTTTGTCTGCCACGCCTCTTCGGGGAAGCGCTCGAGGAGGCTCAGATGTTTCAGGGCGGCGGCGTGGAACACGACGTCGGGGCGGTGGGTGTCGAAGAGCGTCCTGAGGCTCTTAGCGTCACGAATGTCTGCCAGCAGCAGGTCCTCGCCCTCCAGCAGTCCTCGCCCTGTGAGCGACAGCTGTGCAGCGTGAAGCGCAGACTCGTCGCGGTCAAGGAGCAAGAGCCGGCCCGGGCTGAAGAGAGCGATCTGGCGGCAGAGCTCGGACCCGATCGAGCCTCCCGCCCCGGTCACCAAGACCACTTTGCCGTTGACCTGGTCGGCAATCGCGTCCTGGTCGAGCTCAACCGGCCGTCGACCGAGCAGGTCCTCAAGGTTGATGTCTCGCAGGTCTTGCGACTCGGGTCGGGTGCTCAGCATCTCGGAGACGGTGGGCAGCACCTTGACCACCAGGTCGGCGTCTTCGGCGATCTCGTTGACCTCGCGCAGCAAGGCCGCGTCGGCCTCGGGGATGGCTACCGCCAGGTGGGTGGCCTCGTAGCGGGCAGCGACCGATGCGATGTCCCGGCGCCCTCCGCGGACCGGCACGCCCTCGATGCGCAGCTTGCGCTTTCCCTTGTCGTCGTCGATGAACGCCACCGGCCGGAAGGGTGACTGGTCGTCGAGCAGCATGCTCTGGACCAGGCGTCGCCCGGCCACTCCCGCCCCGAAGACCAGCACCCGAGACTCGGCCTTCCGACGAGCCCTGCTTCGCTCTCTGGAGGCGCGCACCACGAAGCGCGCGGCCATCATCAGGATCAATGCGATAGCCCCGCCGAAGGCCGGCACGGAACGAGGCACCCCCGGCGGGCTGAAGACCAGGACCCAGCACATCAGCACCAGGCCCGTGACCAGCGCCGACCGGGCAACCCCACGTACTTCGTCGAACGAGCCTCGAACATGGCTGACCAGGTAGGGGCCAAAAAGTGTGCCCACGAGCAGGTGTATGGCCACCGCCGCTAAGGCGGCGGACTCGATGCTCATGGTGAACGTGGACTCGAAATCATACTGGTATCGAATCCAGGCCGTTGAGATAACGGCGATGATCCAACACAAAGCATCGATCAACATCCACGTGAAACGTATGAAAATCTCACGCGGTGATACGGAAATAATGGACACACTAAACTCCCCGAACGATGTGCTCTCGCAACACCACCAGCCTATAGGGGAATCTGATCTTGACAACTTGTTCAATCTTTACCGAACCAAGAACAAACAGTGCGAAGAAAAGGGAGGTTCTTCTAGGTCAGAGCGATGAGAGCAAGGCTGCTCAGCCCCAGGCTCCAGCACACGCCCACCAGGCAGGCCATCGGAACGGGATTGACCGGTAGCCGCTCAAAGTGAATTGCCGCCACCGCAACGCGTATTCGGTGCTGCTGGGTGGCCGCGATGATCACCGCCGCCACCAGGGTCACCGCCGGCAGCACCAGCAGGGGCACGCCGTACACCGGGAGCCATCGGATCAGGAACGCGCTGACGATGCAGCACGCCAGGGCGGTGCGCGACCACGCCATCGTGGTGCGCTCCGGCTGGAGGCCCGGGTCGAGATGGGCCGCCGTATGCCGGTGGTGCGCCGAAGGGGACACAGGGGTTCAGCCGGTGGCCACGACGACGATGACGACGAGTGCGCCGAGCGCGGCCCCGAGCCCCAGGACCGGGGCGATCAGCGGCAACGGCAGGGGCGCTTCGTGGCGCATGGCCCGTTCCACCCCGATCCACCGCATGAAGGCGCCCCCGCTGACAAACATGCCCAACACCAAAAGCAAGATGGCCACGCCCTTGCCGTATGGATCTTCCAGCACAGCGAAAGCATCCACCGCGATGCCGCCGGCAAGCAGCGCTAGGGCTGTCCTGATCCACGACAGAAAAGTGCGCTCGTTGGCCAGGCTGAACCGCGGGTCCGGAGCCGCGCCGTCGGGAAAGATCTGCCGGGCCAGCCATCCGTGCCGATCACTGCGCTCCGTGCTCTCAGGCTCGCCGGTCAGGCTTTGGTCCGGGATGGGTGCCACAGACATACATTATCCCTCGGAAGGTTCTGGCCCCGGTAGTCGTTGAGCGGGGGACCGTTGTCAGAAAAGGACGAGGAGTAAGAGTCGTGGCGCAGACGTCATACGTAGAGGACAGCTTCAAGCGAGACACCCGATATATCCAGACTCGCATCACGCAAGACGGCGAAGACAGCGGATATGCCGTCGAGCCGGGCCGTTACCGTCTGATCGTCAGCCGGGCCTGCCCGTGGGCTCATCGCACCGTGGTGTCTCGTCGTCTGCTGGGCCTCGAAGGTGCCCTGTCGATGGGCATCTGCGGCCCCGTGCACGACGAGAACAGCTGGACCTTCGACCTCGACCCCGGCCACCGTGACCCGGTGCTCGGCATACCTCGGCTCAAGGACGCCTATGAGGCGCGGCCAGAGGGCTATAAGCCAGGCGTCACTGTGCCGGCTCTGGTGGAGATCGAGAGCGGCCAGGTCGTGACCAACGACTTCCGGCAGATCACTGAGGACTTCGCAACCCAGTGGACCAGCCTGCATCGCGACGGGGCTCCGGACCTCTACCCCGAAGCCTTGCGTGAAGAGATCGACGAAGTGTCCAAGCCGATTTACGAAGAGGTCAACAACGGGGTCTACCGGTGCGGTTTCGCTGGCACTCAGCAGGCATACGAAGAAGCCTACGACCAGCTTTTCTCGCGGCTGGACGCCGTCTCGCAGCGGCTAGAGAACCGCCGCTACCTGGTGGGTGACCACATCACCGAGGCCGACATCCGGTTGTGGACCACCCTGGTGCGGTTCGACGCGGTGTACCACGGGCACTTCAAGTGCAATCGCAACAAGCTCTCGGAGATGCCAGTGCTCTGGGCCTACGCACGTGACCTGTTCCAGACGCCAGGGTTCGGCGACACCGTGGACTTCGCCCAGATCAAAGCTCACTACTACGCGACCCACCTCGACATCAACCCGACCGGAGTCATCCCGGCGGGCCCGTTGGAACAGGTGTGGAGGACCGAGCACCATCGAGCCGAGCTGGGTGGCTCACCGTTCGGGGACGGCACGCCCCCGTCCGAGCCGGACCCAGCCGAGAAGGTGCCTGCGCTGGCGGGTTCCTAGCCAGCGTCGCTGGCCGAGTGACTCGGCCAGCGACCGCCTGCCGCGTGACTAGACCGGCCGCTGCTTCGGCGCGAGCTCCGCAGTCTTCTTCGGATCCTTCTCGACAATCTTTCCGAGCGCCTTGTCGATCGCCTTCATCGTGGACTTGTCCAGTCTCACGCCCGCCGCCTTCACGTTCTCGCCGACCTGCTCGGGCCGCGAGGCACCTACCAAGGCCGACGCTACGTTGTCGTTCTGCAACACCCACGCGATCGCGAGCTGAGCCATCGACAGCTCAGCCTTCTCGGCAATGGGCTCCAGTTTCTGGACACGGGACAGGACATCGTCGTTCATGAACCGCTTGATCATGTCCGCGCCGCCTTTTTCGTCGGCCGCGCGTGAGCCCGCGGGTGGCTCGGCGCCGGGCTGGTACTTGCCCGAGAGCACACCTTGAGCCATCGGGCTCCACACGATCTGGCTGACCCCCACCTCGCGCGACGTCGGCACCACCTCCTCCTCGATGACCCTCCACAGCATCGAGTACTGAGGCTGGCTGGAGATGAGCTGGAAGCCCATCTCCCGGGACATCTCGACGCCGGCGCGGATCTGGTCGGCCGTCCACTCGCTCACCCCGATGTACAGCGCCTTGCCCTGGCGTACGACGTCGGCAAAAGCCTGCATCGTCTCCTCCAGCGGCGTCTCGGTGTCGTACCGGTGTGCCTGATAGAGGTCGACATAGTCGGTCTGCAGGCGCCGCAGCGAACCGTTGATCGACTCCATGATGTGCTTGCGTGACAGGCCGGTGTCGTTCTTGCCCAGTGGGCCGGTGGGCCAGTACACCTTGGTGAAGATCTCCAGGCTTTCCCGGCGTTCCCCCTTCAGTGCCTCGCCGAGCACCGACTCGGCGACCGTGTTCGCATAGACGTCAGCGGTGTCGAACGTCGAGATGCCCGCATCAAGCGCTGCGCGCACACATTGGGTGGCCACGTCGTTCTCCACCTGGGAGCCGTGGGTCAGCCAGTTGCCGTACGTGATTTCGGAGATCTTGAGTCCGCTGTTGCCGAGGTATCGAAATTTCATAAGCCCCACGCTACGTCGCTGGTGCCGGCGTGTCCCCAGGGGGCGCCCGACCCCCACTGGTGCAGGCTGACTCCCTGCGCTGATGTGGAGGCGGTCGTACCGTAGGACGATGAACCAGCTCGAGGCGATCAGCCGGCGCCGCGCAGGAACCGCCCTGGGTCGATGACGATGAGGCCCCCAGTGCAGTACGTAGGAGTGGTCGGGCCGGGGACGGATGCGACCGCTGATGTTCTTGAGCTCGCGAGCGAGGTCGGCCGGCTGTTGGCCAAGAACGGGCGGATCGTCGTCACCGGGGGTCTGGGTGGCGTGATGGAGGCAGCCAGTGGCGGCGCTGCCGGGGTGGGCGGGGTGACCCTGGGGTTGCTCCCCGGCGACACCCGCACCGAGGCGAACCCGCACCTCAGCATCGCGATCCCGACCGGCATGGGGGAGATGCGCAATGCGCTGCTGGTGCGCACCTGTGACGCCGTCATCTCGGTCGGCGGGTCCTGGGGCACGCTCAGCGAGATTGCCCTGGCGCACCGCAGCGGAGTGCCCGTGGTCTGCTTGGCCGGGTGGGATCTTCCGTCAGGACCGCAGGAGTCCGGTCCGCAGCTCGCCGCGACGCCGCTGGAGGCGGTGCAGTTCGCGGTGCTCGCGACCCGCCGCTGAGGTATCCGCGACTCAGGTCCTCCTGATCCACACGCGCCCATCGTTCATCAAAGTTGACAATGGTTATCATTTCGGACAAGACTGCACGCTATGTCTCCTGCATGGTGTACCCGCCTGGCCGTCCTCGCCGCGGCGCCTCTCGCTCTCTCGGCGTGTGGGGGGTCGCAGGACCCGACGCCGGCTTCGGGGCAGGAGCCTGAGCCGATGAACGTGGTCGTGAGCTTCTACCCGTTAGAGTTCGCGGCCGAGCGCATCGTCGGTGGGGAGGCCAGCGTGGAGACCTTGACCTCACCCGGTGTCGACCCGCACGATGCTGAGCTGAGTCCGCGGAGTGTGGCCGGGGTTCAGCAGGCCGACCTCGTGATCTACTCCTCCGGTCTGCAACCGGCAGTCGACCAAGCGGTCGAGGGCCAAGCCAGTGACCATGCCTTCGACGTCAACGACGCAGCGGACCTGGTCGAGACGTCCGAGCAAGAAGAACACGACCACGATCATGACGACGCGGACGCTCACGAGCAGGAGGAGCAGACCGACGAGCACGACCCCGGGGGCGTCGACCCGCACTTCTGGTTGGACCCCGAGCGGATGGCAAGCGTGTCCGAGGAGATCGCCGATCAGCTGAGCCAAGCCGACCCTGACAACGCAGAGGTCTATCAGGCCAACGTCGAGGAGCTGGTGGCCGAGTTGACCGCGCTCACACAGGAGTACGACACCGGCTTGTCCTCGTGCGCTCAGGAAGACATGATCACCACGCACGAGGCTTTCGGCTACATCGCGCGGCCGTACGGACTGCACCAGATAAGCATCACTGGCCTGACGCCGGACTCCGAGCCCTCGCCCGCACGGCTGGCCGAGGTCAGCGAGATCGTCGAAACTTCGGGCAGCAGCACCGTGTACTCCGAGGTGCTGCTGGGTGCTGACATCGCACAGACCGTGGCCAACGAGACCGGAGCCCAGGTCGCAGTCCTGGACCCCATCGAGGGTGTGAGTGACGCTTCGCCGGGGGAGGACTACTTTGAGATCATGCGAGCCAACCTGGAGGTCCTGCGCGAGGGCCAGGGCTGCTCGTGAACACCGGCCCCGAGGGCGTCGCGTCCGGTGAGACCCGCCCCTCTCAGACAGCAACGGTGGTGTCGGCACGCTCGGCTGCCTTCGGATATGCCGGGCGTTCCGTGGTCGCCGACCTCACTCTCGAGATGGTCTCCGGTGAAGTGTTGGCGCTGCTGGGGCCGAACGGATCCGGCAAGTCCACCGTGGTGCGCGGGCTACTCGGACTCAACGACCATCTGGCCGGAGATGTCGAGGTGCTCGGGGCCCCGGTGACCCGGCGCAGTGACCGCAGCCAGCTGGGATACGTGCCACAACGTCATACCCTGTCCGGTTCGGTGCGCTCCACGGTCCGCGAGGTGGTCTCCACCGGGCGGCTACCGCACCGACGTTGGTGGCAGCCGGCGAGCCGCCGGGATCACCTGCTGGTGACCGAAGCCCTGGCAACGGTCGATCTGCTCGACCGCGCCAAGGCCGACGTTGCCACCCTGTCCGGGGGGCAACAACGGCGGGTGCTCATCGCCCGGGCCCTGGTGGGCGAGCCAGCACTGCTGATCATGGATGAGCCCACGGCCGGGGTGGATCACGCCTCGCAGGAGGGGCTGGTGAACGTGCTGCGCCGGTTGGTGGACACCGGAGTCACGATGCTGGTGGTCACGCACGAGCTGGCTGCCCTGGCCGGCGTGGTGGACCACATCGTCGAGATGGACTCTGGTCGAGTGGTCTTCGACGGGACTCCGGATGACTATGCCTCCCATCTGGGCGCTGTCGCGCAGCGGGCCCGACGCACCGGCGGGGAGCACCACGACGAGTTGGACCATCCCGAGCACCAGCTCATGCGTGGCCCCTATGACGCCCCGGCGACACAGTCACAGAGTCGACGATGAGCGACATCCTGGCGCTGGACTTCATGCGCTACGCCCTGTTGGCCGCCTTCTTCGTGGGGTTGTCCGCGCCGCTGGTGGGGATTTTCCTGGTGCAGCGGCGACTGTCGCTGATCGGCGACGGGATGGGCCATGTCGCGCTCGCCGGAGTTGCGGTGGGTGTCCTGCTCGATCAGCAACCGCTGCTCACCGCACTGGTCGCGGCGATGGCGGCGGGCATCGGGATCGAGCTGATCCGGATGCGGGGACGTACCAGCGGCGACGTGGCCCTGGCGATCATGTTCTACGGCGGGATCGCCGCCGGGGTGGTCATCATCAACAAGGTGGACGGTAGTCAGACGTCCAACCTGACCGGCTACCTGTTCGGTGCCATCACCACGACGACGCCTGCTGACCTGGTGGTGTTCGGCCTGTTGTCCGCCGTCATTGTCATGGCGACGACGGTGCTGCGACAGCGCTTCTTCGCGGTCGCCGGGGACGAGGAATACTCCCGGGCCAGTGGTCTGCAGGTGACCTTTCTCAATCTTTTGCTGGCGGCCCTGACCGCGATCACCGTGGTGGTGGCGATGCGGGTTGTGGGGCTGCTGCTGATCAGTGCCTTGATGATCGTGCCCAATGCCGCCGCCCAGCAGGTGGCTCGGAGCTTTCGGGGCGCGCTCTGGTGGGCCTCAGGATTTGGCGTGCTGGCAGGGGTCGGTGGTGTGGTGACGTCCTTCTACGCCGACACCGCGACCGGAGGAACGATCGTGCTGCTGGCCATCGCCATCTTCGCTGTGGTCGTAGTGGGCCGCGCGATCGCAAGCCCCATTCTCGCGCGTAGGCATCGGATGGCCGAGCGGCACGACCACGAGCACGGGATCGACTGTGGCCATCCGGCGGTAGTGCACAAAGACCATGTGGACTATCTGCACGACGGTCATCGACATGCGGCGCACGGGGGACACTATGACGAGCATCACGACGACGCACAGCATGAGAGCCCACACGACGACAACCAGCACGATGACAACGACAACGACGAACGGATCGAACCAGTGAAGCGAGGCCGCCGATGACCCCGACGACCCGGCGTCCCACCCGTCAGCAGACCGCGGTCGCGGCGCGCCTCGGCGAGATCGAGGACTTCACCTCGGCCCAGGACTTGCACGCCCGGATGCGCACCGCCGGTGAGAGCATCGGGCTGGCCACCGTCTACCGCACGCTCACCGCCCTGGCGGCAGCCGGGGAGGTCGACGTGTTGCGCACCGATGACGGCGAGGCGGCATATCGGATGTGCAGCACCGGTCACCACCACCATTTGGTATGCCGCGACTGCGGCCGCACCGTGGAGATCGAGGGCCCAACCGTGGAGCAGTGGACCGAGCGAGTCGCGGCCGAGCACGGCTTCCACGATGTCGCACATACCTTGGAGATCTTCGGCACCTGCTCCGAGCACTGACTGACCCCGACGTAGACGATGATGGTCTGATGATGTCGCTGCCCCCGTTGGTCGAGCCCGGTCCGGAGCTGACTCGCGAGCAGGTAGGGCGCTATTCCCGGCATCTACTCGTGCCGGGGATCGGTATGCCGGGTCAGCGGCGACTCCTGAACGCGCGAGTATGCGTCGTGGGCGCCGGGGGGCTGGGGTGCCCGGCGTTGCAGTACCTGGCCGCAGCAGGGGTCGGGCACATCACGGTGATCGACCACGACGTCGTGGAGGTGTCCAACCTGCAACGCCAGGTGTTGCACCGAACGGCCGACGTCGGGGTGGCGAAAGTGTCCAGCGCTGCGCGGGCCCTGGCCGAGCTGAACCCCACTGTGTCGGTGAGCACGCGGCATACGCAGGTCACGGCCGAGACCGTGGCCGACCTGATCGCCGGGCACGACGTGGTGCTGGACGGCACCGACAACTTCCCGACCCGCTATCTGGTCAACGACGCCTGCGTGCGGCAGGGGCTGCCGCTGGTGTGGGCGGCAGTGCTGCGCTTCGACGCCCAAGTCAGCACGTTCGTCCCGGCCCCGCTGGTCCCCGCCGACGAAGCCGTGCAGCTGCGCGACCTGTTCCCGAGCGCACCGCCACCGGAGGTGGTGCCCTCGTGTGCCGACGCCGGGGTGCTGGGGGCCATGGTCGGCCAGGTGGGTTCGATCATGGCTACCGAAGCGATCAAGCTGATCGCCGGTGTGGGGGAGCCGCTGCTGGGGAGGGTGCTCCTGATCGACGTTGCGGGCATGCGGATGCGCGAGATCCCGCTGCGCCCCGCCCCCGTGCAGACTTCCCGAGGGGTCCCATCGCAGGGGGTGGGTGCTAGCGATGTTCCTTCGCCGCTCTCAGCGATCTCTGCCGCCGCGTTGTCTCAGCAACTGCCGCAGGTCAACGTGTTGGATGTCCGCGAACCGGCCGAACATCACCTCGGCACCATCCCGGGCGCGGCGTTGGTGCCGCTGTCCGACGTGCTCATGTGGGCTGATCTGGAGGCACTCGCGGCCGGTCCCGTGGTCGTGACCTGCAAGGTCGGCCCGCGTGCCGAGCGGGCGGCCAGGCACTTGATCGCGTTGGGCCACGACGACGTCCGAGTGCTCACCGGGGGGATGCTGGCCTGGGGCGATGAGGTCGATCCACGCCTTCCCCGCTACTGACCGGCATACCCTGGCCCAGCGGGTGTGTTGGCCAGGTCAGCGATCGGCTCCCAGTTCGATCACCAGGCAGGAGCGAGATGAAGTCACAAACGTCACGAGCGAGCAAGAAGCCAGCGCCCTCATGGGCGAGCTACCGGAACTCCATCGGCGATCGGTCCGGGATGTTCCTGGCCGTGGCCCAGAGCTGGGCGGTAAGGTCGGGCGCTCTACCTGGGCAGCTATCTCGACCTCTCACCTTCGACCGCGATCCCGTCCGTCACCTACGTCGACACCGACCGTCGCGCAGCACGCTATTTCGCGGACGAGGAGCGGGTAGCCGCCGACCTGCGGGGCCGGACCACCGCGGGTGCGGGAGTGAACGTCGACTTCCTCGCGGCCGATTTCACCGGTCCGTTGCCGCTGCCCGAGGCGAGCACGGACCTGGTGATCTCGCTGTATACCGGTCCCGCCTGGGACCACTGCCGCCGCTACCTGCGGCCGGGCGGCTTGTTCTTGGCGAACTCCAGCCACGGGGACGCCAGCCTCGCCGCCCTCGACCCGAGCCTCGAGCTCGTTGCAGCCATCAAGCACCACGGTGACCGCTATCGACTCGACACCGAGGATCTTGGCCGGTACCTAGTGCCGAAAAAGCCGGAAAGCGCCGACGCCGAGGCCATCCGGACATCCGGGCGTGGCGTTGCCTACACCCGCAGCGCCTTCGCCTATCTCTTTCGGCTGGCACCCGCCACAGCGGCCGATCCGCGGTGAGATGATGTGTGCAAGGACAGGAGAGGTATGCCGACACTTCGCTATTTTGCCGCCGCAGCCGAGGCCGCCCGCACCGACCACGAGGTGGTGGACGGCTCTGACGTCGCCGAGGCGCTGGACGCCGCCTGTCGCGCGCACGGCCCGAGGATGAGTCACGTCGTCGGCCACAGTTCTGTGCTCCTCCACGGCCGATATGTGTCCGACCACGCAACCCCGCTGTCCTCCGGCGATGTGCTCGATGTGCTGCCCCCCTTCGCCGGCGGTTAGTGAAGCACCGGCCGGAGGTGCACTGCCGGCCAGAGTTGCACCGCCGGCCGGGGCGCCTGTCCACACGGTCCCTGCGCCGATGAGCACCAACGACGGCAGCGCGTGTGGCCGTCGTCGTAGCGACGGTGCCTGGTGACAGCCCAGGCCGACTACGTCATCTATCACAGCCGCGGTGGGCGGGGCGTGATCGCAGCCGCTGTCCTGGGCAGCGGCATGACGATGCTCGACGGAACCGTCGTCAACGTGGCGTTGCGGACCATCGGCGCCGACCTCGACGCGTCACTGTCCCAGCTGCAGTGGATCACCAACGGATACCTACTGTCTTTGGCGTCCCTGATTCTGCTGGGTGGGGCGCTCGGTGACCGGTTCGGTCGTCGCCGGATGTTCGTGCTGGGGACGGTGTGGTTCGCGGTGGCCTCGCTGGTGTGCGGGATAGCGCCCAACGCCGAAGTCCTGATTGCCGCCCGGGTGCTGCAGGGTGCCGGCGGCGCACTGCTGACGCCCGGGTCGCTGGCCATGATCCAAGGAGCGTTCGCCCCCAGTGAGCGCAGCACCGCGATCGGTGCCTGGACCGGTCTGGGCGCGATCGCTGCCGCGGTGGGCCCGCTGGTCGGCGGGCTGCTGATCGACTACGCCTCATGGCGCTGGATCTTCCTGATGAACATCCCGCTGGCCGTGATCGCCGTGATCATCGCCCAACGCACGGTGCCTGAGTCCCGAGATCCGGAGTCGGTGAAGGGTTTCGACATCAGTGGGTCGACGCTAGCGGTGCTCAGCCTTGCCGGCGCCACCTATGCCCTGATCGAGTGGGGTGGGCCGACGGCAATCGTCGCGGCGCTGGTCGGTGCCGCAGCCAGCGCGGCCTTCATCCTGGTCGAGCGACGCTCCCGGAATCCGCTGATGCCGCTGTCGATGTTCACCAACCGGACATTCAGCGCCGCGAACTTGATGACCCTGCTGGTGTACGGGGCCCTCGGTGCCATCTTCTTCTTCCTGGTGCTGCAGCTGCAGACCGTCGCCGGATACACAGCGCTGCAGGCGGGCCTCGCGACGCTGCCGATCACGATCTGTATGTTGTTCCTCGCTGCGCGCGGCGGCCGGTTGGCGACCCGGATCGGGCCACGACTCCCGATGACGATCGGCCCGATGGTCATGGCGGTGGGCGTGCTGTGGCTGCTGACCGTGGGGCCGGACACGGTCTACTGGCTGCACGTACTGCCGGGGATGACGGTCTTCGGGTTGGGTTTGGCGTTGATGGTGGCACCGCTGACGGCCACGGTGCTGGCGGCCGCGCAGGACCGGCATGCCGGGATCGCCAGCGGGGTCAACAACGCCATCTCCCGCACCGGATCGCTGTTGTCCGTGGCTGCCCTGCCAGTGCTCGTCGGGCTCTCGGGCGATGACTACGCCATACCGGCGGTCTTCGATGCGGGGTATGAGCGTGCGCTCATCATCTGCGCTGTCCTGCTGGTGGTTGGTGGCGTGATCTCGTGGGTGCTGATCCCGGCCAAGCTGGTCGACTGCCGGCCGGCGGAAGCGCAGGCGATACCCTCACCAGAGCGCAACTGACCGAAATGCGCGCGAACAACACCTTCGCGGGCATGATCTGAGCGCATCCGGGTCATCTCAGCGCACTGAGGTCATGTGCGAGCACTCGACCGACGAACGGGCCCGACGAGGAACTCCACGACCCTCACGTTGCTCGTGACCGGGTGGCCGGGTGGCCGGGTGGCCGGGTGGCCGAACCGTTGAACTGGTTAACCGCCGATGGCGCTCATCGGCCGATGTGGCTGCAGGAAGCCAGGCTCGTTGATGCCGTGACCTGGCAGCTTGGCGCCGATGCTGGCGCGGAACAGGGCCGCCAGCTCTTGGTCGCTCGCTCCGTCGCGCAGCGGGGTGCGCAGGTCCGTTTCTCCGGTAGCAAACAGGCAGTTGCGCAGCTGGCCATCCGCGGTCAGGCGCACCCGGTCGCAGGAGCCGCAGAACGGCGAGGTCACCGACGCGATGACCCCGACTGTAGCCGGACCGCCATCGACATAGAACAGCTCGGCCGGCGCACTGCCGCGTTGCGACACCGGGGTGAGGTCGTATGTCGGCGCCAGGAGCGCGTGGATCTCTTCGCCGGTGACCATCGACTCGCGGTGCCAGGTGTGCCCCGCGTCCAGCGGCATCTGCTCGATGAACCGCAGTTCGTAGCCGCATTCGAGGGCGAACGCCAGCAGCTCCGGTGCCTCATGGTCATTGACGCCGCGCAGCAGCACGGTGTTGAGCTTCAGCGGGGTGAGCCCGGCGTCGGCGGCCGCCTGAATGCCGACGAGGGTATCCTCCAGCCGGTCCCGCCGAGCCATCTGCTTGAACGTGTCGGCACGAAGAGTGTCCAAACTGATGTTCACCCGCGTCAACCCCGCGTCGGCCAGCGCCTGAGCCGCTTTGTCCAGCCCGAGCGCGTTGGTCGTCATGGAGACCTCGACCGGTCCCTCGGCCCCTTCGAGCGAGGCGATGCCGGCCACCATGTCGACCAGGTCACGGCGCAGCAGGGGCTCTCCGCCAGTCAACCGCACCTCGGTGATGCCGAGCGACACAGCGACCTGGGCCAGGCGCAAGAGCTCCTCGGTGCTGAGCATCGTGGTTTTGGCCAGCCATGGCACCCCTTGCTCAGGCATGCAGTAGGTGCAGCGCAGCGAGCAACGGTCAGTCACCGAAATGCGCAGGTCGCGGTGCACCCGGTCGAAGCGGTCGACCAGGGTCACGGGAAGGGGCGCAGGGGTCATGATCGTTCCATCGTAAATGGCGGACGCAACTCCGGTATCGGCGGTGAACAGGCGAGCATGGCGGCTCAGGGGGCGCCGTCCACCACTCGCTCAGGGTGGGTGTAGACGTTCAGGGACGTGTTGCGGACAAAGCCGACCATCGTCATCCCCGCTTCCTGCGCGGTCTCGATCGCGAGCGAGCTCGGCGCTGACACAGCCGAGATGACCGGCACCCCGGCGAGGTAGGCCTTCTGGGTCAGCTCGAACGAGACTCGCCCGCTGACTTGCAGGACATGCCCGCGCAGCGGAAGCCTGTCCTCTTGCATGGCCCAGCCGATGACCTTGTCGACGGCGTTGTGCCGGCCGACGTCTTCGCGCACGACCACGGCCTCGCCGTCGGCGGTGAACAATCCTGCGGCGTGAAGTCCACCGGTGCGCTCGAAGGTGGGTTGCGCCTGCCGCAGCTGTCCGGGAAGGTCGAGCAACGTGGCTGCCGGCACCCGAGTCCGATCCGTGCTCAGGTCGTATGCCGCGCGCACGGCAAGCTCGTCGATGCTGGCTTTGCCGCACACCCCGCAGGCGCTCGAGGTCAGGAATGCCCGAGAGCGCCCGGACTCGATCGGGTCGACGACGTGCGGGGCCAGCTGAACTTCGATGACGTTGTAGGTGTTCACCTCGGTCCCGGTGCCGTCATCCATCACCGCCCCGGCGCAGTAGCGGGCAGACACGATGTCGCCTTTGGCCGCGATGATGCCCTCAGCGTGCAGAAAACCGTGCAGCCATTCGATGTCATGTCCGGGTGTGCGCATGGTGACGGTGAGCGGAGCCTGCCCGATCCGAAGCTCGAGCGGTTCCTCGACCACGACTGTGTCGGGCCGCGTGTGTGCGGCCAGCTGCTGAGTCTCCGGGTCGAGGGCATACCGTCGCGTCCGTTGCCGCACGGTTACTCGTCCCATGGTGTTCCTCCTCGCCCGACCTACGCAGTATGACGGGGCAACCTCGCCGGCCGAGAACCGCCCTCATGACACGCCCAGGAGAGGCAGGCACGATGGGCGTATGACTGATCGCGAGTACGACCTCATCCTGGTTGGGGCCACTGGCTTCGTGGGCCGACTGACCGCCGCATACCTGGCCACAGCAGCATCGGGTGAACTCAGGATCGCCATGGCCGGCCGATCCCGGGACAAGTTGGAAAGCACCCGTGCCGAGCTACCGCCGGCCGCGCATCGCTGGCCGCTGCTGACGCTGGACGTCACCGACGCCCAGGCGGCCGCCGAGATCAGTAGGCGCACCCGCGTGATCGTGACCACGGTCGGCCCCTATGCCAAGTACGGCCAAGAGCTGATCGCCGCCTGCGCTGAACACGGCACGCACTACGCCGACCTGACCGGTGAGGTGCTGTTCGTGCGCGAGGCCATCGAGCACCATCATGCCCGCGCGGGAGACACCGGCGCTCGCCTAGTGCCCTCGTGCGGCTTCGACTCAGTTCCCTCCGACCTCGGCATGCTGTTGGCTGACCATGCTGCGGCCGCAGATCACGAGGGCCGGCTGGTGGAGGCCACACTGCATGTGCGCCGCGCCAAGGGTGGTTTCAGCGGCGGCACGGTCGACTCCATGCGCCAGCAGATGATCGCGATGACCGCCGATCCGTCGACCCGCCGAGTGGTCGCGAACCCCGACGCGCTCGCAGCCCAGCGCACGACATACGGACGCGGGGAGGCTCCTATCGGCAAAGACTCGAGCACCGGCCGCTGGCACGGTCCGTTCGTGATGTCCGGCTATAACACGCGCGTGGTGCGCCGCTCCTGGTCGCTCAACCACGGCGATGCCCCGCTGATCTACGACGAGGTCGTCGACACCGGCCGCGGACCCAAGGGCGCAGCGACCGCGGCGGCGGTGGGGCTCGGCACGGCCGGGTTGGCCGCGGCCATGGCAATCGGTCCCGCCCGCTCGGTCTTGGACAGGTTTCTCCCGTCGCCGGGGGAAGGACCGAGTGAGGAGCAGCGGGCAGCCGGCATGTTCGAGATCGAGATCGACGCAGAGACCACGACCGGAGCGCGCTATCTGGTGACCGTGGCCGCCCCTTACGACCCCGGCTATGACGGCACCGCTGTCATGCTCGGCGAGTCCGGGCTGGCGTTGGCCGCCGGTGAAGGGAGCGAGCGCGCCGGCGTGTTGACGCCTGCAACCGCTTTGGGTGAGGCCTTGGTCGACCGGTTGCGGGCTCGGAGTTTCACCTTCACGGTGAGCCGCAGATGAGTGCGGATCGATTGATGCTCGCGGGGCTGAGGTGAGTCCGCAGCGTCTCTATCGGATTGCTGCGACCGCCGAGGCCATCACCTGGACGTTGCTCTTGCTCGGTATGTTCGCCAAGTATGTGACCCGAACCACCGATGTGGGCGTCACCATCGCCGGTGCGCTGCACGGCTTCGTCTTCCTGGCTTTCTGCGCGACCACCGTGCTCGTGGCGGTCGACCAACGCTGGTCGCTGCGCCAGAGCGCGCTGGGCCTTGGCTCGGGCATCCCGCCGCTGCTGACGATCCCCTTCGAGCGATGGGCCGAACGCCGGGGACTGCTCGGAGCGACCTGGCGGTTGCGCCACCAGGCACCGCGCGGCCCGCTGGAGCCCCTCGTCGGGTATGCCGTGGCTCGCCCCGTCGCCGCCATCCTGACGATCGCTGTCGCGGTGGTCCTGGTGTTTGGCGTCTTGTTGGCGCTCGGTCCTCCCACGGGTCTTGTCGATGCCTGAAAACTTGAGATCGCCGTCGCGCCGGACACTCGGCCATGACTGACCTGCTCGCGCAGATCTGGGAGCGGGCCACCACGACACAGTCCGCTCCGCCGGTGCTCATCGTGGCGGGACTGGGCATCCTGGCCCTCCTAGCGGTGGGCGCGCCGCAGGGCTATCGGCTGGTACGACACGGTGTGACGGTGCTGCACGAGGCAGGCCACGCGGTCGTGGCGCTGCTGGTCGGACGGCGACTATCCGGAATCAGGCTGCACTCCGACACCTCGGGTGTGACAGTGTCCCGTGGCCGGTCCTCCGGCCCTGGGATGGTCGCGACCCTCACCGCAGGCTATCCGGCACCCGCACTGGTCGCCCTGGTCGGCACCGTCGTGCTGAATGCCGGGTATGCCGTCGGTCTGCTCTGGGCGCTGGTGGCCTTGACGGCCGCGATGGTGCTCTTCGTCCGCAACCTCTACGGGCTGGGCGTGCTGGTGACGATCGGTGTCAGTGTCGCGCTGGTGACCTGGACGCTTCCTGCGGTTGCGGCTTCGGCGATTGCCTACGCTCTCGTCTGGATGCTGCTTCTGGCGGCCCCGAGGTCGGTCCTCGAGCTGTCCGCGAACCGGCGCCGGGCCAGGAGATCCGGCAGGTGGGACAACACCTCCGATGCCGCACAGCTGGCCCGGCTCACCGGGTTCCCCGCCCCCTTCTGGCTTGCCGTCTTCGCTCTCGTCACCCTGCTGTGCGCCGCAGGTGGCGCTGCCCTGCTGCTGGGAGTCTGAGCGCCGGCTTGGCCGACGTCATGGTTGCGGTCTGCGGCAAGCGTCTTCACGCGGGCGCCCGCGATGGATCCTTTATCCCGCGACACGCCCGGGCGCGACCGGCTCAGGGGTGCAGGTGAACCCCTGAGCCGTTTTGGGCGGGCGTGTCGTCGGCACGGGTCGGTTAAGCGTTCGGGTCGACGACGACCCGGCCGCGCACCTGCCCAGCCAAGATGTCCGCCCCGCGGGCGATCACTTCGCCCAGCGGGATCACCTCGGTCATCGACTCCAGCATGTCTGCTGGGAGCTCGACCGCCAACGACGCCCAGGCTCGTTCCCGGTCCGCGATGGGAGCCTGCACCGAGTCGATGCCTTGGAGCCGCACCCCGCGCAGAATGAACGGCATCACTGTCGCGGGCAGGTCGACGCCTCCGGCCAACCCACAACAGGTCACCACGCCGTGATAAGCGGTCTGCGCCAGCACTGTGGCCAACATCGTCGAGCCCACGGTGTCCACCGCCCCGGCCCAGGTCTCCTTCTCCAACGGCTTTGACGAGGCGGTCATCTCCTCCCGGGACAGCAGCGTGGTGGCGCCGAGCGAGCGCAGATAGTCGTGCAGCTCGCTGCGCCCGGTCACCGCACTGACGGCATACCCCCGTGCGGCCAACAGGGCGACCGCAACGCTGCCCACCCCACCTGCTGCTCCGGTGACCACGACCGGTCCGCTCTCGGGGGTGACGCCGCCGTCTTCGAGTGCCAGGACGCTCAACATCGCGGTCAGGCCGGCGGTGCCGATCGACATCGCAGCCAACGAGGTCATCCCAGCGGGCCGCTTGACCAGCCAGTCGGCGTCCACGCGCTGGCGCTGGGTATAACCCCCCCAGAACCGCTCGCCGACGCCCCACCCGGTGAGGATAACGTCGTCGCCGACCTCGAATCGTGGCACGCCGCTAGCCCGCACGGTGCCGGCGAAGTCGATGCCCGGCACCATCGGAAACTCCCGGATGATGCGCCCTTTGCCCCCCAGCGCCATACCGTCCTTGTAGTTCAGGCTGGAGTAGTCGACGTCGACGGTGACGTAGCCCTCGCCCTGCGGTAAGTCATCCTCGCTGAGCTCTTCGACTGCCGCGTGCGGGCCGTCATCGGCGTCGCGGACAACGAGGGCGGTGAAGGTGTCGGTCATGGTCTCTCCTGGGCTGTGGTCGATATCTGAACCGCGGCTGGTATGACGAGTGCATCCAGGGCCAGAGCGCCCTCGGTGCTGACGGCAAGGGGATTGACGTCGAGTTCGGCGATCAGGTCGCCGAGGTCCGCGGCCAGGTCCGACAGGGAGACCAGTGCCGCGGCTACGGCATCGACGTTGAGTGCGGGACGGCCGCGGATGCCGTCCAGAATGGGCTTGATCGCGAGCTTGCTGATCATCTGTTCGGCTATGGCCTGATCAATCGGGACCAGCCCCAGCTGGCGATCGCCGAGCACCTCGATGAACACGCCGCCGCCGGCTACCAGCACGATCGACCCGAACTGTGGGTCGCGCACTACGCCCAGAGCCAGCTCGACACCGGGGCTGGTCATCGGCGCGACCACGACCTGCGGCCCAAGCCGTTCGGCGAGGTCAGCGTATGCGGTCGCTACCGCATCCTCGTCGGTCAGGTTCAGCATGACGCCGCCCACATCCGACTTGTGCAAGATGCTGGGCGCAGCCGTCTTCAGAACCACGGGCAGGCCGATCGCCCGGGCGCCCTCGAGGACGGCCTCGAGGGTGTTCGCGACGTGGTGCGGAACCACCGGCAGGCCGTAGTCGGCGAGCAGATTAAGGCCCTCATCCTCGGTCAACGCCAGCGGTTGGCTGAGCCTGGCCCGCCAGCGTGCCGTCACTGCTGCGTCGGGCGACGTCGGTGGCAATACCTGGGAGCGGGCCACGAAGTCTCGATAGGCCAGTGCGTGCCTCACCGCGAGCAACCCGGCCACCGTGCCATCGAGCACCGGGATGCCACTATGAGTCAGCCGTTTGGCGAGGTCCTGAGACTCGGTGCCGATGTGGTTGGTCAGCACGGCCACCGGTTTGTCGGTGCGGCGGTGCACCCGGCGGCAGATCCGGGCAAAGGACTCATGCAGATGGAACCCCGAGCTGAGATCAACCACGAAAACGCCCATCGCGGTGTCCGGGTCGTCCATCAGCGCCTGCCAGCAGCGCTCAAAGACCACCTGGTAGTCGCGGCCGGTACCCCACGCATCGAGGGGGTTGATCGGCTCCAGCCCATGGTCGAGGTTGTCCACCAACACCTGAGTGGTCCTTTGGCTGAGCTGGCCGAACTCGACGCCAATGTCGCCGGCGAGATCGATCATCAGCTCGCGCTCCCCGCCGGAGTCGAAGATCGCCGCGAGCGCGCCGCGGGCCGGTCGCCGGGGGTGAGCCAGCAGTTGGGTGGTCGAGGCCAGCTCGTCCAACGACTTCACCGAGAGCACTCCGTAGCGCTGAAACAGCGTCTGGTACGCCGCGTCGTCACCGGCGATCGCACCGCTGTGGCTCAGCGCCAACCGCGCAGCATCGGGGGTTCGTCCAGCTTTGAGGGCGATCACCGGGATGTCCCGCTCGGCGGCCTTGCGCAGCGCGGCGATGAAAGCGGTCGGCGAGCGCACCGACTCGATGAACAGTGCTATCGCGGTCGTGCTCTCCTGCTCCAACGCGTAGTCCATGTACTCGGCCGTGGTGGTCACCAGTTCTTGGCCGGGCGAGATGGCGAGGTTGAAACGGAGCTTTTGGTCGTTCCACAGGAGCGCGGTCAGCACTGACCCAGACTGGGCGATCAGGGTCACCCCACCCTCGGCGAGCTCATAGGGCCGGTGGAACGGCAGCGTTCGGAACCACCTCTCGACGTTATAGAAGCCCATGCAGTTGGCACCGACGATGGGCAGGTGTGCGGCACGAGCCAGGTCGCGTACACGTTCGCGCAAGGGGTATGCCAGGTCGTCGCCAGACATCGACAAGCTTCCGGGGATCACCAGACCTCCGACGCCGAGATCGATCGCCGCGCGGACCTGTTCCTCGATGACGGCATTGGCCACTCCCAGGACGGCCAGGTCGGGCGCTTGCGGAAGGTCGCTCAGACTCGGGTAGCAGGGCAGTCCCTCGATCTCGTCATACCGCGGGTTGACGGGGTAGACGGCTCCCCGATACCGAGCAACCTGCAGCTCCAAGACCATGTCGTTGCCCGGCACGTTGGGCATCGTCGAAGCGCCCAACAGAGCCACCGAAGCCGGAGCCAGCATCCGCTCCAGCGGGTGCCTGTCATTCACGAGCTGAGCGTCCCAGGCCGGAACGTGGAGCGCAAGGGAAGGTGGTGTCACCCACTGGTTGAGCCTGCTGCTGCACCTCCACGGGGCCATTCCTGACCGAAGACCCCTCCGGGTGACTCAGACTTCGGTGGATCCGCCCGGTGCAGGGGTTTGCTCGCAGCATCCGCTAGGACGTCGCGGGCGTCCACGGAGTGACGAAGTCGTTGCCCTGTCTGCCCTCGACGCCGAACTTGAGCTCGATGGCCCTCGCCCCGTCCAGCTGCTCTCGGATGAGGTCCGCGTGACCCGCGTGCCGGGCGAACTCCTCGATCAAATGCATCAGGTGAAAACGCTCGACGGTGGGCGTCGGCTCGTTCCGTCCCTCCCAGGGCTCCGGGGGTGCCACGACGTCGGCGCCAGGGTCGATAACCCGGACCTGGGCGATGAAGCTGGCGTGCATCCGGTCGAAGGTCGCGGCAGTTTCGTCGAACTGCTCAGCATCGGTCAGCGCGAAACTGCCGAAGAACTCCCCAGCATGTCTCTGAAGATCCTCCACCGACCGCTCACCATGCGGGTTGTCGCGGCGCAGCCGGAGCTGGTTCATGACCCACGTGGCGTGCTTGAGCAAACCTCCGATCGAAAGCGAACTTGCGCAGGGCGTGGCCCGCGCTTGCTCGTCGGTCAGGCCATACGCCGCATAGCGCAGGGCAGTCAGGTTCTCGTCCAGATAGTCGGCGATCAACTCGATCTCGCTGGCAACGCGTGGCTGTGGCATCTCGGTCAACCTCATGTCTGAGTGCGTCTGTGGGAATGGGCTCACCCTCCCCTAAGCCACCGACATCCCCGATGGGGTACAGGCAGCCTAGTACGTTCACCGGCACACCCAGCTGCTGGCCATCGTGGAGGTGAGCTCGCGCCATCACATCCCACAGCAGGGTAGGTGCCAACCTCTTGGTGTCGGTTTGGTGTCTTTCTGCGAATGCCAGCCAGTCGCCTTGACAGCACCGAGCCACGGTGCGAACTTCAGACCACGTCCCTTGTCAGGGCCGGGCAGCACCTGGAGAGCTGCTTCATCCGGGGCTCGTCATCGCCGCAAGGGGACTTCATGAAAACGCCACCGTCACATCGTCGCCGACTGTTGAGCCTGACGCTCGGCAGCGCCTTGCTCGCGGGTTCAGCATTCTCACCGAGTGCAGCGCTCGCCTCCTCCGACGCGCGCGCTGGCGCCTCCGCCGCGAGCGTTGCTCTGGCACCCTCTGACCCGTGCCCGACCGCGTTCCCGGTCAACCAGCTCAGCCGAGGTCAGGTGGTCAATGGGCTGACCGTCGACGAGGGCACCACGCCGGCACCGTTCAGCGGGGAAGTGATCGGCACCCTGCGCGATGGCATTGCCCCCGGCATCGACATGGTCATGGTTGAGCTGTCGAGCCCAGCCATCGACGAGGCGGGTGGTGTCTGGTCCGGGATGAGCGGCTCGCCGGTGTATGCCGAGGACGGCCGGCTGATCGGGGCCGTCGCCTACGGTCTGGCTTTCGGGGGCTCCCCAGTGGCCGGCGTGACTCCGGCCAGCGCGATGTACGACATCGGAGCGACGACAGCTGCGCCGCCGGAGAATATCGAGGTGACGAAGGAGGCTCAGAAGCGCCTCGGGGCCGACGCCAACGTCAGCGGCGAGCAGGCCGCCGACGGCTTCCAGCGACTCCCCGTTCCGCTCGGTCTATCCGGCGTGAACCCTCGGCAGGCCCGTGCCTTCGGTGAGCTGATCGACACCCGTCTGGAGCTGGGTCAGACCTTCGCCAGTGGAGCCGCGTCTCCCGACGACGAAGCCTCGGCGATCGTGCCGGGTGGGAACGTGGCCGCCGCGCTGTCCTATGGCGACTTCACGCTGTCGGGCGTCGGCACCGCCACCGCGGTATGCGGCTCAGAGGTCTTGATGTTCGGTCACCCCTTCTTCTTTGAGGGCAAGACCTCCCAGAGCCTGCATAGCGCCGACGCGCTGTACATTCAGCAGGATTCGAACGCTCCGTTCAAAGTCGCAAACCCAGGTGGGGTCGCCGGCACCATCACCGAGGACCGGTTGGCTGGTCTGAAGGGCACCTTCAACTCCGGCCCGGTCACCACTCCCATTGTCAGCACCTTGAGTAACCTGGACACAGGCCGGGAGCGCAGCGGCCTCACGGCCGCCGTCACTCCCGACTTCACGCCAGACATCGCCGCGTTCCACTCGGTGGTGAACATGGAGCGAGTGCTGGACAGTGCTGGCGGCGGTGTTGCCCGAACGGACCTGACCATCAAAGGGACCACGGACAACGGCCCCTGGTCGGTCACTCTCGACGGGGTCACCGCTGAGCGCTACGACCTCGCGTTCCTGACCGGCTTCGACGTCTATGAGCCTCTGTTTCAGATCATGGAGTACCCGCGCAAGGAAGCTCAGATCACCTCTGTCACCCTGAACGGCACAGTCACCGAGGAGTATCAGGACATCCATATGGCCTCTGCTGATATTCGGGTCCGCGGGAAGTGGCAACGCCTGAACGAGTCGAACCAGCCGACGGTCAGGTCCGACCGTCACATCAAGATGCGGATCAATGGTTACCCGTACAAGTCGAGCACAGTGGTTCGCCGGGAGTTCACCCTTCCGCCGCAACCGCGCGGGTACACCAGCGTTGAGCTGACCGGAGGTGCCGAGGGTTTCTACGAGTTCGGCCTCGAAGAGGAAGAGCGCACCCCGCGGACCTTCAACCGTTTGCTTCGCGCGCTGCGAAATGCGCCCACTGGTGCACAGGTCGGTGTGACCCTGGAGGGGCGTCGAGGCGTCACCCGGGCCACCGTGGATATGCCGGACGCGACGAAGGGATATGTCTACGGCGAGATCCGCGTCCGCTGATCCGACATGACGGGCCGACCAGCAGCCATGTTCGGAAACGACTCCCCGCCCGCTATTGAATGAAGCGGAACATGGGGCTGTCCGGGGGAATCTGCTCAACGGTGATCGACGAGGCGCGCATCCGTTCCATCAACGGGCCAAGGTCCCCCGGTGAGCCCAACTCGATGCCCACCAGCGCTGGGCCGATCTCCCGGTTGCTGCGCTTGACGTACTCGAAAAGGGCGATGTCGTCGTCCGGCCCCAGAACCTCGTCCAAGAACCGCCGCAGTGCACCCGGCTCTTGCGGGAAGTTCACCAGGAAGTAGTGCTTCCGGCCCTCGTGCACCAACGCGCGCTCCATGACCTCGGCATACCTCAGCACGTCGTTGTTGCCACCGGACACGATGGCGACGACGTTTTCACCCGGAGACAGGCTGATCTGGTCGAGTGCCGCCGAGGCCAGTGCCCCGGCGGGCTCGGCGATGATGCCCTCGGTCTGGTACAGCGCCAGCATCTCGACGCAGATCCGGCCCTCCGGCACTGTGAGCATCTGTGCCCCCGCCGCCTTGACCAACGGGTAGGTGACATCACCGGCCCGGCGCACGGCAGCACCGTCCACAAAGGGGTCAACCTCCGGCAACATCACCGGACCGTCGGCCGCCAGCGCGGCAGTCATGCTGGCCGCGCCCGCGGGCTCGGCGCCGATCAGTCGCACCCTCGGGTGACGTTCCTTCAGGTATGCCGACGCACCCGCGATCAGGCCGCCGCCACCGACCGGGACCACCACGACATCCGGGGGCTGGGGCAGGGCCTCCATGATCTCGGCGATCATGGTGCCCTGGCCAGCGATGGTCATCGGGTGGTCAAAGGGTGGCACCAACGTCAGCCCGGACTCTTGGGCATACGCGGCGGCTGCCGAAGCCGCAGCGTCGTAGTTGTCTCCGCCCACGACGATGTCCACGAACGCCCCACCCAGTGCAGCCACCCGGTCCCGTTTCTGGCGAGGAGTGGTTCGTGGCAGATAGATCCGCGCCGAGACCCCGAGCTGAGCACACGCAAAGGCGACGCCTTGGGCGTGGTTGCCAGCGCTGGCGCAGACGACCCCCATCCGCTGTTGGTGATCGGAGAGCTGCGCGATGAAGTTCGTCGCTCCACGGCACTTGTAGGACCTGACCTGTTGCTGGTCCTCCCGTTTCAACCACACCTGAGCCCCAGTCGCCGCTGACAGACGTTCGCTGTAGGTCAACGGCGAGGGAGCCACCCGACCCTCCAGGCGGTCGGCGGCAGCGTCAACGTCGGCGGCATCGACCGTCACACGGTCGTGCGTCGTCTTCGAAAGCATGGTCAAGAGCGTGTCATACCTTTCCGCGACGTCAGTCCGGCCGTGGACGCGATGCGGTCTGCATGCCCGGTGCCGCGCCGGGCACAGGGCACACCTCAGCACCCTCTGAGCGCGTAGGCATGATCAGGCCGATCAGCCGAAGAGGACCGAGGCTTCCTCATACCGGTGCAACGGCACGGTCTTGAGGTTCTTGGTGGCCCGATGCAGCGGCACCGTCGTCACGTCGATCCCGTGCAGCGAGACCATCGTTCCCCACTCACTGTGCTTCACAGCGTCCACCGCCGCGCCTCCGAAACGCGTTGCCAACACCCGGTCAAAGGCCGTCGGCACGCCACCGCGCTGCAGATGCCCGAGCACCGTGGAGCGGGTCTCTATGTTGGTGCGTTGCTGGATCTCCACCGCCAGATGATCGCCGATGCCGCCGAGTCGCGGTCGACCGAAGGAGTCGACCCCCCGCAGTGCCACTGCTTCGGTGCCACCCTCGGGCACGAACCCCTCGGCCACCACCACCATGGGGGCGCGGCCGCGGTCCATCGCCATCTGTACCCAGGCGACGATCTGGTCCATGGTGACTGACACCTCGGGAATCAGGATGACGTGTGCCCCGCCCGCCAACCCCGAATGCAAGGCGATCCAGCCGACGTTTCGGCCCATCACTTCGACCACCATGCAGCGGTGGTGGCTCTCCCCGGTGGTGCGAAGCCGGTCGATCGACTCGGTGGCGATGGACACGGACGTGTCGAACCCGAAGGTGTAGTCGGTGGCCAGGAGGTCGTTGTCGATCGTCTTCGGGACCCCGACGATCTTGACGCCCTCCTCGTGCAGCATCTTGGCGACCGTCAGGGTGCCTTCCCCACCGATGGCAATCACGGCGTCCATCGTGTTGGCGGCCATCACCTCTTTGACCCGATCCGCGCCACCATGTTCAAAGGGACTGGTCCGGGAGGTGCCAAGGATCGTGCCGCCCTGCTTGGACAACCCGCGCACGTCGTGTCGGGGCAGGTCACGCACGTCGTCTTCCACCAGACCGCGAAACCCGTCGCGGATACCCAAGAAGGTGTGACCGTAGATCCGATCCCCCTTCATCACCGCCCCGCGGATGACTGCGTTCAAGCCAGGACAATCTCCACCGCTGGTCAGCATCCCAATTCTCACCGTTCTAGTGTGGTGCGTGCAGGATGCCAAGTGGAAATCGAGTGCTAGATTTCGACTTCGTGGCAAGCTCTCGTGCACTCAGCAACGACGACGTCGAAGAAGAGGTCACCGGCACCTTCGAGCACAGTGTGCAAGAGGGCAGTGAGCGGCTGAACCGGTCTACGCGAGTGATGCTGACCACCGGCTTTGCGGGGGGCGTCGAGGTCGGGTTCGGCGTCGCGGCTTATTTGACCGTCTATGCCGAGACCGGAAGCTCCTTGCTGGGGGCGATTGCGTTCTCGATCGGTTTCGCTGCTCTGTATCTGGCTCATTCCGAGCTGTTCACCGAGGGTTTCTACTACCCGATCGTGGCGATCTTTGCTGGTGAGGGGTCGGTGCTGCAGCTCGTTCGACTGTGGGGTTTGACGCTCTTGGCCAACCTCGCGGGCGGGTGGGTTTTGATGTGGGTCGTGGTGGGTGCACTTCCCGACCTGCACGCCACGTTTGAGGAGAAAGCACTCGGCTTCGTCCAGGCCCCGCTGGATTGGCAGTCGATCTGCCTGGCGCTGCTGGGGGGCGCTGCGATCACCCTGATGACCCGCATGCAGGCTGGTAGCGACTCCCAGGTCGCCACCCTGGCCGCAGCGCTGGCCGGCGCTTTCTTGCTGATCGGGCTGGGCTTGTTCCATTCCATCCTCGACTCGGTGATCATCTTCGGTGCCCTGCATGCTGGCGCTGACGACGTGACATACCTCAACTGGTTGGCGTGGTTCTGGTATGTCGTCATCGCCAACGTGGTGGGTGGTTTGCTGCTGGTGACCATTCCCCGGCTGGTCCGCAGCAGCCAGCTGGTGGAGAAAGCCTCGTGAAGTCCTACCCCACGACCGACGCACGGCACCCCGGCTTGTGGCACTCTTACCCGGTAGGTCCCCGTCCTGGGCCTCTCGACTGACCGACCGACTGCCGTAGGAGACCACGTGAGCACCGCCGCGCTTGCCCCCCAGCCCGTCTTGGCCGATCGGCTGGTCTCGCGGAGCCTGGCCACCGACATCACCCTGGTGCTCACCGGCGCCCTGACGGTGGGAGTCTTGGCCCAGGTCGGTTTCGGTCGGCCCGTGCCGGTGACCGGTCAAACCCTCGGCGTGCTGCTGGTCGGCGGAAGCCTGGGTATGCGTCGTGGCGCCATGTCGCTGTTCACCTACCTGGTGTTGGGAGTAGCCGGGGTGCCCTGGTTCTCGAACTTCTCGGGCGGTCCAGGCGCGGTGCTCCTGCCCTCGTTCGGCTACATCATCGGTTTTGTCTTCGCGGCAGGGCTCGTCGGGTGGCTCGCCGAGCGCACTTGGGACCGTAAGCCTGGGTTGGCTATGGCCGGGTTCGTGCTGGCCTCACTCGTGCCGTTCGTGTTCGGCATTCCATACCTGGCGATGGTGACCAACATCACCGACGTCTCGAGGTTGCTGGCGCTGGGCTTCACTCCGTTCATCGTCGGCGGGCTGGTCAAGTGCGCCATTGCGGCCGCGATCTTCCCGGCCGCCTGGGCGGGCGTGCGAAAACTCGACCGGCGCTGACGCTCAGCGTCGCGCTGGCCGAACCGGGCCTCAGGGCCATGACCAGGGCGATTCGGGCAGAATGTGCAGTTCAGCCCTAGGCCGTGCTGAGCACCCACGATAGCCAGGTGCTTTGATTGTCGTAAGATTCACGGGTGTCGACCATCGCTGACGCCATCACTTCACGGGTGAGCTCCCGCATTGTTGCCGTGCTCGGCATCCTCTTCGCGATCGTCATGATCGTCGGCGTGGGCCAAGGCGAGCGGTCTCCATCGCCGACCGACTCCCTGCCTCAGGGATTCGACAACACCGAGGGTGTCGCCCTCTTGGACGAGCTGCCCGCAGAGGACAACTCGACAGCCATTGTGCTGTTCACGGTCGATTCCGGTGTGCAGGAGCAACTAGGGTCGCTGCAGCAGGTGGTCGACTCACTGGAAACGACCGACGGCGAGGCCTACCCCCCTGGTCAAGTGGTGCCTTCGCAGGATGGCACCGCCGCCATCGCGATCGTGACAGTGCCTTCACAGACGGCGACCGACACCTCTGCTGAGATCACGGCCTTGCGAGACACCCTGGATGAGGAGGTGCCAGAAGGGGTCACCGCGGCCGTCACCGGCCCGGCCGCCGTCGAGGCCGATCTGGCGGCCGTCTTCGAAGGCGCCAACTTCACCCTGCTGCTGACGACCGCCTCGGTCGTTGCGGTCCTACTCCTGGTGACCTACCGCAGCCCATCGCTGTGGATCATCCCGCTGCTGGTCATTGGCTTGGGAGATCTGTTCGCCTCCACCGCCGCGACGCGAGTCCTGGAGGCGACGGGGATACCGTGGGACGAGTCGACCGTCGGCATCCTGTCGGTCCTGGTCTTCGGAGCCGGGACGAACTATGCCTTGTTGTTGATCTCGCGTTACCGAGACGAGCTCAAACGGTACTCCAGCCGGTATGAGGCGATGAACCTCGCCCTACGACGCACCTCGGAGGCTGTGTTCGCGAGTGCCTCCACTGTCTTCTTGGGCTTGCTGACCTTCTTGCTCTCGGTCTTTCCCGCTACCCGCGGGCTGGGACTGGCCTGTGCCGTCGGCATCCTCGTCGCCGCCACCTTCGCGTTGGTCATCCTTCCGGCGGTGCTCGTGCAGTTCGGTCGCTGGGTGTTCTGGCCTTTGGTGCCCCAGGAAGGTCAGCCTGCTTTGGCCGACGGCAAGTCCATCTGGAAGCGCGTCGGTGATCTGGTCGCGAAACGTCCACCGGCCTTCATTGCAGGCACTTTGGCCGTGTTGATCCTGGCGGCTTTCGGCACCACGCGCATCGACCTCGGGCTGCCCACCAGCGAGCAGTTCCTGCAGGAACCGGAGGCC
Organism: uncultured Actinomycetota bacterium; assembly: GCA_963749585.1. Classification (GTDB taxonomy): domain Bacteria; phylum Actinomycetota; class Actinomycetes; order Actinomycetales; family Dermatophilaceae; genus Ornithinicoccus. Next base: position 578,377 of record CAVVNI010000003.1, read on the forward strand.
ATCAGTGCCGCAGAACGCCTCGGTGAGTCCTTCCCCGCGGGGAGCGCCGATCCCACGGTCGTGGTGACACGCAGCACCGACGAGCAGGAACTGGGAGAGATTCAAACAGCGATCGAGGGCGTGGACGCAGTGGACTCCGTCCGGCCGGGTGAACCGAATACCGAGGCAGGGATCACCACCTTCGAGGTCGTCCTGTCCGCCGCTCCCAGCACGAGCGAGGGTGAGCAGGCCGTCATCGATCTGCGTGAGGCGCTGGAGGGGCAGGACGAGACCTACGTCACGGGAGCCGACGCTGAGGCGCTGGACGTCGACGAGGCCACCGCACGAGACCGTACCCTGATCCTCCCGCTCATCCTCGGGCTGGTCCTGTTCGCGTTGTTCGGCCTGTTGCGCTCCTTCGTCGCGCCGATCATCTTGGTCTCCACCGTGCTGTTGACCTATCTTTCGGCGCTGGGCGTCTCCTGGGTCCTGTTCACATCCGTCTTCGGGTTCTCCGGCCTCGATTCCGGCGTGCCTTTGCTGGCGTTCCTCTTCCTGGTCGCGCTCGGCGTCGACTACAACATCTTCTTGATCACCAGAGCCCTGGAGGAGACGAAGGTCGTCGGCGCGCGCAAGGGCATTCTGCGCGCCCTGGCCGCGACAGGCGGTGTGATCACCAGCGCCGGAATCCTGCTGGCGGCGGTCTTCGCGGCGCTGGGCGTCCTGCCCCTGGTCGTCCTGGCCCAGCTCGGCGTCATCATCTTCGTCGGAGTCCTGATCGACACCCTGATCGTTCGCACCGTCCTGGTGCCTGCGATCGTGTTGACCATGGGAGACACGTTCTACTGGCCGCGCAAGCTGCAGCCGGGGAGGCATTCAGAAGAAATGGTCGAGGCACAGCGCCAGGCCGATCCAGCACTTATTTGAGGAGGCCCGATGGTCACCCACACCATGAAATCGCAGGTAGGACGCGCCACCGGCTCGGTCCAACTGATGATCGGCCATGCGCTTCGCGCCAAAGTGGCCGGCGACGACGCACCAACCCGCGCTCAGCGCATCTGGGGCGCCGACGGACAGCGTTGGTTCAGCCCGACCGACCCGGTATGGCGCGTGCACGCCGACGCCGCCATGTTCCCGGCCGGCGTGACGGCTTTGCTGATGCAGATGCTGCATCCGATGGCGATGGCCGGGGTCGCCGGGCACAGCGGATACAAGGGTGACGTGTGGGGACGGCTGCAGCGGACCAGCAACTACTTGGCCACCACGACGTTCGGCACCATCCGCGACGCGGAGCAGACGATCGGGCATGTGCGGTCCATCCATCGACGCGTCCGTGGCAAGGACGAACATGGCCGTCCCTATCGCGCTAGCGACCCGCACTTGTTGATGTGGGTGCACATCGCCGAGATCGACGCCTTCCTGCGAGGATTCCAGGCCTACGCGCCACAGCCACTGACGACGCGCGAGGCGGACACCTATGTGCGCCAGGCAGGTCTGTCCGCACGCAAGCTCGGCGTCATCGAGCCTCCCACCACCGTCGCCCAGCTGAATGACGCCCTGGCCGCATACCGGCCCGAGATGGAATCCACTCCCGCAGCACGGGAAGCTGCACGGTTCCTGTTGCTGTCCCCACCGTTGCCGTGGTCGGCCCGGGCCGGCTATGGCGCTATTGCCGCCGGCGGGGTGGCCTTGTTGCCGCAGTGGGCGCGGCAGATGCTGGGCCTGCCGGTGCCGGAAGCAGTGGCACGCTGGGTGGCGCAACCGCTTGGCCACCTGGGCACAGCGACGGTGCGCTGGGCGATGTCCGGCCTGGAGCAGAGTCGCACAGAGATCTCCCCGGGGGCTGGGCATCGGAAGGCTTCCTGAGATCCGACCCGGCGGGAGGGGCGGCATCTGGCCGGACAGGCGCGGTCACATGGTGCACAGTGGTGACATGACGCTGAACCCACAGACCGCCGTGCAGGATGGCGAGGCCGAGTGACCGCAAGACACGAGGTCGTGGTCGTCGGGGCCGGACTGGCCGGTCTGATGTGTGCCAACCAGCTCCAGGAGGCCGGCGTGGACGTCGCCGTGCTGGAAGCCGCCGAAGCGGTCGGGGGGCGGATCCGCACCGATGTCATCGACGGCTTCGTGATGGATCGTGGGTTCCAGGTCCTCAACCCCGCCTACCCAGCGGTCCGCGAACACATCGACGTCGCCGCGCTGGATTTGCAGCAGTTCGGCTCCGGTGCCGGGGTGTTGCGCGATGACGGCACAATCGCGGTGCTGGCCGATCCGCTGCGCGAACCAAGGCACCTCCTCGATCTGCTCCGCAGCGGCTATCTCGACCCAGCGGCGCTGGTTGCGCTGGCGCGCTGGGCAGGGCCATCGCTCGGTCCGACCTCGGCGCTGACGTCCGGGCCGGACGAGAGCCGCGGGTCGGCGATGGCCCGAGCAGGTCTGCGTGGCCCGCTCAGCCGGGTCGTCGATGCCTTTGTCGCGGGCGTCGTGCTCGAAGACGACGGCAGCACCTCCAACAACTTCACACAGCTACTGCTGCGCATGTTTGCCTTCGGGTCCCCCGGGCTTCCCCGTGGGGGAATGCAAGCTTTCCCGCAACAGCTCGCAGACCGGCTCGTGCGGCCGGTACAGACCGACACTGCCGCTCGGGCGGTCGAAGAGGCACACGGTCACGGCCAGGTGCGGACCGAGCAGGGCACGGTCGAGGCTGAGCTCGTGGTGATGGCCACCGGGCCCTCCGCGTCGGCTCAGCTACTCGGCACTGCGGAGCCACAGATGAAGGGTGTAGTGACCGACTGGTTCACCATGCCGGTGGCGCCGAGCGACCTACCGATGTTGATCGTGGACGGGCGCCAACGGCCTGGCCCGATCAAGAACACGGCGGTCGTGACCGCCGCCGCTGCGTCATATGCCCCTGAGGGCACGGCGTTGGTGCAGAGCTCAGCCCTGATGCAGCCGGGTCATCAGCCGCCATCGATACCAGAGATCCTGGCTCACGCCGCTGAGATGTATGCCGTTTCGACCCAGGACTGGGAGTTGATCCACCGACACGAGGTCCCGCACGCCTTGCCGGTCCAACACCCGCCGCTGTCGACGCGTCGGCCGATGCAGGTCAGCGACCATGTCATCACCTGTGGTGACCATCTGGACACTGCCTCGATTCAAGGCGCCATGGTCAGCGGGACGCGGGCTGCCCAGGGCTTTCTGCGGCGGCGCTCTCAGCGGCCTTGATCAGCCCTCGATGCATCGCGGCAAACGTCGGTTTGTGACCTAGCCACAGCGCGCCCCAATAGCCCAACCCGGCCAGGCCAACGGGGGTGAACTGCGCCTGCTGCTCCACGTCGGTGGTGCCCGGCCGCGCACCGGGGCTGACGATGATGATCATCCGAGCCTTACCGGGCGTCCTCATCCGTGACTTCAGGTGCAGTTCACGACCACCGTCCTCGCGGTCGACGAGGCGCTCCACGACCCAGGAGTCCACCCGCATACCCTCGGTGAACGGGCCGGTCTCGCGATGGGGCCGGTGGCCGACGCCGCCGACGGCGCGGTCAGCGAAACCGCGCACCCGCCACAGCACGTCGGGCACGTGCCAACCCTTGCTTCCGCCCAGCTTCTCCACCTGAGACCACACCTGTTCGACGCTGGCGTGGACGGTGCTCTGGTGCTTGTCGGCGAAGACGGTCATGCCCGCCCATTCGGGGTCGGGGGCGCTGATCCTACTCGGCGCGGCGGGGTCTACCTCTGGCCGCAGAGCAACCGGCTGGGGTCCGGCCAGCGCCCGTCGTACGGCCTCCTCGAAGTCGAGGAATCCCCCCTCGGGGTCGGGGATGTACTCGGCGATGTCGTGTTCCTTGCAGATGACCTCGTGAATGAGGCTGCCCACGAGGGGCTTGGCGATCCCGGACGGCACGGGGGTCACCAGGCCGACCCAATGACTTGCCAACCCGGGAGTCATCACAGGCAGGGTACGAACCCGACGTTTGGCCAGGCGAGAGACCGCGGCATACCGATCGATCATGTCCTTGTAGGTCAGCACCTCGCCCGCGCCGATGTCGAAACCCCGGTTCACCTCAGGCGGGAGGTCGGCCGCGGCCACCAGATAGCGCACCACGTCGGTGATGGCGATGGGTTCGATGTTGGTGGACAGCCAGCGGGGGGCAATCATGATCGGCAGCCGATCGGTCAGGTGTCGCAGCATCTCGAACGACGCGGACCCCGCTCCCAGGATCACCGCGGCCCGCAGCACTGCGGCAGGCACGGGGGAGTCGATGAAGATATCTTCGGCCTGCTTGCGGGAGCCGAGGTGGGTGGACAGCTCTTCGCCCTGCGGATAGAGCCCGCTGAGGTACACGATGCGAGAGACGCCCTGTTCGTGGGCCGTGGTGGCGAAGAGCTCCGCCATCTGCTTGTCCTTCTCCACCCAGGCGGCAGAGCCGTCCATCGAATGAATGAAGTAGTAGGCCACGTCTACATCGGCCATCGCGGACGTGAGGTGCTCAGCATCGTCGGCGCTGCCTTCGCTGATCTCGACGTCGTCATGCCACGGCCGGGCTCGCACCTTCTCAGCGCTGCGGCTGAGTACCCGCACGGTCCAGCCTTCGAGCAACAGCTGCGGGACCAGACGTGAACCGATGTATCCGGTGGCCCCGGTCACGAGTGCGCGGCGATCAGTCATGAGTACTTCTTTCCGAGGACAGAGTCATCACATTGGGGTGAGCGTGGTCAGGAGTGGGGGAAGGATGAACAGCATCGACATCGACCAGGTCAGGTGGGTGATGATCGGGCCGAGCACGCCACCGGTCACCCGTCGTTGAAGACCGACCATGACGCCGAGCACGGCGGCGGCAAAGACCAGCATCAGGTTGCCGGTGCTGATCGTCACCAACGCATAGAGACCGGTGGAGATGAGGACCGGGTGCTTGCGACCGATGGCCGCGAAGACAGCACCCCTGAAGAACAGCTCTTCGGCGACGCCGTTGATCAAGGTGATGCTGGCTACCAACAGTATCGGGGCCTGGCGGGCGTACTCCAGGACCTCGTTGACCGGGTCGCGGAGGATCGCGAACTGGGCGACGATCACCGCACCGAGGCAGAACAGCGTCACCGCGAAGACGCCGAGCAAGAACGGTTGGAGGATCGGTCGTGCGTGATGATCCCCGTGGCGCGTGTGAGCCCACCCCAGGTGCAGCGGTCCGGAGGCGAACGCCCCGATCGTCCACACCACGGCGAGCGCAGCAGTGGCGAGGTAGAAGCTGGTGTCGCCAGGGGGACGGGTGAGCCCATACCCGAGGAGGAAGGAACCGACGAACAGCGTGCACAAGACGACGATGCGACGCCGTCGGAACTGCGCATCGGTTTGCTCGTGGTCGCGAGGGACCGGTGTGACCAAGGCCGCCCGGAGGAACCTCAGAAGTTCCTTGGGACTGTTGCTGGGCCGGTCCGGGAGCACATCGTCGTCGGTGGGCTGCTCGGGGCCGGACCCCGGATGCTCGGTCATCTAGGTGGCGTTCGCTACCGCGCCGCGGCGGCAGCCTGCTCCTCGGTGTGAACGCCGGAGTGGGCCAGCTGGCCACCGATGTCTTCCAGGTGAGCTCGGACAAACCACTGAAACTTCTCCAGCTCGGCCGTCTGTCCGATGAGGATGTCCTCGGTGACCGGATCGATGTCGCCGAAGGCGTCGATGGCCGCGCGGTTGTCGGTGATGACTCCCACATAGACCAGGTCGAGGGCAGCCAAGTGTGCCAGGACACCATCTCGCCCGATCGAGTAGTCGTCCCAGGTGCGGTCCGAGACGATCGCGCCCGTGGTTCCTTGCGGAGAGCCGCCCATCGTCGCGATCCGTTCGGCGATCTCATCGGCGTATCCACGGACCAGGTCGACCTGGGGGTCGATCATCTCGTGCACAGCGATGAAGTGCGGACCGACGACGTTCCAGTGCACATGCTTGAGCGTCAGGTGCAGGTCGTTGTAGGCGGACAGACGTTTCTGGAGGGTCGTGATCACGGTGCTGCTCTGATCGTCATCCAGGCCGGGGACTGTGTATGGGACATGAGCCATGGGTCTGATGAGCTCCTTCTTCTATCGAACTACCCTGAGGTGACGACGTTACCGTGCCACCGGGGCGCTCGCGACGGCGGCCCTGATCGCGGTAGGCCCAGAACGAGGAGATCTGATGAGTGAAGCTATGGACCGGCCGCAGGAGTCGGTGTGGGACTACCCGCGTCCGCCAGACATCGTGCCCAGTGACGAAACCGTGGAGATCTACCTAGGGGGTCAGCGAATAGCGCGCTCACAGCGCACATTGCGGGTCCGGGAGACGAGCCACCCACCGACCTACTACGTACCGATCGCCGACTTCGCGCCCGACTCGCTGGTTCCGGTCGGCGGCACGACATACTGCGAGTTCAAAGGTGTGGCGCAGTACTTCGATGTCGTTGCTGAGCCCACCGCTCCAGATCGGGAGATGCCCATCGTCGTGGCACCCCGCGCAGCCTGGCACTACCCGAAGGCGACAGGCCGGTTCGCCGCCCTACTGGACCATGTTGCTGTGATGCCCTCAGCGCTCGACCGGTGCGTGGTCGATGGTGAGGTCGTGGTGCCGCAAGAAGGGTCGTTCTACGGCGGATGGATCACCTCACGTGTCACGGGCCCCTTCAAGGGGGGTCCGGGCACCCTCGGCTGGTGATCGACTGTTGATCGAGCAGGCCGGTGACCTGCACCACGGGAACCACTCGTCGTCCAGTCGGGCGTCTCCGGCCAGAACATGTGGGTGGTCGCTGCCCCGTGGTGTGAGCCCCCACCTACCCTGGGGAGATGCCGACATCCTTGCTCTGGCTCCGCCGCGACCTTCGGCTGAATGACCTCCCGGCCCTGGGGGCGGCTCATGACGCCGCTGGGGGTGGGCGCATTGTGCCGGTCTTCGTGCTGGACCCCACGTTGATGCAGCAGTCGCCGGTGCGCACGTCCTGTCTGTTAAGCGCCCTAGCAGCGGTGCGCGAGTCGTATGACGGCGCTTTGGTCCTGCGCGCCGGGTCCCCGGAGGAGGTGATCCCGGCCCTGGTGCGAGAGTCGGGGGCAACCTCGGTGCACATCACGGCCGAGTCGACCCCATACGGTCGTCGGCGAGACGAACGAGTGGGTGCTGCCCTGCCGGGCCACGTGCCGCTGGCGGCCACCGGCTCCGCATACGCCATCGGTCCGGGCACGATCCGCAACGGCTCGGGGGACCCGTACAAGGTCTTTACGCCGTTCTCGAAGGCGTGGCGTGAGCACGGATGGCATGCGCCGGCGCAGGTGCCCGCTGATCTGCGCTGGCACCGGCAGATCGAGTCCGAGGGCCTGCCGCAGCGACCGGCAACCGAGGCCACCTTGCCGGAGGTCACCGAGGACGCCGCGCTGCGACGTTGGCACGACTTCCTGGACAGCTCAGTCGCTGACTACGGAGACGAACGGGACCGCCCAGATCACCCGGGGACCAGCGAGCTCTCCGTACAGCTGAAGTACGGCACGGTCCATCCGCGCACATTGCTGGCCGACCTGGCCAGCCGGCGTAGCGAGGGGGCTGATGGGTTCACCACCGAGCTGGCCTGGCGCGAGTTCTACGCCGATGTGCTGTGGCACAACCCTGGCTCCGCGTGGGGGGACCTGCGACCGCAGTTGCGGTCGATGGCCTACGACGACCCCGACACGGACGAAGAGGTCGCCGCGATGGTGCAGGCGTGGCGCGAGGGGCGCACGGGATATCCGTTCGTGGACGCCGGCATGCGACAGCTGTTGGCGCAGGGCTGGATGCACAACCGGGTGCGGATGGTCACGGCGAGCTTCCTGTGTAAGCACCTGCACGTCTGGTGGCCGCACGGCGCGCGGCATTTCATGCAGCATCTTCGCGACGGCGACCTGGCCTCGAACAACCACGGGTGGCAGTGGGTGGCCGGGACTGGCACGGACGCGGCGCCATACTTCCGGATCTTCAACCCGACGACCCAGGGCCAACGCTTCGACCCCCAGGGCGACTACGTGCGCCGGTATGTGCCCGAGCTGCGCCACATACCGGGCAAGGCGGTGCATGAGCCGGGCACAGTCGACGGTGGCTACGATCACGGCTACCCCGAGCCGATCGTGGATCACAAGACCGCCCGCGAGGAGGCCTTGGCGCGCTACCACAACTCCCGTTGAGCGCGGTATTGCTGGCTCATCACTGGACGTGAGCGCGGTGTTCCAGCCCCGGCGGCCTAGTTGGGCGCGGTACTGCACCGTTGGAGGGCGACGCCGGCCAGCCAGGCAGCAGCATCTGGCACGACTGCGTCGTCAAAGATCGCACGCGGAGAGTGGTTGTCCGGCGCCTTCTCGTGGTCGTCGCCGGGGCACGCTCCCAGCAAGAAGTAGGCCCCTGGCACCTCGTTCATCACGAACGACATGTCTTCCGAACCCATCTCCGGTAGCGGACGTTCGGCATACCGATCTGCCCCGAACAACTGCACCGCTACGTCGGCGGCGAGTGCATACTCGGCCTCGTCGTTGATCGTTGCTGGGTACCCCTCGCTGAACCCAACCGTGCTCGTCATCCCATGCGCCGCGCTGACTCCAGCGGCGACCCGCTCGATCGCTGCGTGGGCGGTATCCCGAGTCTCGGGGGAGAACGTGCGCAACGTCGCGGCTAGTTCGGCGGTATCCGGGATGATGTTGTCCTTGGTGCCCGCGCTGACTCGGCCGACCGTCAGCACGACCGAGTCGAAAGCGTCGAAGGTGCGCGTCACCATCGTCTGCAGTGCCAGGACCATCTCGCAGATCACCGGCACCGGGTCGGCCGTTCGATGGGGCATCGACCCGTGACCGCCACGACCCGTCACGCAGATGGTGACCGTGTCGGCCCCGGCCATCATGGCCCCGGCCTTGGCTGACCAGTGACCGTAGGGCAGCTCGGAGGAGAACGCATGCATCGCGTATGCGGCATCGACCGGGCGGCCTGCCGCGTCCAGCAGTCCTTCGGCCAGCATCGGCTCGGCCCCGCCGGGTCCTTCCTCGGCCGGTTGGAACATGAACACGACATCGCCCGCGAGTTCTTCTCGCTGCGTGTGCAGGATGCGCGCCGCCCCGACGAGCGCAGCCATGTGCAGGTCGTGACCACACGCGTGCATCTGGCCGACATGCGTCGAGGCGTAGGGCACCTCGACCTCTTCGGTCACCGGCAGGCCGTCCATGTCGCCGCGCAGCAAGACGACTGGTCCGGTGTTGGCGCCAGACGCCCCGCCACGCATGACCGCGACGATCGAGCTCAGCCCGGTGCCGGTGGTGGTTTCGAGGTCGAGACCGTCCAACTCCTCGAGCAGCCGGGCCTGAGTCAGAGGCAGGTGAAGGCCGATCTCGGGGATCCGATGGAGATCGCGCCGCAGCTGGCGCAGATCGTCGGCGATGGTGTGAGCCAGTTCTGCGGTCCGCTTCATACCGGCATTGTGTCGTGTCCCCCGGTGCAGAGTCTGGGACGATAGGAGCGAAATGACGAGCAACCCCCTGTCCTCCCTTGCTGCTGCGAGCTCGAGCGGCGCCGACCCCCAGACGATCCGGATGGCGAGCATCGCGCTGATCTGCGGTGGCTTCGCGATCGGCGTGACCGAGTTCGTCACGATGGGTCTGCTCCCGCAGATCGCCGAAGGCATCTCCGTAGACATACCCACGGCCGGCCACACGATCTCGGCGTATGCCATCGGTGTGGTGGTCGGGGCCCCGTTGATCTCGATCTGGGGAGCCAAGGCACCCCGGCGGGCAATGCTGATCGGCCTCATGACGGTCTTCGCGATCGGGAACGCACTTGCGGCACTGGCGCCCAACTACGAGACCCTGATGGTGTCCAGATTCGTTGCCGGGTTACCGCACGGCGCCTTCTTCGGGATGGCCTCGCTGGTCGCAGTCAGCCTGGCACCGCGCGGTCGAAGCGGCCGCGCGGTCGGCACGATCATGCTCGGCATCCCGTTGGCGAACGTGCTCGGTGTGCCGGCCGCGACCTGGATGGGCCAGGTGTATGGGTGGCGCACCGCGTACTGGGGCGTTGCCGCGATCGGGGTGCTCACCGTGGTCCTGGTGCGGTTGTGGGTCCCCAAGACCCCGGCTGACCCGATGCAGAACTGGCGCAGAGAGATCGCCGCGTTCAAGACGACACAGGTCTGGCTGACGTTGCTGATCGGCGCGATCGGTTTCGGCGGCATGTTCGCGATGTACTCCTACATCGCCCCCACCGTCACGGAGGTCACCGGCCGTCCCGAAAGCTGGGTGCCACTGTTCTTGTTGGCCTTCGGGGTGGGGTCGATCGTCGGCACCCGGCTGGGGGGCATGCTGGCCGACTGGTCCATCCTTCGGTCTTTGGTGCTCAACGGCGTCATCATGGCCGGTCTCCTGGCCGCCTTCTCGATCACCTCGCAGTGGACCATCCCCGGGATGTTGACCGTATTCAGCATTTCGGTGGTGACCGGGGCCTGGGTCATCGGGTTGCAGATGCGGCTGATGAGCGTTGCCGGCGAAGCCAAGAACCTCGGCGCGGCGATGAACCACGCCTCGCTGAACTTCGCCAACGCCCTCGGGGCTCTGCTCGGTGGGGCGGTGGTGAGCGCCGGGTATGGCTACCGGGCGCCGAGTCTGGTCGGTGCCGGTCTCGCTAGCCTCGGGTTGGTCATTCTGGCGACGTCGGTCATCGTGCATCGCCGCGATCAAGCCTCGACATCCATCCAAGCTATACGCGACCGTACCCCGGTGATGGAGGTCTGAGAGCTATGGAACTCCAAAGCCACCATCACATTGACCGCCCGGCCTTCCAGGGGCGACCTGGGAAGTGGATCCGGAACGTAGCGGGCGGGTCGACGGGCAGCGGCTTGTCGTATCCACGACTGGCCAGAACGGCACCGATCCGACGCACCGTCTCCCACGGCGTGTCGTACACATCGGCAGCACGCACCACGAGCAACCGCCACCGGTGGTCATCGAGCCACTCTCGACGCCGGATGTCATGGCCCCACTGCGTCGCATCGTCGGCGTGATGACGACCGTCATACTCGATGGCCAGTCGCAACTCTGGATAGCTGAGGTCCAGGCGATAGGTCACCTCGCCGTTGACACCCCGGATCGAGATGTTGATGGCCGGCTCGGGCAGGCCCGCGAACACCATCATCAGGCGCACCCGCGTCTCCATCGGCGACTCCACCCGAGCCCGCACCATCTCAGCGGCCTGGCCGGCCCAACGTCGGGCGCCGCTCGTCATCTCATCGACGGCGGCGAGCAGGGATGCTGGGTCGAGACATCCTCGATGCACGAGTGAGTCACCCAGAACCACAAGGTCGACGAGATCTAGGTCGTCGGCGAGATCACAGAAGGTCTGTGCCGGAGTCGTCACCCGTAGCGGGCCGCGATGCTCGGTCTGCAGATCTCGGCCGACGTGGACCATCAGGCCTAGGCGGCGTCGCCGCTGGCGGGCCGTTGCCACCGTGACGTGGGTCGATGAGTCCTCGGGAACCACTGCCCCGTGCAGCCGAGCCGCGGTGTGGCGGCTGACCACGGCGTTCGGCACGACCAGGGTGGCAGCACGCGCCAGGATTTCGGGCGTGAGCTGAGACTGCTTCGTCACCCTGACGGATCCAAACAGCTGATGGTAGGCCGGGCCGTCCACGTCGTACTTGGTCAGGCCAGCCTCGATTGCTTCTTGTCGGAGGAACGGCCAGGGGCCACCCACCTGTGAGTGCATGGGTCAACTGTGCCGAACGGGCCGGCGAGGTGGCGGCGTTATCCACAGGTTGACCCGTGTGGTCCGCCGACACGCCCGGGTTCTGCGGCTCCAGCGCGCACGTGAACCCGTGAGCCGCTGGTGACGGGAGTGTCGGCGGGTCAGAACGGCCGGGTATGCGCGCAGCGAGGTGCGTGGAGCGCCGACATCGATGCGTGACCTTTTGGGGTTGCGTCAGGGGCTGGGTGTTCAATACGGCACGTGATGCAGTTTTCGGGATCGGCCGCCAAAGCCGGGATGCGTGCAGCCCTACCGCTGGCGCTTGGCGCGATTCCGTTCGGACTGGTCTACGGGGTCGCGGTGAGCGACAGCTCGATATCGGCGTGGGTGGGAGCGGCGGGCTCTTGGCTGATCCTGGCCGGAGCCGCCCAGATCAGCATGCTCGAGCTGATGGAGAATGGTGCCGCCTGGCCGATCGCCGTTGGCACAGCCCTGGTCATCAACGCCCGGTTCGCCCTGTATAGCGCTGCCTTGGCCCCGGCCTTCGCCAGGTTTCCTCGCCGCTGGCGCTTCACCTTGCCGTACCTGCTGACCGACCAAGCCGCGAGCCTGTCGATGACCCGGTTTCGGGAGATGCACGACCCGGTGGCCCGCCGCTCCTACTATCTGGCATCGGCGCTGCTGGTTGCCTTCCTGTGGTGGTCCGGCTCGGTCGCTGGGATCGTCTTGGGGGCCTCCATCCCCGAGCAGATCGATATCGGGTTTGCGGTGCCGGCGATGTTCCTGGCGCTGTTGATCCCGTCGCTGACCGACCGGCCCGCGGTGATTGCTGCCGTGGTCGGTGGGGCCGTCAGCGTGTTGGCCGCGCCCCTGCCCAGCGGCCTCAACATCACCCTGGCCGCCATCGCCGGGATCGCCGCGGGAGCCGGCGCTCTGCCGCGGGTCGACCAGGCCGGAGCGGGGCAGAGCGAGGTGACCCGATGAGCCCGCTGCTGCAGATCCTGCTCGCTGGACTGGGCACTTACCTACTTCGGCTGTCCTTCATCGGCCTGTCCAGCCGACTGGGAACGCCGTCGCCGCGCACCGAAGAGGTCCTGCGACTGATCGGCCCGGCCGTGCTCGCCGCCATCGTCGCCGATCAGCTCTTCGTCGGTGAGCGGACGTGGATCCTCCAGTGGGACTGGTGGATCGCCGGGGTCCTCGCCGGGCTCATCGCGTGGCGATGGAAGTCGGCCGGACTGACGATGGTGACGGGCATGGTGATCGTGTGGGTTCTCGATGCCACCGTGAACTGATGACTGAGGCCGATGAGTGAGCCGGCGATGGTCAGCGATGCCGACCATCGCCGGGTCCTTGGCGCTCGCCATCTGCTGACCGCGAGCACTCGCACTGACGACGTTGAGGCGCACAGGCCTGACACCTCCGGGTCCGGAAAAGCAAGCGGACGCTCAGTGCTTCTTGGGATCAGAGGCGGAGAGAGTTGGGGCGAGTTAATGCGCCAGGTCTGGCGCAAAGAGTCCTTCGTGCTTGGCAAGCTCAACTCTCGTGCGCCGGATGTGCTGGGTCAGCGTGAGGCAGGCCGCCTCGGTGTCGCCCTCGGCGATAGCCTCGATGAGGAGCCGGTGCTCCGCGTTGATGATCCACGACCGCTCACGACCGGTGAGTCGGGTGAACGCACGCCGGTAGGACTGGGTCGTGTCCCACAGTCGCTGCGTCAAGTCCGCCAGTTGCGTGGCCCCATGTTCGGCATATGAGGTCCAGTGCAGCTCGCGGTCAAGCACGAGGAATCGCTCGACGTCGTCCGTGGCTTCGATTTGGTCTTGGAGGGCTCGCATCCTTGCCACATGATGCTGGGTCAAGTGGGGCATGCTCTCCAACAGGAGTAGCGGCTCCAGACGCTCGCGGATCTTGTAGGAGATCTCGAGGTCCTGCAGCCTCATCTGCGAGACCCAGGCGCCCGTATTGGCTCGCAGCATCACGAGGCCTCGGGAGGCGAGTATCCGCAGTGCTTCCCTCACTGGAATCCGGCTGGTCTCGAACTCTTGGGCCAGCTCGTCCTGCTTGATCCTGGTGCCGGGTGCCAGCTTTCCGGACAGAATCCGCTCGGCTACTGCGGTGGCGACCCGATGGCTAGCGACCGGCGCGCCCGTGTTGATCGGCTCGAGGTCGCTCACGTCGGCTCCTGTGAGGTCATTCGAACGCGGCTGGGGTTTTGTCGAACGCCTTGCCCTGTGGGTATGAAACAAGCTCGAACTGCATACCCCACGGGGAAAGGAAGTAGATCCATCGTTGTCCTTGGCTGGCGCCCCGGCTGGTCGTCGCATCGCCAAGAACGCGTAGGCCATTGCGGTGCAGGGCCTCTACTGCGACGTCGAAGTCGGTGACGTAGAGGGCGACATGGTGCCCACCGATGTCGCTGTTCAAGGGTGGCTTCGTCTGTTGATCTGGCGCCTCATACTCGAAGACTTCGAAGATCGCCTGGCCGCCCAACCGGTAGAAATGGAGCCGGCGCATCACGGCCCGATCCGGTACGTTGAGATGCTCACTCATCCACGATCCGGAATCTTGGAACGGTCCGAGCCGGTAGAGATACTCGCAGCCCAGAATCTCTGTGAAGAACACGTGCGCTTCGGCGAGGTCCGGCACGGTCAGCCCAATGTGGTCGACTCGGCTGATCCCAGGAATCAGTATCGGGGACATGAGTGCTCCTTGCAATGGATCCATTGGGGTCCTACTCTAGTCATGGCAGCACCTTATGTCGACACATTGACCAGAGTGTACGGATGGTATGGATACATTCAGTGGCTCTGGATCTTCGCAGCACTCGGTCGACCGAAAAGAGAGAGAGCGTCATGGCCAAGACACGCCGCCTGGAAACCGATGCCCCCTGGACGGAAGTACTCGTCGACGAGGGCGACTGGGACGATGCGGACCCCTCGCTGCTGCAGACGATGTTCACCCAACTCCAGCTGATCCGTTCGTTCGAGGAATACGTGCTGGAGCTGGCCGCCTCCGGCCTGATCAACGGGCCTGCACACTCCAGTATCGGTCAGGAGGGAGGAGCCGTCGGCACCGTCCTGGCCTTGGGGGCCGGTGACACTGTGAATGGGTCACACCGGGGGCATCACCAGTTCCTCGCGAAGGTTATCCAGCACGTGGCCCCTGATGGCGTCCCGATCGATGACTTCTCTGAAGACCTGCGCGCCGTCCTCTTGCGCTGCCTCGCCGAGATCTGCGGGCTGGACCGCGGATTCAGCCACGGCCGGGGAGGCTCGATGCATCTGCAATGGAAAGAGGCGGGTGCGATCGGCACGAACGCGATTGTCGGCGGTGGTGTGCCCTTGGCGGCCGGATCAGCATGGGCGCACCGCAACGCCGGGACGGACCGAGTCGCCGTCACCTACTTCGGTGACGGCGCGATCAACATCGGGTCGACGCTCGAGACGTTCAACCTCGCTGCGGCCTGGAAGCTCCCCATCTGCTTCGCGATCGAGAACAACCAGTATGCAGTGTCCACCAGTGTCCAAGAGGCCACGGGCGAGCCGCGGCTCTCGGCTCGGGGTCCCGGATTCGGGATCGCCAGCTGGAAGGTCGACGGCATGGACCCTCTGGCGACCTACCACGCGATGACCCAAGCTGTGGAACACATGCGAAGCGGCAAGGGACCGGCTGTGGTGGAGTTGGACGTCTACCGCTATTTTCACCAGAACGGCGGCTTTCCCGGCTCCTCGTTCGGCTACCGAAGCAAAGAAGAGGAGAAGTCGTGGCGGGCACGCGACCCGATCGCCCAAGTCTCCGGTCACCTTGTCCGCAGAGGCATCCTCAGCCAGGACGCGATCGACGAGTTTGTCGCCTCCAGCGGTGCGCTCATGGCCGAAATCGGTGACATGCTCGTCGAACCGATGCCCGACGGCAAACCTCGTCAGCGTCGGATCAAGCCGGACGAGTGGCCTGACCCCGATTTCGTCAACGTCGGTGTGCGCGGCGACCTCAGCGAGTTCGATGACGTGTCGATGCTCGATGGAGAGCCGGTCGGTGGCGTGACCCAGGGCCGCTTCGTCGACTCGATCGCCGCCGTGATCGGGCGAGCGATGGACACCGATGAGTCCGTCATCGTGCTGGGCGAGGATGTCCACCGCCTCAAGGGGGGGACCAACGGTGCGACCCGCGGCCTCAAAGATCAATTCCCCGACCGGGTCCTCGGGACTCCGATCAGCGAGAATGCCTTCACCGGCTTGGCCGGGGGAATGGCCCTGGACGGGCGGTTCAAGCCGGTTATCGAGTTCATGTATGCCGACTTCATGTGGGTCGCCGCAGACCAGCTCTTCAACCAGATCGGCAAGGCGCGGCACATGTTCGGGGGCACGGACGAGGTGCCGGTCGTGCTGCGGAGCAAGGTGGCGATGGGGACGGGCTACGGATCTCAACACTCGATGGATCCTGCCGGCGTGATGGTGACCTCTCCCGGGTGGCGGATCGTGGCCCCATCAACACCGTTGGACTATGTCGGCCTGTTCAATACGGCGCTGCAGTGCAAGGACCCGGTGATCATTTTGGAGCATGTGGACTTGTACACCTCCATGGGGGATACCCCCGTTCAGGACCTAGATTTCTGCCTGCCCGTCGGGAAGGCGGCGATCCGGCGCGAGGGCAGTGACATCACCGTCATCACCTACCTCGCCATGACTGCCTACGTCCTCGAGGCAGTCGAAGCGACCGGCGTCGACGCAGAGGTGATCGACTTGCGTTGGCTCGATCGCGCGAGCATCGACTGGGACACGATCGGCGCGAGCGTTAAGGCGACCAATAACGTCCTGATCGCCGAGCAGGGGGCCGTCGGCACGTCCTATGGCGGCTGGCTCGCCGACGAGATCCAACGCCGGTTCTTCGACTGGCTCGATGCCCCTATCGAGCGGGTCACAGGTGGGGAGGCGTCCCCGAGTATCAGCAAGGTTTTGGAGCGGGCTGCGATCGCGCGGTCCGAGGAAGTGGTCGCCAAGCTTGAGCAGCTTGAGCAGCTCGGGGGGAACTGACATGGCATACCTGTTGTACATGCCCGAGGTGGCCGCTGACTCAGCTGAGGCGGTCCTGCAGGACTGGGTCGTCGCCGAGAACACGGAGTTCTCGGCTGCGGAGACTCTCGCGACGGTCGAGACCGAGAAGGCGGTGATCGACGTCGAGGCCGAGTCGGCGGGCCTCATCGTGCGGAGGTTGGTCGAGGCAGGTGACTCGGTGATCCTGGGCGACCCCATTGCGCTGATCGCCGAGCCAGATGAACGGGTGGGCGACGTTGATGCGCTGCTGGTCAGTTTGGGTGCCAGAAACGGCGCCACGCACGAGCAGGCCGCCACGCAAGAGCAGGGCGCTACGTCAGAGGAGACAACCGCGCAGGATGAGGCGACCGGGCAACCGGAGAGGGCGGCGAGCTCACCGGTGCCGACGGGCGAGGGTGAGGAGCGGGCCGAGACGCGGGCGAAGACTCAATCCCGGCTATTCATCAGTCCGCTCGCCCGCACCTTGGCCCGAGATGCCGGTCTCGACGCCGATCACGTCACCGGGACGGGACCCAAGGGCCGGATCCGCAAGCGGGACGTCGAGGCTGCCATCGCTGGTCGTGCCGAGCCGCAGGGCGGTCAGGCAGGGCGGGATCAGCCGGAAGGCGATCAGCCCAAGGGGTCGGCAGGGCAGCCATCGCAAGGCTCAGGAACCCAGCCAGAGGGCGTGCCGAACGGCTACACCGAGGTGCCGCATACGCGCATCCGTCGCGCGGTCGCCTCTCGCCTGTTACTCAGCAAGCAGACCGTCCCGCACTTCTACGTCAAGGGAACCGCCGATGTCGAGGCGCTGATGGCCCTGCGCGAGGGCATCAATGCCACCGGGCCGGTGCGTGTCTCCCTCAACGACCTACTGGTCAAGGCGGCCGGAGTGGCGCTGAGCCTCCACCCGGAGATGAACGTCACGTGGACCGAGGAGGCGGTTCGCGCCTACGAGAGTGTCTCTCTCTCGGTGGCGATCGCGAGTGAACGCGGATTGGTGGCCCCGGTCCTGCGAAATGTCGACACGATGAGGATCACCGAGATTTCGGCTGCAGTTCGGGATCTCGCCGAGCGTGCCAATGCCGGCACGCTGACACAAGCCGAACTCGAGGGCGGGGCCTTCAGCCTCAGCAACCTGGGCATGTTGGGTACAGAGGAATTCACGGCCATCATCAACCCACCCCAAGCGGCCATTCTTGCGGTGGGGGCGATTCGCGAGGAACCAGTAGTCCGTCAGGGAAGAGTGGAAGTGTCGCAGGTGATCCACTTCGTCCTCTCCGTTGATCATCGCCCCGTAGATGGGGTGGTCGCCGCAAAGTGGATGCGGACCTTCCTGGGGATACTCGAGTCACCGTTGAGGATCCTTCTCTGAGCCCTGCCGCGCGCTGGCCACTGCGCTGGACACCTTGTGGCGGGCGTGCGATCGAGGCACGTCGACCTGGGGTCTGACGTCGGCGTGGTGCCACTGTAGTCAGCGATCGGCAGACCTGCTGTCTACACTGGTCAGCGCGACAGACCGTCTGTCCAGACAAATATCCGGTAGGGCTGGTATGAGTCTGACCAACACGACCCCTGAGTGGGTGGGGATCGGCACCCGGATTCGGGGGGCCCGCAAAGAGGCACGCCTCAGCGTGCGCGAACTTGCCCGACGGATGAGCGTTTCCCCGAGTCATGTCTCGCAGGTGGAGCGGGGCTTGGCCTCCTTCAGCGTGCGGGCGCTGTACAACGTCACGAACGTGCTGGATATCTCCATGGACAGCCTCTTTGAGGACGGTAAGGTCCCGGCCGAGGTGGCATCCCCCCCAACTGCGAGTGGCCGGCAACCCGCTGAGGACGACCCGTTGGTGGATTCCCTCGTGGTGATGCGCGCTTCGCAGCGGCCCACCATCTCGCTGGAAGGCGACACTCGGTGGGAGCGGCTCACCCCGAAGCCGGAAATCGCAGCCGAGTTCATCGAAGTGATCTATGCACCTCATGCCGGCGGCACCCCCGTGGACGAGTTCATTCGGCACTCCAGCCGGGAGTACGGCATCGTGATTCAAGGCTCGCTGAGTGTTCAAGTGGCCTTCGATCGGGCGGTGCTCAATCCCGGTGATTCGATCGCCTTCGACTCATCCACTCCGCACCGATTCTGGAATGACACCGCCGAGGAAGTCCGTGCCATCTGGTTCATCTCGGATGGGCCAGATAGTGGCAAGACTCCAGAGTTGGGCACGGAGCCGCAGGGAGGCCGCCACTCCTGACGGCAGCACCGGCCTGCTCTGGACACCCCGAGCGGATAGGCGCTCGCCCACCCGCTGGCAAACCAGGCCTCGATAGCCTCCATACACACGGGTAGTTCTGTCTGAGCACACATTTGCCACGAGATGCACCGGATTCCTTTACACCGTGTGCACTGGGAGTGTACGTTTTCCCCGAGTATCCCAGAGGACACTGGCCTGCTGTGCAGGCGTCAACGCAAAGAGGCGTACATGACGAAGCAAGGCTCACCTGAGGCGCAGGGCACCGTCGTGATCGAGGCGACGTCCGTCGTCAAGCGTTTCGGCGGTGCGACAGCGGTTGATGACGTCAGCGTCCAAGTTCGCGCCGGGGAGATCTACGGAATCGTCGGCGAGAACGGTGCCGGCAAGTCGACCCTCATGCGCATGCTGGCGGGGATACTGACCCCGACCGAGGGTGTTGTCACGGTGGACGGACGTCCCCTCGAGGGTGGCGCCAAGGGGGCGATCGAGGCAGGAATCGCGTTGGTCCATCAGGAGCTGAGCCTGGTGCCAGAGATGACCAGCGCCGAAAACATCATGCTCGGAGCCTTCCCGACGAGCTACGGATTCATTAAGTCCAAGGATCTGAGGAAGATCGCGAACGATGCGATCGAGGAGATCGGCGTGGGGGTCGACCTCGACGAGCGAGTGGCCCGACTCTCCGTGGCGCTGCGCCAGTTCGTTGAGATCGCTCGCGCTGTCGCCCGCAAGCCCCGGGTGCTGATCCTCGATGAACCCACCGCGACGTTGACTCCCGCTGAGACCGACTACCTGCTGGCGATGCTGCAGCGGCTCGCTGGGCGTGGGCTCGCCATTCTCTATATTTCGCACCGTCTCCCGGAAATCTTCACGATCTGCGATCGGGTCACGGTGCTGCGAGATGGGCGTCACATCAAGACGATGGACATCGGGGACACCACGCCAGACGACCTCGTCGACCAGATGGTCGGCGGCGAGCTCAAGGCAGATCTGCAGGTCCATCGAGACGTAGAACTAGGGGAGGTGGTCCTGGACGCGCGAGGTGTCCAGGCCCCAGGGGTGAACGACATCGATCTGCAGGTGCGGGCCGGTGAGATCGTTGGCCTCGGCGGGCTGGTCGGTGCCGGTCGCACCGAACTGGTGCGGGCGATTCTGGGTGTGGACCCTAGAACGGCAGGCGATGTCACGATCACGGTCGCAGGTGAGACGAAGAGAATCACCAGCTACCAAAGCGCCATAGACAGCGGTGCGGCATACGTGCCAGAGGAGCGCAGGACCGACGGCCTGGCTCTGACCATGTCGGTCGTGGACAACATCACCCTGCCTAACCGAGGCAAGCTTTCCACCTACGGGGTACTGATGCCGAAGCAGATCACCCCCTTCGCCCAAGAACTCTCAGAGTCTGTCGGCCTCAGACCGCCTAAAATCAAGAGCGCAGCGGGTGAATTCAGCGGGGGCAACCAGCAGAAGATCGTCATAGCGAAGTGGCTCGGTCGAGAGCCCGACCTGATCGTCCTTGATGAACCGACCAGGGGGGTGGATGTCGGCGCCAAGGCCGAGATTCACCGGCTCGTCCGTGAACTTGGTAGTCGTGGCACAGCGGTGTTGGTGGTGAGCTCCGACCTCGCAGAACTTCTCGACCTCTCTGATGTGGTCCACGTGATCAGGGACGGTCGGATCACGGGAACGCTGACCGCGGCGGAGGCAGACGAAAAGTCAGTCATGTTACTTGCGTCCGGAGGAACGTTGGTGGATAGCGCATGAGCAAAGTAGATACCGACCAAAGCGCCACTAAGACGCAGGCACCACCGGTTGAACGGGACCCTTCCGCACGAAATGCCGCGATTCTTGCCTGGGTCGCCGAGCGCGGCATCTTCTTCTTCACCATCGCTCTCATTCTGTTCGCAGTGTTCTTCGTCGACGGTTTTGCCTCGCTGGTCAACATCACCGACGTCTTTCACCGGGCTGCACCGATCGGTATCGTGGCGGTCGGCATGACCTTCGTGGTGATTTCGGGCAACTATCTGGACCTGTCCGTGGTGGCGCAAGTCGCTACCTCCGCGGTGATCCTGATCGCGGTAAGCAACTCGTACGGGATTGTGGTCGCTGTCCCGGCCGCGCTTCTGGTCGCCTTGATCTATGGGGTTGTCAACGGCGCTGCGGTCGGATATTTCAAAGCCAACGCCGTCATCGTCACACTGTCGACGTCCTACATCGGTCTGGGACTCCTGCGCTGGCTGTCCGGCGGCAGCATCTTTTTCGGTCCATCAGATGGTGTCATCGCCACCATCGGGCAGGTCAAAGTCGGGCCCGTGCCGATCTCGGCCATCGTTCTGATCGCGATGGCCCTGCTGCTGGCCTTCGTGCTGGACCGGAGCAACTTCGGCTTCCTGATCCGTGCTTTCGGCTCGAACAACGAGGCGACTCGACTGAGTGGGGTGGCGACCCCGCGAGTGGTGCTCGGTGCCTTCTTGATAACTGCCCTTTCCGCCACGATCGCTGGGTTCGTGCTGGCTGCTTTCTCCAACACCGCCGTGTCGACGATGTCCGACGGTTTCGACTTCGGTGCGCTGGCGGCGATCATCATCGGCGGGACCAGCGTGTTCGGCGGCAAGGGAAGTGTGTTGAGGACACTGCTGGGGGTGGTGTTCGTCAGCGTGCTGACCAACGTCTTGGTCATATCAAACATCGGATTCGGCTGGCAACAGATGGCGATCGGGGCACTCATCGTCCTAGCGGTCGCTGTCGACTCCCTCGCCCGGAAGGGAACTAGGCGATGACCAACCTCGACACTCTCGATCTGGCTCAAAGCGGCGCGGGCTCCAGCAAATGGCGTGCCTCCCTCGCCCGTCGAACCGAGTGGCGGGCTGTCAGCCTTCTCGTGATCGTCGTGATCGTTGCCCTGGTGATGGAGCCATTGGTCTTCACCGCCTACGAAGTCACACTCGGGCGGGTGGCCTTGATCGGGTTGGTCGCACTCGGGTTGACGGCGGTCATCTTGATGGGCGAACTCGATCTGAGTGTGGCCAGCACGCTGGCCGTCTCCGGCGTGGTGATGGCGAGCGTTCCGAACTTTACTCTTGGAATCCTCGCCGCGCTTGCCACCGGCCTCCTCATCGGCGTCGTGAACGCCTTCCTGGTAGTCAAAGTAGGCATCAACTCCTTTATTGCGACCCTCGGCATGCTCTTCGTGTTGCGCGGTCTCGCGTTCGTGCTTTCCGACGAGAAGCCTGTTCGGCTGACCAACATCGAGGCGGGCATCGAGTTCGGGAGACCGCTGATTGGCCCGCTCACGCCACGCATCCTTCTGTTCGTCCTCGCTTTCGTAGCGCTGCAAGTCTTCGTCACCAGGGTGCGCGCGGGGCGTGAGTTTTTCGCGGTGGGCGGCAACCGTCAGGGTGCTCGCGACGCAGGTATCCCGGTGTCGCGACGCCTGTACACCGGCTTCATGATCTCGGGTTTCGTCGCTGCCCTGGCGGGTGTGATCAACACGATGGAACTGACTGCGGCAGACCCAACTGCAGGTTCCAGTGTCCTGTTGTCGAGTTTTGCTGCCGCGATCATCGGTGGTAGTGCCCTGACCGGCGGTCGGGGCTCGATCGTGGGAACTCTCATCGGGGCTCTATCGCTGGGAATCCTCGAGGTGGGGCTCACTTTGTCTGGTGTTCAGATCGACGTGCAGCAGATCTTCATCGGTGGTGTACTGCTCATCGCTGTTATCACCGATCCCGCGGGTCTACGAGCCGCCCGGGCAAACCTCGTCGCGTCCCTCCAGAGCCGCCAAGCCAGCAGCCAGCCGGCTACACCGACTCACAACACGCCGCCAACTCACAACACGCCGCCACGGTCGCAATAGAAGTCACGGTCCCAGAGAAGAGGAAGACAAGCGATGAGAACGCCCCGTTTCACCACCGGAGCCGTTGGCTTCCTGGCAGCAGTCAGCCTGATCTTGAGCGGCTGCGGCTCCTCCGACGACGACTCGGGTGGCGGCGAATTCTCGGTCTACGCGCTTCTGCCGCAGGGGACCGACCAGCCCTACGGAACGACGTACCTGCCACCGATGAGAGAGGAGGCGGCGAAGAATGGAATCGACCTCACCATCACCAACGCTCAGTACGACGCAGACCAGCAGGCCAGCGACTGCACAGTGGCGGTTGCCTCTGAACCCGACCTCATCATCCTCTGGCCGGCCGTAGGCGACACTGCACTTCCATGTCTCGCCAAGGCCCAGTCGGCCGATATCCCGGTCACGATCAGCAACTCTGACGTGAATCCCGAAGACAAGGAGTACACCGCGGGATACTCCGGGCCGGACACCTATGGTCAGGGTGCCGCGTCGGCGGAGATGATGTGCGAGCTCGCAGATGGCGAGCCCACCAACATCATCATGGTGAACGGGCAAACCGGTAACTCCACGGCGATCAACCGCCGCGCGGGTTTCATGGAAACCATCGCGTCCGAGTGTCCCAACGTGACGATTCTGGCGGAGCAGCCCGGGAACTGGAATAAGGACGACTCCCAGACCGTCACATCCGAAATGCTCACATCCGTCGGGGCCGACAAGGTCGATGGGATCTTCGCCGCCGACGACACGATGATCGCTGGCGCTATTGCGGCTCTCAAGTCCCGCGGCATTGACCCTGAGCCGCTCCACATCACCTCTATTGGCAACACGGAACTGGGCAACCCCCTGGTGAAGTCCGGCGAACTCGACGGGACCATCTTTCAGTCTTCTTCGTGGGATGGCCGCAATGCCATTGTTATCGCGGACCAGGTCTTGAACGGTGAAACTGTGGAGGAGGACCTCTTCATGCCCTCGATCAAGGTCACCCAGGAGAACGCGGATGATCCCGAAGTCGCTCCTGAGTGGTGACCGTGTTCACGCGATCCGAATCAACGGGGGTGCGGCACGGTGCCGTTCGTGCATCGGGCTGCGCCCCGTCCCGCCGATCCATACTGGAGATCTGACATGGCCACGATCCTGGAAACCCCACCGCTGACGCCCGCGCTCGACTTTGGCGTGCGCAACATACCGGCTCCTGGCCACATGGGTGTCGACTACGAGGCGCGGGTCGATTTCGGCAGGCTACGTGACTACCGACTGGCTCGGGCCGTGGGGTCGTTGGAGGCCAGTGGGTGCGGGGCGTTCCTGCTCTTCGACTTCTACAACATCCGCTACTCCACGCAGACCTGGATTGGCGGCGCCCTGGGCGACAAGATGTCTCGCTACGCCCTCCTGACTCGCGACGCTCAGCCGCACCTGTGGGACTTCGGCTCAGCGGCGAAACACCACAGGCTCTATGCTCCGTGGCTGGAGCCGGATCGGTGTCGAGCCGGGATGCTCGGCTTACGTGGCGCGATCAGCCCCGAGGCGGGACTGATGAAGGATGCCGTCACCGACATCAAGGGCTTGCTGACTGATGCGGGAGTGGTGGATGAACCCGTCGGCGTGGACATCGTCGAGCCTGCGTTCCTCTTCGAAATGCAGGCCCAGGGGCTGACGGTGGTCGATATCCAGCAACACATGTTGGACGCCCGCGCCATCAAGTCGGTCGACGAGATCATGTTGTTGAGCCAGGCTGCGGCGATGGTCGACGGCGTGTACCAAGACATCGTTGAAGCACTGAAGCCGGGAGTGCGGGAGAACGACATCGTCGCGCTGGCCAATAAGCGGCTCTACGAGATGGGTTCGGACCAGGTCGAGGCGGTCAACGCCGTGTCAGGAGAGCGCTGCAACCCGCACCCACACAACTTCACCGACCGCATTATCCGGCCGGGAGATCAGGCGTTCTTCGACATCATCCACTCCTTCAATGGCTACCGGACGTGCTACTACCGCACGTTCTCGGTGGGTTCATCGACCCCACCGCAGCATGAGGCGTACACGCGCGCACGCGAGTGGATGGACGCGGCGATCGACAAGGTCGCCGACGGAGTAGGCACCGATGAAGTGGCTCAACTCTGGCCCAAGGCAACAGATCTCGGGTTCGCCAGCGAGATGGACGCATTCGGTCTGCAGTTCGGTCACGGGCTCGGTCTGGGTCTGCACGAGCGGCCGATCATCTCGCGTCTCAACAGCCTGACGAATCCGGTGGAGATCAAGAACGGCATGGTCTTCGCCCTCGAAACGTACTGCCCGGCATCCGACGGAGTCTCTGCGGCGCGGATCGAGGAGGAGGTCGTCGTGACCGAAAAGGGCGCCGAGGTTCTCACACGGTTCCCGGCCCAGACACTGTTTGTGGCAAACAAGTACTGAACTACCCACTCCATGCACGGAAGGAACCTCAGATGGACACCACCCGATTGGCTGGCAAGCACATTCTGATCACTGGAGCTGCGCAGGGCATGGGGGCCGCCGTCGCCCATGACTACGCGGCCCAGGGCGCGAAAGTCTGCCTCGGGGACGTCAACGTCGACGGAGCCGCCGAGAGCGCCGAAGAGATCCGGATGAGGGGTGGTGTCGCCACCTCGGTCAAGCTCGACGTCTCCAGTGAGGAAGACGCCGCCGCCGCTGTCGCCCACACCGTCGAGCAGTTCGGCAGCATCAACGTCCTGGTGAATAACGCCGGGATCAACAAGCCGCTGTTCTTCCTCGATATCACGCGCGACAACTGGCAACGCATCATGGACGTCAATGCCTGGGGAACGCTCAACTGTATGCAGGCTGCGGCCCGCCAAATGAAAGCACAGGGGAAGCAGGACTACCCCTACAAGATCATCAACGTCGGGTCGATCCTGTCCCGCGAAGTATTCGACGACGTCGTGGTCTACTCGGCCTCGAAACACGCGGTGCTGGCGATGATCAAGGGTGGCGCGAAGTCGCTGATCGAACACAACATCACCGTCAACGGCTACGGTCCCGGTGTCGTACGCACCGAGCTGTGGGAGCAGTTGGACAAGGATCTGGTCGAGATCGGGAAGTTTTCCACGCCAGGTGAGTCGATGGACTCCCTCGCCGAAAACATGATTCTGATGAAGCGTTACTCCTACCCCGAGGACGTCGTGGGCACCGCGTCGTTCCTCGCAAGCGCGGATAGCGACTACATGACGGGTCAACTCCTCATGATCGATGGAGGAATGGTCATGCAGTGAGGCCCCAGGGGGCACTCACCTCAGCCGCCAGTCCCATCCTGGCTCACTCGTGAAAGGAATGATCATCAGCGCGCTCGATGTTCGGTCCCAGCTGTTCATCGGCGGAGAGTGGATCACGTCCGCGACCCGTCTGCCTGTCCACAACCCCGCGACCGGTGACGTGCTGGCCGAGGTCGCAGACGCCACGGTCGACGAGGCGCTCCAGGCCGTCGGATCGGCGTACGACGCGGCTGGCGGTTGGGCCGCCTCCTCGCCTCGCGAGCGAGCAGAGGTCCTGCGCCGCTCCTTCGAGATCATGACCGAGGAAATCGAGGATTGCGCGCGCCTCATCGTGCTCGAAAACGGCAAAGCGTGGAGCGACGCGATGGGCGAGGCACGCTATGCCGCCGAGTTCTTCCGGTGGTTCTCTGAGGAGGCCTGTCGGGTGCCCGGTGACTTCCGGATGGCTCCCGGAGGAGACAAGACAATCATCGTGGACCACCGCCCGCTGGGTGTCGCCTACCTGATCACCCCCTGGAACTTCCCTGCGGCGATGGCCACCCGGAAGTTGGCTCCAGCCTTGGCGGCTGGTTGCACCACGGTGCTCAAACCCGCCGCCGAAACTCCTCTGACCGCGCTGTGGGTGGCCGACGTGATGCAGCGGGCGGGGGCGCCAGCGGGCGTTGTCAATGTGATCCCGACGTCGGCGTCTGGCCCCGTCTCCGAGGCGGTGTTGGCCGACTCGCGCGTGGCTACGCTGTCGTTCACCGGTTCGACCTACGTCGGGAAGTTGCTGCTGTCGCAAACGGCGCAGCGAGTCCTGCCATCATCGATGGAGCTTGGCGGTAATGCCCCACTGATCGTCCTGGAGGGGGCTCTGGTCGAGCGCGCCGTCGAGGGGGCGTTGGTGGCCAAGATGCGTAACGGTGGGTGCGCCTGCACGGCGGCGAATCGGTTCTACGTCCACGAGTCACTGGCAGAGTCCTTCACGGCGCAGTTCCAGTCAGCGCTCGCCGCACTGCGAGTCGGCCCTGGGATCGAGAGGCACCATGAGCTTGGAGCGATGGTGAGCACCAAGGAGCGCGACAAGATCCTCGATCTGGTGAGCCAAGCCGAGGCCGAAGGCGGGCGGAGCGTCACGGTGTCAGAAGCACCCAGCAGGGGCGCCTTCCTGGCTCCGCGCATCGTGCACGACGTCGAGCAAGGCTCGGTGCTGACCCGCAACGAAATCTTCGGTCCGGTCGCGCCGATCGTGACGTTCAACTCCACGCAGGAGGCGATCTCGATGGCCAACGACACAACGTATGGCCTGATTTCCTACGTGTTCGCGCAGAACGACGCTGAGGGCCTGCGAGTCGGCGCCCGGATGGAGTCGGGAATGGTCGCGGTCAACCGCGGTATCGCCTCCGATCCAGCCGCGCCGTTTGGCGGTTTCAAGGAGTCCGGTCTGGGCCGCGAGGGGGGTTTTGCCGGCATCCACGAGTTCCTGGAGACCCAGTACCTCGCCGTCGACCTGCGACCCTAGTTTCAACCGACGTGCCCTTTCTGACGAAGGTCCCTGGGGTGGTCGTCGCGTTGGTGCTTGATGCGACCCTGATCTAATGTCGGCTCACCAGATCAGCGATGCCGACCGTCGCCGGCTCCTTGGCGCCCGCCATCTGCTGACCGCGAGCGCTCGCACTGATGACGTCGAGGCGATCTCGCGGTCGGTCGTGGCGCTGCACTCCACGGATCCGGTCAGCGTGTACCTCAGCGTTCTTGCCCGGATGCGCAACCCAGACCTGAACTCCGTCGCGGAGGCGCTCTACACCCGTCGTTCGCTGATTCGGCACCACGCAATGCGGCGCACATTGTGGGTCGCCACAGCGGACACCGTGGCGCTGATGCACCATGCCTGCACGCTCAAGATCGCTGACGTGGAACGTCGCAAGACCGAAGCCTTCTTGGCCACCTCGGGTATCTCCGAGCCGGGGCGGTGGTTGATCCACGCCAAGGATCGGGTATGCGACGTGCTGGCCGAGCGCGGCCCGACGAGCGCCCGCGACATTGGCAAGCTGTTGCCGGAGGTCGCTCGCCCTCTGACCATGGCAGAGGGGAAGACCTATGCCGGCACTCAGGGAGCGCATTCACGAGTGCTGACCGGGCTCGGGTTCGAGGGGCGAGGCGTGCGCACTCGGCCCAGTGGCAGCTGGATCAACGGACAGTATGCGTGGGCGCGCATGCAGGAGTGGGCACCCGACCTGCATACCTCGCTGCTGGCCGACGCCGGCCACAACGACGTGAGCCAGATGCCAGCGCAGGCGGAGTTGGCGAGGCTGTGGTTGAGCCGGTTCGGTCCGGGCACGGAGCGCGACCTCTCGTGGTGGGCCGGCTGGACACTCGGGGACACGCGGGCGGCTTTGGCAGCATGCGGCGCCGAAGCCGTGGAAGTACAGACCGGATCGGCTTGGGTGTTGCCGGAGGACATCGAGGTGCTGGGTGCGGGGAAGCGTGGCGTGAACGGTGAGTTCGCCGACGAGCCGTGGGTGGCCCTGCTGCCAGGTCTGGACCCGAGCGTGATGGGCTGGAAGGAACGGGGCTTCTACCTGCCATCTGGTGGGGAGCGGGCGTGGGACACCTATGGCAACGCAGGGCCGACAGTGTGGGTCGACGGAGCGGTGGTTGGCGCGTGGGGGCAGGCCAACAGCGGCGAGATCCGGCTACGCTACTTCACCGACCTGCCGCTCGCCCGCCGACGTGAGATCGAGGATCGGGCCGCGCAGGTCGGCGAATGGCTCGGTGCGACCCGGATCTCCTGGCGCTTTCCGGGCGCTATCAATGCCGAGTTGATCGCACGGCCGGGATCGAGCTGATTGGACCGCCAACACTGAGCTGAATGTGCCGCCCATGGCATGCTGGCCTGCAGTCGGTCAGCACCGAGCCAAGGCACCGTCGATGTCACGTCGACTGCACCGGCCCTGAGCTCGCCAGATGAGCCGGCTACCCCGCGGCCGGGAACGAGGGCGCCACACGTAGCGTTGACTTCTTCGCACGGCAATTGCGGTGCCATGGAGAAAAGGGACTGTCCGTATGTTGCCTGGTGCCGTCCGCGCCCTCGCCGCCATGGCGGGACTGCTGACCCTGGCAGCGCCGGTTGCGATCGCCGCGCCGGTGCTGTCAGCCGAGCCGGTGAACGCGGCCGAGGTGGCTGCGAGCGTGGAGAACCGGCAGGTCGATGTCGGAGCCGAGCCTGATGGCACGCAGGTGGCGCTGGATGTCGACATCTATCGAGACGACGCGGCCGACGAGTCGGTCCCGGCGGTCATCTTGGGGCACGGGTTCGGCGGGAGCAAGGCTGACCTCGTGGACCAGGCTGAACGCCTAGCCGGCGAAGGGTATCTGGTGGTGGCCTACTCGGCGCGGGGGTTCGGCGCGTCCGGTGGGCGGGTGCATGTGAACGACCCAGACTTCGAGATCGCCGACGCGCAGGCACTGATCGACGTTCTGGCCGACGACCCGGGCGTGCAGCAGGACGGTGCGGGTGACCCGCGGGTCGCGCTCGTGGGTGGCAGCTACGGCGGGGCCATGGCACTGATGACAGCCGGCGCGGACGAGCGCGTCGATTCGGTGATCGCTCAGATCACCTGGAATGACCTGGCGGACGCGTTCTATCCGCAGTCGGCGGTCGGGGTCGACCAACCGGGACCGTTCAAGAAGCTGTGGGCCTCCACCTTCTTCGCGTCGGTGGTGGCTGCTCCGTTGAACGGGCAAGCTGGCGAGGACCCCCAAGGAGCCGGCCAGGGAGCGGGCGGAGCTGCTGATGCCCAGAGCGGCGCCCTCATCGATCCACTGTGCGGGGCCTTCGACCCGGAGCTGTGTCAGCAGTTCATTGGGGCGATGGAGTCGGCCGAGGCCAACGAAGAGCTGATCGAGCAGCTTCGTCGGCACAGCCCGGCGCCCACGCTCGCAGATGTGACCGCGCCGACGTACCTGGTGCAGGGCATGTCGGACAGCCTGTTCGGGCTGGACCAAGCCGATGCCAATGCGCGGGTGCTGTTGGATGCCGGAGTGCCGACGGCGGTGAACTGGTTCAACGGGGGACACGGCGCCCAGACGTCGGTGCAGCCCCCGAGCAACGATGAGGAAGGCGGCCCGCCCGGGGACGATGGTGCCACTGTTGCCGGGGAGGGGATCGACCTCGAGCAGGAGCAAACCGACAATGCTCTGACGTGGCTCGATGGCACATTGCGGGCCTCCGAGCCGGTCACTCAGGAGACGCTGCCACTACCTGCCTTCAGCTATGTCGGGCCGCTGCCGAGCAACGGCCAGGCGCCCGAGGAGTACACCCTGGACGTCTACCCGGGTCTGAACGATGTTGGCTGGATGTCAGCCGATGGCGAGCAGGAAGCAGCAGGTGAGCGGACGTACCTCCCGCTCAGCGCGCAAGGGCCCCCTGCGCTTGCCAGTCCTCCGGGGGCCGTGCCCGAAGCCTTGACCACCATCCCGGGTGTCGGTGGCCTGCTGGGTGAGGTCTCCACATACGCGCTGGCTGCGCTGCCGGGCCAGTCCGTGGCCTTCGACACCGAGCCGCTCGACGAGGCACTCGTGGTGGCAGGGCAACCGCAGGTCAGTCTCGACGTCACGTCGACCGGACCGGCCAGCAGCTTGTTCGTTTCGCTGTGGGAGGTGCAGCCCGGTGGCCCGGTGTTGCCGCGGCGTCTCGTCGCCCCACTGGAGGTGGACGTCACGCCGGGGCAGTCGCAACGCGTGGAGATTGCTCTGCCGGCCGGCACCTGGGACATGCCTGCGGGCTCAACCTGGCGTGTGTTGGTCAGTGCGACCGACGGATCGTTCCGCGTCGACCCGACCACCCGACTGGACCAGGTCTCGCTCGCTGACCCCGCGCTGGGTTTGGCATTGCCGGTGAGTCAAGCCACCGCGGTCAGCCCGCCGAGCCGCTGGGACAACGAGACGATCGGCGTGGCGATCGCCTTGGGGACAGTGCTGTTGCTGTCGGCCATAGCCCTGATCCGGGCACGCACCCGGCCGCATCCGCAGGTTGCTCAATGGGCCGATGTGCCACTGGTCGTCAGCGGGTTGACCAAGGCCTACGCCGACGGTCACCTTGCCGTCGACGACGTGTCCTGGCGTGCGGAGAAGGGCCAAGTGGTCGGCTTGCTGGGCCCCAACGGCGCCGGCAAAACGACCACCCTGCGGATGGTGATGGGCCTGATCGGACAAGACTCGGGAACGGTGCACGTCCTGGGTAGGCCGGTGTATGCCGGAGCGCCCGTGCTGCAGCGCGTCGGGTCTCTGGTCGAAGGGCCGGGTTTCTTGCCGCACCTGTCGGGGATGGATAACTTGCGGGCGTACTGGGCGGCGACAGGCAGACCCGCCCACGAGGCCCAGTTTGAGGAGGCCTTGGCGATTGCGGCCCTGGGCGACGCGGTACAACGACCGGTGAAGTCGTACAGCCAAGGGATGCGTCAACGTCTCGGCATAGCCCAGGCCATGCTCGGGATGCCCGAAGTGCTGATCCTGGACGAGCCGACCAATGGCCTCGACCCACCGCAGATCGCGGCGATGCGACCCATGTTGGCCGACTATGCAGCTGCCGGGCGCACTGTCGTCATCTCAAGTCACCTGCTGGCCGAGGTCGAGATGACGTGTAGCCACGTTGTGGTGATGCACGCCGGAAGGGTGTTGGCGGCCGGCTCGGTGGCGGAGGTCGGCGTGGAGCAAGGACGCAACTTGGAAGAGGTCTTCTTGTCCACCATCGCCGGAGCGGCGCAGGGCGCGGCGTTGAACGCGGTGCGGCCCCGATGAGCGCGGTGTTGACTCCTCGGGTCGAGGCCCGCAGGCAGCTGACCCGGCTGCGCACCCGGTGGACCTTCGCCGTGCTGTTCGTGTTGCCGTTGATCGTGGTCGGCGCCTACGCGCTCGGCGATGATGACGGTGGCGGTGCACGGTTTTCGGATCTGACCACAAGCGGCTCGGCCAACTTCGCCATCTTCATGGTGTTCGTCACCGCCGAGCTGTTGCTGCTCATCGTGGCAGCCCTGTTTGTCGGTGACCCGATTCCCTCGGAAGCCTCCTGGTCCTCGCTGCGCTATCTACTGACTGCGCCGGTGCCGCGGATGAAGCTGTTGACCAGCAAGCTCATCGTCGGTCTGGGTGGGACAGCGCTGGCGATGGTCACGCTCTTGGTGTGGGTGCTGCTGGTCGGCGGAGTGTTCTACGGCTGGTCGTCGTTGACCTTGCCGGTGGGCGGGGCCCTGGACTGGCCCACGTTCCTGGTCCGGTTGGCTGTCGCTGCGGCATACATCTTCGTCGCGCTGCTGCCCTTTGCCGCCATCGCGTTCTGGATGGGCGTGCGCACAGACGCCCCGCTCGGTGCCGTGGGGGTCGCAGTGCTGGCCGCGATCGTCTCGTCGATCCTCGATGCGCTGGACGCCCTCGGCGACTATCGGCGCGCGCTGCCGAACCACTACTCCAGGGAATGGGTGGGACTGCTCCAGGCAGAGGCTGACTACTGGGCGTTGCTGCCCGGAGTGCTGTGGGCTTCGCTGTGGGCCAGCGTGTTCATCGCGCTCGCCTACCGGCACTTCGCACGCAAAGATGTCCTGAGCTAGAAGACCACGCCCTGTGGGCCTACGTGGCGCTCTAGCCGTCCAGTCCTTGTGGTGCCTCCGGTTGCCGGGCCCGGTCGACGCCGCGTGCGCGACTGTTCCTGATCCGCTTGCTGACCAGCGTCGCCGCGTACACCACCGCGATCGCACCGAGGCCCGCCAAAGCCAAGGGCGAGCCGGCGGCGGCGGCCACCGCTGCCTGCCAGACCGCGAAGCCGATCGTGGCATAGATCAACGCCCAGGCAGCTGCGCCGGGGACCTGCGCCGCCGTGAACCACGACCACCGCAACCGCATCACTCCGGCGGCGGCGAGCACCAGCGTCTGAAAGCCGACGGTGAGATAGCTCAGCGGCACCACGATCAGTCCCCACCGCTGAATCGAACGGCGTCCACGGGCCAGCCCTTCGCCTTGCAACCAGGTATGAACGCTGCGGCGCCACCCCTGCTGCGGATGAGTGCGTGCGAGTGTCCCTTCGACGACGACGCGCGCGACCCAGTAAGTCAGCTGTCCGCGGAGCAGGGCGACCAGAAAAAGGAGCCCGAAAGTGAGCCAGAAGCCTTGGCCCAACCACCCTTCCGGCATGGCGACATCATCGCACGCGGCGAGGTTCACACAGCGGTCACGCCGGGGCAGCAACCCGGTCAGGGCCTGCCCGGTGGCCTAGGCTGATGGCGTCCCTGCGCATGTGTTCCGCAGCGGGACGCTAGTTCCCTTCATCAGGCACGATGGGTGATGACCACCCGGGGCGAGATAGAGGACAACCGATGACTGAAACGATGCCGACCACACTCATCATCCTGGGCGCCTCGGGAGACTTGACCAGCCGGCTTCTCCTGCCGGGACTGGCATCGTTGCTGAGCGTGGAGCCCGAGCGGAGTATCGAGGTGATCGGCGTCGATCGGGGGAAGCTGAGCGACCAGGAATGGCATACGGTCCTCGTTGACGCGATGGCCGAGTCCGAGCTGCCGCAGTCCCGCCTGGACGAGTTGCTCGCGACCACCTCCTACGTGCAGACCGACGTCCTCGATCCGCAGATGCTCGCAGACCTGCTCAGCGGCCGGTCCGCGCCGATGGTGCTGTACTTCGCGTTGCCGCCGCAGGTGAGCAGCAAGGCATGCGCGTTGTTGGAGAACATCGACCTGCCGCCGGGCACCCAGCTGGCGTTGGAGAAGCCTTTCGGGCATGACCTCGAGTCAGCGCAGGAGCTCAATGCACAGCTGCTCAGGCTGGTGCCAGAGGAGCAGATACACCGAATCGACCACTTCCTGGGCGTCAACACGGTGCTGAACCTCATCGGCATCCGGTTCGCCAACCGGTTGTTGCAGCCCGTGTGGTCTGCCGAGCACATTGAGCGCGTGGATATCACCTACGACGAGAAGCTGGCCCTCGAGGGCCGGGCCGGCTACTACGACCACGCCGGCGCGTTGGTCGATATGGTCCAGTCACACCTGCTGCAGATCTTGGCGCTCTTTGCGATGGAGGCGCCCGCGTCGTTGACCAGTGGCGAGGTCCAGGCGCTCAAGTCTCAGGTGCTGCGGGCGACGCATCTGTTGGACGACGATCCGGTGACTGCTTCTCGGCGGGCACGCTACGGGGCCGGTCGGATCGATGGGCGCGAGGTGCCCGACTACGTCGCCGAGCAGGGGGTGGACGCTCAGCGTTCTACCGAGACCTTGGCCGAGGTGATCCTGGTGGTTGAGAACGCTCGGTGGTCGGGAGTGCCTTTTCACCTGCGCAGCGGTAAGGCGCTAGGGCACCAGGCCAAGCGGATCACCGTCACGTTCAAGGCGCCGACTCATCTGCCGACAGGGTTGCGAGACACTCCCGAGCCCGATGAGCTGGTGCTCGATCTGAAACCTGGCGCCGTGTCCATGGTGCTGTCGATGAACGCCGAGGGCGACCCGTTCGAGCTGGAGCAGAAGTCGTTGACGGCGACGTTGGGCAAGCCGCGGATGCTGCCCCACGGGGAAGTTCTCGCCGGGATCCTCGAGGGCGACCCGCTGTTGTCGATCCGTGGTGATGTGGCCGAGCAATGCTGGCGGATCATGACGCCGGTGTTGCAGGCATGGCAGGACGGCTCGGTGCCGCTGGAGACCTACCCGGCCGGCAGTAGCGGACCCGAACATGGGTCAGCCGACTGAGGAAGAGCCCCGTGTCGACGGATAGATGCCAGGCAACCTCCACCTGATGCTGCTGAGAACTCGAGGATGGGTCTATGACTGAAGTGCTGTTGATCTCTGTGGTCGTCTTCGGGTTCGGCATGGTTTCGAAGCGGCTGGCGATGTCGCCGCTGACTGCCCCGATGGTCTACACCACGTTCGGGTTGGTCATCGGCGGAGCTGGACTGGGGTGGTTCGACCTCAAACCGGAAGGTGAGGCGCTCACGGTTCTGATCGAGGCAACCCTGGTGTTGGTGTTGTTCACCGACGCGGTGCGGATCAATGTGAGATCCCTGCGCAAGGACGCCGCCATCCCGGTGCGCCTGTTGGGCGTGGGACTGCCGTTGACTCTTGTGGCCGGGACCGCCACTGCGGCCGTGATCTTTCCCGCGTTGGGTTGGGCCGAAGCGTTGCTGTTGGCCGCGGTGTTGGCCCCGACCGATGCTGCCCTGGGCCAAGCGGTGGTCAGCGACACCCGCCTGCCAGCACGGGTGCGACAGAGCCTGAACGTGGAGAGCGGGCTGAACGACGGCATGATGGTCCCGATCGTCACCGTCGCGCTCGCGTTGTCCGCGATGGAGACTGGGGAGACCTCGCGCAACTGGGGGACCTTCGTCGCGGCGCAAATCGGTTTCGGCCTGCTGGGGGGACTCCTGGCCGGGTATGTCGGCGGCAAGCTGTTGGATCGCTTTGTTACCTCAGGGAGCGTTGAGAGCGTCTACCGTCAGCTTGCGACTCTTGCTGTCGCCGGGGGTGCCTACGCTGCAGCATCGTTGGTCGGCGGCAACGGGTTCGTCGCGGCGTTCACTGCGGGCATCGTCTTCGGAGTCGTCGCCGCGCCGCACTGTCGCGACGTCCAAGACTTCACCCAGGACGAAGGCGACCTGCTGACGGCGATCACCTTTGTGCTATTCGGTGCCGTGCTTGTGCCGCAAGTCCTTGCGGGCCTCGACTGGCGAGTTGCCGCCTACGCCCTGCTGTCGCTGACGGTGGTACGCATGCTGCCGGTTGCTCTAGCGATGATCGGCTCGGGGACGCTGGCCCAGACCAGGCTGTTCGTCGGTTGGTTCGGTCCGCGCGGTTTGGCCTCCATCTTGTTTGCTCTGTTGGTCCTGGAGGACATTGACGGGTCGGCTGCAGAGCTGATCTTCACAGTGGCGATCTGGACAGTGTTTCTGAGCGTGTTCGCACATGGCGCGAGTGCCAGCCCGTGGACCGGCAGGCTGGCCGCCCGACTGGCCGGCATGTCGAGTAAACGGCCGGAGCACGCTCGAACGGTCGAGCACCCGACGCGCCGACGCCTGAGGTGAGCTGACGCCCGGGTCCACGGCAGGGTCGCCGACGGCGATGGGTGGAATGCTCAGTGTCAGCGGCCTTGCGCGTCACCGGACCTCGGCACGACCTCGTTCGCAGCGAGTGATCTCGATCAGCGGATGCGCGGTGGTCCGGGTCGCCTCAGGGGAGACTCAGGGTGGACCCGCATGGCATGCCGGGCGGCTACGGTCTAGCGTTGGGACCATGCCAAAGACATTGTCCCGCCCCCGTCACAACAAAGTCATCGCAGGAGTCTGCGCGGGACTGGCCCGCCGGTGGGGAATCAGCGCCACGTTGGTGCGGGTGCTCACAGTGCTGTCCTGCCTGTTACCTGGCCCGCAGTTCGTGGCCTACATCGTGCTGTGGATCATCATGCCAAAGGACGAGATCTAGGCTCACATCGGGTTCTCGCTCGCTCGCCGCGCCCCAACATCTGCGCAGGCCCTCAAGAACTGCCCCCGGCCTCCTGAACTGTGCAGGGCCTCAACAACTGCGCGGGGCATCAACAACTGCGCATGTGTGCGATTGCGAAGGCGACTCGCCGACAAAACTCTTCGCTAGAGCGCACAACCTCAGTCAGCAGTCAGCAGACCTGGGATCAGTCCTGGCCCCAGGCCATCTCGGCTATGATCTCGCGCGGCCTCGCGAGGGTGTAGAAGAAAGTGAGCGAGGCGAGGCTGCAGCCGACCATGATCGCAGCCATCGGCACAGCACTGGCCGCATCGAAAGCACCCGAGATGGGCGAAACGAGCGCACCGAAGACGAAGTTGCTTGCCCCCAGCACGGCTGCGGCGGCCCCAGCGCGCATACCGTGGTCGTTCAGGGCGATCACCGGAGAGTTCGGCATCACAAAGCCGACCACACCCATCGTCAGGACGACCCCGGCCACGATCGGCCAGACGCCGAAATCGAGCAGCGACACGGTCAGCAGCGATCCGGTGACGAGGACCAGGATCGGCAGGGCCACCATCATGATCCGCGCCGGGTGGATCCGCTTGACCAGCGAACCGTTGATCTGGCTGGTCACCGTGAGGGAGCCGGCGCCGGCGGCGAAGACCAGCGCATACTGCTGCACGCTCATCCCGTACAGCTCCTGGAAGATGAACGTCGCACTCGAGATGTAGGCGAACAGCGACCCCATCGCGGTGCAGGCGGTCAGGACCAAGCCGACATAGCGGCGGTCCCGGAAGAGCACGCCGTATGAGGCCAGGGCAGGCCGCGGACCGGCGGCGGAGCGACGTTCAGCCGGCAGCGTCTCCTTGACCTTGAAGGTCGACAGCACGACGAGGATCAGCCCGAAGGCAGCCAAGCCCCAGAAGATGCTGCGCCACGGCCAGAAGTGCAGGAACTGGGCGCCGATGGTGGGGGCGAGGATCGGCGCGACGCCGACGATCATGAACAGCCGCGAGATGAACGTCGCCATCCGCGAGCCGCTGTAGAGGTCGCGCACCATGGCCTGGGTCAGCACCATCCCGGAGGCTGCCGTGAAGCCTTGCACAAAGCGCAGCGCCAGCAGTGCCTCGATGGTGCTGGTCAGGGCAATCACGACCGAGACCACGACATACACGCTCAGAGCCGTCAGCAACGGGATCCGCCGACCGATGTTGTCCGAGATCGCGCCGATGGTGAGCTGACCCATGGCCAGCCCCACCAACGTTGCGGTCAGCGTCAGCTGCACGACGGCCTCAGTCGTGCCGAGGTCGGTGACGACGGTCGGGAAGGCCGCCAGGTACATATCGATCGTCAGCGGCCCGATGGCCACCAAGGCGCCGAAGAGCAGCAGCCGCGACAGGATAGATGTCTCGGCATTCGCTGATGGGGTAGCCGGTGGTGGCTGCACGGCAGTGGCTGGTCGTTGGACGGCAGCCGGAGGTGCGGGATCCCCTGGCTGACGGGTCAGGGGTTCACGCAAAGTCACGAGGGTGCCAACTCGCCAGTGCGCGGCAGGTATTCCGGACTGTGGTCGGTTGTGACATCACTCACCGGGCTGACGACCGGGTGGGTGGTGTCCCGCGACGGTGTCTCTTCGTCGAGCTTGACGGCCACGACGCCGGTCAGGATGACGGCAGCGCCCAGCAGTTGAATGACACCGGGAAGCTCGCCGAGCAGCAGCCATGCGAACAACACGGCGAACAGGACTTCGGTCAGCCCGAAGAAGGACGCCATCTTGGAGCCGATCGCGCGAGTCGCGATGACGCCTAGACCGTAGGCGATCGCGGCCGCGGCCACGCCCATACCCAGGAGGCTGACCCACACCGGCCGGGTCGCTCCGGCGAGCACGACATCCGTGCCGCTCATCTGCCAGCTCGCCAGCCCAAACGCTCCGGCGGCGCACAAGGCGATCGTCCCGAAAGCCAGCCCGCCGGTGGCAACCACCAGCGGTGGAACGTCGTGGCTGTCGTCAGCCGAGACGATGAAGTATGACGCCAGGCCGGTCGCAGCGACCAGTCCCCACAACACTCCGGTCAGGCTGATCGACCCGGCACCGAAAATATCGAGCACCAACGCCAAACCGGCGACGGACAGCACGCCGCCGACGAGGGTGAGGACGCGAGGGCGCTGACCGTGGCGCAGCCACAGAAAGAGCACGACCAGCAGAATGCCGAGGTATTCGAGCATCAAGGCGATGCCCACCGGGATGTGCTGCACCGCCTGGTAGAAGGCGACCTGTGCGACTCCGACACCCAACGCGCCGAAGAGCACCACGGCTGACCAGCCGCGGCGCAGGGTGTGCCACTTCCCGCGCATCATGACTGCGGCCGGAATGGCCAGCACCAGCGCGCCAATGGCCACGCGCATCGTGACAGCGGCTACTGGGCTCCACCCGGCGTCGAGCAATGACTTGCCGAAGGAGCCGGCGGTCCCAAAGGCAGCCGCCGAGATCAGCGCCAAGGCGAGTCCTTGCTGAATCGAGTAGGTGCGGGTGGCGCTCATCGTTCCTCCTTCTGCGGTGTGTGCGGTGCATGATGGTCTTGTTGCACCGCGTGACGTCATGAGTCATTTGATCTACACTCATGACGATAGATGCCCAGACGTCAGGAGTCAACATGGTTTTTGCTCATGACACAGAGGAAGCGCTCGCGGCCGCAGCCGACCTGGTGAACACGGCTGAGGAACCCGACCAGCTGACCACGGTCGAGGACCTCGACACCTTCTACCGAGAGACCGGGTGGAAGGGTCGACACCGAGGCGATCAGGCCGAGCTGGCCGACGTCAGATCGCTGCGCCCGACGCTGCGGCACATGTGGTTGTCCAGTGGTGTGGAGCAGGTCGAGTGCGTCAACGCGCTGCTGCGCAACGGCGGCGCCATGCCGCAGGTAGTGCGCCATGACGAGTTCGACTGGCACTTGCATGCAACGACACCGGACGAGCCGCTGGCCACCCGGATGGCGGTCGAGGCGGCAATGGCGATGGTCGATGTCATCCGAATGGGCGAGACCGCAAGGCTTAAGATGTGCGACGCCGACGGATGCGCCTGCATTTTCGCCGACCTGTCACGCAACCGTTCGAGGCGCTATTGCAGCACAGCCTGCAGCAATCGAATGGCAGCTGCCGCATACCGCACCCGGCAAAGTGAGTCCGGTGACGGTGACGCAACGGGCGACGGGGCAGGAAGGTGAGACGAGAATGACAGGCGAAGCCGTGCGGGGTTGGTCCTTGCCGACGCGGGCGGTCGTGGTGGGGCGGCCAACGGCCGGCGCGGGGTCAGCAGTCAACGAGCCGGTGACCTTCACGTCGACCTACCATGCGGGGGCCGACCTGAGCTATGCCCGCGTCGGCAACCCTACCTGGGATGCGTTCGAGCAGGCTGTCGGCGCATTGGAGGGTGGGGCTGCGTTGGCCTTCCCCTCCGGTATGGCCGCGATCGCCGCCGTGCTGTCGTGCGTGCCTCACGGGGCTGTGGTCGTGGCACCGCATCACGCCTACAGCGGCACGACGTCACTGCTCGATGACCTTCATGCCAGCGGCGCCGCTGTGGTGCGAAGGGTCGATATCGCTGACGCCGAGGAGGTGCGTCGAGCGCTTGCCCACGAGCCCGCCGCCCATCTTCTGGTGGCAGAGTCGCCGACAAATCCGATGCTTGAGGTTGCAGATCTGCCCGCACTGATCGCTGCGGCCCATGCGGTAGGCGCGCTGGTGATGGTGGACAACACCTTTGCCACGCCGCTACTGCAGCGGCCGTTGGAGGTGGGGGCAGACATCGTTATTCATTCGGCTACCAAATACCTGTCCGGCCACTCAGATGTGCTTCTCGGTGTCGCGGTCACTCCCCACAACGCTGCTGGTCAGGCTTTGGGGGAGCGGCTGCATACACACCGCACCAGCCGGGGGGCGATCCCCGGACCGATGGAGGTATGGCTAGCGTTGCGCGGGTTGCGAACACTCGCGGTGCGGGTCGAGCGAAGTGGCGCTAACGCTGCCGAGCTCGTTCCGCGCTTGCGGTCCCACCCCGCGGTGCAGCGAGTCAGGTATCCGGGGTGGGGCGCGATCATTGCGATCGAGGTTGCCCGCTTCGGCGAGACTGGCGGCGCCGATCCGGTGGCTGATGCGGAGCGGGTATGTGCGTCGACCCGGCTCTGGGTGCATTCGACGAGCCTGGGAGGCGTCGAGTCCCAGATCGAACGGCGGCGGCGTCATGCCGCTGAGGCAGTCAGCGTGCCCGAGAACCTGATCCGGCTATCGGTCGGGATCGAGTCATCGCTGGACCTCTGGGCAGACCTCGACGCAGCCCTCAACACCCTCACCCGCTAGCGCCATCCTCGGGTCGGTGGCCACGACTCATCAAGGCCCCGCCCAGCCGCCCTCATCGGACCCCAGCCACCACCCCAAAAACTGCGCAAATGCGCGATCGCGAAGACGACACGCCGACAAAAACCTTCGCCAGCGCGCACAACTGCCTGGACGTCCGTCAGGGCACGATCAAAGAAGTGGCCGCGACCCGTTTACGGCCGGCTTTTTGACAAGTGGTACGTCAGCGCCATCGCCACACATTCGCGAAGTTGCCCTACAGGTAGCGTTGCGCCCACGTGAAAGAGCAGTGCCCGGTTGCCCTCGTAGGCGAGAAGGTCGTCGAAGGTAGCCCTCATGTCGTCGATGAGCGTGGTGCTGCAGATGAAGTACATGGCGCAGTCATGGTCGGTGTTCGCCGGCGCCGGGCCGAGCCGGATCGTGCTGCCGCTCCGCGACTCCGTCGTGAGATAGCTCGGCTGACCCCATTTCAGCGCCTCGTGGATGGGGCCAACCCCGGGCGTCTCGGCCGCAGTGGCAAAGATCACCTGCCGCAGCTCAAGAAGCATGGATGCGGTCGACGGGTGGTACGACTCAAAGGCGGCAGCGACGCCAGCGTCGGTGATGGGTGGAGCCTGTCCGAGATCGACGTTCATCACAAGGCTCGCTCGCTGTTGATCGAGAAGGGGATCTCGGTCGGCAACTCGGGTATGGTCTCGTCGGCGGGGCTGTTGAGGTAGATCTCGTGCGGACCGCCGATCATGCGGTGGTCGTGGAGAGCCGCGCGGCTGCGGCCGAACCTCGAGGATGGCATCAACATCACGAACTCAGACTCGGGGCTGCCCGTGGGGAGAGTCAAGCAGACCGTGAGACGACATACAGACTCTTAGACGGGCCTCGGCGGCCAACAACTCCGCATTTGTACGATCGCGAAGGCGACAGGCCGCCAAGACTCTTCGCCAGCGTGCACAACCGAGCAACTGCGCAAATGCGCGATTCCGAAGGTGACGCGCCGCCAAGAATCTTCGCCAGCGTGCACAACCGCTCAGTGGGAACATCGTGGTATGACGATGTATGCAGTGATCTACACCTACAGCGATGACACGCAGTCTCGGGACGAACACCGGCCGGCGCACCGAGAGTTCCTCGGCGACCTAGCGGTGGACGGCACGTTGTTGCTTTCGGGACCCTTTCCGGAGGCGGAGCCGGCGGGCGCGTTGTTGCTGCTCGAGGCCGCGGACGCCGACGAAGTTCGAGAGCTTCTCCGCGAGGACCCGCTGCAGCAACAAGGTCTGGTGGCGTTGTGTGATGTCCGCGAGTGGACCCCGGTACGCGGCAGTTGGCTCGACCGCGAAGTCTGACCGCAGCGGCCAGATGACCAGAGCAGCGGCATCATCGTGGTCGCTCGACCCCGTCACCTCGTGGACACTTGACCCCTACAGTGACTCCGCGCTCACGTAGGTCCCGGCCTCGCCCCACACCAACTCCTGTGCCGCAGCGAGGTTGCCGATCGCGGCAGCTTTGCCCTTGCCGCCGAACTCGACGAACCGGCACACTGCATCGACCTTCGGACCCATCGAACCCGCAGGCAGATCCATGGCCCGCAGGGCAGCAGGCGTCGTGCGGCGAACCGGGCGCTCGTGCGGAGTGCCAAAGCCCTCGCTGACGTGTTCGACGTCGGTCAGCACCAACAACCGGTCGGCCTGCAACCGGCCCGCCAGCAGAGCTGCTGACAAGTCCTTGTCGATCACCGCCTCCACGCCGAGCAGGTCGCCGGTCGGCGTCCGCACGACAGGCACTCCGCCCCCGCCGGCGCAGACCACGATGATGCTCTCGTCGAGCAGGTGGTCGATCAGCTTGGTTTCGATCACCTCCTGAGGCTTCGGCGACGGCACCACGCGACGCCAGTGCGGGCCATCCGCCTTGACCTGCCACCCGTTCTTGGCGGCCAACTCACGAGCCTGTGACTCCTGGTACA
Source organism: uncultured Actinomycetota bacterium (assembly GCA_963749585.1). GTDB lineage: Bacteria > Actinomycetota > Actinomycetes > Actinomycetales > Dermatophilaceae > Ornithinicoccus. The sequence goes on from CAVVNI010000003.1 coordinate 621,198, forward strand.
CCTCCCCGACGAACTTCGTCGGGTTCTCGAATGCCGGATCTCGGGCGTCGACCAACGTCTGGTTGATGATCGAGGCGAACTGGCGGTATGGCCGCTGGTTGCCCATCGACTGCAAGATCCAGTATCCAATCAGGCCCTGCGTCATCGCCCCGAGCGCGTCGAAGGGGTAGGACCTGGTCAGCCGCGGATCGGCGGCGCTTTCCATCGCGAGGACGCCCACCTGCGGTCCGTTGCCATGGGTAATGACGACCTGGTGCTCATCGACCAAGGGCGCCAGCGCTCGAGCGGCCAGCTGTATGTTCTCCAGCTGGCTGTCAGCATCCGGCACTTGGCCACGCTGCAAGAAGGCGTTACCGCCGAGGGCCACGACGATCCTCATTCTGAAGTCCTCACAGCCAGCAGAGTATGCCGTCAGCCCCCCTCCGTGTCGTCCGCAGCGCCTGACAGGCAGCGCTCGGGCCCACCGCCGTCACACCGGTCCGATACGTTGTCAACAACAGGATTGATACGTATCACCATCAGGACCGAGGAGCGCCACATGCCGGCCGGCCAGCTCAGCACAGACGTGGACGTTGTCGTGGTCGGCGCTGGGCTGGCTGGGTTGGTGGCGGCGGCGCAGCTGCTTAAAGCCGGCCGGTCCGTGGCCTTGCTGGATCAAGAATCCACCCGATATCTGGGTGGCCAGGCGTGGTGGTCCTTCGGCGGACTGTTCTTGGTCGACTCGCCGGAGCAACGACGGATGGGCATTGCCGACTCGGTAGAGCTGGCCTGGTCCGATTGGCAGGGATCGGCCGGTTTCGACCGGCTCTCGGACGAACGCGATGAAGACTACTGGGGTCAACGCTGGGCCAAGGCGTATGTCGAGTGGGCGGCAGGGGAGAAACGTAGCTGGCTGCGTAAGCACGGGGTCTCGTTCTTTCCCGTCGTGGGCTGGGCCGAGCGTGGCGATGGAAACGCCGAGGGCCACGGAAACTCAGTCCCGCGATTTCACGTCACCTGGGGGACGGGTCCCGGCATCGTCGAACCCTTCGAGCGGGCCGTCCGGGCCGGTGTCGAGAGTGGGGCTCTCACGTTGCTGGGCCGCCACAAGGTGCGCGAACTCGTCCTGACCGACGGCACGGTGACCGGGGTCCGTGGAGACATTCTGGCAACCGACGAGGCCGAGCGAGGCGGCGCCAGCAGTCGTGGGGTCGTCGCCGAGTTCGAGATTCCGGCCCAAGCAGTCATCGTGGCCAGCGGCGGGATCGGCGGCAACCACGCCCTCGTCCGCCAGTTCTGGCCCCCGAGGCTTGGCCAGCCGCCGCAGGACATGTTGACCGGCGTGCCGGCATACGTGGACGGTTCCATGCTCGCCGTGGCCGCTGAGGCAGGGGGTCGACTGGTCAACCAGGATCGGATGTGGCACTACACCGAGGGTTTGGCCAACCACTCCCCGGTGTGGGCGGGTCACGGCATCCGGGTGCTGGCTGGGCCCTCTGGGCTGTGGTTGGATGCCAACGGCATTCGGTTGCCGGCGCCTCACTTCCCCGGGTTCGACACGTTGGGCACCCTGGCGCACCTGCGCGGCACGGGCCACGACTACTCCTGGATGGTGCTGACCAACACGATCCTCGGCAAGGAATGGACGCTTTCCGGCTCGGAGCAGAACCCGGATCTGACATCGCGCTCGATGTCCGGCGTGCTCGGCCGGGTGCGCAGCGACCTGCCGGTGCCGGTGAAGGCCTTCTTGGACGCCGGAGCCGACCTGGTCAGCGGCAACAGCGTGGCTGAGCTTGCATCGAAGATGAACTCGCTCACCGAAGAGCCACTGATCGACCGGCGGCGACTGCACGCCACCATCGCGGCGCGTGATGCTCAGCTGCGCAACCCGTTCGGCAAGGATGCGCAGCTGAGCGCGATCCGCGGGGCGCGAGAGTACCGGGGTGACCGGTTGGTGCGAACCGCTAAACTCCACCCGTTCAGCGACCCCCATCATGGGCCGTTGGTCGCTGCCCGGCTGCGAGTGCTCACCCGCAAGACGCTCGGGGGACTACAGACCGATCTGCGCTCACGCGTGCGTTCGGCTGAGGGGAGAACGATCCCGGGACTGTATGCCGCCGGAGAGATCGCCGGGTTCGGTGGCGGCGGGGTGCATGGGTATCGCTCGCTGGAGGGCACGTTCCTCGGCGGCTGCCTGTATACCGGGCGCAGTGCAGGTCGAGCCGTCGCACAGGATCTGGCCTAGATGACCCCAGTGCCCGGAGAGTTCATCGATCTGCTGGGCGCCCGGGTGCACTGGGTCGACTTCGGCGCCGAGGCAGGAGCAGACACCGAAGCTTCAACGCAGGCGCTCTGTGTGCTGGTGCACGGGCTGGGTGGGTGCACAGCCAACTGGGAGTCATTGGTGCCGTTGCTCGGTCCACGGTTGCGATGCGTGGCCTTTGACCTCGTCGGCTTCGGGCTGACCGACCCCGGGTCTCGCAGCGCCAGCGTCGGTGACAACACCGAGCTGCTCGCTGCCTTCGTCGAGCGAATGCGCGCTGCACACCCCGACCTCCCGTTGCTGCTGATCGGCAACTCGATGGGCGGTTTGCTTGCGGCTCGGTATGCCGCTCAGGAAGGCAGCGACGTGTCCGGGCTTGTCCTGCTGGACCCGACGGTGCCGCCGGCCCGCCTCGTCCCCGGTCCCGGAGGGGTCCTGGCAGCCGGGCTGTATGCCGTGCCGCCGATCGGGCTGGCAGCGGCCAGAGCGAGACGACAGCTGCGTACGCCGGCGCAGAACGTCAGCGACACGCTGCGGTTGTGCACCGTGGACCCCTCCCGGGTCGATCCCGGCGTCGTCGAGCGCCACCTTCCGGTTGCGCAGCGACGAGTCAGCCACCCGGAGATGGACCAGCACTACAGCGATGCCGCCCGCTCGATTTTGGCTCAGCTGGCGCGTCGCCGGCATACCGATGCGGTGTTCGCCTCGGTCCGCGCCCCGGTGCTGTTGGTCCATGGCACCCGGGACCGACTGGTGCCGTTCTCCGGGTCGGTGCGGATGGCTCGGCGCAACCCGAGTTGGCGGTTTGCGCCGGCAGCCGACTGCGGTCACTTGCCGATGTTGGAACACCCGCGGTGGACCGCCGAGCAGGTTGCGGCCTGGTGGGGCTGTGCCCGTGTGATGGACTGGCGCCGTGGTTGATCTCGGGGTGGTCCGGCGCAAAGCTGGGACCGTAGCGCTGCTGGCCTTTGGCAAACTGCCGGGGCCCGTGAAGCGTGTGCTGGTGCGGGCCGGCACACCCCACTACACGGTCGGCGCAGTGTGCGCGCTGGAGCACGACGGAGCAGTGTTGATGCTCAGTCAGCCGCACCGGCCCGGGTGGTCGTTGCCGGGCGGATTGCTCGATCACGGCGAGACACCGGCGCAGGCTGTCTCCCGCGAAGTGCTGGAGGAGGTCGGTGTGCGGATCGACCCAGGGGACCCCGTGGCCGTCGGCGTCCACCCGCACACCCAGAGTGTGGACGTGATCTTCCGTGTGCGCTCAGACCATCGACCGACCCTGGATCTGGCGACTGAGGCACGGCGCTCACGCTGGTTCGACTATGCGGAAATCGCCGACGCGGATCAAGAGACACGGCAGATCCTGGGGCTGCTGCGCAAGGCGCACACCGACCCCGGGCTCGGCCGGCTGTTGGAATGAGGAGGTGCGTCACGCTGCGCCGATGAGCCAACGGGGTGCGCCGAACTCGAAGATCGGCGTGTTGCTCAGGAGCTGGGCGTCGTGACGAGCAGCAGGATCTTGCCGATGTGCTGGCTTTCTTCCATCGCCCGGTGCGCATCGGCAACCTGATTGAGCGGATATGTCGCATGCACCAGTGGGCGTACCCTGCCGGACTCGATCCAGGGCCAGATGCGCTCGCGCACCGAGGCGACAATGGCCGCTTTTTCCTCCACCGGCCGGCTCCGCAACCCCGTTGCCATCACATGCCCGCGTTTGGCCAGCAGTCGGGCGATGTTGAGCTCGCCTTTGGCCCCACCCTGCATTCCGATGATGGCCAAGCGCCCGCCGGTGGCCAACGCCTGGATGTTGCGGTCCAGATACTTGGCGCCGATCATGTCCAGAATCACGTCGGCACCATGGCCGTCGGTGGCGCGGGCGACTTCGGCGACGAAGTCCTCTTCGCGATAGTTGATCCCGACATCGGCGCCCAGCTGGCGGCAGGCCTCGAGCTTCTCGGTCGAACCGGCCGTGACGATCACCCGCACACCCAGCGCAGTAGCGACTTGGATGGCCATCGTGCCGATGCCGCTGGACCCGCCATGGATCAGCAGAGTCTCCCCGCGCTCCAGCATCGCCTCGTTCATCAGGTTGCTCCAGACCGTGCACGCCACCTCCGGTAACGCTGCCGCGTCCTGCACCGAGATGCCTTGAGGGATCGGCAGAACCTGCCCGGCTGGCACGACGACCTGCTCGGCATACCCGCCCCCCGAGAGCAGCGCGCAGACCTCTTCGCCTCTTGACCATGCGCTGACCCGCTTGCCTACGGCGGCGATGACCCCGCTGACCTCGAGACCCGGTAGTGCAGACGCGCCCTGGGGCGGGGGATAGTTGCCCTCGCGTTGGACGATGTCGGCCCGGTTCACTCCCGCCGCGACGACATCGATCAGGACCTCACGGTCACCGACCGTGGGCGCTGGCACCTCATCGGGGACCAACGCGTCGGGGCCACCTGGGTTCGGGATGGTGATTGCTCGCATACACGCGACTTTAGGAGATAGAACCAACTCAAGCGATATCCGGCGCTGAGGCCGTGCTGCGGTCGTTGTCGCGACAGGCTGGTCGGGCAGCCCGGGGCTCGGGTCAACCCGTCAGCCGTCACGCGTCACCCGTCAACCGATGAGAATGCCCGCGATCGCCGCGCTCATCAGGTTGGCCAGAGTGGCGGCCGCGATGGCCCGCAGGCCGAGCTCGGCAATCTCCCGGCGACGACCGGGGGCGATCCCACCGAGGCCACCGAGCAGGATCCCGAGGGAGCCTAGATTGGCAAAGCCGGTCAGTGCGAAGGTGATGATTGCGGCTGTCTTCGGCGTGAAGCTCTCGATCTGTGGAGCAAAGTCGGCAAAGGCCACGAACTCGTTGACGACGACTTTCTGGCCCACGAAGGACCCTGCCTGCACGGCCTCATCCCAGCCGACCCCGATCGCGAACATGATCGGTGCAAAGACGTACCCCAGGATTTGCTCGAAGCTCAGTGACTCCAGGCCAAACCACCCGCCGACCATGCCGATGAAGAGGTTGATCAACGCGATCAGCGAGATGAAAGCCAGCAACATGGCACCGATGTTGAGCGCCAGCTTCAGGCCGTCGGCGGCGCCGGAGGCTGCTGCATCGATGACGTTGCGGTACCCCATCTCGTCATCGTCCGCAGTATCGATCTCATCGCCCGTGCGGCCTCCGCCGGATCCACCGCTGTCCGATCCGCTGCTGTCCGAGCCTTCACTGTTCGCTCCCGCCGGCTGCTGCGCTGAGCGAGCGGAGGCGGCAGAGGTGTCATCGGTCCGGGCCTCGGATGAGGTGACCGTCGCCTCCTCTTTGCGGTCGCCGGTGACCGCATCGATCGGCACGTCGGCGGCTGTCTCGGGGAGGATGATCTTGGCCATCAGCAACGCACCCGGCGCGGCCATGAAGCTGGCGGCGATCAAGTACTCCAACGGCGCGCCGAGCAGTGAGTAGCCGACCAGCACGGAGCCGGCAACTGTGGATAGCCCGCCGACCATCACGGCGAAGAGGCCGGAGCGGCTGAGCCCCTTGATATAGGGCTTGATCACCAGGGGCGCTTCGGTCTGACCGACGAAGATGTTGGCGGCGGCGTTGACCGACTCGGCCCGCCCGGTGCCCAGCAGCCACGCGATGCCGCCACCGATGACAGCGACCACCCTCTGCAGGACGCCCAAGTGGTAGAGCACGGCAGACAAGGAGGCGAAGAAGATGATCACCGGCAGGACCTGGAAGGCAAAGATCAGACCTTCTTCAGGGATGGCGGGCCCGAAGACGAAGCTGATGCCTTCATTTGAGGAGTTGATGACCGCCTGAACACCCTGGCTGGCTTGCTCCAGGGCTGCCTGCCCAGTCGACCAATAGAGCACGATCACACCGAAGCTCAGCTGCACGGCGAGCGCCGCGCTCACGGTGCGCAGCTTGATGGCTTTGCGGTTGGTTGAGAGCAGCACCGCGATCGCCAGCAAGACAACCATGCCGGCTAGTCCCCATACGAGGTCCATAACAACTCCTTCAGTCCGCAGCGACCCTAGTGACTGGCGGCCAAAACGCAACCGCTGCCGCCTGATCCCCGGCTTCGACGCGTCGGTCCCGGGGAGGTGAGAACATGACGGGATGCAACGCACCGTGACCGCGCACCTGACTGCCACCATCAAGTCACCGGCCGAGCTCGCCCTCAGTGTGGTGGTGGCTCGGGGAGCGGACCCCATCGAGGAACAGCTCCGGGTGACCGTCGACGGTGCCGAAGTGTTCGCCGAAGAGGTCCCGGGCAACGGCGGCGCGCGGTGGCATCTGCTGCGGGATGTCCCCGCCGGAGATTTCGCCGTCGACTATCGGGCCACGGTCGCCTCTGGGGGTGCCGCGACGGAACTCACCGGTGGTGAGCGAATCAGCTACCTGCGCCCCAGCCGGTATGCCGATGTCGACCGGTTGGAGTCCACCGCTCGCGCTCTGTTCGGCTCGGTCCGGGGCACGAACCTCAACAGCCCGGCAGGTTCCGGTGCCGGTGGGGCCGGCGATTCGGGCGGCGCTCGTGAGGGCGATAGTCATGCCGGCGGTGACGATGCGCGGGGCGATGTCGCCACGCTGCTCGCTGTAGCGGACTATGTGGCCGACCACACTCTGTACATCGTGGGGTCCTCTCGGGTGACCGACGGGGCGAGTGAGACCTACCTTGCCCGCGCCGGTGTCTGCCGTGACTTCGCGCACCTGACCATTGCGCTGCTGCGTGCCCGTGGTATCCCGGCGCGGCTGGTGAGCGCCTTCGCGCCGGGCCTGAGTCCGATGGACTTTCATGCGGTGGTCGAGGCGCACGTGGCGGGTGCTTGGTATGTGGTCGACCCTACTCGTCTGGCACCTCGTCAGTCGTTGGTGCGGATCGCCACCGGCACCGATGCGGCTGAGACCGCGTTCCTGACGACACACTCCGGTGATCTGCGGTTTGGCACCCTGAAGGTCTCGGCCGTCGTCGACGGCGGCTTGCCGACCGACGATCACTCGGCTTTGGTGAAGCTGGGCTGACGCGCCATCGCTGTCAGCTCGGCGCAACCGACTGCACGCGCCCATGCCGCCCGGTCTGCAGGCCTGGTCTTGGGTTCTCGTGCCGGGCGGCTTAGGCCATCTGGGTCAACTCGACCTCGACGAACATCTTCGAGGTTCCCGACCCGGTGAAGATGCCTCGCAGCGGCGGCACGTCCCCATACTGGCGCCCTTGGGCCACTTCGACGTGCCGGTCACCGGGCTGGATCGCGTTCGTCGGGTCCGCGCCGACCCATTGGCCGTCCCAATAGCGGATCCACGCGTGAGACTCCCCGCGATAGGCGGTGCCGATCTCCGGCTGGCGCGGCGGCATCAGATAGCCGGAGACGTAGCAGGTCGGGATGCCGACGGCGCGCAGGCAGCCAATGGCCAGGTTGGCCATGTCCTGGCAGACACCCTTGCGACCCTCCCATGCTTGCGAAGCGCGCGTATGCACTCCGGTAGCCCCCGGCACGTAGTCAATCTCGTCGTGCACCAGGTCGACCACGGCGCTCGCGCATTCGCCGGGAGTTCCGGCCTCAGCAGCAATCTGGTGCACTCTGGTCAGCAGATCCTCCGGCGGCCGCACCTGGTCACTGAGCTGCAGGTACTCACTGTGCTCGGCGCTGATCTCGGGAGCCATCATCCGCTCCCACGACCAGCCGTCTCCGGCAATGCTTGGGCGGCGCACGTCCACCGTGGCGGCGGAGGTCACGGTCAGCGACTCGTGCCGGTCGTGCACCTCGAAGGCCGTGACGGACGTGCCCCAGTAGTCGTTGTAGGTATGTGTCCAGGCTGAGGGGCTGATGTCCATCCGGGTATGCAGCACCTGTTGGTGCAAGGTGGACCGCGGCGTCATGCGAGCCTCGTTGTATGAGGAACTGGCCGCCCCGGCATACTCGTAGCCGGTCTTGTGCACGATGCGAAGCATCATCGGTTCACCTCACCCCCGCGTGCCAGGTCACCGGTGTGGCGCCTTCGAAGTAGCGGTACGCGACGGCATCGTTCGCGTCGCTGCAGGTGCGTTGCAGCGCGGTCATCCGGGCGGGCAGGTCGGCCAAGATCTCGGTCAACGGTTGGTACTCCAGTTCGGCTCGGGCGCGGCCGATCAGCCGCATGGCATCGCCGGTGAACCCGGCTCGGCGTTCGCCGACATCCAGGTTGACCAGCGCGGACTCGGCGCGGTTCAGGGTGAACAGCAGCGAGCGGGGAAAGAGCCGGTCGAGCAGCAAGAACTCAGCGGCTTCGCGGTCCGAGTCGGCGCCCCGGTAGGTCCGCACGAAGGCATGGTGGGCTCCGCACGCTCGCAGCGTCGTCAGCCACGCCTGCGGCGAGTCGGCGTTGTATGCCGCGGCCTCGATCATCCGGGCGGTCATGTCGATCCGTTCCAGGCTGCGACCCAGGACCAGGAACTGCCAACCTTGGTCGTGACTCATGGTGGAGTCGGCGATGCCGGAGATGACGGCACACCGCTCACGGACGGTTTGGCACGCCTGGGCTGGTCGGGCCGCCTGGATGTGGCCGCGGTGCAGGATGTTCCATGCCGTGTTGATCGCCTCCCACATCTCGGTGGAGACCACCTCACGGGAGCGTCGGGCGCTCTCTCGGGCACCCCAGAAGGTTGAGACCATCGAGGCCTGGGAGTCTGGGTCCCAGCCGAGCAGTCGCATCACGGTGGCTTGGTCCGCGGTCTCTCCTGGGTCGACACCCATCACCGCCAGCAGTGCGCGGGAGGCGGCCTCCTCGTCCACGACCGGGTCCTCCAGGAGCAGCTGGACATGCACGTCGAGCAGTCGCGAGGTGTCTTCGGCCCGCTCCAGGTATCGGCCGATCCAGAACAACGACTCTGCCATCCGGCTCAGCATGACTCGACCTCCCGTCGCCCCTGTTGCTGTTGTTCGCTCTGCGCGGCGGTCACCGAAGAATCCTGGAGCTTGACCTGCGGCTCGGTGGAGGGCTCCACCTGGCGGGGACGCGCCGTGATCCGCTGCCGTTGGCCGTCTCCAGCCAAGACCCACGTGTCCTTGGAGCCGCCGCCCCGGCTGGAGTTGACGATGAGCTCTCCTTCACCCAGCGCCACCCTGGTCAGCCCACCGGGCAACACCCATACCTTGTTGCCGTCGTTGATCGCGAACGGTCGCAGGTCGACGTGACGCGGCCGCATCTTGTCACCAATCATGGTCGGCACCGTGGACAGCTGCACCACCGGTTGGGCGATCCACCCGCGCGGCGCGGCCAGGACGGTGCGGCGAAGTTGTTCCAGCTCAGCCTTGGTCGCTTGCGGGCCGATCACGATGCCCTTGCCGCCAGCCCCGTCGACCGGCTTGACCACCAGCTCCTGGAGTCGATCCATGACTTCCTCGCGGTGGGCGGCTTCCTCCAGGCGCCAGGTGTCGACGTTGGGCAGAATCGGCTCCTCGTCGAGGAAATGTCGGATGATGTCTGGCAGGTAGGTATAGATCAACTTGTCGTCGACAACCCCGTTGCCGACAGCGTTCGCGATCGTCACGTTGCCCGAGCGTGCTGCGTTGAGCAGTCCTGGGCAGCCGAGCGCGGAGTCGGATCGAAAATACATCGGGTCCAGAAAGTCGTCATCCACCCGGCGATAGATCACGTGCACCGGCGCCAAGCCATGCGTCGTGCGAATCATCACCCGGCCGGCCTGGGCGACCAGGTCGCGGCCCTCGACCAACATGCAGCCCATCAGTCGAGCCAGGAGTGAATGCTCGAAGTATGCCGAGTTGTATGGCCCCGGGGTCAGCACGACGACCGTGGGATCGGCGACTCCGCTGGGACCGGCTGCTCGCAGTGCCGCCAACAACTTCTGGGGATATCCGGCCACTGGGCGCAGCCGGTGGGTGCCGACGACCTCGGGCAGCGTTTGGCTCATCGCTCGCCGGTTGGTCAATACGTATGAAACGCCGGACGGGATGCGGACATTGTCCTCCAGCACCCGGAAGTCGCCGTTGCCGTCCCGGATCAGGTCGATCCCGGAGACGTGGATCCGCACGCCGTTCAGCGGCGAGATGCCGGAGGCGACGCGGTGGAAATGACTGGAGGAGGTCACCACGTGCTTGGGCACGATGCCTTCGGAGAACACCTCCCCGGCGCCGTAGAGGTCATCGAGCAACCGCTCCAAGGCCTGCACCCGCTGGGCCACGCCAGCCTCGACGTGAGCCCATGCTGCGGAGTCGATGATCCGCGGCACGATGTCCAGCGGGAACGGACGCTCCTCGCCGCCGATGTCGAAGGTGACCCCCTGGTCGCTGTAGTTGCTCGACAGGTTGTCCGATCGCGTCCGTAGATCCTCGGCACTGACCTGCTCGAAGGCTCGACCGAGGTTGTGGTATGCCGAGCGGATGGTGCGGGACTCGCCGCTCTTCACCTCGCCGGCGGCCTTGCCCGGGTCGAACATCTCGTCGTGGGTCACGTCATCAAGGGGGTAGCCGTCGAACATCTCCGCCATGGTGCCCGAGCCTAGTGCCCCGGGGGGCCAAGGCTCCGATCCCGGACTCGTCAGGTGGCTGCGGAGATATCGGTGACCTCGCCGAAGGGCCACGCCGAGGGCTCCTCGTGGCGTCCCTGTCATGGTGAGACTGGCGTGACCATGCCCGGAACCGAAGACGCAGTGGCGGGTGCCGCCGGGGCCACGGATGGCTGTGATGCCGCCCGAAGACTGGCTCGGACAGGTAGGGGCTTTCACGGAGAGCGTTCTTGTCGCCAGGTGATAGCGCTACATCGCCTGTCGCATAACGCATACGCAGCGAAGTCCTGGAGGACTCGAAGAAGCAAGTTGAAGGATCAACTTATTGGTGTTTCAATGGGAGTTCTTGACCAAACCTTTACCTTTCGGGTGGTTGGGTCAAGAACGGGGATCAACCCAGTCAGGCAACGGCAACGAACGACGTGTAGTTGCTGCGATAAATCCGGGGAGATCAGGGGAGCGTCAACCGTTCCTGCGCCCTGGGAGACCTGGTGGCACCCGGAACGACCTTAAACGACACGAAAGACGAGCCTCACGCCATGATGACCCCGAGCATTCAGTTCCTCGCTGACGCACAAACTGTGCTGTTCGACGCCGGGCGCTGGCTACTGACCGGCGCTGTGACCCTCTTCCTGGGATACGCCATCCTCGTGTTGAGCGCGCTGTTGGTGAGCGCGGTCGCCGGAGTTGGCCCACGCCGCCGTCAGGCCCGGTCCTCTCAGGAAGCCACCGCACCAGTGCAGCACCGCGGCCGCCATCGCCGCCACCGACCCACAAAAGCCCTGGTGGGGATCAAGCCGGGTCACCGTGGTCTCAGCGGTGTCGTAGCGATGTCAGGTGGCCGCTCGGTCAGGACACGCTCGTGATCCTCGCTGGCGGACAGCAGTTCGATCTCGTCCTCTGGCTCTCACTGACGCTCATCCTGTTCGGCGTCTGCTACGGGCTGATGCTGTTCGTGCTGTCCCGCTTCGAGCCCCGTGGATCGAAGCGCCCCGTGGTGGACCAGGCGTGGCTGAGCGACAAGACGGTGGTCTTCGTGCTGCCCTGCCTGAACGAAGACCGAGTGCTCGGAGCCAGCCTGTCGCGCTTGCTTGATCTGGACTACGCCGCGATGCACATCCTGGTGGTCGACGACGGGTCGGACGACCGGACTGCCGAAGTTGTCCGCGAGCACGAAGACCCGCGAGTTCACCTGTTGCAGCGCACCCTCCCACAGGCGCGGCAGGGAAAAGGTGAAGCACTGAACGCAGCCCTGGACCATCTGCGTACGGGTGCGGTGACCGCCTTCGAGGACCCTGACGACGTCATCGTCTGCGTCGTCGACGCGGATGGGCGGTTGGAGCCTCACTCCCTGAGCGCGGTTGTGCCGCAGTTCGCCGACCCCACCCTGGGCGCGGTCCAGATCGGTGTGCGCATCAACAACCGGGGAAAGAATCTGCTGGCCCGGATGCAGGATATCGAGTTCGTCCTGTACACCCACGTTTTCCAGCGCGGGCGGCGCCATCTGGGCAGCGTGGGTCTGGGCGGCAACGGACAGTTCGTCCGGCTGTCCGCGCTGAACAGCCTGGGTGCGAAGCCTTGGTCGCGATCGCTGACCGAAGACCTCGACTTAGGAGTCCGCCTGCTGTTGATGGGTTGGCGTACCGAGTTCGACTCGACCTGTGCTGTCCACCAACAGGGGTTGGTGGAGATGGGGCGCTGGCTCAAGCAACGCACTCGGTGGTTTCAAGGTCACCTCCAGTCCTGGCCGTTGGTGCCCTTCGTGCTGACCGGTCTGCGCGGACGGGCACGAGCGGATCTGGTGTATCACCTCACCAGTCCCTTCCTGCTGCTGGTGGTGTCCTTCCTCTCGGCTGCCTTCCTGCTGTGGACCGGCGCATTGGTGATCGGCCTCATCCTCGGCACGACCAACCCCTCGTGGTGGTGGTTGTCGGCATACCTGGTCGCGTTCGGGCCGGCACTGCTGTTCGGTGGGGTCTATCGCAGCGCCGAACGACGAGACGCCGATGGGTTGCCGCTCTGGCGCAGCGTGGTCGTCATGCACCTGTACGTCGGCTATGCGGTCCTGTGGTTCATTGCCGGCTGGCGTGCGGTGTGGCGAATCCTGACGAGCCAGAACAGCTGGGCAAAGACCGACCGCACGGTGGAAGGACCGCAGGCCGACAGCGGCCGCACTGCCCTGGCCACCGCGCAGACAGACCCCGATCGATCATCATGAGTGCAACGACTAGCCGGCGTTCTCGGTGGGTTGTGACGTTGGGTGTGACCGCGGTGCTGCTGGGAGCCACAGTGGCGCTGAGCGCAGCCATCGGAACACCGGAAACCCCGTGGGGCGACGGAGAAGAACGGGGCCGCTTCCGGGCGGTGTTCGACGGCTACGGCACGATCAGAGGTGATGACGAGCAGATCGTGCTCGAACCGCGGGCGGCAGCCGAACCCGACGTCACACACGGCGGCCTGGTCATCACGAAGGAGAGCTACGAAAACGTCGAGCTCGAGGTCGACGTTCAGACGCAGCGGCAAGTGCGTGAGGGCGAGCCCAACCCGTGGGAAGCGGGTTGGGTGCTGTGGAACTACACCGACAACGACCACTTCTACGCGGTCGCCCTGAAGCCCAACGGCTGGGAGATCTCCAAGCAGGATCCTGCCTACCCAGGGAAGCAGCGTTTCCTGTCCAGCGGGTCCGATCCTCAGTTTCCGGTGGGTACGAAGAACACTGTCAACGTCGAGCACCGCGGCGCTGAGATGACCGTCAGCGTCAATGGTCAGGTCTTGGACACAGTGGTCGATAACGAGAGGCCATACCGCCAAGGCGCGGTCGGCTTGTACACCGAAGACGCCCGCGTGCGATTCACAGATCTTGACGCCACCGGCTCTGAGGCCACCGGCCCGGACACCCCCGGGGTGGACCGCTCACGTCTGGGCGCTGCCGGGCCCCACGGCACTGGGCGTCGCTGAGCACATCAATCGTTCACTATCACAGAGGAGTACTCATGTCTGTCGAGCACACCACCCCACCTATCGTCGTGATGGCCATCTACGGCACGCGCCCGGAAGCCATCAAGATGGCTCCACTGGTGCTGGCGCTGCGGGACGACCCACGATTCGAGGTCCGCGTCGTGGTGACCGGACAGCATCGCGAGATGTTGGACCAGGTCAACACCGTCTTCGGCATCAAGCCGGACGTGGACCTGAATATCCACGCTGCCGGGCAGACCTTGAGCCAGATCACGACGCGCACCCTGGAGGGGTTGTCGTCGGTCTTGGCGGATGACCGCCCGGACGCGGTGCTGGTGCAAGGGGACACGAGCACCACGTTTGTCGGCGCGCTGGCGGCCTTCTACGCCGGAGTGCCGGTAGTGCACACGGAAGCTGGTCTGCGCACCGGCGACCCGACGTCGCCGTTTCCCGAGGAGATCAACCGCCGGTTGACAGCCCAGATGGCAACGGTGCATCTGGCTCCTACGGCGACGTCCCGCGAGAACCTCTTGGCCGAGAACGTCCACCCGGACAGCATCGTCGTCACAGGCAACTCGGTGATCGACGCGCTGCTGCTCACCGTGGGCACCCAGCCGCAGGTCAGTGACGCCGAGCTCGCCGCTTTCCTGGGTCGAGGGCGCCCGATGGTGCTGGTGACCGCGCATCGTCGAGAGTCGTGGGGTGAGCCGCTGCGTCAGGTCGGCGCAGCGTTGGCCAGGTTGGCTGCGGCATACCCGAACGTGGACTTCGTGTTCCCCGCCCACCGCAACCCGTTGGTGCGCGAGGCCATCGTCCCGCAGGTGCAGGAGGTCAGTAACGTCCTGATCACCGAGCCTGCCCCGTATGCCGAGTTCTGCGCCCTGTTGGAGCGCTCGCACCTGATCCTGACTGACAGCGGAGGAGTGCAGGAGGAGGGACCGTCCTTGGGCAAGCCGGTGCTCGTGATGCGCGACACGACGGAGCGGCCGGAGGCCGTCGAGGCCGGCACGGTGCGACTGATCGGCACCGACGAGCAGAGTGTCGTCGACGCGGTCAGCGAGCTGCTCGATGATGCCTCGGCGTATGGCGCGATGGCGCACGCCCTGAACCCCTATGGTGACGGACAGGCGGCTCGTCGCACGGTCCAGGCCCTGGCGCGCCACTTCGGGATCGGTATCGAGCTGGACGAGTTCAGCGCCGATGACGGCATCGTGGCGGACCTGCCCGTAGAGAGGGAACTGGTCCATGCGTAGTGACCCACCCGTACACCCGCGCTCGCAGGCCCCCTCGCTCGGTCGACGTCAGCGCCTGACCTGGACGGTGGCCATCGTCGCCGCCTTCGGGATGGCCACATGGATCGTTCTCGGTCTTGGGCAGTTCAGCCTGCAACCAGGGCAGCAGTCACCCTTGGCGCAGCAGTTCACCTCGGAGGAAAGTCAGGAGCAGGAACCAACCGAGTTCGAAGGTCTGGCTCGGCGACGGTTTCGACGGCACGTGGGGTCGCGAAAACGGCACGTCCACCCTGGTGTTGTACGACACGTCAGGCACCGACCGAGAGGTGGGCGACGCCGAGAGCCACGCCATCGTCTCGGGCAACCTGGCGACGCACTTCGGCCAAGTCACGGCTGTCCCGATGGCCGACTATGCGGCGGAGATGATGCAGGGCTACGACGCAGCCGTCTACCTCGGTTCCAGCGACGCTGAAGACATTCCGCGCTCGTTCTACGACGACATGATCGCGGGAACCACACCCGTGCTCTGGGCGGGGACCAATATCGACGACTTCGACGGGTATGACGAGTCGCTGGCGGCCAGGTTCGAGCAGAACTACGGGTGGGACGCGGCGACCCCGACCTACAGCGGTGATAGCCCGATCACCGGTGTGGCCTACAACGGACACGAGCTGACTCGGAACGCCGAGCAAGCGGGGGAGATCGCGGTGCCCACCATCACTGACGACCAGCGGGTCACCGTTCTCGCCACGACCACCGAAACGCCCCAGCGACCATGGGCGATCCGCTCGGGCAACCTGACCTACATCGGCGAAGTGCCCTTGAACTACATTGACGAGTCCGATCGCTATCTGGCATTTGCCGATATGTTCTACGACCTTCTGGCGCCTGACACCGAAGAGGTGCAACAGGCGGCTGTTCGCCTCGAGGACGTGGACGCGGCGGCCGACCCGCAGGAGCTGCGTGCGATCGCGGACTATCTGTACGGCAAGGATATTCCTTTCCAGGTCGCCGTCGTGCCGGCCAGAATCGCCAAGACCGATGACCCGAGTTCCACAGACCGGGTGGGTTTGGGCTTGGCCGACAAACCGGAGGTGCTGGCGGCCTTGGAGTATATGACCGAGCGCGGCGGAACCCTGATCCACCACGGCACGACACACCAGTACGGGAAGCTGGACAACCCCTACAACGGAAGCTCGGGCGCAGACTTCGAGTTCATCCGGGCAGAGTGCAGCGCAACGCAGTACCAGCCCTACGAGATCGAGCCGTGCGCGAACGACTCGTATGTGGTCACGACCGGACCGGTCGAGTCGGACGGTGTTGCACAGTGGGTGCAGCGCTTAGAAGAGGGGCGCGAACTGTTCGCCGAGGCGGGGCTGGAGGTGCCGACGATCTTCGAGACTCCGCACTACTCGGCCTCCTCGAACGCCTATTTGGCCATGGTGGATGTCTACGACACCAGGTACGAGCGCTCGGAGTACTACCCCGGCCAGCTCAGTGGCACCACGGTGCAGTTAGACCGAGGGGTCGGCCAGCACTTCCCCTTCCGAGTGCACGATTTCTATGGGTCCACCGTGTTGCCGGAGAACCTCGGTAACCCGACCCAGAACAAGCAGAACGGCAATGAGATCCGCGATCCTCAGCTCATCGTGGACAACGCCGAGAAGAATCTCGTGGTCCGAGAGTCAACAGCGAGCTTCTTCTACCACCCATTCCTCGGGGTCGAGCCATTGCGCGAAATCGTTGAGGGCATCGAAGGACTCGGTTACACCTTCGTGCCGGCTACTGAGCTGAAGTAGGCGCCGGCGGTTCAGACATGGGCCAGCAACACCGCGGGTTGCTCCATGCAGTCGGCCACGAAGCGCAACAGGCCGGCCGCTGACCCGCCGTCGCAGACGCGGTGGTCGAACGTCATGGAGACTTGCCCCACTTCGCGGAGCGCGATCTCTGCGTTGTGGGCCCATGGACGCTGCACGATCCGACCCACGCCGATCATCCCTGCCTCGGGGTGGTTCAGGATGGGCGTGGATCCATCGACCCCGAAGACGCCATAGTTGTTGAGCGTGAAGGTTCCGCCGACCATGGTGTCGGGGGCCAGCGAGCCGTTGCGTGCCTGCTCGGTCAGGATCTCGAGCGATGCCGCGAGGTCGTCTGTTGTCATCTGGTCGGCGTCCTTGATGACCGGAACGACGAGCCCCCGCGGTGTCTGCATGGCGATGCCCAGGTTGACCTCGCGGTGTCGGATGATCTCGCCGGCTTCCATGTCGACGCTGGCGTTGAGCTCAGGGAACTGAGCCAAGCCCGCCACGACGGTGCGAGCCAAGAGCGGCAGTACGCCCGACCGGCGGTCGCCTCGACGGCGCGCCATGGCAGCTGCAGCGGCCATGAACTCGGTGGCATCGACATCGACCCAGGCAGTGGCGTCGGGGATCTCGGAGCGGGACCGGCTGACCTTGTCGGCCACGGCGCGCCGCACACCCTGCAGTGGTATGCGGATCGCGTCAGCGCTGCTGGCGGTGGCGGTCGCTCCGGGCTGGGAGGTGACTCTGCGGGCGCCGGGTTCGGTGGCTGCGGCGCCGATATCGGCACGCCGGATGATGCCGTGGGGCCCGCTTGGCTGCACGTTGTGCAGGTTCACGCCCTGTTCAGCGGCGGCACGGCGCACCAACGGTGAGATCACCTTGACTGCCACCGTTGAGGACTGCGCTGGCGGGCCGGACTCCTGGCCAAGGCTTGCCGAACCCCGACGTCGTTTCTTGCGGGCCACACGAGGAGGCAGCTCAGTGGTCCCGTAGCCGATGAGAACCGCTCCGGAGACGCCGCTCGCCGCATCGGCGTCGGCCGCGGCCGCCGGGGGCTCGACGGTGATGAGGTCGGAACCCACCGGCACCGTGTCGCCTACCTGGGCATGCAGCCGCACTACTCGTCCGGCATAGGGGCTGGGCACGTCGACCGATGCCTTGGCAGTTTCAACGGTGACGATCTCCTGGTCGATCTCTATCAGATCACCCTCACCGACCAACCAGGTGAGCACCTCTGCGCTGGTGAGGCCCTCACCGAGGTCGGGCAGGACGAACACGGCCTCGTTCATGAGCTCAACCCGGGGGCCACCGGGTCCTGCTGTGCCGGCTGAGGGCGTGCTTGGCCGGTGTTGACATATTGCAGGTCGGGGGTGTCGTCCCATTGCAACCTGGCGACCGCGTCGAGCACCCGGTCCACGCCGGGCAGATAGTGATGTTCCCACTTCGGCGGCGGGTAGGGGATGTCCAGGCCGCCGACCCGCAGGACCGGCGCTGCCAACGAATGGAAGCAACGCTCGGAGATGCGCGCGGCCAGCTCGGCGCTGACACCGGCGAAACTCGGCGCCTCGCTCAGGACGACGCAGCGCCCGGTCTTGGCCACCGAGGCCATGATCGTCGCGTCATCCAAGGGCACCAGGGTGCGCAGGTCGATCACCTCGATGTCCCAGTCTTCTTCGGCAGCAGCCACCTCGGCGGCCTGCATCGCGGTGGGCAGCTGAGGGCCGTAGGTGACGATGGTCACATCGGTGCCGACTCGGCGCACGGCAGCCGCGCCCGGGGGGGCGTCAACGACCGGCTCAGCCAGGGACGCCTCCATCTCCTCACCGATCGTGGCTACGTCGCCTCGGGTCCAGTACAGCGACTTGGGTTCCATGAAGACGACGGGGTCGTCGCTGGCGATGGCTTTCCGGAGCAGGTGGTAGGCGTCGGCGGGGGTTGCCGGAGTGAAGACGTGTAGTCCGGGCGTATGCGCGTAGTAGCCCTCGGATGAGTCGCTGTGATGCTCCACGCCGCCGATGCCACCTGCATACGGAATGCGGATCACGATCGGCATGGGCAGGGAGCCGCGCGTGCGGTTGCGCATCTTGGCCACGTGCGAGACCACCTGCTCGAAGGCCGGGTAGCCGAAGGCGTCGAACTGCAGCTCCACAACGGGGCGAAAGCCCTGCATCGCCAGGCCTACCGCAAAGCCGACGATCCCTGCCTCGGCCAGGGGAGTGTCGAAGCAACGGGCCTCACCAAACTCTGTGGTCAGGCCTTCGGTGACCCGGAACACTCCGCCGAGAGTGCCGACGTCTTCACCGAAGACAAGAACATCGCCGTCAGCGCTCATCGCCTCACGCAGCCCGGTATTCAGCGCAGCCGCGAAGGTCATCTCGGTCATCGTCATCAGGCCACCCCTGCGCGCTCACGAGCGAGCATCGCCATCTGGTCCCTGAGCTGGGGGGTCGGCTCGGCATACACGTTCCTGAACAGCTGGCTGCCTTCGATTGGGCCTGCCGATGGCTCACTCATCCGGTCGCGAAGTGCCTCGGCCTGAGCCTGCGCCTGAGCTGTGGTTGCTTCGATGTCCTCGGAGCTCAACGCGCCAATATCGACCAAGTAGGTCTGCAGACGCGAGATCGGATCCTTGGACTGCCACGCCTGTGTCTGCGCGGGGTCTCGATAGCGGGTGTCGTCGTCGGCGTTGGTATGCGCCTGCATCCGGTAGGTGTGACCCTCGACCAACACCGGGCCACGGCCGGCGCGTGCATGATCGAGGGCCACACTGGTCACCGACAAGACTGCTGCCGCATCGTTACCGTCGACTCGGTCCGAGCGGATGCCGTAGCCGATGCCCTTATACGCCAGTGCGGGAGCCCGACTCTGTCTGTCGAGGGGGACCGAAATGGCAAACTCGTTGTTCTGTACGAAAAACACGACTGGTGCATGAAAAACTGCGGCGAAGTTCAGGGCCTCGTGAAAGTCTCCCTCGCTGGTTGCGCCGTCACCGACGAAACACAGCGTCGCCCCCGCGTTCTTCCCGGTGCGAGGCTGCTTCGCGGTGGTGGATGTCCTCAGGGTCAGGGCATGCGCCGCTCCCACTGCGTGGACTGCTTGGGTGGCCAATGGGGTGCACGCCGGGGCAGTATGCCGCGCGCGGGGGTCGTACCCGCAGTGCCAGTCTCCTCGCAGGAGCGTCAGCACCTCCACCGGGTCGATGCCGCGGCTGAACAGCGCCATGGAGTCGCGATAGGTAGGAAAGAGCCATTCATCCTCGCGCATGGCATATATCGGGGCTATCTGGCAGGCATCCTGCCCGATCGCCGACGGGTAGACAGCAAGGTGTCCTTGCTTGGTCAAGGTCGTGGCCTGGCGATCCAGACGGCGTGCGATCACCATCCGACGCCATAGCTCACGCAGATCGTCGGTTGCAGGCATGGCATACCCGCGGCTCGTCGCCGGGCTGTCGGCGGCAAGGCTGACTGCGCTACCGGTGGGGTCGATCAGCTGGATCGGCTCGCGTGAGGGCAGATACTGGTCGATCATGGGACTCCTTCCGGTGCACACTGTGTTTTAATGATCGCCCTTTCATGCTCAGTTTCCCGACTCCTTGCTTAATCTGTAGACGTTGAGCATCATGAAGGGATGAAACAAGCCAAAACGTCCAGAAGCAGCGCGTCAGAGGGGGCTGTGTCTGGACAAACGGTGCTCGACGATGTGGATCGTGCGATCGTCAAGGAACTGCGCGGTGATGGCCGGTTGTCGATGAAGGCACTCGCCGACCGTGTTCACGTCTCGCGGGCCAGCGCCTACAACCGGGTCCAGCGGCTCCGCGTCGCAGGAGTCATCACCGGGTTTGCCGCCACGGTCGATCCGCAGCAACTGGGGGTCGGCACGTCGGCACATGTGTCGGTCACCATCGAGCAGAACTCATGGCGCGATGTGGCGACCGCCTTACAGGCCTTGCCAGGTGTGGAGCGGCTCACCCTGGTGGGCGCGGACTTCGACGTTCTCGTCCTGGTTCGCGCTCGCGACAACCACGAGCTCAGGGACCTGGTGTTGGACCGTATCCAAGCCGTGCCAGCAGTCAAGGCCACGCGCACCTGGTTGATCTTCGAGGAGATCGAAGGCAACGGTTAGACACGGGTGCCTGGTGATCGCGCCGGCACAGCGACAGAGACAGGTATGCTCACGGAGTTTGGGGAAGACAACCCAATGAGGTTCGCCAGCCATTTCAGCACAGGCCACTGTGTGGTTGTTGAGCACCTTTCAGCCCACCGCCCACGGTAGCGGCCCAGTATGCGGATGAAGGAAAGGCTCTGAGGTGACGTTAGACGCGTGGCTGACCTTGGTTGTCTTGGCGGGTGTCTTAGTGGGTTTGGTGCGCGGCCGCGTGGCGCCGGCCCTGGTGACCTTTGCTGGAGCTGTTGCGCTTCTCGTGCTCGGCGTGATCCCGGTGGAGGAGGCCTTTGCTGGTTTCTCCAATCCCGCGCCAATCACCGTCGCAGCCATGTACGTGCTCGCTGCCGGGATCGAAAAGACAGGCGCGCTGACGCCGATCCTGCAGGGCACGCTCGGCGAGCGTGGTCGCTACCGGTTGCCGCTCCTGCGCACGCTGCTGCCCACCGCCGGCGCCTCCGGCTTCTTGAACAACACCCCCATTGTCGCGATGCTGATCCCGCAAGTCGTCTCCTGGGCAGATCGGCGCGGCCTAGAGGCGTCCAAGCTGCTGATGCCCATCTCGTTCGCGGCGGTTCTCGGTGGCCTGCTCACCGTGATCGGGACCTCGACCAATCTTGTGGTTTCAGGACAGATGAGCAGCCTGGGCCTCGACGAGATCAGCTTCTTCGAGATCGGTCTGCTGGGGCTACCGATTGCTGGTCTCGGACTCGCGCTTATTCTGATCCTTGCACCGGTGGTTCTGCCCAACCGTCGCTCCGCTCGGGTGGAGCTGGAGGAACAGAGTCGACGCTTCGCGGTCGAGATGATGGTCGAGCCTGGAGGTGCGCTGGATGGTAAGACGGTGGAGCAGGCGAAACTGCGGCATCTATCCGGTCTCTTTCTCACCTCGATCGACCGGGACGACACGACGATCGCTCCGGTACGTCCGGACACGGTGTTGCGGGGAGGCAACCGCTTGCACTTCGTCGGCGCTGTCTCGAAGATTGTCGAGCTGCAGGAGCGCAGGGGACTCCGCTCGGCTGAAATGCATCACGCCATGGACCTCAGCAACACCAACGTCCGTTACTTCGAGGCGGTCGTCGGTTCTCGCTCACCCTTGGTCGGCCAGACCTTGCGGGATATCGGCTTTCGCTCGGCCTACCAGGCGGCCGTGTTGGGTATCCACCGCTCCGGGCACCTGGTGGAGGGCCAGCTGGGCAGCGAGACAATTCGCCTCGGGGACACGCTCATCTTAATCAGTGACCCCGGCTTCAGAGAGCGTTGGAGGGACCGGGCTGACTTCCTCCTCGTGGCCGGCGTGGACGGCCGGCCACCGACAGTGACGTCGCGGGCGTGGATCCCGGTCGGACTGCTGGTCGCCGTGGTGGCTCTTGCCGCCACCGGTCTCGTTCCCATTGTGGAGGGCGCCTTGGTGGCGGCCGTCATTCTGGTGGCCACGGGCGTGCTCTCAGCGCTGGAGGCTCGCCGCGCCATCGATGTCGAAGTCATCATCGTGATCGCCTCAGCATTCGGTCTGGCCGCAGCAATGCAGTCCTCGGGCCTGGCTGAGACAATCGGTGTCGGCCTCGTCGAACTCTTCGACGTCTTCGGTCATCGTGGAGTGCTGTTGGGGATCGTCCTCGCGACGATGCTGTTGACCGAAATGGTCACCAACAACGCCGCTGCCCTGTTGATGTTGCCCATTGCGGTGACCGCTGCGGGCGCGGCCGGACTCGATCCACGCGGGGCTGCGATTGCCGTTGCGGTTGCCGCATCCGCATCCTTCTTGTCCCCGATCGGCTATCAGACCAACATGATGATCTACGGCCCGGGCGGATACCGGTTCAGCGACTATTCCCGCCTCGGTTGGCCGCTGTCTGTCATGGTCGTGATCGTCGCCGTCACTCTCACCCCGGTGATCTGGCCGGCATAGCCAGACCCCAATCTCAGGCTGCCTCGGGGGATTTTTCGCGTGGAGGTTGGTCCTCCATGGAAAGGACGGCCACCTCTGTGTTGAGCCGCGCTCTCACGTCGGAGAGGCTCAACCGGGACATCTCATGAGCCGGCGCGTGGTGCTGACAGAGCGCGCGAAGAGGGGCGGCGCCCTCGGGAAGCGCACGATGGGCCTGCAGGTCGCGGGTGCTTCCCAGGTGCTCGGCGCGGAAGCGTGGGTGGGCGACGTAGTCGACCGGCGAAGCGCCCTGCTCGTGGGTGTGGCATCCGGAGCATCTGTGCGGCAACTCAACTCGGACGACGCGCTGCCGTTGTGCGCGGTAGCCGCGCTCGTACTCGAGAACGTCACCGTCGAGGTCGACGCTGAGAAGCGCGTACGTCTCGTTCGGCGAGGTCCGGCTCAGCTCATGGAGCAGGTCGACGGCGGCAGCACGGTGGGTGAAGGCGTAGAAGCCGCAACGACAGTCCAGACCCGGCGGCGAGCACCGTCGCCGCAGGCATTCTGCGTGGTCATCGACACCGTACCGAACGCTCAGCACGCTCATCAGGTAGGCGTTCCCAGGGTCGTCGATGACGACCTGCGCGAGCTTGTAACCACGAAGAGCCCGTTCGGATATCGCCACCTCGGATCCGGCCCACTGGGCCAGGCGCTGCCGCCGGCGCCGCAGGTGCAGGGCGGAGTGGACCACTCCCGGCATGGGAAGCAGCACCAGCATCCCGATGAGCAGCTCCATAGCGCCGGCGGAGCCTCGTCAGCCAGCCGGAGAAACTTCGCGAACCCGTTGCGGGCTTGCCTCTGCGCGGCCCGCCGGACCTGACTCGACCGGCTGTACCGCAGGGGCAAGCGGGGGCGGCGCCACTTCGTCCGGTCTGCGCAGTCGATGACGGGCAACGGGTCGTCCAAGTTCCATGGTCACTCCTTGTGTGGACGGTCCAACTATACGCCTCGACATCGGCGCCGGATGCGGGCGGGGGAAAACTTATGCGCCACAAAGAGTTTGGAGAATGCCATTCGGAGGGGTTTGGAATAGGCCAAGAATGTGCTTTACTTCATCCGGAAGTAAAGCGTTGGCAAAGTTACTTCAGGCCACAGTAAACACAGTGATGGTTCGGTCAAGAGTCGGGCAGCATCACGACGCACCATTCGGAGGAGAAATCATGGGATCAGTTGGGCTGGCCCCCGCTGCCGTGGACCTATCGGCGCCTTCCCCTTCGGCCGCGTTAGTCGTCGCGATCATTCCGGCCCACAACGAAGAAGACGGTCTGGCGAAAACGCTGCGTGGCCTGAATACACAGACTCGGCCGCCTGACCTGACTATCGTGATCTCGGATAACAGCACCGACGGCACTGTGGCGTTAGCCGGCTCTTTCCCGGGGGTCGTGGTCCTGGAGACCATCGCCAACAAGGACAAGAAGGCCGGCGCCTTGAACCAGGTCATGGCCCTCGTTCTCCCGCACCTCGGGCCGGAGGACCTGATCCTGGCCCAGGACGCGGACTCGGTCCTCTCCAGCGACTTCATCGCAAACTCAGCTGGACACCTGACCAGTCGACCCGGTATCGGTGCGATCGGCGGCGTGTTTTCCGGCACCCGCGGTGGTGGCTTCGTCGGGCATCTCCAGCGCAACGAGTACGCGCGGTACGCCCGTGACGTCCACCGGTTGGACGGGCGGTGTCTGGTCGTCACCGGAACCGCCGCCCTTTTCAAGGTGCACACCCTGCGCGATGTCAGCGCTGCACGGCTAAGGGGCGAACTTCCGGAAGGTGATGGTCGTGGTGGTATTTATGACACGACGGTGCTTACCGAGGACAACGAACTCTCTTTTGCCCTACTGCATTTGGGACACCGGATATCTTCCCCCGCGGACTGCACGCTTCTCACCGAAGTGATGGAGTCGTGGTCTGACCTGTGGAACCAAAGGCTGCGTTGGAAGAGGGGGGCGGTCGAAAACTGTCTTCAGTACGGTCTGACAAAGGTGACGTGGCGCTACTGGGGACGCCAGGTCATGACGGCCCTGGGCCTTCTCGTGACCATTGTCTACCTCGGCACTCTGGTGTGGGCAGTGGCCGCGGATGGAGGGATAACTATCCACCCGTTCTGGTTGGCAGTGACCGGAGTCTTCGTCCTCGAACGCATTATCACGGTCCGATACAGAGGCTGGCGGCAGATGATCCTGTCCGCCTCTATGTATGAGCTGATCATCGACATGTTCCTGCAAGTCGTGCACGCGAAGGCATACGCCGACGTGGCACTCAATCGAGAGAGAAAGTGGTAAGCCATGTACAACAATCCTTCTGCACCTCTGGCCGCCGGTGGAACCGGCGCGCTGGCGATGACCGGCTTCAACTCTGTGTGGCTAGTGCTGGCCGCGTTCGCCTTTCTGGCGCTCGGGACAGCCTTGATGCGCATCGCCCCGACCCCTGCGCGAGCCGTGGCCTCGCGCCCGGGTCACTGGTCCGCCGTCTACCGACCGCGTCACGGTCGTCGGTAGGACCCGTCCTCGAGCTGCCGGGCGGACTGTGGCGCCCGGCAGCTCGATGTGACCGTCCCCTCGAAAGGGTATGGAAATGGGTTCACCCCCTCAGGTTCGCCGCCGGCTCGGCTTCTACCGGGTCGCCGGTGCCGCGTTCTTCTCACTAGGGCTCGCGCTGGCGGTCTTCTGCGGCTACATGCTGTGGGGCACGAACGTGGCTGGAGACCGAGCATCCGCCCAGATCCTGGAGCTGGCCGCTGAAGATCTGGACCAGACGGAAGACTCGGGCGCGGCTGCCCCCGCGGCGAGCGGCCGGCAGCTGCCGGCCGCAGGTTCGGTGACCGGGGGCGAGAACGCCGCGAAGGAGACCTCCGCGCAGCGCGGTGACCTGCTCGGGGTGATTTCCATCCCGTCAGTCGACCTCGAAGTGCCGGTCCTGGAAGGCACGGAGGCCGACGTCCTCGACCAGGGTGTCCTCGGCCACTACCCGGGGACCGGGAGCCCCGGGGGGTTGGGCAACTTCGCGGTCGCCGGCCATCGCACCACACACGGGGCCCCGCTGTACGACATCGAGGAGATCGCGGTAGGGGATGCCATCGTCGTGCGGACGGGTCGTGGCTGGGATGTCTACACCATGCAGCGTCAACGGGTCGTCGATCCCGAGGCGGTCGAGGTGCTGGCTCCTGTGCCGGACGATCCGGGTGCCACGGCCACTGCACGGTGGATGGTGCTCACGTCGTGTCACCCCAAGCTCAGCGCGGCGGAGCGGATCGTCGCCTACGCGAGGTGGGACCGCCACGTGCCACGCAGCGAGGGTGCACCTGCGGAGCTGGGCTAACCGGTCGCATTGAGGTTGTCGAACCAGACATCCCCGGCCGGGTCGGCTATCTGCCAGTTGCCGCCACCGAGCTTGACCCGGCCGAGGGAGTTCCCTACCCAGGGGGGCGCGGTCTGGGGCGGGACAGCAGCAGTCCAGGTGTCGCCCGCGGCACTGGTCTCGACGTGCAGCCGATATCCGTCATGCCGTATCCGTAGATGACGATCGTCGGCTGGGCTGTAGGCGAAGTCCAGGTCGTGGTTGACTCCGGCGGTCCTGACCCGAACGCGACCGAGCCCCGATCCGAGAAGATGGATGTGGACGCTGTGCTCGTCATCTCGGATGAAAGCAACCTCGGACTCGCTCTGCGAGTGCACCACCGAGGGTCGAACGTGTTCGACCGCGATCGAGGAACCGGCCAGCTCGTAGTCCGGGTTGGACTGCACGCCGTGATAGCCGGGACCCAACGGTATGTGCAGGCGGCCATCCGCCACTGCCGCGCGCCCGTACTGTCGTGCCCCCGGCCAGATCGAGGTGTCGACCCCGTCGTCGAAGTCCTCCGTCAGCGTTGCCGTCTTCACCCCGGAGGCAGGCTCGGTGGGCGCGGTGAATCCCGGGTCCAACGGGGCGTACCGGGCCGAGGAGAACGTCACGTCGAACGGCTCCGCACCCTCGGGGGCCAGTCCGTCGACAAGCCACAGGTTGATGCGCATCCGGGCGTCGACGAAGCGCGGCACATCCGCCCCGAACATCTCTCGCTGGCTGACCACCGATCCCGTGTCATCCCGCACGACGGTCCACTTCACGTACCCGGGTGCCCAGAGGAAGGAGTGGGTGAGCGGTCCGGTGTACTCCAACGCGAACTCCCGTGACCACGAGGGGTCCGGTTTGTGAACCGAGAAGGAGCCGGGTCCGGAGCCGGGCTTGCCCCACTGGGCGTACTCGATGTCTATCTCTTCGTGACCCTCCTCCGGAGTCAGGTGCTGGTAGGTGAACATGCCGAGGACCGCCCGCTCGTCGGGTGGGAGCACCGACGTGCTGGTGCGAAAGGTGTACGTTCCGTAGCCCGTGGGCCCCTCTCGGACCACCTCGGCGCACTCCCACTGGCCGGAGCTGTTCGGCTGCACCCTGAGCTTCAGGGAGCCGCGGTCGCCGAGCTCGACTCCTGCGGGGTTCCACCGGTTGGGCCCTGGACCGGCTGAGGTGGCAGCCTTGGCGGACCACTGGGCCCCGGACCACTCGAAGGGGCTGCTATCGCTCACTGCCGTGAAGCTCTCGGCGTCCTGTGTCCCGCTGAGATAACCAGAGAGTGACGCCATGGTGTGCTCCTCGATAACCTTCGACCCCCCCAATACATACATCTCCTGCGGTTCCTGCCGTGTCAACGCGCGCTGGGTGGCGCGGTGGACCCGGTCTCCGGGAGTCAGGAGCAGCGGGACGGCGTCGCGTGCGGCTGGAGCGGCGCCGACCAGCGCATCGGGAAACGTCTCACCCGATGCCACATAGGCAGGTCCGTGCCCCGCCGGATACTCCTTCGCCACCGCCGCGGCAGTTGCGTAGCGGTTGGGTCCGGCGATCCGGCGCACCGGATCTTCGCTCAGGGACGCGGCCGATACGAGCACGTCGTCCGAGACGGCGGCCGGTCCCCCGAGCACCACGATCTGTTGTGGTGCCAGGCGCTCCAGCTCGCTGCGGGTGCTGGCGGCCAGTCGGTCTGTCGCGGTGAGGAGCAGCGGCGCCTGGTGGTGCCCGGCCAGGGCCGCCCCGCCCAGTGCGTCCGGGAAGTTCTCACCGCTGGCCAGGTACGCCACGTTCCCCCCGGCGGGGTAGAACCTGGACACAGCAGCAGACGTCTCGTACCGGTTGGCTCCGGAGACTCGTTGCACCTGGCCCGAGCGTGCATGGTCGGCCAGCTCGCTGACGACGCCGTCGGACACGACGCCGGGTCCGCCCACCACGACAACCCGCTCCGGGCGCAGCCGCTCCAAAGCGGCGACGGTCGCCGGGGGGAGGGAGTCTTTGCGGGTCAGCAACAAGGGCGATGCGGCGCCGCCCGCTCGCGCAGCCGCCGACAGGGCATCGGCGAAGCCCGTGCCACCGACCACGAACACTGTCGGCACCTCGGCCGGCCACGACTGCGCCATGCTCGCTGACGTGGCGTAGCGGTCAGCCCCCGAGACGCGCACCGGCGCGGGCTCCGAGGAGACCTGTGGAGCCACGTCAGGTTGCGTCGCCAGCGCGGCGGGAGAGTGCGCAGACGCCGCAGGAGCAGGTGTCCCTAATCCCCCGAGAACGAGACAGACTCCCGCCAACAACGACACGACTCGACTGCCCACCACATCTCCATTTCCCACCTGCTGGTTCCAGCATGAGGGCCCGGGGGGGCGGATACAGCGAAACCAGCCAAATATGGGCTGGCCTAGACACAGAAATGGGATGAACCAGACGGTCCCTTGACCTTCAGCCAATGCTGCGCCGGCGCTGGGTGAGACAGGAAGTGCGTCATCGCCTGTGTGTAGGCGTAGGCCCCGCTTTGACCGAAGACGACGACGTCGCCCGCTCGCAGGTCTGCCCGCAGGTGGCCCGTGCCGAGCCGGTCCAGTGAGGTGCACAGTGGCCCGGCCACGGTGAACTCGACCGTCGACTCCACTCGGTCAGGCCCGGAGCCTGACGCGGTGTCTGGAGA
This sequence comes from uncultured Actinomycetota bacterium, assembly GCA_963749585.1. Classification (GTDB taxonomy): domain Bacteria; phylum Actinomycetota; class Actinomycetes; order Actinomycetales; family Dermatophilaceae; genus Ornithinicoccus. The sequence continues at coordinate 650,004 of CAVVNI010000003.1, forward strand.
GGAGCCGGCTTGGGTTCTAGGACGAAGGGCGACGGTAGGGAAGGACTGACCGGTCATCAACGGCCGCAGCAGATGGTTGATGCCGCCTTCGAGCATCGCGAAGTGCACCCCGCGGCTGACCTTGGTGCGCACCACTCGTGCCGCGTAGATGCCACTGGGCCCAGAGAGCCACCGGCCCGGCTCGAGCAGCAGATGCCCGGTGAACCAGGGGTTCTCGGCCAACAGCGACGCCAACCCGGTGCCGAGTGCAGCGATGTCCAGGTCAGCGTCATCGGCCGTGTCGGCATACCTGATCCCGAGCCCACCACCGATGTCGATCAGGTCACTGTCGACGCCGTGCTCGTCACGCAGCCTTCGCGCGATCCGCAACGCCGTGCGGTGGTTGGCCAACAGCACGTCCGCATCCAGCTCGTTGCTGGCAGCGAAGACCTGCAGACCGGCGATCGCCACCCCCCGATGAGCGCGGGCCTCAGAAATGAACTCACCGAGATCCTCCTCGTCCACGCCGAACGCCGACGGACCGCCACCCCCGATGATGCTGGCCCGTTCGCTGATCCCCGAGGCTGGGTTGACCCGGACGTTGACCGGCAATGGTGGGGCGTCCGGGCCGTGGCGTCGGCGGTGCTCAGCGTCGATCCGGGTGATGTCCTCGATGCCGTCCACCTGTATCCGGGCCCCGGCGTCGAGGGCGGCTTGCAGGTCGCGGTCGCTCTTGGCCGGTCCGGCGAAGACCAGTCCGGCGTCCGGCGATGCCGCCAGCACCCGGTCGACCTCCCCGGCCGAGGCACAGTCGAACCAGGCACCCAGCTGAGCGAAGGTCGAGAGCAGGGGGCCGCCCGGGTTGGACTTCACAGCATAGGCAAGTCGCACCCGGGGCGGCAGCACGCGGCGCAGAGCGGCGAAGCGCTGCGCCGCGTGATCCAGGTCGTAGATGAAGCACGGCGTGCTGATCGCCGGTTCGGGTCCGGCCAACAGGGTATGCAGACGCCCACGATCGAAGGTGAACAAAGACTCAGGCATCGGCCCCGACCTGAGCGGCAAAGTCGGTGAGGCGCCGAAGCCCCTCGACCAGCTCGTCGAGGGGGCCGCCGACGCTGATTCGGATGTGTCCTTGCCCGGCCGAGCCGAAGGCCGATCCCGGCACCACGCTGACACCCCCGCGATCGCGCAGCCCGGTGGCCCACGCATGAGCATCGGGCCATGGGGTGGGCACCCACTGGTAGAACCCCCCGGACGGCCGGTCGCTCGACATCCAGTCGGGTGCATGGGCGGCAAGCAGATCCCAGCGCGCGGTGAGCTCGGCCCGAGACGCGGTCAACACCTCGTCGCTGGCCTCCAACAGTGCGGTGGCCGCCACCTGGCTAGGCACCGCCGGAGCGGTGTTCATCGCGTTGTGCACCAACACCGCTGGGGCCAACAGCTCCGGGGGACCGCTCGCCCACCCGACTCGCAATCCGGGAGCAGCCCACGCCTTCGACACCGACTCGGTGACGATGGCGTGCTCGTCCACGGTCCGCATGCTGGGCTGGGGCCGGCCCGCGGGCAGCTCGCGGTACACCTCATCGGAGAGCACCAGAATGTCGCGGCGGGCGCATTCTTGGGCGACGAGCTCCAGGGCCGCTCGGGTGGCGCCGCCCCCGGTGGGGTTGCTGGGGTGGTTCAATACCACGAGCCGGGGCCGCCCCGCGTCCTCGCCGCCGTCACGGTCCAAGGCTTCGACCACGGCCAGCCCGTCCAGGGACCCGTCGGCCGCCAACGGGTAGTTCGCTATGGTCGCGCCGCACAGACGTGCCAGTGTGCGATAGGCGGGAAAGCCAGGGTTGGGAAGCCACACCACATCTGCTGCGCCGACGTGGGCAATAAACAGCGCATACAGGGCTGCCTGGCTCCCGGCGCTGATCATCAGGTGCTCGTCGGGGACGTCCAGCCGTTGCCGCAAGACCTCGCGCAGCTCGCCCCGGCCCTGATTCGGTCCGTAGGCGCAGCGGCCCACCTCCCTGGCCCAGGTGGTCAACGCCTCCCGAGCGACGGGAGGAAGGGGCCACCCCGGCTCGCCGAGCGCCAACGAGACATTGCCCGGGGGTGCGGCTGCCGCGAAGCTGCGGATCACCGAGGTCGCCAAGCCAGCCGTTCGCGGCGTGTTGACCGAGGCATGCGTCGTGGCAGGAACACTCGCGGAGCGGACACTCACTGGAGGAAGAGTCAACGGAGGGCATCTTCAAGCGCTACCGCAGCAGCGGTGCGCTCGTCGCGGTATTTCACGATGCACGGAGCGTAGAGAGAGAGCCCGTGCTCGCGAGCGAACGCACCGCCAGCCGGACGAGAACCCGGCACCACCACGGCCCCCGCAGGCACCTCACCGGCCACGGTCCGGCCGTGGACCAGGTCATAGATGGTGGTCGTCGCCGTCAGCGTCACGGACGGCGCCAGCACTGCACGGGTGCGGATCACCACACCCTCGAACAGGCCGCACTGGGCGCCGATGAAGGCGTCGTCCTCGACGACGACCGGCCGAGCCCCGACCGGCTCGAGCACCCCACCGAGCTGCACGGATGCGGAAAGATGGACGCCGCGGCCCACCTGGGCGCAGGATCCCACCAAGACATGAGAGTCGATCATCGAACCGGTGGCGACATAGGCCCCGATGTTGACATAGCTCGGTGGCATCACGACCACGCCCGCGCTGACGTGCGCCCCGCGTCGGATCGAGGACCCACCCGGCACCACACGCACGCCGTCGACGGTGCTGAGCTGTCGAGCCGGCACCAGAGACTTGTCCACCGCCCCGCCAGGCCAGTGCGGCAGGTCGACCAGGGTGCTGAGCGAGAACGCGGCCAGGACGACGTGCTTGACCCATCGGTGAGCTTCCCAGGTGCCGTCCGGCCCAGCGGTCGCGGCCCGGATGGTGCCGACCTCCAACCCGTCGAGGGCCTGTTCGACACGGTCGGTGGCCGCAGGGTCCTCAGTGATCTGGCCGAGCGGACGGGAGAAGAAGTCGCGTAGTGATGTCGTGGCAGGAGGCGAGCCGGTCACGACGCGGCGCCGGTGAGCCGCGGCACACGCTCAGGCTGCAGGTCGGCCAGTGCGGCGTGCACGGCCGACCAGGTCCCCGGCTCAGCGGCGGCCAGCGGGGCACGAACCATGCCGGTGCCGATCCCGATGGCCGCGAGCCCGGCCTTGACCGGAACCGGGTTGGTCTCGGCGAACATCGCCGACATCAACGGCGCGAGCCGAGACAGCCAGTGCCGTGCTCCGTCCAGGTCGGAGGCCAGGGCGCAGGCGACCATGGCGGCGGTCTCCGCGGGGGCCACATTCGCGCAGACTGAGACCAGACCCCGAGCGCCCACCGCAATCGCGGGCACCGCGAGGTCGTCGTCGCCGGCGATGACATGCTTGCCGGCCGGTGCCTGCAGACACATGGCCGTGATCTGACGTAGGTCGCCGGAGGACTCCTTGATGGCCACGATCTGTGGGATGTCCCACAGCCGGCCCAGCGTGGCCGGGTCGAGATTGAGGCCTGTTCGGCCGGGGACGTTGTAGGCGATGATCGGCATACCGGGCACCTCGTCGGCGACCCGCTGGAAGTGCGCGATCAGGCCGGCCGGCTGCGGCTTGTTGTAGAACGGGGTCACCACGAGGAGGCCACTGGCCCCGGCGGCAGCGGCTGAGGCGGCCAGGTCACAGGTCCGTTCGGTGTCCTGGTGGCCGACCCCCACGACGACCGGGAGGTCGCCGGCGCAGCGCACCGCCAGCTCCACCAGTGCAGTGCGCTCCTGGTCGGTGATCGTGGCTGCCTCACCAGTGGATCCGAGCACGACGAGATAGTCCACTGCGCCGCGGCGGACGTGCTCAACGAGCTTCCGGAATGCTGGGTAGTCGATCGATGGGCGTTGCGTTCGGGCGCGCTTGTCGAACTGACCGCTGCCCTGCTGCGCCGATCGTTCGGCGGCCCGAGCGGGCACGTGGAAGGGGGTGGCCAAGGCCACGCCGAGGCCGGTAAAGCCCATGCTGGTCATCATGACTCCTGTGCTGGTTGGGATGCGTCGTTCATCGAGTCGGTCTGGTGCCCTGGTGATGCGTCTTCGCTATGCGCGGTGTGCGTAGTGGGCAGCGTCGCGCCGCGCGGCGGGGTGGCAAACAGGTCGTCGAGTCGGTCCGCAGCCCAGTCGTCGGCGGTGAAGACTCCCCGCCTGCCACTGATCCAGGACGCAGCGGCCAAAGCACCTGCGGCGAACACCTGACGGCTGTGCACCTGGTGGGAGAGCACGATGGCCTCGGAGTCGTTCTCGAAGCGGACCTCATGGCGACCTACCACCGTGCCCATCCGCAGGCTGGACACAGCGATGGAGTCCACCGGACGCTGCGACCCTTGAGCCAACGCTGCTGCCAGCAGGGAGGCGCTGCCGCTGGGGGCGTCCAGCTTGTTGCGATGGTGCGTCTCGGTCACCGCGAGGTCCACCTCGCCGGGCAACGACTCGGCATACCCGCCGAGCACGACCGCAAAGCGGCGCATCAGCGCCATCGAGAGCGAGAAGTTGGGAGCGATGAGCACACCACTGAACTGGCCGCTGGCACGTAGCACCTGAACCGGCCAGCCGGTGGCGCCGATCACCAGATCGGTTCCGGTGTCGGTTGCCCATGCAACGTGCCCGCCCACGGCGTCTGGGTGGCTGACGTCGATCGCGACGTCAACAGGCCTGGTGGGTGTGCCGTCCCGCCCGAGAAGCCAGGCACATTCCAGGTCCGGGCTCGCCTCGAGTGCGTCGGCGATCAACGATCCCAGACGCCCTCGTCCGAAGACTCCGATGGAGCGGGCCACCCCAGAAAGTATTCAGCAGACGGTCACCCTCATCTGACGCCTTCATCCGCAGGTCAGCAGGGCTGGCGGGTGGAGGCGGATCATGGCCGCAAGATTTGCGGCCAATCACCGCGCGGGCAGGATGCGACGGTGCAAACTCGGTGAAATTCGAGAGACGCGATGTTGTGGCACGCTGTGCTCATCTCAGTGTTTCCCACCCGCCCCGTGACAGCGAAGGACAGCATGGAACGCGAACAGGTTGAGTTGACCGGCGATGGACTTGACCGTCCAGGGGTCATGATCCGCTACGGCCACTTCGGGCGCCCAGTGCTGGCCTTCCCCTCCGAGGCCGGTCGAGCGTGGGACTACGAGAACAACGGGATGATCGAGGCGCTCGCTCCGTTGATCGACGCGGGCCGGATCAAGGTCTATGCGGTGGACGCGTTCGACCATATCTCCTGGGCCAACCGCGATCTGCCGACCGAGGAGCGTGCCCGCAGGCACGTGTTCTACGAACGCTGGGTGACCGAGCACGTCGTGCCCACCATCGGTGCGGACTCGCCCGGACACCGTGGCATCGTCACGACCGGGTGCAGCCTGGGCGGCTATCATGCGGTGAACTTCACTCTCAAGCGCGCCGACCTCTTCCCGGTCGCGATCTCGTTGTCGGGTAACTTCGACCCCAGTTCGTGGAACGGGTGGGGCGACCTGGGGGAGGCCACCTACTTCGCCAACCCGTCGGCATACGTGGCGAACATGCACGGCGACCACCTCGACTGGGTGCGTGCGCACGCGAGCGTGGTGCTTGTGGTCGGGCAAGGACCGTTCGAAGTCTCACCGACTCGTTCGCTGCCTGGTGCCCAGTTGATGGCTCGGGTCTTGGCGGAAAAGCAGATCCCGTACGAGTTGGACATCTGGGGCCATGATTCGGCACACGACTGGCCGTGGTGGCGCAAGCAGGTCGTTCACCACATGTCCCGGTTCTGCTGACGGTAGGTTGGACGACATGGCTGATCGGCAATCACACCTCATCGGACTCCTGCTCGGCGCGGAGCAGGACTGGCCACAGGCCTTCGAGACTGTCCTCGGGATGGTCGGCCCCCTGAAGATCAAGGGGGTCACGCACGAGCTGTCCAGTGAACGCCTGCGGATCCACCCCTTCGACCTGACCGATCCGGTACGCCCGGACCTGGTGATCGATCGCCTCGCATACTGGTACTACCACCCGCGGGAGTGGCTGAAGAAGGCGGCCCTGACGGACGACACATACATGTTGAACAGCCCGTTCACGTTCCAAGCGATGGAGAAGCACAGCGCCTACTGCGCGATGCTCCGGCTCGGCTTGAAGGTCCCGAAAACCGTGCTGGTGCCATACAAGAACCCGGTCGACAACGTCCGCTGGGCATATACGGCCGAGCAGTACAACGACTCCTTCGACCTGGAACAGCTCGCGGCCGATGTGGGGTACCCGTTGTTCATGAAGCCGTTCGACGGCGGCGGGTGGCGTGGTGTCTCGCGAGTGGACGACGTGGCCGGGCTGCACAAGTCGTACGACGAGTCCGGCGAGATGCTGATGCACCTGCAGGCCACGGTCGAGTACGAGCACTTCGCGCGGGCCCTGTCGATCGGGCCTGAAACGATGGTCATGGACTTCCGGCCCAGCGAACCGATGCATGACCGGTATGCCGTCACGCACGACTTCTTGTCCTCTCAGGCCGGGTGGGAGGCCGAGACGGTCAGCAAGGTCGTGAACGCCTTCTTCGGCTGGGAGTTCAACTCCGCCGAGATGCTGGTGGCTGGTGATGAGGTCCACCCCATCGACTACGCCAACGCGTGTCCTGACGTGGCGTTGACCTCGCTGCACTACTACTTCCCCTGGGCGATCACAGCGTTGGTGCGCTGGTCCACCTATGTCCTGGTGACTGGGCGCCGCGGCGAGACCGACCTGCACACCCGGGCCTACTTCGACATCGCCGACGACACGTCGTTGTCGTATGAGGACAAGATGGTCGGCTATCGGGCCCTGGCAGACCGGCACTTCGAGGCCGACCGGTATTGGGACTGGTGTGCCGACAACCTGGCTCACCTGCCCGAAGCGGTGCTGGAGTGGGTGTCCTCGGACCGGTTCGACGAGCTGATCGTGGAGACAGCCCGCAACACCTACCCCGAGCACGAGCACGACAAGTTCATCGCGCACTTCCGCGGCCTCGTCGGCATGTGGGTCACGGACCAGCAGGGTGCATCAAACTGACAGGAACTGATGTGGTCTGACGCAGGATGACTCGGATACGGATGCGAGCACTCTAGAGTCGATCAATCTATGTAACGGCTTAGCCCATTCTTGACGGTGGAGTTGACGGCGCCGGTGCCGCCGAGGACGACGATGCGTTTGGGGCGCAGGCTGCTCAGGGCCCTGTCGGTGGCGGTGGGGATTCTGTCGGGGCGTACCAGGAGGATGGGAGCGTCGTTCTTTCCGGCCAGGGCGGCTCCGGCCAGGGCGTCGGGGAAGTCGAGTCCGCTGGCGATGTAGACGGTGTCTAGGCCGGTGGGGTAGCCGGTTTCGGTTGCGACGTCGGCGGCGGTGCTGAATCGGTTGGTGCCGGCCAGTCGGGTGACCTCGTCGGCAGTGTTGGCCGTGGAGTAAGTCGTCAGTTGCTCCTTTACGGTGGAGTTGACGGCGCCGGTGCCGCCGAGGACGACGATGCGTTTGGGGCGCAGGCTGCTCAGGGCCCTGTCGGTGGCGGTGGGGATTCTGTCGGGGCGTACCAGGAGGATGGGAGCGTCGTTCTTTCCGGCCAGGGCGGCTCCGGCCAGGGCGTCGGGGAAGTCGAGTCCGCTGGCGATGTAGACGGTGTCTAGGCCGGTGGGGTAGCCGGTTTCGGTTGCGACGTCGGCGGCGGTGCTGAATCGGTTGGTGCCGGCCAGTCGGGTGACCTCGTCGGCAGTGTTGGCCGTGGAGTAAGTCGTCAGTTGCTCCTTTACGGTGGAGTTGACGGCGCCGGTGCCGCCGAGGACGACGATGCGTTTGGGGCGCAGGCTGCTCAGGGCCCTGTCGGTGGCGGTGGGGATTCTGTCGGGGCGTACCAGGAGGATGGGAGCGTCGTTCTTTCCGGCCAGGGCGGCTCCGGCCAGGGCGTCGGGGAAGTCGAGTCCGCTGGCGATGTAGACGGTGTCTAGGCCGGTGGGGTAGCCGGTTTCGGTTGCGACGTCGGCGGCGGTGCTGAATCGGTTGGTGCCGGCCAGACGATCGACCCCCGCCGGCTCCCCAGTTATACCGCGACCGACGTCGTGCTGCTGGCGGATTTGATCCGGGCTTAGAGCACGGGGGAAGATAGCTACTTCATCGAGGTCGCCGGTGTAGGGAGGGTGCGTTGCGTTGGGCCATCCGTAGGTTCGGTCCCAACCTAGACGCCACTGGCCAATGAAGACGTCAGGGTCGTTGATGTCGGTCCGTCGTCCCACCCGCACACCATCGACATATAGTTCTGCGGTCTGTCCGGACAACGTTGCCACGACCTGGTGCCACTCGTTGTCGTTGTACGCCTTATCGCTGGTCACGGTCTTGGGACCTTGAGAGAAGACGCCGAAACTGAGGCGTCCCTCATTGCTGAGGTAGATCTGGCGATCTTGGTGACCCGAACTACCGGATCGGTTATCACTGAATCCAAGGATTCGACCAGAGGCGGCGCCGGTCTTGATCCACACCGAGGCTGACATCTGCCTGGGAGCGTACTCAGTGCCGCGGGCGTAGACGAGGGGCCTGGTCGCGGCGCCCAGTCGGATAGCCGTGCCATCGGGGGTTGCTCCGGGAGTCTGGGTGGTGACCTCGCCGATTGGAACCCCCTTGTTGCTGCCAGCGCGATCCTGAAAGCTCCCAGACGTGTCGTCGAGAGGCCAGTAGAGAGAAGGCTGATCGCCGAGGACCTGAGCGCGGAAGGCAGAACGGGTGAATTGATTCGGCGTGGTGATTTCTCGGGTAGCTCCAAAAACCCGGTTGCCAGAGTCGTCGACGACCTGCACCCGATAGCGATATGTCACACCTGCTTGAAGGTCCGTGTCGACATGGCTCAGGGCCGGAGTGTGCCACCAACTGGAGGCGCGGTCCAGCGAGGCAACCACTCCGCCGGGGCTGCGCACCACTTCGTACGTGAGATCTCTGTCGTCTTGGTCGTAACCGGCCAGCCAACCAATTTTGACCGCCCCGGTGCCGACGGCCTCCAGTTCCGGCACCAACGAGTTGCCTGCGAAGGCCGGACCGCGCTTGCCCGGAGCCGGCGGATTCGTGGCGAAGCGGGTCAGGCCTTGCTGGCCCTGCCCGTTTATGCGCGGGAATTCTCCGGCCAAGGCCACGTAACGGTCGTTGCCGGTCACGCTCCAGGCCCCCTGACTTTGCCCACTCACCGTTCCGGCCGCGATCTCGGGAAGCCACTGGATGATCGAAGGACTCGGCCTGCCCTCCCAACTGTAGTAACCGTGGGTCTCGCGCAGGTTGGATCCGGTGGCGTCCTTGCTGAAGGCCATGGCCCGTTGGAAATGTTGGGGGCGGACTTCGGGGAAGCCCCCGCCGACGTTGCCGCAGTCGTGGCTGTGCCCGACCACGTAGAGCGCCTGAGCCGATGCGTACTGACCGTAGGTGTCCCCGTGGCAGTCCGCGAGCCACAGTAGATCGCCCGTGGTGGCATCAAGGCGAAAGGGCCCCTCCGTGTTGCCTCCGGGGCCGAAGTGATAGGCGGTACCGGAGATCACATTGCCATCAGTAGACAGACTGGTAATGCCCGCATCGGGGCCCCCATTTGCGACGGCGACGGGCCAGGCGACCCGTGAGCCCGTCGCAGCGTCGAGTTTGACCAGTCCACGGGCGGGTGTGCCGTTGATGGCCTCGAAGGACCCGCCAGCGATGACGTGTGCCCCATCGGCCGTCAGGGTCAGTGCGCTCACGGGACGATCTGCCTCGGGGGCCCACTCGAGGAGCTCCCCGGACGACGCGTCGAACGCAGCCAGGTTGCTCCGAGCCTCTGTGCCGACGCCGGCGAAGGCTCCACCGACGTAGACCGTGGTGTTGGTCGCGACGATAGAGCGCACCTGGTAGCCGACGGGAGGTGCGAAGTTGTTGAGGAGGCGACCGGTGCTCGTGCTGTATGCGGCGATCCGGCTGCGGGGTGCGCCGTCTGCCTCGGTGAAATCCCCGCCGACGTACACGCGCGACCCATCGGGTGACCCGGCGACGGTGAGTACCTGTGCGTTGAGTCTCGGCGAGAAGTCGGAGATCAGCTCACCGGTTTCGATGTTGTACGCCAGCAGGTTGCCGCGGGGGGTTTGATTGGTCCCGGGCGCCGCCCCGGCCGGCCGCGACTGGGCAAAGGCGCCACCGGCATACACGACGTCGTCGACGAGTGTTTGCGACCAGGCGATGCCGTCGATCTGGACCGTCGGAAGGGAGTCTGCGGTGACCACGCCCGAGGAGCGAGGCTCAACCGGGCTCGGGGCCGCGTGGGCAGGTGCGGTGACCGACCCGGACAGCGCAAGCCCCCCCACGAACACCAGAGTGCAGATGAGAATGTCGACGAGACGCTGACGTGATGGAGCGCGGTGTGTAACTGTGACTAAACTCACTGGGTGGGCCTTTCTGAACCTTCCTACAAACGATATGAAGGTATAGGAAAGGTAAAGCACAGGCAATTTTAGACATATTGTGGTCTGCGACAGGCATGTTCAGTTCGACTCTTCGGGCATGTCTGGACGGAGGCGTAGGGAAAACCGCTCACCAGCGCACTCAGTGGTCCTGCGCGTGACGGTCTTGGCGCGTGAAGGTCAATTTGGCCACACGCCCATCGCCCGACGCTCCGACTCAGGAGACGTGTGGGGACTCCAGCGCGCTACGCAGCAGGGTGCTGGACGTGTGTACGGTGTAGGGGAAATAGATGACGTCGACGCCGAGCGCAGCAAAGTCGCGCTCGAGTTGGGCCCCCTTGGCGGTCCCGCGCCAGTCGTCACCCTTGAAGATCACGTCGAAGCGCAAGTCGTTCCACATCTGCACTTTGCTGGGGACGTCCTCGGCCACCACTTCGTCGACGAGTCGGCAGTGCCTGAGTACCTCGATGCGCTCGACGAGGGGCACGACGGGAGGCCGTCCTTTGGCTGCCTGGGCCCTTTCGTCGGAGACGGCGCCGACGATAAGGTAGTCACAGCCTACGCGTGCGTGCCGGAGGATATTGAGGTGACCCACGTGGAACATGTCGAAGACCCCAGGGACGTAACCGACACGCCCTGTACGCTGAGGTATGGCAAAGGTGTTGTCCGGCACTAGGATTCTCCTATAGCAGGTAAAGACGAAGCAAAGAGGGTCAAGACTCTACAGGCTAGACCCGACGAAGAGGAACAGCACGAAGGAGTTGGTCTCGCAGTCGCGGTTTTACGACGACGATCGGTGGTGTTCATGCTGTCTATTGGGGCTCCGGTCAAATTCAATTTATCAAACCGTGCCGATGATCTACTGCGGAAATGGCACACGATGAACAAAGCTCCATCCGGGTCATGGGCACGCGTGGACGACGTGGCGGCGAAGGCGGGCTCAGGTGATTCTTTGAGTATCGCCCTGATCGGCACCCGTGGAGTCCCTGCTCGGTACGGCGGTTTCGAGACGGCGGTAGAGGAGGTCGGTCAGCGGCTAGCGGGTCGAGGACACCGGGTTATCGTGTATTGCCGTCGAGGACAGGGTGCCCCGGGCGAGGAGTCGCTCTCGATGTATAAGGGCATGGAACTGGTTCATCTGCCGGCGGTGAGGCGACGTTCGCTGGAGACGCTGTCCCATACCGGGTTTTCAGTCTTGCACTTGGGCCGCCACCCCACGGATGTCGCCGTGGTTTTCAATGCGGCAAATGCCCCGTGGCTTCCGGTCGTACGGGCCGCTCGCATTCCTGTGGCCACGCACGTCGATGGCTTGGAGTGGAAGCGGTCCAAATGGGGGGCCGCGGGCCGTCGATACTATCTAGCGGCGGAGAAGTTGGCCGTGCGGTGGTCAGACGCCTTGATCGCCGACGCGCCAGGTATTGCGAGCTACTACCTGGACAAATTCGGCGTCACAAGCTGGCAGATTTCTTATGGGGCGCCGCGAATCGGCAGTCGCGGCGATCGCTTAGCGGAAGTGGGGCTGAGTGCCCAAGGCTTCCACCTGTGTGTTGCTCGCTTTGAACCAGAGAACCACATCGATCTCATCGTGGACGGTTACCGTCGTAGCTCTGCTCGCCTGCCGCTGGTGGTCGTCGGCTCAGCGCCCTACGCGGACCACTACACCCAGCGCGTTCATCGGCTCGCGGACGAACGGGTGAGATTCTTAGGCGGGGTGTGGGATCAGGAACTGCTAGACGACCTTTACGGAGGTGCCCTGTCCTACCTCCACGGGCATTCGGTCGGTGGCACCAACCCGTCATTGTTGCGGGCCATGGGGGCGGGTGCAGCGGTCGACGGGTTTGACGTGGTCTTCAACCGTGACGTCTTAGGCGGGTGTGGGCGCTTCTTCACCGACGCCAGCGACGTAGCCGCGTTGGTCGAGGACTCAGAAACACGTTACCTTGCCGCACGAGATAGAGGTGAGCAGGCGCGCTTACGAGCCGGCGAATACGACTGGGATGACGTGACTGACCGGTACGAAACGCTCTGTCGTGCACTCAAGGCGTCGTCCGATCATTCGGCCCGATGACTGTGCCTAATCCGCCGTCCGATCCGACACAACCGACCCGCGGTCTGGCATACCGACAGGCCTTCCGGAGGCTCACCGCAGCCCAGAAGACCTCGGTCGGAGCACCGGCATACTCCCGCTTCGTCAACCGGCCGCTGGGGCAGCGGTGCGCGGCTGCGGCCTTCGTTCTAGGACTCACGCCGAATGCGTTGACCGCTATCAGCGCGTCGTGCTCCTTTACCGGGATTGTGGTGTTGGCGCTCTGGCCACCGAGTGGGTGGGTGGGCCTCCTCGTCGCCTTCCTCCTGGCGCTCGGTTATGCGTTGGACGCTGCAGATGGGCAGTTGGCCCGGTTGCAGGGGGGCGGAACTTTGCCCGGGGAGTGGCTGGACCACGTTGTCGACGCGGCTAAGATCTCCTCCTTGCACCTGGCCGTGTTGGTCAGCACCTACCGATTCTTCGATCTGTCGGTGGTTTGGCTGCTCGTGCCGATCGCCTTCACCGTTGTGGCCAATGTCACGTTCTTCGCCATCACACTTAATGGTCTCCTTCGCGACCGCTATGTGGCCCAGACAGGGCGTGCGGTAGTGCGGCCAGCCCCGTCTACCGTGCGCTCCGTCCTGGTCCTTCCGACCGACTACGGGCTGCTGTGCCTGATCTTCGTTTTGCTGGCTTGGCCTGCGGTTTTCCTCGGTGTCTACACCGCAATCTTCTTCTGCAACACAGGTTTTCTGATGCTCGCCTTCGTTAAGTGGTTCCGCGATATGCATCAATTGGACTCGCCAGGCTAATTCTGCAGCGAACTAGTGGTTGCGCCGTGCTTACTTTTGTCTTACCGTCTCTTTACTAACTCTTTACTCACCTCTGCCCGCAAGCAGATGACAGCACCGGGAACCCATGCGCCCTCACAACCTCTTCCGGACCGTTCACTCAATCCTGGGTTTGAGTCGAACCGTCGATTCGGTTCTCGCACCTAGGCGTACACCTGCGTTCCGCACGCAAATGTGGGCTCTGTTGGCGATCGTTGGTGCGATCGTTGTCGCGGGCTGCGGCACGGTCGACGCCACTGCGGACCCTGCTGCGCAGGCCCCTGCGGGCACAACCTCGGATTCCTCGGGGTTGGACAGACCAGAACGGACCGCGAGAGAAGGTGACGCGGCTTTGGCAACGAAGGAGCCAACGCCCAGTGGCGGGGACATCAACGACGTTGTGGACGTCAAGCCGCAAGAGGTCCTGGATGAGGTGAAGGCCGCCGACGAGGTCACGGTGAGCGAAGAGGTAACGGTCGAGATCATCGACCTGGCGAGCGCGCAGGTCACCGCAAGGGCACCAGGAGAAATCGGTGGACCCGCAGTGCGCGTTGATGTCCGACTGAGCAATGTGACCGACGACGCGGTCGACCTCGACGGCGTGACCGTCACCGGAGCCGACGATTCGGCGACGCCGCTCAGCCCGCTTGCGGTCGACCCCGCCACGCCTTTTGCCGGTGTGCTCGAGCCGGGGGCGCAGGCGGAGGGAACCTATCTCTTCAGTTTGCCTGAGGGCAGTTCCGGGCCGCTCACCATTACCGTCAACCCCACCCCCGAGTTACCGGTCGCCGTCTTCCTCGGCGCCTTGTCATGATCCGCGTTCTCGAGGGGTCTTTGTCGACCTGGCGTGGGCCGCGGTTTCGGTCTCGTTGGCCCTCGTGTGCGCTGGCGTGGCCTGGGACCAAGAATTGGTGGGCAACACCGTCTTCGTAGACGTCGCTGGAGCCGGCTCCTCTGTCCGGTCCAATCTCCCTACCCTCTCGGCCTCAACACGCGTTCGCCCGGATCGAGACCGCCGGATTCGGGGCGGCCGACAGCGACGTCTACGTGACTCTGTCTGCGGTCGAGTGGGCGACTCGGAATACCGCTCAAGGCCGGTCTGCGGTCTGGCTCGAGCAGGCTGTTGCTGGCTCGATTGGTCGACGGGGAGCAGACCACGCTCTGCCACGCTATTGTTCCGTGAATGACCTTCAGCCAGGGTGACACCTTCACGATGCGGGTGCGGATGGTCGGTCAGGACGCGACAATGCTGTCTGGGAAAATATGGCGGAGCGGCGAACCGAAGCCGGTGGAATGGCAGGTCGACGCAACGGATGACACGGCAGCGCTGCAGGTAACGGAAACAGTCGGTCTCGCCGCCTACCTCTCCAGCGCCGCCTCCAACGCGCCCGTCACCGCCCGCTTCCACGACTTGGTCCTCACTGACGCGGCAGGTTGACTCGTCATCCGCCTGCCCTGCCCTCGGCCCTAGCATTACGACCTCACAGACCCCAGGACGCAGCCGGGGGCGTGCTCTCGGGGGAATAAGCGCCCAGGCGTCCCAGGCGCTGGGCAGTTTTGCCCTGCAGATCATGGCGGCTCGATTGTTGGGTTTGGAGGGGCTGGGGCGTTTCGCGACCATCTACGCGCTGATCGTCCTCGCCACTGCGCTGGTGACAGGATTCGTCGGCGACTCGCTGACCGTGCTCGATCGCCAGGACCGCCGAATACGAGCGGCTCTGCAGTTGTGGTGCATCGGGTTGTCGGCGCTGACCGGGGTCAGTATCGGTTTGGGAGTGGGTCTGACCGGTTTCGTCGACCCGCTGAGCGCGGTTGTCGTGGGCCTGGCCACGACAATCTTCGTCTTGGAGGACACGCTGCGACGGCTGCTGATGGCGGGTTTGGCCTTTTGGCGGATTGTCGTGGTCGACGTGGCGGGCATGGTGGTGGCCATAGGTGCTGTTCTAGCAGCGGTCGGGACCACAGCAGACGTGGGCCTGATCCACTTCTTCGGCGCCTTGACCCTCGCCCAGGCCGTGGCGATGTGCGTCGCGATGGCCCTGCTGCCCTCCCACGAGCGGCGGGTGGTCTCCTGTCGAGGTGCCGACCTGAAGACCGTCGCTGTCTACGGCTCGTGGCGGTCCGTGCAGCTCACGGTGAAGCCCGCGCTGCTCGCCGGCGTGCGAATCTTAGGCGTCGCCGTCGTCTCGGCCGCAGCGATCGGTGAGTTGGAGGCGGCCCGGATCTACCTCTCGCCCGCCATGATCATGATCAGCGGCCTTACATCCGTGCTGTTTGCGGACTACGCGGCGAGCCGAAACGCATCGCTGGGTGCTCTGTTGCACCAGGGCGACCGCGCGGTCGGGCGGCTGGTCCTGGGAGTCATCGTGCTCACCATCATGGCTTTGCTGGCATTGCCGTGGGCGGGTCCGATCATCACCGGCGGGGACTACGAGCTGTCCACGGTGGCGATCCTGGGTTGGGCCAGTTTCGCGGCGGCTACGGCGGCCGCCTCCCCCTACAGTGCCCTGGCAGGTGTGCGGGGTCACCAATCCGTCGTGGTGGCGGTCCGGCTCGTGGAGTCTGCTCTTTCGCTGCTGGTGGTCAGCGCCCTGCTGCTGGCCGGTGCCTCGATCGTGTGGATTCCACTCGTGCTGGCCGCGGGGGTGCTCGGCGACGGTATCGTGCTGCGTATTCTGGTCCTCGGCCGGATGCCGCTGGGGTCACCGGAGTCGAAGGAGGGCCAGAGCGATGTCGCGTCCTAGGATTCTCGTCGCCCATCCCTCCCCGGACCTTTACGGTTCCGACCGGCAGCTCTTGGTGACTGTGTCTGCGTTGATCGAGCGCAGGTGGGATGTCGTCGTCGCCCTGCCCGTTGATGGTCCGTTGGCTCCGCTGATGCGGGCCCGCGGGGCCACGGTCGTCGTAGATTCCTTCCCCGTGCTGCGCAAGGCATTGATATCTCCCCGCCGAATCATGGGCCTCGGGTTTTCGATCGGGCGCGATGCCGTGCGCCTCCGGGGTGCCCTGCGTCGCAGCCGCGCTGACGCGGTGTTCGTCAACACGCTCACCATCCCAGTGTGGTTGATGGCGGCGAGGTTGGCACGTCTGCCGACGGTATGCCATGTGCATGAGGCCGAGGAGGACCAGCCGCGGCTGGTGCGCCGGGCCCTGGCCGCGCAGATGTTATTGACGAGATCGGTGATTGCCAACAGTAGCGCCGCGCGAGGTGCCCTGGTCGACGTGACGCCCCGCCTAGCTCAGCGCATCACCGTCGTCCACAACGGCGTGCCAGGTCCGCCGGAGCCTGCGCAACCGCCGCGGGAACGGCAGGTAGGGACGCCCTCATTCGTGAGTCTCGTGGCGCGCCTGTCTCCGCGCAAAGGCATCGACGTCGCCCTCGAGGCGGTGGCGGAGCTGCGCCACCAGGGCCGTGAGGTCACCCTGACGGTGTGCGGCACGGCATACCAGGGATATGAGTGGTTTGAGCAGGAGTTGCGCGACCGGGCCGCGAGACCTGATCTGGAGGGGGCCGTGGCCTTCGAGGGGTATGTCGATCCGACCTGGCCAGTGCTGAGCGCGGCGGATGTCGTCGTGGTGCCCTCGCGGGTCGAGCCGTTCGGCAACACTGCTGTCGAGGCCCTCCTGGCGCAGCGCCCCGTGGTGGCCAGCGGAGTCCAGGGACTGACGGAGGTGATTCGGGACCGAGAGACCGGCCTGCTCGTCCACCCCGGTGATGCGGTCGCGCTCGCGGCGGCTATCGCCTCTCTGCTGGATGACCCGGTGCGCGCACGGGCGTTGGCCCAGTCAGGAGCCCGAGACGCCCGCAATCGGTTTAGCGAAGAGCGATACCGGGCTCAAATTGGCGCGCTCGTAGACGCGCTGAGGCACCCCGAGTGAGCAATGGGTCCTTGCCCCTGCGGGGGAATCTGGGCTCTGCCGGGCCACGGTCGGCGATGAAGGCGATCAGGGCGAAGGTGAGGAAGGCAGGGCTGCTGTCCATCAGCCCGCTCTCGACAACGCCCCGGCTGACCAGAGCCACCAGGAGCGCCTGCGTGAGCATGCGTGGACCACGGTCCATCCGAACGGTCATCGCGGCGAGCGAGGCTACCCAGCCGAGCAGGATCAAGACGCCCAACCACCCGGCCTGAACCAGCGCGGACACCCAACTACTATCCAGCACCTGGCTGTCCCAATACTGGCCCTGTACCGGCAACTCCTTGGTGGCCAGACCCGTGCCTAACCAGCGCACCCATTCGGTGGGGGGAAAGTCCAGGGCGGCCGACCACACGATGCTGCGCGAGTTCAACGTCGCAATATCGCCTTCGCCCTCGCGAGTGAAGAACGACTCGAAAGCGTCGGTTCCGAGCATGACTAACAGGGTCACCGGTATGCAGGCCAGAAGCGTGATGCCGATGATCGGGCTTAGCTGCTTGGTCTGTGGAAGCATCACCAGCGCTGCCAACACCACTGTGAGCAGCGCGGTTCTGGATCCGGTGCCGATCAGGGCGATCAGGACCGTCCCGAGGACGAGGATGTGAACGGTCCTCGCCTGGTGGGTGAACACGAGGTAGAGACCACCGATCGCTGTCAGTGCGCAGAGCAGCGACAACTCGTTGCTGTGCATCCCCGGCACTCCACCGCTCAACCGGCCGTCAACGATGAGGCTGGGCGCGCCGGTGATGGCCCCCACGAGAGCGACGACCGCCATCGAGGCCATCAGGTCACGCATCAGTTGCTCAGCGGGGAAGGTCTTGACCAGCAGGATGATCCCGGTGGCGAGGAGCAGCAGACGGACCGACAGAACCCCAGACACCGCCAGCTCACCCGCCGTCCAAGCGCCGAAACTCGACACGGTGACGTAGGCGATCGACAACCACACGAACGTGGTCCCCATGGGCCGGGGGGCCGAAGTGTTGACCCGAGCCGCCCAAGCCAGCGCCAAAGCCAAGAAAGCGAGCACTGCCTTGGCGGCTACGATTACGTCAACCCCGCCACCGTAGATTGAGGAGGACCGCCACGTCACCGTGGACAGCAGCAACATCAGCATGATCCACCGTGACGCCGACATCCAGGGCCGAGGAGGTGAGGGGTGATGAGGAAGCGATGACTTAATGACGAGCACTCCTTCCCCCGGATCGGTGATGTATGCGGTTAGGCAACTTCTCGACAGTACGGTGGGCGTCTGTGCCCTTCCTGGCCGATGGAAAGCCTTGTTGCTACTGTTCGTCCGTTGTAGCGGCAAGATACGCACCGGTTGAGCGTGATATCGACGAGATGTAACGCGGCAGGAGACAGCGTGGAACTCAAAGATTATATGCAGGCGCTGCGCCAGCGATGGCGATTGTTCGCTGCGTGCGTCTTGCTGGGGCTCTTGCTGGCCTCGGTCGTCACGTTGCTGCTGCCGAAGACCTATGAGGCGCGCACCGAGATCTTCGTGGCGCCGCAGGCCGGCAGTAGCAGCTCTGAGCTCATGCAAGGTTCGGACTTCGTCAGGGATCGGGTGAAGTCGTATGTGCAGGTGATCGACAGCGACGTCGTGCTTGCTCCGGTGATCGAAGATCTGGGCCTGGACACGAGCGTCGACGAACTGTCCGACAACGTGAACGCGACCGTGGTCGAGGAGACCGTGGTGGTGGCGATCGCAGTCAACTCCGGTTCCGCCGAAGAGGCGGCACAGATCGCCAACAGTGTGGCCGCACAGTTCGAGTCGATCGCGCCCTCCTTGGAGCCTCGCCGCGCAGACGATAGCGGCGTGGTCAGGGTCACCGTGACCGACCCCGCGCGCGTTCCGATGAGTCCAACCAGTCCTCGCCCGATGCTCAACCTTGCGCTGGGGCTGCTGGTCGGTGTCGCCGCAGGCATAGCCGCAGCTGTGGGCAGGGAGACGCTGGATCGACGAGTGAAGCAGGAAAGCGACGTCACGGCGCTCACGCGTGCTCCGATCTTGGGCCATATTCCCTCTGATCCCGAGGCCGTGCGCGATCCGGTCCTGAGGGCTAGTACGAGGGAGGGGCTGCGCGCCGAGTCGCTGCGCCAGTTGCGCACCAACATGGAGTTCCTCGAGGTTTCGGCGCCCGAGCGTTCCTTTGTCATCACCTCCGCGATCCCCGGGGAGGGCAAGTCGGTAACCGCAGTCAACCTCGCCATCACGCTGGCTGAGTTGGGCCGCAAGGTGTGCTTGTTGGAGGCGGATCTGCGTCGTCCCTCGGCGGCGGACTACCTGGGGCTGGAGGGGGCCGTCGGCCTCACGCACGTCCTCATCGGGGCGGCAGACTGGCGCGACATGCTGCAAACCTGGAGTCCAAACCTCGATGTGATGTTTGCCGGGGCGATCCCCCCCAACCCCACCGACTTGTTGGCTGGCCCGGCCATGGACGAGCTGCTGACCACCCTGGAGTCCGAGTACGACGTGGTTATCCTGGACGCGCCCCCGTTGCTGCCGGTGACCGATGCCGCCATCCTCGCCAAACGCTGCACGGGTGCGATCATGGTCGTGGGGTTCGGTGCCAAGGCGGTGAATCGACAGGGGTTCTCCAAGGCGCTGGATTCCCTGGAAACCATCGGCGCAAGAGTGCTCGGCCTGGTGCTCAACAAGGTGCCGACCAAAGGTCCGCACGGACGTCCCCCGACCTACTATTCCTATGAGACTAAGCCAGTCGCCGGTACGCCCGGCGAGGTGGCGGTTCGGCCAGCCGATCTCGATGAAGCAGCGCCTGCGCGGTCTACGTCCGGACGGGGCCTCCCCTGAGCACTCATCCGTCCCGAACGTGTTTTACCTGGCGGCCGGGACGAATGCGCCGAGATACCTGACGCCTGGCTCTTGTGTCACCAGTTCTGCTGCCTCCGTGGGCAAGGGCAGCGCCACCCCGGCAATGGCCCGAGTGACCGCGCTGCTGGGCGCCTGCCGGTCGACCGCTTCTGAGCCGACAAGCTCCAGGGAGCGTTGCTCCTGTCCCGTCGCCGCGCGGAACTTAGACACCGTAGTGTAGACGGCCGGGTTGCCCTGGCCGCGTGACCAGACGACCACCCAGCTGGGGTTGCTGGTGCTGTCGCGCTGATACACATTGCCCTCGGCGCGGATGTCCATCTGCTCGGCGCTGAACTCGTGGGAGTAGTCCTCCACGCATAACAGGCAGTTGCCGGTGCTGCCGGCGATGATGTTGTTGCTAGCCCTCAGGGGTCCGTTGATCCACGGCTGGTCAGGGTCGGGGAATGGGCGGCGGGGGTCGTGGCCGGGCACGGAAGGATCGTCACCGCGCCGCCCGTCCTGCACGAGATTGATCGGGCGGCCGTTGTCCGCGAAGGTGTTGTTCCAGACTTGGACGTCACTGGTGTTGTTGATCTTGATCCCGTGGCCGCCGTTGCCTTGAACCACGTTGCCGACGAACATCATCGTTGACGAGATCTCCAACGACACTCCATGGTGCGTGTTGTCGAGGATCTCGCTGCCGGCGATGCGGCCGTCGTAGACCGACTCGTCGAGCCACAAACCCGGGCCCCGGTTGTCCCGTGCCGTGGTGTTGGAGATGTTCACGCCCCGAGTGCGGGTGATCTTCAGACCGCCGGAAACCGGTGAACTGTTGAATCGCTCCGTGTTGTTGCCAAAGGTCAGCAGATTTCGGACGTCGGCATTGTCTGCGTGGTTGCCGTGCACCCCCAACAGGCCGTTGCGGGCGACGGTGAGGTGGTCTAGGCGCTGGTTTTTGGCGAGCATGCTCACGCCGGTGGTTGCGTTGTCGGTGACGTGCAGATTTTCCAGGGTGATTGAAGGGCGCTCCATCGTGATGGTGCCCATATCCGGGATGGACGGCGCATATCGGCGCACCCCGAAGCCGCGCAAGGTCACCCCCTCGGCCCGGACCTCGATTGCCCGGTCCAGCCTCGATGCGTGCACGTCGGCACCTTCGGGGTTGGATCCCAGGTAGAGCCGGTCGCGAGCGTTGTCGACGAAGAACGTGCCCTCCTTGAGTTGGCTGACCTTCTCGACCTGCCGCTGAGCGGCACCATCGACCCACACCTGGTCCGGGTGGGCGGCCATCGGATAGTCGGGATTGACGAAGCCCCACCCGCTGTCCGTTCGGCCTGCCGACCCCCGCAAGTAGCTCGGGCTGGAGTCGAACTCAGCGGTCCATCCTCGGTGCAGCCACCCGTGGTCGGTTCGCTCGAAGGCCGAGACGGGCAGGCCGCCGTCAAGCCAGACGGCCTCACCCGGATAGTTCTGAATCGTCAGCGGCTTGGTGACGGTGAACTGCTGGTGATAAGTGCCCCCTCGTAGCACCACGGTGCCCCCGGCGGACGCTCGGTCCATTGCCACTTGCACCGTCTTTAGCGGAGCCTGTTGCGTGCCGTAATTACTGTCCGACCCGGACGGTGAGACGAAGACTGCCCCCGGGGGAGCGTCGTAGCGAGCATGGCCCACCGCGACCGCTCCGCTCGTTCCCGGATTGCCGGTGATCGGGGCATCGGAGGTGGGCAGGTATGTGGCCAATGTATCGGAGGCTTTGCGTGAGATCACTGATGTTCCGCCGAGGACCCACATCGAATGCGGCCGCAGTCGGGTCAGCGCCTGGTCCGTGTCTTCGGGTATGCCGTCGGGGCCGGTGAGGACGACTGGTGCTCCATCTCGGGCGGCTCGGGCGGCGCCGACCAGGGCGTCGGGAAAGTTTGTTCCCGACGCGACATACACTGTCCCGCCGGCCTTGAATCGTTCGGCGATGACCCGAGATGTGCCATAGCGATCCTTTCCAGCCAATCGTGAAGGCGTGCCTGTGCCTGCCGCCGAAGATGCCAGTTGAGCGACTCCATCCGAGACCACCTTGGTGCCACCAAGGACCACGATCTCGCTGGGGCGGAGGCGGGCCAGCTCGGCCTGGGTGGAGCGGTCCAGCGAGAGACCGTCGGTCAGTAGCAGGGGAGCCCGCTGATACCCGGCTAGCGCGGCTCCGGCTAGCGCGTCCGGGAAGTCTTTCCCACTGGCCAGGTAGACTTGAGGGGTGCCGGCTTCATATTGACTGGCGAGCGCGGTGGCCGTGCGGTAGCGGTCCTTCCCAGCCACACGCTGGACCGTCCCGGTCGATGCCAGCGGGCGTAGTTCGTAGAGAACCTTCGCGGAGATCGCAGAAGGCCCACCGACCACCACGATGGTCTTCGGGCGCAGTAGTTTTAGTGCTTCACGGGTCTGAGTGCTCAGCGCTGCTGGATCGCTGAGCAGGACGGGGGCACGGTCCTTGCCGGCGCGCGAGGCAGCGGAAAGTGCGTCGGGGAAGTCACGTCCGCTGACCACATACACCACTTCGGTTTCACTGGGCCACGCTTCGGCGACCGTGGCCGAAGTGGCGTAGCGGTCTTCGCCGGCCAGACGCTGGAACCCGGTGCCGTCCTCGGCCTGGGTCGCCCAGGTGACAGGGGTGGTGGGGCCGGCGTCGGCGGGGCCGCCTGGGGAGGCGAACAGGGCACCGGCAAGCAGCAGCGAAATAGTGGCACGCAATATAGACTCCTCGAGGTCGGAGTACTACGATGCGGGCCGTGGCTGCAGCGTCTTACGGGTTTTGACACAGTCTTGACGCAACGCAGGAGAAGAAATGACCCGTGCTTTTACTGGCCATACGTTTGGTTACCACAGGCGAGGGGCCCTAGATAGACGATTAATCGCTGGTCTGCTAGGCCGACACAGCGTCAGCTCCGGGGATGAAGGGTGCGGAGCTATTGGGGTGGACGACGTGCTCTTTGTCGCGGATTTGAGTTACGTGATCGCTCAGACTGTGGGTCTCGTCGATGGGGGTGAATGGGCTGGTAGAGGTGCGGGCGAGGTCGAGCGGACTCGGTGCTGGCCGGGGCGACACCGGGCCGTTGGCCGGCCTTGGACTGGCCGTAAACACTGATCGGTCATTTTCTCCGTAGGCACCGTCGGGTCCGGAGCCACCGGTGCCCTTGAAGACGTAGTCGATCGAGTAACGCCCGAGGGTGAATCGGTCGTGCAGCGCGGCCCGTGCCAAGGCGCTCCTCGCGGTGGCGTTAGTGGCCCAGGCCGCCGGGTTGAACACCGTCGATCCATCACCTAAGTCGAAGCGCCCCACCGCACCGGGGCCTGCCCCGACGAGGTGGTCGACGTCTCCGTCGACGGCGTGACCGTCGTCGCGCCGGCCGATGTCGTGGGATCTCTCTCGGTCCGCCCGGAGACCAACGACGTCCGGCTCACCGAGACCGAGGGCGCGGTCATCGCCGAAAACATCATGACCACGCGACCCGACTCCAACTCTCATGTGGTGGTGCATCTGCCGACCGCCGCCGAAGACCCGATCGTCACCGTGTTCGACAACGACATGTCGGCGGTGGCCCGCTGGACTTCAAGGTAACATGGGGGTGCGCTCAACCGCGTCTTCGCGGTGGGCGATCCCGAGGCGCAGACCACGAACGTGGCCGTCCACGTCATCGAACTGGCGGACTCCGGGTCACCCAAGCCTGAGATGGTCAACACCGGCACCTGTGGTGCAGATTGCCGTGGTCATGCGACTGCCGGCGATCATCACGGCACTGTTGCGGTGAGTTCATCCGTATGTATGGGCGTGCAGCGGCCGGGTGAGGTCAGGTCACCCCCGCGGCAGGTCAAACTGGATTGTGATGACTGCGTCGTCGAAGGAGAGGATGCCACCGACTTGTATACGTTCCGACGTACCCTGTCCGCAGGAGCGTTCAGCCAGGTCAAGCAAGGGGCAGTTGACGCTGAGCACTGGCCCGTTGAAGATCACCGCGACCGGCAGGTCCGAGGGGGCCTCGGCAAGAAGCGGGGACACCACTGCTAGGGCCCTCCGGGCGGTCGAGGGCCCGCTGCGCATGGTGGTCCCGTTGATCTGATAGCTGAGCTGGAACTGGGTGACCCCTTCCGCAGGTACGTCGACCTGCCCGTCCGCCACGGGGTCGGAGACACGGATTGGCTGGCCGTCCGCGCTGAGCTGCACCATGGTCGCCACCGGCTGAGCTCCCTCGAACTGTGTGCCGGCGCGGCCCACATCAGGGGCGGTCAAGCTGATCTCGTCGACCGGCTCCGGTAGGCGCACCTGCTCCCACATGTCGAAGGCGCCCCCGCGCGAAGGGCTGACGACGAGCAGGATCCCCGGCTGCGTGATCCCGGGCCCACTGTCCGGCAGCTCGACGTCGGCCCCCGGGCTGACGGCTGGGCTCGGGTCGGGCGAGCGTTCGGATGCGCTGGGCGTCGTGGGCCGGTTGGCCCGAGGTTCGCGATCTGCGGAGTTCGAGGTCGCGGACCACTCGTCAGGGACCATGGGGTCGTTGGCCGTAGCGGCTAGGAAGGTCAAGACGGTGAACAGCCCCGCTGCCAGCCAGAGGGCGGTCACGAGCAGAATCGCGAGCGACCGCTTGGGGTCCTGAGCGACCTTCGAATGCCTCCCCACCTCGTGCTCCTCCGGTGACGCCCCATAAGGCAGATGTGTACTTTGGCTTTCCTTGGGCCCTGGTGAGGGTATGTGAAGGACAAATATCCTCCAAATACCCGGTAAGATCGCGGTAAGGAGCAGCATTGAGCGATGTCGTGCGCTCTCACCACCACAGATCGATCCGCGCCGTTGCCGGTGTCAGCGCCGGGGCGCTGCTGTTCGCCGGGGTCTCAGCGCCAGCAGGGGCCGCGGGCGAGGCGGTCGTGTATGTGGTCCAGGGACTGCCGACTCAGGTCGTCGATGTCGCAGTGGATGGTGAGACCGTGGCCAGCGAGGTCGAAACTGCCGAGGTAGTCGGCCCGTGACCGGTCAGCGCCGGGAGCATCGAAGTCAGTTTCACCGATGCCGACGGCGCCGTCATTGCTGACAATACCGTCACCATAAGGCCGACTCCAGTTCGGACCTGGTCGTGCGCGGGAGCCCCGTGCCAGCGGAAATGAGCGGCCAGGTCCTAGGGGCTTTGGTGGCCTTGGAGTTAACAATAAACCGCAAGTCCGCGTCGTCGAGCTCACACAAATTGCTCGCCGAAAGCATCCCGGCATCAGCGACCACGACCATGTCAGCGAAATCATGCCGCGCGGCGAAGTCCGGGATGATCGTGGCCTTGGCGGGTAGCCCCAGCCCGTTGCCGGGCTGGAGCCCCCTCAGAACCGGACGTGCGGCTTTCACCGCATCCGGCTCAAGCAAGTCCCTATGGGCGTCGAGGGTGACGAGACAGTGGTGCTGGCGTGTCCGGTGGCCGGCGCCGTCGTCGCTGTGTCAGTAGGCGGTCAGGGTCGGGTCCTCTGGTGACGCATCGGCCTTGACCATCTGGTGGCGACGGATCGGGCGTCCGCGACAGTTTCCGCAGGTAGGCACCGGTCTCCCGGCGGCCGAAGATCCAGCGGCCTTGTCTGGTCGGATTGCACCGTCCGAAGTAGCGGTCCACGAATCCACTGGCCGGTCTTCGTGTTGTGTTGGCGTCTGCCCCACTTGAACATCGTCCACCACATCGTGGAATCGATGTGCCCGAAGACCCTCTTGGACACAGCCATTCGGTAATACGCGGCCCATCCCCACAGGATCGGGTTGAGTCTGCTGATCACAGCCGACGCGGGCGCGCCGTGAAGGCTGCGCCCTTCGGTGCGCTGCCGGGCGCGGAACCGCCTGACCGCGGCTCTCGACGGCGTGATCAGCAGTTTCCCGGGGTTGCGGTGGTGGCGGACGGTGAACCTGAGAAAGTTGCACCCCTCGGACAAGTGCACAATCCGTGTCTTGTCTTCGTTGAACGTCAACCCTCGGGGCGCCAGCCACGAGGCTAGGCGTTCCTTGACCTGCACGGCTTGCTGCCGAGAGTGACGGAGCGCCACCAGGTCATCGGCGTACCTGATCAGCACCGGTGAGCCCGGTGCTGACCACCCTCGCGTTGAGCGCCAGGGCTTGTACCGAACACCAGCACCGGCCACGACAACAGCAGCATAAGGAACCCATCAAATCTGCTGTCCGAAATCACCGCAGCAGCCCAGTCGTGCACGCCGCGCCCTTTCAGGTCGGTCAGCACGGCGTACCAGAACTTCGCTGACTCCCCGTCACCATCACCAGCCCACATGCCCAGGATGTCTTTGTGCCCGGCCAGGTCCACCCCGATCGCGGCATAGACCGGGCGGGTTACGGACCTGCCCGTCACGGACCTTGACCATGATCGCGTCGACGAAGATCGCGGCGTACACGCCTTCCAGCGGACGGGCCCACCACGCGGTCATTTCCTCGATGACCTTGTCCGTGATCCGGGTGATCGTGTCCTTGGACACGCTCGCGCCGTACACGTCAGCGAAGTGCGCGCTGATCTCCCCAGTGGTCAATCCTTTGGCTGACAGCGACAACACGACCGCGTTCAAGTCGGACAGGCGCCTGGCGCGTTTGGGCACGATCACCGGCTCGAACGTGCCGTCCCGGTCCCGCGGAACCTCGATGCCGACTTGGCCGGCGTTATCGGTGGTCACCGTCTTGGGTCGTTTCCCGTTGCGACTATTGCCCCGGTTACGGCCCTCGGCTGCACCTTTGTCGTAGCCCAGGTGCTCAGACATCTCCTCATCCAGCGCGGTCTCCACAACCATCTTGGTCAGCTGCTTCAACAACCCATCTGGGCCAGTCAACGTCGAACCGCTGGAGCGGGCATGGCGCACCAGCTCCCGGATCGCGTCCTGCTCAGCCGGGTCCAGGCCGGCCATCGCATCCGGCTCCCGACCAGAACCCGGGGGCGGTGACGTTGACGGTGGTTCGTTCATACCCACCAGTGTTGTCTCGTTCTCGTCCATGTCGACCTCCAACCCCTCCCGGGGCAATCAGGCCTCTTACACCGTTAATGCGATATGCATGGTGGTATTGCCGCGGTGAGGGTCGTGACCCGTTGCGTGACTGGTGCCCTGCTGGGTTACCGATGGACTGATCAGTCCGGCCCTCACCGTGTGTGCACCGGCCGGTCGGGCATGACCTAATACGAGCCTGGCCCGGTGACGCGAGCCTGGTGCATGTCCTGTCTGACCGCCCGGCCGGTGCCGACCCATCGGAATCGGCAGAAGGGCCAGCACCATCATGACAAACACCACCTTGCGCGTGGGCGGGATCGACTCGCACCGGGACACCATTCACGTGGCCGTCATCAACGAGGTCGGGCATCCGGTCGACGACCGCGAGTTCTTCACTACCAAAGCCGGGTACCGCCGCGCGGTGGCCTGGCTGGTCCAGCACGGCCCGCTCTCGGCCGTCGGTGTTGAGGGCACGTCCAGTTACCGGGTGGGCATCACCGCTGCGTTGACCACGGCCGGGATCCGCGTGGTCGAAGTGAACCGCACTCGCCCCGCCGAGCGACGCAGGCAAGGCAAGACCGACATCTTGGATGCATACCGCGCCGCCCGCTCGGTGCTCTCCGGGGAGGCCACCACAGCCCCGAAGAGTGCGAGCATTGAGCCGCTGCGGGCCTTGACTATCGCCCGACGCTCGGCGGTCAAGGCCCAGCAGGCCGCGTTGCGTCAGATCCAGGCCGTTCTGGTCAACACGACCGCCGAGGTCCGCGACCGTTACCGTGCGCTGCCCGAGGCCAAACTCGTTGCCACCCTAGCCAAGACACGACCAGAAACCGTTCACGACCTTGACCATGCCGACGCCCTGTACGCGCTGAAGGTCCTGGCCTGCAAACACCGTGCCCTCGGCGAAGAGATCACCAACCTCGAAATCCGGATCCTGGCACGCGCTACCACGGCCAACCCGGCGCTGATGGCGATCAAGGGCGCCGGACCCGTCGTTGGGGCCCAACTGCTCCTGACCGCCGGCGACAACCCCAACCGGCTCCGCTCCTCGGCCTCCTTCGCCGCGTTGTGCGGCACCGCCCCGATCCCGGTCTCCTCCGGGCGCACCGACCGACACCGGCTCTCCCGTGGTGGAGAGCGCCAAGGCAATGCCGCGCTGCACCGGATCGCAACCAACCGGGTCAGCAACGACCCCGCCACCCGCGCCTACCGTGACAGCCGCATCGAGAAGGGCTGGACCCTCCCGGCCGTGTACCGCTCGCTCAAGCGAGCCATCGCCCGCGAGGTCTTCCAAGCCCTAATCGGCAACTGCGCAGTGCCGAACTACTCCGACCTACGACCCGCCCGGCAATCCAAGAACATCACCCTGACCACCGCCGCCACCGCCGCCACCGCCGCCACCGCCGCCACCGCCACCGCCACCGCCCTAGGCGTATGGCCCGCACGCGTCGGTGAACTCGAACTCGGCCGACGCCGTGACGACGACTTCGCCAACCGCTACCGAGAATGGCTCACCGCCGCTTGACAAAGCATAGGAGTGCCCTATGTCAAGCCGCACGGACTTTGTGGTTTGCGTGGATCCCAGGGTCGAAGGCGGTGTGGTCTTGCCAGCATCGCCAGATGATCCGGATCCAGGCGCGGGCCAGGATCCGGATCGCGTGGGGGTGGTTGCAGCCTCGGGCCACCGCACGTTGATAGACGCCCATGGCCCATGGGTCGCCAAGGCGGCTGCCATTGGCGAAGTCGGTGACGGCCGCACGGAGCTTCTTGTTGCACGACCACCGAAAAACGGTCTGCTCACGTTTGCCTGATTGTCGAGTCGATGGTGAGACCCCGGCCAGGGCGGCCAGTGCGTCGTCGCTGGGGAAGCGTTCGCGGCAATCACCGATCTCGGCAAGTAGCGTGGCTGCGCGGACGAGGCCCGAGCGTGGCAGGCTGGCGAAGATCTTGCGGTCAGGGTGAGCCTCAAACAAGGCCCCGATGTGGGCTTCGGTTTCACTGATCTGTGTGTTGAGCAGCTCGATCGTGGCGACTAGTGCGCCGGTGATGTGTGCCCGCGCCTGGGCTTCGGGGCCCTTCAGACCCGGAGCAGCGGAATCCAACCGTTCATGAAGGACAGTGGCGCTGGTTCTGCCGTTGTAACCCACCGACCTTAGCCACCGATCGAGCCGGATAGGCGTGAGCCAGGCTCCCTTCTCAAACGTAGGGAAACGGCGCAAAAACGCCAGGGTGATCGGGCTGTCTGCGCGGCTGAACAGCCCTATCGCGCCAGGGAACGCCAGCTCAAGATTGGATCGAAGCTGGTTCAGTACCTGCACGCGGGTCTCGACAAGGTCCTTACGGCAGCGGCACAACGCCCGCAGCGACTTGGTGCCAGCATCGTCATCTCGCAAGGGACGCCAACGGTGGCCATCAGTGCGCAACGTGTCGGCCAGCACGTAGGCGTCCAAACGGTCGTCCTTGTTCCCCGAAGACCCGTACCGGGTTCGCAGCCCTTTGATCTGTCGGGATGGATGCTCCTGGGCCAGCTCCCACAGCCCGGCACGGTCGGCCAGCGCCAACACCGGCACCAGCCCCGCGGCCGACACCAGGTTCGGGTCATCGAACAACGCCGAGTCGGCCGTGAACTTGTGAGAGAGTTTCATCCCAGAGATGCCCTTCCGGGTCGGAGTATTGGAACCGTCGCAAGTCCCAATCTCCCGGTCCGGCAGGGCATCTCTGTGCTACGGCACGCTCAGACCCTCAAGCCCATCGGTGGATCGAGGCTTAGAGAACCCACCTTGCGCAGGTCGTCTTCCTTTTCGGCTGAACAGCCCGTTCACGTTCCAAGCGATGGAGAAGCACAGCGCCTACTGCGCGATGCTCCGGCTCGGCTTGAAGGTCCCGAAAACCGTGCTGGTGCCATACAAGAACCCGGTCGACAACGTCCGCTGGGCATATACGGCCGAGCAGTACAACGACTCCTTCGACCTGGAACAGCTCGCGGCCGATGTGGGGTACCCGTTGTTCATGAAGCCGTTCGACGGCGGCGGGTGGCGTGGTGTCTCGCGAGTGGACGACGTGGCCGGGCTGCACAAGTCGTACGACGAGTCCGGCGAGATGCTGATGCACCTGCAGGCCACGGTCGAGTACGAGCACTTCGCGCGGGCCCTGTCGATCGGGCCTGAAACGATGGTCATGGACTTCCGGCCCAGCGAACCGATGCATGACCGGTATGCCGTCACGCACGACTTCTTGTCCTCTCAGGCCGGGTGGGAGGCAGAGACGGTCAGCAAGGTCGTGAACGCCTTCTTCGGCTGGGAGTTCAACTCCGCCGAGATGCTGGTGGCTGGTGATGAGGTCCACCCCATCGACTACGCCAACGCGTGTCCTGACGTGGCGTTGACCTCGCTGCACTACTACTTCCCCTGGGCGATCACAGCGTTGGTGCGCTGGTCCACCTATGTCCTGGTGACTGGGCGCCGCGGCGAGACCGACCTGCACACCCGGGCCTACTTCGACATCGCCGACGACACGTCGTTGTCGTATGAGGACAAGATGGTCGGCTATCGGGCCCTGGCAGACCGGCACTTCGAGGCCGACCGGTATTGGGACTGGTGTGCCGACAACCTGGCTCACCTGCCCGAAGCGGTGCTGGAGTGGGTGTCCTCGGACCGGTTCGACGAGCTGATCGTGGAGACAGCCCGCAACACCTACCCCGAGCACGAGCACGACAAGTTCATCGCGCACTTCCGCGGCCTCGTCGGCATGTGGGTCACGGACCAGCAGGGCACGTCGACTCGTTGAACTGACGACCCACGTCAGGCAGCGTCTGTTCAAGCCCAGTGGTGCTCACCTCACAGTGGACAACTCTTGTTCCACACTCGGTAAGACAGCAGACTCCCCTCCTAGGAGGTAGACCGTTTCGGGGTTCAGCCGTTCGAGTTCGGACCAGGTGACAGACGGGATCGCCCCGGACCGCGCTAGGAGCACCGGGACCTCGTCCGATCCAGCACGGGCTGCGCCGGCAAGCGCGTCAGGCCAGTTCTGACCCGAAGACACATACACGGATGACGCGTCCGCGACATCGGCCCCGACAAGTGCAGCGGTGGCATATCGGTCTGCTCCACCGATTCGCTCGACTCGACCGTACGTGCCCAAAGCTGTGAGGACATCGTCCGAGATCGCCGAGGGCCCTCCCAGGACCCTGATCTCAACAGGATCCAGAGACGACAACGCACTCCTCGTGGCGGTCGGCACCGCATCGGCGCGGACCAGCAACACCGGCCCGTCCAGCGCCCCTGCCCGCGCGGCGCCGGCGAGTGCGTCGGGATAGTTCTGACCGGTGGCCACGTAGACGGTGTCGGCGCTACCGAAGTCTGCTGCGACCTGCGCAGCCGTTGTGTAGCGATCAAGACCCGCCCAACGGGTCATGGTGGCTGCGCCGGTGGCCTCATCGATGAGGTCGAACACCGTCGGTGACACGGCTGAGTCACCCCCCACGACGACTACTCGTTGGGGTGCGAGCCGGGTCAGTTCCTGACGTGTCGCGTTCGGTAGACTCGTAGGGCGCGTCAACAGGACTGGCGCGTCGAGGCTGCCCGCTCGGGCCGCCACCGACAGCGCATCTGGATAGTCCGTGCCGGTCGCAACAAACACCGTGCCCACTCCTGAGGAGTGAACCTCTGATATGGCGGCCGCCGTGGAGTACCGGTCCTTTCCGGCGAGTCGGACGACCTGGGTCCCGGGGAGTGACGGCGTGGATTCGAGCTGCGCACGGTAGGTCGTATCCGCTGATGGGGCTGTGATGTTGTGGCTCTGCGCCCCTCCATCGGACCAGTTCACGAACGTATAGTTCGCTCCGTCTTTCGTTTGGGGTGTGGGAGTGCTGACGGAGTTCGCTGAACCCACGATCACTGTGCGTGCAAAGGGTGCTACTTCGGTCTTGTCGCCAACCGTCAAGGAAAGGCCGCCTGGGTCCGTTTCGAACGTCATCTCCACGGTCTTCGGATCTAGCCGAAGGGTCTTGGTGTCGCTCAGGCCTCCCGAATCGGTGACCGTCAGCCGAAGTTCCAGGTGCGACGGGTATTCGTGATCAGGGGCTGCGAACGATCCGCTCGCCACTTCCGGGAAAGTCTGCAGGGGATGCTCGTGGCAGGCGGACGGGCAGTGTTGCATGATCAGTTCCCACGAGTGTGCTGACGGCGGGAGGCCGCCGTCTTCGGCGTCAGCGCCAGAG
The DNA here is from genome assembly GCA_963749585.1 of uncultured Actinomycetota bacterium. Lineage (GTDB taxonomy): Bacteria > Actinomycetota > Actinomycetes > Actinomycetales > Dermatophilaceae > Ornithinicoccus. The sequence goes on from CAVVNI010000003.1 coordinate 682,230, forward strand.
CCAGAGAACGAGATGACATCGCCGACCTCCCAGGTGGCGTTGACCGTCGGCGTGTCGATCAGGGCTGTCGGGGCGGTGTTGCCGGCAGAGATGGTGACCGAATCCGTGGCTGTGGCGCCCTGGTTGTCGGTCACTCTCAACGAGGCGATGTATTCGCCTGCTGAGGTGTAGGTCTGGGTTGGCTGCGCAACCGTCGAGTCGTCGAATGCACCATCGCCGTCCAGGTCCCAGGAGTAGCTGAGGACGTCGTCGGGGTCAGGGTCTCGGGAGCCGGTGCCATCGAAGGTCACCCTGAGCGGCGTCGTCCCACTGGTGGGCGTAGCGGTGGCCTTCGCCACCGGAGCCTCATTGGCCCTGGTGTACTGGATGCGTCGAATAGTCCCGCCCACGAAATCGACATAGAACAGGTCGCCACCTGGACCAACCTGCAGATTCACTGGATGTGCTGCATCGGCGACGAAGGTCTCGGTAAGCTCGGGCGAGGGGTCGCCATCTGGTCCCTGGGGCATCGCCCAGATACAGCCACGGGAGTAGTCGGCGAAGAACAGCGCGCCGTCGTACTTGGCTGGGTAGGAACTCTGACCACCAGACAAACCGAACGCGACGCCCGCGATCGACGAGCCGCCCGTCGGGCAGGTGTCGCCGGACATGACGGGGTTGTCGTGTGCGTAGGCATGGTGGGGTGCGGTCACTGCGCCCGGCGTCGCGTACAAGTCCTCGCAGATGTTGAGGTTGGCGCTTTCATACCCGTCCTGGCGCTCAGGTCCTTCATGACACGGCCAACCGAAGTTGCGCGCGCCGCCACCCGTGGGAAGGACGTTTATCTCTTCCCACCCGCGCCATCCAACGTCCGACACCCAGATCTCGTCGGCGTCGGGGCGGGCGGTGAGGCGGAAGGGGTTCCGAAAGCCATAACCCATGATCCGCCGGGCGTTCTCGCCGGCGGCACCGGCGAAGGGGTTGGTGGGCAGCCCTTCACCGGTGGCAGGGTCAACTCTGATGACGGAACCATCCAGGGTGACTGGATCCTCGGTCGTCCGCATGTCCTGGCTCCGTAGTGCGCCTCCCTCGGCAGACGGTGGGGTGAGTGCCTCACCCGCTCCACTCGGTGGGTCCCCGCAGGGGTTCACGGGGGAACCTTTTTGGCCGTAGTCCACGAAGCCGAAACTGGCACCGTCACCGGCACTGGCGTAGAGAGCACCGTCGCGACCGAACTCGATGCTACCGACCGAATGGCTGGGATACTGCTGGCACCAGTCCTCGACGAGGACCTTTTCGGCGCCGTGCATCGTGTTTCCACGGGCTTCCAGGCGCGACAACCGACCGCTGACAACACAACCGTTCGATGTCGCCCCCGGAGGGTTCGGGCACGGGTCGGAGTACACGCCAGGGCTGCCCCAGCGTGGGGCAGGTTCAGCGGAGCCGAGCTGGTGGTCGTAGCTGTACAGCACGTAGAGGTATGGCTTGGCCGGGAAGTCGGGATCCAGCGCCAGCCCGAGCAGACCTCGGTCCCAGAAGTTGTAGACGTTGAAGTTCAGGTCGGCGAACGTGTCCGGCGAGGTATCCGTGAGCGAGTCGAAGACCTTGATGACGCCACTCTTCTCAGCGACGAACACCCGACCGTCCTCGGCGAAGCGGACTGCGGTGGGGTTCGTCAACCCACTGAAGGCAACCGTCTCCTGGAAGTCAGGCGGAGGGGTGGCGGCGCGGGCCTCGTTGGTCGCCAACAGAAGTGGGAATCCGCCTCCCATCGACAACACCAACACGAGAATGAGGATGCGTAGCCTCCCCATAGGTGAAAGGGGCCGGGAACTCCGGGTGGACCGCTCTCTGGCTCGACACGTGTTTGTCGATCTGCCGCCGATAAACAACCGATTCACGATCCTTCCGACCAGGTCAGAAAAGTCCCGACGGGTTCGGAGTGACACCTCGCTGCTGGCGGTAGAAGTGTCAGGTTATTGCCAACGTTTAGTCAAGTGGAAGAATGGAGCACGTAAAGGGTACGTAAAGAAGAGCTGCGCAAAAAACACGAAATTGAATGTGCGATAAAGGAATTCGGCAGCAGCCCTGACGCCGGGGTTGTTCAGTCGGCCCGAGATTTCCTCCCACATGCAGGGGCGAACTGCGTGGCGCTGATCATCCTGACCCGTCGTCGACGCTCGTGGGGCCGGCGGGTGTGCGTGACCGCATCCGTACCCTCACGGCGCGAGGGCTGGCCCGGGTCGAGCGAGCCGGCGCATGGTGGCGACGAAGGTGCGTGGCCCGACCCAAAGGTTCCGGATGAGGTGGTGACGCGCGAAGTGGCTATGGGTAGTTCGCCTGTGGCCTCGCACTAGCCGTAGTTACTGAGTTGCCCCACGGGTCGCCCCTACGGTAGGCACGATCGGGTTCGGAGCCTCCGGTACCGTCGAAGACTTAGTCGGTCGAGTAGTGCACCAGCGGGAACTGATATCGAACGGCCGCCCGCGCCAGTGCTGCCCCCCGGTGGCCTTGGTCGCCCAAGCGGCAGCGGTGTCCGGTCTGGGCAGCGTCCTCTCCACCCGACCGACGTGCCCCATTGGGTCATATCTCGGATCTGACAGATCCGGTACACATGCTGATGCACCTGCAGGCCACGGTCGAGTACGAGCACTTCGCGCGGGCCCTGTCGATCGGGCCTGAAACGATGGTCATGGACTTCCGGCCCAGCGAACCGATGCATGACCGGTATGCCGTCACGCACGACTTCTTGTCCTCTCAGGCCGGGTGGGAGGCAGAGACGGTCAGCAAGGTCGTGAACGCCTTCTTCGGCTGGGAGTTCAACTCCGCCGAGATGCTGGTGGCTGGTGATGAGGTCCACCCCATCGACTACGCCAACGCGTGTCCTGACGTGGCGTTGACCTCGCTGCACTACTACTTCCCCTGGGCGATCACAGCGTTGGTGCGCTGGTCCACCTATGTCCTGGTGACTGGGCGCCGCGGCGAGACCGACCTGCACACCCGGGCCTACTTCGACATCGCCGACGACACGTCGTTGTCGTATGAGGACAAGATGGTCGGCTATCGGGCCCTGGCAGACCGGCACTTCGAGGCCGACCGGTATTGGGACTGGTGTGCCGACAACCTGGCTCACCTGCCCGAAGCGGTGCTGGAGTGGGTGTCCTCGGACCGGTTCGACGAGCTGATCGTGGAGACAGCCCGCAACACCTACCCCGAGCACGAGCACGACAAGTTCATCGCGCACTTCCGCGGCCTCGTCGGCATGTGGGTCACGGACCAGGAAGGCTTAGGTAGTAGTTGGACCAGACCTTCAACTGGTCGGGGTCTCAACGAAGACTCGCACGTCACCCAGACGGTAGCCGCCCCCCGGAAAGGTTCGATGAGACGGGGGGCTCCTGCAGCTACCAATTTCTGCCTGACCCGACTCAGGTGGGACTCGAGCGTTCGAGCGCCCAAGGGCCGACCGGAGACACATGAGTTGAGTTCGTCGCGGCTAAGGACGTTCTGCGGTCAGTGGGCCAGCACGACCAACAGGTCGAAGTCGTTCTTGGTCAGCTCCAAGGGGCTCTCATGAACCCAAGCCATGCTGCGCTCGGGATTGAGTTGTAGGTCTGAGCTCGACGGGTGTTGTTCACTGAGCGATGTCTCCGGGTCGCTCGGGAGAGGCTCCGACGCAGTTCGCGGGGCTGCATTCCGATGGATCGCGATGAGACGACTGTGAGGCGACCATGCGACGTGGGCAGGCCCACCACATCAAAAGCCCCAGCGCCCAGCATCACAGACTCGTGGTGATCGGTCAGACGTTCGACGATCACGAGAGCAGGAAAGCGCGCAGCACAGTCGCCCCCGCGTCGACAGGCACGAGCAAGGTCCAGGTGTTGTCCATGACGGTCCTTAGCGGTCGGTAGTGGGCTCACCGTACCTGACCAAAATCATACTCAGGCTTTGCGCAACCTCGGGGGGCCGCCGTCGGAACGACGGCACCGCCGTCCGGTGCCTTTGGAGGACCCGATGGGTGCGCGCTTGAGACTGTCGGGAAAATGACTTCTTCGCTAGCCAGGCGTGGGAGCAGCCCGGTGTTAAGTAGTGAAGCATCGCCTCTCGTCGTGGCCAGCAGTAGGCGACACCGCGCGGATTTCTGGCCGTCCGAGGTGGCATCAGCGAGCGGGCTCGGCATTCCTCGTCGGCAGCGTGCGGCTCACGATTTTAGAAACTTTTGACCAAATCATGAGCCAACGTTTACGCTGGTCTGGTCGTCATAAGCATGGAAGGTTGATTTCTGCGGTTACGACCCGATTGCGGCGAGGCAGACCGTGGTGGGCATCATTCATCGGTCAAGACGTTTTGAGCCTAGCGGACCGGTTCCGGCATACATCGAGGAAAGAGACAGGACATGTCCATAAGCCCTTTAAGGGTTGCCGTCATTGGTGCGGGCTACTGGGGTCCAAATCTCATTCGCAACTTTAGGTCCAGCGACGATTGGCATCTTGCGGCGGTCTGCGATCTTGACGCCGAGCGCGCCCACAAGGTTCTGGGACGTGGTAGCGGCGTTGATGTCGTCACCTCGGTCGAGGATCTCCTCGCCCGCGACGACATAGATGCAGTTGCGATTGCAACGCCGGCCCGCACACACGAGTCACTGGCTAGGGCTGCCCTTCGGTCGGCTAAGCACGTTCTGGTGGAGAAGCCCCTGGCCCATGACCGGGCTGCGGGGCGGCGGATGGTGGATCAAGCCGACGAGCGCGGGTTGGTCCTGATGGCCGACCACACGTACTGCTACACCCCCGCAGTGCTGAAGATCCGTCAACTGGTCGAAGCAGGGGAGCTCGGCGACATCCTGTTTGTCGACTCGGTTCGGATCAACCTCGGCCTGGTCCAGCCGGATGTGGACGTCTTTTGGGACCTCGCCCCGCATGATTTGTCGATCCTCGATTTCATTCTTCCTGGCGGTCTGCGGCCTACGGGCGTGTCGGCGCATGGTGCGGACCCGTTGGGCGCCGGCAAGCCATGTGTTGGATATCTGACCCTGCCGCTGCCTGCCGGGGGCATCGCCCATGTGCATGTCAACTGGCTCAGTCCCACCAAGATCAGACAGATGGTCATCGGCGGCAGCCGCAAGACGCTGGTATGGGACGACCTGAACCCCCAGCAACGAATCAGCGTCTACGACAGGGGGGTCGACATGATCCAGCAGTCCCTCGACGCCACGGACCGACGGGCGTCCAATGTTTCCTACCGGCTGGGGGACACCTGGGCTCCCGCGCTTCCCGAGCGCGAAGCGCTCGCGGCCATGGCCGCAGAGTTCGCGACGAGCATTCGGGACGGTCGGCCCTCTGTGACAGACGGATCTGCCGGGCTCAGGGTGGTCGAGGTCCTCGAGGCTGCTTCGGAGAGTCTCAGTCAGCAGGGGATGCTGGTGCCCACGAGCGTAAGTATGAGAGAAGAGATGGGAAGATCATGACGGATCTAGTTGGAGCACGTGTCCTAGTGACCGGTGGAGCCGGCACAATCGGATCCACCCTCGTCGACCAGTTACTCGGGGCAGGCGTCGAGCATGTGGATGTGCTGGACAACCTGACCCGAGGGCGACGTGCGAACCTGGACGAGGCCCTGGTGACAGGCAAGGTCACGTTGGTTCAAGGGGATGTCGGCGACCGTGATTTGGTGCAGGACATGACTCGAGGCAAGGACCTAGTCTCCCACCAGGCCGCGATTCGCATCACCCAGTGTGCCGAAGACCCCCGGCTTGCGCTGGAGGTGCTTGTGGACGGCACCTTCAACGTCTTAGAAGCGGCAGCGTCACATGGTGTTAACAAGGTTATTGCTGCCTCTAGCGCGTCCGTCTACGGCTTGGCTGAGACCTTCCCGACTCATGAAATGCATCACCATCACGACAATGACACCTTCTACGGGGCGGCCAAGACCTTTAATGAAGGTATGTTGCGCAGTTTCCGGGCTATGTCTGGAATGGACTTTGTGGCCCTGCGCTACTTCAACGTTTACGGACCGCGGATGGACGTGCACGGCCTGTACACCGAAGTGCTGGTCCGGTGGATGGAACGGATCGCGGACGGCAAGCCGCCCCTCATCTTTGGCGACGGGCAACAGACCATGGACTTCGTCTGCACGCCCGACATCGCCCGGGCCAACGTGCTGGCTATGGGCAGCGACGTGGTGGACGGGGTCTACAACATCGCCAGCGGGCAGGAGACGTCGCTGCTCCAGTTGGCTGAAGCCCTGCTCCGCGCCATGGACTCCGACTTGCCGGTCGAGCACGGTCCAGATCGTGCCGTAAACGGGGTGACCCGTCGATTGGCTAACACTCGCCGTGCCCGCGAAGACCTCAGCTTCGAGGCACGCATCGGCTTGGACGAGGGTTTACGCATGCTGGTTGAGTGGTGGCGACCACTGCGGGCCGAAATCGCCGCCGGTCGAGAGAAGATTGGCGTCTGATGGCTCGCATCAACGTCATGCAGCCGTGGCTGGGAGAAGAGGAGATCGCGGCCTTGACCCGGGTGATCGAGTCCGGCTGGGTTGCCCAGGGTCCCGCTGTGGCCACCTTCGAGAAGCTCTTCGCTGAGCACCAGCAGGCCGAGCACGCCGTCGCCGTGTCCAACTGCACCACCGCCCTCCACCTATCCATGATGCTCGCCGGCGTGGGGCCGGGTGATGACGTGGTCGTGCCGTCCTTCTCCTTCATCGCCACCACCAACTGCGTCATCTACGCTGGCGCTCGGCCAGTTTTTGCCGATGTCGACCTGATTACCGGCAACCTGACCAGGGAAAGCATTGAAGCTGCACTCACCGTTCGCACCAAAGCGGTGGTCGTGGTGGACCAGGGCGGCGTGCCGGTCGACCTGGATCCGATCCGCGAGCTCTGCGACCCACGCGGCATCACCGTCGTCGAAGACGCCGCGTGCGGCGCGGGCAGCACCTACCGCGGTAGGCCGGTGGCGGCTGGAGCGGAGGTGGCAACATGGTCCTTCCACCCGCGCAAACTGCTGACCACCGGGGAGGGCGGGATGCTGACCACGGCACGGCCCGAGTGGGCCACTCGCGCCAGACAGCTCCGAGAGCACTCCATGAGCGTGTCCGCGGCCGACCGTCACGCCAGCCTTCTGGCTCCGGCGGAGGAATACCTCGAGGTGGGCTTCAACTACCGAATGACGGATCTCCAGGCAGCGGTTGGCGTAGTCCAGCTCGGGCGGCTCGATGAGATCATTGCCCGTAGGCGGGAGTTGGCCGCCGGTTACCAGAAGGCCATCGGCGACATCCCCGGCCTGCGAGCGGTGACAGACCCCGAATGGGGAACCAGCAACTACCAGTCGTTCTGGGTCGAGGTCGGCCCGGACTACCGGCTTGACCGGGACGGTCTCCTCCAGCACCTCGCGCAGGCTGAGATCTCCGGGCGCCGGGGCATCATGGCTGCGCACCGCCAGCCGGCCTATCGTGACCTCGACACGGGAGACGTCCCGCTCCCCGTCACCGAACACTTGACCGACAGCACGCTCATCCTGCCGTTGTTTCACCAAATGTCGGTCTCCGATCAGGAGCGGGTCCTCGAGGCCCTTCGGTGCCCTGGTGGCTGATCTGCTGCTGGTCGCGGCAAGCGGACTGGGTCGCGAAGTGCTCGCCGTGGTGCAGTCGACCGGGAGCCACCGGGTCGTCGGGTTCGTCGACGACGATGCGAACCTGCAGGGGGTCCTGGTTGACGGGGTGCCGGTTGTGGGCGGGCTGGCGGCTGTCACTGAACACCCGGACGCTTCGCTGCTTTTGTGCTCCGGTCACGGCACGGTGCGTCGCCGCTTGGCCGGGCGGCTGGCGGACTACGGGATAGACCGCGAGCGGTTCGTCACGGTGGTGGATCCGAGCGCCCGCCTGGCGAAAAGTACCCAGGTGGGAACCGGTTGCATCCTCCTGGCCGGCTGCGTCGCCACAACAGCCGTGACGATGGGTGACCACGTTGTGCTGATGCCGCATGTCGTGCTGACGCATGATAATCGCGTAGACGACTACGCGACGGTGTGTGCCAACGTCTCTCTGGGCGGCAAAGTGCGGGTGGAAACTGAGGCCTACCTGGGCACGAACGCCTCCGTACGGGAGGGCCTCACGGTTGGCGAACGCTCTACCCTGGGCATGGGTTCCGCGCTTCTGAGCAACCTACCCGCTGACGAGGTATGGGTCGGTGCGCCGGCTCGGCGACTGGCCCAACACGGAACGGACGAGCTATGAGAGTGCCCCTAGTCGACTTGGCCGCGCAGAGCGCCGAGATTCTCGAGGAGGTTGAGCCTGCACTGCACGACGTTCTCTCACGCGGAGCCTTCATCGGCGGCGCAGCGGTCGCAGAATTCGAGCAGGCCTACGCCGACTACCTTGGGGTAGAGCACTGCATCGGCGTCGGCAACGGCACCGACGCCCTCGAACTGGCCTTCCGGGCCGCCGGGGTCGGTCCCGACGATGAGGTCGTCATGCCCGCCAACACCTTCATCGCCACTGCGGAGGCCGCCAGCCGAATCGGTGCACGACCAGTGCTGGTCGACGTCGACCCAGATCTGCTGCTTCTCGACTCACTACAGGTCGAGAGGGCGATCACCTCGCAGACCAAGGCCCTCGTGCCGGTTCACTTGTTCGGGCAGACCGTCCCGATGGCCCCGCTGCTGAAGATCGCCGAGGCCGCCGGAGTTCCGATCATCGAGGATGCGGCGCAATCCCAGGGCGCCACCCAACGAGGCCGAACCGCGGGCTCGTTCGGGCTGGCAGCCGGCACGAGCTTTTACCCGGGCAAGAACCTCGGCGCCGCCGGAGACGCCGGGGCGGTCCTGACCGACGACGCCGAATTGGCCCATCGGGTCCGGGTCATGGCTGCGCACGGCAGCGCCCGCAAGTACGACCATGAGGTCGCCGGAGTCAACTCCCGACTAGATGCCGTCCAGGCGGTTGTGCTCTCGGCTAAGCTGCGTCGGCTGGACGGCTGGAACACGATGCGTCGCGAGGCGGCCGAGCGTTATGCGCAGCTGCTCGCGGACGTACCGGGGGTGCGCATCCAGCGTACCCACCCGGACAATGAGGATGTGTGGCACCTCTTCGTGGTCCAGGTGGACGAGCGCGACCGGGTGCTGGCCGAGCTGAATGACGCCGGGGTGGGCGCCGGGATCCACTATCCGACGCCCGTGCATCTGACCGGCGCCTACCGAGGTCTGGACTACGCCGCAGGTGACTTCCCGGTAGCCGAGCAGGCAGCAGGGCGGATCCTGTCGCTGCCGATCTACCCGCACATCAGCGACGAGCAACAGGACTACGTGGTACAGGTCCTTGCCGGGGCCCTGGCGGGGACGTGAGGCGCGCCCCAGGCATTGCCCCCTCGGGCAGCCAGGACTCCCTCGGACAGCGAGCCTCGGGAGCTCTGGCCTGGAGTGTTCTGAACACGGCGGTCTCCAAACTCGGTACGCTGGCAGTAGGTATCGCGTTGGCGCGGCTGCTGGGACCGGAGGCATTCGGCACGTTCGCGGTGGCGATGGTTGCCCTGATGGCCGTACTGAGTTTCAACGAACTCGGTGTGAGCTTGGCGATCGTGCGCTGGCAAGGCGACCCGCACCTGATCGCGCCCACAGTTGCAACGGTCTCTATCGTTAGCAGCGTAGTCCTCTTCGCGGCCTGCTATGCCGTCGCACCCACTTACACCGCCGCCATGGGGGATCCCGGCGCGACCCCCGTGGTGCGGCTGATGTTCGTGGCCCTGCTGATCAACGGGCTTGTGGCCAGCCCCGCAGCGCTGATGCAGCGTGAGTTTATGCAAAAGCAGCGGATGCTGGTCGACCAGGTGAACGTCTGGCTAGGCGCCGTCGTATCGATCACGCTGGCGATGGTAGGCATGGGAGCGATGAGCCTGGCAGTCGGTCGCACGGCGGGCAGTGTCGTCAGCGCCGTCCTTTTCATCTGGTATGCCCCTCGCGGCCTCCGATTAGGGCTGGACCGGTCCTTGCTCCGTCCCCTGCTGCGTTTTGGACTCCCGTTGGCCGGCTCCAGCGTCATCGTTTTCGCCGCGGGGTATGCCGATCAGATCGTAGTCGGGGCAATGCTTACCCCGAAGGAGTTGGGCTTCTACGTGCTTGCCTTCAACCTTGCGTCGTGGCCGGTTGCGATGTTCTCCCAGCCCCTGCGATCGGTCGCACCGGCCGCCTTCGCGCGGCTGAGGGATGATCCATCAGCGATGACCTCGTCGCTGAAGTGGGTTATCGGGGTCCTAGCGGCCGTGGCCTTCCCGGTCTGCTTCCTGCTCGCAGGCGCGTCGACCCCGATTATTCACGTGGTCTACGGCGACCAATGGGCTGGGTCAGCTCCGATTCTCGCATGGCTGGCGTTGCTCGGGGCTCTGCGGATCTTGTTCGAACTGGCCTACGATTACCTGGTCGTGCTAGGGAAGACACGGACCATCTTCGGGATACAGATCGTCTGGTTGGTGGTGCTGGTTCCGGCGCTGGTGGGCGGCGCCACGCTCTCGGGTACCGAGGGCGTCGCCGCTGCTCAGTTCTTGGTGGCCCTTATGCTCGTCCTACCGCTTTACATGTACCGGATCGCTGGCACCGGACTGCCAGCCCGCGCGTTCGGCCGTCGACTGGTGTTGCCGCTCATCGGCGGAGCTGTGGTGTGGGGCGGGTCGGTCCTGCTCAGCGCTGAGGTACAGCACGACCTCCGCGCCTGCGTGGGCGCGGGCGCACTCGCCTTGGCCGTTATCGCGTTGCTGCTCGTTCTAGAGGGATCCGTCGTGCATCGGCTGCGTGAGTTCCGGTCGGTGCAGTCCGACGTAGACATCGAGCCTTTGTCGTGAATACTCGACCTACACGGCTGAAGAGGCTATCTACTCCGGTGGATCCGGGCGACACGACCGGTCCGCGACTGCGGGTCCTCGTGTACCCCCACTCGATGGAGGTCGGTGGGAGTCAGATCAACGCCCTCGAACTGGCTGGCGCGGTGCGCGACCGGGGCCACCACGTTGACGTCTACTGTGCGGACGGCCCCCTGGTAGACCTCGTGCACCGATTGGGCCTGCGGCGCATCCCAGCGCGCCAAGGGTACTATCAACCCTCACCGTTGACCGCCTGGCACCTCTGGCGGCATGCTCAACACGAGGGGTACGACCTCGTGCATGCCTACGAGTGGCCCCCGGCCCTCGAGGCCTATCTGAGCACGTCCTTCTTTCCTAGGCGGGCGTCCGTGGTAACTGTCATGTCCATGGCCGTTGCCCCCTTCATTCCCGAGTCGATGCCGTTAGTGGTCGGCACGGAACGCATTCGCAACATGGTCGCGGGTGGGCGCAGCGGCTCGACCTACCTCATCGAGCCTCCGGTTGACACAGAGTGGAACGTTCCGGCCGGCCGGGCAGAGGCTTTTCGCCGCGAACACGGCTTGCAGGGTGCACTCGTGGTCATTGTTTCGCGTCTGGCGCACGAACTGAAGCTTGAGGGGATACTGACCGCTATCCGTACCGTCGACGAGATCGCGGCACTGACTCCCGTGCACCTTGTCGTCGTAGGCGACGGACCTGCGCGTCGGGAGATCGAGGACGTGGTCGAGGCCTGCAGGCACAACTGCGTGACGCTCACCGGCCTCATCGACGATCCACGTGGAGCCTACGAAGCCGCCGATGTACTGATCGGCATGGGTGGCTCCGCTTTGCGGGGACTGGCGTTCGCCAAGCCATTGGTCGTCCAAGGCGAGGGAGGCTTTTTCTCGCTGCTCACACCGGAATCGGCCGGTTTCTTCCTGGGTAACGGGTGGTACGGGGTCGACCAACTCGAACCCGGCCGCGCACGACAGAAGTTGGGCGAGCTGCTGGTCGAACTGCTGAACGACACTGCTCGCCGGGAGGACCTGGGCCGGTATGGTAGAGGACTAGTAGACGAGAGGTTCGGGCTCCAACAGGCGGCCGCGCGACAAGAGGCTATATACCGAGAAGCGCTGAGGTGTCGGTCCACGCCGAGGACACGCCTTCTTGACGGGATTCGGGGGATCGTGGGTCTGGTACGGCATAAGTTGGCCCGCCGGGTCCGGCGCCTTCGCGGCGAGGACAGCAGAGACGACTTCAACGCCCGGCCGGTCTGACGGCCGGGCTATCAGGCGGCTCTGCCGCGATGATCTTCGCCAGAGTCCGTGCCCGCTCAGACCAACTGTGCCCGCGCGCGAATGCCCGGCGCGCCTCCACCGCGTCGGGTGGTTGGCCAACACGGGATCTGCTAGCCGCCGCAGCGCCGAAGTCCGAGGGGGTAGTTGCCGTGGCGATGTGCTGTGTGTCCAGCCACTGAGTCGCTGGGAGGTCGGTGGAGACGACGGGGATCCCGGCGGCCAGGTACTCCAGCGTTTTCAACGGAAAGCTGTAGCGGTTGAAGTCGTCGTTTCGGTAGGGCACGAGCCCCACGTCGATTCCGCTCAGCCATGCCCCCAGTTCATCGTAGGGCTGCGGGCCGACACTTCGAACTCTGTTGCTCTCAAGGAGCGCTTCCAGAGCGGGCCCCCGCACGCTCTCGCTGATCGGCCCCACAATGAGGAGTGAGACGTCGTGGTCCACCACGGATTGCAGATACTCTAAGTCGGTTCGTTCGTTCAGATGACCGACAAACCCAGCCACCGGACGCGGCAGCCCTAATTGCGGTCCTACCTCCGGCGAGGGCTGATCGAACCGGGCGAGGTCACACCCATTGGGGAGCACGTGGGCGTTGTGTCCCCGCGCTCGCCACTCCAGTGCAGCCAGCGGGCTGGCCGCCAATATGGCGTCAGCAGATTCTACAACGCGGCGTTCCCCTCGGAGCAGGATTGCCTGATTCTGATTCCAGTAGGCCGCACCAGCGGCTACGTCGTCCTGCATCCAGTAGAGGTGTCGCGCCGACGGGGCAAGATCGAAGACGTCGATCAGCAGGAAGGTGGACACCACTGCCTGCACGTCGGACCCAAGCTGACGCAGGACCCGGCTCAGGCCAGCTCGAACGGTGAGTCGCGTTAGCGGCAGCATCGGCCGACGGAACGGGAGGGGTGCGACCACTGGGGTGTAGCGCAGCAGCCCCGGCTCAATCAGTCGCAGACGCGGCCCTTTCAGGGAAGCGGCAATCCTCGGGTTGTTTCGCGGTGAGAGGTGCGACAAGGGCGGGTCAACGTATAGAACCGGGGCGTGGTCCTTGAGTTCGCGTGCCAGCGGACGGTCGGACAACGTGACGTCGTCCCAGTTGTTGGCGGCGCACAGCACGATGAGGCTCGAGTCGGGTCGGGCGACTGGAACGCGCAAGGTGCAACTCCGAACTTTTGTCAGGCTTTCTCCACTGGCACTGGCACTGGCACTTTGCCTTTAGACCCCATAGTCGCGCAGGTGGCCCAGGTAGGTGTCCTTGGGGCCCAACTTGCGTTCAAACTCTACATGTGGGGCGGCCCACCAGCGATACACGGCAGAAGTTGCCTTCCCTTCACGCATGAAGGATCACGTGCTGGGTGACTGACCAGCCTTCAATTTCCCGCATCGGGGCCGGTGGGCCTCGTCTTGTCAGTTCTTGGCTGCTCTTCGTGACTCCCCATCAGAAGGTGCGGTTTCACGCGGCCTTGGTTTGGGTTTGGTCTCATCTGAGTCACCACGCTCAGGTGTCCGGTGACGCGAGGACTGTAGCCGTCTCTCGCTGATCTCACCACCTGGCTTTATGCCCTCCAGCCAGCGTCCTAGAGAGACCACCCCGAAGACGAGAATGGCACCGGCTATCAGGACGCCGATGACCGCCCGGAGTCTGCTGGAGAACTGCTCAGTCGCCTCCTCGCTCTGGTCGATAAGCAACGCCGTAAATAAGTACATGTCGTCCGCACCGGCGACCGTCTGCACCTCCCTGAGCTCCTCGACGAGGAAGTCGCCGAGTGCGGCTGTGGTGGCAACCGATTCCCCCGGGCTGGTCCCGACTCCGGTGATATCCAGGACGAACCCGTCGCCAAATTCTCCGCGTCCCACGGTGTATTCTGGGCTCAGCCCTTGATCTTCCAAGTTCTTGGCCGTTGTCTGGCTGCTCAGCCGCGTAAACATCACGTTCGTGATCAGGGCAGGGTTCGAGGAACGCAGGTAGGGGTTGTCGCTGTACAGCTTCTCTAGTTCGGGCTCGTCCTCAATCTCCAGCTCAGTAGGCGCATCGGGGTTGACTAGCGCGTAGCTAATCGTGGATTCATAGTTGCGGGGGCCGAACTGGAGCACGTAGATCACGGCGACCAAGGTGATCATGAGTGCGGGTAGCACGTACCAGCGCTGATGCCAGATCGCTCGGAGAACCGAAGAGGGGTCCATCAGAGACCTCCGGGGTGCGGCGCCGGGGAGCGCGCTGGTGTGGATACGGGTAGTTCGGTCAGGCCAACGGGGCCTGAGCAGTCAGCGTCATCAAGCCCTTGAGGGGACGCGAGTTCCTGGGCCACCATGCTCCAGACCGCCCCGCCCAGACCAACGAGCATCGGGTAGACCAAGGCGAACACGGGAAAGGAGAGGGAATCGAACGTGAGCGAGCAGACGGAGGCAACCGCCAGCCCGGCAGCAAGGGCGCCGCCGAGGGACCGCAACTCGCGGGACGCCGTGACGCGCGCGGCGTACATGGTGGTCACCGCGGGCAAGCATAGATACAGGAGTATGGCGACGAGCCCGACCACGCCGAGGCTGACGAGACTGTTCAGATACTGGTTATCCAAGATATTCAGGGCGTTAGAGGGTAGGTAACTGCCCGGCCCCCCCAACCCAGGGATCGGCCTTGAAGATCTCCGTCACGCGGGCATAGTTGTTGGTTCTGGTTGTGATCGATGGATCGTTTGGAGGCGGGTTAAGGGCACTGCCGAGCGTGCTGACGAGGCCCGGGACGAGCAAGAAAAGGGCCACCACGGCGAACGGCATCAGCAGGAACGCCCATTGCCGGGCGATCCGCGGGAGAAAGGGTACGAAAGTGGCCATCCCAACGAAGACGCCCAATACCCCCGAGCGCGACACGGTGGCGGCGATGGCAAAGACCAGTAGGGAGGTCTGCAGACCGTGGAACCATTGCCGACCCGTGTGATCAACGAGCAACCGCCAGATGGACAGCGGGAGCAACATCGAGCAAACGACACCGAGCTCGATGGGAGTGAACGTGCTGCCGGCCACCCTGAGTAGGGCGCCACGCACCTGGTAAACTGTGTCGCCTCCATTGTACTCAAAACCAGGCATGGCCAGCGCGATCCAGTCCATCGGGTTGACATGGAAGATGAACTGGACGACGGCAACGAGGCTGCAAAACGTGGCACCCGCGAGCAGGGCGCGCACCAACCGGAGGGCCTGGCTGACTGTGCGGACCGTCTCGCCGACGACAAAGATGATCGCAAGGCTGGCCAGCAGCAGCAACAACCATCGGTCGGCGGCGGCCCGCGCGGCGACAGTGCTGCTACCTGTCCAGCCTCCGTTCAGTGCGGCGTAGGAGATCAGAGTCGCAAACAGCAGGGCGCCGATGGCGAGGTGCCCTGGTTGCCGGATAGCCAGGACGTTGTGCAGGCCGAGGAACACCGAGGCGGCCCAGAAGGCGAAGAGGAGCAGCGACATGATCATCGGCACAGTGCCAGCGGCACCAAGCGGCGGCAGCACCATTGAGGCAGGGAAGAAGAACACAGAGAACGCGATGACGAGCAGGAGGAATGGGGGGCCAGTCCCGGCATTGGGAACCTTTTCGGCCGCAGGAGGGTTCATTGCACCCCGCAGGTGGTGCCGTCGAGCCGATAGAGGTGGACGGCATTGCCATCTACGAAGGTGTCGGTGAACGCGCCTTCGACCACAGGTAGGGTTCGGTCCTCGCCGAGCACGGTAGCGGTGTCGGCAGTGGTGCACTTGCTAGTGAAAGTCACCTCGTGAGAAGCCGGGTCCGTCGACCCGGCTATCAGCGTGAACGTGTCGTCGTGTAGTTTGACGGCTACATCAGCGGGGCCCTGTACCGTGACCATGCCCTCCACAAAGGGGGCATTGAGCACTGGGGCGAGTTCGGTGATCTGCGCGTTGACCGCGGTTACGGCGGGACGGACGGCGTCACCACAAGCGTCGCGCAGCACATGCTGGGAGAAGCAGTCTCCACCGAAGTTATGGTTGAAGTAGATAACTCCACGGGCCCCGTGAATGATCCCCGCCCACACTGCGGCGCGAATCTGCTCCCCAGTGATAGTAGGCGAACTATCTGCTTCGAAGGGGTGTCCGACCTCCACGAAGTTCCACACGGGCTTGCTGCCCTCAGGAGAGACCAGATCCCGTACCCGCTGGACGGTCCAGCCGTAGTTCGCTGCGAGGCGGCAGTCCGCCACGGACATCTCTTCCCCGTCTTCACCGGGGCCCCGCCCTCCCTCGATCGGCCCGCAGATGTTGGGGTCGGTAAACCAATAAGTATCCGCTGAAACTATGTCGGTGTAGTTCACGAACCTGGCTGCGTCCTCGTCAGAGTTCCAGAAGGCCACACCTTTTCCATAGTTTACGTACGTCGGCACGCCGGGTGGCGCCCTCTGAAGCAGGGTCTCCATTACCGTGAAGCCGCATAGTGCGTCAACTGGCACGCAGATGTCCTTCCCGGGGTCGTTGCCGGTCCACGGCGCTGAACCGGGACCGGCCCACATGTCCGGTTCGTCCGTGACCATGAACCCATTCGCTTCGGGCGCCTCGAAACTGGGCAGGGCAAACATGCCCGCATCCCGAGCCACTGACAGATCGGAGTCGGCCGTCAGCTCAACGTAGGTGTTTAGGCCCACCGATCTGTCCTGCGCCGTGTCCCCGGTGTTGCGCACGCTCTCGAACCACACTCCCAAGGGAAAGTAGTCCGGCGAGGAGGGTAGACTTTGCTCGAACTGCTCGTAGTAGTCAACGCCACCGTCGATATCGCGAAGAGACACTCCTGGAAGTCTCTCCGGTCCTCTTGTGTCCTCGTCGAGGCTATCTCCGGTACTTTGCGAATCTCCCCGCAGAGATGCGATCAGGGTGATCGCCGCGAGGGCGCTGACGATGACGACTACGACGGAGGTCGCCGGTCGCGACATCTGGGTCCAAGAAGTCTTTGTGACCGGACTCATCGAGCGATCTCTCTTGCCGTGGTTCTCAGCATTCGCTTCACATCGGAGGGCAAATGCGGGGTGGACTGGATGGGCAGCACGATGTATGCGCGCTTTGTCGGCGCCACGAGGGCACCGGCGTTCGCTATCGCGGGCAACTCGACCCGCCAGTAGCACTTGTTCAACAGGCGCTTCGGGAGGAACGAACGCTGCTTTGGCGTTGTGAAGATCATTGCATACGCCCCGTCCAGGATGTACTCGGACAAGTCCCTGGCTCAGGCCACCAGGTAGTGCGAGGGTCGGCATGCGACCTCCTGCACCCTGCGTGTGCAGTCTTGTGCCCTTCTGAGGTGGCAAGATTTAACCGCGCCGATGATGTCGTCATGTGGCAATGGGCTCTCGTCGGTGATAGCCAGCTTGGCTACCTACTGCGGGATCCATCCACACACCAGTGGGCCAGCAGCGCCCGATGCTCAGCTCAGCCCAGCGTGGGCTGGGCGCCGGCGGCACCTTGGCTATGGTTCGGTTGAGCCGCTCTGTGGTGACGATGTGCCGCGGCAACAAGTGCTTTGTCGACACGACAGCGAGCCCCCTGGTGCGCCGACCGAGCGCTGAGACGAGCGGGACGTCGGATGGCGGGACGCAGACGTAATGGATAAGATCACTGTGCCTTAGCGCGGATGCGTGCGGCCTGGCGAATACGTGGAAGTCCGTTGTCTGCGAAGTCGTGATAACGGCGGCAGTCATATCTCTGCCCTGCTTGAGGCGTCGCGTTCCCAGGGGGTGACGCCTGCGTCGTTGGTGCGGCGTGAGGCCGCCGCGAAGCTGGCGTAAATTGCAGCCTCGGCCAAGCTCACCGGGCCTCGCACGGTCTTAGCCAGCGCCCATGCGGTCGAGGGGCCGCGATCAAGATCGAGTTCGGCCGAACCCCGCACCTGCCGGTGAAGGACACCCATCAGGTGGTGGGTCGTACGAGGCGTGCGCACAACGGCGGGGACGGTGTCAACGATAATTTTCTCATCGGCGGCGAACGCCTGGTCCACGAATGCGTCGTCCGCCGTCACGTCAGGAAATCGCCCGAACCGCTGGTGACCCTCCTCAGTAAGGGCGTAAGCGCCGGCGCCCCACAAGGCCTCGCGCATTGACAACATCCGGCTGCGCGCGCGGTAGTAGTGACGCACGAGGGGTGAGGCGCCGCTGGTGTCCCAGCGGAACGCGGGCCGCCCAGCCAGCCTTCCTTCGATTAGTGCTTGAAAGACGTCCACGACTGCGATTGGAGTGATCTCGACATCAGCGTCGAGGTAGAGTCGTGGCCAGGACTTTGCGACGTCGTCGGCTGCGTTAAGAGCCGCGATCTTCGATGGGGTGGGAAGGTCCAGCACGGTCACCCCTGGAACCGATCGAGCCTTCGGGACGGTGTCATCGGTGCACCCGTTTGCCGCCACGATGACTTCGAACCCCCGATCGATCAAGGGAGCGAGGGAGCCCAGTGTCCGGCCAATCACGTTTGCTTCGTTGTGTGCCGGTATCAGTACCGCTCCACGAGCCGATGGTTCTGCCGCCGGTGATGTCGCGTGCGGCAGCTTATCCCATGCGTTTTCATGCAAGAGCATCTCGATCGCCGCCCGGTGGGCCGGTCCGCGAGATCTGACGACTTCGCCGAGTAGGACGGCCAACTGGAAGGCACGAGCGGTTATGGCGCGGTGATGCTTGCGAACGTAACGCACCCGGTTGACGGTTAGCAGCACCTCTAAACTATTCGAGGCGCCCGAACCCCCTTGCGTGTGGCGTGCGGTCGCCCTCGGCTCGAACCAGACGGTGCTGCCATGGTCTCGCACCCGACGCATCAGATCGGTCTCCTCGGAGTACAGGAAGAACTGCTCATCCCATGGTCCGACCGAATCCACTACCTCGCGGCGCATCAGTAGGACCGCGCCAGTCGCCCAGTCGATGGGATGGTCCTCTTCATAGTCGTCCGCCTGCCACACGGTTTCGCTAAGGAATCCGGGCCGATCCCGAAAGCGACTGCCCAGGACTGCGTCCCCCAAGGCAGTGAGAAGGGTCGGTTCCCGTCGTAGAGACGGGTATACACAGCCGGCTGAATCCAGGATTCTGGGAACGACAATACCGGCCCCGGTGCGTTCCATGGTCGCCACCAGTGTCAGCAGACAAAATGGCTCCAGCTTGACGTCAGGGTTGAGGACGAGGACCCTCGCACAATCACCCGCCGCGGCCATGGCCGCGTTGATCCCACCCGCGTAGCCTAGGTTGCCACCCGTTGAGACCACGACAACGCCAGTAACCGAACGGGCCACCTCGATACTTGCGTCCGTCGAGTCGTTGTCTGCCACGACTACCCGCAGCCGCAGGCCCGGCGCGGCGCCTGACAACGAATCGAGTAGGCGCGGCAGATGGCCGGCGCTGTTGTGGCTGACGATCAATACGACTACATCGGCGGGTGAATCCGGAGGGAGCACGGCGGTTCTAAAGTCGCTCACAGCAGCGTTCGCTCATCGTTCGGTCCCTTTCATTGCTCTCCTGGCAAAATCCTGACGGTATGAGCCCCCGCCCTATCAAACCTTGCCTCCCTGACGGCAGGCTACTTGCACGATATCTTGACCATCTCTTTGCTGAAAAGCAACTTCTTGCGAGAACAGGTCGTCCAGCACAGATATGTTGAGTTATCCGCTTCGAAAGCTTTGGTGGAGCCTTCTGCTCACGCTAACTTGTTGCCCTAGGGCGCCGCCCCTCCGAGACAGGTTGTGGGCCATCAACTTTGAGAGGTGTTATAGATGGAGGTCAACGCGGTTCGCACGGTGCGGCTGGGGGGTGTTCAGAGCCATCTCATGACTGCGCCTGAGGCAGTAACCAAGGTGACCGCGCATGCCCGGAACCGACCAGGCTGGACACTCGGGGTCATGTCAGTAAACCTTGACCATATGCACCAGTTGCGGACTGGGAGCCTTACGCTAGGGGACTGCCCCGGCGTCAGTTGGTTAAACCTGATCGACGGCATGCCAGTCGTGTTTCGTGCGAGAGCACTGACCCGGCAGCCTGTAACGCGCGTTGCGGGCGCTGACCTCATATTCCCGCTCCTGGACGCGGCAGCGGACCAAGGGTTGCGGTTCGGCGTCCTAGGAGGCAGTGCGGAAGTACAACAGGTCCTCCGGGATGTACTGTCCGATCGATGGCCGACGCTGCCGGTCGCCGGCATGTGGGCACCTGACCGGGCGGAGTTGAGCAACGAGGCCACGTCCCGTCTGCTTGATGAGACGATACGGCGTGCAGAGGTAGATGTTCTCATGGTCTGCCTAGGCAAGCCGCGCCAGGAGTACTGGATCCAGGGACACGGCCAGAGCGCCGACGTTCCGGTTGCCCTGGCTTTTGGGGGCACTGTGGACCTGCTGGCCGGTCGGATTCGGCGTGCTCCTCGGATCGTGAGCAACACAGGCTTCGAGTGGTTGTGGCGGTTGACCCGCGAACCCAAGCGACTTGCCGCCAGATATCTGCTTCAGGCACCCCCGGCTTATGTCTGGATGCGCCGCAATAGCGGACCCCGGTGACCTCGTTGCGTTGCGCGGGGAGGTGGTTCCTCCGGCCGCCGGTCAACTCCAGTCCCTTGCATCAAACGTGCAATCTTTTGCATTGATAGGCAAAGACCCTCATGGGAGTCATTAATCACGAACGAGGTTGTCGCCTTCCGGTCGGCGCCTTCCAACCTGTTGGTGCAAACCTCGGAAATGATAGGCACGGCCAAAGGGGAGGAGGGGTCCTATACTAGGGACTTCGGCAGGGCGGGCCTATGGGATCAACTACAGCAGACCCACCGGATCGCGAGCCAATCCGAGCGAGTTAGCGCAGCGCGCGGCTCCCCCAGCCCAGCAACAGAGTCGCGCCTCCGTGGGCATGTCCCGACGGGCCTCCTCGAACTGCGTACACTGGTCCGTGGCCCCGCGTTCGTTACATAGCGGCCTAACACAGCCGCAATCACAAGAGTATAGGGGTCTTGCCGTGACAGAGTCAGAGAGGCCCTGTCCGCTCAAGTCAAGAGCGTGAGCTTCCACCCCACGACCGGAAGGACAATCTATGCGAACTGCGTCGGCCATTGCCTTCGACTTAGACGACACACTTGCGCCGTCTAAGTCGGACATCACTTCTGGGATAGCGGCTGCCTTGGTTCGTCTAGCAACTCTGGTGCCAGTTTGTATCATCTCGGGTGCGTCCTTCGAGCAATACCAGCGTCAAGTCCTTCGCTACCTCCCACATTCGTCCGATGGTTTAGAAGGACTGCATCTATTGCCCACCTGTGGAACGCAATACTATCGATTTGGGCAAAGTGGATGGACCCTAATCTATGAACAGCGGCTGAGTCCTGAAGAAAAAGAGGACGCCCTGCGGGCTCTCGAGATGAGCGCAAGGAAGTTGGGTCTGTGGACGGCCGAGCAAGAGGTTTGGGGTGAGCGACTGGAGGACCGCGGATCGCAGGTCACCTATTCAGCACTGGGACAATCGGCCCCTCGTGAAATCAAACGACTCTGGGATCCTGAAGGCGCCCGCCGCGAACTATTGAGGGCAGAGGTCCAAGCCAGTGTTCCGCACTTAGAGGTGCGAGCTGGCGGATCCACATCTATCGACGTTACTAGGCGTGGAATCGACAAGGCGTACGGGTTGAGCCGTTTTATCGACGTGAGTGGTGCCGACGCTCGAAGGGTTCTCTTTGTTGGCGACCGACTTGAGCCCGGTGGCAACGATTATCCGGTCATTGCCTTGGGGGTGCAGACGATACCGGTACGTGATCATGACGAAACGGCCAAACTTATACCCAGGTTGGTCGAGGCACTGCAGCGAGGGTAGGACAACGTCGGTTGTCTAAACCATCCAGCGGCTGTCCTAGCCCTTTCCCACCTCGGCAGGGCTCGAGAAATCTCAGCATCGATCGAAATCATCGTGGAGGCGCTCGATGTCGAGCTCATCGAAGTGACCGAAGGCCACTTCCAAAATTCTCGCAACTGATGGTCCTGGATTAGCGACGCGGTGAATCGTCCCCTGGGCGAGCCAGATCATCTCCCCAGGCTCAGCCGACCGCGTGGCCGCTCCCTCTGTGATCACCAACGTTGAATCCAGGATTTGCCAGAGTTCAGCCCTCAACGCGTGGCGCTGCAGGGAAAGACGTCGACGCGGCTCAATTGTGATTATCTTAACGGTGACTGGAGTGTTCAAGGCGAATTGCTGGAATGACCCCCACGGACGTTGAGTGAGTAAGACATCTTCACACCGGTCACGCTGGAGATCATCTGCTTCGAGCGGTGATGTCATCTGCCCTCACTTGTGAGTAGGAGACAAGCCTATCGATGGAAGAGTCCCCGCACCAACCGGGTACTTCGCTGCCTGAGCTGGTCGAGTCTTCGGATCCTGCTGACCAGTCGGGGCCCGAAGATGCCTCGGCGAGTTGCAACGATCTTCCGGACGACCTGACTTCGATTATGTCAGTTATTGTATTGGGGAGTGTCAAGCTGTCTAACGCGCACCGATTCGATGATGTTTGGCCCCGCTGGGTCCGCGAACATGAAGCCTGTCACTAAGCGCCCGACGCACCGGGACTAACTCCCACCACTAACTCTCGGCGATCAGCAACTCCTAGATGGTGTGGCTCCATGTGAGTGTCGTATGAGTGTCCACCCGCGCCGATGGCCTGGCACGTCTATCGCCTGCTTGAGAGCTGCGATGTCCACCTGCCCATCGGGTTTGGTCGCGATTGTGATGCCTCCACGAGGTCGGGGCCTGCCGCGGGTTACGAGCAGCAGAGAGTCTTGACCAGGCTAGGTCTCTCGATGCCCGGCAACGATCACTATCCGCAACCGGCAGGTCAAGCCGCAGCCCAAGATGTCAAGGGCAGCCTGGACGCCGTCAGCGTCGAACAGCGCAGTCACGCAACCGAGGGCGCAGTCTCGAGGCCGAGATGTATCGGTTGGGCTCGGCGACCAAGTTGTATTCCTGTCTGGTGTTCCAATCCCTTACTGGGACATATGTCTTCGATTTACGCGCCACTATCACGCCCAAGATGCTGTACGGTCTTTGCCTAACCATGACCATACTGTGAGGAATGGCCCAAGAGTTCATGAGGTATCTATTGTTCATTCATGAGGTATCTAGGATCGAAAGCAGGTGGATTCGGTGATCAGACGCGAGACGGACAGCGACGGACACACTTTCCGCAGTCTCAGCCGCCGTAGCCTTCTCGGGCTAGCAGGAGCCTCGGGTGCGGCCATCGCCGCATCTCAGTCTGCCTCAGGGGCACCGGCCGTCACCACGACCGCCGGGGTTGGCATGGCCCCCGTGATGGGGGGCACTGTAGCTGCCGAGAACGCTCTGTCGGGCTCTCCGGTCAGTGAGTGGGAGTCGTGGGGAGACGACGACGCGATTGCGGGCTTTACTACCGAATACAGTGTGCTGCCTGGTGAAACGGTCACTTTCAAGGTCAAGACCACGTCTGCCGATTACCGGATCCGAATTTACAGACTCGGCTGGTACCAAGGCGACGGTGCTCGGCGCCTGGCTGATATCACCCCGAGTGCGACATTGCCGCAATCGCAGCCGGAACCGCTGACCGAAGTGTCAACCGGGCTGATCGACTGCGGAAACTGGGAGGAGTCAGGCTTTTGGACGGTGCCTGTCGATGCTCTTTCAGGGGTGTACTACGCATTGTTCGAGCGCCTTGATGGCGGCCGATCAAATCACACCGTCTTTGTAGTACGTCGCTCAGGACCCTCCGACATCCTGCTCCAGACATCAGAGATGACCAGCCACGCCTATAACCGGTTCGGTGGGAACAGTCTGTACTTCGGTGACCCGGTCGGTCGGGCCTACAAGGTCAGCTACAACCGACCTTTCAACGATGGCGAAACTGAGAGCAACTTCTTCAACGCCGAGGTTGCCCTGCTCCGCTGGCTCGAGCGCAACGGCTACGACGTGTCCTACTGCGGTGGGATCGACGTACACCGTGATGCTGAAGTGTTTCAGGGCCGCAAGATCTTCGTCTCGTCCGGCCACGACGAGTACGTCACCGGTCCACAGCGAGCCAACGTCGAGGCAGCCCGCGACGCCGGAATCCATCTGATCTTCATGACCGGCAACGAGTACTTTTGGCGGGTGCGGATGGAGGACTCGTTGGACGCCGCAGCAACGCCTCTGCGCACGATGGTCTGCTATAAGGAGACCTTGGCCGACGCCAAGATTGACCCCTCCCCTGAGTGGACCGGCACGTGGCGGGACCCCCGTTTCAGCCCACCCTCTAACGGCGGCCGACCGGAGAACGAGCTGACGGGCCAGCTTTTCCGGGCAATCCTGCCAGTCTCCGCACCGGACAAACGTATTGTTCTCTCGGGTGAGTTCGCGGGGTGCCGGTTGTGGCGGAACACCCCGGTAGCGAGCCTGGAGCCAGGCGATACCCGTAATCTGGCTCCCAACACCCTTGGCTATGAGTTTGATGTCGACGCTGACAACGGCTTTCGTCCCGCGGGCCTCATCCGGCTGTCCAGCACCGAGGCGGAGGCGCCGCTCATCTTGCAGGACTATGGCGCCACCTACATACCGGGCACGGTGACCCACCACCTCACGATGTACCGTGCGAGCAGCGGCGCCCTGGTCTTCGCGACGGGAACCGTGCAATGGTCCTACGGTCTCGACGACTACCATCTCGCCGACGAGGGCACCCCAACGGATCCAGTGATACAGCAGGCGACACTCAACGTGCTCGCCGACATGGGGGCACAGCCGCAGACTAGACAGACGGGCCTGGTGGCTGCCAGCGCGTCGAGCGACACGTTGGCACCGACGACCACGATCACCTCGCCTACCGATGGGGCTCAGGCGCCGATCGGCTCACCGGTCACGGTCGCGGGTTCCGCGGTCGACTCCGGGGGTGGGATCGTCGCCGCCGTTGAGGTCTCTATCGACGAAGGGCAGACATGGCACCCAGCCACGGGTAGAGACTCCTGGAGCTATGTCTTCACTCCGACGAACACCGGCGACCTCCAAGTGCAGGTCCGGGCGATAGACGACAGCTGCAACATCGGCAGCGCGGCTAACGTCACTGTCGCAGGGGCTCCACGCAGCTACCCATGCCCGATCTGGGCTGAGGGGACGACGCCCCAAACGGAGGCCACCGACGAAACGACACCCATCGAAGTCGGCGTCCGGTTCCAGGCGGATATCGACGGCTTCGTCACCGGCCTGCGCTTCTACAAAGGCGTCGGCAACAACGGAACACATGTCGGGACGCTATGGTCCGACACCGGCTCTCAGCGGGCCCAGGCCACCTTTGTGGGCGAGTCCCCCACCGGCTGGCAGACGGTGCCGGTACCAGCGGTACCGGTGGCGGCCGGCACCACATACGTCGCTTCAGTGTTCATGCCCGCGGGTCACTATCCCGCAGATGCCGGCTACTTCACGTCGGCCTACGAGCTGGCTCCGCTGCGGGCGTTGGCCAATGGTGAAAGTGGCGGGGCCAACGGGGTCTATCGCTACGGCTCAGCAGGATTTCCCACGGACTCGTTCGGCTCTACCAACTACTGGGTCGATGTGTTGTTCGACACCGACAACCACCAGGCGCCGTCCGTGGTGAGCCAAACCCCGGCTCCAGGACTGCAATCCGTCGCGCTCGACACCGTCGTGGTCGCTTCGTTCAGTGAGTCGGTCAGCGACGTGACGATGACCTTGACCGACCCTGAGGGCATTGAGGTCGGCGGCTCCGTGGCATACGACGAATCGGAGCGGGAAGCCACCTTCGTCGCGGGATCGACCCTACAGCCGCTCACCCAGTACACAGCGCAGGTCGTGACCGCAGTCGACGTGTCCGGCAACAACATCGTTCCTTTCGACTGGGTCTTCACCACCACGGGTGCACCGGGGACCAGCCCGACCAGCATGTGGGACACCTCGGCGGAACCCTCATCCTTCGACGACAGCCAGAGCGCCTTGGAGGTGGGGTTGAAGTTCAGCACCGTGGCGACCGGCTCGATCACAGCCCTGCGCTTCTACAAGGCGCCCAGCAGTAGTGGTCTCCATGTCGGTCACCTCTGGGATCACGCTGGCCTCCTCTTGGCCACCGGCACCTTCGAAAACGAGACTTCGTCCGGGTGGCAACAGGTGAACCTGGACAGCCCGGTGGAGTTAACCCCCAACAACACCTACGTTGTTTCTTACTACGCCCCCAAGGGTGGCTACGGGTCCACTGGAGGGTACTTCGACGGTTCCGGGGTCGAGCGCGGCCCGCTGCGGGCTCCCAGAGGCCAGCTCGTCGGCGGCAACGGCGTCTACGCCTACGGCAGCGGTGGCTTCCCCACGTCCTCGTGGAACAACGCCAACTACTGGGTGGATGTCGTCTTCCAGTTGGCTCCGGATGTAGGCCCCCCGGACGTGACCAACCGCGTGCCCGCGCCCGAGTTGATCGAGGTTCCTAGGGACACGGTGATAGCGGCAGAGTTCAGTGAACCGGTTGACCCCCCGTCGATCGTTTTCACGCTCACTGACGACGGCGGTAACGATGTACCGGGCGGCACGACCTATGACGCACAGACAGCGACGGCGACCTTCACGCCGCAAAGCCAGCTGGCGTCCAACGCGGTCTACACCGCGTCGGTGATCGCCACGGACACAGCGGGCAACGCGGCGCAGGAGGCGACAACGTGGAGCTTCACCACCATCAACGGAGGCTCCTCGCCCGTCACGCTCTGGCACAGTGGGGCGTTGCCGGCCATTGAGGCCGTGAACGAAACGTCCGCCGTCGAGCTTGGTGTGCGCGTGAAGTCATCGTTGGCTGGGAGGGTGACCGGCCTGCGGTTCTTCAAGGGCGAAGGCAACGAGGGACCACACCTCGGCCGGCTCTGGACAGCGACCGGAACTCTCCTGGGATCCTTGAGCTTTGCAAACGAGACAAAGCGAGGATGGCAGCAGGCCTACTTCCCCGACGCCATTTCGATCAGCGCCAATACCGCCTACGTAGCCTCGTACCACACGCCGTCGGGTCGCTACGCCGTAACGGCCGGCGGCTTGTCCAACGCACGGACGCGCGGATCGTTGACAGCACCGGCCTCCACGTCACAGGCAGGCAACGGGCTGTTCGCCTACGGGTCGGGCGGTTTCCCGGAGAACTCTTGGAATGGCGGCAACTATTGGGTCGACGTCATCTTCGAGGACTCTTCAGGCCCGGGCGTCCAAGACCGCTCACCCCAACCGGGTTCCACCGCCGATCCCAGCACCGAGGTGCGCGTCACCTTTGATGAGGATGTGGTCGAGAGCACGATCGCGTTGTCGCTGCGAGACGGTGGCGGTGGTGTCGTGGCCGGGTCAGTGAGCTATAACGAAGAGTCGCGGACAGCGACGTTTGTGCCGACTGCCGCGCTCGCCGCCGGTGCGACATTCACGGCGACCGTGGAAAGTGCTGAGGACCTTCAGGGCAACGCCATGGACGAGGCGGTGACCTGGGGGTTCAGCACCCTAGGAGCCGACTTCGCCACCATCTGGCCAGCAAACACCACCCCAGCGACCATTCTGTCGAACGATTCCGGGTCGCTGGAGATCGGCGTGAAGTTCCAGACCTCGGTCGCGGGTGCCATCCACGGAGTTCGCTTCTATAAGGGCGGCCCAGCCAACTCCGGCCCTCACGTCGGCAACCTGTGGGCTGGCGACGGTACGTCCCTGGCCACTGCACAGTTCGGCGGGGAGACCGCACGCGGCTGGCAGACCGTCGTGTTCTCCACACCCGTGGCGGTGACGGTCGATCAGACCTACGTAGCCTCCTACTACGCGCCTGAAGGTAACTATTCCGTTGATGGTGGCTACTTCAACGGAACCTCGACGGTTCGCGGTGACCTGGAAGCACTACAGAACGGTGACGACGGCGGCAACGGCGTCTACGTCTACGGTTCTGCCACAGCGTTTCCAAGCCGGTCCTACAACGGTGGCAACTATTGGGTTGACGTGCTGTTCGTCGCGGATTGAGCCAGGTAGTCGGCCAAGTGTTGGTTGTGGTCAATGGTGGTGAACCCCGTGGCCATGAGGCGGCTGAGGTCCAGCACGCTTGAGGTCGGTCTGGGTGCCACCGGTCCGGTGTGGTCGCCCAGGTAGTCGGCGGTGCTGACCGGAAGGACGTCGGTCGGGTCGCGGCCCTCATGGGCGAAGACCCAGGCTGCAAT
Organism: uncultured Actinomycetota bacterium; assembly: GCA_963749585.1. GTDB lineage: Bacteria > Actinomycetota > Actinomycetes > Actinomycetales > Dermatophilaceae > Ornithinicoccus. Next base: position 710,459 of record CAVVNI010000003.1, read on the forward strand.
GTCGGCCCAGCTGGCAGGATGGCCGCTCGTTGGTGACGTGGTAGGTGCCGTAGTGCGGCATCACTGTCGAGCAGGTGGACGGTGGCTCGGGCGAGCTCGGAGGCGAAGGTCAGCCGGCCGACTTGGTCGTTCACCACGCGGGGGCTGACCCCGGATCGGGCGAGTCTGCGCATGGTGGAGACGAAGTTGTGTCCTTCTCCGACGACCCATGAGGTCCGGATCAGGTAGTGCCGCGGGAGACTGGCGATGGCCAGTTCGCCGGCAGCCTTCGACTGGCCGTAGACACTGAGTGGCGCGATCGGGTCGCTCTCGCGGTAGGCGCCCTCGGGCCCGGAGCCCCCGGTGCCGTCGAAGACGTAGTCGGTGGAGTAGTGCACCAGCGTGAATCGATGCCGCACCGCGGCCCGGGCCAGTGCTGCGACTCCGGTGGCGTTGGTCGCCCAAGCGGCTGCGACGTCTGTCTCGGCCGCGTCGACGGCGGTGTAACCCGCTGCGTTGAGCACCGTGTCCGACGTTGTCGAAGTCGAAGGAATCGACCGACGCGGGATCGGCCAGGTCGAGTTCCTCCCAGCTCACCGGCTGGGCTTCCGGGAGCAGACGTAGAAGTGCCCTCCCGACCTGACCGCTCTGGCCCGAGGATAAGGGTCTTCGTCGGGGTGACCGGCGATAGCGCGGTCAGCTCCGAGTGAGCCCGATCTTTGTCCGAGATGGTCGCCTCGGTCAACGGGATCGGCCAGGGCACGGCGGCCGTCGGGTCGGCCAGGTTGAGATGGGTGTACGCCGCATCCGCCGACCAGTGCGCGTTGACCAGGTAGGAGTAGACCGTGTCTGGCACCAACGTCTGGTAGGAGTTGCCCACGCCACGGGGTACGAACACGGCTGTCGACTCGTCGAGAGTCTCCGTGTGCAGCGTGCCGTAGGTCGGACCCTCCCGCAGATCGACCCAGGCGCCGAAGGCCCGGCCAGAGGCGATGGAGACCAACTTGTCCCAGGGCTCGGCATGGATGCCGCGGGTCGTGCCGACCGACCCGTTGTGAGCAACCGAATGCTGCACGGGAGCAAAGTCAGGCAGTCCGAGATCGGTCATCTTGGCGCGTTGCCAGTTTTCCTTGAACCAGCCACGCGCATCGCCGTGCACCGGCAGGCGCAGCACCAAGAGCCCGGGTATCGCGGTGCGGCTGACACTCAGTTCGTAAGTCCGTGACATCACTGGCCCCTCGCCGCATAGGCGGATTCGACGCCGGTCTTGACGGGCCTCCACCACTGCTCGTGGTCGGCGTACCAGCGAACCGTGTCGGCCAGGCCCGCGTCGAAGTCAGGGTAGGTGGGCACCCAGCCCAGTTCGGTGCGCAATCGGGTGGCATCGATGGCGTAGCGCAGGTCGTGCCCGGCGCGGTCAGTGACGTAGTCGATCTCGTCCTCGGCGCGGTCACATAGTCGCAGAATGGCACGGACGACCTCGAGGTTGGAGCGTTCCCCATCCGCCCCGACCATGTACGTCTCCCCGATCGTGCCCCGGTCCAGGATGGTCAGGACCGCGCTGGAGTGGTCACTGGTGTGGATCCAGTCGCGCACGTTGGCCCCGGCGCCGTAGACCTTGGGCCGCTCACCGCTCAACACGTTGGTGATCTGGCGGGGGATGAACTTCTCGATGTGCTGCCAAGGGCCGTAGTTGTTGGAGCAGTTGCTGATCGTCGCCCGCACGCCGAAGGAGCGCTGCCAGGCCCGGACCAGGTGGTCCGCCCCGGCCTTGCTGGCCGAGTAGGGCGACGAGGGGCGGTATGCCGTGGCCTCGGTGAACTTGGCCGGGTCATCCAACTTCAGGTCGCCGTAGACCTCGTCGGTGGAGATGTGGTGCAGCCGCACATCGTGCCGGCGGACCGCCTCCAACACCACGTAGGTGCCCACGATGTTGGTCGTGATGAACGGCGAGGGGTCACGGAGGCTGTTGTCGTTGTGCGACTCCGCGGCGAAGTGCACCACCGCATCCTCGGGACCAGTCAGCCCACTGACCAGCTGCTCGACGATGACCTCGTCTGCCACGTCGCCGACCACCAACTGGACCCGGTCCTGCGGCAACCCGGCCAGGGACTCGCGCGATGCGGCATACGTCAACTTGTCCAGCACCGTCACCGAGGCGTCGGTATGTTGCACGAGATGGTGGACAAAGTTGGAGCCGATAAACCCGGCCCCGCCGGTAACCAGGATTTGTCGCATGCCGCCCATGCTAACCACTCTGTTAAGCGACGGTGTGAATACTATGGCTACTCATGCGAGGCATTCTGTTAGCCGGGGGTACCGGCTCCCGGCTCCACCCATCACCACTGGGGGTCAGCAAGCAGTTGCTCCCTGTCTACGACAAGCCCATGGTCTACTACCCCTTATCTACGCTGATGCTTGCGGGGATCCGGGAGGTCTTGGTCATCACCACACCTCACGATGCGGCCCAGTTCGAGCGACTGCTCGGCGACGGCTCGCGCTTCGGGATCTCGATCACCTACGCGCAGCAGCCCAGTCCCGAGGGCATCGCCCAAGCGTTCGTCATCGGCGCCGACTTCATCGACGGAGACCGCTGCGCGCTCGCGCTGGGCGACAACATTTTCTATGGTCCCGGTCTAGGTCACCGACTAGGACGCTTCGGCGACCTACGCGGTGCGGCGATTTTCGGCTACAGAGTGAGCGACCCCACGGCATACGGCGTGGTCGAGTTCAGCGACACCGGCAAGGCGCTGTCGCTCCAAGAGAAGCCGTCTCAGCCACGCAGTGAATATGCCGTGCCCGGGCTGTACTTCTACGACGATCAGGTGGTGAGCCGAGCAAGCAGGCTACGGCCTTCGGCACGCGGTGAACTGGAGATCACGGATCTCAATCAGGGCTATTTGGACGATGGAATGCTGCACGTCGAAGTGTTGCCGCGCGGCACGGCCTGGCTGGACACGGGTACCTTCGACTCACTCAATGACGCCTCTAACTACGTGCACACGCTGGAGAACCGACAAGGCCTCAAGATAGGAGCCCCAGAAGAAGTCGCCTGGCGAATGGGCTTCTTGAGCGATGAGGAGTTGGCCGCCAGGGCTCAGGCCCTCGTGAAGTCGGGCTATGGGACGTATCTGCTCGATCTGCTCTAGCCCTTCGGCGGACAGGTAGGAGGGGGCGGAGCAAGTTGTTGATCGGCTACCTTACGAGTCGACGGACCTCGGTCTGAAGGAAGTCGTACATCTCCGGGCGACAAATCATCAGGTCTGGCAAGTAAGGATTGGCGTTGTTATAGACCAAGGAGGAGCCATCAAGTCGGCGAGCGACCAGACCGCAAGCTCGGGCTACGGCCGCCGGGGCAGCCGAGTCCCACTCGTATTGTCCCCCGGCGTGCAGGTAGGCGTCACTCTCTCCGGTGAGGACCGACATGGCCTTGACCCCGGCCGAGCCCATAGGCACGAGTTCCGCGCCGATCCGCTCAGCCAGCGAGGAGACGAAGGCCGGAGGGCGAGAGCGACTGACAGCCAGACGCGGCGCCCGGCCCTGGATGGGCGCAGGGGCGGTCGTCGGTGCCGCAGTTGAAAAGGTCACTCCTCGGGCGGGCAAAGCCACGGCGCCGTCGGTCAACTCTCCTGCTTGCCACAGAGCGACGTGCACTGCCCAGTCGTCGCGATCTGGCTCGCTGAATTCGCGTGTGCCGTCCAGAGGATCGATGATCCAGACGCGGTTCGCCTTGATGCGGCGCAAGTCATCGCTCGCTTCCTCGGACAAGACTGCATCATGGGGGAATCTCTGCTCCAAGGCTCGAGCTAACACCTCTTGAGCCGCTGCGTCACCTGCATCCTTCAACTGAGGACCAAGGATGCCTTGCTCAATGAACTGCTTGCGCACCTCAAGTAGGCGTTGACCCGCCAGCTCGGCTAGCTCGACGGCGGCTACAGCATCCGTGCCAAGTGAGTTAGTCACGGATTGGAGTTTAGGGGTCGACTCCATAACGCGCTGTCAAGAATGCGGTCGACGAGGTCGTCGACATCCACGCCAGAGGTGTCGAGGCGGATATCTGGGTCGACTGGATCTTCATAGGGTGAGGAGATTCCCGTGAACTCGGGAATCTCACCGCGGCGAGCGCGCGCGTAGAGACCCTTGCGGTCCCTACGCTCACATTCCTCGAGAGGAGTAGAGACGTGAACGAGCACGAAGCGCCCGCCAGCGCTCAGGACCATGTGCTCAACTGCCTTTCTGGTCCTTTCGAACGGCGCGATCGGGCTGGCAATGGCTAGGCCACCGTGTTCGGCGATGCGCGCGGCGACCCAGCCGATCCTGCATACGTTGATGTCACGGTCGGCAACGCTGAAGCCAAGTCCGGCCGAGAGATGACGCCGCACGACGTCTCCGTCGAGTAGCGTGACGGTCCGGTCGGTGTGTTCCACCAGCCGGTTCCGGACCGCTCGCGCCAGCGTCGACTTGCCAGACCCGGATAGGCCGGTGAAGAAGAGCACGGTCCCGGCAGAAGGGTCGGTCGCCCTCTCTTCCACGCGTGTCAGATCAGCGACAAGACCCCCGCGAGCGTAGGCCGCTGCGCTTTCCTGGATCCGCTCCTGGCGGTGTGGATGGTCCCGTGCGATGGGCACGATCACCATGTCGATCTGACTCAGACCGAACCTCGTTTGGCGCAAGTCGTCGCGCAGGTCCCTGATGTGTCGGCATACTCCGATGGCTTGCGAGTTGGCTTCGCCCTCCAACTCCACGGACGCCACCACCAGCAAGAGCACACTGAGGTTGGGCTGAAGGTAGTCCGCCAGTTCATTGGCGTTCACCGAATGATCCAAAACCACTGTGACCTGAGGTGTGGGGACCGTCTCGACGACGCGATGCATGGACTCGAACGGCCTATCGGGGCGCCGGGCGATGAATCGGACGGGTCCGGCGGCGAAGACAGCGTCATCCTTTCCCGCAACAGACATGACCGGCACTGCGGCGATGGGCACGCCTTCTGGTTCCACTAAGACAATCTCACGTAGGTCATCCAAGGTGCGTTCGTGGGTCAGCGAGGATGCTACGAGTTCGCCAAGCGACGCAATGGGCACGGCGACGCCCTGGCGGATCAACTCAATGTCGTCAAGAACGCTAGGGCTGGGCAAAATCTGTGGCGCTGCACTCACCGCTTCTGACATGGGATTAGTGTCGATCACGGGCTGAGGAGAAGCCAACTGGGCGACGCGATGACTCCTCATCACTGAGATGAAGTGGGCAATCGAGAGTTGACCCGGTAGCGTCAACGACCGTGCCAGCACACGCTAACTACACGCTCACCCAGCTCGATCACCTCGAGGCCGAGTCCATCCACATCTTCCGCGAGGTCGCGGCCGAGTTCGAGAAGCCGGTCCTGATGTTCTCCGGCGGTAAAGACTCGATCGTGATGCTCCGCCTCGCCGAGAAGGCGTTCTACCCCGCCAAGATCCCCTTCCCTGTCCTCCAGGTTGACACCGGCTACGACTTCCCGGAGGTGCTCGCAACCCGGGATCGGTGGGTCAAGCGGCTGGGGGTCACCATGATCGTCGCGTCGGTCGAGCAGGCCATCGCCGACGGGGTCGTGGTCGACGACGGCAAGACCAGCCGAAACCGGCTGCAGATCGGCACCCTGCTGGAGGCGTTGGAGTCCGGTGGCTTCACGGCAGCCTTTGGCGGTGGCCGGCGCGATGAAGAGAAGGCGCGCGCCAAGGAGCGGGTGTACTCCCACCGCGACGAGTTCGGCCAATGGGACCCGAAGAACCAGCGTCCTGAGCTGTGGTCGCTGTACAACGGGCGAGTGCACGAGGGTGAGCACATGCGCATCTTCCCGCTGTCGAACTGGACCGAGCTGGACATCTGGGCCTACCTCGGACGCGAGCAGATCGACATACCCAGCATCTACTTCTCCCACCGGCGCCGTGTTTTCGAGCGCGACGGCATGCTGCTGACCGAAAGCGAGCACAACCCCTGCCGGGCCGGCGAAGTGGCCAGTGAGCGCACCGTCCGGTTCCGCACCGTGGGCGACCTCACGCTCACCGGCTGCGTGGAAAGCGCCGCCGACACTATCGACGCGATCATCGAGGAGGTTGCGATCGCTCGGGTCACCGAGCGTGGGGCGACTCGAGGCGATGACCGATTCTCCGAAGCGGCCATGGAAGACCGCAAGAAAGAAGGATACTTCTAATGGCGATGGACCTCCTTCGGTTCGCGACAGCCGGTTCGGTCGACGACGGCAAGTCAACGCTCATCGGCCGACTGCTGCTGGACTCCAAGGCGATCTTCGAGGACCAGCTGCAGGCGGTCGAGGCCACGTCGCTGTCCAAGGGGTTCGACTACACCGACCTCGCGCTGCTGACCGACGGGCTACGCTCCGAGCGCGAGCAGGGCATCACGATCGACGTCGCGTACCGCTACTTCGCCACCCCGAAACGCAAGTTCATCATCGCGGACACCCCGGGGCACGTGCAGTACACCCGCAACATGGTCACCGGAGCATCCACCGCAGACCTGGGCCTGGTGCTGGTTGATGCTCGGCAGGGGATGACGGAGCAGTCCCGTCGGCACGCGGTGTTGTTGTCGTTGCTGCGCGTCCCGCACATGGTGTTGGCGGTGAACAAGATGGACTTGGTCGACTACAGCCAGGAAGTCTTCGACCAGATCCAGGAGGAGTTCACTGCGTTCACCTCCAAGCTCGTGGTGCCGGACCTGGAGGTCATCCCGATCTCGGCGCTGGCCGGCGACAATGTGGTCACCCGCTCGGAGAACATGCCCTGGTATCAGGGGTCCTCGTTGTTGCACCACCTGGAGACGGTGTATGTCGCCTCCGACCGCGACTTGATCGACACCCGGCTCCCGGTCCAGTTCGTCGTGCGACCCAAGTCAGATGCCTTCCATGACTACCGCGGGTATGCCGGGCAGGTCGCCGGTGGCGTCTTGCGCAAGGGTGATGACGTGATGGTGCTGCCCAGCGGACTCACCTCGACCATCGCCGGCATCGACCTCTTCGACCAGGAGGTCGAGGAAGCCTTTCCGCCGATGTCGGTCACGGTGCGACTGGAGGACGACCTGGACGTGTCACGTGGCGACATGATCTGCCGCCCGAACAACGCGCCACGAGTGGCGCAGGATATCGACGCGATGATCGCCTGGATGGTTCCGGCGACGCTGCGTACCCGTCGCAAGCTCGCCATCAAGCACACCACGCGCACCGCGCGCGCCGTCGTCAAGGACATTCAGTATCGGCTCGACATCAACTCGTTGCACCGCGACCTGGAAGCCGAAGAGCTGGGCTTGAACGAGATCGGTCGAGTCACGTTGCGCACCACCCAACCGCTGTTGTGCGACGACTACTCCACGAACCGGTCCACCGGCTCCTTCATCCTGATCGACGAAGCAACCGGCGCGACCGTCGGCGCAGGGATGATCAACTCCTGAATGGGTGAGCCAGCGGGTCCACGAGCATGAGCCAACCGGGTCTCAATGAGCCCGCGTCCTACGACTTCGCCGTCATCGGCGGCGGCATCGTCGGTGTCGCCACGGCGCTCACGTTGGTGCAGCGTAGGCCTGGCGCAAGCCTGATCCTGCTGGAGAAGGAAGACGCGCTCGCGACGCACCAAACCGGGCACAACAGCGGCGTCCTCCACGCAGGCGTCTACTACCAGCCGGGATCTCTCAAGGCACGCCTGTGCGCCGACGGCGCACGGCGCACGAGACAGTTCTGCGACGAGCACGGCATTCACTATCGCGACACAGGCAAGTTGATTGTGGCCACGGGCGACAGCGAAGTCACGAGGCTGGACGCGCTGCACGAGCGGGCCGGTGCCAATGGACTGAGCCTGGAGCGGCTGGACGCCGCCGAGCTGCGCCGCCGCGAGCCCAACGTCACCGGCGTGGCAGCGCTGTTCTCGCCCACCAGTGGGATTGTGGACTACGCCGAGGTATGCCGAGTGATGGCCGGGTTGGTCAGCGCGGCCGGAGGGTCGATACACACCGGCGCTCGGGTGGTGGGCATCACCGAGTCGCTCAGCGAGGTCCGGATCGACGTCGCCTTAGCCGCAGACCCCGAGCAGGGTTCGCAGCGGGTGTACGCCAAGCAGGTCGTCGTCTGTGGAGGCATCCAAGCCGACCGTCTTGCCCGGAGGGCAGGAATCGACGTCGACTTCCAGATGGTGCCTTTCCGCGGTGAGTACTACCGGCTGCCCGAGAGCAAGAGCGAGATCGTCAACACCCTGATCTACCCGGTGCCCGACCCGTCGCTGCCCTTCCTCGGCGTCCATCTCACCCCGATGGTGGACGGTGGGCTGACCGTCGGCCCAAATGCCGTGCTCGGTTGGTCGCGCGAGGGATACCGCAAACTCTCGATCGACCGAGTCGACGCCTCTGAGTTTCTGCGTTTCCCGGGCTTCTGGCGTTTGGCCAAGGGGCTGGCCCGCACCGGTATGGCTGAACAACGCGACTCCTTGTACAAGCCGGGCTATCTGCACCGCGTGCGCCGCTACTGCCCCTCGCTGCAGATGTCGGACCTGCGTCCAGAGCCGGCGGGCATTCGCGCGCAGGCCGTTCGCCGGGACGGCACGATGGTCGACGACTTCTTGATCCGCGCCTCGGATCGGACGCTGCATGTGTGCAACGCGCCCTCGCCGGCCGCCACCTCTGCGCTGCCCATCAGCGATCTCATCGTCGATCGGCTGCTGGCTCCGGCACGTTGAGCACGCGGTGGGCATGAACACGCCCGCGCTTGGCCTACGGTGTTATGGATTCGATGATGTGTGGTTATGCTTATCCGGTGATCGACCACCGGAGCACGCACCCCGCCTTGCGGCGGTACGTCGACCTGCTTCGGACCAGCAGCACGTTGATGTGTGGGATGCGCTAGCGCGCCCCACTCGATGGCTCATCTGAGCCGACGACCGGGCGTGTGAGCCCGGTCGGCCACATCATTCGGCCCGCTTGCCTCACGCGCCGCCCCGCTTCGTGAGGAACCCATGACCGCTCAAGCCGCCGCCACTGTTAGAGCCCGCCCTTCGCGCCGTCCCCACGGGCAGTGGGCCGTCGATGGAACAACACCGCTGAACCACAACGAAGAGTTCAAGGCGACCGACAACGGTCTGAACGTTCGGGAGCGGATAGAGCAGATCTATTCGGTTCAGGGCTTCGCCTCGATCGACAAGGACGACCTGAACGGTCGGATGCGGTGGTGGGGCTTGTACACCCAGCGGCGCCCCGGCATACCAGGTGGGCGCACTGCGCAGCTGGAGCCGCACGAGCTGTCCGACGAGTTCTTCATGCTTCGGATTCGCCTCGACGCGGGCGCGGTCAGCGTGGCGCAGCTGCGCACGATCGCCCAGATCTCCACCGAGTTCTGCCGCGACACCGCAGACATCAGTGATCGGCAGAACATCCAGCTGCACTGGGTCCGGATCGAGGACGTCCCAACGATCTGGCAACGCCTGGAGGCCGTCGGACTGCAGACGACCGAAGCGTGCGGCGACACGCCTCGGGTCATCCTGGCCAGCCCGGTGGCGGGAGTCGCCGCCCAGGAGCTGATCGACCCGACACCGGTGGTCGATGAGATCGTGCGGCGTTTCATCGGCGTCCCCGAGCTGGCCAATCTGCCGCGAAAGTTCAAGAGCGCCATCACCGGACACCCCAGCCACGACGTCGTCCATGAGATCAACGACATCTCACTCGTCGGTGTCACCCATCCTGAGTTGGGAGTCGGCTATGACCTGTGGGTCGGAGGTGGCCTGTCGACCAACCCCCGGCTCGCCGAGCGCCTCGGCGCCTTCGTCCGCCCAGAGGAGGCCGCCGACGTGTGGCATGCGGTGCTCCAGGTATTCCGGGACTACGGATATCGGCGGCTGCGGAACAAAGCTCGGCTGAAGTACCTGCTGGCCGACTGGGGACCAGAGAAGTTCCGGTCCGTCCTGGAGCAGGAATACCTCGGTCGCGCACTGGCCGATGGCCCTGCCCCGCCGCCTCCGGTCGGCCCCAGCGACCACGTCGGAGTCCACGCTCAGAAGGACGGTCTGCGGTATGTCGGAGCCGCGCCGACCGTGGGACGTGTCAGTGGGACGAAGCTGTCCGCAGTCGCGGATCTGATGGAGGCCGCAGGCTCTGATCGGCTGCGGTTCACGCCGCACCAGAAACTGGTCTTGCTGGACATCCCCGCCGCCGATGTGGACGTCGTCACCGCGGGTCTGGACAACCTCGGCCTGCGGACCCGCCCGAGCGCCCTCCGTAGGGGTGCGATGGCCTGCACCGGGATCGAGTTCTGCAAGTTGGCGATCGTGGAGACCAAGGACACCGCGAGCGCTGCGATCGATGCATTGGAGGAGCGCCTGGCCGACCTCGATCTCACCCGGCCGCTGTCGCTGCACGTCAACGGGTGCCCCAACTCCTGCGCCCGTATCCAAACGGCCGACATCGGACTGAAAGGTCAGATCATCACGGTTGACGGCGAGCAGGTGCCCGGTTTCCAAGTCCACCTCGGTGGCGGACTGGCCAGTGACGCCACCGAAGAGGGCGAACTGGGTCGCACCGTGCGAGGTCTGAAGGTCAGCGCCGAGCACCTCCCCGACTACGTCGAACGGGTGGTTCGTTCCTGGGTGGACCAGCGCCACAGTGGTGAGTCGTTTGCGGCCTGGGCCCACCGTGCCGATGAGGAGGCACTGGTATGAGCAACACACTGATGGAGCCGCAGGTGCGCGGGACCCCAGAGGTGCGCGAGACCAAAGCCCTGCAGCACTTGGCAGACCGTCGCCGCCGAGCCTGGTGGGCGGCCCGCGAGCTGCGCGATGCAGAAGCGTGGGACATCTTGGCGTGGGGCTTCGCCCATTTCGGCCCCGGCCTGGCCATCGCCAGCAGCATGGCCGACACCGTGCTGCCACATCTGGCCTCCCGAGTCTTCTCCGCCACAGTGCGCCCGGAACTGCAAGGAGCCGGAGTGCAGGTGCTCTTCTTGGACACCGGCTACCACTTCGCCGAGACGCTGGCCACGCGCGACGAAGTGCAACGTCACCTCCCGGTCACCGTCAACAACGTCGCGCCGCGGCTGAGTGTGGAACAGCAGGATGCCCGGATGGGGCGCGACCTTTTCGCCCGCGACGCTGCTGCCTGCTGCCGGATGCGCAAAGTCGAGCCACTGCACGATGCCCTGACGGGCTTCGCGGCTTGGGCTTCGGGGTTGCGGCGAGCCGACAGCCCGACCCGGGCTCAGGCACCGGTGATCAGCTGGGATGAACGCCACGGCATCGTCAAGCTCAACCCGCTGGCGGCGTGGAGCGACGAGCAGGTCTCGGCCTACATTTCCGCTCACGATCTGCCGGTCAATCCGCTGATCGCGCAGGGCTACCCCTCGATCGGTTGCAGCCCCTGCACTCTGCGGCCGCTGTTCAGGGAGGACCCACGCTCGGGTCGATGGGCCGGGAGCGCCAAGACCGAGTGCGGGTTGCACTCGTGAGCGCCGCAACGATGTTTGGCCTCGACCTACGCGGGCGCCTCGTGGTCGCGGTCGGTGCAGGTTCGGTCGGCACCAAGCGGGTGACTGACCTGGTGGGACGCGGCGCGCGGGTGCGGGTGATCAGCCCCGTCGTCGGCGAGTCACTCGCCGCCGACATCGCCTCCGCCCGGATCGAGTGGTGGGACCGGGCATACGCGGGACCATCCGACCTGGCCGGCGCGTGGCTGGTGCACGCGGCCACTGGCAACCACGGAGTAGACGCGACGGTTGCCGCCGACGCCCACGCCCAGCAGACCTGGTGCATCAACAGCTCCGACGCGGACAAGGGGTCGGCGCGCACGCCGGCCAGGGCCGGGCTCGGGACGCCGGACGGGCCGGTCGAGGTCGCGGTGAGCACCGGCCGCGACCCGCGGCGGGCCGTAGCGTTGCGAGACGGCATTGCCGCCGGTCTGCGCAACGGTACCTATGATCTGCGCCCTCGGCGTGCCCGCTCACGCGGTTGGGTGGCACTGGTCGGTGGCGGCCCCGGGTGTGGCGACCTGCTGACCGTACGCGGGGCTCAGCTGGTGGCCGCAGCCGATGTGGTGGTCGTCGACCGTCTGGCACCACGCGCCGTGTTGACGACCTTGCCCGCCGAGGTCACGGTCATCGACGTCGGCAAAGACGTGGGCGCCCACGCCGTTCCACAGGAGAGGATCAACGAGATCCTCATCGAGCACGGACAGGCCGGGCGCGGCGTGGTCCGCCTCAAGGGTGGGGACCCGTATGTGTTGGGCCGCGGAGGCGAGGAACGGTTGGCGTGCGAGGCTGCCGGGTTAGCCGTCGAAGTGGTGCCCGGGGTCACCAGCGCGGTCGCAGTGCCTGCGGCTGCCGGCATACCTCTGACGCATCGCGGAGTCTCACGAGGATTCTCGGTCCTCACCGGCCACGATCAGATCCCGCAGGTGCCCGGAGACTCCGCTCACACCGTGGTGCTCCTGATGGGAGTAGCCCAGCTGGCTGAGTCTGCTGCTGCCCTGCGGCGGGAGGGGCGGCCAGGGGACTGTCCGGTGGCCATCATCGAGCGGGGCTTCATGCCGGGGCAGCGCACCACATACGGCACCCTGGGTGACATCGCCGAACGTGCCCGCAGCGCTGACGTGCGCCCCCCGGCGGTCGTGGTGGTTGGTGACGTCGTCCGGCTCAGCCCGGGGTGGCCGCCCGAACGCCGTCGGCGCTCTCCAGCTGCCGAGCTTTCCGAGCCGGCCAGCCAGGTCGAGCCGATCGAGCACGGTGCGCAGTTGAGCCGCGCTCCGCAGCGACCGCAACGCCGGCAGCGCGCTGCCCTGCCCCGATGAGCCCGAAACCTCCTCCGTTGGTGCTGTTGGCGCATGGGACGGCTGATGAGCGGGGGCAGGCGGTGGTGTACGGCGTTGCTGAGGCGGTCAGTCGGCGACTGCCGGCCACAGAGGTGGTGGTGGGTTTTGTCGATGTCTGCACACCGGGGGCCGATGAGGCCTTGGCGCGGCACGGCAACACCCGGGCGGTCGTCGTGCCCTACCTGCTGACCTCGGGATATCACGTTCGCCACGACATACCTGCCGCAGTGCACCGACATGGTGGTGAGGTTGGCCTCACGCCTGCCCTCGGTGTGGCTCCCGAGGTCGTCCAGGCGCTGGGTGACCGCTGGGCCGATGCGGTGACCGGGCGAGGCGGCGCGGAAGAAGATCGGATCGAGGCCGTGGTCGTGGCTGGAGCCGGTTCATCGGATGCTGGCGCCCGGCGGGAGGTGATGTGCCTGGCCGCGCTCGTTGCGGCCTCCTTGTCGTTGCCCACCAGGGCGGGTTTCCTGTCCGGCGAGGGCCCCAGCGCGGCGTCCAGTGTCCATGAGCTGCGTCGCAACGGGGCACAGGGGATCGGCGTGCTTCCGGCGCTGTTGGCACCCGGGTTCTTTATGGCCAAAGCTGGCCGACTCGGAGCCGATGTGGTTGCTCCGGCCCTTGGGGTACATCCGGCGTTGGTCGACCTGGTGGTTCGACGCTACGGCGCGGCCCGTTGAAACTGCTGCACGATGACGTCCTGGGTGGCGTCCACGATCCGTGCTGCATGCGCCTGCGGTGACCCGTGCCGGTCATAGTCAGCCCGGCACTGCCGGGCGATCTCGCGCCTGGCCTCAGCATTGCCTGTCATCTGTTCTCGCATCGTGATGATGGTGGCTACCAGCTCGCGCTCGTCCCCTTCGGTGAAGAAGGCGCCGCTGACGCCCTCCCGGAGGGCCTCCCACTCGCTGGCATGACCGTCGAAGCTGTTGTGGGTGATGACAGGGCGACCATGCATCAACGAGGAGGTCACGGTGAGCCCGGCGTGGCCGGGTATCACGGTCAGGTGGACCTGGCTATAGAACCGAGCGATATCTTCCTCGTCGTACATCTCGCCGGTGAAGGTCACGTCGACACCCAGCTCGTCCCGCAGCTCCTCCAGACCAGCGCGGGCGGGTCCGTCCCCAACGACGATGGCACGGGTGGGCACACCCTGCTCGCCCAGCGCGGCCACTGCCCGGATCAGGAGATCGACCCGCTTGCGTTCGGTCAACCGTAGGGCGACCCCGAGAACCAGGGGCGCGGGCTCCGGCAGTCCTTGGGCCGCGACCCGCTCGGCCGCCGCTGAGTCTCTGACGCTGTTGCCGACGACATACAGTCGCGCCGCCGGATACCCTGCAGCGCGCGCCAGCGCCGCGGAGCGTTCGCCGTAGGTCAAGAAGGCGTGCGCCAACCTGAACCCCTGGACCTTGAGTCGTTCCTTGACTGCGTCGTGCGTGCGAGTCCAGCCCAACCCCCAGAAGATCAGGGTGCGGCCACGGGCTCGCAGGACGCACGAAGAGAGCCACATCGCCACACAGTGCATCGAAGGATCCCAGATCACGACGTCGTATCGGCTGGACAGGCTCCGTCGCAGCAGTCCGGGCTGAAATCGGAGCGGACCCAGTGACCAGGTGCGATGCCATTGCATCGCGGGAAGATCGGCCGGATCGATCGGCGCAACCTCGGTGTTGGGGTGCCCTGAGCCGTGCTTGGCGCTGTGTCCGGCCGCGATCGTGACGTCCAGGCCCGGCATGGCCAGCAGCTCCTCGAAAACGCCGCGCCGATAGTGCGCCGAGTACGAGTAGGCGATCAGGACGCGCAGCGGGCCTTCAGCGAGTGGACGGGGGGTCTTCATCCTGGGCCTGCTCCGGCGGCTCGTGGTCACGAGGTGGGTTCGTGCTTGACGGAGGCGGTGTGAACTCGGTGGGATAGTGCCCGGTGGGGAAACGATCGGTGGGGAACTGTCCAGGAGGGAACGCACCTGGCGGGATCTGCTCAGGCGGTTGCTCGACGTGATCGGTCGGTGCCCGATCGCCGTCATTGTGACCGCGTTCGCTGTAGCCCGCTTGCCGGCGCAGGTTCTCCATCTTCCAGCGGTTGCGCGCCCCGGCGGCCCCGAACAACAGCACACCGCGCAGGAGCGTGGCCCCGTGGTCGTCCAAGTTCATCTTCCAGATGGGCTTCTTCTTGGAGCGAGGGGTGACGGCCCGACCCAGCCCGAACAGGAGCAGCGTTCCGAGAGTGAGGAAGGCCAAGAAGGTCGTCATGTTCCTACCATCGCATGCTCGGCTGGGGGCTAGTTGTTTTTCTGCAGCTCCTGGGGCAGGTGGCCGGCCGACTTCTTGTAGATCACCGCGGCCTGGCGCCGCGCCACGGTCCGAACAACGCCCACGATTGCACCCGAGAGGATGGCAAACAGGATGGCCTCCTTCCATTCGTCGTCCGGGTCCTCAGGGTTCTTCGGTGGGTCCTCACCTCGGATGAACCTCCAGCTACCGTCTGCGACCTTGCGGGCCACGATGCTCGCGCCGACCGCTGAGCCCATCGCCATGACCTTCCACATCACATTTCCCATGAGGTCACCCTTCCATACGCTGTAAGCGGCGCGCGACCGGTAGCCCTGATGCCGACGGGGCATGCGCTGTGTACCCTGGTCACACGACAGGGGAGCGCAGATGCGCTGAGAGTGCGGCCACCGGGCCGCAGACCCTCGAACCTGATCCGGCTAGCACCGGTGGAGGAAGTCGAGTCTCGTTGGCCTCACCACGGCCAAAACCCCTCCTGAGGCAAGGAGGTCGGCATGACCACACGTACACTTTCTGCACGACGCGGACCCCGATTGCAGCGATCACCACTGCGCAGCTCACGACTGCGGCGGTTGCCTGCTCTGAGCGCAGCCGTGCTCGGCGCGTTGAGTCTCACCGGTTGCACGCTGCTCAGCGGTGATGGCGAGGCACCTTCGGCAGATTCCTCGGAGGAAGGAGTCACCAGTGGTGACGCCACCAGCGGGCCTACCTCCGCCGCCTCCGGGGAAGTCGTGCTGATCACGCATGACTCGTTCTCTCTCCCGCCAGACCTGATCGAGGATTTCACCACTCAGACCGGCTACACCTTGACGGTGTTGCCCTCGGGCGACGCCGGGTCGATGACGAACACCCTTGCGCTGACGACGAACAGCCCGCTCGGCGATGCTGTGTTCGGCATCGACAACACGTTCGCGTCCCGAGCCGTCGAGGAAGGGGTCCTCGCGCAGTACACCCCGAGCGAGGTGCCCGAAGGCGTGAGTGAGCATGAGCTGACCGGCGAGCTTGCCTCATACCTGACTCCGGTCGACTTCGGTGATGTGTGCGTCAATGTCGATCTGGAGTGGTTCGCGGCCCGCGACATCCCAGCGCCACAGACACTGCAGGATCTGAGCGATCCGCAGTACGAGGGCCTGTTCGTCACCCCCGGCGCCAGCACCTCCAGCCCGGGACTGGCCTTCCTGCTGGCCACGATCGCGGAGTTCGGTGAGGACGGATGGCAGGACTACTGGCGCGACCTGCGAGCCAACGACGTCAAGATCACTGCCGGGTGGGAAGACGCATACCTGGTCGACTTCAGCGCCGGGAGCGATCAGGGGGAGCGGCCGATCGTGCTGTCCTACGCCTCATCGCCGCCGTTCACCATCGACGAGGACAGTGGCGAGTCCACGACTGCAGCCCTGATGGACACCTGCTATCACCAGGTCGAGTATGCGGGCGTGATCGAGGGTGCCGCCAATGAGGCGGGCGGGCAGGCTGTCGTCGACTACCTCCTCAGCGATGCCGTGCAGGCCTCGCTTCCCGAGTCGATGTTCGTCTTCCCGGTCTCCGATCAGGTCGAGCTCCCCCAGGACTGGGCACAGTGGGCCAAGGTCGCCCAAGAGCCGTATGAGCTGCCCGCCGAGCAGGTCAACGAGCGCCGGATGGGATGGGTGAATGAGTGGGCCGACATCACCACCGGGTGATCACCCGGCTGCTGCCTCGCGCGGCGGTCGTGGGCCTGGCGCTCGTTCCCTTGGCGTTCATCGCCATCTTCTTCTTCCTGCCCCTGATCGGAATGCTCGCCCGCGGGTTCGTGACCGAATCCGGCATGCTGGACCTGTCCGGGATCCCGGAGGTGCTGAGCCGGGCGCGCACCGGGCGGGTGGTGCTGTTCACGGTGAGCATCGCTGCCGCCGGCACCGCGGTCACCGTGCTGCTCGGCCTGCCGGTGGCCTTCGTGTTGTATCGGCTGCAGTTCGCCGGAGCAGCCGTTGCCAGGGCCGTCATCGTGATGCCATTCGTCCTGCCGACGGTGGTGGTCGGCGTGATGTTCCGATCCCTACTGGCACCGAGCGGGCCGGCCGGCTTCCTGGGGTGGGACGGACACTGGATATCCATCCTGTTGGCCTTTGTCTTCTTCAACCTCGCCGTCGTGGTGCGCATCGTGGGGAGCACATGGACTGGGATGGACCGCCGCGCCGAGGAGGCGGCGGCCGCTTTGGGCGCTCGACCCTGGCGGGTATGGCGCACCATCACGCTGCCTGCGCTGACGCCGGCGATCATCTCGGCCGCCACGCTGGTCTTTCTGTTCTGTTCAACTGCCTTCGGGGTCGTGTTGACCCTGGGGGGTCTGCGCTACGGCACGATCGAGACCGAGATCTACTTCCTGACAACACAGTTCTTCGATCTGCGTGCTGCGGCTGTGTTATCGATCTTGCAGGTGCTCTTCGTCCTGGTTCTCCTGCAGGTTGCGGCCAGGGCACGCGCCCGCGCCGAGCAAAGTCTGGCTGTGGGCTCCGGAGCATCGCGGAGACCTGGCCGCCGCGACGCTGCGCCCATCGCCCTGACGATGGTCATCGTGGCCTTCGTGCTGCTCCCGGTGCTGACGTTGGTATGGGGCAGCTTTCGCGACAACGGTGCATGGACCCTGCGGTACTACACCCTGCTCGCTGAGCCGTCGCCGAGCAGGGCGCGCCGGGTCAGCGTGCTCGAGGCCATCGGCAACTCGGTGACCACCGCGCTGGACGCCACGGTGCTGGCGGTGACCCTCGGGGTGATCGTCTCGCTGGTGGTCACCCGCGTCCCTGCGCGAGCCTCTGAGCGTCGTCTGTTGCGCGGAGTGGATGCGCTGTTCATGCTGCCTTTGGGTGTCTCGGCGGTGACGATCGGTTTCGGGTTCTTGATCACCCTGGATCGGCCGCCGCTGGACCTGCGAAGCTCGCCGGTGTTGGTGCCGATTGCCCAAGCCATGGTGGCTCTGCCGTTGGTGGTGCGCACCCTGACTCCAGCATTGGGTGGGGTCGACCCCCGGTTGCGCCAAGCTGCGGCGGCACTGGGTGCCGGACCGTTCAGGGCTGCCTGGACGGTGGACGCCGCGGTCTTGGCCCGGCCGATGCTCGCCGCGACCGGCTTCGCCTTCGCGGTGTCGTTGGGTGAGTTCGGAGCAACCAGCTTCCTGGTGCGACCGGACCGGCCGACCGTGCCGGTCTTGATCTACGACTTGTTGGGCTCGCCCGGCCCGAACAACGCGGGTATGGCCCTGGCCGCAAGTGTGGTCCTGGCGGGGATGACCACACTCGCCATCGCATCGGTGGAGCGGCTTGCACCGCAGAGACAAGGGAGCCTGTAGCCAATGTTGGATGTAGCGAAGGTCAGTGTGTCCTTCGGCGACTTCGTGGCCGTCGACCATGTCAGCCTGCACCTGCCGCAGGGCCGTGTCCTGGCGGTCCTTGGACCGTCCGGATGCGGCAAGTCAACGCTTCTGCGCGCCATTGCAGGCCTGGAAGAACTTGCCGGCGGCACGATCAGCTGTGATGGCCGCGACCTGGACGCGATCCCGACACACGCCCGCGGCTTTGCCCTGATGTTCCAGGATGGACAGCTCTTCGCCCAGCAGAGCGTGGCGGACAACGTCGGATACGCCCTTCGCCTTCAAGGCGTATCCGCGGCGAGCCGCCGCACCCGGGTGGCCGAGCTGTTGAACCTGGTCGGACTGCAGGGTGCCGATCAGCAGCGACCTTCGAGCCTGTCCGGCGGTGAACAGCAACGGGTCGCGCTGGCCCGGGCCCTTGCCGCCCAGCCGCGGTTGTTGCTGCTGGACGAGCCGTTGTCAGCCTTGGACCGCGAGCTGCGGGAGCGGTTGGCGGGCGACCTGCGCGGGATCCTGCAGCGAACCGACACGACGGCGTTGATGGTGACCCACGATCATGACGAAGCCTTCGCGGTCGCCGATGACCTCGCCGTCATGATGGGGGGTCAGCTGGTCCAACAGGGTCCCGCTGAGCAGGTCTGGAGCGCACCAGGGGATGAGCAGATCGCTCGGTTCCTGGGGTATGTCGGCGTGCTGCAGGGCCAGGGAGCCAGTCGCATCCTCGGCAAGCCGATAGGCGACGACGATCGGATCGCGTTGCGCCGCTGGGCACTTCGACTGACCGACAACGAGGCCACCTCGAGAGTGAGCGAGAGTCACCGACTGGTGGGTGTCGTGCAGGAGGTCACCCGGTTGGCCGACCAGGTCGTGGTGCAGGTCGACATCGAGACCGTGGGCCGTTGCGCGGCGGTCGGGGCACCCTCGAGCATCGTGGCCCGGGGGGACGATGTGGTGTTGCGGGTCGACCTGGATGGAATAGCATCTTTGCCGCATGCCCAGAGTGGCTGAGCTTTAGCGATCGCCAACGCCAGCGCTGGTCGGAGGTTGTGGGTCGGCGCAGTATCGGAAGGGTCCGCCGCGACCGGCATGGTAGGCGAATCTGCGCCTATCCGAGCTCGACGCCGACTCGGAGGCGGCCCCGTCAATGGTCAAGATCAGGAGCTGGCCGGGCACCAACGCCTGGCTGTACTGCATGCCGGGCTGTGGGCAACCGATCGCCCCGTCGGCCCAGGTCACCTCGGTCAGCTCCACGACAGTGACCTGCGTGGCCGGGATGTCTTGCCGTGTTGCCAGATCGGTGATGGCTGCCGCGACCCGCGGCGTTGCGGTGGGGCTCGGTGCTGTCTCGGTCACTGTGGTCAGGTCCTGATCGGGAGAGTTCGTCGTTGCGGGAGTGGGACGGCCGGTGGGGCTGGATTCGGTGTCGACGGCTTCCTGACCGCATCCGCTCGCCAGCAGAAGGCTCGCCAGGGTGGACACGACCACCGTGCGAATAGCAAGCATGAGCGCCTCCTTTGCTCCCCGGTAGGACGGGTACCGAGCGGAGCCGGTTCCATGTGTTAGCGCACCTGAGCCCAGAATGCAACGATAGGGCACATGGCCCCCCGTGAAGTAGAAGCGAGCGTGCGATCGGCGGCAGATCGGCCGATCGCACCCGTGCAGGTCCCTGTCGCCCAACAGATGGCCAATCTGGCCGCGGCGCTGATGAAGGCTGGCGGCATGGTTGAGACGGCACAGGTTGTCGCCGAGGCGGCCTGTTCGCTGATCCCGGGCGTGGAGGACGCGAGCGTCTCGCTGGCCCGTCGCGGGGTCGGTATCGACACGATCGCCTGGCACGGAGCGCTACCCGAGTCCGCCGACGCGGCCCAGGTGACCACCGGTCAGGGGCCTTGCATCGAGGCGGCGTGGGAGGACAGGCTGGCGAGGCTCAACGACACCCAGACCGACCAGCAGTGGCCGAAGTTCTCGGCTAAGGCCCGGGACCTCGGGGTGGGCAGCATGTTGTCACTGCAGTTGAGCTTGCCGCGGGGGGACCCGGGCGACGACCGCATCGGAGCCATCAACTGTTACGCACGTACGCCGCACGCGTTTGGTCGGGACAGCGAGACCATCGGCCTGTTCCTAGCCGTGCACTCGGCCGTTGGGGTGGGTTCGGCCGAGCGCGAGGAGCAACTTCGCAACGCGCTCGATAGCCGGGACGTCATCGGGCAGGCCAAGGGCATGATCATGGCTCGCCAGGGCCTGTCTGCCGAGGCCGCCTTCGGGATCATGGTCCGCCAAGCGCGTGACACGAACACCCGGATGGCGGATCTCGCGACGCGGCTCGTCGCCCGGTGTGCCTCCTCAGGGTCAGCGTCGTGTTAGTCGTCGGCGCGCCATTCGCCGTAGGAGGCGTTGAGCTCGGTCTCGACGTTCTCGGTCAGTGCCTTCTCGCCGCCGAGCAGAGTGACCAGGCCGGGTGAGAGCCGGTCGAGCTCGGTCATGACCACGTCGGGGACGTCGTCGGTGTTGCTCAGGGTGATGGGTTGGCCGAGGTAACCGGACAGGGCTGACCCAGCGAGGGCATCTGGCCAGGCGCGTCCCGAGGCGACGTAGGTGGCGTCAATGTCGCCGTCGAACTCCTGCGAGACTTTCACAGCGGTGGCATACCGGTTGGGGCCGGCTAGGCGACGATCGGCACCGACCGCGTCGTATACCGCGTCGGATACGGCGCCCGGACCGCCGAGGACGACGATCTTGTCTGGGTTGAGCGCCTTCAGCGCTGCGGCAGTGACTGGGTCGACCCGGCCCGGTCGGGTCAGCAGGACAGGTGCGTTCTCAGCGCCGGCCAAGGCGCCACCGCTGAGTGCGTCCGGGAAGCTCGCGTCTGCGCCACTTGCCAGATAGACGACCGGCACGTCCGTTCCGGACAGCAAGGCAACCAGCGCCGACGTGCCGTACCGGGTCTCGCCGCCCAGACGTTCGACGGTGCCATATGCCTCCAGCTCGTTCTCGACGGACCCGCCGATCGCGCCGGTCCCGCCGAGGACGACGATCTGGCTGGGGTCCAGGCTCTCCAAGGCGTTCTTGGTTGCCGCCGGCAGTCCGTCCTGACGGGTCAGCAACACCGGGGAAGGCACACCACCGACCTTCTCCATGGTGCTGGGCACATCGGCGTTCGCCGCCGGAGAGGACGCCGAGAGGGCATCAGCGAAGGTCGTGCCGCTGGCGATGTACACCGTCTCGATGTCTTCGGGGTTCGGGTACTCTTCGGCGATCAGAGCCGCGGTCGCGTAGCGGTTGTTGCCGGCGATGCGTCCTACCTCGGCGCTGCCGAGGCCGTCCACGGTGATGTTCACCAGGGTGCGGCCGAGCACATCGCCTGCGTTGGTGTAGTTGACGCTGCCGAGGTAGCGGGTCTCGGCCTCCAGACCGGACCACTGCGCGGTCATCGCGACCTGGTCAGCGGGCTGCACCTCGGTACTGCTCGGGCTCACCGAGAGGTTCCCGGCGTCTGCCTGATTCACGAAGAAGCCGTTGACCGGAACCTGCGCCGACGCCTCGTCGGAGAAGAGGTCAACCTCCACGGTCCACTCGCCCGGATCGGGGTTGTCCAGCGTGAACTCTTCCTGCGATGTGCCGGTCGCCGCGATCCCCACCAAGGTGTCGCTGGGGTCCTTGACGAACAGATCGATGTCGCTGGCCGGCACCTCGGAGTCGAACGTTGCGAACCGGAGCACCTTGGTGTCTGCCGGGACGTCGAAACTGACCTCGCCGTCATTGTCGCTGGAGTCGTCCTTCACGACGTCTGCGATCTCGACCTCGGCCGCGACCAGGCCATCAACGTCGGTCTGCAGAGTGCCGCTGAAACCGGCGACCAGATCGTAGTCATGCGTGCCTTCAGCGCCGCTATCGACGATCTCATCCAAGATCGCCACCGATGTTGGCTGGACCGCAACCTGGCTGGTCACGGTTGCCTCGGCGCTTTCCCACACCAGCGAACCGAAGGTGTAGCTGTTCAACGGGGCATCGACCTGGGAGAAGCTGACCGTGAACGTCGCCTCCTCGCCGGCCGGCACCGTGATCTCCGCCGGAGTCACCGTCATCTTCACCCCAGGGGGGGCCACCGAAGAAGCCGAAGAGTATGTGGCGTCGGAGTCGCTCACATTCGTGACCGTGCGCGTGATCGTCTCTATCCCGGCGAGGTCGCCAATGGAGATCGTCGGGTAGTTCAGGTCACTGGGGTTGCCTATGAACGGGTCACATCCGCTCGGATCGAGCAGGATCAGCTGGAACTGGTTGATCGAGCATGCGTAACCGATCCAGTCGAGGTATCCGGCGTCGTACACCAGGCCCGGTTCGTAGGCCGATCCGGGCACCACCTCACCGGAGCCGTAGTCCAGTGCGGTGGCGTCGCCGCCGGTGCGCTGGATCGCACCACCCTCAGTGTTCGTGGTGCGCGCCGTCGTCATCATGGACGACTTCACTGCAGCCGGGCTCCAGTCCGGGTTGGTCTGCATCATCAGTGCCGCAAGACCGGCGATGTGCGGCGCCGACATGGACGTGCCGGACAGGCTCTCGAAGTCGTCGCCTCCCCAGCCCGGCGGGGCGACGGCAGCGATGATGTCGACGCCCGGCGCGGTGATGTCGGGCTTCAACAAGTCGCCGCTGCCAGCCTGGGCAGGTCCATAGGAGGAGAAGCCGGCCATTTCCGGGGCTACCACGGCGCCGCTCTGCGGCTCTGCGACGCTCGCCGTGGGCTCGACTTGGCCGGTCGCGTAGAGCGTGATCGCATCGCCGCTCGTGCTGTTGACGTGCACCGTCGGGACCGAGTGGAAGTCTGCGTTGAGGGACTGGGCCGGATCGGTGTTGCTGTGGATCATGCCCACCCCGCCCGCCTCGGCGACGGCTGCGCTCTTGTCGACTCGGGCGGTGGCTCCGCGGTCGCAGATGACGATCTTGCCCGCGGCGCCAGCGGTGTCGATGGCGATCTGGTTGCCGTCGGTATTGCCGTCGATGTCGAGCCAGCACTGCTGGGCCTCAGTCGTCGGTGGCCTCCTCGGACGGGATGTCACCCGCGTAGACCAACGGGACCTCGCCCAGGCCCGCTCCGACGCCGACACCCTGGTAGGTCGTGCCGTCACCGAGGGTGACTTCCTTATTGACGTTGCGGGCGTGTGTGCTGGCCGCGACGGTCATGGTCCATGGCGAGTTGTGCGCGACGCTGCTCGACCCGACGGTGTCACCGGTGTTGCCGGCCGATGTGGCGACGAAGACCCCCGCGTCGGCGGCACTGAGGAAGGCCAGTTCGACGGGGTCCACCACGAACTGCCGCGACCCTGTGACCGAGTAGTTGATGACGTCGACTCCATCGCTCACCGCGTCATCGATGGCCGCGACCAAGTCGGCGGTCGACCCGCTCGCTTGGCCATCGCCGTCGGCCCAGAGCGCCTTGTAGGCAGCGACATGCGCGCCCGGGGCCATCCCGCTGCCGTCGCCGAGGTCGATGCCGTTGACGGTCATCGGCACAGCGATGTTGCCCACTGCCGTGCCTGCAGTGTGCGTGCCGTGGCCGTCGTAGTCGCGTGGTGAGTCGAACTCGACATCCAAGACATCGATATCCTCGTTGTAGTACCGAGCACCGATGAGCTTGTTGTTGCAGGTCACCCTGTTGGCTGCCTGTGTGTCATCGCCCGCTACGCAGGCCCCGGCCCAATCCGACGGGACCTCCGCGTCGGGCAGTGGGTCGAAGCTGGCGCTCTCTGGCCAGATGCCCGAGTCGATGACACCGACGACCATCCCCTCACCGGCGCCGTCCGGGCCGCCGAACCGCTCGTCCCAGACACCAGCTGCACCGGTCATCCCCAGATAGTCCGGCGTGGAGATCGTATCCGCGGTCAGGATCTCCGTCTCCCACACGTTGATCACGTCGGGATCCTTGCGCATCGCGGCGGCTTGGGCGCTGGTCAGTTCCACGGCCACACCGTTGAAGGCGGTGTCGTAGGTGTGTAGGACATCCGAACTGTCCGCACCCGAGGACTCCACCGCCTCCTCTTGCTGCTCGGCCAAGAAGTCGCCGTAGTCCTGCGCCTCCGCGGTGCTGGGGTCGACCCGCTCACCGACCCCCGGCTTGGTTGTCTCAAACCCCTTGACCTCGCCGTCGTAGGAGGCGATCGGCAGGTCCACCAGTTGGACGATGTATGCGGTGGACCCACCGTCACCGGTTTGGGCCGAGGCAACGGGGGCCGCGCCCAGCGGGGCCACCAAGACAGCTGCTGCAATCAACCCAGACGAGCGCGACCGGAGGCGGGGCGAGAAACGAGACACGTGGTGGGTCCTTCGGCAATCAGTGGAGGGTAGGCATACTACGAACCAGTGGTGACACCGTGGATCCACCCCTATGACCCCAACAGTGTTACCCCGCCCCCCGAGCGTGTCCAGGGGACTTGGTGCAATCGTTACCTGAGACTGCGCAATTGCCTTCCAGGACACTGCTGATGGCTATGGCGCGCACGGCCCCCGGTTGGTAGCGCCCTGGTGGAGAACGCCCCGGGTGCGCGAACTGCCCCTCGGGGGGAAACAGCACTGCGGGTCAGTGCCCTGCGTCGCAACGATGCGCCAGAGCGTGATTCCACGTCGAACCTCGCCGGGGCCGGTGAGCCTGTGCAGCAACGTGGCGCAATCGTTACCGTGGGCACCGTGCAACTGCTCCCAGGGATACTGCTCATGGCCATGGCGCTGACCTACTTGCTGAGTGAGGTCGTGCTTCGCCGGCGGACAGGCTGGCTGAAAGGGCCGCTCAACTACGGGACCAAGCCGGTGGTGTTGCTGCCGTTGGCCGTCTATATCGTCGCCGCAACCATTTTGTCGACCGCCTCGTGGAACATCCTCAACCTGACGAGCGTGCTCATTGTGTTCGCCCTGCCGATGGCCTTGGGAGCCTCATACAGAGGCTTTCGCCCCCAAACGGCGCCGGCAACGCCGGTGATCATCGCCGTCGGGTTGAGCCTGTTCGGTCTTACCTGTGTGGGATTGGGGTATCAGGCGTGACGCCGGAGGCTGCCGCGGACAACGGAGAAGGACCGTTGGAGAGCTCAGCGGCAGCCTCCGCGAAGGATGGGGGTTTATCGCGGCGAGGGTTGCTCTACGAGACGGCCCTGGTGTTGGGGGTGAGCTTGGGGGCTTCGGCGCTCTGGTCGGTGTTGGCGCTGATCCGCAAACTTACCGCGGAGCAGTCGCTTGCGGCCCAGACGACCTCGATCAACGTGGCCGTCACGCCCGACCGCCTGTGGCTTGACCTGGCCTACCAGCTGGCCGGCATCGCGATCGCCGTGGTCCCGGTGGCCCTGGCCTTACATCTGGTAGGCCGCGAGCTCGGCGGCTCCCTCGCAGCAGCGCGGCATACCGGCTTCGACCTGCGCCATCCGGCCCAGGATCTCGCCAAGGGAGCCGCACTTGCCGCCCTGATCGGGATCCCCGGGCTGGGGCTGTACCTGGCGGCGCGCGCCCTCGGGCTCAACACCACGGTCTCGACGGACAACCTGGCGGACGCGTGGTGGGCGGTGCCGGTGCTGCTTCTAGCCGCGCTGCAGAACGCGGTCCTCGAGGAGGTGGTCATGGTTGCCTACGTGTTCACACGCTGGACCCAGGCCGGCCTGTCGATGGTCGTCATCATCGGGGCTTCGGCCCTCATCCGCGGCACATATCACCTTTACCAAGGCTTCGGGGGTTTCGTGGGGAATGTCGCGATGGGGCTCATCTTGGGTCTCGTCTACTCGCGCACCCGGCGAGTGATGCCATTGGTGATCGCCCACACGCTGCTCGACGTTGTGGCCTTCGTGGGTTATCGGCAGTTGGCGCCAGCTCTTGACTGGCTCTGAGATACATCAGCCTGGGCAGATGATCTGAGAGGGTGGGGTATGAGCACTGTGACTGTTGTCAATAATGCCGCCGCGTCACGATTCGAGATCCTCAGAGACGGTGCGGTCGCCGGGTATCTCGACTATCGCACCCACGGAAACACCGTGGACCTGACGCACGCGCATACCGAGCCGCCCTTGCGCGGCCAAGGCTTGGCCGGGATGCTGGTGCAGGGGGCCCTGGACGTCATCAAGGTCGAGAAGATGGCCGTGATTCCCACCTGTCCGTACGTGGCTGCGTGGATTTCCGATCACGTGGAGTATCAGGACCTTCTGGCTCAGCAGTGAGCTCCTCGGACCGGGCCTACGTGGGTTGGACGGTGCGCGGCGTCAGGGCGAAGCCGTTGTAACGCACCACCATGCCTGGGCGCACCTGGCTGCCACGTCGCATGACAATCTCTCCGCCCACCCTGACCTCACCGTTCTCGATCACCATTCGGGCCATCGCTCCGTCGGGCACGACGCTGGCCAGTTTCAACAGCTGGCCGAGTCGGATCCCGCCGTCGCGGATCGGCACGGACTGGACGCCGAGCAGTTCGTCGCGCAGGCCGCGCACGCGTTCGTCGATGTCAGCAAGGATGAGCCGCATCCGTTCCATTCCTTCGATGCCACGCTGCGAGGGCTCGTCGGTGAGCCACCGGGACAGTCCACCGGGCTCGATCGCGGCTTCGACGTCGGGCGGCAGGGCCACCTCGGCGCCGAGGAGCACCACGCGGTCTGCAGCGCTGAGCATGTCTGGGTCGATGGGTTTGGGATGCTCGTCGCCAACGTGGGCGCCCGCATCTTCGATGGCCGTCACGGACTGCTGGTTGAGCTCGGCACCGGGCGCGGTCCCGGCGGAATGCACCTCGACCTGCTCCGCGGCATACAGCCGCATCAAGGCAGCGGCCATCTGCGACTTGCCGCCGTTCTTGACGCATACAAACACCACAGAACTCTGAGGGCTCATCCGTTCAGCGTAGCCCCCGGTGGTGACCTCGATCACTGTGTGGAGAGTCGGTGCAGCAGCGACTCGGTGACTCGGCCGAGAACCTGCAGATCCTCCTTGGTCAGGTCGTCGAAGAGCAGCGAGCGGACCAGGCGTGCGTGGCCTGGGGCAGCCTCCTCGAGCTGGGAACGACCGTGTGGTGTCAGCTCGGCGAACGCGCCACGCCGATCCTCGGGGCAGTCACGACGCACGATGAGGTCGCGCTTCTCCATCCGGGTCAGGTGATGGGACAGCCGACTGCGCTCCCATTGCATCTCGTCGGCCAACTCGACGATCCGAACCTGTGCCTGCGGTGTCTCGCTGAGGCGCACCAACACCTGGAAGTCAGGTAATGACAAGCCGCACTCTTGGGCAAGACCGCGCCCCAGGGCTGCGGTCATCTCGCCGTTCGCCGCGAGCCACTGGCGCCAGACACGCTGCTCCTCGTCGGTGAGCCACGGAGATTCTTTGGACTCCATACTCCCAGTCTAGCTCATAGTTGACGCGTCACCGAAAATTGCTAAGGTAAGTGACACATCACTAACTAGCTCCACGTGGAGCGGCATCCAAGGACGAGGACAATGACTCAGACGCACCAGCAGACCAGCACCGACCTAGCCGACGTGATCGGCAACTACACGATCGATCCGCTGCACTCCCATATGGGATTCGTAGCGCGACACGCCATGGTGACCAAGGTGCGCGGGTCGTTCACCGATTTCGCAGGCACTGTCACCGGCGGGGACTCGGTCCAGGAAGCGACGATCTCGGTCAGCATCGAGGCGGCCAGCGTGGACACTCGCAACCCCGACCGCGATGCTCATCTGCGTACCGGCGAGTTCTTCAACGTTGAGACCTACCCCTCGATCACGTTCAACTCCACACAGGTCGAGGTGGTGAGCGACAGCGTCCTGAGGGTCGCCGGTGATCTCAGCATCAAAGAAACCACTCGTCCGGTCAGCATCGACTTCGAGTATGGCGGGGCTGCCACCGACCCCTTCGGCATGCAGCGGGTCGGATTCGAAGGGCGGACCAGCCTGCTTCGCTCCGACTTCGGCATGACGTTCAACGCCGCCCTGGAGACCGGCGGGGTGCTCGTTTCCGACAAGATCACGCTGGAGATCGAGATCTCGGCCGTCAAGGACGCCTGACCGACGGGCCCGGGGTATGCCGGTGTCAGTGGATCGGCGCCATACCTGTGTGCGGAAGGCACCCCACCTGCGTGCGCACATGCCGAAGCCCGAGGCATACCGTAGGCCTGGTGACAGTCATGGTGCGGCCTGCTCTGGCGCAGGAGCTGAGCCAGGCCGGTGCGTTGGTCGCCCGAGCCTATGTCGATGATGAGTTGTTGCCTCCCGATGACCCATATCTCAGGGTGCTGCAGGATGCGGCTGGTCGTGCCCGCGACTCCGTGGTGCTGGTCGCCGTCGAGCCCGGTGTGCTGCTAGGAAGTGTGACGTGGTGCCCGCCGTCGTCGTCCCATCGTGAAATCGCCAGCGCCGACGAGGGCGAGTTCCGGAGCCTCGGTGTGGCTGCCGAAGGTCGGCGACGAGGGGTGGGCGAGCTGCTCGTGCGGGAGTGCATCGAGCGGGCTCGTCGGGAACAGCTGTCTGCTCTGACAATATCCACCGCCGCATCGATGCTGGCGGCCCACCGGTTGTATGAGCGCCTGGGCTTTGCTCGCGTCCCGGACAAAGACTGGTCACCGGTTCGGGATCTTTGTCTGCTGGCATATCGGCTCGACCTCCAGCGTTGCTCACCCGGGCAGCGGTGACCCGCCGCCCGGCTTCGTAGGGACGGTCACCGCGCCAACCAGTGGCCGCCACTGGCCACCAGCCCGCAGCAGGAGTCATCGCACCATCGTCGAGCCGTAGAGGAGCCCCCCGCATGGCCACACCCGATCGTCTGCCCATACCGGGGGAGATCCGGGTGCTGATCGCCTCGGCCTTTGTGATCGCGATCGGCTTCGGACTGGTCGCACCAGTACTGCCGGCGTATGCCCGCAGCTTCGACGTCGGTGTAGCCGCGGCCTCAGTGGTTGTGTCAGCTTTCGCCTTCTTCCGGTTGCTGTTTGCGCCGGTCGGTGGCGCCTTGGTGACACGGCTGGGCGAGCGGCCCATCTATCTGACCGGTCTGCTGATCGTGGCCGCTTCATCGCTGGCCACGGCGTTCGCACAGACGTACTGGCAGCTGCTGGTACTCCGCGGGTTGGGTGGCATCGGGTCCACGATGTTCACCGTGTCGGCGATGGCCTTGCTGGTGCGCCTCGCTCCTCCGAGTATCCGGGGTCGCGTGTCCTCCTCATACGCCAGCGCCTTCCTGATCGGTGGCATGGTCGGTCCGCTGATCGGCGGAGTGCTGGCCTCGCTCGGGTTGCGGGTCCCCTTCATCGTGTATGCCGTGGCCCTCGTCATTGCAGCTGGGACCGTGGGTTTTCGCTTGTCCGGCGCGTCACTGCGTCCGGCTGTCGGGTCCACGCCAGCGCCCCCGATGCTGGTCCGCGCGGCCCTCGGGGACTCGGCATACCGGGCCGCGCTTGCCTCCGGTTTCGCCAACGGGTGGTGCAATTTCGGGGTGCGGGTGGCGATCCTGCCGCAGTTTGCGGTGGCCGTGCACAACGAGACCTGGGTTGCCGGTGCGGCGCTCGCAGTGGCCGCGGTCGGTACTGCGGCGACCCTGCAGGTCTCCGGGACGATGGCTGACCGGGTGGGCCGTCGGCCGCTGGTGCTCGCCGGGTTGGTCATCACCGCCCTCGGCCTCGGCGTCATTGGTCTCTCCCAAGACCTTTGGGTGCTGCTGGTGTTGTCGGCGATCAGCGGCCTGGGGGCGGGGCTCGTCAACCCGGGTCAGCAGGCTTCGGTGGCCGATGTGGTCGGCACTGAGCGCAGCGGTGGAACGGTGCTAGCCACGTTCCAGATGGCGCAGGACTCGGGGGCGATCGTCGGCCCGATCCTGATCGGGCTGGTGGCCGATGCTGCTGGGTTCGGCTGGGCCTTCGCTTTGACCGGGCTGATCAGCCTGCTGGCTGCTGGGCCGTGGCTGTTGGCCCGAGAGACCTTGAGCCGCCAGCCCGATCCTGCACCGCAGAGCTGACTGGCAGGGTGAGCGGCCGGGATTACTGGTAGGAGATCATGAAGGGGGTCGGCTCTCGAGTCATCGTCTGCTCAGGGGTGAGCATCGGGCTGTCCTCGTCGTAGAAGTTCTTCCAGCCGAACGGCACCCCCTCGGGGGCGTTGTCGACCACAGCCTGCCAGGTGCTGTCCTTCTCGCCGGTTGTCCCCTGGCCGTCCATGTGGACCAGTACCGCCACTTCGTCGCTCGTGGTGTTGACCTGGTCGATGTCTTCCAGCATCGAGATGCGGAACTGGTGCAGGACCAGAACCTTTTGCGGAAGCTGCTCGCGCGCGGTCAGCTCCGCGAGCCAGTCGATGACCGAGTTGATCTCTTCGGCCTCTACCGAGCCGATCTGCTGCAGGGGGCGCTGGGTCGGCGTCAGCCGCCATTCCGGATCCAGTGCCAGCCCGACATGCGGCATCACCAGCAAGTCCTCATAGATCTTGGCTTGTTCCAGGAAGTTCGCCCGACCCGGCTGCAGATCGAGCACGACGTATACACCTTCCTCGCCAGCCTTCTCGACCCACGGGAGCATCTCCTCAACCGGGGTCTCGTACGAGTAGTCACCGTCCGCACCGGAGGAGGCCTGGGCGACGGTGACGATGATCTCGAACGTCGGCACGGCTGGGACGTCGCTCAGCGGGTCGAAGTCCTCAGCCAAGCCCTGGGCGCGGGCGATGCTCGCGTCAACGTCTTGCTCGCCGAGGACGCCAAGGCCCGGCGTGCCCGGGTGGCCGTAGAGCGCCACCAGACGGCGTCCGGGGAAGACGGTCTGGCCACCCCCGGGCAGTTGCACACCAGTCTTGGCCACCTCGACCCGAGAGCTGAGCTGCTCAACGGTGCCGAAGTCGGTGCCGGCTGCGAGCACGTTGGTGGGTTGCATGTCCGAGAGCACCTCGATCGCCTCAGGGTCTGCGCGCACATCAGGCTCGGGCAGGCTGAGCACCGTGGCACCGGCCGCTGTGCCCGTCGCCGTGGCAGCCGCGGCCACAGCCGATCCTTGCGACGTGTCGTCATCGTGAACGAGCACCACCAGTTCGCTCAGCCCGTCGACCTCGTCCAGGTCCGGCAAGTCGCCCGCATCGCTCACGACCTCGACGTCCGCGTTCGAACCCAAGACCTGCTCGACCTCGGCGCCCACCGCGAGCGCGGTGCCGGCCTGGAGCCGGTCAATCTCGGCCAGGGCTGCCGCTGCGACATCGCTCGGGCCCTCCGAGGTGCTCGCTGCGGCATCGCTCTCGCCCTCCGAGGTGCTTGCTGCGGCATCGCTTTCGGTGCCCCCTTGTTGGGGTGACGCGGGGTCGATCAGCACGAGCGGTATGCGGGCTTCGGTGGCCACCTCTGCTCCGGTAGCAACACTCTCGGAGTCATCGGCAGCGGCAACAACCACAGCGGGGGAGGAGACGAACAGCGACGAACTGACTGCTGCTGCTGCCTCCGCGGGGGTCTCTCCGCCGGTATCGACGACGACCGCAGGGTCCATCGAGCGCTGCAACGCGACGGTTTCGCCCTGCTCTTCGCCGGCCTCTTCGGCTACTGACTGACTAGCCGCGTCCTCCTCCGATGACGAATCGCTGCATCCAGCGACAACAAGGACAGAGGCGCAGAGCAGGGCGAGAGTTCTCACGGGATAACCATAGATGGCCAGTGGGCTCGATGCTGGCACAGCGCGCCGCTCTCGAGGTAGGTCATCATGTCACCGTGGACGCGTCGACGCCGGGATCTGGACAGACTGGACGGTGCGCCTGCGGTGACGTGCGCTATCGCTGCCTGGACACACTGCGACCGGTGATCAACTGCCACTGTGCACACTGTTGTCGGATCACCGGCCACCATATGGCTGCAAGTGGCTGTGTGGCGGGCAACCTGGTTCCGCCGCTACGCCTGGGCAAGGTTATGCGCCCGGATCGGGGGAAATCGCACCCAGTTGCGCTGCATAACCTTGCCCAGGCGCAGGGCCGGTGCTATTTGGTCAGTCGACTTGGACGTATGACCAAATTATGTGACACGATGCTGTCTCCCAACTGAGAATGAGGTGCGTGGTGTCTACCCGTCGTCGCTGGGCGGCTTTGGCCGTGCTGGTGCTACCGGTGTTGTTGATCAGTGTCGATATGACGGTCCTGGGCTTCGCCGTGCCGGCACTCAGTGCCGATCTGGAGCCGAGCAGCACGCAGCTGCTGTGGATCATCGATATCTATTCGTTTCTGCTGGCCGGGTTGTTGGTCCTCATGGGCAACCTGGGTGATCGCATTGGACGCCGCAGACTCCTGATGATCGGGGCGGTTGCGTTTGCTTCGGCATCTGTGGTGGCCGCATTTGCTACATCGGCCGAGATGTTGATCGCGGCCCGCGGCTTGCTCGGTCTCGGTGGGGCGACGCTGATGCCTTCTACCTTGTCGCTGATCCGCACGGTTTTTCCCGAGCCGCAACAGCGCCGCAACGCCGTGGCGGTATGGGCTGCGGCCTTCGCCGGGGGCGCGGCGCTGGGACCGATTCTTGGCGGTGCGCTCCTGGAGCACTTCTGGTGGGGTTCGGTCTTCTTGATCAACGCGCCGATCATGGTGATCCTGTTGATTGGTGCCATCGTGCTCCTGCCGGAGTCCCGCAACCCCGCACCGGGCCCCTTCGACCTGCTCTCGGCGGTGCTGTCCATCGCTGGCATGCTCCCCGTGGTCTATGCCATGAAGTCGATCGGCACCGAGGGCTTCAGCGCCTCGGCGATCGCCGTGTTGGCCATGGGGTTGACGCTGCTGTGGCTGTTCGCTCGTCGCCAGCGGCGCCTGCCAGAGCCGTTGTTGGACATCACCTTGTTCGCGGATCGGGTGTTCACGGTCGCCGTCCTGACCAACTTGCTCAGCATCTTTGCTGTGCTCGGGTTGCTCTTCTTCTTGCCTCAGTACCTCCAACTGGTGCTCGGGTTGTCACCATTGAACGCCGGAGTGTGGATGTTGCCGCTGGCGGTGGGCACCGTTGCCGGCTCGTTGGCGGCGCCGTGGCTGGCTCGCCTGCTCACCCTGCGGGTAGTCATCAGCGGTGGAATGTTTCTCGCGGGAGCCGGTTTCGCGCTCGGAGCGCTCCTGATCAACGATGGCGGGCTCTCGGCGCTGCTTGGTTGGACTCTCGTGGTGGGGCTCGGCGTCGGAATGGCGGAGAGCCTGACCAACGACGTGGTGGTCTCCAGTGCACCGGCGGAGCGCACCGGTGGTGCTGCCTCGATCTCGGAGACGGCCTACGAACTCGGCGCCGCGCTGGGCACGGCCGTGCTCGGCACGCTGGGGCTGGCGCTGTACCGGTCCGGCCTGGCCGATGCCCCGGAAGCTGTGCCGGAGTCCGTGGTCCGCGCCGGCCAGGAGACGCTCGGTGGCGCCGAAGCAGCAGCGATGGGCTTGCCTGAGGAGCTTGGACAGTCCTTTGTCGCCTTGGCACACGAAGCATTCACCTCGGGTATGTCACTGGTGTTCTGGGTGGCCGCGGCGGTGAGCCTCTACACCGGTATGCAGGCCTTCTTCGTGTTGCGACGCCGCCGGGACCACGGTGGTGAGCCCGCAACGAGCCACCTGGGCGAGGCTGGTCACCGTGAAACCACGACGTCGCGACTACCCGAGGTGATCTGATGGCCGCCCAGCGAAGCCACATTCCGGTCGAGCAGCGCAGACGTCAACTGGTTGAGGCCGCGATGGAGGTGATGCGCCGTGAGGGCGCCTGGGCGTTGACGACGCGCGCAGTCGCCGCGCAGGCCGGAGTGCCGTTGGGGGTGGTGCACTATGCGTTTGCGTCGAAGGATGCACTGATCGGTGCCGTCTTCAACGCCGACGCCGAGTCTGCGACCGCAGTCATCGGCCGCTCCATTGAGGCCGGCGCAAACGGTGAGCAGATCTTGCGCAGGGCGATCGATGAGTATGCGCAGGCTCTGGTCGCCCGGCCCCGTCACGACCTCGTCATTCAGGAGTTGGCGCTGATGTCGGCTCGAGATGCCACGTTAGAGCCGTTAGGACGCCGCGCAGTCGAGGACTTCCGCGCGGAGCTGGTGCGCCTGCTGACCCGGGTGGCCGAGGTTGACGACGCCGCCTGGGACACTCGGGTCGAGGTCCTCGCGGAGTCGCTGTTCGGGTCGTTGGTCGGACTTTCTCAGAACTGGCTGTGTAGCGGCGAGGACGAGCTCCTGCACGCGTGCCTGGCGGATGTGGTCGACCAGCTGTTGCGCCGCCTAGGTGACGGGCGGGCCGGCATACCCTGTGAGTCGCCTGGGCAAGCTCATGCTTCCGGATCGGGGGAAATCGCAGGCACCAGCGATACATAACCTTGCCCAGGCGGGGGCAGGCGGGGGCAGGCGGGGGGGGGGTGACCGGCTAGCTGCTCCAGCGTGACCAGGCGGCCTGCTTTGAGGTGCCCGCGTAGGTAGCCACCTGGCTCCACGACTGCGCCTGGGCCAATGTCCGCGCCGACTGCCCCAGGGCCACGCCCACCGCCTCGCTGAGCGAAAGCAGCTCGGTGAAGGCCGCTGGATCCTCGCTCCGGCTCAGCTCCTCGATGAGCCGGCGGGTCCGCGCCGCCAGGATCGCAGGCGCAGGAGTGGGCGGGCTGGGGGACTCGGACACGGCATACCTCCGCTGGGCAGTCAACGATCTGAGGGTGACCAACACAGTATGGCGTGCCGCTCGCCTCGGTAGGCGGCCCATGGATGAGGGGACCGGCCGACGTCGAACCGCCCAGACGGCCTACCTGGAAGAGGCCACCTGGGCGGAGTCGACCCGCTGTGACTCAGCGGCCGCGCAGCACCACCGGGAACTCGACATCGCGGTCATCGAACGTGCGGCTCAGGGTGCGCTGTCCCCAGCGATACTGCGCCGTTCCGCTCTTCGGCTCATAGGACACGGTGTACAACGTGCCGAAACCGGTGCTGTATCGATCAGCGAACATCGGTTCTTCGCCGAGCCAGTCCTGCACATCCTTGGCGGTGGCCCCGGAATGCTGTCGCAGCCGGACGTTCAGCTCGCGTTGACGTTCCAGACTCGCCAGTGGGCCCGCGACCTCGGGATGCTCGACCTGGTCCAGCCGGTGGTTGGTGCTTACTGAATGCTCAGTCACCTCGGGTTCTTCGCCAGGGGCGATGAACACGGTGGCTCGGGCGCCCGAGGTGTCGACCATGGCCACGTTGTACGCCTGGGCGACCGGCAGCCCGCGCAGCCGCTCGCACGCGTCGTCGACGGTGCGACATACTTCGAGCAGATAACGGATGACCAACGGGATCGCGAAGCCCACTCCGCCGCCCTTCCGCCCTCCATACGTCATCGAGATGGCCAGACCGTCCTCGTTCATCCCGTCCACGAGCCCCCACAACATGTCGGAGGTTCCCAAAACGGCGCGCTGCCCCGAGTAGTTGGTGGAGGCGATCACGCCCTCGAAGAGATTCAGGTCGTAGTCGTAGTTCCGGCTCAGCGTCGGGGCCTCGCCGCCGATGGCAACCTGGGAGCAGCCGGCCGCAAAGATGGGCAAGCGCCACATGGTCAGCAGGCGAGCCGCAACGTCGTTGTCCTCCGTGTCGTCAGCATCTGTCCCGGGGGTCCTGGTGAGGTCGACCAGGCGTTCGTAGGTCGGCACGAGCTCGGGCATGTGCTCGGCCAGCGCGGCCTGAGACTCCTCCAACGTCGGCCGGTCGGTGAGACCGTCCCGGCGGTAGAAGGCGAGGTATGCCGTATGCGTGGCCTCCCAGAGCGCCTGCCACCGCGGGCCTGGGGTCGGCTCTCGGTAGGCGTAGAACGTGATCGGCCAGGACTGCGACCGCGTGGGGCCGGAGTTGCGCGTCGCGGCGCGCCAGCCTTCCACGGCTTCCGTATCGTCCATTGTCCAGTTCGTCGCACCGAAGGCCGGCGTCCTTGTAGCTGGTGCAGAAGAGGTGGCGGTGCCAGGAGAGGTGCTGGATCTGGAGGTTGGAGCCCCAGCAGAAACTGAGGTGAAGGTAGGGCCAGATGAAGGGGCGGAGGTCGGGGTGCCCACAGAGTTTGGCACGGAGGGGGAGCGCCGGTCAGCGGTGGGGGCCAGTGGTGCGGCGGCCCACGACAGGCCATAGGTGACCCATTCGCGCCAGTGCGCATCCGGACGGGGGAGAGGCGGTGCAGTCGTCATGCGTCAAGTAAACGTTGACGAAGCGTTGTCGTCAAGTTCAGATTGACGCAATGTGGTTCCGCAACTGTTCACGGTGCCTCCTTTGGGCAGCCGGGGCGACCGGCTCGCTAAGGGTGCTGAGACGCCGAGTGCGCGGGTGCCCTCGGCGTGGGTGTGGGTTTCGACTCGGCGGAGTAGTCGACCAGATGTCGCGTGCCGCTCAGGGGTGGCAGAGTGAGTCCAGTGAGCAACAGGACAACAGACATCGCCGTCATCGGCGGCACCGGCTTCTACTCCTTCCTGGAGAACCCCACCGAACACACGGTGCAGACCCCCTATGGCGACCCGTCGGGCCCGATTTCCGTCGGTCAGGTCCGGGGCCGCAGCGTGGCCTTTGTGCCTCGGCACGGTCCGCGCCATAACTATCCGCCGCACGCGATCAACTATCGGGCCAATGCCTATGCCCTCCGCAGTCTCGGCGTCCGCCAGGTCATCGCGCCTTGTGCTGTCGGTGGGCTCAGCGCACAGGTTGCGCCCGGGGACCTCGTCGTGCCCGATCAGCTGATCGACCGGACGTACCGCCGGATCGGGTCATTCGTCGAAGAAGGTGCCTGCCACCTGCCCTTTGCCGATCCCTACTGCGGGCAGATCTCTGGTGCCATCGCCACAGCGGCCCCCGACGTCACCAGCGGCGGCGCGATGGTTGTGATCGAGGGACCACGCTTCTCCACCCGCGCCGAGTCCGCCAACTACGCGGCCCAAGGCTGGGACCTGATCAACATGACCGGCGCACCCGAGGCTGCCTTGGCTCGTGAGATGCAGCAGTGTTATGCCTCGATCGCCCTGGTCACCGATATGGACGCCGGGGCCCAGGCCGGTGAGGGCGTTGGCCAGGCGGAGGTGTTCGCTTTGTTCAAGAAGAACCTGGAGCGTCTGACCGGACTGCTGGCCGACACCATCGAGGCTCTCCCGGACCCGACCGACTGCTCCTGTTCGACGTGGGCAGATGATATGGACATCACCTACGACGTTCCCACCGCCCGATGAAGGTACTGCTGACCGGGTCGGCCGGTTTCATCGGCGGTGAGATCGCGCGCCAGTTGCAAGCGCGCGGCGACGAGGTGCTCGGAGTCGACCTCATGCTCGCGATGGCCCATGGTGGCTCCGAGCCGCCAGCAGGCACTCACCAGCTCGACGTCCGCGCCAGCGCCGATGACCCGTCCGGGCAATGGGCAGCCCTGTTGGCCGGTGTCGATGTCGTCTGCCACCAGGCGGCCGTGGTCGGTGCCGGTGTCACCGTCGCCGACTTGCCGGCATACGCCTCGCACAATGACCTCGGCACGGCGGCGCTGTTGGCCGCGATGGCACGGGCAGACGTCCGCGCACTCGTGCTCGCCTCCTCGATGGTGGTGTACGGGGAGGGCCGCTACGACTGTCCGCAGCACGGCCGACAGGCGCCGCCGCCCCGCACCGGCCGGGCGCTGGAGTCCGGTGACTTCGACAACCACTGTCCAGTATGTGGCGAAGCGCTGACCTGGGAGCTCGTCGGCGAAGACGCTGCGATGGACCCACGCAGCACGTATGCCGTCAGCAAACTCGCCCAGGAGCACTACACGGCGGCCTGGGTCAGGCAAGCTCCCGGCCGGGCCATCGCGCTGCGCTATCACAACGTCTACGGCCCTGGGATGCCTCGGGACACGCCATACAGCGGGGTAGCGGCGATGTTTCGGTCTTCGCTGGAGCGGGGGCAGGCGCCTCAGGTGTATGAGGACGGCAAACAGATGCGCGACTTTGTGCACGTCAGCGATGTTGCGCGCGCCAACCTGCTGGCAATCGATGCTCTGGCCGCGGATCGAGGCGAGCGGTTCGAGACCTACAACGTCTGCTCCGGGCAGCCGGTCGCCATCGCCGACGTCGCCCGCCAGGTCGCCAGCGGCACCGAAACTGCAGGAGCTGTCGAGCCGCAGATCACCGGCGGATACCGGCTCGGGGACGTCCGTCACATCGTGGCGTCCTCGGCCAAGGCCCGCGAGCGTTTGGGCTTCACCGCCAACATCTCGCCTGAGCAGGGCTTGGCGGAGTTCGCGACGGCACCGTTGAGGGCCTAACCGCGCGTCAGCGATACCGCGCTCAAGCCGGCGAAACCGGCGACAACATCATGCTCATCTGGGAGGGTCACCAACTGGTGTACAGCAACGTCTCAACGATGAACGCGGTGACGACCTGAACCGCCAGGGCAGGAGTACGCCACTTCGGCGGCAACAGCACCAGCGAAAGCGTGAGCCAAGGGATGAACGGCAGCCAGATGCGTTCTACCTCCGCTTTGCTCATCCGGGACAGGTTGGCGGCCAGGATGGTCAACAGGGCGGCCCCAGCAAGCAGTAGCACCACTCGATGCCTTGCGGCCTCGTACGAGCGCGGGTGCCGCAGTTGCGCCAACAGCAGCGCGACACCCGAGCCGAGCATCGGCCCGGCCGAGATAAGCAGAGCGGCCAGGTTGCCCCAGACCCAGTAGCTGAACGGTCGGATTCCCGCCGCCCCGTCCCAGTACCGCTCGACCAGGACCGGGTAGGCCTCCCACCACACATAGCCGAACGGCACGAAGATCAGCACCACGCCGAACGCGACGAGGGCGGCAATCGGCATCGGCCACCACGAGCCGCGCGCAGCGATCAGCACCGCTACGGCTAACAACCCGAGCAGCGGCAGCCCGTAGGACAGCATCACGCAGTAGCCGAGCAGCAAACCGGCCAACGCCGCGAAGCCGACCATCCTGGCCCGGCGGCGAGCAACTGCGGCTGCTGCCAAAGCCGCTAACCCCCAGGCGGCAAACGCAGCGAAGACCCCGTCGCCGGACACGGCCAGGAAGATCACCGAGGGAGTCAAGGCCAAGAAGGGGGCTGCCGTGCGGGCCGCCTTCTCGGCCCCGAGGAGGCGCAGCGTGATCAGCACGGCGATGATCGAGGTTGCCGCGAACACCGAGGTCGCCAGCCCGGCCCACAAAGGGTCCTGCAGCCCGATCCGAAAAAGCATGACGTAGAACAGCAGAGCGCCTGGCGGGTGACCGGTCACATGCACGTTCCAGTTGTCCGGATGGGCATAAGGAATACGAGAGGTGAACTCGCCGAGCATCGCCGGAACGTCGTCGATGTAGGCCGCTTCGGCGTAGTACTCATACTCTGAGCTGAGGTTTCGGGCAAGACCTCGGGCGCCATCCATCAAAGCCAGCGACAACATCCAGGCTACGGAAACCAGGTAGGCCAAGCCCACCATGCTCCGCCAACGCAGCCGGGCTGCCAGCGTCGCAGCGTACCTGACAGCCAATACACCTATGAGCAGCGCTGGGAGAGTGCCTGGACCCCACCACTGAGGATCCCAGAACCCATGTAATGGTTCAGCGGTGCCATTCTTTTCCGGAAACTTGCGGGCGTAGACCTCCCAGTTGAGGAGGTTGGGCAGGGTGAATGCGGTGATCAGGAGAATCACGGCGATGCCCAGTCCGACCCAGGGGGTAAAGTCGGAGGCCGAGGCTGGAGTGCGCTCCCCCGGGGTTTTCACGTCGGTCATGTTGGCACGCTATGACAGCGATATCAAAGGACAGTGAACGCCGAGTGCGTGTCACAGTTACGTAACATTTGCCGAATATCTTTGGGGGCTTATGCTACGCGGGTGTCTAATTCGCTTCCGGACTGCGACCTTGTGCTGCCGTGCCGCGACGAGGGTCCTGCTTTGGTCGAGGTCATTCCTCGAGTTCCGCCCGACTTCGCGGTCATCGTGGTGGACAACGGCTCGCGTGACAACACCGCCGAAGTGGCCGCCTCGCTCGGTGCTGCCGTGGTGGCCGAGGACCGGCCCGGATACGGCGCGGCTGTGCACGCCGGTCTGCTCGGCGCGACCCGCGAGTACGTCGCTTTCATGGACGGCGACGGCTCGTTCGACCCCGAAGCGCTGGTGCCGATGCTGGACCAGGTGCGAGCGGGTCGGGCGGATATGGCGCTCGGCCGTCGGCGTCCCAGCGAGCGCGGAGTATGGCCCTGGCACGCCCGGGCGGGTAACGCTGTGATCGCAGCGTGGTTGCGGCATCGGATCGGGATGAACGTGCACGATTTCGGGCCGATTAGGGTATGCCGTCGCCAGGCCCTGCTCGATCTGGATGTGCAGGACCGCAGGTTCGGCTATCCCGTGGAGTTGCTCCAGCGGGCTACCAACGCCGGTTGGCGGGTCACCGAGCACGATGTCGCCTACGGGCCGCGAGCCGAGGGCACCAAGTCGAAGGTGTCCGGCTCGGTGCTCGGCACCGCTCGGGCCGCCCGGGACTTTGCTCGGGTGTTGCGTTGAACGTTCCCCCGGTGCGCATCCTCGTCGTGGCGAAAGCACCGGTGCCAGGCCTTGCCAAGACCCGTCTGGGGGCAG
Source organism: uncultured Actinomycetota bacterium (assembly GCA_963749585.1). Taxonomy (GTDB): domain Bacteria; phylum Actinomycetota; class Actinomycetes; order Actinomycetales; family Dermatophilaceae; genus Ornithinicoccus. The sequence goes on from CAVVNI010000003.1 coordinate 751,400, forward strand.
TTGTCGGCAATGAGGCTGCCGCCGAGTTGGCCGCGGCTGGGCTGCTGGACACGCTGGAAGCCAGCCGGTCCGCCACACCCGACTGTGTCATTGCGCTGACCGGTGATGTGGATCATGCCGCCCGGTCGCATGAGATCCGTGCCGCGCTGGCTGACTGGACGGTGGTCCGGCAGCGCGGGGAGGGCTTCGCTGAGCGGCTGGTGAACGCCCACCGCGACGCGGGGGAAGGGGCAGTCCTCCAGATCGGTATGGACACCCCGCAGGTCACCGCGGCGATGCTGACGGAAGCGGCCTCACTGCTCGAGCAGCACGACGCCGTTGTCGGTCCTGCCGATGATGGGGGGTGGTGGGTGCTCGGCCGCCACAGCGCCGATCAGGTCGATGCGGTGAGGGGGGTGCCGATGTCGACGGAGACGACGTGTAAGGATACAGAACGTGCACTGACGAGCCAGGGTCTGGACGTTGGAACTACACGGACGCTGCAGGACGTTGACCTCGTGGCCGACGCACAGGAAGTGGCTGATGGGGCACCTCACACACGATTCGCTCAGGTCTGGCGAGCACAAGGAGAGATCACGTGACTCAGACGGACCCGATGCTCCGCAGAGACCCGGTCATTCAGACATCTTTCAGCGACATCTTTTCGCAGGCTTTGCAGGGAAGCCCGGTGAAGGTCGTGGGGATCGAGGAGCATCCCTATGACTTGCCTGTCGACGACTGGATCCGGCACGCCGATGCAGCGGATCACGCGCTGCTCGATCTCTGTCGAGGTTCCACGGTGGACATCGGCTGTGGCCCCGGCCGGTTGAGCTCTGCGCTCGCCTTGCGCGGCCAGGTGGTGCTCGGAGTGGATATCGTGGCTGAAGCTGTCGCCCAGGCCCGGTCACGCGGTGCCTCGGCGGAGCGGCGGGACGTGTTCAAATCTATGCCGGATGAGGGTCGTTGGGGGAGCGCGCTGTTGGCCGATGGCAACATCGGCATCGGCGGAGACCCGGTAGCACTGCTCGCGCGGACACGGGAGCTGATCATGCCCGCCGGCCGTGTCGTGGTGGAGCTGAAGGCGCCAGGCATCGAGGCACGGGTCACCTGGGCCACGTTGCAGAGTGGAGACCTCACCAGCAAGCCTTTTCGCTGGGCCGTGGTCGGGGTCGATGACATCGAGCGGATCGCTGCCCAGGCAGGTCTCGTCGTGAAATCGTGGGATCAGGTGGGTGTGCGCTGGGCGGTCGTCCTGGGGTCTCCGGACGGATGAGAACGCCGTGCACATGGGTTGCGATGAGAACCCGTTGCACAATCGTAAGGTCGGCGCGTCGTGGACCTGCTTATGGTTGACCGGATGAATCCGCCGATCCCTCGCCCTGAGCACTTCACCTCACGCCTGCGTTCCCCGCATGTGGCGGCCAGGGTTGGCGTGTGGTTAGGGATCTGCTTCCTGGTCTGTTTCGTGACCGGGTTGATCAGCCACTATGCCCAAGAGGTCAGCCAACCGGTCCCGTTCCCGACGAGCCCCGCGTGGGGGTATCGGCTCACTCAGGGTCTACATGTGACCAGCGGCGTGGCAGCCATCCCGCTGCTCCTGGTCAAGCTGTGGACGGTTTTCCCCAACCTGTTCGAGCGGTTCCCGCGCCGCGACGTTCGGCGGATGGCGCTCACCGCGGCCGAGCGCGGCTCCATCGCCGTCCTGGTCGCCGCAGGCATCTTCTTGCTGGTCACCGGTCTGTTGAACAGCAGCCAGTGGTATCCGTGGAGCTTCTCCTTCCGCAGTACACACTTCGCCCTGGCCTGGATAGCCACCGGTGCGCTGCTGGTCCACATCGCCGTGAAGCTGCCCATCATCCGCGACGCGCTGCTCGGCGACGTGGACGAGGTCACGCATGACCGCCCCACTGCCGTAGCCGAAGGCTCGCTCTCGCGTCGAGGCCTGCTCACGACCACCTGGCTGGCGACGGGGGTGGCGGTGCTGGCGACGGCGGGCTCGACGGTGCCGCTGCTGCGCAACGTGTCGGTCTTGGGCGTGCGCTCCGGCGACGGCCCGAGCGGCATACCGATCAACAAGTCCGCCCAGGCGGCGCGGATCACCGACGATATGGTTGACGACGACTACCGGCTGACCGTGCAGGTGGGCGATCGAGAGGTGGCCTTCAGCCGTGAGGATCTGCTGGGTATGCCGCAGCGCACCGAGACCCTGCCGATCGCCTGTGTCGAGGGATGGAGCGCCAGTGGCGAGTGGACAGGCGTGCGCTTGCGCGACCTGCTGGATGCCGCCGGTGCGCCGGCGGGCACGGAGGTAGGAGTGCGTTCCCTGCAACCGTCGGGGCCCTTCCGGAACACGACGTTGCAGGCGAACTTCGCCGACGATGACCGCACCCTGGTGGCCCTGAAGCTGGCCGGTGAGGATCTCGGAATGGACCACGGCTATCCCTGCCGGTTGATCGCGCCGAACCGGCCGGGTGTGCTGCAGACCAAGTGGCTGCGGGCCTTGGAGATCCAAGCATGAGGGCGGCTGCGCCCCGGATCGGGCTCGGAGCGCTCGGCGTCGCGCTCGCACTGTGGGGTGTGTGGCTGCTGCTGGGCACTGCCGACGTTGCCGACCTCATCAACATCGCGTTCTGGCTCGGCGGCGGGGTCATTGCCCACGACGTGCTGATCGCGGCTGTCACCATCGCGATCGCGGCGCTGGTGAGTCGCGTCGTGCCGGAGGCTGCTCAGGCACCGGCCACGGTGGGGCTGGTCGTCCTCGGCGCCATCACGCTGGTGGCGATTCCGGTGCTTGGCCGCTTCGGTGCTCGCCCAGACAATCCGACGTTGCTGGATCGCAACTACACCGCCGGCTACCTGTTGATCGTCGCGGTCGTCGTGACCAGCGTCACGGTGGCCTCCATCATTCGATCCCGCCGCTCGGCAACGCAGCGGCCAACGCCGAAGGGCGCCTAGTCGGCGGGGTCTTGCAAGGCGGCCTGATCGGCCGGGTGCCCAACCGTGCAATCACCTGCGCGGGGTGCAGCAAGACGGGTTTAAGCTCGGCCTTGCGAATGGGTAATGCGTCCTCCGGCAGCCCCCGCCCCCGGGCCGAGTTCGATGATCCAGTCGGCGGTGGCCAACGCTGCCGGGTGATGCTCGGCCATGACCACCGTGTGGCCGTGATCGACCAGCGTATGTAACTGCCGCAGCAGCCTATGGGCGTCCGCCGGGTGCAGGCCCGCAGTGGGTTCGTCCAACAGATACAGCGTCGGCTCTCGCCGTTCGTTCTGTAGCTCAGTGGCCAGCTTGATTCGCTGCGCTTCCCCGCCAGAGAGTTCAGTCGCTGGTTGACCGAGGGTGAGATAGCCCAGCCCCAGCGTGGACAACGCGGTCAGCGCGCGAGCAACCCGCGGCTCGTCGGCGAATACCGGGATCGCCTGGGCGACGGTGAGCAACAACACATCGGCGATCGTGTGACCCCGCCACCTCACCTCGAGGGTCTCGGGGTTGTAGCGCGCCCCGCGACAGGTCGGACAGATCGAGTACGTCCCCGGCAGGAACAGCAGCTCGACGGCGACGTGGCCCTCACCCTGGCAGGTTGGACATCGTCCCGCAGCGACGTTGAAACTGAACCGGCCGACCCGATATCGGCGCTCGCGGGCTAGTGGCGTGGCCGCGAACAGCGCTCGCACCCGGTCGAACAACCCGGTGTATGTCGCCAGGTTCGAGCGCGGAGTCCGGCCGATCGGCTTCTGGGTGATTCTGACCAAGCGAGCGGGCACAGAGTCGCCGGAGGTGCTGACCGCCCCGTAGGCGGGGGGTGTCACCTCCCCGGCAGGAGGGCTGACCACGCGGCCGTGGCCGGTGGCATTGCCACGGCTCGCGTCGCGCCGTTGAGCAGTCTCGGACTCGGTGCTTTTCTCATCGTCCTCCTCGGGTTGGTCCACCCGGGCGATCTCCCCACCGACGGCGTCGTGCAGTACGTCCAGCACAGTGCTCTTGCCCGAGCCGGACACCCCGCCGATAACGGTCAGCACCCCCAGGGGCACGGTGAGATTCACGTCGATGACGGTATGACGCATGATGGCATCGACCCGTAGCTCGCCCACTGGCTCGCGAACGGCATCCGGCTCCCCACGCACGGCGCTGGCGTGCACCTGCTCGTGCCTGTACGTCGCGGTGATCGACGAATCGACCTGATCCAGACCGTCCAGAGTGCCGGAATAGAGAATGTGCCCACCCTCACGGCCCGCCCCGGGACCCACGTCGACGACCCAGTCGCACTGCGCCACCACCGACATGTCGTGCTCGACGAGGAGGACCGTGTTGCCGGCGTGCACCAGTTCGCGAAGCACGGTGACGAGGGCGATGGTGTCGCGAGGGTGCAGGCCTGCTGAAGGCTCGTCCAGCACGTAGACGACGCCGAAGAGGCCCGATCGCAGTGAGGTTGCCAACCGCAACCGCTGCAACTCCCCGGACGACACGGACATGCTGGAACGGCCGAGGTCGAGGTGCCCGATGCCGAGGTCCGCGATGACCTGCAGGTGGGAGGTCAGATCGCGGAGCAACACCCGTTCGGCGGCGCGGCCCGGGTCTGAGGCGCTGTCGCCCGCCGACTTCGTGCTCGCACTGTCCGTTAAGACCGCAACTTCGTGCTCAGAGGAGGGGTGGGGGGCCGCAACTTCGTGCTCAACCGGGGCTGTGGGCTCGTCCAGTTCGAGTTGCTGCAAACGTCGCAGCGCGATGGTCAGCAAACCCTCGATGGGCAGTTTTGCCGCCTCGTCGATGGCCAGGCCCTGCCAGGTGACCCCCAGGGCGTTCGCCCCCAACCGTCGCCCTGCACACATCGAGCACGGCGAGGTCACCACATACCGCAGCGCTCGTGCCCGTTGGCTGGTGCTCTGCGTCTCGGACAAGGTCCGCATGAGGTAGTGCTCGGCGCTGACGAAGCGGCCCTCATACGGTCGGTGCACACGGCCCGCGGCTCGCTCCGGGACCACGGTGACCACTGGTTGGCTGGTGGAGAACAAGATGAAGTCGCGGTCGGCTTGCGGCAGGTCGCGCCACGGCAGATGGATGTCGTAGCCCAGGGTCGCGACGATGTCCCGGTAGTTCTTGCCCTGCCACGCACCCGGCCAGGCGGCGATCGCGCCTTCGGAGATGCTCAGCGAGGGGTCGGGCACCATCGAGTCCTCGGTGGGTCGATGCACCCGGCCCAGTCCCGAGCATTGCGGGCAAGCCCCGACGGCTGTATTAGCGGAGAAGTGGTCGGAGTCCATCGGGGCCACCCCCGCTGGGTAGTCCCCGCAGCGCGACCACAGCATCCGCACGGTGTTGGCCGTCGTGGTGATGGTGCCGACGCTGGATCGGCTGCTGACTCCGCCGCGCTGTTGTTGCAACGCCACGGTCGGTGGCAGGCCGGTGATGTCGCGGACCCGAGGATCGAGTGCGGTGTGGATCAACCGGCGCGCAAACGGGGCGACCGAGTCGAAGTATCGGCGCTGAGCCTCCCCGTGAATCGTGCCGAACGCTAACGAGGACTTCCCCGATCCGCTGATCCCGGTGAAGGCGACGAGCTGGTCGCGGGGAAGGTCGACGTCGACGTTGCGCAGATTATGCAGCCGCGCTCCGCGAACGCTGATGACATCGCCCGGACGCGACTCGGATGGCATCGCCATACCCTAGATGCCGGGCCGACCTGGAGTCTCTTCGCGGCCGCGGGGCCCTCGGTGCTGGCAACCACGCCGTACGTGGTCAACACCGCGGGCAGTAGCCGTGGCGCAGGTGGTCCACAGCGCGCTTGCAGTTCAGCGGCTCGCGGAGCACAGTCATGGATATGAAGTCGAGATCCATCGACGGGATCAGCACGATCGTGTTCGACGTCAACGAAACACTCTCGGACCTGGCGGCACTCGGTGCGCGCTTCACCGAGGTGGGTGCCTCACCGGACCTGGCGCAGCTATGGTTTACCTCCGTGCTGCGGGACGGTATGGCGCTGACCGCGACCGGAGACAGTCAGCCATTCGCTGAGATCGCCAGCACGCTCTTGACGTCCTTGGTGGAACCGGTGTCACTGGACCGCCCTGTCGAGGACGCAGTGGCCCACATCATGACCGGCTTCATGGCACTGTCGGTCCATCCGGACGTCCCGCGGGGCATCGCCGCCTTGCGGGCCCGCGGCCTGCGGCTGGTGACGTTGTCGAATGGCTCATCCGCCGTTGCCGACGAGCTCTTGCGGGGCGCGGACCTCCGGGACTGGTTCGAGTCGTTGCTGACCGTGGAGGACAGCGGCTTGTGGAAGCCGGCTCGAACGGCCTATGAGTATGCGGGACGGGAGTGCGGCGTCGATCTTTCGCAGATGGTGCTGGTCGCCGTGCATCCTTGGGACATTCATGGAGCCGCCCGTGCTGGGATGAAAACCGCGTGGGTCAATCGGCGCGGCGCAACCTATCCCGCTCATTTCACCTCTGCGGACATTGAGGTCCCGGGACTGGACGAACTGGCCAGCAGGCTGGCCTAACGAGCGCGTATCAGCAGTTGCTGTGCTGACACCGGGGTGGTTGGTTGGTCGGATGACCTCACAATCACGCGCTCTCTACCGCCGGTGGATCGAGCAGATGTGGAACGGCACAACCGACCTGGCCCACGACCTGGTCGCCGAGAACTTCGTCGGGCACTGGCCCGATCACGACGTCCACGGGGTGTGGGTGGCCACGAACCCTGTGTGAGGACCTGTCGGCATGCACCATCGCTCAACTCGGCCAGGACAAGGGTGGCTTCTACAGCTACGCCTCACTGGAGAGTCTCGGTGGGGCGGGCATCATGAACGCCGAGCAGGTCAATCCGCGAGGTCAGTCGGGAAGTCGACTGCTCGTTCGTGAGAGGGATGTCGTTCCGTTCGGTGAGAACCTAGATACGGATCGAGTCCACCAGGTTCTCGTGTTTGAAGACCATGGTGTCCTGCAGCGTCAGCATGTGGCCGACCTCGGCGGCTTGGGCGCGCACGAACATCGCGTGCGCAATAGCCACATCCACGTAGGCCAACCCGACAGCGTTGAAGTACACCCGCTCCTCGGGTGACTGACGACCCGGGATCTCACCGGCGACCACGGCATCCAGGTCGCCGGCGATATCGGCATCGGAGAGCTGGCCGTCCTTGTACATCCGGCTCAAGGTCTGGGTGCGGTGTTTCACCGTCTCCCACTCATCGCAGATGATGGTGTCAGCCTGGGCGGCGACCGCATACTCGTCCTCCCACCCGCCGATGTGGCTGTAGAACGACCCCGGCTTGACCCACTCGGCCTTCAGGAGGGGCTGTTGGGCACTGGTGGCGGTCACGATGATGTCGGCGCCCTCGATCGCCGCCTGGTTGTTGTGCTTGGTGCACGTGAACGTCATATCCGGGAAGAGTCGACCCATCTCCTCGGCGAAGATCTCCTCTTCGACCTCGTGAAGGTCAGACACGGAGCATTCACGCAGCGACGGCACGGCCGTCTTCATCGCCAGCATGTGCATCTTTGCCTGCTCACCTGAGCCGATGAAGCCGATCTTGGTGGAGTCGGTCCGCGCGAAGTTCTTGGCAGCCACACCCCCCATGGCGCCGACCCGGATGTTGGAACACAACGTTCCGTCCATGAAGGCCAACGGGTGGCCGGTCTCGATCTCGGAGAGCACGATGACGGCGGCGAGGTTCTGTATGCCGTGCACCGCCGGGTTGCGCGGGAAGACCGAGACCCACTTGACACCGCAGATGTGCTCGGTGAGCAGGGTGGCCGGCAGACAGTTGATGCGTTCCTGGGTGTCTTCGTCGAAGATCTGGACGATCTTGTCAGGGAACAGTATCCGCTTCTCTCGGTAGGCCAGCATGGCGTCCTCCGCGGCGGTCATCGCGAGGCGGACGTCGAGGCAGCCGGAATTGATCAGGTCCTCCTGAGAGAGGTAGCGGCACTGGATCCGGTGTTTTCCTGACATAGAATCCTCCACAACATGACAGGGCGTCGGCAGCCCTGCCGGTGCCTCAACTATAGTCTGTCGTAGTGCAGGACGCACGAATTCGGCTTAGCCGTGCTCGCGCGGCTCGGCCTTCTGCGGGGGACGCACCCGCGGGCCCCTTGGCCGGGGTCGCGTCGGCCGACGGCGTGGAGCTGCTCTCTAGCCCCTCGCCGTCAGCACGATCGGGTCGCCGTCGGTGATCGCTATGGTGTGCTCGCTGTGCGCCCCTCGGGATCCGTCGACACTGCGCAGCGTCCAACCGTCCGAATCGGTGACCAGGCGGTCGGTGGTATGCAGAAACCACGGCTCGATGGCGATCACCAGACCCGGGCGTAGTGGGAAACCCCGGCCTGCGCGGCCCTTGTTGGGCACGTGCGGCTCACCATGCATCGTCCGACCGACGCCGTGCCCTCCGAAGTCGGTATTGATGAGCAGACCCGCTTCGGTGCCCACGGCAGCGATCGCGGCCGAGATGTCGCCGATCTTGTTCCCGGCTCGCGCGACGGCAATGGCGGCGCCGAGGGCTGTCTCGGTCACGCCGATCAGTTCTTGGTCCTCCGGCCTGGGGTTGCCGACGATCAAGCTGATGGCTGAGTCCGCGACCCACCCGTCGACCGAGACGGCGAAGTCCAAACTGAGCAGGTCGCCATCGCGCAGCCGATAGTTGTGCGGTAGGCCGTGCAGCACGGCGTCATTGACGGACGTGCAGAGGACTTTGCCAAAGGGCATGGCACCAAAAGAGGGGTGGTAGTCGATGTAGCAGGACTCGGCACCCCGTTCACGGATCATCTGATGGGCGAGGGCGTCCAGCTCCAGCAGATTGGTGCCGACCGCTGCCTCGGCGGCCAGACGGGTGAGCACTTGCGCCACGAAGCGGCCCGCTGGCCGCATCTCCTCGATCTCGGCTGGCGTCTTCAGTTCGATCATGGGTCGAGGGTATGCCGTCCTGTCCCACCCACTGGTCGAGGCGCCCAGCACAGCCCCCGACAACTGCGCATGTGCGCGATTGCGAAGGCGACACGCCGATAGGAATCTTCAGGAGCGCGCACAAACGAACGAAAGAGGCACCCATCGAGGGATCGCGCCTGGCGGGATCCGCCCTGAGAGCAGGTGTAATGGCGGGCCCCGAGCGGCTCACACCTCGACAGTGCGCCACGTCAGAGCACCGGAGCGCAGGTCAGGCGCCGCACCGGTGATCTGCGCCAACAGCTGGTCGAGGTTGCTCCGTTCCTCAGGCGGCGCGACCATCCGAATGCGGGCCGACTCGCCGTACTCCGTGTCCAACAGGAGCACACCACCAGCGCGCAGCTCATGCTCCACCCGGCCAGCGTCCGCATGGTCGATCACGACCGTGAACTCCTGGCTCAACACCCTGCGCGCCAGTCTCGCCGAGGCCAACGCTTCGCCCGCCGCGTGGCTGTAAGCCCGGGCCAAGCCGCCTGACCCGAGCAGCGTTCCGCCGAACCACCGGCTCACGACGGCGACCACGTCGCCGATCTCTTGTCTTCGCAACACCTCCAAGATGGGCGCTCCCGCAGTGCCGGACGGTTCGCCGTCGTCACTGGAGCGCGCTGTCTGCGGGTCGGCTCCGAGAAGCATGGCCCAGCAATGGTGCCCGGCATGGGCGTGCTCGCCGCGGATGACCGCGATGACCGCCCGCGCGTTCGGCTCCGAGGTCGCAGGATGAACCTGCGCGTGAAAGCGCGAACGTTTCACCTCGATCTGCCCGTATGCCGGGGCCGCTAGGGTGAGATACGAGGGGGCCACCGACCTATCGTGCCTGGTCGCCCGCCGCCTTCGCTGCGTCGATCGATATATGCGGATCGTTTGTCGGCGGCCTCATTACCCTGGAGCGATGGCCCGACAGCGCAGCTTCACGCGTCACTGGGATCGGCGAGCCCCGACATACGACAGGAGAATGGACCGGATAGAGCGAAGCCTGTTCGGCGACAGTCGGGCGTGGGTGTGCGGTCGCGCGCAGGGTCGGACTCTTGAGATCGCGATAGGCACCGGCTCGAACCTGGCGCATTACTGCGACTCTGTCCAGCTCACCGGCATCGACTTCAGCGTGCCAATGCTCAACGTGGCCCGAGCCCGCGCCGACAGCCTTGACCGAGACGTGCCATTGATCGGCGGCGATGCAATGGCCTTGCCGTATGACGACGCGTCCTTCGACACGGTGCTGAGCACGTTCGCGCTGTGCTGCGTGTCGGACGAACGGCTGGCCCTCGAAGAGGCCCTGCGGGTCCTGCGACCTGGCGGACGACTCCTTCTCGCTGACCACGTGGTCGCCGCGTCACTGCCACTGAGGCTCCTACAGCACGCCGCCGATCTGGTCACCGTCCCCGTGCACGGCGAGCACTACACCCGGCGCCCGCTCCTGCTGCTGCGCGAGCTCGACGTGACTATTGAAGAGACCGAACGCATCAGCAAGGGGATCGTGGAGCGCGTACACGCCCGCAAAGGCACGTCGACCACCGGTGACAGCCGCCCCCTACGCTGAGGTCATGTCGAACGTCTTCGCGAGCATTAACGAACCGTTGGCCCGGTGGATCGAGGCCCAACATGTCTTCTTTGTCGCGACAGCCCCGCTCGCACGCGACGGATCCGTGAACCTTTCCCCTAAGGGAACCGTCGGCACGTTCAAGGTCTTGGATGAGGACACCTTTGCCTACCTGGACATCACCGGTAGCGGCGTGGAGACGGTCGCTCATCTGCGCGAGAACGGTCGAATCTGCGTCATGTTCTGCGCCTTCGACGGCAAGCCCCGGATCGTTCGACTGCACGGCGCCGGGGTGGTCCTACCTGTCGAGTCGGCAGCTTTCGAGTCGGTGTTGCCCGCTTTCGGCGCAGCTGGCCAGGAACGCCGCGGCTACCTACGGGGCATCATCACGGTGCAGGTCGACCGGGTGTCCGACTCCTGTGGGTATGCCGTTCCCCGGATGGATTTCCGCGAGGAACGCCCAACATTGGACGCGGTGTGGCGAAGCCGTGACGACGAGCGGATCGCTACCTATCACCGGGAGCGCAACGCCCACAGCCTCGATGGTCTCCCCGGGCTGAGCGACACCGCGTCCGTCTCGCCACCACATGGCTGACACCTGGATTCTGTTGCCTCCCGGCACCCGTAGGTAGAGGCTCGCCCAGGTCCGGAACGGACGCCAGGCAGCGAGGACCCTGGGTTCGGCTTCGGTGTGGGCGACTCATCCTTGTTTGCCAATGCCGGTGGGCACTGAGAAGCGGCAGAGGTCGAGGACCAGCTGAGCGAACTCCTGTGGGCGTTCGACCTGGGGCAGGTGGCCGGTATCGGCCATGAGGACGGTGTGGGCTCGGGGAAGCGCAGTGGCTGCTGCTTGGAGATGAGTAGCCGGGAGAACCTTGTCCTGCTCGCCCCAGATGACCAGCGTAGGAACGGGGTATGCCGCCACCTGGCTGAGCAGTGCCTCGCGCCAACCAGCATCCACACCGCGAAAACCAGAGATGGCGAGCATGCACTCCCGGAGATTGTGAGCGTGTCCAGGCACGACCGCGAGCGCCAGCGCCAGATCAACGCGCTCTCGGGTGGCGAGCGCTGAATCGGCATACAGGGTGCGCTCGATGAACGCGGTGCGGGACCACGAAGGCCGCGACAGCAGGCGGTGTCCCAGCAGCGGCAGGGCAAGGATGCGCAGGTTCAGGGTGACCTCACGGCCGAAGCCAGCGCTACTGGCCAGGGTCAGGGACGCCACTCGCTCGGGGTGTCTGGTGAGCAACGTCATCGCGATCGCGCCACCGAGAGAATTGCCGACGACATGCACTGGCCCCACCTGGCCCAGGGCATCCAGGGTGGCGTGGGCGGCGTCGGCCAACGACTCCAGCCCCATCCCGGCAGGGGATCGCGAACTGTATCCGAAGCCCGGAAGGTCCAGGCTGATGACCTGGTGATGCTCGCTGAGCAGATCGTGCTGCAGGTTCCAGTCCTCCAGACTGCGACCGATCCCGTGCAACAGCAGGATGGTCGATGTCTGACTGTCCTTGCTCGGGTAGTCTTTCGCGCCGTTTGATGCGGCTGAGTCCTCGGCTGCCGTCGGGCCAGTGATCCGGACTCTGACCTCCGTGCCTGCTGCAGCCACCCAGCGCTCCCCGGACAGCGGTGATGTCTCCCCACCCTCCGCTCTGTCGGCTGCTGCCGTTCGATTCGCCGGGGGCTGGTTTCCGGCGCTGGAACGCGTCTCGCGGCGCTCAGCGGCCCGGTGTTCGATCCGATGTTGCGCGGAGGCCAGGACGGCTCCACCGCTTCCCGGCGAAACCCGTTCCAGCAGGTCAAGGGCGACTGCGGTGCGACCCACCAGCACTCGCCGTCGACGGCGGGCCGTTCCGCGCAGGATGATCCGCGCCGCGTGAGCGGGGTCCATCGACAAGACGGCAGCAAACGCCTCGCGCCCAGCCTGCGCCTCTGTTTCGTCGAGGTCAGCCCCGGTCCGGGAGTCCTTGACGATGCGTGTGGCAACCCCGGCCGGGTGCACAACCGTCACGCCGACACCGTCGTCGCGGAGTTCGTGCCGCAGCGACTCCGAGAAGCCACGCAACCCAAACTTGCTGGTGGCGTAGGCCGTCTGCCCCGCTGGACCGACGAGGCCGAACAGGGACGAGATGTTGACGACGTGGCTGCCCGGCGAGGCAACGAGAGCGGGCAGGAAAGCCCGAGTCAGGGCGATCGGCGCGTGCAGGTTGATCTGGAGCAGCCAGTCGACGTCCTGTGCGCTGAGCTGGTCGAGCCGTCCGGCCAAAGCGACGCCTGCGTTGTTGATCAGCAAGGTGATCGACGGATGCTCGGCGAGGACTTTTGGCGCAAGCTGGGCTACCTGCTCAGGCTGAGCCAGGTCCGCGGTATGGGAACTGATCCGCAGCGATGGGTAGTGATGGCGCAGTTCACCGACCAGAGCAGCCAACCGCTTCCCGGGTTGATCAACCAGGGCCAGGTTGCTGCCGTGCTCGGCCAGTTGGCGGACCAGCTGTTCACCGATGCCGCCGGCCGCCCCGGTGACCACAGCCGTGCCCCCAGCGAAGGTGAAGGGCCCACGACCTGGCTGGTTGCCCCGTCGTTGCATGACTCTCGGTCGCATCGATGTCGCCATTGCCCTCGGTCCGAGTGCTCTGTGCGCCCTGGACTTTCGCGGTGTGAAGAGCATATCTGCCCCCAGTCGCCCATACAGCAGCTCGGGTGCCTCAACCATGAAGTTCTGCACGTAGGTCCACGGCCGTCTCGGCCCGAGCTGAGGCATCCGGTCCAGGGCTCGCAGGACGTACCCGGCCTTCAGGTCGACCAGGGGTCGCCGCGGTCCAGGCGGGGCCGAACCGGGCGTGGCCACGGCAACACCGCGGCGGTCCATCAGGTCCAACAGTCGGCACAGATAGCGGGCAATGAGGTCAGAGCGAAGGGTCCACGAGGAGTTGACATAGCCGACGGTGAAGGTCAGGTTCGGCACCCGCTCGAGCATGAGCCCCCGGTAGGCGACTCGGCTGGAAGCATCCACGACCGCGCCGTCAACCACGATCGTGATGCCGCCGACCAACAGCAGGGACAGGCCGGTGGCGGAGACGATGACGTCGGCGGGCAGAACCTCCCCCGAGCTGAGTCGAAGGCCTTCGGGCACCACTGAGTCGAGCGTATCGGTCACCACGCCCGCCCGGCCCTGCGCGATCGCGCGGGTCAGATCGCCGTCCGGAATCCGGCATACCCGCTGGTCCCACGGCGGGTAGTCAGGGCTGAAGTGCGCGTCGAGATAGTCCTCATCTTTCAGGTCGCGCCGCAAGGTGGCACGCAACATGGCAGCGAATCGCTCGGGTCGGCGCCGAGCCAGCGAGTATGTCGTCTGGTTGATGACGATGTTCGCCGACCGGGTGGCATGATGGGCGAGTCCCGGGGGCAGCCACCGATAGAACCACTGCGCCATCGGATCCCGGTTGGGCATCGAGGCCACCCAGGTCGGGGTGCGCTGCAGCATCGTCACCTGCTCAGCGGTGTCTGCAAGCGCCGGGATCAGAGTCATCGCGGTGGCTCCAGAGCCGATCACCACCACCCGCCGACCGCTCACATCGAGATTCTCTGGCCACTGCTGGGGGTGCACGAAGGTGCCCTCGAAGGTGTCGCGACCTGGGTAGTCGGGCAGGTACCCCGCCGCGTAGTCGTAGTAGCCCGTTGCCAGATGCAGGAACGAGCAGGTCAGCGTGAGGAGCTCACCGGCTGGGCCCCGCGCGCATACCGTCCAACGTTGTTCGTCACTGGACCAGTGCACTTCCTGCACCGACGTCCCGAACCGGATCTGTTCGGTGATCCCGGCCTCGTCCGCAGTTTCTTCTATATAGGCCTTGATCTCGGCGCCACCGGCGAGGACCTGCTCACCGGGGAAGGGCCGGAACGGGAAGGCGAAGGTGGCGATATCGGAGTCGGAGCGGATCCCGGGGTACCTGAACAGGTCCCATGTGCCGCCTATTTCGTGGCGCGCTTCCAGGATGAGGTACGTCGTGTCCGGGCGTCGCTGTTGCAGCCGCCAAGCTACGTCGACTCCGGAAATGCCGGCCCCGACGATGATTACGTCGACATGCTCTCCAGCCGGGGTGGAAGGTGGGGTCAGCGAAGACACCCCACAAAACTAGCTGCCGAGTTCGCCGGGGGGTGAGTCCTTCATCGCACCGGGCTGACGGCCCGGCTACGTCGTTGAATGAGATGAGTGACGAGGGGGAAGATCAGCACCGTGGTCGCACCGCCGGCCACCAGCAAGGATGCGTTGGCATCCGACATCAAGCCCGTTGAGACCGCTACCTGGGTGACGGCCACGATGATCGGCAACCCGGTAGCAGCAAACAGTGCCAGCTGTGCGCGCTCACTGTGGGTATGCAGACCTGAGCCGGTGTTGGTAAAGCGCTCGACAAGCCAGACCGGCACGCCGCGCACGACAGCAATCAGCACCACGACGTAGACCACATACTGAGGTCGATCGCTGACCGCGCCGAGGGCGATGCCCATGCCGGAAACGACAAAGAACACCGGCACGAGGAAGCCGTACGCGAGGGCATCGAGCTTGTCCTCCAGGGCGTCGTCGAAGTCGTGTTCCTTCTCCAAGAAGCGCAGAATGGCGCCGGCAGCGAATGCTCCCAGCACGACGTCGAGGGCGAACACTGCGGCGAGCGCCATCAGGCCGATCAACAGGAGCATCACTGTGCGCAACACCACCTGACCGGTGCCATGGCTGCGCTCCCGCATCAGGAGCTCGAGCCCCGGTATGCGGCGGACTGCCCGGCTGGGGACTGTCGCGACGAAGAGTGCTACCGCTGCATAGAGCAGCAGAAGCATGATCGATGCCGTCAGGTTACGCGTGCTCAACAGCACAGCCATCGCCACCACCGGAAGCAGCTCTCCACTGGCGCCGTGGACGAGCACCGACTGCCCAAGCTTGCTGTCCAGCATGTTTCGGTCTTTCAGGATCGGCAGCAGGGTGCCGAGGGCGGTCGAGCTCAAAGCAATCGCGATGGCGATCGCTGCGCTCGTCCCGTTCGTCGGCAATGCGTCGAAGGCGAAGATGAGCCCGATCGTGGCGCACAGGAGCCAGGTGAGGATTGCTGAGCGGCCATTCTTGGAAATGAGCTGTTGCGGTCTGATCTCATAGCCGGCGAGAAGAAACAACATTCCCAAACCAAGCTCACTGACCAGGGATACTCCGCCCTCAGCCGACGCGATGTTGAGCAAGCTGGGTCCAATGAGAATTCCGAAGGCCAGCAACAACACGACTTCGGGAATCACGCCACGAGTGAGTCTGGATAGTAAAGGGGCAAGCGCGACGGCGAGCAGGATCCAGAACATCGACACGATCTCGCTGGTGGAGGTCGACTCCACGGCTGCGGGCAGAATCATGTGCCGAGTGTGTCCGATTTATGCTCAATGATCCATGTGGCCAGTTTGGCGACTAAAGCAATGGAATCCACGGGTATGAACTCACCGGGGAGCTTTTCAACACGTTACCTGCGGGAGCATGGCGGCATACCTCGTCGTCTCCCGCAGTGACGTCGATGAGGACCCTTATCCCGCCGGGGTGGTCGGGAGCCCTTGACGCAGCGTCACTTCGGGCGATAACTTTCGGCGGCAGGCGAACGTTCGCCTAACCGCTACACACCTGAGGGGGCATCGTGCGACGACCCTCTATCAAAGACGTCGCAGCACGGGCGGGAGTCAGCTTCCAGACCGTCAGCAAGGTCTTGAACGGTGGTGGCTCGGTGTCACGGACTACTCGTCGCGCCATCTTGGACGCTGCCGATCAGCTCGGGTATCTACCCGATGCCAGTGCGCGTGGCCTCGTCAGACGTCGCACCCAGCTGTTGGGAGTCGTCGTCGGTGACCTGGCCGACGAGACGTTGGCGCGTTTCGTCGTTGCGGCGGAGCGGGAGGCCAGACGTCTCGGGTACGCGTTGGCGATTGTCAGTCTCGGGTCTGAGCCTGCCGCGGCAGCTGAGGGAATGCGGCGCGTCCCCGGGACCGCAATCAACCAGCGATCCGTGCTTGCTCTTCTTGAACGCCGGGTGGACGGGATCCTGTTGGCGGCGCCCCAACTGGAAGAGGATGACCAGCTCGGGAGGCTGCTGACCGAGGGGGTGCCGGTGGTGAGCCTGCACTCGGTGCCCGGTGGGGTCGCGAGCTTGGTGGGGTCTGACCATGAAGAGGTGGGGTGGTTGGTGACCAAACACCTTCTAGATCACGGACACCGTCGAATTGGCGTGATCGCGGGCCCATCGTCGCGTCGAGTCAGTCGCGCCCGCTTGCGGGGGCACCGAGCGGCCCTGGAAGCGGAGGCGGGCGACGTGGGGAACGACCTTGTGGAGCAGGGTGATTGGCTACCAACTGGTGGAGCTGCCGCGACTCGGCGGCTCCTCGCGCGCCGACCTGACATCACTGCGCTTGCGGTCCACAATGACCTGATGGCGATCGGTGCCCTTGAAGCGCTGCACGATCTCGGCCGGACGGCGCCAGCAGGCGTGGCTGTGGTCAGTGTCGATGACATCCCGGTGGCGGCTCACACGATTCCCCCGCTGACGACGGTCGCCATTCCCTTCGAGGAGACCGGGTCGGTCGCGGCGACATCCTTGGTTGACCTCGTCGAGGGGCGCACAGTTCCAGACCGTAGGCACGTACCCGTTTCTTTGCGCGTCCGAAGATCGTGCGGGGCCCATCCCGCCTGAGAAGAGTGGAGCACCGAACCCCTGACAACACGCCCGACAAAGGAGTCATGGCATGTCTGAATTCTCCATCACCGGCCTCGATATCGGGCTGGTCGTCCTGTACATCGCCGGCACGATCGCGATCGCCCTGTGGGTCTCTCGTCGGTCCTCGAAGGACTCCGAGGGCTACTTCCTCGGTGGACGTGGTTTCGGGTGGGGGCTGATCGGACTCTCTCTGTACGCCTCGAACATCTCGGGGACCTCGTTCATCGGCTTCGCCGGGGCGGGCTATCGAGACGGTGTGCCTGCGTACAACTACGAGTGGACCGCAGCGTTCATCATCATCTTCTTCGTCTTCTTCATCTATCCGTTCTACATGCGCTCGAGGGTCTCGACGGTGCCGGAGTTCTTGGAGAAGCGCTACGACGTCAGAACAAGACGGTCCTACTCGGGCTTCAACGTCGTGGCGAACCTGTTCGTAGACGCGGCCGGTGGCCTGTTCGCCGGTGCCGTGGTGGTCCAGGTGGTCTACCCGGGCGTCCCTCTGTGGGTCAGCGTCGGAGTCTTCGCCGGCTTGGCGGGCATCTATACGATCGTCGGTGGTCTGGCTGCGGTGATCGTGACCGACGCCATCCAGGCTGTCACGCTCATCCTCGGTGGCACGATCGTCGCCATTCTGGCGTTCAGTGCTGCTGGTGGCTGGTCCGAGATCACCCAGGCCGCGCCTCCAGAAGCCTTCAGCATCGTGCGCCCGGTCGATGACGAGGCGATGCCCTGGCCTGGCCTGTTCACCGGTGTGTTCTTGATCTACACCTACTACTTTGCGCTTAACCAGATGATCGTGCAGCGCACACTGGCGGCCAAGAACGCCGACCACGGCCGCTGGGGTGCACTCTTCGCCGGCGCACTCAAACTGCCCAACCTGTTGATCATGTTGATCCCGGGCATCATCGCGATCAAGCTGTACCCCAACTTGGAAAGCCCCGACCTGGCCTTCCCGACGCTGGTCTTCGACCTGGTGCCCAACGGGCTTCGCGCTATCGTCCTGGCCGCCCTCATTGCCGGCATCGTCTCCAGCATCGACTCGGTGCTGAACTCAGTCTCCACGATGGTTTCGCTGGACTTCGTCAAGCCCATGCGACCGGACATCAGCGAATCCGGAATCGTCAAGATCGGACGGATAGTGACCGTCATTTTCATGCTGTTGGCGTGGGCCCTGTCCTCGTTGATCGTCGGTCTGTTCCCCACGCTGTTCGACTATCTGCAGTCCTTCTTGGCCTACATCACTCCGCCAGTGCTGGTGGTCTTCATCGGCGGCATCTTCTGGCGCGGGGGTCGAGCCCGGGGAGCCTTCTGGACGTTGGCCATCGGAGTGCCGACGGGGCTTGTGCTGTGGGTGGCCAGTGAAGTCCTGTACGCCGATACGTTCGGCATCCAGTTCTTGTATGCCTGTGGTCTGCTCGTGGTGGGCAACGCCATCCTTTTCGTGGTGCTCAGCAAGAGCAGCGACGAGCCGCTGCGTGACGGAATCGAGGATCTCACCTGGAGCAAGGCATTCTGGCGAGAGGAGTCGCGCGAGCTCGAAGGCAAGCCCTGGTATCAGAACTACCGCTGGCTGTCCTTGGCTCTCGCCGTCACAACAGCCGCGTTCGTGGTGCCGTTGATTTGATACGTCATCATCATTGGCCACGAACCATCAGCACTGCCCCATGCGAGGAGTCACTGTGAGCCCGCCGAACACCACCCCGCGGCCGGAGTATCCACGGCCGGATCTGCGCCGAGCCAAGTGGGCGAACCTGAACGGGGAGTGGGCTTTCGCTTTTGACGACCAGGACCAAGGTCTGGCCCAGGGATGGCAGAACGTCACTGCTGAAGGGCTGGACACTGACTCTGCGTTCGATCGACGGATCGTGGTGCCTTTCACCTACCAGACGTCGGCATCCGGCATACACGAGTCTGGTCTACATGCCGTCGTCTGGTATGCACGGGTCTTCGATCCGGCCGAGCTCGGTGAGGATAGCGATCGCCTCATCCTGCGCTTCGGTGCCGTCGACCGCTATGCCACGGTCTGGGTCAACGGGTCATGCGTGGCACAGCACGAGGGCGGCTACACCCCGTTCTCGGCTGACATCACCCAGGAGGTGGCCGACGGACCGAATGTACTGGTCGTGAGGGTGTCTGACCCCGTGGCCGAGCTCGACCAGCCGCGCGGCAAGCAGTACTGGATGGAGCACGCCGATGACGTCTTCTACCAGGGGGCTACCGGCATCTGGCAGACGGTTTGGTTGGAACCGGTGCCCCGGGCAGCGATCGACAAGCTGTTCATCGTGCCGATGCTGGACGATGCCTCGGTACAGATCATGGCCGCGGTGACAAGCGCAGCGATCGGCAAGAGGCTGGTCGTGCGAATCTCGTTGGCCGACCACCGCATCGCGGAGGACTCCGTGCTGATCACGGGCACGGAAGTGCGGCGTCGGTGGGATCTGACCGAGGGAGCGAACTACGCAGACGCCTCGATCATCGACCACCGCGGCGTCGCCACCTGGAGCCCGGAGAATCCCCGGTTGCACGATGTCCGCCTCGAGATCGTGGACGACGACGGGGTGGTTGACCGGGTGGATTCATACTTCGGGATGCGCAAGATCGAAGCCCGCAGTGGCCACGTCATGCTGAACAATCGGCCACTGTACCAACGCCTCGTCTTGGACCAGGGGTACTTCCCGGAGGGTGGCTACACCGCGACCAGCGACGAAGAGCTGCGTCGCGACATTGAGCTGGCAAAGGAAATGGGCTTCAACGGAGCCCGCAAGCATCAGAAAGCGGAAGATCCGCGGTGGCTCTATTGGGCCGACAAGCTGGGTTTTGTCGTCTGGGCCGAGATGCCCAGCGGGTTCCGATACTCGAACGGATACGTCAGGCGGGTCACCACGCAATGGCAAGAGGTCATCGGGCGCGACCGCAACCACCCGTGCATCATCGCGTGGACGCCGGTCAACGAGAGTTGGGGGGTGCCCGCACTGCGTGGCACGCCCGATGAACGCATGGTCTCATTCTTGAAGGCGATGTATCACCTCACGAAGTCTTTGGATCCGACCCGCCTGGTGGTCAGCAACGACGGCTGGGAGCATGCCGAGACCGACTTGTGCACCATCCACCACTACGGCGATGAAGCCAGGTTGCGAGAGACCTTCGTTGATCGCAGGACGGCGGTGCACTCGCGTCCCTTGCACCGAGAAGTCTTCGTGCCGGGTTGCGAGTATGGCGGTGAGCCCATCATTGTCAGTGAGTTCGGCGGCATTGCGCTGCAGGATGCTCACAACGACAGCGACGAGTCCGTTCCGACGTGGGGCTTCCATACCGTGCCTGACGGCGCAACTCTGCTGGAGCGCTACCGAGGCTTCGTCGAGGCCGCCACAGACTCCGGGGTTGTGGTCGGATTCTGCTGGACACAGCTCACGGACATTCAGCAGGAGGCCAATGGCCTGCTCACCAAGGATCGAACGCCGAAAGTTGCTCTAGCAGCCATCCGTGAAGTGAACGAACAGGTTCGCCCGCGTCGAGGGAGGCAACCGTGAGACCCGCTGGGCTCACCTGTCATCGCAGCCGCCGCGCCCGGGAGCAGGCACACGCCTGCGCTGCGGTACTTACGTCCAGGCCATGGACGATCGGTGAGACCAGTAGGTCTGTGGGTCCTGCATTGAGTTGAGGTGGCCCCGGGCCTCCTCGTCGGTGAGGCTGAGCCGGAGCGCCTCGAGGTTTGACCGCAGATGGTCGACCCGGGAAGCTCCCGAGAGAACCGTGGTGGTGAAGGGTTGAGCCAGAGCTACGGCGATGGCGGCAGCATCAACTCCTACCCCGTGCTCCACAGCAAGGTCGACAAGTGACTGAGGTGGGTCGCCTCGGTCGGTGAGCTGCCCATTGGCAAGGGCCTCCTTGATGATCACCACCCACCCTGCTTGCGCTGCCTCGTTGAGGGCCTCGCCGACGGACGGTTCGAGCGGGTTCCAGGTGGCTTGCACGAGTCGAAACGGAGCATCGCCGGAGCTGCTGAGCTTCATCGCGGTGCGCAGCGTGTCGGCCTGTGCAGGCCCCGACAGCGAGAGTCCGACCAGCACACCCGCTTCGGCCAGCCCGCCCAGAGCAGCGAGCACAGTGTCGTCGCTCAACACGCCGGAATCCAGCGTGGCGGAGTGAATCTGATAGCCGTCAAGGCGGGGGAGCACGGCGGTGGTTTCCGCGATCTGTCGACGGTAGGTGGCCAGGGAGTGGTCTTTGACCTCGTGATTCTCAGGATCGACGCGCCAGTCTGCGGTGTAGGTGTACCCCCACTTGGACGTGACGAAGACGTCGGTATGTCCGCGCTCGGCCAACCATCCACCCAGGAACTCCTCGGCCAACCCATAGGAACGAGCGGTGTCCACGTGGCGCACGCCCTCGGCATACGCGGCGTCGAGCACCTCCCAGGTCTGCGCTCGCATGCCAGCCACGGAGCGATCCGCGATGTCATCCTGATGGCCGAGATTGAGGTATCCAGGCCGGCCCAGCGCGGCGAGCCCTAGGGCGATGCGGCTCACTGTGCAGCCCGGACGTCGAAGGACATGGGGTGGAGTCTAGGCAACCCCATCTCCGGGTGACGTCATCGCCTCCATCAGGACGCCGATCGATCCTAGAGCTGGCTGCTCAACCAATCAGCCCGATCGATCAAGTGATCAACGCTCGCCCGCTTCTTGGCCAGGTGTTCACGTTCCTTCTTCGTCTCAGCATTGTTGATCTGTTCTTCGAGGCGGTCGCGCTTGTGGTGCAGCTTCTGGCGGATCTCCTTCACGTGCTTGGGCTTGACCTTGTGGGCCTTGCCGTGCTTGACCCGCTTTCGATATTTGTCCAGCTTGTCGGCGGTCTCGTCGATGGACATGGTCGGCATGCTCCTTAAGATGCGCCGCTGGGGCCGCGGCTGTGGGTGTCGGAGAATTCCAGATCTTCGTCGGACTCCAGCAGTCGCTCGACCTCGGCTAGGGGCCCTTCACGTTCACCGTAGTAGAGCCGCGCGGCATCCACGAGTTCCTTCATGGCCCGGTAGGCATAGTTGGCGTCGTTCATGAACGAGGTGGAGACGGTCGCGGTGAGCGCCTGCTCGCGCATGAGGCCCTCGACGACACTGCCGGTCTGCGTCTTGTCACGCTTGATGCGTGCGCGCTCATCATCGAGCCAGAGGACACTGCGGTCGGCGATGGGTGTCTCCCCAAGCTCGTGCAGCGCGACCAGGATCTCCGCGATCTCGATACGGAGTCCATCATAGAGCGCAGAGATATCACCGTGATCTGTCGCGGTGAAGGCGACAGTGTTGTCGCGCATGTGTTTAACCTCTTTGACCGCGCCCACCATGTGTTCGGCCGACTCGCGCAGCGTGTACATACGTTGCACGGTCTCGACCGGTAGCTCACCCGAGTTGCGGCGATTCACGAAGTCGAGGATGGCGGCATACAAGACCTTGACGCGTTGCTCGTAGCCTTGCTCGATGTCGAAGTCGAATGGCTCTGTCTCCTCTCGGACGGTCGCCTCGATGTCGTGCGAGTCATACAGAGAGGTCCGATGCAGGCTCAGCCCGTGCGCGATGAGTTCGATGGCATTGTCGTGCAGGTGACCCACCTCGGCGGCGAGCGCCGCTTCGATCGTCTCCGGGAAGGCGGCCACGGCGTCGTTGAGGTAACGCGGCTGGCTGACCCCGGGCTCGGTCGTGGGGATTACCCGCTCCAGAAAGACGATCAGACGTTGTAAGAGGGGCAACATCAGCACTACGCCGAGAAGGTTGAACAAGGTGTGAAAGATCGCAAGCTTGAGGGTGTAGTCATCTTGCGCGATGCCGATCAGTCCACTGATCCAGTTAACCGTAGCGGCCAACGGCACGATGAAGATCAGTGCGACCGCGCCGGTGCCGACGTTGAAGATGACGTGCGCCAGCGCCAGCCTCCGCCCTTGGTAGTTGGCGGTTGCAGCGCCAATGATCGCGGTAACCGTGGTCCCGACGTTCGCTCCGATGGCAAGCGCGAGAGCGTTCTCATACGTGACTTGCTGTGCGGCCAGGGCGGTGATGACCAACACCATGGTGGCGTGACTCGACTGCATGATCACCGTGGCTGCTGCGCCGATCAGGGTATAGACGAGGAGACCGGCAACACCCGTCATCGCGAAGGTGCTCAGGTCGACATCAAAAGCCTCAAAGCCCGTTTTCATGTGGTGGATACCCAGGAACAGGAAGCCCATGCCCGCCAGCACATAGCCACCACCGCGCACGTACTTCGACTTCTGGAAGACCAAGACGATGCTGATCGCTAACATCGGCATGGCGAAGGCCGCGATGTCCACCTTGAGGCCGAAGCCGGCCACCAGCCAGGCCCCAGTCGTCGTCCCAATATTGGCGCCGAAGATGATGCCGACGCCCGCCACCAGCGACATCAGGCCTGCGCTCAGGAACGAGATGGAGATCACCGTCACCAGCGACGACGACTGCATCAAGGTCGTCGTCGTGAACCCGAAGGCCATTGCGCGGGGCGTTGACTTGGTGGCGCGCTCTAGGATCCTCTCCAGGATCCCGCCGCTGAAGAGCTCGAAGCCTTGCTCAAGCATCAACATGCCGAACAGGAAGATCGCGACCCCTGCCGCCACTTCCTGAAACTCCCCGCTCATCCAGAAGCCGACGAGCAACAGCACCAGGAGTACGGGTAGCGTGACACGGCGCAGAAGGTGGTTCATGGCAGCAACATCCCTCGGATAGCGAAGTAGAACAGTGCGGAAAGTGCCGCGGCGACAGGCAGCGTGATCACCCAGGCCGACGCGATCTTGAGGAGCATGGAGCGTTTGACGAGTTGCCTCTTCAACGATTTTCTGAGCTGCCTGCGCTGCGCGGCAGTGATCACGGCCTCGGGGCCCATCTGTTTCATGGTCTTGAGCATTTGGCGCTTGGCCTCAGGAGGAGCGTTCCGGAAGTTGAACAGGACCCGCTCGACCTTCTTGAAGTCGGGCTCGCCTTCGTGGCTACGTAACACCTCTTCGATGTCCGTTCCCATCCGTTGCTCCAAGAACTCCCGCAGGAATCCGACACCGAACACTCCGCCCAGTGCGACGTGGGTCGAGCTAATCGGGAGTCCGAGCTGCGAGGCGATGATCACGGTCACCGCGGCGGCTAGGGCGATACAGAACGCCCGAGATCGGTCCAGCTCGGTGATCTCTGAGCCGACCGTACGGATGAGTTTGGGGCCGAAGAGCCCGAGCCCGACCGCGATGCCAATGGCTCCGATGGCCATCACCCAGAGCGGGATGGCGGCCTCCCCACCACTGACACCAGTGTCTAGCGTTTCGACGATGCCTGCCAGGGGCCCAACGGCATTGGCAACATCGTTGGCTCCATGGGCGAAGCTCAGCAAGGCCGCCGCACAGATCAAGGGAAGAGTGAAGAGGCGGTTGACGCCGTCCCGGTTCTGCGGGAGAAGAGGGGCCCTCTGAGCGATGATCGAGCGGACCGCGAGGTAGACGACGACTCCGACGCCCAGCCCGATGAGAGTTGCAACGGTGAAGGAGATTGACACCAGGTTCTTGATGCCCTTGAGGGCGATGTAGGTGGTGAAAGCCCAAGCCATGATTCCGATCAAGATGGGGACCACCTTGACGGCCTCTGTGACCGGCTCGTCTTTGAAGAGAACGGTCCGCTTCAGCGCGTAGAGCGTGCCTGCGGCGATGAGGCCGCCGACGACCGGTGA
The DNA here is from genome assembly GCA_963749585.1 of uncultured Actinomycetota bacterium. Taxonomy (GTDB): domain Bacteria; phylum Actinomycetota; class Actinomycetes; order Actinomycetales; family Dermatophilaceae; genus Ornithinicoccus. Next base: position 776,299 of record CAVVNI010000003.1, read on the forward strand.
GATCACCCAGCTTAGAGCGATCGTGCCGACGACGTCCCAGTTGACAATGCTCCAGCCTGAGGAGGCTGCCCCCGCGCCGAGCACGCCGCCCACGATGGCGTGGGTGGTGGACACGGGTGCGCCGAGCCAGGTGGCGAGATTCAGCCAGATCGCGGCACCCAACAGGGCGGCCATCATCACCCAGACGAATACGTTGGGGTCGCCGATATCGGCAGGGTCAACGATGCCGTTCTTGACTGTTGACACCACTGCGCCGCCGGCAATGATGGCACCTGCTGCCTCAAAAACCGCGGCGATGATGATCGCCATCGTCATCGTCATGGCGAACGATCCGACGGCCGGGCCGACGTTGTTGGCGACGTCGTTGGCGCCGATGTTCATTGCCATGTAGGCGCCGACGACTGCCGCGGCGATCAGCAGGTAGCCCTGCTCTATGTCGGCGAACTGAGTCCCGGTAAAGATGATCACCGCGACGATGAACAGGACAGCCGTGCCGATCCTGCCGACCTCGAACCGGCTGCGATCGGCCGCGACCTCGACTTTCTGGAAATCCTTGTATGTCAACTCGATCACCTGACTTCACGTTACTACTATTTGTAGTTCACCTGTTGGCAACCTAAAGGGTGTAGGACGTGAGCGCAATGCCTTGATTTAGCGGTCTCTGCAACCGAGTTGGCCGTTGAGCCCCCAGGTGGACAGAAGGCCGACTCACTCGGGCTTGCCTTGACACGGCGGCATACTCGTGAGCTGTTGCTGTAGGGGCCAGTCGTGGGGGGCACCTCCGGGACACCCGTTCCTGCTAGCGTTGGCGACCCGCGGCGCAGGAATCTCGCGCGCCGGAACCACGAGAACGAGGTGTTTGCGATGGCTACCTACGATGTGAGCAACCGCTCGGCCATCGTGACCGGCGCCGGGTCTGGCATCGGTCGCAGCATTGCCCTCATGTTGGCAAACAACGCGGCGGCGGTCGTGGCGGCCGACCTCGATGCGGATGCCGCGGAAGGCGTGGTCTCGGAGATTGTCGAGACCGGTGGGATCGCCTGTGCTCGTGCTGGTGACGTCTGCGACCCGGCGTTCGCGGACGATGTCGTAGCAGCCGCGAACGAGCTCGGCCCGCTACGAATCGCGGTCAACAACGCCGGGATCAGTGGCGCTGCGGCGCCGCTTGGCGACTATCCGCTGGACAGCTGGCAGAAGGTACTCGACGTCAACCTCAACGGTGTCATGTACGGGATGCGAGCTCAGTTGCCGGCGATCGGGGCGGCAGGTGGTGGCAGCATCGTGAACATCGCCTCGATCCTCGGCAGCGTCGGGTTCCCAACAGCCTCGGCATACGTGACGGCCAAGCACGGTGTCCTCGGGCTGACCAAGAACGCTGCCCTGGAGTACGCGGGCCAAGGAGTGCGAGTCAACTCTGTTGGCCCCGGGTTCATCATGACGCCACTGCTTGAGGCCAATCTCGATGCGGACACCCTGAAGATGCTGGAGGGTAGGCACGCGCTGGGGCGCCTCGGTGCAGCGGACGAGGTCGCGTCCTTGGTCACGTTCTTGTGCTCAGACGCGGCCTCGTTCATCACCGGGAGCTTCCACCTGGTCGATGGCGGTTACACGGCCCAGTAGCCCTGCGGCGTCAGTGTGACGACCCCGGCCTCACAGTCACTCGGTTGGCATGGGGAACGGGGGGGTTCACCGTGCTTGGAGATCGTGCTGGCCATCTGCTCGTTGAGCCGAAGAGGGTGATCAGGGCGGGGACGAGCAGGGTGCGGATGATGAAGACATCGATCAGTAGGCCGACCGCCATGGTGAAGGCAATTTCTTGGAAGGGCCACAGGGGAATGAGGGCCACCAGGGCGAGACTTCCGGCGAGGGCAATGCCTGCGGTACGGATGGCCGAGTTCGTGCGGGGGATCACCAGGCGCAGCGCATCGGTCAATGAGCGGTGTCGAGCTTCTTCCCAGACGCGTCCGACGCTGAAGATGTTGTAGTCCGAGCCGAGGGCCAGAAGAAGCACTGCCGTAGCGAACGGAACGTAGAAGGTCATGCCCGACCGGCCCACCACATCCTGGAACAGCCAGGTGGAGATCCCCAGGGCAGCGGCTACCCCGAGCATGCTGGTCAACAGTAGAAACAGGGGTGCCACCAAGGACCGTAGCAGCAGGATGAGGAGTAGGAGCAGGACGACGGGGGCGGCGATGGCTATCCGGAGGAAGTCGGCTCGGGTCTGTTCCACGAGCTCAGTGGCGATGGCGGTGTCGCCGATGAATGTTGCCTCGGCATCGGCCAGGCCCGACGCGGAGAGCATGGCCGGCAGTTGGCTCTGCAAGTCGCGCATGACGTTGACGGCGTCGGCATCCAGTGGTTCGGTGTCCAGGACGAGAATCAGACGGGCCGCATCGCCAGTCGGTGAGATGATGAGTTCGCGTCCTTGGTCGGCGGGTAGCCCACCAGGACCCAGGACTCCAGCGATCCCGGGCACATCACTGATCTCCTCTCCTAGCCGGTCGATCCGTGCCGCTTGTGCCCCCAGTCCAGGCGCTTCCAGAAGCAGGACCGAGGGGGAGATGATGCCTTCAGCGAAGCCCTCGGCCGCGGCTCGTTGTGCCTGCTGGACGGGGTTGTCGGCAGGCAGTCCGTTGGCGAAGGATAGATTCAGCGAGAGGTCCCTGACCGGTGCAGCCCCGAAGGCCAGCACGACCAGGCAACCCGTCGCGGCCACCGCCGCGATAGGGCGTCGGGTGATCTGCTCGATGACCCGGTGTCGCTTGTCGACAGTCGGATCGCCGAGTTTGCTGGGCCAGAAGACAAACTTCCCCAACACCGCGATGAGCGCAGGCGTCAGGGTCAGAGAGACTGCCAAACCGGTCAACACGGTCAGCGCCAAGCCTGGGCCGAAAGCGCGGAAGAGAGCCAGATTCGCCACGAGCAACGAGGCAGTACCGGCTGCGACCGTGAGACCGGCAATGAGGATGACCTTGCTGTAGTCGGCAGTGGCCATGCTTGCGGCCTCTACCCGAGGCCTGCCTGCGCGGAGTCTGTGGCGGAAGGCGTAGAGGTAGAACAACGAGTAGTCGGCGACCACCCCGAAAAGCAGAGCCAAGATCAGTGGCTCGAGCTCGCGCGGCACGGAGATGTCGACGAACCTCTGGGCGAGTCCCAGAAGGCGAGTGGCCACGAGGTAGGACAGTAGGGCAGTGGCGACGGTGATCAGCGGTGCGACCACGGAGCGAAACGCGATGCCTACGACCAGGATCACGAAGCCGGCGGTCGCGATCTCCACGAGCGGCAGTCGCTCCTTGATCAGACGTGCCTGCTCGTACTGGGCCGGGACCAACCCGGCCAAGCCGACGACATCGGCGGAGGCTCCACCGAGGGTGACTGCGTACGCCTGGGCTGCCCGCGTCTGACGGGAAAGACTGTCGTCAGGGGAGCCGAACAGGTAGGTCACCGCCGTGGTGCCGTCCCCGGTCGATGTGGGAATGAGCGAGGTGGTGTTGACCAACGGCAGCGCGGCCACCACGGCATCGTCGCGCTGCGAGGCGGGATCCCCGTCCGAGGTGGTGAGCAGTTGCCGCGCAACGCGCGTGGTCTGTTGGGTTGTCGCCGCGGGCAGACCGTCCGCGTTGTGCTGCACGACCACCACGCGGGACAACAGCGGCAGCGAGAACTCGTCGAAGGACCGTTGCTCAGCTTGCAGCGGCGCGCTGTCCTCAGGCAACAAGCCAGCGATCCCGCCACCCGTGATCGGTGCGTTCGGTGCCAGTCCCGTCGCGCCTGCAGCGACGACAATCCAGAAGGCGATGATCGGCCAACGCAACACAACAACCAAGCGCGCCGCCCGCCACGACGCGTCCCCGCGCTGCTCAGATGCCCCAACCATGGTCAACGCAAACCTAGTCGACGGGCCGTTCGCCGGTGACGCTAGGCGCCTGCGAAGAACTCAGTCGGTCAGAGCTGCTCGTGCTACTGACCCTCCGAACACACCATGCGGCGGTGGGACGGTGTTCCTAGGGATCGGGTGTCGTGAGGCCGTCGAGGATGAGCGAGAGGCCGAACTCGAACTCGTTGCTGAAGTCATACCCAGGTTGCAGGACATGTTCGGTCGTGAACTCCATGAGGTGCGGGTATCTGCCGGCGAACGTTTCGGCGATGCCGCTTGCGAGCGCTGACATGTCTTCGCCGCCGGTTGCGGGGAGGTTGGCTTCCTGGAGAGCGAACCCGTAGATGTAGGCGTCGATGAGTGCGTATGCGTGAGCGGTCATCTGGATCGAGAACCCGGCCTGGCGCAGGCAGCGGAGAACGGCGTCGTGGTGCTCAAGGGTGGCTGGCCCGGGATTGCTGCGCGATTCCATCAGCGCTGTGGCCCACGGGTGCCTGACCAACACGGCCCGCGCTGAGCGTGCTCGGAGCCTCATCGCCGCCTTCCAGTCCACACCTGGAGGAGGTAGCTCGATCTGAGCGAAGACCCGATCGACCATGCCGTCGATGATGGCTTCCTTGTTCGGAATGTGGTGATAGATCGTCATCGGCTTCACGTCGACGACGGCGGCCAGCTTGCGGATCGTGAAACCGTCCATCCCGGTCTCATCAGCGAGCGCGACTGCGCCATCGAGCACCCGATCTCGGTTCAAGGGAGGCCGTCTCTGGCTCACGGTGTCTGCGCCGACTTGTGCCATCTTCGCATCCATGGAAAGCCTCCTTGACCGCCAGTACAAAGTACGAGTAGCCTACCAAACTCCATCCGTGCTGAGCGCTGGAGACAGGCCAAAGGGCTTGGCGCCGAGGTTCAGCCAGTGGGCTGGAGCTGCCTGTCGTCAACGGGGGTGACCGAAGCCTGTGAGTGCCTAATCTCCTGGCCGGCGCTCATAGGAAGCACCACCATCGCTGCGCTGCGTGTGGCGGGGTAGGCGGTGATGTCGGCCATGTGGCGTGCGCGTCGGGCCTGCATACGGCCGCGACGGGTCTGCGGGTAAGCGGTCGAGGTGGTGATGCCTGCTGTGGTGTTGTTCATGACAGCAATGCTTCTCTTCTTGACCGTATGCGTCCAATGACTAGTTTGCCTGTTATATATGTCGTATTGTCATGAATATGGATACCGACTCGCTGCGGTGGTTCGCCGAGGTGGCTGACGGCGTCACGGTGACTGAGGTCAGTGAGTTGGCCCGCACGTCACAACCGGGGGTGTCGCGCGCCTTGGCGCGTTTGGAGGCGGAGGTGGGGACGTCGTTGTTGCGCCGTTCGGGGCGGACGCTGCGGATGACTCATGCGGGGACAGCGTTCAAGCACCACGTGGATGCCCTGATTCATCAGCTCGATGACGGTCTTGCTGCGGTGCAACAGATCATTGATCCAGAGACCGGCACGGTCACGTTGGCCTACGAGCCGTGGTTGGGGTCGTGGTGGGTGCCTTCACTGGTGGCCGAGTTTCGCGGTGTGCACCCCGGTGTCAGGTTCGACCTGAGGCCTAAGCGAGCCGAGTCGGTGACCACGGTCCGCTCCCGGGGCGATGTGGATCTGGAGTTTTCGACGTTGCGGCCCTCCAGCGTCAGCGTTGGGTGGCACCGCGTAGCGCGTGAGCCTCTCTCTGTGGCCGTCGCCCCTGACCACCGACTGACATCGCGAGACGAGGTGGTCCTTGCTGATCTGTCCGAGGAGAGTTTCGTTGCTCCGGGGGAGGGGTCGTTGCTTCGCGAGGTCACCGACGAGATGTGCGACCAGGCGCATTTCGAGCCTGAGGTCGCTTTCCAGTGTGAAGGCCTCGAGGCCATCCGAGGGTTCGTGGCAGCAGGGTTGGGGATTGCCATCATTCCGCGGCCGCACCGCGACGCGTACGCCGACCCGGACGTGCGCTATCTGGCGATCAGCGACGTGCCAGCAAACCGCGAGATCGGGATCGCGTGGTCGAGAGAGCGTCGCCTGTTGCCGGCCTCCAAGCTGTTCCTTAGCTACCTGCAAGATCGGGGGGGATCTCGCCAGAACCGCGGGGGATGAGCAGGTGGGGGATGGTGAGGTGTTGCGGTGGTGATGTGTCCCCGTCCAGGCGTGCCCAAAGACGCTGTGCGGCGGCATGGCCCAGCGCTGTGATGTCCTGTCTGATGACGGTCAAGGGTGGATCGGTCAGGTCTGCCATCGGGAAGTCGTCGAACCCGACCAAGGCCAGTTGGCGTTGCATGCCGCGCTCTTTGATGACATGAAGGGCACCGATCGCGGTGACGTTTCGGGTGGCGAAGATCGCCGTGGGCGGATCGCCAGAGTCGAGGAGCTGGGCCATAGCCCGGGATGATGCGTAAATGTCGTGCAGATCGGTATGCATCAAGGTCGGGTCAGCAGCGATCCCAGCGTCCCTCAGCGCTCGAACATAGCCGGCGATGCGCTGGCGGGCGGTCTCGATCTGGACCAGGTCAGCAAGGAGCCCGATCCGCCGGTGGCCTCGTTGCACCAGGTGCTGCACGCCCGCGTAGGCACCGGCGCCGTTGTCGACGGCGACGGAGTCGAAATCGACGCCGTGTGGGCGACGGTCGACGAAAACGATCGGCATACCTGCACGTCGTTCCCCCAGAAGGTAGTCCTGGGTAGCCGTGGCTGGCATCAACACCAACCCGTCCACCCGGCGACTCACCAGCGCGCGCACCCGATCGCGTTCCCGGTCGACTTGTTCATCCAGACTGGCCGCCAGCAACGCCATACCCCGCTCGTCGGCGGTGTCCTCGATCGCACGCAACAGGGTCGCTGAGAAGTGGTTGCCGATATCTTGGACCAAGGCTGCGATGACGCCGGTCCGGTCGCTCCCCCTGCGCAGGTGGCTCGCGGCCCAGTTGTGACGATAGTCAAGGCGATCAACCGCGCTGATCACGCGGTCGCGTTTGGCCACCGAGACCCCAGGCTCCCCGTTGATCACCCGCGACACGGTCTTCACGCCCACGCCAGCGAGGGCAGCGACATCGCGCATGGTGGCGCGACTCGCGGGACGCTCCGAGTCGGACACCATCGCATCGTTGTCGGGAAAGGTCAGTTTGGCAAGCATATTGGGGTTGACGGCGAACAGAGAACGTGGCAATACTGTCGTTTGACAACGTGGTCATCTCCGCGCATCGGAGAACACTGGCAGGAGCGGCACGTGGAAACTCAGACCCTCAAGTTCGCCCGGAGTGGCGGTACGGTCAGACCCGAGAACCGCCACGTTGCGCTTTCCGCCAGCCGCTGTGCATCCGGGGTGAGATAAGTGGCGACCGACACCTCGACGGGGCAACCGATCAAGGGGAAGCTGGTTGAGCGGCACCTGCTCGTCCCGTTCATCCTGCTCGTGCTGTGCTTCGCCTCGTGGGGCGCAGCCGCCAACTTGACCGACATCTTGGTCGGGGTGTTCCGCGGCATCTTCGACATGACGAACTTTCAGTCCTCGTTGGTGCAGTTCGCCTACTACGGCGCCTACTTCCTCTTGGCGCTGCCCGCCGCGTTCATCACCAGCCGCTACGGATATAAGGCCGGCGTTCTGGTGGGACTTGGCCTGGCAGCCGCTGGCGGGCTGCTTTTCCTCCCGGCCAGCAACCTGCTCGTGTACGAAATGTTCCTTCTGGCTCTGTTCACCCTGGCGGCCGGGCTGTCGATCTTGGAGACTTCGGCCAACCCGTTCGTCATCGCCTTGGGCTCGGAGGACACCGCAACCCAGCGGCTCAACCTGGCCCAAGCCTTCAACCCGATCGGCGCCAACATCGGTGTGCTGATGGGCGCCATCTTGATCCTTCCGGGGCTGACCGACGAAGCATCAAAAACGATCATGAGTCCCGATGAGCTCCTGGCCAGCCAAGAGGCCGACCTCAACCTCGTGCTCACTCCCTACCTCGGCATCGCAGCGGTCCTGATCGTGATCTGGTTGCTCATCGCGTTCCGACGGTTCGACATTCCACCGCCGCCCAAGACCGAGATCGCCCCCTCCGGCAACGTGGCATCACGACTGTGGAAGAACCGGCACTATCGGTACGGGGTGGGCGCGCAGTTCTTCAACGTCGCCGCCCAGACGTGCATCTGGACGTTCACGATCCTCTACGCCACCGACGTCGTCGGTGTCTCCAAGGACGCCGCCGGGTGGTACTTGCAAGCCAGCCTGATCGTCTTCCTCGTCTCCCGGTTTGTCATGGTGTGGCTGCTCGGCATCTTCCGCCCCACCCTGTTGCTACTGATCATGGCCTTGTTCGGAGTTGGCTGTTGCCTGGTGGCGATGTTCGTGCTCAACATCGTGGGGCTGCTCGCCGTCGTCGCGCTGTCGGCGTCACTATCGTTGATGTTTCCCACCATCTACGGGGTTGCCCTGCGGGGCCTGGGCGAAGACGCCAAATTCGGCGCTGCCGGCCTGGTGATGGCCATTCTCGGCGGAGCCCTGCTGCCTATGGTGCACGCGTTGGTGATGGACCTCGCCAGCCCCGCCCTGGGGTATGTCGTTCCCGGCATTTGCCTGGCCCTCGTCGCGGCATACGCCCTCTTTGATCTGAGAACCACACGCGATCCCGACCTTTCGGACCCGCCACCCATAGGCATGCTCGAAAACCCCAGCGGCTCCGGCAAGTTCTGAGGAAGGAGTGACCATGCGAACCCACATCCAACACCACCGCACGTCCGCTCGAATGCTCCTCGGCGCCGCCATACTCAGCCTGACTGCACTGTCGGCGTGTTCAGGCTCAGACGAAGAACCGGTGACCGTAGGACTCATCACCAAACAAGAAGACAACCCCTACTGGGTCACGATGCGCGAGGAAGCCCAAGACACCGCTGACGCCCAGGATGTCACCCTGTTGACCGCGACCGGGACCAGCGATGTCGACGTGGAGAGCCAACTGGCCGCCATCGAGGACATGGTGGAAGAAGGTGCCGACGGCATCTTGATCGCCCCGACCGACTCCACCGAGCTGGTTCCCGCGATCGAAGCCGCACGGCAGGCTGGCGTCACCGTTATCGCGGTTGACACACCAGTGCAGCCGCAGTCGGCGGTGGATGCTTTCTACGCGACCGACAACCTGCGCGCCGGGGAGCTCATCGGTCAGTACGCCAAGTCGAAAGCGAACGAGCTCGGCCTCGAACCCCAGATCGCCCTGCTCGACCTGGCTCCCGGGATCAGTTCTGGGGAGCTGCGTCGTGAGGGCTTCTTGGACGGTTTCGGTATCACCAGCGATGACCCGCAGATCGTGGGCTCGGTCGACACCGAGGGCAACCAAGAGCTCGGCGAGGCCGCGATGGAAGAGCTGCTGGCCAGCAACCCCGACATCAACGTGGTCTACACCGTCAACGAACCCGCTGCCCTGGGTGCAATCACGGCGCTGAAGGCTGAGGGAGCAGATCTTGACGATGTGATCGTGGTCTCGGTCGACGGCGGGTGTGTCGCCATGAAAGAGGCAGTGCGCCCCGGCGACATCGATGCCACCGCGCAACAGTTTCCGCAGAACATGGCCCTCAAAGGGGTCAGCGCCATCGCCGACGAAGTGCGCGGCGGAGCTGCCCCCAGTGGCTACCTAGACACCGGCGTCGAACTGATCACCGGTGACCCAGCTCCTGGCGTGAGCTCGCAAGACGTCGCGTTCGGAATCCGCAACTGCTGGGGCGAATAGCACGCACCGGCCAACCCATGTCGACCGGTTGGCCGATGTAGCAAGAGTCCACCAGCGTTCGAGACCCGGGTGCCCTCGCTAGTCAACGGCGGGGGCACCCGCTACGTCTGCGCCACATGTGGTCCGGAACAACGAATCGGCGCAGGGGAACAAAGAGCACCAGGTCGCAGTTGAGCCATATGTACTCAACTTCACTGAGTCTCGGTTTGACAAGAGCCGGGGGTATGCCGCAAGTTGAGTCGAGCATCATCAGACCCGCAGAAACACCGCGGGCAACCACACTGTCGGATCAACCGGCAGCTGGACCCGCACCCACGACATACAGGAGTGATTGACACATGGGACGTGCAGTAGGCATCGACCTGGGCACCACCAACTCCGCCGTCGCCGTCCTTGACGGTGGCGAGCCGGAGATCATTGCCAACGCCGAGGGTGGACGCACCACCCCGTCGGTGGTTTCGTTCGCCAAGAACGGCGAGGTGCTGGTCGGCGAGATCGCCAAGCGCCAGGCCGTCACCAACGTCGACCGCACCGTCCGCTCGGTCAAGCGCCACATGGGCACCGACTGGAGCACCGAGATCGACGACAAGACCTACACCGCGCAGGAGATCAGCGCTCGGACGTTGATGAAGCTCAAGCGTGACGCCGAGTCCTACCTGGGCGAGGACGTGAGCGACGCGGTGATCACCGTGCCGGCATACTTCGACGACGCCGAGCGCCAGTCCACCAAAGAGGCCGGTGAGATCGCGGGCCTCAACGTGCTTCGCATCGTCAACGAGCCCACCGCCGCTGCCCTCGCCTACGGCTTGGACAAGGGCAAGGAAGATGAGCAGATCCTGGTCTTCGACCTGGGTGGCGGCACCTTCGACGTCTCGCTGCTCGAGGTCGGCAAAGACCCCGAGGATGGCTTCGCGACGATCCAGGTCCGTGCGACCCACGGGGACAACAAGCTCGGCGGTGACGACTGGGACGAGCGCATCGTGCAGCACCTGCTGACCACGGTGAAGAGTTCCACCGGCACCGATCTGTCGACCGACAAGATCGCCATGCAGCGTCTGCGGGACGCCGCTGAGCAGGCCAAGAAGGAGTTGTCCAGCTCTAGCAGCACCAACCTCAACCTGCAGTACCTGTCGATGACCTCCTCCGGGCCGATCCACCTGGACGAGCAGTTGACGCGCGCGCAGTTCGAGAAGATGACCCAAGACCTGCTCGACCGCACCAAGGCACCGTTCGACCAGGTCATCAAGGACGCCGGGGTCAACCTCTCCGAGATCGACCACGTCGTGCTGGTCGGCGGTTCAACGCGTATGCCGGCCGTTGCCGACCTGGTCAAGAAGATGACCAATAAGGAGCCCAACAAGGGCGTCAACCCGGACGAGGTTGTCGCTGTCGGCGCGGCTCTGCAAGCTGGCGTGCTCAAGGGCGACCGCAAGGACGTGCTGCTCATCGACGTCACGCCGCTGAGCCTGGGCATCGAGACCCAGGGTGGCATCATGACCAAGCTGATCGAGCGCAACACAGCCATCCCCACCAAGCGTTCCGAGGTCTTCACCACGGCGAGCGACAACCAGCCATCAGTGAGCATCGAGGTCTACCAGGGTGAGCGGGAGATCGCCAAGCACAACAAGCCGCTGGGCAACTTCGAGTTGACGGGTATCGCGCCGGCCCCCCGCGGTATGCCGCAGATCGAGGTCACCTTCGACATCGACGCCAACGGCATCGTGCACGTCTCGGCCAAGGACCGCGGCACCGGCAAGGAGCAGTCGATGACGATCTCCGGTGGCTCCGCGCTGCCGAAGGACGAGATCGAGAGGATGATCCGAGACGCCGAGCAGCACGCCGAGGAGGACAAGGCTGCCCGCGAGGCAACCGAGGCCCGCAACACGGCCGAGCAGATGGTCTACTCCACCGAGCAGGTGCTCACCGAGAACGGCGAGAAGCTTTCCGATGAGGTCAAGGAGCCGGTCAACGCCGCGCTCGCCGACCTCAAGGAAGCGATCAAGCCCGAGTCCAACGCATCGGTGGAGGACATCAAAGCCAAGACCGACGCGCTGTCCACGGCCAGCCAGGCGATGGGCGCAGCCATGATGGCCGCGCAGTCCGAGGCAGCTGCGGCAGGAGAGGCTGGCGGTGAAGCCGACTCCTCGTCACAGGGTTCCGATGGTGATGACGTTGTCGACGCTGAAGTCGTCGAAGACGACGAGGCGAGCGGCACCACCACCCAGGGTGACAAGTGACCCAACCGAACGGCGACGGTGGCGCACGCTCCGAAGAGGAGGGCGGGGCCACCGGGCCGATCATCAGGGACAAGCGCAAGGTCGACCCACAGACCGGCGCGGTCCGCGACGCCAAGGCGGCTGCGCAGGCTGGCGAACAGTCGGATGCCGCCTTGGAGGACGCGCTGGATAACGGGGCAGCTGGCACCGCCGCCGACTCCCAGGACCAAGCAACGAACACCGACGATTGGGTCGCCGATGACGCGGCCGACATGACCGGTGCCGTTGTCGAGGAGACACCATCCACCGATGCTGGTGGATCCGAGGATTCGGTGACCTCCGATGCGCAAGCAGCAGCCGAGCGGTTGGAAGATCTGCGCCGTTTGCAAGCTGAGTTCGTGAACTATCGGCGTCGCGTCGATCGTGACCGCGCTCGCGATCGCGACGTAGCGGTCGGCGGAGCACTGGAGGCCATGCTTCCCGTGCTGGACGACATCCACTCGGCGCGGGAGCACGGAGACCTCACCGAGGGCCCGTTCGCCAGCATCACTGAGAAGCTGCAGTCGGTTCTGGCGAAGGTGGGTGCGGAGCTCTTCGGTGCCGTGGGCGAGGTCTTCGACCCCACGTTGCACGAGGCGTTGATGCACCTGCCGGACGCCGAGTTGCCCGAGGGCGCGACCGAGACCACGATCGTCCAGGTTATCCAGCCTGGCTTCCGGGTCGGGGAGCGCTTGGTCCGTCCGGCGAGAGTCGCGGTAGCGGACCCGCAGTAGCGTACTGGTTGACTGCGCATCCAGCGTTGCGCGTGGTAATGCAGCGCACAACCACCAGTTGCGCGTGGTCTTGCTCGGCTGACACCGTCAAGACCACGCGCAACGCAGCATTGAGGCACTCCCGGTGAGGAGGAAAGGCAGACATGGCTAGTCAGGACTGGTTCGACAAGGACTTCTACGCGATCCTCGGCGTCTCCCAAGACGCTGACGACGCTGAGATCAAGAAGGCCTATCGCAAGTTGGCGCGCAAATGGCATCCCGACTCCAAGCCGGGGGACACCGCCGCCGAGCTCAAGTTCAAGGAGATCGGCGAGGCGTATGCCGTGCTTTCCGATCCCGAGCAGCGCAGCCAGTACGACGGTGTCCGCGCCATGTCACGCGGAGGTGCGCGCTTCACCTCCGGTGGGCCTGGCTCCCAAGGTGGGGCAGGCTTCGAGGACGTGTTCGCGCAGATGTTCAACAACACAGGTGGCCAGGGCGCCGGGCGACGCCGCGCCCAGCAGTCGCCGTTTGGCGCCGGGGGCGCACAAGGTGTCAACCTCGAAGACCTGCTGGGCGGGTTTTCGCAAGGCGGCGGTATGCCAGGTGGTTTCCCGGGCGGAGCTGGTGGGGGCAGCGCTGGGCCGGGATACGGCTTTGGAGCGCCGACTAAGGGCCATGACGTCGAGGCCCGTGCCAGCCTGACCTTCCGGCAGGCGGCCGATGGCGACAAGGTCACGGTGGCCCGGCCTGGCGGCGAGCAGATCACCGCGCGCATTCCCCCTGGTGTCAGGGATGGGCAGAAGATCCGGCTCCGAGGCAAGGGCTCACCTAGTGACACCGGCGGCCCCGATGGCGATCTGTTGATCGCCGTGACCATCCAACCCCACCCGGTCTTTGGCCGCGAGGGGCTCAACTTGACCGTGGACCTGCCCGTGACGTTCGCCGAGGCGGCGCTCGGGGCGACGGTCACGGTGCCGACCTTCGATGGCAAGGCCGTCAAGCTCAAGGTGGCCCCGGGGACCCCTTCGGGACGGGTGTTGCGGGTCAAGGGACGGGGCATCGCCACGTCCAAGGGGAACGGCGACCTCCTGGCCAAGGTCCAGATCGTCGTCCCGCAGCGGCTCAGCGACGCTGCGCGTCAGGCAGTGGAGGCCCTTGCTGCCGATGAGGCGGATGTTGACCCACGGGCCGAGCTGTTGGCCCGCGCCGGCGAATAGGTCGCGCCGGGGACCGAGCGGCCAGCGGGCGCACGGCATACTGACCACGAAGGAGGCGAGGTGATCGCGATGGCCGGAGATCGACATGGAGTCGACCCGGACACGGCTGTCTTCGTGATCTCCATAGCCGCCGAGCTGGCCGGCATGCACGCTCAAACGCTCCGACAGTACGACCGCCTCGGTCTTGTGACACCGCAACGCACCCGGGGTGGTGGCCGCCGGTACTCAGCTCGCGACGTCTATCGTCTACGCGAGGTTCAACGACTCTCTCAAGAGGGCGTGAGCCTGGAGGGGATCCAGCGCATTCTGGATCTGGAGAAGCAGGTGGAGCAGCTCGAGGGCGAGGTCGAGTCATTGCGTCGCCACAACGAGAATCTCATGGACGCTCTCGGGAGTGGAAGCCGTATCTTCGCTGCTGGTCTGGAGGGGGAGCTCGTGGTCATGCGACCGGGGGTCCGGCCGCAGCGAGGGCGTGCCAGCACGGCGTTGGCCCTGTGGAGCCCGCCCACCTCCCACTGACTGCTCGGTCCTGGAGCACGACGACGCTTAAGGAGCGGTTGACAGAACCACGGGCCGCTGCGGGGTCAGCGCCAGGAAGCCACCAGGGCGGCGAGGTCCTCCGCGACCTCGGTCTGCACCGCGCCGGTCCCCCCGAGCACCACGAGCTGCTCGGGTCGCAGCGACTCGATTCGATCCATGATCACCGTGGGTACGCTGCCGGGACGGGTGATCAGCACCGGCTCATCCTGGCTCCCGGCTATCACGGAGCCAGCCAGCGCATCAGGCCAGGTGACGCCGCTGGCCACATATGCCCTGGCCTGGTTGGGCCCATAGCGTCGCGACACCTCGGCCGCGGTCTCGTAGCGGTCGGCCCCGGAAAGACGTTCGGAGGCACCGACCTCCTGGTAGACCGCGGCCGACACAGCGTTCGGGCCACCCAGCACGACAACACGTTCCGGGTCCAGCGTGCGCAGCGTGTCGGAGACGACGTCGGGGACCGACTCCGGACGAGTCAGGAGCACGGGCCCACCTTCCTTGGCAGCAAGGGCCGAACCGGCCAGAGCATCGGCGAACGATCTGTCCGCGCCGCTGGCGACGTAGGCCACAGGCACTCCAGTCTCGTGAGTTAACGCCAGCTGGGCCGCAGTGTGGTAGCGGTCGGTCCCGCCGACGCGGGCGACTTGGTAACCTTCCCCCTCCAAATCCTGTTCGACCGAGGACGGTATGGCACGGGTACCACCGAGGATCACGATATTGCGCGGCGCGAGCTCGGTGAGCGCCTCCCTGGTCGCACCGGGGATGGTTGTGCCGACGAGGAGTATCGGGGCTGGCTCGCCATTGCTGTCCAGCTCGGTAGGCACCCTTCCGGTGGCGGCGATCGGTGAGGCCGACAAAGCGTCGGCGAATCCTCGTCCCGAGCTGAGGAAGACAGTGTCAACCGGGCCCGGGAAGCGCCGAGCGATATCCGCAGCCGTCTGGTAGCGGTTGCGCCCCGCCCAACGATCCACCACAGGTGGTTCCTCGGACACCTCACCGCGAGCGACGACGGGGATCTGGACATCGGCCCGGCCGGAGGCAGTCCATGCCACCGACCCGTGCTGCCATCTCCACGAAGGTGCGCCGGTGTTGCTCAGGGAGATGTCCAGCGTCCGCTGCTGTCCTGGTGCCACCGTGAACGTCCGCGGGATGACCGACACGCTCAGAGCCGAGGGTCCCTCGTAGGAGGCGGTGTACGTGACGGGGCTCTCGGCCACGTTGGTTACGGTGCGCTGGACCACCGTCGGCCCCTCCCCGGTCAGCGCCGGCACCTGCACCGACGGCGCGTTGAGTTCGTAGCCGACCGCCGGGTTCTGCAGGAACGTTGCCCATCCGGTCGCCCCGGCGTCGAAGACCAGGCCGGGGCTGAGAATCTCCTCCCCGTCGGTGAACCCGGCACCACCCCAGAACGGGTCATCGTCATCGAACCCTACATACGCCGTCGACGAGGTCATCAACGCTGACTTGACCGCCATCGGGGACCACGTCGGGTGCACCTGACTGATGAGGGCAGCCAACCCCGCGACGTGCGGAGCGGCCATGGATGTGCCGCTCTTGTAGGACCATCGCGGCTCGTCCCCGTTGGATGCCACTGCCGACAGCACCGAGACGCCGGGGGCCCCCAGGTCAGGTTTGAGGATTGTCTGTCTTCTGCTGGGCACGTCCACCGGCCCGGGACTGGAGAACGCGGCCACAGAAGGCACCAGGCCGGTCGATGATCGGTGATGTGCCGCCGCGACGGTCGTCACCCACGGAACCGGGTGTTCCACCCAACCGGTGCCCGTGCCGTCGTTGCCCGCGCTGGTCGCCACGAAGACGCCGGCGGCCGAGGCGTTGCGCAACGCATAATCCACGACGTCTGTGTAGGTGGTCGAGGATCCTCCAACAGAGAAGTTGATCACGTCGACGCCGTCGCGCACAGCGGCTTCAATGGCGGCAACGCTGTCCTGCACGTAGCACAGCGTCTGGCCGAAGCGCGGAATGTTCCAGCATGCCTTGTATGCCGCCAGGTGGGCCATCGGTGCCATGCCCGCGACTGTTGCACTGGGTCCGCCATCGTTGGCGTCCGTCCTTCCGGCCGCGATCGCAGCGACATGGCTGCCGTGCCCATCGCTGTCCAGAGGACTCATCGTCTCCTCGTCGGCGATCTCCTCACCGGCGGCGATGGGCCCGTCAACGAAGAACTCGGCGGCGACCACCTTGTTGTTGCATCCGTCTTCAGGCCATGCCGATGCGAACTGCGCAGCCTCACACGTGCCCACGAACCCCGGTGGTGGCGCCGCGATCCCTTCGGCGCTGAACGACGGGTTGGCCGAGTCGATCCCCGAGTCGATGACCGCGACGACCTGTCCGGCCCCCGCCTGGTCCGGACCGCCCAACCGGGCCCAGACCCCGGAGCTGCCGGTCAGTCCCAGCAGATCGGGACTGACATCGGTCTGCGGTAGCGTGCCCACGCCGCGCGCCCCTGCCTCTCGTTGCAGCCTTCGGGGCTCGTCCCGGGTGAGCGAGACGACATCTGGACGCATGGCCAGCCGGCGTGCCTGTTCGGCCGTGAGCTCGGCAGCGAACCCGTTGAGCACCGTGTCGTAGCGCTGCAGGGGGACGGCATCGACATCGGCCAGCGCCGCGTCCTGGGACTGCCGCACGGCGGCGAGTCGTCTCAGGGCTGCACCGCTGGTGGTGTCGAGCGGTGTGCTTGCTGAACCGCTGGTCGAGGGGTGTGCTGCCAGTGGCAGCTCGTCCAACACGACGACGTACACGCCCGCGAGCCACTGCTCAGCGCCCGCCGTCTTCCCGAACGCGGCAGTCCCGCCGCCGAGAGAGGCGAGCAGTGCGAGAGCAGCCACGATGGCGAGGTGCCGAGCGGGGTTCACTGTAGTTCGGCAATCATGGGAACGAGGTCTGCGACCGAGTCGCGAACGTAGGTTGGGGTATACGGGAAGTTGGTGATCTCGCTCTTCTTAGTGGAGCCGCTCAGCACCAGGATCGTCCGCAGTCCTGCCTGCACTCCGCTCATGATGTCGGTGTCCATCCGGTCGCCCACCATGATGGTGGTCTCGGAGTGGGCTTCGATCCGGTTGAGTGCGTGGCGCATCATCAGCGCATTGGGCTTGCCGACAAAGAACGGCTCGACCCCGATGGCCTTGGTAATCAATGCGGCGACGGCCCCCGTGGCCGGAATCGGACCTCCGGCGGAGGGTCCGCTCGGGTCGGGGTTGGTGGCTATCAGACGTGCGCCGTTGCTGACCAACCGGATCGCCTTGGTGATGGCCTCGAAGGAGTAGGTGCGGGTCTCGCCGAGGACAACGTAGTCAGGGTCCCGGTCGGTGAGGATATAGCCGATGTCGTGCAGAGCAGTGGTCAACCCGGCCTCACCGATCACGTACGCGGAGCCCTCCTCGCGCTGGCTGAGCAGGAACTGTGCGGTGGCGAGCGCCGAGGTCCAGAGACAGTCCTCGGGCACTTCGATCCCGCTGTTGTGCAGACGTGCTTGTAAGTCACGAGGCGTGTAGATCGAGTTGTTCGTCAGCACCAAGAAACGGGTGCCGCTGCGTTTGAGCTCTTCGATGAAGTCTGCAGCCCCCGGCAGAGCCTTGTCTTCGTGTACCAACACTCCGTCCATGTCGGTGAGCCAGCTGTTGACCCCCACGTTGTCGCTCATGGCTCAACTTTAGACGCTCTTTGCCAGAGCCGGGGGAGTCTAGACGGCTTTCAGGACTCACC
Source organism: uncultured Actinomycetota bacterium (assembly GCA_963749585.1). Classification (GTDB taxonomy): domain Bacteria; phylum Actinomycetota; class Actinomycetes; order Actinomycetales; family Dermatophilaceae; genus Ornithinicoccus. Next base: position 794,343 of record CAVVNI010000003.1, read on the forward strand.
GCGTGGGCGCAGCCGAACCTTCGGAAGCTCGGGAGCGGGCAGGGCTCCTTCACGATGGCTCGGCGAGCGTTCCGGGGCAGACCACGGCCCGAAGAGGCCAGGCCCTGGGAAATCCGGCTCGATCTCGGCCTGCCACGTCTGCCGGGCCTGCACGATCTCCTCGTGCGTTCGAGCGACGAAGTTCCACCACATCACGATCTGTTCACCGAACGGCGGTCCGCCCAGCACGAGGACCCGGGTCCGGGTGGTGGTTGACCCAATGAGCTGCAGCGCGGTCAGACCCGGGGGCAGATAGCCCAGCTGGCCCGCTTCCAGGTGGTAGCCGGCAGCCTCGACACTGCCGCAATCGACCAGCACCCCGAGCTCGGCGCCGGGGGGTAGGTCCAGCTCGACCGATCCCCCGGGTGGGAGTACTACCTCGGCACCGAAGCCGTCGGCGAACATCTGCACCGGTGAGGTGACCCCGGCGACCGTGCCGAGGAAGACCCGGATCGTGGCATCGTCGAGGGCTACTGGCTCCGGAGTGTGAGCCTCGAAGCTCGGGGGCCGGCCCCGCGTGGAGTGCGGAAGGGCGTACCAGAGCTGCACTCCGTGGAGGACTGACGTCTCGGGGGTGGAGAACTCCGAGTGCGAGATGCCCGCACCAGCCACCATCAGGTTGATGCTGCCCGGGCGGACGATGGCTTCATGACCGGCTGAGTCGATGTGCTCCACCTCACCGCTGAAGAGCCAGCTCACCGTGGCGAGGCCGGTATGCGGGTGGCGAGGCACCCGCATACCGCCGCTGCCGGCGACCTCCGCAGGGCCGTAGTGGTCCACGAAGCACCAGGGCCCGACCAACGACCGGGCGCGTGTCGGCAAGGTCCTGCGCACTGTCATAGCCCTGGGGCCACCGAGCGGGACCTGGCGCGGGTTCACTACCTCGACCTTCTCCCCACAGAGCGGGTCACCCACGATCTCCTGGGGGGAGACCTCCAGGTTGCTCACGGTTGCTCAGCAGCCCGCTTGAGGTTGGCCAGACCGCGCTCGAAGTCGGGACCAACCATGTCATCCATCGACTTGACCTTGGTCATCGCCGCCATCATGAAGTTCAGCTCGCCTCGCATCACCCACTGGACGTGGGTCGCGGCACCGTCGGGCACGAGGTGGATATCGACGGTGTTCGTCGCTTTGAACGGCTTGCGGAACAGGAGATCCAGGGCGACGCGCTCGTTGGTCTCGGCGTCGGTGATGGTCATGCTGCCTTCACCAACCCTGCGGTTGCCACTCCAGGCCATGGACTGACCGACGCCCTGCTCCGGCCCGCTGAACTGCTGCTCCATCTCCGGATCCATGTCGGCCCACGGCGACCAGTGGTCCCACTGCTTCAGGTCGATGACATGCGGATAGATCTCCTCGACAGGTGAGCTGATGGTGATGCTTCGTTCGACGCTGTATGCCTTGCCCATGGCCGCATTGTGCCTCACCTACGGCCTGAGGGTCGTCACGTCGGTGGTGAAGTGAGCGAGCAGGTCGCGGTCGACCTCGACACCGAATCCGGGACCGCGGGGGATGTCCACCACCCCGTCGTGCATCACGATCGGCTCGGTCACGATGTCCTGGGCGTAGAAGCGGTCGGAGCCGGAGATGTCCCCGGGCAGGGTGAAACCGGGCATCCCGGCCAGGGCCGCGTTGGCTGCCCGACCGATGCCGCTCTCCAACATGCCGCCGCACCAGACCGCGATCCCATGCGCCCGGCACAGGTCGTGAATGGTCCTGGCCTGCAGGTAGCCGCCGACCCGCCCTGGCTTGATGTTGATCACGGCGGCCGCCTGCATGCTGATCGCATCGGCGGCCACCTCGGGGGAGACGATGGACTCGTCCAGGCACATCGGCGTCCTCATCAGCTGCGCCAGCTCGGCGTGCTGGCGCAGGTCGGCCTCGCCCAGCGGTTGCTCGATCAAGAGCAGGTTGTGCTGGTCCAGCTGGCGCAGATGCGGGGCGTCGACCAGCGTGTACGCCGCATTGGCGTCGACCTGCAGCGGCAGGTCCGCGCCGAACTCCTCGCGCACCGCAGCGACCGGTTCGAGGTCGGCGCCTGGCTTGATCTTCAGTTTGATCCGGGCATAGCCCGCGTCAACATATCCGCGCACGACCGAGACCATCTGCTCGGGCGAGTCCTGTATGCCGACCGAGACTCCCGAGGGCACCGACGTCGCGGTGACGCCAAGGTAGGCCGCGAACGACGTGTCCGCAGCCCGTAGCTGCGCCTCGAGCACGGCCATCTCAACCGCGGCCTTGGCCATCGGGTGGCCGACAAGGTGCTCCAGGTATTCGGCCATCGACTCGACCCGCAGGTCGGCGACCTCGAACAGGCGTGGTGCGATCCAGCGACGGGTGACCTCGGCGGCGCCGTCAAGGTACTCCGCCGAATACAGCGGTGCCTCCATGGCTACGCTCTCGCCCCAGCCAGTGACCGAGCCGGCGAGTGTGTCAGCGGTGACCTCGACCAGGTAGGTGTGCTTGGTGCGTGAGGTGCCGAATGACGTAGTGAAGGGTGCCACTAACGGCAGCTGCACCCGGTGCAGCCGGATCTCGCGCAGTTTCACCGCGCCTGCTCGAGGTCGGCGGTGAGAACGTAGCGGCCGGGTCGCTCGATCGCTGCGACCTGCCAGCCGTCATCAAGCAGCGGGACGAAGGCAGCGCGGGTTGCCTCGCGCCACGAACGAGCGGCCGCTGGGTCGGAGCGGCGCAGACCCTGAATGTCGCCCGGGATGGCGATCTCGACCTCCGTGCAGCCCGGCGGCGGGTGAACATCTGGCGCGCTGGGCAGGTTTGCCCGGGCGGTTAACGCAACGTGTCGCTGTCGAGCGCTGTGTCGGGGCGTTCCGGGCGCACCCGTGCGATCCCAGAACCGCTTGTCCTGGGTCGCTTGGCCTGCCGCCCGCAGATTCCAGGTCATCAACATCCGGTCCGACCCCTGGCCCGCGTTCAGGCCATCGTCCATCGGGCCGTAATGGTCTGGCAGGTAGGCGGTGGCACGGGCGCCGATCGTGTCCAGGTTGAAGAAGGCGTTACGCGCCACCAGCGGGTCGAAGGTCCAGGTGATCTGTTCGACGCCGAGTTGGATGCACCATCGGCGCTGGTGCATCTTCATCGACCGGCCGATCCCGCGCCCCGACCACCGCGGGCTGACTCCGGTGATGTGCGAGTGAAGCGTGGTGCTGGAGGGTCCGAAGAACCCGACGCTGGCTGCGATGTCCTCACCCGAGCGAGGCGAGTGCGCCACTGCCACGTAGCAGCCGCTGTGCACGTAGGCGACCAGTGTGCTGAGCTCCAACACGTCGACGCCGGTCGGCATCTGCCACACCTCGTTCAGCACTGTTCTGACGCGCTGGCAGTCCGAGAAGTCCGTCGCCACGTTGATTTCGAAGTCTGGCACGGTCATCAGGCAGGCCTCTCAGCGGTCGACGTGCTCAACAAACGGTGAATCAGTGCGGCCAAGATCGCAGTGCGCTCGGGGATCGGCTCAATGAGGGCGTGCTCGTGATCGGCGTGTGCGCCTGCGCCCACGGCGCCCAGACCGTCCAGGGTGGGCGCGCCCAGGCCCGCGGTGATGTTGCCATCCGAGGCACCGCCGACGTCGGCCGCATCCGGGGTCCTCACGCCCAGCTGGTCGCAGACCTGCGCCAGCACGGCATACAGGTCCATGGAGTGTTCGCGCTGTAATGGTGGGCGGTTGATCCCACCGCTGACCTCGAGACGGCCGCCAGGTTGGGTGGGAGCCAGAGCGTGCAGGGCGGCGTCGACGCGACGTTGCTCGTCTTCGGTCCAGGCGCGGGAGTCGACATCGAGGTATGCGGTGGCGGGCACCGTGTTGCTGCTGCTGCCCCCGGCCAGCGTGGTCGGCACCACGCTGGTGCCGGCGGGGTGGTTGGCCAGCTCAGCGACGCGGAGGATCTGGTGGGCCAGTTCCACGCCCGCGTTGACCCCGTTCTGCGGTTCGAGGCCGGCATGGGCGGCTCGCCCGTGTGCGGTGACACGGTAGGACGAGGCACCCTTGCGGCCGACTTTCACCGCACCGCCGTCGGCACTGGCCTCGAGCACCAACACTGAGGGGGCTACGTCGTCCACGGTGACCTCTTCGCGAATCAGGTCCCGCGACGTGGCCGACCCCACCTCCTCATCCCCCGTGACCAGCAGGCTGATGCCGGCGGTCGGCATGCCGGCGTGTTGCAGCATCGCCACCGCGTGAATGGCCATCACGAGGCCAGTCAGCATGTCGAAACTGCCCGGGCCGCGCAGGACGCCGTCGGCGGTGGAGAACGGCAAGCGGTCCAGCGTGCCGTGCGGCCACACGGTGTCCTGATGGCACAACAACACCACCCGGACCGGGGTCGGTCGATCTGCTGCATGCCCCGAGTCGATGCAGCGCAGTCGCAGGTGCGTGACACCGCCACGTTCCAACGTCTCAGGCGTGGCGCCCAGTCGTTCCTGCATCAGGTCAGTGATGACGGCGGCGCCGCGAGCCACTGCTTGATGATCACTGGAGGGGGTCTCGGAGCAGATGAGGGACCCGATGTCGGCCAGCATCTGCGGCAGCCTGTCTGTGGCGGAGGCCAGGAACTCTTGTGGCACGAACGCTCCGCGGGCACTACTGCTGCAGATAGCCAACGAGCTGATCTCGCTCGCCCTGCAGCTCGATGATCCGGTGCTTCACGATGTCACCGATGCTGACGATGCCGCCGAGAGATTCATCGACCACCACCGGCATATGGCGTATCCGGCGCTCCGTCATCAACGCGGCCACGCTCTCCAGGTCGTCTGTGAGGCTGGCGCTGTGAACATCGGAGGTCATGATGCTGCTGATCGGCTTGTTGAGGATGTCGGTGCCGAGTGTGGAGATCCCGAACACGACATCACGCTCGCTCACGATGCCGCTCACACTGTGGCCGTCTTCGCTGACAACCACCGCACCGATACCTCGATCGGTCAGGAGCGTGATCAACTCCTGAACAGTCGACTCGGCGCTCAAGGTCGCAACATTGGCGCCCTTCTTCCGAATGATGTCAGCGATGCGCATACTTGACCATAACGCCGCAGGTGGGAGCGCGCTAGGGACAATCGGCCCCTATGGTCTCTCGAGTTCGGAGAGGAACTGCGAGGTGAGCGTGTCGTTGAAGAGCACGAAGCGCACCAGGTCGACTCCAGTGTCCGGACTGGGGGCGCCGGCAAAGGCTCGGACAGTCTCGATGGCGATTCCTGCGACCTGCGCACCATCCCAGCCGTACACCCCTGCACTGATCGCCGGGAAGGCGACGCGACGTGCGCCGATCTGCTGCGCGACCTCCAGGCTGCGCCGAAAACATGAGGCCAGGAGTTCAGGGTCGGTCTGGCCGCGGTGCCGGTTCGGCCCCACCGTATGGATGACCCAGCGGGCCGGTAGGTCACCCGCCCCGGTCGCCACCGCCTCACCGACCGGCAGCCCGTCGTGCCATCGCGCCGCCCGAAGTCGTCGACACTCGTGCATCACGGTAGGCCCGGCGGCGGCGTGGATGGCCCCATCGACGCCGCCGCCCCCCAACAACGTCGAGTTGGCGGCATTGACGATCGCGTCGACCTGCGCCGTGGTGATGTCCCCTCGGACTGCCTCGATCTGCATACCTGCAGTATCCGTCAGTCGCGGGTGCTGCTGCAGTGCTAGGTGGCGACGCGCATCATCGGGCAACGGCGACGAAGATGCGCCGGGCAGAGGGCGCGTCATCCGTTTGCTCCAGCAGGCAGGTGACGTCGAAACCGCTGCCCTGCAGGGCTTCGATCCATTGTTGCTCCGTGAAGAGGCCGAAGTGGTGTCGCTCCGACTCGGTCGTCACGGTGCCTTCGGTGTCTCGCAGAACGTAGGTGTAGTCGGTGCAGACCTGGCCATCAGTGGGGTCCGGGTCGTGCGTCCACTCGAGATAACGGATGCCGCAGCCATCGTCGGCGTCACTGCCGCCGTGATGCGTCTCCGGCACGAACGTCTCCGCCACATGATCGGGCACCACGATCAGCAGTCCGCCGGTGCTGAGATGAGCTCGGGCGGTGAGGAAGGTACGCGTGAGGTCGTCCTCGGTCAGCATGTAGTCGATCGCGTCGTGAATGAACACGGCATCGAAGTGGCGGTCCAGCCGCAGACTTCGCATGTCCCCGACGTGATGCTCGCAGTCGGGGTTGAGGTTCTTGGAGAGGTCGAGCATGTCGGGTGAGAGGTCGACCAACGTCATCTCGAAGTCGGCGCGCAGGTGAACGGCGTTGTGTCCGCCTCCGCTGCCCAGCTCAAGCACGGTCTGCACATCGTCCACGGCGGTTCGCAGCAAGCCGGCAACGGTGGCTGCCTCCTCGACATATTCCTCCGGTGGGGACAGCAGCGGCCACCAGCGGGCGAGGTCGGCATACATCAGCGACCGGTCCACGCCTGCCATCTTGGCACTCCAGCGGTGGTGCCGCGTGTTCCGAGGGCCGGGCACTGCCTCGCGGCTGGCCTACCCTTCGTCGCGTGCGGGAACTCAGACCGGATGACTGAGACCGATAGAGCGTCGCAGGGGCCCGAGCCCTTCGATGACCAGTGGGTGCTCGTAGCGGAGGAGATTCTCGGCGCTGAGACGATAGTGCAGTTCCACCACGAGGTCATCGCCCAGAGATGTTCGCTGCTCCCCGTTGTCTCGATAACCAATCTTGCGGCTGACTGCCTGTGAGGCTCGGTTGTAGCGCAGCGCCGCTGAGGTCACCTCCACAGTGTCGAGATGATCGAAGGCGAAGGTGCAGATGACCTGCCTCATCGCGGTGCCGATGCCTCGCCCTTGGTACGGCTGACCCAACCACGATCCGGTGCCGGCGGTGCGGGTGATCAGGTAGTCGACGGACTGCATACCCTGGCATCCGACTAAGACACCCTCATGCCAGACGCCGAGCTGCATACTCCACTGTTGTGGTGACCAGCTGCCACGACACCGCCAGTGGTATGCCGCAACCCGAGCGGCGATCTCGGCTGGCGGACCGACTGACCAGGGGACGCTGAATGGCATCTCGTCTTCGGGGTGGATGCCGCGACTCGCCAGCTCGCACAGTGCCGGGAGATCCTCGTCACTCAACCCGCGCAGCTCCAACGGCCCAGCGCTGATGCGCAGGCCGAGGAGCGGCAGGAGTTCAGCGACGGGACGCATCGAACTAACGTAGCGAACCGGCTGCCGGGGATGTGGCTGCAGCAGTCCAACGCTGCCTCACAACCGCCGTGTGCAAACCGTCGCTCTAGGCGCGGGACACCGGGATATTCTTCGGCGGATGAGGTCCCGCGCGCGATATCCGTCGGTGTGCCTGCGCGGGTGGGCGCGTTGAACCCGGCGGACAGACGGGTGAGCTCCGGCTTCGGGTCGACCCATGGTGTCTCGGCGAACCGGGAGACGCGAGGTACGCGGCGACGCGACATCCAGGGTTTGCGGGCAGTCGCGGTCACCCTTGTCGTGCTTGATCACTTCACCGGATGGCCCACCGGGGGCTTTATCGGAGTCGACATCTTCTTCGTCATCTCTGGTTTCCTGATCAGCTCACTGATGCTGCGCGAATACGATCGCACCGGTTCCATTTCGCTACGAAGCTTCTATGTGCGTCGAATGCGCCGCCTCTTCCCCGCCGCCTTCGCCTGCCTCGCAGCGGTCGCGGTGGCGAGTCTGTATCTCTTCAACCGCAGCCGGGCCATCGACTCGGTGGTGGACACGGGATGGGCCTTGGCTTTCATGGCCAACTGGCGGTTCGCCATCAAGGGCACCGATTATCTGCAGGCCGAACTCGCGCCGAGCCCGGTGCAGCACTACTGGTCCCTCGCCGTTGAGGAGCAGTTCTACTTCGTCTGGCCGCTGCTACTGATCATGATGCTCACGCTGGGCAACAGATGGTCTCGCCGGGCGGGGACCTCACCTGGCCGTGGACCGGTCCTCGCCGGGACCCTGGTGATCAGCGTGCTGTCCTTCGGGTGGGCACTTTATGAGACGGGCACCAACCCTACGGTGGCCTACTTCTCGAGTCTTACCCGCGCCTGGGAACTGGGCGTTGGTGTAGTCGTAGCGTTGGCGGCCGCACGGTTCTCGCCAACGCGCGCGGTGCGCACGGTCCTGGCCTGGGTTGGTCTGATCGGCATTGGTGGCAGTGCGGTGCTGATCAGTCCACTCTCGGCCTTTCCTGGGCCGACGGCCATCTGGCCGGTGCTCGCGACAGCGGCCCTGTTGTTGTCCGGCCTCGGCGGCACACCGCCGCCCATGGTGGTGCTCAACAACCCGGTCTCGGACTTCGTCGGTAAGATTTCCTATTCTCTGTACTTGTGGCATTGGCCTGTGGTGGTGTTCCTGGAGCCTCGTCTGCCGTGGGAGGGGCTAGGTGCATTCACAGTCCTGGCAGTCGTGTCCCTAGCCCTGTCGACGCTTTCCTTCTTCTTCGTGGAGGAGCCGTTTCGGCGTGCATCAGGTTTGGGGTATGAGCTACATCTCCCATGGACCGCTCGGGCGCGCAGGTCGGCGAAGCGCAGAAAGCTCCGGCGCCGCCTCCTTGCCCCTGCCCTCGTCGTGATCGCCGTTCTCCTCGTGGCACCGGCCGTGGCGAACGTCTTGCGTGCTCCCGAAACACTGAGCACCGAGGGGGTGGCTGGGGCGCGAGCGTTGACTGAGGGCTCGACTGCCAACGCCCCCTCAGACGTGTCTTTCGCGCCAGCAGTCGACCAGCTTGCCGATGACGTGCCGATCCTCTACGCCAAAGCGTGCCACCAGTACCGGGACGGCACGAGGGCCGCAGCGTGCACTTTCGACTATTCAAAGGGACAGGACAACCCTGTCACCGTGGCGTTGGTCGGGGACTCCCACGCAGTCCAGTGGTTCCCGGCGCTGGACATCGTGGCCGAGCAACAGGGCTGGCTCTTGCAGACGTATACAAAGGCTGCATGTCCGCTGAACGCTGCCGTCTTGGCCTACCCGGCCCCTACGCGCTACGACGCGTGTGTCACCTGGAACGAGGGTGTCATGCAAGAACTGACCCGGACCGGATTCGACAGGGTGATTGTCGCGGCCTCGGCGTCGTACTCGGCTCTCCTGGCCGACGGCGAACTGGTGCGGGGCTCCCGCGCGGACCAGCTCATGGCACAGGGTTACACCGAGAGCTGGGAAGAGCTCGTATCCGCCGGAGTGCCGGTGGTCATGGTGGAAGACAGCCCGCGCCCAGGCGTCGACGTGGTCGAGTGCCTCGCCCTACACACCGAGGAGCCAGCACAATGCGCATTCCCCCGCCACAGCGCACTTCGAAAGTCATCACCCATGAAGGTGGCCGCGGAGGGTATGACCGGCGTGCAGGTCGTGGACCTGAACGACTACATCTGCCCGGATCAGGAGTGCCAGATGGTGGTCGGTGGGCTCGTCGTCTACCGAGACGGCAATCACCTCACCGCGAGCTACTCCACCAGCCTCGCTCCGATGCTCAAGCGAGCGTTGGGCGATAGCGCCTCCCCGGAGTGACGCCGAACTCGACCTTAAAGTTGAGTGGAATAGACTCAACTTTGGGATGGTTGAAACCTGACAGAGGCGTGGCGCCGATGTGCCACATATGAATGTCCGGAGAGGGGACGCGCATACCAATGGATCTACAGCTCACCACCAAAGCCCAAGAGGCCCTGTCCACCGCTGTCCGGGAGGCCGCGGCCGCCGGTCACCAAAATGCCGAGCCGGCCCACATACTGTCGGCGCTGTTGGAGCAAAGCGATACGACCACCGGCCCGCTGCTGGAGTCGATTGGTTCATCACGCGCCACTGTCAGCGCCGCGGCGCAACAGGCTCTGGCTGGTATGCCGACCGTGACCGGAGACTCCGTCGCCAACCCGCAGCTCTCGCGTGCCTCGCTAGCAGTTCTCACTGCGGCCCAGCACGCGATGACGACCTTCGGCGACACCTTCATTTCCACCGACCACCTCTTGGCCGCGCTCGCCAAGGACGGTGCCTATGGCATCGACGAGGACGCACTGATGCAGCAGATCCCCGTCATGCGCGGCGGAGCGAAGGTTGACTCGGCCGACCCTGAGGCCACCTATGACGCTTTGGCCAAGTACGGCACCGACCTGACGGCTGTGGCTCGCGAGGGAAAGCTCGACCCTGTCATCGGCCGAGACAGCGAGATCCGACGCGTCATTCAAGTCCTGTCGCGGCGCACCAAGAACAACCCGGTACTGATCGGTGAGCCCGGCGTCGGTAAGACCGCTGTCGTGGAAGGTTTGGCCCAACGCATTGTCGCTGGCGACGTGCCTGAGTCGTTGCGGGGCAAACAGCTGATCTCTCTGGACCTGAGCGCCATGGTCGCCGGGGCCAAGTATCGCGGTGAGTTCGAGGAGCGACTCAAGGCCGTCCTGGCCGAGATCAAGGCAAGTGAAGGGCGGATCGTCACCTTCATCGACGAGCTGCACACCGTCGTCGGCGCAGGCGCAACGGGAGAGGGTGCGATGGACGCCGGCAACATGCTCAAGCCGCTGCTGGCCCGCGGCGAGCTGCGCCTGGTAGGTGCCACGACGCTGAACGAATACCGCGAACGGATTGAGAAGGACGCCGCGCTGGAGCGCCGATTCCAACAGGTCTATGTCGGGGAGCCAACCGTGTCGGACAGTGTCGCGATCCTGCGTGGGCTCAAGGAACGGTACGAGGCGCACCACAAGGTGGCGATCGCCGACTCTGCCTTGGTGGCCGCCGCGACCTTGTCCGATCGCTACATCACCGGCCGTCAACTGCCCGACAAGGCTATCGACCTGGTTGACGAGGCAGCCTCTCGGCTGCGGATGGAGATCGACTCCTCCCCGGTCGAGATCGACGAACTCCGCCGATCCGTCGACCGGCTCACGATGGAGGAGTTGCACCTGGCCGACGAAACCGACGAGGCATCGAAGCACCGCCTGGCCCGGCTGCGCGCCGAGTTGGCCGACAAGCAAGAACAGCTGGCGGCCTTGGAAGCCCGCTGGCAGGCCGAGCGTTCTGAGCTGAACCGAGTGGGTGAGCTCAAGCAGCGCTTGGACGAGTTGCGCACTACCGCCGAGCGGCTGCAGCGCGAGGGGGACTATGCCGGCGCCTCGCGGGTGCTGTACGGCGAGATTCCGGCCGCCAGCGCTGAGCTCGAAGAGGCCCAGGAGGCCGAGTCCTCACAGGTCAAGACAGAACAGGAGCCGATGGTCAAAGAGGAAGTCGGAGCTGATGACATCGCGGACGTCATCAGTATGTGGACCGGCATCCCCGCTGGACGGCTGCTCGAAGGAGAGACCGCCAAGCTACTGCGGATGGAAGACGTCCTGGGCGAGCGGCTGATCGGGCAACGCCAGGCCGTCCGGGCGGTGAGCGATGCGGTGCGCCGCTCCCGCGCCGGGATAGCTGACCCCGACCGCCCCACCGGATCGTTCCTGTTCCTCGGGCCGACCGGTGTTGGCAAGACCGAACTCGCCAAGGCGCTCGCGGACTTCCTGTTCGACGATGAACGCGCCATGGTGCGGATCGACATGAGCGAGTATTCCGAGCGGCATGCGGTGGCCCGTCTGGTCGGTGCACCCCCGGGGTATGTCGGCTATGACGAGGGTGGCCAGCTGACCGAAGCCGTTCGCCGGCGCCCGTACTCGGTGGTGTTACTGGATGAGGTCGAGAAGGCCCACCCCGAGACGTTCGACATCCTGTTGCAGGTGCTGGACGACGGTCGGCTGACCGATGGCCATGGTCGAACCGTGGACTTCCGAAACGTGCTGTTGGTGATGACGTCCAACCTGGGCAGCCAGTTCTTGATCGACCCGACGCTCGATGCCGACACCAAGCGCGAACAGGTCATGGCCAGTGTGCGGACCGCTTTCAAGCCGGAGTTCCTGAACCGGCTGGACGAGGTCGTGGTCTTCGACGCGCTCAGCCACCAGGAGCTGGCGACCATTGTGGGGCTACAAGTCCAGATGTTGGCCGCCCGTCTGGCCGACCGGCGGATCACCCTCGATGTCACCGACGGCGCTGCTGCCTGGTTGGCGGAGCGAGGTTACGACCCGGCATACGGTGCCCGTCCGTTGCGCCGGTTGATCCAAACCCAGATTGGTGACCGACTAGCCCGCGGCTTGTTGGACGGATCAGTGCGGGACGGCTCGTCAGTCACCGTACAGGTCGACGGGGCCACCGAAGAGCTCGTCCTGGATTCCCCAGCCCCAGCCGCATGAGGCACGATGTTGTGATGCCGACAACCTCATGGATCGCCCTCGCGATGATGATCGCCTTCATCGGGCTCGGTTTCTTCTACGTGTGGCTGCGACATGAGGTGCTGCAGCCACCTGATGAAGATGACGCTGGGCCGCCGAAGAAGCCGTAGGGCTCGGCTTCTCCGCGCCGAGTGGACGGCATACTAGGAACAGCGACGACCACCATCGACCAAGGGGAACAATGACACGGCGCCCGCGTTTCACCCGATCAGGCTGGACCAGGCGTGCCTTCGCGGTGACTCTGGGCGCCGCCCTGTTGGGCGCGGCCGCCTGCTCAGACAGCGATGAACCCCAGGATCCCCAGGAGACGACGGCTGAGCCCACCGCGCAGGACCGACTCGATCAGGCCCATGACGTGCTCGGCCAAGCGGGGTCGGTGTCTTTGGTCTTGGAGGGCACCGATCTGCCCGAGGAGGAGAGCGCCTACGTGATCACGGCTGACGGAGCCGGCACCACCGACCCGCCCGCCTTCGACGGCACGATCACTGCCAAGCTCGCCGGGGTGCAGGCCGACATTCCGACGGTAGCGGTGGATGGCGAGCTGTGGGTCAAGCTGCCCTTTAGCCCGGTCTCCACGTCTGTTGATCCGGAGTCGCTGGGCGTGCCGGACCCGGCACGGCTCTTCGACGGTGACGTCGGGGTGGTCTCGTTGCTCACCAAGACTGACGGCGCCGAGTTCGGCGAGCAAAGCCGCGTGGGGGGTGAGATCGTCCAAGAGGTGAGTGGCACGCTGTCCGGGGACCTCATCGTTGACCTGCTCAACGTCGGCTCGCCAGACAGTGAGTACGACGTCGTGTACGGCCTGATCGAAGAGGACTGGGAAGTGCGCACTGTGACCATCACCGGGGAGTTCTATCCGCCGGCAACCTCCACCTACACCCTGACGCTTGACGAGTACGGCGTGCCGGTGACGGTCACCGCGCCGTGATGCGCTAACCACCTCGAATGAGTCGGGACCTGGCAGGGGGCGCCCCCTCTCACGGGCGTGCACCGGATCCGGGCGTACCAGCGCCTGCCCCCAGCCGGGCCCGTTCACGGGCCTTGCTCACGGTCGCAGCGCTCGCCGTCATGTTGGCTGCTGCCGATACGTATGTCGTGGTCCTGGCGTTGCCGGACATGATGGCCGGTGCTGGGCTCGGCATCGAGTCGCTGCAGCGAGGAACGCCGATCATTTCCGGCTTCTTGCTGGGCTACATTGCGGTGTTGCCGCTGATCGGCCGGTTGGCTGACCTGGTTCCTCGCCGCCGGATACTGCTGGTCTGCCTGGTGATCTTTGTCGTCGGCTCCGCCGTCACAGCCGTAGCCGTCGAGTTGCCGGTCATGGTGGGCGGGCGCTTCCTGCAAGGTCTCGGCGGAGGTGGATTGGTGCCTGCCACACTGGCGCTGGTGGCGGACCTGTGGCCGCCGGGACAGCGGGGACTGCCACTCGGCGTCGTAGGCGGTGTGCAGGAGCTTGGTGCTGTGTTGGGTCCGCTGTTGGGGGCGGCGGTGCTTCTGGTCAGCGACTGGCGTGGCATCTTCTGGCTCAACGTCGCCCTGGGTCTGCTTTTCTGCGTGGGTGTGCTCGCAGTCGCCGGGACGGCACGCGGCGGGATAGGCGCTGACGCCCGCCACGGCGGTACGGCGGCGCAGACACCTCGGTCCCCCATCCTCACGGCACTCATCGTCCTCGTCGGGGTCGCAGCTCTCGCTCTGACGGCCTTGGCCTTGTCGCCACCTCCTGCGTTACTGACCTCGGTCGACTACGGCGGCCCGTTCGTGCCCTTTGTCAACGGGTCAGCCTCTCGGGTGGCGACTCCGATCGGTGCCGTCGCGGCCGGCCTGCTGCTGGCGTTGACTGCGCTCAGCGCCCCTCGCTGGTTGCCGATGCTGCTGCGAGCTGACCTGCTCGGAGCGGCCTTGATCGCCGTAGCCCTCGGCGCGGTGGTCTTGACCTTCTCCACCGCCGACCCCGAGGTCGAGGTGCTGGGACCGTGGGGGCTGTGGCTACTTCCGGTCGGGCTGCTTGCCATCGTCGGCTTCGCCATCCGCCAGCGCTTCGCGACCGACCCGCTGATCGGACGCGACGTCGTGCGCCAACGTGTATGGCCAGCCTTGCTCGTCAGCGTCCTGGTCGGGGCGGCCATCGTCGCGATCGTGGTCGATGTTCCGCTGTTGGCCCGGTTGGACGGCGAGTCGACCCAGACTCAGGCCGCCTTCGTCCTCGTCCGTTTCTTGGTGACAGTGCCGATTGGAGCGGTTGTCGGCGGGTTGTTGTTGCGCTGGGTGCCGCCAGGACTGGTCGCGTCTCCAGGCTTGGCCCTGGCCGCCGGTGCACTTGCCCTGATGGCGAACTGGACAGTGCCGTCCCTGTCGGCGGGCGCAAGCACGACGCTGACACTGGCCGCGGCCGGCTTGGGGGTCGGCTTGGCCATCGCCCCGGTGAACGATGCCGCGCTCGCGGACGCCCCGCAGAACGCGCATGCGACGGTCAGCTCGCTGGTGGTGGTGTCCCGGATGGTCGGCATGGTCGTCGGGTTGGCGCTGCTGACCGCGATCGGGTTGCGCCGGTTCTACGATGCCGTGGCGCTCTTGCCTGACCCGACCGATTCGGTGGCCCTGCTGGAAGCAGGGGTCATCCAGGTGCAGACCGTCTTCGCCGGGGCCTCGCTCGCCGCCGGCGCCGCCGCGGTCATCGCCTTGGCCCTGGGCCTGCGCCGCCGCATCCCGGAGCCTTCCCCGCCCCTACCGCCTCCCCCGTAACGGCGATGGTGCGGTGACCGGCCCGGCTCACGGCCTGCCAGAATGCGCATATGAGGCCTTCCCTACACCTTGTCGGCGAGCCGGAGGCTGATCGCCTGCTGAGCGCTCACCCGTTTGCGCTGCTGGTCGGCATGTTGCTGGACCAGCAGATCCCGATGGAGGTGGCCTTTGCGGGGCCGCGCAAACTTGCCGAACGCCTCGGCACGGTCGACCCGGCCACGATCGCGCTGATGGATCCCGATGAGTTCGCCGCGGTGTGCGCCGCGCCGCCGGCCGTGCATCGCTTCCCAGTCTCGATGGGCCGGCGTGTTCACGACCTGGCGACTGTGATCATGAGGGACTACCAGGGGGACACGGCGGCACTCTGGACCGAGGGCGACCTCGACGGCGCCGTGGTGTTGAAGCGGCTCAAGGCGCTGCCCGGCTTCGGTGACCAGAAGGCGCGAATCTTCCTGGCCTTGCTCGGCAAGCAGTACGGCATGGATGTGCCGGGATGGCGTGAGGCGGCCGGTCCATACGGCGCGCAGGAGTCGCGTATGTCGATTGCTGACGTCACCGACGAAGCCAGCATGGTGCAGGTGCGGACCTGGAAGAAGGAGCAGAAGGCGGCAGCTCGGGCTGCCAAACAACAGCAGTGAGCGGCGTCTGGACCCTTCGCGGCATGCCGGCGCTGATGGTTGTCACCCTGACCGGCTTTTCGGGTTTCGCGGTCCTACTGCCGACGAGCCCACTGTGGGCGGTCGAGGGCGGGGCCAACGAAGCCGGTGCCGGACTGGTCAATGGCGTGTTGTTGCTTTTCACCGTGTTGACCCAGCTCTTCGTCCCGGGACTATTACGCCGGTATGGCTGGGGCTGGGTGATGAGCCTGGGCATGGTCTTGATGGGGGTGCCTGCTCTGGGCCACATCCTGAGCAACGAGCTCTGGCCGATCTTGGCGCTGTCGGCCATCCGCGGGGTGGGGTTCGGGATCTTGACGGTCACCGGGAGCGCAGCCGTCGCCGAACTGGTCGAACCTGCTCGGCGCGGAGCAGCCATTGGGGCCTATGGCCTGGCAATCGCGGTGCCCAACCTTGCTCTGTTGCCGTTGTCCCCATGGGTCGCTCAGACCTGGGGTTTCTGGGTCGTTTTCGTGGTGGCCGCCCTACCGCTCGCTGGGATTCCGGCGGTCTGGGGTTTGTCCAGGGTGTTGCACGACCCGCCGGCCAGAGAGCCCGAGAGCGTCGAGGTCGCAGCCGCGGAGGCAGAACTCGACGCCGGCACGGCAGAGATTGAGGCGGCACAACCTGGTGTGTCAGGCGGTCCGGAGGGCGATAACCGCTCTACTTCCGGCGGCCTCGGCGTGGACGGGTCGATGACCGGGACAACGGCATACCTACGATTGTTGCGCCCCACCTTCCTGCTGCTGGCCGCGACGCTGAGCGGCGGCGCGGTGACGACCTTCGCGCCGCAGATCGTTGAGAGCGGGTCGGCCTCGACCGCGGCACTGCTCGGTATCGGTGCGACGGCAGCGATTGCTCGCTGGGGGATGGGCGGGCTGTCTGACCGCTATGGGGCCCAACACTTCATCTGGCCGCTCACGGCGCTCACCGTGGTGGCGATGGCTTTGGCCGGTGGGGCGGTCATCGGCGGCGCAGACACCACGCTGGCGCTGGCTTTGTTCGTGGTTGCTGCGTGCCTCGTCGGGGTCAGCTACGGGGGTCTGCAGAACCTCACGCTGGTGATCGCCTTCGACGCCGTGACGCCGATCCACTATCGACGGGCTAGCGCCGTCTGGAACGTCGGCTTCGACATGGGGACCGGCCTGGGGTCGGTCCTGGTGGGGCTGTTGGCGGCCGGGTATGGATTCAGCACGGCGCTCTTTGCGGCTGCAGCGATCAGCGCGTGCATGCTGCCGCTGGCCATCTATCGCCCCCGCCGACCCAGCCTGCGCTGACCTCTGGAGACCGCGGGATATGTGCGACCCGGTGCACCGCCCAGACTCTGCAGCACGAGACTCGATCAAGGCCTAGCCGAGCGAGATGACCACGGGGGCGTGGTCGCTGGCGCCCTTGCCCTTGCGCTCTTCGCGGTCGATGAAGGCGCCGCTAACTCGCCGAGAGAGCGCCGGTGAGCCCAGGCAGAAGTCGATCCGCATACCTCGCTTCTTGGGGAAGGCCAGCTGCGTGTAGTCCCAGTAGGTGTAGGTCCCTGGCCCAGGTGTGTACGGGCGCACCACATCGGCATACCCGGCGTCGATCACACCGGCAAAGGCAGCACGCTCCGGCTCGCTGACGTGCGACTTGTCCTCGTAGTACTCCATCGACCACACGTCCTCGTCGGCTGGGGCAATGTTCCAGTCGCCCATCAGCGCGATCTGCCTGGACCCGTCGGCATGGAGCGCTGCAGCCGACGAAAGCCGGAGCTTCTCCAGCCAGTCCAACTTGTATGCCATGTGCGGGTCATCGAGTGCCCGGCCATTCGGCACGTACAGCGACCAGACGTCCACTCCAGCACAGACGGCCGACAACGCTCGAGCCTCGGCGCCGGGAGGGTCACCCCAGGTCGGGATGGCCTCAAAGCCTTGGCGCACATCCGCAATACCCACCCGCGAGAGGATCGCGACACCGTTCCATTGGTTGGTGCCCCAATGCGCCACCTCGTACCCGGCGTTTTCAAACGGCAGTAGCGGGAACTGGTCGTCGCGACACTTGGTCTCCTGCACGGCGAGCACATCAACGTCGTGACGTTCCAGAAAGGCTACGACGCGGTCGACACGAGCACGGATGCTGTTCACATTCCAGGTCGCAATACGCACGGCCCCACTGTAGGTCGACAGCCACCCCGATGCCGCCTCGCTAGGGTGTCCGCCATGGGAACTGCATTGGTGACTGGTGCCTCAGCTGGACTAGGTCGAGCCCTCGCCATCGAGATTGCGGCCCGCGGACACGATGTGGTCTTGGTCGCCCGCGACGGATCGCGCCTCGATGAGCTGGCCCCCGAGATCAGCCGCCGGTATGCCGTGTCGACCGAGGTGCTCCGAGCCGACCTTGCCGACCGGGCTCAGCTGCAGCAGGTCGCCGACCGCCTCGCCGACCGCGAGCGGCCCATCGATCTGTTGGTCAACAATGCCGGTTTCGGCATCAACCACGACTTTGCCACCGGCGACATCGCCGACGAGGAGCGGGCCCTCGACGTGATGGTCAAGGCGGTGCTGGTGGCCAGCCATGCAGCCGCCGGCGCCATGACGAGCCGAGGCCACGGCGCGATCCTCAACGTCTCCTCAGTGGCGTCTTTCACCGCGATGGGTACCTATGCGGCGATCAAGGCCTGGGCTACAACATTCTCCGAGGCCCTGGCCGTAGAGCTGGACGGCACGGGGGTGACCGTCACGGCGCTCTGCCCGGGTTTCGTGCGCACCGAGTTCCACGATCGGGCCGCGATGCAGATGCCGGACCTTCCAGAACGGTTCTGGCTCGACCCACACCGTGTTGCGCAGGACGCGTTGGCCGACGTGGCGGCCGGTAAGGTCATCTCGATCCCGTCGACCGAGTACAAGGCGCTCGTGGCTGGAATGCGGTTGGTCCCGCGCTTCGTGGCACGAGGCCTGGCCCGGCGAATGAGTGAAAGCCGCCGATAGCGATCAAGCCCCTCGAAGCGCCGGCTCGGAACGCCCCGGTCGAGGAAGGGGGGCTCAGGGGCCTATCCCCAGGCAAGGCGCTTGGAGGGGGAGCCCCCCAGGTGAAGTCTTTGGAGTCTCCCCCTACGTCAAATCTTTGTAGTCTGACGACATGGATGAACTTCGGTGGGGCATAGCCGGCCCCGGACGCATAGCCCGCAATGTCGTTTCCGACTTTGACCACGTCCCCGGTTCCGTCGTGGCCGCGGTAGCTTCCCGGTCTCAGGACCGAGCCGAAGCGTTCGCCGATGAGTACGGGGTGGACCGTGCGCATGGCAGCTATCGCGCGATCATCGATGACCCCGGCGTCGACGTGCTCTATATCGCTACGCCCCATCCTCAGCACCTGGCGATCGCGGTTGCTGCGATGCGGGCAGGCAAGGCCGTCTTGGTGGAGAAAAGCCTGACCGCGACGGCAGCAGGCGCGCAGCAGCTGGTTGACGTCGCCCGTGAGTGCAATGTCTTCGCGATGGAGGCGATGTGGACCAGGTTCCAACCCGCGATCATCGCAGCCCGGAAGCTGATCTCAGAAGGTGCCATCGGTGAAGTACGCACGGTGCAGGCCGACTTGGGCGTGCAACGCGAGTTCGACGAGAACGATCGGTTGTTCAGCAAGGAGCTCGCAGGCGGTGTGATGCTCGACCTCGGGGTCTATGTCGTCTCGCTGGCTCAGCATTTCCTCGGGACCCCGCGGACTGTGGATGTCACCGGAACGCTGGCATCGACTGGCGTCGACCTGGAGGCGGCTTTGCTGCTCGGCTACGGCGACGGTCGAGCCGCCACGTTGACCTGCTCGTTGCGCGGACCTTCACCGGGCGCCGCTCGCATCATCGGAACGCACGGATGGATCGACATCCCGCCGCGCTTCCACCACCCGACCTCGCTCGTGCTCAGTCAGCCCGGACAGGAGCCGCGGCATATTGACGCGCCGCCACTCGGTGCGGGCTACAGCCACGAGCTGATCGAGGTCAGCGATTGTCTGAGGGCCGGCAAGGTCGAGTCGTCAGTCATGCCGCTGGAGGATTCGGTGGCGGTGCAACGCGTGCTCAATGACACGTGTGAGCGGCTCGGGGTCTGGCACGCGGAGGACGACACACTCGATCTCAGCTCCTAGCTCTTCACCAGCAGCGGCTAGGCTCCGGGCCGTGAGCAACCCGCGCGAACAACTCCTCGACATCATCCAGAAGAGAGCCATTGTGCGCGGCGAGGTGACCCTGTCCTCCGGGGCTCTCGCGCAGTACTACGTTGATCTGCGCCGGGTCAGCCTGGACGGGGTTGCCGCTCCTCTCGTCGGCCAGGTGATGAACAACCTGGTGGCCGACCTCGATTTTGACGCGGTCGGCGGACTGACGATGGGCGCTGATCCGGTGGCTGCGGCCATGCTGCACGCAGCGGCCGCAGCCGGGAAACGCATGGACGCGTTCGTGGTGCGCAAGAGTGGCAAGGCTCATGGGATGCAACAGCAGATCGAGGGCCCCTCGATCCAGGGTCGTCGAGTCCTGGTGGTCGAAGACACCTCGACCACCGGCAACTCTCCGCTGACGGCCGTGGCAGCGTGCCGCGAAGCAGGCGCCGAAGTTGTCGGGGTGGCCGTGATCGCCGATCGCGACAGCGGCGCAGACGCCGTCATCGCGGCGCAGGGACTGACCTACCGTGCCGCATTCAGCGTGGATGATCTCGGCCTGGCCTGATCTGCCCCATAAGGGTCCTACATCATGGCCCTCAGCGTCGTTTGCGGTCCCAATGAGCGAAGCCGGCCTCTCGTGCCGCACCCTCACTGTCGAACCAGACCTCAGCTCGGCAGTCCTCATATGCCGGTGAGTCGGGCGTGTGGAACAACATCGAACCTGCGTTGCCTTTGACCTCGAAGCCGGAAGGTCCCGTGCCGTCGTCATGGGGCATGGCCGAGCCCGGACCGTAAGGCCCTTCCTCGGGGACCGACTCGCCATCGTC
This sequence comes from uncultured Actinomycetota bacterium, assembly GCA_963749585.1. GTDB lineage: Bacteria > Actinomycetota > Actinomycetes > Actinomycetales > Dermatophilaceae > Ornithinicoccus. The sequence continues at coordinate 814,946 of CAVVNI010000003.1, forward strand.
GGTTTCCTGGGCGAGGGGCACGTCGTGCGAGCCGGTGTCGGCATCTTCGGAGTGAGCGGCGGCATCAGTCCTCGAACCGGCGGCCCCATCCTCGAGGGATCCTTCCTCAGCGGCGCCGGCAGCCGTGGCTCCGGGACCGGAAGCGGCGCTTTCCCGAGAGTCGACGTGGGTATCCGCGTCTGAGCTGGTCGCGACTGGCTCCTCGTTCTCGAGATCGACCATCGCAGAGGTCGACTCGTCGGAGTCGAGGCCGGCCTGACGCTCAGGAGCCATCTCGTCGGCGGCGTAGTCATCGACGTCGACCGAGCCAACGTCCTGGACGTGACGGTGGTCTTCGCCGTTGTCGTGATCGGCTGTCCGCTCGTGCTGCTCGCTCTGCTCGCTCTGCTCGTGGTCGTCGACGAGATGGTGGTCAGCATCGTCCTCTGCTGCGTGATGGTGAAGGTCCGTGTCCTCGCGGTCTTCGGTGTGACCGTCATGCCTCAATTCCCCGGATGTCGCGACCGGGTAGTCCTCGGGGTCAACCAACTGGACTTCTGTCGCCCCTTCCCCACTGTCGTCGAGCTCCTCGACGGCCACAGTTTCCCCGACCTCGGGGTTCGGGTCGGTGTCACGTTCTGACCCGTCCGTGACGCCGTCGTCGAGGTCGTATGTTGCCTCGGCGCCAGGGTGGCTGTCGTGACCAGGGTGCCCTTGGTCCGAAGGTGGTGCCTGGTCACCTTCGCCCCTCTCCGGTCCCAGGTTCTCCACTCCCTCACCGTGAGTGAGGGGTCCGGCGTAGGTGGCGTCGCCTCCGCCTTGACTCGAGGGTCCAGGATGACCTTGGTCTGCCTCGTGCTCGTCGACATCTCCCTCGCCCTCTTCGGGGCCGAGGTTCTCAGAGGCTTCCCCGTGATGGTCACCGGAGTGATACTCCTGGGTCCGAGCATCGCTGTCACCCGATTCCCGAACATCGTCATCGCCCGCTTTCCCCATGACAGTCGCCCCACCGATGAGCTCCTCGGCGGTACGCCCACTGAGGTCATCGTCATCGTCATCGTCAAGATGCTCAGACTCTGCGGGCTCGGCGACCAGGACTTCTTCCTCAGCGACGACCACGTCGGCGTCTTCGTCGGTGCTGGGTTCGTCTTCTTCGACCACCACGATGGCGTCTTCGTCGGTGCTGGGTTCGTCTTCTTCGACCACCACGATGGCGTCTTCGTCGGTGCTGGGTTCGTCTTCTTCGACCACCACGATGGCGTCTTCGTCGGTGCTGGGTTCGTCTTCTTCGACCACCACGATGGCGTCTTCGTCGGTGCTGGGTTCCTCGTCTTTGTCGAGATCCTGCTCATGCGGGACGGGCTGAGCGTATGTCGTCTCCGCGGCATAGTCCTCCGTTCGCGCCGTCCCATACGTCACCTGCTCCTGGTCGCCGTGGTCGTACGGGTCGGCGGGTGCATCCACCGGGTCGAGGTCCTCAGTGGGGCGCACCACCGGCTCCTCTTCGACGATCTCGACCTCGGTGCCGGTGGCGGTGTCTTGACTCACCGTCTCATCGACGGTCGCGGGTTCGACATGCGTCTCGCCGTCGTGTTCGTACACAGTGTGGCCACTGTTGGAATCCTGGTCGTAGGGAGATTCGACGGTGCTGGCTTCCGCGTCACCGGCCGCTACATGCTCACCGCCCACGTCGTAGCGATCAACCTCCGGGTCGACGCCCTCGGGGGAGTCCGAGGGATGCGGGCCGTCGCTGCGTGGAGGTGCCGGGTTGCGGGTCAGCATGTAGATGCCACCCGCAATCAGCACGATGAGCAGGATGATCGCAATGATGATGGGGGTCTCCATGGTGTAAATCCGTTCTATCGATCGCGCGTCCGAGGCCGCGAGGGGAATGGGGGAACGGCCATTCTCCCCGTGTGTGACACCGTAGTGCCATGCGCGCAACCCGGCCATGGCTGAAGGTCGTTGCCCCACCCTTGTCCCAGCGGAGTGCCGCCGCCGGCTTGTGGCGATGACGCCCTCGCCGGAGGGCCCGCCCGATGAGCGTGAGGTAGGCGTAGGCCCCTGGCCAGGTGCCACGTCGAACGCTGCAGCCCCGGAGCACTTTGACCCGGTCCTGGTCAACGAGGGTGATCGACGCAACGTGGTGGACGACTACCGCTACTGGAAGCACAACGCGATCGTCGCCGATCTCGACACGCGTAGACACACACTCCACATCGCCGTCGAGAACTGGGGCCACGATTTCAATATCGGATCTGTCATTCGCACCGCCAACGCTTTCAATGTTGCCGCGTTCCACATCGTCGGTAAGCGCCGGTGGAACCGGCGGGGCGCGATGGTCACTGACCGCTACCAGCACGAGCATCACCATGCCGACATCGCTGACCTCACGGCGTGGGCCGACGGCATACCGCTGATTGCGTTAGAGAACACAGCGGCGGCACAACCGCTGGAGACGACCCCCTTGCCCGCCGAATGTGTCCTGCTCTTCGGGCAAGAAGGACCCGGACTCAGCGAGGAGGCGCTCCAAGCCGCTGACCAGGTGCTGTCGATCGCGCAGTTTGGCTCGACGCGCTCGATCAACGCCGGCGCGGCCGCGGCGATCGCTATGCATGCCTGGGTCCGTCAGCACGTCTTCGGTCAGCAGCCGTGAACCTGCTGGCGTGGAGTCAAGTACCGTTATCGCATGCACGTACCCGATGGTTTCTTGGACCTGACAACCTCGGCAGGCACGGCGGTGATCGCAGTCGGCGGTATCGCCCTCGCTCTGCGAGGAGCCAGGAACGAGCTCGATGACCGACTCGCCCCTCTCGCGGGAGTAACGGCCGTCTTCGTCTTCGCCGGCCAGATGATCAACTTCCCCGTCGGTGCCGGCACTTCCGGCCACCTCTTGGGCGGTGCGCTCGCCGCGCTCCTCGTGGGTCCCTGGACAGCGACCCTATGTATATCCGTGGTGCTGATCGTGCAAGCCCTGCTCTTTTCCGACGGAGGGGTGACCGCCTTGGGCACCAACATCACGTTGATGGCGATCGTCGCAGTATGGACGGCCTGGTTCACCTACCGGCTTCTGTCATGGCTGCTGCCGAAACGTATGTCAATGGTCCCGCCGATCGCCTTCGTCGCCGGGCTGGTCTCGGTCCCAGTCGCGGCCGGTGTCTTCGCGCTGCTCTACGACATCGGTGGTCAGGCTCCGATCGAGCTCGACACTTTGCTGACCGTGATGGTGGGATGGCACGCGTTGATCGGCGTCGGAGAGGGGTTGATCACCGCTCTCATCGTCGGCAGCGTGTTGGCTGTTCGACCTGACCTGGTCCGCGCGGCCGATCCATACCGGGAGAGCCAAGACCTTGAGATCCGAGAGGTGGCAGCCTGATGGGTGGCCCCGTAGAAGCTGCCTCGAAGACTGATGACCAGCCCGCTTCGCCGCGGGCAGTCTCACTCCGAGTCGTCACCCTCTGTGGCCTCGTACTCAGCCTGCTGCTGGCGGCAGGCTTGAGCTACTACGCATCGTCCCACCCGGACGGCCTGGAGTACGTAGCCGAGCAGGTCGGGTTCATCGACACGGCTGATGAGAGCGGCACCGCCGGCTCGCCCCTTGCCGACTATCAGGCTCAGGGCGTTGACGACGAAAGGTTCTCCTCCGGCCTCGCCGGTTTCGTCGGGATCACGGTGACCGGGGCGATCGCCTACCTGCTGTTTTGGGCGCTGCGTCGACGCAGCCAGCCGTGACTGCGCCGCATACCGATGCGCTGACCTCCGTTCGATGACCAGCGACGTCGGCTAAGCATGGGCGATCGGCATGGTCACCTGCTTCACTTCCATGCGCACTCGCGGGTGCACGCGCTGCCAGCCCATCTCAAGGTCGTTGCCCTGGTGGGTTTTGTGGTGGTTGTTGTAGCAACTCCGGGCGACCATTACGCGGCATTCGTGGCATACGCCGGCTTGCTCGCGCTGGTGCGGATGAGCACGGATGTGCCGTGGTCCTACCTGCTGCCGCGGATGGTCGTGGAGGTTCCCTTTGTCGTCTTCGCGCTGCTGTTGCCTTTCATCGCCACCGGCCCCCGGATGACTCTGGGCCCGCTCACCGTCTCCGAGGCCGGGGTGTTCGCGGCATGGACACTGCTGGCCAAGGCGACGCTCAGCGTCTTTGCTGCTTTGATGCTTGCGGCCACCTCCGAGGCACAGGATCTGATCGCGGGGCTGCACCGGCTGCGGTTGCCGGCTGCGATGGTGCTGATCTTGTCGTTCATGGTTCGTTACGTCGACGTCATCGCGGGCGAGATGCAGCGGATGCGCACAGCGCGCATCTCACGCGGCTTCAGCGAGCGCAGCGTTCGAGCGTGGCCGGTGATCGCCCGCAGCGCCGGAGCGTTGTTCATTCGCTCCTATGAACGCGGCGAGCGCGTGCATCTGGCAATGGTGGCGCGCGGCTATGACGGTGTGTTGCGCCAACCATCGGCGTCCACAGCGACCCGCCAGCAGCTTCTGGCGGCAGCGGCCCTACCCGCCGCAGCTGCTCTCGTGCTGATCATGACCACGGTGCTGTCGTGAGCGATCCGGTCATCGACGTCCGCGGCCTGGCCTACGCATACCCCGATGGCAGGCAGGCGTTGTTCGGCGTGAACCTGTCCTTGGGTGCGGGCGAGCGGGTGGCGTTGCTCGGCCCGAACGGAGCCGGCAAAACCACGCTGGTGCTCCACCTGAACGGGGTGTTGACCGCAGGTGCCGGCTCGGTGGCCATCTCGGGTCTGGCGATCGGCAAGGACACGATGGCGCAAGTGCGGCGCAAGGTGGGAATCGTCTTTCAAGATCCTGATGACCAGTTGTTCATGCCCACGGTGCGCGCCGATGTTGCCTTTGGGCCCACTAACCTTGGGGTCCGGGGAGCCGAGCTCGATGCCTGCGTGGACCGGGCACTCAGTCTGGTCGGTATGGCAGATGTCGCCGAGCGGCCCCCGCATCACCTTTCCTTCGGCCAGCGACGGCGGGTGGCGGTGGCGACTGTGCTGGCCATGGACCCTGATGTCCTGGTGCTGGACGAGCCGAGCTCCAATCTCGATCCGGCCTCGAGGCGGGAGCTGGCGCAGATTATCCGTTCACTGAACCTGACGACGTTGATCGTCACCCACGATCTGCCATACGCCGCCGAACTGTGTGAACGTGCCGTCATCCTGTCCGGTGGCATCATCGTCGCCGACGCTCCGACCGGCGAGGTGTTGGCCGACAGCACGCTGCTGGCCGCGCACCGCCTCGAGATGCCGAGCGGATTCTGCGGCTGCGGTCATATCTGTGAAAACATAGGCACGAAGTATGAGGAGTAACTCCGGCACGTAACCCACGTGCCCGACGATCAACCAGGAGGACCGAATGCCGATTGCCACTCCCGAGGTGTACGCCGACATGCTGGACCGAGCCAAGGCTGGCTCGTTTGCCTACCCGGCGATCAATGTCACGTCGAGCCAAACGCTGAATGCTGCCATCCGGGGATTCGCCGAGGCCGGCAGCGATGGCATCGTCCAGGTGTCCACCGGCGGCGCTGACTACCTCTCTGGTTCCACCATCAAGCACATGGTGACCGGCTCTCTCGCGTTGGCCTCCTACGCACACGAGGTTGCCAAGAACTACGACGTGAACATCGCGCTGCACACCGACCACTGTCCGCAGGACAAGTTGGATGACTTCGTGCGTCCGCTGATCGCGGCATCTGCCGAGTCGGTGAAGAACGGCGGGCTGCCCTACTTCCAGTCCCACATGTGGGACGGCTCGGCCACGCCGTTGGACGAGAACTTGCGGATCGCCGAGGAGCTGTTGGCCAAGTGCGCCGAGGCCAAGATTGTCCTCGAGGTCGAGATCGGCGTTGTCGGTGGCGAAGAGGACGGCGTCGACAATGAGATCAACGATCAGCTGTATACCTCCGAGCAGGATGCGATCGACACGATCAGAGCGCTGGGGACAGGTGAGAAAGGCCGATATCTGACCGCCCTGACCTTCGGCAACGTGCACGGAGTCTACAAGCCGGGCAACGTCACATTGCGGCCCGAGATCTTGAAGAAGGCCCAGGCAGCAGCGGCCAAGGAGGTTGGCCAAGACGAAGACTCCCGACCCTTCGACCTCGTCTTCCACGGTGGTTCCGGGAGCAGTGAGCAGGAGATTTCGGACGCCGTGGACTACGGGGTGATCAAGATGAACGTGGACACCGACACGCAGTATGCGTTCACCCGCCCGATCGCCGGCTACATGCTGGGCAACTTCGACAAGGTCCTCAAGGTCGACGGCGAGGTCGGCAACAAGAAGTTCTACGACCCGCGCGCCTGGGGCAAGGAAGCCGAGGCCGCGATGGCCGCCCGAGTCACCACCGCGTGCGAGAATCTGCGCTCGGCCGGCACCCACCGGTGAGCGAGAACCTTCTCGGCATACCCAGCACCTTCCTACCGCCAGATCCGGCAACGCATCTGCTGGAGGACGGCGTGGCCGCGCGGCAGGTGGCTGCCTCGTACCCGGCTTCTTGCCTTGCCTGGGCCGTCTTGGCCGAGGATGCCTTGGGTGAGAACGCCGCTGTCGAGGCGTATGCCTTTGCTCGCACCGGCTATCACCGCGGACTCGACTCGTTGCGAAAGTCCGGGTGGCGAGGCCAGGGACCGGTGCCGTGGGATCACGAGCCCAACCGAGGCTTCTTGCGGTCCCTGGCTGCTCTAGCGAGTGCTGCAGCGCTGATCGGGGAGGACGAGGAGTATCGGCGGTGTGCCGATTTCCTCCGGGACTCCTCGGCCGATGCCGCCCGAGCACTAGGCCACTGAGCGGTGCCGGCGATTGTGCTCGTTGGTGCTCAATGGGGCGATGAGGGCAAGGGCAAAGCCACGGATCTGCTGGGCAGTAGCGTCGACTACGTCGTGAAGTTCAACGGCGGCAACAATGCTGGTCATACGGTGGTGGTCGGGGAGGAGAAATACGCGCTGCACCTGCTGCCGAGCGGGATCTTGACCTCGAGCTGCGTGCCGGTGATCGGCAACGGGGTCGTCGTGGACCTGTCGGTGTTGATCGAGGAGTTGGACGGGCTGGAAGCCCGAGGCGTCAACACCTCCTCGCTGATGATCAGTGCCAACGCACACGTGATACCCGAGTACAACCGCGTTTTGGACAAGGTCGCCGAACGCTTTCTCGGCGCTCGCAAACTGGGCACCACGGGGCGTGGCATCGGTCCGACCTATGCGGACAAGATGAATCGCGTCGGCATCCGGATGCAGGACCTGTATGACGAGTCGATCCTGCGACAAAAGGTCGAGGCGGCGCTGTTGATGAAGAACCAGGTGCTGGCCAAGATCTATAACCGGCGTTCGGTTGAGGTCGATGAAGTGGTGGAGGAGCTGTTGCGCCACCGGGAGCGGTTGCGGCCGATGGTCGTCGATACGGCCCTGTTGCTGAACGAGGCGCTGGACGATGGAAAGACGGTCTTGTTCGAAGCCGGTCAAGCAACCCTGCTGGACGTCGACCACGGCACCTACCCGTTCGTGACGTCGTCGAACGCAACATCGGCCGGTGCCTGTACCGGGTCCGGGGTGGCACCCACCCGGATTGACCGGGTCATCGCCATCCTGAAGGCCTACTCAACACGGGTGGGTGAGGGGCCGTTCCCGACCGAGCTGGACGACGAGGCGGGGGAGCATCTGCGCAAGACGGGGGACGAGTACGGCACGACGACCGGTCGCCCGCGTCGGTGCGGTTGGGTGGACGCCGTGGTGGGCCGGTATTCGCAGCGGATCAACGGGGTGACTGACTTCGTGGTCACCAAGCTCGACATTCTCACGGGCCTGGAGACCATTCCGATCTGTGTCGCCTACGACGTCTTCGGCGTGCGCCACCACGAGATGCCTGTCAATCAAAGCGACTTTCACCATGCCGTCCCGGTATATGAAGAGATGCCGGGGTGGGCGGAGGACATTTCCGGCTGTCGTGAGTTCTCGGATCTACCGCAGGCAGCTCAGGATTACCTGCTGCGGTTGGAAGAGCTGATCGGTGCGCGGATCTCTGTGATCGGTGTCGGTCCAGCACGCGATCAGACGATTCGTCGGCATGACTTGTTGGAGGGTACGTCCCGCCACGCGGTGAGTCACTGATGTCGGCGAAACGGGCCTGGCGCGGGTCCGTCTTCATCGCGACGAGTCTCGACGGTTTCATCGCCCGAGACAACGGCGATATCGGGTGGCTCACCGATCCGCCCGAGGATGCTACGACGGGTCACGTCGAACCGGACGCTGGTCCGCACCCACCGCCCGACTACGACGCCTTCATGGCCGATGTCGATCATGTGGTGATGGGCCGAGGGACGCTGGCCAAGATCTTGACCTTTGCCAGCTGGCCGTACCCACACCATCAGGTCGTGGTGTTGAGCTCAACTCTGCCGATGGGGGCTGACGAGCGCTATACGGTCACCCGGAGCGTCGATGAAGCTGCTGGACTGCTGACCGAGCGCGGGTGCTCTGTGGCCTATGTCGACGGCGGTGGCGTGATTCGAGCCTTCCTGAAGGCCGGCTTGATCGATGACATGACGGTGTCCGTGGCGCCAGTGCTTCTGGGGAGCGGACTCTCGCTGTTCACCGGCCTGGACCTGACCGCGGACGTGCGTCTCACGCATACCGGCACGTCGACGATCGGCTCCGGGATGACCTCCAGCAGATACCTGGTGACGGCAGCACCCGGCGATCGATCGCCTGCATGAGAACTCTCAGGTCACATACGGCTGGTCGCGAAGGCCTCCTCGATAGTGCCGGCGTGGGCCTGGCGTAGCTCGTCGATGTCCACGCTGTAGAGACCCTCCAGCACCAGGGCGCTGCCTCCGGTTTCACCCACCCGAGCGACCAGCTGAGAGTGCTCCACGCACACAGCCTCGAAGGCTTCGGCGTCCTCGGCTGCCACGGTTATCACGGCGCGCGCAACGCTTTCGCTGAACAACAGCGTGAAGGCGTCGACGTTGTCCCGACGGGCGACGGCACGCAGGTTGATCGTGCCGCCGACACCGTCTCGCAGTGCGCACTCCGCCAAGGCGACTGTCAGGCCTCCGTCGGAGGCATCGTGGGCTGATCGCACCCATCCTGCCGCCGTCGCAGTTGCCATGGTCTGAGCCAGCGTCATCTCAGCCTCGAGATCTACCTTCGGGGGAACGCCGCCAAGGTGGTCATGGGTCACCTGCGCCCAGAGCGACCCGTCGAGCTCATCGCGGGTTTCACCAAGCAGGTACACCGCCTCACCGGAGCTGGCCCAGCCGCTGCGGTTGCGGTCGGCCACGTTGGCCATCACACCCAGCACCGCCACCAGCGGTGTGGGGTGGATCGGGACGTCTCCGGTCTGGTTGTAGAACGATACGTTGCCGCCGGTCACGGGTATCCCGAGCCTCGAGCAACCGTCGGCCAAGCCAGTGACTGCGCGTTCGAACTGCCACATCACACCGGGGTCCTCGGGCGAGCCGAAGTTTAAGCAGTCCGAGACCGCGACTGGCACGCCGCCAGCCACGGCTACATTGCGGTAGGACTCTGACAGGGCCAACTGCGCCCCGGCATAGGGGTCTAACTGTGCAAACCGGCCGTTGCAGTCGGTGGAGACGACAACGCCGCGTCCGGTGTTTTCGTCGACGCGAACCACGCCACCGTCGTCTGGCGTTCCTTGGGCCGTGTTTCCACGGACATAACGGTCGTACTGCTGGGTCACCCACGTCGGGTCACACCCATTGGGCGAGGCCAAGACGTCGAGCAGTGCGTGCTTCAGCTCAGGGCCTTCGATCGGCGCCGCGCGGCCAAACGCAGTATCGGCGATCTGCGCGTCGAGGTATGCCGGGCGCTCCAGTGGCCTGCGATAGACGGGTCCATCGTGGGCGACCGAACGGGGGGGCACGTCGACGATCAGGTCATCACCCCAGAAGACCTGCAGGTTGGTGCCGTCGGTGACTTCGCCGAGAACGGTGGCTTCGACATCCCAACGCTTCGCGATGGCCATGAACTCATCGACCTTTTCCGGCTCGACGATCGCCATCATCCGCTCTTGGGACTCTGACATCAAGATCTCCTCGGGGGAGAGGCTTGAGTCTCGCAACGGCACCCGGTCCAGGTGCACGACCATGCCGCCGTCGCCGTTGGAGGCCAACTCGCTCGTGGCGCAACTGAGCCCGGCGCCGCCGAGGTCTTGGATGCCGGCGACGACGTTCGCCGCGTAGAGATCAAGGCAACACTCGATCAGCACTTTCTCGGCAAAGGGGTCACCGACCTGGACGGCCGGCCGTTTGGCGGGACCGGTCGAGTCAAACGTCTCGGAGGCCAACACCGAGACCCCGCCAATGCCGTCGCCGCCGGTCTTGGCGCCGAACAGGATGACCAGGTTGCCTACCCCGGTCGCCGAGGCACGGTGAATGTCCTCGACCCGCATCGCGCCGACGCACAATGCGTTCACCAGAGGGTTGCCCTGATAGCACGGGTCAAACTCCAGTTCACCGCCGATATTCGGTAGGCCGAGACAGTTGCCGTAGCCGCCGACCCCTGCGACAACACCAGGCACAACCCGCGCCGTGTCCGGGTGGTCGAGGGCGCCGAACCGCAGGGCGTCCATGACCGCGATCGGGCGCGCCCCCATACTCATGATGTCGCGCACGATGCCGCCGACACCGGTCGCGGCGCCCTGGTAGGGCTCGATGTAGCTGGGGTGGTTGTGGCTCTCGACCTTGTAGGTCACCGCCCATCCGTCGCCGATGTCGACGACACCCGCATTCTCCCCGATGCCCACCAAGAGCTTCTGGCGCATCGCGTCGTCGGTTTTGTCGCCGAACTGGCTCAGGTGGACCTTGGACGACTTGTACGAGCAGTGCTCGGACCACATGACCGAATACATCGCCAGCTCGGCGCTGGTCGGTCGCCGTCCGAGGATCTCCCCGATCCGCGCATACTCATCGGCCTTGAGGCCGAGGGCGGCCCAGGGTTGTTCGACCTCGGGGGAGTCCGCTGCAACATCAACGCTGTCGACTCTGGCGATGGGTGGCCCGGCCGCTGGGATGCCGGATGCCGTGGACCCGGACGATGGGCTCATGCCTCCACCAGTGACTTCAGCGCCGAGGTGAAGAACCCCAGGCCGTCCAGCGACGGGCCAAACCCGGCTTCGACACAGTGCTCAGGGTGTGGCATCAGGCCGACCACGTTGCCGCGGGCATTGCTGACCCCGGCAATACGACGCCGCGAGCCGTTCGGGTTGGAGCCCACATAGCGGGCAACCACCCGGCCCTCTGCCTCCAGCTCATCGAGCGTGCGTTCATCGGCCATGTAGGCTCCCTCACCGTTCTTCAAGGCGATGGTGATCTGCTGCCCCGCCGCGAAATCCTGGGTCCACGCTGTGTCTGTGCGTTCGATCCGCAAAGCCTGGTCACGACACACGAACTGCTGATGGTCGTTGCGCACCAACGCACCCGGCAGCAGATGCGACTCGCACAGCACTTGGAACCCATTGCAGATCCCGAGCACCGGCAAACCGGCCTGGGCTGCGGGGATCAATGCGTCCATCACCGGAGAGAACCGGGCAATGGCGCCGGCACGCAGATAGTCGCCGTAGGAGAACCCGCCCGGCAGCACCACGCCTGCAAGGCCGCGCAGAACATGCTTGTCCGTGTCGGCATGCCACAGGACGATGGCATCGCCGCCTGCGAGACGGACCGCGCGGCGCGCATCGTGGTCGTCCAGCGACCCCGGAAAGGTGACGACTCCAATTTTCATAGTGGGCCGGGCCGCACAGAAATGACATCCTCGATCACCGGGTTGCTGAGCAACGTCGCCGCAGCCTGCTCGGCGGCGACCAGGTGGTCCTGGGTGACCTCGCCGTCAACCTCAAGAGTGAAGCGTTTGCCCTGCCGGACCTCAGAGAAACCTTCAACTCCCATCCGGGTCAACGCTCCCGCCACCGCTTGGCCTTGCGGGTCCAAGACTTCGTGTTTGGGCATGACGTCGACGATGACAGTTCCCATAGGGGCCGCCACTCCTTGTTGTTGAGTTCGGTGTCGGGCGTTCGGCTTCAGACGAGGTCTGTGCGGTGGTTCGGTGCTGGTCGGACAACGAGGCCAGATGAGGCAGAGTCTACGCATTTCCTAGGCGCCGAACGGCTCCCCGGTCAGTGTCTCGAATGCCTCGACGTAGCGTCGGCGCGTGTGTTGCACGACCTCCTCGGGCAAGGGTGGCGGCGCGGCGCCGGAGTCTTGGTCCCAGCCACTGTCCGCGCTCGTCAGCCAGTCCCGCAGGACCTGCTTGTCGTATGAGGTCTGCCGACGACCGGGCTCCCATTCACTCGCCCGCCAAAACCGGGACGAGTCGGGTGTCAACACTTCATCGGCCAGAATCAGGCGTACCTGGTGTGGCTCCACCAGCGTCCAGTCGATGCTGCCATCCTCGCGCATCGCGTGCTCCGGACACTCGCGTCGGTCGATCCCGAACTCGACCTTCGTATCGGCGATGATGATGCCCCGTTCGCGGGCGATGGAGTTACCGCGGATCAGAATGGCCAAAGTGAGGTTGCGCGCTGCTTCCGCCAGCGCCGGCCCGAGAAGCGCCTCCATCTCCACATACGTCATCGGCGCATCGTGTTCCCCGGTGGGTGCTTTGGTGCTGGGGGTGAAGATCGGCTCGGGCAGGCGTGATCCGTCCTTCAAACCCGCTGGCAGCTCGACGCCGCTGACCGCCCCGGTAGCGCGGTACTCGGCGAGTCCGCCGCCGGTCAGGTAGGCCCGCGCGATGCACTCGACCGGCAGCATCGCCAGGCGGTGGACGTACACGCCACGACCAGCGACCACATCGGGTACGGCGGTGGAGGCGAGGTGGTTGGCGCACAGGTCGTTCAGCTGCTCGAACCACCACAGCGACATCTGCGTCAGGATGACGCCCTTGTCCGGCACCACGGCGTCGAGCACGTAGTCGTAGGCCGAGATCCGATCGGAGGCCACCAGCAGCATCTGGTCGTCGTGAGCCAGGCCGGTCTGGGGGTCCAGGGGGGCATACAGCTCGCGAACCTTGCCGGCATACAGCGGGATGTGACCCTGGATCTCCATCGACTGGTATGTCGGTTGGCCCGAGCTGGTCGAAGCTGCTGCCGGAGTCGTTGCGATGTCAGTGCGGTGATGGGCGCCGTCGAAGGTGATCCGACCAACCCCCTGGTATGCCCGGATGCGGGCCTCCTGGAGGTCTTGACCGACGCCCACGACGGAGAGGACACGGCCGCCGGAGACGGCAAGGTTGCCGAACGGGTCGGTGGTTGTGCCGGCGTGCAGGACGTACACCCCTGCGACGTCCTGCACATCCTCCAACCCATGAATGGTGGCGCCGGTGATCGGGGCCCCCGGATAACCATCGGCTGCGAGCACCACGGTTACGGCAGTCTCCTTCCTCCACACGAAAGGAGGCAGTTCGGCCAGGGTGCCACGGGCTGCTGCCCGCAGGATCGTGAACAAGGAAGTGCGCAACCGAGCCAGCACGGACTGCGTCTCCGGGTCCCCGAAGCGGGCGTTGAACTCGACCACCCGCGGACCGGCCTTCGTCAGTGCCAACCCGATGTACAACACCCCGGCAAAGGGGGTGCCCCGAGCGTTCATCTCCGCGATGGTCGGCTGAGCGACTCGATCGATCACCCTCTGCACCAGGTCAGGCGCAAGGTCATCGAGCCATGGCAGTGGGCTATAGGCACCCATGCCGCCCGTGTTCGGGCCGGTGTCGTCATCGCCCACGCGTTTGAAGTCCTGGGCAGGTGCCAAAGCACGTACGCTGGTTCCGTCGCTGATGCAGAGCAGGGAGACTTCGGGACCGTCGAGGAACTCTTCTATGACAACCTGCGACCCTCGCTCCAGGCACTGCCGGCCATGGGCGAGCGCTTCATCGAGATCGTCTGTGACGACCACGCCCTTGCCCCCCGCGAGACCGTCGTCCTTGACGACGTACGGCACGCCCATTGCGTCCAGCGCGGCCTCCACCTGCTCGGGCGTGCTGCACACCTGGGATCGGGCAGTGGGCACGTCAACGGCTGCCATGACCTGCTTCGCGAACGCCTTGCTGGCCTCCAGACCCGCCGCCTGCGCGCTCGGCCCGAAGCAGTCGAAACCAGCTGCGCGGACCGCGTCGGACACCCCGGCCACCAGTGGCGCCTCGGGCCCGATGACCACGAGGTCGACCTGGTACTCGCGAGCCGCTGCGATGATCGCGTCGCTGTCGCAGACGTCGGAAACGCCAGGCAAGGACGAAGCCCCGGCCATAGCGTCGAGGCCAGGGTTGCCCGGGGCTGCGTATACCTGGCTCACATCCGGATCGGCCAACAAAGATCGAGCGATCGCGTGTTCTCGGGCGCCGCTGCCAACAACGAGTACCTTCACCTGGCCAAGCCTAGTCACCCCGCGGGGTCATCTCGGGCTGCCGCTCACAGCAGGGCATGGAACGCGAGGTGCCTGGAGCATCGATGACATCGTAGCGGAGGTGAGAACCTCACCCGCGATGTGATGGTTGAGTGTGGCCCTCCTGAGAGGCAGGGGGGGCAATCTCCCAGGAGAGCCACACATGGGGCAGGGTCTCGCAGCGTCGTGGGGGGACGTCGCCGCATGACTCACACGGTCCCCATACCGATGCGTACACCGGCCCGAAGATCTTGGCACGTCTGGGCGCGCAGTCCAACTCCGAGACACCGCACGGCCTGACCGGCACCTGGTTCCGAGGTGTGGACTCGACCACCGGTCGGGCATCGGTAGCATGTCCTCTTTGCGATGTCTGTGGCGAGTTTGCGGGCGGACCGAACACGACGGGCGAGATGAGAACAGGAAGGTGGGCGGCCGGTGAGCGTCGGAACTCGCGATCTCGTCGCGGGCGAGATCGCCCGCGAGCAACAGCATGTGGACCTGGTTTACCGCGAGCTGGTCAAGGCCGGTGTGCGCGTCGAACTGGTGCATGCCGAAGGGCTCTCTCGGGGCCGGACCGAGCGACAAGGCACCGGGGAGCCGCGCGAAGAAGAACTGACCGGCCTGTTCGAGCGCGATGCCCTGGTCTTCGCCGCCACCAAACGTCGAGCCACGCTGCAGGATCAACACGAGGGTTTGGTCTTCGGTCGCCTGGATCTGCAGGGCCGCGATCTGAACGGCCCTGCGCCGGTCGATGACCGCAGCCATGACCGCAGCGTGCGGTATATCGGGCGGCTCGGCGTCCGCGATGACGAGTACGAACCATTGGTGATCGACTGGCGGGCGCCTGCGGCCGCGCCGTTCTACCGTGCGACGCCAGTGCAGCCGCACGGCGTCCTCAGGCGTCGTGTGTTGCGCTGCCGCGGGATCAAGGTCGTCGGCGTTGAGGACGACTTGATGGTTGCCGAAGCACCCGAGGGCATCGTGGTCGTCGGAGATGGAGCCTTGATTGCGGCGTTGGCCCGCAGTCGGGGCGAGAGAATGCGCGACATCGTCGCCACCATCCAGCAACATCAGGACGAGGCCATCCGGGCGCCCGCACGCGGTGTCACCGAAATTACCGGCGGTCCGGGCACGGGCAAGACTGTGGTGGCGCTGCACCGAGCGGCATACCTGTTGTACGCCGACCGGCGCCGGTTCGAAGCCGGCGGCGTGCTGGTGGTGGGGCCTTCGGCCGGCTACACCGCATACATCGAGCGGGTGCTGCCTTCACTGGGTGAAGACAGTGTCACGCTGCGTTCACTGGGTGATGTCGTCGGCGGCATCACTGCTCACCGGTTGGACCGTGCGCACGTCGCGGCCATCAAGGGGTCGCTGCGGATGCGTCCGCTGCTGAGCCGCCTCGCTAAGACTGCGGTGCCCACGGCCCCCACGGTGTTGCGCTGCTTTGTCGCAGGTTTGGCAATCAGGCTGGAGTCGAGTGACTTGGACCGAGCACGGCGGCAGGCTCTGCGGCGGCATCATCGCAACAATGCCCAGTCCGTGGCGTTGGTGGCGCTGGCGGACGCGGCCTGGACGCAGGTGGGTGACCCGAGCCGCGATCGCGCTGAATTCGTGGACAAGTTCGCCGACTCCCGCGATGTCGAAGCCTTCCTGGAGGTGTGGTGGCCGCAACTGGATGCGCGAGAGGTGTTCCGCTGGTTGAGCGACGACGCCCTGGCCGCCCGAGTGGCCGGTCCGGACGTGAGCCAGCAGGAAGCCTCAGTGTTGGCGCAGACGGTCCGCGAAGCCGAGAGGGCCGGCACGTGGAGCGTGGCCGACGCGGCGCTGATCGACGAGCTCGCAACGATGTTAGGGCCGATGAGCGCGTCTCCCGTCCCGGAACGTGAGTTCTATGAGATCGAGGAGCTGGACGATTCGGCCGAGCAGAGCGTCACGTCGGTCCGGGTCACCCGATCGGGTTCGGCCGTGACATCGGATGACACGCCGGAGCGCCCCAGCCAGCCAGGGGAGGCCGAGCGCATCTGGAGCGACCCGCTGCGCCGGTTGATGTCGGGCAACCTCAGTGACCCGGACGAGTACGCGCACGTGCTGGTGGACGAGGCGCAAGACGTCTCCCCGATGCAATGGCGGATGCTGAGCCGGCGCGGGCGGACCGCCTCCTGGACCATTGTGGGAGACCATGCCCAGGCTTCGTGGCCGGACCTGGATGAGTCTGCCCGCGCCCGTGACGAGGCCTTCGGCAGGGCACCACGGCGCTCGTTCCACATGGACACCAACTATCGCAACGCCCAAGAGATTTTTGACGTTGCCCAAGCGATGATCCGCGAGCACGTGCCCGACGCCGACATCCCGGTGGCGGTCCGAGAGACCGGTCACCAGCCGGTTGATCTGACTCTCTCCCGCGCGAACGTCGAGCAGGCCCTGAGCCAGCGGGTGAGTGAAGCGTTGAGCCAGGTCGATGGTTCCGTGGCGATCATCGCGCCTCAACAATGGATGCACCTGGCCCATCGGGCGGTTGCGGCGCAACTCATCGGCGGGGCCGACACTGATGTGCAGCATCGGGTGGTCGTGGTCGATCCCCTGGGGTCCAAGGGCCTTGAATATGACGCGACGATCGTGCTCGACCCGGATCAGATCGTCGCCGAGTCACCCGGTGGGGCCAGGGCACTCTATGTCGTGTTGACGCGAGCTGCGCACCGGATGACGGTGCTGCGGCCACAGTGACGAGTGATGTCCGCGACGATCGGCACCGCCGTCAGGCCAGAGGACTAAGGTCACGGGTGTGAGCACAGCGCTGTATCGCCGCTATCGGCCGGAGACCTTCGCTGACGTGATCGGGCAGGAGCACGTCACCGAGCCGTTGATGCAAGCGTTGCGCAGTGAGCGCGTCAATCATGCTTATCTGTTCAGCGGTCCGCGAGGCTGCGGTAAGACGACCAGTGCTCGGATCCTGGCTCGCTGCCTGAACTGTGATCAGGGCCCAACGCCGGAGCCGTGCGGGAAGTGTGAGTCCTGCGTGGCTCTCGCCAGAGAAGGAGCTGGCACCGTCGATGTGATCGAGATCGACGCGGCTAGCCACGGCGGGGTCGAGGACGCCCGTGACCTGCGTGAACGCGCTGCCTTCGGCCCTGCTCAGGCCCGCTACAAGGTCTACATCATCGACGAGGCGCACATGGTGACCCCGCACGGTTTCAACGCGCTGCTCAAGGTCGTCGAGGAGCCACCGGAGCACGTGAAGTTCATCTTCGCCACGACTGAGCCCGACAAGGTGCTCTCGACGATCCGCTCACGCACCCACCACTACCCCTTTCACCTGGTCCCGCCGCAGCGACTGGCGACATACCTGGAGCAGATGTGTCAGGCCGAGGACGTGCCGGTCGAGCCTGGGGTCCTCTCGTTTGTGACCCGAGCAGGCGCCGGGTCGGTGCGTGATTCGCTGTCCGTGTTGGACCAGCTGATTTCGGGCACCGACGAGCGCGGGCTGACATATGAACGCACCGCCGCGCTCCTGGGATTCACCGACGCTGAGCTGCTCGACGGGTTCGTGAATGCTGTTGGCGCCGGTGACGCGGCGAGCGTGTTCACCCAGGTCGACAAAGTGATGGAGTCGGGCCACGACCCGCGGCGATTTGCCGAAGACTTGTTGGAGCGCTACCGGGACTTGATCGTCGTGCTGGCGTTGGGGGAACGGGGCTCCTCAGTGCTGCCCGGTCTGCCCGCAGATCAGGTCGAACGGATGCGGCTGCAAGCCGGCACCTATGGCGCAGGGTTGCTCACCCGCTGTGCCGACGTGGTCGCCCACGGTTTGGCTGAGATGAACGGGGCGGTGTCGTACCGACTGCTGTTGGAGTTGATCTGCGCTCGCCTGCTGCTGCCTGGAGCCGCCGGGGAGCAGGGGTATGCCGCTCGCCTGGATCGGATCGAACGTCGCCTGACCGTGACGGGTTCGGATCGCCCACCTGCCCAGGCAGCCGACCAGCAGCGATCCTCCGCGAAGCCAGCCGTGTCTGATCCGGGGCCTCCACCGGCCCCTGAGCCCGCACCGTCATCAGCCCCGCCGGTGGCACCGTCACGATCGCCGCAGGTGGCGCCGTCGCCGGGCGAAGACAGCGTTCAGCCCTCGTCCGCAGATGCTGCGGACGTCCCTGACGCCGAGCGTGCATCCAGCACAGACGAACCGCATCGCGGCGACGGCAGTGCGCAGGTGACTCGCGAAGAGCCGCCCCGGGTAGCCGAGATGCCCTCGGAGGCGCCGAACGAGCTGTCCCCGAGCAGTCGCCCTGGTGTCATGAGCACGGATGCGATGCGTCGGGCCTGGCCGGAGGTGCTCGACAAGGTGAAGTCGATGCGCCGAGTGACCTGGAGTTTCGTGTCGGTGAACACGAAGATCGTGGACTTCGACGGTCAACGGTTGCTGCTCCAGATTGCCACCTCCGGTCAGGCGGAGACCTTTCGACGAGGCAACCACGCCGAAGTGGTGCGCCAAGCCCTGATCGAAGCAATCGGAGTCGACACTCGCGTTGAGAGCATGGTTGAAGGCTCTGGTGGCACCGGCCCGGATCAGCCACGTCGTCCGCGCACCCGATCAGCGGAGCCTGCCGACCGATCCGACGCGCAGGGCCCGGCGCCAGACGGGAGCCGGCAGGGCGCGGCAGGCTCGGCGCGCCCGGCGGATCGCGGATGGGAAAGTGGGGGGAGCACCGAGGCTCCGCCGTGGGCACGTGCGGAGGATCACTCGTCTGTGCCGTCAGGTGGACGCAATCGAGGGCTGAAGCCGCATGGATCGGGCTCCCCAGGCGTCGAATCGGGAGCGGTGGCTTCTGCGAGCGCCGCTGGCTTCGGGGACATACCCGCCAAGGACGACGCCAACCTGGAGAAGTCCACTACGGTGGGGCAACCGGTCATCGAGTCCGTGCTCGGCGGCAAGGTAATCGCCATCGATGATGAACCACGACGCTGAGGGGTCTGCCCATCCTCTACAAGGCCCTTCACCTGACAGTTCGGCCAGCAGCGCTGGCCCTTTGGCGTCCTGAGATCATGGGCGCTGAGAACGTGCCAAGCCAGGGGCCCGTCATTCTGGCCAGCAACCACCTTTCGTTTGCCGACAGCGTTGCTATCCCTCTGGTCTCTCCTCGCCAGGTGGCCTTCCTGGCCAAATCCGACTACTTCACCGGCACTGGTCTGAGCGGGTGGATCAGCAAGACCTGGTTCACCTCGATTGGTTCGATCCCGGTGAACCGCGACCATGCTCGTTCGGCGCAGGAGTCGTTGGATGTCGCGCTCACTCATCTCCAGGGGGGTGGGGTTTTCGGCATCTATCCCGAGGGCACGCGTTCTCGCGATGGTCGCCTCTACCGATTCCGGGCTGGGGTCGCCTGGCTCGCGCTGCATGCCCAGTGCCCCGTTGTTCCCGTGGCGCTGGGTGGTACGGCTGCGTTGATGCCGGTGGGTGCCCGACTGCCCAGGGTGAAGAAGTTCACGGTTCGGTTCGGCACGCCTGTCGACGTGGTTGGCCGCTTCGACGATGTGCCGGCAGGCAAGGCTCGCCGCCTCATCGCCGATGAGATCTACCAAGCCGTGCTTGCGATGAGTGGCCAGGAGGAAGCGGGCGAATACAACCAACGCAAGCCCGACGCCCACCTGAGCTAGCCGGTCGCCCGGGAGCGTGGAGGTCAGCGATCGGCCTATGACAGGGTAGCGATCCGCTACAGTGAGTAGTAGTGAGGTTCTCGATCGCCATCGCTCCCATTCCGGCGGGGCGAGCGATCCACGAGACGTACGGAGCGAGACAGGTGGCCGCATCAACCAAGACCGGGTTACTGGCCGTGTCCCAAAAGGAGTTCGACAAGCTCGCCGAGCTTCTTGATCGGGTCCGGCGGGAGATGGCATTGGCCAAGGACCGCGATGACACGTCAGTCAAAGACGTCGTGGGACACCGAGCCCACTGGATCAGGCTCTTCCTCGGCTGGTACGCCGATGGTCTCGCTGGTCGGGAGGTCTTCTTTCCTGCTCCTGGGTATAGGTGGAACGAGCTCAAGCGATACAACGCCGACCTACGGCAACGACAGGCTGATCTGGGATGGACGGAGGCCCGTTTCTCCCTTCGGGAGGCCTACCGCGAACTCACGGACCTCATCGTCGCCCTGTCCGACGCCGACCTCTATGGGGGTCCGATGAGGGGCGCCAAGAACTCATGGACCCCGGGGCGCTGGGCAGAGGCGGCCGGGCCGAGCCACTTCCGGTCTGCGTCGAAGTATGTACGCCACCGACTGAAGCACGGCTGACGGGGTGGCGGGCGCACAGTGCGCACCGCTAGGCATACAGTCGTGGCTGTGTATGAAGGTGTGGTCCAGGACCTGATCGACGAACTCGGACGACTGCCCGGCATCGGACCCAAGAGCGCTCAACGGATCGCGTTCCATCTGCTCACCGCTGACCCCGAGGACGTCCGCAACTTGGCGACGGCGTTGACCGAGATCAAAGAGCGCGTTCGGTTCTGCGATGTCTGCGGCAACGTGGCCGAGGGTGAACAGTGCCGCGTGTGCTTGGACCCGCGCCGCGACCAGACGGTGATCTGTGTGGTCGAGCAATCGCAAGACGTCGCGGCAATCGAGCGCACAAGAGAGTTCCGCGGTCGTTACCACGTCCTGGGAGGAGCCATCAATCCAATGGGGGGCATCGGGCCCGATGACCTCCGGATCAAAGAGCTGCTCACGCGTTTGGCGGATGGCAGCGTCACCGAAGTCATCATTGCCACCGACCCCAACCTTGAGGGCGAGGCGACCGCCACCTATCTGGCAAGGCTGCTTACCTCGCTCGAGGTCCGGGTGAGCCGGTTGGCCTCCGGGCTGCCCGTAGGCGGCGACTTGGAGTATGCCGATGAGGTCACCTTGGGCCGAGCCTTCGAAGGCCGGCGACTGCTCGAAGCCTGACGTTCACGCTGCCGTAACCCGCGGGTCTAGCGGGCCGCGGGCCGATGCGTGACAATAAGGGCACTATGAACGAGCCAACGACTGACCGAGCCGACACCGTGGCGGGGGCTGCCACGGTGGATCTGCTGGAGGTTGCCCAAGAAACCGCGGGGGATATCCGGGCTTTTCTCGTGACCATCCGCTCGGTGGCCCATGGCGGCGACAGTGATACGGCACTGCCGATGATGTTGCTGGCGCTGTCGCAGATCAACACGGTGGGCGCCCGGTTAGGCGCGACGGTCGATGTGGTGCCGAGTGAGCGATTCGAGGCCGACGCGGGTCCGGACGCCGATCTCGACGGGATCCGCGAGGGTTTGGTGAGCCTGCTCACTGGAGTCGATGACTACGCTGAGGTCACCGACCCCGTCCTGGTCCCTCAGGTCGTCCGCGGCCACATCTCCAACGATGTGACGGCTATCGCATCTGACCTTGTGCATGGGCTGAGGCACTACGATGCCGGCCGGATCACCGAAGCCCTGTGGTGGTGGCAGTTCAGCTATCTGTCGTCCTGGGGTGAGCGAGGCTTGGGCGCCTCGCGTGCTGTGTTGGCGCTGTTGTCTCACGTTCGTCTGGACGCCGATGAGGAGATGGTGATGGAGGCCCAGCTGGCCGCCTTGTATGCCGATACGCCGAGCGCTTGAGTGCAGCGGCGCCCCGAGGTAGGCACCGCCAGACCTTCGACACCTACGGCCTCAGGCGGTCGGGGTGGCCGTGCGCCAACTCGTTCGGCGTGGTGTCGGGGTCGATCGGGGCTCCGGAGCGGTAGGTAGACCGTCCTAGTGTGTTGCTGGCAACCGAAGACATGATCACGAAACCAGCGATCGCCACGAGGACCTTGATCAGGTCGATCCAGCCGAAGCCGACATCGGTCAGGTGATTGAGGTAGGCCGCGACCAAGATCATCGGTAGGCCCAGACCGGTTGCGGGGCTCAGCACGTTGATTCGGCTCAGGGCATCGCTCACCCGAAGCATGGCCACGGCGCTGACCAGGACACAGAGCGCGCCGCCGATGGACAAGAATCCAATCAGGGCGGTGAGCACGGCATCCATCAGCGTCTCCCTCGGGTCAGAATGCGGGCTAGGGCCACGGTCGCGAGAATGCCGAAAAGAGCCGAGACAGAGGCGACGTCAAAAAGCACAGATGTGTCCCGCACCGCGGCACTGGCGATGTAGATGCCGATCGCGGTGAAGTAGATGAGATCGCTGAGCGCCGCCGAGGTGGCTTCGTCTGGTGTGGTGATCAGCCGGACCAACCCGACCAGGGCAGCCAGGGTCAGAATGACGATGGTGACGGTGGCGATGATGATCACGAGGACGCCTCCCCGTCTGGGCCCCGGGTCGCCGTGAGCAGCTTGGTTTCCATCACGTGTAGTTCCTCGAGCAGCTCTTCACGGCTGGAGGAGTACATCGAGTGAACAAAGAGGCTGGCCGGGGTGTGCTGCAACGCGGGCGCGATGCCGATGGTGATGGTGCCCGGAGTGATGGTGATTGAGGAGGCCATGATGGTGATCTCCGCGTCGGTGCTGCATCGCAGCGGGTACTCCACAATCATCGGGGTCGCGTTCTTCCCAGGAGTGAAGGCGTCGATGGCTACTGCGACGGTCCCGGTGACTACTTCCCAGGCGATGAAGCCGGAGTACCTCAGGCCGGAGAGCGGGTGGAACTTCATCCCAGCACCGCCTGAACGTAGGGCTCTACGTTGATGAGGTCAGTGGCGGCTCGCTGAGCCAGGGGCACAAGAAGTCCGGCTGCGAAGAAGAAGATGAGCTGGGTGACCACCAAGAACGCGCCGGGTAGGGCAATCATCCGACCGACTTTGAGGTCGGCCGGCAGCGGCACCCTCTTGGCACGTCCACCGCGCGGACTCTGCGGCCGGTAGTTCTCCATGGTGGGGCCCCAGAAAACTCCGGACCAGAGACGCTGCATTGCCATCAAGGTTGCCACAGCGGCCACGCAGATGATCGTGATGAAGACCCATTGCTCCCAACCGCCGGCACTTGCCGAGGCCTGCAAGAGTCCAATCTTGGCGAAGAAGCCGGTCGAGGGTGGCAGTCCGACCAGGGACAGGAGTGCAAAGGCGTAGATCACAGCGATCCACGGATCTCGTTTGGCCAACCCGGCCAGACGTTCATAGCGGCCGCTGCCGTAGGTCTGTTCGATTGCCCCCGAGATCAGCAGTAGGGCGGCCATAGTCACGATGTGATGGATCATGTAGAAGATGCCTGCGGTCAGTGCGAACTGCGAGAAGATGGCCAGTCCCAGCATGATGTGCCCGACTCCTGCGATCATCTGCCACGCCAGAGACCGCCGCATGATGTGCTCACCGAAGGTGCTGTAGGAGCCGATCAGGATCGTGAGCGCAACAACGAGGGCCATGATCGGCGCCCAGGCGGCCTCGCCTCCGTAGGTCGTGGAGTAGATCCGGTAGATCCCGTAGAGGGCGACCTTGGTGTGCACCGCCGAGAACAGCGCCATGATCCCGGCCGAGGTGGCGGGGTAGGTGCGCGGCAGCCAACCGTGCGCCGGCGCCATACCGGCCTTGATTGCCAGCGACAACAAGACGATGGACACGGCGAAACTGACCCTCGGGTCCTCCCCGGCCAGCCCGGCAAGTTCGGCCAGGTTCACCGTGCCGGCTGCGGCGTAGACCAGACCGACCCCGATTAACAGGATGGTGCTGGTCAGCAGGTTGACAACCACGAAGAGGCGTCCGATGCCGAGGCGGCGCCAGGTCCCGGTGATCGAGATGAGTGCGTAGGACGGCAGCAGCATGACCTCGACGAAGACGAAGAGGTTGAAGAGGTCGCCGGTCAGGAAAGCCCCGTTGACCCCGGACATCAGCATGAGGGCAAGCGGGGGCAAGAACCGCAGGCGGTCCTCGCCGGTCCGGGTCAGATAGACCATCGTGACCGTCGTCGTGAAGGACGTGACCGTGATCATGAGGGCGCTGAAGGTGTCGGAGACCAGTGGGATCGAGACTCCGCCAGGGAAGGCCCCGATGTTGTGGGCGATGACCGGTGTCTCTCGATGTTCCAGCATCAGCAGAATCCCGGCGATGGTCACCAGTGCCGGGATGCCGATCATCACGCTTCGGTCGATGATCGGTCGTCGGAGCACGACGAGGATGGCTGCCGCGGTCAGCGGCACCACAACCAGTAAGGAAAGCGAGGAGCCGATCATCGGTCGTGGAACTCCCCGGTCGACGGCATCCGCTTGGTGTCATCGTTGTGCCCGATCCCCGCGAGCGTCAGCATGAAGATCGTCACGGCCAGCGTGATCACAATCGCTGTCAGCACGAACGCCTGGGGCAGCGGATCAGCAGCCACTTCCACGGCGGTGCGGTCGGCGAGTGGCTCTCCGCGATAGGCGCTTACCCCGGTAGTCAGCAGAAGGAGGTTCGCGGCATGCGATATCAACGCCATACCGAAGATGATCCGGACCATCCCGCGCTGTAACACCAGATAGACGCCACCTGCGACCAGGACGCCAATGGTGATGGGAAGAATCATGATGGGTTCCCGTCGTCGTCAGGCTCGGCGAACGTCCCGGCGCTGTGCTCGCGTGGCGGCACCCGCCCCGCACTCAGGAAGGAAGAATTGCGCGTGGGACGCGCCGGGAGGTCGCCGGCTTCGGCAGCCGCCTCGTCGGGGTGCTCGCCGCGCACGGTTTCCATCGGGCCTTCGACCTCACCCTCGACGGCCTGATCGGCACGCTCTCGGGTGCCTTCCTCGGTGCCCTCCGAGGCACCCAACAGGTTGAAGGCGGCCATCACCAAGCCCAGCACGGCGGCGTACACCCCGAGGTCGAAGAGGATGGCAGAGGTCCACTTGTATCCCAGGATCTCGCCATGAAGCGGCTGCAGGAACGAGCCCTTGGCCAACAGTCCCCACAGTCCCGCGGCCAGTGCGGTCAGGATGCCGGCAGAGATCAGCGTCACCGGGGCTTTCGGCGCCCCGACAGGGTGATCCTTGGACGACGCCAGATAGATCAAGGCGACGATCGCTGAGCCGACCAACGCGGCGATGAATCCACCACCCGGGGCGTTGTGGCCCCGCAGGAACAAGATCGCCGAGATCGCGGCCAGCAGTGGGATGGTCAGGCGGATGAGCAACTGCAGCGGGATCGCATTACCCCAGGCCTGAGTGATCGCCTGGGAAGCCGTGGAACCCTTCGGGCGCAAGGCCAGCTCCGGCGCCGGCACGTAGTTGTGATCCGCCGCGGGCTTGGGATCCAGATAGCGGTCCCGCACTGTCGACAGCACCGCGATCAAGGCAATGCCTGCCATGGCCAGCACGCTGAGTTCGCCGAGGGTGTCCAACGCACGGAACTCGACGAGGATCGTGTTCACGATGTTGGCGCCACCGCTTTCCACGGGGGCCTCGTTCAGGTAGTAGTCGGTGACATCCGGACGCTCCCGGCGACCGGTCAACGCCCAGACGGCCACCCCGGCCGCGACGCCGCTGACCACAGCTAGCGCGGCAGCCGAGGCGTTCCCGTAGCGGGGGCCTCGACCAAAGCGCAACGGCAGCTTCTGCAACACCAACATGATCATCAGCACTGTCAGCGCCTCGACCAACAACTGTGTCAACCCCACGTCGGGTGCACCGAGCGCGAAAATCTGGACGGTCACGGCGATGCCGACAGCCGACAGGCTCACGGTTGCCGAGAGGCGAGAATCCGACAGGGTCGCGCCGATGACGCCGCCTATGACGACCATCAGCACCACCACATCGATGGGCTCAGTCAGGTTGGCTTGCTGCTCGGCGAACCCCGAGGACTGCCAGACCGCCAGAGTGCCGCCGATCAGCACCAGGCACAGCACGCTCAGCTGGGCCGCGACGTGACGGGTCGGGTTGTTGGCAGCGACCGTCAGCGCCAGCTTGGTGCCGAAGGTCTTCAGCCCCTTGTTGAGCCGGCCAATGACCCAGGCGCCGTCATGGTTGAAGCTCTCGTGCTCGATCCAGATGCGCAGCCTGTGGCGGTTGAAGATGATCACGGTGCCGACGGCGAAGACCGCGAGGGACAAGAAGAGCTCAAGGTTGAACCCGTGCCACAAGTAGAGATGGACCTTGTGCTCAGCTTCCCCGGCTGGGAGGGACGACTCGACGGCTCGTTGCACAGGGGTGTCGAGGATCCCTGCAACGAACCCCAGCGGCAGGCCCACCACGATCGGCAGCGCGGCGGGGATCAACAGCAGCGGCTCGCCTTCATGGCCTGTGATGTCCGTGCGCGTCCCGTCGACGAATCCGGCAAAGACGATTTTGGCGCAGTAGGAGAAGGTCAGTACCGCGCCCCCGACCGCTCCGGCCAGGGCCAGCCAACCGACCCACTCGGGTCCGGGGGCTTCCCGCATGGACGTGAGGATCTCTTCTTTGCTCAGGAAGCCCAGCATGGGTGGGATCCCGGCCATCGAGGCACAGCCCAGGATGACGGCGCCGAACGACCACGGCATGGTTTTACGCAGTTCGGGCAACCGGCGGATGTCTCGGGTGTGCACGGAGTGATCGATGACCCCGACCATCATGAACAACCCGGACTTGAACAGCGCGTGCGCGATCGTGTGCACGGTGGCGGCTGCGATAGCCTCTTCGGTCCCGACGCCGATGGTGGCCACGATCAACCCCAACTGGCTGACCGTGGAGTAGGCCATCAACTTCTTGAGATCGGTCTTCTGGAGGGCGAACCACGCGCCGAGGGCGCCGGTGAACAGGCCTACGAAGATCAGGGTGTAGTTCCACATCGGGGTGGCGTGGAACGCCGGGCTGAATCGGAACAGGAGGAAGATTCCGGCCTTCACGACCGCTGCGGCGTGTAGGTAGGCACTGACCGGAGTGGCGGCTGCCATGGCGTCCGGGAGCCAGACGTGGAACGGGAACTGGGCAGACTTGGTGAACGCAGCCAGCAGAACCAGGATCGCCATCGTGGTCGTGAAGGCCGCATCTTCGGCCCACACCGGGTTGGCCAGCACCTCGGTGACCGATGTCGTGCCGGTCTTGGCGATGATCGACACGACGGCCGCGAGGAAGAACAGCCCGCCAATGAACGTGATGAGCAGTGTGCGCAACGAAGCCAGCTCGCCGCCATACCCCGACCTTGCGATGAGCAAGAAGGAGGCCAGGGAGGTCAGCTCCCAAAAGATGAACAGGAGCACCATGTCGTCGGCCAGCACAAGCCCGACCATCGAGAACGTGAAGGCGCACATCGTCAGGTAGAAACTGAGGTTGCGCCCGTCTTCCAGGTAGCGAGCGGAGTAGACGAAGACGACTGCACCGATCAGCAGGGCGATGAAGGTGAAGACGACCCCGATGCCATCGGCCTTCAAGGCGAAGTTGACGTTCAACGACTCAACCCAGCTCACCGAGTAGGTGTATGCCTCATCGGCCATCACCGCACTGGCAGCCGGTAGGAAAGTCGCCGTCGCCGCGAGATAGATGGCGGCCAGCGGGTAGCCCGCGTTGCGACCGAGGTAGTGGGTGCACACCGGTGCCGCCGCAATCGCGACGACGAGGACCACCATCGTGACCAGCAGGCTCATCGGAGAAATAGCCCTGCCATCAGGTCAGCGGCAAGGCGCTGGCACTGCATGGGCTTAGGCATGGTCCGGAGTCTAGCAACGCGGGGGCACGAGTTGGCTAGGTGGAATCGGCCGGATTCTTACGCATGATCTCTGGAGCGGCTCTGTCTGCGGCACATACCACTCGACGGCCCTGATCCGCACTGACCGATCGTTTACCCGCGTGCCGCGATGTGAAGGTGAGAAGGATGCTGAACTCTGTCGGGGTGACAGGATTTGAACCTGCGACCTCGTCGTCCCGAACGACGCGCGCTACCAAACTGCGCCACACCCCGTGGCTGCTGCCACGGGATACACCGGTGCTCAGCGACGGTCACGATATCCCACGGCCAACCCTGGAGCCGAATCGCAGAACAGCGACTCGGGCTGAACCGGCCTACTGCTCGTCCGGCCGCGGCCGCAAGGTCAAGAGGGTGGCCTCTGGTCGGCAGGCTAGCCGAAACGGCGAGTACGGCGAAGCGCCCAATCCGGCCGAGACGTGCAGGTATGCCGCATCGTCTGGAGCGACGGAGGACAACCGACCGCGCTCGTCCTGGTCTCCGGCGCCGGTCCACCACCGGGTGAGCCCCTTGGCGCGTCCGGTGTCGAGGTCGCAGTTGGTCACCAATGCCCCATACCCAGGCACGCAGACTTGACCACCGTGGGTGTGGCCGGCGATCAGTAGCTTGGCGCCGTCGGCCGCCATCGGGTCCAGCACCCGTTGGTATGGCGCGTGGGTCACCCCGATCGTGAGGTCAGCCTCGGACGCTGCCGCTCCCGCGACGGCGTCATAGTGGTCCATCTCGATGTGCGGGTCGTTGACCCCGACGATTTCGAGACCGACCCCAGCCACGGTCAGTCGCTGCCGACGGTGGATGACGCTGAGCCAGCCCTTGCCCTTGAAGCCGTTGACGAGGTCCTGAGTCGGCAGCCGCTTGCGGGTTAGCGCTGCACCGCGGCGATGGCTCTGGCCGAAGTAGCCAAACGGGTTCTTGAGCACGGGCGGGAAGTAGTCATTGGAGCCGAGGACGAAGACTCCGGGGCGCTCCAGCAGCGGTCCGTAGGCCGCCAGCACGGCCGGCACAGCGTCCCGGTGCGCCAAGTTGTCGCCAGTGCTGATGACTAGGTCGGGCTCGAGCAGGTCCAGCCCGCTGAGCCAGGTGGCCCGGTACTGCTGGCTGGGGGTGAGGTGAAGGTCGGTGACGTGCAGGATCCTCACCGGGGGGGCTCCGGGCGGCAGTACCGGCACGTCGTAGCGGCGCAGCGCGAAAGCGCGGGGCTCGATCAGCGTGCTGTATCCGACCACTGCGACGCCCGCACACACGGTCGTCAGTGCGGCGTTGCGGACGCTGAGGGAGGGCACGCCCCGATCATGTCAAGAAAACGGTGCGGAACCGCCAACGGCGGGTGTCACACTGCAGCTATGGATGAGCCAGTCAGTGGCATGAAAGCGACCTTGCGCAGTGATCTGACCGAGTCGATTCGTTCTCGGGACACGGTGCGATCAAGCACATTGCGGATGGCGCTGACAGCGGTGACCAATGCCGAGGTGGCCGGCCGAACGCAGCGCGAACTGAGCGAGGACGAGGTTGTCGCCGTGGTGGCCAAAGAGGCGAAACGGCGCAAGGAGGCCTCTGCGGCCTATACCGCGGCAGGGCGCCCTGAGCTGGCTGCAGCCGAGGACGCCGAGCTAGCAATCCTGCAGGTGTATCTGCCTGAGCAGATGGACGAGGCCGAACTGGACCGGATCACCACCGAGGCGGTCGCCCAGGTCGGCGCAACCGGTCTGGCGCAGATGGGGCAGGTGATGAAGGTCGTGCGGCCACAGGTCGCGGGCCGAGCCGAAGGTGGGCGCATTGCTGCCGCAGTGAAGCGAGCCCTCAGTTCGCGGTGAGGCCTAGCACTATCGTGCGCTGAGGGAGAGTTTGGTCGAGAACACCGCGCGCACAGCCAGCGATTCGTGACAACATCGCGCGCAACGGTGGGTTATGGGGCGGAGGGACCGTTCGAGATGTAGATCGACACCGTGTCTCCAGCGCTTTGGGACTGGCCGGCACCGGGCACGGTGTAAAGCACGGTGCCCTCAGGTTGCGGTGAGGCGATGTAGTTCTCCACGGGGGTCAACCCAGCCGCAGCCAGAGTTTGCGACGCCTCGTATGGGCTCTGGCCTTGGACCGGAGGGACGGCCTGAGACTGGCCGGACCCCACCGTCTGCGAAGGAGCGTCGAAGTCTTCTATGTCTTCGCCTTCCAGAGCGGTCGTCATGATCGACTTCCACATCGGTGCGCCCAGTTTCGACCCATACAACTGCCCTTCGATATAGCGTTCACCGAGGCTGATGTCGGCTAGCCGCCCCTCATATCGCTTGGAGCCGGTGGGGTCACCGATCCACACCGCGGTGGACAGCTGCGGGGTGTAACCAGCGAACCACGTATGCACGGACCCGTCGGCCGTTCCGGTCTTGCCGCCGGCCTCTTGGCCGCTGTCCAGCACGGCCCGGAAGCCGGATCCTTGTAGGTCAACCACTCCTTGCATCAGCTCGGCGACGCCCGACGCGACGTCGGGGTCGATGACCTCCTCGCACTCGCCTACCTTGAGTGGGACCTCTTCGCCCTCGGCGTCCGTGATCTCCTCGATCGGCACGGGGGGACAGTAGGTGCCTCCCGAGGCGATGGTCGCATAGGCGCTTGCTACGGTCAGCGGGCTCGCGTCGTCCGAGCCCAACACGTAGGTCGGAGGGTTGTTGTTGTCGCCTGCCCCGTAGGCGTCGCCGTTACCGCTGTTGAGCCCCATCCGCTCCATCGTGTCCTTGATCTCACACGTGCCGACTTGAGAAGCCAGGGTGGCGAAGGCCGTGTTCACTGAGGATGCGGTCGCTTCGCGCAGCGTGATGGTGGGCGAGAAGTTCGCGTCCTCGGCATTGCGAACACCCCAGTACGACTCACCGATGGTGCACTCCGAGTCGAAGTCGCTCCTGAAGAAGATGGCCGCAGGGTGGGTGTTGCCATTGGGTGCACTCGGGTTGTTGGGGTTGAGATACCACGTTCCCTGGGAGTCGACCCGACTGGGGCTGCGCACCGACAGGGTGGCGTCAACCGGAACCCCCTGCTCCAGCGCGGTGACCAGGGTGAAAGCCTTGGCGATCGATCCGATCTGGAAACCGGTGCCGCCGCCGTATCTCTGGTCCACGCTCCAGTTCAACGACGTCGTGCTGGTCCGGTCCGAGGACTCCTCCAGGCCGTAGTCGGAGGACTGTCCGATCGCACGCACCTTGCCCGTTCCGGGCTCCACCACGGCAGCCGCAGAGGCAAGTCCGAACTGGTTTCCCGGCGGCACCGACTCAGCCGTGACCTCATGGATTCGGTCCGTCAGCTCCCGGTCCAAGGTCGTCCGGATCGTCAGACCACCGGTGTACAGCTTGGCTTCGCGTTCCTCGCGGGTGGCACCGAGGGTGTCGTTCTGCAGCAGCCACTGCTGTACGTAGTCGCAGAAGTATGGGTAGGGGGAGTTCAAGCAGGACCGTTGAGAGTCCGTGACATCGAGCTTGATCTCGGCTGCCTTGGCCTTTTTCCACTGTGCCTCGGTGATCATGTCCTGCTCGTACATCTTGTCCAGCACGACGTTGCGGCGGGCCAGCGAGGATTCGGGAGAGTTGACCGGGTCAGTCACCGAGGGTGCCCGGACCACCCCCGCCAGTGTCGCGGCCTGCACCAGGTTCAGCTCCTTGGCGCTCACGTCGAAGTAGTGCCGCGCCGCGGCCTCGATCCCGTAGGACCGGTCCCCGTAGTAGGCCAGATTGAGATAGCCCTCCAGAATCTCGTCCTTGGTCAGCCGCTCCTCCAGGGTCACTGCGTATTTCAGCTCGCGGACTTTGCGGACGTAGCCTTCGGTGCCGCTTCGAGCCAGGAGGGCGCGCTGTGCTTCGACGTCTCCTTCGCGCTCCGCCTGCTGGGCCAGCGTCAACTTCACATACTGCTGGGTCAGCGTCGACCCGCCTTGGGTGTCATCGGTCGTCGCATTGGTCACGAACGCACGCCCCAGCGCTTTGGCGTCGACACCGCCGTGCTCGAAGTAACGCTCGTCCTCGATGGCGATCTGTGCCTGCTGCATCACGGGCGCCACCTGCTCCAACGGAACGATGATCCGGTTTTGCAGAGCGGGTGAGTAGATCAGGCGGCCGTCGGCGGTCTCGACCCTCGACTGCTGGGCCAACGGGTTGGAGTCCATCTCCCCGGGCAACTCCTCGAACAGTCCGACGCCCTCTCGAGTGGCTGTACCTGCAGTGCCCACGACGGGAAGCAGCAAACCGGCGCCGATGAGCCCCATCAGCACCGAGATCGCGACGAAAGCACCGAGCAGGGAGGTCACCCTAGCCAGGGTTGTGGCAGCACGCATATGCGCCAGGCTACGCGGCCAACCTTAAAGACTGGTGAACCCTCAGGAATCCACCGCGCCTGCGATGCGCCGTTAGGCTCGGCTCATGACCACTTGGGAATACGCCACCGTGCCGCTGATCGTCCACGCAACCAAGCAGATCCTCGACCAATGGGGACAGGATGGCTGGGAGCTCGTCCAGGTCGTGCCAGGCCCCGACGGCGGCTCCAACCTCGTCGCCTACCTCAAACGTCAGAAGTGAGCGATCCAGGCGGGAGGTGCAGATGACTTCGCCGAGCGGAACCTCCGAGGTCGAACGACGTCTCGCCGACGCGGGGTATGCCGTGCCAGAAGTCGCCGCTCCAGCAGGCGCCTATGTGCCGGCCCTGCGGCACGGCGATCTGATCTATACCTCGGGACAGCTCCCGTTCGTCGACGGCGACCTGGCGGCGACCGGCAAAGTCGGTGGCGGTGCGGACCACGTCAGCCCAGAAGCTGCCAAAGGCTGCGCTCGGCTCTGTGCATTGAACGCCATCGCTGCGGTGAAGTCGGTGATCGGTGACCTGGACCAGGTGGTGCAGGTGGTCAAGGTTGTGGGTTTTGTCGCCAGCGACTCTGCGTTCACGGCTCAGCCTGGGGTCATCAACGGCGCCAGTGAGCTGCTGGCCGAGGCGTTCGGCGGGGCCGGTGTCCATGCCCGCTCGGCGGTGGGCGTGGCGACGTTGCCGTTGGACACCCCGGTTGAGGTGGAAATCGTGGTTGCGGTCGCACACCAGGAGTGAGCATGGTCGGCGCGGACGGACGTAGGGGCGAAGCAGGAGAGCCCACGACCCTGACCTACCGGGACTTCGACATGCCCCGGCCACTGCGCGCGGCCTTCCGGCAGTCGGCGGTTGACTGGCTCGACCATGAACGACGACCGACGGGTGCTGTCCCGCGCCTTTCGGCGAGCGTTCTGTTGCTGCGCAGCGGCGCAGCTGGACTGGAGGTCTTCGCGCAGCGCCGGGTGCCGCAGATGGCGTTTGCTCCTGGAATGCTGGTTTATCCCGGCGGCGCCGTCGATCCGCGCGATGGCCAGGGTGAGATCGACTGGGAGCGGATCAGTCCGGCTCGTTCGATGGATCAGTGGGCCCACCTGCTCGGCGCCGACCCAGAGCAGACACGGCTGATCTTGTTCGCGGTCGCGCGCGAGCTCTTCGAGGAGTGCGGTGTACTGCTCGCTGGATCCGATCGGCGTACCCTCCTCGATGATCTGAGCGATGAGCGGTGGCAACGGCATCGGGAGGCGCTTCTTGCTCGATCAGTGAGTTTCGCCGAGGTCTTGAGCATCGAGGAGCTGACCTTACGCAGCGACCTACTGATGCCGGTGGCGCACTGGATCACTCCGGAGTGCGAGCCCCGTCGCTACGACACCTATTTCTTCGCAGCTACCCTTCCGGCGGGCCAGCACGCCGATGGGCGCACCACGGAGGCGGCGACGGCCGGGTGGGTCGAGGCAGCCGAGGCATTGCGAGAACACCGCGCGGGTCCAGGCACGATGATGCCACCGACGCAGGTGCTGGCCGAGGCAGTCGCTGAGGCTGCCGACCTGGAAGAGTACTTCGCCGGTCCGCACTCGATGCAACCGGTCCTGCCGAGTCCCGTGCGCTGTGCCGGCGCTCTGGTGATGCGGGCGCCAATCCCCGCGACCCAGGTCCTGTCCCTGCATGAGACGGACTGAGCATGCGCTCGACCGGCGCGCCAACTGACCCACCGTGGGCCAGCGGGCAGGTCAGTGAGCGTGCGTGGTGTCAGTTGTGCCCGAATCCGTCGCCGATGACGTTGGACGGCACCAACACGTGGATCGTGACGGAGCCGGGGGCCCGGGAGTCAGTCGTCATTGATCCCGGGCCGACCGACGAGGCGCATCTGTCGGCAGTTCTCGCCCATGTCGATTCGCTCGGGTCGCGGGTGGCGTTGACGCTCCTGACCCACCACCACGAGGACCACGCGCAATCGGCAGGTCGGTTCGCAGAGCTGACCTCGGCTCCCATTCGCGCTGCCGGCGCTGGCCACGGCGATCTCGGCGAGGGCGACCGGGTCGAGGTGGCCGGCCTGGAGCTGCTGGTCGCGGCGACGCCGGGCCATACCGGGGATTCGCTGAGCTTCTTGCTGACCGCCGAGCAGCGCTTACTCACCGGAGACACCATCCTGGGTCGCGGCACGACAGTGGTGGCGCATCCCGATGGGGAGCTCGCGGCATACCTGGCATCCCTGGAGCGTCTGGCCCGGCTCACCGGCTCGGGCGAGGTGACATCACTCGCGCCGGGGCATGGTCCGGCGGTGGCCGACGCCGCGGGTGTTGTCGAGTTCTATCTCGCGCATCGCGCCGAACGCCTCGACCAGGTGCGCCGCGCGGTGGCCGAGATCAAGGCTCAGTTGTCCGAACCCGACTCCCCGGGCCTCGCCACGAAAGGCGACCTCGCCCATACCGGCCGAACCGGAAGTGGTGACCTCACGCAGACGGGTCTCGTTGAGAGCGCCGACCTCACTGAGAGGGGTGTCGTTGAGAGCGGCGACCTCACTGAGGGGGGTGTCGTTGAGAGCGGCGACCTCGCCGACATGGTTGTTCGACGCGTTTATGCCGACACTCCGGTCGAAGTGTGGCCCGCCGCACGGCTGAGCGTGTTGGCGCAGTTGGACTATCTCGGGCTGGGCTAACAACTCCGCCTGGGCAACCTTATGCATTGCCTGAGCCTGCGATTTCTCCTGATTCGCGAGGATAACCTTGTCCAGGGGGTAGTGACCGCCTACTCGACGGCCCACAGGGATAGGGCTGGAAGAATCAGCGCGCGCGGCGGATGAGCCGGTCCGTGTCCAGGAGCGTCACCGATTTGGCGCCCAGCGTGAGCCATCCGCGGGCAGCGAAATCGGCCAACGCCTTGTTGACTGTCTCTCGGGAGGCGCCGACCAACTGAGCGAGTTCCTCCTGGGTGAGGTCGTGGTTGACCCTGACACCCTCGGCCGTGGACTTGCCGAAGCGCCCGGAAAGGTCCAGCAATGCTTTGGCCACCCTCCCGGGGACGTCCGTGAAGACCAGATCGGACAGGCCCTCGTTGGTGCGTCGCAGTCGACGCGCCAGGCCGGCTAGCATCTGCATCCCGACCTCAGGATGCTCGGCGATGAAAGTGCGCAGGTCCCTGTTGTGTAGCGCGATCAGCTGTGTGTCGTTCACCGCGGTGGCACTCGTCAGTCGCGGACCGGGGTCGAACATGCTCAACTCGCCGAACATCTCGCCCGGTCCCAGGACGGCGATC
Organism: uncultured Actinomycetota bacterium; assembly: GCA_963749585.1. Taxonomy (GTDB): domain Bacteria; phylum Actinomycetota; class Actinomycetes; order Actinomycetales; family Dermatophilaceae; genus Ornithinicoccus. The sequence goes on from CAVVNI010000003.1 coordinate 850,517, forward strand.
AAGCTCTCCCGCCCGTCGGATGAGGAGCGGCCCAGCTTCACCTTGCCGGTGGTGATGACATACAGCGAGTCTCCGCGGTCACCCTCGTGGAAGATCTCCCTGCCTTTGCGGCACTCGCTGACGGACATCGACTGAATCAACCGCTCTGCGCTCTCTTGGTCCAGCGCGGCGAAAAGCGGGGCGCGAGTGACGACCTGGGTATCCACCCCATGCATCTTGCCACTATTGCCACCGATGCGGCAGGGGTGAAGGCGCACGTCGTAGGCTGGCGACGTGACTTCGCCAGATAGCTCCATCCCCGCAGTGGGCGGCAAAGCAGCAGGTCAAGCCACTGTTGTGGAGAGCAACTTGGCTCGCACCCGCCGAGCCCGGAAGATGTACCGCCTCCTAGCCAAGCGATACCCTGACGCCCACTGCGAGTTAGATTTCCGCAACCCCTACGAACTTTTGGTCGCCACCGTGCTGTCCGCGCAGACGACCGACGTGCGGGTGAACACCGTGACGCCCGAGTTGTTCCGCCGCTACCCGGATGCCGCCGCATTGGCCGGAGCCGATCGCACGGCAGTCGAGGAGATCATCAAACCAACCGGCTTCTTCCGCGCCAAGACCAACTCGCTTCTGAAACTTGCCGATGCGTTGGTGCAGAAGTACGACGGCGAGGTGCCCGGGCGTCTGGCGGACCTGACGACGTTGCCCGGGGTGGGCCGCAAGACTGCCAATGTCGTCCTCGGGGACGCTTTCGGTGTTCCCGGCATCACGGTCGACACCCACTTCTCTCGACTGGTGCGGCGGTTCGGCTGGACCGAGCTGGAAGACCCGGTCAAAGTCGAGCACGCCGTGGGCGCGTTGCTGCCTCAGAGTGAATGGACACACCTGTCGCACGTACTGATCTTCCACGGTCGGCGGACCTGCCATGCCCGCAAACCCGCCTGCGGTGCCTGCCCAGTGGCCCGGTGGTGTCCCTCATACGGCATCGGTGAGACGGAGCCCGAGCGCGCCGCGTCGTTGATCAAGAACGGGCCTCTTGGTGAGTGACCCGGCAGCCTCGGTTCCGGTGCCGTCATGGCTGACGCAGTTGGCCCAGCAGGTGCAGACGGCACCACCGGCGTCGTTCAACCAACTCCGAGCGAGGCCCGATGGTGGCGGTCGAGCCTCGGCGGTGTTGATTCTCATGGCCCCTGCGCAAGTGCTGCCCTCAGTGCTGAACAGCACCTCGGCGAAGAGTTCATCGGGCAGCGAGATCGCCGAGACTGTAGTGCTCACGAGGCGGTCCGCGACGATGCGTTCGCACGCGGGCCAGGTGTCTTTTCCCGGCGGCGGGCAGGAGTCCGGTGACAGCGACCATGTGGCTACAGCATTGCGGGAAGCGACCGAGGAGATCGGTCTGGACCCCGGCGGTGTCAGCGTGCTCGCGACGCTGCCTACACTGCACATCCCGGTCAGCGGGTATGACGTGTCTCCGGTCCTGGCATGGTGGCGGCGACCAGGCCAGGTTTATCCTAGGCAGCCCGCCGAGGTCGACCAGGTGCTGCGGGTGCGGGTGGCCGACTTGATCAATCCCGACAACCGTCTTCGGGTACGCCATCCCAGCGGATACATCGGGCCAGCCTTCATGGTGAGCGGCAGCACCATATGGGGCTTCACCGCCGGAGTGCTCGACCAACTGCTGGACGCCGTCGGACTGACCCGACCATGGGATCCGAACCGGATACAGCCTATCGACTGATGCAGTCGGGCCCGAGGCGAGTGAGAGTGGAGCTCAACTGTTCAGGAAGTGACGTTGAGTATCAGGTCACCTCTAGGCCCCGGCTAGCTGGCAGGCTTTACCGCGGCCACGGTCTGCTGCGCGTTCTCGATGGCCTTCTCCGGCTTGCCCTTGACCTTGCCGATCTGTCCCTTGCCGGTCAGCGCCAAGATGCCTGCGATGACAAACAGCACACCGGCCACTATGAGCAACCCGGCCCAGATGGGCAGCCAGATTGCGAGCACCCAGGCCAGCCCGAGCAACAGGGCGCCGAACCCATAGGCGCCGAGTACTCCGGCACCGGCGAACATGCCGACACCCTTGCCTGCGTGGGTGAGGTCATTCTTGATCTCGACCTTGGCGAGCTCGACCTCACTGCGCACAATGGAGGAGAGATCGGCAGAGGCGTCGGCGACCAGCTGCCCGATGGTTCGCTCGTCGTCGCGGGTCGGTTCCGTGCTAGTAGACATGGCCAGAACTGTATCTCCTCTGATGTCCACCCGCAGAGCAGCCACCGATTCGCACTCTCCCGAAGACGAGGGGCAACGGGGGAATTAATGGTGCCCACCCGGCACCCCCTGTTAGTGCCGGGTGGGCACCAGTCGACTACCCGGTCCCGTGACAGCCAGGGGACACCTGCGCTAGGCGGTGTGCCGCGTCGATACATACCATGATGCCTTGTCCTAGTTGGGGATCGAGCCTAGATTCAGTCAAGGTTTGGCAAATTTTCGCTACTCATTCGACAGGCCATGCTTGATCTTGTCCATGACGGTCGAATCGGCGAGCGTTGTGACGTCTCCGACTTCACGATCCTCGGCCACGTCGCGCAGCAGTCTGCGCATGATTTTGCCGCTGCGAGTCTTCGGTAGCTCGGCCACCACCATGATCTGGCGCGGGCGCGCGATAGCCCCGATCTCGGAGGCGACGTGGGCTCGCAGCTCGGCAACCGTGTCGGCGTGGTCATCACCACGCTCAGCGCTAGCGGTGGCCGCCTCGGAGCGCAAGATGACAAAGGCACACACTGCTTGCCCGGTCATGTCGTCCGCAGCCCCGACCACAGCAGCCTCGGCGACGGTGGGATGCGACACCAATGCCGACTCGATCTCGGTGGTGGACAACCGGTGGCCGCTGATGTTCATCACGTCATCGACGCGGCCCAGCACCCAGATGTTGCCCTCCTCGTCCTTCTTTGCGCCATCTCCGGCGAAGTAGATACCGTCGAAGCGAGACCAGTACGTGTCGATGTAGCGCTGCTTGTCACCCCAGATACCGCGCAACATGGAGGGCCAAGGCTCGGTGATCACGAGGTAGCCGCCGGAGCCATCGGGCACAGACTCTGCGGCGTCGTTGACGACGTCAACGCTGACCCCAGGGATCGCCAGCTGTGCCGATCCAGGCCGGGTGGCCGTGACTCCGGGCAGTGGGCTGATCATGATGGCTCCCGTTTCGGTCTGCCACCAGGTGTCCACGATCGGGCACTCCCCGGCGCCGATGATCTCGCGATACCACATCCATGCTTCAGGGTTGATCGGCTCACCCACGGATCCCAGCAACCGTAGTGAGGACAGATCGAACTTCTGGGGGATCTGCTCGCCCCACTTCATACAGGCCCGGATAGCGGTCGGGGCGGTGTAGAAGATGGTGACACCGAGATCCTGCACGATCTCCCACCAGCGGCCTTGGTGCGGCGTGTCCGGGGTGCCCTCATACATTACTTGGGTTGCGCCAAGAGCCATCGGGCCGTAGACGATGTAGCTGTGGCCAGTCACCCAGCCGACATCGGCGGTGCACCAGTAGACATCGCTCTCGGGGTGGATGTCGTGCACGTACTTCGAGGTGAAGGCGGCTTGGGTCAGATAGCCGCCGGTGGTGTGGAAGATGCCCTTGGGTGTGCCGGTGGTGCCTGAGGTGTACAGGATGAAGAGCGGTTGTTCGGCTTCGAACGCACTAGCCTGGTGCTCCGCTGCTGCAGCGCTGAGTGCTTCGTGCCACCACACATCCCGGCCCTCGTGCCAGTCGATGTCCTGCTCGGTACGCCGGACGACCAGCACAGCCTCGACCGTGCTGTGCTCATCGATCGCGGCGTCCACGGCCGGCTTCAAGGTAGACGCCTTACCTTTGCGATAGCCGCCGTCAGCGGTAATCACGAGCTTGGCCTCGGCGTCGGCGATGCGAGCCCGCAGTGCTGAGGCGGAGAAGCCGCCGAAGACGACCGAATGCGCAGCCCCGATCCGAGCACAGGCGAGCATCGCCACAACTGCCTCCGGGACCATGGGTAGGTAGATGGCGACGCGGTCCCCGACGCCAACGCCGAGGCCGAGCAAAGCATTGGCGGCTCGCTGGACCCGATCGTGCATCTGCGCATACGTGATGTCCTCGGTGTCCCCGCCCTCGCCGACGAAGTGCAGCGCCACGCGATCGCCGTTGCCGGCCTCGACATGTCGGTCCACGCAGTTGACGCATGCATTGAGGGAGCCGTCGGCAAACCATCTGGCCTCAGGGGCCTGAGACCAGTCCAGAGTCTCGGTGAAGTCTGTCCCCCAGGTCAGCAGCTGCCTGGCGTGCTCGGCCCAGAAGGCTTCTCGGTCCTGCGCGGCTGCGTCATACAGGTCCGGGCCGGCGTTGGCTTGTTCAACGAAGGCCGCGCTGGGCTCAAAGAGCCGCTCTTCGTGCGCGAGATTGGACAAGGTCGAACTGCTCACAACGCCTCCTAGGCGGGTCGGATGGACATATCCCAGCCAACCGCGTGCGAGGGCATTCGGCAAGAGGGGAGGATAGAGCGGTGAGTCATGCAGCTTTGGCCGCCCAGATCGCCGATCTGGCAGGTCACCCCGATGTCGACGAAGCGGTGAAGACGGCGCGGCGCGCCTGTGAGCAGTTGCGCTGGCACCCTGGCCTGCGTCGCAAGGCAACTCAGGCGGCAGCCGAGTCCCGCGTCAGGGGAGCGGTCGCAAGTGCCCAGCTGGAAGGTGCCGAGGTCGCTGGGAGCGCCCTGAGCCTGCAGATGGTGCGCGATGTGATGCGCGGGGCGCTGGAACTGCCTGAAGACCCGGACCCGGTATGGCGGACCACCGTGGCTGCGATCCAGGTGAGCGCCGTGACCGAAGAGATCAGCGTAGCGGCGCTCGGCGCTCCTGCTCAGGTCTTGGCCAGACTGCACGTCGCCGCGGCCACTTCGCTGCTCCCACCAGCCTATGTCGGTAGACCGCGAACTGGGGCACAGTCGTGCACTGAATGGGTCGAGCTCGGCCCACCATGCGCTCTGTCGGAGCTGCCCCAGCGATTGAGCGGCATCAGCGACTTGATCGGCGCCGCTGCGGCTGGCGTCGGCCCCAGCGTCGTGCTGGCGGCGCTGGTTCATGCCGAGATCATCGCCGCTCGACCCTTCGGCGCAGGCAATGCTTTGGTTGCCCGGGCGATGGAACGGCTGATGTTGCATCGGCTGGGGGTCGACCCCCTGGGAGTGGCAGTGGTCGAAGCCGGTCACGCAGCGCGAGCGGGAGCGGACTACCGAGGTGCCATGACGGCCTACGTCGAAGGCGGATCGTCGGGTCTGCGGCTCTGGCTCGTGCACTGCGCTGAGGCTATGACCGAGGGTGCAGCACACGGCCGGGCGATCGCGGATGCGGTTCTGGCGGGCTCGCTCGGCCAGTGACCACCGGCGAGACCATCCCGCCCACTGGGTTGAGACTGTCCTTCGGCAGAAGTTGGGGCCTCTTGGGGGTTGTTCTCAGGCCCTGAGGGGTGTAAACCTGATGAAGAGATCTTCGTTCGCGAATGTCTCGGCGATGACGACACCAGCACCCACGTGCGGTCGGTCCACTGATGGACTGTCGAGGCCGGGCTTGTACCGACCCGATGCTGATCTTGCGCGCTCTGATCGCTGGACGCCGTCGCTCGGGAAACGCTCCGCATCGGCGGAGCGTTTTCCTACGAGACGTAGTACCGCGTGTCGACGATGTTGTATATCACGAGACTCGGGCGAGTTCCAGATGAAAGTTGCGACATAGTTGCAGTCTGGGTCGCTGGAGGGCACAATCATGTCCTAGCGCTCCCCCCCGGGGTCGAGCGCAGGCGTTCCCGGCCAACCCCCAAGGTCTGGAGCGTCGACGGCCCCCGCTACCCCCCCAGCGGGGGCCGTCCCATATCTCTGCTGGGTCATCCACAGCAAGGCCTCGACCGGCGCCTTATCCACAGCTGCCATCCGGTTCCGAGAGGGCGGCGTCACACCGGGCAGGGTGGCAGTTATGCCTCAACATGGCGCGACAGCGTCTCCGCTGCGCAGCGACTCATCGCTGGGCTCGATAGTGATCGGAGTCATGGGGGCCACCGGTGGAGTGGGAGTCAGTGCGATGGCCTCAGCGCTGGCCATGCGAAGCGCCGCTTGTGGTCACTCGACGGTCCTGATCGACGGCGATCCCTATGGGGGAGGTCTCGACATCATGCTCGGACTGGACCTCAGCCCAGGGCTGAGGTGGCCAGACCTCAGCGCGGCGCAGGGCGAACTGGACGGTGCCGCCATCATGTCTGCTCTCCCGGCGGTGCCGGGGTGTCATGTGCTGTCGTGGGGCCGCAGCCCGGGGTCGGCGGCAAACAACGGTCCATCGGTATGTGCTGCGCTGACTGCCCAGGCTGACGTCACTGTGCTCGACCTTCCGACATGGCGAAGTCCACGCGCTCATGCCTGGTCGACGATGTGTGACCGGATCGTTGTTCTGTGCGGCTCCGGGGTGCGGCCACTCGCGAGTGCTGCTGTTGTCCTGGAGGCACTGGAACAAGCCGATCCGACCCCAGATGCTCCGCGAGTCATAGGGGTGCTGCGCCAGTTCCGTGGCAGCTCGATAGACATCGACACCGCCTCTGCACTGCTCGGGATTCCTCTGGTCGCCACCATCGAGTTCGACCGCCGGATTGAGGTCGCATTGTGCCGAGGGGAAGCGGTTGGTACGCGGATGAGTCCACTGGCTCGCGCCTGTGACCGCGTCCTGGCACAGGTGACACCCAACTCGGTAGTGGATGCATGAACAGCGGTGCGGTGAGTGTCAGCGATGAGATTGCACTGGGCCGAATGCCCACGCCGGACCGGGTTGCGGCGCTGTCCCGCGGGCTACAAACTCAACTGGGATCACTCGGCACGGCGCAACTTCAAGACCGGCTCGGCAGCGACGTGCTCGGCCTCGGGCCCCTGCAGGCTCTCCTGACCAACGCCGAAGTCACGGACATCCTGGTCAACGGACCGCGCAGCGTATGGATCGATTGTGGATCCGGGGTGCAGCGCTGCGACGTCAGGTTCGCCGATGAGTCGGCTGTGCGGGCCCTCGCCGTTCGTTTGGCCGCTCTGACCGGGCAGCGGCTCGACGACGCTTCTCCCTATGTCGATGGCCTCCTTCCGGAGGGCATACGGGTGCACGCGTTGCTGCCGCCCATCGTGCACGGGTCGACCCACATCAGCCTTCGAATACCGCGCAGTACCCCACCGACCCTGGCGAGGCTGAGTGCTTGGGGGATGTACTCAGCTGAGATCGAGGCCACGTTGCAGGCGCTCGTGTTGGCGAAGGTGGCCTTCGTCGTCGGTGGCGGCACTGGCAGTGGCAAGACGACCCTTTTGGCGGCGCTGCTCGCCCACGTCGCACAGCATGAGCGGATCGTGGTGGTCGAGGATGTCCAGGAACTGGCCATCGAGCACGAACACGTCGTGCACCTAGTAGCTCGATCCGCCAACGTCGAAGGTCGCGGTGAGATCACGTTGGCCACGGTTTTGCGCCAGTCGCTACGGATGCGCCCGGACCGGATCGTTCTGGGCGAGGCTCGGGGGGCGGAGGTGCGCGAACTCCTCACGGCTATGAACACTGGCCACGAGGGCGGATGCGGCACGATTCACGCAAACTCGGCCACCGACGTCGTGTCCCGTTTCGAGGCTTTGGGCGCCTTGGCTGGGTTGAGCCCGCAGGCGGTGCATACCCAGGTCGTGTCTGCGGTGCAGGTGGTGCTGCACCTGTCACGAGTGGGTGGGCAGCGCAGGCTAACCGAGATAGCACTGCTCCGCCGGGCACGGGGCGGCGTCGAAGCGGTCACCGCTTGGAGTGCTGCGGGACCGGGACCCGCCTGGGACGAGCTCGCCACGTTGATCGTGCCTGCGCCCTCGTCCGGGGGAGGTCGGGGCCATGGGTGAACACCTGCTCCTTGCCCCCGGACTCCTCCTATTCTCAGTGCTGCTGTGGCCCAGTCGTGGGCACATTCACGCGGCTGCGGCGGGTGCCGCTACTGGTGTCCAGCGAGTACGACGAGCAGGCCATCAGCGTTGGTGGAATCGAGACCTCAAGGTCGAGGACTTGCTGAAGTCCCGCCCTCCGAGCACGCTTCCGGTGGGGTTCCTCGACAGCATGGTGGCCGGGCTGCGAGCGGGGCTCACGCCAACTGTGGCGCTCAGGGGGGCTGCGCGTGATCTCAGCGAGACACCCTCCGGTGAGGACCCTTCGCACTGGTTGGACCCTGTTCTTCGTACGGCTCAGGCGGGGCGGCCTCTTGGAAGGGTGTGGCAGACCCTGGCTCGTCACCGCCGTGACCCCGACCTCGCCGCGCTGGCCCGGGCCTGGACCATCAGCGAGAAGCTGGGCGCCCCTTTGGCCGACGCGGTCGCCGCCGCCGCAGAAATGGCTCGGTCACGGTCGGAGCTGGCGGCAGCCATCAGGTCCGCTACTGCGGGGGCCCGGATGACGTCGACCCTGCTCTGCGCCCTGCCACTGGGTGGGCTGGGGGTAGCTGCCGTGCTTGGCATCGATCCGTTCACGTTGTATTCCCAGCCACTGTCTGTGTTCGCGCTCGGCACGGGGGTGCTGTTGCTGTTGCTGGGGCGGTGGTGGGTGGCACGCATGATCCGGGCAGTTGAGATGACCCCATGACCCCAGAGCCGGTGATGGCGGCCTTTCCAGCGCTCGCTTTGACGCTGGCGATGTTGGTATGGCCCGGAAAACGCCCGCGGTGGCGACTGCGACAGCCGCTTCGGCGGGGTGTCCATCGGCAGGCAGAGCCCGAGACCGAGCCCGGTGTGGACGAGACGCTGCAGCAGCTGGCGCTCGCCATGGATACCGGTGCAGGCTTGCAGTCCGCTGTGCGTGAAGTCGCTGCAGCCAGCCCCGGTGCAACTGGGACCGAGCTGATGGCGGTCGCTGCTGCGATGGCATGGGGACTGGACGACGACGCCGCCTGGAGGCACGCGCCCGACCGGTGGGAACCGGCCCGCCGCTCACTGACGCTTGCCGCACGCTCTGGTGTAGCCCCGAGCCCCATGTTGCGAGCGGCCGCCAGTGACCTGCGCCGTGAGCGCGAGGCCCTGCTCCAGGAGTCCACCGCACGGCTATCGGTCGCCTTGGTGCTTCCGCTGGGATTGGCCTTTCTGCCCGCATTTGTGCTGACCACAGTGGTGCCAGTCGTCCTGGCGCTCGCGACGACAGTTCTCGACCTCGGATGATCCGTATCGTCCACACCCTTCGGTGCGACATGTGGCCGTTGACTAAGGAGTAGTCAGCCCTTTTGGGCCTCGCCGGCGGCAGTACTTGTGGGCACGGCAGTCCGCAGGCCGCCCGGAGCGCACTGTCTTGGGGGCGCGGTGACGATGCTCACGATCCAGTCACCCACGAATATCGGGTCGGAGAACTGTACGCCCTCGAGCTGACACCAAAAGGTGCGCCCCCCACAGGCTTAGGCTCGGCAAGGGATGTACCGTTACAAATCTGCTGGCAAACGTGGTCATGGGTGCATCCGAGATCAACCAAAAGCCATCACATGCGTAATTTTTCATGCTGATCTGCTTACCTCAGAGAGGGCTCCACATGGGTGATCTTCCAGAACTTTCGAGCGCTACCTTTTTCCTGATCGAGGGCGCTTTTTCGTTGTCCTTTGCCACGTTCGCGGGCGCTGCCATATTCTTCCTAGCGTGCCGGCGTGACGTGGCTCTTGCCTACCGGGCGTCAGTCACGGTCTGTGCCGTCGTTGTAGCCATCGCGGCCTACCACTACTTCCGTCTTTTCGAGTCCTTTGCCTCGGCCTACCAAGTCGACGGGGACATTGCCACGACAACAGGCACGGTCTTCAACGAGGCCTATCGGTACATGGACTGGCTCATCACCGTCCCACTCCTGGTCGTGGAACTGATCTTGGTCATGGGCTTGCTGAGTGACCGGCGGCGAAGCCTCCTCGTCAGGCTTGTGCCCGCATCCTTCCTCATGATCGCCTTGGGATACCCAGGTGAACTATCGAGCGACGCCGGCACTCAGTGGCTGTGGTGGGGTCTGGCGATGATCCCGTTCGTGTACATCTTGTTTGTGCTGTTCAGCGAGGTCAGCAACGTGATCACCGAGCAGCCCAAAGAGGTGCAACCGTTGTTCCAGCTGGTCCGCGGCGCCTTGGTGGTGAGCTGGTTGTTCTACCCGATCGCCTACCTCTTCCCGATCCTGCTGGGCAACACAGGCACGGCCCTGGCGCTAGAGAATGTCGGCTACGCCGTGGCTGACCTCACAGCCAAGGTTGGCTACGGTCTGGTCATCTTCCTGATCGCGAAGAAGAAGTCCGAGCTCGACAAGTCAGCGCGGGATGAAGCGGACGCGGGCGCCCAGCCACTGGCGCATTCATCTGTATGACGTAGCACCCAGACTCGACGCTGCCCAGGTGCAACACTGACAGCCTGCGCAGCGTCGCGTCGGGTGACCTTGTCCTCCAGCGTCGGGGACGTTGCCAGGGAAGGCGACGCGGTGTCTGGGCCTAATTGTTTTAGGGCGTAGTCCTATCGGCCGTGTGGCAATTAATGGGACGGTGTTGCACGCGTACTTGCGTACTTGCGATCATTGTTCAGGCGCGCTTTTAATCGATAGTGGTTCCTGGAGGCGCCGATGAAATATTTCCTACCCTCGCGCGCTTTCATGCCTGGCGGCGGGGGAACAAAAATCGACGCGACTTCCTCCTTTGACGCCTTCATGTACTCGGTGTTACTTGCGATCTTCAGCAAGAGCATTTGTCCGATGAGCTTCCGCCCCCCTCTGTGCGTGCGTGGCTCATGCCAGCACCGCCGGTGAGTGCGCTGATCGAGCATGTCCGTGCCAGATAGCAAGTCCGCGACTAAGCCGACGGTGCGTGGCGACGGTGAAGGGGTTGTCGTCAGTGCGCCGGCGGTTCTGCGGTTGGTGCGCCGTCGCGTTTTGACGCCGATCAGTGTCGTGTTTCTCCTCTTGGCTGTGCTCTTTGCCGGAGGACCGGAGGTACCGACCTGGCTCGTGTTCACGCCTCTGGCCGCTAGCGTGCTGGTTTTTGGACTGCCGCACGGTGCTTTGGATCACTTGGTGCCCGCGCGCCTGGCGGGCAGGCGCCCGTCGATTGCCTCTATCAGCGTGGTCGCCGTTCTATACGTTGTGCTGGGCGCCGGCGTCTTCGTGGCCTGGAACACCATGCCCCTGGTCGCCTTCGCCGGCTTTATCGTTCTGACGTGGTTTCACTGGGGTCAGGGCGACTTGTGGATCGATCTCGCTGCGAACCACCAGGACCGGTTGCGCGGACGGGTCTTGCGCGCGGGAACGATCATCGTCCGCGGTGGGATTCCGCTGCTGGTGCCTTTGGTGTTCCACCCGGACGTCTACGAGAAGGTGCGTGTTGGCACCATCGAATTGTTTGCTGAGCCGTCTACAGCCCCCAGCTCTTGGGCTTTGGGACCGAACGGTCGACTCATCCTCGGGCTCGGGTTCGGGCTCGTGGTGCTCGCTATGGCGCTGGCGACGTGGCGGACGGCGCACACCAACAGGCACCGGGTCGCCTGGGCCCAGGATCAGGCCGAGATCGCCGTGTTGGGCCTCTTCTTCGCCTTTGGCCCCCCAGTACTGACCATCGGGATCTACTTCTGCCTGTGGCATGCGTTGCGGCACATCGTTCGCCTCGAACTGCTCGACCCAGGCGGCGCGGTGTTCTTAAGCCGAGGCAAACTGACGAGAGCCCTTCGACGCTTCGCCGTTGATGCTGCGCCGATCACCGCGATAGCACTCGTGGTGCTTGGCCTCGCGTACTTCATGCTTCCCACCGCTGCTGGCTCAGCGGAGAGCAGGCTAGCGCCATACCTGGTGCTTATCTCAGCTCTCACGGTTCCACACATCGCCATCGTCACATACATGGACAGCCGTCAGACCGGATGAAACACGCTGATGCCCGGGTCCCCCGCCGAGATGCCCGAGGCCCCGGGCTCTCTGGGGTCAACCCGGTCGGAGAAGCTGGTTCCTGGGTGGGCTCGTGACGACGACCAGCATGACGTAGTCATGATCGGGGCGGCCCGCAACGTACTGCTGCGGGCTTGCACGCCGCAGAACCTGGGTGCGCCGAGAGCAGTAGTGAAGGCTCGGCACACCGGTGTGACTTGTGTGTTCACACGGGGTACGTGCCGACCCACGTCCTAGCCCAAACGGCACGGTTGCTGTGGCAACCCACACCTCCGATCAGTTCGACATCGACGGGCAGGAGACGGGCGTGATGACCGAATGAGCTCACTTTCGCACCGCGGGACTGACACCTCACTCTGGCTACCGCTCACCCGGTCAGACCTCGATTCTGCATCTGGAAGCCACCTCGCCAACACCCCGCGCTCACTCTTGCGGTCGTCCACAGACCCTCGCAAAGCGCTTGTGGCCGCTCCCAGCAGACCAGAACATCGGTCTTACCCGGGCCTATACGGCCCACTTCTCGGGCGCACCGCGCGCCCGGCACAAGAAAGGAAACGACCATGAGGATCCGACACCGCATTACCCGCGCACGAAACGCACTCAGGCGTCAAGACACCGAGGCCGGGATGACCACAGCCGAGTATGCCGTGGGCACGCTGGCGGCCTGTGCCCTGGCCGCCGTGCTGCTCGCGGTGGTGCAGAGCGGCGTCATCGAACAGCTGATCAGCACAGTGATCCAAACCGCGCTGTCGGTAGCCCTCTAGTGGCATGCGAGCGCCGGGACGTCGGCATGGCCACGGCCGAGTTGGCGATGGTGATTCCGGCAATATTGCTGGTGCTCGCGATGTGTGTGACCGGGTTGAGTCTCGGCGCCGATCAGATTCGTTGTGTGGACGCGGCGCGTGCGGCAGCGCGCGCCGCCTCGCGCGGTGAGCCGACCGGCGATGTGCGCCGCTTGGCTCAGGCGTTGGCGCCCAGCGGGTCACAGGTCCAGGTCGACCTGGACGCAGGACGCGGCCAGGTGAGGGTTACCGTCCGGGCGCCGGAGCGCGCACGGATGTTGCCTTCCCTACCGGCGCCGTCAGCCACCGCGAGCGCTCCACTGGAGCCGGTCGTGGACACCGATCCATGACCGTGCCCACGGTGGTAGAAGGCACCCGCCAGCGGTGGCCGATGAGGACGCACCAGCAATGGGCCACGAGCACGCGTCAGGCGAGGAGACCGTCTGGTCACCACAATGAGTTTCACGCAGCGCACGGTCGGTGCCGGCATGGCTCAGAATCGGGGTCGGCTACCGTCCTGGCGCTCGGCGTCATCGCGGTGCTGTGCACGATCCTGATGGCCTTTTCGTTGCTTGCTGCCGCAGGGGCGGCGCGCCACCAGGCTCAGTTGGCCGCGGATCTGGGAGCCGTGGCCGGCGCACAGGTCCTAGGCCAGGGCGAAGGAGCGGCAGCGGTCTGCGATCGGGTGGCCCACTTCGTGCAGGAAAACGATGCCACCGTGGATCAGTGCACCGTGAACCTGCGCCGAACCGAGACCGGGGCTCCCGAAATATGGGTGAGCACCACGGTGCCCGTCAGGTTGGGCCCAGGGTGGACCGCTCGCGCCAGCGCCAGAGCAGGGTTGGTTGCGCGGTGACGCGATGGGTCTCAGTTCCGTGGCGGGGGCGTCTTGCCAGAGTCCGAGGATGCGCCGCCGGGGGAACTGCCGGTCGAGGGTGACCTGGTGGACTGCACCGGCCCGGTCGGCCCCCCTTGGCCTTTGCTGACACCTGATGTGGGGGTCGAGTCACCAGAGGAGCGCTGTGGGGAAGACTGCGTTGCTGAGGCCTGTCTTGCGGTTTTTTGGTCCATTGGCTCCGTGGAATCGCTCACGGCGCTGCGATCCTGTTCTTGATCGCCAGGTTGCCCCTTCTTGACTTCTTGACGCAACCGCTTCACCTCGGCCCGCTTCTCACCTTGCTTTTTCAGACCGATACTCAACATCAGCGTGCCAATCGCCATCACCACAATGGTGACGGCGCCTAAGAAAAACAGCTGCAAGGGCGTCAGATCGGCAGTGAAGACGCCCCAGTCAATGGACATCGACTCCAAGCCGATGGTGGCAAAGATCACGTAGAGAACGACGATCAACGCGAGGATGACCAAGATCAGACCGACGGCAAACATGAGAACCTTCCAAACGCAGCGAGACGATGAGCCCAAGCCTAGCCGAGCGAAGCCGAGCAGGAGAGTTGTCCCGGCACCGCCCTAAGCGGTCAGTAGGGCCCGAAGCACACGCACCGCGCCGGCCTTGTCCAACGGGTCGTTGCCACTGCCGCATTTGGGCGACTGCACACAACTGGGACATCCGGTGCCGCAGCGGCAAGTTTCGACGGTCGACAAGGTCGCGGCAAGCCAGGGACGCAGTGCCGCAAAGCCGCGGTCGGCTAGTCCGGCACCGCCAGGGTGAGCGTCATAGACCAACACGGTCGGAACCCCGGTGTCGACGTGCAGGACGGTCGAGACGCCGCCGATATCCCAGCGGTCAGACGACGCGACCAGAGGCAACATACCTATCGCAGCATGCTCGGCGGCGTGCAAGGCCCCCGGGGCATCGACCTTCGAGACACCTGCTGCCTCGATCGCCTCCATCGGCAGCGTCCACCACACACCGCGCGTGCGCAGCGTGCGCACCGGTAGGTCCAGCGGATGCTGTCCGATGACTTTGCCACTGGGTAGGCGCCGTAGAAAAGACGTGACCGCAGAGGTCACTTCCACCTCACCTACCTGGGCTAGACCCGCACCGAGCGGGAGCATCGGCCGGTCGGATCCAGCCGGCAGCCGAAAGTCGCTGACGGAGGCCGCATGGGTGCTCCAACCCGGGTCGCCGCGGACCACCACAGCTTGTGCCTGGTCGAGGTCGAGCTCAACGACAAGATACGTCTGACCCTGGTGGACGTACACCGCGCCGGTGTGCACCGCAGACGGCGCGCGCGCCTCGTCGACCGTGCCCAGCACGCGACCGGTCGCCGACTCGACGATCCTGACGGCCTCGCCGATTCCCCGTAGTGACACGTGGTCAGCTACACGGTCCTGCCTAGCCCAGAACCACCCGCTGGGCCGCCGGCGCAGCACTTTCGCGTTCACCAACAGGTCGGCCACAGCCGGCATGGTGGGCCCGAACCACCGAACGTCGGCATGGGTCAGTGGAACTTCGGCGGCTGCGGCCACCAGTTGCTGGGCAAGGACCTGCGGATTCTCCGGGTCGAGCACCCCCGCCTCGATCGGGTCGGAGAAAATTCGCTCGGGATGGTGGATCAAATAGCTATCCAGCGGATCGTCGGCCGCGACCAGGACGGCTAGCGACGGGCGTCCTACCCTGCCCGCCCGGCCGGCTTGCTGCCACATCGAGGACAGAGTGCCCGGCCATCCGGCCAGCACCACGGCGTCCAAGCCTGCCACATCGATCCCAAGCTCCAAAGCTGTGGTTGCGGCCAATCCCATCACCTCGCCAGATCGCAGCGCTGCTTCGATCTCCCGTCGATCCTCAGGCAGATACCCGCCCCGATATGCCGCAATCGTGTCGACCCGATGCGGGTTCAGCTCCCCCAGCCGGCGGCGGGCGATATCGGCCACCGCCTCGACACCCGCTCGCGACCGCGCAAAAACCACTGTCTGTATGCCGCGGTCCACCAGATCGGCCAACAGGTCTCCGGACTGGGCGACCGCGCTGTGTCGTTGTCCGTCCTGACCCAGTGGCGGCTCCCACAAAGCAAAAGTCACGGCTTCGCGCGCGGAACCGTCCTCGGTGAGCGCTTGTACTGGGAATCCGGCCAGGGCGCTGGCATGCTCGCCCGGGTTCGCGCTGGTTGCCGAGGCGAAGGCCAACGTGGGGTGAGCGCCATACCGAGCCGCGACTCGGAGCAGTCGGCGCAGTACCAGCGCCACCTGGGCCCCGAAGACCCCCCGATACACATGTGACTCATCGACGATGACGTAGTCGAGCTTGCGCAGAAACGGCGCCCAGTGGGAGTGGCCAGGTAGCAACGAGGCGTGCAGCAGATCCGGGTTGGTCAACACCAGATGGGCGTGGTCGCGGATCCACCGGCGTTCTTCACGCGGTGTGTCACCGTCATAGGTAGCAACTCGTAGGCCCGGGATCGCCATCGCGTCGATCCGCGCCTGGTGATCGGCGGCCAACGCTTTGGTCGGAGCGAGATACAGAGCCGTCGAGCCCCGCCCGGTCGGGGCTTCCAAGCCGCGCGCCAGGGAGGTCAGCGTTGGCAACAGGTAGCCCAAAGACTTGCCGGAGGCCGTTCCGGTAGCAATGGCGACATGTGCCCCCGACCAGAGACTGTCGGCGGCCTGCCGTTGGTGGGACCATAGGGCACAGATGCCCGAGCCGGTGAGGGCTGCATAGAGGGCGGGATCAACCCAGTGTGGAAAATCGGCGGTGCTCGCTGCTCGCGCGGGCACCGTATGGGTATGTGCCAGCGAGCGGCGTCGCTGACCGCGAGCGAGGTGTGCCAGCACAGCCTCGGGGTCGAATTGTGCAGCATGGGTCATCGGTGCCACGGTATGCGCAACAGTGGCGCAATCACGCAAGGACGAAAGGCACTACTGTGAGCCGCAGAAACCCACACACTTGGTGCGTCGCTGTGATGCCCGATGCTTGGAGGTAACGAATGACGCCGATGACCCAGGAGATCAGTCTGGGCTGGGGAGACACGTCCATTGTGGTCGTGGTGCTCTGTATCTCCATTGCCGCATTGGTGATGGGCCTGAGATTCCGACAAGAGGTGTTGGCCACCTCCGCTGGCACGGAAAGCATGCAAGAAATTGGTGCTGCGGTGCAGGAGGGGGCGCAGGCCTACCTGAGGCGCCAGTTCAGGACGCTGATCGTCTTCGTGATTCTTGCGTTCTTCCTGCTGTTGTTGCTTCCAGCTGATGGCTTGTCAGTGCGGATCGGGCGCTCCGCGTTCTTCGTGGTCGGTGCTGGGTTCTCGGCGGCCATCGGTTACCTCGGGATGAGTTTGGCGACAGCCGCCAACATGCGGGTGGCCGAGGCAGCCCGCACCTCGGGCCGCGATCTGGGGATGAAGATCGCCTTCCGCACCGGTGGGACAGTCGGTATGTTCACGGTGGGCCTCGGCCTGCTCGGCGCCTCTTTGGTGGTGCTCTTCTACCAGGGGGACGCCGCCAAGGTGCTCGAGGGCTTCGGCTTCGGCGCAGCTCTGTTGGCCATGTTCATGCGAGTGGGCGGCGGTATCTTCACCAAGGCGGCAGATGTGGGGGCCGACCTTGTGGGCAAGGTTGAGGCCGGCATACCCGAGGATGATGCGCGCAACCCGGCGACGATCGCCGACAACGTCGGGGACAACGTTGGTGACTGTGCCGGCATGGCAGCCGACCTGTTCGAGTCGTATGCCGTGACCCTGGTTGCGGCGCTCATCCTGGGCACCGCGGCGCTGGGCGCCGACGGTCTGACCTATCCGCTGATCGTGCCAGCCATCGGTGCGCTCACCGCGATCCTGGGTGTCTACATCACCAAGGCGCGCCCCAACGAGACCGGCTTGGCCGCCATCAACCGAGGGTTCTACATCTCGGCCGGGGTTGCTGCCGTGGCCTCAGTATTGGCCGCTTTGATCTTCCTGCCGTGGAGCTTGGGCCCGGACTTCAACGAGCTCACGATCTTTGGCGCCAGTACCACGCCGGATCTCAACCCGGCATTGCGCGGCGCCGGCGCCGTAGTGATTGGCATCGTCTTGGCCGCAGTCATCTTGAAGTTGACCGGTCACTTCACCGGCACCGACTCCAAACCTACGAAGGACGTCGCACGCACCTCCTTGACCGGGCCCGCCACGGTGATTCTCGCCGGCATTGGTGTCGGCTTCGAGTCAGCGGTCTACACCGCCGTCACGATCGCCGGCGCCGTCTACATCTTGTTCACCCTGGGTGGCGGATCGCTCATCTTGTCCTTGTTCTTCGTGGCGCTCGCCGGCTGCGGGTTGCTCACCACAGTCGGGGTCATCGTGGCCATGGACACCTTCGGGCCGGTCTCCGACAATGCTCAAGGTATCGCCGAGATGTCTGGCGACGTGCACGGTGAGGCTGCGCAGGTGTTGACCGAACTCGACGCGGTCGGGAACACCACCAAGGCGATCACCAAGGGAATCGCCATCGCGACCGCAGTGCTGGCCGCCACCGCCCTGTTCGGTTCCTACTGGGATGCAGTGAACGAGTCGTTGACCGACCTCTCCGGTGTCGCGCCCGAGGAAGGGGTCTCGGTCCTTCAGTCCTTCCTGGTCTTCGACCCGCGCTCGCTGGTCGGCCTGATCGTCGGCGGCTCGGTGGTCTTCCTGTTCTCCGGGTTGGCGATCAACGCGGTCACTCGTGCTGCTGGTGCGATCGTCTTCGAGGTGCGACGGCAGTTCCGCGAGATGCCCGGCATCATGAACTACACCCAGAAGCCGGACTACGCCCGCGTGGTCGACATCTGCACCAAGGACTCGCTGCGTGAACTGGCCACCCCTGGTCTACTCGCTGTGTTGGCCCCGATCGCCGTAGGGTTTTCCCTGGGCGTCGGTGCCCTCGCCGGCTACTTGGCCGGCGCGATCGGCACCGGTGTGTTGATGGCGGTGTTCCTGGCCAACTCCGGTGGAGCCTGGGACAACGCCAAGAAGATCGTCGAAGACGGCAAACACGGCGGCAAA
Source organism: uncultured Actinomycetota bacterium (assembly GCA_963749585.1). Classification (GTDB taxonomy): domain Bacteria; phylum Actinomycetota; class Actinomycetes; order Actinomycetales; family Dermatophilaceae; genus Ornithinicoccus. Next base: position 869,151 of record CAVVNI010000003.1, read on the forward strand.
GGCACCGCTGCCCACGAGGCAACGATCATCGGTGACACCGTCGGCGACCCGTTCAAGGACACCGCTGGCCCAGCGATCAACCCCCTGATCAAGGTGATGAACCTGGTCGCACTCCTGATCGCCCCTGCCATCGTGACGATGTCCATCGGTGACGAAGCCAACGATCTCCTGCGCTGGGGCATCGCGCTCGCAGCGACCGCGATCATTGTCGGCGCCGTCTGGTTCAGCAAGCGCCGCGACTTGGCTATCAGCGACGACAGCACCCAGAACGCCACCACTGCCTGAGCGGGTGCAGGCGCCGGGACCGGGGCCGACCCATGAGGGTCAGCTCAGGCGGTTGAGCGCTGACCTATCGGCGGCGGGCTACACCGTCGACGCGCTGGCGGATCTGCTGGGCCCGATGGCGCACGCTGCGCTGGCTCGGGGCCAGCGGGTCCCCGCCGACCTGGTGACGCGCAGCGACAGTAGCCCCGCCGCCGTGCTGTTGCGACTGTGGGTGCTCGGCACGCCGGTGCAGACAGCCTCCGTTCAGGCCGCTCTGCCCACGGTGAGTGTCGACGGGATCGTGGACATGGGCCTGGCTCGACTGGTCGAGGCAGGCACCCACGTCGCCGGGTCGGTGGACCTGCGGCCCTATGCCGACCGGGACCATGACTGGTGGGTGGTATCCGACCTGACCAGCATGGCCACGACCAGGCCCGTGGATGAAGCTCACGTGACCGGTGTGGGCGGAGCATCTGTGACCTTGGCGTCGTGGGCTCCGCGGCCTTGGGCGGCGCGCGCGCTTGACCTCGGCACCGGGTCGGGGGTGCAGGCGCTGCACCTGGCCAGTCATTCGGCGTACCGGGTGGTCACCGATGTGAGCGTGCGTGCTTTGCAGTTCGCCTCCGTGACGGCCGCACTGAACGGCGTCGAGGTCGAGCCACGAGCAGGACCGGCGTTCGAGCCAGTCGCTGGCGAGCAGTTCGACCTCATCGTCTGCAATCCGCCATTCGTGATCACCCCGCGCACGAGGGAGGTCGCGACACTGGGCTATCGAGATGCCGGAGCCATCGGTGACGGGTTCTTGGGGGAGCTGATCGGTGGCGTCCAGGAACACCTGGCGCCGGGCGGAATAGCGGTGTTCCTGGGCAACTGGGAAGTGCCCGCCGGACAGCGCTGGACCGAACGACTCGACGCATGGTTGGACCGGACAGGACTCGACGCGCTCGTCGTCCAACGAGACGAGCAAGAGCCGAGTGAGTATGCGGAAACCTGGGCGGGCGATGCTGGCCTCCGCACGGGGGATGACCGTTACGACGGCGCCTACGAAGAGTGGCTGACCGACTTCGCGAGCCGGCGTGTGGATCGCATCGGTTTCGGCATTGTCGTTGTGCAACGACCGGCTGAAGACCGGACGACGTGGCGGCACTTCGCCGATCTACGCGGAGCCGTGGAACACCCGCTGGGCCCGCACGTTCTGGCCCATATGAGGGCACGGACCTGGTTGGTGATGCATACCGACGAAGAGGTTCTGTCAGTGCCGTGGACGATGGCCGACGACGTCACCCAAGAGCAGATCGCCAGTCCGGGGGCGGCGGATCCCACCGCGATCAGGCTTCGCCAGGCTGGAGGTCTGGGTTATGTTGCCGAGGTCGGAACCGTGACCGCGGCAGTTTTCGGAGCCTGCGACGGTGAGCTCAGCGCTCGCCAGATCACCGTCGCCGTCGCCGCGCTTTTGGACGTCGACCTCGACGAGTCCCTCGCTCAGGCAGTGAGTGCCGTGCGTGAGCTGGTGGCGTTCGGCCTATTGCGCTGAATGGCGTCTTCCCTTCGTTGGTCGACACCGGTCCAGCAGGCCCAGAGTGCCTCGGAGCTCTGCTCGTCGAAGGCGAAAGCGTCGATGAACATCCGGAGCGAGCGGCGAGACAGTGACTTTCCGGACAATGCGCGACTGACGGTGTCTTTGAGGCGGCGCGGCAGGTCGGAGTTGGAGCGAGGCTGTTGGCCGGTCGACCACTGAAACTCGGCGAGGACCTGAGCAACTGCCCCTTGGTGTATGCCACGACCTGAAGCAGGCGCATACGGCATCCACATCCGGCGTGCCCGCGGATCTTCACGCAAAAGCGTGCACAGCATTTGAACCGCTCTAGCACGTGCTTGTTGCCGGGGATCGGACACCTGCGCGAGGGGCGGTCGAGCGCCGTTGGCCTCATGAGCTGCGGTGAAGCGGTGGTTTACAGACTGTCGCATGGACTCGACACCTTCCATCGGGGAATGAGCGTGACAAGCCTTGAGAGCAGGAGAGTTGGCTACTTGATACGTAGCTGTGCCATGAAATTTGGTTGCGTCGGCGGGCGAGCGGCACTCAGCTCTCAGCGAAGGGCGTTCGGCCACCGGCGCAGTGACAACTCCACCGCGGATCACCGATCGGATCGGCCCGTGCCATGGCCAAACGGTTCCTTGGCGGCCTCGTCCCGAGTCCGGCGTGCCATCAGCTCATCACCGTCTTCGTATGCGGTGAGGGCAAGTTTGGTGCCTTCGAGGGCGGCACTGGTGTCACTGACGATCGCTCTGAGATGGGGAAGGAGAACCTCCTGATTGAACTGCTCAACCCGCCTGGAGACATGCGGGCTGCTCGGCAACGCCATCAGCACTTCGGCGACGGACTGCTCGACCCGGGCATGGTGCGCGTCGTACTCGGCGGCACGTTGGCCCGCCTTGAGCAACACCTCGCGCACCTCGGCGACGTGGATGTCCCACGCGGTCATCCATCTCTCCTGCACGTAGCGAACGGGCAGAACCAGTTATGTCAGCCGATGTTCTGAACAGCCACCCGAGCCCGACCTTGAGCAGCGATGGCGGTCTCGTCATTGCGGGCCATCGTGGTTCGGACCAGCGTGATGATCGAGCGAACCTCGTCGCTCGCGCGGCGCCAGCGCTGCTCCACCATGTGGTAGTCGTCTGAGACACCATCGGCTTGGAAATCCGACATCGCGGCGGCCACCTGGACCTCCCGAGTGGCCATCAACGACTCCAGCCGACCGATGATGGCAGCGACGTCTGACTGCACGGTTGCCGAGGCCCCCGTGTCGAAAGAGATGCGATCTGTGCTGCTCATGGTGTTCCTTTCGCGGAGTATATGGAGAATGCAGTGGGGTCGAGGTCAGGCGCGGGAAGCGAAGCGTGCGCCGTCGAAGTTGGCTGAGCCCTGTGCTGTAGTGGCGTTGTCGCTCGACTCCATGTCGCCGCTCTGGAAGGCGAGGTCCATGGCACTTTGGCCCTGCAGGATCGCCGACAGTGAGCGATTCAGATCCACCGCTACCTCGTCAGTGCGCATCTTGAAGGCATCGAAAGCAGCGCGACCGGTTCCGTTGAACTTGCCTTCCAGGGGCTCAACGCAGGTCGCCAAACTGATCACCAGCGCTCCCAGATCCTCGTGTGACCCACGCGTGCCCTGAGATAGGACGCTCAGGGTGGCGTTTCCCATATCGAACTTCACGTCGAACCTCCGTTGACTCGGTGCGGCCACCCAGCGGGATTGCTCGGCACCAACACCCCATTAGAAACACGGTTCCTTCAGTGCCGCAGGAGTTATCCACAGGCGGCATAGCGGAGGTCTGCGATCGCGAGAGCATCGAGTCATGTCCGAAGACTGGCTAGTGACCACCGACCGATCCGTGCAGGTCGCCGACCTGCTCCTGGCGTTGGTGCCATGGGGCGACAGGCTGACAGTGCGGGCCGGCGCTGATGAGTCGTGCACCCTGATCGCTGACCGGAGCAACCATGCCATCGCCTGGATCACCCCCAGCGTCCCGGTCACCGTCCTCACCGAGGTCGCACATGACTACCACCTGCCCGGTCTGAACACAGACCGTACCTGGTGGACCGAGGTCGTTGTCCCAGCGAGCCGGTACAGGGCGCAAGACATGCCAACTCCACGCGCCTTGGCGCATGCCATCGCCCACGCCGCGGGAGGAGAAGCGTTGTCGTTGAGCACCATAGGCGGCGCCCTTCGCTCTGCCCGCACCCAGAGCGGCCGACCAGTCGACGACGTGGCCTGCGACGTGTTGACCGACTCAACCGCGATCTTCCTGCAGACCCGTCCCATCCTGGCGATGACTTGGTGGGTGAGGTACGCGATGGCTTGGGCGGCAGGTCGCGGGCTCTGGGCAGTCTTTGTGACCCCTAGAACCACCCAGCTCTCGCCGGTTCTGCTTCACTCCACACGGCGGGGAGTGTGCGGTTGGATTCAGCAAGACAGCGACGGGCCGGCCTGCGGCCTCAACGCAATGCCGCTGACCTGGAACGGTCAAGCATTCCAACCGGCTGGCCTGGCTGCGAACCTCTCCGCGAGCAACGGTCCATGGGAGCTGATGCTGGAGTGCGAGACCCACCACCCGCTGGCGAGCAACGCCCCGATCGCTCATCTGGCGTCGGCCGCGCAGGCTGCCGTGGGTTTGCCGGAACCGAGCACGTGGGGGCTGCTGGAGCCCACGGTCCGACCGTGGGATCGGCAGGTGATCGCGGAGCAGGCAGCATTCACCTCCCCCGACCAGTTCAGGTTCTTCACACGCTCCGCAGACGTGCACGGCATCTGCACGGTCGTCCCCGAGCCGACCGGGATCCGCGAAGAAGTCGCTGTCATTGCCGGGAGTGCCGGCGTTGCCACGCTGCGTGCGGGAGTCATCGACCAGCAGCGGATGGGGGAGCGGCTGCTGCAGGCGGGATGTGACTGGTCGGTGTTGGGTTATCGGCCCGCGGCCTCAGCCGACGGTCACCGTGGCGGCGCCGAAGCGGCGCCGCTGCCCGGCGTGATCGCCTACCGGCCCGGGCGCTTTGCCGAGCTGGCGACCCTCGACGACCTCGGCGTGAGCTCGACGCCAAACGTGCACACATCGAGCACCAACGCCGGCGTGGTGATCACCTTTGAGGCCGGGCAGGCCCGCCGTGATGAGGACCTCGCACGGCTGTGGGAGGTCTGGAGGCGGCTACTCCAGGCGCTGGCCCGCAGCGATGGCAACCAACGAGAACGCGGTCCCACTCGGCCGCAGCCGGTCCCAGCCAACGTGGAGGCTTGAGATGACCTACAGCTATGACGAGCAGTTGATCGACGCCACGGGAGTGCGGCGACGGCGTTTGACCGGGGCGCTGTTGCACGGACAGCAAAGGCTGCATCGCCAGTTCTCCAACCTCACCATGACCTTGCTGGCCAGTGGGCTCCTCGCAGCCCTGATCAGTGCCGGTTGCGTCGTGAGCAGTTTCGTGATGGGGCTGCTTGCTCAGCGAGGGGGAGCATGACCACGGTCACCGGCCACTATCTGCGTACCACCGTGCTCGGCGCAGAGCAGCGCGTCGACGTGGTGTTGCCCACCGATCGGCCGGTCGCCGAAGTGCTACCGGCCGTGCTTGATCTGTTCAAGAGCTCGGATCCGGGGACGGTGAGCATGTTGTATACGGAGGCCGGGCAGGCGATCGAGCTGGATCGGTCGCTGAGCCAGACCGGACTGCGCGACGGCGTAGTGCTGCACCTCGTCCCCGTTCGTGAGGCCCCAGCAGAGCCCGTCGTGGCAGATCTGATCGACGTCTTCGAGAGCCCCGACGCCTCTCTTGGCCGCTTCGGCGCCGCAGCCCAGCAGTGGTTGCTGAGCGCAAGCGGTGCCTTGTTCCTCGCGCTCGGCGGTGCTGGTCTGGCCAGCAGCGCGGGCCCGCGGGTGACCTCGCTGCTGGCCGTCTTAGCAGGCGGCATGTGGCTCATGGCGCTCGCCGCCTCGGCGGCTCGGTGGCGCCCCGCCGGGATCAGCCTGGCCATGGCCGCCTCGCTCCTGGCCATGGGCGCATTGATCACGGCGCAGGTTTCAGCCTTGCAGCGCGGCCTGCTGGTGGTCGCAGCCGTGATCGCCAGCGTGCTCGCGGCCGGGGCCTGCACAGACCGATGGCGCCCCGCCATGATGGCCTGTGCCGTACTCGCGAGCAGTGGGTCGGTGACGGGTCTGACCTGGATCACGACGACCGACATCGCCGCTACCGCGGCGGCGGGCATGGCCACCGGCGTGGTGTTGTGCGGGGTACTGCCACAGTGGGCCCTTGGGCTGTCCGGTGCCTTTACGATCGATGGGCGGGTGCAACAAGGTGAGGTTCTCGGTTGGTCCGTGGCGCAGCGCTGCCTGCTAGCGGCTGGGCAGACGCTCACTGCTGGGCTGGCTGCGACCTGCGTACTGGTAGCACTGACTGGATCGACTGTGGCCGCTGCCTCGCTAGAGGATCCCTGGGCTGGTGCCGTGTTTGCAGTGCTGCTCCTGGTGTGGGTCTGCCGGATGCGTCACTTCCCGCTCACCGTGCAGCGCATCCTCATTCTGGGCGCCGCCCTTATCTCGATCACCTCGTGGATGGTCGCTGTTATACAGGAGCCGATCGAAGTTCTGCCCGGGTTCTCGATCGCGCTGATGCTCCTTGGTGTCCTCGCTCTGGTCGGGCACCGGGTGCAGCCCAGCGCGTTCCTAGCGGCCATCGGGAGGCGGTGGATTCGCCGCCTAGAAGTAGTCGCCGCGCTCGCCACCATACCCGTCGTCATGGGCTTCTTCGGTGTCTACCACGACCTGATCTCGACCTTCTGGAAGGTGCCATGAGCACGCAGCAACCGCAGGGGTGGACCGAGCAGGTGCTTCGGCAACTTGATGCGGCGAACCCCGCCGAGAGTGGGTCGTCAGTGCGGCACACCGCGAGTGTCCGGTCGCTTGATCGGCCGACCTCCGGACCAGCCGTGCACAGGGGTGCTTCTGAAAGGGTCGCCGCCGAGGGGGGTGCGGACCCTGGATACCGCCCGCCGAACCAGGTCGCGGTCTTCGCGCAGCGCCCGCGCAGCACCCATCGTCGTCTGTCGGCACGTCCGGCGAGGACCGCGAAGCAACGATGGTTGGCCACCGCACGGGCGCTCCTTGTCCCGGATGACCGAGCAGTGAGCCTCACCGAGGCGATCTCGAGGGTCGCCCTCCCGGTGGCCACCGGGCGACGGATTTGTGTGTTCGGCGCGCACGGCGGGGCGGGAGCGACAACGGTGGCGCTGTGCTTGGCGAGCCTTGCCGCTACCTACCGAGACGATCCGGTCGCTCTGGTGGATGCTTCAGCTGCCCACGGTGGCCTCCTGACCAGGCTGAGGTCGGCGCCCACCATGAGCGTCGAGGCGGCCGCCCGTCACCTGGGTGGGTCGGTGCAACCGCCCCGGGCGCTGCTGCGAGGGCAGGGCCTGCACGTCTTCAGCCCCGCCGCACGCAGCGCCACCGGCCAGCTGCTAGACGAGATTCAGCGACGTGCGGGCGTGACTTTCGTGGACATCGCCATCGCTGACCCCGCATCTGTGACCAACGGCGATCCAGGTAGCGCGGGCTTGAGCGCTCACGCATCGGTCATCGTCGCCGAAAACACCGTGCGGGGGTTGGCGGCCGTGCATGAGTGCCTGAACGGACTGCATCACGCCGAGATGGCAGGTGGGACCCCAGTCGTCATCTTCAGTGAGCGGGTTGCGAGCTCGGGGGTGGGTCGAGATTGGTTGGAGGGCGGGGTGTCCAGCGCGGCGTCGTACCACGTTTTCCATGTCCCACCCGACCGTCACCTCGCCGGGGCAGCTCAGATGCGACTGGACCTCCTGGCGCCGGACACGTCGCTGGCGTTGACGCAGATTGCCGCAACCGTGATCGATGCCAGCACCAGAGATAGCGGGAGCCGCCATGTCACTCGGCGTGAAGTGCCACCGGGGGTGGAGTCAGGATGAGCGTAGAGATCGTGCACCGCGCTGCCCGTCGGACCCCGCGAGCACCTGAGCCGACCATCTACGAAGTGGAACGACCCCCGGCGCTGAGTGAGAACGGCGCCGGCTGGGGCGGCTTGCTGATGCTGGTGCCGATGCTCGGTGCCGCAGCATCGATGACTGTGATGATGTTCTCCCGAAGCTCCAGTCTGGCTGCCGTGGGTGCGTTGATGATGATCCTGACTCTGTCCGCGTCCATCGTGATGGTCTTCAGCCAGCGAGGCAGAGCAACGCGGGCTCGGCGCAACCAACGCGAGGCCTACTTGGGTTATGTGGAGCGGACCCGTTCGCACCTGCGCGAGGCTGAGGACGTTCACCTGGCCGGGCTGCGACTCGCCCAACCGCATCCAGCAGCTTTAGCCTCGTTGGTGCGCGATCGTCACCGCCTGTGGGAGCGGCGCCGCGCGGACCTGGACTATCTGCATGTTCGGTTGGGCCGTGGACCTGCTCGCGTGCGGCATTTCGTGCGGCAGGGTGACAGCGGCCCCATCCGGCGCCCGGATGACTTCATGAACGCAGAGTTGGAGCATCTTGAGAGACGCTTCTCCCACGCCCTCGATGCGCCGGTCCACCTCTCGCTGGCAGCCACCGGTGCGGTCAGTGTCGTCGGTGACCGCGAATTCTGCCACCGGGTGGCGCGCGTCCTGGTCAGTGCTGCGGCGACGCTGGCTTCACCGGAGGACCTGCATCTGGCGGCAACCGTGCCAGCTGTGCGGCGGCGGGACTGGGACTGGCTGAGCTGGCTTCCGCACCTGGGCGACCAGGAACGACCGACGCCGTGCGGCCCGCGGCCACGTATGGCACGGAGTGCAGCTGAACTGGCCACCGAGCTGGCCGCCACTCTCGCCCGTCGTGCTGCGGTAGCACGTCACTACTCACACCTGAGGCTTCCCGCGGCGGGTACCCCGATGGCCACTCTGCTGGTCATCGCTGACCAGCACGGCGAACCAGCAGCCAACGTGACAACATCTGTTCCTCACCTGAGTGACGCAGCCTTGGGGGTGACGACGCTCCACCTCCTGGCTACGGTCGAAGACGAACCTGACGCCATCTCGATGCGGATATCACAGGGTGCGGCTGGTTCCGATTCCGCCGTGATCGAACGCTACCTGGACGCTGACTCGTTACCTGCCGAGCAACAGGTCACCGTTGATGGTTTCAGCGCGGCCCAGGCCTGCGCGCTGGCTCGCGCGCTGGCGCAGGTGCGGCTTGCCCCGGACAGCCGGGAGCACGACGACACCGCTGCGGTGCAGGGGATTGCGGCGATGCTCGGCATCGATGACCCCGCCAACGTCGACCTGGACCGGGCCTGGAGGCGTCGCAGCCCGGACGACTTCCTTCGAGTGCCGATAGGTATGGACGACATGGGGAGCGCAGTATTGCTGGACCTGAAGGAGGCAGCAGAGTCCGGCATGGGCCCACATGGCCTGTGCGTCGGTGCCACCGGGTCGGGCAAGTCGGAACTGCTGCGCACCCTGGTCCTGGGGCTACTGAGCACGCACAGCCCCGAAGACGTGGCGATGGTGTTGGTCGACTACAAGGGAGGCGCGACATTTGCGCCGTTTGGCCAGGCGCCGCACGTGCACGGAGTGATCACCAACCTTGATGACGACGCCATCCTGGTGGACCGCGTCCATGCCAGTTTGGCCGGTGAGGTTCGGCGGCGTCAGGAAATGCTGCGCCGCGCAGGCAACGTTGCTGACATCACGGCGTATCGGCGACTTCGAGAGCCAACCGGGGCCGGGGAAGACCTGGCACCGATGCCCCACCTGTTGGTGATCATCGATGAGTTCGGTGAGTTGCTGAGCGCTCGGCCGGACTTCATCGAGCTACTCCTCTCGATCGGTCGGATCGGGCGCTCCATCGGCGTGCACCTGCTGCTCAGCAGCCAGCGCATCGAGGCCGGCAAGTTACGCGGCCTCGACACCTACCTGTCCTATCGCCTGGCTCTGCGGACCCTGTCGGAGTCCGAGAGCCGCACCGTGTTGAACACCCCCGACGCCTTCGCCCTGCCCGCCTCGCCGGGGTATGGCTATCTGTGCGTTGACACCACGGTGTACACGCGATTTCGAGCTGGTTATGTCTCAGGCCCGATGCCACGTTCGCAACCTGAGCCGATGCTCGCTTCGATCGCGGCATTGCGTGTGGACGACTACCCCGGCGATGAGCTTTCAGGTGCCGCGTCACCTCAGGGGAGCCCGGCGGCCGCCCCCGCTGCTACTGGCCCATCGATCCTGAGCGACATCATGCGCGCGTTGGCGACTCGGTCCGGTGTCGGCCCAGCCGTATGGTCCGAGCCGTTGCCTGCGACGCTGTCCCTGGAGGCCATCCGGGCGACCGGGGTTGCCCACACCAGCGCCGGGCTGAGGATCCCCTGCTCTGCGGTGCTTGCGGTCCCACTTGGCGTGATGGACGACCCGGCGGGACAGTGGCAAGGACCCTGGGAGCTCGATCTCAACACCGTCGGCAATGTGCTCGTGGTCGGCGGTCCACGCAGTGGAAGGACCACGCTCCTTCGCACGTTTGCTGCCTCCATCGCCCTGACGCATAGTCCCAGCGACGTCGTGGTGTATGGCGTCGACGCCCTGGGCAACAATCTCGGCATGCTGGAGTCGCTGCCAGTGATGGCCGGCCTCGCCGGGCGGCTGGAAGCCGAACGCGTCCAACGTGTCATCGACGAAGTGAACGCGGTGCTGCGCGAACGTGAAGAGGTGTTTGGCCGACGACGCGCCGAGTCGCTCGCGGCGGTCCGGACCGCGATGTCACCAGAACCACCCGGCGGGGGCCAGGAGGAACTGATGTTGGCCGAAGTTGTCCTCCTGATCGACGGTCACGGACCGCTGACAGAGGAGCACCCGGCCTGCGCTGAGGCGGTGGCGGACCTGGTTCGGCGCGGCCCGGCATACGGCATCCACGTGGTCAGCACTGTCAGCCGGCGGAACGAGGTCCGGCTCAACCAGCAGACATTCTTTGACCACACCATCGAAATGCGGCTTGCCGACCCCGCCGAGTCTCGAGCCGGGCGGGCGAGGTCGCAGACCTTGGGTGCTGCACCTCCAGGACGATGCTTGCTGCCCTCAGGCCTGTTCGCGCAGGCGGCCCAGCCGAGCATCGGGAAGAGCCAGGGGGATCGTCGCGCAGCCGACCCAGTGACTGAGATGACGTCGATGATCGCTGCAATCGACGCGGCCGCCACTCAACGAGCCCGGGCCATGATGCTGCTGCCGGGATCGCTGAGCCCGAGCGAGATCGAGTCACCAACAACGGGATCCCAGGTGGGGATCGGGATCGACGGCAGCACCTTCGCGACCCACCGCATCGACCTCGATGGTCTCGACCGGCACCTGCTGCTCATCGGAGACCCCGGCACCGGGCGGACATCACTGCTGCGACACATCACCGCTACCTTGATGCGGGACAACGGTCCTGACGAGGTAGTGATTGCGCACATCGACCCGAAGCGAACGATGCAGGGTGAAATTTCGCAGGACTACCTCGGTGGGTATGCCGCGTCGGCGCTGCTGGCGACCCAACTGGTGGAAGCCGTCGTGCCCGAGCTCGAACGTCGCGCCGCCGGTCTGGCCGATGCCGCGGCCGGGGTCTCCCCGCCCCTTCCCCGGATCGTGGTGGTGGTCGATGACTACGACGCGGTGACCGCCACCGGGGCTTCGCCACTACAAGCGCTCGTGCCGTATATCGCGATGGCCCGAGAGACCAACCTCAACGTTCTCCTCGCTCGACGCACCAGCGGCGCAGCCCGAGGCATCTTCGAGCCGGCGTTCGCAGTTTTGCGCGAATGCGGCGCCACCGGCGTGATGTTCTCGGGCGATCACAGCGAGGGCCAGCTGTTGGGATCTGTTCGCCCGCGCGGCCTACCGGTCGGTCGAGCGCTCTTGCTGCGGCCAGGACAACCAGAGCACGTCGTCCAAACGGTACATAGTGTGGCGCCGGAGGTCAGCGCTTCGAGAGGGCCCACGGCAGGGTGAGCGAAGCTGCGGCGGCTCGCATCTGGGGCAGCAGCAGCCGGTAGGAGCCAATGTCGCACGTGGCCGTCAGTGTGAGGCCGAGATGGCCTACCGTCGTGAACCACTGCTGCATCACCAGCACGCCACCGGCTGGGCCGAGATGCCTTGCGAGGCGCCGCCCCCCGGGGCCACCAGCGACGTTCACTTTTTGCACGTCCAACAACTCGTAGCTGTTCAGCAGCAGCGGTAGGGCTTCATCGCTGGCTCGCTGCCACCGCGCAAACGTCACATCGGCGTTGTCGACGACTGTCAGCACGAGATTGGCGCGAAACCGTGTGGTCGCGCGAGGATGGACGCACTGATGAAGCTGGCGATGGCAGCCGAGCTGCACACCTGCGTGGGGCTGGACACCGTCTCGGGGCACTGTTGCGTCGCTGGCATCCTCGATCGTCACCACGGTGTCGGGCCCGCTCACTGCGACCTGCCAGTCGGTGGGTGACACAAACTCGATGCCGGTGCCCGGGTGCGTGGCCTTCAGTCCCAAAATGTCGCCACGTCGAGCAGGTCGCCGCCCAGGTCCTGAGTATGCTCGCCGGACCACGTCAGCGCATCGCCGATCAGATCCCCCGCCTCGCCGCCTATATCGACCAGCTGATCCCCGACCCACCCACCGACTTCGGATCCAGCGAAACCGCCGACCAAGCCGCCCACTGTGGCCCCCACCACGGTGCCCGCTCCGGGCATGATCGCGGTGCCGATCGCACTGCCGACGAGCGCCCCGGCCTGACCGCCTGCCACCGCGCCTCCGGCGGCGGCAGCGCCTTGGGTCGCGGTCCTGCCGATCCGTTCGTCGGGGGCGAACCCGGCGTTGTCCTGCCACGCGGTGAGGCCGGAGCTCGCGACGGTCACGGCCGCGTTGGCTCTACCCCACTTGTTTGCAGTCGCCATCCACTGGGTGCGTGCCGCGCCTCGGTGACCCTTGGCCTCGAAGGTGCCACCGGGGGTAAAGCTGCGCAGCCGCTGAGCGTAGGTCAATCCCTTCTTCGTGGGCACCGAACCGGCACCTGCAGAGAGTCGCTGTGCGGTGCTGAGCGATGACACCGGCACATAGCGCCCATGGGCATCCCGAGGTTTGAAACTGCCGTGTTCCACGGTCACCATCCAGGCAGCTCTCGTCTCGGCCGCGAATCCGAGCATGCTCAATGTATAGAGCACCTGGCCGCCCGGGTCCTCAGCCTTTGGCGGTGCCAACCCCGCCCACTCGTCAATGAGATACCTCAGCGACCCGGGCCTGGCCTGCTGAGGGTGGATCCACCTCTGGCGCAGCGAGCCGTGCTGCGGCATGACTCTCGATGGTCCCGCAGGGGTAGTGGCGAGCCTGTATATGGGCGTTGGGCCAGGGTGGTCAGCGAATGTGTCCGCCGTGGGCTCGGGGCGTGGGATGGCCTGCAATGCAGCTGCGCATACCCACTCGGCAGCAGCACGTGCCGCCTCAAGCCTGGCCATCTCGGCGGTCGTGATGGCGGGCCACCCGGCAAGCTCAGCGAGACGGTCTGCATAGTCCAGCAGGGCGCTCTGCGCCGCCGTGGCGGCATCCAGCACTGCGGCGGCTCGGTGTGCTGGCCGATCCATACCGCGCAGCACCTCATCGGCTTCGGGCGCGAAGTATGCCTGAGCCAACCCGAGCCACTGGCTGCGGACGTTCACGGCGGTCGTGTTGACCGCGCTCAGCGGGGTGGGCAAAGAGAGCGAGGCCAGGCGAACCCGGTGGGCGTCGTCCAAGACACCTTGAGCCGCCGATGCAGTCACCGCTGTCTCCTTCGCTGTGCTCGGAGGTCAAGTTGACCTCGCAACGGTGTATCCAAGAACGGCATCCACAAGCTGCCATGAGCTGCTCACGCTCAGTGGGACGGTGTGGAAACTGGACTGGCGCCCTGGTACATGAGTGAGTGCTCACTCATGTACCCTCAGGCTATGTCGACCAGAGCTCGTCCAATGAGCGTTGAAGACCGCCGCTGTCAGCTGGAGGCGGCAGCGGTGCCAGTGCTGCGCGAGCGGGGACTAGCAGCGACCACACGTGAAATCGCCGCCGCGGCTGACGTGGCCGAAGGCACCATCTTCCGTGTCTTCGACAGCAAAGACGACTTGGTGCAGGCTGCCCTGGTCCGCGCCTTCGACCCGGCCCCCCTCCTGCAGCAGATCAGCGACATCGATCCCCACGCGGCACTGCGGGTCAAAGTCCTCGCGCTCGCCACCGCGCAGCAGAGCCACCTGATCAGTCTCTTCGAGCTGATGGCGGCCGTCGGAATGGTTCGTCCACCAGAGCGAGACCACGACAGACATGCTCGGGGCAGCAGTCACGAGCAGCTGCATTCCAGGATGCTCGCCCTGATTGCCCCCGATACCGATCAGCTCACGGTAGCCCCCGAGCAGCTGTTGCGGGTGCTGAGAATGCTGACATTTGCGGGTAGCAACCCGCATATCTCGCATGGTGAGCTGCTCACGCCCGAGGAGATCGCAGGCATCGTGCTGGACGGCGCGCTGCGAACATGCAGCCCTGTCCGGCGAGAATCAGGAGAAACCCCGTGCTGATCTCGCTCCTGCGCACACACCTGGTGCCATATCGAAAGTTCCTCGTGGTTCTGCTGGTGCTGCAGTTCGTGAGCACGCTGGCCTCGCTCTATCTGCCCAGCCTGAACGGGCGGATCATCGACGAGGGCGTGGCCGTGGGGGACACCGGCCAGATCATCGACCTGGGCGGGCAGATGTTGATCTTCACGTTGATCCAGATCACGGTGACCATCGGTGCGACCTATCTCGCTGCTCGCACCGCTGCCAATGCTGCACGGGATATCCGTGGCAACGTCTTCGACCGAGTCAGCTCGTTCAGTGCCCAAGAGGTCAACCAGTTTGGCGCTCCCACGCTGATCAGCCGCTCGACCAATGACGTCATCCAAGTACAGAACGTCGTCTTCATGGGTCTGGCAATGATGGTCACTATCCCGATCATGATGATCGGGGGCGTGGTCATGGCGCTGCGTGAGGACCCCGGTCTCGCCTGGCTGATGGCCGTCGCGGTGCCCTTGCTCGCGGTGTGTATCGGCCTCATCTTGCGCAAGATGGTGCCGCAGTTCGGGATCATGCAGCGCAGCGTCGACCTGGTCAACCGGGTGCTGCGTGAGCAGATTACCGGGGTGCGGGTGGTGCGTGCCTTTGTGCGTGAGGACCAGGAGCGTGAGCGGTTCAACAGGGCCAACATGCAGTACACCTCTGCGGCCTTGGAGGTCGGCAAGCTGATGGCGATGGTCTTCCCGATTGTCACCCTCATTCTCAATGCATCAACTGTGGCCGTGCTCTGGTTCGGGGCCGGGCGAGTAGAGAGCGGCGAGATGCAGGTCGGGTCGCTGATCGCGTTCATGGCCTATCTGTTGTTCGTGCTGATGTCGGTGATGATGGCGACCTTCATGGCCACGATGATCCCGCGCGCGTCAGTCTCTGCCGGCCGGATCAGTGAGGTGCTCGCCACTGACAGCACGGTGGAGGAGGCGTCCGACCCGGTGGGTGTGCCCGAGGGTCCGGTGACGGTGGAGTTCGACGCGGTGACCTTTGGCTACCCGGGGGCGGTGGCACCAGTCCTTCGTGATGTCTCGTTCACTGCCCGGCCGGGTCAGATGACCGCCTTGATCGGCTCGACCGGCTCCGGAAAGACCACCGCCGTCTCGCTGCTCACCCGGTTGTATGACGTCAGCGCCGGGGCCGTGCGGGTCAACGGTGTCGATGTTCGAGATGCCGGCCTGGAAGACGTGTGGTCCAAGGTCGGCCTGGTGCCGCAGAAGCCCTACCTGTTCTCCGGGACGGTCGCCTCCAATCTGCGCTACGGCGACCCGGCGGCTAGCGACGAGGAGCTGCGCGCGGCGCTGCGCATCGCCCAAGCCGACGACTTCGTCGACCGGATGACGGGCGGCTTGGAGGCCGCTGTTGCGCAAGGTGGCAGCACCGTTTCGGGCGGTCAACGGCAACGGTTGGCTATCGCGCGGGCCCTGGTCAAACGGCCGGAGGTCTACGTCTTTGATGATTCGTTCTCGGCGCTGGACGTCGCCACCGATGCCCGGCTGCGAGCTGCGCTGCGTGAGCAGACCACGACCTCGACGGTGCTCGTGGTGGCCCAGCGGGTGTCCACCATCGTTGGCGCCGATCAGATCATCGTGTTGGAGGACGGAGCGGTGGTCGGGGCTGGAACACACGATGAGCTGGTGGCCGGCAATGTGACATACCAGCAGATTGTGGCCTCACAACTGGCCGCCGAACCGGTGTCGGAATGAGTGAGGGGCTGAAGTCGGAGGAAGAAAAGGCGGCCGAGGCACGACGCGGTCCGCCGATCTCACGGCGAGGTCCTGGTGCAGGCATCGGGGCACCGGTGGAGAAGCCGCTGAACTTTCGCGGCTCTGCCGGGCGCCTGCTCGGTCTGTTGCGTCCGCATCGGGTGGCGTTACTCGCGGTCCTCACCATGACGAGCATCAGCGTGGTCCTGATCGCCGTGGGGCCGCTGATTTTGGCCCGCGCTACCAACCTGATCTTTGCCGGTGTCTTCAGCGCGCGGATCGAGCCGGGCACGACGCAACAAGAGGCTGTGCAGAACCTGCGGGACCAAGACAACGACACCGTCGCGGACATCCTGGCCGCAATGGACAACGTCGTGCCGGGCCAGGGCATTGACTTCGACGGCGTCGCACAGGTACTGCTGCTGGCCTTGGCTCTCTACATCGTGGCCGCGCTGTTGTCCTGGGGACAAGGTCGTCTGCTGGTTGTGGTGGTCAACCGCACGATCTTCGCCCTGCGGCGCAGCGTGGAGGACAAGCTGCACCGCCTGCCGTTGCCCTACTTCGATGCCCAACCCCGCGGTGAGGTGCTGAGCAGGGTCACGAACGACATCGACAACGTCGCCCAGAGCCTGCAGCAAACTCTGAGTCAGCTGCTGACCTCGCTGCTGACGGTGGTCGCGATGGTCACCATGATGTTCATCGTCTCTCCGCTCCTGGCCCTCGTCGCGCTGATCACCATTCCGGTAGCGATCGCGCTGACCGCGCTGATCGGCAAACGCGCCCAGCGCCTGTTCATCAGGCAGTGGAAACACACCGGTGAAGTCAATGGCGTCGTCGAGGAGGCGTTCACCGGTCACGAGCTGATTCAGGTCTTTGGTCGACGCCGCGAGGCGCGGGCCACCTTCACCCGCGCCAATGATGAGCTGTATGAGGCTAGCTTCGGAGCACAGTTCGTCTCCGGGCTGATCATGCCCACGATGATGTTCGTCGGGAACCTGAACTTCGTCGTGATCGCTGTGCTCGGCGGGCTGCGGGTGGCCAGCGGATCGATGAGTCTCGGTGAGGTGCAGGCGTTCATCCAGTACTCCCGGCAGTTCACCCAGCCGCTGACCCAGGTAGCCTCGATGGCCAACCTGATGCAGTCCGGGGTGGCTTCGGCTGAGCGGGTCTTCGAAGTCCTGGATGCTCCGGAACAGCAGGTCGAGAAGGGCTGCCCAGCCACACTCGAGACCCCGCGAGGGCGGGTGTCGTTCGACGATGTGAGCTTCTCCTATGCAGCCGACCAACCGCTGATCGAGGGGTTGGATCTGTGCGTGGAGCCAGGTCAAACGGTCGCTATCGTTGGGCCGACCGGCGCGGGCAAGACCACTCTGGTCAACCTGTTGATGCGCTTCTATGAGTTGGATCGAGGGTGGATCACCCTGGACGGCATCGACATCACCGACCTTTCCCGCCGGGAGCTGCGATCCAAGGTCGGCATGGTGCTGCAGGATGCCTGGCTGTTCGGCGGGTCGATCCGGGACAACATCGCCTACGGGCGCCCGGAGGCCAGCGAAGACCAGATCCTGGAGGCCGCGCGCGCGACATACGTGGATCGGTTTGTGCGCTCCCTGCCACAGGGCTATGACACGGTGCTGGATTCAGATGGTGGCAGCGTGTCGGCCGGGGAGAGGCAGCTGATCACCATCGCTCGCGCGTTCTTGATCGACCCGGCACTGTTGATCCTGGACGAAGCGACATCATCGGTCGACACCCGCACCGAGGTGTTGTTGCAGCACGCGATGAACGCGCTGCGCGCCGACCGGACCTCGTTCGTGATCGCACACAGACTGTCGACCATTCGCGATGCCGACCTGATCTTGGTGATGGAGGACGGACACATCGTCGAGCAGGGCGCACATGCCGCTTTGCTCGAGGCCGACGGTGCCTACGCGGCGCTGTACCAGGCTCAGTTCGCCGCCCCCGCCACTCTCGAGGAAGGCTTGGCAACGGGCGCGGTATTAGACCGAGCCCTCGAAGGGTAGTGTCTCGCCCAGACGGACTCTGCGGCCGGACGTTCTCCAAGGTTCTCAGGCCACGGGAAGTCCTCGAGCGGCAGGCGGGAGGCCGCAGGTCGGCTACGGTATGCGCGGAGTCCCACGTCGGAGCCGCGACGAATCCGCGGCACGTGGACCACAGCAAGGAGCGTTACGTGGCAAGCAAACTCGTTATCGTCGAGTCGCCGGCTAAGGCCAAGAAGATCGGAGAGTTCCTCGGCCGCGACTATCACGTTGACGCCAGCGTCGGGCACATCCGAGACCTTCCGAACCCGAGCGAGTTGCCGGCCGATATGAAGAAGGGTCCGTACGGCCGCTTCGCGATCAACATCGAAGATAACTTCGAACCCTATTACGTGGTCGATAGCGACAAGAAAAAGAAGGTGAGTGAGCTCAAGCGTGCCCTGAAGGACGCCGACGAGCTCCTTCTCGCCACTGATGAGGACCGCGAAGGCGAGGCTATCGCCTGGCACCTGCTCGAGGTGCTCAAGCCCAACGTGCCGGTCAAGCGCATGGTATTCCACGAGATCACCAAAGAAGCCATCCAGCGCGCAGCCAACGAAACCCGCGACATCGACATCCGAATGGTCGACGCACAGGAAACCCGCCGCGTGCTGGACCGGCTCTACGGGTACGAGGTGTCGCCCGTTCTGTGGCGAAAGGTCAAGCAAGGCCTGTCGGCCGGGCGGGTGCAGTCCGTGGCGACCCGGATGGTCGTGGAGCGTGAGCGCGAGCGGATGGCTTTCCGGTCGGCCTCCTATTGGGATGTGGAGGGCGAGTTCGCTCCCACCACCAACTCCGGGCAGCAGTTTACGGCTCGGCTAACCGGCGTCGACGGCGCGAAGGTCGCCACCGGCCGCGACTTCGACGACTCCGGAAATCTGAAAAGTGCTGGTGCTCGCCACCTGGACGCGACCTTGGCCACCGCTATCGCCGAAGCTATGCCGGCCGCTCAGATCAGCGTGCGCGAGGTCAGCGAGAAGCCGTATACCCGACGTCCATCGGCACCATTCACAACCTCGACGCTGCAGCAGGAGGCGAGCCGCAAGCTGCGGATGAACAGCCAGAGCGCGATGCGCACGGCCCAGCGGCTGTACGAGAACGGCTACATCACCTACATGCGCACCGACTCGACCACGCTGAGCGGCGCAGCGATCAGCGCCGCCCGGTCCCAGGCCAGCGACTTGTACGGCGCCGAGTATGTTCCGGACGCGCCCCGCGCCTACGGCAAGAAAGCGAAGAATGCGCAGGAGGCCCACGAGGCCATCCGCCCGGCCGGTGACTCTTTCCGGACGCCAGCCCAGGTCGCCGGCGAGTTGCGCGGCGGTGAATATGCCCTCTACGAGCTGATCTGGAAGCGCACCGTTGCCTCGCAGATGGCAGATGCCCGAGGTTCAACTGCCAGTGTCAAACTGGGCGCTTCGCTGGGGGAAGGCGTTGGCAGGGGAGACAATACGTGCCGCGACATCGAGTTCTCGGCCAGCGGCACCGTCATCACGTTCCGGGGGTTCCTGGCGGCGTACGAAGAGGGCCGGGACGAGGACCGCCATGCGCGCAGCGAGACCGTGTCTGAGCGCCGCCTGCCCAAACTGTCCCAAGGCGTGGACCTGGACACGCTGCGCGCCGAAGCACAGGGACACCAGACGAACCCGCCGGCGCGCTATACCGAGGCCACCCTGGTCAAGGCCTTGGAAGAGAAGGGCATCGGTCGCCCCTCGACGTATGCAGCCACGGTCGGCACCATTCAGGACCGCGGCTATGTCCGCACCCGCGGGTCGGCGCTCATTCCGACCTGGTTGGCGTTCGCGGTCACCCGGCTGCTGGAGCTGCATTTCCCACGGCTGGTGGACTACGACTTCACGGCCTCGATGGAAGAAGACCTCGACCGGATCGCCAGCGGCGATGAGCAACGGGTGGCTTGGTTACAACGGTTCTACTACGGCGACGAAGCCACGCATGCCGAAGGCTTGCGGGACCTGGTGCAGGACCTCGGTGAGATCGACGCCCGCGGGGTCTCGACGATCGAGATCGGCGAAGGCATCGTGGTGCGGGTCGGCCGGTATGGCCCGTACGTCGAGGACGCCTTGGCCGAAGGTGAAGTCAAACGAGCCAGCATCACCGACGACGTGGCGCCGGATGAGATGACAGCCGCCAAGGGTCGGGAACTGCTGGAGAGCGCGGCCGACGATGGCCGGGTGCTCGGTCAGGACCCGGAGACCGGACGCGACATCGTGGCTAAGTCGGGCCGCTACGGGCCGTATGTCACAGAGGTGCTACCTGAACCGGATGATGGGACAGGCGCGGCCGTGGAGACGGGGACGGACGGAACAGGGCCGAAGAAGCCGCCGAAGAAAGCCGCCAAGGCCAAGCCGCGTACCGGCAGTTTGTTCAAGGATATGGATCTCGCCACCATCGAGCTCGACACGGCGCTGAAACTGCTCAGACTGCCGCGAGTGGTCGGTGTTGACCCTGAGTCGGGTGAAGACATCACCGCACAGAACGGTCGGTATGGGCCCTACCTCAAGAAGGGCACCGACTCGCGGTCCATCGCCACCGAGGATCAGATCTTCGCGATCACCCTCGAGGAAGCTCTCGCGATCTACGCCCAACCCAAACAGCGTGGCCGGGCTGCCGCACCGCCGCTCAAAGAGTTGGGCAACGACCCGGTCTCGGAGAAGCCGGTGGTGGTCAAGGACGGCCGCTTCGGCCCTTACGTGACCGACGGCGAGACCAACGCCACTCTGCGCAAAGACGACGACCCGGACACGATCACCGCCGACCGCGGGTTCGAATTGCTGGCCGACAAGCGAGCTAAGGGGCCGACGACCCGCAAGCGGACGGCAAAGAAGACGACGAAGAAGGCCGCCCCTCGCAAGAGAGCACCCGCCAAGACGGCAGCCGCTAAGAAAGCTTGAGAGACGACCCTCAGGGCAGGAGTCTATGGGGTGCGGCGTCAGCGCGACGGTCTAGGCGTATGCAGGTGCCCGGTTGTGCGCCTGGGGGACAGCGGCGTTGTGCGCCGGGGTCGAACGGCTGAGCGCCGCCGACAAGTCGGTCTTCAGATCTTCTGCGTCTTCGAGGCCGACAGCCAGCCGGATCAGCCGGTCCCCAGGGCGCGCTTCGGCCGCCACCGGCCGATGGGTCAGCGAGGCGGGATGTTGGATCAGGCTGTCCACCCCGCCGAGAGACACGGCATGCACGATCAGCGAGCAGTTCTGAACGACAGCCCGGGCCTGCTCATACGAAGCGACCTCCAAGGCCAACACGGCGCCACCGCCGGACATCTGTCGTCCCACCAGTCCTGTGGGGTCGCTGCTCCCGAACCCGGGGTAGTGCACCCGCGCCACGCCAGGGTGGTCGCTGAGCCAGCGAGCTAGGAGGCCGGCGGTGTGCTGTTGTGCGCGGACCCGGACCGGCAGGGTCTGCAGTCCGCGATGTGCCGTATACGCGGCCACGGGGTGCAGGATGCCACCAGTGAGCGCGCGGACGCTGCGGACTCGGGTAGCCCATTCTTCGTCGAAGGCCACGACACCCGCCAGCAGGTCGCCATGTCCGCCGATGAACTTCGTCGCGGAGTGCAACACGATCTGGGCGCCGTGGCGCAGGGGCTGTTGCAACACCGGGGTCGCGAAGGTGTTGTCCACCAGCACCGGAACATTGCCGGCCGCGTTGGCCACGGCGCGGATGTCGATGAGATCCAGCGACGGATTGGCCGGCGTTTCCACGATGACCAGGCCGGTGCGCTCTGTGATCGATTGGTCGACCGTCATCGGACTCGCCCACGTGACCTCGGTACCGAGTAGGCCGGTGGCCAGGATGTGGTCGGTGCCGCCATACAGCGGACGCACCGCCACGACATGCGGTTTGCCCGCCGCCACGCAGGACAGCAACACGGCCGACAATGCAGCCATGCCGGAGGCGAAGGCGACCGATGCCTCGGCGCCTTCAAGATCGGCCAAGGCTCGCTCGAACCGGGCGACCGTCGGGTTCCACAGGCGTTGGTAGATGCCACTCTGACCCGGCTGCAGTGCTCCGCCGGTCGCCAGATGTTCGTATGCCGACCCGCCCGCTTCCAGGTCGGGCACCGGGGAGGTGCTTGATAGGTCGATCGGGGGCACGTGCACCCCCAAGGCCCTCAGGTCCTCTCGGCCGCCGTGGACGGCTCGGGTTTCAAGGTCATGCTGTTCGTTGAACATCTCTCCAGGATGCAGAAGATTCATTAAATATTCAAATTGTTAGAAGTTTCTTCGGCTTGGATCGCAAGAGCGCGTACGCCCGTCTCGATCCCGGCGTGGTGCCCAGCAGATGGCTAGACGAACGCGCCGGTGCCGGTGATGGCCCGCCCCACGATCAGCGTGTTGATTTCGCGGGTGCCTTCGTAGGAGTAGATCGCTTCGGCGTCGGCTACGACACGTCCGACGTGGTGTTCGAGCAGGATCCCGTTGCCGCCGAGTACCTCGCGTGCCCACCCAACGGTCTCGCGAATCCGAGCCGTGGTGAACGCCTTGGCCAACGACGCGTGCTCGTCGCGGAGTAGACCGGCGTCCTTGGTGTAGGCCAAAGCGTGCTCATACGCCCCGCGCACACAGCCGGTGGCCGCCCAGGCCACTCCCATCCGAGTGACCTTCAGGACCTTGGCGGTGTCCTTGAACGAGTGTGCATCCGCCAGCCGATTGTCTTCCGCCACGCGCACGCCGGTGAGTTCGATCTCCGCGTTAAGGACAACCCGCAACGCCATCTTGTCGCGCTGGACGTCGAAAGTCATCCCCTCTGTGCCTTTCTCGACCACGAACCCCTTGACCTGAGCGTCCTCGACATCGCGCGCCCAGATCACCACGAGGTCAGCGAAGGAGGCGTTGCCGATCCATTTCTTCTGTCCGTCGAGGATCCACTCATCAGCATCGCGTCGTGCGGTGGTGGCCAAGCCTCCGGCGATGCCCGATCCCACCTCCGGCTCGGTCAGCCCGAAGGCCCCGAGCAATTCCATCCGGGCCATCGCGGGCAACCACCGTTCTTGCTGCTCTTGCGAACCGCACAGCGCGATCGAGCCCATCGCCAGCCCGCCCTAGTCGTTGATGACGGGCTCCACCACCGTCGTCATGAAGTCCCGCACCCGGGCCAGTACCTCCCGCTCCACATCGTCGAGCAGCATCTCAAAGGCAAGGAAGTCGGAGGCGGGCGTTGCATCGAGGGCGTCGGCCGGGTCCATGGACCGAGCATGCACCGCGGAACTTTCGCTACGTGGTGACCCTTGGTCACCACGGTCGTCGCCGATCCAGTGGCCCTCAGAACCGCGCGTGCACCTCGTCAGGAGCGTTCGCAGTGATGGCCGGAGTCGGACCGGGCGATTCGCCCTCGCTCGGCTTATGGTTCTCGCTCTGTTGAACGGCCGTAGCCCGGGCCAAAGACCAGGTCAGCAGGAGTGCCGCCCCGATGACGACAACCCCGGTGTATGTGTGCATCCACGTGGGGTCGTCGTGGGAATCCGCCAGAATCTGAGGGACGAAGTAGAAACCCCAGACGGAGTGCCCCCAGCCCACCATCGCGACGCATACCCAGCCGCTTCGTTCTGCTGGCCTCCAGGGCCTTCTCTCCCCGAGGGCGAGACACGCGACGAGCGCGCCGACGAGGAAGAGTCCGCCCAACATGAAGATGTAGGCGACGGGCAGGAACACCGGCGTCAAAGGCCCGACAGACCACACCTCAGTCACTTCCTGCGGGGCGAGCGCTAGCCGCCAGTTGCTGTGGGCATCGGCGAGGAGGGGCGTGGCCAACACGGCCACCAGCACGACGAGCCAACGGGGCCTCGTCGCAGCGACCAAGGCCACGACCGCCAGGAAAGCGAGCAGGCTGCCGATGGCCAGCGGCGCCGCCGCGCCAGGTGCCCCCACATAGTCGTCATACCCAGTGGGGAACACTCCATACCGGTCGTCATGCGTGGTGCAGGCCCACGGGGCCACCTGCCAGCAGTCCTTCCAACGAACCGCGCCACCCCACGAGGTGAACAAGCCGGAGAGCGTGAGTAGCGGCAGGGCCGCGAACAGTCCGATTAGGTGCCTGCGGTCAGTCCGCAGCGAAGCCAAAAAGTCGCTCATGGTGGTCGCCTCTCTGTCGATCCTTGGAAACTAGCAGTCCGGCGTCGGGCACCGTAGATTCTTCGTTTGAAGGGGATATCAGAGGCTTCATCCGCGCCTCCGGTCTATAGGCTGGCCTTATGGCCAAATACCCGCCCATGCCGGTGGCCCAGCCACTCGATGAGACCGACCGCACGCTGGTCAGCCTGCTCGAAGCCGATGGCCGCGCCTCAAATGCCACGCTGGCGCGGGAGGCGGGTATTGCCGAGTCGACCTGTCTGGTGCGGGTGCGGTCACTGCGGGAGCGAGGAGTCATCCGGGGCATCCATGCCGACGTCGACCCGCACGCGGTCGGTCGCCCGGTGCAAGCCATGATCGCGGTGCGGTTCGGTGGGCATCGGCGCAGTCACTTCGAAGAATTTCGTGATGAGGTGCCTCGCCTGCCGGGGGTTACTGCGGCCTATCACGTCGCTGGAGCCAACGACTACATGGTGTTGGTGGCGGCAGAGTCGGCCGACGCGCTGCGCGATTTCGTGCTGGATCACCTAACGTCGCGACCAGGGGTGTTGCACGCCGAGAGCTCGCTGATCTTCGAGTCGCTTCGGGGTCAGGCGAGCCTGACGTGAGGACTCCCGCCGCGAACCCGCCCTGTGCTTCTGGCACAGCGGGTCCCGGTCTGGACCACCACGGAGACCAAGAAGTGGGCGCGGGACTGATCGACTTCGCGGTCAACGTTCGCCTCCCTCGGCCACCGGGTTGGTTGGCTCAGGTCATCACGGAGGAGATCGGCGGCCTGGGCGCCTATCCCGACGTCACCGATGCCCGCGCAGCCATTGCTGCTCGACACGGTGTCAGCATCGACATGGTGCTGCCGACCAACGGCGGCGCCGAGGCGTTCACCCTGATCGCCCAGGGCATCAGGGGGCGGCACCCACTGGTGATCCACCCGCAGTTCACCGAGCCTGAGGCGGCACTTCGACGGGTCGGCAGGCTGCCGGATCGTCACCTGCTGCAGGCCGCAGACGACTTTGCCCTGGACCTCTCGGCGGTCTCCGCCGCCGCCGATCTGGTCATGGTGGGCAACCCCACGAATCCCACCTCGGTGCAGCACCCGCGCGAAATGCTGCATGACCTTCGCCGTGGGGGGCGCACGGTGGTCGTCGACGAAGCGTTCGGCGATGCGGTCCCGGGAGAGCCAGAGACCATGGTCAGTGCGGAGATGGACCAGCTGTTGGTCGTGCGTTCGCTGACCAAGACCTGGGGCCTGGCCGGGCTGCGGGCCGGTTATGTCATCGGGGATCCCGCGCTGATCGCCCGATTGGCGGCGCTGCAGTCGCCATGGTCCGTCTCATCGCTGGCCGCGTCGGTCATGGTCGCCACGGCGACGCCCGAGGCGCTCGCTGAAGCCGAACGCGGCGCGATGCAGCAGCGGGCTTGGCGCCAGATCCTGGTGGCTTCACTGAGCAACCTCGGATTGCGCCCGATCCCCGGTGTGGCGCCCTTCGTGCTTGTCCGAGTCGGCGCCGGAGTGCGTGCGGAGCTACGGACGGCTGGATCTGCCGTCCGGCGATGCGACACTTTCCCGGGTTTGGATGACACCTGGATTCGGATCGCCGCCCGCACTGCAGAAGCGGTGGACCTCCTGCTAGAGCACCTTGCCCCGCTGCTGGCGCGCGCAGAAATACCCCCGGTGGAGCGCTCGCCCGCGGATTCCACGCGCGATCGACTCAGAGGGACTTCAGCGAAGAAGATGGGCTGATTCCAGAATCTGCCGAGCAGCCACCGACCCCACGGCGTCCCGCGACACTCCCGAGCGCGACCGGCTCACGGGTGCAGGTGAACCCCTGAGCCGTTGTCGGCGGGCGCACCCACTCGGCCGCCGAAGCGATCACGCTCGAAGCGACCTGGGTCAACTCTGCCAAGTCCTGATGATGCGGCTTGACCCTCACGCAGCGTGAGGACTCACTGTTGTCCTCATGGTCGCGGTGCTGAACGACATACGGAAACGAGGTATGCAGATGCGGACGGTGGGTCAGGTGGCGGCTGAGTTCGGTGTGACGGTGCGTACGTTGCACCACTACGAGGAGATCGGCTTGCTCCCTGCCTCCGAGCGGACCCACAGCGGCTACCGGCTGTCCAGCGACGATGATCTGGTGCGACTGCGACAGATCGTTGCCTACCGGCGGCTGGGGTTCAGCCTGGAGGATGTCGCCTCGGTGCTGGAATCGAGCGCCGATGCGCTGAGCCATCTAAAGCGTCAACGTGCCGTGGTCAGCCGGCAGCTGGACGAGCTGTCCTCGCTGGCGGGCGACCTACGAGGAACACACCGTCGGTCTGGCGCAGTACGTGCACGACGCCGTGCAGGAGAACGTGCGCCGCGCCTAGCCTCAGTCGGCTGTCACCTCCGTCGCCTACGCTGCCCCCATGTCCCCGATGCCGCCCGTGCAGTACCGGGGGCATGACGGGGACGGGGTGTTCATTGCGTTTGAGGGTGGAGATGGAGCCGGGAAGAGCACTCAGATCGAAGCCCTTGCGGTGTCGCTGAGGGAGCAGGGACGCGAGGTCCTGCTCACTCGTGAGCCGGGCGGCACTTCGGTCGGGTCCGACATCCGACAAGTCGTCCTGCATGGCGAACACGTCGACACGCGCGCCGAGGCGCTACTCTTTGCGGCCGACCGGGCTCACCACGTGGCGACCGTCGTCCGGCCGGCGTTGGAGCGAGGGGTGGTCGTGCTGACCGACCGCTATATGGACTCTTCGATCGCCTACCAGGGGACCGCGCGGGGAGCTGATCCGGACGAGATCGCCAGTCTCTCGAGCTGGGCTGTTCGGGGGTTGCTCCCGGCGTTGACGGTGCTCCTGGACGTGGACCCACAGGTGGGATACCGACGGCGTCGAGGTCAGCACGACCGGCTCGAGTCGGAGGGGGAGGCGTTTCATCACCAGGTGCGCAAGGCCTTCCGTGAGCTGGCCGCCGCCGCCCCGGAGCGCTATCTGGTCCTTGACGCGGCGAGTACCCGGGCTGATCTACAGTCGCAGATCGACGGCCGTGTTGCTGAGCTGCTGGGGGACCGCCGATGAGCGTCTTCGACCAGGTCATCGGACAGGACCGAGTGGTCTCCGTGCTGCGGCACAGTGCGCTGGACCCTCGGTCGATGACGCATTCGTGGCTCTTCACCGGCCCGCCCGGCTCCGGTCGCTCCACGGCTGCGCGGGCGTTCGCGGCCGCGCTGCAGTGTGAGCGGACCGACCAGCCCGGATGCGGCACCTGTGCGGCGTGCCACACGGTGATGCTCGGCTCTCACCCCGATGTGACGGTCGTGGCGACACGGGAGACCCAGCTGAGGGTGGAGCAGACACGCGAGCTAGCCGTGAGCGCCGCGATGCGACCGGTGTCGGCGCGCTGGCGCGTGATGATCGTCGAGGATGCCGACCGGTTGAACGAACGGTCTGCCGATGCCTTGCTGAAGACGTTGGAGGAGCCGCCGCCGCGCACCGTGTGGTTGCTGTGTGCACCGACGCTGGATGACCTGATCGTGACCATACGGAGCCGGTGTCGGCATGTGCGGCTGGGGACACCGCCGGTCGCAGCCGTGGCGGAGCTGCTGATTTCTCGAGACGGGATCGACCCGTCGATGGCCCACTACGCGGCGCGTGCGGCACAAAGCCACGTAGGGGTCGCTCGTCACCTGGCGACCGACGAAGCCGCACGCGGTCGGCGTCGCAACGTGATCGGCATACCTCGTTCGTTGACCGGTGTCGGCCAGGCCCTGCAGGCGGCCGAGCGTTTGGTGCAGGAGGCCTCGAAGCTCGCCGATTCCATGTCCGGGCATGATGTGGCCACAGCCCGCGCCGAGCTGTTACGACAGCTGGGGGCGGATCCGAATGCCCGCACTCAGCCACCGGCGGTGCGAGCTCACCTGAAACAGATGGATGATGACCAGAAGCGGACTGCTAAGCGACGTCAGCACGATGCGATCGATGCGGCGCTGACAGATCTGTCGTCGGTGTACCGCGACGCACTGGTGCTGGGGACGGGCGCGAAGGTGGACGCTGTCAACGCCGCTGAGCTCGACCTGGTGCGCGACGTGGCCCGGGCATTGAGCGCCGAGGAGCTGCTCGGTGCCTTGGAGGCGATCTCGCTGGCCAGAGGCCGGTTAGCTGCGAACGGCGCCCCGCTGTTGATGATAGAAGCGATGATGATTGCATTGATCACCCCGCGTGCTCCAATGGGCGCTCGGACATGAGACGAGGGAAGGGTGCCACGGTGCACAGACGTGGATTCGGCACGGCGAGCCAAGGCCACGGCCAGGGGCGTTCGGTGATCAGCCGATGGGCCGCCTTAGCCGCACTGGTTGGGTTGCTCACTGTTGCTGGTTGCAGCAACGCGCCCACAGCGGAGGTGCCCGACAGCGGGGGCGAGTCGTCAGACCAAGGTGCCGGGGGATCGCCGACCTCGGAGGCTGACGTCGATGTACCGGAAGGGCTAGAGGAGTTCTACGGCCAGGAGGTCGAGTGGAGCGACTGCGAGGGCGGTGAATGCGGACGGCTCGTGGTCCCGATCGACTATGACAACCCTGATGACGGCTCGATCGAGCTGGAACTGCTGCGCGTCCCCGCCGAGGGCGAGCGTCTGGGTAGCTTGCTGGTGAACCCGGGAGGCCCTGGGGCCTCGGGCGTGGAGTACGCGCGCCTCGGGACGCTCGTGGTCTCACCCCCCGTGGCTGAGGCGTACGACATTGTCGGTTTCGACCCCCGAGGCGTGGCAGGGTCTGCGCCGATCGACTGCTTCGACGATGCGCAGATGGACGAGTGGTTGGCCGCCGATCCGAGCCCGGACACCCCCGAGGAGGAGATGGCCTCGGAGGACCTGAGCCAAGAGTTCGCGCAGGCGTGTGAAGAGGCAGCTCCGGACTTGCTCGGTCACGTCTCGACGATCGAGGCGGCCCGCGATATGGACGTCTTGCGTGCCGTGCTCGGCGAGCCGGAGATGAACTATCTCGGCGCTTCGTACGGCACCTTTCTCGGGGCGACGTATGCCGAGCTGTTTCCGGAGCGAGTGGGCCGCATGGTGCTTGACGGCGCGGTGGCGCCGGAGCTGACCAGCGTCGAGGTGAACCTGGGCCAAGCAGGCGGGTTCGAGCAGGCGACCCGGGCATACGTGCAGAGCTGTATCGACGAAGGCGACTGTCCGTTGGGCAATACCGTCGATGAGGGGATGACCAGCATTGCGACGTTCCTGGACGATCTGGATGCCGAGCCGGTCGCCGTCGACGGGGACGCGAACACCGAACTGACCGAGGGCTGGGCACTGCTGGGCATCATCGTGGCGATGTATGACCAGAATGCGTGGCCCATCCTGACCCAGGCATTGGAGCGGGCGATGAATGGTGACGGGTCCACGCTGCAGTATCTGGCGAACCTCTATGCCGATCGTGACGCCGAGGGCAACTACACAGGCAACGGCAACCAGGCGATCTACGCCGTGAACTGCCTGGACCGACCTGGCGAGGGTGTTGACGTTTCGGACGAGGAGATGATCGCCCAGTTCGAGGAGGTGGCACCGACCTTTGGCCGTTATCTGGCCGGCGATGGCGCTTGCGCCTACTGGCCCGAGGAGGCCAGCGAGACGTTGGACAACTACGATGCCGCGGGCGCTGCACCCATCTTGGTGATTGGCACTACCGGCGACCCGGCCACCCCGTACGAATGGGCTGAGAAGTTGGCCGACACGCTCGACTCGGGAGTCCTGCTGTCCTACGACGGTGAGGGTCACACGGCATACGGACGTTCCAACAACTGCATCGACGACACTGTGGATGCCTACCTGCTGGAGGGCACTGTGCCGACGGACGGCAAAGAGTGCTGAGCCCACCCCATCCAACGCCTGGGCAAGGTTATGCGCCCAAGTCCGGGGAAATCGCACGTCGTTAGGCGCATAACCTTGCCCAGGCTGGCTGGGGGTTAGGTGAGGTAAGCCACCCAGCGAAGTCGATTCGGAGCAGACCGGGGCAGTCGGTTAGCATTTGCGGGCACGTGGTGCGCGCCGCCTTAGCTCAGTCGGCTAGAGCGATTCACTCGTAATGAATAGGTCACCGGTTCGACTCCGGTAGGCGGCTCCATGGTGCCTTTGGCTCAAGCCAGGGTGCCGAGTTGGCGCCATCTGGGCTCTCAGGCTGTCATTGCCCCAAGCGAGCGCCGAGGCTAGGCGGGCCGTTGCCATAATGTCGCTGAGGCGCTCGTGAGTCTCGGGATCCACGCTGGCCCGGCGCTGTGAGTTGCAGTTCTCCGCACTATCGGCCAGCTTCACCGCCTGGCGAGCGGGTTGGAGCGTGCCTGCCGATCAATGGTCGTTCACCACCTCGTCTCTGTGCTGACTCACGACACAAAGCCGGTCGCTACGGCCAACACCACGATCTCGACCGCGACATTCGCCGCTCCCAGACAGTCCCCGGTGATCCCTCCAAAAGCACGCCGGAACCACCACCCCGCAACCAACGTCGTCAGCACTGCAAACGCCAGTGCCAACACGGTCATGAGCGGGGCCAACGCCGCGGCGGGGATGAGGCAAAGCGCTGCCACGGCGCAGGCCAAGCCGAGGTGGGTGATCATCACGCCGCGGGCAAGGGGCCCGTTGGCGCTCTGGGGTCGGGCGTATGGCAGGGCAGCCATCAAGGCCACGCTGGACAGCCGCGCCAACACGTGGGCGGCGATGAGGGCGGCGACCACCAGCCCCGGGCCACCGGGCAAGATCGCGGTGAGGACGACGAACCGAGTTAGAACCAGCAGCAGTAGGGCCAGCGCTCCATAGGTACCGATCCGGCTGTCCCGCATCAAGGCTAACTTGCGCTCGACACCGAAAGCGCCGGCACTGTCAGCGACGTCGGCCAAGCCGTCCTCGTGGAGTCCGCCCGTCAGGAGAATGCCGATGACGATCGTCACCACCACCGCCATCGAGGTGGGCGTCCAGGCATCGAGCCCCAGCAGCGATACGGCCAACAATGCGCCGATCAGGAGCCCGACAACCGGAAACCACCTCGTTGCAGCCATGAACCCGGAGGCCTCAGCGCTGCCGTAGCGCGAGACCGGCAGACGGGTCAGGAAGGTCAGCGCGGTCGCAGCGACGCGCGCTTCACCCATGACCATCGCGGAAGCGTGTCACACCTTCGACCGCATATGCATCAGGAGGTGGTGCCCCGACCATGGCGAGGTGACTCTTCAGCGGGCTGCACAGTGCTGTAACACGGACTACGAGGCGGCGCCGGAAACGCCAGCGTCGGTGAAAGTGGCCATGTCGGCCAGGATGTCGCAGGCCGCGCGCAGCACCGGTATCGCCATCGCTGCGCCTGACCCCTCGCCCAAGGCCATCTGTAGGTCGAGCAGTGGTGCCGCATCCAGCGCGTGCAGCGCCACGTGGTGACCGGGCTCGGTCGAGCGATGGGCAAAGATCAGTTGTTGCCGCACTCCGGGCGCCAACCGGCAAGCAACCAGGGCAGCGGCGGTCACGATAAAGCCATCGATCAGCACCGGCATCCGGTGTGACTGCGCCTCCAGCAGGGCACCTACCAGGGCGGCAATCTCGAGGCCACCGGCGTGCCCCAGGCAGGATGCCGGGTCATCGGCCAACGGCGCCAAGCGCTCCAACGCCTGCGCCACGACCTCTTGCTTGGCGGCCAACGCGGCGGGGCCCAATCCGGTGCCCCGCCCCGTGACGAGCGAGGCGTCAGTACCGGTCAGCAGGCCGATCACAATGGCGGCCGACGTCGTGTTGCCGATGCCCATCTCACCGAGGGCGACAAGGCGTTGGTGGTCGGCGACGGCCCGGCGCACTGCTTGACGGCCGACCTCAAGAGCGGCGTCGAGTTCGGACTGGCCCATCGCCGCGCCATGTCGCAGGTTCGCCGTGCCAGGCGCCACCTTCGCGTGCACGATTCCGTCGATGTGCCTCAGATCCGCGGCGACCCCGACGTCGACGACCTCCAAGCCAGCCCCGACACTGCGCGCCAACACCGCAACGGCAGCGCCGCCGCCAGCGAAGTTCGCGCACATCTGGGCGGTGACCTCAGCCGGAAACGCGCTGACACCGTCACGGGCCACACCGTGGTCAGCAGCGAAGACGATGACCCGGGCAGGGTCGACGATCGGATGATCCGTGCCGCTAGCAACCGCCAGATCAGCGGCGAGAGTCTCAAGTCGCCCCAGCGATGCAGCTGGTTTGGTCTTCGCGTTCATCGCTGCCTCGATGGAGGAACGCAGATCCTCTGCGCACTGAGGACTCACTCGTCAAATGCTAAGCGCAACCAGAAACTGCCGCCGCCCTGACCATCAGGCGTTGCACTCATCCCGACCGTAGCCAAAGACTCGAGCATCGTTCGGGCCTGAGCGTCCTCAACCATCGGCAGGTACAGCGACTCGACAGCGTTGAGGTTGGCATACACCGCCATATCCGCGCCTTCGGCTTCGGGTATGGCCGCGGTGAAGCCAGGAGTGTCGGCGAGGTTGCCGCCGGTGACGAGTTCGTCGTAGTAGGTCTGACTGCCAGCGACGGTGAACACACCGTCGGAGTCACCCGTGGCTACGTCGAGCTCTTGGTCTGCGGACGTGAGAACCTTGTCCACCAGTGTGGCCGCTGCATCGGCGTCGGTGCGCGCCGAGTAGCCGACAGGCACACCCCCGCCGCTGAGCATCTCCATCACATTGCCCACGCCGGGGCCGGCAGAAAGCACCGCCGAGTCACCCAGGATAGTGCTGAGGTCCCCGGGCAACGCCAAGCCCTGCGCCGCCGCTTCCTGCTGCAGCTCGGATGCTTGCTCACCCATTGCCTCCTCGAAGAGAGCCCAGCCTTGGCTGACGTACTCATCGCCTTGTTCGACGCCCACCGCGATGACAGTGTCATTGGGCAGCGCCCCGATCAAGGCACCGGCGTCCTCTCCGCCCACGACCTCAGCGCCGGTGTCGATAGCCCGGCCGGACACCTCGATAGCTTCTTGGTCGAAACGCGCTGTCGCGGCGAGCCGTCCGCGAAGATCAACCTCGGCCTCCGTCAACACGTGAGCCCGGGTTTCGCCGAGTGTGTCCACTACCTTCTGGCGGACGTTGTCACCCGAGGCTTGGATGGCGGCCAGGTCCGCCCACATGGAGACCACGCCTTGCTGGCCGAGGGACTCCATGTCGCCGCTGAACGTTGGGTCGTTCGCCAGGGTGCCCTCATCCACGTCGATCTGAATCTCAGGCAGGCTCTGGGCGTCAGTGAGAACGACATAGTCACCGCGGAAGAAATAGTCGACCTCTCCTGCGACGCCCTCCTCGGCGAGAATCTCGGCCAGGAACTCTTCGGCGACGGCCTCGTCGGTGACCTGAAGGGCAAGGAGCGGGATCAGCTCGTCTTCTCCGCCGGGAACGGCGCCCATCCCCAGCCGGTCACCTAACCACGGTTCGATGTCGGCTTCGTAGTCGCGGTCCGCGAACGGGCTGTCCGGCTGACTGGCTGCAAGGTCGAACAGCGCCTCCCGGCCACGACCGTCCCGCATCGCCTCCACCGCCTCGCTGTCCACGCCATCGAAGACGTGAAGAGCCGCGAACTTTTGTTCCACGCTGGGGTCGATGTCGACCTGGGCGTACAACGCCGTCGAGGCCGGCATGACTGAGTTCGGTTGGTCACCCCCTGCACTGGTCACCGCCATCGCGCTGAAGGCGCCGCCACCGATCACAAGGGCCGTGGCGGTGCCCGAAGCAAGAAGAAACCAGGAGGGCCTTGAGCGGCGTGAGGTCGAATCAACGGAGCCGATCGGGTCTTCCATCGGTGCTGACACTGTGCTCATGACAAGAACCTCGCTCTAGGAGTCGACAGGCCAACAACAGTGGGTCAGCTGGGCCTTTCGATGTCAACGATACGCGGCCCCTGCTCCCGCACTGTCAGCAGGTAGAGTCCGCGCGGCGTTGCCACCCGTCACACGCTCGGGCGCTGGCGTCCTGTGAAAAAACGGGTTCAGTGGCGCGGGCCAGGCCAACGCTTCGTTGTCGTGCCCTGCTGCGCAGCACGCTCTACCGACTCGGTGTAGATGCGCTCGGCTTTCTCCCGACCGCCCCAGTCCGAGGCCTCGACCGACTTGTTTGGCTCCAATGCCTTGTACACCTCGAAGAAGTGCTGAATCTCCAGCAGGGTGTGCTCGCCCACATCCTCGAGTTCCACGTAGGCGTCCTTGCGGGGGTCGCCGGCCGGCATACAGATAATCTTGTCGTCGCCGCCGGCTTCATCGCGCATCTGGAAGACGCCGATCGGCCGGGCAGCGACCAGACAGCCTGGCCACGTCGGTTCGTCCAACAAGACCAAGGCGTCCAGCGGGTCGCCGTCCTCACCGAGGGTTTCTTCGATGTAGCCGTAGTCGGCCGGGTACCGCGTCGAGGTGAACAGCATCCGATCGAGCCGGATCCGCCCCGAGTCATGGTCAACCTCATACTTGTTGCGGCTGCCCTGAGGGATCTCGATTGTCACGTCGAAGTGCATGGTGGAACAATCTCACACCTGGTGGTGACGGCGCCAAGGGTAGGTTTCATGCGAGTTGGATTCACGGGGTATCGCCTAGCTCCTCCACACGGGGTCGCCTACCCTCGGCGAGACAGCAGCGAAACGGGAAGGCCTATGCGATCGAGCCGGCAAGACCGCATCCGCGGGTGGCTCGTGGCTGCAGCCACGATGACCGTACTGGTTTCCATCAGCTCTACGAGCGCCTCCGGTATGGCAGAACCCGAGGGTCCCTCGGTCACCGATGAGGAAGAGGCCGATGGCGTCTCGGCCCAACAGGATGTGCGTCCGCAACTGCCGAGCCCAGTCTCGTTTGCGTTGCAACCCGACCAGGCCAGTGCGCCGGCCTCCGCCGAAGCAGTCGAGCAGCAAGTCGAACAGGCCTGGCAGTCGGGTCGACTTGGTGACCGGGACGACCGCGCCATCGTCGTGCAAGACGCGCTGACCGGCGACGTGCTCGTTGACCTCTCTGGCGAAAAGCCTCTGACACCTGCCTCGCTGACCAAGTTGCTCTCTGCGGCGGCGATCATGGCGGTCCTGCCGCCACAGCACACGTTCAGCACGCGCGTAGTTCGCGGCCCCACGGCACGGGATATCGTGCTGGTGGCTGGGGGGGACCAGTTGTTGTCCGCCGGCCAAGGCAGCCCCACGGCGGTCGCCGGCCGAGCGGGCCTGGAGGATCTGGCGCAGCAGACCGTGACAGCTCTTGGCGCGCGCGACGAGGCCGGAGGAGAGGTACGGGTATGGCTCGACAGCTCCTACGCCCACGGGCCCAGTCGGGCCCCGGGGTGGACTGACTTCTGGGTCGACAACGGGTTTGCGGGACGGATCACGATGCTGGGTCTAGAGCAAAGCCGTGCCCTGCCCTACGACCCGTCCCCGCCAGATCCGGCGATGGTGGCAGCGCAGAGTTTCCGAACGAGCTTGACATCCGCGGGTCTTGACGTCGCATCGGGTCCGATCGAGCGGGTGGACAGTGACACCCAGGCAACACCAGAAGCCGGCGAACCGGTGGGCGTCGACCCTCAAGCTGGGTCATCAGCGAGCCAGCCGGCCAGTATGCCGGTGCTTGCGGAGGTGGAGTCTGCTCCGCTGCGGGACGTACTGGCGTTAGCGCTGGCCACCAGTGACAACGCCATGATCGAGCAGCTGTCTCGACAGGGCGCGCTGGCCACCGGCGCGCAGACTGACCAAGACTCGGTGAACGCCTGGGTGCTGGCCACCCTGCGCGACAGCTATGGGATCGACACGTCCTCGGCGAGACTAGCGGACACATCGGGGCTGTCCGACGGCACACAGGTCCCGATGCAGATGATCTCGCAAACCTTGGTGGCCGGCACGAGCGGACGGCATCCCGCGCTGCAGTCAACCCTGTCGGGACTACCCATTGCGGGCTTGACGGGGACGTTGACCGATCGCTTCGCAGCGGCCTCGGCGACTCAAGGCAGGGGAGTGGTGCGGGCCAAGACCGGCTCGCTGCCCCAGGTCACCTCGTTGGCCGGGACGCTCAGCACCAAGGACGGGCGGATGCTCGTCTTCGCGCTGAGCAGCAACGACGTCGACAGCGGGGCCGCGGGTTCGGAGGCCACGGTTGTGATCGATGACCTCGTAGCCGATTTGGCTGCATGTGGTTGCTGAGCAGCAGCGGGGCTACGTTGAACCCATGAGTCATGGAAGTGGAGCAGCGATGAATCTGGTGGATTGGGATTTCGCCGCTGCCTCGGGGGGCCGGCTGGTGCCGGCCGGTCCCAAGGTGAGCCGGATCGAAATCAAGGATGCCGTGGCCCAGTTGCGTCAGTGTGCAGCAGCGGCTGTGCAGCCGGTAGCAGAAACCAGCCAGATGTCGGCCCCGGCAGATGCCCCGGCCCCGCTGATCGTGGATCGGCCC
Organism: uncultured Actinomycetota bacterium; assembly: GCA_963749585.1. Lineage (GTDB taxonomy): Bacteria > Actinomycetota > Actinomycetes > Actinomycetales > Dermatophilaceae > Ornithinicoccus. Next base: position 905,747 of record CAVVNI010000003.1, read on the forward strand.
GGCTGGATTCGCGCCAACGCGACCTCGCTCGAGGCGATGATGACCCCGGTCTTGGAGGACCTACTCAGTCGCCGACCGGACAGTCGCGGCAACGGCGGCAAAGTCGAGCCCTCCCAGCTCGGTCGACGGGTCCAAGGCTTCGTCAGCGGGGCCGAGGTTGCTGGCTTGCTCTCATGGGTGAGCACCAAGGTGCTTGGTCAGTACGACCTGGCACCCGGCGGCACACCCCGGCTGCTCCTGGTCGCGCCCAACATCATGGCCGCCGAACGCGAGCTCGGTGTCGATGCTCAAGACTTCCGCCTGTGGGTGTGTGTCCACGAGGAAACCCACCGGGTGCAGTTCACCTCGGTGCCGTGGCTGCGCGAACACATCACCACCAGCGCTCAACGACTCAGCACCTCGCTGGTGCCCGGACCTGAGCAGATGGTTGACCGGCTCGGCCAACTCATCTCCGGACTTCCCTCGGTGCTGGCCGGCAAGACAGACATCACCACCCTGTTTGCAGACGCGGCGCAGCGCGAGCAGCTGGCCGACCTCACCGCAGTGATGTCGCTGCTGGAAGGTCATGCCGATGTGGTGATGGACGAGGTCGGGCCGATGGTTATCCCGAGTGTGGAGCAGATCCGCGAGAAGTTCACCCAGCGACGGCGAGCGGCAAGCGCCATCGACGTGCTGCTTCGTAGGTTGCTCGGCATGGAGGCCAAGATGCGGCAGTACCGGGACGGCGCGGCGTTCGTTCGGGTCGTGACCGAACAGGTCGGCACGCACGGCTTCAACCAGGTGTGGCAGAGCCCGGAAACGCTCCCTAGCGGCCCCGAGATTTCTGATCCGGCCGCCTGGGTCGCCCGCGTGCACGGTTGATCTCGCTGCCCGGGTGATGCCACGCCATCCTGATGTTGCGCACGGCCCATGACCGACCTGCCGACATCCATCGCCGAGGTCCGCCTCGCCGTACGCGCGGCGCTGACCCACCATGATCTGACCGGCGAAACCGTGCTGGTGGCCTGCAGCGGAGGAGCGGACTCCCTGGCGTTGGCGCTGGCCGCTGGCTTTGAAGTGCCACGGCTCGGCGGTCGAGCCGGCGCTGTGATCGTGGACCACCAACTTCAACCGGGCTCGGCGGGGATCGCGGTCACTGCAGGTCGTGACTGTGCCGCGGTAGGTCTCTCACCGGTGCAGATCGTGCAGGTCGACGTGTGCCTGCAGAACTCGGGGCCCGAGGACGCGGCCCGGATGGCACGCCTGGAGGCCTTTGCACAGGTGGCCGATCAGTTGGATGCGCGCGCCGTGCTGCTCGGCCACACACGCGATGACCAAGCTGAGCAGGTGTTGTTGGGGTTGGCCCGGGGCTCGGGGGCACGATCACTGTCAGGTATGCCGCAAGCCCGGCCGCTGGGCCGGCTCCAGGAGCGCGACGGTGGCCCCACCCTTCTCCGGCCGTTGTTGCAGGTGCCCCGGCACGTCACGGAGCAGGCCTGCGCTGCGGCCGGGTTGACGCCATGGCGGGACCCGCACAATGCCGATCAGCGTTTTACCCGAGTGCGGGCCCGCGCTGCGCTGGCCGACCTGCATGAACGGCTCGGCCCGGGAGTCGGCGCGGCATTGGCCCGTTCGGCGGACCTGTTGCGGGCAGACGCGGAGGCACTCGATGAAGCCAGCGACACGGCGTACTCCCGGCTAGGTGCTCCGCCCTGGCCAGTGGAGCAGCTGCGCGGCTATCCGACCGCTATCCGGACCCGACTCTGGCAACGGATGGTGGTCGCGGCGGGGAGTCCTCCGGGCTCGCTAGCCGCGAGTCATCTGCAATCGATCGACGCGCTGTACACGCAGTGGCACGGACAAGGCCCCATCGACGTACCGGGTGCGATCCGCATTTTCCGGGCCGACGGACTGATCTGGCCGCAGTCCCATCAGGGCTGAGGAGCGCAACTTCGTTAACGTGTTCATGGACGCCCCTGCCCGATGGGTGCGCTAGGACGTGACCTGGAGGAAAAATGGACGCTGAAAGCATGGGCACCGACCTGGACCGGGTGTTGTTGACCCACGACGCGATCCAACAGCGGCTCGGTGAGCTGGGTGAACAGATCTGGGCCGACTACCAGGAAAAGAATGTGCTGCTGGTCGGTGTGCTGAAGGGCGCCGTTGTGGTCATGGCCGACCTCATGCGGGCACTGCCCGGCTCAGCCGAGATGGACTGGATGGCCGTCTCCTCCTATGGCTCGGGTACGAAGTCCTCGGGAGTCGTGCGCATTTTGAAGGACCTCGATACCGACATCACCGACCGGCACGTACTCATCGTCGAGGACATCATCGACTCCGGGTTGACGCTGAGCTGGATCCGGACGAACCTCCTCTCACGCAGCCCGGCGTCGGTGGAGATCTGTACGCTGCTGCGCAAACCGGAAGCGGCCAAGGTCGAGATCGACGTGCGTTATGTCGGGTTCGATATCGAGAACGAGTTTGTGGTCGGGTATGGACTGGACTTCGCTGAGCGGTACCGGAACCTGCGTGAAGTAGGAGTGCTTGCCGCGCAGATGTACGCCTGAGCAGTGGAACCCGATAGCGTCGAACCCCGTTGTGACCAACACGTCTGGAACACTGGATAGTGCCTACACGTTGAGGCGTGCAGATCGACAGAAGTGTCGGCAGGTGTTCATCCCACGAGCGCGAAGGAGCGGGGCCCATTCGGGCCTGCGAAATTGATGGCCAAAAAGAAACAACGGCGGAGTCCCTGGTTATGGGTGGCTCTGATCATCGGCTTCGGCGTGTTGCTGTATGCCCTGACCAACACGAGTCCATACAGCCGCATCGACACCTCCGACGCGTTGGACCTCATTAACGACGGCAAAGTGGCATCGGCCACGCTGACCCCGGATCGGATGGATCTGGACCTGGCCGATGGGGAGACATTCAGCAGCGAGGAGGTCAGCGACACCTCACAGGTGCAAGCTTTCTACGTCGAGAGCCGTGGCGAGATGGTCGTGAACGCCTTGGAGGAGAACCCACCCTCCGATGGCTTCACCGATGACCCGGCGCAGCAGAACTGGCTCGTCTCTCTGCTGTTTACGCTCATTCCGTTGATCTTGATCCTCGGCCTGTTCTTGTGGCTGATGATGCGGATGCAAGGCGGCGGTCGAGGGGTGATGCAGTTCGGCAAGTCCAAGGCTAAGTTGGCTTCGCCGGAGGCGCCGAAGGTGACGTTCAACGATGTCGCCGGTGCCGACGAGGCCGTGGAGGAGTTGCACGAGATCAAGGAGTTCCTCTCCGAGCCGACCAAGTTCCTCGATGTCGGCGCCAAAATCCCCAAGGGTGTGTTGCTCTACGGCCCTCCGGGAACGGGCAAGACGCTCTTGGCCCGGGCGGTAGCCGGTGAGGCAGGGGTGCCCTTCTACTCGATCTCCGGCTCCGATTTTGTGGAGATGTTCGTCGGTGTCGGCGCTTCCCGAGTGCGTGACTTGTTCGAGCAGGCCAAGGACAATGCACCGGCCATCATCTTCGTCGACGAGATCGATGCGGTCGGTCGCCATCGTGGCGCTGGTATGGGCGGCGGGCACGATGAGCGCGAGCAGACCCTGAACCAGCTGCTGGTCGAGATGGACGGCTTCGACGTGAAAACGAATGTCATCCTGATCGCCGCGACGAACCGGCCGGACATCCTGGATCCTGCGCTGCTGCGCCCGGGACGCTTTGACCGGCAGATTGCGGTCGAAGCGCCGGACATGATGGGTCGCAACCACATCCTTCAGGTGCACGCTCAGGGCAAGCCGATGGCCGATGACGTTGACCTGCTGACGACAGCTCGTCGCACCCCGGGATTCTCTGGTGCCGACTTGGCCAACGTGCTGAACGAGGCCGCGCTGCTGGCGGCACGCAAGAGCGAGAAGGTCATCGCCAACCATCACCTTGATGAAGCCATCGACCGAGTGATCGCGGGCCCGCAGAAGCGCACGCGGGTGATGAGCGCCAAGGAAAAGAAGATCACTGCCTACCACGAAGGTGGGCACGCATTGGTCGCATCTGCGATGCGCAACACCGACCCGGTCAGCAAGATCACGATCTTGCCCCGGGGTCGTGCCCTCGGTTACACGATGGTGTTGCCGGCCGATGACAAATACTCCACGACCCGCAACGAGCTGCTGGATCAACTGGCCTATGCACTCGGTGGCCGAGTGGCGGAAGAGATCATTTTCCACGACCCGACAACAGGCGCCAGCAACGACATCGAGAAGGCTACCGGGCTAGCTCGCAAGATGGTCACTCAGTTCGGCATGAGCGAGCGTGTCGGGGCTGTCAAGCTCGGCTCGGGCTCCGGGGAGGTCTTCCTGGGCAAAGACATCGGACACGAACGGGACTACTCCGAAAACCTTGCGGGCATCGTTGACCAAGAGGTTCGCAGGTTGATCGAGGAAGCGCACGATGAGGCGTGGCAGGCGCTGAACGACAACCGTGATGTGTTGGACGCGTTGGTGCTGGAGCTGTTGGACAAAGAGACCCTCAACGCCGAGCCCTTGGCCAAGATCTTCGCCGACGTGGTCAAACGCCCCTCGCGACCGGTGTGGCTGTCCAGTGACGGCCGAGCGGTGCACGAGCGCGGACCGGTGCTGACCGATGCCGAGCGTCGAGCGATGTCGAACGGCCACCATGCTCCGGTCAGTGTCGCCCCCGGAGGCGACCCACACAGCGGTGACTCGCACGGCAGTGACTCCCACGACGGTGACTCGGACGGCAGTGAAACACGTGAGGGTGACTCCAGTCAGGGCGAGGAGCACCCGCCGGTCAAGGTGATCCCGGTGCCCGAGGGCGGACATGTCGACACCGGTCGAATCTGAGCGCAACGCTGATCACGGCGCGGCCGCGGTTGATGCGGGTGGTGCTGAGATAGTTGGAGGCACCCTAGGAGCAGACGTTGTAGCAGCAGACGTGGTCGCGATCGACCATCAGCGAGTCGAAGCCGCCGTGCGGGAGATCCTGCTCGCGGTGGGTGAGGACCCTGACCGCGACGGGCTGGTCGACACGCCCGCCCGGGTGGCCCGGGCTTACGCCGAGATGTTTGCCGGGCTAGGGCAATCACCTACCAAGGTCTTGGAACGCACCTTCGACGTCGAGCACGAAGAACTCGTGATGGTCCGCGACATTTCCGTCTACAGCGTCTGTGAGCACCACCTGGTGCCGTTTCACGGAGTAGCCCACGTCGGCTACATACCGGGTCCGAGCGGTCGCATTACCGGCCTGTCGAAGCTGGCCCGGTTGGTGGATGTGTACGCCCGGCGCCCACAGGTGCAAGAACGGTTGACCACGCAGATCGCGGAGGCACTCGAGGAGCACCTGCACCCGCGCGGCGTGATTGTTGTCATTGAGGCCGAGCACCTGTGTATGTCGATGCGAGGGGTCAGGCGCCCCGGGGCCCGAACGATCACCTCTGCGGTGCGAGGACAACTCCGGGCCGGAGCGACGCGCGCCGAAGCGATGAGCCTGGCATTGGCCGGTCGGGCCTAGTCCGGTGACACTGGTGATGGGGGTGCTCAACGTGACCCCCGACTCCTTCTCCGACGGCGGTCAGTGGCTCGCACCCGAGCGCGCAGTGGCCCACGGGCTCCAGTTGGTGGCCCAAGGCGCCGACTTCATCGACGTCGGGGGGGAGTCCACCCGACCTGGGGCAGCGCGACCGGGCCCGGGCGAAGAAGCAGCCCGGGTGGTTCCCGTCATCCAAGCCCTGCACAGTCATGGGGTGAGGACGTCCATTGACACGATGCGAGCACACGTGGCCAACGCTTGCCTCGACGTAGGGGCCGACATGGTCAACGATGTCTCCGGCGGTCTGGCCGACCCGGACATGACCGGCGTGGTCGCGCGAGCCGGCGTGCCGTTCATCGCCATGCACTGGCGCGGACACTCAGCCACGATGAATCAGCAAACCGACTACGACGACGTCGTGGCTGAGGTGCTCACGCACCTGAGCGATCGCGTCGAAGCGCTGACGGCAGGTGGCATCGATCGGCAGTCGATCATCATCGACCCCGGGTTTGGTTTTGCCAAGGACCCAGAGCACAACTGGAGCTTGCTGGCTGCGTTGGATCGTATCGTGGCGTTAGGCCCCCGGGTGTTGGTGGGAACCTCGCGTAAACGGTTTCTCGGGTCATTGCCGAGGGGTACCCACACGCAGCCGATCCCCGCACACCAGCGCGATCCGGCCACCGCCGCGACCAGCCTGCTGGCGGCCCAGTCCGGGGCCTGGGCCGTGCGGGTGCATGACGTGCCGAGCACGGTGCAAGCCCTCGGCGTCTGGGAGATGGTCAGCCGTGGTTGACCAGATCGAGGTGCGTGGAGTGCGCGGGTTCGGGCGCCACGGCGTGTTGGACGCCGAGCGCAGGCAGGGCCAAGACTTCATCGTCGACCTGACCCTCCGTGTTGACACGCGCCACGCCGCTGCCACCGACGACGTCTCGGCCACGGTCAACTACGCCAGTGTGGCCGCAGACGCGGTAGCCGTCGTCGCGGGTCCTGCGGTGAACCTGATCGAAACGCTCGCGGCGATGATTGCTGAGCGGGTGCTCGCGACATACCCCAGGGTGCGGTCTCTCGTTGTCACGGTGCACAAACCGGATGCCCCAGTGGGAGTACCGTTCCACGACGTGTCAGTCCGACTCGAGCGACGGCGAGACATCGCCGTCACCATCGGACTCGGCGCCAACCTGGGAGAGGCGGAAGCGACCGTGCGCGCGGCCATGGCTGCGGTGAATGGCATACCCGGGGTATGGGGCCTGCGCGCCTCCGGCTTGTATCGCACCGCCCCCGTGGGCGGACCAGCACAGCCGGACTACGTCAACGCTGTCGTCACTGCCCAGACCAGCCTGGATCCTCGGGCTCTGTTGGCCGAACTTCACTCGATCGAGTGGGCCTTCGGGCGGACTCGCACGGTGCGCTGGGGGCCACGCGCCCTCGACCTGGACCTGATCCAGTACGGGGATCCGCAGACAGGGTCGGAACTTGTGTGCAGTGATCCAGACCTGCAGCTACCCCACCCGCGGGCACGGGTGCGCGGCTTCGTCCTCAAGCCGTGGCTCGAGGTAGATCCGAAAGCCAGCATGACGAGCTCAGGCGAGGTCGGGCCGGTGGCGGCTTTGCTCCGCGATATCGACACCTCGGACGTGCGGCTTATCGAGGAGTCCGACCGGAACGACGACACGGCAGACGGGATCGGTGATATCGATGGCTGAACGTCCGGATGGGCTCACCATCTCCTCGGCGGTGCTCGCCGCAGCGGTTGCCCTCGTGGTGAGCGTCGTGGCCTTGAGCCTCTGGCGCAATGTCGGCGGAGAGTTCCCCCAGTTGCCCTGGCTCGCGGTCATCCCGATGCTCGGTTACGCCGTCCTGGTCGTCTCCGCCGGGTGGAAGATCCGCCAGTACGTTCGCAGCGACAAGGGCCAGCCGGTGGCCGGTTTCGTCCCGACCCCGCAGCAAGCCCGGGGGACCCTGGTGGCCGCTCAAGCCGGGGCCCTGGGCGGTGCTTTGCTGGTGGGCTTCTACCTCGGCAATGCCGCAGTCCAGCTGACCAACCTTGATGTTGCCTCAGTGCGGGAGCTCTTTATCCGGGCCTTGGTCTGCGCTGCTGCGGCCCTGGTGGTCAGCGCAGCGGGGTTCGTCGGCCAGCGTATGTGCCGCCTCCCACCGGAGGACGACGATCCCGATCATCGTGGTCGCCCGGACCTAGCCGACGGTGACGGCATCGAGTTCGGCTAGTTAGCCCGAACACCGCTGGACCGACGGCGTGACCGTGTTGTTCCGGGTCTACTTGTCGACATCCCCGACCACGAAGAACGTCGAGCCCAAGATGGCCACCATGTCGGCCACCACGGTGCCCGGCAACAGTTGTGAGAGCACCTGCACGTTGTTGAACGAGGCGGAACGCAGCTTGAGGCGCCACGGAACCTTGTCTCCCCGGCTGACCAGGTAGTAGCCGTTGAACCCCAGCGGATTCTCTGAAGCGAAGTAGTGCTCCCCGGCAGGCACCTTGAGCACCTTGGGCAACCGCTGGTTGATCGGACCGTCCGGAAGGTCTCGGATCACCTCGACGCACCGGCTCGCCAGATCCAGACTGACGTGCACCTGCTCCAACAGCACTTCCAGCCGAGCCTTGGCGTCCCCGGACTCGCGGGTGACCACCCGTCCTGGACCACCGGGAGCAAAGAGCTCGCTGTAGGCCAGATACGGATCGTCGCGCCGCAGGTCCAGGTCAACCCCGGAAGCCCGCGCGATGGGGCCGCTGACTCCATAGGCGAGGGCCAGCTCCCGAGGGAGGACACCAACTCCTCTCGTGCGCGCGTTGAGGATCTCGTTGCCCACCAGAAGCGACTCCAGATCAGGCAGCCGGGAGCGCACCGCGGTGACTGCAGCATCGACGTGATCCAGCCACTGCGGCGGTAGATCGTGTCGCAACCCGCCGACCTGGGCGATCATGTAGTGCATCCGGCCCCCGGAGATCTCTTCCATCACCGCCTGCAGTTCCTCACGCTCTCGGAAGGCGTAGAAGACCGGTGTGATGGCGCCCAGCTCCAGCGGGAATGACCCCAGAAACATCAAGTGGTTCAGCACTCGATTGAGCTCGGCGAGCAAAGTGCGAGTCCAGGTCGCTCGCTGGGGCACCTCGATCTCCAGCAGCGTCTCGACGGTCAAAGCGACGCCGATCTCGTTGCTGAACGCCGAGAGCCAGTCATGCCGGTTGGCGAGCATCATGATCTGTCGATAGTCACGGACCTCGAAGAGCTTCTCGGCCCCGCGGTGCATGTAGCCGATGATCGGTTCGGCAGCCACGATCCGCTCCCCATCAGCGGTGATCCGCAACCGAAGAACACCATGAGTCGCCGGGTGTTGCGGCCCGATGTTCAGCACCATCTCGGTGGTCCGAAGGCCGGCTGCGCCGGTGTCGACCGGGACGCTGTACCCCGACGAAAAGTCCACACCCGCGCCAGCTGGGCGCGGGGCGCCGGGTGTCACCTGAGGCATCACGCCAACCTACCGGGTGCGATCGACACAGACCCACCAGAAACCGCCGAACGCCTCGGACGCCTGCAGACCTCTCCGGGCTGCGCTTTCGGCCAGACCATCGAGGTAGGCCTGCGGCTCCTGGCTCGCGAGAGAGTGATCCGGTGTACGGACCGGCCCTAACAGTTCACCCAACGCGGCACGCTGGGTGCGCGCCCATCGGGGCCAGGGCTGGGCGGTCGACATTAAGGAGTCGATCGCGACGTCCGCGGTCAGGTCCATCGAGCCATCGGGCACGGGAGCCACCTGGCGACCCTCGTAGTAGCCGCGCAGCGAACCGTGCGGTGGGCGTGTATGCCGGTGATGGCCATAGTCGATCACCACGACCAGCCCGTGCTCGACGCGATCCACCAGGTTGCGCAGGGCATCGTCCCGGGAGCGGCCCACCTCGGCAATCGACACGTCGGGACCAGCCCAACGGGCCAACCACTGTCCATCCTTGGCAGCTACCGGCGGTCCGGGTCGGCACTCGCCCGTGCTGGGCTCCACCCACACCTCGTGCCACGCATGGGCGGGTCCCCTGCTAGCGACCACGGTCGGCACGACATCGAGCCATTCCTGGGCCACCACCACGACATCACGCATACCCCGAAGACCGTCGGGGAGGTCGGGCCCGCCGGGTGAAGCAAGCCACCCATGGCCCTGCGCCATCTGCTCGGGTCCCGGATGTATGTCGACTCCGACATACCGCAGGGGGCTACCGATCTGGTGAAGTGCCGTGCCAAGTTGTCCGCGATGCGCTCCGATGTCGATCAGCGTGCTCAGGTGGTTGCGGGCGGCGAGGACGCTGAGCGCTCGAGCCATGACGAGCGCGGCACTCGGCACACCGTGAAGCGAGGTGCTGAAGGGGAGGTCCGCTGCGCCGCGGACCCGGTAGAAGCCGCTAGGTGAGTACAGCGCCTCCTGCCAGGCCTCGCGCCACGACTGGACGGGTTCAGCCATGGTGCGATCTTGGCAGACAGACAGTTGAGGGCCCCTGCCAAGGGCCACCTACACTCGCCCTTGTGGATGTGCTCGCTGTGTTCCAGATTCTGGCCGGGCTGGCGTTGTTGGTGGTCGGCGGGGAGTTCTTGGTCCGGGGGGCGTCCGCGCTGGCCGTGCGGGCTGGCATCTCTCCGCTGGTGGTGGGCCTGACGGTCGTCTCGGTGGCAACATCGGCGCCCGAGCTGGCGGTGACCACCGGGGCGGTGTTCGCGGGGGAGAGCGAACTCGCGATCGGCAACGTCGTCGGCAGCAACATCGCCAATATCCTGCTCATCCTGGGGGTCGCTGCGCTCGTGACACCCATCGTTATCCGGCGCCAGCTGGTGCGGATCGACGTGCCGTTCTTGATCGGCCTCAGCGTGCTCCTGTTGTTGTTGGTGCTCGACGGTGACGTCAGCACCGGCGACGGCGTGATCCTGTTGGGGGCGTGGCTTGGCCACACCGGGATGAGTGTGTGGCTCTCGAAACGTGGTGACCCGCCGCCGGTGGATGAAAGCGAAGTCAGCACCGATGTTTCGCTGCCGATGTCACTGGTCCTGGTCGCGGGCGGGGTGGGTCTGCTCGTGGGCGGCGCCCAGCTGTTGGTAGCCGGCGCCGTGGCTATCGCGATCGACCTCGGTATCAGCTCACTGGTCGTCGGGCTGACCGTAGTCGCCATCGGGACCTCACTGCCAGAGTTGGTCGCCTCGATCATCGCGGTGAAGCGCAACGCCGGGGACCTCGCCGTCGGCAACGCCGTCGGCAGTTGTCTGGCCAACATTGGGCTGGTGCTTGGAGTGCCGGCCATCCTCAAACCCGGCGGGCTCCCGGTGCCGAGTGCCGTGGTCTCGGTTGACCTGCCGCTGATGGTGGCGACGACTGTTGTGTTGCTGCCCGTCGCCTACACCGGCGGCCGGATCGCACGCCGCGAGGGGTTGCTCTTTCTCAGTCTCTATGTCACCTACACCGTCTACATCGTCGTGGACGCCGCTGGTCACGACTCGCAGGAAGGCTTCAGCGTGATCATGGTGGCGCTGGTGTTGCCATTGGTGGGCTTGACCCTACTGATCCTGGCTGAACGAGAGCGCCGGTTTCGACACCGTCAGAAGCGCGCGATGATCTCCGACGAGTAAGCCGGGCGTTGAAGCCCGCTGCCGCTGTCCGGACAATGCCGTGTCGGAATCCTGCCAGAGATCGGTGTGTGGGCGAGGCACACTAGGTCAGTGATGTTGACGACCGAGGCTCGCCTGACGGCAGTGCGCAGCAGGGACCCTCGGTTCGACGGATACTTCTACTTCGGAGTGCGATCAACAGGCATCTACTGTCGACCGAGTTGTCCCTCCCGCTCGGCCAAACCCACCAACCTGACCTTCTATCCCAGTGCGGCCGCAGCCCAAGGCGCCGGCTATCGGGCCTGCAAACGCTGCCGGCCCGATGCGGTGCCGGGCTCACCCGTCTGGCAGGAGCGGACCGACACCGTCGCTCGCGTCATCCGCTTGATCAAGGATGGTGTGGTCGATCGCGACGGCGTCGGCGAACTATCACGGCAGGTGGGCTATAGCACCCGACAGGTGGAGCGCCTCCTGGTCGCTGAGCTCGGGGCCGGCCCGGTGGCCTTAGCTCGGGCACAACGGGCTCACACGGCGCGGTTGCTCATTGAGACGACGACATTGCAGATGGCCGATGTGGCTTTCGCTGCCGGCTTCGCCAGCGTCCGCTCGTTCAACGACACGGTCCGCGCCATCTTCGACCTGTCGCCCTCAGCCCTTCGTCAGCGCGCCGGTTCCGGTCTCCTTCGAGCGGATGCCGCCGTCGCCGACCCGGTCGGACATCGGATCGCGCTCCGGCTGCCCTACCGCGAACCCTTACATGCCGACAGTCTCTTCGGTCATCTGGCTGCGACCGCGGTTCCGGGAGTGGAGGCGTGGACCGATGGTGGTCTGGCGCGTTCGATTCGGCTGAGCCACGCACCCGCGCTGGTGCATCTGCGCCCGGCGAACGGATACGTCGAGGCTAGGCTGACCTTGGGTGACCTCAGAGATCTCACCTCCGCGCTGCAGCGTTGCCGGCGACTCCTGGACTTGGATGCGGACCCGTTTGCCTGTGATGGGCATCTCGCCGCGGACCCGGCCCTCGCCCCTTTGGTGCATCAGCGTCCCGGGGTGCGCCTGCCGGGGGCGATGGACGCTGCTGAGATGGCGGTGCGAATCGTGTTGAGCCAACATATCTCGACCAAGGCATCGGCCACCTTGACGGCGCGCCTCGTTGCCGCTCTGGGGGAGTCGCTGGTTGGTATGTCGCAGATCACCGGGATCGACCGGCTGTTTCCCAGCGCCGAAACCATTGCGGCGGCGGACCCATCGCTGTTGCCGGGTATGCCGCCGAGCCGGCTAGGCACGTTACGTACGCTGAGCGAGTCACTGGCAGCCGGTGAGATCGACCTCGGCCCCGGCGCCGACTGGTCTGAGCTGACGCGGCAACTGTTGGCGATCCCGGGCATCGGAGACTGGACAACGCAGATGATCCGCTTGCGCGCCCTCGGGGACCCCGACGCCTTTCCAGCCAGCGACCTCGGCGTGCGACGCACGGCTGCCGCCCATGGTCTACCGCAAGACGCCAACGGGTTGATCACGGCCAGCAGGAGATGGCGACCCTGGCGCGGGTACGCCACCCAGACTTTCTGGGCGGCAAGCGATCACGCTGCCGCCTACCTACCTACGGCGCCCAGCCCGTGGCTCGAGGATCCGGGGCGCGCCGATCACCAGCATCCCCGACCTCGTTCCCGCGGAAAGAAGCAACCATGAAAACCGTTCGCTACCTGATGGACTCAACCCTCGGCCCGATCACCATCGCCGGGCACCGCGACGCGATCACCGGGGTGTACTTCATGCACCATCGGCACGCTCCGAGCCAGGAGAGCCTCGGCGAGCCTTTGACCTCGGCACAGGTCGACCGGTGGCCGGTGCTCGCTGATGCGGCGCGGCAGTTGGAGGAGTACTTCGCCGGTGCACGCACCGACTTCGATCTGCCCCTGGACGCCGGAGGTACGTCGTTCCAACGGCGGGTGTGGCTGGCGCTGTCCACCATCCCCTTCGGCACAACCCGCAGCTACGGCCAGATCGCCGAGCAGATCGGCTCGGCAGGTTCTGCCCGAGCAGTAGGCATGGCCAACGGCCGCAATCCGATCTCGATCGTGGTCCCCTGTCACCGCGTTATCGGGAGCACCGGGGCGCTGACTGGGTATGGCGGCGGCAGAGCGTGCAAGCAGGCGCTGCTGGATCTGGAGGCACGGCATACCGGTGCCTCGTTGTTCTGAACCTTGTGTCGCTATCCTCGTTCAGTGACCGATCCTGTTGCCCCGCTCGCCCCGGACCTGCCCGAACAGATGGGTATCCGCAGCGCGAAGCGCGATGAGCTGGAGCGGCGCGGTATGTCGGCTTACCCCGTGTCGGTGCCGGTGACCCATTCACTCGAAGACGTACGTACCACCTTTTCGCACCTGGAGGCCGGCCAGGAGAGCGGGCAGGACGTTGGGGTCGCCGGCCGGGTGATGTTCGTGCGCAACACCGGCAAGTTGTGCTTCGCCTCGCTGCAGTCGGGGGCGGGGACACGATTGCAAGTGATGATCAGCGCCGGCGTTGCAGGGCTCGAGGCGCTCGCCGACTGGAAGGCGTTGGTGGACCTCGGGGACCACGTATTCGTGCAGGGCGAAGTGATCAGTAGCCGGCGCGGTGAGCTGTCAGTGATGGCGCAGCGCTGGCAGATGGCGAGCAAAGCGCTGCGGCCGTTGCCGGTGCTGCACAAAGAGCTCTCCGAGGAGCAGCGCGTCCGGCGACGGTACGTCGACCTCATCGTGCGCCCTGCCGCCCGGGACATGGTCCTGCACCGGGCCGCGGTGATGAAGGCGATCCGCGCCACGCTCGATAGTGAGCGTTACACCGAGGTCGAGACCCCCACGCTGCAAGGCATTCACGGCGGCGCGAATGCCCGTCCCTTCCATACCCAGCTCAACGCCCTTGACATGCCGATGACTATGCGTATCGCCTTGGAGCTGTATCTCAAGCGGGCTGTCGTGGGTGGGATTGACCGGGTCTACGAGCTCGGTCGCATCTTCCGCAATGAAGGCATCGACTCCAGTCATAGCCCGGAGTTCACGATGTTAGAGGCCTATGCGGCCTACAGTGACCAAGACGGGATGGCGGACCTGACTCAGCGCCTTGTCCTGGCGGCTGCCGATGCCATCGGGTCGCGCCAGTTGGTCACCGAGGCAGGTACGGTGGACCTGGCCGGGCAGTGGCGTTGGCTGAGATTCTATGATGGGCTGTCAGCTGCGGTCGGCACCACAATCAGCGTTGACACCGACGAAAGCACACTTCGCAAACTCGCTCTGGATCACGGCGTGCCTCTGGCCGAAGGTATTGCTGGACCGAGAATCGCAATGGAGCTTTTTGGATCTATTGTTGAACCAACACTCGTGCAACCCACTTTTGTGAAGGACTTCCCGGCCGAGGCACAGCCGTTGGCGCGAGACCACCGAAGTGAGCCTGGTCTCATCGAGGCATGGGACCTGATCATTGCCGGGACCGAACTCGCAACGGCCTTTAGTGAACTTGTCGATCCGCAGATTCAGCGACGCCGGCTTCTCGACCAGGCAGCACGCGCTGCCGGGGGTGACGCCGAGGCGATGTCGGTGGACGAGGACTTCCTCGAGGCACTGGAGTACGGCGCCCCTCCCATGGGCGGACTGGGGCTGGGAATTGATCGGCTGATGATGCTGCTGACTGGGGTCGGTATTCGCGAGACGATCCTCTTCCCCTTTGTGAAACCGCAGGTGTGAGGTGGGTTTCCTGGAGGAATCATGGGGAATAGTGGCTGCGCTGCTTCCGAGTATCGGGCTGCTCTACCTGTTCTGGGTCGTGATGAAGCACATCGTGGAGGGGGACCGCCGAGAGCGGGCAGCTTTGCGTGCTGCCGAGGTCGTGGAGGATGCCCGCGTCCGCCCCGATTCCGCAGCCGGTGATGGAGATCAGCAAGAAACCGCTGAGTAATCCGCGTATTTGTTGCCGTTTATCTTCTAGCGGGGATACCATAAGCGTGGCCGTGCGGTCCGTGTCCGTACGGTATCTCCCCGATGAATAAGAGGTTCTATCCCATGGCACAGCGTGTTCAAGTAATTCTCGAGGATGACCTCGACGGTAGCGAGGCATCTGAGACAGTGGAGTTCGCACTGGATGGTGTCAGCTACGAGATTGACCTTAGCGATGGCAATGCAGCAGCGTTGCGTAACGATTTTGCCCGTTGGGTAGGTCAAGCGCGCCGCTCTGGGGGTCGCCGCCAGACTCGTCGCCGCAACGGTGGCGGAGGAAGTGGGGCCTCACGTGAGGAACTCGCCAGGATCCGTGACTGGGGCCGCGCCAACGGCTATGCAGTCAGTGACCGCGGCCGTGTTTCTCAAGACGTTCAGGATGCCTACGCCGCAGCTCACTGACCAACCTCGCTAGCCATTCCTGGCTCAGCCCTCGTATTCGCTAGCAGTACTGCGAATACGAGGGCTGGTCTCGTTGTGGTGCTGCGTTTCGGTGCGGTGGCGATCCAGCCGGGGCCCATCAGGGTCAGGGGAGGAAGTCGGCTACTCGGTCGATGGAGACCTGGGCAAGGTCACGGCTCTGATCCGCGCCGGCCTCGATCTCCTTCCAGCGGCGTGGGGTGGCCACGTGTGGCAGAGGACGGCCGCGCAGTGACCACGGACAAATGGTGGTCTTGGCCGCCACGTTCTGAGACCAGTCGATGAAGACCTTGCCGGTGCGAAGACTCTTTGTCATCTGCCACACCACGAGTCGTGGGTGGGCCTTGGTCAGGTACTGCGCGAGAGACTTGGCGACGTCGCTGACTTCGCGCGCGTCCCTCTCCCCTTCCAGCTCTGCATACAGTTGCATTCCTTTGCTGCCGCTGGTGACGGCCTGCAGCTCTAGTCCGATGCCGCTGACGTGATCGCGCACCAACACCGCCACCTGCGCGCACTCGGTCAAACTGGCACCGGGGCCTGGGTCGAGGTCGATCACCAGCCGATCCGGCTTCTTGGGTCGGCCATCGGAGTCGACCTGCCATTGCGGCACATGGAACTCCAAGGATCCGAGGTTGGCCAGATAGACCAGATCGGCGAGGTCGGTGATGAGCGGGTAGGTCACCTGGGCGCCGTCGCTACGCGACCCATGAGCCGGGATGGTGACTGAGTTCAACCACCGTGGGGAACCGCTGGGAAGGTTCTTCTCAAAGAAGTGAGTCCCGCCGACCCCATGCGGCCAACGGACCCTGGTGACCGGACGCCGTCGAAGACGCGGCAGCATGGCGTCAGCCGCCGCGATGTAGTGCTCCAGCACGGCGAGTTTGGTGGTGCCCGTCTCGGGATACATCACCTTGTCCAGACTGCTCACCCGCACCTCTCGGCCGGCCACAGCTAACCAGTGTGCTTCGCTGTCATGCACGTGCCACCTCACTCGGTGTCAGGTCGGCTCGCAAGCCCTGGTAGGACGGATGACGCAGCCGCTGTGGCTTGTCGAACTGCGTGGCGAGCGCGGCGTTCACAGCGGCCATATTGAGGGCGGCAACGTCGATGACCAGCCGTGGTGTGACCCAGGTCGTGCCGACAACATCGACGTGGGGAACCTCACCTAAGAACGGACTCTCGACTGCGGGGGCATGAACGAGCATCGCGGCCAGCTGTTCTCCGGCGCTTCCCGCCAAGCCGCTTCCGACCCGGCCTCGGTAGTGCAGTCGCGCTGGATCGGCACGGCTCGGTGTCCCGACCAGAACTGCGCCGAGCCGAGCCGAACCCACCTGCGGGCGCCAACCACCGATCACGAACGATGCGGTGGCGCGATGCGGGAACTTCAGCCAGTCCCGGCTGCGCACTCCGGGTTGGTAGACCGAATCCCAGCGCTTGGAGATCACCCCCTCCAGCCCATGTTCCCGGGTGGTCTCCAGCAAGGACGGCCCGTTGTCGTAGGCGTGAGCCAAGAAGCGGCTGGCCTCATCGGTCCAGATCCCCTCCAAAGCCGCACGTCGATGGCGCAGGGCCAGCCCGGTGACGTCGAGGTGGTCCAGACGCAACAGGTCAAAGACGGCGAAGGTAGCGGGGCGCTCCTTTGCCGCCTGCGCGGCGAAGGCCGCTCCCCTTTTGCCCGAGGCGATATGCACCCGATCGACCACGTGGACAAACGAGGGCAGCCCATGACGCCACACGATGGCTTCACCGTCAAGCACGGCATCGCCAGCCAACTCACCCAGGGTTGCCAGCTCGGGAAACCCGGCGCTGACGTCTCGGCCGGACCGGCTGCGCAGCACCACCTCCCCATCGCGAATATGGGCGATCAGCCGCACTCCGTCCCACTTGACTTCGTGCATCCAACCCGCGCTGGTCGGCATACCAGCGTTGCCGTCGCCGCTCCGGGTCTTGCCGCCAGGACTGGCGAGCATGGGTCTCATGGGTCCATATTGATGCAGTGCGAGCAATCTGGAAGGGTGCGGTGTCCTTCGGCCTGGTCAATGTGCCGGTCCGACTCTACTCAGCCACGGAGAACCACGACCTGAGTTTCCATCAGGTTCGCTCCAGCGATGGCTCTCGGGTGCGCTACAAACGCGTGGCTCAAGCCGATGGCGAGGAGGTCGCCTACCGGGACATCGCCAAGGGATACACCGCCGATGACGGAACGACGGTCATCCTGAGCGACCAGGACTTGGCGACGCTGCCCAATCGCAGCAGCAAGGAGATCTCGGTCGAGAGCTTCGTGCCCAGTGAGCAGATCGACCCGATCTTGTACGACAAGGCCTACTACGTCGAGCCTGATGCGACCGGCGCCAAGGCCTACGGGCTCCTGCGCGAAGCACTACGAGAGTGTGATCGCGTCGCTGTCGTCACCGTCTCGGTGCGCACCCGGATGACGATGGCGCTGCTGCGTGTCCTCGATGATGTGCTCGTGCTGCAGACCCTGCTCTGGCCTGACGAGGTCCGCAGTGCCGGGGAGTTGAGCCATCTGGAGGAAGTCAGTGAGCCCAAGGACTCCGAGATGGCTATGGCTCGGATGTTGGTGGACTCGATGGCGGGGGATTTCGTCCCGGAGGAACATGTCGATGACTACAAGGAGGCCGTCGAGGCGCTCGTCGAGGCCAAGATCGAGGGTGGGCAGACGACGCAAGCCCCAGAGTCTGGGGAAGAAGATGATTCGGGTGAGGTCGTGGATTTGTTGGCGGCGTTGCAGCGCAGCGTTGATCGGGCTAAGGCCGCCCAGGGAAAGGCAGGCTGAGCCCCGCATACCGCCGGACGGGCCTCACGCACTGTGCCAAACCGGCCGTGGTGTGAGGGCGCAAGTGCTTGCTGATCGCCGCCCTTGCGCCGTGGGCGAACACCGGTAACCGTGAGGCATGGTTGTGGAACAGTCGACTGAACACTCACGTTGCGTCCAGTAACGACACGTACCATCGGGATACTCTCGACATCAGGAGAAACCATGTTCGAACGGTTCACCGACCGAGCACGCCGCGTTGTGGTCTTGGCCCAAGAAGAAGCGCGGATGCTTAACCACAACTACATCGGCACCGAGCACATCCTGCTCGGTCTGATCCACGAAGGCGAAGGGGTGGCCGCCAAGGCGCTGGAGTCATTGGGGATCTCCCTGGACGCCGTACGCGAGCAGGTGCAGGAGATCATCGGCCAGGGACAGCAGTCCCCGACCGGGCACATCCCGTTCACCCCCCGCGCCAAGAAGGTGCTGGAGCTGTCGCTGCGCGAAGGACTTCAGCTGGGGCACAACTACATCGGCACCGAGCACATCCTGCTCGGCCTGATCCGCGAGGGTGAGGGAGTCGCTGCTCAGGTTCTGGTCAAGCTCGGCGCGGACCTCAACCGGGTTCGCCAACAGGTCATTCAGCTGCTCTCGGGATACCAGGGCAAGGAGACTGCCTCAGCTGGCGTGGGTTCTGCTGGGCAAGAGGGTCAACAGGCTGGGTCGCTGGTGCTGGATCAGTTCGGGCGGAACCTGACCCAGGCCGCCCGCGAAGGCAAGCTCGACCCTGTCATCGGGCGTACTCAGGAGATTGAGCGCGTCATGCAGGTGCTGTCCCGTCGCACCAAGAACAACCCGGTGCTGATCGGCGAGCCGGGGGTCGGCAAGACCGCCGTCGTCGAGGGGCTGGCCAGTGACATCATCCGCGGCGAGGTGCCGGAGACGCTGAAGGACAAGCAGCTCTACACACTCGACCTCGGGGCTCTGGTAGCCGGTAGCCGATACCGCGGTGACTTCGAAGAGCGGTTGAAGAAGGTCCTCAAGGAGATCCGTACCCGCGGTGACATCATCTTGTTCATCGATGAGATTCACACACTGGTCGGTGCCGGTGCCGCTGAAGGGGCAATCGATGCCGCCAGCATCTTGAAGCCGATGCTGGCTCGCGGGGAGCTGCAGACCATTGGGGCCACCACGCTGGACGAGTACCGCAAGCACATCGAGAAGGACGCAGCGCTGGAGCGCCGGTTCCAGCCGATCCAGGTCAACGAACCGACTCTGACCCACGCCATCGAGATCTTGAAGGGCCTACGTGACCGGTATGAGGCCCATCACCGGGTCTCCATCACCGACGGCGCTTTGGTGGCGGCGGCCAACATGGCCGACCGATACATCAACGACCGTTACCTGCCCGACAAGGCGATCGACCTGATCGACGAAGCCGGTGCTCGGTTGCGGATCCGACGGATGACCGCACCGCCGGACCTGCGCGACTTCGACGAGAAGATCACGCACGCCAAGCGCGAGAAGGAAGCGGCCATCGACGGACAGGACTTCGAGCTGGCGGCCCGGCTGCGCGATGAGGAGCACAAGCTCACCCAGGCTCGAGTCGCCCGGGAGAAGGAGTGGAAGGCTGGTGACATGGATGTCGTGGCCGAGGTCGACGAAGAGCTGATCGCCGAGGTGCTGGCTGCCTCCACCGGTATCCCGGTCATGCGACTGACCGAGGAGGAGTCCTCACGACTGCTGCACATGGAGGACGAGCTGCACAAGCGGATCGTCGGCATGGAAGAGGCCATCAAGTCCATCTCTCAGGCGATCCGCCGTACACGGGCCGGTCTGAAGGACCCGAAGCGTCCCGGCGGGTCATTCATCTTCGCGGGTCCCACCGGTGTCGGTAAGACCGAGTTGGCGAAGACCCTCGCGGAGTTCCTGTTCGGCGACGAGGACTCGTTGATCACCCTCGACATGTCCGAGTACTCCGAGAAGCACACTGTCTCGCGGATGTTCGGCTCGCCTCCGGGCTATGTTGGCTATGAAGAGGGCGGGCAGCTGACCGAAAAGGTTCGCCGCAAGCCGTTCTCGGTGGTGCTGTTCGACGAGATCGAGAAGGCACACGCCGACATCTTCAACTCGTTGCTGCAGATCCTTGAGGACGGCCGGTTGACCGACTCGCAGGGCCGCGCAGTGGACTTCAAGAATACTGTCATCATCATGACCACCAACCTGGGCACCCGCGACATCGCCAAGGGCGTCTCACTCGGCTTCTCCGCGGGCAACGACCCCCGCAGTGGTTACGAACGGATGAAGAACAAGGTCACTGACGAGCTCAAGCAGCACTTCCGCCCGGAGTTCTTGAACCGCGTCGATGACACCATCGTCTTCCCGCAGCTGACCCAGTCCGAGATCGTCCAGATCGTCGACATGATGGTGGTTCGGCTGGACGAGCGCCTCAAGGACAAGGACATGGGCATCGAGCTCACCCCGGCGGCCAAGGCATTGTTGGCCAAGAAGGGCTATGACCCGGTGCTCGGCGCCCGACCCCTACGTCGAGCCATCCAGCGTGAGATCGAGGACGCGCTGTCAGAGAAGATTCTCTTCAACGAGCTGTCGGCCGGGCAGATCGTGTTGATCGACACGGAGGGTGAGGGCAAGGAAGAGGCCTTCACCTTCACGGGCACCGAAAAGTCTGACATGCCGGACACAGTGCCGGTCGAGGAAGCGAGTTCAGCCGAATAGCCTGCGAAGTGTCCGAAACCGTCCAGACACAGCCAGCGTGGAGTGTGAAGTTGTCTCGCGTGCGCGGTGCGCCCGTTAGGTAGCAGCGAAGCCATACCAGTCCGCCCTCTGGGGACTCCGATCCCGGGGCGCGGGCTGCTGGGTTGCGGTGCGCTGGGGTGCGCTGCTGCGTTGGATGAGGCCCTCGTCGACCAAATCGCGCAGGCACCGTTCTCGCTGCTCGCTGTCGTGCGGCCAGGCCTTCTCCAACTGGGCGTGCGGCAAGGCAGCGTCGTGCTCCCGGAGTTGCTGCAGCAGGCGCCCACGACACTGCCGATCGGTGCCGTGCCAGCCTTGTCTCGGGCGTCGCGGCCCGTCGTATGCCGGACTACCAGCGGCCGTCCAGGCGCAGCGTTCCCGCAATGGGCAGCGCGGGCAGGCTGGGGACCGTGCGGTGCAGATCAGCGCGCCGAGCTCCATGACGGCGACATTCCAGCGCACGCTCACGTCCCGATCCGCAGGCAACGCACGCCATGCACGGGCCGTCTCCTTCGCGGTCAACGACAAGGCAGGCATGGTCTGTCCGGCCAGTGCACGGGCCAGCACGCGGCGCACGTTGGTATCGACCACCGCGGTCCGCTGTCCAAAGGCGAATGCCGCCACTGCGGCAGCGGTGTAGTCGCCGACACCGGGCAGAGTCACCAGGTCAGCCACTGCACTGGGCACGTTGCCGTCGTGCTGGTGCGTGATCACGGTTGCGCAGGCATGCAGTCGAAGCGCTCGCCGGGGGTAGCCCAAACGGCCCCAGGCACGGACGGCCTCGCCACTGGGCTCTGCGGCCAAGTCCGCGGGCGTGGGCCACCGCTCCAGCCAGATGTGCCACACCGGCTCGACGCGGGCCACCGGCGTCTGCTGCAGCATGACCTCCGAAACGAGAATTCCCCACGGGCTGGCTGCCGGCTTGCGCCAGGGCAAATCTCGGGCATGCTCGGCGTACCAGTCATTGACCACATCATGGAGCCCCACCGCAGTGTCCACAGGCTCTTCCGGGTGTCGGCTGATCGCAGTCGGCTTCGGTTCCACGCTCACACGTAGCGTTCCATGATGTGGCTCTCAGCCAACCGAGACAGGCCTTCGCGCACCGTACGGGCCCGCCACTCGCCCACTCCATCCACCTCAGTCAGGTCATCGACTCCAGCTGACAACAGCGTCTGCAGGCCGCCACAATGATCGATCAGCCGGTCGGCGATCGCCACCGGCAACCGAGGTATGCGGCCCAGCAGCCGAGCGCCGAGCGGAAAGATGGAGGTATCGAGACTCTCGGTTGACCCTGCAAATCCCAGACACCTGGCCACAGCGCCGAGATTCAGCAGCTCTGTTGACGTGAGTGCTTCCAGACTGCGTAGGACCTCGCCCTCGGAGCGCACGGTCACGGCCTGGTGGGCATAGTCGCGCACCAACAACTCACGGCCCCGGCCGATGTCGCTGATGAGCTCGCTCAACTGCAGACCGATTAACCGGCCGTCCACTCCCAACTCCACTCGGTACTGGGCGATCTCGTTGCTGATCCGCCGAACCATCTCTAGGCGCTGCAGCATCGTGACGGCATCGCGCACCGTGACCAGGTTTTCGATCTCCAGTGCGGAGAGGGTGCGCTCGACCTTATCGAGGCGAGCGCGATAGCGCTCCAAGGTCTGCAGCGCCTGGTCGGCACGGGACAAGATCTGACTTGACGCCTCCAAAACGCGCCGGGCGGTGCCGACGTAGACCGCGACCATCGACATGGATTGGCTGACGGATACCACCGGCCGGCCGGTCTGCTTGGCGGTGCGCTCGGCGGTGCGATGCCGAGTGCCGCTTTCTCGGGTCTTGATGCTGGGATCAGGCACGAGTTGAACTGCCGCCCGGACGATCCGGCTCACGCTCGTGTCCAGGATGATGGCGCCGTCCATTTTGGCCAGCTCGCGCAGGCGGGTGGCGGAGAAGGCAACGTTCAACTTGAACCCACCGGTGCACAGCGCGAGGACCTCGGGGCTGTCGTCCAGCACGAGCAAGGCTCCCGTGCGACCGCCCAGGATCCTTTCGAGGCCATCGCGCAACTCGGTTCCGGGCGCCACAGCGGCCAGCGTCGCACGCATGACGTCCTCGTCTGCCTGGGTCAATGGCTGCCTTTGTTCGTTGCGTTCTTAGCCGGCACCAGCGCGTGAACGGGAGCCGATACCGGGGTGGCTTCTGATCTTGCCATGCCCGGAGTCGATCTCGCTGGGTGAGGGACCGTAGGCCTGCCGTCGCTGATCGCTGTCACCGAAAGCCGCCGCGGCGGCCTGGGCCACCGTGGCGACCTGGGTGACCTGCATACTGGACGGGGGAGGGCCCTCGGTCATCGATCCCGCTGGCACGACCGCGCGTCGAAAGCCGATCCGGGCTGCTTCGGCGAGACGGCGCGGTGCTCCGGTGACCGGGCGCAGCTCCCCGGCCAAACCGACCTCTCCGAAGGCCACCGTCCCGAGCGGCAGGGCGCGGTCCACACTGGCGCCGGCCAACGCGAGGGCGACTGCCAGGTCAGCTGATGGCTCGCTCAGACGCGCTCCTGCCACGGTGGAGCAATAGCAATCGGCACCGGAGAAATCCAGGCCCGCTCGGGCACTCAAGACTGCGAGCACCATGGCGAGTCGGGAGGGGTCGATCCCGCTGGTGGTCCGCCGCGGGCTGCCTGCGGCGCACTGATGCACCAGGGCCTGCACCTCGGTCACCATCGGCCGCCGTCCCTGGAGGGTCACCGTGACGCAGGTGCCTGGGACGGCAACATCTCGGCTGGTCAGGAAGAGCCCGCTGGGGTCGGGCAGGCCGGTGATACCAGCGTCTCCGAGGTCGAAGCAGCCCACCTCGTCAGTGGGACCAAATCGATTCTTGACTGCCCGAACCAACCGCAGCCGTGAGTGTCGCTCTCCCTCGAACTGCACGACGACGTCTACCAGGTGTTCCAACACTCGCGGTCCGGCAATCGAGCCATCCTTGGTGACGTGGCCGACCAGCAGGGTGGAGATGGTGGTGCTCTTGGCGACCTTGATCAGCGCGGAGGCGACCTCCTTGACCTGGCCCACGTTGCCGGCAGCGCCGTCGACGTCCGCGCTGGCGATCGTCTGCACCGAGTCGACGACCAGCAACGTTGGCTGCACCCGTTCGATATGACCCAAGAGTGAGGCCAGGTCCGTCTCGGCCGCGAGGAACAACTGGGCGGCCAGGGCGTCGATCCGCTCGGCCCGCAGGCGCACCTGCGCCGCGGACTCCTCTCCGCTGATATAGAGCACGCGACTGCCGGAGTGTGCGGCTCGAGCGGCCACGTCCAAGGCCAGCGTCGACTTGCCGATACCTGGCTCGCCAGCGATCAGCATGACCCCACCGGGCACGACGCCGCCACCGAGCACCCGGTCGAACTCGGCGACGCCCGTGCTGACGCACTGGGCGGCGTCGAGGCTGACCTGCTCGATGGGCACCGCGGCGGTCCGGGGTGTGCTGGCCTGGGTGCGTACCCCCGTGTCACCGACCTGGGTCACCGTCCCCCAGGCCTGGCACTCACCGCATCTGCCTACCCATTTCAGGCTGGCCCAGCCGCATTCGGAACACCGGTAGGATGCGCCACCGCGCTTGCTGGAAGCGGTAGAACGCGCAGAGGTGGACATAGGGCCGATACTAGGCGTCACCACGGACAGGAGACATCGTGCGGTGCCACAGGTGGACTGCGTAGTCGACGCCGGAGCCCGCGTGCTCCGCCACAATCTGCTCGGCCATCCTGGGGGCGAACTCGATCCGGACGACAGCCTCGAAGTCGCTCCGCGTCGCGAACTGCCAGCGCATGTCCACGCAGGTGCGCTGCCATCCTTGTCTGCGCCAGAACCGCTCGACCGCGCTCGGATCGAAGTGCGGCCAGGCCCGAGTGAACCACTGGCCGAAGGTCGAGCGGGTCGCGTCGTTGTCGATCACGAACGCGGTTCCACCCGGTGCCATCACCCGGCTTATCTCACGTAGCCCAGGCTCACAGCCGGGTCCGAAGAAGTAGGCCCATCGGGCGTGCAGGACATCGATGCTGGCGTCGTCGACAGGCATCGCCTGGGCCGACCCGGACAGCACTTCGACACAGGTCAGGCCATGATCGGCAACCCTCCGCTGGGCCCGATGCAGCAACGGCCGATATGGCTCCAGTCCGATCACGCGAGCCGCCCGCTCAGCCAGGATCGGTAGGTGATATCCGCTTCCGCAACCCACATCCAGCACCCTGGCGCCGGCGTGGTCGTGCACGGCAGCCATCGCTTTCCAGATGGCGTTGTCCGGGTCGACTCCGCCGTTCTCGATTTCGTAGACCTCGGGTGCCGCCCAGATATTTGGGCTGGGGATCGCCTCATCGGTGCCCATCATGCGCCGAATGTGGCAGGTGGCGGGGCGGATGCCGTCGCGGCTGTGGCGGCCATGGTCCCCGGGTGGACGAAGAGGGGCAGCAGTGGCCTGCCCTGGGCATGGGCCGCCTCAGGGACGAGAACGTTTTCGCACAGGCGAGCCAGCTCGGCATACGCCGGCCGACCAATCAGTTCTGTGAGCTCCGGCGCGAGCGAGAGGTAGACCGGTACCTGCGCCGTGTGTGCCGACGGCGCGGCAGTGCAGTACCAGTCGAAGTCATAGCCGCCAGGTCCCCAGTCGCCGCGCCCGTACTCGGTAATGGTCACTTCGGTGTAGTCCGTGTCGTCGCCGCGACGTACCTCCCGAAAACTGCGGTGGATCGGCAGTTGCCAACAGACGTCAGGCTTGGTCGCCAACGGCTGCTGGCTGGTAGCCAGGGCATGCTGATGGAGGGCGCAACCGGCTCCGGTGGGAAAGCCCGGCCGGTTCAAGAAGATGCAGGCACCTTCCACGAGCGTCGTAGCGATCTCGGCGGGCATGTCGGCATCGGGCGACGATTCGCTGCGCTGCCAGTCTCGCCCCTGTCCGTAGTCGAACATCTGCCACTCATCCTGTCCGAGGTCGGCCACCACCGCTGCAACGCGCGCGAGGTCGTCGCCGTCACTGAAGTGAGCACCCAAGGTGCAGCACCCGTCCTCCGGGCGCTCGGCATAGACACCTGGGCAGCCCTGCCCGAACAGGCAGCGCCAAGAAGAGGTCAACCACGTCAGGTCCACCCGCAGACGTCGGTCGGCATCACCTGGGTCATCGAACTCGGCCCAGAGCCGTGGCCGAGCGACGCTGACCTCCTCGCCAGCCGCAGGAGCTGAATGGCTCGAGGAGGTCATCTGCACAGACTAGGCGGGCTCCGGGAGTCTCGCTGAGCACGCTGGGCAGGTTAGGGTGGTGGCCATGAAGAGTACGGTCCGTGCCCGCCCCTGAGCGGCGGGCGGTCCCGGTCCACCTGTCGACCAGCTCGGTCTATCCCGAAGGACCCGGATACGGCTTCGACCTTGCGGAGCGGCTGGGGTATGACGGGATCGAGGTCATGGTCTGGACGGACGAGGTGACCCAAGAAGCCAAACCGCTGATGGCGCTGTCCCGTTTGCACGGGCTACCGATTGGCGCCATCCACGCGCCGACGCTGTTGCTCTCTCAGCGGTTATGGGGATGGGATCCTTGGGGCAAGATCGATCGTTCTATCGAGTTGGCCCGGAACGTCGGCGCCCCGACCGTTGTGGTCCACCCGCCTTTTCGCTGGCAACGTCAGTACGCGGCCGGTTTCATCGAGGGGGTGGCCAGACGTGACGGCAAACACAACATCTCCATCGCCGTGGAGAATATGTTCCCGTGGCGAGTGAGTACCGGCAGCATCGCGGCCTACCTGCCTGACCACGACCCCACCGACCTGCCGTACGAAAACGTCACGCTGGATATCTCGCATGCCGGCACTGCTGGCAGGGACGCGCTGCAGATGCTCGAGCAGCTGGGATCTCGCGTGGCGCATGTGCATCTGGGGGACAGCAACGGCACCTTCAAGGACGAGCATCTGGTGCCGGGTCGCGGAACGCAGCGATGCGCCGACGTGTTGAGCGCGCTGGCACACAGCGAGTACGCCGGTGTGGTGAGTTTAGAGGTGAGCACTCGCAAGAAGCATCGAGACCAACGAGAGCTGGACCTGGCCGAAGCGCTGGAGTTCGCGCGCAAACACCTGGCGGTAGAGGCCTCCTCGCGATAGTGGGTGAGGACAAGGTCCGCCTGATGACATCACGGGGGGTAGAGGGCGTAGCCTGTCCGGATGAATCTTGGTGTTCTGGACCCCGCCCCCCTGTTGCGACGGGGCCTGTTGGAGGTCAGTCGGCACGACTCGCTTCGCACCCTCATCGAAAGGGCGCCTGTCTCTCGCGGTGTCGTCAAGCGGTTCGTGGCCGGCGATGACAATGCTGCTGCAGTTGACGCTGCTGACGACCTCATCGGCTCCGATCGGTTGGTCACGATCGACTACCTGGGTGAGGACACACTCGATGAGCGGATGGCGACGGAGACCACAGACTCCTACCTCAACCTGCTACAACAGTTGTCGGCGGCCGGACTGACCTCCAGCGGGAGGGTCGAGGTCAGCGTCAAGCTGAGCGCGCTCGGACAGGCCCTGGGGTCCGAGGGCCAAGCTATGGCGATGGACAACGCTCAACAGATCTGTCGGGCCGCATCCAACGCCGGCACCACCGTCACCCTCGACATGGAGGACCACGAGACCACAGACGACACGTTGCAGGGGCTACGGGAGCTCCGCCAGGACTTCCCGTGGGTCGGCGCCGTCGTGCAGTCGTATTTGCACCGCACCGAGTCGGACTGCCGCGATCTGGCGCATGAAGGTAGCCGCGTCCGGCTGTGCAAGGGGGCTTACAACGAGCCGGAGTCGGTGGCCTTCCAGGACAAGAGCGATGTCGACAAGTCCTATGCTCGATGCCTGAACGTGCTGATGGCCGGCGATGGGTACCCCATGGTCGCCAGCCACGACCCGCGCTTGATCGAGATGGCAGGCACGTTGGCCCAGCGCTATGGCCGCGCGAACGACACGTACGAATACCAGCTGTTGTTCGGTATCCGTCCCGACGAGCAGCTCAGGCTGGCTCAGGAGGGTGCCCGGGTGCGGGTCTACATGCCCTATGGCGACCAGTGGTACGGCTATCTCGTGCGGCGGATGGCTGAACGACCCGCCAACCTGGCCTTCTTCGCTCGCTCTGTGCTGAGCACGGGCTAGCCGATGGCGATCGCCATCCTGGGCGCCGGTGTCATGGGTGCAACGTTGTTGGCTGCCTTTGTGCGAGCCGGACATCCGGTGGACTCGGTCGTGGTCAGCGACTCTGTGGCCGAGCGCGCCGCCGACATCGCGGACCAGCACGGTGTCAGGGCGCTGCCTGCGGCCTCCGCTGTCGCTGAAGCCGACATCGTCGTGCTGTGCGTCAAACCGCAGGACATGAGCACGTTGCTGGGCGAGATCAGCGACGTGGTTCGGCCTGGGTCGCTAGTGATCTCGATCGCCGCCGGGGTGAGCACATCGTTCCTGGAGGCGCACCTGCCGGAGCAGACCTCAGTGGTGCGCGCGATGCCTAACACGCCCGCACTGGTCGATCAGGGCATGTCGGTCCTGGCGCGAGGCAGTCATTGCAGTGCCGCCCAGGCCGAGAACGCCGTGGCGTTGTTGAGCACGGTAGGCGCGGTGGCCACCCTCGACGAGCACCACCTCGACGCGGTGACCGCCTTGTCCGGAAGTGGCCCAGCTTACATTTTCTACGTTGTGGAGGCCATGATCGAGGCTGGCGTCTTGCTCGGGCTGCCTCGTGCGACCGCCTCCGAGTTGGTCGTCCAGACATGTTACGGGGCGGCGACCATGCTCCGTGACACCGGCCAACACCCCACCGTGCTCCGAGAGCAGGTATCCAGTCCCGGCGGTACCAGTGTGGCGGCCTTGCGCGAACTAGAAGATCACAAGGTCCGTGCCGCGTTCATGACCGCAATCGAGGCGGCGGCGCGGCGTTCCAAGGAGCTCTCCCAGGTCGACTGACCGAGGTCGGCACACGAGGAGAGCGTCGTTTCCGGCATGGGAGTGCTGCCTCGGGTCGACCTGTGCCAGAGTAGGCGCATGACTGAGATCACTGTGCGGCGCCTCAGCGAAGAGGACTGGGATGAATATCGCCGGACCCGCCTTCACGCTCTCAAGGAGTCTCCGGAGGCGTTTGTCGCCTCCGCCGAGGAGGAAGAGAGCTACCCAGAGGAACGGTGGCGCGATCGGATGCGGCGCTCCCAGCGCTTGCTGGCCGAACGCGAAGGTGCGGCCATGGGTGTGGCCAGCGTTGGCTCGGAGAACACCAAGGATGACCAGGTGGGCGAGCTGTTCGGGCTGTGGGTGTCCCCGGATGCTCGGGGGAGCGGAGTGGCGCGGCGACTGCTCGAGGCGGCCGCGCGAGCGGCCCGCGAAGCCGACATGAAGCACCTGGTCTATTGGGTGGGTACTGACAATGGTCGAGCGGTGGCGTTTGCCAGCAGCTTCGGTTTCCGTCCTACTGACAATCGTCGCCCGATGCCGATCCGGGGAGCCGAGGCGCCGGATGAGGATGCTGAGGAGATGGCGATGGTGTTGCCGCTCGGATCGTCCTCGGGCAATATCCCGACCAGCTTGTAAGGCCCAGCGACCAGCTTGTAGGGCCCAGCCTTGAGCGCTGCACTATGGCCGGGCTGCCAACTGTTCGATGTACTTGCTGGGGCCGGAGACGATCATCATGTGGTGTTGGCCGACCTTGGTCTCCGGCAGGGCGTGCATGAAGTCCTCTCCGGGAGCCTTCACCCCGACCACGGTGACCCCATAGCGTTTACGAACGTCGGTCTCTCCCAGAGTGAAGCCGATCATCTCCTGAGCCGGACGCATTTTGACGATCGCGTAGCCGTCCTCGAACTCGATGTAGCCCTCCATCTTCCCGTTCACGAGGTGGGCAACCCGCCCACCTGACTCAGCCTCTGGGAAGACCACGTGGTGCACCCCGATCCGCTCGAGAAGCCGTGCGTGCTCGGCGCTGACGGCCTTGGCCCAGATTGAGGGTATGCCGAGGTCGACCAGGTTTCCGCAGGTCAGCAGCGAGCCTTCGATCGAGGTGCCGATCCCAACGACGGCGATCCGAAAGTCTCTCGGCTTCGCGCTGCGTA
This sequence comes from uncultured Actinomycetota bacterium, assembly GCA_963749585.1. Classification (GTDB taxonomy): domain Bacteria; phylum Actinomycetota; class Actinomycetes; order Actinomycetales; family Dermatophilaceae; genus Ornithinicoccus. The sequence continues at coordinate 935,887 of CAVVNI010000003.1, forward strand.
GCTCCTCGGGGTTGGTGGCATCGATCGTCTGCACCCGCATCAGCTTGCGCGCGTATCGCTCAGCCACGTTGCCGTTGACCTCAATGGCGTGCACCCGGTATCCGAGGCGGTCCATCTCCAGCGCCGCAGCGGCCCCGAACCGGCCCAGGCCGATCACCAGCACATCCTCGTCGAACAGTTGATGCTTGGCCATCTTCGAAGTACCTCCGCGGTCGTTGTCGGGTTAGCGTGCCTCCATGATCGCCGCACATGTCGTCTGGGACCATCGTTTCACGGCGTACGACTTCGGGCCGGGACACCCGATGCATCCGATTCGACTTGAGCTGACCCGCCGGTTGAGCCAAGAGTTGGGACTGTTGGGCCATGATGACGTGCGTCTCATCGGTGCAGAACCGCTCGATGTCGGGCAGCTACAGGCCGTGCACTCGCCCCGTTTCGTCGAGATGGTGCAGAAACTCTCGGCTGACCCCGCGGCTGCCCTCGGGCAGTTCGGGATCGGAACTGCCGATACGCCGGCCTTCCACGGTATGCATGAAGCCAGCGCACTTGCCTGCGGCGCGACCGTGGCGGCTTGTGATGCCGTATGGAGCGGGGCGGCCCAGCATGGAGTGAACATCGCTGGCGGTCTTCATCATGCGATGCCTGAGCTGGCCTCAGGGTTCTGCATCTACAACGACATTGCTGTGGGGATCGACTTCTTGCTGCGCGCGGGCGCTGGGCGAGTCCTGTATGTCGATCTCGATGTACACCATGGGGACGGTGTGGAGAAGATCTTCGCCGACGACCCGAGAGTGCTCACGATTTCGCTGCACCAAAACGGACGCACCCTGTTTCCGGGGACCGGTTTCGCCCATGACACGGGAGGGCGCGGTGCCCCGGACAGCGCTGTCAACGTTGCGCTTCCGGCAGGTACCGACGACGCTGGCTGGCTTCGAGCCTTCGCCGCTGTCGTGCCGGCGCTCGTCAAAACCTTTGCCCCTGACGTCATCGTCAGCCAACACGGTTGCGACTCGCACTATCGAGACCCCCTCGCCGCGATGAACCTGACCATCGAGGGTATGCAGACGGCGTACGGCTGGGTGCATGAGCTGGCGCATGAACACAGCGACGGCCGCTGGGTGGCCCTGGGGGGCGGGGGGTACGAGGTCGTCGAGGTCGTGCCGCGCGCATGGTCACACCTGATCGGGATCGCCACGCACCGGCCGGTCGCGCCCTCGGCTGCCACTGCTCCAGCATGGCGCGAGTGGGTGCAGACGCAGTGCGGTGTTGCGGCGCCCGCCTCGATGGGGGACATCGCTGGCGCCACGGTCGACTACGGATCCTTCAATCACGGATACGACCCCGAGGATCGGGTGGACGCGGCCATCATGGCCACTCGCCGTGCTGTTTTCCCCCCGCACGGGTTGGATCCGTACTTCGACTGACGATAGTGACCTGCGTCATATTTGATGCAACATGGCGTGTCGCGCTGGACAACAGCAGCCCCACCCTTCACTTTCTCGCACAACAGCACCTATGGTTGGCCAAGAACGCGTTCGAACGCAGACCAGTTCGGCATGCAGACACGACAGATGAGGACCCCGCGATGAGCGAGGAGCGCCACGTGGCAGACCTGAACTTCATGACCGTCGCCGAGGTGGCTGCCCTGATGCGCGTCTCGAAGATGACGGTCTATCGGTTGGTCCACAATGAAGAACTCTCGGCGGTGCGGGTTGGCCGTTCGTTCCGCGTGCCACAGCAGGCGGTGCACGACTACCTGAGCGACTCGTATCATGGGACGGCCTGAAGTTCGTGCAGTTGGGGGTGCTCCAGCGGCCGGGTAGGCTGATCAGCGCATCGGCGTTCGGTGCACCTGTCCACACGAGAGATTCGGTTCATCAATGGGTTCTGTGATCAAGAAGCGGCGCAAGCGGATGGCGAAGAAGAAGCACCGCAAACTGCTGCGCAAAACCCGTCACCAGCGGCGCAACAAGAAATAGGCATCGCTCGACGCCGCGCGGAGTCGAAGGGGGAGCCCGATGTCCGAGCACGAGCATGCCGCCGGAGCGGCGGTGGCCGCTATGCTGCCGCCGATTGACGATGCGGGGCGTCCGGTAAGGGTTTCAGTGTTGACGCGAGCCGGATGTCACCTGTGTGAGGTGGCCGTCGAGACCATCAATCGCACCCTTGCCGACGTGTTGCCGCCGGCCGGTTGTGTTCTCGTCGATATCGACCAGTTCGTGGATCCCGCGCGGGCGAACCTGTTGGCGCGGTACGGCGACTACCTACCCGTCACCTTTGTCGACGGCCAGCAACACGACTACTGGCGGATCGACCCAGACCGCCTCGCCGCGGCCCTGAGGTAGCCCCAGAACCCAGCTCTTTCGGCCAGGAATACTTCGATGACTTTGTGCATTCCTTCACAAGGTCTTATCGTAGGTACTCCTGGACTTAGGCAACCCCCAGCTGGGGGTTCACGGACCGAAAGGAGGCGGAGGTAGTGATGAGTTCGCAGGCATACCCACGCGGTGTGCCAGATGCAGCAGTTGCACGTCTGCCCGCCTACCGCCGGGCCCTGATCGCCCTGAAGGAGTCGGGTGCCTCGAACGTAGCCTCGCGTGAGCTGGCTGCCGCCTCTGGGGTGCATTCCGCTCAGCTACGCAAAGATCTGTCCTACTTGGGGTCTTACGGCGTGCGTGGGGTGGGGTATGACGTACCGCAGCTCTATGAGCAGATCACCGAAGAGCTGGGCTTGACGCAAGAATGGCCGGTCGCGATCGTCGGCATGGGCAACTTGGGCCGCGCGCTGGTGGCGTACGGGGGTTTTTACAACCGCGGGTTTCGCATCGAGGCGCTCGTGGATGATGATCCGGAGACCGTGGGAGCCGAGCTCGGTGGTCAACGGGTGCAGTCGCTGGCTGAGCTGGCGGCTTCCGGCATCGCCCTGGACTTCGGTGTGATCACCACCCCGGCACACAGTGCCAACGCCGTTGCCGAGGTGCTGGTCTCGCTCGGGGTGCATTCGATCCTGAACTTCGCTGCCATCACACTCGATGTCCCGGACTACGTGGGCGTGCGTCGAGTCGATCTGTCCACCGAACTGGAAATCCTGGCATTCCACGCCAAGCGGCGCGGCCAAAGCGCGCCACCTACTGAGTTGTCAACGGGCACAGCTGCAGCCGGGGGGCTCTTATGACGTTGGTAACCGTGGGCTTGTCTCACCACAGTGCTCCCCTTCAGATTCTTGAGCGTGTCCTCGGCGGTACCGATCGGATGGCCCGGCTGCGGGCCGACCTAGCTCTGGCCGGTGATGTCAATGAGTTCATGGCGATCGACACGTGTAATCGCGTCGAGGTTCTGGCGGACACAGAGCGCTTCCACGGCGCTGTTCGCGACATCGTCGATGCCCTGGCCGCAGGTACAGATCTCGACCGCTCGGAACTGACCGAGCACCTGTATGTGCACTACGACGACCGGGCTGTGCACCAGCTCTTCGAGTTGGCCTGCGGTTTGTCCTCGATGGCCTTGGGTGAGCCGCAGGTCTTGGGCCAGTTGCGCAGCGCCTTCCTGAATGCGCAGCAGGCGGGGTCGGTGGGACCCAACCTCAATGCAGTGGTCCAGCATGCCCTGCGGGTCGGTAAGGCCGCGCACACGCAGACAACATTGGATGTCGTCGCTCGCTCGTTGGTGCAGATTGGCTTGGACACCTTGGATCCGGTGTTGGCGCCACCCCGCGAGCGTCGGGTGCTGATCGTCGGTGGAGGCGCGATGGGCGCGCTTGCCGCAGGCACCATTGCCGACCAACCGGTCGTCGACGTGCACTTGGTCAGTCGAGACCTGGGGCGTGCCACGATCGTGGCTCAGCGCCATGGAGCCGTGGCTCGGGACTGGACCGAGCTCCGCACATTGCTGGCGGCAGCAGACCTGGTGATCTGCTGCACGGGCTCCGCGGAGGCAGTGATCACCGTCGACATGGTCTCTGAGGCTAGAGATGCAGCAGCTCGTCGTGGTCAGAGGTCAGGGATCGATGGTCGCGGGGTTGATCCGTCGCCGATGGGCTTCATCGATCTAGCCATGCCCGCCAACGTCGAGCCGGCGGTCGGCGACCTTGCCGGCGTTCATCGGGTTGACCTGGCTCAGATTCAGTCCGGCACCCAGAGCGCTGTCGACTCCGCGCAGCTTCGGGCCGTGTTGGAGGAGGTGGCGGACCTGATCACCAGCGAGGTGGCCGCCTACCAGCTCAGTCGTCGGATGCAACACGTCGCCCCCACCGTCGCCGCACTGCGGGCTCGCGCCGCCAGCGTCGTGCAGGCCGAGCTCGACCGGCTCGATCACCGCCTGCCGAACCTCGATGATCCCTCCCGGGCTCAGCTGCACCAGACGGTGAGCCGCATTGTTGACAAGCTGCTGCATACCCCGACGGTCCGGGCGAAGGAAATGGGAAGCGCTGACGAGCCAGCAGAGTATGCGCGGGTGCTGCGTGAGCTCTTCGACCTGGATCCCGAGCAGGTCGTCGCCGTGCAAGATGTCGCTGCGATCAGTGAGAGCGATGCCTTATGAGGCTCGGAACCCGCGGGAGTGCGCTGGCCACCACCCAGGCCAATCTCATCAGGGAGAAACTGCGCGCGGCCGGCAGCGACGTGGACATCGTCACGGTCAAGACCGAAGGCGATGCCAGTGACCGCCCGCTGACAGAGATCGGTGGGACGGGGGTGTTTGCCACGGCCTTGCGCACGGCCCTGTTGCGCCGTGAGATCGACATTGCCGTGCATTCACTCAAAGACCTGCCGGTGGCAGAGTGCCCAGGCTTGAACATCGCCGCTATCACTGTTCGAGAAGATCCTCGTGACGTCGTGATCACCGCGAAGGGTCAACCTCTGCACGAACTCGGCCCAACGGCGCGCGTGGGCACCGGATCGCCGCGACGGGCTGGACAGCTCGCGGACTTGGCTCCCGCCGTGCAGGTCGTGGATATTCGCGGCAACGTCAACACTCGGATCGCCAAACTGCGCAATGGTGAGGTTGAGGCACTTGTCCTTGCCGCGGCCGGCATGGCGCGGTTAGGCCGATCGGCCGAGGTCACGCAGACCCTGTCGCTGGAAGAGATGCTGCCCGCGCCGGGCCAGGGTGCCTTGGCGGTGGAGTGCCGCGACCCCGAGTACGGTGCGCCGCTGTCTGAGCACGCCCGCGAGAGCGATGTCCACATCAGGACGGCATGTGCAGCATTGGATGATCCGCTGACTCGAGGATGCGTTGAGGCTGAGCGAGCCATGTTGTCGGCCCTGGAGGCAGGCTGCACGTCGCCGGTGGGTGCACTAGCCACCCGGCCGGGCGACCGATACGAATTGACCGGTTGGGTCAGGCAAGCCGGGGTTTCACCCCGCATCAAGGCGACCGGCCCAGATCCCAGCGAACTGGGCCGGCAGGTAGCGCAAGAACTGCTGCGAGTGATCGCAGCGCACGGTCCCGAGCAAATCTCGAAACTGGAGTGTGAGTCGTGAGCGCCCATACCGAAACAGCATCAGTTCCAGACCAGATCCCGATGGCCCGGGTTGCTTTCGTCGGCGCCGGGCCGGGTGATCCGGGCCTGTTGACCGTCCGGGGTCGTGACTACCTCGCGAGCGCCGATGTCATCATCCTGGACTCCCTGGAGCACGCAGAGCGGTTCCGCCCCTACGCTCGACCCGATGTCGAGATTGTCGACGGACTACCGGCCAGCACCGGCAAGGAGCTGGCGGCGGCCTCTCGAGCGAAGCTGGTGGTCACCACTGCCACCGCCCTGGCCGACCACGGCAAACTCGTGCTGCGGCTGATGGACGGTGACCCAGCGGCCTTCTCCTCTCTGGCAACCGAAGCAGCGGCGTGCCGCCGGGCCGGGGTCTCGTTCGAGATCGTGCCGGGTGTCAGCACTGCTTGGTCTGTCCCGGTATACGCCGGAGTGCCGCTGACCAGCGGCCGAGGTGGCAGTCAGCTGCACATGATTGACGGCTCGGACGCCGAAGTCGACTACTCCCTGTCGGCTGCTGACGAGGTCACCGTCGTGGTCCAAGGTAGCCCGACGCAGGTGCGTGATGCTTTGGCAGAGCTACTCAAGTCAGGGCGAGATGGCGACACACCAGTCGCACTTACCGAGCACGGAACGACGGTCGATCAGCGCACCGAAGTCACCCAGTTGGACGCTGCCGAGCGGGTGCTGAGATCGACGCTGCCGCATGCCACACTGGCGGTCATCGGCTCCCAGGTGGACCTACGCACCGAGCTCTCCTGGTACGAGACCAAGCCTTTGTTCGGATGGCGAGTCGTGGTGCCTCGCACCAAGGACCAGGCTGGGACGATGGTCGAGCAGCTGGCCAGCTATGGCGCGTGCGCACATGTCGTGCCCACCATCAGTGTGGAGCCGCCGCGCACGCCCCAGCAGATGGACAAGGCCATCCGTGGCTTGGTCACGGGCCGGTATGAGTGGGTTGGGTTCACGTCCGTCAACGCCGTGCGTGCAGTGCGTGAGAAGTTCACAGCCCTTGGACTGGATGCCCGTGCCTTCTCCGGTTTGAAGATCGCAGCCGTCGGCGGGGTGACCGCTGAGGCGTTGCAGGACTGGGGCCTTGTGCCCGACCTGGTCCCCACCCTCGAGCAGTCCGCCCGCGGGTTGCTGGGGGCCTGGCCGCCCTACGACGACGTGCTCGACCCGATCAACCGGGTCTTGTTGCCCAGGGCGGATATCTCCACCGACACGCTGATCGCGGGCTTGGTCGAGATGGGCTGGGAGGTCGACGATGTCACGGCCTACCGCACCGTGCGTGCGGCCCCGCCGGAGCGCGAGGTGCGCGAGTCGATCAAGAGTGGGGCATTCGATGCCGTCTGCTTCACATCGTCTTCGACAGTCCGAAATCTGATCGGGATCGCCGGCAAACCGCACGCGAACACCCTGGTCGCCTGCATCGGTCCGGCCACCGCGCGCACGGCTGAAGAGCACGGCCTGAACGTCGACGTCATCTCACCGAGTCCATCTGCTGATGCTCTGGTGACGTCGCTGGCGGACCACGTGGCCGGACTGGCGGAGGCAGCCGCAGCCAATGGTCAGCCGTTAACTCGTCCCAGCCAGCGTCGCGGACGATCGACACGGCGAGTGAAGAAAGCGCGAGTGTGAGTTTGGGCCATCCCGTTGCACGTCCTCGGCGGTTGCGGGTGAACTCCGCCATGCGTTCGCTTGTTCGCGAGACCCGGCTGAACCCCGCTGACCTCGTGTTGCCGATGTTCGTGGGCGAAGGGCTGACCCAGCCAGTGCCGATTACGTCGATGCCGGGGGTATACAGACATACCCAGGAGTCGCTTGCTCGGGCAGCCGAGCAGGCGGTGCAGGTCGGGGTCGGCGGGCTCATGGTCTTCGGCGTCCCGGCTCGCAAGGACGCGGTTGGCAGCGCTGCCGATGATGAGGGTGGGGTCCTCAATCGTGCTCTGGCCACGCTGCGGCACGAGGTGGGCGATGACACGGTGGTCATGGCCGATCTGTGCCTCGACGAGTTCACGGACCACGGTCACTGTGGGGTGCTCGGCGCCGGAGGTGAGATCGAGAACGACGCCACACTCGAGCGGTACGCTGAGATCGCCTTGGCCCAGGCGGCTGCCGGAGCCCATGTCGTCGCTCTCTCCGGAATGATGGATGGGCAGGTGGCTGCGGTTCGCTCGGCCTTGGACACCGATAACCGGTCCGATGTGGCGATCTTGGCCTATACGGCGAAATACGCCTCAGCGTTCTATGGCCCTTTTCGAGAAGCTGTGCAGTCCACTCTCCTCGGTGACCGAGCGACATACCAACAGGATGTGGCCAACCGGCGCGAGGCCACTCGGGAGCTCTCATTGGACTTGGCCGAGGGCGCCGACATGGTCATGGTCAAGCCGGCCATGGCGTGTCTGGACATCGTGGCCGATGTGGCTGCTCGCAGTGACGTGCCGGTGGCCGCCTATCACGTCTCCGGTGAGTACGCACAGATCGAGGCTGCTGTGGACCGAGGATGGCTGGAGCGGGAACAGGCGGTGTTGGAATCGCTGGTATCCATCCGGCGGGCGGGAGCTGACATCGTCTTGTCCTACTACGCCGATTACGCTGCCCGAGTGCTGGTTCGGCAGTCAGGGCGCCAGGCATAGGCAAGACTCTGGGCCGAAGATCGGTCACACTGGTGCCCATGGACATCGCGACTGAAGGGATGGCCGTCGACTGGCTCGACGAAGAGGAGCAGCTGGCGTGGCGTGCCTGGCTGCGTGGTTATCGGCTCGTGATGCAGGCTCTGGAAGATGGCTTGGACGGGACCGGCCTACGCCTGGGGGAGTACGAGATCCTGGCGATGCTCAGCGAGGCCCCGGACCGCGTCTTGCGGATGTCGGCGTTGGCGGACCTCGTGGTGCAGTCGCGGAGCCGGCTGACTCATACGGCCAAGCGGCTGGAGGCACTGGGCCTGGTGCGGCGGGCACGGTCCGTCGGTGATGGACGCGGGGTTGAGGTCGCACTGACCCCCGCGGGGTATGAGCTGGTGCTGCGCGTTGCGCCGGTGCACCTGAGCACGGTGCGCGACACCTTCGTGGGACAGCTGTCACGCGAGGAGCTGCTTGTTCTGGGCAAGGGCATGCGACGTGTGATCGTGTCGCTACGAGCCCGCCCGGAGCAGGGATCCGACGCTTTCTGACCGGGTCCGATGTGGGAAGGGCGTCGGTGTCAGACTGGGTGACATGGCTTCTCCACTGATCAGCTCAACGCCGCGTTCGAGGGCTCTGATCGAGCAGGCCGAGCGTGTGATCCCCTCGGGAGTCAACTCTCCCGTGAGAGCGTTTCGCTCGGTGGGCGGCACTGCCCGGTTCATCGACCACGCCCACGGGCCGTGGCTGACTGATGTCGATGGGCACCGATATGTGGATCTGATCTGCTCCTGGGGGCCAATGATCCTGGGCCACACCCATCCGGCCGTGCTCGACGCCGTGCGTGAAGCAGCAGCTGCCGGGTTCTCATTCGGAACCCCCACTGAGCGTGAGGTGGGGCTCGCCAAGGAGATCGTGCGACGGGTCGACCCGGTGGAGCAGGTCAGGTTGGTCAACTCCGGCACCGAGGCCACCATGAGCGCTGTTCGGGTGGCGCGAGGCTACACCGGCCGCTTCGCCATCGTGAAGTTCGCCGGCTGCTACCACGGCCACGTCGACGCCCTCTTGGCAGCGGCCGGCTCCGGACTGGCGACGTTCGCCTTGCCGGACTCTGCTGGCGTGCCGCCGTCGGCTGCGGCCGAGACGATCGTCCTGCCCTACAACGATGTCGATGCGCTGGAGACGGCGTTTGCTCGGCATGGAGACCGGATCGCCGCGGTCATCACCGAGGCCGCGGCCGGCAACATGGGCGTCGTCCCGCCGGAGCCCGGATTCACCGACGCTCTGCTGCGGGTCGCCCACGCTCATGGAGCGCTGGTCATCTCCGATGAGGTGATGACCGGGTTTAGATGTAGCGCGGCAGGGTGGTACGGCCTCGAGGGGCCGTACGAGCACGGCAGTCCCGACCTGTTCACCTTCGGCAAGGTGATGGGAGGTGGCTTCCCGGTAGCCGCTTTCGGTGGCCGGCGCGATGTCATGGCGGTGCTTGCCCCGGGGGGTCCGGTGTACCAGGCGGGAACCTTGTCCGGTAATCCGGTCGCGAGCGCGGCCGGTCTGGCAACGCTGCAGCACTGCACCCCCGAGGTCTATTCGCATATCACCTCAGTTGCCGAAGCGTTAGCCGACGCCGTGCGCACCGCGTTCGACAGACACGGCATCGAGCACCGGATCCAATGGGCCGGGTCGATGTTCAGCGTCTTCTTCAGGCAGGGGCAGGTGCGAAACTTTGCCGATGCCAGCGCTCAGGACGCCGACCGTTACGCCGCCTTCTTCCACGAGATGCTGCAGCGGGGGGTGCACCTGCCGCCGAGCTGCTATGAGTCCTGGTTTGTCAGCGCCAGTCATGATGATACGGCGGTGACCCAGATCATTGACGCCATCGATGCCAGCGCCGCAGCGATCGCTCAGTGAGCCGTGAAACACTTGATCCCATGACTTCCGGTGCTGCAACCACGGTGGTCCATGTCGTGCGACACGGCGAGGTCTACAACCCTGACGGGGTCCTCTACGGGCGCCTGCCGGGCTTCCACCTGTCTGAGCTGGGCGTCGAGATGGCCAAGCTCACCGCCGACTATCTAGTCGGTGGAGACGTGCGCTACATCGCCTCGTCGCCGCTGGATCGGGCCCAAGAGACCGCCGCACCGATCGTGGCCCGTCTTGACCTGCCCTTGGCTACCGACGTCCGGCTGATCGAGGCCACCAACCACTTCGAGGGCAGCACCATCGCCAGTGGGGGAGTGCTCCATCGCCCCGAGCATTGGCGCCACCTCATCAACCCCTTCCGCCCTAGCTGGGGGGAGCCATACCGGCAGATCGCGGCCCGGATGCTGGCGGCACTGACCACAGCACGCCAGCATGCGCGTGGCGGCGAGGCGGTGTTGGTCTCGCACCAGCTGCCGGTCTGGACTGTGCGTCAACGCCTCGAGGGCAAGCGGCTATGGCACGACCCGCGTCAGCGCGAGTGCACCCTGGCGTCAGTGACCTCGGTGCGCTACCGCGGTGATGATCCGGTCGAGGTGACGTATGCCGAGCCGGCCGGCCACCTCCTGGACCAGGCCCAGCCCGGAGCGGGGGCATGAAGAGCAACGTGACCATGATGCTGTCGGCGTCCCTCGCCCTGCTCATGGTGACGGGGTGCAGCCAGGACAACACGATCGCCGATCAGGCGCGGGCCGGCACCGACAAGAACTACATCGCCGGTGATGGCAGTGTCACGGTCGTCGCTGCAGACCAGCGTGAAAGCGAGATCGTGCTCACCGGCACGACACTGGAAGGCGAGCCGTGGACGTCGCAGGAAGCTCGCGGTGAGGTGTTGGTGATCAACGTCTGGGGCTCGTGGTGCGGGCCCTGCATCGACGAAGCCCCAGACCTGGTCGAGGTCTACTCCGAGTTCGATGACGGCGATGAGCCGGTGGACTTCATCGGCGTCAACCACCGCGACAGCGTGCCTACAGCGCTGAGCTTTCAGAAGGCCAAAGAGGTGCCCTATCCCTCGTTGGAAGACGATGGAGGCCGCACCCTGACCGATCTGGAAGGGCTGGCGAACGCCCGGCCGAGCACTTTGGTGCTCGACCGTGAGGGGCTGGTGGCGGCTCGCGTGCTGGGTCAGGTTGACGCCAGCACACTGCGGGGGTTGGTGCAGGACGTGCTGGAGGAATGACCCTGGACCGGGGAGATCACACCCGTGGTAGCGGTGGCTATGAGTGATCTGGTGCTGAACGGTCCGTTGTTGGCTGCTCTGGTGCTTGCGCTGGCTGCAGGTGTGGTGTCGTTTGCCTCCCCGTGCGTGCTTCCCCTGGTGCCCGGCTTCTTGGGGTATGTCACGGGAATGACCCCGCAAACCCCAGACACGGGGCGGTGGCGCATGGTGATCGGTGCGATCGGCTTCGTCGCCGGGTTTAGCGCGGTGTTCATCGCGATGAGTGTTGTCGTATCGTCCCTTGGAGCCTCCCTGGTCGAGCACCAACAGGTGTTGCTGCGCCTCGGCGGCCTCGTTGTCTTGAGCCTCGGCGTCTTCATGCTGACCGCCACTGGGGCAACGGGGTGGCAACCACGGTGGCGGCCGGCGGCTGGACTGGCCGGAGCGCCTGCTCTCGGGGTGGTGTTCGGGTTGGGTTTCACCGCGTGTACGGGTCCGGCGTTGGCCGCAATTCAGACTCTTGGCGCCACGCTGGCTCCGCAAGATGGTGTCTCCTCCCGGGCGCTGGCTTTGGCGGTGGCGTACTGCCTGGGGCTCGGGTTGCCGTTCATCGCCATCGCGGCCGGGGCGGGCTGGGTTGCTGGTGTCTCGCGCAGTCTGCGCACCCATCACGACACGATCCAGCGGGTGTCCGGCGTGGTGTTGGTGGTGCTCGGTCTACTCCTGCTCAGCGGAGTATGGGAGAGGCTGATGGCCTGGGTCCAGACCCAGCTGGTTGCTTCGTTCACGACCGTGTTGTGATGTCGGTGGCTGCTGTAGTGACGTGGGCTCTTCCGATGAAGATGGTGCTGTGATGAGGGCGTGTGACATGACGGTGGTCCGCCGATGAGCGACACGGTGACGACAGAGAGGGCTGCTGAACGCAACACGATCCGTCAGCCCAGGCTGGGCCCGTTTGGCTGGGTCAGGTGGCTGTGGAGACAACTGACCAGTATGCGTACGGCGTTGTTCTTGTTGCTGCTGCTAGCGGTTGCAGCGGTGCCCGGTTCGATCTGGCCGCAACGCAGCGTTGATCCCGCCCTGGTGTCCCAGTACCTGCGCAACAACCCCCGTATCGGGCCGTGGCTGGACCGATTGCAGATGTTCGACGTGTTCTCATCTCCCTGGTTCGCCTCCATCTATCTGCTGTTGATGGTCTCGCTGATCGGGTGTCTCATCCCGCGTAGTCGTGCACATCTGTCCGCGATGCGGGCTCAACCGCCCGCGGCGCCCACCCGGCTGGACCGACTGCCGGCATACACCACCGTTCAGGTGGAGGCTGGGGCCCAGGACGGGTACGCCGACCACGACCACGTCGCCGAGGTGGCTCGCTCGGTGCTGCGAAGCCATCGCTACCGGGTCCGCACCGAGCCTGCGCGTCGGGAGGGCGACGTCGCCGCCGAGACCGGCTACCTCAAGGAGACCGGCAACCTGATCTTCCACATCGCCCTGCTGTCAGTGATCATTTCGGTCGCGGTCGGCCACCTCTGGGGGTGGCGCGGTGAGGTGATCTTGCCTGAAGGGGACACCTTCACCTCCTCGGCAGCCCAGTACGACACGCTGGCTCCGGGCCCATGGGTGGATGAGAACTCCCTGGCGTCGTTCGCGCTTCGGCTGGAGGAGATGACCGTGTCCTTCGAGACTGAAGCGGGTGGGGCCCAGTTCGGGGCTCCTCGAGAGTTCTCCGCCCAGGTCGACACAGCCGAGCCAGTGGGGGCCGAACCGCAAGCGCAGCGTCTTGCCGTCAACGACCCGGTGCACCTGTCCGGAGCGTCCGTGTATCTGCTCGGCAATGGCTATGCCCCGGTGGTGACGGTGCGCGACGCAGCGGGGGAGGTGCTGTTCTCTGATGCGGTGCCGTTCTTGCCACAGGATGACAACTACACCTCGACTGGAGCGGTCAAGATCTCTGGCGCGGACCCCGAGATCGGGTTGTACGGCGCCTTCTTGCCCACGGCCCGGTTCGATGAGGAACGCGGGCCCACGTCGGACTTCCCGGACCTGGTCGACCCCCAGCTGGCGATCGGTGTCTTTGAAGGCGAGCTCTTCCCCGGCGGGGCCCCACAGTCGGTCTACGTCCTGGACACCGCTGGGATGGAGCCGGTGCGCGACGCCGACGGCGAGGCCACCCGACTGTTGCTCCAGCCAGGACAGACCATCGAGCTACCGGGTGAGAGAGGCAGCGTCACCCTGGACGGGGTCGTGCGCTGGAGTGGTTTGGTGATCCGTCACGACCCGGGCCGGCTGCCCGTGTTGATCAGCTCGATCGCGGTCCTGATCGGCCTCGTCATGATGTTGGCCGTGCGCCGCCGCCGTGTGTTCGTGCGGGTAGGAGAGCGCCAAGAGCAGGGTGAGCGTCCCGGCGAACAGACGCACCGGCATACTGGAGTGCAGGTCGCGGGTCTGGTCAAAGGCAGTGACCCGGCGTTGCAAGGGTTGGTCGAACGCATCGCAGACCAGATCAAAGGTGAAGTCGAGGGAAGGCAGCGATGAGGAACGAGACACTGGCCGCCGCATCGGATATCGGCGTCTGGGCGACGATGGGTGTGCTCGCACTGGCGATGGTCGCGTTCGCGGCGCATCTGGCCGTGCAGACCGCAGGTGCTAGGCCGCGGGCACGGGCCGTGCCGGTAGCCGTGGGGGCACCTGAGCCGGTGAACGGTGAGCGGGCCGATGAGCATGGCCACGCTGCTGCCGGTGAGACACCGTCGCGGCGCTGGGGGGTAATAGGCCTGCAACTGACGTTGGTGGCGACCGTGTTGTTGATCGCCGCAACCGCAATGCGCGGGCTGTCGGTTCAGCGCGCTCCGCTGGGAAACATGTATGAGTTCGCGCTCGCCGCATCGTGCTTCGCGTTGGTCATCTACTCCGGGTGGAGTTTGCGGCGCGACCTGCTCTGGCTGGGGCTGTTCGTGGTGGCGCCGGTGCTGCTGATTCTCGGTTTTGCCCGTGGCGCTTGGTACACCGAGGCCAGTGCGTTACTTCCCTCGCTGAACAGCATCTGGCTCGTGATCCACGTCACGGTGGCCACGCTCACCGTGGGGCTGTTCGTGATCGGATTCGCGGTGGCGGTGCTCTACCTGCTGCAGGACCGCCGCGAGCAGCGCGCAAGCCTGGTGGGCACGTCCGGTCGGGCGCGATCCTGGCTGGCAGCCTTGCCGCGCGGCGAGGCACTGGAGCGGTTGACCTACGGGATACACGTGGTGGCCTTCCCGCTGTGGACCTTCACGCTGATTGCCGGTGCGATCTGGGCCGAACAAGCCTGGGGTCGGTATTGGGGCTGGGATCCCAAGGAGGTCTGGACCTTCGTGATCTTCGTGGTGTACGCGGCGTACCTGCATGCGCGGGCCACTACCGGATGGACGACTCGCAAAGCTACCTGGTTGGCTATCGCCGGGTTTGGCTGCGTCGTGGTGAACTATGCCGTGGTCAACGTCTACTTCGCCGGCCTGCACTCCTACTCGGGTCTCTAAGCCGATGTTGCGCTATACAGTTTTGCGGCTGCTGGTCTTTCTTGTCTTTACCCTGGCTTTTCTGTGGATGGGTGTGCCCCCGCTGTGGGCGGTTGCTTTCGGTGCACTGTTCTCGATGGTGACCTCGCTGTTTCTGCTCCGACGGCAGCGAGATGAGATGGCCCAGGAGGTTGCCGCTCGGATCGACCGAGGCCGGAGCAGACGGGCCGAAAAGATTGCTGCGCAGCGCACCGACGAAGACGACGAAGATGGCGAGGTTGAGGGACACCGAACCCCGCAGTGACTGATCGGGCAAGCGCCATGTCGACCTTCACCGTCGCGTGGCCACACTCGACGCGGTGCACGAGGTCAGGTCGAGATCATCAGTCCGGCGGAGAGCAGTAGGGCGTAGGCCAGTTGTGCGACACCGGTGCCGCCCAGCACCGGGATCAAGTCGCTGCCGGTGGCACCACTGCGCACGGTGCGCACCGGTGGCCACGCGAGCGGCAGGGCGGCGAGAGCGATGAGTGCCCACACCCCGGACACCGCTGCTAGGGGGACCATCGCGAACGCGAGAACGAACAGCGCCAGATAGAGGTTTCGGGTGCGCGCATCCCCCCACTTCACGGCCAAGGTCTGCTTTCCCACCTGCTCATCGCCGGGAATGTCACGCAGGTTGTTGGCGACCAGGATGGCGCAGGCGAATGCGCCGACGCCCACGGCTCCGGCTACCCCGGCCACGCTCAGCGACCCGGATTGCGTCCACTGGGTTCCGAGGACGGCGACCAGCCCGAAGAAGACAAAAACAACCACCTCGCCCAGGCCCCGGTATCCGTACGGATTCCCGCCCCCGGTGTAGCGCCAGGCCGCCACGATGGCGACCCCGCCCACGATCAGCCAGAACCACGCATTGGCCAGTGCCACCAGCGCCAAGCCGGCCACGGCTGCAACACCGAAGAACAGAAACGCCGCGGCCTTCACGGTGCTCGGGTCGGCCAACCCCTGACCGACCAGACGGACTGGCCCGACGCGGGTCGCATCTGTTCCCCGGATCCCGTCGGAGTAGTCGTTGGCGTAGTTCACCCCCACCTGCAGGGCGACCGCGACGATCAGCGCCAGAAGCCCCATACCGAAGTCTGCCGACCCTTGGGCGTAGGCGGCGGCTGTGCCGACGGCGACCGGGGCCAGCGCAGCCGGGAGGGTCCGCGGGCGAGCACCGGCAAGCCATTGAACTGCCTCGGCCATCGGGCTAGATGCCGCGCAGGAAGTCGGGGTCGTCGTCCGGCCCCTTCGGTCCGCGAGGGCCGCCGCCACCGAGTTCGCGCATCCCCTTGGGACGGCCCGCCAGCAACCATCCGATCCCGCCGACGGGGGTAAAGATCAGCGCCAGCACAACCCACGCGAATTTGGGCAGATTGCGCACCTTGTCCCCGTCGGTACGTAGAACGTCGATGACGCAGTACACGGTGAATGCCAAGAGCACTATGGCTGCCAGGATTCTTAGCAACGGGGGTCCTTCGCGAAAGGGAAAACAGTTACGAGTCATAGTCTGCCATCTTCCTGAAGGAACGCTGTTTTCACCCCCCGGTAGTCGATCTTGCCCCCTGGCAATCGAGGAAGGTGGTCCGTGACCCTGACCTGCCACGGAAGGGCGTGGCGCGGCAGATGTTCACGCAGCTCCGAGCGCACCCAGTGGCGTGGATCCGACCGCAGCCGCCTGCTCGCAGACTCCGTAGAGGGAACCACCAGCGCGGCCACTGCCTGACCCCACTGCGGGTCAGGGATGCCGACTACGGCGGCCTCATCGATGCCAGGCAGGCTGTCTAGGGCGTTCTCAACTCCCGAAGGCGCCACCTTGTGGCCCCCAGTGATGATCACGTCATCGACTCGACCCACGACGACCCAGCGACCTTGCGCGGCGTCCAGGCGCCCCACGTCGCTGGTGGCGAACCAGCGTCTACCGCCGTGGCGTCGGAACGCGAGTGCGTCGAGGTCAGGTCGTTCCAGGTAACCAGTGGTCAACATCGGGCCGGCCAGCATCAACCTCCCGACACCACCGCGGGTCTCGGTCTCCGTTTCATCCAGCCGGACATGGACATCTCGCAAGGCGATGCCATCGTGCAGACACCCACCGCTGGTCTCGCTCATGCCGTACGTGTGTGTCCAGTCGACGCCGGCTCGGGTCAACGCAGTAGCGAGCGTCGGGGGCACCGCGGCACCTCCGATCAAGACCCGATCAAAACTGCGCAGTGCCTCGACGCCTTCAGCATGCGCCGCGAGCCTGCTCACCTGAGTAGGCACCAGCGAAACGTAGCGGGGCAGGTCAGAGCGCATCCGCGCCGTCCCATCGACGAACGCTTGCCAGCTGAACGGACCCTCCGGCAGGACTACTGGGGAGGTTTCTGCGACGACCGACCGAACGTAAACGCTCAGTCCGCCCACATACCTCGGTGACAGGGCCGCCAGCCAGTGTCCGTGGCCTCCTAGTCGCTCTGCCACCACGCTCGCCGAGAATCGTAGCGCCTCGGCCGACAGCACCACCGGCTTGGCCGGGCCGGTAGAGCCCGACGTGGGCACGATCAGTGAGGTTCCCAGATCGAGCGCACTCTTGACGTATGCCAGGACCTGGCCTTGGTCGGTCCGGCGCAGATCTAACGGTGCGTTGCGCGAAGCCGCGGCGCGATCAGCTTGCGCCGGCACCCTGGAAGCTGTTCTCCAGGTCGACGTACCACTGACCGTCCACCTTCTTCAGCTGGATCGACTCCTCGCCGAAGCCTTGAGCGAACAGCTCGGAGAAGTTGTCCTTGTCCACTGTGGCGGTGTCGCCTTGGACATCGGCGCCCCTGACCTCGATCAACTCGATAATCTGGGTCTGTTCCTCGGTGATGACACCGTCGAGGCTTGCCGGGATAACGTCCTCGCACAGTTGCATGCTCTCCTGCGAGGCGGACATCGGCTGGGTGCTTCCGTTGAAGGCATCGAGCATGAGGTCGCAGATCTCCGGGTCGGCGTTGGCCAGCGCGACCATGAACTGTTCGGTCACGGCCGCCACGGCTGCGCCCTCCTTGCCTCCCTCGGCATCACCAGAACCACCCTGCGTGGGTTCCTCGGTCTCTTCAGCGGCGTCCTCGGTGGGCTCTTGAGTTTCTTCAACGGTTTCTTCAGTAGGCTCTTCGGTGGCCTCTTCGCTCGTCTCTTCGCTCGTCTCTTCGACGCTGGCCTCCTCGACGGCCGGATCATCATCGCCGCCGCAGGCCGAGAGGAACAGCACCGGTGCTGCCAGTGCCGCGATCAGTGAGCGTCGCATGTGGGGACCTTCCAAGTGGCGGTTGATGTGCTGCCTGCCCAGATTACAGGGCGAAACGCTGGTGAGACGAGACCCAGGCCGCGACGTTCCCGGCCATCGGGCGGAACCGGCGCTCAGAAATACCAGGGGTAGGAAGACCAGTCCGCCGGACGCTTGTCCAAGAAGGAGTCTCGGCCCTCTACCGCCTCATCGGTCATGTAGGCCAAGCGCGTACTCTCGCCAGCGAATACTTGCTGACCGACCAAGCCATCATCGACGAGGTTGAAGGCGAACTTGAGCATCCGTTGCGCGGTCGGCGACTTACCCAGGATCTGGGTTGCCATCTTCAGGGCCTCGATCTCCAGCTGTTCGTGAGGGCAGACGATATTGACCGCGCCCATCACCCGCATGTCGTCCGCCGAGTAGGTCCGGCCCAAGAAGAAGATCTCGCGAGCGAACTTCTGTCCCACCATCCTGGCCAGGTATGCCGAGCCGTACCCGCCATCGAAGCTGCCGACATCGGCGTCGGTCTGTTTGAACCGGGCATGCTCGGCCGAGGCGATGGTCAGGTCGCATATGACATGGAGGGAATGGCCGCCGCCGGCCGCCCAACCGTTGACCACCGCGATGACCACCTTGGGCATCGTGCGGATCAGTCTCTGCACCTCCAGGATGTGCAGTCGACCGCCAGCGGCTGCGACCCGGGCTGTGTCGACGGTGTCGGCTCCCTCGCCGCCGGCGTACTGATACCCCGAGCGCCCCCGGATCCGCTGATCGCCGCCGGAGCAGAAGGACCGACCACCGTCCTTGTCACTGGGGCCGTTTCCGGTCAGCAGCACGGTCCCGACATCGGGCGTCATTCTGGCGTGGTCCAGGGCGCGATACAGCTCATCGACGGTGTGCGGTCGGAAGGCGTTGCGCACATGCGGACGGTCGAAGGCGATTCGTACACAGCCGAGCTTCTTTGCGCGGTGATACGTGATGTCGGTGAAGTCGAAGCCCTCGACCACATCCCAGCTCGCAGGGTCAAAAGTCTCGGAGACGGCCCGACCGTCGTGCTGGGTGCTGCCACCTTCATGTTGCGGGCCGCCGTCGTCACCACTGTTGAGGTTGCTACTCACGGGAGACGACACTATGCCTATGACTTCGTCTCAGCACCCGTTCACTGATGACAACCCCTGCCCGTGAGCAACGGCGCCTGGCCCGACATCGGGGAGGTTCTTGAGGTCGCGCAGGTGGTGCGGCTGCCACTGCGGGTGAAGTTCCGGGGCATCGATCATCGTGAAGCGGTGCTGATGCGGGGACCGCAGGGATGGGCGGAGTTCGCCCCCTTCGTGGAGTATGACGACCAGGAAGCGGCTCCGTGGTTGGCGTCGGGCCTGGAGGCTGGTTGGGGGGGAGTGCCGCCGTCGGTGCGCGACCGGGTGTCGGTGAATGCCACGGTTCCTGCCGTGGGCGCCGAGGAGGTGGCGCCGATCCTGGCACGCTTCGCCGGATGTCAGACCGCCAAGGTCAAGGTGGCGCAGGCCGGTCAGCAGTTGCATGACGACATCGCGCGGGTGAGCGCCGTGCGCGACGTTCTCGGGCCCGATGCCGCCATCCGCATCGATGCCAACGGGGCATGGGATCTGGACCAGGCCACCGATGCCATCAGGCGCCTGTCGGCATACGACCTGGAGTATGCCGAGCAGCCCGTCGCTGAGGTCGCTGACCTTGCCCGGCTGCGGGTGCGGTTGGCGGCGGCCGGCATTTCGACGCCGGTTGCCGCCGATGAGTCGATTCGTCGTGCCGCGGATCCGATGGAGGTCGTCCGTAGGCAGGCAGCGGACCTCATTGTGATCAAGGTGGCTCCGCTGGGCGGCGTGAGCCGGGCACTCGAGGTCGTCAACGACTGTGGGCTACCTGCAGTGGTCTCCTCCGCGCTGGACACCTCGGTCGGGATCTCGGCGGGGCTCGCGCTGGCCTGTGCACTGCCCGACCTCTCGCATGCCTGCGGCCTGGGCACCGTGACGTTGTTGGGTCACGACGTGGCGCCGGAACCCTTACTGCCGGTCCGCGGGGTACTGACGAGGGCACAGGCCCGGTCAAGCCTTGCCTCGATAGGGGTCTTGGACTCGACTGTCCTCGCAGACGCCGAACGCACCCGCTGGTGGCGAGATCGGCTGTCGCGATGTTGGTCTCTGCTCTGACCACCGCCTGGGCAAGGTTATGCATCGGTGTGGCCTGCGATTTCCCCTGATCTAGGTGCGCAACCTTGCCCAGGCGGGGAATTAACCCGGCGGAAACGTCTGGAACACGGCCGAAACATCGCAGGTTCACAGTAGAAACACAGCCCGCGCATTCTCTTTCTATCGGTATGCCACCTGGGGCATACCTCCAACTCGTGATGGAGACATCGATGGAACTGACCTCAAGCGACGTATGGGTGATGGTTTCAGCCGCCCTGGTATTGCTGATGACCCCTGGCCTCGCCTTCTTCTACGGCGGGCTGACCCGCGCCAAAGCGTCCGTGAACATGTTGATGATGAGCTTCGTGTCCATCGGGATCACCGGTGTGATCTGGGTGCTTTGGGGCTACTCGATGAGCGGTGGCGAGTCAGTGCTCGGGGGGATCTTCGGGGACCCTGCCGCCTCCTTCGGCCTGTCGAACCTCGTCGGCACCTCCGACCTGATCGGAGCGGGCTTCGGAGCTACGTTCGCGATCATCACGGTAGCGCTGATCAGCGGCGCAGTCGCTGACCGCACCAAGTTCAGCGCCTGGACCGTGTTCGTCCCGATCTGGGTCACCCTCGTCTACTGCCCGTTGGCCTTCATGGTCTGGGGCGGCGGGTTGCTCAGCGACTCCGGCTGGATCGGCGAGACCTTCGGCGTCGCCGTTGACTTTGCCGGTGGCACCGTGGTGCACATCAACGCGGGTCTGGCTGCCCTGGTGCTGGTGTACATCATCGGCCAGCGTGCGGGCTTCGGGAAGATGGGCTTTCACAAGCCCCACAACGTGCCGCTGGTCATGCTGGGTGCAGCTTTGCTGTGGTTCGGCTGGTTCGGCTTCAATGGCGGTGCTGCAGGCACGAGCGAAGAGGCCGGTCTGATCTGGGTGAACACGATGGTCGCTCCAGCGGCCGCGATGCTGGGATGGTTGCTGGTCGAGCGCATTCGCGACGGACGCCCCACTTCAGTCGGCGCCGCCTCGGGTGTGGTCGCCGGACTCGTCGCGATCACTCCAGCCTGTGCCAACCTGAGCCCGGTCGGCTCGATCGGCCTTGGCATCGTCGCCGGTGCCGCGTCGGCCCTGGCGATCGGTCTGAAGTACAAGTTCGGGTATGACGACGCGCTCGACGTGGTGGGCGTGCACTTGGTCGCCGGCTTGATCGGCACCGTCGCCATCGGCTTCCTGATGCTGCCGATCGACGGCGAAGGTGGTGGCCTGTTCTACGGTGGAGGCTTCGACCAGTTGATCGCTCAGGTCGTTGCGGCCGGCTTCACGATGGTCTTTACCGGCGTGCTGACCCTGCTCATCGGCTTGGCCATCGCCAAGACGATCGGCTTCCGCATCTCGCTGCAGGACGAAGAGCGGGGTGTCGACATCTCCGCTCACGGCGAGAGCGCATACGAGTTCGACTCGAACAAGTCCGTGGACGAGTCGAAGGAACCGGTCTCGGTCTGAGAGAGGCTGTGGCTCGCCGGTCGAGCTGTTCTCATCGTCAGCGGCGGCTGTCCCCGAAGTTCGGGGGCGGTCGCCGCAGGCGCGTGCGGCATGAGCGGCCACCAGGACTGGTCATAGCGGCTATCCTTGTCGATGTTCAGCCGCGGACCGTGACAGGTCGCTTCATCGCGCGGTGTGCAGCATGCGCATGAACACCCCACGTCGATGCACAAGAGGTGTCAAAGTGCCCACGGGCAAGGTTAGGTTCTTCAACGAGGACAAGGGTTTCGGCTTCCTCGCCAGCGACGAGGGCCAGGATGTCTACGTCCACGCCAGCGCACTCCCGGCTGGCGTCGAGGCCCTCCAGCGTGGCGCCCGCGTCGAGTTCGACGTTGCGGCAGGTCGCCGTGGTGACCAGGCGTTGAGCGTCCGTCTCCTGGAGCCGGCACCGTCGGTTGCCAAGAGCAAGGCCATTCGCGATCGCAAACCGGCCGATGAGATGGCCGTCGTGGTCGAAGACGTGATCACCGTGCTCGATCGTGCGGGTGGTTCGCTGCGTCGGGGACATTACCCGGATCCCAAAGTGTCCGAGGCGCTCGCGAAGACGTTGCGTGCCGTCGCTGATCAGTTTGAGGCAGGATACTGAACGATGCCCTCGCTGAAGCCCGATGCCATCCTCGTGGCGGCCCGAGAGCTCGCCCGCGAAGCTGCTGTTGAGGTAGCCGCCCCCGAAAGTGTCGGGCAGCACCTTGAGGTCGACATGGATGCTGAACGGTTGGCGACCCACTTCTTCGAGTGTCTCACCCCGGGGTATCCCGGCTGGCGTTGGGCGGTGTCAGTGGCAAGGCCACCGCGGGGGCGACGCCCCACCATCTGCGAGACCCATCTCGTGCCCGGGCCGGAGGCGCTCATCTCCCCGGACTGGCTTCCGTACGTCGAACGACTGGAGCCGGGCGACATCGGGGCGAACGACCGCACGCCATACCTGGATGAAGATCCATTGCTGGTGCCCGGTTTCGAAGCGACCGGCACCGAAGAAGTGGATGCCATGGGGTTCTTCGAACTGGGTCTAGGGCGTGCTCGCGTACTCTCCGCTGAAGGGCGCGAGCGTGCTGCACAACGGTGGTATGACGGTGCGCACGGGCCAGGGGCGGACGTGGCTCAGGGTGCACCGGCCAGTTGCTCCTCTTGTGGGTTCTTCGTGCCTCTGTCCGGTGGCTGGCGTTCGCTTTTCGGGCTGTGCGCCAATGAATGGTCGCCGAGCGATGGCACTGTGGTCTCCCTGGATCACGGGTGTGGAGCCCACAGCGAGGTCGACGTGGAGGCGCGGTCCCCAGCCGACGTGCCCGACCACGTCCTGGACGACCAGGCCCTGGACCTCGTAGAGCACTGACATCGCGTTGGGGCATGGTGTAGTGCCGCCCCCGCCGTGCGTAGCGCGGTCTTGCGCCAAGCTCACGGCTCACTGACCGCAACTCCGGGCTCAGCGTCCACACCCTGCGACAACATCGTGCTCGACGGCCCGTGCGAGGCAACAACCTCAAGCTCAGCGGGGGAGGGCTAGGCCTCTGTGGCGTTCCCTCGGCCGCGCCGCACGTATGCGTGGCCAAGGAGTCCGATGGCCAGCGCCGCGACAGGCACCCAGCGCCACCAGTCACGCTCTCCCGCGCTCAGGGCGGGAATCGTCCAGACCGCTACGAGCGCGACCAACCACAGCCCCAGCCCGATGCGCACCACCAGCAACGATCGGATCGGCAGGGTGATCGGCACGACGTCGCGCTGGGGTGCGGGATCACCCGGCCTCGGCTCACTCACCCCGCCACTGTAGACACCTCTGCCGCGAGAAGCGCAGGTGCTGGCGAGGAATAGTTAGCCAAGGTAACGAGTTTCTTCGCGAGATGACAGAGACAACCACACCTCATGGGCAAGCCACGGCGGACGAGTCCGACATCGCCGAGCTGGCACACGACCTACGACTGGCGTGTATGCGGGTCTCCCGCCGGGTCAGGTTCGAGGCCACCCGAGGGATCGCTCCGCACCAGTTCAGTGTGTTGGCACGGCTCGACGACGGGAGCGCAACGCTGGGGGAGTTGGCGACCCGGGAACGTGTGCGAGCACCCAGTATGAGTAGGACCGTCGGCGCCCTGGTGGAGGTCGGGCTCATCGCGCGATCGGCCGACCCGCAGGATGGGCGCGTCGTGCGGTTGACCTTGACCGAGCACGGACATCAGGTGCTGGAGCTGGAGCGCACCGGGCGGGACGCGTGGATGGCCGAGCGTTTGATGCATCTGGGGGACAAGGACAAGGCGACGCTGCGAGTGGCCACCACCCTGTTGGAGCGCGTGATCGGCGAATGAGCGCGGTGTTCGCTGCGCTCAGCGTTCGTAACTACCGGATCTACGCCGCCGGCGCACTGGTGTCAAACACGGGAACCTGGATGGGCCGGGTGGCCCAGGACTGGGTCGTGTTGACCCAGCTCACTCAAGGCTCGGCCCGCGCACTAGGCATTGTGACCGGTTTGCAGTTTCTGCCGATGCTGCTGTTCGCCCCGATAGGTGGGGCGCTGTCCGATCGCTTCGCCAAGCGTCGGGTGATGTTCACCGCGCAGTCAGTGATGGCCGCCACGGCGCTGATCATGGGTGTGCTGGTCCTGTCGGGAACCATGCAGTTATGGCAGATGTATGTGTTGGCTTTCGTTCAGGGCAGCGCCGCCGCCATGGATGCACCGGCCCGGCAGTCGTTCGTCTCCGAGTTGGTGCCACCGGAGCGGGTGGCCAATGCGGTTGGACTCAACAGTGCTTCGTTCAACGGTGGACGGCTGATCGGCCCTGGTCTGGCCGGATTGCTGATCGCAGCCGTTGGCACCGGGCCAACTCTGTTGGTCAATGCCGCCACCTTCTTCGCTGTGATGGTCGCGTTGGCCTTGTTGGACCCGACGCGGCTACGGCCCAGCCCGCGCAGCCGAGGTGGCGGCCAGATCCGGGAAGGCATCCGATATGTCCGGGGTCGCCCGGACATCATGCTCATCATGGCGTTGGTCTTCGTGCACGGCACGTTCGGGATGAACTTCCAGCTGACCAATGCTCTGATGGCCACCGAGGTCTTCGATCTCGGGGTCAAAGAGTTCGGTCTGCTCGGCTCGCTCATGGCGATCGGCTCGCTCGGCGGCGCGCTGCTGGCAGCCAAACGGGAGCGGCCGCGATGGCGGATGCTGCTGGGCTCGTTCGCCGGGTTCACCTTCTGCACTGCGATGTTGGCTCTGGCGCCGAGCTACGCCTGGTATGCCGTGCTGCTGGTCCCGACTGGGCTGACCGCGTTGACCGTGATGGTGACCGCCAACTCGATGGTGCAGCTGAGTGTCGATGCTGCCGTACGTGGTCGCGTCATGTCCCTGTACATGGCGGTCTTCTTCGGGGGCACGCCGTTGGGAGCGCCGTTGATCGGCCTGATCGGGGATGAGTTCGGCGCCCGCTGGACGATCGGCATCGCCACCGTGATGTGCGCCCTGACGGTGCTGGCTGCGACCCTGTACCTCATGCGGATCGATGACCTGCACCTGCGTCGTGGCCCATCGTTGAGCCAACCGATGATGCTGCACCGCGGATCTGGCAGTGAGGGTGGGCCCGACGGAGCACGCCACGGCATACCCGAACAGGCCCGATGATGAACGCGCGTGCTCGCCGCTGGGTGGTTGTGCTCGCCTTGGTCGCGATGATGAGCACCGCAGTGATCGCCAGTGCCTTCGGCACCTTCGGCGGATAGGAACCTGGATGACGTTCACCACCCGACCTACCCTGCAGGGCACCTTCGGCATGGTCTCCAGCACACACTGGATCGCGTCAGCCACCGCAATGGGCATCCTGGAGCGGGGCGGCAACGCCTTCGATGCGGCGGTGTGCGCCGGGTTCGTCCTGCATGTCGTGGAGCCGCATCTCAACGGTCCTGGCGGAGATCTGCCGGCCATCGTCAGCCTGCCCGCCGGTGGCGCCCAGGTGCTCTGCGGACAAGGCCCAGCGCCAGCCGCAGCCAGTGCCGAGCACTTCGTCGATGCTGGTTTCGAGATGGTGCCTGGGTCGGGGCCGTTGGCGGCGGCCGTTCCCGGAGCCTTCGACGCCTGGATGTTGCTGCTCCGTGACCGGGGCACGATGAGCGTTGCCGAGGTGCTGGCTCCGGCCGAGCACTATGCGCGCCATGGTGTTCCCGTGCTGCCGGCCGTCCAGGCGACGATCGAAGGTGCCCGAGACATCTTCCTGGATCACTGGCCCACGTCAGCGCAGCTGTGGCTGCACGGATCGGGGCGACATGCGCCGGCCGCCGGATCGCTGCACACCAACGTGGTGTGGGCCGACACGCTGGCCCAGTTGATCCAGGAAGCCTCTGTGCCCTCAGCCAGCCGAGCAGCGCAGATCGACACCGCCCGCGCGGCATGGTCCCAAGGATTCGTGGCGGAGCGCATTGGCGCCTTTGCCCAGCTCGGTCACCGGCATAGTGCCGGGCAGGTGCTGCCGGGGGTCATCACTGCCCAGGACTGCGCGTCCTTCGAGGCAACGTGGGAGCGGCCGGCCGTGCTGAGGTGGCACGGGCACACGATCGCCAAGACCGGGCCCTGGGGACAGGGCCCCACCCTGCTTCAGGTGCTTCAGATGCGCGATATCGGTGCTGAGAAGGGACCCCACGCCGGGTTTGACCTTGCCGCTTCGCTGGATTCCGCTGCGGGTGCTCACGCACTCATCGAGTGCTGGAAACTGGTGATGGCGGACCGCGAAGCCTGGTATGGCGATAGCCCGGTGCGCCAGGTCAACCGCCCAGACCACGTGTTAGTCGACTTGCTGGACCCGCAGTATGCCGGTGCACGGCAAGGCGCCAGCAGTGGCGAAGCCCAGACCCGGTGGGCACCCGGGCGACCCGGCGGTCGCCGGCCGCAGATGCCGAGACTGGCCGGCCGCCAAGAGAGCCACCAGTCCGTCGCCGACGCCACGCTGGGGGAGCCGACCGTGCGCCCGCCGGGGCCACCGAACGGCGATACCTGCCATGTGGACGTCGTCGATCGATGGGGCAACATGATCGCTGCCACGCCGAGCGGGGGGTGGCTACAATCCTCGCCGGCCATTCCGGACCTGGGTTTCGCGCTGGGGACCCGGCTGCAGATGATGTGGCTGGAGCAAGGTCTGCCCTCATCCTTGGTGCCAGGTGCTCGGCCTCGCAGCACCCTCAGCCCAACGATGGTGTTGCGTGACGGCGAGGCGACTCTGGCCTGCGGCTCGCCAGGAGGGGATCAGCAGGACCAGTGGCAGTCAGTGTTCCTGATTCGACATCTGCTGGAAGGGCAGAGCCTGCAGGAGGCCATCGACGCCCCGATGTTTCACAGCACGAGCTTCGCTGGATCCTTCTACCCACGCCTGATGGACCCTGGGGGGGTGGTGGCCGAGACGCGCCTCGGCGAGGCGGTGCTGAGTGACCTGGAGCGACGAGGACATCGGGTGCTGCGCAGTGGGCCGTGGAGTTTGTCTCGGCTCTGCGCCGTTGCCCGCGATCCACGCAGTGGTCTGCTCAGCGCCGGGGCCAACCCACGCGGGATGCAGGGGTACGCCGTTGGGCGCTAGGCGTCCTTGGGCTCCTCGTCGTCGGCGCCCACCGGGGAGCTGGTTCGCGTGGTGAACTCGGCTCGCGCGTGCTTGGTCGGGGCGGTGTGCGAGGCGCGCGACTTTGCTGCTCGAGGGGTCGAGCCCTTCTTGCGGGCGACAGCACGCAGTCGCTGGGCCGGCGTCGGTTCGTCCTCTGGGCGAATGCGCTTAGTGAGATCGGCCCGCTTGAGCAACTCGGCATAGGGGGCGTTCGTGCGCGGGTGCACTGCGATGGGCTCTTCGCCGGAGAAGACGATCCAGTGGGGGGCGTTGCGATGAAAGATCTGCAGGGTCGAGCCGTCGATGACCGTGCCGGCGTGCTGGATGGCCTTCTTGTGCTGGTTTCCCTTGTCGACCTTGGCCTGGACATAGCGCTCAGCCGGCTCACGGCCTGCCTTGAGCTGGTCGAGCACCTTTGGGCCATACCGGCGTGAGGCTTCGTAGAAGATCGGCCCATACTTGATCGCCGCCCCAACCGCCTTGCCCTTGCCCGCCACAACATGTCCTTCCCTGGTGTACTGAGTGTGCCTACCACTGTATGTTGCCCTGCCGATCCGATGCCCACCTGTGCGTTGACTGCGACGTGGCGGACAATGGGCTTATGCCAATTGCAAACCGGGTCGAATACGACGGTGAAGGACTTTCCGAAGCTCAGCTGGCCGCGACCTTGGTGGAGCAGATCGCCAGTTGGCTTGAGCAGGCAGAGTCGCGGCACCGGGACCACGGCGATGTCCCCGAGCCTCGTGCTCTGTCCGTGGCGACGGTGGATGCCGACGGGCAGCCAGATGTGCGCACCGTGCTGATGCGCTTTCTGCAGGCCCGTGGCATCGCCTTCTTGACGAACACTTCCTCAGCCAAAGGGATGCAGCTGGCCGCAAACCAGCGCCTGGCGGCAAGCTTGACCTGGCCGTCCATGTACCGGTCCATTCGATTCGCCGGCGTGGCCGTGCAGGTCAGCGACCGAGACGTCCGCGACTACTTCATCGACCGACCGTGGGCCTCCCGGATCAGCGCTTGGGCCTCTGCTCAAAGCCGGCCCACGGACTCGCGCGAGGCGCTGGAAACGGCATACCAGATGTATGCCGAGCGCTACCCGGACACTGGGGATGCCGGTGACGTACCGGTGCCACCGGAATGGGGCGGATACTGGTTGCTACCGCATCGAGTGGAGTTCTGGGCCGGTCGGCGGAACAGGCTTCACGACCGCCTGGAGTTCAGTCGGGCAAGCGCCGGCCCGTTGGACTCTGCGGAGGGGTGGACGCGGCGACGTCTGCAGCCATGAGGTGGGTCGCCCTACCATGTGATCTGCCCGATGTGCTGACCGGAAGAGGCAAGCGAGCATGAGCGACCTGATCGACACGACGGAGATGTACCTCAAGGCTATCTATGAGCTGATCGAGGACGGCGTGGTGCCCATGCGGGCCCGTATCGCCGAGCGACTCGACCATTCCGGTCCCACGGTGAGTCAGACCGTCGCGCGAATGGAACGGGACGGTTTGTTGCACCTGGGCCAGGACCGCCAGCTGACCCTGACCGAACACGGAAATCTGCAGGCGGTTCGGGTGATGCGCAAGCACCGTCTCGCCGAGCGGCTGCTGGTCGACGTGATCGGTTTGGACGCGGCATACGTGCACGACGAGGCCTGTCGGTGGGAGCACGTGATGAGCGACCGGGTCGAGGCGCGAATTTTGACGCTGATCGCGGAGACCGAACGCTCGCCCTACGGCAACCCGATCCCAGGGCTCGAGGAACTCGGCGGTACGTCTTCGGCGGCGCCGGCCGGTGGGATGACGGTATGGCAAGCCGTACACGATGGCCACCAACACGTTTCCATCTTGCGTATCGGCGAGCCTGCACAAGTCGACACTGGATCGTTGGGAGTGCTCCTCGGGGCGGGGATCGCGCCGGGTGCCCGAGTGCAGTTGGACGCCGAAGGCGACCGTGTCCGGATGCGTGCTGCCGGATGCGAGCCCATCACCGTGCCTGAGGATCTGGCCTCGCACGTGTTTGCTGAGGTCTGAACAGTCCGCCGGTTGCTGAAGGTTCTTACCTTTTCGTGATGTGAGGTCAGTCACGGGCTGAAGTTTCGGAAGCGCTTTCTTTTTCCGTTTATCCAGGTCAGAGGCGTGCACGAGAATCCATGTGGAAGCTCTCTGTTCGTCGGCCTTTACCGAAACGTGACATCGGCAGCTCGCCGTGTGTACTGTCGAAAACGCGGCGCTAGACCTAGCGTCGCCTCACCGCTACGCCGAGTCCTGTCAGCGCGGTTGAGTCCAAATGCACACCCGCGCGGACAGGAGCGGGGATCAAGCCGAGGACGCCCCTGAGGCGCACCGGCAGCCATGTTTTCGCGACCCGTGAGGGTGAAAACAACCGGGCACACCTCCGGCCCGGCGCAAAGCGATCCCCGCAGGCCAGATAGAGAGGTTCAAACGTGTCCCAGAGCATCATCGGTCGCCACCGTGCGCCCAGCAAGATCACCATGACGAGCAGCGCGCTATCTCGCTCGGTCAAGGTCACCGCAGTGGCCGCTACCTCTGGTGGCCTGCTTGCAGCGGCGGCTGTCCCGGCGAGCGCAAGCCCGCGTGGCGCCGTCGAAGACTTGGCCTCCGTGGCCACCGACACCACGACCGGTTCCAACGCAGTGGACCTGTTGTCCGTGCAGCTGCCGGCCGTAGTAGCACCCTCAGACCGGCCGGCAGTTGCGGCTGTCGCCCCGAAGGTGAGCCCATCCGTGGATGCTCAGTCTTTCGGAACCACTGGCTTCGTCGGTGTCGAGCCACCGGCTCCGGAGCCCGAGCCCGAGCCGGTTTCGACTCCCGAGGCCGACTCGACTTCTGAGCCAGTTTCGACCCCTGAGCCGGATTCATCGACCACGGAGCCCGCCTCGGGCGGCTCTACCTCCGAAGCCCCGCAGGCAGAGTCAACCTCGACGTCAGGCTCAGCGTCGACGACAGAGACGACGTCCCAGTCCTCGAGTTCCCAGTCTGCATCGCCTGAGCCCACCACCTCGGAGTCCTCAACCACCGAACGAGGGTCCAGTTCGGCTAGCCGGACCGACACCCGTCAGGAGCCTGCGCCGAAGGCAGCCCCTGCTCCTTCCGGCGGGGTTCTCGGTGTGGCCGCGAACTACACCGGCATCATGTATCGCTATGGCGGGACGACGCCGGCCGGTTTCGACTGCTCGGGATACACCTCCTACGTCTACGCCCAGATTGGCGTGTCGTTGCCTCGGACCGCGGAGGGCCAGCGTCAGGCCACGACTGCGGTCAGCAACCCGCAGCCCGGGGACCTCGTGTTCTTCGGCGCCCCGGCTTACCACGTCGGCATCTACGCAGGCAACGGCATGATGTACGACTCGGGCCGCGCAGGCATTCCGACCCAGCTGCGTTCCGTCTTCAGCGGCGTCAGTGGCTACGGACGTGTTGGCTGAACACAGCAGATCCAGGACACGATGAAGGCCCCCACCGCCCCGGTGGGGGCCTTCATCGTGTCCTGGGTGCTCCCTGTGTGCTCTCCCGATGATCACAGCGGGCTAGGGAGGCGTCCGCTACTCGCGAGCGGTGTCTGTCTCGTCATAGAACTCGCCGAGAATCTGCTCCAGGATGTCCTCCAGCGACGCCAACCCGACGAGGAAGCCGTCACGATCGCGGACCAGCGCGAGCTGGGCACGCTCACTGCGCATGTGACTCACAGCGTCGATCAGCGGTAGCTCGTCCTGCAGCCAGGTGGGGTCCTGCAAGAAGTCCTGCACCGGCGTGTGCTCATGGCCGCGTGAGGTCGACCGCATCGCATCACGCACATGCACGAGCCCGATGACCCCGCCGTCGGAGTCGTGGACGAACAACCGAGAACGGCCGCTGCGTCGGCAAGCCGACTCCACGTCGCTGGCGGTGCTGTCCGGTGGCGTGGTCACGGCCTCGTCGACGCTGAACATCACCGACGAAACGGTCTCGGACTCCAACCGCAGGGCTCCGGTGAGCATCTGGTGGTCGGCGTCCGGCAGGACCCCGTACTCATGGGACTGCGCGAGCAGTAGCTGCAAATCCGCAGGCCCGTGTGTGGCGGACTCGACAGTGTCAATGGGATCGACATTGACCATTCGCAGGAGCCCGTTCGCCATGCCGTTCAGCACAAACAACACAGGACGCACTACCCAGGTGAACGCTCGAAACGGCAGTGCAAGCAGTAAGGCCGACGGCTCGGGATGCGAGATGGCCCAGGATTTCGGGGCCATCTCGCCGACCACCATGTGTAGGAAGACCACGATGGATACCGCGATAACCACAGCGATCACGTGGCTCAAGCCATCGGGTAGCCCAAGGCTGTGGAACGCCGGCTCCAGGAAGTGGGCGATCGCTGGCTCGGACAGGGCACCGAGGCCAAGAGTGCACAAGGTAATGCCGAGCTGGGCCCCGGCGAGCATCAACGACAGCTCCCGGTGGGCGGCGACCGCCGCCATGGCCCGGCGACCCCCGTCGGCGGCAGCCTCGTCAAGCCGGTGGCGCTTGGAGGCCACGACGGCGAACTCTGTGGCGACGAAGAACCCGTTGAGGATCAGCAGAACGAGGGAGATCAGTAGCGCAACTCCGGTGCTCATGGCCTGTTCCTCTCAGTTGCGGAGGCCGAGTCAGATGAGGCGGAGTCCTGCCGGGAAGTGCCTGCGCCGAGGTCGCTGTCGTGAGCGCCATCGCTGTCGTCGCTGTCCAGCCGGGTGATCTGGGCGGGGAACAGCGCAACTACCTCGGGCACGTAGCGCGAAATAGTCAACACCTCGATGTCGACGCTGATCTGCTGCATATCACCCTCGGGGTTGCGGTCGGTCCACCTCACGCTGACGCGGTCCCCAACCTGCGCCATCCGTCCTAGCTGGTGCATCACGAGGCCGGACAGCGTGTCGTAGTCCTCCTTCTCGGGCAATGTGACGTCGGTCATTGTTGCCACTTCGTCGATGCGCATCCGAGCTGGTAGTTGCCAGGCCCCATCCTGGCGCGCGGTGGGCTCGTCCTCGTGGTCGTCATCCTCATCCCAGATCTCACCGACGACCTCTTCGGCGACGTCCTCGAAGGTGATGACCCCAGCGAATCCGCCGTACTCGTCAACGACGACCGCTATCTGACGGTGCTCTTGGCGCAGCGCTTCCAACACCTGGGGTAGGGGCAACGACTCCGGCAGGATGAGCGCTCGATCGGCGATGTCCCGCACCGCCGTGGTCGCGCGCTGCTCGCCCGGGACGCTCAGCAGTTCCTGCAGGCCGATCACCCCGACCACATCGTCGATGTCGCGCCCGATGACGGGAAAGCGTGCATGACCAGTGTCGAGGAGTTCCAGGACTCGGCTGGCTGGCTCGTCGGCCTGCACCGTCTGGACGTCGATCCGCGGGGTCATCACCTCTTCGGCAGCGTGGCCCCGGAAGGCTAGTCCACGCCCCAGCAGCCTGCTCAGATCGTCGTCCAAGAGACCACCGAGTGCTGAGTCAGCGATGATTCGCCCCAGGTCCTCCGGGGTTGCGCCTTGGGGAAGCTCCTCGACCGGCTCGATACCGACGGATCGTAGGAGGGCGTTGGAGGCCCTGTCGAACAAGGAGATCACTGGGCCGGCGATCATCAGGTAGATCAACGTAGAGCGGGACAGTGCCCGAGCGAGCGGGACGGGTCGGGCGATGGCTAGGTTCTTAGGTCCGAGTTCTCCGAGCACCATCTGGACGGCTGTGCTGAACCCCAGGGTGATCGCCAAAGACATCGTCAGTGAGGCGGCATCGGATAGACCGGTCAACCCGATCCAGGTGGCCAACCCGCTACCCAGCAGGGGCTCTCCGGCGAAACCCACCAAAAGAGCGGTGACCGTGATCCCGAACTGAGCCCCGGACAGGGTGAAGGACAAACGCGAGGTGACCTTCAGAGCGCGCTTGGCGGGCTCGTCCCCTGCGTCTGCTAGCTGGTGCAACTTGCCCCGGTCCACCGACACGTAAGCAAATTCTTGAGCAACAAAATAGCCGGTCGCGAGCGTGAGCACCAGAATGACCAGCAGGCCGCCGATGATCAGCACCTAGCGATTCCTGACCTGCGTCGAGGCGTTCGGGTCCCAGGGTCAGCGCTGGCTTCGCACCCGGGTGACCTCATGCCGACAAGGCTAGCCGACCGGGGCCCGTAGGCTCGGGTTGGTGAGGCGTGATCTGCAGGTGCTCGGCGCGGTTGCCGCCGGGGGGGCGTTGGGGGCATCGGCACGGGCCGGTATGGAGCAGGGGTGGGGACAGACAGCTGGAACCTTCCCGTGGACGACGCTGGGAATCAACGTGGTCGGTAGCTTTCTGCTGGGTATGCTCACCGTTCTTACTGCGACGTTCGCCTCAACGTGGTGGGTCAAGCCGTCGCTTGGTACAGGCGCCCTCGGCGGATTCACCACCTTTTCGGCATACGTCCTGTGGGCCAGTGAACTGGCCGTCGGCAACAACACGGCGCTTGCCGCTGGATATCTCGTGGCGACCCCGGTCGTGTGTGTGGCTGCGGCCTGGCTGGGCGCCCATGCTCCGGTGGTGCTCGGTCTGCCGCACGGCCATCCGCCGCTAGCTCGGAATCAGGAGTGAGCATGACGTGGGACCTGTGGGTCGCCATCGCGACCGGGGGGGCGATCGGTGCCGCTGTTCGCCATCTGGCAGCCAGCGGGTCCTGGGGTGCGCTGACTGGGGTGCTCCTGGTGAACACCACCGGTGCGGCGGTGCTTGGTTTCATTGTCGCTTTCGCCGAGTCGTTGTCGCCGTTCTGGTTAGCCTTGCTGGGCACCGGCCTGTGTGGGGCCGTCACGACGTACAGCACGCTTGCGGTGCAGGTCTGGGAACTCCTCCATGAGGACCCGCGCCGCGCCTACGGTTACCTGCTCGTGTCGACCGGTCTAGGAGGGCTGGCGGCGCTGCTGCCGCTGCTGATGTGGGGACACTGAGCCCGGCTACCGAGGTTTGTCGGTGCCGCTGCCTACGGTGTGTCCATGGTTACTTTCCTGCACACCGCCGACTGGCAGATCGGGATCACCCGACGCTGGTTGGAGCCGGAGGCGCAGGCCCGGTTCGACCATGATCGACTCGAGGCCGTCCGAGACTGCGGCCGGATCGCACGAGAACAGCACTGCGACTTCGTGCTCGTGGCCGGGGACGTGTTCGAAAGCAGCCAGCTTCGACCGCGTACTGTCTTGCGAGCCCTGGAGGCAATGGCAGATATCGAGCTCCCGGTGTACCTGTTGCCAGGCAACCATGACCCCCTCGACGCACTCAGCATCTATCGGCAACCCACGTTCCTGAAGCACTGCCCCCCGAATGTCACGGTGTTGACCACGACGGGGGTGCATCGGGTGCGCCCAGGGGTCGAGCTCGTCAGTGCGCCGTGGAGTGGTAAGCACCCCGGGCAGGACCCGCTGTGGGCAGCCATGGCCGGTCTGCCCCCGGCCGGTGAGAACGTTCGCGTCGTGGTGGGCCACGGGGCCGTCGACGTCTTGGACCCGACCGGCCGCAACCCTCAGGCGATCGACACCGGCAGGCTGCTGGCAGCACATGCCGAGGGGCTGATTCACTACGTGGCACTGGGGGACCGTCACTCGCGCACCGACGTCGGAGGGCACGGAGTCATCTGGTACTCGGGGACGATAGAGGTCACCGACTCCCGTGAAGAGAGCCCGGGGGACGTGCTCGTGGTCTCGGTCGACCAAGGGTCGCCGCCCGAGGTCAGTGCCCACCACACCGGACGGTGGGACTTCTCGACCATGTGTGTCGACCTCAACTCCAGCCAGGACGTGGACGACCTGATGGAGGTCCTGGGTCAGATCAAGAACAAAGAACGCGTCGTGCTGAAGCTCGTGCTGCAAGGGGCTCTGGAGATGGCTCACTACACGCAGCTGAGGGAGTCACTCGACTCCTACCGGGACATCTTCGGTGGTCTCGACGACTGGAGCGACCGAGCCCGGCTGACGGTGCTCCCGGCGGTCTACGACTGGAACGAGCTCGGCTTCTCTGGGTTCGTCGCCGGGGCAGCTCAGGAGATCGGGGATGATCCGGGTGCCGACGGCACTCAGGACGCGCTGGCTCTGCTCTTCCGCCTCACCAGCGGGAGTCGTTCGTGAGAATCCACCGACTACGGCTGGAGGACGTCAGAGGGGTGACCTCGGCCGAGCTGACC
Source organism: uncultured Actinomycetota bacterium (assembly GCA_963749585.1). Lineage (GTDB taxonomy): Bacteria > Actinomycetota > Actinomycetes > Actinomycetales > Dermatophilaceae > Ornithinicoccus. The sequence goes on from CAVVNI010000003.1 coordinate 971,344, forward strand.
TTCCCAGAAACCGCAGTGACGGTCATTGAAGGACCCAACGAGGTCGGCAAGTCCACCATGCTCGAGGCGCTGGATCGACTTCTGGACCCGAAGGTCAAGGCGTCATCCAAGGCCGCGTCCATTGTCTGCCTCCAGCCTGTGGGTCGGGACGTCGGCCCGTTCGTCGAGGCCGAGCTCAGTATCGGGCCGTATCGCTTGATCTTCGCCAAGCGATGGCTGAAACAGCACGCCACGACGCTACAGATTCTCCAACCGGCCGCGGAGCAGCTCACCGGGCAGGATGCACAAGCACGGATGACCGGCATACTCGATGCGTGCCTTGACCGCACCCTGTTCGACGCCTTGCGCTTGGCGCAAACCGGGTTCCCGGGTGCTAGCGGGCTCGGGGACAGCGCGGTTCTCGAGGCGGCACTCGACGCGGCTGCCGGGGCGGACCTGCACTCCGACGAGGGAACAGCGCTCATGGATGCGGTGGAGCGCGAGTACCAGCGCTACTACACCGCCGGGACGGGGCGGGTGAGCGGCGAGCTTCGCGAAGCGCAGACGGCGGTCACCGAGGGAGAGCAGCTGCAAGAGCAGGCCGAATACGACGTCCGCGAGGTTGAGGAGCTGTTTCAGCGCCGTGAGGTGCTCACGCAGGAGCTGGTCGTCAGCGAGCAGTGCACACGTGCGGCATCCGCTGCGGCGCAGGCGGCAGATGCCGCGCTTGCCCGAGTGACCGAGCTGCGAGCCCACGAACAGGCAGAACAGAAGGCCCTGGTCAACGCTGAGCAGTCCCATCGACGGGCGCTCACGGATGTACAGCAACGTCAGCGGCTCACAGACGCCATCTGCAGCCGGTCGGCTGAAGTGGAAAGGTGCCGCGAGGAGGTCGATCAGCTGAAAGGCGCGCGAGCGCAGCGGGCAGATGAGCTGCAGGTCCGCGAGAACGAGCTCGAACGCGCGAACGGGGAGTGCGCGAGCGCTCAGGAGGAGGCAGACCGTGCTGCGGCAGACCTTTCGCTCCTGCGGTGCGAGCTTGAGCTGACCGAGCTCGCTGATCGCATCGAAGCCGCGGAGGTCGCCACTCACGCCCTTCAGCACAGTCACACTGAAGTCGAGGCCTGTGCCGTCAGCGCCGCGGTGCTCGACGAGCTGCGCAGCATCGATACCGAACTGGGCAAGGCTCAGGCTCGAGTTGAGGCCGGTGCCACTGCAGTGCGCGTGTCGGCCCCTGTTGCCGGTCACAGCGTCGAGATCTCCGAAGAACCGGAAGCCCTGGACCCTGGACGCGATGTGATCGAGCGTTTGGTGTCCCGTGAGGTCTCTTTGCTCGTGGACTCCGACGTCCGCGTCGAGATTCGAGCAGATACACAGGCCCGTGGGCGCCTCGAGCACAGAGACCGACTCCATCAGGTGCTCAGCGACCGACTCGAGGAGCTGGGCCTGAGTGGCATGACTGAGGCAGAGAAAGCTGGCAGACGGCGCGCCGCCAATCTCGAGAGGAGCCGCGATCTGGAGCATGACCTCGAACGGGCTCTGCAGGGCCGCGAGCTCGCAGAACTGCGAGAGGACTACGAGGCTCGGGAAGCCGAGCTCAGTGCGGCGGCTGGGGTGCCTGCGGGCAGGGCATCGGCGCAGTGGCGCCGCCGGACCGTGGGTCAGACCCTCGATGCGACTCAGACAGAGGGAGCGTTGCAGCGGGCTGTCCACCGTGCGGAGGCAAGCCGTCGTGCTGTGCCCACGATAGAGGCGGTTCGATGTAGCGCCCAGCAGGCAGCTGAGGTGACACGTGCCCAGCACGCACAGACCGCTGCTGCCTTGGCGGTCAGACAGGCTCAGCACAACAGTGCGCTGGCTGAGCAGGCTCGCGCTGTTACTGCGTTGGCTGAGGAGAGGGCCCTTGAGAATGACGACGTTCTGGACGCGCACGTGGGCCGCTGCACTGAGCAGTGGGACCAGGTGCGCGAGAACTTGCACAGGATTCGCGCCTCACTTGCCGCCGAAGGTGCCGCCGTCAGAGAGGAGAAGGCCCGCGAGGCGGCCGCAGAGTTGTCCCGGGCCACGGCGCACCTGCAGTCGGTCCGCGAGCAGTTCTTCGAGACCAAAGGCAGCCTGGAGCAGGTCACTGCTGAGGGCCGGCAAGAGACCCTTGAGCGAGCCGCCCAGAGGGTGGACGACGCGCGCCGCCGACACGCCTCTGTGATGCGGCGCGCCACTGCGGCAGCCCACCTGCGCGACACGTTGAAGCGCCACCGGGAACGGGCTCACCGAAGCTATGCGGAGCCCTACGCCGCACAGGTTGAGCGTCTGGGTCAGCAGATCTATGGAGAGTCGTTCGGTGTGACCGTGAGCAGTGACCTGGTGATCACCCACCGACAGCTGCATGGCGACAGTGTGCCGTTCGAGAGCCTGTCCGGAGGGGCTAGAGAGCAGCTGGGCATTCTGGCTCGGCTGGCCGTGGCCGCCCTCGTCGACGAGCACCAGGCGGTGCCGGTCGTCGTCGACGACGCCCTGGGCTATACCGACCCGCAACGGCTGCGCAGCCTGGGAGCGGTCCTCGCCCAGGGTGGTAGCCAGAGTCAGCTCCTGCTCTTGACATGCACCCCCGAGCGGTACACCAATATCCCGGGGGCCCAGAGGATACGGATGACGGCGTAGAGTGAGTAGCCCGTCGCGACCGAACGGCGCGATCCTCTCACCGGAATGTGAGCCATGACTGCGTCAGCAGAGCCTCACCGTGGCTGCAGCCAGAAGGCCCCGATCCAACGCTGGTCACCCTGACCTACGATTGGAGTAGGGTTACCGACAAGGACCTTCTCAGGGCGTTGCTCTTCCCCATGGTTGAGCACCAACCGCTTGAGGACTCCCTCAGCAATCTGGTTGCGGTAGTAGCTTCCTGACACGCGTCTGTCGATTTCCGTTATCTAAACGTGACATATGGCAGCGTTTTCTGTAGTGTCGTACTCGCTCCTCCCCCTGGGGGGCCCCGCCCGGTTACCGAATCCTGTCACCGCCCGCGGGTTCCAAACATCCGTCTGACAGGAGCGGGGGACCCACTTTGTATGGCGCGTCGAGAGACGTGCCTAGGGGTGAAGTCTGCACACGCCGCAAGCATGTACAGACCGGGTAGACGTCTCCGCCCGAACCCGACAGCTGACCCCGCAGGTGCATGGAGAGAGTTCTACAATGACTTCGACCACCATTGGTCAGCATCGAGCCCCCAGCAGGCTTTCGTTCAAGCCCTTCGCCAAGGTAGGCGCAACCATGGTCGTCTCGACCGGGTTGGCCCTCGGCACGGCGAGTGCCGGTCAGGCGGCCCCGGCAGCTTCGGGCACTCCGGCCCTAGCCGCCACCCCGACCCCTAGCGCCGCCCCTCAGGTCGCTCCAGCAGCAACCACTGCCCCCGTGGCGGCTCCCGCCCAGATCCTGCCGACCGCGAGCTACCGCACCTACCGCTGGGGTTCTCGTGGAGGGTCGGTCAGGACGATCCAGCGCATCGTCGGCGCCTATCAGGACGGAATCTTCGGGCCAAAGACACATGCGGCCGTCAAGCGATATCAGGCCCGCAACGGTCTGTACGTGGACGGGATCGTCGGGCCGAACACGTCCCGTGTCATGGGATTGTCCAGTTCCTCACGTGGCTACAGCACGTCATCGCGTAGCAGCAGCAGAGCCTCCGGGTCGATCGTCAGCAACGCCAGGAGCCTGCTTGGCGCTCGCTACCGCTGGGGCGGCAGCACCTACTCCGGCGGGTACGACTGTTCCGGTTACGTGAGGGCGGTCTTCGCCAAGTCGGGCATCAGTATCCCGCGCACAGCTTCGGGCATCCAGCGCCGCGCCACGAGGGTGTCTTCCCCGCGTCCGGGAGATTTGGTCTTCCACAACTACCCCGCGAGCCATGTCGGCATCTACGCCGGCAATGGCAAGTTCTACGATTCGGGGCGAAGCACGAACGGCACAACATTGCGCAGAATCTTCCCCGGCAACGTCAGCTACGGCAGGATCGGCTGAACGGTCCCGTGGTCAATGACTGAGGGTCGGGGCGGCGTGAGCCACCTCGGCCCTCAGTCATGTTCACTGCCGTGCCCCCCCGCTTGCCCGGGGTGGCCACCCCGTCTAGGTTCTGAGCAACGAAAGGCGGGACGAGATGACACCTTCTCGAGGCATACTCAGCGTCGTGGCAGCGCTGGCGCTGACCTTGTCGGCGTGTGACTCGCTCGGTGGCGGCGGTAGCCCCAGCACCATCGACGAGGACGTCCTGGCTGGCGAGGACCTCGAACAGAGCGCTGCGCCTACCCCGTCCGAAACCGACCTGAGCACAGCGACGGGCAACGACCTCGACGCGGCGACTGCGACGGTCTTGCCCACGGGATCCGACGATTTCAGCGTGTCGACCGGCGACAGTGACCTGAGCACAGCCACGGCGGGTGACCGGAGCCGAGCCACCTCCGTCCCGGAGCCTACGTCCACCCAGCCCGACGCTCCCACAGTTACTCCCGAAGACGATCAGCTCACAGAGCCATCCGCCGATCCTGCCGAGGGTGGCGCCAGCGGCGACCCGCTCCTGGCCACATCGGTGCGGATCGGTTCGCACAATGGCTATGACCGTGTGATTTTCGACCTCGAGGGTGAGGGCACTCCCGGATACCGTGTGTCCTACGTGGACAGTGCTGTCGAAAGCGGAAGCGGCGCACGGTTGGACCTGAACGGGGACGCGGTCTTACAAGTGGTCATCACGGGCACCCGCTACCCCGAAGCCGGGGAGACCTTCGAGGGAGGGCCTGGGACCTACTCGCTCGAAGCCACGGAGATGGTTGAAGAAGTGCGGATGTCGGGCACGTTCGAAGGATCGACCCAGGCGTTCATCGGTGTCGATGACGAGGGCGCGCCATTTCGTGCTTACGTGTTGAGCGACCCTGCGCGTCTCGTCGTCGATGTCTCCCACCAGGGCTGATGTCTTGGCATGGTCACGTCGACGTGCTCGTCGTCGGTGGCGGGAACGGCGGCATATCGCTGGCAGCACGGTTGCACCGACTCGGCCTGAAGAACATCGCGGTTATTGAGCCGAAGCTGAACCACCAGTTTCGGCCGCTGCTTTCCTACGTCGGCGCGGGACTTGCCAAACCGGCCGAGCTCATCAGGGCACAGTCGCGCGTGATGCCCACGGGTGTCCGGTGGATCCAGGACGCCGCCGAAGCCATCGATCCGCAGCAAAACGCCGTGACGTTGTCCGGCGGTGCCCAGGTGACGTACGACCAGGTTTGTCTCACGCCTGGCTCAGAGCCGGACTGGGACGCTGTCGATGGATCGGCAGAGGCGATGCTCAGTCCGGCCGCATCAACGAACTACGTCGTGGATCTTGCGCCGAAGACCTGGGAGCTGATCCGCCAACTGCGACATGGCCGCGCCGTCTTCACGCTTCCGGACGGGCCCGCACCCTGCCCGGGGGCCGGGCAGAAGATCCTCTACATGGCCTGCGACTACTGGCGCTCCCAGGGCGTTCTGGCCAATATCGACGTGACGTTGGTGACCCCGGACGATGATGTGTCCGCCAACATGGCGGTAGCCCGCCAGTTGCGACGTTGGACCGGCACGTACGATATCCGTGTTGTGCCACGAAGTCGGGTCGAGCGCATCGATGTAGTGCAACGCGAGCTCTACGTCGTCAGCGCGGGTGCCAGCCAGCGATACGGCTATGACTTCCTACATCTCACTCCGGTGCACCGTGCCCAGCCGTGGATCAACGCGGCCGAGCTCAGCTCGGTTGAAGCGGCCGGATATGTGGACGTGAACCCACAAACCCTGCGGCATCGACGCTTCGCGAACGTATGGGCGTGCGGTGACGCGGCTGAGACGGGTGCCTCACGATCCGGCGGAGCATTGCGCGAGCAGACGAAGGTGCTGGCAGCCAACCTCGTGGCAGCCCGACAGGGCGCGGAGCTACCGGAGTCGTATAGCGGCTACTCGGTCTGCCCCTATACTGTGTCGCGATCTAAGGTGCTCTTCTTCGAGTTCGACCGGGAGCGGCGACGGATGCCTTCGATTCCGCTGCTGTGGCGCACGCCCAACCGGCTGATGTTCTGGGGTGATCGCTCGGTCCTGCCGGAGATCTACTGGCGGCGGATCCTCAAGGGCAGATGAGCTCGGCGGCTCAAGAGTCCTGGGAGTAGACCAAGGCCGAGTACGGCCCCAGCGTGAAGCGAGCTGCCTGCGGGTATCCGTCGCACTCTCGCTGTTCGCTGTCGACGTCGCCCACGTGCAGTGAGCCAAGACCGGGCCCATAGAGCTCGGAATCGGAGTTGCACCGCAGACGCCATCGCCCCGAGCGCGGTATCCCGACCCCATAGTCTCGCACTGCTGAGGTTCGCAGGTTCACCAGCACGACCGTGTCGTCGCGGGGTCCGCCGCGCGACCATCGGTGAAACACGAGGATCTTGGCGTCGTTGTCTACCCGGATCAGGCGGGTCTGCGCTCCGAGCAGGCCTCCGGTCACCCCGGAGAGGTTGCGGCGCAGTGCGATGAGGTGCCGGACCAGGTGCAAGAAGCCCGCGTGTCGGTGCGCCTTGTTCCAGTCCACCGGCGTGCGGTCATCGAACCAGCGATCCTCCAGGATGTCTTGACCTTGAAACAGCAGCGGGATACCGGGCGAGGTCAGTGCGAGGGCAAGCCCGAGCGCAGCACGAGTGCGGGCCGGCCAGGAGTCGGCTCGCCCGGGGAAGATCGACTCCGGCACTCTGGTGCGCCCGTTGGCGACCTCGTCGTGACTCTCGGTGTAGATCACCCGATCGTGCGGTGTTCTCATCGAGGTGCCGGCCACGGCGTGGGCGATGGCATACATGTCTCGGTCCTCGTCATGCGCGGTTTCCAAGGCTGCTCGAACCGGATGGACGAAACCGGCGTCCCATTGGGAGGCAAAACCCAGTCCACCGTCGAAGCCGGACCGGATAACAGCTGGGTCGCCCTGCATGTCCTCGGCGATCAGGATCTTCCAGGGTTGGCGTGACCGGATGTCGGCGGTCATCGACGCGAGGAACTGGTGGCCTGCCGCGATCCGGTCACCGTGGTGCCTGACGTTGCCGCCTCGCGAGCGGATGTACTGGGTGGCGTCGACGCGTAGGCCATCGACGCGGAAGTCTTCGAGCCACATCACCGCCGAGTCACGCAGGTAGTTGCGCACGTGCTTTCGGTCGTAGTTGGGTCGGGTGGCGCCCCAGGGCGTCACGGCCCGGCGGTCGTTGTAGAAATAGCTCCCGCCGTAGCGCCTGCTTCGGCCTCCGTCGAAGCGCCACAGGTGTAGATCGCCCGGTCCGAAGTGGTTGTAGACCACATCGAGGATGACCGCGATGCCACGGACGTGGGCGGCCTGCACGAAACGTGCGAAAGCCTGCGGTCCGCCATAGGACGGTTCGATCGCGTAGGGGTGAGCGGTGTTGTAACCCCAGCTGTGCGACCCGGCGAAGGCGAACGGAGGCATGACCTCAACGGCATTGACTCCGAGCCAGGCGAGATGGTCCAGCCGGTCGATGGCTCGGTCGAAGGTCCCCGCACGCCAGCCGTCGGCGGCGAACGTGGGGATATGTACTTCGTAGATGACCAGCTCATCCCAGGTCGGCATGCTGAAAGCCGAGGTGTTCGGCGACCCCCAGTCCAGCGACCGCGGGTCGAAGACCACCGCATCGCCTGCTGAGTGGGTGACCTGGCGCGCGACGGGATCGATCCGGTTGCGGTATGGCCCCCCGGTCCTGATCATGAAGCGATAACAGGAGCCAGGAGAGGCATGCGGCACGAAGGCCGACCAGGTGCCCGACCGTGCGCTGTCACGAGCCATCGACGTCTTGGCTCTCGGCTCCCACCGACAGAAGTCTCCGATAACGGCGACATTTCGTGCGTTGGGTGCCCACACCCGAAAGGTGACGCCACCGTCGTGCGGTATTGCCCCCATACCAGGATGGGCGGATGAGTATCGGGACACGACCGACAACTCTAGGTGATCACCACTCGGCTGAGCCTCGCGCACCGGGCCGGCTGCTCCGACAGGAGGGGCAGGGCACACTTGGACCTATGCCGAGCCCATGTCGTCCCACCCGTCGTACCGTAGGTCGCATGCTCGTTTTGCCGATCGCTGTGTTGTCACTGGCCACCGCCGCTGTCTCCGTCGGCATCCGGTTGGCTCCCGACGATCCCGCGAAGTGGCATCAGGACCCGTTGACGGCTCCGGCGCCACAGACCCCGAACTGGTACCGGATCAGCCCGCAGCCCTGCGGCTTCACGGGTAGTGCCAACCGGGAAGGTGAGGCACCGGTCTTCGATATGCCCCCAGCCGACCTCGCCGCCGCCTTCGACGCGGTCGCTCTCGCCGACAGCCGGGTAGAGGTGCTGGCGGGGTCGGCCGACCAGGGGTTTGTCACCTATCTCCAGCGCAGCGCCTTGATGGGCTATCCCGACTACGTGTCGGTCCGCTTCATCTCCACCGACGAGGGTGGCTCAACGCTGGCTGTGCTCTCTCGCGCCCGCTACGGCAGCGGCGACCTGGGAGTGAACCAGAAGCGGGTAGAGCGCTGGGTGCAGCAGACCACGCAGCGGCTGGGCTGAGAGCAGCGAACCGCTACTGTCCCCCAGCGGCATACTGCGCCTCAACCCCAGCCTTGACCGGCTGCCACCAGTCTCGGTGATCCCGATACCAGTCGAGGGTCGCGGCCAGACCCGCCTCGAGGTCCGGGAAGATCGGCTCCCACCCGAGCTCGGAGCGTAGCCGGGAGGCGTCGATTGCGTACCGCAGGTCATGCCCGGCGCGGTCGACCACGAAGTCGATGCCCGAATCGCCGGCGTCGCGCCCAGCGAGCCTCAACAGTGTGCGCACGATGTCGAGGTTAGAGCGTTCACCGTCGGCTCCGATCAGGTAGGTCTCGCCCACCGTTCCCTGGTGCAGGATGGTCCACACGGCACGGGAATGGTCGACCACGTGGATCCAGTCGCGCACGTTGGCTCCGCTGCCGTAGACCTTGGGTCTGCGTTCGTCGAGAACGTTGGTGATCTGGCGGGGGATGAACTTCTCGACGTGCTGCCAGGGGCCATAGTTGTTGGAGCAGTTGCTGATGGTGGCCCGCACCCCGAACGAGCGCACCCAGGCGCGCACCAGATGATCGGCGCCGGCCTTGCTGGCTGAGTAGGGCGAGGAGGGCCGATATGCGGTGTCCTCGGTGAACCGAGCCGGATCTTCTAGCGTCAGGTCGCCGTAGACCTCGTCAGTGGAGATGTGGTGCAGCCGCACGCCGTGTCTTCGGACCGCCTCCAAGATGGTGAACGTGCCGACCAGGTTAGTCTGGACAAACGGCGTGGGGTCACGCAAGCTCTGGTCGTTGTGTGACTCCGCAGCGCAGTGCACGACCGCATCGTCGGCGCCGGTCAGGCCGCTGACCAGGCGTTCGACCAGCGCGGCGTCACAGATGTCGCCGGCGACGACCTCGAGCCGCGCAGCCGGCAGATGTTTCAGCGCGGCCGGCGAGGCGGCATAGGTGAACTTGTCGAGGACGATGATCTGGGCGTCGCTGTGCCCGATCAGATGATGGACGAAGTTGGCTCCGATGAAGCCGGCTCCACCGGTAACCAGGATGCGAGGCATGTTCACCGAGCCTACCCAGGCTTGCGGCCCTAGGCTGAGGGACTATGCGAGGCATCATCTTGGCCGGTGGCCATGGGTCGCGCCTGCATCCCATCACGCTGGGCGCCAGCAAGCAGTTGTTGCCCGTCTACGACAAGCCGATGATCTACTACCCGCTCTCCACGCTCATCCTGGCCGGCGTCCGCGACATCCTTCTGATCACCACCCCCCACGAGCAAGATCAGTTCGTCCGGCTGCTCGGGGACGGGTCGCAGTTCGGCATCTCGATCAGATATGCGAAGCAACCGAGCCCGGACGGGCTAGCCCAAGCGTTTCTGCTGGGTGAGGAGCACATTGCCGGAGACCGCTGTGCTCTGGCGCTCGGCGACAATATCTTCTACGGGCCTCGGCTTGGTCGCCAGTTGCAGCGCTTCTCCAGCCTCGAGGGTGCCGCCATCTTCGCCTACCGGGTCAGTGACCCCTCGGCCTACGCGGTGGTGGAGTTCGACGGCCTGGGCAAGGCCCTGACCTTGCAGGAGAAACCGGCCCACCCGAGGAGCCCATATGCGGTGCCTGGGCTGTACTTCTATGACCACGAGGTGGTGGAGCGCGCCAAAGCGCTGCAACCCTCACAGCGGGGTGAGCTAGAGATCACCGACCTCAACCGCGGCTACCTGGAGGAAGGGCGCTTGCAGGTCGATCTGTTGCCGCGAGGCACGGCATGGCTGGACACCGGCACCTTCGACTCTTTGAACGCGGCCGCCAACTACGTCAGCACCCTCGAAGACCGACAAGGGGTGAAGATCGGCGCCCCCGAAGAGGTGGCCTGGCGGATGGGCTTCCTCACCGACGCCGAATTGGCGGCACGAGCCGAGCCCCTACTGAAGTCGGGGTATGGGACCTACCTCTTAGACCTGCTTGAGCACGATCGCTGGTGAGGACGGGCCCGGGGTTCGGGCAGAATGACCATCGATGAGTGAGCCTGACGCGGGACCGGCGCCGGTGGCCGGTCGTGGTCGGCGAGATGCCGCCGTGCTCGCCGCCGGGTCAGCAGCGGGCGGGGTGCTGGCGTACGTCTTCTTCGTGCTGGTGATCCGTGCACTCGGCGCCGAGGCCGCTGCTCCTGTCACGGTGTTGTGGGCGTGGTGGGGTTTCGCCGGTGCCGCCTTGACCTTCCCGGTGCAGCACTGGATCACGCGGACCAGCGCAACGGCCGCGGGGGAGCTGGCCGTGCGTCGGGGGATAGGACACCTCGCCGCTGCGGTCACCGTGACTTCTGTGTTGGCGGGTTCGTTGGCGTGGTTGGCCCGGGACCGACTCTTCGGACCCGACGGTGAGTGGTTCGTTCTGCTGGTGGTCGGGGTAGGTCTGGGCTCTGGTCTGCTGGGGCTGCCGCGCGGACTGCTCGCGGCACGCAGGCGGTTCGCCAGCGTCGCCGCCAGCATCGTGGCTGAGAACGCGCTCCGTGCCCTGGTTGCCGCTGCCTTGGTCACCGCTGGGAGCGAAGACCCGTTGCGGTACGGTCTAGCGCTGTTGGCGGGTTACGCCATCGTGCTCCTCTGGCCCAGCGCGCTGGTCCCAGGTCGCCAGGGGGAGGTGGTCTCGGTCCCCACCCAGCGGTCGTTGTCCTTTGTGTCCGGGGCCTCAGCCGGTCAGCTGGTGGCCCAAGCGACACTGACCGGAGGTCCGGTTCTTTTGGCGGCTATCGGCGGGGCTCGCAGTGAAGTGACCGTGCTCTTTGCCGGGCTGGCGTTGTTCCGCGCCCCTTACACGTTGGCTCTGGGTCTGGTTTCGGCTCTGACCGGGCGGCTGACGGAGCTGGTCGAGAACGATCGATGGCCCACGCTTGCCCGCTTCCGTCGCAGCATCGTCGCGGTGACGGTGGTCCTGTGCGCCGCTGGGGCTGTGCTGGGAGCGTGGTGGGGGCCGCCGCTGATGGAGGTCATGTTCGGTCCGGGCGTACGACTGGCTTCCGGTGACGCGGCCGTCGTCGCGGTGGGCACCGTGCTGGCGATGTCCAACTTGGTGCTGACCGTGGGGCTGCTAGCCCGGAACCGGGCCGGTTCGGTCGTGTCGAGTTGGGCGATCGGACTACCGTTCGGGGGGTTGGCCCTCTGGCTGATCAGCGCAGACGCAGTGACCAGAGTCTGCTGGACCTTCGTGGCAGTTGAGGCTTGTGCGTTCCTGGCGCTGATCGCGATGGAGGCTCGCTCAGACCTCTTTGTCAGCCGCCAGGAAGACCGAAGACCCGAACGGTAGGTCACGGCGGGCAAGCAGCCGCGTCTCCGCCGCAGACAAGGCCAACAGCATGCGTTCAACAGCTGGGTTGACCTGCGGGAGGTGGTCGTCGTCGACGCCGAGGCCACGGATTCGGCGTGAGATGCGTTCGGCTGCGAAGAAGGGGAAGACCCCGGCGAAGCCGTAGCTGGCGCGGCGTACGGCATACCCGGCGTCCTCGACGGCAGCGACCAACCGGGTGCGGGTGTAACGACGGTAGTGACCGGCACGGACATCATGGTCCGTCCAGGCCCACTGGTACGCCGGTACCGACAGCAGCAGTCGCCCGCCGGGGGCGAGGACGCGGGCGAACTCGGTCAGAGCGCGCGAGTCCGGCTCGCAGTGTTCGACCACGTCGAAGGCGCTCACGAGGTCGAACGAGGCGTCGCGAAACGGCAACGCCAGGGCAGATGCGCAGACCGCGCCGCCCGGATTGAGCCCGCGCGGATCGAGGTCGACCGTCGCGTGTTCCTCGCCCGTCAACCAGGAGACGCTGGGGCCGTCGGCGCTGCCGACGTCGAGCAACCTGCTGGGGTGACCGACGTGGGCGCCGAGCGCGGCGCGCAGCAGCTCCGAGCGCGCTCGATACCACCAATACTCGGGCTGCTCGATCGATGCTGATCCTGGTTGTTCGATGCTCACGACGTCTCTCGTACTGCGCTGACCAGCGCCGATGTCGCGTGGTCGCATTGCTGTGCAGTGAGCGTATTGAAGAACGGCAGCCGGAGCAGGCGCGCGCTGACGTCGCTGGAGACCGGGCAGTCAGTGGCTGATCTGCGAAAGCGTCGGCCCCCTTGCGAATCATGCAACGGCACGTAATGGAACGCTGTCGCCACACCGAGCTCGCGCATCCGTGCCATCACAGGGGCTCGCATCGTAGCGGTGGGCAACAGCACGTAGAACAGGTGGTATGCCGGCTCGCAGGTGTCCGGGATGACCGGCAGCCGCAGGCCCCACTCATCGGCAGGACCGGCCAGCGCTCCGGCATACCGCTCGAACACGTCTCGACGGCGCGTCTGGATCGAGCTGGCCTGCTCGAGCTGCCCCAGAAGGTAGGCCGCGAGCACGTCCGAGAGTCCGAACGAGGATCCGGTGTCGCGCCAGGAGTACTTGTCCACCTGCCCGGCGAAGAACGCCTGACGATCGGTCCCCTTGTCGTACAGGATACGCGCCCGCTCGATGTCTCGGTCATCATTCAGCAACAAGGCGCCGCCCTCGCCACAGACGAAGTTCTTGGTCTCGTGAAAGGACAGGCTCGCGAACCGGCCGAACTCGCCCAGTGGTTTGCCGCGATGGGTGCCGAACAACCCGTGCGCGGCATCCTCGATGAGCGACACCTCCGGGCGATCGGCGAGGACAGCACGGATCGCGTCCAGGTCACAGGCGATGCCGGCGTAGTGCACGACGACAACTGCTGCCACGCTGTCGTCGAGCAACGTGGCGAGGTGGGCTGGGTCGAGGCCTAAGGTCACTGGCTCGATGTCACAAAAAAGGAGCTGGGCTCCTTGCCGAGCAAAGGCCAGAGCGCTGCTGGTGAAGGTGAAGGACGGCACGATCACGGTGTCGTCGGGTCCGAGACCGAGCAACATGGCGCTGAGCTCGAGCGCGGTGGTGCAGGACGTGGTCAGCATGACCTCGCCCGCCCCGGTGGCATCGCGCAGTATCTCACCGGCGCGGGCGGAGAACGATCCGCCGGATGAGGTATGACCGCCATGCATTGCCTGTTGGACGAACGCTAGCTCCTGGCCAGCGAGCTCTGGGATATTGAACGGGATGTCGTTCATGCGGTCTGCCGAACCGGCCAGGGCAAGTCACGGCCCAGCAGAGCGACCAGAGCCGTGTCACTCTGGAAGTAGTGGTCGCGGAGTTCTTCCACGAGCTCGGGGTCGAGCTTTTCGGCGGCGGCCGTGCTGGCGTGGATGCAGGCGTTGTTCAGGTCGGGCCGGAATGTCTCGTCCACGCCTAGCCAACGGTATAGCCGGCCCAGTTGCTCCGGACTGCTGCGGACCTCGGACAGGAACTGCACGTACACCTCGAAACGTTCGGTCCACCGGGTGAGGTCGCGGACGTAATGACCGCGTGACACGTAGGCGAAGGGGGACACCGAGGAGGTCGCCCGGTTCCAGGGCCGCGGCTGGGCCAGGTCGGCGCGTACAGCCTCGTTCAGCGGCCGGTTCTCGAGACCGTGGTCCCGACTGAAGCTCCAGTTGGACACCGCTCGTTGCACCGGATCTCGTAGTTGCACCACGATCTGCGGTCGGCCCAAGATGTCGGTCACTCGAGCGGGAACCTCGGCCGCCTCCAGGTAGGAGGTGCTTTTTTCTCCGAGAGCCTGCTCATCGGTGGCGTGGCCGAAGAATCTCGAGCGGTAGGCGTCGAGACTGAGCGTGCCCGGTCCGAGAAACGTCTTGGGCTCGGGGCGGGCGGGACGAGCCATGGCTATCTCTGGGTGGGCGGCGAGCACGTCGTGCAGCCACGTGGTGCCACAGCGTTGCGCCCCCACCACAAGAAAATGTCTGTTCACTGGCGGACCCGTCTCACCACGTGGAAGGAGGAGTCGCGGCTGACCGTGTTAAGGGTGCGTACCACGTACTCCCCGATCATCGACAGCAACGCGATGATCACGCCTGCGAAGATCGACATGAGCACCATGATGGACGTCCAGCCAGGGACGACGGTCTCAGTGAGCAGGGCTCGCGTGACGAGAAAGCCGCCGAGCAGGAAGCTCATCCCGGAGATGGCAAAGCCGAGCAGTGCGGCAGTCCGCAGCGGCCACGAGCTGTAGCTGAACAGGATGGTCAGGACCAGACCCAGAATCCGGGTGATGTTGTAGTTGCTCTTCCCGGTAGGGCGGGGGGCATGGCGAACCGTCACGTTGGCGCGGTCTCGCGAGGTCAGCAGCGCCTGTCCGGTGATGTAGGGGTATGCAGTGCGCGAGGCAACGATCCGGTCCACCACGTCGCGTCGTAAGATCCGGAAGTTTGACACGGTGAGGTCCGCTGGTTGACCGAAGACACGCCGGTTGATCTGGCCGATCAAGAGGCTGCCGAGGCGCCGCAGACCGTGCGCCTGCTTATGTTCGAAGCGTCCGAAGACAACCTCGTGACCGCCGGTGACGGCCGATTCGATGAGCAGCAACGCCTGGTCAGGCGGGTTCTGCAGGTCATCGTCGATCGTGATGACGTAGTCACCCGTGGATTCCATCAGTCCGGCGAGGTTGGCGTAGTGCTGCCCGTAGTTCTTCATCAGATCCAAGGCGATCACTCCGGGGAGGGATTGGGCCCGCTCGGCGATGACCTGCCAACTGGTGTCAGGGCTTCCATCATTGACACAGATGAGCTCGAAGTCGAGGCCCGCCTGGGTGAACACCTCGACGACGCGGTCGATTGTGGTGCCGACGATGTCAGCGCTGTTGTAGACGGGCATGACGATCGAGTAGCGGAAGCTCGATATCTCGCTACTGAGTTCGGCCATGGACCGAAGCGTGTCATGCGAGTTCACCGATCGCCTTCCACGACGCGTGTCATTTCCTCGAGTTTCTCGACACCAAGGTCACGGTCGGCATACCAGGTGACGCCGTCGGCGGTGCCGATGCGGGAGTAGTTGCGCTCCACAGTCGGCAACGCCCAGTCATACCAGTCCGGGTGGTCCATCGTGACAAATGTCGGTCGCCGAGCCTCGATGTCGGCAGCGATGCCGGCCAGTCCGCCAGGCTCGGTCTCGTCGACGTACTCGTCGAGTCCGGTCAGGAACATCTGGTGGCGGATGGGGTTGGTCAGGGCGCCGAGTACCAGCGGTTGTGGGGCGCCCACGGACTGCACGGTGACATCGGGCCCGGCTGCAGCGAGCAGGGCCTCGGTGGTGGCACGCTGGGACGGCAGGGCGTCGGGCGATCGTTGCCACGCAGTGAAGCCTGCGGCCCCCGCGACGACGATGACGTATGCCGCCAGTGCAGCAACCGCGCCGGAGCCCGGCAGGTATCGGGCCAGGCTCAGCACGGCGCCAGCCACTCCGACAGCGGCCAGCGGCACGGCGAACATGGCGTCGGCCCACCCGTTGTAGGCGACGAAGGACCACAGCACAGCAGCCAGGGTGGCGGCGCCGATCCCGATGATGGCTCGTCCAGCTGGGTCCTGAGCGCCACGAGACCGAAAGGCCAAGACCACGGCAGCGACCAGACCGCCGAGCAACAACCAGAGCGACCACCCCCATGCCCGGGGCATCACGTTCGGATAGGCCCGGATGAACGTTGCTAGTCCTGTCTGGTTGGTGTTGCTGGCATTGATCAACAGAAAGCCTTCGGCGAACGCATCCAGCGCTCCGACCACGGCGAAGTATCCGACGATGACTCCGGTGGTCGCTAGCCCTCCGAGCGCGAAACGGGTCCACGCGGCGAGTGCATACCGCCAATGTGTGCGCACCGGTGGAACGGAGGCGGCGACGACCGCCGCGGCCAGGCACGGGAAGAACGCGGGTTGCCAGGTCAACGTCGCCAAAGCAGTGGCCACCCCGGCCGATCCCCAGCGACGGTGAGCGATGGCGAGCAAGGCACACACCACCAGGACCAACATGGTCGTTTTCTCGCGGGGCCCGCTGCCGCTGTAGATGACGACGACCCGGGAGGCCATCAACGTGACCGCGGCGGCCAGACCGGCCGCCCGTGACCCGAACAGGTCACGGCCAAGGAGATAGGTCAACCAGACCGCTAGCACGGTCAACACCATCATCAGCACTCGCATCGTGAGCAGGTCATCAGTGCCAAGAGCTCTCGCGATCAACGCCCCGAGCCCGGGCACCATGTGAGCCAGCGGGCCGGCCCGGTTGAGCACACCCACGTAGGGAGGTTCCCCGTCGGCGAACTGCTGACCCGCATAGGCATAGAGCCCGAGATCACGACTCAGCACGCCCCCGAAGCCATGCAGCAGGAACACGACGGCGCCGACAGCAGCCACCGCGAGTCCCCACGGGTCGACTCGGCGCACGCTGGCGATCCTATAGCGGGTGGTGTGATGGCGCGTCTTGACCCTCTAGGCGATCATGGACGCATCCGACTGCCCCCTGTTGTCGACGGAGAGCCCTGATGAAACGTCAGCTGCCCAAGCGCCGCGACTTGATGCCGCTGCTGCAGTTCAAGAAGGTGGAGCTATCGCCCCGTCAACGACGGTTGTCCTCGGCGCTGACCATCGAGGACCTGCGCACGATTGCACGGCGGCGGACCCCGAAAGCAGCTTTTGACTATACCGATGGCGCGGCCGAGGGGGAGGTGTCCTTGGCCAGGGCGCGGCAGGCGTTCGGGGATGTCGAGTTCAACCCTTCCATCTTGCAAGATGTCACCCGGGTAGACACCTCGAGGCTCGTGCTCGGGCAACCAGTGTCGTTGCCGTTCGGGATTGCGCCCACCGGCTTTACCCGGATGATGCAGACTGAGGGCGAGATTGCGGGGGCTACTGCGGCCGCCGCGGCTGGGATACCTTTCGCCTTGTCGACGATGGGGACGACCTCGGTGGAGGACGTTGCCGCTGCGGCACCGGATGGGCGCAATTGGTTCCAGCTGTACATGTGGAAGGACCGCGAGAAGTCGATGGCCCTGGTCGAGCGTGCCGCGGCGGCGGGGTACGACACTTTGGTGGTCACCGTTGATGTGCCGGTCGCCGGCGCGCGGCTCCGGGACGTCCGCAACGGCATGACGATTCCGCCGACGCTGACTGCTGGGACTGTCATCAACGCCCTCCCGCGTCCGGCCTGGTGGTTCAACTTCTTGACCACCGAGCCACTGACATTCGCGTCGTTGGACGCGTGGTCTGGCACCGTGGCCGACCTGCTCGACACGATGTTCGATCCGAGCGTGACCTACACGGATCTAGCCTGGATCCGGGACCAGTGGCCGGGCACAGTGTGCGTCAAGGGGGTGCAGAGCGTGGCCGACGCCCGCAGACTGGCCGAACTCGGGGTCGATGCCATTGTCCTGTCGAATCATGGCGGCCGACAGTTGGACCGGGCGCCCGTGCCGTTCTACCTGTTGCCCGAGGTGGTGGCCGCGGTCGGGGCCGATCTTGAGGTGCATCTGGACACCGGCATCATGACGGGTCAGGACATCGTTGCCGCTGTTGCCCACGGCGCGCATTTCACCCTGATCGGGCGGGCCTACCTCTACGGGTTGATGGCCGGCGGACGCGACGGTGTCGACCGGGCGATCGAGATCCTCCGCGGCCAGCTTGAGCGCACAATGCGCCTGCTCGGAGTGACGAACTTGGACGAGCTCGAGCCGGGCCACGTGACCCAACTGCGGCGTCTGGCCGAGCGCGGCTAGGGCCGCGACAGCCCCCGGCTGACCGCCGCAGGTTCGAGTGCGAGCCCGCCGGCGAGTCACTGCGGGACGGTGAACTCCAACCAGAGAGGGTAGTGGTCGCTGATCCGCCACGACATCTGGGAACGACTGAGTCCGGAGCCGGACAGTACATGCGGGACGAAGTCGATATTGCCGCCCACCTGGTCAAACGTCATGCCCTCAAGCCGAGACTCGGTGGTTCCGTCGGATTTGGTCGGGCTGAACCACGAGATCTGGTCGTAGTAGTGCCGGTTGCGGTCGTTGTCGAAGATGGTGCGACTAACGTCGTGGAGCACCGTCGGTGGGTAGAGCCCGGTGGCGAAGAATGCGTGCCACAAGGGGTCCTCGTGCCGGTCGATGTTGAAGTCGCCGAGCACCATGACATTGCCATTCCAGTCCTTGGGCCGATCCGCCCACGACCTCATCCACTCGGCGAAGGCGGTGAGCTCGGGTAGACGATCGTCGGGTTTGGTGCCCCACAGCACGTGCACGGTCGCCAGGATGAACTCGACCCCGTTCCTTACGAAGCCAGCGGTGTACGGCGTCCGCGCGAACTGTTGGATGTCGCTACGCGCCGCGGGAGGCAGGACGATCTCGCCCACCAGGCCCGAGGGTTCAACCCTGGTCACGTCGTAGACGTAGGCCAGCCGCTCGCTGTTGCCCTTATCGCCTTCCGTCACATCCGAGGCGATGACCCGGTATGCGGATCCGAGCAGGGAGAGGATCGCGAAGATGGCGCTGGGGTCGCGCCGCGCTTCCTGAACGGCGATGACATCAAACCGGGAGAGGATTTCGGCAATGCACGCCATGGAGTGCCAGTCGCGTTTCGGGCTGTGGCTGCTGCTTGCCGTCCACTTGTCGGTGTAGCCGCCCAGAGCGCGGACGTTCCAGGTGCCGATGAGCAGGTTGGTGGCGCTCTTGGCCGGAACGACCCGGTCCAGCTCCGCGCGCAGCCCGGCCAGGTCAGCGGCGACCTCAGGCGGCATGGGTGAGGGCGGTTGACGAGCCAAGCGATCACCCATTGTGGGTGGCATGCTCATCAGCATGGCAGAGTGGGCCGCTTGGTGTAAGACCCGCGGGGGTGGTTCTCACAGCTTCACGGCCATCGGCTGCCTGGGCAACGGCCTCGATATCAGGTTGCCCGCCGAGGATCGTCGCGAGGGCTGTGAGGCCAGCACTGAACGAGGGCGCCGAGCCGTGGCCGAGGGCTGGCGACCGCTGCCAAGCCACGTCGTGGCGGCGACATCACGGCGCGGCAGCCTCGCCCGGCTCGAGCTCAGTTCGGCCTCCGAAGAGGAGAGTCACCTCGACGTCAGGGTCCCGGAAACCCGCGGAGTCCAGTCCGGAACGCAGTGAGGCCAGGTCGGCTTCTGGAGGCCGACCGATGGCTTGGATGTGCACGGAATAGTCGCCGAGGCTTCCGTTGACCGAGACGTCGGTCACCTGCCAGCCTTGATCGTCGGCCCAGTCCTGAGCAACAGTGTGCACCTGCTGCGTATAGACGTGCTGGGTGACGACGCTGACGGTGCTCCCCGTGAGCGGAACCGTGATCATGGCAAGCATGAGCCCGACACCGGCGAAGGTGCGACCCCTCAGAGCCCCGACGTCGACCTTGGAATCCTTGGCGACCTCTCTCACCCTGGCTATCAACAGAAGCAGCATGCAGGTGGCGATGATGGCGACCACATTGGTGCTGAAGAGCAGGAGCGCTCCGACTGACTCGGCCCAGGCGCCGGTTTCGGCGGTGAGTCCGACCACTGCCAGCGGCGGCACGAGACTGATGGCGATAGCGACGCCAGGCAGGGTGTCGGAGATCTCGGAGCGAATGAGCGCGAAGGCCCCCACGAATCCCGTGGCTAGGGCGGCGACAAGGTCGATCAGGCGTGGGCTGATCCGACCGCTGACCTGGGAGTTCGTGGTGGCGGTGATGTCCATCGGCACGATCGTCCCCAGGAGAAAGGCGATAGCAATGACGAGCGCCGCCCCGCCGACGACCAGCAGTACGCTTCGAAGCATCGCGCGGCGGCGGGCCAGCACAATACTCAGGGCCGTCCCGAGGATCGGCGTCATCAGTGGGGCAACGATCATTGCGCCGATGACGGTCGCCGTCGAGTCATTGATCACACCTGCGCTCGCAATCACCGCAGACAGTGCCAGCAGCACCCAATAGGCGGACAGATTCCGAGCCTTGTCCCCACCAGTCATGAATACCTTGTCCGAGATACGGGTGACATCACTGGGTTGGACTTGACCGACGAAATTCATCCTGACCTCCATTGTCGACAGAACTCGTGCGTGGGGTGATTCTGCCCGACGAGGCCGCCACCGCGGCGCGGGCCGTGCGGGCGGAAATGGTGTGGAGAGCTGGTCACTCCTGATCGGTCATTCTGATCAAGGGGGCGCCAAGAACCGGCACGGGACGGGTAGTGTCGGTAGCGTTCGACGAGACTGACGCGCCCTCTTTCATCCATCGTGGATGATGCAGAATGTCAGCTTCGGGCGCACGCTGGTGCTATGAGCGGCGATCGGATGGTGACGCGGTATGAGTTCGTCGTCGCAGGTACCGCCAGTCCGATGGTCGTGGCGGCGTTCGAAGGCTGGGTGGTGTCGCCGCTGGAGGACGGGATGCTCTCTCTGGTCGGGACCCTCCCGGACGAGTGCGGTCTGCACGGTGTCCTGCATCGTCTCCAGTCCCTTGGACTGAGGATCATCGAAGTGCGGCGACTAGGCGATGAGGTGGAGCCACGCCCCGCGGGGGAGTGAGTGAATGGGCCGAGTCGAATATGGCGAACAGGGGGGCGCCTCACGGGCCGAGGCGCATCATTTCGTCGTGGTTGTCGTGCCTGGGGTTCTCCCGGCATTACTGTAGTTTGGTGCTCCACATGATGTGTGGCCGCTTTGCCCACTTCGCCTCGTGGCCCCGGGTGTCGCTTCAGGAGAGTATCGGAGGATCCAATGGATCGTTCTTACCTGTTCCGGCGCTGCCCGATCGTCACATTCGTACGGCTGAAGACCAGAGTGGCTACAACCGCCCACCAGGCCAAGAGTCGGTGAGTGAGTGCTGTCCAAATACCTCATCGACCGTCCACGTCTGATCGCCACCCTCGAGTCGGTGCCGGGAGGCGGAACCGCCGTCCTGGTTGCTCCTCCCGGAGCTGGGAAGTCGGTCCTGGCCAGCCAGTGGGTGCGCGGCCAGAACGCCTGCTGGGTGTCGCTGAACCGGCGTCACGACGACGCGGTGAGTTTGGCCCGAGATCTCGCAGCGGCCCTGCACCACGCGGACGACGCGTTCGACGTCGCGGTCGGGGAGCTGGCCATGACCGGGGGGGCACGTCTTGGTCCTCAGTTTCTCGAGGCACTGGTCAGCGGAATCACACAGATGTCGACACCGGTAGTTCTGGTCCTGGAGGACGCTCACCGGGTCACCAATCCTGCAGTGCTCGATGACTTCGGCGAGGTCTTGAGGCGGCTACCGAGCAACTGCCGGGCGGTTCTCGCGACCAGGTGGGACCTGCCAGTAGGCGTTGCGCGCCTGAGAGCGGAAGGGCGGCTCGTCGAGATCCGGTGGGACGATCTCGCCCTCGACGTCCCAGAGGGACAGGCGATGCTCGATCAGGCGTCGGGGCGTGCCGTCGATCCCGATCATGTGAAGACCCTTGTCGCCCGGACGCAGGGGTGGGCTGCCGGCCTGAGGCTCGCCGCGCTCACCCTGCAAAAGATCTCCGATCCGGAGGCCTTCGTGGCCGCGTTCGCCGGTGACGACCGGCTGGTCGGGGAATATCTGACGCAGGAGGTCCTTCGCGCCGTCGATCCCCGCGTTCGTTCGTTCTTGCTCCGCACTTCGGTTCTCGAGACGCTGTCGCCCGACCTGTGCGACGCTGTGGCAGGACGATCCGGGTCACACGCTGTGCTCACCGAGTTGGTCGGCAGGGGCATCTTTACGACCGAAGTGGAGGGGAGACCGGGCGAATACCGCTATCACCGCCTCTTTTCTGACCTGCTGCGCTACAACCTGCGCCTAGAGGTACCGAACGCTGAGCGTGACTGCCGCCGCCAAGCCGCCTCCTGGTTATGCGACCACGGCCAGCATCGTCAGGCCGTCGAACAGCTCATGGCCGCCGATGACTATCGGGGGGCCTTCGACATCATCTCGACGGAGGGGCATCGCTGGTTTGAGCACGGCGAGACCGCGACGCTCGTTCGAGGGCTGACCATGATCCACGATCGCGAGCCGTCTCCTACCCCTCTCCTGGTGATCAGCCTGCTGGCCGGGCAGCTCGGTGCGAACCACTTTGCCGACGCCGTCAAGACTTATCGGACGTTGGTACGTCGCGACGACCTGACAGCGGGTGAGCGCCTCGCCGCTGACTCTCTGGCGACGCTCCTTGGTGACGGGGACTTGGCGTTGCCGGAGATGAAGGGGCTCGCTCTCGAAGTCATCGAAACCCTGCCCGGCATCGACCGGGAAACGGTAACCGACTTCCTCGGCATGGGAGGCGCCGACTCCTGTGAGGCGATTGTCACCCACTCCGCAGGACTCGCTGAGCTCTACGCAGGGGATGCTTCGGGGGCGGCGCAGTGCTTTGAGCGGATTCTCGCTCTGCCGGGGTTTGCCTACCCGATCTGGCGGATCGCCACCCTCGGCGCGCTCGGCTTCACCCGGGCCCTGCTGGGTCATCTCACGGAGGCCGAGGAGTACGCTAACGCCGCGTTGCAGACGGCGCAAGAAGTCAGCGCCATGGACCATGCCGACACCGCATTCGCTCAGTTGACGCTGGCAACTGTTCGGCTGGACCGCCTTGACCTCGGACGTGCTGGTATTCACCTCGCCGCGGCAGCAGACATCCTCGGACGAGGTCAGCACTGGACGGAACAGGCCTTCCTGCATCTTCTGCAGGCTCAGCAGCTGGCGGCAACCGACGGGCCCCGTCAGGCCCTGGAGTTTCTCCGCAGGAGCCCCGGCACGGGGCCGCAACGTCCGATCATCTCCAGGAGCCGGAAGGCGCTGGAGGTTCAGCTCCTCGTGCGCTGCGGCGCGACGGCCCAAGCGCGGGCCGTTCTCGACGCAACGCCGCAGCTCACACCGGGTGCTGAGTTCGATGTCCTGTTCGCCGAGGGGAATCGCGCAGCGGCGCGCGCTGCCCTCGCTTCCTGGAAATGCGATAGCCGGGACCTGCGTGCCGTGCTGCAGCGCGCACTGCGGGTGGCTGCTGTCCAGCACAGCGAGGGGCATCCCGGCGTCGCCGGGACGATGATCGCCGAGGCCGCCGACGCGGCCGAAGTCGAGGGGATCCTCACTCCCTTCCTTGAGGTGCCGCTTGCACGGACCATTCTTCGCTCATCGGCGCCCACGCGGCCGCTTCACCGAGTGAGGGAGCTGTTGTCGACAACGGCGACAGACGAGGGTCGAGCCGCAGCCAACGAGCGGCTCGTCGAGCCGCTGACCGTGCGTGAAATTGCCCTGCTCGAGTACCTCCCGACCCGCCTGAGCAACGCCGAGATGGCCGATGCTCTCTATATCTCCGTGAACACAGTCAAGACTCACCTAGGCAGCATCTACCGCAAGCTCGGCATCAGCGACCGCAGCGACGTCGTCCGCCATGCAGCCTCGGTCGGGCTCATCTGAACGCGGTGACCTCCTCACCGCGCCACCGCGCCACCGCGCCACCGCGCCACCGGGCTCAGCGGGTCTGGCCGGCGTACAGGAGTGCGAGGATGAGCTGTGACACGTGTCGTACGCTCCGCACCCTCAGCGAAGGCGATCGATGACCCAGCACACGATGCACGAACAGCTCCCGTTCGACGAGGCCACCACTCCCGCCTGGGTCTCGACAGGTGAGCTCCCGCAGTTCGCCGAGGTCCGTAACGTCGTGACGGCGGCTTACGAGCTCTACCGCTCGAACAGTGACGGAGCGGTGGCTGACTACATCCCTGTCCTGGCCCAAGTCTCGCCTGACCTGTTCGGAATCTCAGTGGCCGGTGTCCGGGGGAGGTCGTTCGAGGTCGGAGACGTCGAGAGCAGGTTTTCCATCCAAAGCGTCTCCAAGCCCTTCGTCTTCGCTCTGGTGTGCCAGGAGATCGGGTACGTCGAGGCGCGCCGACAACTTGGCGTGAACAGCACCGGCCTCCCCTTCAACTCCCTCATGGCCGTCGAGCTGAACGACGACAGGACGATGAATCCGTTGGTGAACGCCGGCGCCCTGGCGACGACGAGTCTCATCCCGGGTGTCACGGCGGATGAGAAGTGGAAGCGCATCCGAGACGGGCTGTCACGGTTCGCTGGACGCGAGCTCATCGTCAGCGACGAGGTCTACGCATCGGAGTCCGCGACGAACCTGCGCAACCGGGGCACCGCCCATTTGCTCCAGAGCTATGGACGCCTCTACTTCGATGCTGACCAGGCCACCGACATCTACACCCGTCAATGCGCACTGGAGGTGACGGTCCATGACCTTGCGGTGATGGCTGCCACGCTGGCCAACGGGGGCGTGAACCCTGAGACAGGGCAGGCGGTGATCGTGCCCGGTGTGTGCAGACGGGTTCTCGCAGTGATGGCTACGGCCGGTCTCTACGAGCTCGCAGGAGACTGGCTTTACGAGATCGGCATACCGGGCAAGAGCGGTGTCAGCGGCGGCATCGTCACGGTGGCGCCTGGAAAGGGCGGCCTAGCCACCTTCTCGCCACCCTTGGATGTTGCTGGGAACAGCGTCCGCGGTCAGCTGGTGACCAAGTACCTCGCCGAACGCCTCGGGCTCAATCTCTTCGCCTCCGAAGCCGCACCCCGCGACTGAAGGCGGGCCGCCAAGGGACCACGTGCAAGGCTCCTGGTCCCCTGTGTGCGGATGCCCCAGCCCTGGTGCGTGTACGGCTCAGGGTATTCAACCTCAGTGAGGCGACCGGTCGCTCGCTTGTGCAGCCGACGCCGTCGGCGGCGTCGTAACCCGGGCGCGAAAAACCCAGTAGGACCAGCCTTGGTAGGCCAGGACGACCGGGAAGAGGACGAGCGCGACGATGGTCATCACACGGAGTGCATAGTCGCCGGACGCCGTACCGGCGACGGTGAGGTTGTTGGCTGCCGTCGTCGAGGAAACCATCACGTTCGGATACAGATTGGCGAAGAGCGCCGCGACCGTCCCGCCGATGGCGACCGCAGTCGCCGCAAAGGAGCGACCTGGGCGCCCCGTGCGGACCAGGGCGGTCGCCAGGAGCGCTGCTGCAACGGGCACCAGGACCGCGAGGATCCGCCACACCCCTGCGTCCGAGATGACCACCGTCCACACTGCGAAGACGACTACACCCACCAGCGCAGGCCAGATCAGCCGCCCTGCCTGAGCGCTCGAGCGGTCTCGGACGACACCGGCGGTCTTCAAACTCAGGAAAGTGGCTCCGTGTGCCAAACAGAGCAGCAGCAGGGTCAGGCCCAGCCAGAGCCCGTACGGCGTGAGCAGGTCCCAGACTGAGCCGGTGAACTCCTGCGATGCGTCGATCGGGAGACCCGCCAGGAGGTCACCGAGGGCAACGCCCAGCAGGAACGGAGGAAGTGCCGATCCGATTGCCAGTGCCCAGCTCCACATCCCCCGCCAGCCGTCCCGATCGACCTTCGCACGCCACTCGAACGAGACACCGCGGACGATCAGGGCGACCAGAACCAGCACCATCGCGAAGTAGCCGGCCGAAAACCAGGTGGCGTACCACGATGGGAAAGACGCGAAGACAGCTGCCGTACCGACCACCAGCCATACTTCGTTGCCGTCCCAGACCGGACCGATGCTGTTGATCGCGACCCGCCGCTCGGTGTCGTTGCGTCCGACCACCTTGTGCAGCACGCCCACCCCGAAGTCAAAGCCCTCAAGAACGAAAAAGCCGCACCAGAACACCGCCACAATGACGAACCAGAGGACATCGAGACTCATCGGGATGACCTCAGTACGTCAACGCCGGAGCACGCGGTCCGGACTCCTCGGTGTCCGGCGCCTCGGGCTCGTGCGAGCCCTCGTCGAGGCCACGGCGCGCGTAGCGCAGCATCAGAAAGCCCCAGAGAGTGCCGAGCACCAGGTAGAGCACCACGAAGATGCCAAGACTGAGTGCGACCTCGGTCGCGCTGACTGAGGGTGAGTTGCCATTCTCGGTCAGCAGAAGCCCCTGCACCACCCAGGGTTGACGACCGTTCTCCGTCAACAGCCACCCGGCGGTGTTCATCGCGAAGGGCGCCAGGAATGCCCAGGTCGCGACAGCCAGAAAGAGACCCGACTGCTCGAGTCGCTCTCTTCGCCATTGCCAGAGCCCCCAGAGCGCGAACAGAGGTATGACGGAGCCCGTGTAGGCCATGACTCGCATCGACCAGTACTGAATCCGGAGATTGGGGATGTAGTCGCCCGGTCCATACCTCTCCTCGTACTGTTCCTGAAGGTCGTTGAGGCCTACAACCTCTCCGTCGACCGTGCTGGTAGCCAGGAGCGACAACAGGTGCGGAATCTTGATGATCTTGGTGGCGTCCTGCTCCTCGCTGGTCCAGCCACCTACCTGAGCCGCTGAGAACGAGCACGGTGAACAGGTGTCCCATTGGGCCTCCATGGCGGCCACTTTCATCGGTTGGTACTTGGTCTCGACGACACCCAGATGGCTACCGACCATCAGGGTCAGGATCGAGACCGGGAAGAGGACGATGAGGGACACCTTGGCCGATCGGGCGAAGACCTGAGGGTTGCTCCTTCGCCGGATGTGCCAGGCGGATACGGCGAGCATGATGAGCGCTCCGGTGAGCAGCGAGGCCAGGATGACGTGCATGTACCCCCACACAAACACCGGATTGGTGAACAGCGCCGTGATGGAAGTGAGCTTGGCCCGTCCGGTGGCTGAGTCGATCTCGTAGCCGACCGGATTCTGCATCCATGAGTTCGCTGCCATGATGAATGCCGCTGAAAGGACCGCGCCGATGGCGACTGCCCAGATGGTCGCCAGGTGCACCTTGCGGGGCAGGATGTTCCAGCCGAACAACCACAGTCCGAGGAAAGTCGACTCGAGGAAGAAGGCAGCAAGTCCCTCCATGGCCAGCGGCGCACCGAAGACGTCACCCACGTACCGGGAGTACTGGGACCAGTTCATCCCGAACTGGAACTCCTGGACGAGTCCTGTCACCACGCCGATCGCGACGTTGATCACCAGCAGGGTCCCGAAGAAGCGGGTGAGCTTGCGCATGCTCTCCTCATTCGAGCGGAACCACATCGTGTGCAGCGTGGCGACCAAGAATGCGAGCCCGATGGTGATGGGCACGAACAAGAAGTGGTAGACCGTCGTCACGGCGAACTGCAACCTCGACAGGTCGAGCTGGGAGATGTCCAACCATGCCTCCGGCGGCCGCATCGCGAAATCGTGCTCGCCAGGCTAGGAAGTGCCGGCCACTCGCGGATCACCCATTCCGGATGGTTCCCCGTGCGCCGGGTCAGCGGGCTGAACGTGTCGAGCACGTTCACGTAGTGGTACGGCTGCGACAGCGCTGGTGATGTCCAGGCTAGTACGGAACCAGCACCTTTGGCAGCCACGGTACGGTGGCGGCATGAGCGATGACGATCAGGTGCCCGAGGGCTACAACACCCCCATCCCAGAGGCGATTACGACGCCAGACCGCATCAGCACGCGGATCGGGGAGTTGGCGTTCACAGATGGGTTTCCCACCTCGGACACTGCTGACCTCATTTATGACAACCTCACCTTCATGCGGGCCGTGGAGGTCTTCCTCACCTGCGTCCCGGCTGCCTCGATTGAGGCAATGCGACGGGGGATGGTCGAGGTCGGGTGCGGTGCCGCCCACCAGGCGGTTATCGCCGATCGGCTGCTTGACTCCCAGCCCCTTTTCCTCACTGGGAACACCGACACGGTCTACTTGTCCTTTTTCTTGGACCTGGAGCGCGACGGGCCGACTGTGGTCGAGATCCCACCGGGATGCGGTCCCGGCACCGTCAACGACGCCTGGTTCCGTTTCGTGGTCGACATGGGGGCGCCGGGACCCGACCGCGGCGCTGGCGGTAAGTACCTGATCGTCCCAACTGGCTATGAAGGTGAGGTCCCCGATGGCTACTTCGTCGCCGAGTCGCCCTCCCACAGCAACTGGGTGATCCTGCGCGGCTTTCTGGTTGACGGTCGGCCGGACGCAGCCAACGAGATGTTTAGAACAGGGGTCAAAGCCTATCCACTGGCGGCAGCCGACGATCCGCCGCAGATGGAGTTCGTCTCGGCCAGTGGCCGGTCCTTCAACACGATTCACGCCAATGACGAGACCTTCTACGAAGAGTTGGCGACGGCGATCCATCGCGAGCCGATCGAGCTGATGGATCCGGAAACTCGAGGGCTACTGGCCTCGATCGGCATCCACAAGGACAAGCCCTTCGAGCCGGATGAGCGGATGAAGCAGACACTCGTCGAGGCAGCCGCTGTCGGCAACGCCTCGGCACGGACGATTGTCTTCAAAACTCGCGACCCCCGTGCGCTCATCTACCCGGACCGCAACTGGAAGACCGCCTTCCCCGGTGGGGACTACCGCTGGCTCAATGGCGACGGACGCGGTGGGCGCGAACTCGACGCGCGCACGCTCTTTTTCTACTTCGCCACGGTCAATACCCCGGCTATGGCTCTGAAGATGGTCGGCGTAGGTTCGCAGTACGCCTATACCGAGAGCGATGCCGATGGGGAGTATCTGGATGGTGCGAAAAACTACCACCTTCATCTTCCGGCCGGCATCCCAGCCAAAGACTTCTGGTCGGTTGTGGTGTACGACCCGCAGACTCGCTCGGAACTTCAAACCGACGACCCGTTCCCGAGCATCAACAGCCGCAAAGACAAGCCGCAGGCCAACGAGGGTGGCTCGGTGGACCTCTTCTTCGGTCCCGAGGCTCCGGCCGAAGGTAAGGCTAACTGGATTCAGACCCGCGCCGGCAAGGGTTGGTGCACCCTGTTGAGACTCTACGGGCCGCTCGAGGCATGGTTCGACCACAGTTGGAAGCCCGACGACTTCCGCCAGATCTGAAGCGCCTCGATGTCCCAGGCAATCGGTCAATCCCTATCCTTCGCGGTCGGTGTTGGACTGAGCGCAGCCGCAATCATCGCGGTGGTGCTGATGCTCGGCACACCGCGCGGCAGGCTCACTGGCCCGATTTTTCTCGCGGGGTGGATCGGCGGCATTCTGATCGT
This sequence comes from uncultured Actinomycetota bacterium, assembly GCA_963749585.1. Lineage (GTDB taxonomy): Bacteria > Actinomycetota > Actinomycetes > Actinomycetales > Dermatophilaceae > Ornithinicoccus. The sequence goes on from CAVVNI010000003.1 coordinate 1,000,719, forward strand.
CGGTGGGATCGTCCTCGCGGCAGCCGGAAGTGTGGGTGCCAGTAGCGGTGGGCAACCGGCTGACTGGGTCAGCGTGCTCAAGCTCGTGCTCGGGCTGCTCCTGCTTGTCGTGGCCGCCCGTCAATGGCGCGGGCGGCCCCGAGAGGGGGAGGAACCCGAGATGCCGAGCTGGATGAAGACGATCGACAAGTTCACCGCAGGGCGGGCATTCGCCTTCGGCCTGCTGCTGTCGGCCGTGAACCCGAAGAACCTGCTGTTGATCGTCGCCGGCGCCGCCGCGATCGCGGGCAGCAACGTGTCGACCGGCGCCGAGATCGGCAGCCTGCTCGTTTTTACGGTGGTCGCCTCGATTGGGACCGGGGGACCCGTGTTTCTCTACTTCGTCCTAGGCCAGCGCTCCGAGCGGTTCCTGGGTGAGCTCAAGGACTGGATGAGCCAGAACAACACCGCGATCATGGCCGTTATCGCTCTCATCCTCGCAGCGAAACTGATCGGTGATGCGCTGGCGGCGCTCGGCTGAGCCCGCTCATCGCCTTCCCGAGGTGCGCTAGGCGCGGGCGGACTGCTCTTCGGCCCCGAACACGATGATCCCGTGCACCACGTAGATGCAGAGGAAGAACATCGCCAGCGACCACCACGGGAAGGCGCCGCCGATCGAGAGCAGGGCTCCGATCGCTCCGAGTACTCCAGCGAACACCCCGACCAACCGTCCAAAGGCGCGACCCGACAACAGCGAGCCGGCTGCCACCAGCTGGATGATCCCCAGCACGATCAGGACCCATCCCAGCGTGTTCAGATCGCTGAGGATATACCGTGTGTCGTCGACGAAGATGTTGGCGCCGTCCAACGCGCCGATCCCATAGATGATGTTGAGGAAGCCGAGAACGAACAGCATGACCCCGGCGAACACGACTCTTCCACTACCCCGCATGAATGCTCCTCTCACTGCCGCGGCAGACGCGCGGCGACTTCTCCGGGCCGTTGCTCGGGCCGGTGTTTTCAAACCTAGCCATATCGGTGCGGTCGGTCCTCACCCTCATCGGACCAGTCCGGAAGTGGGCAATCGAGCCGCCGTGGGCGGGGACGGCGGGGGCTTAGTGAGAGATATCGGCGGCAGATCCGGCCTACAGGAACCGCTGGCTGTCTGCGGCAGGGGAGTCAAGGGCCTATTGCAACGCGGCTGTGAGGCGCATGAGATTGTCTAGATAGCGGCTTCTGCGGCTGCGGCTGTGCCATTCTTCGGTCGTGAGGAGGCGGGCGGAGGCGCGGTATGAGTCTTCGACCGTTCTGACCGTGGAGACGACACCTTCCCCGGTGAGCATCATGGAGACCTCGTAGTTGAGCGCGAACGAGCGCAGGTCCATGTTCGAGGATCCGATGACGACGACATCGTCGTCGACGGAGAAGTGTTTGGAGTGCAGGACCAGCGGCGCTTTGTAGAGGTAGATTTTGACGCCGGCCTCGAGCAGCGCGGTGTAGTAGGAACGTTGGGCGTGCCAGACCATGAACTGGTCGCCTTCTTCACCGACGAACAGTTCGACGTCGACGCCGCGTTGGGCCGCGGTGGTGACTGCGTACAGCAGTGATTCATCTGGCACGAAGTAGGGACTTGTCAGCGACAGTCTGTGTTTGGCGCCATAGATCAGCGAGGTGAAGAGGCGCAGGTTGTTCTCTGAACGGATGCCTGGCCCGCTGGGCACCACCTGGCCCAGTATCTCGTCGGGGCGTGGGTCTTGGGCCGTGTGTGGGATGGGGCGGATCTCCTCCCAGAGGGCGACCCCGGTCTCTGTGTACCAGTCGTTGGCGAAGACGCCGTCGAGGCAGCGTGCGAGGTCACCGTCGACGCGGCAGGTCAGCTCGACCCATCGGCGGCCGGCCTCGTGATTCTTAGGTTTGTTATATCCCGGCTCCGTCATGTTCTGGGAGCCCATGAATGCGGCACGCCCATCGATGACGAGGATCTTGCGGTGGTTACGTAGGTCGATGCGACGTGCGAAGTCATGCCCTGGACGGATCGGGAGCATCGGGTGCCACTCGATCGAGGTCTCACCCAACTTGCGCTTCAGTTCTTTGTATACCGGCAGACCTCGGGTGCCGAGGTGGTCGAAGAGCATGCGGACCGTGACCCCGCGCTCGGTGGCGCGGACCAGGGAGGCGAAGAGAGGCTCGGTCACCTCGTCCCAGGCCATGATGTAGAACTCGATATGCACCCATTCCTGTGCTTCGTCGACCAGATCGGCCATGGCCTGGATGGAAGCCTCGTAGTCGCTGAAGAACTGCACACCGCTGGACCGGCCGGGCGGGAATGAGCCCAGGTGCTCGTTCAGCCGCATTGCTGAGGCGACGTGATCGGGGATGTCCGCTGCGGGGGTGAGCACCTCCCCCGACTCGAGGTGTTCACGTAGCACACGGCTGGCCTCTTCTTGCCGCTGCAGGCGACGTCCCCCGATCGACGTGCGGCCAAACGTCAACCACAGCAGCAGACCAAGAATCGGGACGAACAAGATGACGATCACCCAAGCCATGCCCGAGGACGGTCGCCGGTTCTCTGGCACCACACCGGGCGCGATGACTCGGATCAGCGTCACCACCACGAGGTGGGTGGTCAGGAGCAGCGTGGACCACTCGCTGCCACCCCAGTCACTCATCCGAAGTGCCGATGATGTTCATGCCTGCTCTTCCTTCTTTGTGATCTTTGGCCTGAGCCATCATGTCCCATTGCCTTCCCCCGACACCATCACCGAAGAACGTCGCTTCAGTTCGGATCGCCCAGCAGGCCGGCGGAGGAGGCGCAAGACGTCCGGCGTGCTGAGTCCCTAACCGCGGGCCATCTCGTCGACGCACACCGAGATGGCCAGGATGAGCGCCACGTCTTGGCCTTCGGCCAGATGGATCCCATAGGTGTCACGAACGCGAAACCACCTCTTGGAGATCTCGGCGACCTTCTTTCCGCCGCGCTCAATCTCGTACTCATGATCGACAAAATTGCCCTTGGCCTTCAGGTCCTCTCCGCCCTTGACATCAACGATGAAGCGGTCTCGGATGCCAACGATCCGCTTGCGCACGATGGCCTTCGACGACCCTCGCTCGATGGTCATCTTGTCGCGGACGCTGAGCTTCTTCTCTTGAATCCGGGCGACCTCGACGCCGTAAGCATCTTCGAGGATGAAGGTGTCCCGGAATCTCACCGCCTTGCCGTTGACCTTGTAGGCCTTGTTCCCATTGCTGTCCTCGATCCAGGAGTCGTCTCCGATCGCGAAGACCTTCTCGCGCATCTGGAAAGTTGGCCCATCGAGCTCATGGTTTCGCAGTCCCATCGCCTGTCCTTTCGCCGCTGAGCGCACACAAGGTGCCGACCTTTGTTCCACAGGACTCTACTCCGTAAGGGTGTCACTGCCGGGCCTCACGTCACTGATCAGTGCTGCATGGTGCGCCGACGGCTGCCGAGGCGGACTCAGTCATCGAGGCTTCGGTCTCCTCGATGAGCTCTGGCGTCACCCGGCCACTACCGGCCGCGAACGGATTGGCCAGGGACACGACGATGAGCAGGAGGGTGAGCGTGAAGGCGTTCGACATCGACACCAGCAATGCTTGGGTTCCCTTTTTCGAGGGCAACGTCACCGCAAAGATCAAGATGACCACGAACGCCCCACCACCGACGAGCAGCACCCACAGCATCGGGGGAAGCCGCGTCTCGGCTGCCACCAGACGGGTCTCCCTCGCTGTTGAGATGCTCCCGATCTGAGAGGCGAGGTTGGTCGCCGTGCCGGCATGGAGGGCCCCCTCTGCCGGTTGGTCGCCCTCGCCGACAGAGGTCACAAGGTCGAGGTAGGCGTCATCGACCTCGGCCGCACCTCCTTCGTGATCAGCCAGCGCGGGCCAGTCGTAGGTTGGCACTGCTCGGGCGTAGCAGATGAGTGCACGCTGCACCGAGGTCTGCGTCTCGGGGAACAGGTAAGCCTGGTCGTACGCGGTGCCAATCGACGTGGCTTCAACACCGACTGCCTGTCGGGCGGCCGAGAACTCCCCGAACAAGAAGAGGATCGAGAAGCCGACGATGACCCCGTAGGAGGCCGCGATGTACGACAGGGCCGACCCCCAGGAATTCGAGTGGACCTCCCGTGACCCGAGGAGTCGGCGCACCAGGAGGCATGCCAGGAACGTCACCACCAAGGTGGCGACCAAGAGGGCCGCGTTGAGCTGTGGGCTGCTCATAGGATCCGAACCTGCTGGTCACCGCGCCTCACGACGCGAGTATCCGTGCCTTTTGCGCTGCGAACTCCGCGTCGCTCAGGATCCCCTGCGCCCGTAGCGCGGCAAGTTCCTTCAGCTGGTCGATCATCGCGTCGCCGCTCCCGCCTGCGGCTGGCGTCGGCTGCGGGGCCACTGGTGGCGCATACTGCTGCGGGGCGGGTTGTGCGTAGGTGTTCGCGTCCCGGGAAGCCCAACGCGCACTTTGTCGGCGTTGCACTCGACCGCTGACCGCAGTCGCCGTGCCTGCGATGGCGGCGGTGCGCGCAACTCCTCGTAGTAGTCCTGGCATGTTGTCCTCCTGAGTTGGTTGGGTGAATGGACGTCGGTCAGCTCGTGGACTCGGAGTCCTCCAGGGCGTCGAGCAGTGCTTGAGCAGGGATGCGCTCGCTGGCCACTACCCGGCCCTGTGCCTCGGCGAGCGCGGCCACCATTCCACCTGCCCAGGTGTTTTCGACCGCGATCAGCAGCCCGAACATCCCCGGTTCGAGGACCTCGCCTGCCTGGTCCAGATCAGACACATCGAAGAGGCCGCTGGCGGCCCCGGCGAAAGCCTCAAACCCGGTCACCACGGACCCCTCGTCATCGATGTCGACGCGACTGACCATCCCAGTGTCGTCTTTGAAGACGGCAGCTACGTCGAACAGTCGAACAATCCCGCGGTCCAGCACGGCGGCCAACTCGGCGGCGACCGGCGCCATGTCGGCATTCTGTGGGAACTCGACAAGGACGAAGTCGAGGGGGCCGAGGGCAGTTTCGTGCGTCATCAAGGTCTCCTGGTGGCGTATCGATCGAGCGTGGCCTGAGATTAGCACCGAGAGCTGGCGCAGCACACCCCCGAACGAATGCACCTCGACGGCCAAGAAAGCCGTCCGTTCTTCAGGCAGTGACCCCGGCGAAATGGTCACCCTATGTCTCAATGGCTCTCCCGCGCAGACGCGGATCTTGTTCCGGAAGCAGCGGGCGTGCCGGGATGTCACCAGGGCGGCGTGGGGGCGCACGGAGGCAGTGTGCGGGTTGTTCATGCTTGACGGGTGAGGCGCCGCGGCGTCGCACGTGGTGGGCTGTGGCTCATGGACAGTGAACAGGCGCCGAGCACGGACAGTCGTGCCCCGGCTGTGAGTGGCGATGAACCCGTTGAGACCACCACCCCTGGACTGATGGGCGGTCTGGGCAGCGCGTGGACGCTGCGCCTCTTGGTCGGGGCGGCTGCCCTCGTCATCCTCATAACCTCCGTGGAGGCCGCCAGCGACATCGTGGGACCACTGATGCTCGCGCTTGCGTTAACGATCGTCTTCCACCCGCTCCGGAAGCGCTTGTCTCGGCAGGTGCCGTCCTGGCTTGCATCGGTGATCGTCCTTGTTGGTGTCTACCTGCTGCTTACCGCGCTGGGTTTGATGCTCTTGGTCTCGTTCGCGCGCTTGGCGCAGCTGCTGCCGCAGTACCAGGAGCAACTCGAGGCGCAATGGGCGGGGCTGGGTGACCTCTTGAACTCATGGGGCGTCTCCGATGCTCAGCTGAACGACATGAAGGGATCGGTCAACACGGACCGCTTGAGTGGCCTTGCCGCCTCCGTGCTGGGAGGGACGCTCGGCATACTGTCCAATTTCTTCTTCATCGTCACCTTGCTTGTGTTCCTTGCTTTCGATGGTGCCGCGACCGAACGGTTGATGACCTACGTAAGGCAATTCCGGCCGACCGTCGTCGACGCGATGTCCTCTTTTGCGGGGGGCACCCGGTCCTACCTCAGCGTGTCGGCCGTTTTCGGACTGATCGTCGCTGTTGTTGACACGGGCGCACTCTGGCTGATGGGTGTCCCCGGCGCCTTCGTCTGGGGCGTGTTGGCGTTCGTGACCAACTTCATCCCGAACATCGGATTCGTGATCGGCGTGATCCCGCCGGCGCTGATCGCTCTCCTGGCCGGGGGGCCTGGACTGATGATCGCCGTGATCGTCGTCTACAGCGTGATCAACTTCATCATCCAGTCGATCATTCAGCCCCGGGTCATCGGCGACTCCGTCGGCTTGTCGACCACGTTGACCTTCCTCTCGCTGGTGTTCTGGGCGTGGATCCTCGGACCGATCGGGGCCATCCTTGCCGTGCCGATGAGCTTGTTCTTCCGGGCAGTGTTCATCGAGGCCAACCCGGCCAACCATTGGATGTTGCCGTTAGTCAGTGGGCGTATCGAGCCCAAAACCCCCGATGTTTCCAAGGCCTGAAGCTCGTTCGCTCGAGTCCGCGCTCCCAGGGATCGTGTGGGTCTTGGCTGTAGAGCCGGAGCGGGGACCTAAGACCCTTCCGCAGTGCACGGGCGCGGGGCAGGGTGGAGGTATCCGGTGATCCTGCCGGCCTGGTGAAGACCTGAGGCGCAGAACGTCCCAGGCATGGAACGCGGGAGACATGATGCGGAATCTGCTGGTTCTGGGTGCCGGCACAGCCGGCACGATGATCGTCAACAAGCTGCGCAAGTCGCTAGCCCAGACGGAATGGCAGATCACCGTCGTCGATCGCGATGACGATCACCACTATCAGCCCGGATACCTGTTTGTGCCCTTCGGTGACCTCGATCCCGCTGCCGTGGTCAAGTCCCGAAGACAGCACCTGGCCCACGGGGTCCGGTTCATCGAGGCGGACGTGGACCGGGTCGAGGCAGAAAACGACACGGTGTACCTGGCCGACGGCCGTGCGCTGCGCTACGACTATCTTGTGATCGCCAGCGGCAGCACTGCGCGGCCCGACCAGACCCCCGGCATGACCGACCAGGAGTGGCGCCGAAGCATCTTCGACTTCTACAGCCTGGATGGCGCCACAGCGCTACGCGAGGCCCTGCAGAAATTCACTGGTGGCCGGCTCGTGGTTCACGTCACCGAGATGCCCATCAAATGCCCGGTTGCGCCGCTGGAGTTCGTTTTCCTCGCGGATGCATGGCTGGGGGAGCGCGGACTGCGCGACAAGACCGAACTGACCTACGTCACGCCACTGGACGGCGCGTTCACCCAGCCGGTGGCCTCGCGAGCGCTGGGTCACATGTTGGCAGAACGTGATATCGCTCTGGAGTCCGAGTTCATGGTCGAGCGGATCGATGCCGAGGCGAAGACTCTGGTGTCCTATGACGACAGAGAGGTCGGTTTCGATCTGCTCGTGACCGTCCCACTGAACATGGGTGCGGACTTCGTGGCGCGCTCCGGGATGGGCGATGAGCTCAACTACGTGCCGGTCGACAAAGGCACTCTCCAGTCGAGCGCGTACAACAACATCTTCGCTGTCGGGGACGCCTCCAACATCCCTACGTCGAAGGCTGGATCAGTCGCGCATTTCGCCGTGGAGATCTTCGTGGACAACTTCCTCCAGCTCATCGAAGGCAAGCCGATGACCCACGCTTTCGACGGACACGCAAACTGCTTCATCGAGTCCGGGCACGGCAAAGGCATGTTGATCGACTTCAACTACGACACGCAGCCGTTGGAGGGCGCCTACCCCGTCCCCATGGTGGGTCCGATGCGCTTGCTTAAGGAGACGCGCCTGAATCACTTGGGCAAGCTCAGTTTCCGCTGGATCTACTGGCACCTGCTGCTGCCGGGGCGCCGGCTGCCGGTGCCGACCCGGATGTCCATGGCCGGTAAGCAACGACCCGCGGCCTGAACGACCGTCTTTGCTCAGGCCGCACGCCCTACAGAGCCGCACGCCCTACAGAAAGGACCACCACCATGACCACCACCACCCTCGCCGGACGCGAGTTGCACGTCAACGAAGAGGGCTTCCTGACCGATCCCACCCAGTGGGACGAGGAGTTGGCCGATGTGCTTGCTGGGCGGATCGGAATCACGCTGACCGACCGTCACTGGAAAGCGATTCGCTTCCTGCGGTCCGACCACGCGATGACTGGACAGACCCCGACGCTGCGACGGGTTTCCACGACCGGCGGCATCCCGATCAAGGAGCTGTTCGGGCTCTTCCCGAAGAAGCCGGCCAAGAAGATGGCCTACATCGCCGGTCTGCCGAAGCCGGTCGGCTGTGTATGAACCGCGAGAACCCACACCCGCCATTGCCCGAGAGGATCCACGATGAGCACCACAAACACCCTGCAGGAACTGCCGCCGGTCCCCGACTTCGGCGACGAGGATGGTACCGAGCGCAAACTCGTCATCATCTGCTCGAAGGGCAACCTGGACATGGCCTACCCCGCCTTGGTGCTGGCCAATGCCGCACTTGGCGAGGGCATCGAAACCCATCTGTTCTTTACCTTCTGGGGTTTCGACATGATCAACAAGGCAACCATGCGGGATCTGAAGTTCACTCCCGTGGGCAACACCGCGATGCACCTGAAGCAGGCTGGAGCCGTACGACCGGGGTGGCGCTGGAAGTCCATCCCACAGAGCTTGACCTGCCTACCAGGGATGACGACTCTGGCGACCCGAATGATGCGCAGGCAGATCGCGGATCTGGACATCCCTACAGTCCCCGAGATGATTGAGCAGATCGAAGCAATGGGTGGCCACATGTGGGCCTGCAAAATGTCCTACGACATGCAACAGTTCAGTGAGGACGACCTGTATGACGGCGTCGAAGGGGTGATCAGCGCCGCAGATTTCATGGACTTGAGCAAAGACGGCCAGGTGCTGTTCATCTGAACCGGACACGCATACTCCCGCCGTGCCTCCTCAAGCCGAGACTCACATCACCGCATCTGACATCACAAGGAGTTGACCATGGCAACATCAGCAACCAGCTATCCGGTCGTCATTGGCTATGACGGGTCAGGGCCGTCGGAAACAGCCCTGCAATGGGCCGCTCATGCCGCTGATCACCGAGAACTAGGGCTCGTCGTGCTGCACGCGGCGGAGAAGATCAGCTACACCCAGGACGCAGGAAGCGGCCTGTGGAAGGCCGAGGATATCGTCGCCGGGGCCAAGGAAATCGCTGCACATGGCCGGGACGCAGCTCTAGAGACCTTTCCTGACCTGGAGGTGGACACCGCAGGCTCACTGTTCAGCGCCAAGCTCGCCCTGGGTGAACTGTCCACTCACGCCTCGATGATAGTGGTGGGCAGCCATGGCCGTGGCCGGGTCGGTACCCTCATGCTCGGTTCGACCGCCTACGCCATCGCCTCCTATGCCCGCTGCCCGGTGATCATCCTGCGCGAGGGGATCAGCGATCTGCCGGGTCCGGAGCGTCCCGTCGTCGTGGGCGTCAACGGCACCAGTGGCGCAGGCCGAGCCGTGGACCGCGCTGTCGAGCTGGCACGCGAGTGGGATGCGCCACTGGTTCTTGCCACCACATGGGCGCCTGCCCCGCCCGACCCCTGGGACAAGGGCCCTCTCGGCTATCACTCGGCGGCCGAGGCCAGCGCCGACTACAAGGCCACTGCAGAGAAGGTCAACGCCGAGGCGGTGGAGCGGATCGGCGTGGCCAATGAGGACGTGAGCGTCGAGGGAGTGGTGATCGAGGACCGTCCCGTACGGGGACTGGTCGAGGCCGGCAAAGAGGGTGGTTTGCTCGTGCTCGGGACACGTGGCCACGGCAGTGCGACCGGAGCGCTTCTCGGCTCGGTAAGCCTCGGCGTGCTGCACGAGGCCACCGCACCGATCATGATCGTCAACTGAGGGACGTGCCGGCCCACGGCGCGCTCCAGCCGGTGGGCATGGGGAATGTGATAAAAGGACGGGTTCTTCTTGCGTCCGCGAACGCAGAGGACCACTCGAAGAAGTCTGAGGCGGCTCAGTCCGTGCGGCTCTGGACGTCATACCCCTTGCTGGTCCACGACATCAGCAGCGTGAAGCGGTCGGCGCGGATGGTAGTGCGCCGCCTTTCGATCGGCCGGCCCCGATAGAGGCCGGTGCGTTCGATGACCAGCGCAGCTGTGCCGACGGTGACGCCGAGGTGGTCGGCCTGAGGTTGGGAGAGGTTCGTGGCCATGATGCGCTCGCAACCCCCGTCGGGGCGGGGTCTGTGGCGCCGGTCCAGTTCGTCGTAGAGGGCAGTGTGGCCGAAGTCGGTGTGCAGCAGCGGGGCGCCGATCTCGCTGGGGAGCCAGACGCAGTCGTGCGCCAGCGGCTCGCCTCCCGCGAGCCGCACCCGCTCCAGGGCGAACAACTGCGTCTCTGGTGCCACCTCCAGGTCTGGCGCCACCTCAGGCTCGACGACGAGGGTGCACGCCAGCACGAGGCTCTTCTGAACCATGCCTCGTGCTTCGATCTCGTGGAAGAGAGAGTAGATGCTGCCCAACGGCTGCTCAATGGCTGTGGCGACAACTTCACTGGGGCGTCCCCGCCCAGAGCGCACGAGACCAGCCTCGCGGATTCGTCGCAGGGCCTCCCGCACGGTATGCCGAGATACGCCGTACTCCTGGCGGAGATGGGCTTCGCCAGGGAAGCCTTCGCTGAACTCACCGGCCGTTAGCCGGCTCAGCAGGTCGGCGTGCACCTGAGCCCACAGCGGCTCACGGCTGGTCCGGTCGATGGTGGTCATCGGTGTCAATGTACAGACCGGCGAGGGTTCACGTGTGCGCGGCGTCCACAGCTGCCTGCTTACGCCTCAGGACGACCCACGTGCCCACGAGTAGGACCGTGCCGAAGGCAAGCACGACGCCGGTCCATGCTGCGCTCGGGGCTTCTTGGGCCCCGATCATGATGGCCATGACCAGGACGAACCAGCCGAACAACCGGCGCAACGTCTCTGGAGGGATGCGCCCAGCCAACGGGCCTCCGAGTAACGCACCCAGTACCGCCGCGCCGGTGACCATGGCAGCCATCTGCCAGTCGATCGTGACCGAAGCCAGGTATCCCGCCATTCCGGCCGCCGACTTCATCGCGATGACTACCAGCGAGGTGCCGACCGCAACCGGCATCGGTAGACCGCCGAGCAGGGCCAGGGCCGGCACCACGAGGAAGCCACCGCCGGCCCCGACCAGGCCGGTGACCAAGCCGACCACCAGCCCGTCGAGGACGACGCGCACGGTGGGCAGGTGATCGGGCGCCTCGCCAGGATCAATCTCCCGACGGCCGCGCAGCATGGCCAGCGCAGTGGCTACCATCATCACCGCGAACCCGATCAGCAACCACTGGCCGGGGATGAACTCGGCGACTCTGCCGCCGGCATACGCACCGGTCATTCCGGCGACACCGAAGACCAACCCGGTGCGCCACTGCACTCTCCCGGCGCGGGCATGTGAGATCGCCCCTACCGCGCTGGTCACGGCCACGACCAGCAACGATGTGGCAATAGCCTCCTTGGTCTCCATGCCGGCCACATAGACCAGCAACGGCACCGTCAGGATGGAGCCGCCCCCGCCGAGCAGGCCAAGGGTGACCCCGACCAGCACGGCAAGGACCAGAGTCAACACCAGCATCGAGGTCACCGGCCGGCAAGTGCTGCGACGAGTCGTTGCGGGTCGGGGTCTGCGGTGCGGTTGTGCGGGAGTTTCGACAGCAGTGAGCCCATCAGGCAACTGTTGGTCAGTGCCGCAAAACTCAGCCCGCCACCGATACCGGCCGCCAGCCACTTGGCTTGCGGCACGATCGTGCTGGTCAGAATGCTGCTGAGGACGATCGAACCCGCTACGAGGCGCACCTGCCGCTCCAGATCCCACCGGGGTGTGCCCTCGACGACGTGATGCCCGGCCGCCTGCCAGGCGACGATCCCGCCGTGCAGCACGTGCAGATTGGCCGGCGCTACAGCACTCAACGTGGTCTCTGCTTGCTCGGAGCGGGCTCCGGAACGGCATACCAGGACGACGTCACGATCCAAGTGGCGGCATACCTCGTCGCGGTGTTCGGTGAGCGTCGAGAGTGGGACGTTGTACGAGCCTTCGATATGCGCCGTCTCGAACTCCGCCGGAGTTCGGACATCGAGGACGAGAAGCTCGTCGTGCTTGTCGGGCTGGCCGTGCTGTTCGGCGAGCTGGGCGGGGCCAATGGTGCTCGTGGTCACGTAGGTCCTCCAGGGGCGGGAATGGGTGGCGAGGTGCTGCTGTTGCGAACACTACCAAATGTCCGTACATTAGGACCAACCGACACAAAGGAGTAGCCATGGACGTCCTCGTCATCGAGACCTCATCACTGGGGGATCGCTCGTACCTGGTGCACGACGGTCAGGTTGCGGTGGTGATCGACCCGCAACGCGACATCGACCGAGTGCAGGAGGCTGCACACCAGGCTGACGTGGCGATCAGCCATATCGCCGAGACCCATATTCACAACGACTACGTCACCGGGGGACTGGAGTTGTCGGTACGTACCGGCGCTACCTACCTGGTCAACGCCGACGATCCCGTTCACTACGACCGCACCCCGATCAGCGACGGTGAGCAGCTCAGCGTGGGTGGGATGACGTTGCGAGCAGTGGCCACGCCGGGGCATACCGAAACCCACCTGACGTATGTGGTCACGCACGAAGGACAGGAGGCAGTCTTCTCCGGGGGTTCGCTGCTCTTCGGCTCGGTCGGCCGCACCGACCTGGTCGACCCGACCAAGACCGAGGTTCTGACCCATGCGCAGTATGCCTCGGCACGGCGCATCGTGGAAGAGGCTGTGTCCACGGCACAGCTGTACCCCACGCACGGGTTCGGATCCTTCTGCTCAAGCGGACCGGCGACGGCTGCCGACAGCTCGACGGTCGGTGAGCAGCGCCGCAGCAACCATGCGTTGACCGATGACGACGAGGCCCATTTTGTGCGTGAGCTCATCGCGAACCTCACTGCGTACCCGAACTACTACGCGCACATGGGCCCGTCCAACCTGAAGGGCCCCGCTCCGGTGGACCTTTCGGTGCCAGAGCCCTTGGACCCCGACGAACTCGCTCGGCGTCTGGACCGCGGGGAGTGGGTCGTCGACTTGAGGGAGCGCGTGGCCTTCGCCGACTCCCACTTCACCGGTGCGGTGAGTTTCGAGTACGGCGACGGGTCCAGCTTCACAACCTTCTTGGGGTGGACATTACCGTGGGGCGACCGGATCACCCTGGCCGGCAGCGAACACCAGGTCGAGCAGGCCATCCGCGATCTGTCGCGGATCGGCATCGACTCACCCGACGCCGCCATTGGAGCGGGCCCCGACGAGATCGCACCGCCAGTACCGACTTCGGGTTACCCACGGGTCGACTGGGAGACCTTCCTGGCGCAGCGACCGGAAACCGAGGAGGTGCTGGACGTGCGACGCAGTGAGGAGTATGCGGAGTCACATATCGCGGATGCCATGAACATCCCGCTGCACGAGCTGCTGACCCGGACGAAGGAAGTTCCCGCAGGCCCGGTATGGGTGCATTGCGCCTCGGGCTACCGGGCTGGGGTCGCGGCCAGCCTGCTCCAGCGTGCAGGTAAGGAGCCGATCCACATCGACGCGGACTTCGGCGACGCCGAGGCCGCAGGTGTCAGGCTCCAGCCTACTCTCACGCCGACGAGCACCTGATGTGTCGCGCTGTGACCTGCAAGACATGTCACAAAACGACCTGGGCTGGGTGCGGTCAACACGTGGACCAGGTGCTGAGCGGTGTCCGGCGCGCTGACCGATGTTCCGGCCATGAGCCCCCGGCGGGCAACCAGAGTATGTGGCGGCGTCTGTTCGGCCAGAACTAGCTGTTGCCACACCGAGCTTCTGGCACTAGCCGCGAAGACAGTCGGTAGGTAGGTCGAACCATCGAAGGGCATCGAAGTCCTCGGACAGGTGAGCTTGGTCCCGGACGTCTGCTGGTTCGCGCTGCGCCGCCATTTCGGCAGCCGTGGCGAGGTAGCCGGCCAGATCGCTTTCGGGTGCCCGGTCGTGGTGGCGGGGATACGTCAGGATGCCATCGTCGGTATAGCGCAGGTGGGACAGACGCAGTGGCGGCTCGACTAACCCGTCGCGGTGTCGCCACAGTGCGGCGGCCGGGTCGAATCGGTAGTCGGCCAGGAACAGGTGTCCATGCCGGGCGATGAAGCACACCGCTTCGATGAGGTAGTCGACGACCGTGTCGGACAGGAAGTAGTTGAAGTTGATCCTCACCCAGCCCGGCTTGATTCCCTCGCAACCGGCCGTGATCTGCTGCTCGAAGCGGTGCGAGCGGTCCAGGTCGATCCCCAGGAGCCGGTGACCGTACGGGCCCGCGCAGGAGCAGCCGCCTCGGGACTGGATACCGAACAGATCGTTGAGCAGTGACACCACGAAGTTGTGGTGCAGGTACCGCCCGGAGGGCGAACGGATCACGAACGAGACAATAGAGAGTCGCTCGGCCGAGAGGCTGCCGAGCACTTCGACTGCCGGTTCCTCGACCCAGGCCTGCACCGCCCGGCGCAGAAACCGGTCCTCGTTGGTCCGGATGACGTCGACGCCGACCGCCTGCTTGAGACCAAACACCAGCCCAGCCCGTATCGCCTCGATGATCGCTGGTGTGCCACCTTCTTCACGGGCAACCACGTCGGACAGATAGCGATGCTCGGTGGGGTTGACGTACTCCACCGTCCCCCCGCCGGGCATGTGGGGGACTCGGTTAACCAGCAGTTCGCGGCGAACAACGAGAACTCCTGGCGTGCCGGGTCCTCCGACGAACTTGTGCGGGCTCAGGAACATCGCGTCCTTGTGCGAGCCTGGGTGCCCGTCGCTCGCCCGCATACGCAACTCTATGTACGGCGCGGCGGCCGCGAAGTCCCATAGCGAGAGCGCGCCGTGGGCATGCAGCAACGTCGCGATGGCCGTCTGGTCACTCAGGATGCCGGTGACATTGCTCGCTGCCGAGAAGGTGCCGATCTTCAGGGGCCGCGCGGCGTAGTGGGTCAGCAGTCGCTCGAGCGCGGAGAAGTCGATGTGCCCGTCGCTGTCCTGTGCGATGACGACCACATCGGCGATCGACTCCCGCCACGGCAACTCGTTGGAGTGGTGTTCGAACGGCCCGAGGAAGACGACTGGGCGCTTCTCTGGAGGGATCTTGCCGGTGAGCCGGTGCTGGTCCTCCAGTTGGGAGGGAATGCGCAACCCGAGGATGCCGATTAACGTGTCGATGGCGCTGGTGGCACCGGCGCCGGTGAAGATGACCACGTCGTCCTCAGTGCCCCCGACCGCCTCATGGATCACTGCCCGAGCGTCCTCTCGCAGCCGAGTGGTTTGTAGGCCGGTACCACTTGACTCTGTGTGCGTGTTGGCATACCGGGGCAGTACCTCGTCGCGAATGAAGTCCTCGACAAAGCTCAGCGCCCGCCCAGAAGCCGTGTAGTCGGCATACGTCACCCGCCGTGGCCCATAAGGCCCGCGCATGACCTGGTCTTCGCCGATCACCGACTCCCGTACACGTCGCACGAGAGCGGCCCTCATGTTCTCCTGTGTCATACCTTTGACCGTATGCGCCCTGAACGATTCAGGGCAGGGGCTTTCGACCTCAGGGAAGGAGGGCAGGATGACGCGGCACGGGAAGGACTCCGAGGCCCAACACCGGCACGAACCACACCGTCCCGGCCTGGCCAGCAAGTTGAACTGGTTACGTGCGGGGGTGCTCGGTGCTAATGACGGGATCGTCTCAACTGCTGGACTCGTCGTCGGCGTGGCCGGCGCGACCAACGATCGAGGAGCCATCTTCGTGGCAGGTATGGCGGGTCTGGTCGCCGGCGCGCTATCTATGGCTGGTGGCGAGTATGTGTCGGTGAGCGCCCAGTCCGACACGGAGAATGCAGCAATCAGGCTTGAGAAGTGGGAACTCGAGCACATGCCCGAGGACGAGCTTGCCGAGCTGCGGGCCTTCTACGTCCAGAAGGGGCTCTCCACCTCTCTGGCCGAGCAAGTCGCGCACGAGCTGACCGAGCGCGACGCGCTCGCCGCTCATGCAGAAGTCGAACTCGGTATCGACCCCACCGAGCGCACCAATCCTTACCATGCGGCGTGGTCCTCGATGATCGCGTTCACCGCCGGTGCGCTCCTGCCGTTACTCGCCATCCTGCTGCCAGCACCGTCGCTGCGGTTGCTCGTCACGGCGCTCGCCGTCACGGTCGCGCTGACAATCACCGGAGTCCTCAGCGCCCGCCTCGGCGGCGCGCCCCCAGGTCGGGCAGTGGTCCGAAACGTCGCCGTCGGCCTCCTCGCTATGGCTGTCACCTTCGCCGTCGGCACGCTGTTCGGTGGCGCGGTCTAGCGCGAACGCCCTGACCCTTAGCGCTGTTCGGTGGGGTTCATGCGCAGCCAGGGCCGGTCGAGGTTGAAGGCCCGTCCCGTGACCTCTGTGACGTCGATCGCCACGACGTTGTATTTCGGCGTCTGGATCCAGGGCCGCAGCGGCAGATTGTCGGTGTCGCGCTCCTCCTGGCCCTCGACCTTTCGGGCCTGCCCGCGGGCCACGACGCTCCAGGCCGACTCGTCCTCGAAGTGGTCGACCTCGAAGGCAACGTCGCCATGCATCACCACCCCAAGCAGTTTGCTGCCCTCGGCGGTGCGGAAGAGGAGGCGGTGGTCGGAGCCCACCGCGTAGTTGATGGGGACAATATGTACCTCATCGAGGAGGTGGTAGGCCAGTCGACCGAACTCGCCAGCCTCGAGCCGTTCCCAGCACTCCAGCTCATGAAGTTCACGGATCGGCTCGTCGGTGTTCACAGCCCAAGCCTAAGAGAGGGGCGGGGCGTGAGACAAGGGTCGTTGGTCCTGCCACATGGTCTGTTGCCCTGCGACGAGACGACCGAGACGGTCCGCATCGTGCTAGGCATGTCCGGAATCGGTGGGGGGTTTCCTGGCCAGACGTACCTCATGATTGTCTGCTGTCGGACTCGGTTGTGCCGCCATGCTCGTGGATGATCGCGATGGGGCACTGTCTTGGCCGATGCAGCACGCCTTGGCTCACTGAGCCCAGCAACAAGCCTCTGAATCCGCCGCGGCCGCGGCTGCCGACCACCAGCAGACCCGCGGATCGGGCCTCGGCCACCAACCGGTCCACCGGCAACTGGCGGGACAGCACGAAGCGCACCGGCACGTCAGGGTAGGTCGCAGCCCACCCGGCCATCGCCTCGTGCAACACCCTCTCTTGCTCGGCAGCCAGCAACCTCGAGGCTTCTTTGCTGAGCCAGGGGAGCGTCGCTTGTTCGGGGAGGTTGAGCCGCCAGGCGTAGACGGCAGCCAACGGGACGCCTCGCAGGTGTGCCGCCTCGAAACCGTACTGGATGGCGGCCCGATTAGCAGGTGATCCATCGACTCCCACGACTACCTGGCCGTGCGGGCGAGGCGCAAGATTGGTATCGATGACGACGACCGGAGCGTGCGCATAGGCGGCGACCTGGGCAGACGTGGAGCCCAACATCGTCCCCGCGATCCGCCCGAAGCCTTGCCGACCGACCACGACGGCTTCCGCATCCCGGGAGGCCGTCACCAGGACAGAGGCGGCGCCGCCGCTGTGTACCTGGCTCTGCACCTGGACCGAGGGTTGCGAGTCATGCGCGTATTCGATGGCCTGCTCGACGATCGACTGCGCCACCGAAGCGGGCATGATCGTTTCGAGACCGATGTCAGACTGGGCTGGCAGGGCAATCCCTCGGGCGAGCTTCAACTCCACCGGACGGGCACGTAGACGTGCCTCGTTGAGCGCCCAGTCCAGCGACGCAGAACAAGGCTCTGCCGGGTCGAGTCCTACGACGATG
This sequence comes from uncultured Actinomycetota bacterium, assembly GCA_963749585.1. Classification (GTDB taxonomy): domain Bacteria; phylum Actinomycetota; class Actinomycetes; order Actinomycetales; family Dermatophilaceae; genus Ornithinicoccus. Next base: position 1,018,546 of record CAVVNI010000003.1, read on the forward strand.
GGGTGCATTGCTGCTCCTCTGCAGTGTTTTCGTGTTGTCGGGGGCCGGGAGTGAATCCATACCTAACGCAGTGGCGCACCGGATCGCTCCACTTCACGGTCGAGCGGTGGCTGATGGACGTAGGCGCTGGGCAGTATCTGAACGGGGCATCGGGCGGCTGCGATCACCGATCGCGATGTCTTTCCCAGATGTGAGCCCAGGAGCCCGGAGGCAGGTTGTCGTAGCAGCATGATGAGACTGGCTTCCTTCGCTGTAGACAGAAGAGCGCGGCTAGGTCTGGCATACACCACACGCACCGTTACCGGCACTGTGGGATAGCGAATCCGCCATGCGCTGATCGTTCGTTCGACCATGTCGACCCCTGCCGGGAGCCACCTGTTGGCGTGCTCGGCGTTCGCCTGCCGGGAGGAGCAGGGGCGGCGAATGTCCAGGGCGTGCACGACGTCAACACCGGCAACGTGCGCGGCGGCGTAGTCGAAGGCGGGCTCCAGGAGCTTCTCAGCATGCTCTGGCCCTTGCAGTCCGACCACCACTGGCCCAGGCCGCTGCTGCCAGGAGCTGGGAATCACCATGGCGGGCACCGTCGTCCGGGCCGCGACTGCCGAAGTCGTGGCTCCGAACAGTCCGCTCGTGGCGCTGGGGTGGCTTTCCCGTCCAAGAACGAGCAGCTGCCCACTGGCGCCTGCATCTACGAGCTCAGCAACGCGGGATCCGGCGCGAAGGTCTGTCTCGACCTCCAGCCCCGGAGACAGTCCGATCACGTGGCGTCTGGCTTCGTCCAGAAACTTGGGGCCTGCTGCTCCTACCTGTTCTGGAACGTAAGGCAGGACGGACGTGAGGACCTCATACCGTGGTCCGACATGTACCAGGCGCAACCCGCATTTTCGCTCACGTGCCTCTGCCGTGGCGTACCGCAACGCACCGTGGCTGCTCTCGGTTCCATCAACTCCGACCACGATCGGCTTGGTGGCTTCGCTCTTCATGCCTCTCCCCTTCTGCGACGGAACCGGAGCAATGTCGGCGCCTGAGAGTTCTACACTCACCCCTAGACGCCTGGCTGACCAGGGCCATTGGTCCCCATGCCGGCGCGGTGTGGTTGCGGCACGCTCGCGTGGGTTGCGGCACGCTCACCCGGTCTGGGGGACCTTCGGCCCTACCTCGGGGGCCCGCCTTCTGGGACTGTGGATATCGAGGCGCTCTGGCCTCCCGACTGGCCGGTATTCGACAAGGCACCTATCGAGACAGGAGTACTGCCATGAGAGAAACACAGCAACCAGTCGTGGTCGGCTACGACGAGTCGGCCGGCTCGGAAGCAGCGGTGGCCTGGGCGGCTGTAGAAGCCACCCGTTCGGAGCGGCACCTTGTGGTCCTCGTCGCAACCGATGCTGCTGTCCACATGACCGAGCTCATGTCATTGTCGGGGGTCTCCGGCGGGACCCTGGAAGACAAGGCCAAAGAGGTCGCCAGGCATGGTGTTGAGGTGGCCAAAGCCGCTGCGCCGTCGGTTCATGTTGAGCGGCATGTCAGCCGGTCGGGTGCCGTCGCGGCGTTGTGTGAAGCGGCTCAGGGGGCAAGCCTGGTTGTCGTTGGTTCCAGCGGTCATGGACGAGTGATGCACGCGATCTCGGGTTCCGTAGCGTTCTCAGTTGTCACACACGCAGGGGTTTCCGTGGTGGCGGTACGGGGCGAGCAGCTGTGGCATGCCGGCCGTGAGCATCCAGTGGTAGTCGGAGTTGACGGCTCAGCCGGCAGTGACTCAGCAGTGGACAAGGCGGCCGAAATCGCGTCCGAAGCGGGGGCGGAACTCCTCCTGGTCTCAGCCTGGGAAACCCCGCTCAGTGATCACTGGAGCCGGGTCTACCTGGCCGACGATGAGTGGCGCAGGGAGGACATCGACCACGCTCGAGGCTACGCGCAGACACTCGTAGGCCGGGCACACACTCGGGCCCATGAGCAGCACCCCGACCTCACGATTCGCGAAGTCGTCCAGGAGGGGCGTCCGGAGCAGGTGATCGCGCACGTACACGACGAGGCAGCGCTGATCGTTGTGGGTGCCCGTGGCCACGGTGACTTCCGAAGTCTTCTGTTGGGGTCGGTCAGCCGGGGGGTCGTCCATCGGGCGCACTGCCCAGTGGCCATCATCCGCTGAACGAGCGTGATGACGCCGAAGCAGGCGGGCCCACACGTCGCCATGGCGGTCGGTGACGGCGATGAGCCCCAGCTCCAGACTGAGCACCGGCTCAGCTGGGTCCGAAGCGAGACTATGCGTCTCGGCGCCACAACAGCACCGCCGCTGAGCTCATCACGAGGGCGACATAGCTCAGCAGGACGGCGAACCCGAGCCAGGGGTCGAGCGCGACCGGAGCGCCGGCTACCGAACTGCCTACCTCCGGGGTAGCGATGCGTTCGCCGGCGGTCGAGGGGAGGTAAGGGTAGATCCTGGTGAACCACGGTGAAGCGATCATGAGCAGTTGGACAAGGGTAGACAGCATCAGCAACACCCCAAGGGTCGTGGTGATGGCACCTGCCGTGTGCCGCAGCAAGGCACCCACACCAAGCCCCAGCAGAGCGATCGCTGCCAGGTAGAGGCCGGTTCCCCAAAAGATTCGTTGCACCTGCGGATCGGAGAGGTCGGCCGCGTCGGCCCCCAGCAGGGGGTAGCTGGCTGCGTACGATAGTGCTACCCCGAGGACGCCGAGGATGAACCCGAGACCGGCGACAATGAGCGCTTTTGCGAGCAGTACAGGCACCCTTCGGGGCACCGCAGCCAGGCTGGACCGGATCATTCCCGTTGAGTATTCGCCCGTGATGGCCAGAGTTCCCAGGACGGCCACGACGACCTGGGCGAATGTGTAGCCCAGTCCGATCGCACTCGTGCCGTCGGGTGCGCTCCCCTCGCCCTCGGGGGCCACGAAGGCGGCAGCACCCATGAGAAGGGCGATGGCAATCATCGCGCCGATCGTGGCGAACACTGTCCAATACGTGGATCGCAGACTCCACAACTTGATCCATTCCGCCTGCAACACCCTGGGGAATGTGGCCGGTGCCACGGCAACCCTCACTTCGGTGGTGATCTCCCGACTCGTCAGGTCGGTGGTGTTCATCGGTTCGCCTCCTGCTTCCGTTCAGAGGTGCGGTACTCCACCGCGTCACGAGTCAGCGACAGATAGGCATCCTCCAGTGAGGCATGCACCGGGGTCAGCTCGTGCAGCGGTATGCCGTGGCCGGCAGCCAGGTCACCAATCTCGGCGCTGGTCAAGTTGCGGACCTGGAAGGCCCCGTCGCCCGCCGGCTCGACGAGCCCGCCGTGTCTGGTGAGCGCATCCACCAGCTCGTCGGGCCGAGGGGATCGAATCATGACAGCGGCATCCTTGACCGTATCGATGATGTCCTGCACTGGGCCCGCCGCGATGATCCGTCCCCGCCCGATCACCAACAGCTCGTCCGCAGTCTGCGCCATCTCGCTCATCAGGTGCGATGAGATGAACACCGTGCGCCCCTCCTTCGCCAGCTGGCGCACCATGGAACGCACCCACTTCACACCCTCCGGGTCGAGCCCGTTGACAGGCTCGTCCAGGATCAAGGTCCTCGGATCTCCCAGCAGCGCCGCGGCGATCCCCAGCCGCTGGCCCATTCCCAGCGAGAAGCCCCCAACCCGCTTGCTGGCCACGGCCTGCAGCCCGGTCAGCTCGATGACCTCGTTCACCCTGCGCTTGGAGATGCCATGGGTGGCGGCCATAGCCCGCAGATGGTGATATGCGCTGCGACCGGTATGCACTGCCCGTGCATCCAACAACACCCCCACCTCAGCCAACGGGGCCCGGTGCTCGGCGTACGGCTTCCCGTTGACTGTCACCGTGCCCGACGTCGGCCGGTCTAAACCAACGATCATGCGCATCGTCGTCGACTTGCCGGCCCCATTCGGTCCGAGGAAACCGGTCACAGCCCCCGGGCGGACCGCGAACGTCACCCCATCCACCGCAACCGTGTCCCCGTAGCGCTTCGTCAACCCTTGGGCCTCGATCATCGCTATCCCTTTCCGCAGAAACCATCGGCGACGCACATGCTGCCCCCGAATACTCTTGGATACCAGAGGCTAAAGACCGGGATAGTGAGCGGAATCCGGGATCCTCCCGTCGCGACGGCGACGGCGGCAGTTCGGCATGCCGCTGGTCCAGGTGAGCGGCATAGCGGCTGGCCCGCCGATTACGTCTCGGCGCACCGGCTCGGATGAGCAGGACGGTGCGCCATAGGGTGGGCCTCCGCACGCACCTCATGTGGTCTCTAGCCTCGGCTCAAGCCTTGATCCCGTGCCGCGCCAGGATGACCAGGCGAACGACGGCAGTTACTGCCCACAGCAGTATGAGCGTGGTGATCGTCAAGGCGAGGTCCGGCGCCCATGTCCACAGCTGTGCCCACCCGTAGATCACAGATACGCCCCATCCGAGGCCGAGCGCACCCAAGGCTCGGATGCCGACGCCGACCCAGGATAGAAACACGCGCGAAGATTGTGCGGGGTTCCTAGCAGCCGGTAGGGCGGTGATCGCTCGGATGAGGCTCCAGAGAGAGAGGGCAACAAGGGCCAGGGCAACAGCGTCGACAATGAGATAGAAGCGCAGCAGGGAGGGCAGTCCCGCGTCATCTTGGCCGAGCGCGGCGTGGATCACGTTGCGTGAGACTCGGTCGGTGATGGATGGGTTGCCGGGTACTGGTAGCTCGTGGCCAGCGTTGAGCAGGGTCGCGACCGCTAGATCCTGGTCGGGGAACAGCGAGATCATGCTTGAGGAGTCCGGTGAGTTCCCCGGGTGGAAGAGCGTGTCCTCACCCCAAGGGCCACCGACGAACCAGCCCATCGCGTAGTGGGAGGTGGCGCCTTCTGCCCACGGGCCCAGGTGTGTCACTGGGCCAGGGGTGAGCATGATCCGCAGGCTCTCAGGCGAGACGATGGGCGTCCCGTCCGGCCCGAGACCTTCTGAGAGGTACATGTTCAGGTACCGCCCCATGTCCGCCGGGGTCGAGATCAGGTAGCCAGCTGCGAGCATGGCGGTGGGTTGAATCGGCCCCGAGGCGAAGGGGATTCCGAACCAGAATCGGTGACCCTGGGAGAGGCCGTCGGATCGGGCGGCCTCGGCGCTGACGTAACTGTGGTCCATGTTCAGGGGGTTGAAGATGTGATGGTGGAGGTAGTCCGAATAGCCGATGCCGGAAGCGCGCTCGATGATAAGGCCGGCGAGGACGTAGTTGATGTTGGCGTAGTGCCATTGCTGCCCTGGGGGCGAGATCAGGGAGGCCCCACGTAGTTCGGCCACGGCATCCAACGGCGTACCCTCAGCAGCCGATCCCACGACCGGGCCGGCTGAGAGGTCTGATAGCCCGCTGGTGTGTTGCAGCAGATGCTGCACGGTGATGTCCTCGACTGGTTCACCGTCCGCGAGGGTGAGTTCTGGGACGTAGCCGGTCACCGAGTCGCTCAGGTCTACGGAGTCAGCCTCTGCGAGCTGGATGAGGGCCAGAGCCGTGAAGGACTTGGAGGTCGAACCGAGCACGAACGGCGTGTCGGGGCCAACGTAGTCTCCTTGGCCCGTTGTGCCCACCCCGCGTGCCTCGACCTGCCCGTTGTCAACGATCACGACCGCACCCCCGGGGATGCCTGACGCAGCGAGTTGGTCGGTGAGGACCTTGTCGGCCGGATCGATCATCGAGCTCTGTGTCGACTTCGTGGACACTCGCACCTCTGCGAGCGTCGCGGTGGCCCCAACCAAGCTCGAAAGCACAAGCGCAGCGCACATGGAGGCGGCGGTGAGGAGTGCGCCTACCCCGGAGAGCCGGGTCAGAGCCTGTCTGCGTAGCAGTCGGGTCGTGCTCATCTCAGCAAGCCTGTGCTAAGAACTCGCGATGTCAGCCATCACGCTGGCGAACCGGCCGGGTTCGTCGGAGGGGGGAGTGTGACCGGACTGCTCGAGGATGAGGTATTCCTTGGTCGGGGCCCGGAGCTGATCGAACCATTGGCGCGCCAGGATCTCGCGACCCGCGGCCTCCTGGACCCCTTGGACCAGGTACACCGGTACCTCCAGACTCGGCACGTCCGTACGGAAGTCGGTCCCGTCGAGCTGGGGGTACAGAATGCTGTAGGTCTCGGCCAGGGCGCCCATGCTCCGCAACTGTTCGACCAGTGTGTACTCCTGGACCATCAGGCTGAACGGGTACTCCGCAGCGGGGTTGTAGTCCGCGCCATGTTGGAAGTTCATCCACTTCGGGTTGGAGGCGATCGCGATGGGGTAAGACAGGGTGTCCTCATATGGTGGTGGTCCCAGCTCCTGCAACTGCTCGACGCGGCCGTCCTGGCCTGCCGCTTGGGCGTCGTCCAGGCTCTCGGCATACATCAGCTGGTCGGTCTCGAACGGGTCGACCATCTGACCGGTGCCGACGTAGGCGTGAAAATTCTCCGGTGCCTGTTGGGCTGCGAGCACTCCGATCACGGTGCCCCACGAACTGCCCACCAGGTAGATCTTGTTCTGATCAAAACGCTCACGCAGATAGTCGCTGACCTGCACGGTGTCCTCCACCATCTGCGCCACGGTCAGGGTTGAGGCCGGCTCCAGAGCGTCGTAGGACTTACCCGCTCCGCGCTGGTCCCACGTCGCCACGACGAAGTCTTCCTCCAACGCCGTCCCGGAGTTGCGGATACGGCCGATCCCGGTGCCACCTGGCCCGCCCTCCAGAAACAGCAGCACCGGGGAGCTACTGTCCTGACCGCGCAACAGGATGTCCTGGTCGTGGCCGCCGATCTCGACCTCGACCAGCTCGGCGACGCTGCCCGGCAACGGCTCACCGTCAGGCCCGGTGATCGATTCCGTGGATGCCGGCCTCAGCAACCCTGCAGTCAACAGCGCCACCAAGACTGTGCAGACCACCAGAACAACCCGGCCAGGCCAGGACGCAGGTCTGCGCAGGCCGCGCCGTGCCGCCACCGCCAGCCCTAGGCCGACAGCGACGGTCAGCGGGAAGAGCATCACCAACGCATCGACCCCCCGGCCAGCCGCGAAGGCCAGCACGCCATACAGGTCGCCGAGGTGGACCCCGTCGACGGTGGGCCCCTCGACGGGGGCACGGGCCAGCTCGAACCCCGCCAGGTACGCGGCTGGTGTGGTCAGCAACGCCAGGCGTGTGCGGGCCGACCAGCCGGCCGTGACCCCCAGGGCCACGGCCAACACGAGAACGCCCACGGCCTGCACCGAGGTCACCGGCCCGCGGGGAAGCCACCAGCCAACGACCGCGCCCACTGCAGCGACACCTATCAAGGACATCCAGAACCCCTGCCCCAGGGTTGGACGTCCCCCGGGGTCGCTAGGCTGACTGCCCCGAACCGATGTAGTCGAGGATGCGGTGGTCGAGGTGGTCATGGCGTGCTCCTTTGCGGTGTGTTCGTAGTGCGGGTATCCCGCTCGGTAGGTCGGGAGTCGACGGGTGCGTCCAGGGGCTGGACATGCTTGAGGAAGACCGCCAAGACCGCCGCGCCGACCACGGTCACGGCAGCGAAGGCCGGTACTGCCGCCAGGGAGACCACGGTGGATGTCGGGTCGCTCTGGTGTCCGAACCACTGGTCGGTCGCCACCGTGAGGCCCTCCAGCACCCACATGGTCAGCCCGCCGCCGACCAAGAGGTACCCCTCCGGACGTCGCTGCCACAACCAGAGCGCGGCCACCGCGAGCAGCGGCAGCCAGAAGGCCAGGTCCTGCACGTAGGTCGGCACCGTGGTCAGCCCGGTACCGGCCACCAGCACCTGGGGATCACCGTTGAGCAGGGCCGGGACGATACGCCCCGACCAAGCCAGCGCGTTGAGCACGACCACGACCCACACGTACCCGGCCAGGGCACGGGTCGGCATCGTGTCGGCGCACCATTGCTGCACGGGCAGGCGCCGGGCGCTCTCGAACACCGCGATGCCCGCCGCGATCGACAACCCCAGCGTGGCTATGTTGGCCAGGAACAGGGCGTTCACCGGCGTGGCGAACGTCAGCATCACGGCGTTGTAGACCAAATACAACACAGTGCCCAACCACACGAACACGGCTCGCGCAGCGCCCCGCCCGGCTCGGTGCATGGCCCATAAAAGGGTCGGCACGGCGAGGATGAGCATCACTGCAGCTGTACCACGGGCCGACCCGGTCATTGCCGGCTCGCCACGGAGCACGTCGGGGAGAAGAAGTGTCATGCCTGCGGTGACACCTGCGACCACTGCCAGCCCAGCCGAGAGCACGTAGTCGATCCGGGGTATGCCCCCGGGGCGCCAGCTGAGCGTAGGAGTCTTGGTCTGAGCCATCTACGGGTTCCTTCTGCTGGTTTTCAGCGGATGAGCTGCTGATCGGGCTGTGCAGCCTTCGGTTCCTGGCCTGGTGGCTGCGGCGCTGGCGTCAGCGGAGGCTCGGCACCGCCCTGGTCGAGCCGGAAGGGTGGATAGACGTCGGTCAGCAGGGCGGCGTAAGCGATGACCCGGTAGATCCATCGGTTCAGCCCGATGATCAGGGCGAAGAGGGCACGGGGGTAGGCTCCGGTGAAGAGCAAGATGACGGCGGCCACCAGAACAAGCAGGCCCAGCAGCCCACCGCCACCGGTCGGGTCGAGGTTGACCGGACCGTCATCGGCCCATTCCCAGCGAACCGAGCCCAGCAGCAGCCCAACGATCAGGTAGTGCGGGATGGCAAGAAGCCACCACTTGACCAACACCAGTCCCCGGGACAGCCGCTGGGGGTAGGCGATGTCCAGCTTGGCCGAGTCACCGGGTCGGGCCTGCAACGTAAAGGGTGGGTACCGGTCGGTGCCGACACCACCGGTACTCGCGTAGTAGGAGACCCGCCAGGACCACCGCAGGACGCCGACAGTGAAGTCAAAAATGACCCTGGGGTAGGTGCCGGTGAAGAGGATGGCGAACCCTGCGACCACCGTCAGGACCAGGAAGGCAACCCACAAGAAGAACAGGACCACGAAGTGCGGGATGGCCAAGAACCACTTGACCAGCCACTGCCAACGAGACAGTCCAGGGTCCAAGGTCGCCTCGAGGCGCACTGGATGAGCCTGCGCGGTGAGGATCATGGGTGACCCGGTACCTCCTCCCGACGGGGACGTCGCGACACCGGATCGACGACCGGACACAGCGACGACAAGGAGAACGGCGGCCAACGCCAACATCACGAGCCCTACTGCCAGCATGGTGACCATGCCTTGTAAGAGGAACCCGGCTCGAATGTCGACCTGAGCTTGCGCGGACACCCCAGGTGATCCATCAGTGTTCATCAGCACCGCCGACCAGCGACCCTGAGTGACAGACCACGTCACTGTCTGGACACCGGTCCCGGAGGACTGCGCCTCCCAGAAACCCTGCTGACCCGGTGCGGCGATCGTGGTGGCCCCGCCCCGGCGCTGCAAGAGTGGGTCCGTTCCATCGGTCCACTCGGTGATTTCGGCATGGGCGGCGCCAGCCAAGTAGGCCGAGACATCACTGCTCGGGCCGACCCCGACGAACAGCGGTTGGGTCTGATCCAATGCGGTGACCTCCACACGGACCTCGGCATCCAGCAGATCAATGACCCATTGTGGAGTGGCGGGGTCGATGGTCAACGCCATCTGCGAGGCGGTCACAGCCACGGTCTCGCTCTGCAGGGTCCCGTCGGCCACCCCCAAGTAGCCATCGTCGCCGCGTGCCATCACAAGCACCGTCGCAATAGTCCCTGCGCCGCCCAGCAGAGCCAAAGCGGGGAGGGCCAACAAGATCCCGACAACCAGTGCGAGGATGCGTTCCGGTTTCACGGTCACCCTCCTCTGGTCGGTCCCCTACGTACGACCAGGGTTACCCGCGAACCACGGTGCGCGGAAGGGTCGAAAGGCCCTAAGCCACCTCTGCGGACAGAGGTCAGCCTCTACTGCGTCGACAACCGTGCGGGAACCACAGCAACCGGGCATTGCGCGTCGTGCAACACCCGGTGCGTCACCGAGCCGAGCACTTTGCCCAGAAAACCACCACGGCCGCGACGGCCCATGACGAGCAGATCTGCCCGGGCGCTGTGCTCGACCAGTACCCGAGTGCTCGGCCCTCGCTCGATCACCACGTCCACCTCCACATCCGGGTAGGCCGCCCGTGCCGGGTCCAACGCCGCTTCAACCCGTCGGCGCTGTCGACTCTCGATAGCCTTCCACTCAGGGCTCTCCGGTTCTGTGACCACATACCCATCGACGACCTCCACCCACCACGAGGACAGCGCGATGACCTTCGCAGAGCGTGCTTCAGCCTCAGCGAATGCGACGACCGCGGCCCCTTCACTGTCGCAGCTACCGTCTACCGCTACGACGAGCACCCCTACAGGCTCGGCGGTGAGCGCACCTGGTTGCACAACGACTACCGGGCAACGGGCATACATCGTCACCGCCAGAGAGGTCGAGCCGAGCATGACCTGCCCCAGCGTGCCCTTTCGCCCGGTTCCCACGACGATCATGAGTGCGCTGTCCTGGTGCGCCAGCAATGTGGTCGAGGCGGTGCCGAAGCTGTCATCGACGTCAATCGTCAGCGCCGGGTGACCTGGGATCATCCGGGCAGCCCTCTGCTGGGCAAGGCGAGGAGCCGACCCCAACTCGCGCACCACCTGCAAGACCGGTGGAGCGACACCGGGCAGCTCGTCGTCGATAGCTCCCCGCGAGAAGACCTCGGCAGCATGCACGAGCACAAGCGGGGCCTGGTGATACTCGGCGGTCCGAGCCGCCCAGTCACTGGCCGCGCTGTCCGTGCCTGACCCGTCGACCCCCACTACTACGGGCCTGACCACGCCCTGAATTGTCATGGCTTCCTCCAATGAGCTGCGTTTCGCGCGTCCGCTCGTTGTGGCGGGTCGCCCCATGTGTTGACGTGGCCCCAAGACTTTAGCGAACCAAGACCTGGGTGCGTAGACCTGATGGTGGGGACAGGAGCCGAAGGGTGAGTGCTCAAGGGAAACGCTGAAGACTCAGCCGGCTTGATCGTCCTCTTTCGGCAGTCGAGCCATCAAGGCGGTAGGAGCGCCTGGGCAGCACGGCACCGATGCTGATCGGGCCCGCGCGTTGCCCAGTTCACCTCCTGCCAACCCCGACCAGCGCAGGTTCACAGCAAGCAACTGCCCGGGCCGTGCCTCCAACACACCATATGGTCGCCGATCCAGGCCTGGTTCGGTCGCCGTGGAGAAGGTGCAGGTTGGCCAGCAGCGCCTATGTCGTTCTCGATTGGCCACCGGGCGACACCGGGCCGGTGGAGGAGTCCGCCTGTGCCTCTGCTTCCATGACGGCGAGCCGCGTGTAATAGTCTGGGAACTCGTTGAGATGGGCCCAAGCGATCTTGGCGGTGACGACGAGGTCGTCGTCGGTGACATTGGTGGCGGTGTCGACTCTGCCGTGCTCGAGTTCCACAACGACTCCTTGCTGGAACTGGTCGAGATCGAACTCGACCTCATCGAAGTCGATGCCGATTTCATCGGCGACCATCTCAGCTTCGGCTCTGGTGACGCGTGTTCTGGGGCCAGCTGTGCCACCCGTGTATCCGCGGATGACTCCCACCGGGCAGCGGGTTCTGTGAATGAGATTACGACCCACCGAACCGAGGACAAGAGTGACCATGTCACCACGGCCTCGGGCACCTACGACGACGAGGCCGGCTTTGGCCGACTCCTCGGCCAGGATCGTGGAGGGACGCCCTTCTGCGACGATCTTGTGAACTTCCAGATCGGCATACTCCTCCGTGACGCTTCGCGCGGCATTGGTCACGTTCTGCATAGCGATCCCTCGCGCCGCAGTGAGTATGTCCTCCCTCCACTGATCATCGACAACGTAGAAGCGACTCCAGTCAGAGGTGGGTGGCCTCTGCCACGCACCCACTACGATGAGGGACGCGCCTCGGTCTGCCGCAGCATCGGCCGCTACGTGAACGGCCCGTTTGCTGTCCTGTGAACCGTCCACGCCGACGACGACCGGATGCGCCGAGTCGGGCACCACATCACACTCAGGTGGCACCACCACGACCGGGCATTGTGCATGAGCTGTCACTGCAAACTGGACCGTCCCCAATAGGGCCTCGGACACACGGAGCCGCCCACGTCCGCCGACCACGAGCAGTGAGGCCTCTTCCGAGGCTTCTATCAACGCGGCAGCGGCTCCGGACCTGGTGATCCTCGCTTCGACTGTGACTTCCGGAGCCGCGGCTCGGGCTCGCTCGACACCTGCCTGGGCCACGGTTTCGGCCATCTCCTCTGCGAGTTCGCCACGGTGTCCCATGGTGATGTCAGGTCCGGTGAGCTTCGGGAGGTCTGCTGCAAACAACACCACCAAGTCCCGTTGGCGACGCGCGGCCTCTACGGCGGCCCAGTCGACCGCCCAATCCGCATCGGGTGAACTGTCGTATCCCACTACCAGGGGGCCATTGCTGTCGGCCATGACGTCTCCTCAGATCGGGCGCTGCTGACCGGCGGACGATGCCAGGTCGCTTCCATACTCCCATTCGAGGACTGCCTGGGCCCAGTGCCAAAGGTCCTGGACCGAGTTGACACGAGGACTGACCTGGAGCAGACCGACAATCGTGCAGCTGTTCACCGGCACTGCTGAGCTGCTCTCGTCGGGTCTGGCGGTGGCAGACGAGCGCCGATGACCGAAGGCGCGAGGCGCCGACGAAGATTGTCTTGCGACCAGGGTGACCGCTTTGAGGCCGACTTGAGGTAGATCTGGATCGGCTCTATCCGGGACATGGCCTGAGTGATAACGTGCGAATCGTCTGAGTTTCTAGGGTCCAAAATCCAGGTTGCATGGAGGCCTTCGGGGCTGCTGTGCCTCGTATCGCCTGGAGACATCTGAGTGTCCTGCAACCAGTGCAGGCAAGGCTGAGAAGGAGCAGTTGGATATGGCAAGTTTGACGGTGTGGAAGTTTGATTCGGCGGATGGTGCCGAACAGGCTGAGGAGACGCTGAGCGCGTTGGTCAGTCAGGAGTTGATCAAGGTGCACGATGCGGCGATTGTGTCCTGGGTGGAGGGTAAGAAGCGCCCGAAGACCCGCCAGATGCACAATCTCGCGGCGGGTGGGGCGCTGGGTGGTGCCTTCTGGGGCATGCTGTTTGGCTTGATCTTCTTCGTTCCGCTGCTTGGCCTGGCGGTGGGCGCCGCCACTGGTGCCCTCACGGGGTCGCTGCGCGATGTCGGAATCGATGACGGGTTCATTAACAGGGTCCGCGATGAGGTTCAGCCCGGGACCTCGGCTCTGTTCGTCATGACATCCGATGCTGTCGTCGACCGGGTCAAGGATGCCTTCGCGGGGCAGCACATGGAGTTGATTCACACGAACTTGTCCGAAGAACAGGAGAACTCGCTGCGTGAGGTATTCGGCGAGGGCTGAGGTATAAGAAACCACAGCAGAAGCGGTCAATCGCCCAGAGGGGGATTGGCCGCTTCTGTTGCCCTACCCGCAGCGGCCGAGATCCAAGCGAGGAGCCTCATTCACCGGCGCCAGAGTTTGGGGGAGGTTCATGGACCGCTCGTCGACCTGAGCAACAGCAAGGCCCCGGCCAAGAAGCACCCGGCGCCGAGGAAGGTGGCCGAGTTCACGAGCGCGACGTTGAGCGGCTCGCCCGTCGTCGGCAGGATGAACGCTGCCAGCGCCGACACCATGAAGAAGATGGATCCGACATAGTTGAGCGCCGCCATCCACCAGTCCGTGGACTCACGGTGCACACACCACAGGCGTCCGCACACGTGCAACCAGGCTAGGTGGCTCGCGATCAAGAAAGCGATCGAGCCGTAAACGTCTGGGCCCCAGACAAGCCGATCGACTTGCTGGTAGGTGTCGAGGGCTGTGTCCGTGGCCGCCACAGTGCTGATGTTGAACATCACCGTGCCCACCAGTTGCACGGCCACGGCCCACCAGGCCGCGCTGCGCACTGAGGCGGCAACAGACCGCCCAGCGAGGTCACCGGGATCGTTCCTGACCTGGAGATACTGGCCGATGGCGACCGCCGTGAACAAGAGCCTGTGGAGGTCGTGCCGAGGCAGATCAAGCGAGATCGGGTTCGAGCAGGCCCGTCAGGCTCGTCGGTGACCGGCAGTAGTGGCGGCGTCGTCGCAGACAGCGTCGGGTTCTGGGAGGTGGCCACCGTCTGCGGGCAGGACACGTATCCGGTCACGGTGGGTGCAACTGTTGATAGCGCCGAGGATGCGGAGGAGCTCGACCAGTGGCTCTGGTCGTTCAGTCAAGTCAAAGAGGACAAGCCCGACGGATGAAGGCAGTCCTCGGCGGGGGATAACGCCGACCAACCCGTCCAGCGATACATCGTCTGTTGGGCACGTGCCTCGACATTTGTGTCCCAGACTGGTGAGCAGCTCGGCGAGGGTGTCGACGTCGGCATACGCGCCAATGCGGCGTGGGCGGTTTGGCGGCAACATCGACTCAGGGTCAAAAGGTAGGGGACTGAACTCCACTGGCTCTCCCGGCGTGACGCGCCTGACAACTCGAACAGCACAATGTTCCTAGGCAAACCAAGCGACCTAGCCCTGTTAGAGCGTGCTGATAGTCCCAGCAGCAGCCAACTTACGTCAGCTTCTTCGCAGTGGCAACGCGAAGCGCGAACCTAGCGGCGGGATGGCACCGCCGGTATGATGGGGTCGCCAGGCACGGCATCCCGTCTTGGCCGTTGAGCCACCCGGGGTGGGTACAGGCAGTGGAGGTGCCGTCGTGATGGAGTCAGGCCGTGGGGAGATGCCCGGTATTCCGGGTGGGGTGGGAGCTGATGAGGCCGATCTGCGGGCGAGTTTGGCCGACCTCGCGGGGTTGGTGAGCGATCGCACTGATATCCGCGGACTCTTGGGCCAGGTCGCGACGTTCGCTGTGCAAGCCATCCCCGGAGCAGATGGGGCAGGGGTCACCTTGTTGCGCGCCGACAAAGCCGCTCGAATTGAGGCTGTGGCTGCAAGTTCCGACCTGGTGTCGCGGATCGACGTCTTGCAGTACGACGTGCTGAATGAGGGTCCGTGTATCACTGCCGTCGCTGAGCGTCGCACGGTTCGCTCTGGCTCGCTCGGAACTGAGCATATGTGGCCACAATTCGGGCCACAGGTAAGTCGTATCGGGGTGCACAGTGCGCTTTCCCTCCCTCTCCTGCTTCCCGAGCACACTGTGGGAGCGATCAACGTCTATGCCCGCGGCCGGCATGTCTTTGACGATCACGCCGCACGCCTCGGAGAACTGTTTGCGGCTCCGGCGGCGGTGGCAGTGCATAACGCGCAAGTGCTGACAGCAGCTCAGCGGCTTGCTGAACAGTTGCAGCAGGCGCTGTCCTCGCGGCCCATCATCGACCAAGCTATCGGGATTCTGCGGGCTCGCACGGGCGTAACAGAGGCCGAGGCACTCAACCGGTTACGCACGATCAGCCAACAGGAGCACACCAAGATGGTCGAGGTCGCCGCCCAGACGGTCGAGGCGGCGGCCGCACGAGCGCGAGCACGGCATACCAACCAGGACTAGGTCGTTGGTTCAGAAACTGGGGCCCCCGCGTAGAGAGAGTATGGTGAACCGCAGGCACAATCGGTCGGGGTCCTGACGCCGTCCGTCTTGCAAGTGGGGCTTCGCGGCCTGCGACCTCGCTCCAGGATGAGTAACCCGCGGTCGGGAACGCGCTACGGAGTCAGCGCATGCCTGACCCACAGCAGACTGTCGTGGAACTGCTATCGGCGGCTCTGACTCCTCGGAGCGCAGGCCTTGAGTCACCCCTCGACGCCCTGGTCGAGGCCCTCGTCGTCGCCGTGCCTTCCTTCCTCGGGTTCACTGTCCACATAGATGGCCTCTCGTTCTCGTGGGGTCCGGGCCTCCCGGTTCGACCCGGGGAACCTATCCAAGCCGGGTCGACCCTGCGGTGGGTGGTGGCGGAGGCCACGCCCGGAGGAATAGAGCTCGTTCTGTTTGCCGGCCTCCCAGGTGCCTGGGTCGACCTTTCGGCAGACGTACGGTGGTTGACGAACTGCCCTCTGCAACGGCTCATCCTCGACCAAGATCTGACATCGAGAGTTCCAATAGTCGGCGCCGACCTGGTCGGTGCCAGCCGTGTCAACCAGGCGATTGGCGCCCTCGTCGCCCTCGGCTATTCGGTGCAACGGGCCACCGATGAACTCGATGCCAGAACTCGAGCCAGCAGTACAGACCGCGTGACGGCGGCCGCAGCGCTACTCGATGAGCTTCCCCGCGAAGGGTGCGCTCACTGATGTAGCTGACGTTCACTGACCTCAACGACCGCCTCGTGAAAGGTGCCAAGCACGTGGTTCGAGAAGAGTTTGGCGACGAGCTCGCCCCGGCTGTTGACGCTGGACTTGTCGAAGATCGCCTTCATGTGGTCTCGCACCGTGTGCACCGAGATGGCGCATTCGGCAGCGATCTCTTTGGTCGAGAAGCCTCGGCACAGTGCGAGGACGATGTCGGTCTCTCGCGTGGTGAGGCCGTAGGAATCCAGCAGGATCGGAACCAGGTCACCCGCACTTGCGCTCTCGATGGTGACCGAAACGCTCTCGATCTCGCCGGACATCGGCGCGACGTGGATGCGAACCCACCGACCGCTGCGGCCACGCAGCCGTGTCGTCAGCTTCGTCGACGTTCGGCTCGCGCGGGCCTTGCAGGCGGCGACGAGGATCGTTCCTGGAATTTCCTCGTCGATGCTATCCACGCGCAGGTCATCGAGGATGTCCTCGGCGCCGTCGGTCACCGACAGGATCTTGGAGTCGGCGCCGAGGAGCACCACGGTCGGCCCAGCCTCGACGTGGTCGCCGCGGTGCCGACCGAGCGCCTGACGGAGTGCGTTGCTCGCCGGGACGAGTAAGTTTCTGACGTCGTTCACTTCTGTCGCTGTGTAGGCGCGACCGTCGCAGCGAATGAAGGCTCCGATGGCCAAACAGGTTGTCCCCGAAGTGAATGCGACGCGGAGTTCGTCGGAGGCGCCACTGGCCCGGTACAGCTTGGTGAACCGTGGACTTCGCGCGAGGTCGCCATCGGTGGCCTCGGCGAGGGTGGCGACCGGGTCGACACTTCGCGACAGGTCGTTGAACTTGTTGAAGTCAGGGTCGAGCAACTCGTTGTCCCAGAACGGGACGCAAGCCTCTGCTTCGAATCCGTGCACGATTCCGCCGGCCGGCAAGTGCGTCTCGGGGTCGGTGGTCATGACCGCGGCGGCATCGTAGCGCGCGACGTGCATGATGGCGCCCGCAATCGCCTCGCACACTTCGACGCCGGTCGACCCCGACCGTTGGACGGCGATCACCAGGTCGCGGGCAACAGTGAAGTCCGCGATACTCACGAGGCAACGGTAGATGACTGCTACCTCCGCGGCTATCCCTCGTCTGCGGGGGATCCCCCCCTCGATCGGTGCAGGGAGTTCGCGCAATCGGGGGATGGCCAAGCAGTGAGGGCCACTCTACGGTTGCCGCATGACACTTCAGTCACCAACGCTCGTTGCCCGCGACGAGGGTGAACACTTCCACTTCCTCAACAATCTCTTCACGGCGAAGTTGACCGGTGAGCACACTGGTGGGCAGATGTCGGTCATGGAGTTTGTCGGACCGAAGGATTTCGGGCCCCCCCTGCATAGTCACGACATCGAGGACGAGCTGTTCTACATCGTCGAAGGGGACGTGTGGTTCCAGTGCGGCGACGTCGAAGCCGTTCACGGTCCACGGGCACTGGCGTGGCTACCCCGAGGACGTCCGCACACCTTCCAGATCCGGTCCGATACCGCTCGGGTCCTCCAGGTGACGACACCGGCGCAGTTCGAACGCTTTGTCGCAGCGTTGGGCACACCGACGGACGCGCCGACCCTCCCCGAACCTGAAGAGATTGATCCGGCCCACGTCGCAGAAGTGTGCGCTCAGTTCAATATCCAGGTGCTCGGGCCGCCACCGGCGCCGTTCGCCGGCTGATTCGCTCAACCGCCACTGACCCCCGAGGCACTACGCCGAAAGTCTTCGCGGCAAGGTAGCGCAGGGGGTGAGCGGGCGGGATCGGTGGAGTAACGAGGCTAGGCTGATTTCGTGGTGAGCGATGACTGGGCCAGGGCCCGAGATGCGTTCGACCAGGCAGCCCATTGGTTCACGGGCAACGTCGAGACGGGGAGAGGACGCTGGGAGGAGACGGCACTTGGCGAGTGGACGGTCCGTTCTCTGGTGGGTCATACGAGCCGGGCACTGCTCACCGTCGAGGCCTACCTAGCACATCCTGCTGCAACGGTTGAGGTGAGCACTTCGGTCGAGTACTTTCGTCGCGCTCTGGCGACCGTTGCAGATCCAGCAGCGGTTGCCCAGCGAGGCCGCGACGCGGGTATTGCCTTGGGGGTCGACCCCCACAGTGCTGTGGTTGACATCGCTGAGCGAGTCGTCGGTGTGACGAATGCTCACAGCGGTGAGGCATTGTTGACCACACCCATCGGTGGAATGCGCCTGGTCGACTACCTGCCGACGCGAACGTTCGAACTGACGGTACATACCTGCGATCTCGCAGTCGCTTTGGGAGTGCCGTTCAACGTGCCGGAGGCAGCAGCAGCCGAGAGCCTGACGGTGTTGGGCGGCCTCGCTGCCCGACCGGACGTGGCAGGCCCCTTACTGCTGGCTGCCACCGGACGTCAGAGGCTTCCTGCGGGCTTCAGCGTCTTGTAGAACCAGGCCACGTAGGTGCTGATGGCGACAATGCGGAGGCCCGGCGGTGATCATCCAGTGGGAACAGTCAACGGCGGTGGATGGCGTTCGTCCAGGTGAGCTGGGATAGGTAGCGGGTT
Organism: uncultured Actinomycetota bacterium; assembly: GCA_963749585.1. Taxonomy (GTDB): domain Bacteria; phylum Actinomycetota; class Actinomycetes; order Actinomycetales; family Dermatophilaceae; genus Ornithinicoccus. The sequence goes on from CAVVNI010000003.1 coordinate 1,037,352, forward strand.
GCCCACCTCGTCCGCATCACAGTCGCCGAGGCTCAGCGATCGAGCCGCAGGACCATCGTCAGCGAGCCGCTCACCCCACCGACGGGCCGGAAGCCGACGCGTTCATACAGGCGGCGGGCATAGTTGTCCGGCTCCACGCTCAAACTCAGCGCCGTCAGCCCTTGCCCGCGAGCGGTGGCGATCAATGCTTCCAGCAGACGGGACCCGACTCCCCGTCCCCGCCAGATCCGCACGACGCCCATGGACAGCTCCGGCGTGGCAGCGTCAACGAAGCCGTAACCAGGGTCACTCTGAGGCAGCAACCGGGCCCAGGCGGCTCCCACGGGCTGTTGCCCGTCCAGGGCAATGACGCCGAGGTCATCCGCGCGCGGCCAGCCCGCGACATAGTGCGCGAGTTGGGGCTGGCCCAAGACCTCTTCAACGCTGCCGCTCGGCCCCTCAGAGCGCCAGAATGCCGCTGCGACGAGCATCTGCGCCAGGAAGTCGGCGTCCGATGCCTCAGCGGGACGAACAATGAGAGGCACGGCCCCCATTGTGACCGGTGGACGATCCCATCGCGGACACAGCACTGTCTTGCGTCAGCATTCACCGGGTCGAGGAAGGCGACAGACGCACTCTGATGCCTAAACACGTCCTGCGGGAGCGTTAAAGACTCGTCCAGTTACGCCCCGACCGTGGCTCTATCTGGTGGCCCTATGGCCATCACGGATCGCACGTGAGGTTGTTTCTCGAGCCGGTCGGCTGCGCGCTGTGCCTTTGCCGGCGACACTTAGTTGAGCACGAGACCGGCGCCAGTGAGGCATCCGTCGTCGGCGAGCAAACACACATCATCGCGCGTTTGCCGGGCGGGCCCCGATACGTTCCACTGACGGCGGAGTAGGTCGAACTCATCAGCAACCTCGTGCTGTTGTGCCGCATCCACCACAAACAGGTTGACGATCAGGTCTATGACTTCACCGTGGAGGCCCTGCGGTTCATTAAGGCTCAACACGAGTCGAAGGTGCGCGCTCGTGATCGAAGATCAGGCTTCATGGCGTGCTTGGCGGTCCGCCAGTACGAGACCGGAGGTCCAGCCGGGCGCGCGGCCCCCGCCGTCGGAGACATTCCAGACCGGGCCCATCTCGACCGCGTACGTGATGTCGTCGAGGCGAAGCATCAGTCCACAGTGGAACAACGCCACCGAGGCACGGTTTTCGCACCGAGCCGTCCACCGCTCGTACAGCAAGCCGTTCCAGCGCACGACGTGTCCTCCAGCTCCTAGTGGAAGCCAGAACAAGTCGGCCGATGCCGGTACCAGCTCCTCGCCCATGTCCTCACCCTGGGCAGTGGCCTCGGTGATGGTCAGAGGCGAAGGTCCCGCCGGCACGTCGGGCTCACACCCGGAGGGACCTAAAGGGCACCCACTGTGGTGTGCTCTGGCTGAGTGTGGGCCGCGCGGACGCCAATCTGCCCGATGAAGTCCTGGAGAAGCGCTCACGCGGTTGGGGTAGGTTGACGAACATGCAAGGTGACACAAGTGCTCGCACGCTCGAAGAAGCACTCGCGGAGCCGCGCAGACACCGTGACATGGATCTGGCTCGGGAGCCAATGGACAACTTCGCCAGCACGCCTGGTGGTCCTAACGGGCAGCCGCTCAGCTTCTGGGCTGCCTGGGGTCTGGGCGACAGGCCCCGAAGGATCGCCTTGCTCCTCGACGACTGCCAGGAGGAGTACCGACCCTTCGCCGAGGACATTCTGTCGAAACTGGTCGAACTGGTGGAGGCATTCCGGACGGCGCGATCAGGCAGCGACGGGGTCGAGATCGTGTGGAGTTCGTGGACCCGCACCTTCGACGACAGCATCAGCAATGCGATGGACCGGTGGTATGGCCCTAAGGGTCTGCGCCCCGAAGAGCCGGAGAACGCGGTGTACGTGTTCACCGGGGCGCCCGGCATGGAGGTACTCGCTGAGATCGCTCCGACACCCGAGGAGGTGGCAGGTGGTTGGTTCTACCACGGCAAGCACCTCGACATGTTCTGGAACTTCGACGAGAACGGCGACTCCTACCTCGACGAGAAGCTGAAGGCCGAGGGGATTGACACCATCGTGTTGTCGGGCCTCTGGACAGATGAGTGCATTCTCAGTACCGCCTACGCGGGCAGTTCGCGTGGATACGACGTTGTCGTGGTGGGCGACGCCGTCGCGACGGCCACGGCGAACCAGGAGATGGCGCTGACGGTGGTGAACAGCACCGTCGCCAACGTGCTGCTGACCGATGACGTCATCGGTTACCTTGAGAACGACTTGGTCACTGGCGAGCCGGGGGCTGTCAAAGGTGTCCAGCACCCGGATGGACGAAAAGACGACTAGCTGAGCACGGCCCGACGTTGGGGGGTCCTAGCGGGCAGCGAAGAACCGTCCGCCGGGCCAACATGGCGATCCCTACGCAGTCTGCGACACCTCCGTTCGGTCGGATGAGAACTCCAGCGACATCCCCAAAGGGTAGGCACCACGTCGGGCCACTAGCGTGTGAGGGTGAGCAAGCGGTATGCGCAGGTCCTGGTGTTCGTCACGTCGGGTGCCGTTCTGGTCCTGGAGATCATGGCCGGCCGACTGCTGGCTCCCTACGTCGGGGTCTCGCTCGAGACCTTCACCGGGATTATCGGCACGATCCTGGCCGGCATAGCCGTCGGTGCCGCCCTCGGCGGATATCTGGCCGACCGCCATGAGCCGAACTCGCTGATCGGCCCCGCCTTGATCATCGGCGGGGTGCTGGCCTGGTCGTCGATTCTGGTGGTCTCCCTGCTCGGTCCCGGGGTGGGTACCGCCGTGCCGGCTATCGTGATGCTGTCGTTCTTCGGGTTCTTCCCGTTCGCCATGGTGCTGAGCGCCATCAGCCCAATGGTGGCCAAACTGCGCCTGCAGAGTCTGAGCGAGACCGGCGAGGTGGTTGGGGGACTGTCGGCCGCCGGCACTTCCGGAGCTCTCTTCGGCACCTTCTTCACCGGTTTCGTGCTGGTCTCGGCCGCCCCGAGCCGACCGATCGTGCTAGCCGTCGGCCTGGCTCTGGTGGCCTGGGGTGTCGTCTTCACCCTCCGTCGGGGTGGTGCCAGGCGGGGGCTATTCGGAGTGGCCGGGGTCGCCCTCGTTCTTCTCGGAATTGCGGCGCCGACGACCGGGCCATGTGAGTTCGAGTCGGCTTACGCCTGCGGTCGGGTCGAGACCGATCCCGACGATGCCTCCCTCCGCTTCCTGCACCTTGACACCCTTCGACATGGAGCTGTCGACCTCGATAATCCGACCCACCTGGAGTTCCGCTACGTCAACATCATCGGTGACGTCATCGACGCCATGCCCGACGGCCCGATCGAGGCCCTTCACGTCGGTGGGGGAGCGTTCTCGGTGCCGGCGTACGTGAACGCCACCCGGCCGGGCTCGACCAACCTGGTCTCCGAGATCGACCCACTCCTTGTCGAGATCGGGCGCGATGAGCTTGGCCTTGAGACCGGTGCCGACCTCGACGTCATCAGCGGCGACGCCCGACTGACCGTGGCAGAATTGCCGACCGAGGCCTACGACGTGATCGTCGGCGACGTGTTCGGCGGCCTGGCTGTGCCCTGGCACCTCACCACAACCGAGTTCGTGGCCGAACTGGATCGGGTTCTGCGCCCGGGCGGGATCTATGTCATGAACGTGATCGACGGCGACCAGAACCGGTTTGCCGAGGCCGAGCTGGCCACCCTGGCCCAGCATTTCGAGCACCGGGCCGTCGTGGTGCCACCGGAGTGGCCAAGCGTCCGCCCGGTCAACCAGATCCTCGTCGCGTCCGACGCGCCGCTCCCAGCGTTCGAGATCGATCCCGACGACGGTGAGGTGGTCGACGACGTCGATGCCTTCACCGGTGACGCCCCAGTGCTCCGCGACGACTTCGCCCCAGTCGAGCAGCTGACGACCAACCTCTGAGTCGGGTCGGCGTGGGCTGATCGGCCCATCCACCCGCAAGACAGGTAAACCGGACATACGTCGTCCGGCTAACGTGTCCGAATCCTCAGTTCCGGGCTGTGGGAATGACCGATGTCTGAGAGACCCCCGACAGCGATCGGCTCGCCGCCCACACCTGAGTTGCGCGGCATACCTGTGGCATGGCACGAACACGGTTGTTGGCCACGGTTGACGCCGAACTCCTGAAGAGCAGGCGAGGGCTTCGCGTTGGAAGCACGGACGCCGCTCTGTTCGACGCAGCATTGGACGCAGCATTGCGTGCATTGGTGGTCCGCCACCAGGCGGCCGACATCGATGCTAGCTACTCCGCGTATGACAGGCACCCTGTGAACGCGCCGGATGAGCGGGGCTACCTGGCTACTTGGCGGCGAGCGGCCTCCACCTCGTGAGCGACCTACCGACTCGGGGGGAGGCCCGGTGGTGTGAGATGCCTGAGATAGGCCGATGACGTTACTGCGGTGGGATCGAGGACTCTAGGGGAAACCGCAGTAGTGCTCCGATACCGTCGTCGAGATCGGTGTCGGCGTCCACCATCGCCACGTCGGCGTCGGTGACTGCACACGCTTGCAGTAAGGAAGCCTCCCGTGTTGCGGGACGGTCCGGCTGCAGCAGAAGCGTTGCCACAGCGCCCATCTCGGCCGCATGTGACACTGATGCCGTGCCGTGTACGGCAAGCCCGCGCGCTCCTGACTGGTGGAACTGATCGGTATATGCCGCCTGGGACCGGGTCGCCTCCTCACCAGCAATCCGGCGTAGTTCGGTGGCCAACGCCTGCTCCGCGCCCTCGTCCTCCACCCCTCCTTCGTTCGTCTCAACGCAGATATCGGCCAACTTCTTGGAGAGTTCGGCACGGATGGCGGTGCGGCCCTGCACCTCCCCGGCTAGCACCAATAGGCGTGGCGCGAACGTGCGGGCGGCGCTGCTCAGGTGATCTGCGACAACTTGCGCGTTGTGCTTGACGGCTTCGTCGGCACGGCGCTGGATGCGATTATGTGCCAACGCCCCCTGGCGAGGCTTATGCACACCCCCGTCGCTGTCGCCATCAACCGTGGTCACCTCTATCTGCTGCGGTTCGCGTCTACGAGTGACAACCTCGTGGCGCACACGGGCACCCTGCTGGTCGACAACAGCGAGCAGCAAGCGAACCGATCTGAGTTCCTCGCGCACGAGGGCGCCCAGCTCTGGCAGAACCGCCCAATGCACATTATCGCCCGTGCCGGAGGCGTCCCACGGCTCCTCGAGCACCACGCTCGCATCGTCGTGGTCGTCCTCGTCGGCGGCCGCTACGATCACCCGGCCATCGGCCTGCACCTCCCCGGACTTTTCTCCCAGCAGCGCAGCCTCGGCCGCATCGAGTACGTACTCGACGGCGCCGGCCTCCTCGGCGCGTTCCCGCAAGGCTTTCCAGCGCTTCCGCACCTGTTCCGACGCGTCCTCCGAGGGCGGGCGGCTCTCCAAATAAACCGTCAACACGTGCCCTTGTCGCTCGAACAGCGGGCGTAGTTGTCTCAGTTGCATGTGGGGACCCTTTCGTGGTCGCTTCTGTGTTGGTCAGTTCGTGTCCACGGCCTCTTCTCAGCTGTAGCGGTTCTCACCGACCTCTCGGATGATGGGATGGTCGGAGTCCGGTTCTTGAGGGTCGCGAATCTCAACCGACGACAACACCTCGGAACTGTTCGCGTAGTCCACCGGCGGCATAGCCCTCAATGCCGAGACGACCGTCTCGGGCGCTCCGTTGTGCTCGGCCTGGTCGACCAGCTGCTCCTTGCTGGCTGGGTAGTCGATGCCGTCCAGCGCGGTTCGCAACTGACTCGGATCTGACAATGACATGCGCATACCTCCCTGGGATATGTGAGAAAGCGGCCGTGAACTCGGTCGAGTTGGGTTGGGGTTCTGGAAAGCCCACATTGCCGGGGTAGTCACGACGATTTCCATCTGTGAGTCTGCATGCTGACTCTGTGGCACGCAACCGCACGCGAATGCATGAGGGGTTCAGGTCAGGGAGGGACGGCCACGACTGACCCTAGCCGCGAGGCGGCTGACAGCTTTTCCTTCCCATCCACCCGTCCTGCTAGCCATCTCAGGCTCCGACACGTGCCGGACGATCTGTGAAGTCCCCGGGTCGACAAGCACAGTTGGTGATCGACCCCGAGGAGGACCGCGCGACGATGCTCTACCCGCGCCCAATGTCGAGCAGGAGGAGGTCAACGGCCTCGGGTGCCCTGACGGGCCGACCGCACGGGGAGGTCCTGCTCTGACCCGGTCATGTGCTCGGTCTGCAGTTTCACTGAGGGAGTTCGGTCGAAGAAGTGCTGTCAGCTTGGACTATCTCACCTGGACCGGCACTTGGCTGATGAGTCACCGCTGGCTGCCAGGGGTGCACTGTCCGAGATCCACCGGATCGGCAGTCGGTGTGGGCTCACCGTCGACACAAAGGATCCACCTCCTACAGGTCAGTTCTTGCCGCTGGGCAGTAAATTCTCCGCAATCAGATGGCAAATCACGTATGCATAGCCACATATGTTCGTGAACGTGAGTTTAGCCTCGCATCGGCGGCGGTATATTGCGTCGTTTCCAGGGCGAACTATTCGAAACACTTGTTGGCAAGGCGGGACACATGGATGAGCCAATGCTATGGCCTTGGTCGGCTGTCTACGCTGTCATTGTCCTTTCGCTCGTCGGGGGCTGCTCGCTAGCCGAGCGACGCCGACCCGGTTCCGCTCGCCAATTGGCGATTGCCGTGGCGCTCGGATCCTCTTTCCTCTACATCACGTGGCGCATCATTTTCACGATTCCGTCGAGCAGTTGGCCGGCGATCGTCGCCGGGATCGTCCTCGTGACGGCAGAACTCGTGGGGATAGCGCAATCGGTGGCATCCGCGGTGCTGGGATGGTCGCGGGCGAAACACGTGCCCGTTGCGTTGTCGGCCCTAGCCAGAGTTCCCTCGGTAGATATCTACATTGCGACCTACAGTGAGTCGATAGAGGTGCTGGAGCCCACGCTCGCCGGAGCGATGGGCATTCGATACCCCGGTCGCTTCACCGTGTACCTCTGCGACGACGGGAGTCGCCCGGCCGTTCGGGCGTTAGCTCAACGCTATGGGGCCGAGTACCTTGAGCGAGAGGAACACCAACACGCGAAAGCGGGCAACCTCAACAATGCCCTGGCGCACAGTGCGGGTACGCTCGTCGCGACCCTGGACGCGGACATGATCCCCACCGTCGACTTTCTCGAAAAAACCGTCGGCTACTTCGTTGACGAGGATCTCGCGTTCGTGCAGGCCCCACAGGCGTTCCACAATGAGGACGCCTTCCAGTACAACCTATTCTCGGGTGAGGCACTGCCCAACGAGCAAGACCTCTTCATGAAAACCTTGCAGCCGGGCAAGCAACGCTCGAACGCAGTGATGTATGTCGGGAGCAACACAGTGTTCCGCCGCACGTCGCTTGAGGCCATCGGCGGCTTCGCGACGGGCGTGATCACCGAGGACATGGCGACGGGGATGCTCCTTCAGGCTGCGGGCTACCGCACCCAGTTCGTGCCGGACATCATCGCCGCCGGCCTTGCTCCGGAGAACTACGCCGATCTGCTCTCGCAGCGCACCAGATGGGCGCGCGGCAACATCCAGACAGCGCGCAAATGGAACCCTCTCATCTTTCCCGGTCTGTCGGGGATGCAGCGTTGGATTTACTCCGACGGCATCTTGTACTGGCATTTCGGCATTCTCAAACTGGTGTTCATCCTTGCGCCCCTGGTCTATCTGATCGGCGGTATACCGGTTCTACAGGCTCAGGTGTCGTCGATGCTCGTGTTCTGGCTGCCCTACTTCCTGGCCTCATTCGTGGGCTCGAAGGCGACCTATCAGGGGCGCCGCAGTTTCACCTGGACCCACATATACGAGATTGCGATGGCGCCGACGATCGCGATGGCGGTCCTTAGCGAGTGGCTAGGGTTTAGCACTAAAGCGTTTGCCGTGACGCCGAAGGGCGTTTCAAGTGAGAAGCTCAACTTTCGGTGGGTGATCGCGTTGCCCCACATCGTGTTGCTCACACTGTCGATCTACGGACTGCTCAACGCATTCGTGCTGTCGGCAGGGGCCTTCGCCTTCGACTCGCTGGTGATCACCTCCCTCTGGACGCTCTACAACATCATGGGTCTGGTCATGGCTGTTCTGGTCTGCCTCGAGCGTCCCCGCCAGCGACGCACAGAGCGCACGCAAGTCCACGCGCCGATGGATGCGCGGCTCTGGGAGGGCGCAGCCGTGAAGGGGGTCGTCGTCGACCTCAGTTTCAATGGGATGCGCTTCCGCTTGCCCTGGTCAAACACGTTCGGTCCTGCCAATGCAAGCCGGAAACTGGCAACCAAGGGGGAGCTCGTAGTCGAGGGGATCGGTGCAGTGCACGGCAATAGCCGGTGGCTCAGCGAGACTGAGGACGGTTTGCTGGTGGGCTTCGAATTCGAGAAGCTCTCCCCCGAGCAGGCAGTCAAGCTCGTGGCCACGATCACATCCTCGCCACGCTGGGTGCGGCATGATCGAGAAGTGAACGCAGGCATTGTTGGGGCGGCTACCCGCGCAGTTGTGGGGGCCTCGCGCCGGGTCGCTCCGAGTATGAGGGCTGAGTTGCGAGTGGCCACGCGGGGGTTCGTCCACCTGCGGCAGGAAACCGCGGAGCTCACGCCGAGGTTCGCGGTTTCCCTGGAAGACCTCAGCTTCGGAGGATGTCGGGTGGACTCACCTCGGCGCCTTGACTCGGGAGATCGCTATTATGTGGATATGGATGGTCAGCACTCCGGAGGCGCCGAAGTACGGTGGGTGGAAAGGCGCGGCCGACGATACGTGGCTGGTTTAAGATTCGATGGACGTATAGAACAGAAGGTATAGCAATGACCACGCCGCAGTGACTGAAACCCCGCAGTTCGACACCCACGGTCAACGGAGTGCGCGCCTATGAGGAAGCCTGATGTCGACCAAGCGCTGCTGGCGCTGGCACTAGCCACCGTTTCCGAGGGATCACTCATCACGGACGCCTCCCGAGAGACGATCTACGCCAACGCCGCGTTCACCAAGATCACGGGCTACGAGCATGCCGAGATCCTCGGCAAGAACTGCCGATTCTTACAAGGGCCAGACACGTCCCCCGTCGAGCTCCAGCTCATGCGGGACGCGCTCGACAATGCCGAGGTATTTCAGGGCACGTTGCTCAACTACCGTAAAGACGGCACTCCATTCTGGAACCACCTCACGATCACTCCTCTGAAAGACCCGGCTGGACGCGTGACCAACTTCGTCAGCGTGCAGCGCGACGTCACGGAACAGGTTCAGGAGCGGGACACGCTCGCCCACCTTGCTGTCCACGACCACTTGACCGGCCTGCCCAATCGCACCGAACTGCGCGCCCACATCCGAAGTGCGTTGAGCGAAGCGAGTGAAGATGCCTCGACTGTCGCGGTAGCGATGATCGACCTCGACGACTTCAAGGTCATCAACGACCGATATGGCCACCTCGCCGGTGACGCGGTGCTCGGCGAGTTCGCGGTCCGGATGCGCGCGCGAGTACGTCACGGTGACCACCTCGCGCGGGTTGGCGGGGACGAGTTCGTCGTCGTGTCGGAACTGTCGCCGACCGACCCCCTTGCCGATTTCGCAGGAATCGCCGATCGACTCCATGAAGCAGTCGAGTCCCCGTTTCGCGTGAACGACGAACATCTCGCGTCCATCGGCATGAGTATGGGAGTGGCGCTGTTTCCCCGCGATGGCGTCACGGGGCGCGAGTTGCTTCGAAGCGCTGACGCGGCGCTGTATCGGGTGAAGCCACAGAAGGGCCGCCGTTCGAACTGGTGGGGTGCGTCGGGGATGGAGGCGACGAGCGACGCGAGCCAGGGAAGGTCCGGAGGGAGCCGCCTGCCCGTCGGAGAGCTGACGATGTTCATGCAGCCGATCGTCGACCTGCGCTCCGGTCAGGTCACAGAAGTGGAGGCGCTCGCTCGCCTGCGCACGCCGACCGGGGAGATCGAGACCCCCGACACCTTCCTGCCTCACTACTCGCGCGAGCCGTTGGTCGAGGTCTTACGGCAGGGTCTCGATCAGGCTTTGCGCTGGGCATCTCGGTGGGACGCCGAAGGCCTCGCCCTGAACGTCTCGGTGAATGTTCCTCCGGAGTTGCTCAATGACCCGGACAGTGCTGATTGGGTCAGAAGCGCTCTCACCAAACACAGTGTGCCTGCGAGCCGATTGAGTCTCGAGGTGCTCGAGACCCAGGAGATCGACCTGGCCGCCAGCGACAAGACGGTGAGCGAGTTGGTGCGCCTAGGGGTCAAGATGCATCTCGACGATCTGAGTTCAGGCTTCAGCACGCTGAAACGCCTTACCGACATCCCCTTCGACGTCATCAAGATTGACCGTCGCATCTTCGATCAGGCGCATACCCGGCCGCTGCAGGTGCTGACGGTCCTGGCTTCGATCACCAAGCTCGGCGCCGACTCGGGCTACGGGACGGTGGTGGAGGGCATCGAGTGCCGCGAGCGGCTTGAGGTGAGTGCGGTCCTGAAGGCACGATCCGGCCAGGGTTTCCTCTTCGCGCGCCCCATGCCGGCAGAGGAAGTGGCGCCGTGGCTCGAGCAGTTCACGATGCCGTATCGCACCGGCGAACTAACCACGGCCCTCGGCGCTCTGGCGTACCACTGGTCACATGGCCGTGGAGATTGGCACGAACACAGCGCATATGAGCACTGCGCGCTCACGGGTTACCTGTCACTGTCGGAGGCTGACGCCGAAGCCGTGGCAGCCCACAACGTTTTGCACCAGGTGCCCCCCGGGGCTCATGGAGCTCGACTGGGTGCCAATGCAACGCTACTTGCGCTCCTGGTCGAGCGGGTTCAGCAGACAGGTCCCTGCTGACCCGCCGCGGGACTCCTCGGGCTGGCCAAGCAAACCGACTATTCCGCACACAAACTCGCTGCCTTCGGATTCGCAGAATCACTCCGGGCGGAGTTGTCGAAAGACGACACTGGTGTCGACTCGCTGGTCCTCTGCCCGTAGAGCACCGGGCCCGGCGAGCGAGCAACAAGCCTCAATCGGTGCTGTCGAGAATCAGCTGGGTCGCTTCGTGCGGTGCGTCCCATTGTGGAAAATGGCCGCAGCGCTCGAACCAATGCAGCACTGCGTCTGGGAACAGCTCGGTGGCACGCGTGGCCTGACTCGGCAGGGTGACCAGGTCACGACGACCCCACCCGATCGTGACCCGGCCAGGCGCCGTGCCGGCCGGGGCTCCCTGTTGCTTGGGTCCTTTAGTCAGGGCGTCCATGGCAGCTCTTGTGGCTGGGGAGTCGGCCAGTCCGCGCACGTCCGGCAGCACAGTCTCCTGGGAGAGCGCCCAGGGCCGCGCCGACAACTGCGCCAGCAGCAGAGTCCGTCCCACAGCACTGCCCAGCAGTGTTGGCAGCGTGCCTCGCAGCGCTCGGACCAAAGCGATCGAGGGCCGCAGCGTGGCGCCGAAGATGGCGAGCTCGCGGTCGCTCCAGAAGCCGCCCGGGTCCAAGGCCACGGTGTCGCCGCCGACACCCCTCCTGGCGAGCTCGAGCACGATTCGGGCGCCCATTGACTGGCCGACGGTCGAGATCCCCTCCAGGCCTTGTTCGTGGATGAAGTCCGCGACGGAGTCGGTCAGAGTGGAGATCGAGAGCTCGCCGGTCAACGGCGGCGTCTCGCCGAACCCCGGCAGGTCGACGGCGATGACCTCACGGCGCTCAGCCAGTCCCTCCAGTATCGGGGACCAGGACCGCCACCCAGCGCCGAGACCGTGCACGAGCAATAGGGGGCTGCCGCTCCCTCGTCTTATGTAGTCCAACGTCACACCGGGAACGCTAACCCACCCGGAGCGCGAAGTGCCCGCCAGTCTCCATAGTCCTTGACCTAAGACGCGAAGCGGTCATGCGCTGTCTCTTCATGACGCGCGACGACATCTCCGGCGGGTTCACGGTCATCCATACCGGCTGGGCCTAGACAGTGCTGGTCTCGGGCCGACTTCGGTGGGATGCTCGGGGATGATGAACCGTCCGCAGTGGGTGCTAGCCGGGGTAGTGGCCCTGGTCGTCCTGGTCGTCCTGGTCACGGTGGCCGTGCGGGGCAACCAGCGGCCGGAGGAGTTCGACGAAGCCACTCCGGAGGGGACGGTGCAGGCCTTCCTGCGCGATGTCTTCAACGACGAACTGGAGCGTGCCGCGACACACCTCGACCCTGACGGCGACTGCACTCTGGAGGACCTCCAGCGGGAGGCCTTCTACCAGGACACCGGACGGGTCGTGCTGATCGAGACGTCAACCACGGGTTCGGGGGCACGCGTGGAGGTCGACGTGGTCTACCCGGGTGACCCCTTCGACACCGACGTCTACACCGAGCGACAGGTCTACCGGCTCGGCTCGACGCAAGGCGGCTGGCTGTTGCAAGGCACGCCCTGGCCGTTGTTCTCCTGTGACGACGAACGCTGATGGCGGTCCGTCGCTTCTTCCAGTACCTCCTGCTGTATGCGCTGTTGGCCGTGGCCGCCACCGGGCTGGTCGGGCTGGTGACACCGTTGCTGGAGCAGTCCTCGACCCTGGCGGGCGGACCCACAGACCTCGCTCGCTCGATCACGTTCACCGTCATCGGCGTGCCCGTCGCTGTAGGACTCGGTCTGTGGACCAGGCATCGGATCGTCCGCGACCCGACGGAGCTTCGGTCCTTGGGGTGGGCCGCCTACCTCACGGCGGCGTCCATCACAGCCCTCCTGATCTCGACGGTGGCGATGATCACCATCCTGGACTGGGCGGTCGGCGTTGAGGACCACGTCGCCCCTTCTCTGGCCTCACTGCTGGTGTGGGGCCCCCTGTGGGCCGGTCACTGGTTTATCGGTCGACGCCTGACGCCCGCTCCCATGCTGCAGCTGCTCGTCCTGGTCGGCTCATTGATCGGCCTCGTGACTGCGGCCACCGGTCTGGTCGCGCTGCTGACAGCATCGTTCGAATCGGTGTTCGGTCTGCGCGGCGAGGCGCTCGTGATCCTCGGCAAGGACCCGATCCGCAGTGGCGGGGTGCAGCTGCTCGTCGGTGCCGGCGTGTGGGTAGTGCACTGGGTCGCGGCGGGACTGGGGTCACGGCGCGGGACGCTGTGGCTGACTTACGTGCTGCTGGTCGGTGCGGCAGGTGGGCTCCTGGCCGCCCTGTGGGGCTTCAGCTTCACCGGCTACAAGGTTCTGGTGTGGCTGGTCGGAAACCCCGAGGCAGCCAGTGCGGCAAGTCACTTCCTCGCTGTCCCGTCGACGTTCGCGCTGGCTGTCGTGGGACTTGTCGTGTGGTGGTATCACCAGGCCGTGCTTGCCCTCGGCGAGGCACCGGGGCGATCGGAGACCCGACGGGTCTACGACTACCTGATGGCCGGGGTCGGCCTCGTCGCCGCGGCTGCGGGCCTGACGATGATCCTGGTGGCCGGGATCGAGGCGGTCGCCGGGACGGACGATCTCCTTCTCGGGAGTATCGCCGTCAACGCTTTGCTCGCGGCACTGACCTTGTTGGTGGTCGGCGTGCCCGTGTGGTGGGTCCACTGGCGTCGGTGTCAACGGCCGATGGTGCGGTCCCCGAGCCGTGGGTCAGGCACACAGGAAGCAGACACCCAGGCCTCTGCGGATCAGGAGCTCGCCTCTCCGTCGCGGCGCATCTACCTGTTGCTGCTGTTCGGTGTCGCCGGAGTGGTCTCTGTCATTACCCTGCTGGTCGGGGTCTATCTGGTCGTCGACGACGCCCTGACCGGCGAGCTGGGTGCTGAGACCCTGCGCAGCACCCGCTTCGCTTTCGGGCTCCTTGTCACCACCGGGACCATTGCTGCCTACCACTGGACGATCTATCGATCCGATCGCCGACGGGCCCCCGGGCAGCGGGCAGTGCAAGCGGGCCAGGACCGGTGGGTGGTGCTGGTCGGCCCAGCCGACGCTGATCTCGCCCAGGCTGTCGCCACCAGGACCGGTAGTGCGGTCGAGGTCATCCGACCGGTTCGGGCCGCCGACCCGTGGACGGTCGAGGACGTGGTGCAGGCCATCGAGAGCGCCGGACCCGGCGACCTGCTCCTGTTCGACGACCCGGCCGGCCTACATGCCCTGCGGGTCGACCGACCGGTCTCCCACGGACCGCGACGACGCGTTCTCCCTGACCGTGAGGACTAGCTCAGATGGGCTGGGGCGGGGTGTAGGCGGGTGCCGCAAGCTGGAGCCAGGTTTTCGCCGTGCCGGCCGCGCTCTCGCGGGGATGTTGTCGAGTTTCAGCCGTTCACGGTGTTTGAACCTGGGCTTAGCGGGTATCGTCCACAGGTATGACGCAGACCCCGGACGAGCGCGACGTGGAGACCCGCGCCGAATTGCTGCCCGAGGAGCGAGCAGCCGGCAGTGAGTCCCCGCGGGTGCAAGCGGAAGCCATCCTGGAAGAGTCCCGCGAAAGAACCGACGACCCCGAGGGCACACGGCACTCCTCGTCCCAGACCCCCGGATAGGGCTTCGCGCCCTAGCCCCGGAACATAGATTTACCGCCTTCGATCTAGGCGGGTTCGCTGCTTTCCAAACGTCACTCGCGGACGAGTGGCCCTTGGGGTAGCGCAAGCGGGGGCGACGTCACCCTGGCTTTCCGCACCATCTCACGGGCACCACCCGCTAGGTTCGGGGCTCCTCGGAACCAGTCCGGCCGCCACTATCGCCCTTGTCGTGGTCGATCACTGGACCGGGGGGAACGTCACCATCGCGGCTGTTGGCGCTCGGGTTACCCGTGATCTTGGACAACCCAGTCCGCAAGTGTCTGGTGCCTGTGCGGATGCGCTGGTCGTGTTTGGACCCGGTCTTCTCATTCGCCAGGTCACCGGCCTTGTCGATGCCTCGTTCGATCTTGTCCTGGTGCGTACGCATCGCCCCGGTGAGGTGGCGGGCCGCGGATGAAAGGTGGCTGAATCGCATAGGTTTCCACTTCCTTTTCTGCTCCGGACCCGTCCCCACAGGGAGCGCTCCGGTCGGCGTGACCGGAGGTCTCTCCCACCCCGTGCGGGGCCTGGTCACCGGACCGGTATGGACCGGTCGTACTGTCGATGAACAGAAGCGGGATACTCCCCTCCGAGAGACAAGTACACCACATCCCGCCCTAGGGAATCACGCCGCAGCTAGGCCCCCTATCCATCACGAGACCGCGCCGAGCGGTACCGTCAACCAGCGTGACTCACTTCGACATCGCCCGGGTCCTGCTGGGCCTGGTGGTCCTCGTCGGGGGCGGTGAGCTCTTGGTTCGTGGAGCGTCTGCAGTCGCGACACAATGGGGTCTGAGCCCGCTGGTGATCGGGTTGACCGTGGTGGCCGTAGGCACTTCAGCCCCTGAGTTCGCGGTCACCGTCGGTGCCGTGGCGCGCGGCGAAACTGACCTCGCCGTGGGTAACGTCGTCGGGTCCAATATCGTCAACATCTTGCTCATCCTGGGGCTCGCGGCCCTCATTTTGCCTTTGACTGTGAAGAAGCAGTTGGTCCGCTTCGACGTACCCGTGATGATCGGCCTATCTGCCGCACTACTGCTGTGCTCTCTGGACGGGGTCATCTCCCGCCTAGATGCCGTGCTATTGCTGGCGGTGACGTTGGCCCACACCACCACGACCGTGTTCCTGGGGCGGCGAGAAGACTCGTCACCGGCCGAGCCGGAGACGCTGCCAACCGAAGGATCAGCTGTTATGCACCTTGGTGCTACCAAGCCTCAGCCGCCTACAAAAAGTAACCAGGTCCCCACAGCGACAGGACCGAACGTCATGGTCTGTCTGCTTCTGATGTCCACCGGGATTGCCTTGCTCGTGGCTGGCGCTAGTCTGCTGGTGACCGGGGCGGTGAACATCGCGACTTCGCTTGGGGTCAGTGGGCTGATCATCGGATTGACCGTCGTCGCAGTCGGCACATCCTTGCCAGAACTGGCGACCTCGATCATCGCGGCGATCCGCGGCGAGCGAGACATCGCCATCGGCAACGTCGTTGGCAGTTGCATCGCCAATATTGGCCTTGTCCTCGCGGTGCCCGCCCTGTTTGCCGGCCGAGGTATCCCTGTTGCGGCACCAGCCATCTTCCTGGACATTCCCCTGATGCTCGCCGCAGCCATCGCCTTGGCACCGGTGATTTTCACCGGATTCACCGTGCAACGGTGGGAAGGGGCACTGTTCTTGGCCCTCTACGCCGCCTACACCACGTTCCTGGTCCTCGATGCCACCGGGCACCAAGCTCTGACCGGCTTCACCTGGGCCCTGGTGTTCTTTGCCTTACCCCTGGTGCTTATCACTCTCAGTGCGACCCTCGCCTATGACCTGAAACGCAGGACTTCTCTAGGACACGGAGGGAAGAAAGTGAGGGAAGGTCGGTGATCATCCTGGTCGACGCAGGCGCAGTGCTCAGGGCTGTGCAAGAGCGCTGGTCGCGGTACCTGGTGCCTAGTTTGAACCTGGGGGCACCTCTGAGGCACCTGAAGCCTGCCACCGGGATCGGCCACTGCCGAGTGTGCCTTCGAAGGCCTTCTCGACGGGCTACGCCCCGGAGAGAATCTGTAGGGCTCCCGGAGCGGTGGTGCGGACAGTCGAGCCCAGGGCCCGCCAGGCTGGGTAGGCATCCGGCAACCGCTGGGGAGTGTGCGGATCCGACCGGGAAGGCGTAGGGGGTCCTTTGGCTCTGTGCCAGTTATGACCGGCCGCGATAGCCTCCGGTCATGGGGTGTCGGCACCGGCGCCTAGAAGGAGGAATCATGAACGTCACCGACATCCTGGACACCGCCAAGAGCGCCCTCACCGTGAAGCGGGTCTTTGCTGAACCCTATGAGAAGGACGGGATCACCATCGTCGCCGTTGCCCGCGTCGCGGGGGGCGGGGGTGGTGGCGGAGGCCGCGACTCCGAAGATCAGGAGGGTGAAGGTGGCGGGTTTGGCATGTTCGCGCGACCCGCTGGCGCCTACGTCATCAAGGACGGCCACGTGCAATGGAAGCCGGTGATCGACGTTAACCACATCGTCAACATCGTCGGGTTCGTCGCCGTGGCCTACCTGCTCAGCAGGCCCCGCCTGTTCCGTGGCCTCAGGAAACACGCCTAGCGGTTCACCGCGATCGCTCAACTGGGTCGGGCCTCTGTTGCCCATGACGACCCGCTGCCTCCGAGAAGTTCGCAGAAGCAAAGCCCAGCTATCTCGGTTTCAGTCCGGCGGGGGCCAGGGATGGATCTGCATGAACCGCGGTGCACGAGGAGCCATCGGCACACTGTACCGGTGGGCGACTTGACCCAGTGCCCGGCTCGCAGGACGATTGTGATATACGCAAGGAGGCGGGATAGATGAGACAGTACCTGATCGTAGCCAACCAGACCTTGGGTGGAGCAGAGCTCGAGCATGAGGTGCAGGAGCGAATCACGGCAGGTAAGAGTCACTTCCACGTTGTGGTGCCGGCAACAGCCAGGCACCACAAGAGTCATACGTGGGGAGGGGGGTTCACGGACGAGTCCTCCGAGGCGGACGAAGCGCATGAAGTCGCCGAGCAGCGGCTGACCAGGATGCTCGACAAGCTCAAGGAGCTGGGTGCCGAGGCTGACGGCGAGGTCGGCGATCCCGACCCGCAGGAGGCGGTCAAGAACGTTCTACGTCACCATTCCTTTGACGAGGTCATTGTCTCGACCTTGCCGACGGGTCTCTCGGGTTGGCTCAAGACCGACGTGCCGAACCAGATCGCGGCCGTCACCGGTTCGCTGGTGACGACTATCCGCGCTGAGTAGCAAACGTCCGCCCCGGCGCTTGCCAGAAGCAATCTGTTCGTCGACCTCGGCGGTCGCGCGGAGAAGTGCGAGCACGCAGCACTGGTCGCGGACGGGTTGCCGATGGGGCTGCTGGCCGGAAGACCTCCTCTGCCCGGGCCGCCACCCCCACCGAGGTGGGCATGCTTTTTCGCATCGTGATCTCTGCTGAGTTCAGGCAGGCTTAGTCGCCGTGCACAAGAACATACCGAACTCACGGTCGCCTTTGAGGATGGTCGTGGCGTCAACGAAGCTGACTTCGGCGAACCCGGCGTGGGCTAGTTGCTCGGCGAGGCTTTCCCTGTTCAGTCCGTGATGTCCGTCAAAGTCGACCTTCTCGGCGTGGAAGGCGCCGTCGGGATCCTCGTCGAGGTCGGCGATGGCCAGCCGACCACCGTTGGCCAGGAGCCCCAGCACGGAACGCAGCAGCGCGTCCAGGTCCTGCACGTGATGCAACGCCATAGAACTCCACACCACGTCGTAGGTGCCATCGAGCGAGTCTGTTGTGAGGTCTGCCTGGACTGCCCTCAGTCGGTTGCTGAGTTGGGCCGCTTCGATCCGCTCCTGGGCTACCTGCACCATTCCGGCGGAGGGGTCGGTCACGACAACAGACCCGACCCGGTCGGAGAGCAGGATGCTCAGCCGAGCGGTGCCACCGCCCACGTCGAGGGCGCTCATCGAAGGGCTGAGAGTAACCGCGTGCTCGATAGCCTGGGCGACCGCGACCTGTCGCTCCTCGTGGCCGGGAGTCTCGTCCCACGTTGCTGCTTCCTCATCGAATCCCTGGTGTTGATGCATGTGCTCGACCCTAGTCCCGGCGCTGCTAGCACCGAGACCGCCCACCGTGTGGGTCGAACTCAGACGATGTCTGGACACAGGCACAGGTGGCGGATAGACGCCGGTTGGGACCGCCCGTCAACGAAGGATTGGCGGCCTACGCGGTGACAAGCAACCACACCGCCGAGCGTCCTGTGCCCTGCGGCTTGAGGAGCCCTTCGTCCTTCAGCTCATTGAGGACGAGTCGGATGGTGGGATCGCTGACTCCGGGTTGCGCGGCCCTGATAGGTGTTGCTAGAGCAGGTGGCCGATGAGTGCTGCGGCGCGGAAGGCGCCGTCGGTTTCGACGTCCTGGGAGTCGACGGGGTGGCTGAGCTTGTCGACCATGGTC
Organism: uncultured Actinomycetota bacterium; assembly: GCA_963749585.1. GTDB lineage: Bacteria > Actinomycetota > Actinomycetes > Actinomycetales > Dermatophilaceae > Ornithinicoccus. Next base: position 1,056,306 of record CAVVNI010000003.1, read on the forward strand.
TCGGCGAGGGTGTCGGGATCGAGCTGGTCGTTAGTCCAGGCGGCGACCGGCGTGGTAGCACGCGTGGCGCTTGCGCGCCTACCAAAAGCTCGGTATCCGGGCCCGCAAGGAGCGGGCCGATCTGATGGCCCCCAACCCTTGAGGAGCGGACCAACCGCGCGTCTGCAGGTCGCGCCCGCCTTGATGCAACCTCAGGTGAACTGGTTCATGGTGTTGTGCTCGCCACCGGCTTTGAGGGCTTGCTCCCCGGCGAAGTACTCGCGATGGTCATCTCCAATGTTCGACCCAGACATCTCTTGGTGTTTGACGCAGTCCAAGCCTTCGCGGATCTCTAGGCGCTGCACGCCCGCGACATAGGCGAGCATCCCTTCGTCTCCGAAGTACCCCTTGGCTAGCGCGTCTGTCGACAAAGCCGCGGTGTGGTATGTCGGCAGTGTGATCAGGTGGTGGAAGATTCCAGCCTCGGCTGAGCCAGCCTTTTGGAACCCTTGGATCAGGTGGTCGGCTTCAAGCCCAAGCTCAGTGCTGTCGTATTTGTCGTCCATCAGGCGGTCTCGGTCATAGGCCGATACATCGGTCCCTGCTTCGGTCCACGCATCGAAGACTTGTTGCCGGAAGTTCAGTGTCCAGTTGAACGACGGACTGTTGTTGTAGACCAGTTTCGCGTCTGGAACCTCCTCTCGAATGCGGTTCACCACATCAGCGATCTGCGTTAGGTGTGGCTTCTCGGTTTCGATCCACAGAAGATCGGCGCCGTTGCGCAGCGATGTGATGCAGTCGAGGACGACCCGATCTTCACCGGTGTTCGGTTTGAACCGGAGGAGGCCGTTAGGTAAGCGCGTCGGGGCAATGAGCGTGTCCCCCTGTCGCACCAGAATGTCGTTGACCATCGCTGGATCTGCGGCATCGATCTCGGCGCCATCGATGAAGGAGTTGTACTGGTCGGCGAGGTCGCCAGGCTCGACCGAGACCGGGATTTTCTGGGTGAGTCCGGCACCCAGAGAGTCGGTTCGGGCGACGATCACCCCGTCTTCGACTCCCAGCTCGAGGAAGGCGTAGCGGACAGCCCGGATCTTGGCGAGAAAGTCGTCGTGCGGAACGGTGACCTTGCCGTCCTGATGGCCGCACTGCTTAGCGTCCGACACCTGGTTTTCGATCTGGATGGCGGCAGCCCCGGCCGCAATCATCTTCTTCGCCAGCAGGTAGGTGGCTTCCTCGTTCCCGAACCCAGCGTCGATATCGGCGATGATGGGGACGACGTGGGTCTCAAAGTCATCGATCGCTTCCAGGGTATTGTCTACTGCCGCGGTGTCATCGGCTGCCTTCGCCTCGTCCAACTCGGTGAACAGGGCTCGGAGTTCTCGGGCGTCGGCTTGTTTCAGGAAGGTGTACAGCTCTTCGATGAGAGCCGGAACACTGGTCTTCTCGTGCATTGACTGGTCGGGCAAGGGCCCGAACTCGGAGCGCATCGCGGCGACCATCCAGCCCGACAGGTAGAGGTATCGGCTCTGTGTGGTGCCGAAGTGCTTCTTGATGGAGATCATCTTTTGCTGACCGATGAAGCCATGCCAACAGCCCAACGATTGGGTGTAGCGCGAGGAGTCCTTGTCGTAGGCCGCCATATCTTGGCGCATGACCTTAGCGGTGTAGCGGGCGATGTCGAGCCCAGTCAAGAACCTATTCTGCAGCTTCATCCGAGTGAGGTGATCAGCATTGATACCGACCAGCCTCGATCCGGCGTCCTCTATCAGGGACTGCGCGGAATCCAGTTCGGCAACGTAACTGTGCACAATATCTCCTTGAGTGGTGATTCGAAGGCAGTCAATTACAGGCCGACTTCGGAGTGTTCTTTGGCTTGCCGGCGGTAGGACTGCAACACCAGCTCGGTATATCCGTTCGGTTGTTCGCGGCCCTGGATGATGAGCTCGCGGGCGGCCTTGAACGCCAAACTCGGGATGCCGTCGTGCACGAGCGGGCGGTATGTCGGGTCGAAACGGTTCTGCTCGTCCACCACCGCCGACATGCGCAGCAACACCTCGTCGAGCTCGCTCGGCGTGCAGAGATCGTGGTGGAGCCAGTTGGCAAGCAACTGGCTTGAGATGCGCAGAGTGGCTCGATCTTCCATGAGTCCGACGTTGTCGATGTCGAGAATCTTCGAACATCCAACGCCGTGGTGAACCCACCGAACCACGTACCCAAGAATGCTCTGGACGTTGTCTTCCAGCTCTCGCCTGATGTCAGCTGAGGTGAGGCTGCGTTGTCCTGGGATGAGCGGAATCGTGAGCAGGTCCTCGAGAGGCGCGGTGGAACGCGCGATGAGTTGTTGCTCCTCGGCGACCGATACGACGTGGTAGTGGGTGGCGTGTAATACCGCTGCGGTCGGGGAGGGCACCCACGCTGTCGACGCTCCTGAGCGGGGATGGCCAATCTTTGTCTGGAGCATCTGCTCCATCTCGTCGGGTTTGGGCCACATGCCTTTGCCAATCTGACCTCGACCACGCATGCCACAGGACAGTCCGATGTCGACATTGCGTTGTTCGTACGCGTCCATCCAGATCTGCTGTTTCAGTTCCGCCTTTGGAAGGAACGGACCGGCTTCCATTCCGGAGTGAACCTCGTCGCCGGTGCGGTCCAGAAATCCGGTATTGATAAAGATCACTCGATGACGGGCAACCCGAATGCACTCGGCGAGGTTGACCGAGGTTCGTCGCTCTTCGTCCATGATCCCGATCTTGATCGTATTCGGGGCCAGGTTGAGCAAGATTTCAACCGCAGCAAACAGATCACAGGTGAACGCCACTTCGTCGGGTCCGTGCAGTTTAGGCTTGACGATGTAGATGCTGCCCGATTTCGAGTTGTGGGTCGTGGTTGAGCCGGCGATGTCGAGGGACGCGATCAGGGAGGTCACGATGGCATCGAGGATCCCTTCGGGCATCTCTCGACCGTCGAGATCGGTGACGGCGTCGTTCATCGCGTGAAGAGCGGTGTTGCGAATGAGCATGAGGCTCCGGCCGGGGAGGGTGAGCGGTTGATTGTCCCGCCCGGTGAACACTCGGTCTCGGTTCAAGGTGCGAGCGATGGTCCGTCCACCTTTGGCGAACTCAGTTCGTGCAGAGCCGGTGGTCAGCGCGAGCCAGTTTCGATACAGGTCGACCTTGTCCGCTGTGTCGACGACAGCGACTGAGTCTTCACAGTCCATGATCGCGGTCGCTGCGGCTTCTAGTTCGATATCTTGCAGGCCCGCTTGGTCGTTGGCCCCGATGGAGCCGGCCCGGTCGAAGTGCAACGCGACGTGCAGACCATTGTTGGCCAACAGGACCGTTTGCGGGTCTGTTTTCGGCCCGTTCACCCCGACGAACTGTTTGGGCTGTTGCAGGCCGGCGATTTTGCCGTTGGCCAAATGGACCACCAGGTGGCGATAGTAGAGGTGGTAGCTCACGGCCTGTTGGTGAGACCCAACCGTGAGGGGAAAGACATCGTCTAGGAATTGTTTTGCGTACTCGATGACGGCCTTGCCCCGTTTGGGGTTGTAGCCCTGCCCGGGGGCTAGGTCGCCGGTGGGATCTATGACGTTGCTGCCGTAGAGGGCGTCGTAGAAACTCCCCCACCGAGCGTTGACGGCGTTGATGGCGAAGCGAGCATTCTGTAGCGGCACCACCAGTTGGGGGCCTGCGGTTGAGGAGATTTCGGCATCGACATTCTCGGTGTCGATCTCGAAGGGTTCGCCTTCGGCGGCGATGTATCCGATCGACGTCAGGAAATTCAGGTACTGGGAGGCGTCTGCGTTGTCGACGGCATGCCACTGGTCGAGCTGACGTTGGAAATCGTCCCTGATGCCGAGTAGTCGTTCATTGCGCGGCCCGAATTCGGCGAAGACCCGGGCAAAGCCCGCCCAGAACCCATCGACGTCGAGGTCCAGCAGGGGAAGCACCTCGTCGGTCAGGAACCGATGGAGCTCGCCGGCCACAAGATAACCCGGGTCATTACCGAGCCGGATCGCATCGGCGGTCTTCGTCTGCACGGCGTCGGCCGCAGGAGCGACAAGCAGGGATAGCTGGCTGAGCGACATGGTGGCCCCCGATGGGTAGTTGGGTCGGCAGCATCGCCGACCTCTTGACTGTAGCGCCTCGTCGTGTAAAATTAAACAATGGAAATTTTACAGTGTGAAATTCACAGACTTCGGCCCTGATGGCTATCGACAAATCTCTGGTCAGGAATGCTCATTTCTTGGGTACAAAGATCCGAGACTTGAGAAAGCGCAACAACCTCACCATGCAGGATCTGTCCGACCGGTGCACCAAGGTCAACGTCGGCCTATCCCCGTCGGTGTCATATTTGTCGATGATTGAACGGGGGAAGCGAACTCCCAGCCCCGACGTCATCGAAATTATCGCTACCGTCTTTCAAAAAGAGTCATCGTGGTTCCTCGATGATTCCTCCGATGTCGGGGTCGTTCCGCTCGAGGCGAAGGGCGGTGGTGTTGGAGGAATGGCGATGCAGCCGGGCTTTCTCTTTTCCCCAGAGAATCTTCAACTCGCGCTACCGGACCTACTTTCTCAGGCGGCGGTGAGCGAGCGAGAATTCGCTCATCTTCTCATCCGTGCCCACCAGGAGTACCACCAGAATCAGTACCCGGACCTCGAACGGGCGGCAGAGGGAGTCGGACGGAAAAAGATCGGCCTCACCGTTGCCGACCTGCTTGACCTCTGCGCGAATGTCGGCTTGACTCTCCGATGGGTTGACTTCGAATCCACGCCCGCCGACACCGGACGCGGATTCGAAACAAAGGTGTTCACCCGATCATCCTTCGATCCGCCACACACCATCAATATCAACACCGCGATGCAGGATCACCCAGTCAAACTGAAGTACGATCTCGCCGTCCACATCGGCCACAAGGTGTTGCACGATTCCGATGGGTTGCGCAGCACTATCTACTCCGGAGATACCCAACTCTATGAGCGTGACCGGGAGGTGGGCGCGGGTGCGGCGAGTGTCAGTGGCGCTCAAAAAATCCTGCAGGCGTGGCGAGACTTCGAATCAAGCTTTTTTGCGGGCGCGCTGCTCTGTCCGAGGATCGCTTTTAGACGCACACTCAACCGGTACGCTCACGAAATATCGGTGGCGCGACGGCTCGACCTGAGTCGCTCCGTCGTCATGCGACGAATGACCGCCGTCTCCAACTACCGGCATTGGCATTACTTCGACGCCTACCCACCCGGCCGGTTCAAGGCGGTCTACCGAGGCAACGGAATCCCGCTGCCGTGGGGAAACATGCGGCTCGTCCAAAATCAATGCCCGCAATGGGGCGTGTTCCGGAAGATTCACGCTCTCGGCTCTGCACCAGAAGCGCAACTTTCGGTGATCGCGACTGAGAGTGGACCTCGGCTATACGTTTGTGAATCCGTCGCCGAAAAAGATCTAGCCGGAAATAGTCGCGCCTTGACAGTCGGAATCGAGATCGGACCGGCTCTCGCCGCCCAGGATGCTGACGCAGGCGGAATAGAGCAGGAGATCGCTCATCTATGTGAACGAAACGGGGGAAGCGCCGATCTGCCCGGGCCCTTGAAGTCTCAGCTCGGCAGCGTGGCAAGCATTCTCAACATCGGATGGTTTGAGCGAGCGATCGAACGCCCCGTTCAAGTCATCTGTCCCAGGGAGCACGGCTGCGCTCGAGTCAATGCGCCGTGCCCGGTGGGTGACCTCTAGCCCGAAGCGGCAGGCTTCTTGTGGCCGCTCGACCTGACTTCGGGCACGGGGTTCCAGGGAGTCCCCGCCTCCGTGATGAGCGAGACGAGTGCGCGTCCGGCCCAGATCCGCCAGGTTCGAGCCGGTGCGTCTTTGAGGGGCCTAAACGTCGGTTCCTGCCGCCGACCTTCGAACTGACTACCTGGGTGCAGACGCAGGTCAGATCGAGCACGCGCCTCATCATGAGGAACTCTTCAGTGGTATGCCTCTCCCACACGCTGCCCGGTGCCCTCCACCCCGTGGTCGAGGCATGCGCCGTCCTTCGCCGGTTCCGCTGCAGCTGAGGCACATGTCATATTGACGTGCATCTATCTATGTGCGAGGGTTTTGATATCGACATAGGTCGATGACCTGGGTGATTGAGGAGACGACGCTGTGAGTGAGATCCGGATCTACGACCCTGCGCTGTGCTGTGCGACGGGGGTGTGCGGGGTGGAGCTCGATGAGGAGCTGGTGCGCATCTCGGCGGAGATCGACCGGGTGAAACAGCACGGAGGTGACATCGCCCGATTCAACCTGGCCTCGGAGCCGCTGGAGTTCGCGAGCAACGAGACGGTGAGGTCCTACCTGCAGGTGGCCGGGTCCGCCGGGCTGCCGCTGGTGCTGGTGGACGGTGTCACGGTGATGACCGGGCGCTACCCGAGCAGGGAGCAGCTCGACCAGTGGGCCGGTGTCTCGCCGGTTGAGGGCTCCACCGTCCTGCCGTTGGCCACGGCCGAGCGTGGCTGCTGCGCCGGTCGGACCAGTGACGCGCAGCAACCGGCCGGTTCGACCGCAGGGTGCTGCTGATGACCGCCACCGCGCAACGTACGTCCACCCTCTCGCTGCTGGCCGACTTGCCCAAGCACCTGTTCCTGACGGGCAAGGGCGGGGTCGGCAAGACCTCGATCGCGTGCGCGAGCGCAGTGCATCTTGCCCGGTCGGGCCGGCGGGTGCTGTTGGTGAGCACCGACCCGGCGTCCAACGTGGGTCACGTCCTCAAGACGACGATCGGCAACACGGTCACCCCGATCGCTGCAGTGCCCGGACTCTCGGCGTTGGAGATCGACCCTGAGCAGGCCGCAGAGGCCTACCGGGAGCGGACCATCGCCCCGGTGCGCGGGATCCTGCCCGAGGCCGAGATCGCCTCGATCACCGAGCAGCTCTCCGGAGCGTGCACCACCGAGATCGCGTCCTTCAACGAGTTCACCGAACTGCTGGCCGACCCCTCGGTGACGGCCGACTACGACCACGTCGTCTTCGACACCGCACCGACCGGGCACACGATCCGTCTGCTCCAGCTGCCCGGGTCCTGGACCGGCTACCTCGAGGCAGGCAAGGGCGATGCCTCCTGCCTGGGTCCGCTGTCCGGGCTGGACAAGCAACGCACTGCCTACGCCGGCGCGGTCGCTGCGCTGGCCGACCCCGCTCTGACCCGGATGGGCCTGGTCTGCCGGGCCCAGGCATCCACCATCGCCGAAGCCGAGCGCACCCGCGGCGAGCTGGCCGGCATCGGTATCGCCGACATGCGTCTGGTCATCAACGCGACCATGGCGGACACCGGCTCGCCCGACCCGCTCGCCCAGGCGGTGCTGCGCCGCGAGCAGGAGGCGCTGGCCGCGCTTCCGGCTGCCCTGGCTGCGCTGCCGCGGGATGTCATCCCGCTGCATCCGACCTCCCTGGTCGGCGTCGACGCCGTCGCCGACCTGCTCGAACCGGCCCCGAGCGCGGAGGGTGCGTCCGGCCACCCGACGGACCCTCGCGGGACCCTTCCCCCCGCAGACGCGCCTCTGTCGGCACTCGTCGACGAGCTCGCCCACGCCGACCACGGGCTGGTCATGGTCATGGGCAAGGGGGGCGTCGGCAAGACCACCCTGGCCGCTGCGGTCGCGGTCGAGCTCGCCCGCCGGGGCAAGTCGGTCCACCTCACGACCACCGACCCCGCGGCGCACCTGGAACACACCCTGACCAGTCAGGTGCCGGGTCTGGACGTGTCCCGGATCGACCCTGCCCAGGCCACCGCGGCCTACCAGGAGCGAGTCATGCGCACCAAAGGAGCCGGCCTGGACGCCGAAGGCCTGGCTCACCTCGCCGAGGACCTGCGCAGCCCGTGCACCGAGGAGGTCGCCGTCTTCCAGATGTTCTCCAAGGCGGTGCACGAAGCCGCCCGACGGTTCGTCATCATGGACACCGCGCCCACCGGCCACACCCTGCTGCTCATGGACGCCGCCGGGTCCTACCACCGCGAGATCGTCCGACAGATGGGCGAAGGCACCCGCTACACCACACCACTGATGCGCCTGCAGGACCCCGACTACACCCACGTCGTGGTCGCCACGCTGCCCGAGACGACACCGGTGCTGGAAGCGTTGGAGCTGCAGGCCGACCTGCACCGGGCCGGCATCGAGCCCTGGGCCTGGATCGTCAACCAGTCCCTGGCCGCGGCGCGCCCGAGCGACCCCGTGCTCCTGGCCCGCGCCGCACAGGAGGCGACCGCGATCGCGCGCGTCGCCGCCGACGGAAGTGCCCGGCACGCCGTCGTGCCCCTCCTGGCACAGGAACCCGTCGGAGCCGACCGGCTGAGCGCCCTGACGCGCTGAGGACGGACGCGTCCGGAGGGTGCCGGTCCGACCTGCCCTCAAGGTCTCAGGTGGTGAGCTCGGCCAGCAGCCGCTAAACCCGCTGGTCGATCTCGCTGCGCACGGCTTCCACGTCGTCGAGGGCGCCCTCGGCGGGGTCGGACAGGGCCCAGTCCTGGTAGTGCTTGTCCGGGTAGATGGGTCAAGCATCACCGCATCCCATGGTGATGATCACGTCGGCCGCTCGGACGACGTCGTCCGTCAGCGGCTTGGGGTAGCGCACCTCATGTCGACACCCACCCTGGCCATCGCGCCCACCACCTGAGGATGGATCGCGTCAGCGGGCCGCGACCCCGCCGAGCGGACGTGCACCCGGCCTTGCGCATGACGGTCCGGGAGCGCGGCTGCCATCTGAGACCGGCCGGCATTCTGAACACAAACGAACAGGACCTCGGGTACGTCCCTGGTTACGCGCCCCTTGGACTGGGCCAGGGCGGTGAGCCGATCACGCGCGAGTGCTCGGTGATGCTCGGTACGTGCACATGGGCGTTCGCGGTGCGCTTCAACGCTGCATAGGACTCGAAGACGTAACGCTCCACCGTCTCGGCTGCGAAGGCCCCCTCGAACCGTGCGGCCAGTTGCTCACTGACCCGGCGCAGCACATGCTCATCGCTCAGCAGGCCGGGAAGTGTCTTGCTCTGTCCACTCACGGTATCTCCCTCGGCTCAGCCATGGTGGCCACATGGAAGCGTCACACGGGGAAGGGCGCATGAACACCGAAAGACTCTCCGGTGCCCATCAGACGGGCATCCCTTGGTGACCAGGCGAGGCTCCGTGAGCCCGCAATTGAGGAGGAGCCGAGCTCGTCGGCGCGCAGGAGGGCCGCGGCGGCAGCGAGCGAGCAGACCGCGACGACGGTGAACGCGGGCACGTAGCCGGCCGAGGTAATGAGGGCCCCGGCGGCGACCGGCGCACGGACCCTGCCCGTGGTGGCGGCCAGGACCTGGCGCCCTGAGGTGGCCGCAAACCTGGTGGGGGGACGTACTCGCCCAGCAGGACGCCCAGCGCACCCGCGACGGTGGCCGCGGCCAGTGCGGGCAGACCGTCGTTGCGCAGTTAGGCGACCAGATGCACCGCGACCACCGTCACCGCCACCGTGTGCAGGAGGTTTGCCATCGTCAACCACGGCACGGCGACCAGCTGGGAGGCAGCTGTTGGGACCTCGCCGGTGGGCCGGTGAAACGTACCGCCGGGCGTCGCCGGGATGCCGTCGGGGGCCAGCCCGAGGTCTGCGGGCGCGCGACGAAGGACAAGGGCGTGCGGCACCGCACACGAGGCGACCAGTCCGGCGAGGCCCCCAGAGCGCTCCGTCAGCCGAGGTGGTCGACCAGGAGTTGGCTCAGCGGCAGGAAGACGTCAAGGAGAACCCGGCGACCACCGTCATGGTCAGCAGGGCGGTGGGCCGACGGCGACGGAACCAGGTGTTGATGACCGCGAACGCCGGCTCGTAGAGCACTATGGTGCCGGCCACGCCGACCACCACGAACGCCGCATACAGGTGCGGCAGGGCGCGAGCCTGCGACCAGGCGAGCACGCCCGCCCCTGCTAAGACACTGCCGAGGCTCATCACCCCCCTGGCCCCGTGCCTGTCGACATACCGGCCGATCAGCGGTGCGGCCACACTGTTGATCGGCGATAGAAAGGGACAGGGCGCCGGAGACCGCCGCGGTGCTCACCCCCAGCTCGACGCGCATCGGCACCACCATCACCGCGAAGCAGTAGAACAGCGCGGCGTAGCTGATCGTCTCGGTGACCGCCAGCACCCACACCATGCGCCAGACGGGGGACACCGCCCGGCGTGGACGCCTACGGTCGCGAGAGCGCGCCCCTGGGGCGGGTTGGTCATGCGCTGGTGCAGCACCCGCCGGACCCGCATCCGCCGGAACCGTCGGCCGAGACCCGGGCCAGGACGACCTAAGCCAGCAGCCCTCCGCCGGCGACACCGGTGGCGAAGCCCACGGCCGGCACGCCCTGCGGGAGGGGACGGTGCGCCTGGGCGGGCACGCTCAGGTCTGCCACACCGGTGGGTGTGGCGCAGCAGCCGCCGGCCGCAGCGGTGTCCTGACCCTGGGCGTCGACCGAGCACACACCGGTCTCGGGCAGGACCAGCTGCACCTCGTCGGCCGCGTCCAGGTCTCCCGCCAGGGAGGCCACGACCGAACGGACCTGCTCGTTGCCTGTGGTGATCAGGAACGTCGGTGCGCGGCCGTAGGACTTCATCCCCACGATGAACAGGCCGGTATCGGGGTGGGCCAGGTCGCGGTGACCGTGCGGCGGGACCGTCCCGCACGAGTGGTACTGCGGGTCGATGAGCGGCGCCAGGCGGGCCGGGGCCTCCAGCCCCGGGTCCAGGTCGAGCTGGACCTCGGACAGGATGGACAGGTCCGGACGGAACCCGGTCGCGGCGGCCACGTTGTGCACCCCCTCTATGCTGACCTCACCGTCGGCCGTCTTGCCTGTGACGGTGACCGTGTCCGGGCCGGGCTCGAGCGCGGTGACGGAAAAGTCGGTGACCAGCCGGACCGCGCCGGAGTCGACCATCCCGCGCAGGTCGCTGCCCAGCTGTCCTCGAGCGGCGAGCTGGTCGGTCTGACCACCGCCGTAGACCTTGGCCGGGGATACTGCGCGGATGGCCCAGACGATGTCGGTGCCGGGATCCTCGGCGGCCAGCCGAGTCAGGTTGAGCAGGGTGTTCGCCGCCGAGTGCCCAGCGCCGACGACGAGGGTGCGTCTCCCGGCGTACCTGGCCCGGTCCTGGCCCAGGACATCGGGCAGCGGACCGACCAGGAACGGGGCCGACCTGGCCTCCCCGAGCGCCGGCAGTCCTGCTGAACCCACCGGGTTGGGTCGCTCCCAGGTGCCCGATGCGTCGATCACCGCGCGGGCCGGGATGTCGACCACGGTGCCGTCCGTGGCCTCGGTCCGGACGACGAAGGGCCGCTCGGTGCGGCCGACGGTGCGCGTCTTGTCCAGACCGGCCCGAGACACCGCCACGACCCGGTGCCCGAGGCGGACCTGCTCGGGAAACAGGGCAGCCAATGGGCACAGGTAGTGCTCGACCAGCTGGGCACCGGTGGGTGGCACGGGCGTCGCGGGCCGCGTCCACCCCGTGCTGGCCAGCAACCGCTCGGCCACGGGATCCACGATGTACTCCCACGGCGTGAAAGTCCGGATGTGCCCCCACTGCCGCACGGATGCACCGACGTCCTCACCGGCCTCCAGCAGCAGGAACGGCAACCCCCTGTCGCTCAGGTGGGCGGCGGCCACCAGGCCGACCGGTCCGGCACCGATCACGACGACCGGTAGGTCCTCAGGCGATGAGACGGTCATGGTGCTTGCCTCCTGGCAGGTCGGCCTTCAGATGGTCTAGTATCGACATGTGTCGATGTAGGTCAGGGTGCACCGGCCATCGACAGATGTCAATAGATTCGGAGGTATGACGTGTCGACGAACCACCCTGAGGTCACGCTCGCTGCCACCCAGACAGCCCAGGCGTGCTGTGCGCCGCTGCAGGTGACCGTGCTCGAGGAGGACGAGGCAGCCGAGCTCGCCCGCAGGTTCGCTGCACTGGCCGATCCCGTCCGGCTGCGACTACTGAGCCTGCTCGCCACCAACCCAGGCGGCGCCGTCTGCGCCTGCGACCTCGTCGAGCCGGTCGGCAGAAGCCAACCCACTGTCAGCCACCACCTGAAGATCCTGCGCGAAGCCGGCTTGGTCACCAGCCAGAAGCGCGGCACCAATGTCTGGTACGCGGCCGTGCCCGCCGCCCTGGCGACCCTGCAGGACGCGCTCCAACCAGCCCGCTGACTCAGCCGCGGCTGACCCTCAGGAAGAATCAACCCCGAACTCTGCAGCGAGCCTGCGAACTCGGGCGTCGATGTCGTCGCGCACAACCGCATGCGCTCGAGCCCTCCTATGCCGCGCCTGGACGGTTCGTCGGTCTCCCAGACCTCGATGTCACCGACCATGCCGGGCACAGGCATCACGTCTGCCTCCGAGCCGACCAGCACGACACGGTCCACCGAGCGGCGTGGGGACGCCCTCGCGTGGGAACGGGAGCAGCAGCAGCTCATCCTCATGGGCGACTTCGTGTCCCCGTCGGCCGGCAGGATCAGCGTCGCTGACCTTGCCGCGGGATACTCGAGGTCCGTCAGGGGCAGGTCTCGGTCCGAGCATGAGAGTCCGACGAGAGCGCACTCCGCGTCCACATCCTCCCGGCGTTCGGCCAGCGGTCCGCGGGATCGGTAAACCGGCTGCAGATCGAGCGGTTCTTTGCCGACCTGGCGTCCTCCCGCTCGATCGGGACCGCAGCGAGGGTCCGCACGACTGCGTTGCCTCTTCGACTACGCGGTGCCGGCCAGGGGCATCCGGGACTCTCCGGCCGCGGCTGTGCGGATGCCCCGCCCCGACGCCCCGAGCGCGGGCGCTGAGGTGCGCCCCTTCACGCTGGACGAGCTGCTCGCGCTCGTGGACGAGCACCGACAACGGGCCGGCGAGCTGGCTGACGTCACGCTGATCCTCTGACAGGACTGCGCTTCGGGGAACTGCGGGGTCTTCGGGTCCGGGACGTGACGCGCGTGCCCTACCCGGCCCTGGTGGTGTCCAGGTCGCTGCCGCAGTCGGGTCGGACGGGCAAGGTGATCGAACGCTCCACGACCAAGAGCGGCCGGAGCCGCGTCGTCCCCCTGCTGTCGCTGGCCCTGCCGGCCGTCGAGGCGCGGTCTGCCTCGCAGGAGCCGGACGATCTGCTCTTCTCAGCGCCGCACGGCGGTTACCTCCATGCGCAGAACTGGCGTCGCGACGTGCGCTGGAACGCGACGGCGGGTGGTCGCCGTCCGCACGATCTGCGGCACACTGCTGCGAGTCTGTGGATCGCGGCCGGCGTGGACATCAAGACGATCGCCTCGTGGCTGGGCCACAGCTCGACCAAGCTCACCCTTGGCACCTACGGGCATCTGATGGGCACCGATGCCGACCGGGCAGCCATCGAGCGAGTGAACCGGGCATTTACGTCCCACTCACGTCCCAAGATGGGCCAGGGGATCGACCTGGGAGCCAGTATCTAGGCTTCAGCAACCCGTTGACCTACACAGATATAACGTGCCCCCGGCAGGATTCGAACCTGCGACACCCGCTTTAGGAGAGCGGTGCTCTATCCCCTGAGCTACGAGGGCGGGGCGCTGGCAGCGTAGCTGCAGCCGCGCAGCGAGAAACAAGTCTGTCATGGATCAGGCGTGCGACGATGGACCTGTGACGGCCATGCAGATCCCATCGGTGAGCGAGGTCTCCCGGATGCAGAGCCGCACCGTCGGCACACTGATGGCCTCACAGACGATGGGTGGGATCGGAGTCGCCAGCGGTATCGCAGTCGGCGCGCTGTTGGCAGCCGACATCAGCGGCAGCGATGCGCTCTCGGGACTGGCCAGCACCAGCCAAGTGCTCGGTGGGGCCCTGTTCACGATCCCGATCGCCGCCCTGATGGCAGCCAAAGGGCGACGTGTGGGTCTAGCCACCGCCTACGTTGTCGGGTTGGTCGGGGCTGTCACTGCCATCACCGCCACGGTGATTGGCTCGTTCGTCCTGTTGCTGGTCGGCACGCTCTGTTTCGGCGCGGCCACGACGGCCAACAGCCAAGCGCGCTATGCCGCAGTCGACCTCGCTGTTCCACAGCGCCGCGGCCGGCAACTGAGCTTGGTCGTCTGGGCGACCACCATCGGCTCCGTCCTTGGACCCAACGTGATCGGGCCAGGTGCCTCGATCGCTCGCGTGCTCGGCATACCCGATCTAGCTGGGGCTTGGGTCATCAGTGCTGCTGGGTTCGCCGCCGCCATGGCGATCCTCATGCTCATGCTCCGCCCCGACCCGCTGCTCACCGCGCGGGCGCTCGCCGAATCAGACGCCGCACCCAGTGTCAGCGCCGAAGCGGCACACTTCACCAGCCCCGAGCCACAGCCAAGGGTCAGGGCACGGGGCAACATTCGCACCGGCATCACCGTCATCCTCGCCACCCCGGCCGCTCTGCTCGGCACGATCGCCATCGCTGGCGGCCACGTCGTCATGGTCTCGGTGATGGTGATGACCCCACTGCACATGTCGCACGGCAATGCCGCTATCGAGATTATCGGCCTAGTAATCTCGCTGCACATCCTCGGCATGTATGGCCTCTCGCCGATCTCCGGCTACCTGACCGACCGCTACGGCTCGCCCACCGTGATCCTGCTCGGCGTCGGCTTGCTCCTGGCGGCCTGCACCTTCGCCGGTATCTCCGCCGCAGGTTCCTCGTTATCACTCACCGTCGGACTGATCCTGCTCGGCCTCGGCTGGTCCTGCACGATGGTGGCCGGGTCAGCTGCCATTGCCGGTGCCGTCTCGGTCACCGACCGCTCGGCCGTGCAGGGCGCCTCCGACGTGGTGATGGGACTGGCCGCGGCGACCGCGGGAGCTATGGCAGGCCTCGTCGTCGATGTCTTCGGGTACGGCTGGCTGTGCCTGTTTGCCTCAGTCGGGGCGCTCGCCCTCGGCGCCTATACGTGGTCCTCGCGGTCCTCTATCGCAGTCGTTAACCTGTCGGAGTGAGTGCTCCGCGCGCAGAATCGCAGTCTCGCAGTGAGACAGTTTCACAGGCCGCCGAAGCTTGGCGACATGAGCTCGCCCACCTCGGCGGGCGCAACACGTTGCTCTGGCATAAGGACCACCCGCTGGGCATGTTCGACCTCACGGTGGCGCACCCCTCAGGGGTCGCAAAACTGCTGACCGGCGGCCGGACCCTGCTCTCGGAACTGGTCCGGGAGAAGATCGCTCTCGGCGAGGCGCGCATCCGGGTCACGGCCATCCACGCCAAGACGGTTGAGCTGCGAGATGGGCACGGGGTCGAGTCGTGTTTCGTGGCCATCGGCATGGCCTCGTGGCAGTTGCGCCGTGCCAGCACGGTCCCCCGAGCGCCAGTGCTTTTGCGCAGTGCCTCGATCGAGCCGATCGACGCGACCCGCCAGGACTACGCGCTGCGTCTGGACCATCATGTGGTGTTCAACCCGGTCCTGGCCAACTATCTTCGCGGCGAGGTCGGAATCGATATCGACACCACTGCCCTCGCCGCCATGTCCCTGGGTGATGGGTTCGACCCGCGCCAGACCTACCGGGCCCTTGAAGAGCGCTGCGCGGCGATAGAGGGCTTCGCGATCAATCCGCAGGCCGTGCTCGCCACCTACCCTTGGGCCAAGCTCGACCTGGTGGCCAGCTTGTCGGGCGATCCCGGGCGACTGGCTGAGCACGACCTCATCGCTGCTCTGGCCGGTCACCCGGTCGACCTCCAACCGGCCCGTGCCGCACCGACACCCGGACACGACCCGCGTCAAGAACTCTCCGTGCTGGACGCCGACGCGACCCAGCGTGAGGTGATTTCACAGGTTCATCGCGATGCCAGTCTGGTCCTTGATACGCCCACCGGCACCGGTGCCACGCAAACGGTCACGAACATCGTCGCTGATGGAGTCGCGCGAGGGCGTACGGCCCTGCTCGTCAGCGAAGAGCGCCCAGCGTTGAGCGACGTTGTTGAGCGACTCGGCCGGGTGGGGTTGGGCGATGTGGTCCTCGAGCTGACCGAAGACCCACAGCGGGCAGCACAAACCATCCGCGATCTGGCTGCTCAGCTTCGCGCAGCCGCAGGCCAGGTGGAGCCCGAGCTCGGTCCTGACCCCGTGCCGGGATGGGTTGAAGCCCAGACGGTGCTCGCCCAACACGAAGAGGCCATGCACGCCGTCCACCAACCCTGGGGGTGCTCACTGGCCGACACCCAGCGCGCACTCGCGGCCCTGGCCAAGCTCGGCCGGCCGCCCCTGTCGCACGTACGCCTGGAGCCTGCCGCGCTCACCCAGATGCCGCGCGAGCGGATGACCCAGATGGCAGCAGTACTCCGGGAGGCGGCTGCCGGTGGGGCCTGGGAACGTGGCCGGGTCGAGGACCCTTGGTATGGGGCCACGTTGCGCACCGAGGAGGACGCCGCCCGAGCCGCGAGGCTGGTGGCTGGCCTTGTTGCAGGGGAGCTCACGCAGGCGCGCCAACAGATCACTGAGGTATGCCGCGTGGCCGGGTTGCCGGAGCCCGTCACGTTGGCGCAGTGGGCAGGGCGTCTTGACCTCATTGGCCGGGTGCATGAAACCCATGACCACTTCCGGCCCGAAATCTACGAAGCACCGCTGGATGAGTTTATTGCCGCGGTCAGCGGTCGTGACAGTGACGTGGAACGCCCCGGTGCGTTTGGTCGCGCGCGGTCCAAGCGAGCAATCCGCACCTTGTTGCGCCCTGGCAAGCCACCGCCGGACCTGGTCGGCAAGCTTGACAGCGCTCGCCAGGAGCGCGCTGAGTGGGAGGAGCTGGGGGGCAGGGCGGCCCGCCCGCATACCCCACGTGGGTGGGAAGCCGCCGCCGAGTCCTACGAAGGGCTTGGTCCATCGATGGAGTGGCTGGCGCAGGCGCTGTCGGGCACGTCGACCGGCGTAGACCTGATGACCACCCACCTCGACCTGTTGCTGGAGCGGCTGCTCCGCCTCGACGCCCGGGCCGATCGAGCGGTCCATGCGGCGCGCGCCTACGTGCTGTTGCAGCCGCTGCGAGAAGCTGGGCTCGCCCTGTTGATCGATGACCTGGCGCGTCGGGGGGTCGGCGTGGCCGACATCGACTCCGAGGTTGAGCTCGTCTATCAAACCTCATTGCTGGACCACATCAGCGCCGAGCAAGAAGCCCGAACGCCTCCTAGTTCGCGAGTGGTAGCGGCCGCCCGGCAGCTACGTATTGCTGACCGAAATCTCCTGCGGCGCAACCGAATACGCGCCAAGAGAACATATGTTCGACGGCTATCTCGTGCGGTGACGGCACATCCAGGTCAGGCGCGGGCCATTGAGGCGGCCGCGGCCGGCGATGACCACGACCTGCGCGCAGTCATCGCCCGGAGCCCGGATATCGTGTGCGCCTTGCGGTCGGTACTGATCGGCAGCCCACTCGTGGTGCCCAGGGTTCTGCCTCCTGTGTTCGGGGTCGACCTGGTGGTTGTGGAGGAAGCGGGTCGCAGTTCAGTTGCAGCCTGTATCGACGCGCTCAGTCGCTCGACCCAGGCGCTCATTGTCGGAGACAGTTTGCGCCATGGGCCCCGAGACTTCAGCTACGTCGCGGCCACTGAGAGCCCGGATACCGCCAGCAGGGCGGGCCGGGGCCACGGTCCCTCACTACTGACCCGCGCTCGCGCGGTGCTCCCCGCGTATACCTTCGCCACCCATTACCGGGCCGTGGACCAACGCTTGATCCGTCCGCTGAGCTCTGTGGGAGCCTCGCAGATCGAGGCGTTTCCCGGGGTCTGGCCAGCGGCCCGCGCGGGGCAGCGGTTGGTGCCCGAGCTCGGTGATGTCCTGCCCACCGCAGTGGCCAGCGTCATTGACCATCTCTTGCGTCGCCCCACCAGATCCCTGGTCGTCCTGAGCGACACCGCCACCGGGGCGGCGCATATCTGGGATCAGGTGCGTGCTGCCGCCGGCGACAACCCGACTCTCCGTGCCGCACTCACCGGGGCCGATCTACCCCGCATGTGGTGTAGCTCGGTGACCGCGTGGTCGGGGGTTGAGCGTGATCGGTGCATTTGGGTGCGCGACGCGGCGGATGAGGCCGATCCTCGTGACGTCGCGACTGTCTTGGCTGCTGCCCGCAGATCGGTCACCGTGGTCACCGTAGGGTGCAACGCGCTGGCTGCTGCCGAGGTGACGGGGCTTGTCTCTGAGCCGCCCAGCGAGCACCCGCTGGTGACCGATGTCATCAGCCGCTTACGAGCCGAAGGGCTGATCGTGCACTCTCCCGTCGGGACCGGCAGGTATGCCGTACCGATCGGGATCGAGGACCCTGCTCGTCCCGGCCGGTTGCTGGTCGCCGTGGACCTTGACATCGAACCCCTCGAGGCAGCCCCCGGTCGCGATGACGTGCGGCTGCGCACCGACCAGCTCGCGTCCCTGGGGTGGACGCCGACGCGAGTGTTCTCCACGAACCTCTTCTGTGACCCAGCACGCGATGTGGCGGCGTTGGCGTTGCTGGTCCGCCGAGCGTCACAGGACGCCGCTCAGGTGTCGTGACTCCCGTGGTGGATGGGCCTGATGAGGCTGGCGGCCAGGTAACCGCCACGGGGCCGGGGCCCCGACCCAAGCGGCGCTCTCGGCGGGCACGACGACCTGCTACCGACGGTGTCCCAGAAAACCAGCGAGTCGGCACAGGCGAGGCCAGTGCGGCCACGGTGGAGGATGAGACTGAGGAGGAGGCGGCTCGGGGAGCAGGCCCGGACCCGACCGAAAGTTGGTGGCACGAACAGCGTCCACCCCATTGGGGCTGAGTCCACTGTCATCTGCTCGCGATCGCCCCTCTCACAGGCGGCCTGGTGAGCGAGACGCTGGCGCTCTAGACGTTCCGCTGATGCTTCAGCAGATCCCGGATCTCCTGGAGCAACAGGACTTCCTCAGCGGTGTCGGTGTCTGCAGGCTCGTCTGCGTCGCGCCTCAACGCGGTCATCTTGTTCATCGGCGTCACCACGAAGAAGTACACGACGGCTGCGGTCAGCGTGAAGATCACCACGGCGTTCACCATCGCGCCGATGTTGATCAGCGTGGCCATGTTGCCTTCGGCTCCCAGCTGAATGCCGAATGCCCCCACCTGGGCGCCTCCCAGGCGGGCAAGCATCGGGCTCATCAGCGAGGACACCATTGTGTCCACTACCGCGGCGAAGGCGGTGCCGATCACGACCGCCACCGCCAGATCTACGATGTTTCCGCGCATGATGAACTCTTTGAAACCTCGCAACATGGGTTGCTCCTCATGGGATCTCAGCGACGCGTTCAGAGCGAACGCGTCGCCAAGGTACGCGCGCCTATGGGCGCAGCACAATCGTCACGGGCGTCCCGCCGATGGCGACCGCAGACGTGAGGCCACCCTGGGCGGTGATTGCGGCTGCTTCGGCCGGATCGACCACGACGAAGACTCCCGGGCCCTCTCGATCCTCGGTGCTCACCGCCTCGCCATTGTCGAGAACCACGACATCGCTGGCAAGCACCGCCCCGTCGGCGACCGACAACACGTCGACGCGAGTGCCAGGCGTGGCAGCTCGCGCTAAGGCTTGACTGCTCAGCGGCACATGGGTGATGACCTGCCCGCGAGGTTGACCCCGCGCCAGCGCTGGCAGGCTGACGTGCGTCGGGGTCAGGACATCACCCTCCCGGAGCGGGACGACGAGCCGCTTGCCGACCCAGTCACCCGGGGCACCCGATGCCGCAGCTGGTGCCACGGACTCGGGCAATGTCGCAACGTGAAGGTCATCTCGAGTCAAGGTGGAACCGATCGCGGTATCACTGGCGGCGATGACCACCTGGGCGCTGGGCCCGGCAGGGTCGGCGGTTGCGGCGCTCAAGCCCAACCACACTGCTATTCCCGCAAGCAGGGCCGAAAGCGCGCGCCGGGCCCGGGCTCTACCCCACAGCTTCCGCCTGCTGAGAGGAGGCCGGCTCGTCGCAGAGGCCGAACCGCGACGATGCTCCGCGGCTTTGGTGAACATCACCTCATGAAATGTAGGCGGACCGCCCGGTCATCGCTTGGCGCGCCATCAACCTGTGCACAGCGGCGACCGCATAGCGTGGCTGTGGACGCAAGCCGCGTGGTTAGGATCCCTTGGCGCTCGATCCCGTCGACGACGCCTGCTTCTTCTCGCCACTACGGGCCCCCGAGCCCGACGACGAGGAGCTGGACGATGCCGAAGACGTGCCAGAGCCCGACCCGCCGTCGCTCGAACCACTCTTGGATTCCTTGGACCCGGTTGACTCCGAGGTGGAGTCCTTGCCACCCGAGGAACCCCCATTCTCGCCGCTGGTCTCCTTCGACGACGTGCCTCGAGATGAGCTGTCGGACCGAGAGTCGTTGCGATAGAAGCCTGACCCCTTGAATACCACCCCCACGGCGCTGTAGATCTTGCGTAGGTTGCCGCGGCATACCGGGCATTCGGTCAACGAGTCATCGGAGAAGGCTTGGACGATGTCGAAGCGATGCGCGCAGTCACGGCAGGCGTACGAGTAGGTAGGCACAGTGCCAGAGTGTATGTCGATCATCTGCTCAGGGATGTGGCATACGCTCCCTAGCGTGCCCCGACTGCTCCGACGCGCCGTCGTCCCCGCGATCGCCGTCCTGGTGGTGGTAGCAGTTGCTGCCTCCGTGCTGGGAGTCGGGCTGGCCCGCCGTTCCTTCCCTCAGGTCACCGGCGAAGTGGCGCTGACCTCGTTGCAGGCGCCCGTCGAGGTGATCCGAGACGAGCAGGGCGTTGCCCATATCTACGCCGACACCTCGGCCGACTTGTTCCGGGGGCAGGGCTATGTCGCTGCCCAGGACCGCTTCTTTCAAATGGACCTGCGCCGGCACGTCACCGCGGGGCGACTCTCCGAGATGGTCGGCTTCGAGGGCGTCGACACCGACACCGTGATCCGGACGATGGGCTGGCGGAAGGTGGCCGAGCAAGAGTTGGCCATGCTGGATCCGGCGACCCGCCAGTACCTTCAGGCTTATGCCGCGGGAGTCAATGACTACCTGGCGGGCAAATCTGCCTCGCAGATCTCACTCGAGTATGTCGTGTTGGCCCGCAGCGCTCCCGACTACCAGATCGAGCCCTGGGACGAGCTCGACTCGTTGACCTGGTTGAAGGCGATGGCTTGGGACCTGCGCGACAACTATGACGACGAGCTGGCGCGCGCTCGTCTAGCCGGTGAGATCACCCCTGCCCAGATGGAGAGCCTCTATCCCTCGTACCCGTTCGAGACAAACGCCCCGATCCTGTCTGATGGAGAGTGGAGCCCAGGCTCGACGGCCCCGCAGAACGGTCCCGGAGAGCCGAGCGAGGCTCCGGGTGAGGCCGAGCCCGGCACCGATCAATCCACCGAGCCTGAATCCGATCAATCCACCGAGTCCGGAGCCGAGGAGCTGCCGCAGAACACCCCCGCCGGTGCCGGCGCAGTTGCGTTCGAGGCCACCCTCGACGCCTTGAACCTCGTGCCACCGCTGATCGCCGACGGCGAGGGCATCGGATCCA
Source organism: uncultured Actinomycetota bacterium (assembly GCA_963749585.1). GTDB lineage: Bacteria > Actinomycetota > Actinomycetes > Actinomycetales > Dermatophilaceae > Ornithinicoccus. The sequence continues at coordinate 1,077,768 of CAVVNI010000003.1, forward strand.
ACTCCTGGGTGGTCTCCGGTGAGCACACGGAGTCTGGTAAGCCGCTGCTGGCCAACGACCCGCATCTAGGCGTCACCCAGCCTGGGGTCTGGTTGCAAGCCGGTCTGCACTGCCGCGAAGTCAGCGACGAATGCCCCTTCGACGTCACCGGGTATACGTTCGCGGGCTTCCCCGGAGTTGTCATCGGCCACAACCAGCACGTGGCGTGGGGGCTCAGCAACCTCAAGCCCGACGTCACCGACTTCTACCTCGAGGATGTCGACGGCACCGAGTACCGACGCGACTCGCAGATGGAGCCCGTCGAGAGCCGCTCGGAGACCATCAAGGTCGCCGGCGAAGAGGATGTCGAGATCCTCGTCCGCTCGACCGTGCACGGCCCGATCATGTCCGACGTGCTGACGCCGGTCGCTCAGGCCGGCATCGATCCGCCGTTGCCCGGAGTCGAGTCGAACGAGACGTTTGCCGTGTCGATGGCTTGGACCGGCCTGGAACCGACCACCACCGCTGACGCACTCTTCGCGTTCAACCTCGCCGCCAACTGGGAGGACTTCCGCGATGCAGCCGAGATGTTCGCAGTGCCGTCGCAGAACCTTCTGTATGCCGACACGGAGGGAAATATCGGCTATCAGGCCCCCGGCATGATCCCGATTCGCCAGGCCTCGACCAGTGGGGCGGTTCCTGGCTTCTGGCCTTCGCCCGGGTGGGACTCGGCATACGACTGGCGGGGCTATGTGCCCTTCGAGGAGTTGCCACACGTCCTGAACCCTGAGGACGGCGTGATCGTCGCCGCGAACCAGGCGGTGACCAAAGCTCAGGACCCGTTCCTGACGACGGAATGGGACAAGGGCTATCGGGCCCAGCGCATCGCTGATCTGCTGGCCACCGAGATGGCCGACGGGCCGCTGGATGTGGACACGATGACCGCGATCCAGATGGACACGTACAACGCGTTCGCCGACACGCTCATCCCTTACCTGCTGGATGTCAACGTGGGCACCGATGACTTCTTCGCCGAACCAGTTGAGCTGCTGCAGTCGTGGGATCGCGGTGCGCCACACAGTGACGGCGAACAGGGTAGCGCTGCGATGTACTACTACTCGGTCTGGTCCAACCTGCTGGACCTCACCGTCGATGACGAACTGCCGTTGGACCTTCAGGTCTCGGGGAACAGCCGCTCCATGCTGATCATGGCCAACCTGCTCGAGGATCCGGACCACGTGTGGTGGGACGACAAGAGCACTCCTGGGGTCGTGGAGTCCCGCAACACCATCCTCAACCAGGCTTTGATGAACGCACGGTTGGAGTTGACTCGCGAGATCAGCAAGAACCCCGACGACTGGCAGTGGGGGCGGTTGCATGACCTCACCGCCCGGCACCGAGCGTTGGGCGACGAAGACCTGCCGGGCGTCGTGCAGTGGATCTTCAACTCCGGTCCGTACGCCATGCCGGGTGGATCGGCGCTGGTCAATGCCAACAACTGGGAGGCCGGCACGGACAGCTTCACCGTGACGAGCGCTCCGTCGATGCGGATGGTGGTCGATCTCAGCGACCTGGACGACTCAGTCTGGGTCAATCAGGGCGGCAACTCCGGTCACGCCTTCCACCACAACTACGACGACCAGATGGAAGCGTGGATCGCCGGTGAGACCTATCCGTGGTCATACTCTCGGGAGGCGGTCGAGGCACGCGCCGAGCACCGGCTGAGGTTGATACCTGGGGAGGCCGACTCACCTCAGTAGTCGACCGGCCTTAACCTCGGCGCTGACACAACCAATCTGGGCATTGCGCGGGTTGACGTGGCCTCAGTCGAGCGGACTGCGCTCGGGCCCGTCGAAGTGCGCTCAGGTATCCGCTCCGAAAGGATGATCCGTGCTCACGTCGGCCAGCTCCTTGAGGCCGCCTGGCGTCAGCGCGGCATCGACCCGGATGTCGTGGTCCAGCGCCGGCACCTCGCGACCGACCTCCGAGGAGTACACCACCGCCAGCACAGGAACCTCCGGCCGCATCGCTCGCAGAGCCGGGATCGCCCGATCGTAGTATCCGCCGCCTTGCCCCAACCGGGTCCCATCCGGCCCGAGCGCTAGCGCCGGGATGAAGGCGATGTCAACGTCTGCCAGCGCCTGATCTCCGTGTGACGGCGCGGGCTCATCAGTCTCGGCCGGATGGTCACCCCCGCGGGCCGGCGTCGGGTCGGGCTGCGCGGCCATCGGGTTGTCGTGTCGATCGACGTCGGTGGCCCGCCAGGCCAACACGCCATCGGCCAGCGTTATCGGCACCAACACCTGGATCCCACGGTCCACCATGGCCTGAACGAACCCGGCTACTGGTGGCTCGGAGGACATTTCCTCGTATGCGGTGACGCAGCGAACCTTGGTGGCAGCCCGCCGTTCGTGTTCTGCCAGCCACGCCATACCGTGCCGAGCCAGCGCCGCCGCATCGGCTGCTCGTGCTTCGGCGCCACCAGCCGCAACCTGCTGGCGTCGGGCAGCACGAACGGCCCTGCGCGCATCGGCCTTGCGTGTGGCCACCTCGCCGGGTGAAAGCCCTTGCTCCGCGCCGAGCTGGTGCAGCGTTGCTCCGTGCCGGAGTTCGTCGGGCACGTCTGCGGGAAGCGAGTTCATCCGCCGAGTGTCCTCCGGAGATGGGAATGGGCCAAGCCCGATTAGGCTATGACCTCATGAACCGCGCCGAATCCCCCCGAGTCCGCAAGGCCGTCATCCCGGTCGCCGGCCTAGGCACCCGCTTCCTGCCGGCGACCAAGGCCGTGCCGAAAGAACTCTTGCCGGTGGTCGATACCCCGGCCATCGAATACATCGTCGCTGAAGCGGTTCGCGCGGGTGTGGAGGATGTCGTCATGGTCACCGGCCGGGGCAAGGGGGCGATTGAGGACCACTTTGACCAGCACTTCGAGCTCGAGGCCGCCCTGGAGCGCAAAGGCGATCACGTCCGGGCAGAAAAAATCGCCGTGAGCAGCGGCTACGACGTTCATTTTGTCCGCCAGGGGCAACCGAGAGGCTTGGGACACGCGGTGTTGCGCGCTCGCTCGCACGTTGGCAACGAGCCCTTCGCGGTGCTGCTCGGCGATGACATGATCGATGAGCGCGACCATCTGCTGGAGCACATGATCGAGGTCCAGCGGACCAGAGGTGGCTCGGTGGTAGCCCTCATGGAGGTCCCGCCTCAGGACGTCAACCGTTATGGCTGCGCCGCGATCGAGGAAGGCAACGCCGGCGGGGACGTCGTGACGGTCACCGGTCTGGTGGAGAAGCCGGATCCCGCAGATGCACCGTCCAATCTGGCGGTCATCGGTCGCTACGTGCTGCACCCCCGCATCTTCGAGGCGCTGGAGTCGACCGAGCCCGGTCGTGGCGACGAGATCCAACTGACCGATGCCATGCTCACCTTGGCCACCGCGACCGGCGAAGGCTCCGGGATGACCGGGGTCGTGTTCCGGGGGCGGCGTTACGACACCGGAGACCGGCTGGACTACCTCAAGGCGGTCGTGCAGCTCGGTGCCGAGCACCCGGAGCTGGGCGCTGACTTCTCCGCGTGGTTGGCCGAGTACACCGCTTCGCGGCTGCCTGGAGCGGCGCAGTGATCAGCGTCGCCGAACATCTCGAATCCATCCTGAGCCAGGTTGAGCGCAACCCTGATGTGCAGTTGCCGCTGGACCGGGCAGTGGGCTTGGTGACGACCCGGGACATCGTCAGCGCCGTGGACCTGCCGCGCTTCGACAACTCTGCGATGGACGGGTATGCCGTGCGCGCCGTCGAGGTCGAGGATGCCAGCGCGGAGAACCCGCTGACGATCACGGTCAACGGTGACATACCGGCGGGTGACACTGCCCAGCACCGCCATGTCGCCGGGCGGGCGTGGCGGATCATGACGGGTGCGCCGATGCCGGAGGGTGCTGACGCGGTGGTGCCCGTGGAAGACACGGATGACAGGCCGCGGGAGACGATGGTCTACAAGGCGCCGCAGAAGAATGCGCACATTCGTCGGGCCGGAGGTGACCTACGCGCCGGTGACATCGTCGTCGCGGCGGGCACGGCTATCGGACCTGCCCAGGTCGCTGCGATTGCCTCGGCGGGGGTCGGGCATGTGCAGGTGACCGCCCCGGTGCGCGTCGTCGTGGTCTCGACCGGAGATGAGCTGCGATCGGTGGACGAGCCGATCATGACCGGGCAGATTGTTGACTCCAACGGTCCGATGCTCGCCGCTGCCGTGCGCGAAGCCGGGTTCTACGCCGTGCATGTGGGCCATTGGCCAGATGACGAGAAGACCATCAAGACCGAGCTCAAGCACCACCTGAGCCACGCCGATGCGGTCATCACCTCCGGCGGAGTCAGCAAGGGTGCCTACGACGCGGTGAAGGCCGTGCTCACCGGCAAGGGGTCGATGGAGTTTGTCGAGGTCGCGATGCAACCGGGCAAGCCCCAGGGCTTCGGCGTGATGGGTAAACGCAAAGTGCCGGTCTTCACGCTGCCCGGTAACCCGGTCAGCGCCTTGGTGAGTTTCGAGATCTTCGTGCGGCCCGCGTTGGCGAAGCGCGCCGACCGAACGTACGAGACGGTCACCCACTCCGCTGTCGTGCTCGAAGGGTGGGAGAGTCCGGAGGGCAAGGCGCAGTATGCTCGCGTGCGCGTCGAACGAGACAGCACCGGCGTCTTCGCGGTCCGCCCTGCCGGAGGTGCGGGATCGCATTTGGTCGGTGGTCTGGCCAAGGCGGACGCATTGGCCGTGGTGGATGGGGAAACAACCGAGGTGACCGCGGGCAGCACCGTTGGGATCATGCTTCTTCGCGACCGCCGTGCGTTGGAGGCAAGGTTGAGCGCCGCCGAGCAGCGATGAACGACCTGAGTCACCTGCGGGCGGATGGCACCGCCCATATGATCGATGTCACGGGCAAGCCGGTGAGCGCGCGAGCTGCCACGGCGCGAGGACGCGTTCTGCTGAGTGAGTCGGCGCTCTCGGCGCTCCGCGGCGGCACGGTGCCTAAAGGCGATGCACTCGGGGTGGCCCGGCTGGCCGGCATACAAGCCGCGAAGCGCACCCCCGAGCTGGTGCCGTTGGCGCATCCGGTCGCGGTGCACGCGGTCGCGGTCGATCTCGACATCGACGACACCGGCGTAGAGATCGCGGCAACCGTGCGGACAGCTGACCGGACCGGAGTCGAGATGGAAGCCTTGACGTGCGTATCGGTGGCTGCGTTAGCGCTGGTCGACATGATCAAGGCCATCGACAAGACCGCCGTCATCACCGATGTGCGAGTGATGGCGAAGTCGGGGGGTCGTTCAGGGGACTGGCAGCGGCCAGGCCAGTGATGTGGACCTGGCCGCACGAACTGCACACTCGTCAAACCGGGGGGCCCTTAATCACTCTGCGCCCGCTGCGGCGTACTGATCGGCTCAGTTGGCAGGCTTTGCGTGATCGCAATCGGCAGTGGCTGCGGCCATGGGAGTCCACCCCACCCGGCGGAGTGGAGTCGGTGCCCAGCTTTCGCCGCCTGCGGCGCACCTATGACCGGGCAGCCGCCGAGGGACGGCTGGTGCCCTTCGTGATCGACGTCGACGGGACCTTGACGGGTCAGATGCACTTGTTCGACCTGCAGTGGGGGTCGCGCTGTGCGGGATCGGCCGGTTATTGGCTGGATCAGAGCGCGACCGGTCGGGGGATCGCCACGTGGGCGCTGGCGATGGCGTTGGACTACGGACTGACCGAGATGGGTCTGCACCGGATCGAAGTGAACATCCGACCTGAGAACACCGCCAGCCTGGCGGTGGCCGAACGCTTGGCGCTACCGGAGGAGGGGCTTCGTCGGGCGTTGATGTACGTCGACGGCGAATGGCGGGACCACAGGTGCTTCGCCGTGGTACGCGATGACCGGTTTGCCGGATCCTTGGTGCGGCGACTACGAGCCTCAGGCGACCCGACCCGCTAGCTTCACATCCGTCACTTCAGCGACACACCGCGCGGGTGCGAGGCGCACCGCTCAGCAACACATACCTTGACGTTGTGCCCCCCAGCAGCTTGATCTTCGTGGTCATCTTGGCCGTGTGGGCTGCCTATTTCGTGCAGCACTGGGTGCGCCGCCGCGATCACATCGCCACCGCTCGATCGGTCGACCGATTTTCTGAGGCGATGCGGGTGTTGGAGCGGCGTCACCCACGGGCCGGTGTGGACTTCTCAACGCCCGTGCCCCGTTCCTATGCCGTCTCCCCGGCCCGCCCGTCCGCTCCGGAGGTTGTGGTCAAGCACGCTCAGCCCCCAGCCGCTGCGTTCGTCAGCCACGGCGGCGTTGCGGGCGAGAGGTCCACCACGACCGCTGTGCTGTCCCCCAGCAGCGCCCCCATTACTGCCGCACGCAACCGCGGGGTGATGCTGCTCGTGGCAGCCGCTGTCATGGTTCTGAGCACTGGCCTATCGATGATCGGTGTCCTGCCGTGGTGGACCGCCCTGATGGGCGTGGGGGTCCTGGTCGGGGCGCTGTTTGCCGTGCGGGTCAGCGTGCGACGCGCTGCCCGTCCGATGACTGGCTCGACCGCGGGTGGCCGTGTTTCTGTTCGCGATCAAGACATCAGTTCTCGTCCCGAAGGTGCACATCCTGGCGCGGCTGAGATGAGCTCCCACTCCAGCCAGGCCTCCATAGAAGCCCGCCGCCGACAGGCAGAACGCCGCGTCGCGGTGCGTCGCAGTGCTGCTGCTGCCGGGGGAGGAGCCGCAGCCACTGTGGCGGCCACCGTCCAGGCCGAGGCCGATGAGCTGCGTGACATGGTGCAAGAGTCTGTGGCCGCCGCCGTCCAACCTTCACCGAGCAGTGCGGTCTACGACGTTGAGGCCGTCGAACAGGTCATCGCAACAGCGTCGGCCGCTGAAGTCAACGCTGCCCCCGCTTCGGTGGTGGACAGTGCAGCTGGCCCGAAGGGCGCGTCCGTCACCGATCGTGCGTCCGTTGTGAGAGGTGCGTCCGACACTTGGCAGCCCGTCCCGGTGCCGCCGCCCACCTATACCCTCAAGGCCAAGGCGCCCTCCCGAGTGCTGCCGAGCGAGATTCCGGCCGACGGGACCATCGTTGCCCTGGAAGAAGAGGACGAGGAACTCCCCGCCGCCATCCGCGACCTCGCCTGACCTCACCGCACCTGCCCCACCGCATCTGCCCCAACAACTGCGCACAAGTTCGATTCCGAAGGCGACACGCCGAGACAATTCTTCGTCAGTGCGCACAACGCAGGGTCCAGTAATGCCACGACGGTCCGCTAGGCCGTATGCGGTAGAGCCAGTTCTGCTGACCGCCGACACGTCGTTCGGTGGCTGACGTTCACCTCGGTGAAGCCAGTTCTCCACCGTGACCGCCCGGTGTCGAGTCGGCCAGCGCCGACTGGGCTCGGGGCTTGATGGGTGCTAATCTTCGCAGTCGTGTAACCCACCCGGGGCTGTGGCGCAGTTGGTAGCGCGTCTCGTTCGCAACGAGAAGGTCAGGGGTTCGATTCCCCTCAGCTCCACCAAACACGCTGGTCAGAGGCCACGCCGTCGTCTTACGCAGGAGCACAGCGTGGCCACTCTCCATTTATCCGCCACCGATGAGTCGCTCAGCACTCTGAATCGGTGGTTCTGGGGCACTTGGGGTCGGTCTGGCGCACCTAGCCTCGTGGGCCCCCGCGCCTCACGTCATGTCGAAGACCAGCCGCGCGGGGACCTTGCCGGAAAGGACTTCGTCGAAGCACGCGTTCACGTCTTCCAACCGGCGGGTCTCGGCGATCACCCGGGTCCGTCCCATCGCATGCAACTCGAACGTCTCGGCAAGGTCGTTGCGCGTCCCGACCAGCGAGCCGTGAACGGAGATGCCAGTGAGCACCGTCTCGAAGACCGGCAAGGTCAGACTGTTGTCGGCCGGCAGTCCCACCAGGACGAGACGGCCCCGCGGGTTCAGGGCAGCGTGGGCCGAAGCCATGACACCTGGGGATGGCACGGTCACCAGTGCGACATCGGCACCGCCGGCAGCGGCGACCTGAGCGGCGAGGTCACCCCTCGCGTCGATGACGTGGTCGGCGCCTAGCTCCTCGGCGAGAGCCAGTTTGTCATCGTCGACGTCCACCGCGATCGTGCGGCAGCCGAACACGGAGCCGTACTGCAGGCCGAGGTGGCCCAGGCCGCCGATGCCGACGACCATGACCGACTCGGTCGGCTGCGGGGCGACGGACTTCAGCGCGGCGTATGTCGTGACACCGGCGCAGGTTAGGGGTGCCGCATCGAGCGAGGTGACCGTCTCGGGCACTCGCACCACATGGCTGGCGTAACCGACGGCATACTCCGCGTAACTGCCGTCCATCGTGTAACCCATGTACTGCGGGCTCTGGCAGTAGGTCTCGTGTCCGCCGACGCAGTAGCGGCAGTGGCCACAGGCGTGGGCGAGCCAGGGCAGGGCCACCCGGTCCTCAGCCTGCAGGATCGTGACCCCCTCACCCAGCGCCTCCACACGTCCGATGCCCTCGTGACCGGGGATCAGGGGCAGGCTGGGCTTGACCGGCCAGTCGCCCTTCGCCGCGTGGATGTCCGTATGGCACAGCCCGCTCGACTCGATGCGAACGAGCACCTGGCCCGGGCCCGGCTGCGGGCGGTCCACCTGACCGACCCGGAGCGGCCCTCCGAACGTGTCGATGACGGCGGCCTTCATAAGGGTCTCCTGGTGTCATGGGGTGCCTTTTCCCTCCTCACGCTAAAGACCCGCCGGGTTCCTGGGAAGGGACCTTAGGCCCCCTTCGACACGATCAGGCAAGGCCACCGGAAGTCACAGGATGCGGGTGGATGGCCATGGAGAGGCGCATGAGGGCGACCTCGACATCCAGGGAAAGGGACGTCGAGGTTCCACACGCCTGGACGGCTAGCCTGAACTGTGTTTGTCGAACACACGTGAGGAGACAGTCCCGATGACGATCGTGCACCGCATCTCGCCCACCGGAAACCGCCTGCTCAGGGACCGGCGAGGTCGTCCGGTCCGGGCCAGGTGGCTCACCGCTTGGCTCGGTCTGGCGGTCCTCGGCGTGGGCAACGGTGTTGCCCGAGGTCTCTACGAAGAAACGGCCGGTGAGCAGCTGGCCCATCAGGTCTCCACGGTCACCCTGATCATCCTGATCGCGGGCTACACCTGGTTGCTGCAGCGTCGATGGCCGCTGGTCAGCACCCAGACGGCCTGGCAGGTTGGCGCCATGTGGGCCCTGATGACGCTGGCATTCGAGGTCGGCTTCGGGCGCTACGTGGTGGGAACCTCCTGGAGTGCCCTGCTCGCCGACTACAACGTTCTCGCCGGCCGTCTCTGGGTGCTGATCCCGCTGACGATCCTGCTCGCGCCGCCGCTGGTGCGGCATGCGGCGACCGGGTGAACGCTGGGGGACGGCACAGCGAACGACCCTGATGCGGACGAGAACCGGCCGCGGTTCTTCGCGTCACAGGTTCGATGGCCTGCTGTTGCTCGGTGGCTTAGCCTCAAATATGGCTGCCTCACGCGATGCATACGACGCGATCATCTTGGCCGGGGGACGAGGGGAGCGTCTGGGAGGAGTGGACAAGGCCCTCCTCGAGGTGCGTGGTCAGACACTGCTCGGGTATGCCGAGTCCGCCACATCGCAGGCAGCCCACGTTGTAGTGGTGGGCGCCCCTCGTCCGGGCTTTGGACACATGGCGTGGACCAGCGAGCACCCGCCGGGCGGGGGGCCAGCGGCCGCCGTGATCGCCGGCCTGCGCTCCCTGTGCGAACAACCGACCCCGTCACCATGGGTCGTGCTTGTGGCCGTGGATCAGCCGGGCGTCGTGTCAGCGGTTGGCGCGTTGCTGCACGCGGCGGCGCAAGCCCCTGATGACACCGAGGCCCTGTGCCCGTACGACACCGATGGCCACCCCCAGTGGCTGCTGGCTGCCTACCGCCGCGAGACGCTCGAGGCGGTCTGCGCCAGGTTCGCTCCCGGCCATGGGGTGTCGATGGGCCGACTGCTCCGAGGGGTTCGCTTCACCGACGTACCGCAAGCGGCGGCTCATCTCGGCGACATCGACACCTGGTCTGATCACCGAGAATGGGAAGGTCGCACGGAGTCCTGACTGAGCAGCAGCCACCCGCCCCGCCCGCCCACCTGTCTGCGGCCTCGATACGGTCAGTTCATGGATCCCACCGCGCTGATGAACGAACTGTTGTCTGCTGTCACCTGGACTTCGTTCGACATTGATGACGAGGGCCGAGTGCTGGCCGGGCACGACGGCTTGGGGTCGGTGCAACTTGTGGAGATCACCCCCGACGGTTCGACCACACCCCTGACAGCACTGCCCAGCCGATGCTCAGGCCGTTACGTCCCCGGTCGCCGCCAGGCTGTCGTGCAACACGACCAAGGCGGCGACGAACGTACGCAGCTCTCGCTGCTTGCCCTCGATCCGATCCCGCCTGACCCGGTAGGACTGGATGAATTGTCACCGCTGGTGCACGACCTGGCGTATATGCATGACCTCCGTGACCTCACGGCGCGCACCCTGGTCTACTCCACGAACCGTCGCAACGGAGTCGACATGGATGTGGTCGTACGCGACCTGGACACCGGCGCCGAGCAGGTGGCCTACAGCGAAGGTGGGTATGTCGTGGGCGCCGCACTTGACCGCGGTGAGAGTCGTCTCGCGGTGCTCAGGCTGAGCTTGCAACCCAATTCGACCGTTCTCGACCTGTCCTCCATCAACCACGTCGAGACACACTCGCCGTCCGGGGTCGCCACCATCACGCATCCGCGTGAGCACGCCTTCCATGACCTGCCCGGGTGGGTCGACAACGATGCGGCCTGGGTGTTGGGCAGCAATCACGACCGTGATTTTGCGGCCATCCAGCAACTGAGCTTGGCTGACCAGGTCTGGCAGGTCGTGCTGGCCGACGACGCGCACGACCTGACGTGTTGGGTCAGTCCGGACGGTGCGGCGATGCTCGTTGCCACCCTGGACGATGGGGCGTGGACACTCGCGCTGCACGAGATTGACGGGACGCCGCGATGTCCGGTGGATCTGCCTGCGCTGGCCATGCTGTCCGCGCACTGGTCACCATCGGCACACCACCTTGTCGTCTCCGGGAGCAGCCCCATCGAGCCAGGTGCCATCTATACGATCGATGTCTCCACCGGCGAGGCGACGCTGCTGGTCTCAGCGGCAGCCGGGCTGGCCCCTTCGGTTCGAGCCCGACTCACCCAGCCGAGCACGCATCGGGTCCCGGCACGCGACGGTGAGCAGATTCCCTGCTTCATGTATGCCGGCGCATCCGTTGCTGGCGATCACGGTGCCAGCGTGGTGCACATTCACGGCGGCCCCGAGGGGGCCTCTCTGCGCACCTGGCACCCGGTTGTTCAGGCGCTCGCGGCGTCCGGTTTCACCGTGCTGGTGCCGAACGTTCGCGGATCGACGGGCTACGGCAAGCGCTGGTACTCCCTGGACGACGTCGAGCTGCGGTTGGACTCGGTCAGGGACCTCGCCGATCTGCACGCATGGCTGCCGGTTCATGGCCTCGACCCAGACCGGGCGGCACTCTGGGGCGGTTCCTACGGCGGATACATGGTGTTGGCGGGAGTGTCGATGCAGCCTGGACTCTGGGCGGCCGGAGTCGACATCGTCGGGATGAGTTCGCTGGTCACCTTCCTGGAGAACACCTCGGCCTACCGGCGTGCCTACCGAGAGCGGGAGTACGGGTCGTTGAAGCAGCACCGAGTCGTGCTTGAGCTGGCCTCGCCGATCACCTATCTCGACCAGATCGTCGCTCCCTTAATCGTCATCCATGGGGCCAACGATCCCCGGGTCCCCGTCAGCGAGGCCCAGCAGATCCAGGCGGCGTTGACCGATCTGGGCGTGCCGTGTGAGATGCGGATCTATGAGGACGAGGGCCATGGGCTCGCCAAGCGCGTGAACAAGCTCGACGCCTATCCGGCAGCGATTGCCTTTCTGCAGCGCCACCTCAGCGCCCAGCCGAGGGAGGTCTCAGACCGGTAGGGTCGGTCGGGTATCTCGTCTACGAACAGCGAAGGGGTCACCGTGCCGGTGAACTTACGAGGCCGCAGCCTCTTGTCGTTGCGCCACCACAGCCCAGCCGAGATCCACTATCTCGTCGACCTGTCCCGCGAGCTCAAACGCGCCAAGTACGCGGGCACCGAGCAGCCGCTGTTGACCGGCAAATCGGTGGCGCTGATTTTCGAGAAGACCTCCACTCGGACGCGTTGCGCCTTCGAGGTGGCCGCTGCCGACCAGGGCGCGCACACCACATACCTCGATCCGGCCTCTACCCAGATCGGCCACAAGGAGTCCATTGCGGACACTGCCCGGGTGTTGGGCAGAATGTATGACGCGATCCAGTACCGCGGCTCCTCCCAAGAACTGGTCGAGACGTTGTCGACGTATGCCGGAGTGCCGGTGTACAACGGACTCACCGACGAATGGCACCCCACTCAGATGCTCGCCGATGTGCTCACAATGACCGAGCACAGCAAGAAAGAGCTGGGTGACATCGCCTTTGCCTATCTGGGCGATGCTCGTAACAACACCGGCAACTCGCTGTTGTTGATCGGCGCCAAACTGGGGATGGACGTGCGCATCGCCGCGCCGACGACGCCGGCGTTGCAGCCGGCGGCGGAGCTGATCGCCCACTGTCGGCAGATTGCCGAGGAGACCGGCGCTCGCATCACGATCACCGACGATCCAGCAAGCGCCGTCCAGGGGGTCGACTTCGTGCATACCGACATCTGGGTCTCGATGGGTGAGCCGGTGGAGGCGTGGGCGGATCGGATCGTGGCGTTGCTGCCGTTCCAGGTGAACCGGGAGCTGATGGCGGCCACCGGCAACACCAAGGCCCGGTTCATGCACTGCCTGCCCGCGTTCCACAACACCGACACCGGGGTCGGGCATCAGCTGATCGGGAAGCATCCGCATCTGGCTGGCGGGTTGGAGGTCACCGACGAGGTCTTCGAGTCCACCGCCAGCATCGTCTTTGATCAGGCCGAGAACCGGTTGCACACGATCAAGGCGCTGATGGTCGCCACCTTGGCCTAGGCGGCAGTATCGATACGGCAGCGGCAGTATCGATACTGGCGACTGCTATGAAACTGCCCGGCGGCGGCTGGCCGGCGTCACGAAACTGTTGTGGGCGCCTGAGATGATGAAGGAGTGACCAGTGCGCCGCCAGTGACTGTCCCGCCTCCTCTGCGTGACCCTGCCTACTTCGCAGCGCCCAACGCAGTGCGTTATTGGGCCCTGAAGTCCCTGATCGGTGGCCTCATCGAATGGGTCGTCCTGGTCGGGGTCTACACGCTCCTGGTGCCCGACTCCTGGAAGTTCTGGGCGGCGCCGCTCATGATCCTGTTGGTGGTGATCAGCATCGTCGACGTCGTCGCGGTCCCACAGTGGCGCTATCGGGTGCATCGCTGGGAGGTCACCCCGACGGCGGTATACACCCGGGCCGGGTGGTTGAACCGCGAGCAACGCATTGCCCCGCTATCTCGGGTGCAGACGGTCGACTCCCTCCGAGGGCCGCTGATGCGCATGTTCGATCTGGCCTCGATCACAGTGACGACGGCATCGGCCGCCGGGCCGATCACGATTGCCTGCCTCAACTCTGCCGTCGCCGAGCGCACGGTCGCCGAGCTGACTGAGATCACGAGCCGCACCTTCGGGGACGCGACATGAGCGAGGACCCCCCACCTCCCCAGCCCCCTGAAGCGCCGTTGAATGGGCCCGCCTTTCCGCCGCCGCAGGGAACGGCATACGAGGTCCCTCCTCCGCCGGTCAGCGCTATCGACGACTGGCAGCGCCTCAGCCCGCGAGTGATCCTGCTCTACCCGGTGCTGATGGCCGGCCAGCTCATCGTCCCGCTGGCCCTCGCCTTCTTCTTCGGGTTCGGTCAAGGCGGCGATGGTGACGGCTTCCCGACCGGTCCCGCGTTCCTGGTCGCTGGGGCGATCGGCGCCGTCATCATCGGCGTCGTGCCCTGGTGGACGACCAGATTTCGGCTGACTGACACTCAGCTCCAGGTGCGTCGGGGTGTGCTCAACCGCAAACTGCTCACCGCCCCGCTCGACCGGGTGCGCAGTGTGGATCTGGAGTCCACGGTCATCCACCGCGTGATGCGGCTGTCCAAGGTCGCCATCGGCACGGGGGTCGACTCGACCCGGATCGACCTGAATGCGCTGTCGGTCGACCAGGCAGCCCAGCTGCAGGACTACTTGCTCGCCCGCAAACGCTCGCTGGCGAACTCCTCGGACCGCTCATCGGCGGGGCACGAGGGGGACGGGAGAGCAGGTATGTCGGCCGCCGGGTCCACGGCAGACGAGCCGGTCTCAGAGCAAGCCTCCGAGGTGGAGTTGGCGCGCATCGACTGGTCGTGGTTGAAGTACGCGCCGTTCAGTCTGGCCAGTTTGGTCGTCGTCGCCGGAGTCAGCGCCTTCTTTTGGCAGTTCGTCGGAGAGATCCCGTTCGAGCAGCAGTTCTCTTCGGCCGAGGGTGCATGGGACTGGTTGTTGGAGCAGGCCCTTGTGCTGTTGGTCGCTGCGATCACCGTGGCGACCGTCGTCGGCTGGCTCGCCCTGTCAACGCTCACCTATGTGATCTCCTGGTGGAACCTGAGACTCACCCGGATGAGCGAAGGCACTTTGCGCCTGGTCCGTGGCCTGCTGACCACCAACTCGACCACGATCGAGGAGGCCAAGGTCCGCGGTGTGGTCCTCACCGAGCCAGCGCTGCTCCGCCTCGTCAAGGGTGCCGAGCTGCAGGCCCTGTCCACCGGAGTGGGCGATGGCGGCACGACCAAGGTGCTACCCCCGTGCCCGCGCTCGGTTGCTCTCCGGGTCGGCCACGAAGTGCTCGAGGAGCAGGGGGCGCTGAGCCAAACACTGACCAAGCACGGGTGGTATGCCCGGCGCCGCTGTCACCTGCAGGCGCAGATCGGCACGCTGCTGCCGACCCTCGGTAGTGCGGCAGCCACCTGGGGGTTCGGCTGGTCGTGGTGGATCCCCGTGGCGGTCTTCGTCGCTCTGGTCCTGATCGCGGTCATCCTCGCCGAGGCGCAGTACCGCAATCTGGGCCACGGCCTCACCGATCGCCACGTCATGAGCGGACACGGCACGTTCAGCCGCACCCGCGAGGTGTTGGAGCGTGCCGGTGTCATCGGGTGGGTGATCCGGCAGTCCTACTTCCAGCGGAGGCTCGGTCTGGCCACCCTGGTCGCCACAACCGCTGCCGGGGCAGAGTCGGTCACCATCCACGACATCCCGTTGGATCAGGGCGTTGCGCTCGCGGCAGCTACCTCGCCCGAGGCTTTCGTCGCAGTCAGGTAGCGGTGCCCACCGCGCAGACTGTTCGCCAGGCCCAGAGGTTCACCGGGGAGACATCAGGACCTAGGCCGCCATCAGGTCCAGAAGTCGAACCACATACGCCAATGCCACTCCTCGCGCGGAATGACCTGGGCGGTGTACACGGGATAGAACCAGATGAACAACGCCACCGCCGAGACGGTGTAACCGATCACGATGACTGCACCGATCCTTCGACGCCTGGGAGAGGCTGAGGCGCTGCCCAGGACGAGCGCCATGCAGGTCACAACGACCAGCACCAGCCACGGCACGAACGCCACGGCATAAAACGAGTAGATCGTTCGTGACTGGTAGAGGAACCACGGCAGCCACCCCGCGACGATCCCGGACAGAGCCGCTCCGGCTCGCCAGTCTCGCCCGAACAGCCACACGAACACGACGACCAACAACCCCAGGGTGGCGCCCCACCACACGAACAAGTTTCCCAGCGAGGCGATGTAGCTCACGCATTCCTCGGCAGTGCAACCCTGTTCGCCGAGCCTTGGCCACTGAGAGTAGAAGAGTGTCGGGCGCCCTTGCACGATCCAAGACCAGGGGTTGGACGACCAGGCGTGCTCGTTGGCCAGGCCAGTGTGGAAGCTCATGACTTCTTGGTGATAGCTCCACAGCGAGCGCAGCGGGTCGGGCACCCAGATCGCCCATCCGTTGGCCGGGTGTGCGGCCGCCCAGTTGCGTTTATAGCCACCGTCGGTGACCAGCCACCCGCCCCAGCTGGCGAGATATGTCACCAAGGCGACCGGCACCATTGCAGCGAAGGCTGGTAGGCCGTCACGCCATGCCCCCGCAGAGCGCCACCACCGAGCACCGACCGTGCGTCGGGCTCCCATGTCCCAGAGCACCGTCATCAGTCCGAACACGGCCAAGAAGAACAGCCCGGACCATTTGGTGCCGATCGCCAAGCCCAAGGCGATGCCCGCCGCTACGCGCCACCAGCGCATCCCGAGCTTGGGTCCCCACCGAATCCGCGATCGGGCCTCATCACCCATCACGCCGACGCACTCGGCCAACCTGGCCCGGGCGTCCTCGCGGTCGCGGATCAAGCACCAGAACGCGACCAGTACCCAAAACATGAGAAACACATCGAGCAGACCTGTGCGCGAATGGACGAAGTGATGGCCATCGGCGGCGAGGAGGGTGGCTCCGACGACGGCGAGCAAGGGGCTGCGCCACAACCGCCAAATGATCCGCCCGAGCAGCAGGATCGACAGGGTTCCGACCACGGCCGAGGCCAGACGCCACCCGAAGGGTGAGTCGACCCCCACCAACCATTCGCCGAGGCCGATCATCCATTTGCCGACCGGGGGATGCACCACGAGGTCGGGGGTGGGGCCAAAGACGTCGGGGTTGCCGGCGGTGAACAGTTCGTCCGGCTCTGCCAGCCCCTCCTTGATGTCGCGTTCCGTGCCGAACTGGATCAGCGACCAGCCCTGCTTGACGTAGTAGGTCTCGTCGAAAACCAACTGGCTCGGGTTCCCCAGCCGGAAGAATCTGACCGCGCCGCCCAGAATCGTGACCACCAGCAGGCCCAACCAGGCGATCCGGTTGGCGGCTCGGCTGGGGTCGGGTCCCAGCAGTCGGGTGCGCAGGCCGGCGGCGTCGGACTCAGCGGGCGCCACGTCGGCTGAAGGCGAGGTGGCGATCACGCCGCTCATCGTAGGCAAGGACCCTCCCGGCAGTCTGGACGTGGGCTGTACCATCGGGATGTGGCTACCTCGACGATCTCGGCGAGCAAGACCACGAAGACCAGCAGCATTCTGTTGAAGTCTGTGATGGCTCTCACGGGGCTGGTGTTCGTCGGCTTCATCCTCGCGCACATGTACGGCAACTTGATGATCTTCGGTGGGGAGGAGATGTTCAACGAGTATGCCGAGCACCTGCGCGAGATCGGCAGCCCCACCATCCCCGAGTCGGGCGTCTTGTGGATCTTGCGCATTGTGCTGCTGCTGAGCCTGGTCGGGCACGCCTACGCAGCGTTCACACTGTGGGGGCGTGCTGGGGGCGCCCGCAAGACGCGGTATGCGGTCAAGACCGCTGTCCGCCAGGTGTGGATCTCCCATGCGATGCGCTGGGGAGGGGTCGCCCTGTTGTTGTTCCTCGTCTTCCACATTCTGCACTTCACCACCAACACCATCCAGATCAACGGGGACTTCGCCGACCCGGCGTCGCGGCTGGTGTCCAGCTTCGAAGTGTGGTGGGCCGTCCTGATCTACACCGCGGCCGTCTTGGCGTTGGGCATGCACCTGCTGCACGGAGTGTGGGCTGCCGGCATGACATTGGGCCTGAACACGAGTCTGACCGCCGCCGAGCGGTTGCGCATCGCTGCGGTGGGCGTAGCCGTGGTGACGGTCGTGGGCTTCTTGGCCCCACCGTGGGCCATCCTGTTCGGCATCATCCCGTGACCGGGAGCAGTTCGAGGACGTACATAGCGAGCACACTGAAGAGGACCCGATGACGGACACGATTCAGAGCACCGAGAACGACACAATGGGTGCAACCGACAGCGCGTCGGCGACGTTGACTGAGACTGAGCCACCGCGCACGGACACTGACATTTTCACTGAAGGTGACCCGATCAGTGATGGCGCCTCACCGGGGGGACCGATCGCCGGCCGGTGGGAACGGCGCAAGTTCGAGGCCAAGCTGGTCAACCCGGCCAACCGGCGCAAACTGTCGGTCATCATCGTCGGCACCGGACTTGCGGGGGCCTCGGCCGGAGCGACGATGGGTGAAGCCGGATACCACGTCAAGAACTTCTGCTATCAGGACAGCCCACGCCGGGCGCACTCGATTGCAGCGCAAGGCGGCATCAACGCCTCGAAGAACTATAAGGGTGACGGCGACTCCGTCTATCGCCTCTTCTATGACACCGTCAAAGGCGGGGACTACCGCTCTCGCGAAGCCAATGTCTACCGCCTTGCTGAAGTCAGCGCGGACATCATCGACCAGTGCGTGGCCCAAGGCGTGCCGTTCGCGCGCGAGTACGGCGGCATGCTGGATAACCGGTCCTTCGGGGGCGTTCAGGTTTCGCGGACGTTCTACGCGCGCGGACAGACCGGTCAGCAACTGTTGATCGGTGCCTACCAGGCCTTGGAGCGGCAGATCGCGGCTGGGGCCGTGGAGATGTACACCCGGCACGAGATGCTGGAGTTGATTGTGGTCGAGGGTGTGGCCCGCGGCATCATCGCCCGCGACATGGTCACCGGTGAGATCGAGACCCATCTGGCCGACAGTGTGGTGCTGGCTACCGGAGGCTATGGCAACGTCTTCTACCTCTCGACCAATGCGATGGGCTGTAACGTCACCGCCACCTGGCGGGCGCATCGCAAGGGCGCCCACTTCGCGAACCCCTGCTATACGCAGATCCACCCGACCTGCATACCGGTCTCGGGGGAGTACCAGTCCAAGTTGACCCTGATGAGTGAGTCGTTGCGCAACGACGGCCGGATCTGGGTGCCGAAGAACGCTGAAGACTGCGACAAGCCGGCGACTGACCTGAGTGAAGACCAGCGCGACTACTACCTGGAGCGTATCTACCCGGCGTTCGGCAACCTGGTGCCACGCGATATCGCATCCCGCGCGGCGAAGAATGTCTGCGATGAGGGTCGCGGAGTTGGACCTGGTGGGCTCGGGGTCTATCTCGATTTCGCCGATGCCATAGAGCGGCTCGGCAAGCCAGCCGTGGAAGCCAAGTACGGCAACCTGTTCGACATCTATCAGCAGATCACCGGCGACAACCCGTACAGGGGCCCAATGCGGATCTACCCGGCGGTGCACTACACGATGGGCGGGCTGTGGGTGGATTATGACCTTCAGTCCACGATCCCGGGGCTGTTCGTCACTGGTGAGGCCAACTTCTCCGATCACGGGGCGAACCGGCTCGGCGCCTCCGCGTTGATGCAAGGTTTGGCCGATGGATACTTCGTGTTGCCGAACACAATCCGGGACTACCTGGCCGATGGGCCGTACAAGAAGATCGAAAAGAACGACCCGGCGGTTCTCGAAGCCGAGCAGGCAGTGCGCGAGCGGATTGATCACTTCTTGTCCATCAAAGGCAGCCGTACCGTGGACAGTTACCACAAGGCCCTTGGCAAGATCATGTGGGACAAGTGTGGAATGGAGCGTTCGGAAGAAGGCCTCACCGAGGCGATTGCCGAGATTCGCGAGCTTCGGGCCGACTTCTGGAAGAACGTCCGTGTGTTGGGCGAGTCCGACACCATCAACCAGTCGCTGGAGAAGGCTGGCCGGGTGGCCGACTTCCTCGAGCTGGGCGAGCTGATGTGCGTCGATGCGTTGCACCGCAACGAGTCCTGCGGCGGTCACTTCCGCGTGGAGTCTCAGTCCGCTGAGGGGGAGGCCGTGCGCAAGGACGACGAGTATGCCTACGTCGCAGCGTGGGAGTCGAATGCCGAGGGGCCGCCAGTTCTGCATAAAGAAGACCTCAAGTATGAGTTTGTCGAGATGAAGCAACGGAGCTACAAGTGAAGATCAGCCTCAAGATATGGCGGCAAAAGGGTCACGACACCGCCGGGAAACTCGTCAACTACGCCTTGGACGATGTGTCCGAGGACATGTCGTTCCTGGAGATGTTGGACGTGCTCAACGAGCAGCTCATCACCGACGGTGAAGAGCCGATCGCGTTCGAGCACGACTGCCGTGAGGGCATCTGCGGGTCGTGTGGAGTGGTCATCAATGGTGATGCCCACGGTCCCGAACGCACCACCACGTGCCAGTTGCATATGCGCTCTTTTGACGACGGCGACGAGATCGTCATCGAACCCTGGCGGTCCGAAGCCTTCCCGGTGCTCAAAGACCTCGTCGTGGACCGCAGCAGTTTCGACCGGATCGTGCAGGCCGGCGGCTTCATCTCCGCCAACACCGGCGCTGCCCCGGATGCGCACGCGACCTTGGTGCCCAAGGACGAGGCCGACCGTGCCTTCATGGGCGCCGAGTGCATCGGCTGTGGCGCCTGCGTGGCCGCGTGCCCGAACGCGTCGGCGATGTTGTTCATGGGTGCGAAGATCACTCACCTCGGCTCCCTACCGCAGGGCCAGCCCGAGCGAGACGCCCGCGTGGTGGCGATGACCGAGCAGCACGATGCTGAAGGGTTTGGTGGTTGCACCAACCTGGGGGCTTGCTCGACTGCCTGCCCGAAGGGGATCCCGTTGAATGTGATCTCCCAGATGAACCGGGACCGTCAACGGGCAGCCCTGCACTCCACCGACTAACAATCCCCGGCTGAGCGCGAAGTTGTCGAGGGTTCTTCCGAGACGAGGCGTCTACGCTGATGTCGGTCCTATTCACCGAGGCCGGGAGTCCAGATGAACGGCACGTTGGTGCTTGCCGCCACCCCGATTGGCGACGCGCGTGATGCCTCTCCGCGGCTCGTAGAGGAACTGTCGACGGCGCCCATCGTGGCGGCCGAAGACACCCGCCGTCTGCGCAGGCTGTGCGACCGCATCGGTGTCTCGACCACTGGTCGCGTCATCAGTTACCACGAGCACAACGAAGCCACCCGCACCGCCGACCTGGTCGACCTGCTGCAAGCCGGCGAGCGTGTGGTGCTTGTGACCGATGCGGGTATGCCGTCGGTCTCGGACCCCGGGTACCGGCTGGTCTCCCAGGCGGCGGCAGCCGGCATACCCGTGACGTGTGTGCCGGGTCCCAGCGCCGCCGTAATGGCACTCGCGGTTTCCGGGTTGCCGGTGGACCGGTTCTGCTTCGAGGGCTTCCTGCCGCGTAAGGCCGGCCCACGCCGTCGGCTTGTCGCTGATTTGGCGGCGGAGCGCCGCACCATGGTGTTCTTCGAGGCGCCGCACCGGCTGAACGCGACGTTGACTGATTTGGCCGAAGAATTCGGCCACGATCGGCAGGCAGCCGTATGCCGGGAGCTCACCAAAACCTACGAAGAAGTCAAACGGGGTGGCCTGAGCGAGCTTGCGACGTGGGCGGCCGAGGGCGTGCGCGGTGAGATCACGGTCGTCGTGTCTGGAGCGGATGACTCTCCGGCTCCAGACATGGACGATCTCGTCGTGGGCATGACAGCCCGGGTGCACGCTGGTGAGAGGCTGAAAGACGTCTGCCGAGACGTATCACTGAGGACGGGGATCTCGACCAAGAGCCTGTACGAGGCGGCGATCTCGGCACGGTCACCTGCCATCGGCTGAGCAAACTGACACTGCGCGCACAGCTGGGCCGGACGGGCGACCATCTCGCGCGCACCTAGGCTGGGATGGCGACAATCTCGCGCTCAAGCTAGGGGTTAGGAGTAGTAACCTGCCGCTGCCATAGCCGTGTCCCGGTTCCGCTTTCGACGACGGGAGCGGCGCCAGACGGCGAAGAGCAACCACAGCATGAAGAGTAGGACAAAGATCACCAGGACCGGCAGGAAGATCGCGATCAAGCTGAGCCCGACCGCAGCGCCGTCCTCGGCGGTCGAAGCGACCGGAGCCCCGAGTCCCATCGTGCTGCCGTTGATCAGCGGCCTGGTCAAGGCTTTGCCACTGTGCATGATCCCGGCGGCGACGGCACCCCCGACCACGCCGATCCACGGGTTGTCGGCCAGGAACGATGACTCTTGTTCGAAGTCGTCCGCAGCCTGGGTGGCAGCGAAGATCAACCCACCCGTGGCAGGCCTGATGAACGTGCCGAAAGCGTCGTTGATGTGGTCAACGATGGCGATCTTGTCCAGAACCATCTCGCTGACCAGCAGCACGCTGGCCGCGCCGATCGCCCAGTCCGACTCGATCCAGGCGTACTGCGCAGGCAGATCCAACACGTCGCTGAAGCGTGACGTCAGAGCCAGAATCAGGAACGGAATGTAGGCATTCAGGCCAGCGGCTGCGGATAGTCCGGTGCCAGTCAATGCTGCGAGCATGGCGTCAACCTCCTCAGGTCCGGTCTGAGCAGTGAACCACGTCTACGTGTGACGTTCCTGAACACCGTCCAGCTCGGTACCAACTCCAGATCAGCGGGGTATCCGGATGATCTGGCCGACCGCAATCGTGTCGGGGTCGGGGATGCTGTGCACGTTTGCGGCCACGATCACGGGGTAGTCGGCCCCCGAGCCGAGGCGATCTGCCGCGATTGACCACAAGGTGTCGCCGCTCTTGACGACGTACTCGTCGTAGACGCTGTAGCCGGGCACGATCTGACTTCCGAGCAGCACAGGCACGATGACCTCGTCTTCGCGGCTGGGGTCATCCGTCGGCGGGATGTGGAAAACGTGGACGAAGACGCGCGGCAGCGTGAAAGCTGCCCCCGAGACGTCCACCTCGATCTGAAACTGGCCGTGACCACCGACCCCGTCACCGGCCATGAAGTGGCCGGTCACCGAGTCGTGACCATCCGTAATCTCATAGCCGAAGCTTGCTTCGAATGCCTCACCTGCCACACCGCCGATCCGGACGGTGTCGGCCACAAGGTCGAAGGGTTGCGGCTGTTGGACGCTGATGGACATATCGGACCTTCCTGAGGGGCTGGTATCCGTCAAGAGCGGCTCCGCCGCATCCTGATACTCATGCTGGGACAATCGGCGGCGCCAGCCGCCTCGTCGACAACATACTGCGGATGCTGTGCCTAGTGCATCCAGCGGATGAGCTTCTTCTTCTTGCGCTTCTTCTGCAGTGAGGACCAGCGCTTCGTGAACGCCCGCTCGGCAGCATGCCCGCGTTGCTCTTCATGAGCGTCACGGCGCCCGTAGGCGAAGGCGCGCTCGAGGTCATCCTCACCGTCGTCGAGGGCCCACTGCCGCAGCAGCTCCCTCATGACGACGCTGTCCTGATGCTCGCCGAGCTCTTTCTGGATGTGCTCCATGATCAGTGCGAACTCCGCGGCGGGCTCGCCACCCACCGGGGCAAGAGCTTCGGCAGCATAGCGAGCACGCTTCGCGTCTTTGCGTACGGTGTGTAAGGCCTCGTCGCGGGTCTGAGCGGGGGACTCCACAGCGGCCCTCGCGGAACGCCGCACGGCTCGGTACGCCTTGCGCACCCTGCGCGGTAGGACCTCGCTAGCCGGTTGATGTGCACGTTCAGTCAACGGCGGCTGCTGCACCAGAGCCACCAGAGAAGTCATCAGCGCGTGATAGCGGTCAGAGTCCAGATGCTGCAACAGCGAGGCGTGTTCAGCCTCATACGTGTGGCTCAAACCCTGGGCCGCATGCTCCACAGCCGCCGCGTCGCTATCGCTGAGCGCGCCGTGCTCCTCCACCGACGTCAGCCGCGCACGCTGCACCTCGGCGTCCCGTGCACGTCCAAGGTGCTCGGCCAGCCATTTGACCTCGGACCGTAGTGGTTCTGTGATGCCCCGATCGAACATCGGCCGAAAGGTCTTCAACGTGCTTCGTAGCCGCCGAGTGCCAACTCGCATCTTGTGCACGCTGTCTGGACGATCCAGCCGCACCAAGGGGTCGAAAAGGCGGATCTGTTCCACCTGTTCGGCTGCGTACGCCATGACTACCTCACCTGCGCAGGAGCGCTCCGAGAGAGCGGCTGGACGCGGCTCGGGTTGTATGTCGAGCACCCGCAGAACCTTCGCGCGGCTTGCTCCGCTGGCGGGGCGCAGACCGGTTTGCTGCATTGACTGAGCAACCTGCGCCAACAGCTCGGAAGTGCCCTCCTTGAGCTCAACCTCGACCTCCCGCCAGCGCAGAGTCTCGCCGGCGGGTTCATCCTGAGCCTCGACGAGCGGGGAGCCCGTGACGGTGTCATCGGCCACCTCCAGAAGCGGGTTTCCGTCCTGGTCAACCAGCAGGTATGTCGTACGTTGCGTCTCGATCTGGGCCGCCGGCGTCAGGGGCTCACCCAAGGAGCGGGCCCACACCATCCTGCGCAACGCTGCCGGCACGCTGTCGCGCGCTCGAGCGAGGGGCAGCTGAAGCTCAGCCCGGGTGTCGTCGGCGGCCGGAACCTTCAGGTGCCAGCCCGGGTCATCGCCGCCTACGCGCCGTCGCAGCGTGAGGCTGGCGCGAGCCAACCGGTGGTCGGCGGTGTCGAAGTAGGTGGCCTCCAAGGTGAACGGCTCACCCGTGGCGAGCACCCGCATACCGGGCAAATCTCTTTCCACGTGTGCGAGCACGTCGGGCAGATCCAAGCCGAGGTCGGCCAGGAACGTGATCTCAACCTCGTCGTGAACAGTCATGGCCTTGAGTATGGTGTGCCGGCCTGAGGTTCGGTGTTCCGGGGTGACGACAACCTTTTTCGCCGGTTGCCCGTTGAAGGTAGGCAGAGCCTGCGCGGAGGTGGCCAAGGCGGTCCGGGTGCGGGTAAGCCAAGGAGGTGACGGTGAACGCAGAGCAAGACGAGGAGTTCACCGCCTGTGTTGAGCGCAGCTCGCCTCGGTTGCTCACTGCGGCGTGGATGCTCACCGGTGACCCGGATCTCGCTGAGGAGTTGGTGCAGGAGACTCTTGCCAAGGCCTATCGACGCTGGCCTCATCTGAGCGGTGGCGACCCCGCCGCATACACCCGGCGGGTCCTCATCACCGTGCACAACTATCGCGCGCGGCCGAGGAGGCGTGCGGTCCTCTCCCATGAGGCCCCGCAGCCGGCTCAGGAACCGCCATCTCGCCACGAGGACCTCCTGCGCGGCTTTCAAGCACTCAGGTCAAGGGAGCGCGGCGTCATCGTGCTACGGCACTACCTCGGTCTTTCCGAGCGTGAGGTTGCCGAGGCTCTCGGGACGAGTGTTGCGATCACCAACGCCACGGGTCGCAGCGGTGTGACCGCATTGAGCGCCTTCTTGGAAACTGACGCTTCAGCGCCCCTCGCCGAACGCGACCTGCTGGACCTGATCGATCACGCGGCGCAGCAGCCACCGCGGATGCAGGTTGCCGTATCAGCGGTACTGGCCACCGCGCGGGCCCACCGTCGGGTCCGTCGCGCGCGCACTGGCGCTGTGGTGCTCACGGCCGTCGTGCTGGCAGCGGTGGCATGGGTTGGGTTGGGGCCGGGCATCGACGACGTCGGCACCGATGAGGTGCAGCGCGCGGAGCGAATCGAGTGGGACTCGACGACGGACTTCGAGACGAGGTTGACCACCGATGCGGGCCTTGATTGGCCCGGGTTCGGGACGGCCCTTGTGCGACGTCCCGCCGGCGAGCGGAACTTCTCCGTCGAGCTGCTCCGAGACGGTGGCACCGAGACGGTGGAGTCGGTCGAGGGCGACCTGCCCGAAGGCGTCAGTGTGTTTGCCCACGGCGGACACAGCTGGTCGTCTCCGAAGAGCTGTACGACGCGCCTGCCGTGCTGGATTGGATCGGTCCGGATGGCCCCGAGGGATCGCCGGGTTCCCGGCTCAGCGACGATGGGGCCGCCATCCGGATCTGGTCTACGGACGCGGAGATCGAACCGGCGCAGGTGAGCGACATCTACTGGATGCTGCCGAAGGAAGTCCTGACTGCCACGGGCGATCAAGTGCTGAACGAGGTCATTGCGGTCGACGGCGCAGAGACTCAGATCTACATCGTCGAGGCGACGGGGCGGTGGGCAGCACGATCCGGAGAGTTCAAGAACTCGCTGCGGACCGTTGGCGCCCGGGAGGCACTAGCGCTGGATGACAATCTCGTCTTCACTGTCCTACCAGCCAGGACCAGATCACCCGAGTTCGTGGTCATCGGGGACCCGACCGACGCCAAGAACCGGTTGGGCCGAACGACCCAACGACTGCAGCCCACCGTCTTGATCCGCGGCGAGTATCAACTGCTCTGGGCCGAGGTCGAGACCTCCGAGTTCGGTCCAGGAGGCTGGGCCATCGCTGATGGGGACGATGCTCCGCCGTCGTGGTTCAACCCGGGCCCGATGGAGGTTCGAGAGACTTCGGACGGCGGACTCGAGCTGAGCTACCCCGGGACGGCGACTCGCCTACGTGTCGCGAAGGGACGAACGGACCCTCAAGCCGTCTTGGGCCAAGACGGGGGCGCCCTTGCCGTCACCGCGTGGCCGACCGACCTCGGCGGAGAGGACGATCCCCCGGGGGTAAGAGATTTTGCCGCGACCCTGGTCTTCGATAGCGGCGATCGGCTCGTGGCGGCTCAACGTGGCTCTCCCGAGGTCGTGGCAGCCCATCCGTTGCTCATGAGGTCGAAGCTGGTGGCTGTCGGCCTACGACCGGGGATGGTGGGCAGTCCCGACATGCAGATCCTCCCGACCGTGCTGTTCAACACCGGCGACGGGTCACGGTGGGCCGGTCAACCTGCCCCGTCGAGCCACGAACTGCCTAGCGGTGTGCGGATCACGGCCACGATCGACCGTGGGATGGGTATCTGGGCTGTAGCAGGTGACGACGCTAGCCAAGGTATGGGGCGGATCGGCACCACGCAGGTCGCCTATGTCGAGAGCGTTGATCGCAGGGACGACCCGCCGGCCCCCACCCGCTACCACGCCGTTCTGGTGCTGCCGAGCGACGTCGCATCCACGGCCGCGCCAATCATCAACGGCCCCGGCATCGACCTGGATCGGGTCATCGTGGGCAAACCGGCCACGGTTGAGATCGGCGGCGGTCTCTCGCTGTGGGCGGTGACGTTGGACCGTCCACCCGGCGGGACCGTCGACAATCTGGACGAAGCGCTGGTCGGTGTCGACCTCGACCGTGACGGCGTCGCCGACTGAAGCCTCAGACGGCATACCGGCACCTCAGCCTGGGCAAGGTTATGTTGGCGGATCAGGGGAAATCGCACGTGCTCGGTATGCATAACCTTGCCCAGGCGGTAGGGGTGGGGTTGGCCCCAGCGGAAGGGTTGCCGGGTATGCAGGTTGGTGGGATCGGGGAGGGCCAGCGGAGCCTAGGATGTGACCCCATGACCCACGTCCTGTCTGCCGTCGCATGGCCGTACGCCAACGGCCCGCGCCACCTCGGTCACGTCGCCGGTTTCGGCGTTCCCTCCGATGTGTTCAGCCGATACATGCGGATGGCCGGTCACGACGTCCTGATGGTCTCGGGCACCGACGAACACGGCACACCCATCTTGGTCGCGGCCGACGAGCTGGGTGTCACTGCGCGTGAGCTCGCCGACAGCAACAACCGGATGATCGTGCAAGACCTCGTCGACCTCGGGGTTTCCTACGACCTGTTCACCCGCACCACCACGGCCAACCACTACGAGGTGGCCCAACGGATGTTCCGTGCAGTGCACGCCAGCGGCTACATGATCGAGCAGGCCACGTTTGCGGCGATCAGCCCGTCGACCGGGCGCACTCTGCCAGACCGGTACATCGAAGGCACCTGCCCGATCTGCGGGTATGCCGAGGCGCGGGGTGACCAGTGCGACCACTGCGGCAACCAGCTCGACCCGACCGACCTGTTAGAGCCACGGAGCAAGATCAGCGGCGAGACGCCTGACTTCAAGCGGACTCAGCACTTCTTCCTCGACCTACCGGCGCTCGCGGACGCGCTCGGGGAGTGGTTGGACGATCGAGAATCCTCCGGTCTTTGGCGGCCGAACGTCATCAAGTTCAGCCAGAACATCTTGGAAGAGATCAAGCCGCGCGCGATGAGCCGCGATATCGACTGGGGCATTCCGATTCCCTTGGAGGGTTGGTCCGAGGAGCCGACCAAGCGGCTGTACGTGTGGTTCGACGCGGTGATCGGCTATTTATCGGCCTCGGTCGAATGGGCACGTCGGGTGGGCGACCCCGACCGTTGGCGGGACTGGTGGAATGACCCCGAGGCGTTGTCCTACTACTTCATGGGTAAAGACAACATCACCTTTCACTCCCAGATCTGGCCGGCGGAGTTGTTGGCGCACAACGGCAGGGGAACCAAGGGCGGCGAGCAAGGGCCTTATGGAGAGCTGAACCTGCCCACCGAAGTCGTCAGCAGCGAATTCCTCACCATGGAGGGGCGGCAGTTTTCTTCAAGCCGTGGTGTCGTGATTTTCGTCAATGACGTGTTGCAGCGCTACCAGGTCGATTCGATCCGCTATTTTCTCTCTGCCGCCGCCCCGGAAAACAACGACTCGGACTTCTCCTGGCCGGAGTTCGTGAAACGCACCAACAACGAACTGGTCGCCGGCTGGGGCAACCTGGTCAATCGGACCGCTTCAATGATCGCCAAGAATGTTGGCGCCATTCCACCGGCCCACGGCATGGAGCCGGTGGACGAAGCGCTTCTGGCGCAGATCCGCCAGGGTTTCGATGTCGTCGGGAGCCACATCGCCGGTCACCGGCAACGGGCCGCCCTATCCGAGGCGATGCGGCTGGTGGGGGAGGCCAATGCCTACGTGTCCACCACCGAGCCCTTCAAGCTCAAGGGTGAGGACCAGGTGCCGCGGCTGCATACCGTGCTGCATGTCCTGGCCCAAGCGGTGGTGGACCTCAACACGATGCTCAGCCCGTTTTTGCCACACTCCTCCAATGCCGTGCATGCCGCTCTGGGCGGCGACGGGCAGTTCATGCCGATGCCGCACGTCGAGGAAGTGCACGACCTGGACGAACCGGAACGCGCGACATACCCGATCATCACCGGCGACTACAGCGCGATGCCGCGCTGGGAGTCCCGGCCGGTCCTGGTGGGCGCGCCGGTGGCCAAACCCACCCCGATCTTCACCAAACTCGATCCGCTGGTGGCCGAGCAGGAGCGTGCCCGCTTGGGGTTGACCATCGAGGCAACGGCCTGACCTCGGGGTATGACGCATCACAGCCAGGCGCCCAGCCTGCCCGATCCACTGCCGATCTCGGTGGCGGATAACCACTGCCATCTGGACATGGGCCGAGAGGGGGAACCGGCAGCGCCGCTGTCCGAAACTCTTGCCGCGGCGGTTGCCGTGGGCGTGGACCGGCTCGTCCAGATCGGCTGTGACCTGGCCAGCGCGGCCTGGACCGTCGAGGTCGTCCAACAGCACTCGGCGCTGCTGGGAGGTGTCGCCATTCATCCCAACGGTGCCCCCGACCTGGCCGATCTCGGGCACCTCGACGACGCGCTCAGCCAGATCGAAACCCTTGCGCGGCTGCCACGCATTCGGGTGGTCGGCGAAACCGGCCTGGACTACTTCCGAACCGGGCCGCAGGGGGTGAGCGCTCAGCATGAGTCCTTCCGGGGGCACATAGAGATCGCCAAACGGACCGGCTCCGCCCTTCAGATCCACGACCGAGACGCGCACGACGACGTGCTGCGTATCCTGGCCGAGGAAGGCGCCCCGGATCGCACTGTGCTGCACTGCTTCTCCGGTGACATGGAGATGGCTCGAGAATGTGTGCGGCGTGGCTACTACCTGTCCTTCGCCGGAACGGTGACCTTCAAGAACGCTCGTGAGCTGCGCAACGCGCTGGCCGTTGTGCCGAGCAGCCACCTGCTGGTCGAGACCGACGCCCCCTATCTCACACCAACCCCCCACCGCGGCCGGACGAACGCGTCGTACCTGGTGCCGTTGACGGTGCGTGCGATGGCCGGAACGCTGAATATGG
This sequence comes from uncultured Actinomycetota bacterium, assembly GCA_963749585.1. Taxonomy (GTDB): domain Bacteria; phylum Actinomycetota; class Actinomycetes; order Actinomycetales; family Dermatophilaceae; genus Ornithinicoccus. The sequence goes on from CAVVNI010000003.1 coordinate 1,107,534, forward strand.
ACGTGCCGACACTGTGCCAGGCGCTGTCGGATAACAGCGAGGCGGTCTACGGTCAGTGGTGAAGGGCCATGGTCGATGCGCGTCGCCCACCCCAGCGAGGAGGAGGCATGAGGGCCTGTGTGGCGGTCGCGGCAACAGCCGCGATGTTGGCGTTAGCTGGATGCGCGGGCGAGGGCACCGTCACCGAGGTGCCCACCGTCGAAGGACCTCCAGAGACCGAGGCGGAGTCAGCGGCACCGGGGACTGAGGCAGAAGAGCCGACGGCTGCCACCGAACCGGAGGAGACCACTCACCCCGACGAGCCGGAGACCTTTGACACCACCGCGGTCGGTGTTTCTGCCAACTCGGCGTCGTTCGGACAGACCGTCACCTGGGACGACGGGATCTCGCTGTCCATCTCTGCGCCCGAAACCTACGAGCCCACCGAGGCAGCCGCGGACAGTGACGGTTTCGACGAAGCGGTGAAGTTTGTCGTCACCGTCACGAACGACACCCAGGAGAGCTTTAGCCTGCTCTTCGTGATCACCGAGGTCACCTCAGGCGGCGCGGACGGGGCCCAGATCTTCGACTACGGCGAAGGTCTGGGGTTGTCGTTCGAGGACCTTCCGGTGGGGGAGGAGGTCGACATCGATCAGGCCTTCGCGGTCGAGGACGCGAACGACGTGGTCATCACGGTGACGCCGGACCTGTTGTACGACGAAGTCGAGTTCTCCTAGACCATTCTGCGCCGAGGTGACGCTCTCCAGCGCAACCAGCGAAACCGAGCACGGTGTGGACAGTCCCGGACCGACCTGCCTTCTCCGTACTGCACGCAAACTGAACGGAGGTTCAACCCAATAACTGCGTTCAGCTAGCGCCGACGGAAGGATCTGCCACGCTATGGCCATGCCACCGGTGGAACGCCCCGAGTTGCTGAGCCCCCAGCATATCCGCGATCTCACCACCAGGCTTGGAGTGAGTCCGACCAAGGCGTGGGGACAGAACTTCGTGATCGACCCCAACACCGTGCGTCGCATCGTGCGCATTGCGGATCTGCAGTCCGACGACCACGTCATAGAGGTCGGACCCGGGTTGGGCTCTTTGACGCTGGGCCTGCTGCCGCACGCAGCAACGGTGACCGCTGTCGAGATCGACGGGCGATTGGCCCAGGCGCTTCCGGACACGGTCGCTGCACACAACCCTCGGGGGGTCGATCGCCTGCGTGTGCTGCAGACCGACGCCTTGCGGTTGGACACGATCGATGACCCGCAGCCCAACGTCTTGGTCGCCAACCTGCCCTACAACATCGCAGTGCCCGTCGTGTTGCACCTGCTCGCCCAGCTGCCGACGTTGCGCAGGGTGTTGGTCATGGTGCAGCTGGAAGTTGCCCAACGGCTGGCGGCGCCGCCAGGTTCGAAGGTCTATGGCGTGCCGAGCGTCAAGGCCGCCTGGTACGCGCAGGTTGCGCTTGCCGGCAAGGTCGGGCGAACCGTGTTCTGGCCGACTCCCAACGTCGACTCCGGCCTGGTCGCGATGGTGCGCCGGGATCCGCCGCCGACCCAGGTCTCCAGGACCGAAGTCTTCGCAGTCGTCGACGCCGCATTCGCTACACGTCGCAAGACCCTTCGAGCCGCCCTCGCCGACTGGGCGGGGGGCCCGGCAGCCGCTGAGATCGCGGTGCGTGCCGCCGGCGTCGACCCAACGTTGCGGGGCGAGCGGTTGGACATTGCGGACTTCGCCAAGATTGCGGCTCACCGACCCTGATCCCGGCGCTGCGATGGAACGGTGCCTGCCCATAGGGTGGCGGGTATGGACCACGAACTGGTGCGATCGCAGGTGACTGTCCGGGTGCCGGGCAAGATCAACCTGCAACTCGTCGTGGGTCCGCCGCGCCCCGACGGTTACCATGAGCTGCTGACGATCTACCAGGCCGTGAGCGTGTACGACAGGGTGCGAGTGGAAGCTGCATCGACGTGGTCGGTCACGATAGGTGGGCTGCATTCCGGTGGGGTGCCGGCCGACGACTCCAATCTCGCTCTGCGGGCCGCCAAAGCGTTGGCCGAGCAGGCCCCGGAGCTGATCGACGGCGGCGACGGCGCAGGGATCGGTCCGGTGGCGATCAGCATCGACAAGCAGATTCCCGTGGCAGCCGGAATGGCCGGAGGATCGGCCGATGCCGCTGCGGCGTTGGTGGCGTGCGCCGACTTGTGGGATCTGAGCTTGTTGCGCGAGGACCTCGAAAGAGTCGCGGCGACGATCGGTGCGGACGTGCCGTTCTTGTTGCATGGCGGCACCGCTGTCGGATCTGGCCGGGGTGATGAGATCGCGCCGGTGCTGTCCAAGGGAGAGGTCCACTGGGTGTTGTGGGTCAGCACCGAGAAAGGTCTGTCGGCGGCGGCGGTGTATGCAGAGTTCGACCGGCTCACCGGCGACCAGACGCCGCCGACACCTGAGCTGTCGCCGTCGTTGGTCTCCGCGTTGCGAACGATGGATCCGAGCCCGATGGGGGCAGAGTTGCGCAACGATCTCGCGCCGGCAGCGCTCTCGCTGCTTCCGGGACTGCAGGAGGTGCTGAATGCCGGGCTCGAGCTCGGCGCCCTCGGTGGGATCATCTCCGGGTCCGGCCCCACCGTCGCGTTCTTGGTGGCCTCGCAAGCGGACGCCCTCGATCTGTCGATGGGCTTGGCCGCCCGAGGGCCGAGTGGAGACATCATCCGAGTGACCGGCCCGGTGCCGGGGGCTCACGTGATCGATGATCGGGGACCGGAAGGCCAGGGGTCGCGGTACAGCTCGGGCACTCGATAGTGGCGCCGCTAATTGCACTGGACCGGGCGACGCTGCGGCTCGGCCTCCAGGTGCTGCTCGACGAGGTCTCGCTCGGCTTGTCGCCCGGTGAGCGTGTTGGCGTCGTCGGGCGCAACGGGGGAGGCAAGTCCACCCTCTTGCGAGTGCTCAGTGGTGCCCAGGCAGTGGGCGACGGGCGGGTGGTCCGGACGGCCGGGGTCAGCGTTGCGATGCTGGACCAAAGTGATGACCTGCCTGCAGGCGCCACAGTCGCCGATGTCGTGCTGGACGGGTTGGTGGAGCACGAATGGGCCGGCGATGCCAGGACCCGGGACGTGATCAGCGGGCTGCTCGGTGACCTGGATGCCACCGCATTCGGCGGCTGGGCCGGATCGGTGGAGACCATGTCCGGGGGTGAACGGCGACGTCTCGCGCTGGCCCGGGTCCTGATCGCCGACCCCGACGTCTTGCTGCTGGATGAGCCAACCAACCACTTGGATGTCGAGGGCGTGGCCTGGTTGGCGGCATACCTCGCCAAGAGCCGAGGCTGCAAAAATGGTGGTCGCGGCGACAAGTCCCTGCTGGTTGTCACGCACGACCGGTGGTTCCTCGATGAGGTGTCGACCCAAACCTGGGAAGTGACCGCCGGGAAGGTGAACTCCTACGAGGGTGGGTATGCCGCCTACGTGCTGGCCAGGGCCGAACGCGACCGGATGGTCAAGGTCACGGCGGAGCGGCGAGCCAACCTGATGCGCAAGGAGTTGGCGTGGTTGCGCCGAGGGCCGCCAGCTCGGACCAGCAAACCGAAGTTCCGGATCGACGCGGCCACGGCGTTGATCGCCGCCGAGCCGCCAGCTCGCGATAATGTCGAGCTGGTGCGTTTTGCCACCACTCGGCTCGGCAAGGACGTTTTCGACCTGGTCAACGCCTCGGTCGAGCTCAACGGCCGCAACATTTTGGACAGGGTGACGTGGCGGATTGGCCCGGGGGACAGGTTCGGCCTGGTGGGGGTCAACGGGGCGGGGAAGTCGACGCTGCTCTCGGTCTTGCGCGGGCGTGTGCCGCTCCTTGGCGGCAAGCTCAAGACAGGCAAAACAGTGCAGATCGCCGCGCTATCGCAAGACCTGAACGAGCTGAATGCCCTCTCCGGGGTGAGCGTGATCGACGCCATCACACAGGTGCGGTCTTTCACCACGATCGGCGGCAAAGAGGTTTCGGCCTCGCAGCTAGCCACCCGGCTGGGGTTCAGCGGCGGGCGCCAGCAGTCGCGGGTCGCTGAGCTATCCGGGGGGGAGCGGCGGCGGTTGCAGTTCGTTCGACTGCTGATGGATGAGCCCAACGTCTTGATGCTGGACGAACCGACCAATGACCTGGACATCGAGACCCTGACCTCGATGGAAGATGTACTCGATGGCTGGGCCGGCACGCTGCTGGTGGTCTCGCATGATCGCTACCTGCTGGAGCGGATGACTGATCGGCAGATGGCGATGTTGGGAGATGGCTCGCTTCGTGACCTGCCCGGTGGCGTCGAGCAATACCTTGAGCTCCGCCGCGGGGCAAGCCGTGGTGGCACAGGAAGTGGCGGGGTGGGCGCGGGGTCACGCGACCGGCCGAGGCCGACCAGTTCGGCTTCATCATCCCGCTCCGCCACCTCGTCAACCCCCGCTGGATCGGCATCCATCCGCGGTCAACAGACTTCGGCTCCGTCTTCTGCTACGAGCCGGGGGGCCCGGAAGGCGGCTGAGCGACTTGAGCGCCAACTGGCGAGCATTGATCGCGAAGAGCAGGGCGTCCATGACCGGATGGTGGCCGCGTCCACAGATGCGCAGGCGATGGTGGCCCTGTCAGCTGAGCTGAACACACTGCACGCCCGCCGGGCCGACCTTGAGGAGCAGTGGCTGCTGGCCGCGGAGCTCTCCGACCGTTAGCTCCTTGCTTCGCTGAGCCCCACGTCACAGCCCCGGTCCTGGCCAACACCACGCTGGTCAGGTGCTCCCGGGGTCAGGTACTCCCGGGGTCAGGGCGTGGACTGGGTTCGCAAGGTGGGCCGGGGCTCCATGCCGGCCAAGCCGTTCCAGGCCAGGTTCACCAGGTGGGCGGCTACGTCATCTTTCTTGAACTTGCGTGAGTCCAGCCACCAACCACCAGGGATGGCGACCATCCCGACGAGCATCTGGGCGTAGAGACCGGCCGTCTTGGGGTCAAGCTCCTGCCGCTTGAACTCAGCGGCCAGGATGTGCTCGACCTGGGAAGCGACATCGCTGATCAAGCTCGCGAACGACCCGGTGGCCTGCCCCGGTGGCGAGTCGCGCACCAAGATACGGAAGCCATCGGTCGAGCTCTCGATGTAGTCAAGGAGGGCCAGGGCCGCACGCTCCAGCAGCGCCCGTGAATGCAACGGAGCACTCAGCGCCTCCGTGATCGAGGACAGTAGTTTCTGGATTTCACGGTCGACAACCACCGCATAGAGACCCTCTTTGCCGCCGAAGTGTTCGTAGATCACCGGCTTGGATACTTCAGCGGAGGTTGCGATCTCCTCGACCGTTGTGCCCTCGAAGCCCTTCTGTGCAAAGAGCATGCGCCCAATCGCAATCAACTGCTCACGGCGTTGGGCACCCGTCATCCGGTGCCGAGAGCTGCTCGCGATCTTGGCTGCTGAAGAACTCACACCAGCCATCATGCCAAGTCAGCGCCGCTCTGACCGAACTCGGCGTCGCGCGGCCACCCGTTGACCCATCGAAGCCAGAGGTCTGCCCCGACTGTGCTCAAGGCCCGGGCTGGCCTAGAGTTGTCTCGCTTCCCGGCTCGCCGGGAGTCTTCCCCGGTTGCTCTGTTGGTAGGGGCCGCCTGACTTTGAATCAGGATTAGCGACGTTGGTTCGATTCCAACCCGGGGAGCCGCGTATGCGATCACGATGACCGGGTGGGACCACGTGCGTACAGCATCGGCGGTAGGGTCGAACATCGTGAGCAGTCATCCCGCCGCAGTGATCATCCTGGCCGCCGGGGAGGGCACCAGGATGAAGTCGAAGATCCCCAAAGTGCTCCATCCCGTCGCGGGGCGCTCCCTTCTGGGACATGCGATGCATGCCGCAGCTGAGGCAGAGGCAGAGCATGTGGCCGTCGTCATCCGACATCAACGCGACCGGGTCGCCGAGCACATCGCCAGCCTCGACAACACCGTGATCGTGGCCGATCAGGACGACATCAAGGGCACCGGTCGAGCGTGTGAGTGCGGGCTGGAGGCGCTGCCGGCCGAGCTGACCGGGACGGTGCTGGTCACCATGGGGGATGTGCCCATGCTTACCGGCGATACCCTGCGTGCGCTGACCCAGGCGCATCAGTCCACCGGGGCCACCGTCACCGTGATGACCGCAGAGCTCGCTGACCCGCTGCAGTACGGGCGCATCCTGCGTGACGCATCCGGGCAGGTGGAGGCCATCATCGAATACAAGGACGCTCTGGCGCACCGCGATAGGGGAAGCGAGTATGCGCACGCCGTCGATATCAACGAGATCAACTCAGGCATCTACGCTTTCGATGCGGCTCGGCTGCGGGCGGCGCTTGCCGAGGTCGGCACCGACAACACGCAGGGGGAGAAGTACCTGACCGACGTGTTGGAGATTGCGCGCCGGGACGGGGGCCGGGTGTCGGCATACGTGACCGATGACCTTTGGCAGACTGAAGGGGTCAATGACCGCGTACAGTTGGCCCGCCTCGGCAGGGAGATGAACGAACGCATCGTTCTCGGCTGGATGCGTAAGGGGGTCAGTGTGCCGGATAAGGACTCCGTGTGGATCGAGGCCGACGTCACCATCGGTGAGGACTCCGTCGTTCTGCCTGGCACACAGCTGCTCGGGGCCAGCACCATCGGCGCCGACGTCACCATCGGTCCGGACACCACGCTGGACAGTGTCGAGATCGGTGACGGCGCGACGGTGACTCGCACCCACGGGCAGCACTCGGTCATCGGACCGGGCGCCACCGTGGGTCCCTTTGCCTACCTACGCCCAGGCAGCGTGCTTGGCGCCGGCGGCAAGATCGGCACCTTCGTGGAGACCAAGAACTCAACCATTGGTCAGGGATCCAAAGTGCCGCACCTGACCTACGTCGGTGACGCGACGATCGGAGAGCACTCCAACATCGGCGCCTCAAGCGTCGTCGTCAACTACGACGGCGTGAACAAACACCGCACCGTGATCGGTGATCACGCTCGGATGGGCAGCGACACCATGTATGTGGCGCCGGTCACCATCGGAGACGGAGCAGGCAGCGGAGCGGGCACGGTGATCCGTTCCGATGTGCCTCCAGGGGCCTTGGCGATTACGGTAGCCAAGCAACGCAACATCGAGGGTTGGGCGCTCAACAAACGACCGGGAACGGCACAAGCCCGTGCCGCCGAAGCCGCCGAAGCGCGGGAAGCCTCGGCCCACCAAGCGAAGGCCCAGACAGCCGAGGAGAACCCGCAGGTATGAGCGGTATCTTGCGCACCACACAGAAGAACATGATGATCTTCAGTGGACGCGCGCACCCTTGTCTAGCCGCTGAGGTGGCGGCCGACCTTGAGACTCCGCTGGTGCCGATTGAGGCCTACGAGTTCGCCAACAGCGAGATCTTCGTGCGTTTCGAGGAGTCGGTCCGCGGCTGCGACGCCTTCGTGATCCAAAGCCATGCAGCACCGATCAACAAGTGGATCATGGAGCACCTGATCATGGTTGATGCGCTGAAGCGGGCGTCGGCCAAGCGAATCACCGTGGTGCTGCCGTTCTACGGCTATGCCCGCCAGGACAAGAAGCACCGTGGACGTGAGCCGATCTCCGCACGTTTGATGGCTGACCTGTTCAAGACTGCCGGCGCGGACCGGTTGATGGCGATTGATCTGCATACAGCTCAGATTCAAGGCTTCTTCGACGGCCCGGTGGATCACCTGATGGCCATGCCGATCCTGTCGGCCCATGTCAAGGAGAAGTATGGGAACGAGGACCTGGCCGTTGTCTCCCCAGATGCCGGTCGGATCAAGGTTGCCGAGCAGTGGTCCTCTCGGCTCGGCGGTGTGCCACTGGCGTTCATTCACAAGACGCGCGACACCTCGCAACCCAACAAGTCGATCGCCAACCGCGTTGTCGGGGAAGTCAACGGTCGCACCTGCGTACTCGTCGACGACATGATCGACTCCGGTGGCACGATCTGTCAGGCCGCCGACGCGTTGATGGCCGAGGGCGCCAATAGCGTGGTCATCGCGGCCGCCCACGCGATCTTTTCCGAGCCGGCCATCGAGCGGCTCGCAGCGTCGATCGCCCGCGAGGTGGTCGTCACCAACACGCTGCCGCTCAGCGAAGAAGCCCGAGCGCTCCCCAAGATCACCGAGTTGTCGATTGCCCCGTTGATCTCCCAGGCCATCCGGCAGGTCTTTGAAGATGGCTCGGTGACCAGCATGTTCGACGGTCAAGCCTAATCGGCTGAGTAGATCGGGCGGGTTCGGTCAGCGCGCCCCACCTGTCGTAGACTTCCGTGCGTTGCCTCGGCGAGGGACGCCGCACGATCTCATCAGCGCGACCGGTGAAGCGAGCGGATCCGTGATTCGACGCGGTGGTGGTGCACTCCCTACGTGCGCCCGCCTCCCGTTCGCTTCGCTACAGTTCGCCGCCGTGCTCGAGCACTGTGGCTCGTGTCGCGTCCCGCGTCGAGGCCCACCGACATTGATGTTCCCCTGAAGTTGGAGACTTTGCTATGGCTGACCAAACACGTATCGCGGCTGAGCGGCGCACCGAATTCGGCAAGGGGGCCGCTCGCCGGGTCCGCCGTGCCGACAAGGTCCCCGCCGTTCTGTATGGGCACGGCACTCCGCCGCTGCACCTGACTCTGCCCGGACACGACACGATGATGGCGCTCAAACAGACCAACGCTGTGTTGACACTCGACGTGGACTCCGATGAGCACCTAGCACTGGTCAAAGATGTTCAGCGCGACCCGATCAAGCGGGTCATCGAGCACGTCGACCTCGTGATTGTCCGCAAGGGTCAAAAGGTCCAGGTCGATGTGTCCGTGCACCTCGAGGGCGAGGCTGCGCCCGAGACGGTCGTGAGCATGGACTACTCGGAACTGACCGTGGAGACCGATGCCACGAGCATCCCGGAGTACTTCACGGTTTCCGTGGAGGGTATGCAAGCCGGCACACAGGTGCTGGCCGGTCAGGTGACGCTGCCTGATGGAGTCGAGCTGGTCACCGACCCGGACGCACTTGTGGTCAACGTCTCGCAGGCCATCTCTGAGGAGGCAATGGAGGCCGAGCTCGCGGACGCCGAGGCCGATGCCGGCATCGAGCAGGACGAGCCGGACAGCGATGCCGATGGCATTGACGGCGCCGAGGGCGTCGACAGCGGGGGCTCGGGGGACTCAGAAACAGCCTGATGGTATGCGTGTCAGCCCGGCGTTGCGTCTGTGACGCCGGGCTGTGGCGTTTCGCGGCAGCGGCAGCGACACCGTGGATGTGTGCCGAGAGAGGTAGACAGTGGAACCGTGGCTGATTGTCGGCTTGGGTAATCCCGGCGAAAGGTATGCAGCACATCGTCATAACGTCGGTGCTATGTCGGTGGCCGCGCTTGCGGCTGAAGCCGGGGCACAGCTGAAGACCCACAAGACCCGCACGTGGTTGGCCCATGTGCGCCTCGGCGTGCTGCCCGGTGGCAGGCCAGGGCCACCGGCAGTCCTGGTGCAACCCCAGACCTACATGAATCTCTCCGGGGGCCCGGTGGCGAGCGCAGCGTCCTTCTTCTCCATCCCGATCGAACGCATCGTGGTGATCCACGACGAGCTGGATATCGACTTCGGCACGGTGCGGCTCAAACGCGGGGGTGGTGAGGGTGGGCACAACGGCTTGCGCTCCATCACCAGCGCTCTGCAGACACGAGATTATGCGCGGATCCGGCTTGGTGTCGGACGTCCACCAGGTCGTCAGGACCCCGCCGACTATGTGCTATCCAACTTTCCGGCACGGGACAGCGTCGAGGTAGCGCTCTTGGTCACTGGCGGCGCCGACGCCGCCCAGAGCCTGGTGCAGGCTGGCATGGAGACGACACAGCAACGTTTTCACAGTCGCTGATCGCGACCGAGCCGAGGCCGGCACTGGCCTGATCGGCCGAGCTGAGGTTCCGATCCCTTGGTGCTGCGCTGCAGGGTGAGATGGACCGGCGTACACCAACGTGGTGACGGATGAGTATCAGCCGCTGGACGGGTCAGCCGTTCCCCGACTTCAGTGCAGCCAACCGAGCCTCGACCTCGCTGTCGTGGCTGTGGTCCTCCAGCTCGGCGAACTGATCCTCCAGAGTGGTCGAACGCGCCTCGGCCCGGCCCTGCATGACGGCCTCTTCGCGCTTGATGTTGTCCTCAAACCGGGAGAGCTCGCTGTTGGGGTCCAGCACGTCGAGGGAGGACATGGCGTCGTTGACCGTGCTCTGAGCCTCGACCGCCCGGGCGCGGGCGACCAGCTGTGAACGGCGGCCCTTGAGGTCCTGCAACTTGGTCTTCATCGACCGCAGCCCTGCCTTGAGCTGCTCGACCGTCTCGTTCTGCGACTGAATCGTCGGCCGCGCAGTGGCGGCGTCGTCCTCGTGTTGAATCTGCCGGCTCAAAGCCACCTTGGCCAGGTTGTCGAACTTGTCGGCACCCGTCGCGTCGCCTTGCCCGCGCAGCGACTCGGCCTTGGCCGACGCCGCTGCGGCCTTGCGGCCCCACTCCTGCGCGGCTTCCTCGTCGGCTCGCAGGTCGGCTTCGGACATCCGCACATTGGCGATGGTCTGGGCGACGGCTTCCTCCGCCTCGGCGATAGAGCTGGTGTAGTCCCGAACCAGCTGGTCAAGCATCTTCTCCGGGTCCTCGGCGCGGTCCAGGATCGAGTTGATGTTGGCCCTGGCCATCTGGCCGATGCGCCCGAGGATGGTCTGCTTCTGCGTCATCTGAGTGTCCTCTCATTGCTGTGTTGATCTGAACTGTTCTCGCTCTTCACGTGCCTCACCTCTTTAGAAGCGGCCGCCGCTGCTGATCCCACCGCCCCCGCCGCCGAAACTGCCTCCACCGCCGAAACCTCCACCGCCGCCACGACCGCCGCCCCAGCCGCCGCTGTGTCGAGAGCCTCCACCTGCGAGGATGCCTCCCAAAATGACCGAGCCGATGTCGATCCCCTGGGATCGTCCTCGTCGCCCACCGTGACCGAACGCTCCCCCGCCCATGCCATGGCGACCCATACTCGGTCGGCCGGGATCGTCCCACCGGTCGATGTCGCTATTGGCCTGAGCCAGCGCGCGCTCCCCGGTTTGTTCGGCCTGATTGAGCAGTGAGGCTGCGGTGGCCGGCTCATCGCCATACCTCGATCGCGCCTCCTCGAACAACCGCATCGCCTCAGATATCCGGGTGCGTGCACTGGAATCCACCGCGCCACGCCGGTGGGAGATGGTCTCATCGATACTTCGCAGCCGGGTGCCTACCCGTTCCACCCGCGCTTGAAACGCTGAACGGGCCTTGTCGCGGGCAGCATCGGCCTCGCGGAACGACTCCAACACCGTGTCCAGATCGTGCTCGGCGTCGTCCAGCATCGCGAGTGCGGCCAACGGGTCTCCCTCTTGACGCGCCTGCTGGCCCTGCCGGACCGCCTCCCGGGCCTGCTGGACAGAAGCTTTGACCGATGCGTCATGGGGAGCCAACTGTCCCGCATCGGTGATGTCGCTGGTGATCGAGGCAATAGCGGCGGCCAGCGCCTCCGTCGAACGGTCCAAGTCCTGCCCGGCCCGGTCGATCTGGTCGAGCAGCCTGGTGGCTTGGGCCAGCGACTCCTCACAGGCCCGTGCGGCCGCGACAGCGGAGCTGCGATCGTGGCGCTCGACGGACACCTGACCGGCCTCGACGAACCCGTCGGCACTGTCAACCAGTCGCTCAGCCTGTTCCACATTGGCTCGCACCGTGCCAAGCGCATGTGCCGGGTAGCGCGCTGCAAGCCCGCGCAGCTGTTGTTCAGCCGCAGGCAGACGCCGGTTGACCTCGGGTATTCGAGCTGATAGCTCCTCGAGGAACTGGGGTACTCGCGCCTCGAGGGAGCGCAGGTCCGCAAACTCCTGAGTATGCGCAGCCAGAGCGGCGTCAGCAGCCGTGGCTATCTCGATGATCTGGGTCAACATCGTCCGCATCACGGGCTCGGGTTCAGGCTCGGCATCGTCCAGCTCGGCCCGGATACGAAAGGCCTCCTGGCTTTGTGTGCGCGCCTCTGTCAACACTTGGGTGAAGCGCTGTGTGCGCTGCTCACCGAACTGCGCTTGGGCGAACGCCAGCTCCTCGTCGGCCGATCTCAGCGCATTGTCCAGCTCGACGAGCGCCTCGGCAGCCTTGGCCTGCAGCTGTTGCGTCGGCATACCGGCGTCGCGGGAAGCTGTGTTGGGCTTCACCCCCGAGCCTCCTCGGGCGGCTCTGTTGCCGCGCCAGTTGAAGAACAACGCCAGGCCGAAACCGATGATGGGTACCGCGAAGAACCAGGGGAAACCGAAGCTGATCCCGGTGCCCAACCCACCTTCCTCGTCGGTATCGGCAGCACCGTCATCGCCGCCTGCGTTGTCCGGGTCGAGCTCATCGGTTTGGGCGAAGCCTTCGGCGGCCGCGATGGCCGCCCCTGACCAGTCGTCATCGGCGAGCTGCGGAAGAACGAAGTCGTTCTCCACGGCTAGAACCTGGTCGCGGGTCAACCCGCTGTCGGGGGAGGTGTACGTCCCATACTTGCGGTCCTGCACCGCAACCGCGAGGAGGACATCGTCGCCGCCCATCCCGGAGGCGGCAAACGTTGCTTCGGCCCATTCAGCACCACTGTTGTCACCTGCCCCCTCGAAAGTGTCGACGAAGGCCACAAAGAGCTGCAGACTGCGCTCGTCGGCCAAGCCCTGCAGAGCGTCTTCGATGTCCGCCTCATCGCCGGACAACACGTCGGCGGAGTCATAGATCTGGCCGGGCACATCGAGCGGGTCCTCAGCCTGTGCCACCACCGGCGAGACCAGCATGACCAGCAACGCACCGACCAGAGCGGCTAGGCTGCGAGCTGCGTCGCGCGAACTCGGTGGCACCGGGTGATACACCCCCTGATCTTGCTGTCCGGAGTGCCCAGATGCAACCGCGCTTGGCGCATTAGGCTTGCTCCTGATGAACCTCACCCCTTTGTTGGCTGCAGTAGGCAGCGATCCCGACCTCACCGCTGCCCTCGACGTCTGGGGTGCACCGCCGGGAGGTGGTGGCGCCCACCTACTCTCCGGCACACCCGGTTGCTGGCCGTTGCTGAGCGCCGTCCTGGCCAGTGAGCGCCCCGTTCTGGCGGTGACGGCAACCGGGCGGGAAGCCGATGACCTGGCTCGAAGCCTCGGTGACTATCTGGATTCCGAGCAGATCGCGACCTTCCCCAGTTGGGAGACGCTGCCGCATGAACGGCTCAGCCCGCGTAGTGACACCGTCGCGAGGCGGCTAGCTGTCCTGCGGCGGTTGGCGCATCCGGACTCGAAAGACTCTGGTCATGGGCCGATCCGGGTCGTGGTCGCGTCCGTACGCGCCTTGGTCCAGCCGATCGCCCGGGGGCTGGGAGAGCTGGCCCCGGTGCAACTCCAGGCCGGCGATGAGCGCTCGTTGCCGGAGCTGGTCGAGGATCTGGTGCAGGCGGCATACAGCCGAACCGACCTGGTTGAGCGTCGCGGGGAGTTCGCGGTGCGCGGCGGCATCCTCGACATCTTTTCGCCGACAGATGACCACCCGGTGCGGGTGGAGTTCTGGGGGGACACGGTTGAGGAGATCCGGTGGTTCAAGGTCGCCGACCAGCGCAGTCTGGAGATCGCCACCGACGGTGTCTGGGCGCCGCCGTGTCGAGAGATCCTGCTGACCGACGAGGTTCGGACCCGCGCCCGGGCATTGGTCGATGAACTGCCTGGCGTGGCCGACATGCTCACCCAGATCGCCGATGGCATCGCGGTCGAGGGGATGGAGTCGCTCGGCCCGGCCCTGGTCGATGGTATGCAGCCGCTCGTGGAGGTGCTGCCGGCGCACACCGGGATCGTCGTGCTGGACCCAGAGCGGGTGAGGTCTCGCGCGCACGACCTGGTCGCCACCAGCCAAGAGTTCCTGGAGGCCAGTTGGTCCAACGCGGCAGCGGGCAATGTGATCCCGGTCGACACCGAACGCATGTTGGGCGCTGCCTCATATCTAGCGTTCGAGGAGGTGCGAGACGTTGCGCTCGCCGCGGGAAGGCACTGGTGGGCTCTGACGCCGTTCGCGGCCGATCACGAGCTCGAGGACGCGATGTCAGCGCAGCAGCCCGACGGAGTGGTCGGCTCAGCATCCGGGCCCGGTGCGATGTCGATCCAGGCGAGCGCGCCCACGGCGTACCGCAGTGACGTGGACGCGCTGACGGCTGACCTACAGGGCTGGCTCGCCCGCGACCAGACGGTCGTCGTAGTGACCGAAGGGGCCGGTATGGCGCAGCGCGTGGCCGAGGTGCTCGGTGAGCGCGAGATACCCTTCCGGATCCAGTCACCGTTGGCCGGCGGTCCAGGCCCAGGGTTGGAGGGTGGAAGTCAACCGAGTGCTGTGTTGCTGACCACCGGGGCCGTCCGCACCGGGTTTACCTGGCCCCAGGCCAACCTGGTGCTCCTTTCCGAAGCTGATCTGACCGGCCAAGCCCCGGCGGCCGGTTCGACCAGCGCAACGCACAGCATGCCCTCCCGCCGCCGCAAGCAGGTCGACCCGCTGCAACTGCGACCCGGCGACCTCGTCGTGCACGAACAGCACGGGGTCGGCCGCTTCGTGGAGATGGCGCAACGCACCGTGCAGGGGGCGACCCGCGAGTACCTGGTGTTGGAGTATGCGGCCAGCAAGAGGGGCCAGCCCGGCGATCGCCTCTTCGTGCCCACCGATCAGCTGGACCAGATCACCCGGTACGTCGGTGGTGAGGCGCCGACATTGAACCGGCTCGGCGGGTCGGACTGGCAAAAGACCAAGTCACGAGCTCGGCGGCACGTTCGTCAGATTGCCGGCGAGCTGATCCGGCTCTACAGCGCACGGATGGCCACGGTCGGTCACGCGTTCGCCCCGGACACGCCGTGGCAGCGCGAGCTAGAGGACGCGTTCGCCTTTGTGGAGACCCCGGATCAGGCGTCCAGCATCGATGAGGTCAAGTCCGACATGGAGAAGTCGGTGCCCATGGACCGATTGATCTGCGGTGATGTGGGTTACGGCAAGACCGAGATCGCGGTGCGCGCGGCCTTCAAGGCGATCCAGGACGGCAAGCAAGTTGCTGTGTTGGTGCCGACCACGTTGCTGGTGCAACAGCACTTCCAGACGTTCAGCGAGCGCTACGCCCAGTTCCCGGTGGTGGTCAAGGCCCTGTCCAGGTTCCAGAGTGACCAGGAGGCCAAGGCCACCATGGCGGGGCTGTCCGACGGTTCGGTCGACATCGCGCTCGGCACGCACCGACTGCTCTCCTCGACCGTTCGGTTCAAGGACTTGGGCCTGGTCATCGTCGACGAAGAGCAGCGTTTTGGCGTCGAGCACAAAGAGCAGCTCAAAGCGATGCGGACCAATGTCGACGTGCTCGCGATGTCGGCCACGCCGATCCCGCGCACCCTTGAGATGGCCGTCACCGGTATCCGGGAGATGTCCACACTGGCCACGCCACCGGAGGAGCGGCACCCGGTACTGACCTTTGTCGGCGCCTACGACGACAAACAGATCACGGCCGCGATCCGCCGCGAGCTGTTACGTGAGGGGCAGGTCTTCTACGTTCACAACAAGGTCACCTCGATCGACCGGGCCGCCAGCCGCATCCGCGATCTGGTGCCCGAAGCGCGGGTGGCGGTGGCGCACGGTCAGATGGGCGAGGCAAAGCTGGAGCAGGTGGTGGTCGACTTCTGGGAGGGCAAGTTCGACGTGCTGGTCTGCACCACCATCGTGGAGACCGGTCTGGACATCTCGAACGCGAATACCCTGATCCTGGAGCGGGCTGACCAGATGGGGTTGTCGCAGTTGCACCAGCTACGAGGCCGGGTCGGGCGAGGGCGCGAGCGTGCCTACGCCTACTTCCTGTATCCGCCGGAAAAGCCGCTGACCGAGACGGCCGTGGACCGGCTGCAGACCATTGCCGCGAACACCGATCTGGGCGCTGGCATGGCCGTGGCGATGAAGGACCTGGAGATCCGCGGCGCTGGCAACTTGCTGGGCGGCGAACAGTCCGGCCACATCGCCGGGGTCGGCTTCGACCTGTATGTGCGTCTGGTCGGTGAAGCGGTGGCTGAGTTCAAAGGGGAGGGTGAGCAGGGGCCGGTCGAGGTCAAGATCGAGCTGCCGGTGGACGCGCACTTACCGCACGACTACATACCCGGCGAGAGGCTGCGCCTGGAGGCCTACCGCAAGCTCGCTCAGGTGCGCGACGAGCAGGAGGTCGAAGCGATCAAGGCCGAGCTGATGGATCGCTATGGCCAACCGCCCGAGCAGGTGCTGACGTTGCTGGAGGTGGCGCGACTGCGCACGGTGGCCCGGGCAGCAGGCATCAGCGACGTCGCGCTTCAGGGGCAGCGGGTGCGGTTTGCGCCGTTCGGCAACTTGCGTGAGTCGCAGCAGCTGCGGCTGAACCGGCTCTACCCGGGCACCCTGCTCAAGCCCGCCACCCGGACCGCGCTGGTGCCGGTGCCGAAGACGAGCGGTTTTGGCGGCAAGCCGCTGCGCGACATCGCGATCCTGGACTGGGCATCACAGCTGATGGCGGCGATCCTGCTCGACGACCTGCCGGCTGCAGCCACCGTCGGTGCCTCACCGGCTGCGCGATGACCGTGATGCCGAGATGATGATGAGGATGACATGATGTGTGATGTGAAGGCCTGGACCCCGAAAGCGCGCCAGTCATTACGCCTGACCGGTGTCGGCGTCGTCATCGGCGCTCTGGCGGGATGTGGCGGTATCAGCGCAGATGAAGCCGCCGTCATCGACGGAGAGAGCATCGGTGAGTCCGAGTTGCAGGAGACCACCGCGCAGCTGAACTCCATCTCTGTCGAGGCGGCCAGCCCCAGCATGGTGCTGGGCGAGCTGACTAGAACGCCTTTCTTGGATGAGGTCATGGTCGGTACCCCGGCTGCGTTGACCGATCAGCAGGTGAGCGAGCTGCTACGTGAGAATGGGCTCGACAGCCCGTCGGAGCTGACAGTTGACGTGGCCCGGACACGCCAGTACCTCACCATCCTGCAAGACCCGGAGGTGCTGGCCGATCCCGAGATGTCGGAGGCGCTCAACACATTACAGACCATCGGCCCCGCCGACATCGAGGCCATCGTCGATGAGATCAACCCTCGCTACGGCGAGTTCGACCCCGAGACCGCCAGCGTCGTCCCCGGCGCCCCGGAATGGATCGCACCCGCCGGCTGAGCCTGTTGGTGACCTCCCCTCGGGTTGCCCCCGGGGTGTTGTCCCGCCAGGCATGGCAAGCGCTCGACGCTGCCGGGTACGTCCTGTGCCGTTCCCTGCGCGATCCTTTGCCGCGTGCGCTCGCTGACGACGGACTACCACTGTCCGAGCAGTGTGCCCCAGTCAGCGACACCGCCAGGGAGCTGCTGAGCCACGCCGACGCCGGCCCCGTGGTGTGGGTTGGCTCCCCGGACGCGGACCCTGGCCTCAGCGATGCCTTGGCCCACCAGTTGGCTGCCCACGAGGACCCCCCTGAGCTGGAGCTGCTGATCGGCTCGTGGGACGAACCGGGGTCACGACTTCTTGATGCGGTCAGTGTGATGGACCGGTTGCGTTCCCCGGGGGGTTGCCCCTGGGATGCCCAGCAGACCCACGAGTCCCTGACGCCGTACCTGATCGAAGAGGCCTACGAGTGCGTGGAGGCGCTCGAGTCCGGGACCGGGGACGATCGCGTCGAGGAACTGGGCGACGTATTGCTTCAAGTTCTCTTCCACGCCAGAGTCGGTCGCGAGGGCGATGAGCCGTTCGACATCGACGACATTGCTGCAGCGTTGGTCGACAAGCTGATCCGGCGTCACCCGCATGTCTTCGCCGAGACCCCCGCCCACACTGCCGAAGATGTCGAATCCTCGTGGGAGGAGATCAAGGCCCAGGAGAAACCCGATCGGGCTCACCCACTGGACGGCATACCAGCAGGTATGCCGGATCTGGCGCGCGCAGGCAAGGTTGTCTCGCGGTTGACTCGTGCCGGTTGCCTCCCGTGGCTGCAGGCGCAGCTCGAGGGTTCCGGCAGCACGGGGTCGGACGGCAGCGTTGAGCAAGACGCACCCGAACCAAGTGCATCCGAGCGGGGCGCAGAGCAGCACGGGGGCATCTTGCTGAGGCAGGTCATCGCTGCCGAGCAGGAGGGCGTGGATGCCGCATCCGCGCTCAGAGGGTTGCTTCGGCAGATCGAGTCGGCCAGCCGCAATCGCGGTCCCTGACCCGGCGCGCTCTTCCATTGCAGGATAGAGCGGTGCTGCTCGGCTAGTCTTGGCGAGACCGAATTGTGAGCCCCGATAAGCACAGGAGCGTCTTCATGGCCGTCATCGACGCCATCATCGCCCGCGAAATTCTCGACTCCCGTGGCAATCCCACGGTCGAGGTCGAGGTCGGACTGGACGACGGGACCGTGGGTCGCGCCGCCGTGCCCTCCGGCGCCTCGACCGGCCAGTTCGAAGCAGTCGAGCGCCGTGACGGTGATAAAGGGCGCTACGTGGGCAAGGGGGTGCAGGAAGCCGTGCAAGCTGTGATGGATGACCTGGAGCCGCGCTTGCTCGGCTTCGACGCCGCGGAGCAGCGGCTGATCGATCACGAGATGCTGGCCATCGACGGCACCGACAACAAGGAAAAGATGGGCGCCAACGCCATCCTTGGGGTGTCTCTCGCGGTGGCACGCGCCGCTGCCGACACGGCAGGGCTGCCGTTGTTCCGATACCTAGGTGGCCCGAACGCCCACCTGTTGCCGGTGCCGATGATGAACATTCTCAACGGTGGCTCGCATGCCGACTCCAACGTCGACATCCAGGAGTTCATGATTGCTCCGATCGGGGCCGGCTCGTTCCGCGAAGCTCTGCGGTGGGGGGCCGAGGTCTACCACTCGCTCAAGGGCGTGTTGAGCCACCGTGGGTTGGCGACCGGCCTCGGCGACGAGGGCGGGTTTGCGCCCGACCTCGACTCCAACCGGGCCGCACTCGACTTGATCCTCGAGGCGATCACCAAGGCCGGATATACGCCCGGCAGCGACGTCGCGTTGGCCCTCGATGTGGCCGCCACCGAGTTCTGCACAGATGGCGTGTACGCGTTCGAGGGCGGCAGCAAGAGCGCCGCGGAAATGACTGACTACTACGCGCAACTGGTGGACGACTACCCGCTGGTCTCAATCGAGGACCCCCTGGACGAGGACGACTGGGAGGGCTGGGCCACCATCACGGCCCGACTGGGTGACCGGGTGCAGTTGGTTGGCGACGATTTGTTCGTGACCAACCCGACTCGGCTGCAGCGAGGCATCACCGAGTCGTCGGCCAACGCCCTGCTCGTCAAGGTCAACCAGATCGGCTCCCTCTCGGAGACGCTGGACGCGGTGGCTTTGGCACAGACCAACGGATTTCGCTGCATGATGAGCCACCGTTCCGGCGAGACCGAAGATGTCACGATCGCGGACCTGGCAGTGGCGACCAGCTGCGGTCAGATCAAGTCGGGTGCTCCTGCGCGCTCCGAGCGGGTGGCCAAGTACAACCAGTTGCTGCGGATCGAAGAGGAACTGGACGACGCCGCCCTCTATGCAGGGGCCGGGGCCTTCCCGCGCTTCACCCCCTAGGCGGGCAACAGGGCAACAATGGCAGAGATCAACGACAGGTCGAGCAAGCCGCGAGGACGATCCTCGCGGCCCTCGGCCACCAGCAAATCGGCCACCAGGAGTGCCTCGAAGCCTGCGGGGGCGAAGAGCAACGCGTCCAACACCGCGGCGTCACGGCGCAGCACCTCGAAGAGCGGTGGCTCCGAGCACAACGCCGCCACGAGGGGGGCGACAAGAAGCGCCGTGAGGGGCGCCTCGGCCCCACGCGCGTCTGCTTCTCGGCCGCCCTCCTCAGCGACGAGTCGGGGACCGTCGAACTCCGGCCCGGGCCGGCCAGCGACTCGGGCCCGGTCGATGGCTAACGGATCGCGGCGCGCAGGATCCGTGCAGGTATGGCGCCTTGCCGCCTTATCGCTCGTGCTCGCGATGCTGGGTGTGTTCCTGTTTCCCACGGTCACTGGTTACGTTGACCAACGTCGCGAGATAACACAGCTCGAGCAGCAGATCGACACGCAGACCAAGGACATTGCGGCGCTGGAGGGCGAGGTCGATCAATGGAGCGATCCCGACTTCGTCGAGCGCAACGCGAGGGAGCGGCTGCGTTTCGTCAACCCCGGCGAGACGGCCTTCACCATCATCGACGACACCGGAGAAGTGCTCACCGAGCCGATGCCGGGCATGGCTCAAGTCACCAACGAGGTCCACGAGACCCGCCCCTGGTACGGCGAAGTGTGGGAGTCGGTCAAGACCGCCAACGAGGGACTGCCGGAAACTGCTCCAGATGGAGGCTGAGGCGTTGGCTGTAGGCGCTAGCGCCCCTTCGGTCGGCTCAACAACGTTGCAGCAGGACCTCCGTGTGGTGCAAGCCCAGCTGGGACGCCCGGCGCGCGGCGTCATCGACATCGCCCACCGCTGCCCATGTGGCTGCCCGACGGTCGTGCGGACCCGCCCGACGTTGCCCGACGGCACCCCCTTCCCGACCCTCTTCTATGCCACGTGTCCTGCTCTGACCGCGGCGATCTCGACCTTGGAGAGTGACGGCATGATGCGGGAGATGACCGAGCGCCTCGCTGCGGACCCGACCGGCGCGGCTTCCAAGGCTCACCGAGCAGCACACGAGGACTATCTGCGCCGACGGGCCGCCTGGGGAAGTCCGGAGCAGATCAGCGGCATCTCGGCCGGTGGGATGCCCACCCGGGTGAAGTGCCTCCACGTCTTGGTCGCTCATTCCCTAGCTGTCGGCCCGGGGGTCAACCTTCTCGGGGACGAAGCGTTGGCGGCCTTGCCGCGGTGGTGGGACGACGGTTGCTGTGCCGACCTCCTCGCCGGAGAGAATGCATGAACCAGGTTCCAGCCCGCCGGGTAGCTGCCGTTGACTGTGGCACCAACTCAATCCGGCTGCTCATTGCCGACATCGACTCCGCTGACGGCGGGGCCTTCGAGATCGCCGATGTTCAGCGTCGGATGGAGATCGTACGCCTCGGGCATGGCGTCGACGCCACCGGGCGGCTTGACCCCGAAGCGCTTGAGCGCACCCTGAAAGCTGCCGGTGCATACGCCCAGCTGTGTCGAGAAGCCGACGTCGCCTCGGTGCGGTTCATCGCAACCTCGGCGACCCGGGATGCGGCCAATGCCGATGAGTTCATCTCAGGAGTGCAGCAGGTCTTCGGCGACTTCGAGGTCACCCCCGAGGTCGTCAGCGGCCAAGCCGAGGCCGCCCTTTCCTTTGCCGGTGCCACGGCCGAGCTGGGTGCGGCAACCGAGGGAGATGCGCCCTACCTCGTGGTGGACATCGGCGGTGGTTCGACGGAGTTCGTGCGCGGCCGGGATACCGTGTTGGAGTCGTGCTCGGTCGATATCGGGTGTGTGCGCCTCAGTGAGCGTCACCTAGCCGCAGACCCGCCCGGCGAAGACCACGTATGGGCGGCGCTGGCCGACATCACGACGGGCATCGAGAAGGCGAGCATGGTCGTCGACTTCACCGATGTCGCAACCGTCATCGGGTTGGCCGGATCGGTCACCACAGCCACCGCTCGAGCCCTCGATCTTTCGGCCTACGAACCTGAGCGGATCCACGGCAGCACACTGCCGGTGGTGGATGCGATCGCCGCAACGAACGACCTGATGCGGATGAGCCGCTCGCAACGGGCGGCGTTGCCCTACATGCATCCTGGGCGGATCGACGTGATCGGGGCCGGTGCGTTGATCTGGCGCACCGTCATGCAGCGACTGGTCCGTGACGCTGGGATCACCGAGGTCCGCACCTCCGAGCACGACATCCTCGACGGTATTGCCCTCTCCCAGGTGGCGTCGCGAGGCTTCACGGGATGAGCACACTTGGCCTGCGCGATCGCGCCGCCTGCCTGCGGGTCGATGTTGCGCCGGAGCCGTTTGAGCCCGTCCCACACGGGGGAAAGGCGTCGTTCTGCGGTGTCGCGAAGGTTGCTGGGCGTGTCCCCGTCATGGAGGAGATGCGTGCCCGCGTACGTCCGCCCGACCCCGGCAACATCTTTGGCAACGCCACCACCGACGCCTTCCTGCGCCCCGCTGACCACACCGCGTGATGCCCACCGATCTCCACCCGGTCACCGGCCAGGCCTTCTCCTCGCCGGTCCCGGCCGGGGCTGGATGGCCCGAGGACCCAGCGACGCCGGCTACCCCAGTCGCGCGTTCGGCGCAGGATGTGGCAGCACTTGCAGACTCCGCGGGCGATGTGGCGGAGCTCGATGCCCGGATGTCGGTGTGCCGGGCGTGCGATCGGCTGGTGGCCTGGCGCGAAAGCGTGGCAACCGCGGGGCGCCGCGCCTCGTTTGCCGACCAACCGTACTGGGGCAGGCCGGGTCCGGGTTTCGGTGACCCCGAGCCCCGGGTGATCGTGGTCGGGCTGGCGCCGGCGGCGAACGGCACCAATCGCACCGGCCGCATGTTCACCGGGGACCGCAGTGGCGACTGGCTCTATGCGGCGCTGCACCGCGCTGGGTATGCGCGGCTGAGGACAAGCGAACACTGCGGCGATGGACAGCACCTCAGCGGCGTACGGATAGTAGCGGCGGTGCGTTGCGCTCCGCCGGCTAACAAACCTGAGGCATCCGAGCGCGCGGCCTGTCGGCCCTGGCTTCAGCGCGACCTTGCGTTGACCCAGCCGCATCTGCGCTCCATCTTGGCGTTGGGCTCGATCGGTTGGGATGCCACTTTGGCGGCGGCGCGCGCACAGGGGTGGGGTGTGGACCGGCCGAAGCCTCAGTTCGGCCACGGCGCGCAGACGGTGCTACACGCCTCGCCGGAACATCCGATCCGGTTGCTCGGGAGCTATCACGTCAGTCAGCAGAACACGTTTACCGGCCGGCTCACCGAGCCGATGCTGGATGAGGTCATCGCCCGGTTGTAGGGAATGGCTGCGGACTGAACCGTGGGCTCATTCCGGCTAAACTGCCCAGGCGGATGGCCCCCGTAGCCCAATCGGCAGAGGCAGCCCACTTAAAATGGGTCCAGTGCGGGTTCGAGTCCCGCCGGGGGCACGTCCGGTGCAGTGGCAGGGTGAAGATGGTCCGTCCTCCTTGGGGATGGGGCACGGTGGGAGGTAGTGGGGGTGTTGCGTGTGGAGGGAACACCGCGGCCCAGCAAAACGCTCTAACATATGTAGACACACCCGCGCGGCCGCTGACCGGTCGCGCTCATACTTTCGGAGGGCAGATGGCCAACAACCCGGTCTTCAACCGGATCGACCGTGAAACCCGTGGTTACGCGGGCTTCGGCAACGCGCCGCAGGCCGGCGGTTCGCAGCAGGCGCCACCTCGCGGCGCCCGCCAGCAGGGCCCCCCGGCGCCGATGGGCTACGGCGGCCCGTCAGAGTCGATGACGAACGAACAGCTTGAGCAGATGTATGGCCGGGCACCGGCCGGGCCCGTTGAGACTGGCCGGTTGACGCTGGACGACGTCATCATGAAGTCGTTGATGCTGTTCAGCATTGTGCTTGCTGTTGCTGGCGCCTCGTGGTTCCTCCTCGCACCAGACGTCGACACTGCGAGTGGGCAGCTGGTCACGAACCCCTTGGCGATGCCGGTGTGGCTCATCGGGATGTTCGGCTCGATCGGTCTTTCCTTTGCGATTGCCCGCTCCAAGAAGGTCAACATTCCCTTGATCATGGTCCATGCGGTGTTGCAGGGCGCGTTCCTGGGGGCCGTCAGCGTGACCTTCAACGCGGCATACCCCGGCATTGTCAGCAGCGCAGTGCTAGCGACGATGGGCACCTTCGCGGGGATGTTCTTGGCGTGGAAGATCGGCTTCATCAAGGTCACGAGCAAGTCCCGCCGTATCTTCGGGATGATGGCGATGGGCTACCTGGTCTTCATGCTGATCAATATCGGGTCCAGCCTGCTGGGCTTTGGCAATGTCTACGCGGCCGGCGGCTGGTTGGCCATTGTGATCTGCCTGTTCGGTGTCGGCATGGCCTCCTACTCGTTGGCCATCGACTTCGACTCGATTGACCGCGCAGTGGGTGCCGGTGCACCGGAGAAGTACTCATGGTTGCTCGGCCACGGCCTCGTCGCCAGCCTGGTGTGGCTGTACATCGAGTTCCTGCGTCTCTTCGCGGTGCTACAGAACGACTGATGTACCCAGCTGAGCCAGCCGCGTCGTCGGCGAACTCGGCACTGGTCGACCAGATCACGACAGAGGTGGAGCGCGTGGTCCGGCGGTGGCAACAGCTGCCGGTGGACCACGCGCTTTCTGCTTATGTGGTCGTGCGCGAGCTGGTGCAGAACCTTGCCGACGAAGGCGCCACCGCTACCGGGATGCCCGTCACGCCAGTGCCAGATCTTGGCCCAGCAGTGGTGATGGACCAGCTACGGGTGATGGTCTTCGACTACGAGGCCTCCGGTCTGGACCTCGCGGCTTTGGCTCCTCGGCTGACTGAGCTGCGTCGATCGCTCCCCTGAAGTTCGCACTGCCATCTTTCAACCGGGTCGGAGTGCGCTTAGAGGCGCTCGATCACCATCGCCATACCCTGGCCGCCGCCGACGCACATCGTCTCCAGCCCAAACTGCCCGTCATGAACCTTCAACGCGTTGAGCAACGTGGTCGTGATCCGGGCTCCAGTGGCTCCGAATGGATGGCCCAGCGCGATCGCGCCGCCATGCACATTGAGTTTGCCGGGGTCCATTCCCAGGTCATCCGCACTGGCCAGCACCTGCACCGCAAAGGCCTCGTTGATCTCATACAGATCCATGTCCGCGATCGACATCCCAGCCCGAGCGAGCGCCAGACGCGTTGCCTCAACCGGGCCAAGACCCATGATCTCCGGCGACAACGCCGTTGCGGCCGTTGAAACGATCCGCGCCAGCGGCGTCAAGCCGAGCTCAACCGCCCGTTTGTCGCTCATCACTACGACAGCGGCTGCCCCGTCGTTCAACGGGCAGCAGTTCCCGGCCGTGATGGTGCCCTCGGGGCGAAACACTGGGTTCAGGGTGGAGACCTTTTCGTAGGTCACTCCAGCGCGGGGGCCGTCATCGCGGGAGACCACTGTGCCGTCTGGCAACGTGACCGGCGCCATCTCGGCGTCAAAGACGCCAGCAGCGATCGCGGCCTCGGCGCGGTTCTGGCTCAGAACACCCCATTCGTCTTGTCGCTGTCTGCTGATCCCGCGCATCGTGACGACGTTCTCAGCCGTCTGGCCCATCGCGATGTAGGCGTCCGGCAGCAGGGCGTCGGCGCGGGGGTCGCTCCATGCCGTGTTGTCTCGTGCCGTCGCAGCCGTCCGTTCGGCAGCGTCGGCAAAGAGCGGGTTGCGAGTTGCGGCAGCAGAGCCCCCGGCCCCGGCGAAGTCGACATACCTCGACACACACTCGACTCCAGCACTGATGAAGGCCGAGCCTTCGCCAGCTTTGATCGCGTGAAAAGCCATTGCGGTCGTCTGCAGCGAAGAGGCGCAGAACCTGTTGACCGTCGTGCCTGGCAACGTGTCTTGACCCAGCAGGACAGCCACCACGCGGGCCATGTTGCTGCCGTGCTCAGCGGACGGCTCGGCGCACCCGAGGTAGAGGTCTTCCATCACCGACAGCCTGTCCAGGTCCCGGCGCTTGTCCGCACCCGGTGCGATACCGCCGGCACCGAGGCCTGAGAGATCTTCGAGTGCGGCTGCGATCGCAACACCGCTCAGATCATCCGGGCGCATCTGGGTGAGCGATCCCTTGAAGGCCCGGCCGATCGGGGTACGTCGCGCTGCGACGATCACTGCCTCGGTCATGATTTCCTCGCTGCTTTTCGGTGATGGTGTCCTGCCCCGGCTGTTGGTGTCCAGGGTAGCCGCGTGTGTGTCACCATGATCTGTGTTGAACCCCCCACCGCTCACAACGGCGTGAGCTGAAACGAGGAACTGTGCGTATCGGTGTGCCCACTGAAGTCAAGAACCACGAGTATCGGGTTGCGCTCACCCCGGCCGGAGTGAACGAGCTGGTGCAGCATGGCCATGAGGTTCTGATACAGGAGGGGGCTGGGCTAGGTTCTTCGATCGCCGATCAGGAGTTCGTGGACGCCGGCGCAGCGTTGCGTCCCGACGCCGAGGCGACCTGGGGCGATGCGGAGATGGTGATGAAGGTCAAGGAGCCGGTCGAGAGCGAATACGATCATCTGCGCTCCGACCTCACACTGTTCACCTATCTGCACCTGGCCGCGTCCACGCCGTGCACGAACGCGCTGGTCGAGTCACGCACCACCTCGATCGCGTACGAGACCGTACAACTGCCCGATAAGTCACTGCCGCTGCTCTACCCGATGAGCGAGGTGGCAGGATGTTTGGCGCCCCAGGCCGGGTCTCACTCGCTGATGCGGGCCTACGGAGGCCGTGGGTTGCTGATGGGCGGTGTCTCGGGGGTCGACCCGGCCAAAGTTGTCGTGATCGGCGGTGGGGTCTCCGGGTCGCACGCCGCAACGATGGCGCTCGGCCTGTGGGCGGACGTCACGATCTTGGACCGCGATGTCGACAAGTTGCGTGCCCTGGACCGTCGCTGGAATGGTCGAATCAAGACCGCGACGTCCAATGCCTACGTGCTGGAGGAGCAGGTGCTGCAGGCGGACATGGTGATCGGGGCCGTGCTGGTACCTGGTGCCAGGGCGCCGTCGCTGGTGAGCAACGACTTGGTCAGCCGGATGAAGCCGGGCAGCGTGCTCGTCGACATTGCGATTGACCAGGGCGGTTGCTTCGAGGACTCGAAGCCGACCACGCACGACGACCCGATCTTCACGGTTCACGAATCGGTGTTCTACTGCGTGGCCAACATGCCCGGCGCCGTACCGCGCACCTCAACATTCGCGCTGACCAACGTCACCCTGCCGTATGCGGTGGCGATCGCCAACAAGGGCTGGCAGCAAGCGAT
The DNA here is from genome assembly GCA_963749585.1 of uncultured Actinomycetota bacterium. GTDB lineage: Bacteria > Actinomycetota > Actinomycetes > Actinomycetales > Dermatophilaceae > Ornithinicoccus. Next base: position 1,134,476 of record CAVVNI010000003.1, read on the forward strand.
GCGGGACGACCCAGTGCTCGCCCCCGGTCTCAACACGGTCGGTGGCCGGGTCACCAACGCCGGGGTTGCGCAGGCTCAGGATATGGAGCTACTCCCATTGGACGAGGCCCTTCAGGACTGAGGTTCAGCGGGGGCTCCGGGCCCTCGCCTCGGCTACGGCCGAGGCGGAGTCGTTCTCGCCACTGCATCCTCGCTCGGCGCCGCGGCTGATTGGACGCCCTCTCCTGCGCCCTTGCCCTGGCTCGCGTCTTCGGGCTGTTCTGCACTGTCGTCGCCAGAGTCAGCTGCGGCCGGTCTCTCGTCTTTCCGCTCGTGCGCCGACCCGGCAGCGCGCTCGCTGCCTCCAAGCCGTGTGTCGACAGCCGTGTCCTGCGACAGTGCTGGTTGCCGCTGGCGCCGCAGCAGCTGCGCCCACCGGCCTCGGACTCCGCGGGCGCTGCCGTCAACCTGGGTGCCGGTGACTTCGCTGCCCGGATCGTCCACGGCCCGTTCAGCGGCGCTCGGCAACGGCGCCACAGCCTCTCCACGGCGATAGTCGGGAGTCTGCTCTGCCTCATGTGTGGGAAGTCCTAGTGCGGCCAGCACGCTGGGGAGCATGGCCGCTGCCGCGCGGGCGTACCCAGCTGATGACGGGTGGAACTGGTCCGCGCTGAACAGCTCGGTAGGCGATGCGTGGAAGTCCGGACCGATCAGGTCACCGATCGATACGGTGCGCCCGCCCGCCTCGACGACGGCCACGGTTTGGGCCGCGGCGAGGTCCCGGCTCCAGCGTTTCGCCAATGAGCGAAGGGGCTGCGGCACCGGGCGGATCGTGCCGAGGTCCGGGCAGGTCCCGACCACGACGACCGTTCCGGTGTCCTGCAAGGCGACGACGGCCTCGGCGAGATGACGCACGGCTGTGGCCTGGTCGACGCGGTTCTTCACATCGTTGCTGCCGATCATGATGAGCGCGACCCAAGCGTTCGGCATCTGCTCCAGGCCATCCATCACCTGACTGGCCAACCCGGTGGAGACCGCGCCACTACGGCTGACATTGCAGAGGTCGACCGGTCGGCCAGTGATGGCCGCGACCCCCACAGCGACGGTGGCGCCTAGCGTGGTCTCCGGGCTGTCCGCGCCTACTCCCGAAGCTGTACTGTCACCGAGCATCAGCAGCTCGATGGTGGTTCCCACGCCTGCTCCATACCGGCCGCTATCGTTGAGCCCAACGTCACCACCATCGCCGATCACTCGGCGCGCCACCTGGGCTTCCACTTTGAGCACGCCTAACCCGAGCAGACCGGCCACCGCTAGCCCGCCGCCACCGAAGGCCGCCCGGGCCGCAATATCGCGTGCGCGATTTGCTCTGCTCATGGCTGCCCATCACCCCTTCTGAGTCCATTGCGTCGTGCTGAGTTGCGCGCAAGGCACTCGGTGCCATCCTCAGTGATCTGAAGAACCGCTCGCGTGGGCGTGCGTCCTCAGATTATGCAGACCCTCGCTGATACTCACCTGAGGTGTCCACTGCAGCACTTCGCGGGTGTGCCGCTGGTCGAACCAATGAGCGGTAGCCAACTGTCCGGCCAGGAACCTGGTCAGCGGCGGTTGCTCGATTCTCGGTAGGAGCGGGACGCGTTCAGCGACGCCGGCGACCGCCTCGACCAACCCGCCGGCGCCCCAAGCCAGTGGATAGGGAACGCGCATCCTTGGCGGGGGCGCCCCACACGCCCGGCAGATATCTGCGACCAGCTCTCCGATCGGTCGCGGCTCCCCGTTGGTGACGACGAGGGCCTGACCGCCGGCGACCTCGATCCGGGTCAGGGCTGCGACGATGGCTGCCGCGGCGTTGCTGACGTAGGTCGTGTCCACCAGAGCAGTGCCCGAGCCCACCAGGGCCAGTTTGCCGGCCTTCGCCCGGGCCACGATCCGGCCGACCAGCTGGGTATCACCGGGGCCCCACACCAAGTGCGGGCGGATAGCGGTCACGGCCAGATCGCTGCTGTGAGCAGACAGGGCCAACCGCTCGGCCATCGCCTTGCTGCGCGCGTAGTGTCCCCGTACTCGCGGGTCCGCGATCTCGGCTCCGGCACCGACGATCGAGTGGCCCGAGTGGGCGACCGAGGGGGAGGAGATGTGAACGATTTTGGAGGTTCCCTGCGCGCGTGCCGCCGAGATGACGTTGCGTGTCCCCTCGACATTGGCGGCAACGAACTGCGGCCATCGGCCCACGATGTCGACCTTCGCCGCCAGGTGGATGATCGCGTCGGTCCCGGCCACGGCGGCGTTGACCGCTTCGGGGTCCGTGATGTCACCCAACAGCTCGGTATGGCGCGTGCCGGCGCTGCGGCGTTGCATCACGACCACGTCGTTGCCGCTGTCGGCCAGTAGATCAGCGACAGCGCCGCCGAGCATTCCGCTGGCACCGGTCACCAGGACGCGCATCAGCGACTCCTGGTATGAGGCTGACGCTGCCGACGCTGTCTGACCCTAGCCAGCTTGGATGACGAGCCGTGTGCAGCACCATGTAGCACCTCGTCGGCCCAGTGGGCCAAGGCGGTGCGGTCGACCTTCGAGGCATGCCGGATATCGACCGGGAGCCAGTCTCGCTGCAACACGGCGGCCGCATGTACCTGGGTGGGCTGCTGTGCGGCGAGGGCGCGCACTGCGCTGGCAGTGGCCGGGTCGGCTAACCGGCTGTGTCGTCCAGACAGGCGTGCTGTCGGCACCACGATCACCACGCATTGTTGACTACCTGCGGGCCCTACTCCGACCACGGCGACGTCGGCCAGCTGGGGAAGGGTGCTGAGCACGCGTTCCAGGGGGTAGGGAGGCAACGGCCCGGCCGCGGTCCGCAGCACATGCACCAGACGTCCCTGCACCCACAGCTGACCTGCCTCGTCCAGCACACCGACATCACCGGTACGGTGCCAGCCGATGGGTTGGGCGCTGGAATGCTGGGCAGCCCACGCCGCATGGTAGTGCGACTTCACATGCGCGGCACGGACCGTGATCTCCCCGAAGACACCGGACTGTTCGCTCAGCTCATTCTCTTCGAGCGCCGGGTCAGCGCTGGTGGCCGTGCTGCTTTCGGGATCCGCCAGTTCCCCAAGCGGGCGGATGGCTACGCGTACTCCCCGCAACGGCCGTCCGACGCAGACACCCCCGACCGCCACACCAGCGCCGCTGGGACCCGCGTCCACCTGCTTGTTGTCGCTGCGGAGGTCGATCGAAGGCAGCGTCGTCGGGTCGATGGTGGCCACCGGCAACACCTCGGTCATGCCATAGGGCGTGTGTGTTGCGGCCGCAGGCATCAGTTCTTTGACCTGCCGGAGCACTTCTGTCGGCACCGGTGCCCCGGCCGACATCACCAGGCGGGGAACGGCCAGGGCACGGCGATCTGCTGCGGTGAGCGTCTCCGCGGTGGCGACGACGTTGCGCAAAGCTGCGGGGGAGGCGAACACCGCGGTCGCGTCCACCGCCGCGATGGCACGGGCTAAGGCCGTGGCTGTCAACGTGTGCGGGGCCGTAACGTCCATGTCGGGCACCGCGCATGCCACACCCAGCGGAGGTCCGTAGAGCGCGAACGGCGCGAACGCTGCCACCAGCCGTTCACCGGAGTGCAGCTCGAAGGTGTCGGCCAAGAGGCTTACCTGGGCACTCAGCTGGCGCCGAGTGTAGACCACGCCCTTGGGCGGGCCGGTTGCGCCGGAGGTGAACAGGATCGCGGCATGGGCATCGGGATCCTCGACTGGGTCGTCCAGCATGGGGTAGGCCGCTGCCTCGGCGATCAGCGAGCAGACCCCATCGCCGTCGGCAAGGATCGGCTCCCCGCCCACTCGGCTGACTCGCGCGAGCAACAGCGCCTGACGGATGCCGATCACATGGTCCGGGTTGGTGCTGCGCAGGGCCGAGCCGAGCCGAGCCAGACCCAGCCCCGCGTCCGCGATCACGATCACGGCGCCCAACCGCCATACGGCATACACGACCGTGTTGAGGTCGATCCCAGGCGGGATCAGGACAGCGACCCGGTGGCCGGGACGGATGCCGTGAACGGCTAAGGCGCGCGCGACCAGCTCGACGCGGTCGGCAAGCTCGTTCCGGCTGATCCGGGTGCCACCGGTCCCGAGCTCGACGATCGCGGTGCCGTCCTGGGCGCTCGTATGCACCCGGAGCGGGACCGCCAGCGATTCTTCGGCTCCGACCCCGACAGTTGGAGGCGCCGCCTGCTCACGGGCATTGGCCTCGGACCGATGCTCGGGCACATGTTCGGTGATCCACGACCAGATCACCTCGACCCCCTCGGGGGCATCCTCCAGTACCAAGTGTGAGGCGCGGGGGTAGACCTGAACGTCTGCGTGCGGCCATCGCCTCTCGAGGTCCAGCAGATAGCGGCGGGAAAAGACTGGGTCGCGGGCGCCCCACACCAACAACGTGGGCACGCTCAGCGCCGCGAGGCCGTCAGCGATCTGTTCGAGGGCTTCGAAACTGGGGTGGTCGGTCTCGAACGGGATGTCGGCCACGAACTCCTCGACGGCGCGGCGTCGAGACCTCCCCCGATAGGGCGCCGCGAACGCTGCGCGGACGGCCGCCGGCAAGGGGGGTCGGGAGAGGGCAGTGGTTGCCGCGACGAAGGCCGGTGTGCGCGATGTCGCAGTCCGTAGCACCAGACGTGAGCGGGTTGCCGTGATCGCGAACGGGCGGGGTTGCGTCTCGTCTTGGTGGACGGCGGTGTTGGTCAGGACGACGGCGGCCACCTGCTCGGTATGCCGCAGCGCCCAGCCCATGGAGATGGGCCCGCCCCAGTCGTGGGCCAGCACGACGATGGGTCCGCGAAGGTTCATCGCGTCGGTCAGTGAGCTCAAGTCATCCACACGGTCCGCCAGTCGGCGGGACTCGTCGGTACGCTCGGAGTACCCCATTCCCAGCTGGTCGACGGCGACTACCCGCCACCCCGGCCGGGCCAGTTGCAGCACCCGCCGCCAGAGGTAGGACCAGGTGGGGTTGCCATGCACACACAACACCGTCCCGATCACACCGTCGGACAGGTGCTCCTGCTGCTGTGCGGCGCGGGCATGGGTGTCGAGCACATGCCAGGTGCGCGTTTGCCCGCGGCCGTCCGGCGCGGCGACCGATCGGGACCAGGCCGGGTCGAGTCCTGGCAAGCCGGGAGGGATCACCAGGCGAGTTCGAGGCAGGTCATGTTCAGACCTGACCCGATGCCCATCATCAGCACTCGATCGCCGGGCTCGAGGTGCTCCACTTCTTTGGCCAAGGTGATGGCGACGGCAGCTGGACCAACGTTGCCCAAGGTGGGGAAGGTCAACGGGATCCGGTCCTTGGGCAGGCCGAGGGCTTCGGCGGTCTTGGATGTATGCACCTGTGAGACCTGGTGAATGAGATAACGATCCATGTCTGTCCAGTCGAACTCGGCTTTCGCGTCTGCCCAGAGGTCACTGGCAAGTCCCAGCCCGGCCACGAGTAGCCCAGTTGTGTCGGTGCGCATCTTGTCGAAGTCGCCGACACAAAGGTCGTGATGCTGGGTCGCAGCTCGGGACGCGCCTCCGACAAGCCGGTGGGCACCGGGGTGCTCACTGGCTCGACCCAAGACCATGGCTGCCGCGCCAGAGCCGAGGGTCAATGTCGCGAACTCCCGCTGAATATCCTCGGCGCTCGCGTCGGGGGAGGACAGCCGTCGCAGCGTGTTCTCCTGCGGCGTGCGCGATCCCTCACCGTCAACGATCAAGGCGTAGTCGATCTGACCGGCATCGATCATGGTGGCGGCCAACTGCATACCGTTCACGAATCCGAGACAGGCGTTGGCCAGATCGAAGTTGAGGCAGCTGGACGGCATGCCGAGCTGGTGGTGGATGCTGACCGCGACGGACGGCTCCAGATGTTCTCGGCTGACCGAGGTGTTGATCATCATCCCGATCCGCGCGGGGTCGACGCCGGACTCTGCGATGGCCTTGGCCCCAGCCTCGACGGCCCCGTCCACAAAACTGGTGCCGACGGGCCACCAGCGCCGCTCGACGATCCCGGCCAACTGAGCCAGCATGCCCGGTCGTAGGCCGTTGCGGGTGTAAGAGTCGCCGATGATGGCATCGAACTCTGCTGAGGTTTTGACGACGGGGGCATCGACGGCGGTGATGGACACGACCGCAGTGTTGTGATGCCGGAAGGTGATGTTGGCGCTCAAAGGGAACCTCGATAAGGGTGCAGACGTCATTACAGAGTGGGACTATGACACCACAGCCTGTCGTGGCCTCAACAAATTCCCGCAAAGGTGCGCCAACGGCAGACGTACCCCTAGGACAGGAGCACATCATGGCACGATCTACGAATCGCCGCTCGTCACTGGTAGGAGGCGCTGCGGCTGGTCTGGCGCTGACTCTCGGGCTGGGAGCGTGCGGGAGCGACACCGAATCGGTCCAGGTGGAGGGTCAGGCTCAGGACGGCGCAGCGTTGGCCGATGTGGAGCCGGGGGACCAGGTGGAGCCGAATGACCTGCTGGATCGGTTGGCTTCTCCGGGCGCCGAGACGCTGAACGCCTTCGACTTCGACGTCCTGGCAATGGCCGAGGGTGAGCAGGTCGCGATCAGCGGTGCGGTCGACCTCGCCGGTGACTCACCGGCGTTGGAGGTGAGCATGGACCTACCGCCGATGGGCATCGTCGACCTCTTACTTGCGGAGGGTTCGGCATACGCCAACATCCCGGGGCTGACGCCGGAAGGCAAGTACCTTGAGATCCCAGCCCAGGAGCTGGACAACCTGGGCGCTGAGGACCTGACCAACACGCTGGATCTTGACTCGCTGATGGATACCTGGGGTAGCAGTGCCCAAGAGGTCACTTTTGTGGGCACCGAGGAGATCAACGGCAACGAGACAGATCACTACGAGCTCGAGCTCGACCCCCAGAAAGTGCTCGATGAGATGGGTCAGACGGCCGGCCCCGACATGGGATCGGAGTTGGGGTTGGACATGGACCGCGCCGGGACCTATGGCATCTGGGTCGGCGAGGACAATCTGATCCGCCAGATGGTCATCGGCAGCGAAGAGCCCGCGGTCACGATCACCCTCGACAACTGGGGCCAGGAACTCAAGGTAGAGGCGCCCGACGCCTCGGACGTGGTCGAGATACCCGGCCTGTAAGCGTCCAGCCGCTCGGGCCGAGACGCCCCGGGGTGTGCTGGCGCGGACGTCCATCCGATGAAGAAAGCTAGGCACAGGCGGCCAGATGATCCGCGACCAAGGCAGGCCACCTCGCGACGTCCGCCGGGGTGTGAGCTACGGCAAGATGATGCTGGGGCAGGAGTTGGCTGAGCCGCTTGGCGGTGCTCACCGGATGGGCAGGGTCCTGCACCCAGCACAACAGCAACGTCGGCACCTGCAGGTCTGTGATCGCCCCTAACGACGGAAGGTCGCTGCGGGCCGCTCCCCGAAACACAGCCGGTAGCAGCGCGGTCTCGACATCGGGAACCGTGGTTGGCACGTCTGGCCCCACTGCTGGGGGGCGAGGAGCGGTGCGGGCACTGACCATCAGTTCTTCGATCCCGCGCTCCTCGACGACATCGGCGGTGTCCAGGTAGGTCGCCTGCTGTGCTACCCGCGTGCTCCACGCGGTCGGCGGGATGCCCACCACCAAAGCTCGAAAGCGTCCGGGATCTGAGCATGCCGCGTGGAGCAAAGTGGCGGCACCCATTGACTGACCGACGCCACATACCTGCTGGAACGGTGCCACCTGGTCCAAGAGGTGTAGCAGGTCGTCTGCTAGATGCGGCCACGTGTAGTCATCTGGCACCCCGCGGCCGGTGGACCGGCCGTGGCCACGGGCGTCGTACCGAATGACGCGATGACCGCTGAGTCCCCGGCACAGGTCGAGCCCGAGTTGCGCATCGCGCATCCGGCTAGAGGTCAGTCCGTGCAACTGGACCACGGTGGCACCGTCGCCGGTCACGTCGTAGTCGAGCCGGGCGTGCCTCGCGGACAGGAACGGCAAGGCTCTCCTAAGAATGTCGGCTGGAAGGTTTACTGTACGACCCGATGCACATGACGAGCGTGAACGCCTTGGACCTCCCTGGGGGTCCGTTGCACAGCTGTGCTGTGGAGGTAGGTCCAGCAGGGCGGGCCGTGCCGGTGTCGTTCGATCAACGCCGACACGTCGGTAAGGGGCAGCGCTCCGGGTCGTGGATAGCTCTGGCACTGCGGTTACCGACTTCGGTCAGCCAGGTTCACGTGCAACGGGCTTGGCTTGCCTTGATCGCCCGCCACGGCACGCTACGCACCGTATTCAGCACCCCGTCGCTGGCGCAGGGTGGTTTCGGGCTCGCACTGCACGAGGTCGAGGTCGTGGGAGTGACCTGGACCGAGCACCAGGTGCCGGCGGGCCGACGTTCCACCGAGGTGGCCAGGGAGGTGCTCGACGAAGCCTGCGCACCGTTGGCCCGGCCTTCGCATCGACTCATTCTCGCCGGAGTCGCTGACGCCCATCCACAGGTGCTCATCGCGCTCGATCACGCGCACGCCGATGCGTGGTCACTGCTGGTCTTGGCTCGCGACCTGATGGCCTGCCTGACGGATCTCGCCGAGGGCCGAGCTGCTGGATCCCGGCTTCCCGCGGCGCCCTCGTTTGCTGAGCACAGCACCATGCTGGAGTCCGCGCCGGCGGCACCCGCAATGGTGCGGCGCCGGTGGGCCGACATACTGCGTGCGGGCGGCGGGACGATGCCAACCTTCCCGCTACCGCTGGGTGACATCGGCACACCGCAACCCGAAGTTGTTGAGGTCCGCGAGGTGTTCGATGCGGATGGGCTCACCCGCTTCGAGGAAAAGGCTCGAGCCAGAGGTGTGCGGATGCTCCCGGCAGTGATCTCGACGTTGACGCAGATCACGGCGGACGTGGCGGGCCATCCCCTGCGTGCGGTGCTGCCGGTGCACAGTCGATATGAGGATCGATGGCACCACAGCGTCGGCTGGTTCATCACCAACGCGGTGCTGGAATCTGCTGACCCGGACCCGCAGGCCTGCCAGGCGGCTCTCAAGGAAGCCCTGGCCCTCGGCTCCCACCCGCTGGCGCCGATCATGGCTCCGTACGGCGGTATGCCGACCGGCCCCGGCATGTTCGCAATCTCCTGGCTGGACAACCGCAGGCTACCGGTCTCGATCGACCCTGCGCTCAGAGCCCAACACGTTTCAGCAGTGATCGACACCGATGGCGTGATGGTCTGGTTTGTCGTGTCCGCTCAGGGGCTACGTCTGCGCTGCCGCTATCCGGACACAGTGCAAGCGCGCGTCTCGGTCCAACGATGGCTGGACGTCACGTGCGCCGAGCTGGCCGACCAGATCCGCTGACCAACGGGACGAGTGGACAGGGTCACTGGTGCCCGCTACTCGTGCGAGTCGAGCACCGACTCCTGCGACGGTAGCCTGTCCTGACGAACGATCCCCACCGGGCAGGTCAGCCCGTTGGGGCCGTGGTTGCAGTATCCCGCTGGGTGCTTGTACAAGTACTGCTGATGCTCGGCCTCGGCATAGTAGAAGTCGCCGACCACGTCCGTCGACTCTATCTGGGTGCTGATCGCGCCGTGGCCATGCTCGGTGAGCACCTCCTGGAAGGCCTCGCTGGTGGTGCGGGCTGCAGTCTCCTGCGCCGGTGTGGTCCAGAAGATGGCCGAGCGGTACTGCGGCCCCACGTCGTTTCCCTGACGGTTAGGCGTTGTCGGGTCGTGGTTCTCCCAGAACACCTTGAGCAGCTCTTCCGGTGAGATCTGTTCGGGGTCATACACGATCTGGGCCGTTTCGGTGTGCCCGCTGCGCGCGCTGCATACCTCGCGGTAGGTCGGATGACGTACTGTCCCGCCCATGTACCCCACCGCGGTGCTGATCACTCCGGGCATCGACCAGAACATACGTTCGGCCCCCCAAAAACACCCCATCGCGACATAGAGGCGCTCCGTGCCGGATGGCCAAGGACCCTGCAACGGGCCATCGAGCACCTCGTGGTGGGTCGGGATGCCTGGTAGTTGGTGAGTTCGTCCGGTGGGGGGTTTAGCTGAGAAAAGGCTCACAGTTTGGGAACGCGCCGCAGCCGGGAGCCATTCCATCGCGAGGGTACCGTGCCTCTATGCGCCAGCCACTCATCTTTGTGCAAGACACCTCCGCAGTCGAGCCGTGGTCGCCCACCGAGCTGGTCATCCGATTCGGGTTTCCAGTTGCCGTTGTCCTAGTCGGCCTGACCGTTTTCCTCGGAGGTCGCGCTGAGCGGACGGCCCTCAAAGCCGATGCCACGTCACAAGGCGGCTTCGGTGGCCCCCCAGGAACGACGGACGTGGGGGCGGCGGACGGTTTCGACGTCGAGAGCTTCCGAAGCGAGATGCACGCGGCGACCCGCAAAGTGCTGACCGGTTTGCTGATCATGCTCGGTGGCTCGCTCACGCTCCTTGGGGTGACATTTTGGAGGATCTTCAGCTGAGGCTGTTGTGTGTCGATGTCGGCTCGACCTACACCAAGGCCTCCCTGATCGACGGTCACGCCAAAACGGTCTGCGCGACGGCGCAGGTCCCCACCACCATCGACACCGACGTGTGGGAGGGAGTTCGCCACGTCCGAGATGAGTTGGCTGCTCGAGATAGGCACGCGCCGACGGTGGGTGATCGTGATCGGGTGCGAGTCTGCTCCAGCGCCGGGGGCGGGTTACGACTTGCAGTGGTCGGCTTCGAGCGGGTGGTCAGCGCCGAGGCCGGCCAGTTGGTGGCTCTGTCGGCCGGTGCCAGGATCGTTCACATCTGCGACGGAGACCTCGGGCCCAACGACATTGCGAGCCTTCGGGGGTCGAGGCCGGACTTGATCCTGCTGGTCGGCGGCACTGATGGCGGGAACTCCGGCACGCTCCTACGTAACGCCGCGACTTTGGCCAACGCCCGGTTGACGGCAGCGACGATCGTGGCCGGCAACACCGCGGCAGCTCCACACGCCCGAGACATCATTGCGGCAGCTGGCGGAGTGGCACTATCCGCCGACAACGTCTTGCCCACAATCGGTCACCTTGCCCCGGAGTCTGCCCGCAGGGCGATCCGCTCGGCCTTCTTGCAGCACGTCATCGCAGGCAAGGCGCTGTCGAGCCATCGTGGCTTTGTCGCCAGCGTCCGCGCGCCGACCCCGGACGCGGTGCTGGACGGTGTCGCCGTGTTGCGCGCTGTCGCGGATGAGGACGTGATGGTGATCGACATCGGCGGAGCCACTACCGACGTCTACTCTGCGCTTGTCCCACACGGCGAGGAAGCAACGTTGGCCAAGGATGTGGTCGGCCAGCTGCCGCTGGCCCGAAGCGTGGAGGCAGACCTGGGGATGCGGCACAGTGCACCCGGGGTGCTTCGGGCTGCGCTCAGGGAGGGTGTGATGCCGCCGCCGGTTGATGCCTTGAAACACTGGGTTGCGCACGTCGCCGGACACCCAGAACAGGTGCCGCGATCAGAGCTGGAGCGTCGTTATGACGGCGAGTTGGCCAGGTATGCCGCTGTCCTCGCCGCTCGACGCCACGGACGGCCACCAGCCCCTGGACATCCGCCTCGTCCAGTGAGCGAGGTCGGCATCCTGGTCGGATCGGGCGGTGCGCTGCGGCATACCGACCCGTCGGCAGCGACCGCACTTCTGAGGGCTGTGGTCAATGACCGCGGCGGCGGCTGGAGACCCCCCGACCGCGCGCGACTCCTCATCGACCAGGCGCACCTGCTGACAGCTGTTGGCCTGCTAGCGCAGGACTATCCGCAGGTCGCGGCTTCATTGGCCGCTTACTTGCTGGACGAAACGTCGAACTACGGGCGGTAGGCCTCCGAAGAAATGATCTGGACCTCGATCGAGGAGCCATTCGGAGCCTCGTAGGTGACGGTGTCGCCCGCTTCGTGGCCCAGAATGGCGGCGCCCAGTGGTGAACGTTCGCTGTACACATCGACGCTGTCGCCGCCATGGGTGATCTCCCGGCTACCGATCAGAAACTTCTCGGTGTCACCGAACATCTCCACGGTCACGACGGTGCCCGGCTGGATAGGGCCCTCGCCGGTGGGAGTCTGCCCGACGCTGGCGTTGTCGAGCAGGTGTTGGAGCTGTCGGATGCGGGCCTCCATCTTGCCCTGCTCTTCCTTGGCGGCGTGGTAACCCCCATTCTCCTTCAGGTCGCCTTCATCCCGAGCGGCTTCGATGCGCTTGGCTATGTCGGAACGACCTGGACCCGACAATCGGTTCAACTCAGCGTGCAGCCGGTCGAAGGCTTCCTGCGTCAGGAAGCTCGACGTGTGCTTGGTTGCCTCGGTCACGGTCTCTACTCCTTCGTCTTAGATGCGCAAAGTCCGGGCACCGATGACGGACGTGGTACGTCAACTGGGCGTGCCCGGACAGAAGCACTTTACCAAGTAAGGCGCTGTGCGGCGAACGCCAGCAGTGACAGCGGCACCAGAAGGGTCTTCACGTCAACCACAAAAGAAGGCCGGGGACTCGGCTGGAGAAGGTGCTATTCGGCAACATACCGACAATCCTCGACGTAGCCCGTCACGGCCGTACTGGTTGTTTGAACGGGGGCTATGTGTCGTGAGGGAGATTCGTCCGTCGGAGCTATTCGGGTAGTCGTTCGTCCTACGACAAAGCGGGACTCATTCTGTGCCTCCACCGCGCACTCGACTGCCCGGGAGGGGTCTCGGCGAAGGTCAAAGCGGACCTGGACTTCGTTCTCTGACACGACATCAAATCCGGTATTGACCCAGTTTGCCTTGCCGACCGCCGATGCCACCCCGAACCACACGGCAATCGCGGTCATGACGGCGACCCCGAGCAATCCGATGACCCACCAGCGGCGAGAGTTGCGGCTTGGCGCAGCCGGCGACATCGTTGCTCCTGACGGGTGCGCTGAGGCTTGGATCTTGGATGAGATAATACGAGACAGTATCCCGCATGCCCGGTCCCGCGAAGCGGCAGCATGCCCCCAACCAGAACACGAGGAGCACAGGTGGCACCTGGCCTGAGGCTATTGGCAATCCATGCACATCCCGACGATGAGTCGTCGAAGGGTGCAGCGACAACGGCGAAGTACGTCGCACAAGGGGTGAGCGTGATGGTCGTTTCGTGTACCGGCGGGGAGCGTGGCGATATCCTCAACCCGAAGCTGGTTGACGACCCCGAGATCATCCGGGACGTGGCCCAGGTGCGCCGGAACGAGATGGCCGCGGCCGCTGGCGCTCTGGGCGTCGAGCACACGTGGCTCGGATTTGTCGACTCGGGCCTTCCTGAGGGCGATCCATTGCCTGAGCTACCGCAAGGATGTTTCGCGACCGAGCCACTGAACGTCACGACCGAGGCCCTGGTTCGCGTCATCCGAACCTTCCGTCCGCACGTCATCACCACCTATGACGAGCAGGGCGGCTACCCGCATCCGGACCACGTGATGACCCATGTCGTGTCCATGGCGGCCTTCGAGGCTGCCGGTGACCCCGAGGCCTTCCCGCACGCAGGTGCGCCCTGGCAGCCGCAAAAGGTCTACTACACGATGTTCTCCCCGCAGCGGCTGCTCAACCTGCACCAAGCCATGCTCGATGAGGGCCTGGAGTCACCGTTCGCGGACTGGATCGAGCGGATGCGGGACCGTCCGGAGCGTGCCATCAGCACGCATATCGAGTGCGCGGACTTCTTCGATCGGCGTGATGAAGCATTACTGGCGCACGCCACACAGGTCGACCCGGACGGTATGTGGTTCGCCATTCCGATGGATATCCAACGCCGCGTCCATCCCTACGAGGACTTCGAGCTCGGGGCCTCGTTGGTGCCGGTCGAACTTCCCGAGGACGATCTGTTCAACGGGTTGCCGCAGATCGCGGCCCTGGATGCCTTATGCGAGCGACCTGCTGCCCGTACGGCTGAGGGCAGGCTGCGTACGGCATACACCTCACCGCTGCCGGTGCTGGAGGACAAAGCTTCGTGAACGTCAGCAATGTAGAAATCACGGCCGGCCTCGGCGGATTTCTGGTGGTGTTCGCCTTGGGCCTGGTGGTGTGGTTCATCGGGCGTGACTTGAGTCGGCGGCTGCGACGGATGCGTGCGGCCGAGGCGCTACGTCTGGAAGAAGTCAAAAAGAGGGAACAGCTCAAGGGCGAGGACCCTGAGGAGCCTATGTCCCCGCGGGCGTAGCTCCATACACCGCGAGCGACACGGCGACGTAGTGCGTACTGAATGCCGCCAAGGTGAAGGCGTGAAACAGCTCGTGGAACCCGAACCATCGCGGTGAGGGATTGGGCCACTTGAGGCCATAAATCACTGCACCGAGCGTATATAGCAAGCCGCCGGTGGCGATCAGCGCGACCACGGCCGCGCCGCCCTCGCGATAGAACGGCACGATGTAGAAGATGGCTACCCAGCCGAGCACAACGTACAGCGGCGTGTAGAGCCAGCGGGGGGCGCCGACCCAGAAGACCCTGAAGAGCACTCCCCCGAGTGCGCCCACCCATACCAGGATCAAGAGGGTGCGAGCTTGGTCGGGGGGCAGCAGCATCACCGCGAGCGGTGTGTAGGAACCAGCGATGATCAGGAAGATGTTGGCGTGATCCAGCCGCTTGAGCAGTCGACTCACGGTTGGCTTCCAGCGGCCCCGGTGATAGGTGGCCGACGTGGCGAACAGCGAGACTGAGCAGATTCCGAAGATGGTGGACGAGATCCGCCCGGCGGTGGTCGGGGCCAACACAATGAGCACGATGCAGGCGGCTACGCACAACGGCACCATCCCAAGGTGAAGCCATCCGCGCAGTTTGGGTTTGATGGTGGCCGCGACCTGCTCGGCAACTTCGACGGTAGCCCGGCTCACCTCATGGGCGCGGTGCGAAACCTCGTGTGCCGCGTGCGCCACGGCCGATTCCTCGGACTCGGGGGTGGAGCGGGGAGTCATGGACCTCACGCTAACCTACGTAACCGTAAGTTCCCTGAGACCCCGACGAGCCAGGGCGTCCTCGGCTTCTAGGCAGCGGGCCGCTGCGCAGTAGGTTGGGTTCATGCCACGACTGCGCGACCTGATCTATCGCGTATACAACCGCTCGTTGAGCCGTAGCCTGCCCGCGGCTGCGGTGCCCCGGCACGTGGGTGTCATGTTGGACGGCAACCGGCGCTGGGCCCGGCAACGGGGGGCGAAGGCGGCGGCCGGTCACCAAGCCGGGGCGGACAAGATCAAGCCGCTGTTGAGTTGGTGCGAGGAAGCAGGCGTGGAGGTGGTGACCCTCTGGTTGCTCAGCACGAACAACTTGGACCGAGATCCGGACGAACTCGAACCACTGCTCGCGATCATTTCTGAGGTTGTCTCCGATCTTGCCGCGGCCCGTCGCTGGCGACTGAACGTGGTCGGTGCCCGTGACCTACTACCGGAACGCACTCGAGGTGACCTGGACGCTTCCGCAACCGCGACGGCCGATCTGCCTGGAATGTTGGTGAATGTGGCGATCGGTTACGGCGGCAGAGAAGAAATCGCTGATGCGGTCCGGTCGTTGCTGCGCGAGCACGCCGACAAGGGGACGTCCTTACGTGAGTTGGCCAGTTCCATCCAGATGGAGCACATCGCCGAGCACCTGTACACCAAGGGGCAGCCCGACCCGGATCTGGTGATCCGGACCAGCGGTGAGCAACGGCTCGGCGGCTTCCTGCTGTGGCAGAGTGCGCACAGCGAGTTCTACTTCTGTGAAGCGTTCTGGCCCGACTTCCGGCGTGTCGACTTCTTGCGTGCGTTGCGCTCCTACGCCGAACGAGAGCGGCGCTACGGCGTCTAGGGTTCCGAACCGTCAGCTCGGCGTGCCGTGCCCGAATCGAGGGTCACCTTGTCATACCGTCGAACGCAGGCCAGGGCAGCCGCCTTCGGCGACAGGCTCACCGAGCGGAGAGCACGCACATGACGATCGGTACCGAACGAAAGATCACCGCCCACACAGCCATCCGCCGCGACCTGTCGGGGCACGCTCCGGCAGAGGGAACTGGGTGCGTTGAGTCGGCGCACGATGACTTGGAACCGGACTCTATGGACAGCGCGACCAAAACGTACGTGCTCGACACCTCGGTGCTGTTGTCCGATCCGCGTGCCATGCTTCGGTTCGCCGAGCACCAGGTGGTTGTGCCGGTGGTGGTGATTTCTGAGCTCGAAGCAAAGCGGGCGCACCCGGAGCTGGGGTATTTCGCTCGTGAAGCCTTGCGGCTGCTCGACGACTTGCGCGTCGTTCATGGGGGACTGGCCAAGGCGGTGCCTGCCAACGACGTCGGCGGGACGTTGCGGGTGGAGTTGAACCACACTGACGTGCAGTCGATCCCGGCGGGGTTTCGGCTCGGCGACAACGACACACGGATCCTGGCTGTGGCCGTGAACCTGGCGGCCGAGGGCTACCCCGTGACGGTTGTCAGCAAGGACCTACCGATGCGGGTGAAGGCGTCGGCAGTCGGGTTGGACGCTGAGGAATATCGAGCCGAGCTGGCCGTCGAGTCCGGATGGACCGGGATGACCAGCCTGGATGTGAACGACACCGAGATGGCGCAGTTGTATGACGCTGGTCGGTTGCATCATGAAGACCTCGCCTCGATGCCCTGTCACACCGGTGTGACAGTCTTCGGCACGTCGGGTAGCGCGTTGGGGCGCGTCGGCCCCGACGGCGGGCTCCGGCTGGTCCGCGGGGATCGCGATGCCTTCGGTCTGCACGGGCGGTCGGCCGAGCAGCGGATTGCGCTCGACCTGCTGCTGGACCCGGACGTGGGCATTATCAGCCTCGGTGGGCGAGCCGGCACCGGCAAGAGCGCCTTGGCCCTGTGTGCTGGCCTCGAAGCGGTGATGGAGCGCCGCCAACACCGCAAGGTCCTCGTCTTTCGTCCGCTGTACGCCGTCGGGGGCCAAGAGCTGGGCTACTTGCCGGGCTCGGAGAACGAAAAGATGGGTCCGTGGGCGCAAGCTGTCTTTGACACCCTGGGCGCGGTGGTCTCCAAGGAAGTTGTCGAGGAAATCCTCGCTCGGGACCTCATCGAGGTGTTGCCACTGACGCATATCCGTGGCCGGTCGCTGCACGACGCCTTTGTGATCGTCGACGAAGCACAGTCGCTGGAACGGAACGTCCTACTCACGGTGCTCTCCCGAATCGGACAAAGCTCGAGAGTAGTACTGACCCACGACGTCGCCCAGAGGGACAACCTGCGAGTAGGACGCTTTGACGGGGTGGCATCCATCATTGAGACCCTCAAGGGCCACCCCCTCTTTGCCCACATGACGTTGCACCGCAGCGAACGTAGCCCGATTGCGGCCTTGGTGACCGAGATGCTGGAGCGTGATCGGCCCGAGACATAGGTTCACCAGTGGCGCCGAGGCAGGATCCCTGGTCAGTCTGTGACCTTGCCCACGATGGGCCCTCTGAGGTTGCCACGGAGCCCTGCGCCCTGGCACGGTAGAAGCACTTGGTCACGAAACGGTAACAGTCTCCGTAGACACAGTCCGGAGCACACCAGTGGCCTACACGCATTCTTCTCGGAGGTCTTCATGTCCAAATCATGGCTGAACAGCAACCCGTCCAACGCTGGCGCCAAGGTCGACACGCCCGCGTCGGCTGCGGCTGACGTCGAGGCTCAGCCCGACGGAGTGACGTTCGATCCGGCTGAGTCCGGTCGAAACCGCGGCGCCGCCTTCGTCAAGCATCCGGCGACGCTGGTGACAGCGTCGATCACGGCGGCCTCGCTGGCTTTGGCCGGCTACGCGGCATACGGGTCATCGGGGATGACCTCCGATCAGGTCGCCAGCAGTCTGAGCGACAGTGCGCCGATGGTGGCCGACTCGGCCACCGATGGTATCGAGAGCTCAGGTTCGTTGGCCCATATCTCGGATCGTTCGCAGACGATGGACGAGGTCGTCGGTGGTGTTTCTTCGTTGCAGTCCTCTCGCGAGGCAGGCGCAGAAGGTGGCGCCGCCATCGCCGACAAGGCCGCAGAGCTCAAGGCTGAGGAGAAGGCAGCAGCCGAGGCAAAGGCGCAGCGCCAAGCACAGGCCGAAGCGGAAGCACAGGCCGAAGCTGAGGCCGCTACGGCAGCCCGGGAACGCGACGAGAGCCAGGCGGCCTCCCGGTCACAGGAACGCGCCTCCTCGTCGTCGGCTTCTGCGTCCTCGTCGTCCTCTTCTGCGTCCTCCTCGAGCTCGTCCTCTGCTTCTGCAGAGTCCTCATCTGGCTCGTCATCGTCGGATGAGGCACCTGCCGAGCCGGTAGCTGCCCCCGCGCCGTCAGGTGACGCCCGCTCAATTGCTCGCTCGATGGTCAGCAGCCACGGCTGGAGCAGTGAGCAGTTCGGTTGCCTGGACTCGCTCTGGGCCAAGGAGAGCGGCTGGAACTCCTCCGCGTCGAACCCGTCCTCTGGCGCGTACGGGATTCCGCAGTCGTTGCCTGGCTCCAAGATGGCCTCCGCGGGAGCGGACTGGCGCACTAACCCCGCCACTCAGATCGAGTGGGGACTGGGCTACATCAAGGGTCGCTACGGCAGCCCCTGCGCCGCTTGGTCGCACAGCCAGGCCAACAACTGGTACTGAGTCTCACCGTTCGCTGAACTCAACGCGGCCCGCTTTCTGGCGGGTCGCGTTGTTGTGCCACACACTGGCCCGATGAGCAACTCGACCAAGCAGGCCGCGGAGCAGGTCGGCGACCACCCGGCGTTAGAGATGACTGCTCGGGCCGGATACGCGGTGAATGGGCTGCTCCACGTGATGATTGCCGTCATCGTCGTCCGGATCGCGCTCGGTGCTGGTGGCGAAGCGGAGCAGTCAGGGGCCCTTCAGGCGGTCGCTCAGGCCCCGCTGGGGCGGCCATTGTTGTGGATCGCGGTGATCGGGTATGCCGGGCTGACGCTTTGGCAGCTGTTGGACGCCGCCGTTGGATACCGTCCCGGGAGTGATGCCAGTTCGGCGTTGGACCGACTCAAAGATGCGGGCAAGGCGGTGGTGTATGCCGTGTTGGCTTGGACGGCATGGCGGTTCGCCAGTGGCGGCAGCACAGACAGTGGCGAGTCAACGGCCGACTTCACCTCAGCTCTGATGAGCGCCCCATTCGGCCAACTGCTGGTGGGTGCCGTCGGTGTCGCCGTGGTTGGCGTAGGTGGCTTTCACGCGTGGAAGGGCTTGTCGCGGGCGTTCATGGACGACCTGGACGGGAACGCCGATGGTCGGCTAGGGCAGGCAGTCATCCTTTTGGGCGTGGTTGGCTATGTTGCCAAGGGCATCGCCTTGGCGATGGTCGGCGTGCTGTTCGGTTGGGCGGCTTGGACGTCGGACCCAGACGACGCCACCGGACTCGATGGCGCGGTGCAGGTCGCCGCAGGTGACACTGTCGGCGCAGTAGTTCTGATCGTGGTTGCTCTGGGGTTTGCCTCCTACGGGCTCTACAGTTTTGCCCGAGCACGTTTCGCCGACTTGTAGCCGCGAAGCTGACCGGGAAGCACTCGAACGTGTTCGGCGGGCACGCGAACGGCTTCCTGGGAGGCATGCGAACGTTTTGCTGGTGTGACGCGACCTTGGTGCCCCCGTCGAGCGGGTAGCAGCGTTAGGCAGATTCGTGTGGACGGGACATGGTGAGTACGTCCAGCGCCTGGTCCATCTGCTCCTCGGTCAGGTCGCCCCGTTCGACGTGGCCGCGATCGATGACGACCTCGCGAATCGTCCTGCGTTCCGCCAAGGACTGCTTGGC
This sequence comes from uncultured Actinomycetota bacterium, assembly GCA_963749585.1. Lineage (GTDB taxonomy): Bacteria > Actinomycetota > Actinomycetes > Actinomycetales > Dermatophilaceae > Ornithinicoccus. Next base: position 1,154,167 of record CAVVNI010000003.1, read on the forward strand.
CACCGCCGCCGCGTTCTCGTATCCGATCCACTTGTTCAGCGGGGTCACGATGGATGACGAACTCTGGGCCATCTCTCGACACCGCGGCTCATCGGCTTCGATGCCGCTGATCGCGGAGTCGGCCAGCACCCGTGAGGTGGTCGCCAGGAGCGTCAGCGACTCGACCAGTGTCGAGCCCATCACCGGCAACATGACGTTGAGCTCGAAAGTGCCGGATGCGCCAGCCACCGTCATGGTGGTGTCGTTGCCGATCACCCGGGCGCAGGCCATCAGCGTGGCTTCCGGTAGCACCGGGTTGACCTTCCCCGGCATGATGCTGGATCCGGGCTGTAGGTCGGGTAGCGCAATTTCGCCGAGGCCGGTGCGCGGTCCCGATCCCATCCAACGCAGGTCGTTGCAGATCTTGGTCAGCGACACGGCGACCACCTTGGCTGCCGCCGAGACCTCGACCAGCGCGTCCTGAGCGGACTGCGCCTCGAAGTGGTCAGCCGCTTCACGCAACTCCAAGCCCATCTGTGTGGAGACGATCTCGATGACCCGCCCGGCGAACTCTGGGTGAGCATTCAGACCCGTGCCGGCGGCGGTGCCCCCGAGCGGCAGCTCGGCAACCCGGCCCGCCGCGGCGTGCACGCGTTCGCGGCCTAGCTCGATCTGGCGCGCATAACCGGCGAACTCTTGGCCAAGGGTGACGGGAACGGCGTCCATCAGGTGAGTCCGCCCCGCTTTGACGACATCGACGAACTCTTCTGACTTGGCGCGCAGGCTCTGCGCTAGGTGTTCCAATGCCGGGTCGAGAGTCTGGTGCGCCAACTGCACCGCGACAATTCGCAACGCAGTGGGGAAGGTGTCATTGCTGGACTGACTGGCGTTCACGTGGTCGTTAGGGTGAATTTTGAGGCCGCTGCTCTGACTAGCCAGCCGGGCCACGACCTCGTTGACGTTCATGTTCGTCGAGGTGCCGGAACCAGTTTGGTAGACGTCGATAGGGAAGTGGTCGTCATGCTGGCCGGCTACCACTTGGGCCGCTGCCGCCTGGATGGCTGCGGAGATGTCGGCGCCGATGACTCCCAAGTCGGCATTGACGGCGGCTGCCGCGAGCTTGACCCGTGCGAGAGCGTGTATCACCGCCGACGGCACCCGCTGGCCAGAGATCGGGAAGTTCTGCACAGCGCGGGCAGTCTGCGCCGCGTACAGCGCGTCGATGGGGACCTCGACCTCGCCCATCGAGTCATGCTCGGTGCGTGTTGGGCCATGGCCGCCGTCCGTCGTCATGCCTCTAGTTCTACACCGAACGCGCCGGGCACGGCCATCTCTGGCGTACCGAGGAGTCACCACCGCGCCACCCTCTTCCCCCAACAAGTGCGCATAAGTTCGATTGCGAAGCTGCAGGTGCAGGTAGGCGCGGCAGGGTCAGAGTCGGCGCAGGCGCACCCGGCGGACCGAATGGTCATCGCCTTTGGACAACACGAGTGTCGCCAGGCTCCGGGTGGGGGCAATGTTCTGGCGCAGGTTGGGGGCGTTGATCGCCTCCCAGATGTTGTCTGACAGGTCACGGGCAGCGTCATCGGACAGACTCGCATACCGGTGGAAGTGGGACTCCGGCTGCGCGAATGCCGTCTCCCGCAGAGCGAGGAATCTGTTGGTGAACCAGGCCTTGATGTCGTCGACATGTGCATCGACATAGACCGAGAAGTCGAAGAAGTCGCTCACCGCCATCCCAGCGCGCCCGTCCCCCTTGGGCAGTGGGCGCTGCAGCACATTGAGGCCCTCGACGATGAGGACGTCCGGGCGACGCACCACGATCTGCTCATTCGGTACGATGTCGTACGTCAGGTGTGAGTAGACCGGTGCGGTCACCTCCGCCTTGCCTGCCTTGACCTCGGCCACGAATCGCAACAACGCCCGGCGGTCGTATGACTCCGGGAACCCCTTGCGCGTCATCAGGTCCCGCTCGGTCAGGACCTTGTTCGAGTAGAGAAATCCGTCGGTCGTGACCAGCTCGACGTTCGGCGCGTGGTCCCAGCGCGAGATCAGCTCCTTCAGTATCCGCGCCGTCGTTGACTTGCCCACTGCCACTGACCCGGCGACGCCGATCACGAAAGGGGTACGCTCGCGCTGCTCGCCCAAGAACGTCGTGGTCACCTGGTGCAGGTCCTTGGTGGCTTCCTCGTAGAACGCCAACAACCGCGACAACGGGAGATAGACCTCCTCGACCTCACGGATATCCAAGCGGTCCTCCAAACCCTGCAACCGATCGACCTCGGCTGCAGACAGGTTCATCGGGTAGTGCTCGCGCAGGCGTGCCCACCCTGCCCGATCCAACTCAACATATGGCGAGGGCAGGAGCTGCTGCGTCGCTGACATGGGGGTCATTGTGCACACAGTGAACGCCTCTTACCGCTTAGGGTTGCGTCTATGTGCGGAATTGTGGGCTACGTCGGACCGGTTGCCAGCGAAAAGGCTCTCGATGTGGTGATGGAAGGGTTGGGCCGACTGGAATATCGTGGGTACGACTCGGCCGGCATAGCGTTGGCGCCCGGCGGTGACCTCGTGACCGTGAAACGCGCTGGCAAACTCACCAACCTTGTCTCAGCGCTCGAGGTGGCACCGATGCCGCCGGCCGCCACTGCGATCGGCCACACCCGCTGGGCTACCCACGGCGGACCCACCGATGCCAACGCCCACCCACACCGCGGCGGGGCTCGCGGCCAACTGGCGCTGGTGCACAACGGGATCATCGAGAACTTTCACAGTCTGCGGCAGGGGGTGCTGGCCGATGGGATGGACTTCACCTCCGAGACCGACACCGAAGTGGTCGCGCACCTTTTGGGTAGTGCGTATGAGGACTGCGGCGACCTCACCGAGGCCATGCGCGCCGTCGTCAACACCTTGGACGGGGCATTCACGCTGCTCGCAGTGCATGCTGATGCGCCGGAGACCATCGTTGCCGCTCGGCGCAACTCACCGCTTGTCGTCGGCCTCGGTGAGGGGGAGAACTTCCTCGGCTCCGATGTGGCTGCCTTCATCGGCCAGACCCGGCACGCATTGGAGCTGGGCCAAGATCAGATCGTGACCATCACCGCCGATTCTTACGCCGTGATTGGTTTCGATGGCACGCCGAGTGACGGCAAGGCATATGAGGTCACCTGGGACGCGGCGGCAGCAGAGAAAGGCGGCTTCGCCACCTTCATGGAGAAGGAGATTCACGAACAGCCGCATGCCGTGCGCGACACGCTCTTGGGACGCACCGACGAGAACGGCGCCCTGGTGCTGGACGACATGAGCATCTCCGAGGAAGAGTTTGGCGAGGTCACCAAGATCGTGATCGTGGCGTGCGGGACCGCGGCGTATGCCGGGATGGTTGCCAAGTACGCGATCGAACGCTGGACTCGTATCCCGGTGGAAGTCGAGCTGGCGCACGAGTTCAGGTACCGCGACCCCGTCATCGATGGACAGACGCTGGTCGTGTCGATCTCGCAGTCCGGAGAGACGATGGACACGCTGATGGCGGTCCGGCACGCCATCGAGCTGGGGGCCAAGACCGTCTCGATCTGTAACACCCACGGTTCGACCATCCCGCGCGAATCGGACGCAGTGCTGTATACGCACGCCGGTCCCGAGATCGCGGTCGCCTCGACCAAGGCCTTCTTGGCCCAGATCACCGCCAGCTACGTGCTCGGTCTCTACCTCGCCCAGCTAGGCAATGAGTCCTACGGCCGGGTAGTCCCGGACGTGATGAGGGATCTGCACCAGATCCCGGACAAGATCCAGACGGTGTTGGACGGGATGGAGCGGGTCAAAGAGATCGCCCACTTCATGTCGGACTCCCGTGCAGTGCTTTTCCTCGGGCGTCACGTCGGATTCCCCGTCGCTATGGAGGGCGCACTGAAGCTGAAGGAACTGGCCTACATCCACGCCGAGGGGTTCGCTGCCGGCGAGCTCAAGCACGGGCCGATCGCGTTGATCGAGCCCGGACAGCCGGTCTTCATCGTGGTGCCCTCGCCCACCGCTGAGCATGGACTGCACGGCAAGGTCGTCTCGAACATCCAGGAGATTCGTGCCCGTGGGGCGCGCACGCTGGTGATCGCCGAAGACGGCGATGAGGACGTGGTGCCCTTTGCCGATGAGGTGATTCGGGTCCCGCGCAGCCCGGCGTTGTTGGCTCCGTTGTTGACCGTGGTGCCACTGCAGGTGTTCGCACTGCACCTTTCAACTGCCAAGGGGCTGGACGTGGACCAGCCGCGCAACTTGGCCAAGTCGGTGACCGTCGAGTGAGTTGGGCAGCCGCGTGAACAGCCGCGAGCCGGTCACCGGCCACTGCCGACGCACCGGTCGACGAAGGACCGCCTCGATCAGCGGTATGACAGGCAACCGATGATCATCGGGGTCGGGATCGACGTCGTCGACATTGCGCGTTTCGGTGAACGGCTGGAGCGCACCCCGCGCTTGGCGCAGCGGCTCTTCACGGAGAGCGAGCGCGATCTGCGCCTGAGCTCGTTGGCAGCACGTTTCGCGGCCAAGGAAGCGCTGGCCAAAGCGCTCGGCGCCCCCGTGGGGCTGCACTGGCACGACGCAACCGTCGTGCGTGGAGCCGATGGGCGTCCTGAGCTGCAGGTCACCGGCACCGTCGCGGCGCGCGCCGCCGCACTTGGCGCCAACTCAGTGCATGTCTCGCTGTCCCACGACGCCGGGATCGCCTCGGCTGTTGTCATCGCGGAAGGTTGATGTCCATGAGCATCTACGAGCGCTGGGCAGGTCGATGATCCGCGCGTACTCCGTTGACTCCGTGCGCGCGGCCGAGCAAGAGCTCATGGCCACCCTGCACGAGGGCGAACTGATGCTGCGAGCGGCTCGGGGGCTGGCTGAGGTCGTACGCTCCCGGGCCGCGCAACAGGGTGGGCGCACGGTCGCCGTCCTGGTTGGCGGTGGCAACAATGGGGGCGATGGCCTGTTCGCGGCCGTGGACCTGGCCGGGGACCATCGCGTGCAGATCCTGTATGTCGGCGAAGAGATTCACCATGACGGTGCCACCGCAGCCCGGGCTGCGCACGTGCCGATGATCGGACTGGAACGGTCGAACAGCACCTTGCCGGCGGAGGTTGTGGAGGTGTTGGCCGGAGCCGACATCGTGCTCGATGCGCTGTTCGGCATCGGCGGCCGGGCTGGCTTGAGCGGGGCGATGAGGGCGCTGGTCGAGGGCATCGATGATGACAGTTATGTGGTGGCGGTCGACCTTCCCAGTGGGGTCGATCCGAGCGGTCACCGGATCGGCGCGGGTGCGGTGTTCGCCGACGAAACGGTGACCTTCGGGGTCGCGAAGCCGGTGCACCTGCTACCGGTCACAGAGCCGGCCGTCGGTGTGCTGACCGTCGTCGATATCGGCCTACAGATGGAACACGTCACCGCTGCGGTCGAGCGAATGGACCACGATGATGCAGCGGCTATGTGGCCGGTCCCGAACCCTCGAGACCATAAGTACACCCGGGGGGTGGTCGGCGTCATCGCCGGGAGTGACAGCTTCCCGGGCGCGGCGATCCTGGCCACCACATCGGCGGTGGAGTCGGGGGCCGGGATGGTCCGGTACACCGGACCCGCGCAAGCGACCGCGCGGGTCATCGATGCGGTGCCGGAGTCGGTCCCAGCCACTGGGCGGGTGCAGGCCTGGGTCCTCGGGCCGGGTGTTGACCCAGATGCAACCGATGAAGGCGCGCGAGAGCAGGTTGAGGCCATCACGGTCGCCCTCGAGTCCGATGACCCCTGCGTTGTCGATGCCGGCGCGCTCGCGTTGTTCGACTACCCGCGCAACGCGCCAACCCTGCTGACGCCCCATGCCGGCGAGCTCGCGAGACTGCTGACGAACTGGCCCGGGCACGAGGAGGTGACCCGGGAACAAGTCGAGGCTGCACCGGTTGCCTACACCCACGCGGCGGCTCAAGTGAGCGGCGCTTGTGTGCTGTTGAAGGGCGCGAGCACCGTGGTCGCCGTGGCAGATGAGGGTATGCCGATCCGGATCGCTTCGAGTGCTCCCGCCTGGTTGGCCACCGCGGGAGCCGGTGACGTCCTGGCAGGGTTGTGCGGCACCCTGCTGGCCGGCGGGTTATCACCGAGAGATGCCGGGTCGCTGGCTGCCTTGGTGCATGGCATCGCGGCTGATGACGCTAACCCCGGCGGCCCGGTTCGAGCGCTGAAGGTGGCTCGCGCCATACCCACGACGGTTGCCCGCCTCCTGAAGCCTCAGATGCGGAGATAGCCTTGCCCTGGTGCGAGTGCGCATTGCGTCAGCGGGGCTCAACGGCTCCGACGGTGCATGCGCCGACCAGATGGCGGGCCTAGCGACCGCGGTTCAGCGCACTGGTGATGCCACGCAATGACGCGGTCACGATGTTCGGGTCGATCCCGACACCCCAGCGCACTTCGCCGTCGATGGCACATTCGACGTACGCAGCGGCAACCGCGTCATCGCCGGAGGACAGGGCGTGTTCGGCATAGTCCAGCACCCGTATGTCGTGCCCCAGAGTCGCCAGTGCCGCGACGAACGCGTTGATCGGCCCATTGCCTGAGCCCTCGATCACCTGCTCGCGGCCCTGAGCGACAACGGTGGCGGCAATCTGATCCGTGCCGTTCTCGGCGACCCGGTTCTCGAACTGATGCAACAACACGGGACTGGTCGGCACCAGATACTCACTCTGGAAGGCTTCCCAGATCGCCGCAGATGACATCTCACCACCGGAACTCTCGGTGAACTGCTGGACCACCTGACTGAACTCGATCTGGAGGCGGCGTGGCAGATCCAGCTTGTGTTCGGTTCGAAGGATATAGGCGACACCGCCTTTGCCGGACTGGCTGTTGACTCGAATGACAGCCTCATAGGAGCGGCCCACATCCTTGGGGTCGATCGGCAGGTAGGGCACGGCCCAGGGATAGTCCTCGACAGTGAAAGCCGCGGCCGTCGCTTCCTTGTCGAGCGCCTCCAAACCCTTCTTGATCGCGTCCTGATGCGAGCCGGAGAAGGCGGTGAAGACGAGGTCCCCGCCATAGGGGTGGCGCTCAGGCACAGACATCTGGTTGCAATGCTCGACCGTGCGACGGATCTCGTTGATGTCGGAGAAGTCGATCTGGGGGTCGATTCCCTGTGAGAACAGGTTCATGCCCAGAGTCACGAGACAGACGTTGCCGGTGCGTTCGCCGTTGCCGAAGAGGCAGCCCTCGATCCGGTCCGCGCCAGCGAGGTAGCCCAACTCGGCCGCTGCCACGGCACAGCCGCGGTCGTTGTGCGGGTGAAGGGAGAGGACGACGTGTTCGCGGTGATCCAAGTGAGCGCTCATCCACTCAATCGAGTCCGCGTACACATTGGGGGTGGCCATTTCGACGGTGGCCGGCAGGTTGATGATGAGCGGGTGGTGAGCTGTCGGCTGCAGCACCTCCATCACCCGGTTGCAGATCCGCGCCGCGAACTCGAGCTCGGTGCCGGTGTAGGACTCTGGAGAGTACTCGTAGAAGACGTCGGTGTCGCCGCGCAGCTGCTCTTCATACTTCTTGCAGAACCGAGCACCGGTCGTCGCGATGTCGATGATGCCATCCATGTCCGTGTCGAAGACGACCTTGCGTTGCAGTGTCGAGGTCGAGTTGTACAGGTGCACAATGGCCTGCTTGGCGCCATCGATGGACTCATAGGTGCGCTCGATCAGGTGCTCACGAGCCTGGGTCAGGACCTGGATAACCACATCGTCGGGGATGAGATCTTCCTCGATCAGCATCCGGACGAAGTCGAAGTCGGTCTGGCTGGCCGCCGGGAAACCGATCTCAATCTCCTTGTAGCCCATCTTGACCAGCAGCTCAAACATCAGCCTCTTGCGATCCGGAGTCATCGGGTCGATCAGTGCTTGGTTGCCGTCGCGCAGATCGACGGCGCACCAGCGGGGGGCGGTGGTCATGGTGCGCGTGGGCCACTGCCGAGTCGGGAGATCGACCGGCGGGAACGGCGAGTAGCGGGTATGCGGCATGCCGCTGGGGTGCTGGGGGTTGTCAACGCGTGTCACTGTGCTTCTTCCTCGCTGGAACTTGGCGTCCGAGGCGCAAGAACTCCGCAGCGAGGGCCGGACCTAGGAGGTCTCGCTGCGGCAGCCGAGGAGAAGCGCTGTGATGATCATTGCTGATGACTCTAGCCCATCGCCCTGACGTGGGGTCAACTGCAACACGCCTGTGATGGGCTAGGTGGCAGCGGTGACAACGGGCTTGTAGGCGGGCCGCTGGGCTTCGAACGAGTCGATCAGCTCAGCGTGACGCAAGGTCAGTGAGATGTCATCGAAGCCGTTGGCCAACCGCCAGGCTGTGTAGCTGTCGACGGTGAACGGCGCCACGATGTCAGCGACCGAGATAGTCCGTGCCGACAGGTCGACGGTGACATGTGCTCCGGGCTGGTTCTCCAGGACTTTCCAGATCAGCTCGACATCATCTTGGCCAGCCTGAGCGCAGAGCAACCCCTCCTTGCCGGAGTTGCCGGCAAAGATGTCTCCGAAACGGGCGGAGACCACCACCCTGAAGCCGTACTGCATCAAGGCCCAGACGGCGTGCTCACGGGAGGAGCCGGTGCCAAAGTCCGGTCCTGCGACGAGCACAGACGCGCCGGCGTACTCCGATGCATTGAGGATGAACGAGTCGTCCTCACGCCAGCGAGCAAAGAGGCCGTCCTCGAACCCGGTGCGGCTGACGCGCTTCAAGAAGTGGGCCGGGATGATCTGGTCCGTGTCGACGTTGCTTCGGCGCATTGGCACGCCGATGCCGGTGTGGGTGCTGAAGGGTTGCATCGGGGCAGGCTCCTATCGCGGCGAGGTGAGAGCGGGCAGAGGCGGCAGGTCGGCCGGCGAACCGAGCGTGCCGAGCACCGCGGTGGCAGCGGCAACGGCCGGGGACACCAGGTGGGTGCGGGAGCGAGCCCCTTGGCGGCCTTCGAAGTTGCGGTTGGATGTGGAGGCGCAGCGCTGTAGTGGTGTCATCTGGTCTGGGTTCATGCCCAGACACATCGAGCATCCGGCCAACCGCCAGTCGCCGCCGGCAGCCGTGAACACCTGATCCAAACCTTCCGCCTCAGCCTGAAGTCGCACCGCGTGCGACCCCGGCACCACCAGCAACTGGACGCCGTCAGCCACGGCACGCTCACGCAGCACGTCAGCAGCCACCCGCAGATCCTCGATCCGTCCGTTGGTACACGAACCGAGGAAGACCACATCTACCCCGATGTCGCGCATAGCGGTGCCGGCCTCCAGACCCATGTAGTCCAGCGCGCGCCGAGCACCGTCCTTGGCGTCTTCGTCACCGAAAGCCTCCGGGTCGGGCACCACCTGGCCCAACTGCACGGACTGCCCCGGATTAGTGCCCCAGGTGACGTACGGCGTCAGCGCTGCTGCGTCGAGGATGATCTCCGAGTCGAACACAGCATCGTCGTCGGTGCGCAGCTCACTCCAGGCCGCGACCGCGTCGTCCCAATCGGAGCCGGTGGGCGCATGAGCGCGACCCTGCAGGTAGTCGAATGTGGTCTGATCCGGGGCGACCATCCCGGCGCGAGCTCCGGCTTCGATCGACATGTTGCAGATCGTCATGCGACCCTCCATCGACAGCGCCTCGATGGCGCTCCCGCGGTATTCCAGGACGTACCCCTGACCGCCTCCGGTGCCGATCTCGTTGATGACCGCCAAGATGATGTCCTTAGCCGATGACCCTGGCGCCAGTTCGCCCTCCACCGTGATGGCCATCGTCTTGAACGGTTTCAGCGGCAGAGTCTGAGTGGCCAGCACATGCTCGACTTCGCTGGTCCCGATGCCGAAGGCCAACGCCCCGAACGCGCCGTGCGTGGAAGTATGTGAGTCGCCGCAGACGATCGTCATACCAGGTTGGGTCAGTCCCAACTCCGGCCCAATCACATGCACGATGCCCTGGCCGAGCTCCCCGCGCCGGTGATGCACGATGCCGAACTCGGCGCAGTTCGTGCCCAGCGCCTCAAGTTGCTTACGTGAGGTCACATCAATGACCGGGCCGAGCGTGGTGGGCACGTTGTGATCCTCGGTCGCCAGCGTGAGATCTGGTCGACGCACTGAGCGTCCGGCGGTACGCAAACCCTCAAAAGCTTGTGGGCTGGTGACTTCGTGCACCAAGTGGAGGTCGATGTAGAGCAAGTCGGGCTCACCATCGGCTTCGCGCACGAGGTGGCTGCGCCATAATTTCTCTGCCAACGTGGTAACCAACGGATTCTCCCGCATTCCTTCGACGATGTGAGCGAAACTGTAGTACGACCACCGCCGCTGCCCCATTCCTATGGCCGCCCTCAGGAGTTTTTGCGCCGATGTCTCAGACGCCCTCAGATCGAGTCCACCATCTCGCGACCGTTCCTGGTGACGGAGTGGGACCAGAGGTCAGCGCGGCCGCGCTGACCGTGCTCGACGCTGCCCAGGATGCGTGTGGTTTCAGCACGGTGCGGACTGTCGTGCCGTTGGGAGCCGATCACTACCAAGCGACCGGTCAGCTGTTGACACCGGCGCACATTGCCACCTTGCAGACCAGCGACGCCATTCTGTTCGGCGCCATCGGCAGCCCGGAGGTGAGGCCCGGGGTCTTGGAGCGGGGCATCATCTTGGCGCTGCGCGCCTCCATGGCACAGGCGATCAACCTGCGCCCGATCCGGCTGTACGAGGGAGTGCCCACGCCGATCGTGGGTCTGACGCCGCAGCGCTGTGACCTGGTCGTGGTGCGGGAGAACACTGAGGGCGCCTACGCCGGCAGCGGCAGCACCGTGCATAGCGGCACGCACGGGGCGGTAGCCACGCAAGACTCCATCACCACCTGGTACGCCTGCCACCGGGCCGTCGAGTTCGCGTTCGCCCTGGCGATGCAGCGTTCCAAGAGGGTCACCCTGTGCCACAAGACGAATGTGCTGGTGGCATCCGGGGCGTTGTGGCTCTCGGTGATGGAGGAAGTCTCGGCGCGCTATCCCCAGGTCGCGACCGACTATGTGCACGTCGACGCCATGTGTATGCATCTGCCGATCAACCCTGAGCGATTCGACGTGGTCGTCACGGACAACTTGTTCGGCGATATCGTCACCGACCTCGGCGCGGTGCTGCAGGGTGGGCTGGGTGTGGCGGCCAGCGGCAATCTCAATCTCGATGGCACCGGGACCTCGATGTTCGAGCCGATCCACGGCTCGGCTCCGGATATCGCCGGTCGCGGATGGGCCAACCCCGCTGGGGCCGTGCTTTCCCTCGCACTGTGCTTGGCCACTCTTGGGGAGGCGGAGGCATCGGCGGCGATCGAAGCGGCAACGGTGAGTGTGCTCGGTGAGTTGCCGGCTATGGCGGGTGAGGCGATGGGCCTCAGCACGGCAGATATCGGGTCGCGCATTGCCGAACGAGTGGCTTCCAGCGCCAGCGGTGCACCTCCTGATCCGGGGTCGCTCATGACCCAGCTTGCGGCGGTGCAGCACCGTGTCTGACCTGACCGCGTCAGAGTCGGCCGCTTTCGATCCTGAACTGCACCCGGCGTGGGCCACCATTGACCTAGCTGCGATCGAGCACAACGTCGGCGTGCTGAAGAGGCATGCAGGTGATGCCGAACTGATGGCGGTGGTCAAGGCCGACGCCTATGGGCACGGCCTGCTGCCGAGTGCGCAGGCTGCCCTACGCGGCGGAGCTGACCGGTTGGGCGTGGCCCAACTGGGTGAAGCGCTGGCTCTGCGCTCAGCCGGTGTCGCCGCGCCGCTGTTGACCTGGCTGCACGTCCCGGGTGCCGCTTTCGGTCGGGCCCTCGACGCCGACATCGAGGTGGGCGTCTCGGCCCCGTGGGCGGTGGCCGAGATCGCCGAGGCCGCTCGCACGCGGGACCGCGTGGCCCGCCTTCATCTGAAGGCCGATACCGGTTTGGCCCGCAACGGTGCGTACACCTCGAGTGAGGACTGGGCCGACCTGGTCGCGGCGACCGCCGCGGCGCAGAGTGAGGGAACGGTCCAGGTCGTGGGGGTTTTCACCCACTTCGCCTATGCCGACGCCCCGGAGCACCCGACGGTGCGCCGCCAGGAAGAGTCATTCGCCGACGCGGTCGCCCTGGTCAAACGGGTAGGGATCGACCCGGGGGTATGCCATATGTCGAACTCTGCCGCTACACTCACCAACCCTGGCGCGGCCTGGGACATGGTGCGACCGGGCCTCTCCGTCTTTGGCCTGTCTCCGGTCCCGGACATCGGCGACAGCGCCGCCTTCGGGCTCGTCCCCGCGATGACCGTCACCGCCCGAGCAGCGACGGTCAAGCGGGTCCCGCCCGGGCAGGGCGTCTCCTATGGGCACACCTTTCACACCGACCGAGCAACGACGCTCTTCGACCTTCCGGTCGGGTACGCCGATGGGTTGCCTCGCCACGGCTCCAACGCCGTCGATGTGCTGGTCGCCGGGCAACGCCGGCCGATTGCCGGTCGGGTATGCATGGATCAGATCGTCGTCGACGCCGGGGACCTACAGGTACACGCCGGTGATGAAGTGGTGCTCTTCGGCCCCGGCGATCGCGGCGAACCCACGGCGTCGCAGTGGGCCGACGCGGTGGGAACGATCAACTACGAGATCGTCACCCGCTTCGGACCGAGGCTGCCCCGAGTGTATGTCGGTAAGACCCACCCATGAGTGTGTCGCTCGAGACCGGTCGTGGCACGATCGTCACCCGGGTAGTGGCGCAAGATGGTGTCGGGTTGCACGTAGAGATCGAGCAACCGACAAACCCGCGAGTCGCTCCCACCGTCGTGCTCAGCCACGGCTACACCTTGGACCGACGATGTTGGATCTGTCTGCGCCGGGCCCTGGTCGCCCGCGGCTATCGGGTGGTGTTGTGGGACCATCGCGGACACGGCCGTTCGGACAAGGGTGCGGTCGCGGACTACACCATCAATCAGCTCGGCTCTGATCTTGCCTGTGTGATCTCGCAAGCCGTGCCGCTCGGCCCGGTGGTGCTGGTCGGACACTCGATGGGTGGCATGGCGATGATGGCCATGGCCGAGCGGCACCCGGACGTGGTGGAACGCCGCGTTGTGGGGCTGGCCTTCATCGACAGCAGCGGGCAGATGCAGCGACTCGACTGGGGACTTGGTCGGCTGGTCGGTGATCTTCTCAATCGAGCCGGACCATGCATGACAGCCGCGCTCGCGCCATACCAGCATCGTGTGCGCGCCCTGTTGACCGCTTTACCGTGGCTCAGCAGTCCGGCAGTAGCTGCCTCGTCGTTCGGGTCCAGGGTGCCTGCCTCGGTGGCGACGTTGACGACGCAGATGATGGTGGAGACCGATTTTGAGGTCACGTCGGCGTTCGCTCCGACCTTGACCAGTCATGACAAGGCGGCCTCGCTGTCCCAGCTGGCGCACCTGCCGGCACTGATCATGGTCGGGGACCGTGATGTGTTGACCCCGAGGCGGCACAGTGACGCGCTGGCCAAGGCGTTGTCCGGCGCGGTGTACGTGGTGGTGCGCAGAGCTGGGCACATCATGGTCTTGGAGCACCCCGAGCTGATCGTCGATCATCTGCTCGAGCTGTTTTCACGCATCGAGGCCGGCCCCGGCGAGCTTTCGGGCGGACGTGTGGCGCGAAGCCCGGTAAGGCTGCACAGCACCGACCTTCGCCGTGACCGGGGACGGCGAGCATTGACGCTGCGGAGGACGCAATGACCGAGTTGCGATCCTTCTTGGCCACCGCCGGTCAGACTCACGCGCTCGGAGTGCGGCTGGCTGCCTTGCTCGGGCCGGGCGACGTGGTGTTGCTGACCGGCGAGCTCGGGGCCGGGAAAACGACCCTCACCCAAGGACTGGGTCAGGGACTCGGGGTGCGCGGCCCCATCACCTCACCGACTTTCGTGATCGCCAGGGTTCATCCCTCGCTGGTCGGTGGTCCCGCGCTGGTCCACGCGGATGCCTATCGGCTCGGTGAACAGGCGGAGTGGGATGACCTCGATCTGGACACCGAGGTCGACTCGGCGGTGACGGTGGTCGAGTGGGGCAGCGGCCTGGCCGAGTCGCTGGGGGAGGATCGACTGGAGATTAAGCTGACCCGACCGGGTGGCGCGGTCGGGCATCTCGACGGCTCTCGCAACATTGCGGTGAGCGGTATGGGCCCGCGGTGGAGAAGTCCGCACGCCCAGGATGATGTGGCGGCCATCCTGTGGTCGTGAATGCGATCAGCGGCGCAGAAACCACCGGCGCGCGCATCCTGGCCGTCTGTACCGGCAACGTGTGCCGTTCGCCGTATCTGGAGCACCTGCTGCGGGACCGGTTGGATCGGGTCTGGGGACCCGGCCGGTTTCACGTCACCAGTGCCGGGGTCCGGGCTCTGGTGGGTGAGCCAATGACTGAGGCCTCAGCTGGATTGCTGCAGGCTGAGGGCATCGACGGCGCCGCCTTCCGCGCTCGACGCGTGAGCGCACAGGATCTCAAGGGTGCCGACCTCGTGATCTGCGCGACGCGGGCTCACCGCAGCGGCGTGGTTCAACTTGCCCCGGCGCTGTTGCGTCGCGCGGTACTGCTCCCGGAACTGGCTCTGGCCCGCGGCCATCTGCCCGCGCCGCCGAAAGTGCGCTACGACTCATCGGGGCGAGGCATAGCAGGGGATCACGTCGCCGATGGTCTGTCCGTGTGGTTGCGTGAGGCGGCACGGGTGGTTGTGACTCGTCGCCCCACGATCGTCACCGCACTACCGGCCGATGAGCTCGACATCGATGATCCGTATGGCGGGACCGAGGAGACCTACCAGCGGATGAGGCGACAGATCGATCGGTGGTTGCCCGATGCGGTAGCGGCGATCAGCCCGGCGACGGACGTCGAGCAGACCTCAACCAGCCTGGAAAGGTGAAGACGACAACGGCGAGCAGTGCCGACGGGAGTAACGGCCCCACGGTCCACGAGTCCACCCGGCGGACATCGGAGGTGTTGTCGGACTCGACCCACAAACCCCCGTCGGCTTCTATCCGGGTCAACCTCTTGACTGCCCGTGGCCGGGCGTGTCCGCCGTGGTCCGGTGGCAGTTCGACCACGACTAAGCATCCCAGCCTCAGCCGGCAGATGGAGGAGCCCGCATAGCAGATGAGCAGGAGCTGACCATCGCGCAGGGCGGGCTCCATCGACGAACCTCGCACTCGAGCGAGTCCGACATGGGGTACGCGTTCGCGCAGTATCAGAAGATCGGTTCCCCTCGGCTGACGGACATGATCGGGAATGTGCTCAACTACGCCGCCGTCCATGAAGACCACCTCGTCAGCGACTTCGTCGGGCGAAGCTTTTCTCGTGGTCACGACGATCATCGTCATGCCCGACTCGGCGAGGATACGCATCATCGCCAACACGTCATCGACCAGCTCGGGGTCCAGCGCTGCGGTCGGTTCGGCGAAGAGCATGAGTTTAGGCGCTATAGCCGGGCCCTGGCTATAGCGACGCGTTGTTGCTGGCCGCCGGAGGGTGATCCGGATGTGCCGAACATCGTCACCAACACGCCGATCACGGCGACGGCTACCCACCGCCCAGGATGCCGAACCCGGAAGGCGTCGATCCGTCCCGGTCGCTAGCCGTATGGCGCGGCGTCGTACAGCTTGCCTGCGGTCTCGATGTCCCCGCCGACCTGCTGAACGGCGTAGGAGGCCACGGGGAAGTCAGCCAACATGGCGTCAGCCTTACCGGACACCAGGGCGCTGGTGGCCTGATCCCGGCCTTCGTACTGCTGCAGGTCAGCGGGTTGCCCTCGGCGACAGCCCACTGAGTGCCAGCATTGAAATAGGTGACCATATTGACTTCCAGCATGCGCTCTTCGCTGACCGTAAAGCTCGAGACGCCCACGTTGTACTTGTCGCTGTACACGTTCAGAATAATCGAAGCGAATTCTGCGCTGTGATTTTCGGCATGTAACCCGAGTTCGCTTGCGACAGCGTCGAATAGGTCGATGTCCATGCCAATGATTGTTTCTCCGTCGACATCAAAGAATTCGTTGGGCGCATACGAAGCGTCGGTGCCGACACGCAAAGTGCCGATCTCGGAGATATCGGCAGGCACGCGGCGGCTTCGCCCCCGCCGCCCTGCGTTGACTCTTCTTGACCGGTCTCGTCTGCAGCCGGCTCCTCCTCGGAGCCGCACGCCGCGAGGGTCATCGCGAGCGCGCGGCCAAGGCTGCGGTGCGCGCGCCACGGGGTGGCAGGGCGGGTCATCGTGATGCCTTTCGGTCCGGGACTGTGCCGCGGTGCCGGTCATCGTGCCACTGGCTCGCGGTGACGTTGCTCACATTTAGCAATTCTTGACCTTCGCTAAAGGGGCACGAATGGGGGCACGCCTCGCCTGAAAAGGGGCTCAAAGGGGTCTGTGATCCGCTTCGCACTGGACAGCGCAGGGCCTTAAGTCTAGAGTCAGTAAAGTTTCGGTCAAGAACATCACTGGGGATGCTTGTCCGCACCACACACCAGGACACGTCGGCAAGGGAAGCTAATGACCACGACTCTAGGGTCCTCTGCGGCTCAAGCCGCCGAGATTTCGCCGGATAGTACATCTGAAGAGCCAAATGGCACAATGCAATTCGTGTTGCCGCCGCAGTTCCGGGGCCCTGTCTCGGCAGCCTCAAGACTCAGTCGCCCACATCGTGCGCGGGGCTACCTTCGGAGCTACTTACGAACTTTGCTGTTTCTTGACCTTGTGCTGATTGGCTTTGCAGTCGCCGTGGCCCAAGTGGGCCGTTTCGGCCCTGAGGCGCCTACGGCCACGGTTGCCAACGGTTCGGGACTCGTGGCCTACTGGGCGGTCTCTTTGTCGCTCGTGGTCGGTTGGCTTCTGATGCTGCATCTTCAAGATGCCTACGACGGGCGGTTGAGTGGTCACGGTATCCAGGAATACCGAGCTGTCTTCACGGCTTCAATGTGGCTCTTCTCCGTTCTGGCGATCGTATCTTTCGTGTTTCGCCTCGATTTCGCCCGCGGCTACGTCATGATTGCCTTCCCGCTCGGCACCCTTGCCCTCCTCGCGGGGCGATGGCTCGCGCGTCGTTGGCTGGTGCGCCAGCGCAGCCTTGGTCATCTTCTGGACCGGGTGCTGCTGGTCGGTGACCGTGCCGACATGTTGCCCCTGATTCAGGCGCTACACCGCACCCCCAGCGCGGGGTACAACGTGTTGGGCGCCTGCATCGATGACGCACCTGGGACGCGAATTGGCGGTGTTCCTGTCGTAGGGGCCAGTTCCGATGCCGTGGTCCAAGCGCTAGATCTGGATGTCGATGTCGTTGCGGTCTCATCCTCCTCCGGGTTGGGCAGCGAAGGTCTACGGCGACTGGGCTGGGCGTTAGAGGGCACCGACATCGACTTGGTCGTGGCGCCGGGAATAATGGATGTGGCCGGGCCCCGGGTGAAGACCCGCCCGGTGCAAGGCCTCCCGCTCCTGCACGTGGAATCGCCCACGTTCGCTGGCCCTCAACTGGTGTTCAAACGCAGTTTGGATCGGGTTGGGGCTGTCGTCGGCATGGTGCTCCTGGCTCCGCTGCTTGGTCTGGTGGCCGCACTCATCTACCTCGACGATCGTGGACCTGTGCTGTTCCGACAGGAACGAATCGGTCGTGATGGACTTCCGTTCAAGCTCGTCAAGTTCCGCAGTATGGCTGTGGATGCGGAAGTCCGACTCGGCGAGTTGATGGATGACAACGACGGTGCGGGCCCGTTGTTCAAGATGAAAGACGATCCTCGGGTGACCCGCATCGGCGCATTCATCCGCAAGTACAGCCTCGACGAGCTACCACAGCTGATGAACGTGGTCCGGGGCGAGATGTCACTGGTCGGGCCGCGTCCGCCCCTCCCACGCGAGGTCGAGAACTACGAGACCGACACCCACCGCCGCCTGCTCGTCAAGCCCGGTATGACCGGCCTGTGGCAGATCAGTGGCCGCAGCGACCTGTCCTGGGAAGAGGCCGTGCGGCTGGACCTCTACTATGTCGAGAACTGGAACCCGCTACTGGATGTCATGATCTTGTGGCGCACAGTGCAGGTTGTGGTCAACCCAGACAAGGCCGGGGCCTACTGAGCCGTTTGGGCCAGTAGGGTTCGGCGGGTGAACGCTGATCAGGATCATCTGCGCGCAACCAGCTCGCAGCAACCCATCGTCGCCTACCTGGGACCGAGTGGAACTTTCACCGAGCAAGCCGTGAATGCCCTTGTGGGACCCGAGTCGACCACTCAGGCATTCCCGAGTGTTCAGCAAGCGATGCATGGTGTTGTCCACGGCCAGGTCGAAGCCGCCGTGGTTCCGTTCGAGAACTCGGTCGAAGGGTCGGTATCGGTCACCCTCGATGCTCTGATCCGCGGCGAACCTCTGGTCATCACAGGCGAGGCACACGTCGCAGTTCGCTTTGCCCTGATGGCACGGCCGGGGGCGCAGATCGATACAGTTCGCCGGGTCGCCACGCATCCGCACGCCGAGGCGCAGACCCGTGAGTGGGTGCTGGCGAACGCGCCGGCCGCGGTCATCGTGCCGGAGTCGTCGACGGCACGCGCCGCTGAGCTGGTCGCCTCGGGTGAGTATGACGCTGCGATCGCTGCTCCGCTGGCCGCGCAACGCCATGATTTGGAGGTGCTGCACGACGATATCGCCGATCGGCCAGGTGCGATCACCCGCTTCGTCCGACTCAGCCGCCCGGTACCGCCGCCGCCACCGACCGGGGCGGATACCACCACTCTGGTGGGCTTCTTGCGGCACAACCACCCCGGCGCACTGTTGGAACTGCTGCAACAGTTCGTCAGTAGAGGCATCGATCTCACCCGGCTGGAGAGCCGTCCCACCGGCGAGGCGCTCGGTCAGTACTGCTTTGCCATCGAGGCTAACGGGCACCTCTCGGAATCTCGTATGGCCGAGGCATTGACCGGACTGCACCGGACCTGTGCCGATGTGCGATACCTCGGGAGCTACCCGCGAGCGGAGGGCGGCGAACACTCGATACCTGCTCAGGCGAGCGAACAGGCATACCAGCAAGCCTGGGACTGGGTGTTCTCACTCGCTCATGAAGACTAGCTCTGCAGCCGCAACCAACGCTGCCAGCCGTGATGTAGGACCAGCCATGCGATAAGCCCGTAGCCAGCTTGCCCCGGGTGGGTCCCGTCGCCGGCCGAGAGGTCCGAGAGCCACTGGTCGTGCTCAAGCAGTGGATGGTAGCAGTCCACGAAGGGGACTCCGCGGCGCTTGCACACGTCGGCTTGGGCGGCGGACAACGTCTCCAGGCGTGCGTTGAGCTCAGCCTGCAGGCTCGGCGGTGGGCCGACAACGAAGGTGGCGATACCGGAGGTAGCGGCTTCGTCCAAGACATTGGCCAAGTTCAACCTCGACCGGGCCGTGCTGATACCGGCGGGAACATCGCGAGCGCCGACTCCGACGATCAGTCGACGTTCGGCGCGACCGGCCCAACGCGGGGCGCACTCATCGCGCCACCGCTGCATGACCTCCGCGCTGGAGTCGCCGCGGACCCCGAGGTTGTAAGGACTCAGATCGGCGTCTTGGGCGTGTGTGCGGCCCACAACTCGCGATACCCAGCCCAGTGCCTTGGGGTCACCGTAGCCCGCGACGAAGCCATCTCCGACAAAACACATACCGATGTCACGGGGCCCCTCACTGATCCCGAACTCTGCGCTGGGGGTGAACTGCACCGATGATCGACTCTGCTCCCGAGTCACGAGTCTGGCCCTTCTGTCTTCGGCTCCTGGTCCGCCCCGAGGGTCTTGTGCCAGGACTGCGTGACATACTTCGTCGCCCACCCCAACGAGGTGTACAACTGGTCTGCGTTGGTCGGGGAGTCGGCGTCTACCTCTAAGCCGACGCGATCGCGACCCCGAGCAGCGGTATCGGCGATCAGCGCATACATCAGGCCTTTTGCCACGCCTCGGCCGCGAGCTGCCGCGGAGACTCCGATGTACTCCACGTATGAGCCGTCCGGGCGAGGTTGCCCATCGCTGTCCTGATGGCCGGTGGTTGTGCTGGCGACCAGTGCCCCCGCTGGGACGCCGTCAACGCGGGCGAGCCACCAATGATCCCATCGGTGCCCGGGGTCTTCGCGGAGTCGGTCGACGAAGTCCTCGAAGGGCTCGCGGTAGGAGTTGAAGTGGTCGGCGAAAGAATCCTCCAGCACCTGGTGAACATCGCGCAGGTCCTGCTCCTGCGGCATCCCAGCGTCGTCACGACGCACTCGGGTAATGGTGACTCCCTGCCGCGGCTCGGGCAGGCTCGTGCGCTCCTGTGGGGTCACCGGGCGCGACATCTGCCACCAGTGCCGAACCAGCGTGAATCCGGCCTCGCGCAGCCAACGCTGTTGTCGCTCGTCGGTTTCGAAGGCGCCGGAGTCCATGTGCGAGGCGCCGACGCCGCGCTCACTCATGATCTGCACTGCGAAGCCTTCAGCCAGGGCCAGGCAATGGTGGGCGACCGTGTCGGCCACGTCCCTGGTCAGGTCGGGGTCGATGGTCACCCCCACCAACACTCGCCGTGAGGCGCGGTCGTGACAGTTCACCCACCCGCGTGCCCTGCCCGCTTCATCGCGCAGGATCAGATGGGTGCGGGTATGAGCGCCGCGCCCGGTGACTTCGGCAGCCACGTTCTCGCTGTCGGCCCCGGGAAACCCTCGCGCTTCGCGCTCGTGTCGGCGCAACAGCTGCACAAGATCTTCGACATCGCCCGGTTCGGGGGCAGCGGCGGTCCAATCTGTGGGCAACGGGGGTACATCACGGTGCTCTGAGGCGCTGCTGTTCAACTCATTCACCGATCGAAGGCCGCCTTGAACAGGTTCTCCTGCTCGATCGCGTGCACCTTGGACGACCCAGTCGCTGGCGAAGCTGCGGGAGCACGCGACACGAGGGACACCTGACGCCGCTCGGCATGACGAGCGAGGTCGTCGGGCAGGTTCAACGCCATGAATGGCCATGCTCCCTGGTTGGCAGGCTCATTCTGAACCCAGCGGATCTCGGCGTCCTGGTAGGCCGACAGCGCCTTTGCCAGCTCTCTGCCCGGGACCGGGTAGAACTGCTCCACGGCCAAGATCACCGCTCGGTCATCCTCTCGCTTGCTCCGGGCCTCGCCGAGGTCGTGCACCAGCTTCGAGGAAGCCAACAACACCAAGTCGACGTTGGCCGTGTCGATCTGGTCCGGGTTGCGCTCAGCGAGAACCGGCTCGAAGACACCAGAGGTGAAGTCCTCAGGGTCGCTGCCGGCCGCCTTCTGCCGAAGCATGCCCTTGGGGGTGAACACGATCAGCGGTTTGCGCGGACGGGCATGCGCTTGGCGGCGCAACAAGTGGAAGTAGGAGGCCGGAGTGGAGGGGTAGGCCACCCGCATGTTGTCCTCGGCGCACAGCCCCAAGAAGCGCTCGATGCGAGCCGAGGAGTGATCAGGGCCCTGGCCCTCGTACCCGTGGGGAAGCAGGAGAACGACTGAGGAGTTCTGATTCCACTTCTGCTCAGAGGAGGAGATGAACTCGTCGATGATCGTTTGTGCTCCGTTGACGAAGTCCCCGAACTGGGCTTCCCACATCACCAACGCGTCTGGGCGCTCCACCGAGTAGCCGTACTCGAAGCCCATCGCGGCGAACTCGCTCAGGAGGGAGTCGTAGATCCAGAACTTGGCCTGGTCATCACTCAAGGTCTGCAACGGACCCCACTCCGACCCGTCCTTCTTGTCAGTGAGGACCGCGTGCCGTTGGACGAACGTTCCGCGGCGCGAATCCTGACCAGACATGCGCACCGGGATGCCCTCCATCAGTAAGGCACCGATCGCCAACAGCTCGGCCATCGCCCAGTCGACACCACCGGATCGGGTCATCTCCCGCCGCCGTTCCATCAACTGAGCCAGTTTGGGGTGGACGGTGAAGCCGTCAGGGGGAGAGACGAAGGCGTCGCCGATGGCCTCCAGTCGCTCTGTGCTGATCGCGCTGCTGAAGCTGGACCCCCGTTGCGCAGAATCGTGCTCCTGAGCGTGTGGACGGTTGAAACCGGTCTCGGTGCTGGTGTCTTTCAAGGCGGCCTTGGTCTCGGTGAAGACCTGCTCCAGCTGTCGCTGGTAGTCCCTTAGCGCTTCTTCGGCGTCCTGCACCGATATGTCGCCGCGGCCGATGAGCGCTTCGGTGTACAGCTTGCGCACCGATCGTTTGGCTTCAATGAGCTCATACATCAACGGCTGGGTCATTGACGGGTCGTCGCCCTCGTTGTGCCCGCGTCTGCGGTAGCAGACCATGTCGATGACAACGTCCTTGGTGAAGTCCTTGCGGAACTCGTATGCCAGTTCGGCCACCCGCACGCACGCCTCGGGGTCATCGCCATTGACGTGGAAAATTGGCGCCTGCACCATCCGGGCCACATCGGTGCAGTACACCGAAGAGCGCGAGGCAAACGGGCTGGTGGTGAACCCCACCTGGTTGTTGATGATGATATGAATGGTGCCGCCGGTGCGGTATCCGCGCAGTTGCGAGAGGTGCAGCGTCTCGGCGACCACTCCTTGGCCAGCAAAGGCGGCGTCTCCGTGCATCAAGACCGGGAGCACGCTAAACGTGTCACCGGGCAGGTTGAGCCGGTCCTGCTTGGCTCGGACGATTCCCTCCAGGACGGGGTTGACCGCTTCGAGATGCGAGGGGTTCGCGGCGAGGTAGACGCCGGTCTTCCTCCCGCCCTCAGTCGTGTACTCCCCCTCGGTTCCCAAGTGGTACTTGACATCCCCTGAGCCCTGCACGGAACCGGGGTCCTGCTTACCCTCGAACTCGCGGAAGATCTGTCCGTAGCTTTTTCCGGCAAGGTTGGCGAGCACGTTGAGCCGACCGCGGTGCGGCATACCGATGCAGACCTCGTCCAGTCCGTCGTCGGCGGCTTCGTTCAGGATGCGGTCCATCAGTGCGATCACCGACTCGCCGCCCTCGAGGCTGAACCGCTTTTGCCCGACGAACTTCGTCTGCAGGAACGTCTCGAAGGCCTCCGCGGCGTTCAACCTGCGCAGAATCCGCAGTTGTTCGTCTGCGGATGTTTTCTCATAGGGGATCTCGATGTGTTTCTGGATCCATTGGCGTTGCTCAGGATCCTGGATGTGCATGTACTCGATGCCGACCGTGCGGCAGTAGGAATCGCGAAGGATGCCCAAGATGCGTCGCAGGGTGAGACGCGGCTTGCCGCCGAAGCCCCCGGTGGCAAAGTCGCGTTCGAGGTCCCACAAGGTCAGGCCGTGGTTGGTGATATCGAGGTCGTGGTGCTCGCGTTGGCGGTACTCCAGCGGGTCGGTGTCGGCCATCAGGTGGCCACGCACTCGGTAGGCATGGATCAGTTCCTGCACCCTCGAGGCCTTTGACACGTCGTCCTCGTGGGAGGCTGACACGTCGGCCATCCACGCAATGGCATGGTATGGGATTCGCAGGGAGGAGAAGATGTCGTCGTAGAAGCCGTGCTCACCGACCAAGTAGGAATGCATGATCTTCAGGAACTCACCCGATTGGGCTCCTTGGATGATGCGGTGGTCGTAGGTCGAGGTCAGCGTGAGTACCTTGCTGACGGCGTTCTCTGCGATCCGCTCCGGGCTCGCGCCTTGCCACTCGGCGGGGTAGGCCAATGCTCCCACTCCGATGATCGCGCCTTGGCCCTGCATCAGCCTCGGCACCGAGTGCACCGTGCCGATGCCGCCAGGGTTAGTCAATGAGACGGAGATGCCCTGAAAGTCTTCGACACCGAGCTTGCCATCGCGTGCCTTGCGCACGACCTCTTCGTAGGCTCCCCAGAAGTCGTGGAAGTCCATTCCTTCGCAGCTCTTGATGCCGGGCACCAACAGCTGGCGTGTGCCATCGGGCTTGGGGACGTCGATCGCGAGGCCGATATTGATGTGCGAGGGCTGGACAAGAACGGGTTTGCCGTCTTGCTCGGCGAAGCCGTTGTTCATGCTCGGCATCGCTTCCAGCGCCTTGACCATGGCGTAGCCGATGAGGTGGGTGAAAGAGACTTTTCCGCCTCGACTGCGAGCTAGGTGATTGTTGATAACCGTTCGGTTGTCTATCAGCAACTTCGCCGGCAGCGATCGGACGCTGGTGGCAGTGGGCACTGCCAGGCTGGCCTCCATGTTGGAGACGACGCGCGCCGTCGCTCCGCGCAACGGGGTGACCTTCGCCTCCCCTTGGGGGCCTACGTTCTTGCGTGCTTGTGCGTCGCGAGGGGTCGGGGAACTGGCCTTGGGAGGGTTTTTCTTCTGCTGGGCCGCGGAGGGCTCCGGTGCCGAACCGGACTTTGCCGGCGCCTCGCCTGTGGTGCTCTCTGAGCTCGAGCCGTGAGGCGACGACTTGTGCGTGGCCTTTTGATCCTTGTCCGACGAGGTGTGCGCCTCAGTTGTTGTTGCCTCCGATTCACGCCGGTCCCCGTCACTGGATCTTGATGAACCGCTGCTATCGGTCCGGTCAGATCTACTGTCCCCCTCCGAGGCGGACTCAGCAGCACCGTTTGAGCGGCCTGTCGAGCCAGCCTCGCCATTGGGGCTGTCCGGGCTGTATGTATCGAAGAGTTCTCGCCACTCACTACTGACCGAGTTCTTGTCGTCGAGGTATTGCTCGTACTGCTCTTCGACCAGCCAGTCGTTGGCGCCGAAGTCAGGCGCCGAGGAGTGGTTTACGCCTGCCCGGGCGTCCCCGCTCTCAGTTGTTGACGGGGAAGTCTTGTGCGATGCAGCGGACACGGCGTTAACGCCTCTCCTGAACATGATTGAGCCAGTGATGTGCTGTCCAGCCTAACCGCCTTTGCGTGCTTTGCCAGTGTCGTGAGTAGGCGATTCCCTGCGCGCAGCCCGTCAGGCGATGTCGCGGGACCGAGTCAGCACGAGACCGATCCCGGCCATGACTGCGGCGTAGGTCAACAAGAGGAACGCAGCGACGGCCCAGCTGAACGGGTCAGAAGGTCCGCCGAGCGCTGAGCGTAGAGATTCGTCGGTTCCGGTGAAGACATCGAGGGTGGCCGCGGTGACCTGCGATGGGAAGAAGCGCGACAAGTCCTCTCCCCACGAGACGAAGGTCAACCCGAATCCGGCCAGCGGCTCCACGATCCACGCCACAGCAATCGCGAGACAGAGGGCGGCAACCTGGTTGGGGATCAGTACGCCCACGCCCAGCCCGATCAGGGTCCATAGCGCCAGCACCAGCAACATCAACAGCAGTGTCTTGGTGAGCTGCGCGGGCTCGGGATACACGGGCAGCCCGGCTGACGCCAGAATCAGGCCGCCGCCGATCAGTGCACCTACGACGTGCACGGCACCGCTGACGGCGGCGATGATGCACAAGGCCACCACCTTGGCGCCGATGACTTTGCCGCGCTTGGGCGTGGCCAGGAAGGTACCGGTCACAGTGTGGTGGCGATACTCCTGCCCGATGCACAGCACCCCGATCACCAGGGCGAGCAGATAACCGAACTGGATAGCCGCGGTGTAAACGATCCGAGCAAGCAGCAACGGTGAGGCCACGTCAGCGAGTTCGACGCCGTCCAGGATGTTTCCATAGACGAACAGGGCCCCGAACAACGCGGCGAAACCGATTCCGGTGATGAACATGCCTGCGGTCAGACCCCAGGAGGTCCGCGTACTGGTGTACTTCAGCAGCTCCGAACGAATGTTCCTCATCATGCCTGCTCCCGGTTCCGGTCGGCGTTCTCGGGGCTCTCGGTCAGCTCGAAATAGAGTCGCTCGAGGTCGGTGCGCAGGGTGCGCAGTTCGTGCACCGCGATCCCACTGGTGTGTGCCGTCTCACCTACCAGGGTGAGGTCGCCGGTTCCGACTTCCACCGCGCCGTCGCCGTGGTCGTTGGTCAGGGCGGCTGCGATCCCGGCAGAGTCCATGGCTGCCTTCAGAGCCTGCGGTTCGGCAACCCGCACCAATGTTGACGTTTCGCCGTGTAGCTCATCGATCGTTCCCTGCCGGACCAAATGGCCGTTGGCGATGATCACGACGTCGTCGACGGTCTGCTCCACCTCGCTGAGCAGATGCGAGCTGATCAGGATGGTCTTGCCCTCTGCGGCTAATGCCCTCAGCAGTCCTCGCAACCAGCGGATGCCTTCCGGGTCTAGTCCGTTGGCCGGTTCGTCCAAGATCAGCACCTGCGGGTTGCCTAGCAGTGCAGCGGCGAGGCCGAGTCGCTGCCGCATCCCCATCGAGTAGCCGCCGGCACGCTTCCTTGCGGCCGCCGGAATACCGACCAGCTCCAGCATCGCGTCGACGCGGGAGTCTGGAATGCCATGGGTGGCGGCCAGGACGCGAAGGTGGTCGCGTCCACTGCGGCCGGGGTGGAAGTTGGTGGCTTCCAGCGCCGCACCCACAACGTCGAGCGGTTGCGGCAGGTCAGCGTAAGCCGTCCCACCGATCAGGCCGATGCCGGAGGTCGGCTTCACCAATCCCAGCAGCATCCGCAGGGTTGTCGTCTTGCCGGCGCCATTGGGTCCCAGGAAGCCGGTAATGCGCCCAGGTTGAACGTCGAAGGTCAAGTCGTCGACCGCAGTGAACTTGGCGAACCGCTTGCTGAGACCTCTGATCTGGATATCGGTATCGACCTGACGCGGCGACCCTATGGCATGACTCATGTGGACCAGTCAATCAGCCGAAGAGGTCCAGAGCATCAGCCTGAAGGATGAGTCGCTGGAGGCCAGGGGACTTCACTGGGCTAGCCCGGTGAAGTCCTTGAGGCGGGCCGCAACCGGCCAGGCACCCCCGGCGGTGTTCCCCAGCACGGTGCGGGTGACGTGAGTGTTCTTGTCGTGGGTGCTGTGGAAGGACACGCCTGCATCTTGTCCCACGAGTTGAGCTGTCCCACCCGGGCCGGGCAGCCAGAAACCGAGGCCGTAGCCCTCGCCATCATTGCTAGAACGTGACTGCATCATCTCGGTGACCGTCGGGATCGAGACGATGCGCCCTTGCCACAAAGCGTCCCAGAACTTCTGGACGTCAGACACGGTGGAGTAGACCCCGCCGTCACCGTTGCCGAGGATCGGCAGGTGGAAGACGTTGGTGCGCCACGAACCGTCGACCTTGACATATCCGAGGGCCGCCCGCGCTGGTAGGTCATCCGTGCGCAGAAAGTCGGTGTCGGTCAACCCGGCCGGGTCGATCACCCGCTGGCGGACCAGGTCGTGATAGGTCTCACCGCTTGCCCGCTCTGCTAACAGGGCAAGCACGACATAACCGCCGTTGCAATAGGAGAAGCCGGTGTCGGCCGCGAACTTCCTCTCATGCCCGGCAAGGAGCGGCAGAAAACCCTCGGTGGTGGCCAACTCGTGCACCGAACACGCCATCACGTATTCCCCGGGGTCGGAGATGAGGTCCTCGTCGAGGTAGTCCCCGATGCCGGACCGGTGCGAGAGCAGGTGCTCAACGGTCACATCGTCCCCGATCAGCGGCAAGTCCTCGCCCAAGAGCGACCTCGCAGGCGTCGAGAGCGTCAGCGTTCCGTCCTGGATCAGGGACATCGCGGCCAACGCGGTGAAGACTTTGGACCCGCTGGCGAGTGCCAACTGGGTGTCGGCGGCCATCGGCCGCTGGTGTGCCCGGTCGGCCAGCCCGTAGGCGGTGATGATGCTTTGACTGTCCCGGCCGAATCCAACGACCCCCGAGAAACCGGCCTCCTGTGCGACGTCGGCGATGAACGCTGAGAGTTCAGCCGCTTGCGTATCCTGCGGTGCTGCCGGGGTGTCTTTCACAGCAACGGCGTAAGGCGGTTCGCTGACCATGACAGAGAGATCCTGGAGTCGGGTTCCTGGTTGCTGGGGCGTGCCTTAAGAGGCTATGGCGCGTGAGTCTGAGGTCAAGCGAATTCTGGCATGTGAGCCAGCGGAGGTCGTGCCATCTCAGTTGCGCCCCCGGCAGGATTCGAACCTGCGCTCCCGCCTCCGGAGGGCGGTGCTCTATCCCCTGAGCTACGGGGGCAACAGCAGGTCAGGTTAGCAGTTGGCCACCGCTGTGCTGACATCGCACCTTGCCCTCGGGTGTGCCTAGGGTTGCCGAGTGAGCAGCGGTAGAAGCAGCGACCGAGCCCGGCAGGTCACGGTCACAGCGGCCGAGGTCTTTTGCGTGGTCGGCACGTTGTACGGGGTGGGAGTGCTCGGGACACGGGTGGAGGAGTCCTCTGGCGGCGCCCTGGCCGCCGACGCGACCCGGTTAGCGCCTGCCGGACCGGCGTTCTCGATATGGTCGGTCATCTACCTCGGCCTAGCCGCATACACCCTGTGGCAGTGGCTGCCCAGCCAAAGAACAAGGCAGGTGCAGCGCCGGATCGGCTGGCTCGCAGCCGCATCGATGGTGCTTAACGCGAGTTGGCTTTTGGTGACCCAACAGGGGTGGATCTGGGCGAGCGTAGGAGTCATTGTGGCGCTGGCCCTGGTCCTCGGCCTGTTGCTGCAGAGGATGACGATGCTCGGGGGAGGTGGGACTGGCGACCGCATCCTCATCGATGGCACGTTCGGTGTGTATCTGGGGTGGGTTGCCGTGGCTACCTGTGCCAATGTCACCGCCGCCATGGTCGCGGACGGCGTTGAGCCAGGCGTGTTCGTCAGCGATCTCGTCGCCGTGGCCGTGCTGGCCGTGGTTGCCGGGTTGGGCTTTGTCTTCGCCCAGCAGTTGGGTGGACGGTTCGCCGTCGGGGCGGCCATGGCCTGGGGACTGAGCTGGATCGCCGTGGCCCGTGTGGTCAGTGACCCCGAGTCTGTGGTGACGGCAGCGGCGGCAATGGTGACCGCAGGCCTGGTGCTCTGGGCGCCTGTGCGCCATCGGGCGCGCCGACGCGGATAGACTTCGGAAGGTGACACCCGAGCAACTTGCCGAGGCGATTCGTGCTGCCCTCGACGCAGCCGCCACCGACGGAGAACTGTCCCTTGCTGGTGAGCCGGACGTGCGAGTGGAACGCCCGCGAAGCCGTGAGCATGGAGACTGGTCAACGAACATCGCGCTGCAGTTGGCCAAAGCGGCCGGCCTGTCGGCGCGTACTGTCGCCGACCTGCTCGCCACCCGGCTGGTGCAGGTCGCCGGCATCGCCCGGGTCGATGTGGCCGGCCCCGGATTCATCAACATCACCCTGGAGGCCTACAGCTCCGGCAGTCTGGCCC
This sequence comes from uncultured Actinomycetota bacterium, assembly GCA_963749585.1. Taxonomy (GTDB): domain Bacteria; phylum Actinomycetota; class Actinomycetes; order Actinomycetales; family Dermatophilaceae; genus Ornithinicoccus. Next base: position 1,183,276 of record CAVVNI010000003.1, read on the forward strand.
AAGCCATCGTGAAGAGTGGTAGCGAGTTCGGTCGCAACAACGCGTTGTCCGGGCAGGCCATCAACCTGGAGTTCGTCTCGGCAAACCCGACCGGTCCACTGCATGTTGGCCACACCCGCTGGGCAGCACTGGGGGACGCCCTACGTCGACTGCTGCTGGCCTGCGGCGCTTCGGTCACAGCCGAGCACTATTCCAATGACGCCGGTGCCCAACTGGATCGTCTCGCTGCTTCCATCGTGGCCTCAGCCCGAGGGGAGCAGACCCCGGCCGACGGTTATGGCGGGGACTACGTCGCAGGGTTGGCGGCGACCATTGTCAAGGAGCAGCCGGACGTGCTGACTCTGCCGGTGAACCAGGCTCACGACGTCATTCGCGAACGCGGCGCTGCGCTCCAAGCCGCACACAATCGGTCGACGCTTGAGACGTTCAGCGTGCACTTCGACGTGTGGTTCTCCGAGAAATCACTCCATGACTCCGGTGCCGTGGCCTCGGCTGTCGATCGACTGCGCGCGCAGGGCCATGTTTTCGACGCCGAGGACGCGGTCTGGTTGCGCACCACCGACTTCGGTGACGACAAGGACCGGGTGCTCATCCGCAGCAACGGTGAGCCGACGTACTTCGCCGCCGATGCCGCCTACTACCTCAGCAAGGCTGATCGCGGATTCGCGCGCAAGATCTACATGCTTGGCGCTGACCACCACGGCTATGTCAATCGCCTCAAGGCCATCGCGGCGTGCGCAGGGGACGATCCGAACGAGAACATCGAGGTCTTGATCGGACAGCTCATCGACATCCGTGGTGAACGGATGGGTCGCCGACGTGGGAATGCCCTGCTGCTCGATGACCTCATCGAGTGGATCGGAAGCGACCCGATCCGATACTGGCTGGCCCGCTACCCGGCCGACTCGCCGCTGCACCTCGACGGCGAGGAGATGCGCAAGCGGAGCAACGACAACCCGGTTTACTACGTGCAGTACGCACACGCTCGCACCTGCAACGTCGATCGCCTGGCGGGTGCTGATGGTGTGTCGATGCACGACGGATTTGAACCCGGTGTGTTGACCCATCCCTCCGAGGCCGCCCTTCTGGCTATCCTGGGCGACTTCCCTCGAGTCATCAGCCAGGCGGCTGACCTGCGTGAACCGCACCGAGTGGCGCGATATCTCGAGGACCTGGCCGGTCGGTATCACAAGTGGTACGACGACTGTCGGGTTCGACCCGTGGAAGCCACTGAACCGATCTCGGACTTGCATCGGACTCGGCTGTGGCTCAACAATGCCACTCGCATCGTCCTGGCCAATGGTCTGAGTTTATTGGGCGTTCATGCCCCAGAGCGGATGTGACGTGACTCCATCGAATCAGTTGGCTGCCCCTGCGCCGGGCGACGCAAAGGCCCTGCGGATCGGCCTTCTCGGGTTCGGCACGGTGGGCAGCGCGGTTGCTCGCCGAATCGCGAGCGAACCTCAGTTGTACGCCGCGCGAGTAGGCAGGCCCCTGCAGATCTCGGGGATCGCCGTTCGGAACAGTGAGGCACGCCGGGACCTCGGCAGCCTGCGTCCTGGTCTGTTGACGACCGACGCCGAGGAAGTGGTTTCGGGCGCGGACATCGTCGTGGAGCTGATGGGCGGAATCGAGCCAGCACGGTCCTTGATGATACGGGCGCTAGGCAGCGGGACCCCCGTGGTGAGCGCCAACAAGCAACTGATCGCCGCGCACGGCCCGGAGCTCCACGCCGCAGCCAGCGTCGGGGACACGACCTTGGACTATGAAGCCGCCGTGATCGCGGCGGTTCCGGTGTTGCGCGTGGTTCGGGAGTCCTTGGCGGGCGACACGATCACCTCCATCAGCGGCATCGTCAACGGCTCGACCAACTACATCTTGGATATGGTCTCCCGGCACGGGCTGGGCTTCGCCGAAGCCGTCGAACAGGCCGGAGCCTTGGGGTATCTGGAGGCGGACCCCACCGAAGACTTGGAAGGACTCGATGCTGCGGCGAAGATCGTCATCTTGGCGCGACTCGCGTGGGGAGTCGATGTCGGCATGGCCCACGTTCAGCGTGAGGGGATCTCCGGACTGACCGATGCTGACTTTGCGGCGGCGGCCGGAAGCGGTCAGGTCATCAAACTGCTAGCGTCCGCGTGGGCTTCGGGTGATCCAGCCGCGCCCCGTGTCGAGCTGGCGGTGAGACCGGTGAGCCTGGGGGCCGATGACCCATTGGCTCAAACTCGCGGAGGTCGAAACGCGGTGTTCATCGAGGCCGAGATGGCGGGGGCATTGCGACTATCCGGCGCCGGAGCAGGGGGAGCAGAAACAGCCTCAGCCGTGTTGGGTGATGTTGTGAATGCCGCTCGCCGCCTCGCGGGATGCTAGAGTCGTTCACGCCTCGTGGGGCTTACATCGGAGCACTGCTCGATTGAACAGTTAGCCCGAGAGGCGGACGGCGGTTGCGTCGCTAACATCTCCCAGTTCAGCAGCATCTGGCGAAGTACGTTGGTGAATGCACTACCGCGTAGCCCTTACCCGCACGTTCTACCGGCGCCGTTCGGTGCCGATCCACTGATGACTTTCCCCCAGGGCTACCTAGGGTGAGATGACAGCGAAGGAAATCCGTGACTGAAACCATCGACGTTGCACCGCGAGCGAAGACCGGGTCTTTGAGCTCGATGCGCTTGGCAGATTTGCAGGGCATGGCCTCCGGTATGGGAATTGACGTGCGTCCCAAGATGCGCAAGGCCGACCTTGTGTCCGCGATTCGTTCGGCTCAGGGCGGTCACAGCGGTAAGCACTCTGCGCCTCGGGCTGCAGCCGAGCAGGCGGTCGGCAGCGACCAGCCTCAGCTAGCACCCGAGGGGGACCGTTCTGCCAGTGCAGCCTCGGAGCGCAACGGCGAACATACTGAACAGGCTCAGGGGGACGGAGCAGAAGGAAGTCAACGCGACCGGGGTGACCAGGGCGGTCAGAGCAACCGCCCGGAGAAAAACCGAACGGAAAGCACTCGTGGCGCAGACAGCGGCGGCGGGGACACCGACCGCAACCAGAACAACCGGCGTGACGAAAGCAGCCGCGGCAATGACCAGCGCGGTGAGAACAGCGGTGGCAACGACAACCGCCGGGGCAACGACAACCGAGGTGACAACAACCGAGGCAACGACACGCGCGGTGAGAACAGCGGTGCACATGACAACCGCGGTGGCAACGACAACCGGAACACCGGCGACGAGGACACGCGGGGCGGTCGTCGTCGCAACCGTCAGCGAGGCCGAGACCGCAAGCGTGGACGTTCCGGACAGGGCGGTGGGCGCGAGAACTACCGGGATGAGTCCGAGGGTGGCTACTCCGAGGAGGACGTGCTGGTCCCGGTCGCCGGCATCGTCGATGTGCTGGACAGTTACGCCTTTATCCGGACGACCGGATACTTGCCGGGTGCCACTGACATCTATGTCCCGATGGGCATGGTGCGACGCAACGGGCTCCGCAAGGGTGACGCGGTAGCCGGTGCCATCAAGGCGCCCGGGCAGGAACAGGAGCAGGTGCAAGCCGGCGGGAAGAACAACCGCGGCAAGTTCAACGCCTTGGTGCGCCTGGACACCGTGAACGGAATGACTCCGGATCGGGCCAAACAACGTCCAGAGTTCGGCAAGCTGACGCCCCTGTACCCACAGGAGCGTCTCCGTCTAGAGACTGACAACAAGAACCTGACGACGAGAATTATCGATCTCGTGGCCCCGATCGGTAAGGGCCAGCGTGGGCTCATCGTCTCGCCCCCGAAGGCGGGCAAGACGCTGGTGCTGCAGGCCATCGCCAACGCAATCACCACCAACAACCCCGAGGTTCACCTCATGATCGTGTTGGTCGATGAGCGGCCTGAAGAAGTCACGGACATGCAGCGTACGGTCAATGGCGAAGTCATTGCCTCGACCTTCGACCGCCCTGCCGATGACCACACCACGGTGGCCGAGTTGGCTATCGAGCGTGCCAAGCGCCTTGTCGAGATGGGCGGTGACGTTGTTGTGCTCCTCGACTCGATCACCCGCCTGGGACGCGCCTACAACCTGGCAGCACCGGCCAGCGGACGGATTCTGTCCGGTGGTGTCGACTCCAGCGCGCTGTACCCGCCGAAGCGATTTTTCGGCGCTGCTCGCAACATCGAAGAGGGCGGGTCGTTGACGATCCTGGCCACGGCATTGGTGGAGACCGGCTCGAAGATGGATGAGGTGATCTTCGAGGAGTTCAAGGGCACCGGCAACATGGAGCTGCGGCTTTCTCGGCAGTTGGCCGACCGCAGGATCTTCCCCGCTGTTGACGTCAACCCGTCTGGGACTCGCCGTGAGGAGATCCTGATGTCGGGTGAAGAACTCAAGATCGCCTGGAAGCTGCGGCGGGTGCTCACCGCCCTGGACTCACAGCAGTCGTTGGAGTTGCTGCTGAATCGCCTGCGCAACACCCGCAACAACTACGAGTTCCTGACCCAGGTGCAACAGACCTCCTCGATCAAGTTGGACGACGAGGACTGACCGTCCGGGTAAGCCGTCGCAGTCATGACCCGGTCGGAATGATGACCGATCGGGGTGCGTTAGGACCCACGGTGGCCAGATGGCACACTCACTCCTGCTCCTCGGTTCACGGTCCGCCATCGACGGACTGACCCGGGAGCGCCGATAACCAAGGAGCACCACGTGAAAAAGAACATTCACCCCGCGTACAACGAGACCAACGTGACCTGCAGTTGCGGAGCCACGTTCACCACACGCAGCACCGCGCCGGGCGGTACGCTCAGCGCCGATGTGTGCTCGCAGTGTCACCCCTTCTACACCGGCAAGCAGAAAATCCTTGACACGGGTGGCCGGGTGGCTCGCTTCCAGGAGCGCTACGGTAAGAAAGCAGCAGCCAAATAGGCATGCCCAGCACTCCGGGTGGTTTGGACGACTCCGCCGCCCCACTGCTTGCTGAGTTCAGCTCCATCGAAGAGCGACTTGCCGATCCGTCGGTGCATGCAGACCCAGCCGTTTTTCGACGACTGACCAAACGGTATGCCGCGCTGTCGCCGACCATCGCGGCATACCGGGAGTGGCAAAATGCCACGGAGGATGTGGCGGCAGCCATGGAACTTGCCCAGGAAGATGCCAGTTTCGCGCCTGAAGTTCCGGCCATCCAAGAGCGCGCCGCCGCTGGCGCGGACGCGCTCCGTCATTTGCTGCTGCCCCGCGACCCCGACGATGACCAAGACGTCATCGTCGAGGTCAAGGCCGGTGAAGGCGGCGCCGAGTCCGCGTTGTTCGCCGGCGACATTGTCCGGATGTACCTGCGCTATGCCGAGCGACGAGGGTGGCGTGCTGCCGTCCTGGACGCCACGGAGTCGGACTTGGGTGGCTATAAAGACATACGTGTGGGTGTGTCCGCCGTCGGGATACCGGCGGTAGGGGAGGCGCCGTGGGCACGGCTGAAGTACGAGGGTGGTGTGCACCGAGTACAACGCGTTCCGGTGACCGAGAGCCAGGGACGTATCCATACCTCGGCGGTGGGCGTCTTGGTGATGCCCGAGGTCGAGGACCCCGAAGACGTCGAGCTGGACGCCAACGATCTCAAGATCGACGTGTTCCGCTCTAGTGGCCCCGGTGGCCAGAGCGTCAACACCACCGACTCCGCCATCCGAATCACGCACCTACCCACCGGCACCGTGGTGTCCTGTCAAAACGAGAAATCGCAGCTGCAGAACAAGGAGTCCGCGATGCGGGTGCTGCGAGCCAGGCTGCATCAGATCGCGGTGGATCAGGCCGAAGAGCAGGCCGCAGTGCAACGCCGCAGCCAGGTGCGCACGGTCGACCGCAGCGAGCGGATTCGCACCTACAACTACCCGGAGAATCGCATCGCCGATCACCGGACGGGCTTCAAGGCCTACAACCTCGATCATGTGCTCGACGGCGACCTGGACCCGGTGGTCACCTCGGCGATGGAGGCCGACGAGTTAGCACGGCTAGCCAGCCTTGCCGACGCCGAGTAACACGCAGCCCCTGGCGACCTGGCTGACTCGCGCCGCCAAACGCCTGCAGTTGCACGCCGTGCCCAGTCCGCGCCCGGACGCTGAGTTGCTGATGGCCAGTGTCTTGGGCACGTCGCGCAGCGAGGTCAGTCGTCGAACTGCGCTGGGGTGCCATCTTGACGCAGAGCAAGCCGATATGTACTCCACGCTCATCGAGGAGCGCTCGCGACGGGTCCCGCTGCAGCACCTGATCGGGTACGCCGACTTCGCGGGCCTGAGGTTACGCGTCGGACCGGGAGTCTTCGTTCCTCGCCCCGAGACCGAGCTCATGGTCGACACAGTGGCGGGCATGCTCCGGTCCAAGACGCAGCTGGCGGCGCCGGTCGTGGTCGATCTATGTACTGGCAGCGGCGCGATCGCGTTGGCGTTGAAGCATCGGTTACCCCATGCTCAAGTTCACGGCGTGGAGGTCGATGCCAGCGCGCACGCCTGGGCGATGCAGAACCGGGAGCAGACCGAGCTGCACGTTGAAATGCTTCGTGCCGATGCTCGAGAAGCGTTAGGACATTTGGACGGTGACGTAGACGTCGTCACCTGTAACCCCCCCTACATACCGAACGGCGCGGTGCCTGTCGACCCCGAGGTACGCGACTACGACCCGGCGATCAGCCTCTACGGAGGCAGCGCCGATGGTCTGGCGCTGCCTCGGCAGATGGTGGTCCGGGCGGCACACCTGCTGCGCCCCGGCGGCCTCCTCGCGCTCGAGCATGCAGAAGCACAAGGCCCCCTCTTGCTGAAACTACTCAGCGCCAGCAGATGCTGGTCCACAGCGTGGGACGAGAGCGACCTTGCCGGCCGCCCGAGAACGGCGTACGCGATCCGGTCCGAGCTCAGATCAGATGGCACCCAAGATGAAGATCACGAGCGCAACAATGAGCAGGATTCCAACGATGGTCCAGATGAGTGACCGGTTCATAACTTCTCCTTCGAGCGTAGACAACACGCTGTCACGTGCATCGCAACTGTAGTGACTTTGCGGCGGTTCGCATCTTGAACTGACGGGTGGTCCGCTGAACCTCGATCCAGGCAACAAGTGCCAGAATGAGGGCCGTGATCGTTGATTGCACACAAGAGTCAGAGCGGGCTCTCGCTGTGAAGCGGGCCGTCGAGGTCGTCAGGTCCGGCAAGCTCGTCGTGCTTCCTACCGACACGGTCTACGGCATCGGCGCGGATGCGTTTGACAAGGTCGCCGTGGCGATGGTCCTGGCGGCGAAGCACCGCAGCCGCGATATGCCGCCGCCGGTGCTCGTGCCGGGGCAGCGGACGGTTGACGGCTTGGCCAGCGAGGTGCCGATGTTCGCCCAGATCCTGATGCGGGCGTTCTGGCCGGGGCCGTTGACCCTGGTGATGAAGGCGCAACGCTCACTCGACTGGGACCTCGGCAAGACCAACGGCACGGTGGCTCTGCGGATGCCGGATGACGACGTGGCCCTGGCGGTGCTGGCCGAGGTGGGCCCGATGGCCATCACCAGTGCCAATCTCACCGGACAGCCAGCGGCGACCACGGCGCACGAGGCAAAAGAACAGCTTCGCGGAGCGGTGGAGGTCTACCTCGACGCCGGGCCTCGCCAGGATCAGAGCGCCTCGACGATTGTTGACTGTACCGGTGTCGAACCGGTTGTCCTACGTCACGGATCGCTGCTGGCTGACCGGATCCGCGAGGTCCTGGGGGACACCCGCCTCCATGACGAGCCGCCTCCCGTTCTCCCCGCGTTCCGGAAAGGAACAACAGGTCGCTCAGGTGAGAGCACCCATCAAGTCGGCAGCGTTCGAGCCACCGGGCTTCCGGTTCGCCTCGACACGTTGCGGCAGGTGCCGCCGGGGGATGGTGTGCAGGCAGGTTCGGGCCCTACAGTGAGCGAGGCAGTCGGTGACCCCGACACGTCGTGACAACGAGGTCAGGCACGCCGTTAGCACCCAGAAGGAGAGCCGCGTGAGCACGAAGGTCGAACCAGCGACGTACTACGGACCAGATTTCGGTGAGTTGCTCGCCGCGGATCCAGCTATTGCCGAGTTGCTGGTCGGTGAACTGGATCGACAGCGCAGCGGCATTCAGCTGATCGCCAGTGAAAACCAGACCTCGCCGGCCGTGCTGGCCGCCTTGGGGTCCACCCTGTCCAACAAGTATGCCGAGGGCTATCCGGGTCGGCGCTACTACGGCGGATGCGCTGAGGTCGACAAGGTCGAGAAGCTGGCGATCGAACGAGCCACCGCGTTGTTCGGCGCCGATCACGCCAATGTGCAGCCCCATTCTGGTGCGAGTGCGAACCAGGCGGTCTACGGCGCGTTCGCAGCACCAGGGGACACCATCTTGGCTATGTCGTTGGACCACGGAGGCCACCTCACCCACGGCTTTAAGGTGTCGTTCAGCGGCAAATGGTTCAACGCGGTGCACTACGGGGTCTCCCGCGAGACTGAGGACATCGACTATGACCAGGTTGAGACGCTGGCGAAGGAACATCGGCCCAAGATCATCATCGCCGGTGGCTCAGCCATCCCTCGGCGGATCGATTTTGAGCGCTTCCGGGCCATCGCCGACGAGGTCGGCGCCATCTTCTGGGTTGATGCGGCGCATTTCATCGGTTTGGTAGCCGGGCAGGTGATCCCCTCGCCGGTCCCGTACGCCGACGTTGTCAGTTTTACGACGCACAAGGTGCTACGTGGTCCACGAGGTGGGGCCATCGTCTGCAAACAGGAGCACGCCGCCAAGATCGACCGGGCTGTGTTCCCGATGATGCAAGGCGGCCCGCTGATGCACGCTGTGGCCGGCAAAGCGGTGAACTTCGCTGAATGTGCTACCCGCGCGTACCGGGAGTACACAGCTGCCGTGATCGCCAACTCGCAGACGTTGGCCGGTGCGCTGGGAGAGCGCGGCATCCGCCCGATCACCGGCGGCACCGATACGCATCTGTCGTTGCATGACCTGCGCGAGGTCGGTGTGACCGGTGCCGACGCGGAGAAGCGCTGCGACGCAGTGGGCATCGTGCTGAACAAGAACGCGATTCCGTTCGATCCAGAGAAACCGAACGTGGCCTCCGGGATTCGGGTCGGAACGCCGTCGGTCACCACGCAGGGCATGAGTCAGGAGCAGATGGGCACGATCGCCGATGTGATCCACCGGGCGGTGACGAGCACCGACGGCTCGCCAGAGCACCCATCAGTGGCCGGGTTGCGCGAGGAGATCGCCGACCTGCTCACGGCATACCCGGTCTATCCGGAGCCGCAGGCATCGGCGACGTCGTAACCACGGGCCGCTCCGGCCCAGGGGAGGTGTGGTCGGGACCAGCGTCCCCGTGAGGTCATGCGCGAATATTTGCTGGTGTTGCTGACGGCAGCCATCTTCACCTTTGCGGCGACCACTGCGGCGCGCCGGGTGGCGCTGGCTGTGGGTGCGGTGACCCCGGTGCGCGCACGTGACGTGCACTCCACTCCCACACCTCGACTCGGCGGCGCCGGCATGCTCGTCGGCTTCACCGCGGCGGTCGTCGTCGGCAGCAACCTGCCGTTTCTTGGTCAGCTCTTCGACACTCCGGAGCTGTATGGCGTGCTCCTGGCAGCCTTCATCATCACCGCCCTGGGCGCCCTGGACGACGTGCGCGAACTGGACTGGTTGACCAAGCTTGCCGGACAGGTCGTCGCCGGCGGGGTGATGGCCTTTTTCGGAGTGCAGTTGCTCAGCCTGCCGGTCTTCGGCGTGACAATCTTGCCCGAGCCGGTCTTGGTGACCATGACCATCATCGTGGTGGTGATCTCCACCAACGCGGTCAACTTCGTCGATGGACTGGACGGGCTCGCAGCTGGGGTCGTCCTCGTCTCTGCCGGTGCCTTCTTCGGCTGGACATACTTGGTGAGCCGCGCGTTCGACCCGCCGAACGTCTTCTCGACTGCGACCTTCATCACAGCAGCCCTGATGGGGTGTTGTTTGGGTTTTCTACCGCACAACGTGCACCCGGCCCGGCTGTTCATGGGCGACGCCGGCGCTCTGCTGCTCGGCCTGTTGCTGTCGGCCGCCACGATCTCTATGACCGGCAGCGTCGACCCGAACTCGAGCGTTGCCACGACCTCGACCATTACGGCGTTCCTGCTGCCTGTGCTGTTGCCAGTGGCCATCATGGCGCTGCCGATCTTGGACATGTGTCTGGCCGTGGTTCGACGAACGCGCCGCGGTCAGTTGCCCTGGAAGCCGGACGCCCATCACATTCATCATCGAATGCTGAGAATTGGGCATAGCCATCGGCGGGCCGTGGCACTGCTGTACTTGTGGTCTGCTCTGATCGCGGTGGGTGCGGTGTCGTTTGCCTACGTCCCGGTATGGGTCTCTGTGGTGGGCATCGTTGTCGTGATGGCCTTGGCGGTGCTGCTGACCTGGCGGCCGCGCCCTCGGCGTTCGGTATCGTGACTCGACGTGATCCGGACGAGCCGGAGTGTCGCAGAACAGATCGCCAATCGAACGAGAGACGATGACGACTCCTCAGCAGCCCACGTCGGGCCCCGAACTCGACAACGTCTTCACCGTCATGTGGCGCCGATCCCTGCCACCGGCAGCTCTTGCGGGCACGGCCAGCGCCCTCGTCCTGGGTGCTCTCGACGGATGGGCCGCCGGTTTGTCCGGACTGCTCGGCACCTTCATCGCGCTGTGCTTCTTCGTCCTCGGGCTCATGGTCATGTCGAGATTCGTCACAGGCCGCGACCCGATGCTCTTCATGGCTGTGGGAATGTCCGTGTACTTCGCCCAGATCCTGCTGCTGCTGGGAGTGTTGATCATCGCCCGCGGCGTAGCCCAGCTCGATATGCGTTCAGCAGGAATCGCGATGCTGGTCACCGTGCTGGTGTGGCAGGTTGCCCAGATGCGGGCGTGGCGGCGCGCGCGGGTGCTGGTCTACGACCAACCGACAGTCGGCGATGCGTGAGCTGCGGGCACAGATGAGGACACGGGTTGGCAGCGCGCCTTCAATGTCCGGTAGCCTACGAGCGCAGTCCCCTCCCGCGTGCTCACCGCAACGGTGGTGCCTCGTCACCATCGGCTAGTAGGTGGCGCGTTGGTGCGGCCTGTGAGCCGCCCGCCGCCTCGGTCAAGGAGAGTTTGTGAGCCTGAACGCAGTGTCAGCACGACTGGGCAGCTTCGTCACGGCCGAGGGAGAGGAATTCGAGACCCCCGGCGTCGAGGACTTCTGGTGGCCGCTCATCGGCGGTGACAGCTATTGGACGTTCACGCGACCATCGTTGGTGGCATTGCTGTCCGTGCTGCTCATCGGCGGTTTCTTCATCGTGGTTTCGCGTAACTTGTCCGTGGTCCCCGGTAAGAGGCAGTTCCTCGCCGAGGGTATCTATGGCTTCGTGCGAAACACGATCGGCCGCGACGTGATTGGGAGCAAGGACTTCAAACCCTTTGTCCCGCTGTTGTTCACGATCTTCACCTTCCTTGTCGTCAACAACATCGCGGGCATCTTCCCGTTCGTGCAGTTCCCGACGATGTCTCGTATCGGCTTCCCGATCGTGATCACCCTGGTGGTCTACGTGGTCTACAACGTCGTCGCGCTGCAACGCAAGCACGGCCTGCTCGGCTACCTGAAGTCTCTGGTCCCCCCCGGCCTTCCGGTGTGGTTGATCCCACTCCTGTTCGTGCTCGAGTTCTTGACGTACTTCCTCATCCGGCCACTGACGCTGGCCTTGCGGTTGTTCGGCAACATGCTCGCCGGCCACCTGATGCTCCTGCTGTTCATCCTGGGTGGTGAGTTTCTCTTGCTGCACGGCGACAACTTGTTCCTCAACGCCTCAGGAGTCCTCTCGCTGCTCTTCTCCATCGTGATGACCTTCTTCGAACTGCTGATCCAAGTTCTGCAGGCGTTTATCTTCACGATGCTCGCCGCGCTGTACATCTCCGACGCGGTCTCCGAGGAGCACTGAGGCCATTCATCGCGGTGTGCGGCCGATCCAGGCCGGGCACCACAGCACGACCACAACTGAACATCCACGACACACGCCGCGGGAACTCTCCCGCAGCACCTCGAAAGGAACACTGACATGACTGGTGACATTGCCTTCCTCGGCTACGGTCTGGCTGCCATCGGCCCCGGTATCGGCGTCGGCCTGATCTTCGCCGCATACATCAACGGTGTTGCCCGCCAGCCTGAGGCTCGCGGCATGCTGCAGACCATCGCCTTCACCGGCTTCGCGCTGACGGAGGCTCTGGCCATCTTGGGTCTGGTCTTCGCCTTCGTGTTCGCCGGCTGACCTGCCCCTAAGCCGCTTCAGAGAGAGGACGCGACGTGAAGAGCGTTTCGTTACGCATGGCCGAGGGTCCCGGCTACCCCGAGGGGTTCCCGCTGCTCCCCCACCCCGCCGAGATGATCATGGGTTTGATCTCGTTCGGCATCCTCTACCTCATGGTGCGCAAGTATGTGGTGCCAGCGTTCGAGAAGAACTACGACGAGCGCGCGGCGTCCATCGAGGGGCGGATCGAAGAGGCCAAGCAGGCCAAGGCGGATGCTGATGCGGCCAAAAAGGAGTATGAAGAGCGCCTCGCGGGTGCCCACGACGAAGCCAGTGCGATTCGGGCGAAGGCCAAAGAGCAGGGCGGGCAGATCGTGGTGGAAATGCGCGAGCAGGCCAAGGAAGAGGCTGCGCGTATCACCTCTACCGGGCACAAGCAGGTGGAAGCCGAGCGGCAGCAGGCCATGGTGAGCTTGCGCAGCGAGGTCGGCGAGATCTCTACCGACCTGGCTAGCCGTATCGTCGGCGAGTCGCTGCATGACGAGGCGCGTCAAAGCGGTGTGATCGACCGCTTCTTGGCCGACTTGGAGTCCAGTACGGCCGACGACGCCGCCGTCGCATCGAGGACCTCGAACTCTTCCGCTGGAGACGCCTGATGGAAGGAACCTCGCGGTCCTCACTCAATGATGCTCGGCGCGCCCTGAACGAGGCTGTGGACGGCGGCGCGGAGACCACGCGGCTCGGTGAAGACCTGCTGGCCATCTCCGGTGTGATCGGCGAATCCGCGGTGCTGCGTCGGGCAGTGGCGGATCCCTCACGCGAGGGCAAGGACCGCGCCAGCCTGATCGACCGTCTCTTCGTCGGTCGGGTCAGCGACGCCGCTCAGAACATCGCCCGGGTCGTCGCGGCGGCCCGGTGGACCCGTGATGCTCATGTTCCGCACGCATTGGAATCGCTGGCGGTAGAGGCCATACTGGCTCACGCTCAGGCGGAGGGTCGACTGGGCCGCGTCGAGGACGAGCTGTTCCGGTTCAGTCGAATCGTGGGCTCGACACCACCTCTCCAGGCAGCTCTGAGTGACCGACGTGCATCTCCGAGCGCCAAAGGGGATCTGGTCAGGCGGCTGATCGATGACAAGGTCGCGCCCGAGACGGCGCGGCTGGCTCAACATGCCGTCGCTACGCCAACCATGAGCGTGGGTCGGGCCATTGAGTCCTACCTGGATATCGCCGCCCAACGTCAAAGCCACCTCATGGCTGTGGTGACCAGCGCTAAGGCCCTGACCACCGATCAGGAAGACAGAATGGTGAGGGCGTTGAGCAAGCAGTACAGCCGCGACATCACCCTGCAGGTCGTCGTCGACGCGAGTGTCCTGGGCGGAGTCCGGGTTGAGGTTGCCGATGAAGTCATCGAAGGCACTATCAGCAACCGGCTGTCCACGGCCCGTCGACAGGTCGCTCGATAGTGAGCGACCTCCGATTTTCTACTGAGCATTCACGACCACCAGCCCCCCGTCTCGCACCACGCGAGATGATGACGAGGAGAACAACATGACGGAGCTGACCATTCGCCCGGAGGAAATCCGCGACGCCCTGGACGCATTCGTTCGGTCCTACGATCCGAGCGCAGCGACCCGCGAAGAGGTGGGTCGCGTATCCGACTCCGGTGACGGCATTGCCCATGTCGAGGGCTTGCCGTCGTGCATGACCAACGAGCTGTTGAAGTTCGAGGACGAGACGCTGGGTCTGGCCTTGAACTTGGACGTGCACGACATCGGCGTCGTCATCCTGGGTGACTTCTCCGGCATCGACGAGGGTCAGGAGGTTCGACGCACCGGCGAGGTGCTTTCCGTGCCAGTGGGCGACGCCTACCTTGGACGCGTCGTGGATCCTCTCGGTATGCCGCTCGACGGGTTGGGCGACGTGGACAGCGACGATCGTCGGGAGTTGGAGCTGCAGGCGCCCGGCGTGATGGCCCGCCAGTCCGTCTTCGAGCCGCTACAGACCGGCATCAAGGCGGTCGACTCGATGATCCCGATCGGGCGTGGCCAGCGCCAACTCATCATCGGAGACCGTCAGACCGGCAAAACCACCGTCGCGGTCGACACGATCTTGAACCAGAGACAGAACTGGGAGTCCGGAGACCCGGACAAGCAGGTGCGTTGCATCTACGTGGCCATTGGTCAGAAGGCGTCAACCATCGCCGAGGTGCGCAGCACCCTTGAGGAGAACGGGGCGCTGGACTACACCACGATCGTTGCCGCACCGGCCTCCGACTCGGCAGGCTTCAAGTATCTCGCCCCCTACACCGGCTCCGCGATCGGTCAGCACTGGATGTATCAGGGCAAGCACGTGCTGATCGTGTTCGACGACTTGTCCAAGCAGGCCGAGGCCTACCGCGCCGTGTCGCTGCTGCTGCGTCGCCCGCCAGGTCGTGAGGCCTACCCCGGTGACGTGTTCTACCTGCACTCGCGCATGTTGGAGCGGTGCGCCAAGCTCTCCGACGAGATGGGTGGCGGCTCGATGACGGGGTTGCCGATCATCGAGACCAAAGCCGGTGACGTGGCGGCGTTCATCCCCACCAACGTCATCTCGATCACCGATGGGCAGATCTACCTTGACGGTGATCTCTTCAACTCCAACGTCCGTCCCGCGATCGACGTGGGCATCTCGGTCTCTCGAGTCGGCGGCAACGCGCAGATCAAGGCGATGAAGAGTGTCGCGGGTCGGCTGAGGACCGACCTTGCTCAGTTCCGTGAGATGGAGGCGTTCGCGATGTTCGCTTCCGACCTCGATGCGGCCTCGCGCGCCCAGCTGGACCGGGGCGGGAGAATGGTGCAGCTCCTCAAGCAGCAACAGTCATCGCCGATGCCGATTGAGGAGCAGGTCGCCGTCATCTGGGCAGGAACCCAGGGCCACCTCGACGACGTTCCGGTTGATGACGTCCGGCGCTTCGAGCGGGAGTTCTTGGACTACCTGCGCCGAGAGAAGTCCGACTTGCTCGGTGGCATCCGCGAGTCTGGGAAACTGGGTGACGACACCTCCAGCGCGTTGGACGAGGCGATGGATGCCTTCAAGGGCCAGTTCAGCGCCAGCGAAGATGCCGGCATTCGTCCTGGAAGTGGCGAAGATGAGGGCGACGACAGTGACGAAGAGGTCGAGGCTATGGATTCTGACGACGTGGGGCAAGAGCAGATCGAACGCCAGAAGCGCTGAGGGAGGCTAACTATGGGAGCTCAGCAGCGGGAGTATCGACAACGCACGACGTCCATCAAGTCGATGAAGAAGATCACCCGCGCGATGGAACTGATCGCCGCATCTCGAGTCGTCAAGGCTCGGCAAAGGGTTGAGGAGACTACTCCGTATGCCCGGGCGATCACTCGTGCGGTGTCGGCCGTATCGACGCACTCCAACGTGGACCACCCCTTGACGACTGAACGTGCGGACGCCACACGAGCGGGTGTCCTGATCGTCACCAGCGATCGTGGTCTGGCTGGTGCCTACTCGGCTAACGTTCTGAAGCGCAGCGAGCAGCTACGCGAACTGTTGGACGAGAAGGGCCGCGAGATCGCGCCCTATCTGGCCGGTCGCAAAGCCGAGGGGTTCTACCGATTCCGCCGCCGCGAGTACGAGGCCAGCTGGTCCGGGTTCTCGGACAGGCCGACCTTCGACACGGTGCAAGATATTGGCAAGCGACTGGTCGCCGACTTCATCGCCGGGTCCGAGAACGGTGGTGTGGACGAGCTGCACATCGTGTCCACTCGGTTCGTCAACATGGTGACCCAAGAGGTGAAGGTCGTCCGTCTGTTGCCGCTGTCGGTGGTTGAGTCCGACGTGTCGGAAGCTCCGGAGGACGTCCACCCGCTCTATGACTTCGAGCCTTCGGCAGCAGAGGTCCTCGACTCGCTGCTTCCCAAGTACGTGACCGCAAGGATCTTCAACTTGTTGCTGCAGGCCGCGGCGTCCGAACTGGCCGCGCGGCAGCGGGCAATGAAGTCGGCTACCGACAACGCGGAAGAACTGATCAAGACCTATACTCGCTTGGCCAATCAGGCTCGCCAAGCTGAGATCACCCAGGAAATTAGCGAAATCGTGGGTGGCTCCACCGCCCTCGCCGATGCCAAGTGAGAAGGAAGCACTGACCATGACTACTGCCACTGAGGTTCCCGAGCAGGAACAGACCGAGGGCGGGGTGGGCCGACTCGCCCGCATTATCGGCCCGGTCGTCGATGTCGAGTTCCCCCCCGGTCAGATTCCGGAGATGTACAACCTGCTCACCACCGACGTCGAGCTGGGTGGCGAGACTCGCACGCTCAATCTGGAGGTTGCTCAAGACATCGGCGACAATATGGTTCGCGCGATCTCCCTGCAGCCGACGGACGGGCTGGTGCGGGGAGGACGGGTCAACGACACTGGCGGCCCGATCACGGTGCCGGTCGGCGATGTGACCTTGGGCAAGGTGTTCAACACCACCGGCGTGTGCCTCAACCTGGACGGTGATGAGAAGCTCGAGATCAATGAGCGGTGGGGGATTCATCGCCAGGCCCCGCCCTTCGATCAGCTCGAGCCGAAGACTCAGATGTTCGAGACCGGCATCAAGGTCATCGACCTGCTCACGCCGTACGTGCAAGGCGGCAAGATCGGCCTGTTCGGTGGTGCGGGCGTCGGTAAGACCGTGCTCATCCAAGAGATGATCGCCCGTGTCGCCCGCGACCACGGTGGCGTCTCGGTGTTCGCAGGGGTCGGTGAGCGTACCCGTGAAGGAAACGACCTGATCGTGGAGATGGAAGAGGCCGGTGTGCTCGGCCAGACCGCGTTGGTCTTTGGCCAGATGGATGAGCCGCCCGGCACCCGTCTACGGGTGGCGCTGTCGGCCCTGACCATGGCGGAGTACTTTCGCGACGTTCAGAAGCAGGACGTGTTGTTGTTCATCGACAACATCTTCCGTTTCACTCAGGCAGGCTCTGAGGTCTCCACTCTGCTGGGACGGATGCCCTCCGCAGTGGGGTATCAGCCGACCCTCGCCGACGAGATGGGCGTCTTGCAGGAACGCATCACCTCCACCCGCGGCCACTCGATCACCTCGATGCAGGCCATCTACGTGCCCGCCGATGACTACACCGACCCAGCGCCTGCGACGACGTTCGCCCACCTCGACGCCACCACCGAGCTGTCTCGTCCGATCGCCTCGCAGGGCATCTATCCGGCAGTGGACCCGCTGACCTCGACCAGTCGGATCATGGACCCCAGATATATCACCCAGGAGCACTACGACACCGCGGTGAGGGTGAAGTCGATTCTTCAACGGTACAAGGAGCTGCAGGACATCATCGCGATCCTCGGTATCGATGAGCTCTCTGAGGAGGACAAGATCCTGGTCGGTCGGGCTCGAAGGATTGCCCGCTTCTTGTCACAGAACACCTACGTGGCCAAGCAGTTCACCGGTCTTGAGGGCTCGACCGTTCCACTGGAGGAGGCCGTCGAAGCGTTCACCAAGGTGGCCGACGGGGAGTACGATCACTTCCCCGAGCAGGCCTTCTTCATGTGCGGTGGTCTGGAGGACGTTGAGCGGCAGGCTGCTGACCTGGAAAAGAACAGCTAAGAAAGCCTTTACACTGAGCACACTCACCTCAGGCGTAGGGGCCTGGGAGGAAGGACGCGATGACAGCACTGAACCTCTCGTTGGTCGCCGCCGATCGCTTGGTCTGGGAGGGCGAAGCGAGGATAGTGCGAGCCCGCGGTAGCGAGGGCGATGTCGGCATCCTCGCTGGTCACACTCCGATGCTGAGCGTGCTGGTCAGTGGAGAGGTGCACATCGAGGCAGAGGATGGATCGAAGCACGACGTGAGCATTGACAGCGGTTTCTTGTCGGTGGACCACGATCGAGTCACCATCGTCGCGGACAACGTCGATGCCTCGAGCCTCCACGGCGCCAACACCTAGCCACGTATGGATCCCGTGGCAATGCGCCTGCTCATCATTGTGCTGGCAGTATTCGCCGCAACCATGTTGGTCTGCGCCTGGTTCTTTGTCACCCGATATGCCTCACAGCCGGGAGCCGCGAGTCGGCGGGTGCCTTGTGCGTTTCGTGCTGGAGAACGCGGGTGGTCGGTAGGGACGGTGTCGTATGAAGCGGACCGACTGGTCTATCGCACACGAACCAGCCGACTGCGGCATCGAGAGCGTCATTGGCAGCGAGCCGGTCTCGAAGTTGGGATGGCTAAGGCCCTCGACGGGGCGGAGTTCGGTGCCACATGGCGTGACCGCGAGGTGGTCGTCGTAGCCTGCGCCTACGGTGCCGAGTCGTTCGAGCTCGCCATCAGCGCAGGACGATACACGGCGCTGCGCTCCTGGGTGGAAGCGGTTCCACCCGGTTGGAACGCGAACGTCTCTTAGTCCCGGCCACCGCCGGGCACCCACAACACATCTCCTCCGGCTTCGGCGTTTGCCACTCTGGATAGGATGAACAGCAGGTCTGACAGCCGATTCAGATAGGTCGCGGTCAGCGGATTCACCCCTCCCTGCCCGCGTGAGTCCTCGCTGCTTGCGGGCTGCGTGCCATGGGCTTCGATAGCCGACCATGTCGATCGCTCGGCCCGCCGAGTCACGGTTCGCGCTACGTGCAGGGCTGCAGCCAAGGGTGAACCGCCTGGCAAGACGAAGGACTTCAAGGCGGGAAGGGCTTCGTTGAAGCGGTCGCAGTCGTTCTCGAGGTCGTCGATCCACTGTTGCTGCACGCGCAGCGGGGGGTGTTCATAGGTGTCTTGTAGCGGGTTGCACAGGTCCGCCCCGACATCGAAAAGGTCGTTCTGCACCCGTCGCAGGACACGCTCGATCTGGGTTGGCAGTCGTCCGGTGGTAGCCGCAATACCGAGGGCGGCGTTCGCTTCGTCGGTGTCGGCATAGGCGATCAGACGCGGGTCGGTCTTGCGGGTACGACTGAAGTCCCCAAGGTGTGTCGTGCCGTCGTCGCCGGTGCGAGTGTAGATGCGCGAGAGTATGACCATAGGGACATCCTGGCAGTCGGTCAGCGCGTTCGCCGAGCCGGTCGGCTCACTCGCCGGTCTGACCCGCGGAATTGATCCCTGGCCGCGCGCCGTTGGCTCTGAGCTGGCGCCCGTGCGTGCGAGCAGCTCCGATCAGGAGTCGGGCACCCATGCCTCGAGGAGCCCATCGGCGATGATCTGAACTCGCTGCACAGATGTAGCGAGGTTGACTCGGATGCGCCCGACCCCGCCTGGCCCATAGCCGCCCTGTTGGCCATCGACCCGGACACCACGAGCCAGCGCGGAGGCGGCCGGATCGCGACAGTTCAGGGCGCGGACATCGAGCCACGCCAGGTAGGTCGCCTCGGCGACTTCGATCCGGACCTGTGGCAGGTCGGGCATGAGTCGTGCAGCCAAAGCGTGGTGGTTGGCGGCGAAGCGCTCCTGGACGGCACCCAGCCACGCATCACCGTGCTCGTAGGCAGCCACGGTGGCACGTTGGCCCAGGGTCGTCATGGCGTGGTTGAGCACCGGGTGCAGCGCGGCCATCGTCGCGTGATCCTCGGCCCGATGACTGATCAGCTGGGCGCAGCGCAGTCCCGGCATGTTGAACGACTTGGTGGCCGAGATCAGCGTCGTCACCGGTGCCTCGACAGTGGCTAGTGCCGCGTATGGTGTGAACTCGACGCCGGGCATGGTGAGCGGGGCATGGATCTCATCACTGATCACATGCATACCGAAGTCATCAGCGATCTGCGAGATGTGCTGGAGCTCACTTCGCGTGTAGCAGCGACCGACCGGGTTGTGCGGGTGGCACAACAGCAGCGTGCGCGCACCCGCCTGCGCCTGCATCTGGATCGACCGGGCATCGAGCGTGAGCTGCCCTAGCCCATTCCTGATCAGCTGAACCGGACGCACCTCGCGGCCCAGATCACGGGCGAGGATCAGGAATGGGGGATACACGGGCGTTGGAATGATCACCGGCCCTGGTGGTGCCAGATACCGCAGGGTGAGGGCCAACCCCTCCATCACATCGCCAACCACGCTGACCCGCTCGCGGTCTATCCGGTGACCCCAGTGCCGCTGGGAGAAGCTCGCCAGTGAGTCGGCGACCTCTTCACGTCCGCCCGGATCGGCATACCCAAAGACGCCGCCAGCGGCGTAGTCCATCACCGCAGTCTGGATGGGCTCGGCGAGCCCGAAGTCCATCTCAGCGACCCAGGCCGGGAGGACCCCCCGGGCTGTCGCCGCCCACTTCATCGCGCCCGCCTCGCGTAACGTGTCCTCGCCGAGGTCGTGAATGAGCTTCTGCGTGCTCATCTCAACCGACCGCAGTTGCGGCGGCTCGGCGCGGGTCAGCGCCTGCGCTCAAGGCGCCGTCACCGGTGCGTAAGGCCCCCCCGACCCCACCAAAGAACATGGCGTGCGGCTCGTGCTCGAAAAGCGGTAGCCCCGCACCGGCGAGCGCCGCGGACAACCCGTCGTCACGCTCGTGATCGATCCGCACCGACCCGTCGTCCAGATGGCGTACATGCATCCGTGGCCGGTCGATCGCTTCTTGCATCCCCTCGCCGTGCACGCACATGTGCAAGAGCACTTGAGCCAACGCGGTGGTGATCCGATCGGCGCCGGGAGTGCCAATGGCCAATACTCTGCCGTCACTGTGCCGGGCCGTGGTCGGCGCCATGTTGGAGGCCATCCGCAGGCCAGGCGTGAGCGTGTGCATGCCGCGACGGTTCAACTCCGGCTCACCCAGCGCGTTGTTGGCCAACATCCCGGTGCCCTGGATAGTCATCCCGGAGCCGTAGCCAGATGACGCGGTGATCGCGCACGCCATACCGCCTGAGTCCACGACAGAGACGTGGGCGGTCGAGGCCGGGGTAGGAAGTACCTGGTTCGACATCTCGGCAATCTGAGCAAGCAACTCGTCGCCAGCGGCTTCCAAGTCATCGGCGATGTCGACGTTGGCCAGCCGCAGGTCCAGCACCTGTCGCATCACTGTGGCCGCGTCGACAGCGTTGATCGGCCGCTCGCGCTCACCGAGCAGCCGTAGCATGGCTGTCAGCACCGGGCCACCAATCGCCGGCGGAGGGTTGCAGGCCAGATCCCAGTGGCCGAGTCGGGCACGGAGGGCCCGACGCACCACTGGTTGGTATGAGGCTAGGTCGGCTCGGGTGAGCAGCCCACCACGGCCCTGGACATCATCGGCTAAGGCGTGTCCGAGATCTCCGGTGTAAGCAACTCGAGCGCCCTCGGCGCCGATCATCTCCAGCGTATGGGCCAGGTCCAGGTCGATCAGGTAGTCCCCGGCCCGCAGCGGGGCGCCATCGTTGGTGTAGACATCGCGGGTCACCGGGTCCCACGCGAAGATGTTGTTGGCCACCAGGGTGCTGTAGGTCTCTGCGGTTGTGCTCACCGCGAAGCCCGTGCCGGCCGCGTGTGCCGCGGGGATAAAAAGGTCCGCCCATGGTGCCTGACCGAAGTGCTCGTGCGCCCAGCCCATGGCCGCGAACATGCCGGGCGTCGCCACCGACCCGGGGCCTACATAGGTCGTCAGGCCGCCGCCATAGGTCGTGACGCACTTGATCAGCCCTTGGCCGAACCGGTTCTGATCCACTCCACGTCCCGGCATCTCGACATTGCCATCGATCACGATCGGCGAGCCGTGTTCTGGCCAGATGTTGATGTAGGCCCCGCCCAACGGGCTGATGATCCCCGGCTCGGTCACGGACGCCGCGAGCATGGCTGCCATGGCGGCGTCCACCGCGTTGCCTCCAGCAGACAGAGCCGCTTGCCCAGCCCCAGTAGCAACGGGGTTTGGTCCGGCGATCGCGGCGCGTCGGGTCATCCCGCGATTGTGCCCTATCGACGCGCACTGCGGGACCGCGCGCTCACCGCTCAAAAGAGGCGCTGGGTCCCGTCGTCCATGCCGCGCATCGAGTCATAGTCCAACGTCACGCACCGGATGCCTCGGTCGGTGGCTAGCGTGCGCGCCTGCGGTTTGATGACCTGGGCGGCCAACACGCCGGCCACGGGTGAGATGTGTGCGTCGCGGTTCAGCAGCTCGAGATAGCGAGTCAGCTGCTCGACGCCGTCGATGTCACCACGGCGCTTGATCTCGACGGCAACGGTGTGTCCGTCATGGTCTTTGCACAGGATGTCGACCGGCCCAATCGGCGTCGGGTACTCGCGGCGCAACAACCGGTACCCTTCGCCGAGCGTGCCGATATGTTCAGCAAGCAGTTCCTGCAACTGCGCCTCGACCCCGCTCTTGATGAGCCCGGGATCAATGCCCAGGTCGTGTGCGGTGTCGCTGAGCACCTCGTGGATGCCGATGCGCAACGTGTCATCGCGCTTGCCGTGCTGAACGAGCCAGAGCGACTGCACCCCCTCGGAGGCCTCATCTGGACTCGGATCGACCTCGGTCATTCGGCACGGCGGGGCCATCCAGTTCAGCGGCTTGTAGGAGCCGCCGTCGGAGTGCACCAGCACCGACCCGTCGGCCTTGACCATCAGCAGGCGCGTCGCCAGGGGCAGGTGCGCTTGGAGCGCGCCCTCGTAGTCGACGCTGCATCGGGCTATGACCACTCGCACAGCAAGCAACTGTAGTCGCGATCAGCGCCGGTCCCTCGTCCGTGACAGCATTGCGGGTATGCCGAGGTCGAACCGTCCGCGTCGGCGCTCTCCGGTGCGTGCTTCCGTGGAACGTCGTGACGGCACGCCTGTCGAGAGCCCGCCAACGGTGCAGTTTGCGGGCGGGTGGTGGCACTACCGGGACGTTCGTGGCAACGACTCCGGCAGGCAGTTTGTCTGTCCTGGATGCCAGCTACAGGTGGATGCCGCCACTGCGCACACCGTCGTATGGCCAAGCCAGAGCATGCAGGGCGTGCAGAACCGGCGCCACTGGCATACCCGATGCTGGGCCGCCCGCGAGCGCAGGCCGCCCGCCGGTTCGTTCGCCTGACGGCGCCGCATAGGGTGCGGGGATGAGTAGTCGTGAGCAGGTGAGGTCCAATACCATCCTCGCAGCCAGGCGCGAAGAGATCGAGCTGCACACGGCCGACGGTCTGGCGCTGGTCGGCGAGTTGGCGCTTCCACTCGGGGTGGACCCAGTCGCCACGCTGGTCACCTTGCATCCGCTGCCGACCGAGGGGGGATTCATGGATTCGCACATCCTGAAGAAGGCCTCCTACCGGCTACCGGCGCTGGCCGGCATCGCAGTGCTGCGGTTCAACACCCGAGGCACCTCTTCTGCTCGGGGCACGAGTGGGGGCACTTTCGACGAGGGGGTCGGCGAGCGCTTCGATGTAGCGGCCGCCATCGAGTATGCCGAGTTCCACGAGGCTCCGGTGTTGGTCAACCGGTGGCTGCTGGGGTGGTCCTTTGGCACCGACCTAGCGTTGATGCACGGCGCTGACCCCTCGATCGAGGGTGCGATCCTGCTCAGCCCACCGCTGCGCACAGTGCAGAACGAGCATCTGCGGGAATGGGCGGACTTCGGCAAGCCCGTGGTCGCGCTGGTGCCGGAGTTCGATGACTTCTTGCGACCACCGCAGGCTCAGGAGCGGTTCGCGCCGCTGACCCAGGCACGCATCGAGGGCATCGAGGACTGCAAGCACCTGTGGGTGGGGGAGACGATGGTCCGCCGGGCGCTGAACGAGATCGTCGCTGTGGTCGCTCCGGGAACCGGTGAACTGCCCACCGAGGTCGACTCCGACCTTGTCGTGGGCTGAGCCATTCGACTGGACGTGCCCGTCAGGTCAGGTATGTCCGAGGTCGACCGGTTGAACCAGCTCGATCAACACCCCACCCGTGTCTTTGGGGTGGACGAAGTTGATCAACGAGCCGGCAGTGCCGCGGCGGGACTCCGCATACAACACCCGCACTCCGGCACTGCGCAGCACATCGGCCGCGGCAGCAACGTCGGTGACGCGATAGGCCAGTTGTTGTAGCCCAGGCCCGCTGCGGCCGATGAACGTGGCGATAGAGCTCTCTGGGCGGAGCGGCGCAAGAAGCTGAATCTGGACTGCTCCATCGGCAGAGTCGGGCGCCGCCAACATAGCCTCGGCAACGCCTTGTTCCTCGTTGATCTCCCGATGTTTGACCACAAGCCCGAAGAGCGAACAGTGGAAGTCCACGGCCGCATCCAGGCTGGGCACCGCGATGCCGACGTGGTCGATGCCCACCAGGTAAGGGGCGAGGCTTGAGGACACCGCTTTGTCGGTCATGGCGAGCAGGCTACTCCAGCCGCCACCGGCTACGGTTTCGACATGAACGACTGGTCGGCGACAACCCATGAGTGACCTGCTCATCACCCGAGTGCGGCTTGTTCCGCTGGACCCGCAGGAAAGTGCCCAGGGAGGAGGCAACGCAGTCGCTGAGGGCAGGGAGCTCAGCGACATCCTGATCCGGTCAGGCGCGATCGTCGCGGTGGCCCCGACCGGCTCCATCGAGGTCGGTGTGCCGGTCCCCATCGTCGATGCCCAAGGCCGCTGGGCGATCCCGGGACTGTGGGATCAACACGTTCATATGACGCAGTGGGCACTGAGCTATAACCGGTTGGACACCGGACCGGCCCAGAGCTCAGCGCAGGCATGCGCGATGGTCGCCCAGGCCTTGGCTGACGGGGGGGCTCAGACGCCCACCGGCGTACTCAGCGGCTGGGGCCACCGCAGCGCCGGGTGGGCACAGCAGCCCACGGTCGCCGAACTGGATGCCGTTTCCGGTGAAACACCGGTAGTGCTGATCAGCGGGGATGGGCACCATGGATGGGTCAACTCGACAGCCCAGCGCCTCCTTGGCCGGACCCCACGTGAGCAGCTCATCGCCGAGGACGACTGGTTCGACACCTATGCCCTCCTCGACGCCCTGCCGGGGGCTGACGCCGAGACCGAGTCGTCGATCGGGGTCGCTGTGCAGCGCGCCCGAGAACGAGGCATCGTCGGCATTGTGGACCTGGAGTTCGCCCGCCCCTGGGAGCAGTGGCCCAGCCGATATGCCGCCGGGATCGGACCCCTGCGCGTGCGAACCGGTGTCTACCCCTCTCGCCTCGAAGAGGTCATCGCTTCGGGGTGGCGCACCGGGACTGCGCTGCCGGGCACCGACGGCCTGGTGACCCAAGGTCCGCTGAAGATCATCTCCGATGGCTCGTTGAACACCCGCACGGCATGGTGTTGCGAGCCCTATGCAGACGCTGCCGATCTCGGGGACCCGGCCGGTCGAGCGAACTTCAGCACTGCTGAGATGATCGAGCTGGTAGCCCGCGGACACGCTCATGGACTGAACGCGGCGTTGCACGCGATCGGCGATGCGGCCGTAGCCTCGGTGATCGACGTGTTCGAGGTCACCGGCGCCACCGGCACGATCGAGCACGCCCAGCTGACGCGTACCGCTGACCTGCGGCGCTGGGCGCGCCTTCCGGTGACGGCAAGTGTGCAGCCGGCTCACCTGCTGGATGACCGGGACCTGACGGAGCAGTGCTGGCCGGACCGGGCCGCGCGGGCCTTCATGGTCGCGGAGTTCATGCGATTCGGCATACCACTGGTGCTTGGCTCGGACGCCCCAGTGGCCGCGCTCGACCCCTGGCTGGCGATGGCCGCGGCGGTCCATCGCGGTTCCCCAGAGCAGGAGGCTTGGAACCCGGACCAAGCCCTGAGCGTCCAGCAGGCTCTCGCGGCCAGCGTCGACGGCGGACGGCTGCGTCCAGGAGCCCGCGGCGATGTCGTGCTGTTGGATGCTGACCCATTGGCGCCGGGCACATCGTCGGAGTCTGCGATCAGGTTGAGGTCGATGCCGGTCGGCGCGACCGTGATCGCGGGGAAAGTGGACTCGCGGTTACAGTGACGTGCATGTCCGTCATCGTTGCTGGGGCACGCACCCCGTTCGGCCGCCTGTTGGGATCTCTGAAGGATTTTTCCGCGGTTCAGTTGGGGGGTCTGGCCATCGCCAGCGCGCTCGAGCGCACCGGCATCACCGGTGACCAGGTGGACTACGTGATCATGGGGCAGGTGCTGACCGCCGGATCGGGCCAGATCCCTGCGCGGCAAGCCGCCGTCGCCGGAGGGATCCCGATGACGGTGCCGGCGCTCAGCATTAACAAGGTATGCCTCTCCGGCCTGGACGCCATCGCGCTCGCCGACCAGCTGATCCGGGCAGGTGAGTACGAGATCGTGGTGGCCGGCGGCCAGGAGTCCATGACCAACGCGCCTCACCTGCTGCCCAATAGCCGCGCAGGCTACAAGTTCGGCGACGTCACCATGCGAGATCACATGGCCTTCGATGGGCTCTGGGATGTCTTCACAGATCAGGCGATGGGCGGGCTCACCGAGCAGGTCAATGCCGACGATCACCGGGCCACTTTTACCCGCGAAGAGCAAGACTCCTTCGCCGCTCGTAGCCATCAGCGTGCGGCGGACGCACAGGACCGAGGGATCTTCGGCCAGGAGATCGCGGCCGTCACGGTCCCGCAACGACGCGGTGAGCCAGCTGTCTTCGCCGCCGACGAGGGAGTGCGAGCCGGGGCCACCACCGAGTCCTTGGCCAAGCTTCCTCCGGCGTTCGGCCCGCAGGGCACGATCACGGCAGGCTCGGCGTCGCCGATCAGCGACGGCGCGTGCGCTGTGGTCGTCATGAGCGAAGCCAAGGCCGATCAGCTGGGACTCGCGCCCTTGGCTCGGATTGGCGCTCATGGCGTGGTGGCCGGCCCGGACTCCAGCTTGCAGTCACAACCCTCGCGAGCCATCCTCGCGGCCTGCACCAAGGAAGGCATCGAGCCCGGCGACCTTGATCTGATCGAGATCAACGAAGCCTTCGCGTCCGTCGGATTGGCGTCGATGGCGCAGTTGGGAGTGGACGCCTCCATCGTCAACGTCAACGGCGGGGCGATCGCCATCGGGCACCCGATCGGGGTGTCCGGAGCGCGGATCGTGCTGCATCTCGCGTTGGAGCTGGCCCGGCGTGGTGGCGGTGTCGGTGCTGCGGCGTTGTGCGGCGGCGGGGGGCAAGGCGATGCGTTGATCGTTCGCGTCCCGGCCACGGCCTAGTCAGTCGGAGTCAGTTCCATGCGCCGTTCGCGAGAGGTTGACGTCGACGCACTGGTCGCCGTGGCGCGCGAGGGGTCACCTCGCGCGGTCGCCCGGTTGATCACGCTGGTCGAAAATGCGGACCCCACGTTGCCGCAGATCATGGCGGCGCTCGCACCACATACCGGTCGGGCATGGATCATCGGTCTGACTGGTAGCCCCGGCGTCGGAAAGTCGACAACCACGACGATGCTGGTGCACGCCTTCCGGGAGCAGGGTCAACGGGTCGGCGTGCTAGCCGTCGATCCCTCCTCTCCGTTCTCTGGTGGGGCGCTACTCGGCGATCGGATCCGAATGGTGGATCATTCTGCTGACCCCGAGGTCTACGTGCGCTCGATGGCCAGTCGGGGTCATCTCGGCGGGCTGTCTTGGGCCACTCCGCAAGCGCTACGGGTACTCGACGGCGCTGGGTGTGACGTCGTGATCATCGAGACGGTGGGCGTCGGCCAAAGCGAGGTGGAGATCGCGGGCTTGGCGGACACGACGGTCGTGCTGCTGGCGCCCGGCATGGGAGACGGGGTACAGGCGGCCAAAGCCGGCATCCTGGAGGTGGGTGACCTGTTTGTTGTCAACAAGTCCGACCGCGACGGTGCCGATGCCACGGTGCGCGAGCTGCGACACATGATCTCCCTCGGCGACCGCACCGAGCCCGGCTTGTGGCGTCCGCCGGTTGTCAAGACCATGGCCGACCGGGGAGAGGGCCGCACAGAGGTGATGGAAGCCCTGACCAAGCATCGCGCTCACGGCAAGGAGAGCGGAGCCTTGCATATCCGGCGTGTGCGTCGCGCCGAACGCGAGGTCGAGGCCATCGTCCTGTCTCGGCTTCGCGCGCACATCGGTGATCTCGGCTTCGGAGCGGGCTTGGCCGCGTTGGCAGAGCAGGTCGCTACCGGAAAGAGCGATCCTTATGCGGCCGCTGAGAAGGTGCTCGCCGAGCTGACCTGAGCGGAGGCGCGATACGGTGCGATCATGCTCTTCGCCTTCTCCATCGCTCCCGCTGGCTCGGCTGACTCGGACGGATCGGTCAGCGAAGCCGTCGCCCAAGCTATCCGGGTCGTGCGTGACTCGGGGCTTCCGAACGAAACAACCTCCATGTTCACCACCCTCGAGGGGGAGTGGGACGAGTGCATGGCGGTGATCAAGGACGCCTGCGACGCCGTGGCCAAGCACTCCAGCCGGGTTTCGTTGGTGTTGAAGGCCGATCTGCGCCCTGGGTACACCGAACAGCTGAGCGCCAAGGTTAACCGCGTCGAGCAACAGCTGGCTCAGCGGCCGGGTTTACTGGCCGACTAGCCGGCGGATCTCCTCGCTCAGGGTGACACGGTCCCCGCGGGCCTTGCCCAGCACCACCTGGGCGGCGATAGAGTCCGTGGATGGACGCGAGCACGTATGTCGTTCGGGCCCCCGCGATTCAGGACGCAGAGGCTCTCGGTCGAGTGCATTACGCGGTGTGGCGGGCGACCTACGCCGAGGAAATGACCCCCTCGGCGTATGAGGCGTTGTCGCCCCAACGATTTGAGGCGGGCTGGCGCCGGCGGTGGGAAGCCGGCGCCAGCCCGGTGGGGGAGACAACACAGGTGGCCGAGCATGTGGACGAAGGAATCGTGGGCTTCATCAGCGTTGGGCCCGCGCGAGATGAAGATGCGCCGACGCCGCGCCAGCTGTGGGTGATCAATGTGATGCGGCAACACCACGGCACCGGCTTGGCCGACCGGCTGATGGCTGAGGTGCTGGGTGACGGACCGGCGTACCTGTGGGTGTCCCAGGGCAACAGCCGAGCGATCCGGTTCTACCACCGGCACGGCTTCGCCGAAGACGGGGGTGTGACCAGTGATCAGCACGACGGGATCACCGAGATCAGAATGGTGCGCGATGGGTAGGTTCTTCGATGCCGACGATGGTGGCCCGCTGCGGCTGGAACTGCGCAGCGTCGACGGCCGCGACTTCACGGTGCTTCGGCAGATCGGCTACACCTCCGATGCATACGAAGAGTCTTTCATCGCTCCGGCCGACCGGAGCACCTTCTCCACCGACCTTGCCTCAGTCCCGGGCATCTTCACCTGGCTCGTGCCGCGTAGTGGGCTCTTTCTTCCGGCTGCGGTGCTGCACGACGCCATGATCGAGCAGGACCAGTACATCGGGCCGCGGGTGAACCGCACACAGGCCGATCTCATCTTTCGTGAGGCCATGATCGGGCTGGGAACGGGCAAAGTTCGTGCCGCTTTGATGTGGTCCGCGGTCACCGTGGCCACGATGTGGAAGGCCCCCGGGGTAGCCAAGCGGGCCGCGCTGATTGCGACCCTCGGGATCGTCGCTGTGCTGGGGGTCATCGCCACTGTAGACCTGTTCGACGTGTGGAACGTGTTGCCGTGGATGGGCGAGCGGTCGACGCTGGCCGAGCTGGCATGGGGGGGCGTCTTTGCCGTTGTCGTCCCGTCGGTTCTCTCGGTGGCGTGGGGCAAACAATGGGCTGCCGGCCTCGTCATCGGCATCGCGCTTGCCTTGTTGCTTCATCTCACCGTGGCTTTGGGCGTCCTGTTCCTGGCCTACGCCGGCCTGGAGCGCCTGGTCAGCGGCTCGCCCACTAGCCGAGGAAACCGGTGAAAGTCAGTAGGAACAGCCCCGCGAACCCCGCTAGGTAGACCAGCCCCGCATACGAGAGGTAGCGAAGGGTTGGTGTCAACGTGCCCTCACCGCGAACCAGACTGAAGTTCAACCAGGCAAACACTGGAGCGGTGATGAACGCGCTGATCATGGCGAAGGTCAGCATGGTCGCCAACGAAGCACTCATCGCCACGATAATGACCAACCCGAGGACCGCAATCCCGGTGAGCCACAGGTTGAGCGAGCGCTTGCTGAACTCGGATTCGCCGCGGAGCAGACGCAAGGACTCGGCGCACGCGCGCGCATACCCATCGATCACGGTGATGACGGTGCCGTACATGCAGGCAAATGCGATGACCGCCATCAGTGGCACTGCCCACTCACCGATAGCGGTGCCATACATCTGCAGTAGTTGGTCGACGTAGGCGCCGCCCTGGCTGGCGACCTCCACCCCTGACCCGTACTGGACCAGTGCCCCGAGGGCTAAGAAGAACAGGGCCAGGGTGGCCGAGGTGGCGTAGCCGACGTTGAAGTCGAAGAGCACATCCTTGGTTCGGCTGGGGTGCAGTTTCTGCTTGGCCTGGATCCACAGCGAGTTGAGCGCGCTAATCTCGATCGGCGCCGGCATCCAGCCCATGATTGCCACCAGGAAGGGCAATGTCGCCCATGTCCAGGGAGTGGGTTCGATGAAGCCGGCCACTCGCTCGGAGCCGGCGGAGGCGGCCATGAAGGTTGCCACGACAGTCGCCAGGGTCAGGGTGATGATGATGACCTTGGTGACGGCGTCCAACGCGCGGTAATGACCCGCGATCAGGAGTAGCCAGGCCGAGGCCATCATTGCGGTGGCCAACGCCGGTATGCCCGGTGCGAAGGAGTCGGGGAGCATGAAGCCCAGGATGACCGCGCCGAGGAGCCCCACGCCGGCAGTCGAGATCACCGAACTGACGGTGGCGAGGATGAAGAAGACCCACAGATAGCCGCGGCCCTTGGCGGCATACCCCTCAACTAGTGAGCGACCGCTTTCCATCGTGTACTGCGGGCCGAACCGGAAGAAGGGGTATTTCAGCAGGTTCGCCAGCACGATGACGAACGCCAACTGCCAGCCGAAGCGGGCTCCTGCCTGCGTTGAGGAGATCAGGTGCGAGCCGCCGATGGCTGCTGAGGCCATCAAGATCCCCGGCCCCAGAGCAGCGACACGAGCTGCCCACACCCCTGGCTCGGCTACGTCGGTGGACGGGGACGCAGTAGAAGGCACCTTTGCCATCTGCAAAAACTAGCACCGCTCAGCCGCCCTCGCAGGTGAGTCAGAGTGCGCTTTCCCCCGGGGCAACGCGGTTCGCCGGGCTATGGTGACGAGATGTCACACAGCGCCGTTGACCCGCAGTCAGACGAGCCCGCAGACGAGTCTTCGGGACGGGCCGCTTGGGAGGCCCGGTATGCCGAGGCGCTCGCCGGGGGGCGGGTCCGCGAGGCAGACTTCACGACGCTCTCCGGTGCGCACGTTGAGCCGGTCTACGGGCCGAGCGCCGAGGTCGAAGCCGTGGACGAGCGGATGAATCGGATCGGCTGGCCGGGGGAGTTCCCCTACACGCGTGGCCTGCACGCCACTGGCTATCGCGGCCGGCCGTGGACGATTCGGCAGTTTGCTGGCTTCGGCAACGCTCAGCAGACCAACGAGCGGTACAAGATGATCCTGGCTCATGGCGGCGGAGGACTGTCGGTCGCCTTCGACATGCCGACGCTGATGGGCCACGACTCCGATGCCCCTGAGTCCCTCGGCGAGGTCGGACACTGCGGGGTCGCGATCGACTCGGCCAGCGACATGGATGTCCTCTTCAGTGACATCCGCCTTTCGGATGTCACCACGTCGATGACGATCAGCGGCCCTGCCGTTCCGGTCTTCTGCATGTACTTGGTGGCTGCCGAGCGCCAGGGTGTCGATGTCGCCACCCTGAATGGCACGCTGCAGACGGACATTTTCAAGGAGTACATCGCGCAGAAGGAGTGGCTCTTCCCGCCCGAGCCCCACCTGCGGCTCATCGGCGACCTGATGGAGTACACCTCGCGTGAGATTCCGGCATACAAGCCGCTGTCGGTATCCGGCTATCACATCCGTGAAGCAGGGGCCACCGCCGCTCAAGAGTTGGCCTTCACTCTGGCCGACGGCTTCGGCTACCTCGAGCTCGGGCAGTCGCGGGGGCTGGATGTCAACGTCTTCGCCCCAGGACTGTCGTTCTTCTTCGACTCCCATCTCGACTTCTTCGAGGAGATCGCCAAGTTCCGCGCGGCCCGCCGAATCTGGGCCCGATGGACCCGCGATGTGTATGGCGCCACCTCCGAGAAGGCGATGTGGTTACGTTTTCACACTCAAACGGCCGGGGTGTCGTTAACCGCTCAACAGCCGCTGAACAACGTCGTCCGTACCTCCGTGCAGGCTCTGGCAGCCGTCCTCGGCGGGACAAACTCACTACATACCAACGCTCTGGACGAGACCCTGGCGTTGCCGAGCGAGCAGAGCGCCGAGGTGGCGTTGCGCACCCAGCAGGTCCTGATGGAGGAGACCGGCGTCGTCAATGTCGCCGACCCGCTCGGCGGCTCCTGGTACGTCGAGGCGCTGACCGACCAGATCGAAGCCCAAGCCGAGGAGATCTTCGCGGCGATCAAGCAGATGGGAGAACGCGGACGGACTCCTGGGGCAGACGACAGTGTGAAGCACCGGGTCGGTCCCATGACGTCCGGCATCCTGCGCGGGATCGAAGACGGATGGTTCTCCGCCCAGATTGCCGAAGCGGCTTTCGACTATCAGCGCAAACTGGAAACCGGGGTAAAGAAGATCGTCGGCGTCAACTGCCACACCGCCTCGGTGTCTCACCCGCTGGAGATCATGCGAGTCAGTCACGAGGTGGAACGTGACCAGAACGAGCAGCTCGCGGCGCGGCGTGCCGTCCGGGACGACGAGGTGGTGCGACGGTGTCTGGACGATCTGGCAACTGCAGCGCACGGTAGCGAGAACATGATCCCGCCGATGATGGACGCGGTCCGCGCCGAGGCCACGCTAGGTGAGATATGCAACACTTTGCGCCAGGAATGGGGCATTTACCGTGAACCAGCCCGGTTCTAGGCCTGCGCGATTTCTCAACCCCAACTGCGAAAGTTTACCATTTCGTGATGAAGCGCCCTCGCATGGCCGCCGTCGCGGCACTTTCTTCCCTCGCCTTGGTCACCGCATGCAGCGGCTCGCAGGACGAGCCCACCACTGATGCGGCAACCTCCACCGAGGCAGCCGCTGGTGACGATGCCTCCCAGACGTCGGACTCCGCCGGAGAGACTGCCGTGCCCGAAGAGTCCGAGAGCGTCGGCGTGATCAGCACCGAGCAGGCCGAGGAGATCGCAGCCGACCTGTTGGCCGAAGCGGCTCAGGTCAATAACGGCGACGGACAGGACATTGAGAAGGCAGCCGCCGCTGCCTACCGCGGCAACGCCGAGGCTTCGGCCCTGGCTGCCGACCAGCTCGAAGAGGTCACCGGTCAGCCCGAGCAGCGCGATCTGATCGCCAACCCGGTCCAGCCCAACGTGCTCGCGATCAGCCGGGACGACGGACAGTCGCCGCTGTTGCTGCTCGTCCAGACTGTTCCCGAATCCGGTCCGCCCGAACTGTTCGTGATGGCGAGTCCTGGGGAGCCGGAGGAGTTCCGCATCGTCTGGTCCGCCCCGATGCTCCCCGGCACCGACATCGGCACGTTCGACCGGCGCAGCCTGGGCACACCGATCCTGCGCGACGGTGCGGGCGATCTTCCGCAGTCGCCTGAGACAGTGCTCACCGGACTGGCCGACTACATCGGTTACCCCCTCGATGAGGTTGAGACGTACACGACCAACGGATATGCGCCTCAGGTTCGCGACGCCGGTGATGCCCAAGCCGACGCTGTTGCTCAGCAGGCCGAGTTCACCGAGACCAACACGCTGTTGAACAGGACATACACGTTCATCCGCGAAGACGGCTCAGCCGTGACGTTCGGGGTGCTGGACCGGGAGTCGGAGTTCGACGTTCGAAGCGGTATGGAACTCACCCCGCCCGACGAGTTCCTGGTCTTCAACGACGATGAGTCGATCACCAGTCAGGCCAGCCTGAACAGTTATGTCTACGTCGCCATGACGATCCCACAGGATGACGCTTCTCCCGAGATGATCGCTGCCCGTGAGCAGCTGGTCTCGGCCGAAGGCTCCTAGGCGCCCGCTGATGTGCATCGCGCCTCGCCGATCGGAGACAATAGCCAGATGACACAACAACCCCTGAGCGCGGCGGTCATGCGCGGTGCAGTCGACCTGTCCGGCCTCGGCAAGAAGGCGCCCGCTGCGTCGGCTGGCTCGGCCGGGTCACGTACTGACGGTCTGACGACGGCCACCGACCAAACCTTTGAGGCGATCGTGGGGGCCACCACGTCCGTGCCGGCGGTGCTCGTCTTGTGGAGTGCCCAGGTCCCGGAGTCACTGCAGCATGCCAAGGATTTGGTGAGTCTGTCCCGCTCCAACGACGGCAGGTTTCAGGTGGTGGGGGTCGAACTCGACACCAACCCTGGGATCATGCAGGCGCTGACGCCCATGCTGCAACAGACCTTTGGCCAGATCGAAGCCCTGCCGATCGTGATCGGTCTGCTGGCGGGGCAACCGATGCCGTTCTACCTAGGCGTTCAGCAGGTTGATGCTCTTCAGCCGTTGATCGACAAGTTTCTTGAGGCGGCGACGGCACAGGGCGTCACTGGTCGAGCCGAGACGCCAGCACCGGATGAAGACGCTGATGAGGACGGGCCCGTCGAGCTACCACCACTGCATCAGGAAGCGGTCGACGCCATCGACCGGGGCGACTTGGCGGCTGCGGCGGTCGCTTACGAAAAGGCGGCGAAAAAGGACCCGGCGGACGAAGAAGCTCGGCTGGGGTTGAGCCAGGTGCGCTTGATGGAGCGAACGCTGACGATGGATCCGGTTGCCGTGCGGAAAGCCGCAGCAGACGCACCCACCGACGTCGCTGCGCAAGTCGCCGCCGCTGACTTGGAACTCGTCGGGGGTCACGTAGAGGATGCTTTCGGCCGACTCGTCGACCTGGTGCGCGCCACGGCCGGAGATGAACGCAAGGCGGCCCGAGAGCACCTGGTCATGCTCTTCGACGTTATTGGCGCCCAGGACCCTCGGGTGACCGCGGCTCGCCGGGCGCTGACGAACGCCTTGTTCTAGCCCAGCGCAGTCGAGCATGTCGCGCTGAAGGCGGAGTACGCCACTGCGTGCTCAACCGCTCGAAGCCGGCGAGAACTCCTTGCTCAACCGGGGCTCTCGCTGCTGAGAGCGTCGTCCACCACCTGCTGGGCGTCTGCCTGCACCTGAGCCAGGTGCTCGGCACCCCGGAAGGACTCTGCATAGATCTTGTAGACGTCCTCCGTGCCCGACGGCCGCGCGGCGAACCAGGCGTTCTCGGTCAAGACTTTCAGGCCGCCGATAGCCGCGCCGTTACCCGGCGCTTCGGTCAACACCTGCGTGATCGCCTCACCGGCCACCTCGCTGGCACTGATCGACTCAGGTGACAGCTTCTTCAGTTTGGCCTTGGCCTCTCGGTTGGCTGGGGCGTCGATGCGCGCGTAGGCCGGGTCGCCGTACCTCTCGGTGAGCTCGGCATACCGCTGAGAAGGCGTCGAACCAGTCTTGGCCAGGATCTCCGATGCCAACAGCGCCAGAATGAGGCCGTCCTTGTCGGTGCTCCAGACGGAAGCGTCATGACACAAGAAGGATGCCCCGGCCGACTCCTCACCGCCGAAGCCGATCGTGCCCTCCAAGAGACCGTCCACGAAGTACTTGAAGCCCACTGGGACCTCCAGCAAGGTGCGCCCGAGGCCGCCAGCTACCCGGTCGATCATGGCTGAGGACACTAACGTCTTGCCGATCGCCACCTCGCCTCCCCAACGCGGCCGGGCACCGCCATACAG
Organism: uncultured Actinomycetota bacterium; assembly: GCA_963749585.1. Lineage (GTDB taxonomy): Bacteria > Actinomycetota > Actinomycetes > Actinomycetales > Dermatophilaceae > Ornithinicoccus. The sequence goes on from CAVVNI010000003.1 coordinate 1,219,174, forward strand.
GTAGTCGATCGCGACCGCCAGATAGTGGTTGGGGTTCATCAAGCCGCCGTCGGGGGTGACAATTCCGTGCCGGTCGGCGTCAGCGTCGTTTCCGGTGCTGATGTCGTAGTCATTGCGGGCTTTAATCAGGGAGGCCATCGCATTGGGAGACGAACAGTCCATCCGGATCTTTCCATCCCCGTCCAGCGTCATGAAGCGCCAGGTCGGATCGACCAGAGGGTTCACCACGGTCAGATCGAGGCGATGAGCGTCCGCGATCGCTTGCCAGTAGTCCACAGCCGCGCCCCCGAGGGGATCAGCGCCGATCCGCACACCGGCGTCTCGGATGGCATCGAGGTCCAGGACCTGAGGCAGCGCCGCAACATACTCGCCCATGAAGTCGTGGGTCTGCACGTACTCTCCATTGCGGGCCCGTGCCAGCGAGATGCGCCGCACCCCCTCGAGATCGGCGCGCAGCAGGTCGTTGGCCCGATCGGCGATCCAGGAGGTGGCATCCGCGTCCGCCGGGCCACCGTTCGGCGGGTTGTACTTGAACCCGCCGTCCCGCGGTGGGTTGTGTGAAGGGGTCACCACGATGCCGTCGGCCACTCCCGAACCGCTGCGCGTCTGGTTGGCGACCAAGATCGCCCTGGACACCGCCGGTGTCGGCGTGAACCTGTCGGCGTCGTCGATCAGCGTGGTGACCTCGTTGGCCGCGAGCACTTCGATGGCACTGACCCAGGCAGGCTCGGACAGGGCGTGCGTGTCGCGGCCCAGGAAGAGCGGTCCAGCCGTGCCTTGCTGGGTACGGTAGTCGCAGATCGCCTGGGTGGTTGCCAGGATGTGGCGCTCGTTGAACGCTCCGTCGAGTGAGGAGCCCCGGTGGCCCGAGGTGCCGAAGGCCACCTGCTGCGCCACGTCGCTGGGGTCGGGCTCCGTCGCGTAGTAGGCGGTCACCACGTGGGCGACATCAATCAGGTCCTCCGTCCGGGCGACCTGACCGGCGTGTGGGTGGGTAGCCATCAGTTCTCCTGTTCCTGCGATGCAATGGATGATTGTTCGGAATCTGAGTCGGCAGTGTCCGCCTCGTCGGCCGGCGGCGCTACATCGGCCACTACGTCAGCGTCATCTTCATCAGCAGTGGGCAGCTCGTCCCCGGTCTGTGCCTCAGGTATCAGCCAGAGGGCCCCCATCGGAGGCAACGTGACCGTGCAACTATGCGACTGGCCCTGATGTGGCTCTTCAACCGCCTGGACCTGGCCCATGTTGCCGACGCCCGAGCCGCCGTAGGCGTCCGCGTCGGTGTTCAGCACTTCGCGCCACGTGCCTGCGCAGGTCAGTCCCAATCGGATGTCCCGTGGCGTGTCTCCGAAGTTGGTGACAGCGACGAGCACATCTTGTTTACCCGACTTCTTGGGCGCGCCGCGGCGAATGAAGGAATACGTGTTGCCTCCTGCGTCGTCGGCGTCCAACCACTGAAAACCGTCCTGAACCGTGTCCTGCTGCCATAGTGCGGGATGGGCCTTGTAGACCGCGTTCATGTCGCGGACCAGGTGCGCGATGCCGAGGTGATCCGGTTGGTTGAGCAGCCACCAATCGAGGCTTCGGCCATCGGCCCACTCCGACTCCTGAGCGAACTCACACCCCATGAACAACAGCTGCTTGCCGGGGTGGGACCACATGTAGGCCAGGAACGCTCGCACGTTCGCCAGCTGCTTCCACCGGTCGCCCGGCATCTTGCGCAGTAGCGACCCCTTGCCGTGGACGACCTCGTCGTGACTGATCGGCAGCACAAAGTTCTCGTTAAAGGCATACACCAGCGAAAAGGTCAGCTGGTGGTGGTGATACTGCCGATAGACCGGATCCTTGGCCACGTAGTCCAAGGAGTCGTTCATCCATCCCATATTCCACTTGAAGCCAAAGCCCAGGCCGTCGGCATCGGTCGAGCGGGTCACCCCCGGCCACGAGGTGGACTCCTCGGCGATGATCGTGACACCGGGGTGGCGTCGGTATGCCGTAGCCGTAGTCTCCTGCAGAAGCCGAACGGCATCGAGGTTTTCGTTGCCACCGTGCTCGTTCGGGATCCACTCGCCATCTTCGCGGCCGTAGTCCAGGTACAGGATGGAGGCGACCCCGTCGACGCGCAGGCCGTCGGCGTGAAACTCCTCCAGCCAGAACAGGGCGTTGGCAACCAAGAAGTTGCGCACCTGGGGCCGCCCGAAGTCGAAGACGTAGGAGCCCCATTCTTCGTGCCATCCCTTGCGCGGGTCCGGGTGCTCGTACAACGGCGTGCCATCGAAGCGTGCCAAGGCCCATGGGTCGGTAGCAAAGTGACCGGGCACCCAGTCCAAGATCACGCCGATACCTGCCTGGTGCAAAGCGTCGATCAGATACTTGAGATCTTCTGGACCGCCGAGTCGGGCGTCGGCCGCGTAGTAGCCCGTCACGTGGTAACCCCAGCTGGGGCCGTACGGGTGCTGCATCACCGGCATCAGCTCAACGTGGGTGAACCCCAGCTCGTTGACGTAGTCGACGAGCTGGATGGCCAGCTCCCGATAGCTCAAACCTTGTCGCCACGAGCCGAGGTGCACTTCATACACGCTCATCGGCGCCGTCGTGACCTGGGTGTTGTCACGCTGGGCGACCCACTTCGAGTCCCCCCACTCGTGGGTCGACTCGGTGACGACCGAGGCCGAGGCGGGAGCCACCTCGGCGGCTCGGGCCATCGGGTCGGCTTTGGTGGTGCGGTGGCCGTCCGGGCCGGTGATGTCGAACTTGTACCGGCTGCCGGCGCCGGCCGCAGGGACGAACAACTCCCAGATCCCAGAAGAGGCCAGCATCCGCATCGGCAGGCTGGAGTTGTCCCAGCTGTTGAAGTCACCCACCAGGTTGACGCAGCTGGCGTTCGGTGCCCACACCGCGAACGAGGTGCCCACCACCTCACCCATCGGGCCCTCGTACCGGCGCAGATGCGCCCCCAGCACCGTCCACAGCTGTTCGTGGCGGCCCTCGTTGATCAGGTGCTGGTCCATCTCACCGACAGTGGGCAGGAATCGGTAGGCGTCGTCCTGCAGGTGTGCGACGCCGTCGTCCCAGGTCACCTCGAGCCGATAGTCCTTGACCTCTGCCGAATCCAGCACTGCGGTGAAGATGCCATGCGTCTCGTGCTCCATCGGCACTCGTTCATCCCCCTCCAGCAGCAGCACCACACTGTTGGCCAACGGCCGCATGGCCCGCACGGTCACCCCGCCGTCGTGCGGATGTGCCCCCAGCAGTGCATGCGGGTTGCCATGCTGCCCATGCGCCAGCTGCTCGACTTCGTCCATCGGTAGGGGCAATGCTTCGGGGCCGGTCGAGGTGTTCACCGTGGTCTCCTGTGTTGGTCGGATGGGGTCATCGAGTGCATCTGTGCGGTCGCCGTGATCTGCCAGGCTATGGGTACCGGCGTCCTGAGCTGAATGCCGCTGAAGCAGGTCGTGGATTGCCTGCACCGGGATGGTGATCCAGGACGGACGGTTTCTCGCCTCGTAGATCACCTCATAAAGGGCCTTGTCCAGCTCCAGCGCGTCCAACAGCTCGACCTGTCTGGCGGGGTCGGCGCCGCCGCCCTGGCGGTAACCATCCAGGAACGCGGACCGAACTGCAGCCGCCCACGCGCTGCGGTCCAACTCGTGCTCGATCCGTACTGAGCCGGCTGCGTAGTCGAAGGAGCGCAACATGCCGGCCAGGTCCCGCAGCGCGAGGTCGTGCCTGCTCCGTTGTGCCAGCGGGCGCAATGGCTCGCCTTCGAAGTCGAGCAGCACCCAACCCCGGTCGGGAACATCGAGCACCTGGCCGAGGTGGTAGTCGCCGTGGATGCGCTGCAGGTCTGGCCACGGCTTGGCTGCCGCTGCGTCGAAGACCTCATCGATCGCTGTTTGGTGCTGCTCCAGCTCGGGGACCTCTGCCACAGCCGATGCGCTGCGATCGCGCCACTGGTCGAGCAGCTCACGTTGGCGCTGCCCCGTCGTGCTCTGCTCACCTAGCTGTTCGGCCAGGGTCGCATGCACCTGCGCCGTGCTCTGTCCGAGCGCCCGGGCTCGATCGGTGAAGTCCGCGTCGGAGGATGCAGCGACGAGCGCCGTGCGCCACGCGTCCTGCACTCCCGGCAGGAACTCCTGGGCGAAGGCCAGGTGCCCTGTCGCAACCTGGCCTCCGGGATCGGTCCAGGTGCCTGACAGGTGGCCTAGGGGCGCGGGCACCAGGAGCGAACCGGCGCTCGCCAGAGCGCCTTGGACAACGATGTCTGGATTCTCACCGGCCTGTACCACTCGAAAAATCTTCAGAATGCATGGGCTGGGTGACTGTGTGTCGTCGTCCAGGGAGCGGGGTCGCACGATCACCGAGGTGTTTGACTGTTCTCCTCGCAGCACGCTTGAGCGGGCCACCTCGATCGGCACCAGTGGTGCACCAGGGCGATGACCGCTCAACGCCGAAACACCGTGCGGATGTGCGGCCTCGTCCTCGGTCTGGATGAGGTCCAAGATGACCTGGACGTATGCCGGGTCGTGCGGTGCGTCGTAGACCGAATGGGTCGCGGTGGTGCTGACCAGTGCCTGCGCCATCGCCGGCTGTGGTTCGCGGCGGTAGGTCAACGGGACCTGGTACAGAACGGGCTGGTCCCCCGATGTGTCCAACAGAAGATGGGTGCGCACGACCAGTGCTGCAGCCTCGCTGACCGGCGATGTGCCTCGCTGCGCCATGGTGATCGAGGCGATTTCGCTGAGTTGGGGTTCGCGCCCCTTGCCGGTGTACCACCGCTGTTGTGCCAACCAAGGACCCAGCGCTGCCGCGACGTCGAAAGCATCACTCATCGGCGGCGTCCGCATCTATGGCACTCGGAGTGGCGGTCAGCCCAAGCCAGAAGAAGTTCCGCGACCCCAAGGTCAGGTGGATCGTGCCCTCGGTGTTGATATCGGGGAAGCCGATCCCGCCGAAGAGGTCTGAAGCAACGGCGCCGTGCAACCGCTCTGGTGTGCTGATCACCGCCGCCTGAGGACGAGCTGACACATTGTGCACGCACAGAACGGCCTGGTATCCCTCGCGCATCTTTTTGTCCCCAGGGGGCAGGATACGAACAAAGGCCAGCACCGCGTCGTTGTTCGTCTCACACAGGATGAAGGCCCCCATGCCAAACACTTCGTTGGCCGCGCGAACGGAAAGCATCCCACGCATCCAGTGCAACAACGAGCTCCCCGAGGCCATCTGGGCCTCGACGTTAACGCTGTTGTAGTGGTAGACCAGCGAAGAAACCACCGGTGTGTAGAGCTTGCCCGGATCCGCGGTGGAAAAGCCCGCGTTGCGATCCGGTGTCCACTGCATGGGGGTGCGGACCGCGTCACGGTCTTCCAGCCAGATGTTGTCGCCCATCCCGATCTCGTCGCCGTAGTACAGGCATGGCGAACCCGGCAGGGATAGCAATAGGGCGTTGATCAACTCGATCTCGTCACGAGAGTTGTCGAGCAAGGAGGCCAGCCGGCGCCGGATGCCCACGTTGGCGCGCATCCGGGGGTCGGGGGCATACCAGCCGTACATCGCCGAGCGCTCCTCGGTGGAGACCATTTCCAGCGTCAACTCGTCGTGGTTGCGCAAGAACGTGCCCCATTGTGTGCCCGCGGGGATGTCCGGCGTCTCGTGCATGACGGTGATGATCGGCTCGGCCCGCTCCTCGCGCAGCGCGTAGTACAGCCGGGGCATCACCGGGAAGTGGAAGCACATGTGGCATTCGGGCCGCTCCGGGGTCCCGAAATAGTCGACCACCTCGTCTGGCATCTGGTTGGCCTCGGCCAAGAGCACCCTCCCGGGGTACTCGTTGTCCACCATGGCACGCAGATCGGCAAGAAAGGTGTGGGTTTCCTCGAGGTTCTCACAGTTGGTGCCGTCGGCTTCGAACAGATACGGCACAGCGTCGAGTCGGAAGCCGTCGATGCCCATATCGAGCCAAAAGCGCACCACGTCGAACATGGCTTCCTGCACGGCTGGGTTCGCGAAGTTCAGATCCGGCTGGTGGCTGAAGAACCGGTGCCAGAAGAACTGCCGCCGCGCCGCGTCGAACGTCCAGTTGGACACCTCGGTGTCGACGAAGATGATCCGTGCGTCGGCATACGCGTCGTCGGTGTCGGACCAGACGTAGAAGTCACCGTAGGGCCCGTCCGGCTCGGATCGGGAGGCCTGGAACCACGGGTGCTGATCGCTGGTGTGATTCATCACCAAGTCGGTGATGATCCGAATCCCGCGAGCGTGTGCTGCAGAGATCAGCTCCTGGAAGTCCAAGAGCGTCCCGAACTCGGGCAGGACCGAGGTGTAGTCAGCCACGTCGTACCCACCATCGCGAAGGGGCGATGCATAGAACGGTGGGATCCACAGACAGTCGACGCCGAGCCACTGAAGGTAGTCCAAGCGCCCTATGAGACCGGTGAAGTCACCCGAGCCGGTCCCGCTCGAGTCGTCGAAGGCCCGTACCAGGACCTCGTAGAAGACGGCTTTGCGATACCAATCCGGATCGTTCTTCAACCCGGGCTGATAGAGGTTCAGTCCCCGCATCCCTTAGAACCTCCGCATGTGAATGAGGTGCACTGGCTCGGCTCCGACCCCGAGGCGCACAAAGTTTCGGTGGCCCCAGTTCCATTGCTGGCCGGTGATGAGGTCCTGGGCGATAAAACCGTCATCCCATTCCAAACCCAGTGCGGGCATCGACAAGTTGACCATCGTCTCGCGCAATGTGTGTGGATCGAGGTTCGCCACCACGATGATCGTGTCGTGATCCGAGCCGTCACCGGCCCCGCCGCCGCGCTTGGAGAAGACGAGAACGTTCTCGTCCTGTGCGGAGTGGAAGGTGATGTTGCGCAGCCAGCCGAGGCTGGGGTGCTTCTTGCGTGCCATGTTCAGCGTCTGCAGATACGGCGCCAGATTGGGTCGGCCTTCTGCTTCTCCCGTGCCGCCGTGGGGACCATCGAGATCCCAGCGCCGGTTCTTGTACTCATACTTCTCGTTGTCGATCTGCTCCTCCGCCCCCGGTCGGGCGACATGCTCACAATGCTCGTAGCCGGCGTAGATTCCGTAGGTCGGCACCAGCGTCGCAGCGAGCGCGGCCCGCAGCTTGAACGCGGTTGGCCCGCCGTACTGCATGAACGGGGTCAGGATGTCGTGCGTCGTGGGCCAGAACGAGGGGCGCATGTATGTTGCAGCCTCGCCGGACAGCTCGGTGACGTACTCCCGCAACTCGGCCGCCGTTAGCCGCCAGGCGTAGTAGGTGTAGGACTGCTGAAAGCCCACCTTCCCCAAGGTGTGCATCATGGCCGGCTTGGTAAACGCTTCAGCTAGCCAGATCACCTCGGGGTGGTCGCGGGCCACGTCAGCAATGAGCCATTGCCAAAACTCGACCGGCTTGGTGTGCGGGTTATCGACCCGGAAGATGGCGACGCCGTGGTCGATCCAGACCTGCACGATCCGGCGCATCTCGGCGTAGCTTCCGGACTTGTCATTATCGAAGTTCATCGGGTAGATGTCTTGGTACTTCTTCGGCGGGTTCTCGGCGTAGGCGATGGTCCCGTCCGCGCGGGTGGTGAACAGCTCCGGGAAATCTGTGGCCCACGGGTGATCAGGTGAGGCCTGCAGCGCTAAGTCCATCGCCACGTGCAGGCCCTGATCGCGGGCCGATGCCACGAAGTCATCGAAGTCATCGAAGTCGCCGAGGTCGGGATGGATCGCGTCATGGCCCCCCTCTTCGGAACCGATGGCGTACGGGGAGCCAGGGTCATCGTCGTTGACCTCCAGGGTGTTGTTGCGACCCTTGCGGTTCGTCGACCCGATGGGGTGGATCGGCGTCAGGTACACCACGTCGAAACCCATCTCGGCGATCGCCGGCAGACGTTGAGCGGCAGTGGCGAAGGTGCCGCTCGTCCATACCCCGGTGGTGGGGTCCTGGGTGGCACCCTCGGACCGGGGGAAGAGCTCGTACCAGGCCCCGGTCAGCGCGAGCTTGCGCTCGACCCACCACATGTAGTCCTGTGAGCCGCTGACCATGTCGCGCAGCGGGTTCGCCCGCAACATGGTGGCCACCTCCGACCCGGTGCCGGCCGCGAGGCGCGCCCCGGCCGGTCGCTCGGTGTCTCGCAGGGCCTCGACGGCCTCACCCAGTAGTCGGTGGTCCTCCTCACTGCGGTCGACTTCATCGCGGGCCCGCTCTATGACGCGAGCGCCTTCCTCGAGCATGAGCTCGACATCCACCTCGGCTTCAACCTTGATCGTTGCGTCGTGGTGCCAGGTCTCGTATGGATCGGACCACCCCTCGACGCGATACCGCCAGAGCCCCTCACGGTCGGCATAGATGGGCGTCAGCCAGTGGTCCAGACCTGGGTTGTCGCACGTCATCGGCACGTGATGCTCGGCGCCGTCCGGGTCGGTCAGGACCACGGTGGCGTTGACGGCGTCATGTCCCTCGCGAAAAACGGTGGCCGAAACCGTGAACAGCTCGTTGGTGACCGACTTGGTCGGTCGCGCCCCGCCGTCCACGGCGGGTTGGACATCGAGGACCGGAATACGTCCCAACGGGGATTGGCCTACCTCCTGCAGCCAATCGCGATCTATGTGATGCTCGTCCGCTTGCTTCGGGTCAGTCACAAGGCACGACGCTACCGCTTGATCGTGTCCTGGGTCACCCCGAAGCCGCCTGGCAGTGCTGACGGCAGAGTTGTCGTCCCGGTGACCTATTCTTCGACGCGTGAAAGCCATTCGCCGACTCCACGTCCGCACCGTCCTGCCGCAGCCCTTGGCCCCCCTGTCAGACCTATCGTTGAACCTGCGTTGGAGTTGGCACGGGCCAACCCGCGACCTGTTTGCCAGCATCGACCCGGCTCTGTGGGCCAAGGTGCGGATGGACCCAGTGGCGCTGCTGAGCCGGTTGACCCCCGCTGATCTGTCCGCGTTGGCTGATGATTCAGATTTCGTGCAGCGACTGGGAGCGGCTTCTGCCGAGCTGGCCGACTACCTGAGCGCACCCCGGTGGTACCAGCAGACATCGCAAACTGCCGACAGTCCGTTCCCGGAGGCGATCGGCTACTTTTCGCCGGAGTTCGGGATCACCGAAGCGCTGCCGCAGTACTCCGGCGGCCTGGGTATCTTGGCCGGTGACCACCTCAAGAGCGCCTCCGACCTCGGCGTGCCGATCGTCGGCGTGGGCTTGTTCTACAAGAGCGGCTACTTCCGGCAGCGACTGAACGCCGACGGCTGGCAGCAGGAGAGCTACCCGCTGTTGGACCCGGACGATCTGCCGTTGTCGATCCTGCGCGAAGAGGACGGCACGCCCGTGCTGATCAATCTCGCGATGCCTGGCGGCGGTCACCTGCATGCACACGTCTGGAAGGCCAACGTCGGCCGAGTTCCGCTGTTGTTGCTGGACTCCGATGTCGAGACCAACGACGCGGCCCGCTGTGAACTGACCAACCGGCTGTACGGCGGGGGCGGTGACCAACGTCTGGAACAGGAGATGCTGCTCGGGATCGGTGGTGTGCGCGCGCTCCGCGCCTGGTCACGGTTGACTGGCGGCGCCGCACCCGATGTCTACCACACGAATGAGGGCCACGCCGGCTTCCTGGGCATCGAGCGAATCAGTGAGCTGACCACGTCGGCGGGGCTGAGTTTTGCCGAGGCGGTGCGGGCGGTGCGTGCGGGCACGGTCTTCACCACGCATACTCCTGTGCCGGCTGGGATCGACCGGTTTGGCGGGAACGCGATCCGGGCCCATTTCTCCGGCTCGGCGGAGCTACCGGGCGTGCCGATCGACGCCTTGTTGGAACTGGGCGCCGAGACGTACACGGGTGGCACCCCTGGCATGTTCAACATGGCCGTGATGGGTATGCGGCTGGCCCAACGGGCGAACGGGGTTTCGCAGCTGCATGGGGCGGTCAGCCGGGGCATGTTCGCCGGGCTGTGGCCCGGTTTCGATGTCCCCGAGGTGCCGATCGGCTCGATCACCAACGGGGTGCACGCCGGGACTTGGGTGGACCGTAAGTTCAACGACCTGGCCCGTGCGCACCTCGGCGATGACGCGCTGGACAACGGGGACCAATGGACGCGTGCAGGTGACATACCGCGCAACGAGTTTTGGGCGACCAAGCGTGAGCTGCGTCATCAGCTGGTCGAGGATGCCCGGGCGCGGGTGCGCAAGTCGGCCAAGAACCGCGGCTCGACGGCTGCCGAGATCGGTTGGATCGATGACGTGCTGGACCCGGATGCTCTGACGATCGGGTTTGCCCGCCGTGGGGCGACCTACAAGCGGTTGACCTTGATGTTGCGTGACCCGGTGCGGCTGAAGGCGCTGCTGACTGACCCCGAACGCCCGGTGCAGGTGCTGATCGCCGGCAAGTCCCATCCCGCCGATGACACGGGCAAGGCGCTCATCCAGGAGATGGTGCGCTTTGCCGACGCGGCGGATGTGCGCTCACGCATCGTCTTCTTACCGAACTACGACATCGCGATGGCCCAACGGCTGTACCCGGGGTGTGACGTCTGGCTCAACAACCCGCTGCGGCCGTTCGAAGCCTGTGGCACTTCGGGGATGAAGGCAGCCCTGAACGGGGCTCTGAACCTCTCGATCATGGACGGGTGGTGGGACGAGTGGTTCGATGGCCACAACGGGTGGGCCATCCCGACTGCAGATGGTGTCGAAGACCCGGACCGCCGCGACGACCTCGAGGCGGCAGCGCTGTACGACCTGCTGGAGCAGTCCGTGGTGCCGACCTTCTACGACCGTGGACCGGACGGTCTGCCGCACCGGTGGATGGACATGATCGTGCACACCCTGAGCACGTTGGGGCCGAAGGTGCTGGCCGACCGGATGGTGTCGGACTACACGCTGGGTCTGTACGTGCCCGCGGCGCGCGCCGGCTGGGATGTGCGGGCCGAGGACTACGCCGGCGCCCGCGAAGTGGCTTCCTACGTGGCTGCCGTGAACGCCGCCTGGCCGGCCGTGCATGTCGACCATGTTGACTCCAGCGGCATCTCGGACACTCCGCAGGTGGGCGATAAGGTCGATGTGCAGGCCTGGGTCAGCCTGAGTGGGCTGGCGCCGTCCCAGGTCGTGGTTCAGATGGTGCTCGGCCGGGCCAACCGTAGCGACGAGCTGTCCGATGTCGAGACGCTGCCGTTGACCTTGGCGGAGTCCTACGAAGGTGGACGGCACAGGTTCACGGCTACGGTGAAGCTGCACCGGACCGGGCCGTTGGGGTGGACCGTGCGGGTGCTGCCCTCACACCCCCTGTTCGCCAACATCGCCGAGCTCGGCCTGGTGACCACCGCATAACCCACGTGAGCGTGATGTTGAGGCACTGTCTGGCCGGTTGAGCACGACCTTGTCGGGTCTTCGGATGCGTTGCGCGTGAGGTGTTGTGCGCACAGCCCAGCGGTCTCATCGCGCTCTGTCCACAATCGGTGGCGAAGTAGCCCAACCCTGCTCTCGCGTGAGCAGGGTTGGGCTGCAGCGAGTCTGATGGGGGTGGCGGAGAGCGTCCTGGACGGGACCTCTGATGGTTCTCAACCGCTCCCGGTGGATTCAGTGTGGACCGGGTCGTCGGTCGCTATCGGCGCAGCGGCTTGCGGATCCGGCGCTCGCTGTCTCGGGACACACGCCTCGATGCCTGGACCAGCCGCCCGTACGAACAGGCAGTTCCTCGTTATCCGTACGAATCGTTGAAGACCCACCGAGCGCGCAGCGCCACCCTTGGACGGCTCCTGCGCGACCCAACCGGGCAAGCGACAACTTCGCGCTCAACGCGCTGGAGAAGCGGGCAACTTCGCGCTCAAGGAGGGGGAGACTGCGGAAACATCACGCTCAACTGGAGGGGTCGGGGCTGAGCGCAAAACGATGTGGGCGTCGTGACCGATCCCCGCGGCTTCTGCGGGCGGAGTCACCTCCACCCCCTGGGCACTGCCGTCGAAGACGACGAGCACGGCAGCATCTGGGCTGCCGTCGTGCTCGGTGTCGAACAGAGCCTGGACCACTCTGCGATGCGGGTCTACCCATTGCGTCTCCTGCATCACCTCACCGGACTCATCGAACCAGCGCAGCCGCACCCGACCAGAGACCGCGTGAAACGTCGGGAAGTGCGCCGGTCGCAACACTGCAAAGCGCTGGCGCAGCGCAATCATCTTTTGCACGTCGACAAGCAGCTGCTGCTGCCATGCCGCGAGGTCCCAGGACACCCAACTCAGCTCGTTGTCCTGGCAATAGGCGTTGTTGTTGCCCTGTTGGCTGCGCCCGAACTCATCGCCTGCGGTCAGCATCGGCACTCCGGCCGCGCACAGCAGGGTCGCCAGCGACGTTCGAATGGTCGCACCCCGCCCGGCCAGGACCGACTCATCGGTGCTTTCGCCTTCGACTCCGTGATTCCACGACCGGTTGTCCCCATGCCCGTCGCGGTTGTCCTCCCCGTTGGCTTCGTTGTGCTTGAGCTCGTAGGCAGTCAGGTCAGCGAGGGTGAAGCCGTCGTGGGCGGTGATCAGGTTGATCGAGGCGATCGGGCCGCGATCATGAGCGGCAAAGAGGTCCCGCGACCCGGCCACCCGAGTAGCCAGGTCGCGCACACCCGCACCGCCAACACCCTGGTGGTCGCGGGCTACATCGGGCCCCCAAAAGGTGCGGACCGTGTCACGGAAGCGGTCGTTCCACTCCGCGAAAGGTGGCGGAAACCGACCGGTCTGCCACCCATGCAGACCGACGTCCCACGGCTCAGCAATCAACTTCACCCCCGACAGCACAGGGTCGGTGCGCATTGCGACCAACAGAGCATGATCCTGGCGGACACTGTGCGCCCGGCCCCGGGCCAGCGCCGGCGCCAGATCGAACCGGAATCCGTCGATGTGGAAGTCCTGCACCCAGTGCCTCAGCGAGTCCAAGATCATGCCGGCAACCGGTGGCTTGCTCGTGTCCATCGTGTTGCCGCACCCAGTGACGTCGATGTCACGCCCTCGGTCATCGAGCCGGTAGTAGGTGCGGTTGTCCAGTCCGCGCCAACTCAACGTGGCCCCCCCGACGTTCGACTGCTCACAGGTGTGGTTGTAGACGACGTCGAGGATGACCTCGATACCAGCCGCGTGCAGCGCCTTGACCGCAGTCTTGACTTCATCGACCACGGCACCGGGATCATCGGCTGACGCGTAGGCGGCATGCGGGGCGAAGAAGTTCAAGGTGTTGTAGCCCCAATAGTTCGTCCCACCGGCGCGCCTCAAGTGAGGCTCGGAGGTGAAGGTCTGGATCGGCAGCAACTCCAGCGCGCTCACCCCGAGGCGGTTGAGGTGCTCAATGATCGCAGGGTGTCCCAGCGCGGCGTACCGCCCGCGAAGGTGCTCAGGCACATCGGGGTGCTGCATGGTCAACCCCTTGACATGCGCTTCGTAGATGACTGTCTGACTCCACGGTGTGCGTGGCGGGGCGTCGTCGCCCCAGTCGAAGGTGTCTGCCAGCACGACGCTCCGTGGGGTGTATGGCGCACTGTCACGGTGGTCACGGACGTCCCCGTCGCCTCGCCAGCCCTGGTCCACCTGGTGTCCGTAGATCTCCGGCCGCCAGGCAACCTCGCCCTCGACGGCTCGCGCATAGGGGTCCAACAGCAGTTTGTCCGGGTTATGTCGGTGACCGTCTCGGGGTGACCACGGACCGTGAACGCGGAACCCATAGCGCTGCCCAGCCTGCATACCCGACACGTGGTCCCACCAGATTCCGTATCTGGACTGTGCCAGCGGGAGTCGCCGCTCATGGGCCCCGTTGTCGTCGGTGTCGAAGAGACACAGCTCGACCTGGTCGGCATGGGTAGCCAGGACCGCGACGTGCGCCCCGTCCTGAGTGAGCGTGAGGCCCATAGGTGGCGGTGTCTCGAGCGGGCGCGACGAAACAAGGTGGAGAGCGGCCATGGCGGCAACCCTAGGTCGGGCCGGGTAGGAGTCGGTACCTTGGGTGTATGAGCGACCCCGCAGCCTTGCCCAACTTCCCACCGCCCGCCGACGTTCGACCGCTGCGCGGTCGGGTGCTCGACGCATTGCAAGACTTGAAGTTCGACCCAGACCTGGACACCGAGGGCGATGTTGCCTTCACTGCTGCCGAACACAAGCTGTTCGTGCGCTCGATGGACAACGACAAGTTCGACATCATGCGAACCTTCGGACAGTGGAAGATCGCCGACCGCATCCCGCAAGACATGGAGACCCGGCTCAACGCGTGCAACGACGTGACGCTGGGGATGAACCTGGTCAAGGCGGGTATCGCCGGGGGCAACCTGATCTTGACCGTCGAGCAGGTCATCGCCAAGAAAGAAGACCCGAAGGCCAAGCTGTCGATCGGGGTCGGTTTGTTGGTCCAAGCCGTGGCGCTGTGGCACAAGAACGTGATCGTGAAGTCCGGAGGCACGCTGACCTCCAGTGAGGTCGGCGAAGGCGTCGACGCTCCAGAGCCGCGACCGTGGCTCTCGGAGGCGCCAAGGTCCGAGGACGTCGGTGCCGGCACCGGCGCCGAGGACGACGGCCCCGGTTCGGGCGAGCACGATCCCGTGGGTGAGGGCGGGGACGAGGACTCGACGGCTCAGGACGAAGGTCGATCCGATGGCTGATCAGTATGTGACCTGGGACGTCGAAGAACGCATTGCCACCCTGCGCGTCGACCGTCCGCCGATGAACCCGTTGTCGATCGCCGTGCAGGACCAGATCGGTACAGCGGCTCGCGAGATCGCAGTGGCGCAGGATGTCGCTGCGGTCGTGGTCTACGGCGGCGAGAGGGTCTTCGCCGCCGGCGCAGACATCAAGGAAATGCAAGCGATGACATACCCCCAGATGGTGGACCGCGCCAGCATCATTCAGGAATGCTTCAAGGCCGTGGCTCAGATCCCGAAGCCGACCATCGCAGCGATCACCGGCTATGCGCTCGGCGCGGGGTGCGAGCTGGCGCTGTGCTGCGACTTTCGGGTGTTGGCCACGGATGCCAAGCTCGGTCAGCCAGAGATCCTGCTCGGTGTCATCCCCGGCGCGGGCGGCTCGCAGCGCCTCCCACGGCTGATCGGGACGGCCAAGGCGAAAGATCTGATCTTCACTGGACGCATGGTCGGTGCGGATGAGGCACTCGCGCTCGGGCTCGTGGACGAAGTTGTCGCCCCAGATGCCGTGTATGCAGCGGCGCTGGCTCGGGCGCAGCGCTTCGTCGGTGGACCCGCATATGCGATCAGGGCCGCGAAGGAGGCCATCGACCGGGGTATGGAAACCGATCTGGACACTGCCCTGGGGATCGAGGCCATGCAGTTTGCCGGGGTGTTTGCCACCGAGGATCGGCAGATCGGGATGACGTCTTTCGTCGAAGACGGCCCGGGAAAGGCTGAGTTCGAGGGCCGCTGAGGTGGCTGTCGCGCCAAGACCAGCTCCGTCACATTGCTGCTGACTAAGCGGCAAGTGCGAGGATAGGGCGCTGTCGCCGAAGTGGGAGAGGTCAACTCGATGAAGATCGTCGTTTGCGTCAAATACGTGCCGGATGCGCAGTCCGAGCGTTCCTTCACCTCGGACAACACCACCGAGCGGGTCACCGTGGACGGGCTGTTGTCCGAGCTCGATGAGTATGCCGTCGAGGAGGCGCTCAGCCTCGCCGAGGAGCACGATGGCGAGGTCATTGTCATGACGATGGGTCCGGATGAGGCCAGCGCCGCGATCAAGAAGTCGCTGCAGATGGGTGCCCATGCAGGTGTGCACATCAGCGATGACGCGATCGCCGGATCTGACTCACCAGCAACCTCGTTGATCTTGGCCACAGCGATCGAGAAGATCGGCGAAGACGAGGCCGTCGACCTGGTGTTGACCGGACTGGCCTCGACGGACGGGGTGATGAGCGTCGTGCCCGCGATGTTGGCCGAACGGCTTGGGCTGCCCCAGGTCACCTTCGCTTCTGAGCTCAGCATCGCCGACGGCACGGTGACGATCACACGCGACGGGGACGTAGCCAGTGAAACCATCGAGGCAAGGCTTCCAGCGTTGGTCTCGGTGACGGATCAGATCAACGACCCTCGCTATCCCTCGTTCAAGGGAATCATGGCCGCCAAGAAGAAGCCGGTGGACGTATGGACGCTGACCGACCTTGGCCTCGATCCAGCTGATGTGGGGTTGGCGGCTTCGTGGACCAAGGTCGTGAAGATCACCCAGCGGCCCCCTCGGTCCCAGGGCGAGATCGTGACCGACGACGGCCATGGTGGTCAGGCGCTCGCCGACTTCTTGACCACCCACAAGTTCGCCTGACGGCCCGCATTCCGCACACAGAGAGGGACACGACGATGACAGAAGTACTGGTCCTGGTGGATCACACCGGGGGTGCCGTGCGTCAGACCACCACCGAGATGCTCGCCGCGGCACGCGAGCTGGGGGAGCCTTCAGTGGTATTCGTGGGCCAGGGGTTCAACGCCGCGCGAGATGTGCTCGCTGAGCATGGAGCGGTCAAGGCCTACCTCGTTGCGGCCGATGGAGTCGACGACTACCTGGTCGCGCCGACTGCCGAGGTGCTGGCCCAGCTGGTGGCGCACACTTCGCCCGCCGCGGTTCTGATCGCATCGTCCTCGGTGGGCAAGGAGATCGCCGGGCGCTTGGCGATCAAGACCAAGTCCGGGCTGATCACTGACGCCGTGGCGATCCGCTCGGTCGAGGGCGGTGCCGTCGAGACCACGCAGTCGGTCTTCGCGGGCAGCTACGAAGTCCTCGCTCAGGTCACGGCCGGGGTGCCGATCATCACCGTCAAGCCGAACTCGATCACGGCCAGCCCCGCTCCAGCGCAGATGACGGAAGACACATTCGCCGCTGAGATCTCGGACGCGGCCAGGGCAGCAAAGATCACAGCGACCCGGGACAAGGAGGCCAGTGGGCGACCAGCCTTGAGCGAAGCCAGCATGGTGGTCTCCGGCGGCCGCGGGACCGCCGGGGACTTCGGCCCGGTCGAACAGTTCGCCGACACGCTGGGTGCCGCGGTAGGTGCCTCCCGCGCGGCAGTAGACGCGGGATGGTATCCGCACTCCAGTCAGGTAGGACAGACCGGCACCTCAGTCTCTCCCCAGCTGTATGTTGCCGCCGGGATCTCAGGGGCTATCCAGCACCGGGCCGGGATGCAGACCTCCAAGACGATCGTTGCCATCAACAAAGACGAGGAGGCGCCGATCTTTGGGATGGTCGATTTCGGCGTTGTCGGGGATCTCTTCAGTGTGCTCCCACAGGCGGGTGAGGCGCTCGCCGAGGGCAGTGGCTAACCACGCGACAGCTGGTCCGGCCGACGGCCGCGGGGGAGTCTGCGGATCGCGCTTCCTGGCGATCTGAGCGGGAGCCGTAAACTCGGCCCCGTGAGCTTCTATCTCGATCATGCGGCGACCACGCCGGTGCTGCCTGAGGTCATTGATGTTGTTGCGGCGACGATGCGCGATGTCGGCAACGCCAGCTCACTGCATACCGCCGGCAGGGCGGCCCGCCGCGTCGTGGAGGAGTCTCGTGAGTCAATCGCCGAGGATCTGAGCGTTCGGCCATCGGAAGTGGTGTTTACCTCTGGAGGCACCGAGTCGGACAACATGGCAGTCAAGGGGACGTTGTGGCGCCGCGCTGCGGCCCAGCCCACGCGTCGACGGCTTCTGGTCAGCGCGATCGAACACCACGCCGTGCTCGACCCGGTCGAGTACCTGGTGAGTACTGGACAGGCGGAGGTCACCTGGCTGATGCCCGATAGCGACGGAGTGGTTCAGGCCGACGTTCTGGCCGAGGCGTTGGCAGAGTACAAGGAAACTGCAGCGCTCATCTCAGTGATGTGGGCCAACAACGAGACCGGGGTTGTGCAACCCATCTGTGACCTTGCGACGCTGGCGCGTGAGGCCGGGGTGCCTCTGCATACCGATGCTGTGCAGGCCGTCGGGCATCTCAGGTTGGACCTGGGCTCGTGTCGGGCTGACCTCATCACGCTGACCGGTCATAAGCTCGGCGGCCCGTTGGGTGTCGGCGTCCTGGTCGCAGGGCGCGACCAGGATCCGGTGCCGCTGACTCACGGTGGGGGCCAGGAGCGGCAGCTGCGCAGCGGCACCTTGGATGTGCCCGGTGTGGCTGGTCTGGCGGCAGCGGTCCACCACGCGGTTGCCGGTCAGCGCCGTGAAGCCGAACGTCTCGCTGCCTTGCGAGACATGCTCATCGACGGTGCGATGGCCATCGATCCCTCGATCACGGTCAACGGCCTCTGGTCGCCCGGCGATGTGGAGGCGCGGCTGCCTGGCAATGCTCATCTGAGGGTGCCGAACTGTGACGGAGACTCATTGTTGTACTTGTTGGATGCAGCCGGAGTGCAGTGCTCCACCGGGTCGGCTTGTCAGGCCGGGGTGCCACAACCCAGCCACGTGCTGTTAGCTATGGGGTTGACTGAGGGGGCCGCCCGAGGGGCATTGCGGCTCAGCCTGGGCCACACGTCCACTCAGGCCGACGTCGAAGGTTTTCTCGCTGCGCTGCCGTCCGCGATAGACCGTGCTCGACGTGCCCGGTTGGCCACGGACCGGGCCAGCTGATGCGGGTGGTTGCCGCGATGAGCGGAGGCGTCGACTCCGCTGTCGCTGCCTCACGGATGCTCGACG
The DNA here is from genome assembly GCA_963749585.1 of uncultured Actinomycetota bacterium. Taxonomy (GTDB): domain Bacteria; phylum Actinomycetota; class Actinomycetes; order Actinomycetales; family Dermatophilaceae; genus Ornithinicoccus. Next base: position 1,237,803 of record CAVVNI010000003.1, read on the forward strand.
CAGGACATGAGGTCGTGGGGGTGCACCTTGCCCTGTCCCAGTCCGCGGCCACGCTGCGCGAGAGCGCGCGGGGTTGCTGCACGATCGAGGACGCGGGTGACGCCCGCCGGGTGGCCGACCGGCTCGGGATACCGTTCTACGTCTGGGACATGGCACAGCGGTTTGCTGAGGATGTCGTCGAGGACTTCATCGCCGAATACGAGGCGGGCCGCACGCCGAACCCTTGTCTGCGGTGCAACGAGAAGATCAAGTTCGCGGCCCTGTTGGACAAGGCGCTGGCTTTGGGCTTCGATGCGGTGGCGACCGGGCACTACGCACAGATTGTCGAGGTGCCCACGGTGGGGGGTGCCGGGGGGATCCGCCGCGAGTTGCATCGCGCCGTCGATGCCGCCAAGGACCAGTCCTATGTGCTGGGCGTGTTGGATGCTGATCAGCTGGCGCGCGCCTTCTTCCCGTTGGGTGACACCATGAAGCCGGCTATCCGTGCCGAAGCCGCCGAGCGCGGATTCTCCATCGCCAAGAAGCCCGACAGCCACGACATCTGCTTCATCCCCGACGGTGACACGCGGGGTTGGTTGACCAAGCGACTTGGCGCCAGACCCGGGCCGATCGTCGACGCTGACGGTACCCAGCTCGGTGAGCATCAGGGGGCTTTCGGCTACACCGTGGGTCAGCGCCGAGGGCTCGGTCTGAGCGTGCCAGCCACCGACGGGCAACCGCGCTATGTGACGGCCACCCAGACGGCGACCAACACGGTTGTCGTGGGCACACACGAGTTGCTGGGCGTCGACCACATCACCGGCGACCACGCACGATGGTGTGGGCCGGCGCCCGAGGGTGTGGTCGAGGTGGGAGCGCAGATTCGGGCTCATGGCCAGGAGTACCCTGCGACTGCCTGGGCCGAGGGCGACCTGGTGCGGGTGCGACTGACCGAGCGTGTCCGGGGGGTGGCACCAGGTCAGTCGGTGGTGCTCTATGAGGGCACCCGCGTCGTCGGCTCCGCCACGATCACAAAGGCTGGCCGCGCAGCCTAAGCGAAGTGACTTGCGGGGAAAGCCGCAGCGTGCGGAGAGCATAACGATGTGATTTCGAGATAACCGAGCCAGACGAAGTAATACATAGGTCAGGGCATTCTACGAAAAGACCCACGAATCCTGAGTGTTATTAAAGCCTCGGTGTGGTTCCGCTCTCGTTGACCGGATTTCTTGCAACATCGATAGCAGCGATAGGTCTTCATGGTGCCTCGTGCGGATACGGATGTCCCGCAGGGAGCAGCTACAGCAGCTACACGCTGCTTTCTTCATATGTGACGCGTGATGCGGGAGTGAGGTAGACGCCCGGCTCAGGGCGCAGCACGAAGCCGAAGTCGACGAGGTAGCGGCGCAGCACGGCCACGTCGTCATGAATCGGTCGCAGTTGCGCATTCATCTCGACTTCGCTCAGTCGAGCCCCAGCCGGCAGTTGAGTAACCAACCAGGTGAGCACTGCAATCTTGCGGTTTTGCTTGCGCGGGAGCTGGATGAGGGCTCCGTCGCGGTCAAAGAATGGGGCGAGGTCGGCCGGTGGCTGGGCGAACATCCCCTTAGTATGCACTTTGCGGCCCCTCAGCGCTCAATAATTCGTCGTCGCCAAAACGGCTCATTTCATTGCGGCCGAAGAGCTCGCGTGGCGGGAGCCCCGGGGTTTGGGTGCACGCCGCCGTAGGTCCCTGACCGCCACTGCAACCTGGCACGAGCCAGATCCGTTGTGTCCGATCCGCCGCCTTTGTCGAGGTGTCGTCTCTCGCTTCGAAGTGGGCACCGTACTCTGGGCCAGCAGTCGACTCCCGTCAGCACACCCCACCCTTTCGGCGCACGCGCCCCCGGCTAAAGGAGGCATCCCGTGAGCGGGCCGAACGAGCGAGGGCAGTCGGGCTTGCGCGGTGACATCGAGGGTTTGCGCGCCGTGGCCGTCATCATGGTCCTGCTCTATCACGCACGGATCCCGGGCATCAGCGGTGGGTTCGCGGGCGTGGACGTCTTCTTCGTCATTTCAGGGTTTCTCATCACCTCCCTTCTGGTGCGCGAGGTCCAGCAGACCGGGCGCATCTCGATCACGAAGTTCTACGCCCGCCGCGCTCGCCGACTGTTGCCGGCGGCGACCCTCGTTCTCATCGTCACCGCCATCGTCGGGTGGGTTGTGCTGCCTGCCGATGCCCGGGTCCAGCTCGGGCGGGAGATCATCGCAAGTACGTTCTACGTCGTGAACTGGGAACTGGCGGCTCAGTCTGTGGACTACCTAGCCGAGGACAGCTCACCATCAGCAGTTCAGCACTACTGGTCGTTGTCGGTCGAGGAGCAGTTCTACGTCTTTTGGCCGCTGATCATGATCGCTGCCATATCTGTGGCAGCTGCCGTCAGAGGGCGACCGTTCCGGTATATGGCGGCGGCTCTGGCGCTCGTCACCGCAGCCTCGCTCGCTTGGTCGGTATCCTCCACGATGGCCAATCCCGGAACAGCATACTTCGCCACCACCACCCGGGTCTGGGAACTGGGGTTCGGAGCTCTATTGGCGTTCGTGGTCGGCCGTCTGAGTCGTCTGCCCCGCGGCATAGCGGAGGCGGTGAGCGTCAGTGGGTTGGTCCTGATCGGGGTCGCCGCCCTCTTCGTGACATCGGCCACGCCGTGGCCAGGGTCTGCGGCCTTGCTTCCAGTCCTCGGAACGACCGCCGTCATCGCTGCTGGGTGTGCCAAGAGAGGGACGCTGGTGGGCCGTCTATTGGGAGTCGCCCCCTTGCGGTTCATAGGTGGGATCTCGTACTCGCTGTACTTGTGGCATTGGCCACTGTTGGTCTTCATGGATGAAGTTCGGCCCGGGACGGGTCTGCGAGGTCGGATCGCTGTCATGTTCCTTGGCGTGGCTCTGGCCTATGCATCCAAACGACTCGTCGAAGATCCAGTGCGGTTCCGCCGTTCTCTTGCGGTCAGTCCGCCGCGTGCTTTGGCCTGGGGCGGGGTCGCCATGGCGACGTCTACTTCCGTCGCGGCGGCCTTGATGGTGACCGCCCCTCGGCTTGACAGCGACCTGCCGTCATGGGCGCAGGGTGCGCGGGCGCTGATGGTCGACCCAACTGCACGCGAGCCTCAACAGCGTGCCGATGTTGCCTCAGCTTTGCCGGTGAGCGGGAAGGTCTATCCGTCGCCGGGACTAGCGACCGAGGATGTGCCCCTGCTTTACGATGATGGCTGTCAGGTGGAAGTCGAGGATGTTGAGCCGTTGTCGTGTGACTACGGTGATACTGACTCAGACACGGTGATCGCCGTGGTGGGTGACTCAAAAGTCGGCCAATGGTTGCCAGCCTTTGATCTGGTGGGACAAGAAGAGGGTTGGCTGGTTCGCACTTACACGAAGTCCGCGTGCGCTTTCACCGATGCCCTGACATCCGTGGATGGGGAGCCCTACACAAGTTGCCGAGAATGGGGTCGGAACGTGCTCAACGAGCTCACTCAGGAGGACGGTCCCGAGATCGTGGTCACGTCGTCGGGTCGTTCGGACGCTAGCCGCGACGGAGCTGAACCTGGGTCCGAGAGCCTCGTTGCTGGCTACGTGTCCTATTGGGAAGAATTGCGCGACGCGGGGATCGAGGTGGTCGTGCTCGCGGATAACTCGCACCCGGGAACCGAGGTGTACACCTGCATAGCTGACAATCCGGACGACTTCAGCGCGTGCAACTTCGCCGATGGTGAAGGCACCGGGACTGCCGCATTGAGAACGGCAGCCGATGAGCTTTCTGGAGTCGAGTTCGTCGACCTGTCACCGTGGATCTGTCCGGAGGACACATGTTCCGCTGTTATCGGTCGAGTACTCGTCTACCGTCAAGGAAGTCATATCACCGCGACCTACGCAGAGACTCTCGCTCCGGTGATGGGTGGGATGCTCTCGCCTGCGCTTCAGTCAACGGCGCAACCCTAGACCCTATCGGGTTGGCGGCGCTGAGCCTGCCACGCGGGGTCGCGTCCGCAGCTCCGCGTGCACGGCTTGCGTATAAGTTGGGAACCGGTTGCCGCACCCGGCGGCGCAGTCTTGGACCAAGGCGTGAAGGAGCGGTGTGCCACATATATACACGGCCGACAAACCTCAGCAGAGGCAGTTCGCAACGGCGGCATTCGTTGTGCAACTGCTCATGTTGGTCGCGATGATCCTCGCGATCCTGTGGGGTTCACCATGGGCATGGCTCCTGGCTTTCGTGATCGTGGTCTTGCTCGTCCCGACGCTCCTCGCCTGGCAACAGACCCGGATGAGCACCACGGTCAGTCAGGCTGGGGTGGACGTCAACGACGGTTTTCGTACCCGCCACATCCCCTGGGAACAGCTGGATGCCGTCGGCAAGCACGAAGACTATGACGGTATTGTCGCCATGCGGCATACCGATGGCAGCGACGTCGTACTCCCGGGTGTGCATGCCAGCGATGTCGCGGAGCTACGGGTCATCCTCAGGGTGCACCAGTCAGCGCCTTAACCATGCCGAGGCAACCAGACACGTCGCCATTGCGGCTCCATACTGAACCCGTGGTGAGTCGGCGATGGTGAGAGTGAGCGGCATCGGCCCCTGGCCGGGCATCGATGTGCGGTTCGCGTTGCAGGCGCTACGGGAGGACTTGGGGGAGCTGAGCGCCGACGGTGTGACCGGGTTGCCGTATCTGCCGCAGTTGTCTGCCCGCGGTCCCGGAGCAGACACGATCGGGCGAACTGCGCATCTCTTGCAGGACCTTCACGTCGACCTGCAACCGCAGGGGTGGCGGCTCGTCGACCGCCCTGGGCTGGATGCCAGTCGAACTGCGTCGTTGTGGCGGCAGGACACCGATCAGTTGGCCGAGGTTTTCGAGGGTTACGACGGTGAGTTCAAAGTTCAGGTCTGCGGACCGTGGACGCTGGCCAGGGAGCTCTGGCTGCCGTATGGGGATCGCGTGCTCAGCGATACGGGCGCAGTGCGGGAGCTGGGTGAATCGTGGGCGGCCGGCATCGGTGTCCATCTGTCAGCGATTCAGCGGATCCTGCCCCACGCCACCGTGGTGCTACAGGTAGATGAACCGTCGTTGACCACCGTGCTGGCCGGTCACGTCCCATCGGCATCGGGCTACCGGCGTTTGCCTGCGCCGAACGCCGACCAGGCTGCCGCCACCCTGCGTGCCGTGTTGAGCGCCTCCGTGGAGGCGACGCTCACCGACATCGGAACCGCCCTGTACTGCCCGGGGCGGCGACCTTCGTTGCGCGTCATGCGGGCAGTAGGCCCAGGTGCTCTGGCCATCGATGTCACGCAGATGGACTCGCGTCGCTGGGAAAGCGTGGCGGTTGCTGTCGAGGCCGGCATCGAGCTGTGGGCGGGCGTCGTGACCGCTCAAGGCGACCCAGGCAGCTACCGGGACAATCACGACGTTCTGGTTCGAGGCTGGCGAGATGTCGGCCTGACCCCAGCGACGCTATCCAGCATCACGCTGACGCCTGCAGGCGGTATGGCGGAGCTGAGCCCGCAGGCTGCTCGGGCGCTCAGCGCGGGGCTCGTTGCTCTAGCTCGAGATGTGGCTGAGACGGCCGCCGGGTGAACCGTGAGCCACAATGATCGCGTGAGTGACAGTGAGGCAGCGCCGGCGTCGGCCGAGGTCCGCCATCAATGGGGCGAGTTGGCCGAGGAGATACGGGACCACCAGTTCGCCTACTACGTTCGGGACGCACCGACCATCGCCGACGGCGAGTTCGACCTTCTGCTGCGTCGACTCGAGCAGCTGGAACAACAGCACCCCACGTTGCGCACGCCGGACAGTCCCACCCAACAGGTGGGCGGCACCTTCTCCACAGAGTTCAGAACTGTCGATCACCTGGAGCGGATGCTCAGCCTGGACAACGCCTTCAGCGCCGATGAAATGCGGGCTTGGGCCGATCGGGTAGAGCGTGAGGCCGGTGGCGCCATGGTGCACTATCTGTGTGAGCTCAAGATCGATGGTCTGGCCATCAACCTGTTGTATGAAAACGGCCGGTTGACGCGGGCACTCACGCGAGGCGACGGACGCACCGGCGAGGACGTCACGCACAACGTGCGGACCATCGAAGGTGTCCCGCATCGACTGAGCGCACCACCTGAGCAAACCGGGGACAACGTTCCAATCCCCGAGGTGGTGGAGATCCGGGGGGAGGTGTTCTTTCCACCGGAAGCCTTCGAAGCGTTGAACGCCTCGCTGGTCGAGGCAGGCAAGGCTCCGTTTGCCAATCCCCGCAACTCGGCCGCCGGGTCACTGCGGCAGAAGGACCCGAGGGTGACCGCCTCGCGCGGTTTACGGATGCTGGTGCACGGCATCGGTGCACGCACCGGATTTGAGATCGAGCGGCAGAGCCGGGCCTACGATGCCTTGGGCGCCTGGGGTCTGCCCGTGTCCCAGCGGGCCACTGTGGTCGGCGACATCGCACAGGTCATCCAGTTCGTCGAGCACTACCGCGAGCACCGCCACGACGCAGGCTTGGAGCACGAGCTCGACGGCATTGTGGTGAAGGTTGATGAGGTGCCGGTGCAGCGCGCACTGGGGTCGACCTCACGTGCGCCCCGATGGGCGATCGCCTTCAAGTACCCGCCGGAGGAGGTGACGACGAAACTGCTCGACATCCGGGTGAACGTCGGGCGCACCGGGCGGGTGACGCCATACGGGGTGATGGAGCCCGTGTTGGTGGCGGGATCGACGGTGGAGATGGCGACGCTGCACAACGCCACCGAAGTGGTTCGCAAGGGTGTCCTCATCGGCGACACTGTGGTGCTGCGTAAGGCCGGCGACGTGATACCGGAAATCGTCGGGCCTGTCGCAGAGGCCCGCGACGGCACCGAACACGCCTTCGTGATGCCGACCCATTGCCCGAGTTGCGGCACCGAGCTGCGACCCGAGCGCGAGGGGGACAAGGACATTCGCTGTCCCAATGCGCGCACCTGTCCGGCACAGCTGCGCGAGCGCCTGTTCAGCCTTGCCGGCCGGGGGGCCTTCGATATCGAGGCCCTGGGTTGGGAGGGTGTGCAAGCATTGCTGGACGCGGAGGTGATCAGCGACGAGTCGACTCTGTTCTCGCTCACCCGGGACGACATCAGAGGTGTCGATCTGTATACGCGGCTGGCTAAGAAAACCGACGATCCGGCTGCGGTGACCGATGGTCGAGTGCTGTCGGCGGTCGGCGAGAAGCTCGCCGACAATCTCAGCGAGGTCAAGAGGCAGCCGCTGTGGAGGGTGTTGGTGGCCCTGTCAATCAGGCATGTGGGGCCTACCGCGGCCAGGGCGCTGGCGACCGAGTTCGGCTCGGTTCAGGCCATTCGGGCGGCCAGCACTGAGGAGCTCGCAGCCACTGAGGGCGTGGGGCCGGTGATCGCCGAGGCGGTGACTGCGTGGTTCGAGGTGGACTGGCACCGGCACATCATCGAGCAGTGGGCTAAGGACGGGGTGCGGATGGCCGATGAGCGGGACGACTCGATCGAGCGCACACTCGAGGGAATGACTGTCGTGGTGACCGGGTCCCTGGAGGGCTTCAGCCGTGACGAATCCAAGGAAGCGATCATCGCCCGGGGTGGCAAGGCTGCTGGCTCAGTGTCCAAGAACACCGACTATGTGGTCATCGGCGCCAACGCAGGCACCAAGGCGGCCAAAGCAGAAGAGCTTGGCGTGCCCCTCCTGGACGAGCCGGGCTTCGTCGAACTGTTGGCGGACGGGCCAGCGTGACGAACTCCTGGCAGATCCATCGCGCCTGGCGTGCCGGTGGGATCTTGGGTGCGGTGGGCGTGGGAATCCAGCAGTATCCCCGGAGCGTTGACCTGCCATGACTTCTCCTTTCGAGCCCGAAACCAGTGCTGTGGTGATCTATTGGCGACCCGGTTGCGGATTTTGCGCCCGCCTACGGGGCAGCCTCGGGGCCGATGCCGAGAGGGCCACATGGATCAACATCTGGGACGACCAGGACGCGGCGGCGTTCGTACGCGAGGCGAACGGGGGCAACGAGACCGTGCCTACGGTGGTGCTCGACGGAGTCCCGGTCACCAACCCCGACCCGGGCCTGGTCAAAGACAAGCTCGCGGCCTGATGGAAAGGCTTCGCGCGGGGACAGCGAGGAGTTGATGCAGCGTTGGCTCTGGCTTTTTGTGCTGGCCATGTCGGTGTGGTCTGCCACGACGTTCATGCTCGACGACCAGTGGATGATAGGCCTCGTTGTGCTGGTGGTCGGTGCCGTACTGGGCTGGTGGCTGAGCCCGTGGAAGGGCGGTCGCACCATCGGGCACGCCGACGTGGCCGCGATGCCGCAGGACCAGCGACCGGTCGTCATCTACTGGCGGCCCGGGTGCCGATTCTGCGCCCGGCTCAAGCGCACCTTGGGTCCCGCGGGCAAGCAAGCGCACTGGGTCAACATCTGGCAGGACCGTGACGGCGCTGACTTCGTCCGCAGCCAGAATGGCGGCAACGAGACAGTCCCCACGGTGATGCTGGACGGCGTATCGGTCACGAACCCTGACCCTGAGGTCGTGCTGGACCGCATCAAGAGCTGATCAGTCTCGGCTCGGCCAGGTCCGGGCTTTGCGTCAATGCCCCGGGTTCGGGGCCGTGAGCGGCAGTAGCGGGCGGCGCGGGGACTAGACTTCAGGTATGCCTGCACTGTCTCGCGACGATGTCGCGCACGTGGCCATGCTTGCCCGGATCGAGCTGTCACCGGAGGAGCTGGACCGGTTTGCGGGGCAGCTCGACCAGATCGTCGGATGGGTCGGGCAGATCAGCGAGGTCGCCGCCGATGACGTGCCGCCGATGTCGCACCCGCTTCCTTTGGCCAACGTCACCCGTCCCGACCACGTCCGCCCTTCGCTGCGCGCCGAGGAGGCGCTTGCCGGCGCGCCAGCGACGGACCAACAACGCTTCAGCGTCCCGCGTATCCTGGATGAGGAGTGAGCGTCGAGATGACCCACAGCGACCCCTGCTTACTCAGCGCTGCCGAGATGGCGAACGCGCTGCTGGCCGGCGAGTTCACCTCCGAGGAGCTCACCGCCGCCCACCTGGATCGCATCGCTTCACTGGATCCGATGATTCACGCCTACCTGCACGTCGACGCCGAAGGCGCGCTGGCCACCGCGCGCGAGGTGGACGCTGCTCGCCTTGCAGACGAACCCCTACCCCCGGTGGCTGGGGTGCCGATCGCCATCAAGGACATCGCTTGCACCCAGGGGATGCCGACGACCGCCGGGTCGAAGATGCTGGAGGGCTGGGTGCCGCCGTATGACGCGACGATCGTCAAGAAACTGCGTGAGGCCCGGATGCCACTGCTTGGCAAGACCAACATGGATGAGTTCGCGATGGGCTCCTCGACCGAGCACTCCGGCTTCGGGGTCACCCGCAACCCGTGGGACACCGACCGCATCCCGGGCGGATCCGGCGGAGGCAGCGCCGCTGCCGTGGCGGCATACCTGGCGCCCTGGGCGATCGGCTCGGACACTGGCGGCTCGATCCGCCAGCCGGCCTCGGTCACCGGCACGGTCGGGGCCAAGCCGACCTACGGCGGCGTCTCGCGCTATGGGATCATCGCGCTCGCGTCGTCACTCGACCAGATCGGTCCGTGCACGCGCACCGTGCGCGATGCCGCGCTGTTGCATTCGGTGATCGGCGGACACGACGACATGGACTCGACATCGATCGAGGGTCCAGTCCCACCGGTCGCTGTTGCCAGCGCGACACGCGACTTGTCGGGTATGCGGATCGGCGTGGTCACGGAGATCTCGGGTGAGGGGTTCCAGCCCGGTGTTCAAGCCAGGTTCGACGAAGCCGTGGCGCAGCTAGCGGCCCTCGGTGCCGACGTGGTGCCCGTGTCGTGTCCCCACTTCCAGTACGCCATGGCGGCCTACTACCTGATTCTGCCCAGCGAAGCGTCCTCGAACCTGGCGCGCTACGACGCGATGCGCTACGGCGTTCGAGTCGGGCCGGTCGACGGGCAGGCCCCCAGCGCCGAGCAGGTGATGGCGGCCAGTCGGGATGCTGGCTTCGGTGATGAGGTCAAGCGGCGTATCATCCTCGGCACATACGCGCTATCCAGCGGCTACTACGAAGCCTATTACGGCCAGGCGCAGAAGGTGCGCACGCTGATTGCGGGCGACTTCGCCGCTGCATTCGAACAGGTCGATGTCCTGGTCAGTCCGACGACGCCCACCACCGCGTTTCGGTTCGGAGAGAACGACGACGATCCGCTGTCGATGTATCTCAACGACATCGCGACGATCCCGGCCAACCTGGCAGGGGTGCCGGGGCTGTCGTTGCCGTGTGGTCTGGCTGACGAGGACGGGTTGCCGGTGGGCATCCAGGTCCTTGCGCCGGCCACACACGACGAGCGGATGTATGCGGTAGGCGCCGCTCTGGAAGCCGCCCTGGTCGACACCTGGGGAGGCCCACTGTTGGATCGGGCGCCCATTCTCCAGCCCGCCGCCTGGACACTGGGGGCCCGGGTATGAGTGTGAACACGCCCGCGACGACAGTGGACTTCGACGAGCTCATCGCACGTTATGACCCAGTGATCGGGCTCGAGGTTCATGTCGAGCTCGGCACCGCCACCAAGATGTTCTGCGGCTGCGCAACCGGCTTCGGAGCCGACCCGAACACGCAGGTATGCCCCGTCTGCCTCGGTCTTCCCGGTGCATTGCCGGTGGTCAACGCGGTTGCGGTGGAGTCGGCGATGAGGATCGGGCTGGCCCTGAACTGTCGGATCGCACCGTGGTGCCGATTCGCCCGGAAGAACTACTTCTATCCCGATATGCCGAAGAACTTTCAGACCAGCCAATACGATGAGCCGATCGCCTTCGAGGGTTACCTGGACGTGGACTACGACGATGGTGCTGGCGGCACGGCGACATTTCGGGTGGACATCGAGCGCGCACATATGGAGGAGGACACGGGCAAGTCGCTGCACGTCGGTGGAGCCACCGGACGGATTCATGGCGCGGACCATTCGCTCGTCGACTACAACCGAGCTGGCATCCCGCTGATCGAGATCGTCACCAAGCCGTTGACCGGCGCCGGCCGCAAGGCACCGGAGGTGGCCAAGGCATACGTCGCAGCATTGCGTGACCTACTCCGAGCGCTCGAGGTCTCAGACGTCAAGATGGAACAGGGGTCCTTGCGCTGTGACGCGAACGTGTCGCTGCGACCCAAGGCCGGCGAAGCCACCAGCGCCGAGCAGGCGCAGGTGCCGTTGGGCGTGCGCACCGAAACCAAGAACGTCAACTCGCTACGATCGGTCGAGCGGGCCATCCGGTATGAGATGACTCGGCACGCCGCGGTACTCGACGCGGGGGTGCCGGTCCCCCAGGAGACCCGCCACTGGCACGAGGACACCGGCGTCACCACTGCCGGCCGACCCAAGTCGGACGCCGACGACTACCGGTATTTCCCAGAGCCCGACCTGGTGCCCGTCGCGCCCAGCGATGAGGACGTCGAGCGGCTGCGCGCCGACCTGCCCGAGCCTCCTGCGCAGCGGCGTAAGCGGTTGCAGTCGGACTGGGGGTACAGCGACCTGGAGATGCGCGATGTCGTCAATGCGGAGGCGCTGGACGTCATCGAGGCGACGGTTGCCGCTGGCGCCACACCGGCAGCCGCTCGGAAGTGGTGGACCGGTGACCTCGCGCGGCGAGCCAACAAGGAAGAGTTGCCCGTGACCGCCCTAGGGGTCGGCCCACGTGACATCGCGGAGCTGGACTCGTTGGTGCGCGATGGTCGGTTGAACGACTCGATGGCGCGAGCGGTGCTGGACGGTGTGATGGCCGGCGAAGGCGGACCCACTGAGGTCGCGGACGCCAAGGGGTTGGAGCTGGTGCAGGACGACGGCGCCCTCGCGGCGGCCGTCGATGAGGTCATCGCGGCCAACCCGGATATCGCAGACAAGGTGCGCAGCGGGAAGCTGAACGCAGCCGGCGCTCTGATCGGTCAGGTCATGAAGGCCATGCGCGGGCAGGCGGATGCGGCGAAAGCTCGTGATCTTATCCTGGAACGGCTGACCTGAAGCGTATGGACGACGCGGACCCCGGCGTGCGCAGTGGACCGAGACAGGAAACACGCCCCAAGACCTCGTTGCCGTTGGACCTGGCGCGAGGATTTCTCATCGGTTCGGCCGAGTTGGTGCCAGGGGTCTCCGGCGGCACCGTCGCCCTGGTGACCGGCGTCTACGAGCAGCTGATCGATTCTGCATCCCACGTCTTAGGCGGGCTCAGAGCCGCCATCACCGGCCCGAACCGCCGCAGCGGTGCCCTCGCTGAGCTACGCCGGACCGACTGGCGGCTGATCATTCCGGTGCTGATCGGGATGATCCTTGCGCTGCTCACGATTGCGGGTGTGATGAGCGCCTTCGTAACGGACTATCCGGAGCAGGCTCGAGGGTTGTTCTTCGGCTTGGTGGCGGTGAGTGTGGCCGTCCCGATCAGGATGCTGCCTCCAGGGCACCGAGCGCGCGCCGTGGACGTGACGCTGGTCCTCCTAGCCGCGCTGCTTGCCTTCACGTTGGTCGGTCTGGCCGGAGGAGGTGCTGTCTCCGACCCGCCGCTGTATGTCGTGTTCCTGGCGGCCTCGGTCGCCATCTGCGCTCTCGTGGTGCCAGGAGTGTCCGGATCGTTCCTGTTGTTGGCACTCGGGCTCTACACGGTGACCCTTGACGCCGTCTCGGAGCGCGACCTGACCTACATCGCGGCGTTCGGCGCCGGCGCCGCCATCGGGCTGGCCTCATTCGTCCAGCTGCTCAACTACCTCTTGCGGGTGCATCGGCGTACGACGTTGTTGGTCATGACCGGACTCATGGTCGGTTCACTGCGTGCCCTCTGGCCGTGGCAGGAGAGTGCCGACGGAGCAAGCGACTCTGCTCCGGGAGCGCTGCTCGCCCCGACTGCCCCCATCGTGAGCCCGCTCCTCTTGATGGCACTCGGCGCGACCACCGTGCTGGTTCTGCTGTGGTCCCAGGCGCGGTCCCAGGAGAACTGAAATAGCCACGGCCTAGCTCAGACACTCGGGGGCGAGTGCCTGGTTCTGGCCAATCACGCCGAATGCGGATCCGCGGGCTATGTGTCGGGGAAACGGAGGAGCTTGTCGTCGCCCTCGGTCGGCGTTCCTCGGGCCGTGTTGTTGGTCAGGACCCACAGGTCATCATCCGGTCCCACCACGACGCTGCGCAGGCGACCGAACTCCTCTTCGTAGAGGCGTTGCGGCTCACCGATCTGCCCGTCCCCGCCACCTTCGCCGATAGGCACCCGGTAGAGCGACTCCCCGCGCAGAGCCGCGACCAAGAGGTCGCCTCCGGGGCCGACAGCCAAACCTGAGGGGGAGGCTTGGGAAGTCGGCCAGGTCAGCACCGGATCGACGAATCCGGCCGTATCGCACGGGCCCTCACAGTCCGGCCAGCCGTAGTTGTTGCCGGGTTCGATCAGGTTGATCTCGTCAACGTCGTTGGCGCCGAACTCGCTCGCCCACATCCCACCGTCGGCGTCCCAGTCCAGTCCCTGGACATTGCGGTGGCCGAGGCTCCAGACAGGCGATGCCTCGTCGGGGTTGCCTGGTGCCGGGTCGCCGTCGACTGTGATCCGCAAGATCTTGCCCGCGAGTGATGCCGGATCCTGAGCGCTGCGGCCATCGGATGCGTCGCCGGTGGTGACGTAGAGGTAGCCGTCCGGGCCGAACGCGAGCCGCCCGCCGTTGTGGTTTCCAGCCTTCGGTATGCCGTCCAACACCTGACGTACCTGCGGAGCCTCGTCGCTCGAGCTCCCTGCGGTGTCCACCTGGACGACCCGGTTGTCGGTGTCGCTGGTGAGGTAGGCGTAGAACTCGGCACCATCACTGCCTTCGGGTACTGCAATGCCGAGCAAGCCTCCCTCTCCGCCCGGCTGCACCCCAGGCACGGTGGTCAGCAACTCTGGCTCCCCACCCGCTGGGACACGCCATACCCGTGCGGTGTCCCGTTCACCCACCACGGCGTCACCACTTGCCAGGACCGCCAATCCCCACGGCACGTTGAAGTCCGAGGCCACGACCCGTACGTCGGCCGGGGTGGCATCTTGCTCGGACCCGTCGCCCGCCGCGGGCGTCCCGTCGGACCCAGCGCACGCAGCAAGCAGGGCGATGCCCCCCAGTGAGCAGACCACCCGCGGACCGAACCTCATCGCAGCCAACCCAGGGGCGCGGGACAGCTTGGGTCGGATCACCGTTCCAGCCTTACCGGCACGCAGCCGGTAAGCAAATCCTGGTGTCCACGCCGAATCCGGTCTTAGTCGACGATTTCGGGGGCGAGCTCGGCCAGGGTCACCAGGGCGGAGGCGAGCAGCGGGCCCGTTGACGTACCTGCCTGGATCGCCGTTCGGATCTGTCGGGAGGGACTGGGCGTGCCCTGCAGCGGGACACGCACGATCGCGTATCCAGCAGGCAACCGGGTGGAACGGGGGGTCAGGCAGACCCCGAGGCCGGCGTCGACCAATGCGGCGCCGGTCTCCCACTCGGAGATGTGGTGCACCGGCGAAGGATTGAAACCCGCCGCGAGGCAGGAGGTGAGCACCATCTGATAGTTCGGTCGACCCGGGTGATCCATGATCCAGGCCTCGTGAGCGGTCTGCGACAAAGGCACGGATGTCAGGGCCGCGAATCGGTGATCGGCCGGTACCAACAGGTCCAACGGGTCGGCTGCTAGGGATCCCTGCTCGAAACGTTGGTCATCTAAGCGGGGAGAGGCGTCGGTCGTCACGACAACCGCGAGGTCGGCCGCGTCCGCCAGCAGTAGCTCGAAGCATCGCTCCGGGTCGGCCTCGACGATGGTGACGTGCACCCACGGGTGCATCTGCAGGACCTTCTTCGCGACCTGCGGTAGGAGCGTGGCCGCGCCGGAGGAGAACCCGCAGAGACGGAGCGTCTCAGGGCTCCGGTTGTCCTCGCGCAGAAGGGCGACGTGCATCTGCGAGCACCGTGCGTTCAGTTCATCGGCGTAACGCACCAGGAGCCGGCCCGTTGAGGTGAGCTGGACGGCTCGTCCCTGGCGCTCCAGGATCCTGATGTTGAGGTCTTTGCCCAGCGACTTCAACTGGGCAGAGACAGCTGAGGGTGTGTAGTGCAGCGCAGCGGCTGCCGCCGTCACGGTGCCGTGCCAGGACACCAGCCGTAGGGTCTGCAGGCGCGGATCGATCATGTACCAGAATTGCATAAAGTAGTGCAGAACTGTGAGATTTTCCTTTCTTGTAACTGCGAGCAGACTGGGAGGGTGACACTGCGTGATCCGCTGCTTCAGCCGTTCGACCTCGGCGGCATTACCCTGCGCAACCGCATCGTCAGCACCTCGCACGAGCCGGCATACACCGTCGACGGAATGCCACAAGACCGCTACCGCGCGTATCACGTAGAAAAGGCCCGCGGCGGCTTGGGGTTGACCATGATCGGCGGCTCGGCCGTCGTGGCCCCGGACAGCCCACCGGCCTTCGGCAACATCCTGCTCTACAAGGACGAGGTCGTGCCGTGGCTACGCCGACTCAGCGACGACGTTCACGAGGCGGGTGCTGCGGTGATGACCCAGGTCACCCACCTAGGCCGCCGCAGCAGCAACTACACCGACGACTGGCTACCCCTGGTCTACGCCTCGAACCAGCGCGAGCCTGCCCACCGAGCCTTTCCCAAACGAGCTGAGTCCTGGGACATCGACCGCATCGTCGCTCAGTATGCCGAGGCCGCACAACGCTGCCGGGCCGGCGGTCTGGATGGCATCGAGCTGCAGTCCTACGGCCACCTGTTCGACAGCTTCCTCTCACCGGCCACCAACGACCGCGAGGATGAGTTCGGCGGTGACCTGCAGGCCCGGATGACCTTCGGGACGCGGGTGATCAGGGCTGTTCGGGCAGCAGTGGGCGCTGACTTCATCGTCGGCATCCGGATGAGTATGAACGAGCAGACCCACCCCGGCCTGGCACAGGACGACGCGCTGCTGGCGCTGAAGAACTTCACCGAGGCGGGTGTCGACTTCCTGTCGGTGATCCGCGGCACCATCGACCGGGATGCGACGCTGGCCGAGGTGATTCCCGGGATGGGTACCCCGTCGGCTCCGCAGCTGAGCTTTGCCGGGGAGATCAAACGCGCGATCGGCATCCCGGTGATGCACGGCGCCCGGATCTCAGATGTCGCCACCGCCAGGTACGCCGTCCGGGAGAACCTGGTGGATCTCGTCGGTCTGACCCGGGCTCAGATGGCCGACCCCTACCTGGTGGCCAAGGTCGCCCGCGGTGAGGAGGACCGGATCCGACCGTGTGTCGGAGCCAACTACTGCCTGGACGCGATCTACGAATCCGGGGATGCCAAGTGTGTTCACAATCCGGCCACCGGGCGCGAGCAGGTCCTTCCGCAGATCGTCAGACGCACCGAACGTGCCGCCCAGAAGGTCGTGGTCATCGGAGCCGGTCCGGCAGGCTTGGAAGCTGGCCGAGTGCTCGGCGAGCGAGGCCATCGAGTCACCGTGCTGGAGGCTTCTGAGGTCGCTGGAGGCCAAGTGTTGCTGGCCGCTGCCGCCCCGCGCCGTGCCGACCTGGTCGGAATCGTTGACTGGCGGGTGAGTGAGCTGGCTGCTCTCGGCGTCGAGCTGAGGTTCGGTGAGTACGCGGACGCCGAGTCGGTCCTGGCACTGAACCCGGACATTGTGATTGCGGCGACGGGTGGCATACCGAACAGGTCGTTCCTGAGCCAGGGGGCCGACCTGGTGCGGGACGTCTGGGACGTGATGGACGGCAGCATGCGTGCCCGCGGTGAGGTGTTGATCTACGACGACAACGGCACCGAGGCTGCCATGGGTGCCGCCGAGCTGCTGGCGCCAAAAGCCGGCGCCGTGGAGTTCGTGACGCCGGAGCGTATGTTGGCGCCCGCGATCGGTGGGATGAACAGCCCCGCATACCTGACTGCCTTTGCCGAGCATGGGATCACCACCACCCTGGCCACCCGACTGGTCGGTGTCAGCAAGGGCGAGGATAACCGGTTGATCGCCGAGCTCGGCAGCGACTACACGCCGATGACCTGGCAGCGCGAGGTCGACTCCGTGGTCGTCGAGCACGGCACCCTGCCGAACGACGAGCTGTACTTCAGCCTCGTCCCGGGCTCGACCAACCTCGGCGAGGTGGACCAACAGGCGCTGCTGACAGGGCGAGTCCAGAACGTCGCCACCAACCCGGATGGGAGCTACCAGCTGTTCCGGATCGGCGATGCCGTCAGCAGCCGCAACATTCACGCCGCCATCTACGACGCCCTGCGTCTATGCATGGCGATCTGAGCACCGACTTGACGACAAGGAGGACCCATGACGACCCAGGCTGACCGCGCGGCTGCCGCCAGAGTCCTAGGCAGGGCCGACATACCGCACGACATCGCCCACCAGATTGCCACTCGAGCGTCGGGGCACCCGTTGCCGAGCAACTTCTATACCAGCGAAGAGATCTTCGCGATCGACGCGTCTGTCATCTTCGGGCAGTACTGGTTCTTCGCCACGGTGGAAGCCCAGATCCCCGAGGCGGGCGATTTCGTGACCATCGAGGTCGGGCCGTGGTCGGTCATCGTGCTGCGCGACGATGACGAGGAGATCGCCGCCTTCCACAACGTATGCCGTCACCGTGGCGCCAAGATCCTGAACGAGCGGCAAGGTTCGGTCGGCAACATCGTCTGTGGGTACCACTACTGGACCTACGGCACCGACGGAGCGCTGCGGCATGCTCCCGGCGCTGCCGCAGACTTCAACCCCTCCTGCTTGGCCCTGAAGAGTGTGGCTGTGCGCAACGTCGCCGGACTCATCTATCTGTGTCTCGCCGATGATCCACCGGCTGACTTCGACGGTGCGATGGCCCGTGTGGCGGCATACCTGGAGCCGCACAACCTGGCCGGTGCCAAGGTGGCCGCCCAGGTGGACATCGTCGAGGACGCCAACTGGAAGCTGGTGATGGAGAACAACCGGGAGTGCTATCACTGCGATGGCCACCCGGAGCTGTCCAGCACTTTCTTCTTGACCTACGGTCTCACCGAGGACGAGGTCACCCCCAAGCTACGCCCACATCACGACCGATACCTGTTGGCCCAGAGCGAGCTGGAGCTGATCTGCGACCAGGCAGGTTTGCCGCACGCCTTGATCGAGGATCTGGAGCAGCCTGCGAGCGGCCTGCGGATCATGCGCGAGGCCTTGGACCTTGCGGGGGAGTCGTTCAGTCTTGACGGCAAGGCACTGTGCGAGCGCCCGCTAGCCGACCTGCCGTCAAAGAGGTTGGGCCGCTGCACGCTGCATACTCAGCCCAACATGTGGGGCCACACCATGGCCGACCACGCGGTGCTGTTCGCGGCCTTCCCGATCAGTGTCAGCAAGACGCTTGTCCGCACGATGTGGTTGGTCCACGCAGACGCCGAAGAAGGCGTCGACTATGACGTTGAGGCACTGACGCACGTCTGGCGGGAGACCAACGCCCAAGACAGCGTCTTCGTTGCCCGTGCGCAGCTCGGTGTCGCCAGCCCCGCATACGAGCCCGGCCCGTACATGCCCAGCGAATATCAAGTGGACAACTTCATCGGTTGGTACACGCGCCGCGTTGCCGACGAGATCGATCGTTAGGACTTCATCATGACAGCCATCACCCAGCCGGGAGCCAGCGCTCTGCGCGCCTCGGATCTGTTCGGGCAGCCGATCCTGACGGTTCTGCCGGACAGCGAGCACCACTTCGACCTGACCTTGCGCTGCAAAGCGGTCGTTCCTGTCACGCACGACGTGTCGACGTTTGTCCTTGAACCGATGAGCAAACGCACTTTCAGCTTCGCACCGGGGCAGTACGTCGTGGTCACCATCAACGTCGGCGGCGAGCGGCACCAACGCTGCTACACGATTTCCTCACCACCCACCCGGCCGCACCTGTTGACGATCACGGTCAAGCGGACTCTGGGCGGTCTGGTGTCAAACTGGCTGCACGACAACCTGGAGCGCGGCGGTCGGGTGCACGTCACCGGCCCGTTCGGTGAGTTCACCCTGGCCCAGCACCCAGCCCGCACCTACCTGTTTCTGTCGGCAGGCAGCGGGATAACCCCGATGATGTCGATGACCCGGACACTGGCCGACCTGTGTGCGCCGGCGGATGTGGCGTTTGTCCACAGCGCTCGCAGCCCAGATGACATCGTCTTCCGCCGCGAGTTGGAGGCGCTGCCCGCATCTGGTCTGAACCTGGCCGTCACCTCGATCTGCGAGGCAGGCAGCCCGGGAGAGGTATGGACGGGGCCGCGGGGTCGGTTGAGCGCGGGGTTGCTTGCGGCACTGGTGCCTGATGTGGCAGAGCGGGAGGTGTTCATGTGTGGCCCAGCGCCCTATATGAATGCGGCGATGACGGTGTTGGCAGACCTTGGCGTGCCGGCAGTGCAGATTCACCAGGAGAGCTTCTTGCTGGAGCCGGTGGCGGCGCCGCTGACGGTCGTGCCGGACATGAACGGGGCCTTGGCTGACGACACCGGTGGACTGCTGACACCAGCCACCAGGATGGATACCGCGACGACGACCGTGGCCTTTGCCCGTAGTGGGCGCGAGCTCCAGGTGGCTCCCGGCACGACCGTGCTGGAGGCAGCGACGGCGGCGGGGATCACGATCCGCTCAGCGTGCGGGCAGGGTCTGTGCGGAACCTGTAAGAGTGACCTCCTCGAAGGTTCGGTCGATATGCAGCACGCCGGTGGGATCCGGCCGCGTGAGATCGCCAGCGGCAAGTTCTTGCCGTGTTGCTCCTATCCGCGAGGCAATCTGGTCATCGACGCTTGACGGCCCCCAAGGGTGAAACCCTCACGGGCCCATGAGTTGCCATGTATCACTGTGGGGCGAGGACGCTCTTGGTGGATGCACGGGCAACTCCAGGCCCGGACGACGGAAGGATGACCATGAACGTTGAACCATGGATGGACCTGGGCGTTGGCGACGGCCCCCCAGCTGTTGTCACCGCTGCTCAGCACCTTCTCAACGCGACTGGGGCGAGCCTCACCCCCGACGGCGCATACGGCCCCTTGACCCAGGAGAGCGTGCGTGCGTTTCAGCGAAGCCGATCCTACGAAGCGACCGGCACCATCGACCGCAACACCTGGGGCATGCTGGCCCCCCTGCTGCGGCTCGGAGACCGGGGTGACGCCGTGCGAGCCCTGCAGGTTCTCGACCCTGAGTACTTCCACGGCCCGCCCCTGGAGGTCGACGGTGTCTTCGGGGCGAACACTGAATGGATGGTGCGCTTCTACCAAGAGGTGTGGGGCCTTGGGGTTGACGGCATTGTCGGTGACTTGACCTGGTCCCACCTGCAGACCGCTCGTCCGGACGTCTTGCAGTGGCCACTGGTGAGCAGCCAGGGGGATCACCACACCACCACTGTCCAACATCTGTTGAACCATCACGGGTTCCCCACGACGGTCGATGGGATCTTCGGACCAGCGACCGGCGAAGCTGTTCGGCAGTGGCAGTCGGCCCAGCGAGCGCTCTATGTCAGCAACACGGTGGGCTTCTTGGACTGGCCCGAGCTCGTTGTCACGCTGCGTCGGGGAGACCATGGTGAGGCAGTCCGCGGACTCCAGGAGCTGATGTGGGGTGTCACCGTCGATGGGATCTTCGGCGAAGCCACCGAGCGTGCGCTGGACCCATGGAACGGAAGCACGGTAGCAACGGTGGAGGTCTGGAACCGTCATCTCTGGCCCACGCTCGAGTGAGCAGGTGCAGAGGACCGGGATGCCCGGTGCGCGCAGTCGCTGACACGGTGTCATTCACGAATGGTGGTCGGTCCCGGTAAGAATGGCGTCATGACTGACGCGACCCTGGTCCTGATCCGACACGCCAAGACCGAGCAGGCCGGCCCGCCGACGCAGGGTGACCACGGGCGGCGGCTGTTGGAGCGTGGCACCGCTGATGCTCGGGCTGCCGGTCGCGTGCTCGTCGAGCATGATCTGGTTCCCCAGCTGGTGCTGTGCTCGACATCGACGCGCACGGTTCAGACCTGGGAGGCAATGGTCGACGGTGCTGCCGAGGCTGCGGGCGACGACGGCGGTCCCGGCCCCCTGGCTGGCGTCGAGGTATGGCACGACCGGCGGATCTACAACGCTTCTCCGGGGGAGCTGCTCGATGTGCTGAGTGAAGTGCCAGATGATGTGAAGGTAGTGGCAATGGTGGGCCATGCCCCCGGCATACCCGCTCTCGCAGAGGGCCTGATCGATCCTGATGCGCTGGCATCAGCGGCCTCTGATGAGCTGGATGCGGGTTTCCCCACGATGACCCTCGCGGTGCTGCATGGCATGGGTGAGAACGCGGCGCCCTCGCCTGGCTCGATGTCGCTGGGGCTGGTCCGAACCTGTCGCCGGTAGGCGGCTCCAAGCCTTTCCGCCGGGGTAACCGATAGCGTGGGCGGCCAGCACCGGCGTTCGAGCAGAGGAGCCCATCCGTGACGCATACGTCCCACTTCGCGATCAGGCCGCGCTCTGACGGCGCAACTACAGAGCAGATCTCCCAGGTGCTCGCCAACCCCGCGTTTGGCGCGGTGTTCACTGACCACATGGCCCGGATCGACTGGGATCAGGAAGCGGGCTGGCACAACGGCACGGTCGGTTCCTATGGGCCGCTGCAGGTGGACCCGGCCACTTCGGTGCTGCACTACGGTCAGGAGATCTTTGAGGGGATGAAGGCCTACCGCCATGCCGATGACACCATCTGGACCTTCCGGCCCGACCGCAACGCGGCCCGTTTCAACCGCAGTGCCCGCCGGGTCGCGCTTCCCGAGGTGCCTGAGGACATCTTCATCCAAGCCCTCACGGCGCTGGTGAGCCAGGACAGAGACTGGGTGCCGCCCTCGACCGGCGGAGAGGCCAGTCTCTACCTGCGCCCCTTCATGATCGCCACCGAGGTCGGGCTCGGCGTGCGTCCCAGCAGCACAGCAGCCTTCATCGTGATCGCCTCACCAGCCGGCGCATACTTCACCAGCGGTGTGAAGCCGGTGAGCATCTGGCTGTCCGAGGACTACTCGCGGGCGGCCCCAGGGGGCACCGGTGCCGCCAAGTGCGGCGGGAACTACGCAGCGTCCCTCGCTCCGATGGCCGAAGGACTCAGCCACGGCTGCGACCAGGTCGCGTTCTTGGACGCGGTGGAGAACCGCTGGGTTGAAGAGCTCGGTGGGATGAACCTGTTCTTCGTCTATCGCGACGGGCACATCGTCACTCCGGAGCTGACGGGAACAATCTTGGAGGGCGTGACTCGCTCATCGCTGATCGACCTAGCGCGTGACCGCGGGCACGAGGTGGTAGAGCGTAGGTACTCGATCGACGAGTGGCGCGACGACGCGACCTCGGGAGACCTGGCGGAGGTTTTTGCCTGCGGCACCGCCGCGGTGATCACGCCGGTAGGGCGGCTGGTGTGGAAAGAGGGGGAGATCACCATGGGCGACGGTGACTCGGTGGGCACGGTGGCGGCGAACCTACGGGAGACCTTGATGGACATCCAGTGTGGGCGTGCGAACGACACCCGGGGGTGGATGCACCAGCTGGTGTGAGGCCACCCTTCTACGCCTGGGCAAGGTTGTGCGCTCGAGTCTGGGGAAATCGCGGGTGCCTAAGATGGATATCGTTGCCCAGGCAATGTCGGATGCTCGTAGTGCTGTCGAGGCCCGTCGCCATGGCCGAGGCTTGCCACGGTGTGTGTGTAGGTGGCCTGGACTTCTTGAGGGTGGCAGACCAGGGATGCCGAGTCCCAGCAAACTCCGCGCATACCGGGACGTCACGCACACCCTCGAACTCCGCGCATACCGAGATGTCACGCACACCCCCGAACTCCGCGCATATCGGGACGTCACGCACCCCCTGAACTTCGGTCGTGCGCATTCGCGAAGAATTTTTGCGGCGTGTCGGCTTCAGGATCGAACACTTGCGCGCTGGCGAAGACAGTGGATGTGGGGAGAGTTCCGGCGCGGATATCCTGCCATCCATGCGAATCTGTAGGTTTACCTCGGGTGACGACCCCATGTTTGGTCTGGTCGATGGGGCGGGAGAGAAGATCGCCGAGATCTCCGGCGACCCGCTCTATACCAAGATCGAGCTCACCGGTCAGACCCACCTCGTCGACGACGTTCGGTTGCTTGCCCCAGTCATCCCGCGCTCAAAGGTGATGGGCATCGGCAAGAACTACGCCGATCACGCGGCAGAGATGGGCGGTGAAGTCTCGCCCGTGCCGGTGATATTCCTGATCCCGAACACGGCCGTGGTGGGCCCCGGCGACCCGGTTGTCATACCGACACTGACCACGGAAGTCTCGTATGAGGCGGAGCTTGCGGTCGTGATCGGCCGGGTGTGCAAGGACGTCGCGGCCGCTGACGCAGGCTCGACAATCTTCGGCTACACGGTGGCGAACGACGTCACCGCCCGTGATCTCCAGGGAACCGATGGCCAATGGGCGAGAGCCAAGGGGATGGACACCTTCTGCCCGCTCGGCCCCTGGATCGAATCTGACCTCGACGTCTCCGATCTGCGCGTATCGTGCCGCCTTGACGGCGTGCTGGTCCAAGATGGAAGTACCGCCGAGATGGTGCACGGCGTCGCGTCGTTGATCGAGACACTGTCGGCGGCCTTCACGCTGCTGCCCGGTGATGTCATCCTGACCGGTACGCCGGCCGGGGTGGGCACGGTGGCGGCGGGACAACGGGTCGAGGTAGCCATCGAAGGTATCGGCTCAATGAGCAACCCTTTCGTCAACGCCTGAACCACGTTGAGGCACATGAGGGTCGCCGAAACGTCAGTCCTAGCGTGCGATCGACGAATCTAACCAGGCTTGGATTTCCCGCCTCCGGCTGGCTCCGGAGAGGCTGAGTCAACTGCGGATGTGTCCGGGGCAGAAGTCTCGCTCTGGCGCAGCGCGACGGCCGAGGCGCGGTAGTAGTGGGCCCGTTGTTGACCATCGGTCGCCGTCAACTTGCCTTGGTCGGTCTCGGCGCGCACCCCCTCGGCGGTGACATCCCCCGTCCGCAGGTCAAGTTGCTCACTGGCATACCGACCGGTCGCGACCAGGCACGCCGTGAAAGGGACGGCAAGGAAGATGCCGACCAGACCGAACAAGGTGCCACCGATGGTCACTGCCACCAAGATCAGGCCCGCGTGGACGTTCATCGTCTTGCCCTGCAGCATCGGGGAGAGCACATTACCTTCGAGCTGCTGAACGGCCAAGATGATCAGCAACACGATGAGCGCGGTCTGCCACCCGTTGGTCACCAGCGCCACCAAGACTGCCAGGAAGCCTGCTGTGATCGCACCGATGATCGGGATAAAGCCGGCAAAAAACGTGATGACTGTCAAGGCGAGCGCCAGTGGCACCTGCATCACCAACAACCCGATGCCGATGAAGGCTGCGTCGATGGCGCTGACCAGTGCCTGTGTGCGGATGAAGCCGCCAAGCACCTTCCAGTTGCGTGCCAACACTTCGGTCAGGTGTCGCCCGGCGTGCTCACCGACCACCGACTGCTGCCAGGGCAGGAAACGGTGCCCGTCTTTGAGGAACAGGAAGGTCAGCGCCAGGACCAAGATGATGTTGACCACCACGGACCCGACAGCTGAGACTCCACCGATCGCTCCCGAGGCGATGTCCGCACCGCGGTTCTGCACCCAACCCACTGCCTGTGAGACGGCGTCGTCGATCTGGTCGGTGCTGATGTCCAACGGGGGCCCGGCCAGCCACTCCTGGACCTGCTGTGCTCCGTCGAGAGCGGCTTGTCCCACACTGCGGAACTGCTGAACGACGTCGGGAATGATGAAGATGAAGGTTCCCAGGATGACAGCCAAGCTGATCAGCACCGTCAAAATGGCCGAGAGCGTGTCTCCGAGCCCGAGGCGATGCAGTGTGGTCTTCAGCGGCGTCAAGAGCGCGGTCACGATCAGGGCAAGGATGACCGGGAGCAAACCGGCCCAGAGGAAGGACAAGCCCCAGAAAACCAGCGCTACCCCAAGCACCGCAATGATGGTCCGGCCAGACCATTGAGCCATCAGGGTCAGCCACACCCCGACCACCTTGGCGCGGTCTACCGACGGGTCCGGCCTCGCGTCAGCCGAGCTTGTCGAGGTGGCCTCGGGCGGGGTCGCCTCCGTTGCCGTCGGCTTCTCGGACACCGGTGATGCGCCGCCCCGGGACTCACCCGTCGGCGCGGTGGATGACGCGTCTTCTGAAGTGCTCATGGGCATACCTCCCTCGTGATCGACTCAAGACTCTCACCCCGCACGGCATACCCCTATCAGCCCGGCGCCGTGTCCTCGACCGGATCTGGACCACGGAAGGCCTCGGTGTCGGCAAACCGGCGTAATCTGCCGTCGTGACCGACTCGCCCATTGGCATCTTCGACTCCGGCTTCGGCGGGCTGACCGTGGCTCGGGAGGTGCTGGATCAACTTCCGTACGAGTCCGTGCTCTATCTGGGGGACACCGCTCGAGCGCCCTACGGCCCACAACCGATCGCCGCAGTGCGGGCCAACGCTTTGCAGTGCTTGGACCGGCTTGTCGATCATGGCGTCAAGGCGTTGGTCATCGCCTGCAACTCGGCCTCGGCCGCGGTATTGGCCGATGCGCGAGAACGGTATGACCTGCCGGTCGTTGAGGTGATCCGGCCCGCTGTGCGGCGTGCAATGTCGGTGACCCGGACCGGACGTGTCGGGGTGATCTCAACGTTGGCTACTCACCAGAGCCGTGCCTACCTCGACGCCTTCGTCGCGGCTCCGGCTCACGTCCAGGTGATATCTCAGCCCTGCCCGCGTTTTGTCGATTTCGTCGAGGCCGGCATCACCAGTGGCCCCGACCTGATCCAGACGGCTCGGGGCTATCTGGCGCCCTTGCAAGAGTGCGAGATCGATGCGCTCATCCTGGGATGTACGCACTACCCACTGCTCAGCAGCGCCTTGTCCTACGTGCTCGGCGACCAAGTCGCTCTGGTGTCGTCAGCCGCAGCCACGGCGGCTGACCTGTTTCGGGTGTTGACGGACAGCGAGATGCTGCGTCCGGCCTTCCAGGGGCCGCCGACCCACCAGTTCCTCACAACGGGGGACCCCCATGGGTTCACTCCACTGGCACGCCGATTCCTTGGCCCAGAAGTCGAGCATGTGACCCGCGCCTATGTCGGCCGCGCCGAAGAACGGGAGTCGGCATGAGTGGGCTTGGTATGCAGCTGACCATCGTTGGCTGCTCCGGGTCCTTTCCCGGCCCCGACAGCCCGGCGAGCTGCTACCTACTCAGCGCCCACGATGGGCAACGCGAGTGGCAGATTCTGCTCGACCTCGGCAACGGGGCACTGGGGGCGCTACAACGGCATACCGATCCATTGGGTCTCGATGCGGTTCTGTTGTCGCACCTGCATCCAGACCACTGTCTGGATCTCACGGGTCTGCACGTCATGCGCACCCACCACCCCTGGAGAAGACCAACGAGTCGGTTGGACGTCTTCGGCCCCACCGGCACCGCAGATCGGCTGGCTCGCGCCCATGGTGTCGCCGGAGCCAGCGACATGACGGACACCTACGCTTTCCCCTCGTTGGTCACCGAGCGGCCGTTCGGGATCGGGCCGTTCACGATCAATGCCTACCGGGTGGCCCACCCCGTCCCCGCTTTCGGCTTCCGAGTACAGGCGGGCAGTGCCACCTTGGCCTATACCGGCGACACTGACACCTGCGCTTCGTTGACCCCGCTGATGACTGGAGCCGACCTGGTCCTGGCGGACGCAGCATTTGTCGAGGGCCGGGACAGCGCCCGAGGCGTGCACCTCAGCGGCACACGCGCGGCGCAGGCTGCTGTCGATGCTGGGGGAGTGCGCCGCCTGATGTTGACTCATATTCCGGCCTGGAACGACCCGCAGGTATGCCGGGCACAGGCCGAACAGGTCTGGCCCGGCACTGTCGAGATAGCTGAGCCGGGGGCCACCATTCGGCTGGAGTAGTCGAACGTCCCGGTCATTCGGGTCGTCTCCGATGCCTCCGCCGCCGTGCCTTGATGCGGTATCGGGCCGTGAAGCCGCGGGAGAAAAGCAACCCGAACGCGTGGTGTGCATCCATCGGACCCCTGAGCGACGAATACCTCGTGATGGGGTTGGGCCATTCCGTAGGCCGTCATGGTTTGGTCACTGCTCGACGCAAGGTCACTTTGAGAGGATGGGTACATGTCTACGCGGATACCCGGAGCGCTGGCGGGCACAGCTGCCGGGGCGCTCACCCTGGGTGTTGCCGAGCTGCTGTCCGTGGTGATGAACCGGACCGGTGAGTCCTCCGGCACACCGTCGCCGCTGTTGGCCGTCGGTGGTGTGTTCGTCGACCTCACACCCGCGTGGCTCAAGGACTTCGCGGTGGCTACCTTCGGCACCAACGACAAGATCGCCTTGTTCGCGGGTATGGGGATCACCCTGTTGATCGTGTGCGCAGCACTGGGCGTGCTCAGCGTCCGCCACCTTTCGCTGGGGATGACTCTCTTCGGCCTGGTCGGCTTGGTCGGTGTGCTGGCGGTTCTCTCCCGCCCGGGTAGTGGAGCTCTCGACCCGCTGCCGACCGCGGTGGGCGTGGCTGTCGGCCTGGCTGTGTTGCGCTGGCTGGGGGCGCGAGCCGCCGGGCTCCTCGAGACCTCCCAGGCGAACACCGGCGACGTTGGCCTTGGGGTCAGTCCATCAGTCGGGTCCTCGGAGGCCACTCGGCGTCGGGTGCTGGCCTGGGGAGGCGGACTGACCGTCCTGGGAGCTATCGGAACCTACGTCGGGCGCACCTTCAACGAGGCGGGCGAGGCAGTGCAGGTGGCTCGGACCCAGGTGTCCGAGCGCCTCGCCGCCGCCCGTTCCCAGGTCCCACCGGTCAGCATTCCCGCGGACGCGGACTTCGAACTGCCCGGCTTGGCGAGCTATGTCTCACCGAACGATGGCTTCTACCGGATCGACACGGCCCTGTCGGTTCCTCAGCTGCGTCCCGACGAATGGTCCCTACGAGTGCATGGCATGGTCGATGAAGAGATCGAGATCACCTTCGACGAGCTGTTGGACCAGGACCTGATCAACACGGTGGTGACGTTGTGCTGCGTCTCGAATCCGGTCGGTGGCGACCTCATCGGCAACGCGGTGTGGACCGGCTGGCCGATCCGGGAGGTGTTGGCCCGGGCCGGGGTGTCCCCGGAGGCCGATATGGTGCTGTCCACGAGTTCGGACGGGTTCACCGCCGGCACCCCGCTCGAGGCGTTGACCGATGACCGAGACTCCATCCTCGCCGTTTTGATGAACGGCGAACCGCTTCCGGCCCAGCATGGTTTCCCGGTGCGGATGGTCGTGCCAGGTCTGTACGGTTACGTATCGGCCACCAAGTGGGTCGTGGACTTGAAGGTCACCCGGTTCGACGCCGATGAGGGCTACTGGACGCCGCGAGGATGGAGCGCGCTGGGCCCGATCAAAGTGCAGTCGCGGATCGACGTTCCGACCTCGGGCGATGCTCTGGATGCAGGCTCGACCGTGATTGCCGGGGTGGCGTGGGATCAGCGTACCGGCGTGCGAAAGGTCGAGGTCCGGGTGGACGATGGCGACTGGATCGAGGCCGAGTTGTCCGGGGAGGTGAACATCGACACCTGGCGGCAATGGCGCTTGGACTGGGATGCGTCCCCCGGAGATCACACCATCGCCGTGCGAGCAACGAACGCCGACGGTGAAACCCAGATCGAAGAGACCTCTCCGGTGGCGCCCGACGGTGCAACTGGGTGGCACACCATCGATGTCTCAGCCGGTTGACATACCTTGCTGCTGGCTGAGCCCTACCCGCGTTCCCCCTCGGTGAGACCGTGCCCAGCTCGTGGACTGCTGCAGCGGGGCACTGGGTCAACGACAGCACGTCAGGGCGACCGGTGCCGAAGCGTCCTGAAACGGGCTCGGCCGCTCGGCGGCGTGCCGAGGTGCGTGCCCAGTTAGCCTTATCCGATGACTGAGACCGCTGAGCGCCATGACATCGAAGGCCAAGGCATCCACAGCCGCGGCAGCCAACGCCACGACGGGCGCGCTACCGACCAACTGCGCGACGTCACGATAACCCGCAACTGGCTGGATCACGCCGAAGGCAGTGTGCTCGTTGAGTTCGGCAAGACTCGCGTGCTGTGCGTGGCGTCGCTGACCAACGGAGTGCCGCGCTGGCGGCGGGGCAGCGGCAAGGGATGGACGACTGCCGAGTATGCGATGCTCCCGCGCTCGACTCACACCCGCAGCGACCGGGAGTCCGTCAAGGGCCGCATCGGGGGCCGTACTCACGAGATCTCACGGCTCATCGGCCGGAGTCTGCGCTCGGTCGTTGACCTGTCGGCCCTGGGTGAGAACACCATCCAGCTCGACTGTGACGTGTTGCAGGCCGATGGAGGCACCCGGACGGCGGCCATCACCGGGGCCTATGTGGCGATGGTCGACGCGGTCGAAGCCGGCCGTGACCTCGGCTTCATCGCCAAGAAGGCGACCCCGGTCACCGGGTCCGTGTCGGCCGTGAGCGTCGGTGTGGTCGGCGGCACCGCAGTGCTGGACCTTGACTACCCAGAGGATTCCACTGCTGACACGGATATGAACGTCGTGCTCACCGGGGACGGCGAGTTCATCGAAGTCCAAGGAACCGCCGAGGGAACACCGTTCGACCGTGCCCTGCTCAACGAACTCTTGGACCTCGCCGTCAAGGGCTGCGCCGACCTGACCGCCGCCCAGCAGGCAGCGTTGGCGCACGGACAGTGAGCATCGACCCAGCCAGCGGCTCACCAGCAGGACCAAGCCAACATCGCAGCAACGCCCCGGGCCCGCGGGTGGACCAGCCGGCCGGGGCTGTGCACCGGCGGATCGTGCTGGCCACGCGCAACGAGAAGAAGGTGGTCGAGCTCCGCGAGATCCTGGCCGAGACGTTGCAGCAGACCGGTCTTCAGCTGGTAGGGGTGGGCGACTTCCCGATGGCCGAAGACGTCGTTGAGTCCGGCGTGACCTTCGCCGCCAACGCGCTGCTCAAGGCTCGAGCCGCGGTGGTGGCGACCGACCTGCCGGCCCTGGCCGATGACTCCGGGTTGGCGGTCGACGTGCTGGGGGGAAGCCCCGGGGTCTTCAGTGCCCGATGGTCCGGCGTCGGCGGCGCCCAGCGGGACAGAGATCGCGACAACAATGACCTGTTGCTGCGCCAGCTGGCCGATGTGCCCGCCGAGCATCGTGGGGCAGGCTTTGTGTGCGCTGCGGCGTTGGTGCTGCCCGACGGCACAGCGATTGTGCGCGAGGGAACGGTGCGCGGAGTCTTGACAACCGAGCCGGTCGGCGACGAAGGTTTCGGCTACGACCCGCTCTTGATGCGGCCCGATGGTCGCACGCTGGCCCAGCATTCAGCAGCTGAAAAGCACGCCATCTCGCACCGTGGGCAGGCGTTCCGGGCATTGGCCGCCGATCTGAGAGCAACTTTCGGCCGGGCGGACTCAAGCCCGGACCCGCAACTGCACACGCCCTCACCGCAGGCGCTCGACATCAAGACCGACACCTCGGCGTCTAAGCCACACACGGCATACCCCCGATAGAAGGAAGACATGGCTCACCAATGGCGCGGCATCATCGCCGAGTATGCCGACCGGTTGCCCGGCTCGATCACGCGCAGTGTGGTCACGTTGCGCGAGGGTGGCACGCCACTGATCCACGCCGAGCACCTCTCCGAACTCGTCGGCGCGACGGTGCACATCAAGTACGAGGGCCTCAACCCCACCGCCTCGTTCAAGGACAGAGGAATGACGGCGGCGATCTCGGTGGCCGCCGACCGAGGCGCCAAGGCCGTGATCTGCGCGTCCACCGGGAATACCAGCGCCTCGGCGGCGGCGTATGCCACCAAGGCCGGAATGACCTGTGGTGTGCTCGTTCCGGACGGCAAGATCGCCATGGGCAAGCTGTCCCAGGCCATCGCCCACGGAGCCACCTTGCTGCAGGTCGACGGCAACTTCGACGACTGCCTGACCGTCGCGCGTAAGCTGGCGGACAACTATCCGGTCGAGTTGGTGAACTCGGTCAACCCTGCTCGTATCGAGGGGCAGAAGACGGCGTCCTTCGAGATCGTCGACGAGCTCGGCGATGCCCCGGACGTGCACTGCCTACCGGTCGGCAACGCGGGCAATATCACCGCCTACTGGAAGGGCTACACGGAGTACACCCGTGACGCCGCGATGCCAGGGCCGTCGACCCATCTGCCGCAGATGTGGGGCTTTCAAGCAGCTGGAGCCGCACCGATCGTGCTCGGTCACCCGGTCGACCACCCGGACACCGTGGCCACCGCCATCCGGATCGGCAACCCAGCCTCCTGGGAGCAGGCGCTCGATGCCCGCGACACGTCCGGCGGGGTTATCGAAGCCGTCACCGACGACGAGATTCTGCACGCACACCGCATCTTGTCCGCTCGCGAGGGCATATTCGTTGAGCCCGCCTCGGCCGCCTCGGTGGCAGGGCTGTTGAAGCGGTCCGCAGCCGCCCTGGTGCCGCCCGGCGCGACGATCGTGTGCACCGTGACCGGCCATGGGTTGAAGGACCCTCAGTGGGCGCTTCGCACTGCGGACGGTACGGATGTCGTGCCGGAACGGATATCCGTGGACGCTTACAGTGCCGCAGTCGCCTTGGGTATGCAGAGTTGAAGCGATCGGTCTCGGTTCCCGCGAGCTCAGCCAACCTCGGCCCCGGCTTTGACACGGTGGGCCTGGGTCTAGCGGTTCGAGACCAGTACTCACTGCGGGTCACCGTGGAACCTGGCCTCGTCGTGCACCTGCACGGCGAAGGTAGCCAAGACCTGCCTCGCGACCAAAGCCACCTGGTGGTGCGGGCCGTGGCCGAGGCGGCGCAGATGTGCGGGGCGCCGTGGCTGGACGGTTTGGCTGCGCGAGGCCAGGGGCTGCAGATCGACTGCCACAACGTCATCCCGATGTCGGCCGGTATGGGGTCTTCGGCCAGTGCCATCGTCGGCGGGCTTGGGTTGGGCGTGGCGTACGCCAAGGCCCTGGAGGGGGAGTCGCCGGAGCTCAACGATGCCGACCTAGCCCTGGTCAACACCCGTGCCGGGGTGTGGGAAGGCCATCCGGACAACTCCTCGGCCAGCGTCTACGGCGGGCTGACGATTTCGTGGATGCCATCGGCTGCTGTGGTCCGCACCGCGAGGGCGAGGCTGCACCCGGACATCGAACCGGTCGTCCTGGTGCCGCGAGGCGACCGACTGTCGACCGCCACGGCCCGCTCGGTATTGGCGCCCACCGTGCCTCACATGGATGCGGTCCGTCAGGCCGGCAGGGCCGCCCTGCTGGTCCATGCCCTCACCACCGAGCCGGAACTGCTGCTCGATGGGACCAGTGACTGGTTGCACCAAGAGCAGCGGCGGGCCGCCTACCCGCAGGCCATGGCAGCCGTCGACGCGTTGCGAGACCTGGGGCAGCCTGCGGTCGTCTCCGGCGCCGGCCCTTCGGTGCTGGTGTTGGCACGCTCCAGGATGATGGTGGAGGCACTGGTGGCTGAGGTGCGGTCGTGGGGAAGGGATTGGCGGGTCCGTCGGCCAGGCGTGGCCACTAGCGGTCTGCGGGTTGTCGATACGGTCTAAGACCGCTTGGCGCCACCCAGCCGCCGCTGGCCAGCTCCTGGCGAACCGATTCACGAACGCTTGGCCTGGCAAAGGCATCATCGTCGACGACGCCGAGCAGGCACTGCAGTCGCTGCCGTAGCCAAGTCCGCGCCGCGGGCTGTGACATCAACGACACCGGTTGCCCGCCTTCTGCCAGGACCCCGTGGTGCGAGACGTAGAGGGTGACCCCGGCGATGACCGCCGGCGCCCGCTCACTGGAGACAACCGCATCCGCAGGAAGGCCCAGCCGGTCGTAGTTGGGCTCGGTCGCATCGAGAGCATCGGCCTGCGCGGCGCTCAGCCAGGCCAAGGAATATGCCCGGCTGGGATCACCCTCCCCAGGTCCACGCTGTCCACCCGGGTTACGTGACCCACCGGTCGGGTGTGACGTGATCGTCGATGAGGGGCCGGCTATGCGTTGGTAGAAAGGCGCGGCAGCCATGTAACCGGGTGCGCTGAGGTGGGCGGAGTGCCCAACCCCAAGTCCAGACACCCGACATACCTCGATGTAGACCGGGTCGGCGTCCAACCCGAGCAGAGTGCCCAGCTTGTCGCTCAGCACCCTCGGGGAAGCGTTGGAGCCGACGGCCAGCACCGGCAGCCTGCCCTCGCGGCGACCGGGCTCCCACTGCTGCTCGCTCCAGCCTCGAGAACCGATCACACCGTGCCGCAACGGAGTCGGCCACGGGTAGTGCGCTGGATCGCGGGTGGGCACGTGCGCTCGGCGGGACTTGAACCCGCACACCCGAAGGCACAGGAACCTAAATCCTGCGTGTCTGCCAATTCCACCACGAGCGCGTCGACGTTGATGATATGTGGTCTAACGGTGCTGGAGTGCTTCGATAACCATCCGTATGCATGGTGTGTCTCCCAGATTTTCTTGGCATGCTGACCTTGTGCTCAGGCTCAGGCGCTGGTTGCGCCGCATCGGCTACGACATCATTGGTTGGACACTGATGGTCGTCGGCGTCATCCTCATGCCCCTGCCTGGCCCAGGCACGCTCATCGTGGTGACGGGGTTGGTCATCCTGGCGCAGAACAACCTGTGGGCCGAGCGACGACTTGCCCCGGTGAAGCGCCAGGCGTTTCGTGCTGCCAAGGAGGGCGTGCGCACCTGGCCGCGGGTGGTGGCCAGCGCCATGGGGGGAATGGTCGTTGTCTGTGTCGGAGTGATCTATGTGTGGTCGCCGCCGCCACCAGGCTTGTGGCCGCTGAATGAACGCTGGTGGCTCTTCGGGGGTACGGCCGCCGGCGTGAGCATCATTGTTTCGGGCCTGATTGCGCTGGGCCTGCTCACCTACAGCGTGAAGCGTTTCCGCGGGGACCGCGACCCACTACGCCGGGCACGTGCCACCGAGGCCTAGTGCCGCGGGCGGGTCGTGGGCGAGGCCTGAAGCCTCACTCTGAGGGGAGGCCCAACGCCTTGGCCAGCATCGCGACATGCCCGGTCGCTTTCACGTTGTGTTTGGCCAAGACCACGGTGTGCGCTTCGTCCAAGACCACGGTGGATCTGATGACGCCGACCACGGTCTTGCCGTACAGCTTCTTCTCACCGTAGGCCCCGTAAGCGCGCAGCACCTCTTTGTCCGGGTCGGACAACACCGGAAAGGTCAGGCCCTCCTGCGCTACGAATGTTGCCAACTTGGCCGGTGAGTCCGGCGAGATGCCGAGCACCGCATACCCACGCTGGGTGAAGACAGCCAAGTTGTCCCGGAAGTCGCAGGCCTGCGTGGTGCAACCGGGGGTCATCGCGGCCGGGTAGAAATAGATGACTACCTTGTGGCCCTCGTAGTCGGAGAGGCTGACCGGTGAGCCCTCAGCGTCCTGCAGCGACCAATCCGGGGCTGGGCCACCGACCTCTAGTGTGGACGGGTTAGTCATCTGAGCCTCCATCGACGGTTTGCGGATGTTCTGCGTTATCGTCTCAGGCGACAGTCCCCGCCGCGTTCACGAAGTCTCGCACTCATCCCGAAGGACGACTCATGGCCGAGAAGCAAAAGCCCCGCTCCGAAAAAGAGATCGAAGCTGACCTCTCGGCGACTCGCGATCGGTTGGCTCGCACCGTTGACCAGTTGACCTTCCGCGCTAGCCCCGCCGAAGTCAAGGGTCGACTGGTCGAGAAGCTGAAGGCCAGGACGCACGAGGTGGCCTATGACACGGACGGCAACCTCCGGTTGGATCTAGTCGCCGCAGCGCTGGGCGCACTCTCGGGGACGGCCCTGCTGGTCGGTACCGCGCGCCGCCTCCTTCACAAGCGCTGACTCCAGAGTTCATCCGTGATCGTTGACCAAGCGGTCTATCGGTCCGGCAAGCGAGTGGACTGTACCGACCTCAGTGGCGACCTGGCTCAGATTCGAGAATCCGGCGATGGGTTCTTGTGGGTCGGTTTGAAGGACCCAACCGAAGCTGAGTTCGAGCGGGTCAACGTTGACCTGAGTCTGCACCCACTAGCCGTGGCCGATGCCATCAACGGCAAGCAGCGGGTCAAGATCGAGGCCTACGACCAGACCCATTTCGCCGTGTTGCGCACCTTGCGTTACCTGGAGGAAACCTCCGATATCGAGACTGGGGAGATCATGATCTTCGTCGGTGACCGGTTTGTGGTGACCGTCAGGACTGGGGAGGCGGCCCCGCTGGTGGGCGTGCGGCAACGCCTGGAGGAGCGCCCGGAGTTGCTGGCGCAGGATGGCCCCATCGCGGTGTTCCACGCTGTGCTCGACACCATCGTTGACACCTACCGCGAGATCGATGTCGAAGTCCTGCAAGACCTGAATGAGATCGAGAAGTCTGTGTTCAGTCCGCACGGAACGGCGAGCTCTTCCACGATCTATGGGCTCAAGCGGGAGGTGCTGGAGTTTCGACGGGCCGCCCAACCTCTGCTGGAGCCGCTGCGTTCGCTCTACCAGGACAAGAGAGTGATCTCTTCGGAGGAGATGCGGTTGGAGCTGCGCGACGTCGGGGATCACCTGACTCACGTCGTCGAGCACATCGACAGCTACGACAACTTGCTGACCGACGTCCTCAGCGCTCATCTGGCGCAGGTCGGGGTGCAGCAAAATGACGACATGCGCAAGATCAGCGCCTGGGTGGCTATTGCGGCCGTGCCGACGCTGATGGCCGGGATCTTCGGGATGAACTTCCAGCACATGCCGATGTTGCAGTGGACCTGGGGCTATCCCCTGGCGTTGGTGTTCATGCTAGGCATCTGCGTGACGCTGTATCGGGCCTTTCGTCGTTCCGGCTGGCTGTAGTCCCACTCACGGAGCGGATCGACCTCACGCTCAACGGAGTGCGGGAGAACAGCCCCCCGCTCAATAGGGCGTGGAAGACGACAGTTTCGTGCTCAACGTGGGGAGACGTCAGCGCGGGCCGAGACGAACGCTGCCACGCAGTCGCGGACGTCTTGTTCGCTATGTGCCGCCGAGAGCTGGACCCGGATCCGGGCCTGGCCGCGCGGCACGACGGGGAAGCTGAACGCGATCACGTAGACGCCCATCGCCAGCATGGCCTCGGCAATGCCCACCGCCTGCCGCGCTCCCTCCTCGCCCGGGAACATCACCGGGGTGATCGGGTGGGTGCCCGGTAGTAGCTCAAAACCCTCGGTCTCCATCAGCGATCGAAACAGCGTGGTGTTCGCTCGCAGTCGCTCCCGAGGACCGGCAGCATCCCGGGCGATCTGAAGGGCCTTCATCGACCCGGCCACCACGGACGGGGCCACGGCATTACTGAACAGGTAGGGCCGGGCCCGTTGCTTGAGGAGTGCAACGACCGCGGGGGCGGCGGCGACATACCCGCCACTGGCGCCACCGAGCGCTTTGCCCAACGTGCCGGTAACGACATCGACCCGACCGAGCACGCCGCAGTGTTCGGCGGTCCCGCGGCCGGTAGGTCCGACGAACCCCGTTGCGTGGCAGTCATCGACGAAGACCATCGCCTCGAACTCCTCAGCCAGATCGCAGATCGCCTCCAGCGGTGCGTAGTAGCCGTCCATCGAGAACACGCCATCGGTCACGATGACGATCCGGCGAGCCTGCGCTGTCCGGGCTGCCTCGAGCTGAGTCCGCAAGTCGGCCATGTCGCGGTTGGCGTACCGGAACCGCTTCGCCTTGGACAGGCGCACGCCGTCGATGATCGAGGCGTGGTTCAGCGCATCGGAGATGATCGCGTCCTCAGCGCTGAACAACACCTCGAAGAAGCCCCCGTTGGCGTCGAAGCACGACGCGAAGAGCACCGCGTCACCGGTGCCGGAGAAGTCGGCGAGGGCCCTTTCCAGGTCGCGGTGCTGGGTCTGGGTGCCGCAGATGAAGCGAACAGAGGCCATACCGAATCCCCACTGGTCCAACGCACTCCGAGCGGCGGTGAGGACCTCGGGGTGGTCGGCCAGGCCCAGGTAGTTGTTGGCGCAGAAGTTCAGCGCCTCGCCCGAGGTTGTGCCGACATGCGCTGACTGCGGCGTCGTCAACTGTCGCTCAGTCTTGAACAACCCGTCCGCACGGATCTGGTCGAGTTCGTCGGCTAGCTCGGCTTCGAAAGCAAACATTGCGGCACTCCTGTGGTCGGCGGGATGGGTCGGGTTCGAGGTGCAACAAGAGACTCAGCGCGGGAAACGGACTTCAGCCCCAGTCCATGATGACCTTGCCGCACTCTCCGGAGCGAGCCGCAGCGAAGGCGTCCGTCCAGTGATCGGCATCGAAGCGGTGCGTAATGACAGAGCGGATGCGTTCGCGCAGTTGCTCGGAGGATTGCAGCATGAACATCATCCGATACCAGGTGTCATACATTTCCCGGCCGTAGATGCCCTTAATCGTCAACATGCGGGTAATCACCGGCCCCCAGTCCACCGCGAAGGGCGCCGACGGCAAGCCCAACATGGCGATACCTGCGCCGTGCTGACAGTTGTCGATCAGCTCCTTCAGCGCGGCCGGGCTGCCGGACATCTCCATCCCGACATCGAAGCCCAACATCATGCCGAGCTCGTTCTGGTAGGGCTTGACGCGCTCCTGCGTGACGTTGATGGCGTAGTCCGCGCCGACCCGCCTGGCCATGTCCAAACGGAACTCGGAGACGTCGGTTGCGATGATGTAGCGAGCGCCGACATGGCGGGCGACGGCCGTCGCCATCACGCCGATCGGTCCGCATCCGGTAATCATCACGTCGTCGCCGGCGATCGGGAAGGTCAGTGCGGTGTGCACAGCATTGCCCAGGGGGTCGAAGATCGCGCCCAGGTCGGGGTCGATGTCCTCGGGTTGGGCCCAGACATTCGTATAGGGCACGCAGACGTAGTCGGCGAACGCCCCGTCGCGGTTCACGCCCAGACTGGAGGTGTTGACACAGACGTGCGGCCGTCCGGACCGGCAGTTGCGGCAAACCCCACAGATCACGTGTCCCTCGACCGAGACACGCATACCGACGCTGAGGTCGTACGTCCCGCCGTACTGCGGCACGCCCGCACCCAGCTCGGCGATCTCTCCGTAGAACTCGTGACCGATGATGAGCGGCGGCTTGAGCATGGAGGCGGCCCAGTCATCCCAGGAGTCGATGTGGAGGTCGGTGCCGCAGAGCCCGGCCCGCAAGACACGGATCTTCACCTCATCCGGGGCAGGAGAGGGTTCGGGCATGTCCATCATCAGCAGTCCCGGCCCGGCTTCGGCCTTCACAAGTGCGCGCATGCGGCTCATCCTGGCCTACCGAGGATTTAGAGCGCCAGGGTGCGCGGTGATAAAGTTCGCGGCTGTTGCGCCAATAGCTCAATTGGCAGAGCAGCTGACTCTTAATCAGCGGGTTCGGGGTTCGAGTCCCTGTTGGCGCACCATTGTTGTTCCGTGGCACAGACACCGGGATGTCGCTGCCGAAGCGGGGGTATGGGTGTGCCGGCCATCCGATGAGGCACACTTAACGCTCGTGAGCGCTCCCACGGCCCCATCAGACATCGAGCAGCCCGACGGTCCCGCCAAGATCAACCTGCTCGCAACAGTGAAGCGCACCGTGACCGAGTTCCTTCAGGACAAGGGCACGGATCTGGCTGCGGCGCTGACCTACTACGCGGTGCTCGCGCTGTTTCCTGCCATCTTGGCGTTGACCTCGGTGCTCGGTCTACTCGGCCAGGGGCCGAGCACCACCAAGGCTTTGCTCGATGTCTTCGCAGAACTCGGCGTGTCCGGAGGCAATGTCAAACCGGTCGAGAACTTCATCGATGGACTGCAAAGTGGTGGCGGCGCCAGCGTCGCCTTGTTCATCGGTCTCGCCGGTGCCCTGTATGCCGCGTCCAGCTACGTGAACGCTTTCTCCCGGATGATGAACACGGTCTACGGCGTAGAAGAAGGCCGGCCGATCTGGAAGCTGCGACCGTGGCTGATCTTGATCACCCTGGTCTGCCTGCTGCTCGTGGTCGCTGTGACGCTCTCGCTGGTCTTCACCGGCGACATTGCGGACGCGGTGGGTTCGGTGATCGGGCTGGGGGACACCTTCGTGACGGTCTGGGCATGGGCTAAATGGCCGATCATGCTGCTGTTCGTCATCTTCATTGTCGCGCTGCTGTACTGGGGGACACCGAACGTCAAGCATCGTGGATTCCGTTGGCTCTCCGGTGGCGCGGCTCTGGCCATCTTCGGCTGGGGGATCGGCACGTTCGGCTTCTCCTTCTATGTTTCCAACTTCGGTAGCTACAACGCGACGTATGGTGCGATCGCCGGAGTCATCGTATTGCTGGTCTGGCTGTGGTTGACCAACATCTTCTTGGTCTTGGGCGCGGAGTTCGACTCCGAGCTGCAGCGGGCTCATCAGTTGAGCTTGGGGATACCAGCCGAGAAGCAGATCCAGTTGCCGTACCGGGATAAGTCCGGCGTGGCCAAGAAGCAGGAGAAAGAGCGCGAGAAGACCGAAGAGGCGCGTCGCATACGGATCGAGGCCTCGGCTTGGCTCGACGGCTCCTAGGAGTCCTGAGCACCCGCTGCGGCCAGGTACGATGGTCCGCGTTGCTTGGGGCATCTGATGCCCCTTGCGCAGCATGGTGGGTGTAGCTCAGCAGGTAGAGCGCCGCCTTGTGGTGGCGGATGTCGCGGGTTCAAGTCCCGTCACTCACCCCGTCGGGGGCCAGGTCAACATATGTTCTGTGATCTGGCCCCTGGGAGGGGGCCAGGAGGCGGTCACTTCTCGCTCAACTGGCCTCTGGGGGCCGCACCCGTGCGCTTAGATGCGTTCCGGGGGGGTGTTCAGCGCCCGCAGGGCGGCGGTGTCCAGTCCAGGCGGATCCCTGAATACCGCGCGCCGGTAGTAGTTCAACTCGGCGATGCTGTCCTGGATGTCACCGAGTGCGCGGTGCCCCCCGGTTTTCGCCGGAGAGTTGTAGTAGGCCCGCGGGTACCACCGGCGAGCCAGTTCCTTGATCGAGGAGACATCGACGATCCGGTAGTGCAGGTGGCCCTCCAGCACGGGCATATCACGAGCCAGGAACAGCCGGTCGGTGCTGACCGTGTTGCCGGCCAGCGGTGCCTTCTTCGGCTCGGGAACCCAGGTCCGCACGTAGTCCACGACGAGGCCTTCGGCTTGCTCCATCGTCATTCCCTCGGACAGCTGCTCCAGCAGCCCGCTCTGGATGTGCATCTCGCGGACGTAGTCACCCATCTGGTCGATGGCCTGCTGCTCGGGCTGGATGACGACATTGACCCCCTCGCCCAGGATGTTGAGCTCGACATCGGTCACCAGTGCGGCGACCTCGATCAACGCGTCCACGGCAGGGTCAAGACCGGTCATCTCACAGTCGATCCACACCAGACGATCAGCGGCACCACGAGGAGTGCGGTCAAGGCTCACACGTGGCAGCCTAACCTCGCTTCTGCGGGCTCAATGGCCAGTGCTGCCGCCAGCGAAGCCCCTTCCACGGGCGGGCGCCTTGGGGGCTGGCTCGATGAGGACCGTTGATACGGGTGCTGTGTGGTGTGTCCCGATCGCTGAACATCGGGCAGGCCTGAGCGACTCAGCGAGTCGAGTCGGCATGCGCCAGCAGTGATCTCGACTCGGCCAGGAAGCGTTCGGCGTAGGAGCCGAACCACCTACCGATCTCGTTGAACTGAACGACAAACTCCTCGCGGTCGTCGCTGCGCAACAGCTCGAGAGCCTCGCCGAATCTGTTGTGATAGTTCTCGATGAGCTCGATGCTGGCTTGCGAGGAGGTGATGATGTCGAAGTACAGTTCCGGGCTCTGGGCGAACAACCGTCCGACCATCATCAGTTCCAACCGGTAGATGGGTGAGGACAGGGCCAGCAGATCGGCGAGGCTGCGGTCCTCGTGCGCCAGGTGCGAGCCGTAGACGAAGGTCGAGAAGTGGCGAAGCGCTTGAATCAGGCCCATGGCGGCGTCGTGATCCTCGGCGGAGACGTCATGCACCCGGGCTCCCCAGAGTCGGATCTGCTCCAGGAGCCACTGTGATTGGCTCGGGTGACGGCCCGGGCAGCACGCGACGACCTGCTTGGCGAAGGACTCGACGTCGGGGCCGAACATCGGGTGCAGCCCGAGCACCGGCCCCGGGTGGACGCTCAACATGGCCTCCAGCGGTCCTTGCTTGACCGAGGTGATGTCGACCAGCAGCGCATCAGGTGGCAACGGCGGCAGCGCTTCGATGACGGTGACGGTGTCGTGGATCGGTACCGAGATCAACACCATCCCCGCACCGTTCAGAATCTCCTCGCTACGGTCCCAGTCACCGCGATCCAGCACCCGTACCTCATACCCCGAAAGGCTCAGCATCTTGGCGAACATCTCGCCCATGGCACCGGCTCCGCCGACGACGACTACTGGCCCGAGGTCGGGGGCTTGCCGGGTGAACCCCATGCTCTTCTCGTGGGTGTAGGCCTCCCGCATGCAGCGGCGTAGTACGTCTTCGATGAGGTCGGCCGGCACGCCTTTGGCCTCAGCGCGGTGGCGCTTGGCCGCGATCATGGTGCGCTCGCGCTCAGGTGCATAGATCGGTAGCCCGATCCGCCCTTTGACTTCACCGACCTGGGCCACCAGGTCGAGTCGGCGGGCCAGGAGATCCAGCAATGAGGCGTCCACCTCATCGATCGAATCGCGCAGCTGATCCAACGTGGGGCTGGTTGCCGGTGTTTCCTCTGGTTCACCACTGCTCATGACCGCTGATGTTATCCGCGCCTAGACTCTTCACCGGCCCCCGTAGCTCAATGGATAGAGCGCCGGCCTTCTAATCCGTAGGTTGCAGGTTCGAATCCTGCCGGGGGCGCGCTGAGTGGGCCTTGCCGAAGCCGGGGAGATGTCGGCCGTGAATGCACCGAAGCCCACATGCTGGGCCGGCCGGGAGGGTGCGCTCCCGGCCTGCCCTGTACGCCGCCCTTCGGACTGTGCCAGGCCGGTGGCGGCGGTTCGTCTTGGTTGCCGGGCACCGACCGCGCACACTATGTGCGTGAGTCCACGGAGAGCCGACGGGAACAGCGAGCTACTCGAGGCCGTAGAGCATCTACGCCGAGCCGCTGACAAGGTTCGGCTGCCGTTGGAGTTGACTGGCGTCACCGAGGCTCGCGAAGCCCGCCGTGCAATGGTGCAACAGCTCGACGACTACGTGCTGCCACGACTGCGGTCGCTGGACGCGCCGTTGTTGTGTGTCGTCGGTGGATCCACCGGTGCAGGAAAGTCCACTTTGGTCAACTCGGTCATCGGCGAAGTGGTCAGCAAGACCGGTGTGTTGCGCCCCACCACACGGTCCTGCGTACTGGTGCATCACCGCGACGACCAACGCTGGTTCACCGATACGCGCATCTTGCCGCGGCTGGCTCGCCTGACGGGCGCCCCCGGCGAGCGAGACGACCCCTCGGCCGTGCGGTTGGTGGCTTCCACATCCTTGCCCACCGGACTCGCCTTGCTCGATGCCCCAGACATCGACTCGGTCGTCCAATCCAATCGCGACCTATCCCGTCAACTCTTGTCCGCCGCCGATCTGTGGCTCTTCGTCACCACCGCCGCGCGGTATGCCGACGCCGTTCCGTGGGACTTGTTGAGCCAGGCCGCGCAGCGGGGTACTTCGGTGGCGATCGTGTTGGACCGGGTGCCGCCGGAAGCGATGGAGGAGATCCGGTTGCACCTGGCCCAGATGCTCGGCGAGCATGGCCTCGGCAAGTCGCCCATCTTCACGATCCCCGAGGTCGGACTCGACGAGCGGGCCATGCTGCCGCGACGCTACATGAAGCGATTGACCGGCTGGCTTACGTCACTGGCGGGGGACGCTACGGCCCGCGCGGTGGTCATCAGGCGCACCCTGACCGGGGCCCTGGCCTCGCTGAGCGAACGCAGCGCCCAGCTCAATGCAGCCGCCCAGGAGCAGGTCGTCGCCCGGGACCGGCTACGCGAGGTGGCGCGAAGTTCCTATGCCGATGCCCTGCAAGGGATCAACGAGGGTATGGAGGACGGCTCGTTGCTGCGTGGCGAGGTACTGGCCCGGTGGCAGGAGCTGGTCGGCACCGGGGAGTTCCTGCGACAGGTTGAAGCCGGCATCTCGAAGGCCAGAGATCGGCTGACCTCCTGGCTCACCGGCAAGCCTGTCTCGGTCGAGCCGCTGGGCGATGCGCTTCAGTCCGGTGCGGCGTCGTTGATCACCTCTCACTCCGGCCTTGCCGCCAGCGCGGCTTCGCGCTCCTGGCGGGCCAGTCCTGGCGGGGACGTGCTGATGAGCCAGCACCCCGAGTTGGCGTCGTCATCCCCGCAGTTGAACGGGAGCGTCGAGCGGCTGCTCCGGGATTGGCAGAAGGAAGTCTTGGAGTTGGTCAAGGAGGAGGCCGGCCAACGCCGAGCAACCGCTCGTTACCTGGCCTTCGGGGTCAACGGTCTGGCGGTGATGTTGATGCTCATAGCGTTCAGTGCCACTGCAGGCCTGACCGGCGCAGAGGTTGCCATCGCCGGTGGGTCAGCTGTGTTGGCGCAACGGCTGCTCGAGGCGGTGTTCGGTGATGAAGCGGTGCGTTCGATGGCCCGCAAGGCGCGTGCCGCGTTGCTCCGGCGGGCTGA
The DNA here is from genome assembly GCA_963749585.1 of uncultured Actinomycetota bacterium. GTDB lineage: Bacteria > Actinomycetota > Actinomycetes > Actinomycetales > Dermatophilaceae > Ornithinicoccus. The sequence goes on from CAVVNI010000003.1 coordinate 1,281,446, forward strand.
AGAGGTGTTGAGCGCCGAGCGCCACCGGTACGACGGGGTGCTGGACGAGGTGCCGCTGTCGCGGGTCGCCATCGAGGATGTTGCGGCAGCGAGCGCGGCAGTAGACAGGGTGAAGTGATGGCCCGTTCAGCAGGGGTGAGGCCGAAGGCGACACCGAAGTCCTCCGACAGCAGCGGCAAGGGGTTGTTGTGGCGTGCCGACCAGCTGAGCCAGGCACTGGAGATCGGCGGTGCTCACCTTGACCCCCAGCGCGTTGCGCATGGACGAGAGCTGATCGCCAAGGTGAGCCAGCGGTGGGCACTCAAGGGCGGGCGGACCGTGGTGAGCCTCGCCGGGGCTACCGGGTCCGGCAAGTCGAGTCTCTTCAACCTGCTGGCCGGTGATGACATAGCGACCGTAGGAGCCCGGCGTCCGACGACGTCGACCGCGACTGCGGCGATCTGGGGAGATGAGGATGCGAGTGAGCTGTTGGACTGGCTTGCCGTGCCCAGCCGCTATCTGGTTGAGCCGCCGGGGGTGGGGGTGGTTCCGTTCGGTGACAGCGGGGCTCCGGGAGAGCCGGTTGATCTTGACGGTTTGGTGTTGCTCGATCTGCCCGACTTCGACTCCACCGAGTTGTCGCACCGCGTCGAGGCTGACCGCATGCTGGAGCGCTCGGATGTTTTCGTCTGGGTGACCGACCCACAGAAGTATGCCGATGCCCGGCTGCACGAGGACTACCTGGCCACGTTGCGTCACCACGAGTCGGTGATGATCGTCGTCCTCAACCAGGTGGATCACGTCGGTGGTCCAGGGAATGTCGACCGGATCGCCGCAGATCTGCGATCGCTGATTGTGGCCGATGGAGCCGGCGACTTTGAGGTCATCTCGACATCGGCCCGACTCGGGACCGGACTGCACGAGCTGCGAATGGCGATCGGCGACGTGGTCGCGGCACGTAACGCGGCCGAGTATCGGTTGACCGGGGACATCAAGGCCGCCAGCCACGCGTTGCTCGCCGATGTCTCCGATGCCGAGCCGGAGCTGACCCAAGAGCGGAGCGCAGACCTGAACGCGGCGCTGGCGCGCGCAGCCGGCATACCGGTCGTGCTGCGGGCAGTGCAGCAGGACTATCTGCGTCAGAGCCGCGCCAAGGCCGGGTGGCCGTTCACCCGCTGGGTGGCCGGTCTGCGGCCGAGTCCGTTGCGCCGGTTGCGGCTCGGCCAGGACAGTTCATCCGGCGCAATCTCTGCCGACGACGTGCGCACGGTGTTAGGCCGCTCGTCGTTGCCGACGGCCTCCCCGGCGGCTCGTTCGGCCGTTGACCTCGCCACTCGGCATCTGGGGGAGGTGGCATCGACCGGGTTGCCCGCCCGATGGGTTGATGCGGTGCGGGACGCCGCAACTCCAGACGAGTCATCGTTGGCCGATGCCCTGGACCTGGCTGTCGTCAACACGCCCCTGCGCACGCGAGACCCGTGGTGGTGGGCCGTTGGAAGGTTCCTGCAACTGCTGTTGGCGGCCGGCGTCGTCGCTGGCGCGCTCTGGCTCACGACGCTTGCGGTGCTCGGCTGGCTGCAGATCGACGTTGCCGTTCCCGACTGGGGCCCGGTGCCGATCCCGTTGGTATTGTTCGGTGGCGGGATCATCGCAGGTCTGCTGGTGGCGGCATGTGCACGAGTGCTGGCGAGGGCGGGTTCGGTGCGGCGTCGATCGACGATCGAGGACCGGATGGGTGTGGCGATCTCAGGCGTGGCGCGTGAGCACGTGCGCGACCCGGTCGCCGCTGTATTGAAGCAACACCAGCAGACCCGCCAACAGCTGCAGGCCGCAACCTCCGCATAGCTGTCCACACCCTGGCTTCGCGCTGTGTGCCCTCCACAGATCGACCGTCGTCCCATCGAGGGTGGGTGCAGGCGCCCAAGACTGAGTGGAGGCGCTGCACACCGGTGGCGCACCACTCGATAGGAGCAGCAATGAGCGAAAGCACAGTGACCGTGCGAGGCAACGTGACCGCCGACCCGCAGGTGAAACACGGAAAGGAGTCGGGCGTGCCGTTCACCGTCTTCGGAATCGCCGAGAATCGAAGCCGACGAGACGCGAACGGCGACATCGTCCACCTGGGCACGAGTTTCTTCGAGGTCATCGCCTTTCGAGCCTTAGGCCACAACGTGGCAGAGTCCCTCGGCAAGGGCGACCCGGTGGTGGTGCACGGACGGTTGCAGATCAACGACTGGGAGAGCGGTGAGCGCAGCGGGACCACCGCGCAGATCGACGCCTTCACTGTCGGCCCGGACCTGACCTTTGGCACCTCGGAGTTCACTAAGCGGCGGCGAGCGGCACCGACGAGCCAAGACCGGGTCACCGTCGAAGTGGGCGGTGTGCCGGTGGCCGTCACGAGCGATGGTGAGATCGTGGACGAACCGCAGAGTCAGGATTCACGGGATTCACCTGAGGGGGGCTTGGCCAGTTAGCCTGGCCTGATGGCCGAGTTTATTTACACGATGAGTCGCGCCCGAAAGGCGCACGGCGACAAGGTCATCCTCGATGACGTCACCATGTCCTTCTATCCGGGCGCCAAGATCGGCGTCGTTGGACCGAACGGTGCGGGTAAGTCCACGATCCTGAAGATCATGGCGGGCTTGGAGCAGCCCAGCAACGGCGAGGCCCGTCTGACGCCCGGATACTCGGTCGGTATCTTGCTTCAAGAGCCACCCCTGAACGAGGACAAGACCGTGCTGGGCAACGTCGAAGAAGGTCTCGGGGCGATCAAAGGAAAGGTTGATCGGTTCAATGAGATCTCTTTGGAGATGGCCGAGCCGGACGCCGACTTCGATGCCTTGATGGCCGAGATGGGCACGTTGCAGGAGGAGATCGACAATGCCGACGCCTGGGACCTGGACTCCCAGCTGGAGCAGGCGATGGACGCCCTACAGTGCCCACCGGCCGACGCTGACGTCAGTGTTCTTTCCGGTGGAGAGCGTCGCCGGGTCGCTCTGTGCACGCTGCTGCTGTCCAAGCCGGACCTGTTGTTGCTCGACGAGCCGACCAACCACCTTGACGCGGAAAGTGTCCAGTGGCTGGAGCAGCACCTGGCGAGTTATCCCGGCGCCGTGCTAGCCGTGACTCACGACCGGTACTTCTTGGACAATGTGGCGCAGTGGATAGCCGAGGTCGACCGGGGACGGTTGTATCCCTACGAGGGCAACTACTCGACATACCTGGAGAAGAAGCGCGAACGGTTGGCGGTGCAGGGTAAGAAGGACGCCAAGCTCGCCAAGCGGCTGGAGAAGGAGTTGGAGTGGGTGCGCTCCAACGCCAAAGCCAAGCAGACCAAGAGCAAGGCGCGGCTGGGTCGGTATGAGGAGATGGCCGCTGAGGCGGACAAGACCCGCAAGCTCGACTTCGAAGAGATCGCGATCCCGCCCGGCCCACGACTGGGCTCCCAGGTCATCGAGGTGAACGACCTAAAGAAGGGGTTCGGCGATCGAGTGCTGATCAACGACCTGAGCTTCACGCTGCCACGCAATGGCATTGTGGGCGTGATCGGTCCTAACGGTGTCGGCAAGACCACCCTGTTCAAGACCATCGTTGGTATGGAAGAGCCCGACGACGGTTCAGTCAAAGTAGGCGAAACCGTCAGCATCTCCTACGTCGACCAGAGTCGCGGCGGCATTGATCCCAACAAGTCACTCTGGGAAGTTGTCTCCGACGGTAACGACTTCATCGAGGTCGGAAGAGTTGAGATTCCCTCACGCGCCTACGTCTCTCAGTTCGGCTTCAAGGGGCCGGATCAGCAGAAAAAGGCAGGCGTGCTGTCCGGTGGTGAGCGCAACCGGCTGAACTTGGCGCTGACGCTCAAACAGGGCGGCAACCTGCTGCTCTTGGACGAGCCGACCAACGACTTGGACGTGGAAACCCTCGGTTCGCTGGAGAACGCGCTGCTGAGCTTTCCGGGATGTGCCGTCGTGATCAGCCACGACAGGTGGTTCCTCGACCGCGTTGTCACACACATTCTGGCCTATGAAGGTACAGATGAAGACCCGGACAACTGGTATTGGTTCGAGGGGAACTACGCGGCATATGAGGAGAACAAGGTTGAGCGGCTAGGCGTCGAAGCAGCGCGGCCGCACCGGGTGACCTACCGAAGACTCACCCGTAGCTAGCCTGGCCCTGGTTGGCCCGGCCCCGCTGGTGCTGCCCTCTGCGCTCAGAATGCGTACTCGGGTCAGCGGCCGCCGATCGGCCTCGGACATCGCTGCGGTGGAGCTCATTTGACTAACGTACGATGTACGTCGATAGGCACTCAAGGAGACGAACCCCGATGAAAGCTGTGTTGTGCCCCCGGTACGGCGGGCCTGAGGTCCTGAAGTTGCGCGACGTCCCGATGCCCGCCCCGGCCGATGGCGAGGTCTTGGTCCGAGTACGTGCAGCCGGCTTGAACGCGCTCGACTGGCACCTGATGCGGGCCGACCCGTGGGTGGTTCGGCTTGGCCAGGGCGTGCTCCGGCCTAAGTTCGCTGTCACTGGGCGCGGACTTAGCCGGCACTGTTGAAGCCGCGGGCAAGGACGTTGAGCGTTTCGCTGCGGGAGACCAGGTTCTCGCCGAACTTTCGGCAAGCGGATTCGGCGCCTTCGCTGAGTATGCGTGCGTCCCAGAGAGGTTCCTAGCGCACAAGCCCCCGAACGTGACCTTTGAAGAAGCGGCGGCGTTGCCGGTGTCGGGAGTGACCGCGCTCCAGGCTCTGCGTGACCAAGCGCGTGTTCGGGTTAGCGAGACGGTGCTGGTGCATGGTGCCTCAGGTGGTGTTGGGAGGTATGCGGTGCAGATTGCGCTCGCCATGGGCGCAGATGTGACCGCTGTGTGCAGCACCCCCAATGTCGAGGCCATCAGCGAGCTGGGTGTGGGGGACGTGGTGGACTATCGCGCCCACGACGTGTTCGCCGACGGCAGGCAGTGGGACGTGATCCTCGGTGTCAATGGCTTTCAACCGCTGTCACGCTATCGGGCGGCATTGGCCCCCGGTGGCAGGTACCTGATGATTGGCGGCACCGGCAAACAGCTGTTCCAGGGAGTCGTCTTCGGCAAGCTGCGCTCCGGAGGCGGTCGCACCCTCGGGGCGGTGGTCGCAAAGCCAACGGCCGAAAGGTTGGCGGCTGTGGCGCAGATGGCTGCCGATGGGAAACTGAAGCCGGTGATCGACCGGCGCTATTCGTTGGAGAATGTTGTGGAGGCTATGAACTACCTCGAAGAGGGCCACAGTCGCGGCAAAACCGTTCTAGCGATTGCCGACGGCGAGTCCTGAACAGGCGACGCAGGGTCGCACCGCTGCCGAGGCGGGATGGCGTCGACGCCGCGCGGGTGAGGCTGCCGCCGGATGGCCACTGGGAGACCATCCTCGACTGCCTGACTGAGCGCACGGGGGTGCCTCGCGCCGACCTGCTAACCCGAGCCCGCGCTGGGGAGATCCTGTTCGCCGCCGGGGGCGTGGTGGGCCCGGACACGGCATATCTCGGGGATGACGTCGTCTATCTCTACCGCGAGGTCAAGCCTGAGCCTGTGGTGCCGTTCGACCTCGATGTCCTCTACCGCGATGACGACATCATCGTGGTTGACAAGCCGCCCTTCTTGGCAACCATGCCCCGTGGCCGTCATCTCATGCAGACTGTCGTGACTCGGCTGCGCCGCGACATGGGGTTGGCGGATGTCGCCCCTGCGCATCGACTGGACCGGCTGACCTCAGGGGTCCTGCTGCTGACGCTGCGACCGGTGCTGCGAGCGGCCTACCAAACGATGTTTGCGCGCGGCGCAGTCACGAAGAGCTACCGTGCGCTGGCGCCGCTGTCCACGTCGCTGACGGAGCCGGTGACCGTCGCCAATCGGATCATTAAGGAACGCGGGCAACTGCAGGCGCGGGTCGTTCCGGGTGAGCCGAATGCGATCACCACCGTGCAGCTCATCGAGGCCCACGGCGATGTGGGTCTCTACCAGCTGCGACCGCATACCGGCAAGACGCACCAGCTACGGGTGCACTGCTGCGGGCTGGGGATTGCGATCCTCGGTGACCCGCTGTATCCGCTGGTGCGCGACGTCGTGGCCGGCGATTTCAGCGATCCGATGAGGTTGCTGTCCCAACGCCTAGAGTTTGAGGATCCCCTGACCGGGGAGTTACGGGTATTCGAGTCCGAGAGGTCGTTGGATCGTGGCTGACGTCGTCGCTCTCCTGCGCAGCGTGAATGTCGGTGGCAACCGGATGAAGATGGACTGGTTGCGAGCGCTGGCCGCAGATGTGGGATGCCTGGATGTCCGCACCGTGGTGGCCACCGGCAATGTCGTGATGACTCCACCTGATGACATCGAGGCGACGAAGACGGCGTTGGAGCAGGCGCTTGCGGATCACTTCGGCAGGATCGCGGTCATCATGCGCACGCACGAGGAGTTGCGCTCGGCGGTGGCGCGCAACCCGTGGGCTGCACTTGTGGAGTCCGGCGACCTGGAGGGCAGGGCGGTGCACACGATGTTCTGTGACGCGCCGCCGCCGGCCAGTGTGGTCGAAGTGCTCCAGCCGGCGGACAGCGACGACGAGTTCGCGGTCTCGAAGGCCGAGGTTTACCTCAAGTTGGCCGGGTCGGCGGCGGATACCCGCTTCACAGGCAGCTGGTTCGAGCGCCAGCTTGGCATCACCGGCACCATGCGCAACCACAACACCGTGCTCAAAGTCCTCGCTGCCACCGCGTAGCGACAGAGGCACCTCGCCTCAGCCACCGCGGCCCGACCGACAAGAACTGCGCATGTGTTGGCTTTCCAAGGTCGACACGCCGGTGGGAGCCTTCGCCAGCGCGCAACATGCCTTGATGGAGCGAGGCAACGCTCCACATCCCGGGCTGTGGACGCGCGGACGTCATGCGGGTGTGCTTCGCTGAGCGGACTTTCCGAACCGCTCAGCTCGGCGGACCGTTTCGGCCGCCACGGTTGACGACGGGTCATGGTTGCTCGCCATCAGCCTGGTGCGTATCGGTCAGTCCGTGCTGATCGGATGGCAATCGGCACCACACCCGGTGACCGACGGCGGCGAACCGGCAGTGGCCCGACGATGCAACACGGCGTGATCCACGCTGATGTGTAGGTTCTGGCCGTTCACACGTGCGGTTCCGTCGACGATGAGTGAGTACCCGTCCGGAACGTCGGGCGGGTACAGGAGTGTCACGTGTGGATGGGATTGCGCAAGGGTAACGGCCGACCGCCCCGGAGAGTCGGCATACAGCACTCCATCGGCGAGCGCCGGAGTGATTTGGACGACGTGGGGTCGCTCACGACCGGAACTGAGCAAGTAGGCGTACGGGCGACCTGTGATGGCCTGTTGCAACTGCGATCGCTCGACCTTGATGCTCATGTCCACCAGCATGCCCGACAATGGGACCCATGCGTATGCCGTCCACTCTGCCCATCACCGGATTGCTGCTGGCTGCTGGACAGGGGAGCCGAATGGGTCTGCCGAAGGCCATCGTGGAGATCGAGGGCCGCACGTTGACCGAGATGGCGGTCGAGACGTTGTTGGCCGGGGGGTGCCGCGACGTTCTGGTGGTGCTTGGAGCCGACGCGCAGCGAGTTCGCACAAGGCTGGACATCAGCCAAGCCACCTGGGCGCAGCGGGTCGTCACGGCAGAGTGCCCCAACTGGTCCAACGGCATCAGCGCATCGCTGCGCACCGGGCTCGCTTCGTTGGCCGCTCGAGGCAAGGCCTGTCCTGCGGCAACGTTGGTCCATCTGGTGGACCTGCCCGACATCGGGCCCGACGTTGTGAGGCGAGTCCTGGACCAGGGCCGAAGCAGGTCCGGGCTGCCGCACGTGCTTGCGCAGGCCGCCTACGCAGGTGTGGCCGGACACCCGGCGTTGATCGGGCAAGCACACTGGCAAGGTGTCGTTGACAGTGCCAGGGGAGACCGTGGGGCCGGGGCCTTTCTGCGCCGTCACCACGCAGCGCTGGTCGACTGTGGTGACCTGGCCGCAGGGCGAGACATCGACACGCCGGCCGAGTTGCAGGCATACCGTGCTCAGCCAACTCGGCCTCAAGCAGATGGAGACAGGCAGAGTTCGTGACGAGCCGATGAGGGACCGCGTGCGCAGGCGTGTCCCGTAGGACAGTGATGGAGGCCCATGGTCGCAGAAGAGACTCTGCGGACTCGGTAGTGTCACCAAGGTGATAGGTCACACCTCGCCGATCTTCACGATGGCGCGCCCATGAGTAATGCTGCCAAGGTGCGCCGCCACGAAGCGCTGAAGAGTCCGTCGGCGGTGACTCAAGCACTGGCCGAGACCGGGTATCTGGCGGATGAAGGCCTCGCCACCATGACTTTCCTGGCCGCGCACCTGCAGCGTCCGGTTCTGTTGGAGGGCGAGCCTGGAACGGGCAAGACCGCGCTGGCCGAGGCGCTGGCTCAGGTCTTCGACACCCCGGTGATCCGGCTGCAGTGCTACGAAGGCATCGACGCTAGCCAAGCGTTGTACGACTGGGACTTTCCACGCCAGATTCTGCATTTGCGGGCTGTTGAGGCGGCTGCTTCGGGCGGCGCTGCAGGCGAGTTAGAGGCTGAGCTGTATGACGCTCGCTTTCTCTTGACCCGTCCCTTGTTGAAAGCTGTGCGTGAGCCGGGGTCGGTGCTGCTTATTGATGAGATCGACCGGGCTGATGATGAGTTCGAAGCGTTCTTGTTGGAGGTCTTGTCAACCTGGTCGGTCACCATTCCGGAGATCGGCACCCTGGAGGCGGTCGAGCCGCCGTTCGTGGTGTTGACCTCGAACCGGACGCGGGAGCTGCATGACGCGTTGAAGCGCCGGTGCCTCTACCACTGGATCGACCATCCTGGGCTGGAGCGCGAGTTGGCGATCGTTCGCACCCGGCTGCCGGAGGTCACCGAGGCCTTGGCTTCTGAGGTAGTGGCCTTGGTGCAGCAGCTGCGGGCCGAGGAACAGCTGGTCAAGCCGCCAGGAGTTGCCGAGACTTTGGACTGGGCGCGGGCCGTGCACGCGTTAGGTAGCAGTTCGTTGGACGTTGAGGTAGCGGCGGCGACGGTTGGCAGCGCGGTGAAGTATCGGGAGGACAGCGAACGTGTGCGGGCAGCCCTGGACCGCATGTTGACGCGCTGACGTTTCGGGTGTGGTTGCTGCGGTCAGGTGATCTGATGCCGAGGCCCTGGTGCAGGGCGGTGCTGCTGCCAGGCCGCCTGTGGATGAGCGCGCGGCATACACGGCGCCTAGTATGCGTTAGGCGGACATGAAGATTCTCCTCATCGGCGGCCACGGCAAAGTGGCCCGACACCTCACGCCGCAGCTCATCGACGCATCACACCAGGTCAGCGCAGTGATCCGCAATCCCGATCACTCCTCTGACATCACCAGCGATGGCGCCGAGCCCGTGGTCGCAGACGTGCAGAAGATGTCCACCGACGAGATCGCGGACGTGGCTCGCGGTCACGAGGTCGTCATCTGGGCTGCCGGCGCGGGGGGCGGCTCACCTGAGCGCACTAACGCCGTGGACCGCGACGCGGCGATCCGGTCCATCGATGCTGCCCATCAGGCGGGCGTCGAACGGTACGTCATGTTGTCCTACTTCGGGGCCGGGTTGGATCACGGGGTGCCGAAAGATCACTCCTTCTACACCTACGCACAGGCCAAAGCTGAGGCCGATGCCCACCTCAAGGCATCGGCCCTGTCGTGGATCATCGCCGCGCCGAGTGGGTTGACCGACGAGGCTCCTACCGGTCAGATCGAGACGTCCTCGGGAACCCCCGATCTTGCCGCCGGGTCCGTTTCCCGGACCGATGTCGCAACGGTCCTGGCGGCCGTCGTGGACCGGCCAGGCCTTACCGGTCAGATGATCGAGTTCAACAACGGCGCCACGCCCATCGATGAAGCCCTCACAGCCATAGGGGCCTAGAACAGCGCTCGAACCGGGGTAAGCGCTCGTGAAAGCGCGGGTCAGGTTCGGCTGGCGAGGCGGCGGGGCAGCGAAGGACGGTTGAGCATGACCACGCTGCCTGAGTACAGCCTACGCTCAACGCTATGACGTGGTCCGCTGAAGCGTTCTTGCTGGGATTCACGCGAGCCCTGCGAACTGCTGGTGTTCCGGTCACGGCGGATCGCGAGACCGTTTTCCTGCGCAGTGCGGCGTTGGTCGGCATGGGTGAGCGTGGCGGCCTCTACTGGGCAGGGCGAGTCACGCTGACCGGATCGCCGACGGACCTGGACCCCTACGACCAGGTCTTCGAGCGGTGGTTCAGTGGCAACCGGATGGATGCGCTCAGCAGTTCACGCAAGCCCCGGTCGAGCGTGTCGCATGCCTCGTTGCAGGACATCGTCGGCAACGGTGAAACCGGCCAAGCGGCCGAAGAGATGGTGCGGGCCGTGGGCTCGGACCGCGAAGTGTTGCGGCGGCGGGACATCGCCGCGCTGGCGCCCGGCGAACGTGCCGCCTTGCGTCAGCAGTTTGCCACATTACAGCCGCGTGCCCCGCTGCGGCGGGCGAGACGGCACACCCGCTCTCGTCGTGGACCGATCGACGGTCCGGCTACGTTGCGCTCGCAGTTGAGACGGATGGGCGAACCTGGCGTCATCGTGCGCCGGCGACCAACCGCACGCCCTCGACGAGTGGTGTTCCTGATCGACGTCAGCGGATCGATGAGCGCGTATGCCGATGCACTGCTCAGACTGGCGCACACCTACCTGCAAGTGACCCCTCGGGGTACCGAGGTGTTCACCGTCGGAACGCGGTTGACCCGTGTGACGCGAGCGCTGCGACACCGCGATCCCGATCACGCGCTGCTCAACGCCGGCGCGGCGGTGGCGGACTGGTCCGGCGGGACCCGGCTTGGAGAGGTCCTCGGTGCATTCATGGATCGCTGGGGTCGCCGCGGCATGGCGCGCGGCTCACTGGTCGTCATCTTCAGCGATGGGTGGGAACGGACGCAACCGGAGCTGTTGGGGGAGCAGATGCGGCAGTTGTCCGCTATAGCCCATCGGGTGGTGTGGGTGAACCCACATCGCGGACGGGCGGGGTATGCACCGGTGCAGTCGGGCATAGTGGCAGCGTTGCCCTACGTCGATGACTTCGTGGCAGGTCACTCGTTGGCGGCGTTCGCAGACGTCTTGGAGGTGGTTGCTCGTGCGTGAGGTCTTGCCACAGCTGCTGGCGTGGTGGCGCGCGGGGGAGCACGTGGCGGTGGCGACGGTGGTGCACACGTGGGGTTCGGCACCGCGGCCGTCGGGAGCCACGATGTTGATCGGGCCCGACGGGACTGCTGTGGGGTCGGTCTCCGGGGGGTGCGTGGAGGGCGCGGTGTACGAGCTGGGTCAGCAGGTGTTGGCGAAAGGCCGACCAGTGCTGCAGCGGTATGGGGTCAGCGACGACGACGCATACGCGGTGGGACTGACGTGCGGTGGGGTCGTGGAGGTGTTCCTCCAGCGAGTCTCGGCGGAGTCATTCGCCGAGCTGACGGCAGTCGCCGACGACATCGAGGCTGGGCGACCGGTGGCAGTGGCCACAGTGATCGAGCATCCGGACGCTGCGTGGGTGGGTCGGCGGTTGGTTCTTCGCCCGGAGGTTGCCGCGCAGGAAGACGCCGACGCGGACCCGGTCACCGAGCCCGCGTTCCCGGCTCAGGCGGAACGGCGAGTGCTCGGATCACTAGGCTCCTCACGGGCCGATGACGCTGTGGCGGAGGACACACGGGGTTGGTTGGCAGCGGGCCGGACCGGCACCCTGGAGTACGGCCCGGACGGAGAACGGCGCGGACGCGGTATGCGGGTCTTTGTCGCCAGTCATGCGCCGAAGCCTCGGATGTTGGTGTTCGGCGCGATCGACTTCGCCGCAGCGGTAGCCACCGTCGGGGTTTTCCTCGGCTACCACGTGACGGTGTGTGATGCCCGCCCGGTGTTTGCCACCAGAGCCAGGTTCAAGGCGGCCGACCGGGTAGTCGTTCAGTGGCCGCACCGCTACCTACAGGAGCAGATCGATGAGGGTCGGATCGACGAGCGCACGGTGATCTGCGTGTTGACGCACGACCCGAAGTTCGACGTCCCGGTGCTCGAGCTCGCCTTGCGGGGCCCGACGGTCGCCTACATCGGCGCCATGGGCTCCCGGCGCACACATGAGGATCGACTGACTCGGCTGCGCGAAACCGGCCTCGATGAAGCTCACGTGTCACGGTTGTCCAGCCCCATCGGGCTCGACCTCGGTGCTCGCACTCCCGAAGAAACGGCGGTAAGTATCGCCGCTGAGATCGTGGCTGCCAGATGGGGCGGTCAGGGTGAACGGCTGACCCGCACCGAAGGCCCGATCCACCACCACGGTGGCCTGACTGCTGAGCGACCTGGTCGGCACTGAAAGAGCCCTTGTCCGGCAGTCCCTTGGCGATCTGAAAGATGGCCAGACCACCCATCGAGCCGACCCAAGGGCGGTACAAGCAAGGTATTGCGATGTGACCTGTGTCACGTCATGATCACATGAAGTGTCTCTGCCCGTGCTGGTTACCTGGAGGATCGATGACCCACATCACCGTCAACGTCGATGGGGTGTCCTGTGCCGACGAGGTCGAGCCCCGCACCTTGCTGGTGCACTACCTCCGAGAGCAGGTGGGCAAGACTGGGACGGTTGTCGGCTGTGACACCAGCAACTGTGGAGCGTGCACCGTTCATCTCGACGGCAAGAGCGTCAAGTCGTGCAACATGTTGGCTGTCCAAGCCGACGGTCACGACGTCACCACCATCGAAGGCATCGGCGAGGGCGGCGAGCTGACACCCGTCCAACAGGCGTTTCATGAATGCCACGCGTTGCAGTGTGGCTACTGCACCCCCGGCATGATCATGCAGGCCACCGACCTGCTGAACGAGAACCCTGACCCCAGCGAGCACGAAATCCGCCAGGGCATGGAGGGCAACCTCTGTCGGTGCACCGGCTATCAGAACATCGTCAAAGCAGTGCAGCAGGCGGCGGGGGCGCAGCAGTCATGACCACCATCGAGCGGGAGGCAGACGTCCCCGAAAAGGAGTTCGGCAAGGCCCGTCTGCGCAAGGAGGACCAGCGGCTGATCACTGGGCGCACCCAGTTCACCGACAACATCCAGCTGACCGGCATGCTGCACCTCAGCATGGTGCGCAGCCCGTTCGCGCACGCGACCATTACCGGCGTCGACACGACCGCGGCCAAAGCGTCCAGGGGCGTTGTTGCGGTGCTCACCGGCGGGGACGTCAAGGACACCCAAGGGGCCCTTCCGAACGCGTGGCCGCTGACCGTTGACCAGAAGGCGCCTGACCATCTGGCTATCGCCGTCGACCGGGTCGCGTTCGCCGGCGAGATCGTCGCTGTCGTCATTGCGCGGAGCAACGCGGAAGCCCGAGACGCTGCCGAGCTGGTCGATATCGACTACGAAGATCTCCCCGCGGCCCTTGACCTCAAGAACGCCGCTGCCGACGAGATACTTGCCCACCCCGACCTCGGCACGAACCGGAACGCGAACTGGGTTTTCGACTCCAAGGAAGCGGGCACCGGCACAGACGTCGAGGACAGTATCCGCAACGCCGAGGTGTTGCTCGAGCGGGAGTATCGTCAGCAGCGACTCATCCCCGCCTTCATGGAGCCCCGTTCCGTCGCAGTCGACCCCACGGGCGAGCAGATCACCATCTGGTCCTCCACCCAGATCCCGCACATCCTGCGCGTCATGCTCGCTCTCACACTGGGAGTCTCAGAGTCGAAGATCCGCGTGATCGCCCCCGATGTGGGCGGTGGCTTCGGCGGAAAACTCCAAGTCACCCCCGAGGAGATCATCACCTTCCTGGCCGCCCGGCACACGGGCAAGCCGTGCAAGTGGACCGAGACGCGCAGCGAGTCGCTGCTTTCCGGGCACCACGGCCGCGACCAGTGGCAGAAGCTCACCCTGGCGGCCACCCGGGACGGGGTTGTCGAAGGCCTGAAGGTCGAGCTGCTCGCCGACCTCGGGGCCTACACGGCCTTGCTCGGCGCAGGGGTGCCGCTCCTTGGTGCCTACATGTTCAACTCGTTGTACAAGTTCAAGGCCTACCGGTTCGACCTGACCACGGTTTTCACCAACAAGACATGGGTAGATGCCTACCGCGGCGCCGGGCGACCCGAGGCGACGTTCGCTATCGAGCGCCTGATGGACGACCTCGCCGACGAGCTCGGGATGGACCCCCTGGAGCTGCGCCGAAAAAACTGGATCAGCCACGATGAGTTCCCTTTCGACACCGTGTCGGGGTTGCAGTACGACTCGGGGAACTACGAAGCCGCGACTGACCGTGCTGTGGAGCTCTTCGACTACGAAGCACTCCGAGCCGAGCAGCATCGGCGGCGCGAGTCTGGAGACCCCGTCCAGCTTGGTATCGGCATCTCCACCTTCACCGAAATGTGCGGGCTTGCACCCTCGCGCTGGCTCGGCGATCACAACTACGCCGCCGGCGGGTGGGAACGCGCCGACATACGGATGCTGCCGACAGGAAAGGTCGAGGTGGTCACCGGCGTATCGCCACACGGTCAGGGCCATGAAACGTCGTGGAGCCAGATCGTCGCCGACCGTCTGGGCGTGGCCTTCGAGGATGTCGAGGTGCTGCACGGCGACACACAAAGTAGCCACAGAGGTCTGGACACCTACGGGTCGCGGTCGTTGGTGGTGGGTGGTCAGGCGGTCATCAAGGCCGCCGACAAGATCATCGAGAAGGCCAAGCCACTGGCGGCGCATCTGCTCGAGGCCAACGTCGATGACATCGAGTTCGAGCGGGGCACCTTCAACGTCGCAGGCACCGACCAAGGCGTCGCGCTCGGCGACGTCGCTTTCGCTGCGTTCTCCGGGCACGACCTTCCCGAGGGTGTGGAGCCCACCCTGGATGCCGACGTGACCTTTGACCCGGTGAACTTCTCCTTCCCGCATGGCACCCACCTGTGCGCCATGGAGATCGACACCGAGACAGGGCAGTCCACAATGCGCTCTTACGTGTGCGTGGACGATATCGGCAACGTGGTCAACCCTCTCATCGTCGAGGGCCAGGTCCACGGCGGGCTTGTGCAGGGCATCAGCCAAGCATTGTGGGAGGAGGCGGTGTATGACGACAACGGCACCCTGGTCTCCGGCTCCTTCGTGGACTACACACTCCCGACCACCGCCGACACCATCAACTTCGTCACCGACCGGACGACCACTCCGGCTCTGAGCAATGACATGGGCGTCAAGGGTGTGGGCGAGGCCGGTGCCATCGCGTCCACACCTGCGGTCGTCAACGCGGTGCTGGACGCCATCCGACAGTTCGGGGTCACAGACATCCGTATGCCGTGTACTCCCGAGCGGGTGTGGCGAGCGATCCAGCACGGTCAGGCCGGGGCGCAGGACCCCACGACCGGCGCCGCGGTGCCACACTTCGATCCGGATGCGCTGAACCACCAGGATCCGGGCGTCATCTCCCCCGAGGGCAGCACCGGCAACGGCCGTGAAACTCACGACAGGACCGTCGACGACGATGAAGGAGCAGGCCAGTGATTCCCGCCGAGTTCGAGTATGCGGCTCCCACCTCCGTGGCCGACGTGCTCGCCCTGTTGGCCGAGCACGGAGACGACGCCAAGGTCATGGCCGGTGGGCAGTCGCTGATGCCTATCCTGCGGATGCGGCTGAACGCCCCCGAGATGGTCATCGACCTAGGAAGGATCGCCGAGCTGACCGGCGTGAGCGAAGAACGAGACGCGAGTGGGGACTATGTGCGCATCGGCGCGATGACGACGTACGCCGATGTGCTTGCCAGTGACCTGGTCAGCGAGCACGCTGGGCTGCTCGCCAAAGCTGTCGCCGAGGTCGCCGACCCGCAGATCCGGCACCGGGGCACGGTCGGGGGGGCCCTGGTACACGCGGATCCCGCTGGTGACGTGGGCGCGCCGATCCTGGCTCTGGACGCGGAGCTGGTGATCACCGGAGCCGACGGCGGTCAGCGCACGGTCGGTGCCGCTGACTTCTTCGTGGATATTTTCGAGACTGCCGTTCACGAGGGTGAGCTGCTGACTGCCATCCGTATCCCGAAGCACACCGGGTGGGGGAGTGCGTATGCGAAGTTCGTCCGCGTCTCGCACCAATGGTCGATCGTCGCGGCCGCTGTGACGGTGCGCGCCGAGGGCGGCAACATCGCTGAGGCCAAGGTCGCGCTGACCAACATGGGCTCGACCCCGCTACGGGCCGCGTCACTGGAGCAAGAGCTGATCGGTAAGGAGGCCACGACTGAGGCACTGCGCGAGGTATGCGCTGGCGTCGGCGAGGGCGCCACGCCGCCTTCGGACTTGAACGGTGACGCTGACTACCGCAAACACCTGGCCGGTGTGCTGACCCGCCGCGCCATCGTCGCAGCAGTCGGAGGCTGAGCGCATGGAGCTGGTCCATTCCTTCGCCGTCCCCGCCTCACCGGAGCAGACGTGGGCGTTGTTGACCGACCTGAACCAGGTCGGCTCGTGCTTCCCCGGGGCCACGGTGACGGAGGCTAGCGAAGATGACTTCTCCGGCACCGTCAAGGTCAAGTTGGGGCCCATAGCGATGGTCTATTCGGGTTCGGGCGCCTTCGTGTCCCGCGATGACGCCGAGCGCCGGGCGGTGATCGAGGCTCGCGGTAAGGATAAGCGCGGCAATGGGACCGCTGGGGCCACTGTGAAGGTGGCGCTCAGCCCTGACGGCGACGACGGTGGCACGCGGGTCGACGTTCGAACCGACTTGTCGATCACCGGAAAGCCCGCGCAGTTCGGCCGGGGCGTCATGCAGGACGTCTCGGACAAGTTGCTCGGCAGGTTCGTGGAGTGCATCGAGTCACACCTTGCAGCTCCTGCAGAGCCTGCTGCTGAGGCCGGCGACTCCTCGGCCGAGCTGAGTTCCCAGGGGGCGGGACCGGATGAGTCCGAACGTCAGAGGCGACCGGTGCCTCATTTGCACGCGGTGCCCGACACCGGTGACGACGCCATCTACCTCGGCGGTGCCCTCGCGCCCGCCGTGTTGAGCCGATACGGCATACCGCTTGCCGTCGCCGCCGGCGTGGTCATCGGATATGTCCTTGGTCGCAGCGGTGGGTCAAGCGAGTAGCTGGCTTCCCGGAGGTGGGGAGATAGGTTGACACAATGAAACTCGGTCTGCAGGTGCCGTACTTCTCCTGGCGCGGCACGCCGAGCTCCGTGGGTCCGACCTTCGCTCAGATCGCTCAGGATGCCGAAGAGGCCGGCATGTCGAGTCTGTGGGTGATGGATCATTTCTTCCAGATCAACGCGATCGGTCCGCCGGAGCTCGAGATGTTGGAGGCATACACGGCGCTCGCCTTCGCCGCCGCGCATACCTCGACCATCGAGTTGGGGACCTTAGTGACGGGAGTGACCTACCGTCACCCAGGGGTGCTGCTCAAGACAGTCACGACCCTGGACGTCCTCAGCGGCGGACGCGCCTGGCTAGGAATAGGCGCGGCGTGGAACGAGGAAGAGCATTCCGGCCTGGGCGTGCCCTACCCGCCGCTCGCTGACCGTTTCGAACGACTCGAGGAGACGCTGCAGATCGCGCACAAGATGCGCACCGGGGACGACTCGCCGCAGATGGGTGCCCACTACCAGTTGACACGCCCACTCAACTCACCGCCGCCGATCGGCCGGTTGCCGATCATGGTCGGTGGCAGCGGGGAAAAGAAGACGCTACGGATGGTCGCTCAGTATGCCGACGCCTGCAACATCTTCGACTTCGGCCCCGAGGGAGTGAGGGCCAAGTATGAGGTCTTGGATGCTCACTGTGAGGCGCTTGGCCGTCATCCGGCTGAGATCGAGCGAACGGTGATTACGCGGATGTCTCTTTCCAGCGATGGTGCGCCATTGGCCGAGAGCGGTGAGGAGACGCTGACGGTGCCGCAAGCAGTCGACAAACTGGGCGCATTGGCCGAGATCGGAACTCAGACGGTCATGTTCGGCCTCCCGAACGCTCACGAGCGCGAGGTCTTCACCCTCGTCGCAGACCTGGTGGCGCAGACCGCGGACCTCTGAGGGCTGCACCATGGTATCGGTCGGCGCGCGGGCTACTCCTTGAGGCGCACCATGCCCTCCTGAGCGACGCTGGCCATCAAAGTGCCGTCTCGGGCGAACATCAACCCGTGACCGAGCCCTCGGCCGTTCTGGGCTGAGGGCGAGGCCTGCCGGTACAGGATCCACTCGTCGGCGCGGGGAGTCCGGTGGAACCACATCGCGTGATCCAGGCTTGCCGGACGCAGACGGGGGTCGCCCCATACCAGGCCATGCTTGCGCAAGATCGGTTCCAGCAGGCTGAAGTCCGAGGCGTAGGCCAACACCGCGGCATGCAACAACGGATCCTCGGGTAGCTCGCGGGGTACGCGAAACCACACATGCTGCTGCGCGCTCGGCGCACCCGCTTGCAAGAACAGCGGCCCCTCGACATGTTTGATCTCCACAGCGCGGCGGGCCAAGTGTCGCGCCTGGGGGTGATCGATCCCGCTCAAGATATCTGCATCCGACGGCAGGCCCTCAGGGCCAGGAACGTGCGGCATCTCACTTTGATGATCGAGTCCCTCATCCTCGTCCTGAAACGAGGTGATCATCGACAGCAGGATGCGACCGTCCTGGACCGCGTGGATCCGCCGCGCTGAGAACGAGCGGCCGTCCCGCATACGCTCGACCAAGAACCGAATCGGGCGCTGAGCGTCACCGGGTCGTAGGAAGTAGCCGTGCATGCTGTGAATATGCCGCGGCGGGTCACCGGTCCTCTCCGTGACATCGGCCACGGTGAGACCGGCGGCGATGACGGACTGGGCGAGCACCTGGCCACCGAAGGCACGCCCGTGTGGCTGAGGCTGGCTGCGGCCGACAAAGACATCGCCTCGAGAGCTGCCCAGGTCCTCACCTGCAGCCTCTGGCGAAGCGATGTTGATAGTGGTTGTGCCCTCACGGGTGAGGCGGAGCACGTCGAGGAGGTCATCGATCGGGTCTTCAGTTGTCACCTGGTGCAGCCTAGCGAGGCTTGCGCGGGTGGCAGGATGAGCATCATGCCCTCGACTGACTCCAGCCCGTACAACATCGACATCCAGATCCGCTGGTCGGACATGGACGCCTACGGGCATGTCAACAATGTCGAGTTCTTGCGGCTGCTGGAGGACGCGCGCGTGTATGCCTTTCGCGACTGGTTCGGACAGGAGCGCTCGCTGCTGAACGAGGGGATATTGGTGGCCCGGCAGGAGATTGACTATCTGGCACCGTTGACCTTCAACTACGAACCAGCGTTGATCGAGGTGTGGTGCTCGCGGATCAGTGGGGCTTCGTTCGACGTGGGGTATGCGGTCCGGCAGCCCGGTAGCGACGTGCTCTTTGCGTTGGCGGAGTCGACAATGGTGTCCTACGACCTGGTGGGGGAGAAGCCGCGGCGGCTCAAGGAATCCGAGCGGCAGGCGCTGGCAGCGGTGTCTGGTGAGCCGCCGGCGATGCGCAACCGTGCTCGCCCCAACCGCGGCCTGCGACGATGACAGGCGAGGAAGACCGGATCCGCTTTGCCGAAGTGGAGACGCTTCAGGACCTGAGCACGTATGTCGCTCGCGCGCGCACGGTGGATGCCGACGGGGCGATCCGGTTGCAGGCGCAGGGGAGGGTGTTGGCGGCCTGGGTGCAGGTGCTGCCGGGGCAGGGGATGCTGGGTAACGGTCTGGTGTTGGGTTTGAGAGTGATGGAGTTGGCTGGCGATCAGGCGCTCGATGCGACGGTGCCGCTGGCGGCGATTTCTGATCGACTAGCGCGACGGCACAGCACCGGGGACGTGAGCGCCGAGCTAGCTGTGCCACCGATGAGGGCATCTCCGGCGTGGGCGGCGATCAGCCCTCCGCGTTCCGGCTGGTCCGTCGCCGGTGAAGTCACGGGGGAGGTGCTGATGACTGCTGCTCGGGACGGTGTCGAGGCGGTGGCGCACGGCACCCCGGACGGGGCGGGGGCCGCGGCGGTGGCGAGTCTGCGGCAGCGCATCTGGGGTCAGAAGTTGTCAGCAGACCCTGGTTCGCCACCTGCCGGGATGGCGTTCGCGGCGTATGTGTTGGGTTTTGCGGCCCCGGGAGAGCGCGGATCGGTCTTGTCCGCGGGCTCGTGGACCCGGTTGCGGTTGAACAATGGGGCCGTTCTGGCTCGGTAGCTCTGTGGAAAACTGGTCTTTCTCCGCCGGGGTGGGTGACACTATGAGTCCGTGACCGGGGCCGTGACGCCCGAGTCTGATCCCTGAGGTGTATGTCGTGCGACTCTTGAGCGTTGTGGTGCTGTCTGTCGCCCTGGCTGGCGTGGCTGGGTGTAGCGAGGAGAAGGCGTCGCCACCGCCTACGCCTGAGGATTCGGTGGGCGTGACCCCGGGTGAGGACTCTGCGAACACCAATGCCGGGCCAGATGATGTCTCAAGCACGTCTGCGCCTATCGCTGACCCAGGCATTCCCGAGCTGCCCCCCGAAGCGATGGAAGACTCCGAAGCCGGCGCTGAAGCCTTCGCTGCTGCACTACCTCGACCTGGTCAAACTACATCGGTCAGAATCCCGCAAGAGTGGAGTCCTCGAGCAATACTGCCGACGTGAAGAGTGTTCGACGTGTGATGTCTTCGAAGAGGCAGGCCGATTGAATTGCGATAATGGTAACTACTAGACGGGTCCAGTAGGCGACCGTAGAGGATGTCTCAGGCTCTGTCAAACGGTGAAGGGTATACCGGTCGACGTGGGGTATGTCGGTTCCGTCTATCAGGAGCTTCTGAGAGAGGGACGTGGTCGAGGATGAGAGGTGGAGGCGCGAGACTTAGTTGGATTCGATTTGGAGCATGACGGCACCGTTCTTTCAGGTGCGAGAGATCTATTTCGTTGAAGAATGAAGTCTGGGCGTTCTCGTACTGGCCTCCTATGCTGGCTGCGAGCCTCCCTCCGCAACTCCTAGGCTGGCGGAAGACGACGATGTAAGCTTGACGCAACAGTCAGGGCGAGGGCATATCGCGTAGCTCACTGATCAAAGGTTGGTAATTGGCGGAGCAGGTATCCGCCGGGCGTAGATCCCGCGGCCTTTTCGGACCCGGAACAGTGGTATCGAATATGTCAGCGTCATCGACTGTGTCGGTAACAGCCCCATCAACCCCACTGCGGTCTTTTGCGATCGGGCCGCTACGTGGTGTGACAACAATTCTCTAGGTGGTCCGGGTCCTCTCGCGCGAGTTGCCCGCCGCGAAGTGAACCGGAGTGGAGACCTCGGCCCCTGGCAGAACCTGGGGTTCACATGTTTCCCGGATTCTGTCCCGGCTCAGTCGGGCGAACCCTCGACCGGCCCTCGGTGGCTCAGATTGTTGCTCAGTTTCACCTCACCCCTTTGCGCTGCCGCAGACCTCGATGGAACCTCCCGGTGGCCGTACCCTGGTGAATTTGCCGACGTTCTACGAGTTGCAATGGCCCGATTCCGGAGTCGAGCCGCAGGAGGTTGACACCACGACGTTGGTCGGCCGACAGGTTCGTATTCGGCCGACCTTTGTGGACGCGACATACGACTTCGGCGATGGTGAACGCATAGGGCCGGTCGACTCGATGGGCGGGACGTGGCCTGATGGCGACATTCAGCACACGTATACGGCGAAGTCGACCGTCAACCCATCCATAAGTGTGACCTACGGTGGCGAGTACTCGGTGGATGGTGCCGAGTGGCAGGCGATCCCCGGCACCATCACCATAGACGGCCCGCCCGAGCAATTGGAAGTTCTCACGTCTCGGAACCGGCTCGTCCGCGACTGAGGATGTCAGCATGGGCGGTGCGGCGATGCCTGTCGCTCCAGTGTCTCCGCGAATGGGCCGCTCCGTCGAAGGTGCGGCATGCTGAGCGGGTGAGTGAACGCAACGTCCTCGGCGGCGACCTCGAACCGTGCGGCTTCGACCCCGTCACCGGCTTCTTCCGGGACGGGTGCTGCAACACCGGCCCCCAAGACCTCGGCAGTCACACCATCTGCGCGGTCGTGACCGCAGAGTTTCTGGAGCATCAGCGCAGCATCGGCAACGACTTGTCCACACCACGGCCGCAATACAACTTTGCCGGTCTGAAGCCGGGCGACCGGTGGTGCGTTACGGCGGCGAACTGGGGCAAGGCATACATCGACGGCGCCGCGGCACCCGTGGTGTTGGCCTCGACAAACGCGGCCGTGCTGAACGTGGTTCCCCTCCAGGCGCTACAGAACCTAGCTGTCGATGTGCCCAGTGACCCCAGCTCACTCGACAGCTAGCAACTCCACGCGCCACCTGGCCGAAACCAGAAGAACTTCGTGCTCAGCCGGGGGATTGACTGAACCAGACGGTGCTGTCTCGCCGAAGGCAGTTGTCCACCAACGCGTGCGAGACGAGCAATACCTCAGCATTGTCCGGCAGTCGCACCGGGTCTACGCCGACGTTGGTCAGTACGGTGATGACCGCACCATCCGGCCCGGTGTTGGTGAACGCGATGACCTCATCCCCGTAGCCGTCCAGCCAGTGCAAAACGCCGACACCCAGGTCGTGCTCGCGGCGCAGTCGGATCACCGTGCGATACAACTCCAACGTTGACCCGTAGACGCCTTCCTGGCGGTCCACCGCCAACGCCCCGTAGATCTCCGGTTGCGGCAACCAGGTATGCGCCCCATCGCCGAAGCCGTAGGCCGTCTTCCCCGCCTCCCAAGGCATCGGAATCCGGCACCCATCGCGCCCCGGCACGGTGTGTTCACTGCGCTCCCAGGTCGGGTCTTGACGCTCAGCATCCGGGATGGCGGTGTGCTCCGGCAACCCGAGTTCCTCACCCTGATATATGTAGGCCGACCCCGGCAGCGACAGCATCAACATCGAGGCCGCACGAGCCCGACGTAGGCCGAGCATCATGTTGGGCTGCGGGTCGGTGATGGCGATGCCATTGGGCCGCTTCTCGCCGACCGTGAAGCCATATCGAGAGGCGTGCCGCACGACGTCGTGGTTGGACAACACCCACGTGCTGGGAGCACCTACATCGTGTGCCACGGCCAACGAGGTGTGGATGACCTCGCTCAACTCGTCGGCCGACCACGGGCACTCCAAGAAAGCAAAGTTGAACGCCTGGTGCATCTCGTCGGGTCGGGTGTAGAGAGCGGCCCGGGAGATCGGCTGCACCCACGCCTCGGCGACGAGGATGCGGTCCTTGTCCGGGTCGCCCTCAGGGTTGTACTCGTTCAGGACCGAGCGCCACCCCTGATAGATCTCGTGAACCCCGTCGCGGTCCCACATCGGGTTGTCGACATTCTCGTCGGCTTGGAACGCGACGACGTCTTCCGACGGCGTGAAATCCGGCAGTCCTTCGGTTTTGACCAGACCGTGGGCAACATCGACCCGGAAGCCATCGACGCCACGGTCGAGCCAGAATCGAAGTACGTCGTGGAACATGTCACGCACTTCGGGGTTCTGCCAGTTCAGGTCTGGCTGCTTGATGTCGAACAGGTGCAGATACCACTGCCCGGGCGTGCCGTCGGCTTCGGTGACCCGCTCCCAGGCCGGTCCGCCGAAGACCGACACCCAGTTGTTCGGTGGCTGCTCCCCGCCTTCACCCAGGCCGTCCCGGAAGATGTAGCGCTCCCGCTCTGGTGACCCAGGCGCAGCGGCCAACGCCGCCTGAAACCACTCGTGTTCGTCCGAGGTGTGGTTGGGGACCAGGTCGACGATCACCCGGATGCCCAAGTCGTGGGAAACTCGGATCAACTCATCCGCATCGTCCATCGAGCCGAACAAAGGGTCGATCTGCCGGTAGTCCGCCACGTCGTATCCGGCATCGGCCATCGGGGAGATGTAGAAGGGGCTGATCCAGATGGCATCGACGCCCAACTCTTGCAGGTATGGCAAGCGGGCGATGATCCCCGGGAGGTCGCCGATGCCATCGGCATCCGAGTCGGCCCACGACCGTGGATAGATCTGATAGATCACCGCATGGCGCCACCATGCGGTGTGCTGAGTGGTCGATGCGGTCTCGGCGTTCTCAACGGGGGCAGTCACGGTTCCCTACCCTATTCGTCGAAGCTGTTCACCATGAAGTTGGCAGCACGAGTCATGTACCCGCGCAGCATTTCCTCATCCATCGCCGAAAGCTCGATGCTGTCGATGGCGGCCGACATGTGCTTCAACCAGCGATCGCGCTGCGCAGGGGTGACCTCGAAACCGGCGTGGCGCATCCGAAGCCGCGGATGGCCACGTTGCTCGCTATAGGTCTTAGGCCCGCCCCAGTACTGCTCGAGGAACATCAGTAGTCGATGTTCGGCCGGGCCCAGATCCTGCTCGGGATACAAGGCCCGCAACTGCGGGTCGCCAGCAACACCGATATAGAACTGCCGCACGAGCGCGACGAACGTATCGTGCCCGCCGACCCGCTCGTAGTAGGTGGGCGGCTGCTCGGCGTCGTTGACAACTTCATCAGGACCGACCGGTCCGGCTGACTCACTCACGGCACCAGTCTTTCATCGCTCGATGTGGATTCGCCGCTTGGAGTGGCCTCCCGTGAGACAGGGTGCAAGAGTTCGAGCTCCACCGACCCAGCGTCATACCCGTCCACTTCCACGGTCAAGCCGCCCTGGCGATCCTCGCTTCCGGCCGGGATCGGGATGGTCCAGCGAGTTGGTTCACTCGTCCATGAGGTCCACCAACCGTCCCGGTACATCAACGGCGAAGCGACCCGTCCGAGGACCGATGGATCCTCGAAGTTCCCATTCAGCGGCGCAGCTTCCGGACCTGCGGTGCTCACTCGGATTCTGCCCTTGCCGCTGGTGAAAACGCGGACCAGGGCGTGATCGTGTGCGGGGACCTCTAAGGAGGCTCTTCCGGCCTCATCGAGATCTGTCTCGGTGATCTGGTCCAGGGATGCCCATCGAGCGCCGTCGCCGACCAACCCGAGCCCAATCACGTCGCCTTCGTCGGGCACGGGCCGCAGATTCAATGGTGCTGTCGACGGCTGGTCGCCGGTCGCGAACGGGAAGTCTTCGAAGGCGACCTCGCGATAGGCCCCGATGGTCAGGCTCTCTGGCTCGTCCGTGGCCGGCGCGGTCAACGTGATCACATCCGGAGGCTCGGCGTCTGCGCTGATGCTGGGTCCGGGGACATCGGGAGTCAGCGGTGCGGCCCATTCGTTGCGGTATGAGGCGCAGGGGATCAGACCGTAGCGCGTGGGTGAGCGCAGCGCTACGGTCCGGATGCTGGGCGTGGTCTCCAGGTCGCACGCCCCGATCCAGGTCAGCTCGCCGGCCCGCTCCACCGGAAGCGGCGCTTGGTGCGGTTGGCCGTCGGTCGGCACGCTGTAGGCGCCGACCCGCTTCAATCCGTGCGCGAACTCCGGCAGCGTTGCGGCGTACCCGGGTGCAAGCAACTGTCGTCCGTTCGCCTCCTGGGCGACATCACTGCTGACGATGACCTGCCAGCCGTCGCCGTTGAAGCCGCGTGGAAGCACACTGACCTTTACCTTGTCATCGGTGATGTCAACCCCCAGCTCGGACAACTGCCCAGAGTCGAGTTGCTCATGAAACCCGGATGCGGCGTATCCCCGCCAGAAGCCTTGCCGCAAAGCAGGATCAGCCTGTTTCCACGGGCCGGGTACCCCCTCGCCGAGAGTGAGTAGCTCCTCGCCGTCATTGGTGATGACGACCCCATCGAGGGCAACTAGCAACTGTCCCGGCTCGTCGGTCAGCGCGGAGATCTGCAGGGCCGTGGCGACATCCACCTCCACGGTGTGCACGACCGCGTTGGCCGCGCCATCGTCGCGCAACCACTCCAGGTCCTCAGCATCGCCCAGTGGCGTGTTCGCGTCGATCACCTGGCCGAAAGCGGGGATCTCCTGCGGGGCGGCGGCCGCCTCAAATGCGGGAAAGGGGTACCTCGACCAGTCCGCTTCGCTATAGAACGCCAGGTAGAGGGCGCCCGTGCCAGACCACACGCCGGGCAGGCTGACCGCGAACTGCTCCGTTCCACGAGGCAGCGGTTCTGCTAACGGTGATGACCTCCGGTCCGCAGTGCGGTCCAGACAGGACAGTTCGACGATCTCCGATTCGGCACGGTCGGGGACCGGTTCGATAGTGATCGCGTTGACGATAGCAATGACATCCATGGCGTTACCGGGTAGGTCGCAATACGCCACGGCGTAGAGCTGCGTCTCCGGGTCCACGTCGGGTCCTGCGATCATGGCGGCCCCTCGGGAGTAGTCGATGACCTCGGTCTTTTCGAGTTTCAGACCATCGACGAATGGCCTGGGTCGCCCGTCGACCAAGCCGTAGTCCGAGGTGTAGTCGGCATCAAGGCGAGCTGGCTCGACCCTCTCGCTCAGACCTTCCGGTGGTTGGTTGCTGAGCAGCAGCGTGGCGACGCTTACCGCGGCGAGGCCGCCGACCAGCGCCCACCCGGTGCGTTTGCGGTGGCGCTCCCTGGGCTGCTGATCGGCTACGGCTCGGCGCAGGATCGTGGTCGTCGGCGGGGCATAGGACTCCGCAACGTCGCGCAGCGGCGCGCTCAACTCTGAGATTTCTTCAACGTCAAGGAGATCCAGGCCGGCCTGGAGCTGCGATAGCGCGCTCCGGGTACTGATGCCCAGCGCTGCGGCGCTGCGTTCCGGAGACATCTGATGGTGAGCCCCCAGAACCAGGAGGGCACGTTGCTTTGCGCTGGTGCCGGCCAGCGGGTCGGCCAGTGCGCTCCCTCCCTCGGGGCCGGCGAAAGAAGCGGGAGCTACGTCGGCTGACGCCTCACGGTTGACGACGGTGACCCCGCCGGCCCCCGCTTCGACAGAGCGTCGACGATGATCACGGACGAAGTCGGCGACCATCCTCGTCCGCACCAGAGTCTCCGGGGACTCGTTGCGGCGGTGAGCCCGCGCCGCTCTCGCCAGTGCGCGGCCGAGACTTTGGGTCGCCGCGTCCCGGTCGTGGTGCAACAACACTGCGGTGCGAAACAACGACGCGCCCCGGCCCTCGAGCATCCTGTCGAGGTCTTCAGGCAGATCGGCTCGGGCTCGGCTCACAGCTCTTGTCCTACTGCGGGGTGGTGCCGAACGGCGCGATTTGCGGGCCTTGGACGCCCGCCCTGTCCAAGGCGTCCTTGCATCGTCTTCGCACGACCCGCGCCATCTCGAACTGTTCACCGGGGCGGCACTTGGCGATGATGCGCACCGTCATCACCCCGCCGGAGACCGACTCGACGCCGGCCACGGTGGGCTCCTCGGTGAGTTTGCTCGCCAACGCCTCGTCGGCACACACCTCGTCGATGACCTGTTGCAGGATAGGGATAACACGTTCGGGTTGTTCTTCGTAGGAGACCGGAACATCGATGTAGGCCGCAGCCCAGCCTTGCGACTTGTTGCCGATCCGAATGATCTCACCGTTGCGGATGAACCAGACGACGCCTTCGAAGTCTCGCAGCCGCGTCACCCGAAGGGTGACTTCCTCGACCGTACCGATGGCCTCGCCGGTGTCGATCACGTCACCGACCCCGTACTGGTCCTCGATGATCATGCACACCCCGGACAAGAAGTCTTTGACCAGCGACTGGGCGCCAAACCCCAGGGCCACACCACCAACCCCGGCCGAAGCGAGCAACGGCGCCAGTGGCAGTCCTACCTCGGCCATGATCGTCAGGATGGCGATCAGCGCGATAGCGAACGCCGACACACTGCGCAGCAAGGATCCGAGCGTTAACGCGCGCTGACGGCGCCTTTCGATGTCCGTGCCGGAGGCGGCGATCAGCACCTTGTCGATGTTTCGATCCCGTTGGCCCTTGTCCACCCGGCGCATGGCTGTTCGCTCCATGCTGGCGATGGCTCGATTCACCAGCCAGCGCACCGCCAAGGCGGCCACGACGATCAGGACGATATGAAGGGAGGGCTCGAACACCCATATCCCAAACTCGGTCCACGTCTTGAAGGGCATATCGCTCATGTGTCTCAACCTCTCATGCGACCTGGCAGACTAGGACGTTGCGTGTGCCACCCTGCCGCCCGAGTCCAAGGAAGTGTAGTGACTAAGCAGCTCCCAGAGGCGCTCATCCGCCTCGCTCACATCCACGGCGTGGCCACTGAATTCTGGGACTGGCAAGGCAACCACTGCCCGGTCAGCGAACGGACGGTGTATGCCGTCCTGGCAGCTCTGGGCGTCGAGGTCGCCACTGAGTCGGAGGCGACCGAAGCGCTGGAGGACTATCAGGACCAAACGTGGAGCCGGTTCGCCCCGCCGTTCGTTGGCCTCGCGCTCGGCGCGAGCCGCACATGCTTCCTGCATGGCGCTCCCGGGGAGCGGGTCACGGCGACGCTGCGGACCGAGGGTGGGGCCCAGCAGACCATTCAGGTGGACTCGGCGGAGGAAACGCGACAGGTCGGTGGCACCACCAAGCAGCGACACTGTGCACTGCTACCTGATGACTTGCCGTTGGGGTGGCACGAGCTCAGCTATGAAGGCCCCGGGGTGCCTCAGGGAGCCGCACCGGTCACCACGGTCGTTGTCTACCCAGCCGCACTGACCCTGCCGGCTCATCTGGCCGTCGACGGGATGCAGCAGTGGGGGTTGATGACCCAGTTGTATGCGATGCGCTCGTCGCGTTCCTGGGGACTGGGGGATTTGGCCGACCTCGGGGATGCGGGAGCATGGGCGGCCGCGCTCGGCGCGGACTTTGTGCTGGTCAACCCACTTCATGCGGCCGAGCCGGAGGCACCCATCGAGCCGTCGCCGTATCTGCCGACCACACGACGGTTCGTCAGCCCGCTCTATATCCGAGTCGAAGACGTGCCCGAGGTTGCCTACCTCTCAGCTGCGGAGCGCCAGCTCATCGAGTGGCATGCCGACGACGCTCAGCAATACTTGGAGTTGGAGTTCCTTGAACGCGATCCGGTCTGGGCCGCCAAGGAAGCCGCGTTGCGGATGGTCTTCAACCAGCCGTTGTCGCTACGCCGGGAGCGAGCTTTTCAGGCCTTCTGCGAGCGCGGCGGAGAGAGCCTGGTGGACTTCGCGACGTGGTGTGCCCTCAGCGTGAAGCACGGTCCGGACTTTCGGCGCTGGCCCGAGAAATATCGGGACCCGTCCGCGAGCGCGGTCGAGAATTTCCGCAGCCTGCACGATCGTGACATGGATTTCTACTGCTGGCTGCAGTGGATCGCGGCTGAGCAGCTCGGCGCGGTCCAGCGCGACCTGTTGGACACTGGCATGCGGATTGGCGTGATGCACGACCTCGCCGTCGGAGTGCACCCCAGCGGCGCTGACGCGTGGGCATTGAGCAATTCCTTGGCCCGAGGGGTCACGGTCGGCGCACCGCCCGACCAGTACAACCAACGCGGCCAGGACTGGAGCCAACCGCCGTGGCAGCCGGCGGCGCTCGCGGAAGCCGGGTACGCGCCATACCGGGAGATGTTGACATCGGTGCTACGGGATGCCGGCGGTCTGCGAGTCGACCACGTCATCGGACTCTTCCGACTCTGGTGGGTTCCCGACGGGATGGCGCCGAACGAGGGCACCTACGTGCGCTATGACCACGACACGATGATCGGCATCTTGATGCTCGAAGCGCACCGGGCCGGTGCGATCGTCGTTGGGGAGGACCTGGGCACTGTCGAGCCGTGGGCCCGGGACTATCTGCGGGAGCGGGGCATCCTCGGCACGTCGATCTTGTGGTTCGAGCGCAACGACGATGGGCCGATCCCGCCGGAGCGATACCGGGAGCTGTGCCTGGCCACCGTGACCACTCACGACCTACCCCCCACCGCTGGATATCTGCAGGCGGTGCACATGGAGTTGCGACGCGACCTCGATCTGCTGACCCGGTCGTGGGACGAAGAGTTGGGGGAGGATGAGGCAGCACGAGGTGAGGTGTTGGCGTTGCTGCGTGAGCGTGGGCTGCTCGGCGAGGAGGCGTCGGTGCCTGAGCAGGTTGAGGCCCTGCACCGGTACCTGACCTGGACGCCAGCCAAACTCGTGGGTGTTTCCATCTCTGACCTGGCTGAAGACGTGCGGATCATCAACCAGCCGGGCACCCACGAGGAGTACCCGAACTGGCGGGTGCCGTTGGCCGGGCCCGAAGGTCGCCCCCTGCTACTGGAAGAGCTCTTCGTGAAGCGTTCGGCGCGCCGCCTGGCCAGGACCGTTTCCCGCCGTACCACCGCTTGAGCATGATGTTGTCGGGTGTCAATCCCAGCTGAGCGCGAAGTTGCTCAGAGTTCCTCCGTTAGGGGTGAGTGTGTTGACTCATACCCCACGTTGTGCAAGTTTCTGCCCGGACTGACGCCGTTCCATGATCGGATGGGGGCGAGTTGCTAGGACTTCACGTCCGCTGACGTTCGAGCGCCCGCATCGCGAGCAGCGATCACAACGAATCTCTCCAAGACCACTTCCATCTCCGGGTCGAACGGCGAGTCATCGCGGCCAAAGAAGTCTCGGTGGACCGACCTCCAGTGTTCCAACGACCGATCGCCTTCACCTTCGGCGGCCGCATGGACGGGCCCCACGAGGTCGAAGGGAACGACGGAGACCTCGGTCGTGCGCAGCAACGCCCGCGGATGCTCACCGCCGTCGAGAAGTATCGACAACAATCCCGCGGTGGGTATCTCGTCCGCGTGTTCGTACTCGCTGCGAGCGCTCGACGTGGCCGTTTTGATGCCGTTGAGCACCAGCGCTACCAACTCGTCGGCCTCGGCTGCATCCCGACCGAAGGACCACGCAGGTGGCGGCAGAGCTTCGTCCACCGTGCGACCCAGATATGCGGCGGCCGGGTTCAACCGGCCCCTGACCTGAGCGTCGCGCCAGAAGGCATCAATCTCTCGCTGGTCCATCCACCAACTGTAGGTGTCCGCTCAGTCGAGACGCTTTACCGTCCCAGGACTCGAGTTGCACTGTCACGCTCAAGCCCAGCGATCGACTTCTTGGGCGCGCAGCGCACGTAGAACTGTGTCCCGGTTTTCGCTCACCGTTCGCCGCAGACCGCTGGGGGCCTCCGGGTGCTCATCCAGCCACGCCTGGGTGGCATCCAGCAGCTCCTGATCCGCCAGAGCCATGGGGTAGAACCCGGATGCGATGGCCTCGGCAATGGCATGAGAGCGCGAATCCCAGACGTCCTCGACGGTGTCCATGTAGCGTTGGATGTACGGGCGTAGCACCTCCACATCGACAGCCCGGCCAAAGCCCTTAGCCATCGCGTTGACCACGGCATTCGGCAGGTCGTCCTCCTCGACCGCCGCCGACCAGGCCTGAGCCTTGGCCCGTGCGCTGGGCCGCGCGGCCAGTGCTTGGGCTGCTTTCTCCCGACCGTGTGCGGTGTTGTCGCGCTCGCGTTCGGTTTCGACCTCGTGCTCAGTCGCATCTCCAGCCGCAACCAGGGCAGTCAGCAACGTCCAGCGTTTGTCCTGGTCAACCACGAGACCCTCGATCGGCGCGCTACCGTCCAAGGCGCCTCGCACCATCGCGATGTCGGGCTCAGATGCGGCAAACGAGGCAAAGGCCGCCACCAGCTGGAGCTGTGCGTCACTGCCAGGTACGGAGCCTTCTACGGCTTCTCGCAAGCCCGCGGCGACCTCGGCGATGAGGTGCTCCCGGTGAGCCGGGGTGGTATACATCCGCGCCGCAGTTCCCAGTTGCAGCAGCAGCATCCTCACCAGCGTCGAGTCGCTCTCACCCGGCAGCGCTCGCAGCGCCAAACGCACATAGTCAGTGGCCGGTAGATGCGCATCTCGGGTCATGTCCCAGGCTGCTCCGAGCACCAGGGCTCTGGGCAGTGAATCGTGCAGTGCCCGAGGATCGGCTAACGCCGTCTTCAGCGAGTGCTCATCAAGTCGGATCTTGGTGTAGGCCAGATCGTCATCGTTGAGTAACAGTAGGTCGGGCATGGGCCGGCCAACCAGGTCCGGCACCTCAGTCCGCTGGCCGTCGACATCCAACTCAATGCGGTGCGTGCAGACCAGCCCACGGTCTTCGGTGGTGTAGCAACCGACAGCCATCCGGTGCGGTCGCAGCGTGGGGTAGTCGTGCGGTGCCGACTGCACGATCGCCGCAGCCGTGATCACACCGTCTTCAACCGATAGCTCGGGCGTCATCGTGTTGACCCCGGCGGTCTGCAGCCACAGTCGGGACCACTCACTCAGGTCGCGGCCGGAGGTGTTCTCCAGTTCGGTCAGCAGATCTGCCAATGTGGTGTTGCCCCAGGCGTGCTTGGTGAAATAAGCGCGCAATCCGCCGGTGAAGGCCTCGCGTCCCACATAGGCCACCAGTTGTTTGAGCACCGAGGCGCCCTTGGCGTAGGTGATGCCGTCGAAGTTCACCTCGACGGCTGCCAGATCCACCATGTCCGCTGCGATCGGATGAGTCGAGGAGAGTTGATCCTGGCGGTAGGCCCACGCCTTCTCCGAGGTTGCGAAAGTCGTCCATGCTTCCGTCCATTGGGTGGCTTCCGCCTGAGCGACCGTTGAGGCCCACTCGGCAAATGACTCGTTGAGCCACAAGTCGTCCCACCAGTGCATGGTCACAAGGTCGCCGAACCACATATGCGCGAGCTCATGCAAGATCGTCAGCGCCCGGCGCTCGATCATGGTCTCGGTGACCTTGGAGCGGAAGACGTAGTCCTCGACGATGGTCACACAGGCAGCGTTCTCCATCGCGCCCATGTTGTATTCAGGAGTGAAGATCTGGTCGTACTTGGCGAACGGGTAGGGATAGTCGAACTCGTCCTCGAAGAAGGCGAACCCCGCCTTGGTGCAGTCCAAGATGTTGTCGGAATCCAGGTGCTGGGTCAGGCTCTTGCGGCAGAAGACGCCTAACGGGACGCTCCCCGCGCGAGTAGAGACCTCGTCCCGCACTGCGTCGTACGGGCCCGCCACCAGGGCCGTGATGTAGGAGGAGATCCGCGCAGTGGCCGGGAACTGCCAGGTAGCGACCTCTATCTCGTCGGCGTTACAGGCTTGAGGGGCAGCCACCGGCGGCGGGGTCGGCTGGTTGGAGATGACCTGCCAATGTGCCGGGGCGGTGACCGTGAACGCAAAGGTGGCCTTGAGGTCGGGCTGCTCGAACACGGCATACACTCGGCGGCTGTCCGGAACCTCGAACTGCGTATACAGGTAGACCTCGTCGTCAGCCGGGTCCACGAAGCGGTGCAACCCCTCGCCGGTGTTCGTATAGGCGCCTGTCGCAGCCACAGTCAGCTCGTTGTGGCTGAGCAGGTCGCCGAGCTGAATACGAGAGTCCTTCACGACGTCGGAGACCTTCAGTCTCTGCCCGTTGAGCATCACCGTTTGCACCGAGTCTGCGCGCAGGTCGATGAAGCTCCCGGCGCCCGGTTCGCTGCAGTCGAAGGCCACCGTGGTCGTGGTGGCGAAGGTCTGTGGTCCACAGGTGAGGTCCAGTTCGATGTCGTAAGCCTGCACCTCGATCAGCTGAGAACGCCGTTGCGCCTCATCACGGGTGAGATTGGTGCCAGGCATCAAGAACCTCCAACGGATCGGGGAGTGGCTGAGATGTCTCGATGGTGTCATGGTGTGGGGGTCGCAGCCCATCAGTGCACCGCGACGGCCTCACACGACAGCGAAGGAGAGCTCAAATGCGAATTCATATCGGCGGCGACCACGCGGCATTCGAGATGCATCGTGACTTGTGTCAGTGGTTGACCGAGCAAGGGCACGACGTCATTGACCACGGCCCGAAGGAGTACGACGAAGTCGACAACTACCCCGTCTACGTTCTGCGAGCCGCCGAAGCAGTCGCCGCAGATCCTGACTCGCGCGGGATCGTCCTTGGCGGCTCCGGCAACGGAGAGCAGATCGCGGCCAACAAAGTTGCCGGTATCCGCGCGGCGCTGTGCTATAACGTCGAGCTGGCCACGTTGGCGCGTGAGCACAACAATGCCCAGATAATCTCGATCGGAGCCCGGATGCATACCCGCGACGAAGCGCGAGCAATGGTGCAGGCGTTCATGACGACGGATTTCTCAGGTGTTGAGCGTCACCAGGTGCGGATCGACATGATGAGCTCCTACGAAGCCGATGGAACCCTGCCCGCCCTCGACTGAGCTGGCCCCAATGCCCTCCGACCTCGACCTGTTGCGAGCATTCGAGCCGGTGGTCCGGTTCACTCGCGGCGAGTTCTTCTTCCCGGTCTCGGTAACCCCCTACGTCGACCACGCCGCGCTGTGGAGCGATGACCCGGAGGGGGAGTCCACCCGTGAGTTCGCCCCGGGAGAGCTCGACCTATCAACCCTGACTGAGCACAGCGCGACGAATCAAGGACTTGGCCACTCGCTCTCGGGCGTCGACACCGGGGCTGAGAGGGGGCACGTGGCGCGCATCCCGATCAAAGATCGACCGCCGCTGCTGCGCGGCTCCAGCCGTCTGGCTTCGGTGGGTGTGACCGCTCGAATGATCGACTCGGCCAACCGCCTGTCGTTGCTCTTTCGCGGCAGCGTGCCGGGGGGCAGCGCTGCTCGCTCGTTCTTGTTGCAACGCGATCACCTCGGGGTGGACCGACCCACGTACTACGGCCGGATCGTGCGCGATGGCGAGTGGATCGTTGCCCAGTACTGGTTCTTCTACTGCTTCAACAACTGGCGATCCGGGTTCGGCGGAGTCAATGAACACGAAGGGGACTGGGAGCAGGTCACGGTGTACCTCGACGGCACCGGGGCAGTCGACGACCAAGGCCTTCCGGCCGGGCGGTGGGTCGTTTTCTCGGCACACGATGAGGTCGGCGACGACCTCAGGCGTCGCTGGGACGATCCCGACCTCAGTCTGGTCAACGGCTCCCACCCGGTGGTCTTCTCCGGTGCCGGTTCGCATTCCGGGGCCTACTTGGCAGGTGACTACCTCATCACGGTGCGTCCACCCACGTTGCCGTGGGTGGTGCGAGGACTGCGGGCCGCTGCTCGAGTGTTTACGCCGTGGTCCACGACGGCTAAGGGCGGTGGTCTGGCGATTCCCTACGTCGACTATGCCCGGGGGGATGGCCGAGGTGTCGGCTCGGGGGAGGTCGAGGCTTGGCACGCGGTCGTCATCGATGGGGGAGCCGATCATGAATGGGTGCGGGCCTATCGAGGCCTCTGGGGGCACGACACGCGAGACCGGTTGGGCGGGGAACGCGGGCCGGCAGGCCCGCGTTATGAGCGGGACGGCACCGTTCGCGCCTCGTGGGCCGACCCGGTGGGATGGTCCGGGCTGGCAAAGGTCTCTCCCAATCCTCACGCTGAGCAGGTCCTCGTCAAGGCACGCGGACGGCAGATTCGCGATCGTTTGGACGAGTTGGATGAAGAGATCGGGGCTGCTCGGGCAACCCTCCTTCGCTCTGCCGCCGGGCTAGCGCCGGCTTCGCCCGAGGTGCGAGCGATGGCCCCTGAAGAGCAGCGGCTTCTGAAACTGAAAATGGAGCACACCGCGCTCGCGGACGAAGTTGCACACCTCGACAGCGCGGCGTCCACCACTGCTTCGTCGGCGGGGCCGCACGACCACCTGGCGCATCGCCTCACTCCGTTGGAGCCGGTCAAGGGCCTCCGGGCAACGTTGTTATCGTGGTGGGCGGTGTTCAGCACACCACTGATCTTGTGCTCGATAGCCTTCGTGGTCTCCCCGGTCTTTGGCTTCAACTCGCCGTTTGCGGCGCTGTTCTCAGTGCTCTTCCTGATGGGTGTCGAGGGATTGCTGCGCAAGCAGTTCCTCGCGGTGGCGTTGCGCTTCGCGGTGTTGGCCGGCACGGTTGTGTTGCTGTACTACGCCTACCTGGAGTGGCGGTATGTTGTCATCGTGCCGTGTCTGCTGGCGGCTGTCGTGGTGCTGGTGGTCAACCTGCGCGAACGTCTGCGCCGCTGAGCCCCCGGGCCACAGGAACTGGCCCTCGGCTCTGGAGTTGAGCGCGTCCAGCTGCGGTCGGGCATGCCGATGCCCCGGGCCTCAGCCCGAGGCATCGGCAACTCTCAAGGTGACTAGGAAGCGTTCTGCCCGGTGGCGTTCTTGGTCTCCCGCGTGTCGCCGGAGTCATTGTCCTGCGCGCCCAAGCGGTCGCGGACCTGGTCTTCGCCCTTGTCGATGGTGTCGGTGTGCTTTCCGCCGGTCTTGTCGTCCGCGTAGTCGCTGCCCTTTTCGATCCCGGAGTCCACTTTGTCCGGGTGGTCGCCGGCCAAGTCCTTGGCCTTATCCATGAAACCCATCTGTTCCTCCTGTGCTCGGGTGCAAGACTTACAGCATAAGTCAACTGTCTGCGAATCGCCTGCCTGTCGGAGCGGGTGACGAGAATCGAACTCGCGTAGCCAGTTTGGAAGACTGGGGCTCTACCATTGAGCTACACCCGCAAGCGAGCGGTGCGTGGACACCGCGCCGAGGAGATAGTCTAACGGCCGCCGCAGTGATGCAAGCCCACGCGCACGCACAGTGACGGCAGATGACGGGGTATGGCGCAGCTTGGTAGCGCGTCCGCTTTGGGAGCGGAAGGCCGCCGGTTCGAATCCGGCTACCCCGACCGACTAGCATGCCCACGATGCGCGTTGTCCGTCAGAGGCGCGCAAGCGAGTTCATACCGCATCGCAACCCCACGAGATTTTGGAGTGCCCGTAGTGAAGAGTGCCGTGGAGACCCTGTCCGAGACCCGCGTCAAGTTGACCGTGGAGGTCGACTCAGCGGAGCTGAAGCCTCGCTTGGACGCCGCCTACGCGAACATCGCCAAACAGGTCAACGTTCCTGGGTTCCGTAAGGGCAAGGTGCCCACGCGGATTATCGACCAGCGGTTCGGCCGCGGTGCGGTGGTGCAGGATGCGGTCAACGAGGCTTTGCCGGAGTTCTACAGCCAGGCGATGCAGGAGAACGAGCTACGTCCGCTCGGGCAACCTGAGGTCAATCTGACCGAGTTGCCGATGGCCGATGGCCAGGATTTCATCTTCGAGGCCGAGGTCGACATCGTCCCCACGTTCGAGCTCCCCGACTTCTCCGGCATCGAGGTGTCGGTCGACCCAGTGACAGCAAGCGAGGAAGATGTCGCCGAGCGGTTGGAGAACCTGCGGGCTCGATTCGGCACCTTGGTCGGGGTCGAACGTGCCGCCGTCAATGGAGACTTCACCTCGATCGACCTCGAAGCGCATATCGACGGCGAGGAGATCGACTCGGTGACCGGGGTTTCGTATGAGATCGGCTCGAAGACGATGCTCGAGGGACTCGACGAGGCCTTGATCGGTGCGAGCGCCGGTGACACGGTCACGTTCACCAGCCCGCTGGCCGGCGGAGACCACGCCGGGCGCGACGCGGAATGTTCGGTGACTTTGGTCTCGCTGAAGGAGCGCGAGCTGCCCGAGGTTGACGACGAGTTCGCGCAGTTGGCGTCTGAGTTCGACACCGTCGAGGAGTTGCGGGCAGACCTGGTGAAACAGGCTGAGCAGGGCGTCAAGTTTGAACAGGGCGTCCAAGCCCGCGACCGAGTCCTGGAACAGATGTTGGAGATGACCGACATCCCGCTGCCTGATTCCATCGTGGAGCAGGAAGTGGACTCACACCTCGAGAACGAGAAGCGCAGCGAGGACGACGATCACCGCGCTGAGGTGACTGAGTCGACGCGCAAGGCGATGAAAACGCAGTTTCTCCTAGACGCCCTCGTCGAGCGTGATCAGGTCAACGTGGAGCAGAACGAGCTCATCGAGTACATCATGATGACCGCCCAGCAGTACGGCATGAATCCTAACGAGTTCGCGCAGAAGATCGATCAGGAAAAACAGATCCCCGCCATGATGACCGAAGTCGGCCGCCGCAAGGCCCTGGCAGCCGTTCTCGAGCAGGCAACTGTCACCGATACTGACGGCAACGAGGTCGACCTGAGCGAACTCGAGGAAGACGCTGAGGTCGCGGAGGCGTCCGCGGACCCGGCCGACGATCTCAGCGGTGCGGGCGAGAGCAATGAGTCTGACCCTGATGAAGGTCTTGACCTCGGCGAGGGTCACGACGACGTCGCGGTCTCCGCTGAGGATCAGAGCGTGGAGGTCGGTGACGAGGATCCCGCTGCGCCAGCATCCTCAGGAGAGGGTAGCGCCGAGCAGGAGGCTCAGCGGTAAGGCCTCGTCTCGGGCCTGGGGTTGTGCGCTCACGGCGAACACGGCATACCTAGGGGAGTGTGGGCAGGGGGTTCGACGTTAGTGTCAGCGACAAGGTGTCGAGGATCGAGTGATGCGCCCGACACAGACCGTTTCACCTAGCAACCGCAGGACAAGGAGCACCGATGAGCAACTCCGAGATCGTCGCGGCCGGGGATGGCCCGATCGCAGGTCTGGATGACCAAATCTACAACCGGCTGCTGAAGGAACGGATCATCTTCCTCGGCTCGGACGTTCGGGACGACAATGCCAATGCCATCTGCGCGCAGTTGCTGCTGCTCGCGGCGGAGGACCCCGAGGCCGACATCTGGTTGTACATCAACTCACCGGGTGGCTCAGTGACCGCGGGTATGGCGATCTTCGACACCATGCAGTGGGTGCCCAACGATGTGGCTACCGTAGCTATGGGCCTGGCAGCCTCGATGGGCCAGTTCTTGCTTTCCGCCGGTGAGAAGGGAAAGCGGTACGCCACGCCGCATTCTCGCGTGATGATGCACCAGCCCTCCGGGGGCATCGGCGGCACAGCCAGTGACATCAAGATCCAGGCCGAGCAGATGCTGCACATCAAGAAGGAGATGGCCGGCTTGATTGCCGAGCACACCGGCCAGAGCGTGGAACAGATCGAGACCGACTCCGATCGCGACCGGTGGTTCACAGCTGCGGCCGCCAAGGAGTACGGCTTCGTTGACCATGTCTATGAGCACTCCTCGGCCACCGGGGCCTCCACTCCCGGCGATGCCGCTGACGAGTCCGGCGATGCCGCCGACCAACCTTCTTGATCCGCTGAGACGAACGAAAGAGATTTCGCCATGAACCAGCCCATGTTCCCCTATGTCGGTGGCCCGGTAGCCACTCAGCCAAGCGGGCCCGCAGCCACGCCGCTCGGCGGGTCGAGCCGTTACATCCTCCCTACGTATGAGGAGCGCACGTCCTATGGGATGAAGCGCCAGGACCCCTACGCCAAGCTGTTCGAAGACCGCATCATCTTCCTCGGCGTGCAGGTCGACGACGCCTCGGCCGATGACATCATCGCCCAGCTCGTCGTCCTGGAAAGCCAGGACCCGGACCGGGACATCTTGATGTACATCAACTCACCCGGAGGGTCGTTCACCGCTCTAACGGCGATCTACGACACGATGATGTATATCCGCCCCGATGTGCAGACCTTCGTGGTCGGTCAAGCAGCCTCGGCGGCGGCAGTCATTCTCGCCGCCGGTGCGCCCGGCAAGAGGTTTGCCCTGCCGAACGCTCGCGTGTTGATCCACCAGCCCGCTCTCGCCGGCGGTGACTACGGTCAGGCTAGCGACATCGAGATTCAGGCCAACGAGGTGCTTCGGATGCGGACCTGGCTCGAAGAGACCTGGGCCAAGCACTCCAACAAGCCCGTGGAGCAGGTCCGCCAGGATATCGAGCGGGACAAGATCTTGATCGCGGCCGAAGCCAAGGAGTATGGCTTGGTCGACGAAGTGCTGCAAAGCCGCAAGGCCTCGCTACAGGACTGACGGGCCGATGAGCCAACTTCCGGGCTGAGACGGCCGTCGCTGCTAGGGGCTGTCCTGGACCCTTGGTCGCCTGTGTGTGGTCAGCCTCCGAAGGTTCCCTGGGGACCTGCGGGCTCGGGGATGGTGAACTTGCCCGGGATCTTCTTTCCCTTGACCCCATTCACGGTCTCTGTCGA
The DNA here is from genome assembly GCA_963749585.1 of uncultured Actinomycetota bacterium. Classification (GTDB taxonomy): domain Bacteria; phylum Actinomycetota; class Actinomycetes; order Actinomycetales; family Dermatophilaceae; genus Ornithinicoccus. The sequence goes on from CAVVNI010000003.1 coordinate 1,321,210, forward strand.
AGCGGCATAGGTGAGGACGGCGAAAGCGATCGCGTCTGAGTTGACCTCCAGGGCCTTGTCGCTGTTGTTGTCAAAGGTGTCGCAGGCCTGGTGGTAGCACGGGTCGAACTGGTCGCCCGCCGTGCCGCCCCAGATCGTCTCCTGCTCCTCGGTCTTGACGACCTCGGCGCCGGTGAACAGGCCACCGGAGGGGATGAAGTTGTTGATAAACGCCTGGTAGTCGCTGCGGCCGCTGAACTGCGAGTCGTCGTAGGGCTCACCGCGCAGCGTGAAGAACGACTCGAAGGTCTCCTCGATGTCCTCAGAGCCCGCCGGGATGGTGACGTCGGTGGGTGCGGGGAAGCTCGACTCGTCGGCGTCGTAGACACCGAAGTAGTAGTTCGGCGACCCGATCATGTCGAAGTTGAGGTAGAGCGCGATATCGTCGAGCTCCTGCGGGGTGCGTTGGGCCACCCACTGCGTCGAGCCGATCAGGCCGAGTTCCTCGGCGCCCCACCAGGCGAAGCGCACGGTGTTGTAGGGCTTGGACTTGGCCATCTGCTGGGCGACCTCGAGCAGCGCGGCTGAGCCGCTGCCGTTGTCGTTGATGCCCGGCCCTGCCACCACCGAGTCGAGGTGCCCACCGGCCATGACGACGTTGCTGTCGGTCATGCCGGCCAGCTCGCCGATGACGTTGAAGGATGTGGCCTCGAAGAAGTCGACCTTGACCTGCGCGGTGGAGCCCGGCTGGGCGAGCGACTCGCCCGCCGCGAACGTGGTGCCCACCACGGGGATATCCACGACGTCCTCACCGCCGAGCGTCGGGTTGAGCGGGCCGAAGCGGTCGCCCAGGTCTGTGCTGGGGTCGCCCTGGTTGAACAGCACGGCGGCCTCGGCCCCGGCGGCCACGGCGTTGAGCGCCTTGACGGCGAACGGGCAGGAGCCGCGCTGCATGAGCGCGATGTCGTTCGGCCCGGAGAAGTCGAGGCCGGCGAAGTCGCCGGTCTCACAGCCGCTGCTGTTGGCCCGGTCCCCCGCGAGGTTGATGTCGACGGGGATGACGGCGCCGGTGACGTCGCCCTCACCCGTGCCGGTCGCGTCATTGGCGAAGTAGTCCGCAGCCACCGGCGTCAGCTGTCGCACGAGCACGTCAGTGGCGTCATAGGTGAATTCCTCCACCTCGGCGGACCAGCCGGCCTCCTCGAGCACCTCGACGACGTAGTCGACGCTGGCGTCGTAGCCCGGGGTCTGGTCGGCGCGGTTGCCGCCATTGGCGTCAGCAATCGCCTGCAGCGCAGCCTGGTGCTCACGGACGCCATCCAACCGGACGCATTCGAGCAACTTGGCGTAGGTGTTGTTGCTCCGGTTCTCGCAGCCCTGCGCGGAGGGCGCAGCGGCCGAGGGAGTCGCGATGAGAGCCCCACTCAGGAGCGCTCCAACCGCCGTCGCAACGCCGAGCTGCCGGGTGGTTCTCGGGCGTTGGGACATCTGTGGCCTCCATGCATGTCGGTAAGGCTGGATGTGGCGAACATAGCCCTGACGGTGGGATGTGTCTATCTCACTACTGCCACACGTGGATCCGGTGCGGTGGGGCCGCGCTGCACAGATCGCCGACCGCTGCATGGGTGAGTGACCATGAGCGTGCTCAGGTCAGCCACCGTGCGGCATGGTCACGGTGGGACGCCAATGTCGCCTCTCCGAAGCCGTCCACCATGCGGGTCATCATGCGGGAGCGATAGTGCGCTTCGAACACGTCGCGGTGATCCGCGACGAAGGTCCAGAACAACCCGTCCCAGTCAGCCCGCCACTGCCCCGGGGGCATGTCCGACATCTTCTTCAGGTAGTTCGACCCGGACACATAGGGCTTGGTCGTGATCGCAGCGCCGGCTGCGAACTGGCTCATCGCATAGACGTTCGGAACCATCACCCAGTCGTAGGCGTCGATGAACATCTCCATGAACCACTCGTAGACCTCATCCGGATCCACTCGCAACAGGCACATCGCATTGCCGAAGACCATCAGACGTTCGATGTGGTGGGCATAGCCGCTGTCCAAGACCCGGCGCAGCACGACGTCGACTGGCTCCAGACCGGTCTGGGCACTCCACCACCCGGGCCCTAGCGAGCGAGTGTGCCGCAACTCGTTGGCGGTCCGCATCCGCGGCCCCCACAGGTGGTACGTCGCGCGCATGTACTCGCGCCAGCCGATGACCTGGCGTACGAACCCCTCCACCGACGCCAGGGCGACACGCTCGTCTTCGGCGACCTCCAAGGCGCGCTGCACGACATCTCGTGGGTCGATCAGCCCGATGTTCAAGCCGGGTGTCAAGACGGCATGAAACAGGTAGGGGTGTGCGGCACTGATCGCGTCCTCGTACGGACCGAACTGGGCGAAGCGCTCGCTCAGGAAGGTCTCGTATGCCGAGTCGGCCTCCTCGTGTGTCGTAGGCCACGCAAACGAGTGGGGGTTGCCCGGAGCATCCGGGAACTCGCGCTCCACCCATTCGATCGCCTCAGTGACGCTCGCGTGCCGCGCTGGTCCCGGGACCGAGGGAACGCTATGGCCCTTCGGAAGCTTCTTGCGGTTGTCCTCGTCGAAAGACCATTGGCCACCGACGGGTTGATCGCCGTCGACGAGGATGTCCAGTCGCTGCCGCTGCCACTGATAGAACGTGTTCATCCGGGCCTTGTGATCGGCGAACCAGGCCTCGACCTCGGCCCGGGTGCAGATGAAGTTGGGAGACTCCAGCACCTCGGTGTGCTCGGACAGATCGAGCTCGGTCAGCAGAGCCGAGAGCCGCTGGCCCAGCCAGTCATCCACCACGTCGTAGTAACCAACGTGGCTGGCGCAGAGGTGTCTCAACTCATTGCCGAGTCCTTGCATACTGCTGCGGTCGGCATCTGTCAGAACCTCACGGACCGCTCGTCCGTCACTGCGGAGGCGATCGGCGAAGCGTTGCATCGACGCCCGGTGCAGGATGAGCTTTTGGGCGTGGAAAGCGCACTGCCGAAAGAACAGATCATCCTCAACCAGCACGTATGTCGTGTCGCCAGGGGCGTCGAGATGCTCGAGGAAGAGTTGATGCGGAAAAATCAGACGGACCCGATTGCTCACCCGTCAAGGCTGACAGACTGCGTTCCGGCAAGCAGTCCCGGGCCATCGTGTCGAACCGTCATGCCAACTCGAAGCAGCCCAGCCCCAACCCCACCCACGGGCGCCTGGTCCACAAGCTGCTCACCTGAGTGTCCTCGAGTTGGTGTGGCTTCAGGCCTGACTCGAGGGTAGTACGGTCGAGGCCATGCTCCCGGACGCGTCACAGGATCTGGGCGAACTTTCGGTGCCGGGGGTCACCGGGGGCCCGCAGTCCCTCAATGAGTTTCTGACCAAGTCCTTCACGACTGCCCTGCTGGTTGTCCATGAGGGCAAAGTTGCCTACACGTGGTCGTTCAGACCGAGTGGTCTCACCGAGGTGCTGCCCTGCTACTCGATCACGAAGTCGGTGCTGGGTGTCGTCGCGGGCGCGCTGATCGAGCGCGGTGACCTCGATCCCGATCGTGGCGCGGTGACCTACGTCCCCGAGCTGGCAGCCGGCGGGTACCGGGGCGTGACCGTGCGCGACTTGCTGGATATGCGCACGGGCGGAGATTATCGCGAGACCCATGACTCCGGCGGGGAGCTGGCCAGACTCATCATGAGCCGGGATGGTATGCCGGGGGCAGCGTTCGAGTCCGTCCACGACATGGTGTCTCGGATTGAACGTGTCGGGCACCATGACGGACCGTTCGCCTACCGTTCCCTGGACACCGAGGCTCTTGGCTGGGTCATGGAGCGGGCCGCTGGCACCGCAATGGACCTGCTCGCTGAGGAGATCGTGCTCGGGCCACTGGGATGCGCCGCCGCTATGTTCAGCAAGGACTCCCACGGACACGTGGCTCAATCCGGCGGCCTATGGATGCGGCCGGTCGACGTGGCCCGCTTCGGAACGATGGTCCTCAACTCTGGAGCAGTCGGTGGACACAACATCGTCTCGCCGTTCTTCGTCAAGGATTTGCGTGTGGGGCACCCCTGCGACGCGAAGATGGGCAGTGAAGGCTCCTACCGCAACCAGTTTTGGGTGCCCCAACGAGGAGGTCGGGAACTGCTAGCCCTGGGCATACACGGACAGATGCTGTGGATGGATGCGGCGAGCGACACAGTTTTTGTCAAGCTCTCAGCCTGGCCGCGGCCCACCGATCCGGCGCTACTCTCGACGACCTACGCGGTCGCGCGAGCCTGCGCAGCCGCTCTGGATGGCAGGCCACCTCAAGGGGACATGGCCCTCCTTCGCTAGCCGCCTCCCACGGTGCATGGTTGAGGCTGTGGGCCAGCTACGCCAGGATGACCACACACCGACCGCCCGCCGCGGCCGCCTCCACTCCCAAGGAGCATCCCATGTCGACTGACTCGCCCGCCCCTATGGAGACCCGACAGCTCAAGAACATGTCGGAGATCCGCGCTTTCCTTCGCACCAACGAAACCCCGGTGTTCTACCTGGGGGCAACCGCCTTCAACCTGCTCGGGATGGACCGTTGGGTTCGCAACTTCACGATGATCAGCTACTTCGACTCCTGGGATGGATACCACCCTCGGGTCTTCGTGCCGCCGGAGATCGAGCATGAGGTGTTCACCAGCGGCGAGGACATCAACAACTATCTCCTGCGCCACCCCGACGTCGTAGCTCACATCGACGGGGCAGGGGCTCGCACCGGTCGTCGACCCAAGATCACGATGGTGTTCTTCAACGAGGAGACCGAGAGGATCTGTGAAGAGGCAGGCTGGGACATCATCCACCCCACATTCGAACTGCAGAGCTATCTGGACTCCAAGATGGTCACCACCCGTTTGGGCAATGAAGCAGGGGCCCCGAGTGTGCCCAACATCATGACCACTGTTGATTCCTGGGAGGATCTGCTCGCCCAGGCTGAGGAGGGTGGGCTCGGCACGGACTGGGTGCTGCAACTGGCATACGGAGACTCCGGAAAGACCACCTATTTCGTCTCCAACCAGGACGAGTGGAACAAGGTGGCCTCCGACGTGGTGGGCGAAGAGGTCAAGGTGATGAAGCGGATCAACAACCGAGCCGTCGCGGTCGAAGCAGTCAATACCGAGAGTGGGACGGTGGTCGGACCGTTCATGACCGATCTAACGGGTTATCGCGACTTGACGCCCTATCGCGGCGGTTGGTGCGGAAATGACGTCTACCCAGAGGCGTTGAACGCCGACCAGCGCCAGCGCGCCATCCGCCATGTGTCCAGGTTGGGAGACCGGCTGCGACAGGAGGGCTACGAGGGGTTCTTTGAGGTCGACGTCTTGGTCGACCTCGACGACGACGAGGTCTACCTCGGCGAGCTCAACCCGCGAGTCTCCGGCATCAGCTCGATGACCAACGTCTCGGCCGGAGCCTACGCCGACATTCCGCTGTACTTGTTTCATCTGCTGGATCACCTCGGAGCCGACTTCGACATCGACACCGGCGAGCTCAATGCTCGGTGGGAGGAGCTCGCGGCGACGGACATGTGGAGTCAGCTGATCCTCAAGACCTCCACCGAGGAGATCGGCCTGGTCACGGCCGCTCCGCTGACCGGCATCTACCGGCTGGATGCGGACGGCACCCTTGAATATCAGCGGAACACCCTCGACTGGCATTACCTCAGGGACGACAACGAAGCATTTTTCCTCCGTGTTTCGGGGCCGGGCTCATACCTCTACAAGGGGGCTGACCTCGGCATCCTGGTGTCCAAGAGCCGCATGCAAACCGATGACGGCTCGCTGACCGACACCTGCCGGCACTACATCGAGGGCATCCACGCGCTCTATGCGTCGGAGCCGATCGAGCCCGAGGAGCAGCCCGCCCAGCAGCCGTTCTTCGCCCTGCTGAAGTAGCAAGCGCTCACCGAGGGCAACGGCGTGGGTATGGCCAGTGGCTGCTGGTGGCCTAGCCCAGAGCCGCATCGGGTTGCTCAGTCGGTGGAGTTCACTGCCCGGCCGATGGCGCGGAAGCCTTCGATGGTGGGCAGGAGCTTCGAGGCGTCCTGCGGCGTAGGCCAGGTCGAGAGTTTGACGCCGACCAGCTGGCTGCTCGGTTCGACGAAGATCATCTGACCGTGTATCCCCATAGCCATCATGATCGGCCCGTTGTCTCCGGGGATGCACCAGAACTGGTTGCGGTACCAGCCTCCGGGCAGGAATGGCTCGTTGTCGGAGGCCGCGAAGCTGTCTCGCACATCGGAGGGAGGATTCAGCGTGTCGGACAACCACCAGTCCGGCACCACCTCACGCTGCCCCACCTGTCCCTCGTTCAACAGCATCGCGCCGAACCGGGCCAAATCGCGGAGCGTCGCTGAGACACCGCCGTCGTGGATGGCAGACCCCAACGGATCGACCGACACCTCGGCGTCGTACTCAGCACCGACCGGGCCCCAGAGACGGTCGGCGAGCAGGTCGGCCATGCGCGTGCCGGTCGCCCGCTCGCAGATCCAGCCGAGCACGTCGGCCTCGATCGAACGATATTCGAACGTCTCCCCGTGCGGGCGCTCCTGCTCACAGGTCAAGATGAAGGGATACATTCCCAACGGGTCCTGTTCACGCCGCGGTGCCCAGCCCATCGAACGTTCCATCACCCGCACCTCCGACTCCGGGTCGAGGTAGGTCTCGCGGAACCGAACGCCCGAACGCATGTCAAGAACGTCACGCACTCGAGCCCCTGCATACCCGCTGTGCTCCAGTTCGGGGACGTATCGGCTGGCCTCCGCGTCCGGCTGTAGCACCCCGTCCCGGACCAACGTCGCGGCGACGCAGGAAACCATCGACTTCGACATCGACATCACAAGATGCTTCTGCGTCGGCTCCATGCCGTTGGGATAGCGCTCAGTCAGCACCATTCCGGCATGCATCACCATGAACCCGTTGGTATGGGTGGTTGCCAGCATGTCGTCGACGTTGCCCACGTCGTGCTTGTCGATCCGCACCTGGCTGAGGTCGGTGTGGGCCGTTGGAAGGGGAGCTGCGGTCCCGGCCGGGATCAGGTGACTCGGCATCACCTCCCGCATGTGCTGGAAGGACCGGTGCAAGGTTGGCCATTCCTGCCAGTTGTCGATCGTCACTAACGGCTGGCTCTGCGGCAGCAGCGCGCCCGCGGATTCGACGTCTGACCAGCCTGAGGGGGTGATCTCGACGTTTTCGGTCTGGGGTCTGTGGGCGTTCACCGGCCCGAGTCTAGGGGTGGATCGGGCTAGCGCGGGATTGCTTCGCTCCATGGCTATCCAGCGGAGCACCATTGGGCCTAGGGTTCGCCCTATGTCGAACACCAAAGGAACGCAGGCCGAAGAGAGCTTTACCCGCGTCCTGGGCCAGTGGGATGTGCTCGCCATTGCCTTTGGCGCCATGATCGGCTTCGGCTGGATCGTGCTGACCGGAGAATTCCTCGACGGGGCAGGCACGATGGGGGCCGCCCTGGCCTTCGTGCTCGGGGGCATCGTCATGGGCTTCATCGCCCTCACGTATGCCGAGCTGGTCGCGGCCATGCCGCAGGTCGGTGGTGAGCACCAGTACGTGCTGCGGGCGATGGGGTCGAAGTTCGCCTTCGTGTGCTCGTGGTTCTTGGTGTTGGGCTACGTGTCGGTCGTCTCGTTCGAGGCAGTGGCGCTCCCGCAGACCATGCTCTTCCTCTTTCCCGACATGTTGGCGGTGCAGTTGTGGACCATTGCCGACTATGACGTCTACCTGTCCTGGGTGGCGGTCGGGGTGGGAGCGGCAGCGGTGATGACCTATCTGAACTATCGGGGTGTGCGTGCCGCCGCTGTCTTTCAGACGATCGCGGTGCTGTTCCTGATGGCGGTCGGGGCGGCCCTGATGTTCGGCTCGTTCACTGGCGGAAGCGTCTCCGAGATGGACCCGTGGTTCACCGGAGGCGCCGCGGGGGTCATCGGCGTGCTGGTCGCGACGCCATTCCTTTTTGTCGGTTTCGACGTGATCCCGCAGTCGGCCGAGGAGATCAACCTTCCCTACCGCAAGATCGGGGTCATGATCCTCATCTCGCTGTTCGCCGCCGTCGCCTGGTACGTCATGATCATGCTGACGGTCGGCTCGTCGCTTCCTGCCGCTGAACTCGCCGAGTCCGAGCTGGCCGTGGCGAGCGGTATGGAGGCGCTGTGGGGCAGTGAGACGATGGGCAAGATTCTTGTCCTCGGAGGTATCGCCGGCATCCTGACCTCGTGGAACGGATTCCTGATCGGGGCGAGTCGGCTGGTCTACGCGATGGCCGAGTCCGGGATGCTGCCGGCCTGGTTCGGCCAGCTGCACCCCAAGTACAAGACCCCCAAGAACGCTCTGCTGTTCATTGGTGGTCTCTCGATCCTGGCGCCACTCTTTGGTCGGCCGATGTTGGTATGGCTGGTTGATGCCGGCAGTCTGAGCCTGATCATTGCCTTCATCTTCGTCAGCATTAGCTTTGTGCTGCTGCGGCGGAAGGAGCCCGACATGGAGCGGCCCTTCCGCACCCCTGGCGGTGTCGGCACTGGCGTCATCGCCATCGTGTTGGCTGCCGCTCTCGGGACGCAGTTCATGCCGGGCCAGGCTGCCGCCTTGATCTGGCCCTACGAGTGGGTCATCTTCTTTGGCTGGGCTCTTGCCGGGGTTATCTTGATTCTCAGGATCCCGCATGTCGGGCCCGGTAAAGACTCACACGACACGATGATCCGGGTCGCCGCCAAGCGCGGTATGCCGCAGGACCAGGGCGAACCTGAGTAGCCAGTCCCCACCAAGCCACAGCAGCCTCGGCTCGAGTCGAGCAGCTCAGGTGTCTTCTAGTCGCCGGGGCGCCGTGCTGCAGCCTGGCACGGGGTCAACCGCGAGACCTCGGGTTCGTGCGGAGGTTCAGCGGAAGGCGGCCTGACCGGTCAGCGCTTGGCCGACCACGAGGGTATGCATCTCTGGGGTGCCCTCGTAGGTCAGCACCGACTCCAGGTTGTTCATGTGCCGGATCACCGGGTACTCCAGCGAGATGCCGTTCGCGCCCAGGATGGTCCGTGCGGACCGGCAGATCTCCAGCGCCTTGGTGACGTTGTTCAGTTTGCCGAGGCTGACCTGCTCAGGCCGAAGCGTTCCCGCATCTTTGCGCCGACCAAGATGCAACGCGAGCAACGTCCCGTTCGTCAGCTCGATGGACATCTGCGCGAACTTGCTCTGTGTCAGCTGGAATGCGCTGATCGGACGATCGAACTGAACCCGCTGACCGGCATACTCCAGGGCTGACTGGAACGAACTGCGGGCGGCGCCCATCGAGCCCCAGACGATTCCGAACCGCGCCTCGTTCAGACACGACAGAGGGCCCTTCAGGCCGTGCACCTCGGGGAAGACAGCGTCGGAGGGCAGCCGAACGCCTTCGAGCACCAGTTCGCTGGTGATTGAGGCTCGCAACGACATCTTGTGCTTGATCAGCGGCGCCGAGAACCCCGGAGAGTCGGTCGGCACGACAAAGCCGCGGATGCCCTCGTCGGTCTGCGCCCACACGATCGCGACATCGGCAATGGAGCCGTTGGTGATCCACATCTTGGCGCCATCGAGGATCCAGTCGGCGTTCGCCCCACCGGTGTCCCGCCGGGCACGGGTACGCATGCTGGCGGGGTTGGATCCGTGATCCGGTTCGGTCAGCCCGAAGCAGCCGATCGCTGCGCCGGTGGCCATCTGTGGTAGCCACTGCTGCTTCTGCGCCTCGCTGCCGTGCCGCCACAGAGCGAACATCGCGAGCGAGCCCTGCACGCTGACCAGGGAGCGAATGCCTGAGTCGCTGGCTTCCAGCTCCAGGCACGCCAACCCGTAGTCCACGGCGCTCATTCCGGCGCAGCCGTAGCCTTCAAGGTGCATCCCGAGCAGCCCCAGTGTGCCCATTTCCTGCGCGAGCTCCCGAATCCTAGGCATCTCGCCGCTCTCGAACCAGTCGGCCACGAAGGGATCTACCTGCTCGGCGCACAGGTGGCGAACTGCGCCACGGATCGCTTTCTCCTCCTCGGTCAACACGTCGTCGATCCCGGCGAGGTCCATCGGGTCGACCCTCGGTTTGCTGGCAGTAGCGGTCATCGGTGCGTCTCTTTCCTTGGGATCGGGGACTCGGCGTGAGGTGAACTGTGTGCTGCGGGGGTGGCCTGCAGTGTGGGCGCAACCGGATCGGCGAGCCAGGCGCGGACCTCCCGCTCGTGCTCACCAAGCCGGGGAGGCACAGTAGCTGGAGCGGTCAGTGCGGCGTCGTACTGGACCGGGTGGCGCACCTGAGGGCACGGTGCGGTGGCGGTACCGACATCGCTCCACGGCTCCAATCCCAACTGCTCAGCCAGGGCGAAGCCATCGCTGAGCGTGCCGACCCGACCTGCGGCGACCCCAGCCGTGGTCAGCACCTGTTGCCACGTCGTCGCATCATGCGTGGCTAGAGCAGCCTCGAGCTCAGCGACCAATGATTCGCGATGCTCGACGCGCGCGGCATTGGTCGCGAAACGTGCGTTCTCGGCCAACCCCGGCTTGCCCAGTGCTACCGCAAGGCGAGCAAACTGGCGGTCGTTGCCGCAGGCGATGGCCAGCAAGCCGTCCCGGCAGCGCAAGGTCTCGTACGGGGTGATCGACGGGTGCTTGTTGCCCATCCGGGTGGGTGCGACACCCGTATGCAGCGTGCTCTGGCCCTGGTTCACCATAGCCGAGAGCAAGCTGGACAGTAGGTTGACTTCGACCCGACACCCCTGGCCGGTGCGCCCTCTCGATATGAGCGCGGCCAGCACGCCGGTCGTGGCGTCTTTCCCGGTCAGCACATCGACCAGGGCTACCCCGGCCTTGGTCGGAGGCCCGTCGGCCTCGCCGGTGACGCTCATCAAACCTCCGACGGCCTGCACCAGGAAGTCGTAGCCCATCAGGTCTTTCCCGCCGTCGCGGCCGAAACCGGTGATCGAGACATAGATCACGCCGGGGTTGATGGCGCGCACCTGCTCATAACCCAAGCCGAGACGGTCGAGCCCACCGGGGCGGAAGTTCTCGACGAAAACGTCACTGCGGCGGGCCAGCTCCAGGGCTGCAGCACGGTCCCGCTCGTCCTGCAGGTCCAGGGCAATGCTTCGCTTGCCCCGGTTGACGCTCTGAAAGTAGGTAGAGGTCGGTTGACCCGCAGCCCATGGCGGCCCCCAGCCGCGCGTGTCGTCCCCGAGGCCCGGCCGTTCGACCTTGATCACCGTGGCGCCCAGGTCGGCGAGGTTCATCGTGCACAACGGGCCCGCCAACACCCTGCTGAAGTCGGCGACCAACACGCCGTCCAGTGCGGTGCTCATCGCACTGCCAGTGTGTCGAGCCGGACATGGTCAGTGTGTGCGCTTCCGAACGCGACCATTCGGTCGGCAGTGGTGCCGTGAATGGCCGACATGACGCTCCTTGGCGGATTGCGGGCGAACGCAGGTGGATGGCTACCTCGGTTCAGGGTAGATGACGAATGCTGCGATAAGTTGAGATGATTCGACCAAGTCCGTTCGTGTGTTGGACAAATAGACAAGTGAGGGTTCGAGATGCCTGACCTTGCAGAGCTCTGTTCGGCGCTGGGCTCCGATCTGAGACCGGCGCTCGACACAGACCTGCCGGATGGGTCCATCACTGCCGTCCATGTGAGTGAGCTGAGCGATCCGACCCCGTTTCTCGCAGGCGGGGAGCTATTGCTGACCACGGGTATGCCATGGCGCCTGACCGGGCTCGACACCACGGCATACGTGTCCCGGCTCGTCCGAGGCGGCATTCTCGGGCTGGGCGTGGGTCTTGGCCCGGTGCATGCCGACCTTCCGCCCGTGCTGCGCGCTGCCTGCGCCGAGCACGGCTTGGCTCTGTTCACGGTGCCTCCGCCCACTCCGTTCGTCGAGATCTCGCGAACCTATTGGGGGTTGCTCGCCCGCTCCGGGCAGGAGCAGCTCAGCGCAGCGCTTGGAGCCCATCGCACGTTGGTGCGCGCCGCAGCAGGGGGCCGCCCGGCTGAAACCACCGCACATCGGCTGGCTGAGGTGATCGAGGGCTGGGCAACCGTGTTGTCTCCGACGGGGGAGGTGCGTGCGGTGCGACCGGCTGACAGGGAGCGCTCGGCCCGCGCGGTGGCGGCAGAGATCGACCGGTTGCGGATGGCAGCACCGCATGCGTCCGCCACCTTCCCCTTGGATGCCGACGACGTCGTGATCTATCCGCTCAGTTCCGGGAATCGACTCACCGGCTTCATCGCCGCCGGCTGCCCGCGACCGATGCGGCCTGCCGACAGGCAGTTGATCGTGACCGCGGCTGCGCTCCTGGCTGCCCAAGACGGGGGAGAGTGGGCCACCGCTGCACGGCGCCGAGGTGTCCATGCGGTGCTGGCCAGTCTGATCCTCAGCGGGGAGGGTGACGTCGCGTACCGGCTGATGCAGGAGTTCGACGTGACCGGGTTCAGCGACCCTGTGCAGGTGATCGCGGTCCATCCTGCTCCGAGCGGCGATGATCTTGTTGAGGAAGGCGTGCGGCGCTTTCTGAGCCACCCGGAGCGTCCCGCACTCACCGCCCATCGGGGAAGGACGGCCCTGCTGGTCTTGCCGGGCGGTGCCGAGCCAGATCGCTTGGCTCGGCTGCACGAGTGGCTACGCCAGGACATACCGGAGGTGCGGGTCCGCGCTAGCGGTTTAACCACCATCGATGAGGTCGCCTGGTTACAACAGCGGTTGTGCCTCAGTGTTGCTGGGATGCAGCCGGGAACGATCTTCACCCCGGCGCGGTCGGCACTTCCCGAGGGGGAGACAGCCATCGACCTGCAGCCGTTGCGGGACTATCAGCGCGCCGACCTCGTGGCGGCAGTAGCGGCATACCTGCGCGCGCGGGGCCGCTGGGAGGACGCGGCGCGAGACCTGGACGTGCACCGCAATACTCTGCGTTACCGGATCGGCACGGCTTCGCGGGTGCTGGCCGTAGACCTCGATGATCCTGATGTGGCGGCGCGGCTGTGGCTGACCCTGCGCGAAGGCGGTCTGGCTTAGCTCGTTTCCTTTCGTTCGGCACCAGCCGGTGCGACGGGGATCCGGCTCGCCATCGACGGCTCAGCGGAGCATCAGCCAGGCCAACACCGCCATACTGGCACCGGCCACGACTCTCCGCGACGACACCGGACCTCCGTCGGTCGGCCCGATAGGTGCGGCATAGCTGTCACGGTTTCGTGTCGGCACCCTCGACGTAGGGCAGCACCGTTGACCCATCGCCCATCGATCCATCGGCAATCACGCCCAACGAACCATCTTGTTGCATGATCACCGCGCGCAGGCCATCGAGCGAACCGTGACCCGCTTCGCGAGCGGCGGTGTCAATGTCCGTTTCAGTGAGTTGGTGTTTGCGCAGGTTCGGTGCGATCACGTTGCCTTCGTACCAGAGCAGCACCGGCGGTGGGTCGACGGCTCGGCGGAACCACCTCGACTGGGCACGTCCGGTCGCGAGCAGCCACTGAAGTGCGATCAGCAGCATCAGGGCGACCACGGCCTGTGCCAGTGGCACGTCAACCGCCGTCACCGTCCGGCCGAACGCCGAGCCGAGGGTGACCGCGACCACGAAATCCAACGGTGTCATCTTGGCCATCGTCCGCGCGCCGGTGACCCGCAGCAGCAGCACCAAGGCTACGTAGCCCGCGCTGCCAAGCACCAAGGTATGAATGATGGGTGCCCACCCGGTCCACAGCAGTTGCATCGACAAGAGTTCCATCCGCGCGACGCTACCCGCCCGTGCAGCGTTCAGCCCGGCGAGGCTCACCGGATGCGCGCTGGCTGACCACAGCGCGTGCCTGGGCAAGCTTATGCACCCGGATCAGCGGAAATCGCGCGGGAATCGGAGCATAAGGTTGCCCAGGTGGCTGTGTTCCTCCGTTTCTTTGCGCTGATGGCGGATCCAGTCACGAAGTCGCCACGACGTGCGGCAATAGGCTGTTATCGACTCGGCTGGCGGGGTAGCGTGCGGGGGAAGCGCCAGATGCGCGGTTCGGTCAAGGAGAGGATGCGGCGTGGCACGCATGGGCGAAAGCAGTGAACTGCTCAAGTGCTCTTTCTGCGGAAAGAGCCAGAAGCAGGTCAAGAAACTCATCGCTGGCCCTGGGGTGTATATCTGCGATGAGTGCATCGACCTGTGCAACGAGATCATTGAGGAGGAGTTGGCCGAGTCCAGCGACCTCGGGTTGGGACAGCTGCCGAAGCCCCGAGAGATCAACGACTTCCTGAAGCAATATGTGGTGGGTCAGGACCCGGCGAAGAAGGCCCTGGCCGTGGCGGTCTACAACCACTACAAGCGCATCCAGGCGGGCGAAGGGCGCAAGGGCGAGGACGCAGTCGAGATCGCCAAGTCCAACATCCTGCTGATCGGCCCGACCGGCTGCGGCAAGACCTACCTCGCCCAGACGTTGGCCCGGATGCTCAACGTACCGTTCGCCATCGCCGATGCCACCGCACTGACCGAAGCGGGCTACGTCGGCGAGGATGTCGAGAACATCCTGCTCAAGCTCATTCAGGCCGCCGACTTCGACGTCAAGCGCGCGGAGAGCGGGATCATCTATATCGACGAGATCGACAAGATCGCGCGCAAGTCCGAGAACCCCTCGATTACCCGGGACGTATCCGGCGAAGGGGTGCAACAGGCACTGCTGAAGATTCTGGAAGGCACCACCGCATCGGTGCCCCCGCAGGGCGGCCGCAAGCACCCGCATCAGGAGTTCATCCAGATCGACACCGGAAATGTCTTGTTCATCCTCGGGGGTGCGTTCGCCGGGTTGGAAAAGATCATCGAAGCCCGTGCCGGAAAGCAGGGCCTGGGTTTCGGTGCCGAGCTACAGGCGGCCAAGGACGCCAACGAGCACTACGAAGACGTGCTGCCCGAGGACCTGATGAAGTTCGGCCTCATCCCTGAGTTCATTGGTCGCCTCCCCGTCATCACCACGGTTTCACCGCTGGACCGCGACGCACTCGTCAACATCTTGACAGAGCCGCGCAACGCCCTCGTCAAGCAGTATCAGCGGATGTTCGACATCGACGGTGTCGAGCTTGAGTTCGAAAAGACTGCGGTGGAGGCGATTGCCGAGCAGGCTCTGCTACGCGGCACCGGCGCTCGCGGGTTGCGGGCCATCTTGGAAGAGGTGCTGCTGCCGGTCATGTTCGACGTGCCATCGGAGGAAGATATTGCTCGTGTGGTGATCACCCGCGAAGTGGTCCTCGACAACGTCAACCCCACGATCGTGCGACGCGAGGTCACCACGCGGCCCCGCAAGCGAACTCAGCGCAAAGAGTCTGCGTAGGGCTTGACGAACCGCAGGTAGTGCAACACCAGGACAACAAGAAGCACACTGAGGCCGGTCAAGGCCGGCACCACTCCGGTCTCGCTGCGGCCCTCGGCGAGCACGGCAGCGAGCAACCAGACCACGATTGTCAGCGCCGACACCAGCGCGAGGCGCGCTCCGGTCACAGCCCAGATGCCCAGCGGAACTCCCGCCTGGGCGGGAACGGTCGCACATACCGCTGCGCATGTATGTAGTAGGAGTAGCGCCAACGCGGCGGGCAACAACCAGGGTGACCATCCGCCCGGCATCACCGCGATCCAGTTCAGGAGCAAATAGCCCATCGCCAGAAACGGCATCAGCGTATGGGGATGCCAGGCAGCCAGCACACTGACCCCGACCATCGCGAAACCGGCCGCTAGCCCGACCCCTGGAGCAGGACCGGTCGAGTTCTCGACTGGGGCGGCGCCCGCCTGCAGCGCCGCAGCAAACACCACCCCGGCGAGCACGATCAGCAAACGCGCCCCGGCGTGGGTGCGGCTCATCGTCGCCACGTCGTGGTTGATCTCCCGCAGGGTAGTCATCGGCGTCGGCGCCCCAGCTGGCGGAGTGCCATGTCGAGACTTCCCGGCCCTACCCACGGGACCACCGGGACCCCCCTACGGGATATGGCGGTGATCTCTAGGTCACGTTCCACCATGCGCAAACGCCAGGCCAGGAGTGCCACCGCGTCTTCTTCACGGCGCTGCACCTCGTCGTCGAGGGTATCGATGATCACCACTGAGAAGCCGGCCGCAGCGAGCAGAGCCGCCGACGTAGTGGCGTCCGGCGACACCATGGCCGAGACCATGACCACCAGGGCCCCAGGTCGCAGCCCCAACCGGAGCGCAGATGCGGTGCTGTCCATCGGCGCTCCCGGCACCACCCGCGACAGGGTCTCTTTGATCCGCACCCCCTGCCGGCTGCCGCTACCGGGCGGGACCGTCATCGGCGCCCGATGGGATAGCACCCGCAGACTGACCCGATCACCGTGCGCCAAGAAGTGCTCTGCTACCGCCGCAGTCGCGCGCACTGACTGGTCCAAACTGGACGGGCGACCATCGACACCCTCGGAGCGCCCCAAGTCGTAGTGCGCGTCCAGCACGATCGCTACATGCGTGTCCTGGTCGTCGTGCGTCGTGGTGACGTGCAACTCCGCACTGCGCAAAGATCGCGCCCAGTGAATGCGTTTGAGCCGGTCACCCCACTGGAAGGGGCGAATGCCCGCGAACTCCGAGCCCTCGCCGATCCGGGCGCTACGGTGGCGACCGACTAACCCGCGCGGGGTAGGCGCGGCAGTAGAGGTGTCGAAGGCCTGCGGAGCGGGGACCACGACAACACCCATGGCTGCGATCGGCTCGGGACCCCACCGAAAAGCTCCCCACGAACTGGAGCCTCCCACGACTGCCGGCCCGAGTCGTCGCCGACCCCATCGGGTAGGACGCATCAAGACGCTGCCGCGGACCGGCGTGTCGGCATCCCTGGTGGTCAGGACGCGTGCATTCTGCCCCGCGCTGGCCTCGACATAGGTGGAGGTAGCCAATGCCGCGGCAGCGTGATCCTGCCCGAACACCGGACGGACTTCGATGCCGACGTATACCGTTTCGCCTTCAGCGACGATCGTGCGCGACTGCAGCAGCCTGGCTTCCGGCGCGTTGGTCGGTCGGGTCAACGCTCCCCACGCCGCCACCATTGCCAATGGGGCCGCCAGCACGATCAGGTCAGGACGGCGCAGCAGGAGCGCCGCCAGCGCACAGACCGCCGCCAAACCCCCAGCACGAAGATGAGCGTGCGTCATGGTCCACCGTGCTTGCCGGTTCCCCGGCGGGGAGTCCAGCGCCCGGATGTCCCAGCCGTCCGCTTCGGCAGCCCGGGTCACGGCGACCCGGAGCCGGACTGGTGGGCTCCATCGCGGGCCGGCGGCACCGGCACCGTGCTCAACGCCGCCGAGACCACACCGGAGGCCGCGTCGGTGGACATCCAGAGCTCTGGTTTGATCGAGATCCGGTGATCGAGCACGGCATGTGCCACCGCCTTGACATCCTCAGGGGTCACAAAATCCCGGCCGTCGATGACCGCATATGCCCGAGCGGTGAGCATCAGCGCCAACGAGCCGCGAGGTGAGGAGCCGACCTGCACCGAAGCGTGACTGCGGGTCTGGCCGGCCAGACGTACGCAATACTGGGCGATGTCCTCCTCGATAGGCACCGTCTCGATGGCTCGTTGAATACGCTGCAAGCCCGTGGCCTCGGTCACCGGCTCCAGGTGCTGATCCTCGGTGCGACGCTGGACCCGGCGCCGCAACACGTCGATCTCTTGGTCCTGGGTGGGGTAACCGAAGGAGACGCGCATCAGGAAGCGGTCCAGCTGAGCCTCGGGCAGCGGGTAGGTGCCTTCGTACTCGACCGGGTTCGCCGTCGCGAGCACGTGGAACGGCTGTGGCAACTGGTGCGTGGCTCCCTCCACGGTCACCTGATGTTCTTGCATTGCCTCCAACAGGGCCGACTGAGTCTTCGGCGGCGTGCGGTTGATCTCGTCGGCTAAGAGCAAGCCCGTGAACAGCGGGCCCGCTCGGAAGCTGAACTGCGAACTGCGCTGGTCGTAGACATAGGCCCCGGTCAGGTCCGCTGGCAGCAGGTCGGGGGTGAACTGGGCCCGGGTGAAGTCCAGTCCTAAGCTCTGCGCGAAGGATCGGGCCGCGAGCGTCTTGCCGAGGCCGGGATAGTCCTCCAACAGCACATGGCCCTGAGCCAAGATGGTCGTCAACACCAGCGTCAGCGCCTCGCGCTTACCGACAACGGCTTGCTCGACGCGGTCCAAGACAGTCCCCGCCAGTTCCGTTGCCTGGGCCAGCGGGATCTCGGCATGCTGATCAGCGCTCATTCGATGCGAGTCCCGTTCGGAGTCGTGGGTTGTGCACAGAGTTGTTCGACACCGAGTACGGCGCGGTCCAACTCTCGGACGGTCGTGTGGTGGTTCGTCGCGGGAGGCGTGCTGAGGTATGTCGACAGGGCCTCGGTCAGCAGCGCGGCGGCACGCTCCGGCTCGGTCTCGAGGTCGATTCCGTGGCGCTCGCGGAGGAGCTGCTCGCTCAGGTGCACCAGCTGCGGGTGTATCCGATCCGGGCGACCATCCGACGTCGTCACCGCATCGCGCACATCACGCCGTAGCCGGACCAGGCGATAGTCCATCGCGGGCGGCGCGACGGCCTCATCCCTTCTCGCCACGTACCACGAGGCGGCGTCGACAGGGCTGAGAAGGTCCTTCCGGGTCCACCACAACACGATGCAGCACCCGACGACGACCGCGACCGCGACACCGGCGGCGGCACGGGATGACGGCAACGTGCCGGCCAACCACAAGAGCGCCCCCGTGAGGGCGACGGCAAAGAGCGCCGTGGCACCGCGTGCGATCCACAGCCTCCTCACGGCATACCCGCCGATGTGTTGTCCTCACTCGTGCGCTCGCCGTCGGTCGAGCTCCGGTCGCTTTCAGCGCCTTGTTCGGTCGGGTCGCCATGGGTTCGGTCCCGGCGTTGCGCCGCGCTGGCCAGCCCGATATGGATCTGCTCGAGAGCGCTCGCCGCCTCATCGGCATGCTGCTTGGTAATCGCGTGCCGCGAGAACCGCGCCTCGCGGAAGAGCCCGGCCAGTCGCCGTAGTGGCTCAGGGTCGACGTGCCAGCGACCGAGGACGCGCTGGGTGACATCGAGAGAGGTCTCGCCGGCCTGAGGTGCCGCGCCGATGGCCCCGAGCGCTTCCTCCAACGCCACCCAGCAGGCGACCACCGCGTTGCGTGGGGCTCCCTGGTGGTCGGCATTGACGGCGTTGCGCGTGCTGGCCGTGGCCGCTACCAACTGATCGAGCTCATCGCCGTGCTGGTCCTGTTCAAACGCGGCCGGCTCGGCGGGCTCCCGATTGCGAAACCAGCGCAGCACCAACCACGCGATGAGTGCAGCAACGGAGACCTGGGCGATCAATGCTGCGTTGATACCGGACCCGTCACTGTCTGTGCGCGAGCTCTCAGCGCTGGCCGGGGTCTGCGATCCCACCGTGGAGGCCGCGTCATCGGGAAGGGCAGGTCCATCCGAGAGATCGACACCGGGGGCACTGATCAGCGGTTCACCGGAACTCGCCCCCCACAGCAACACACCGGACACGATCAGGACGAGGAAAGCCCCCAGCATTGCTCGACTCCGTGACATGCGCTGGCTAGTCGGTCAGAAGGTGGACGTCGCGCACCGCAAACTCAGGAGCGCTCTCCCAGGCCATGGTGCCGCTGACTTTGCCCGCGGCCGCGAGATCGCCGGCCGCCGGGTGCAGCAATGCCAGGTCGTCTTCGGTGGCGCGGACGGTGGCTGAACTGACTTCGGTCCGCATCTTCACCTTTGCCTCCGACTTTGCCTTGCGCAGTCCGGCGAGTGCTCGGCCCACAACGTGCAACATCCGCGGATCTGCGCCATCTGCAGCGGGGGCCAACTCAGCGGTCGTTGGCCACGGCTGAGTGTGCACTGAATCCGCGTGCCACCAGGACCAGACCTCCTCACAGGCAAACACCAGGACCGGCGCGAGCAGGCGCATGTAGACATCGAGCGCTACCTGCAATGTGGCCTGCGCCGACCTGCTGGCTTCGGTAGTGCTGCGAGAGGCTCCGTTCACGTTGTTGCCATAGGCGCGTTCCTTGACCAGCTCGAGGTAGTTGTCGCAGAACATCCAGAAGGACGTCTCGGTCACCTCCAGCGCCTTGGTGTGGTCACTGGCTTCGTAGGCTTCAGTGGCCTGGGCGACCACCTCGGACAACCCGGCGATCATCGCCTTGTCCAGAGCCTCGGTGATCCTGGAGACCAGGACATCCAACGGCTCCGGCTCGGGGAGGTTCCCGTCGACGTCGGCGCCCATCCTCAGGGCGAAGGTGCTGGCGTTGAGGGCCTTGATGGCCAGCCTTCGACCCACCTTCATCTGAGCCTCGTCGAAGGCTGCGTCGGTCCCGAGGCGACCCGAGGCTGCCCAGTATCGAACGCCGTCCGAGCCGTGCGTGCTGAGCAGCCCCTCAGGTGTGTGCGCGTTGCCCTTGGACTTGCTCATCTTTTTTCGGTCCGGGTCCAGGATCCAGCCGCTGATCGCAGCGTCACTCCAAGGCAAGACGCCGTGCTCGTGGTGGGCGCGCACCACCGAGGAGAACAGCCAGGTGCGGATGATGTCCTGACCCTGCGGGCGCAGGTTCATCGGGAAGGTCGCCGCGAAGAGCTCGCGATCATTGCCCAGGTCGCCGTCCGGGCGGTCGCCGACCGGCCAACCGGTGGCGATCTGAGGCGACAGTGACGAGGTGGCCCAGGTATCCATCACATCCGGGTCAGCGGAAAAACCACCGGGCTGCCCCCGCTGCTGTTCGTCGTAGCCCGCCGGCGCATGCGCCGTGGGGTCGACCGGCAGATCATCCAAGGCAGGCACCAAGCGCGCATCGTGATCGATGTCGCCCGCCTCGTCGATCCGGTACCACAACGGGATGGGCACACCGAAGAAGCGCTGTCGACTGATCAGCCAGTCGCCGTTCAGGCCGCCAACCCAGTTTCGGTAGCGAGTCCGCATGAATGTGGGGTGAAAGTCGAGGTCATCGCCGCGCCGTAGCAAGGCTTCTCTGAGGTCAGCGTCGCGACCACCGTTGCGGATGTACCACTGGCGGGTGCTGACGATCTCCAGCGGCTTGTCGCCCTTTTCGAAGAAGTTTGCCTTGCGTTGGGTCTTGACCGGCTCGCCGTCGAGGTCTCCGGAGTCCCTGAGCGCCGCCACGACCTGTTCTCGGGCGCTGAACGTGGTCTTGCCTGCGAGCTGCTCGGCATACACCTGCTCGCCTGGTCCACCGGCGATCCACGGGGGAGTCTCGGAGTGAAGTCTGCCGTTGCGGCTGATGATCGAACGGGTGGGCAGGTTGAGTTCGCGCCACCACTGGACGTCGGTGAGGTCGCCGAAGGTGCAGCACATGGCAATGCCAGCGCCCTTGTCCATCTCGGCCAACCGATGGGCCAGGACAGGCACCTCCACACCGAACAGCGGCGAGCTGACCGTGCTGCCGAAGAGAGGTTGATAGCGCTCATCGTCCGGGTGGGCGATGAGCGCGACCACAGCGGGAATCAACTCGGGCCGGGTGGTCTCCACATACACCCGGTCCAACGAGCGCCCATCGACGTCCTGACCACTGGCGCTGTCGTCGCTGGCCTGCTGGTTGTTCGAGCGGTGGAAGGCGACCCGATGGTAGGCGCCGGGATAGTCGCGCGCCTCCAGCTCGGCTTGCGCAACGGCGGTTTGGAAGGTGACGTCCCACAGCCCGGGCGCCTGCGCCTGGTAGGCCTCGCCGCGGTCCAGGTTGCGCAGGAAGGCCTGTTGGGAGACGGCGCGTGATCGATCGTCAATGGTGCGGTAGGTCAACGACCAGTCGACTGACAACCCCAACGTGCGCCACAGGTCTTCGAACTTCTGTTCATCAAGCACCGTGAGCTCGTTGCACAGCTCAATGAAGTTGGCTCGCGAGATCGGTTGCTGATCACTCATTCTCGGCGCTCTGCCCGACGTGTCGTCGCTGCCGCGCGTCGACGGCTCGAAGTCGGGGTCGTAGGGCTGCGTGGAGTCCCCGCGCACGGCGTAGTAGTTCTGTACGCGGCGTTCGGTCGGCAAGCCGTTGTCGTCCCAGCCCATCGGGTAGAAGACCACGGAGCCGCTCATCCGCTTGTAACGGGCCAGGCAATCGGTATGGGTGTAGGAGAACACGTGCCCGACATGCAGCGACCCGCTCGCGGTGGGCGGTGGAGTATCAATGGTGAAGAGCTGCTTGCGCGGGACGGTGAGAGCTGCCGCCCGGTCGAAGGCGTACGTCTGCTGCTCCCGCCAGACCGCGGACCACTTGTGTTCCAGACCCTCGACGCTCGGGCGCTCCGGGAGCTGAATCGGACGCAGCACAGCACCTGGCACATCACTTACGGTCATAGCGGCAGTCTCCCAGATCCTCAGCGGGCTGGGCCTCACCGGGCGGATAGTGCCCAACCGTGATGCCTACGCGCGCCGAGGTCTGAGGGTTCCCCGCAAAGGTCACATTTTGGTCACGACTGCGTGTAAACGGTTGCTCATGGGGTGTCGGCGCGGTCCTATTGCGGAATGTTGACTAAACCCCTGAGCCTGCCAACGCAGGCCGTGGAGCCTGAGGGCTTCTTCGCGACCATCGACTCCTCCATCAACAGTGTGTTCGAGCCATTGAACGAGACGGTGGCGAACATCGTCTTCTGGTCCCCGGAATTCTTCCCCATGCCATGGATCGTGATGTGGCTGCTGGCAGCCGCCATCATCATCACCGTGTACCTCGGCTTCATCCAGGTGCGAGGGATCAGTACCGCCTTCGAAGTCATCCGCGGCAAGTTCTCCTCGCCGGACGATCCCGGCGAGATCCCGCACTACCAGGCACTGACCTCTGCCGTCTCGGGCACCGTCGGGCTCGGTAACATCGCCGGTGTCGGCGCCGCCATGGTCATTGGTGGCCCCGGTTCGACGTTCTGGATGGTGCTGGCCGGGTTGTTCGGCATGGCGACCAAGTTCGCCGAGTGCACGCTGGGCGTGAAGTACCGCACGGTCTACGAGGACGGCAGCGTCTCCGGTGGCCCGTTCAAGTATCTGCCGGTGGCCTTCAACAAGTTCCCCAAGTGGGTCGCTACCGGGTTGACCGGCGCGTTCGCCATTGCGATCTTCTTCTTCGGCGTCGGCGGCGGCAACATGTTCCAGGCCAACCAGACCTACTCGCAGGCCGTGGAGGTCACCGGCGGGCCAGAGGACAGCTTCATGGCCAACTCGGCCGGCGCCATCATCTTCGGCCTGATTCTGGCGACTATCATCGGCTTGGTCATCCTGGGCGGCATCAAGTCCATCGGTAAGGTCACCTCGACGTTAGTGCCGATCATGGGCAGCGTCTACGTGCTGGCCTGCCTCATCGTCATCTTCAGCAATGCCAGCGAGATCCTCCCGACAATTGGCCTCATCGTCGAGAGCGCCTTCAGTCCGGATGCACTGACCGGTGGCTTCATCGGCGTGTTGATCACCGGTCTGCAGCGGGCGGCCTTCTCCAACGAGGCCGGCCTCGGCTCGGCGCCGATCGCGCACTCCGCAGTGAAGACCCGCCGACCGGTGTCCGAAGGCTTCGTGGCGCTCTTCGAGCCGTTCATCGACACGGTCGTGATCTGCACGATGACCTCACTGACCATCCTCATCTCCAACACGACCTTCTTCACCGAGACCCGCGAGGGCCTTTCGGAGGATGCGGGCTACGAGTACGGCGGCGGTGTCGCGGTGACCTCGGACGCCATGGAGAGCACGATCAGCTGGTTCCCCTACGTTCTGGCAGCGGCGGTTGCCCTGTTCGCCGTGTCGACCTTGATCACCTGGTCGTACTACGGCAACAAGGCGTGGAACTACCTCTTCGGTGAGGGCAGGACGAAGGACATCATCTATCGCGTCATCTTCTTGTTCCTGACCGTGTCGGGTTGTGTGTTGGGCTTCACCGAGGTGTTGGGTCTGGCCGACTCGTTCCTGTTCGTCTGCGGGTTCATCAACATCCTGGGCGTGTACTTCATGCTCCCAGCGATCAAGAAGGAGATGAACGAATACCTGGCCGACCGCTCGCACGGCCGCCTGTACGAGCTCGGCAAGGACGACAAGGACAAGGACATCTCCGCCGACAAGCTCTGATCGGAGAACCTGTCGCCAGTAACTGGTGAGTCAACAGCCGAACGGGCTGGGCCGTCGCAAGACGACCCGGCCCGTTCGGTGCGCCCGCCTCCGTGTGCGCACGGTACTGCGGACCACTCCCATGCCTTGCGTACGTATTGCGGCCGTTGCCATGCTCTGGGCGCGGTATTGCCCCGGACGCGGGATGTATGGTTGACCCATCGGCGTCGACCCGGCCATCACCGGCGAGCCTCCGGAAGAACGAGCGACACGGCATACCCGATGGTTGTGGGCGCCCTACTAGAACCGGACGTGTGGGCACGTCATCGCCCTCGACCAGAGTGGTCGGCACACCTGCCTCTCGGCAGGGCCGCCGGCAAGCGAGGTGGTACCGCGGTGCTTGCGCCGTCCTCGTAGCAACGACGCGACGTACGTCGTGTCTCCACCACCGATGCGACCGCTCAGGAGCACCCGCGATGACCTACCCCCAAGCCCGGACTGGACAGAGCCAGGGGCTCACCGCCTCGCCGCGCTTCCCGGATCTGGAGGCCGAGGTTCTGGCCCACTGGCGGGACCACGAGACCTTCCTCACGAGCGTCGATCAGCGTGCGGCGGGCACCAACGGGGACAATGAGTACGTCTTCTATGACGGGCCACCGTTCGCCAACGGTCTGCCCCACTACGGCCACCTGTTGACGGGGTATGTCAAAGACGTCGTACCGCGCTACCAGAGCATGCGCGGGCGCCGGGTCGAGCGGCGGTTCGGCTGGGACACGCACGGTCTGCCGGCTGAGCTGGAGGCGATGAGCCAACTCGGCATCAAGACCAAGGATGAGATCGTCGATCTCGGCATCGAGGCCTTCAACGCCAAGTGCCGGGAATCGGTGTTGAAGTACACCGATGAGTGGCGTGACTATGTCACCCGGCAGGCGCGCTGGGTCGACTTCGACAACGACTACAAGACGTTGAACCCCGACTACATGGAGTCGGTGATCTGGGCGTTCAAACAGCTGTACGACAAGGGCCTGGTGTACGAAGGTTTTCGGGTCTTGCCGTACTGCTGGAATGATCAGACGCCGTTGTCCAACCATGAGCTGAGGATGGACGAGGACGTCTACCAGATCCGCCAGGACCCGGCTGTCACCGTGGGCTTCCGAGTGCGCACCGAGGGTGATCTCGACGGAGCCCTCTTGTTGATCTGGACGACCACCCCGTGGACGTTACCGGCCAACTTGGCGATCATGGTCGACCCCGAGATCGACTACGTGGTCGTCGAGGGGCTGCCCCCCGGTGGCGACGACACAGCGCACGGCGATCCACCCCCGCCGCAGCGGTACGTCATCGCGGCCGCCCGGCTGTCGGCATACGAGCGGGAGTTGGGCGCCGACGCCTCAGAGCGGGTCGTTCAGCACGTGAGCGGTGCGGACCTGATCGGGCTGTCCTACGTCCCACCCTTCTCCTACTTCGACGGGCACGCCAACTCCCACGTCGTGACCCACGCCGACTTCGTGACTACCACCGACGGCACGGGGCTGGTGCACAGCGCTGGGGCGTTCGGTGAGGAGGACAAGGAGGTCACCGACCGGATGGGCATCGAACCGGTGATGCCCGTCGGTCCGGACGGGACCTTCCACACGCCCGTCGATGACTACGCCGGAATGCTGGTGTTTGACGCCAACGCGCATATCATCGATCACCTCAAAGCCGCCACCCGCGGCTTGCGTGGTGCCGAAGACACCGGGGCAGTGACCCCCGGCACGGTCCTTCTGCGCCACGAGACCTACGACCACGCCTACCCGCATTGTTGGCGCTGCCGCCAACCGCTGATCTACAAGGCGGTCTCCAGCTGGTTCGTCGCGGTCACCCAGTTCAAGGACCGCATGGTCGAGCTCAACGACGACATCACCTGGGTGCCGGATCACATCAAGGAAGGACAGTTCGGCAAGTGGCTGTCCAATGCCCGCGACTGGTCGATCTCCCGCAACCGGTTCTGGGGAAGTCCGATCCCGGTATGGCGCAGCGACAACCCGGCATATCCGCGTCTGGACGTCTACGGCTCGTTTGCGGAGTTGGAGGCGGACTTCGGGGACCTGCCCCGCGACGCCGACGGTAACCCCGACCTGCACCGGCCTTTTGTCGATGAGCTGATCCGCCCTAACCCCGACGACCCCACCGGCCAGTCCACGATGCGTCGGGTCGAGGACGTGCTGGACGTATGGTTCGACTCCGGCTCGATGAGCTTCGCCCAGGTGCACTATCCGTTTGAGAACACCGAGTGGTTCGAGCATCACTTCCCGGCCGACTTCATCGTCGAGTACATCGGGCAGACCCGCGGTTGGTTCTACACACTGCACATCCTGGCGACGGCGCTGTTTGATCGGCCCGCGTTCTCGACCTGCATCAGCCACGGCATCGTGCTGGGCAGCGACGGTCAGAAGATGAGTAAGTCGCTGGGTAACTACCCCGACGTGCGCGAGGTCTTCAACCGCGACGGCGCCGACGCGATGCGCTGGTTCTTGATGTCCTCGCCGATCCTGCGCGGCGGCAACCTGGTCGTGACCGAGCAGGGGATCCGTGATGAGGTGCGCCAAGTGCTGCTGCCGCTGTGGAACGTCTGGTACTTCTTCGCTCTCTACGCCAACGCTGCTGGAGCGAGCCAGGATGCTGCTGGCAAGAGGGCCGCGGGGACACCAGCAGGTGATGTGGGCACGGCATACCAGGCCCGCTGGTCGACTGAGTCACAGCACCGGCTCGACCGCTACCTGCTCGCCAAGACCCGGGATCTTGTCGCCGATGTGCAGAACCAGCTGGATGCCTCCGACATCGCCGGGGCGTGCGCCAGCATCCGCGGGTACGTCGACGTGCTCACCAACTGGTATGTCCGCCGGTCGCGTTCGCGGTTCTGGGGCTCGGCTGCCGAATCCAGTGACACGGCCGCCGCCTTCGACACCCTCTACACCGCGCTCGAGGTGGTTTGCCGGGTCGCAGCGCCGCTGTTGCCGCTGATGACCGAGCAGATATGGCGCGGACTGACCGGTGGCGAGTCGGTGCACCTGACCGACTGGCCAGCCGTGGAGGATTTGCCGGCCGACGACGAGTTGGTCGCAGCGATGGACCTGGCCCGGGAGGTCTGCTCCACCACGTCGGCGTTGCGCAAAACCCGCCAACTACGGACTCGGCTGCCACTCTCGATGCTCACAGTGGTGACGGACGCCCCGGCCGCCGCGGAGCAGTTGGCCGACGTGATCCGCGATGAGGTCAATGTGCGCGAGGTCGTGGTTCTTGCCGTCGATGACCCGGCAGCCGACGCCTTCGGAGTCGAGCAACGCCTGACGGTCAATGCGCGATCGGCAGGGCCCAGATTGGGCCGAGACGTCCAGCAGGCGATCAAGGGCAGCAAGTCCGGCGACTGGACTGTCGGCCATGACGGCAGGGTCACGGCCGGCGGGTTGGAACTGTTGGAGAGTGAGTATGTCCTGGAGACGGTGGTCAGCAGCGCCAGCCCTGGGCCGTCGGCAGGCGGCACGGGCTCAGCTGGGGCTCTGGCGACGGCGACTCTACCCAGCGGGGGGTTCGTGGCGTTGAACACGGAAGTCACCGAGGCTCTGGCCCGGGAAGGGCTGGCTCGGGACCTGATCCGTGCCGTGCAGCAGGCTCGACGTGAGGCTGACCTGGAGGTCAGCGACCGGATCAGCCTCACCGTCGTTGGTGACGATGTTGTCTGGGAGGCGGCGGTCGAGCACCAAGCCTTGGTGATGACCGAGACCCTATCCGTGCAGTTCGGTGCGGCGGGAGCTTCCACGCCTCTGCCGGTCAGTAGCAAAGGAACCTCCAGCCAGGCCCGGCTGGATGGCGACCGAGCAGTGCAGATGTTGATCGCGAAGGTGGACCGATGAGCAGTCACGACGAGTTGGACGAGTTGATGGGCAGAGAAGCCACGGATGCGGAGCGCGCCGGCGACACAACGAAACTCGCCAAGGTCTCCGCAGCCGACGCCGCTGCCGACCTGGAGATGCGGATGGCCCTGGCGGCCGAGGCGATCATGGCCCGCGCCCCGGAGACGGTCATCGAGCCGACGCTGAAGCGGGTGGCCGAGGTGATGGACCTGATGGGCAGCCCGCAACGTTCCTTCCCGATGATTCACCTGACCGGCACCAACGGGAAGACCTCGACGACGCGGATGGTCGACCGGCTGCTGGGCGAGCTGGGCCTGAACACCGGCAGGTTCACCAGCCCGCATCTGCATGATATGCGCGAGCGCATCGCGATCGGTGGCGAGTCGATTACTCAGCAGCGCTTCCTCGACGCCTACGACGACGTGCTGCCGTATGTGCAGATGGTCGACGCCTCGTCGATGGCCGAGGGTGGTCCTGCGATGACCTACTTCGAGGTGCTCGTCGTGATCGCCTATGCCGCATTCGCCGATGCACCTGTCGACGTTGCCGTGGTGGAAGTCGGCCTCGGCGGAGTCTGGGATGCCACCAACGTCGCTGACGGCCAGGTGGCGGTGATCACCCCGGTCGCTATCGATCACACCCGCCTGCTCGGCGATACGCTGGAGGCTATTGCGACCGAGAAGGCCGGCATTATCAAATCCGGCGCCATGGCGATCGTGGCGGAGCAGGAGCCCGAGGTGATGTCGATCCTGATCGAGCGCGCCGAGGAGGTCGGGGCCACGCTGCATACCCAAGGCGTGGCATTCGGAGTGAACGAGCGATCGGTGGCTATCGGCGGACAACAGGTCTCGATCACTGGTTTGGCCGGCGAGTATCGCGATCTGTTCTTGCCGCTGCACGGCGGTTATCAAAGCCACAACGTGTCCTTGGCGGTCGCTGCCGTAGAGGCGTTTCTTGGCGGTGGTGAGCAACCGTTGACCGGGGAGGTACTGGCGGGCGCATTCGCGGCCATGACCTCACCGGGACGGCTGGAGGTGGTGCGGCGCAGTCCCACGATTCTGGTGGATGCGGCTCACAACCCGGCCGGTATGAGCTCGTTGGTCGAGTCCATGCGCGATTCGTTCACCGTCCACCGGCTTGTCGGGGTGTTGGCGATCCTGGCGGAGAAGGACGCCGAGACGATGGTGGAGCTGCTGGAGCCGATCCTGGACCATGTCGTGGTGACGCGGACGACGTCACCACGGGCGATCGCCCCGGCCCGGTTGGCCGAGATCGCCACTGGGTATTTCGGTGCCGACCGAGTCACTGTCGTGCCCGCTCTTCCCGATGCCCTCGACCTCGCCGCCGAGCTTGCTGACGAGGGCGGTCAGGCAGGTGCCGTGTTGGCGACCGGGTCTGTCGTGACCGCCGCCGAGGTGCGGATGCTGCTCGGCCACACCGACGTCTAGCCCCCGTGCTCCGCCTGGGCAAGGTTATGCGTGCGGTTCAGGGGAAATCGCACTCCGGTATGGCGCATAACCTTGCCCAGGCGAACGGGTGAGCGCAGGTTAAGGGTGGGGTGACTCCAACGCCGCGGCCGATCGGCGACAATGTCTCCTGTGCCTGGTTTCCCATCTCTAGCCGTTCCCGGCAAGTTCACTCGACGTCTGGCAGCAGTGACACTGCTCGGCCAAGCGATGACGATCTTCTTCGGCGCCCTCGTGGCGCGGCAGTTCGCGGTGTCGGGGGGTGATTCAGACAACCGGGCCACGACGTACCTGATCGGCGGCTCGGCGCTCGCGGTGCTGTGCATCGTGGCGTCTGGCATGCTGCGTCGCCCGGGGGGGATCCTGCTGGGCTGGTTGATCCAACTGTTGACTTTTGCGACCGCCTTTGTGCTACCCGCCATGGCCATTGTCGGCCTGATCTTCACCGGAGTGTGGTGGCTTTGTCTGGCGCAGGGTCACAAGGTCGACGAGATCGCGGCACAGTGGGAAGCCGAGGACGCTGAATCTCCCCGCGAGCAACCGAGTGAGGACTAGCCTTGGAGTATTGGCAAGCGATCCTGCTGGGACTGGTGCAGGGTCTGACTGAGTTCCTGCCGATCAGCAGCAGTGCCCATCTCTCGATCGTCGGTCAGCTCATCGGTGGCGAGGACCCGGGGGCCGCGTTCACGGCGATCAGCCAGCTCGGCACCGAGGCGGCCGTCCTGGTGTTTTTCTGGCGCGACATCACTCGGATCATCGGCCGCTGGTTTCGAGCGTTGGTCGGCAAGATTCCGCAAAGCGATCCGGACGTGCGGATGGGGTGGCTTGTCATCGTCGGGTCGATCCCGATCGGCGTGCTCGGCTTCACCTTCCAGGACTGGATCGAGACCGATCTGCGCAACCTCTGGCTGACCGCAACGATGTTGCTCGTCTTCGCGCTGGTCCTGTATGCCGCCGATCGCTTTGGGCGCACCGAGCTCACCATGCGCGACCTGACGTGGAGAGACGGCATCATCTATGGGTTTGCTCAAGCCATGGCGCTGATCCCTGGTGTTTCGCGCAGCGGGGGCACCATCGCAGCGGGTCTGTTCATGGGGTACACCCGGGAGGCGGCGGCCCGGTATTCGTTTCTGCTCGCTATCCCGGCAGTGCTCGGCTCAGGCCTCTTTCAGGTGGCTAAAATCTCTGACGATCCGGTCACTCCCGCGTGGGGACCGATCTGGCTGGCAACCGGCATCGCCTTCATCGTTGCACTCGCGGTGATCGCGTGGTTCCTTCGCTTCATCTCCACACACACCTTCACGCCGTTCGTGATCTACCGCATCGGCTTGGCGCTGGTGTTGTTCAGCCTCTTGGGCGCCGGGGTCCTGGAGCCCCGCTAGCGCGATCACGACTAGGCTGCATGCCGTGAGCACAGACATCCCAGGCGTCGAGTATTCCTTGGTCCTGATCAAGCCCGATGGATATCGCCGGGGGCTCTCGGGGGAGGTGCTGCGTCGGATCGAAGCGAAGGGCTACACCCTGGTGGCGTTGTCAGTCGCCGCGGCCCGCCCCGAGCAGCTCGCCTCTCACTACGCCGAGCACGAGGGCAAACCGTTCTATGCGCCCTTGCTCGACTTCATGAGTTCGGGGCCTGTGGTGGCGGCACTCATCGCAGGTGAAGGCTGTATCGCTGGATTCCGGTCCCTGGCCGGGGCGACCGACCCGACGGCTGCTGCTCCCGGCACGATCCGCGGAGATCTCGGTCGTGACTGGGGCCTGGCCGTGCAGCAGAACATCGTTCACGGATCGGACTCTCCCGAGTCAGCATTGAGGGAACGGCAGATCTGGTTTCCTGATCTGCCCTGACTGCCTCGACGGTCATGATCACTCGTATGTGGGGCCGCCCGGTTGCGAGGTCGGTGCCGGCGTGTAGAAATATAGGAGTGGCCGGACACTTCGGCTCCGGTTGAACCGTCGATGGAGGAAACCATGAGCACCAGCGAATTCGAAGACTCGAACCTGAACTCTGAGGAAGATGTGCACGAGGCATTCGACACCGAACACGGTCCAGCTGACGGCGGCGCCGAAGGTGGCGGGGCTGACGGTGGAGCCGATGGTGGGGCTGACGGTGGAGCCGATGGTGGCGCGGATTAGTGCGGAGCACGGTCCTGCTGATGGTGGCGCCGAAGGTGGCGGGGCTGACGGTGGAGCCGATGGTGGGGCTGATGGTGGGGCGGATGGTAGTGCGGAGCACGGTCCTGCTGATGGTGGCGCCGGCGCCGACGGTGGGGCCGATGGCGGTGCGGATGGATCAGCTGAGTGACAGCGATTAACTCGGAACAACGAGCGGGGGCTGACGAACTGTCAGCCCTCGCTCGTTTGATCTCCTGCGACTCAGACACCTTTGCGACCAAGCACTGGGCGCGGTCAGCGCTGCTGTCGACTCTGGCCGAGCGAGCCGACACCCACGGTACGGACGACTTTCGGGACCTGTTCAGCCTCGAAGCGGTCGATGAGCTGTTGAGCACTCGCGCGCTGCGAACCCCTTTCATCCGGGTGGCCAAGAACGGCACGACCCTGCCTGAGTCGGCATACACGATCGGGGGTGGCGTCGGTGCAGGAGTCCGAGATCAAGTCAACGATGATGCCGTGCTTTCGCTCTTCGCCGACGGAGCGACCGTTGTGCTGCAGGGGCTGCACCGCACCTGGGAGCCGATCATCTCCTGGAGTTCTCGACTGACGGCCGATCTGGGCCATCCGGTACAGGTCAACGCCTACATCACTCCTGCGCAAAGCCAAGGCTTCTCCGACCACTACGACGTGCACGACGTCTTCGTGTTGCAGGTGCATGGGCGCAAGGAGTGGTCGATCCATGAGCCGGTTCTGGCCGCCCCGCTGCGCGACCAGCCATGGGCAGACCGCAGGAGCGATGTCGAGCAGGCGGCCAACGAGCCGCCAGCGATCCAGCACGTGCTGAGCCCAGGGGACTGCCTCTATTTGCCACGCGGCTTCATCCACAGTGCCAAGGCCCTCGGCGCTATCAGCATCCACCTGACGGTGGGGGTTCACGGATGGACACGGCACCATCTGGCCCAAGCCCTCCTCGACCAGGCGTCTCGAGGATTGTCAGCACAACGCCCGTTGCGCGAGTCGTTGCAGTTAGGGGTGGATGTCAGCGACGCCCAACACCTGACTGACGACGTCGAGGTGGTCCGACAGGCCCTGCTGGAGGCGATCGGTCGTGCTGACACGGCTCAGGTTGCCCAGTTCATGACCGCACAGGCGCGGTCAGCCCAGCGACCAGAGTCGCTCTCGCCGATCTCAGCAGTGGCCGCGCTGGCACAGCTAGACGGTTCCGAGAGTCTACGGCTACGAGAGCACCTGTGCTTGGAGCGCAGCGGGCCCGATGGGGCCGGCCGGGTGCAGGTCCGTTCGCGCGCCGGTCGGTTGACGCTCGAGGCTGAGCACGTGCGTGCCCTGGACGTTCTGCTGCGCGGTCAACCGGTGCGCATCGAAGACGTCGCGGACGACGCAGAGGTGGCTCGGTCTGCCGCCCGAGTCTTGGTCAAGAACGGCATTGCTGTGCTGGACCGTCACGGCGGATGAGCACCGCTACCACCCCCTTTCGTTGCTCGGATGAGGCTCGGCGACGGGGAGACCCGATCGCCGGAACGGCGCCACCGGCTCGCCGCTGGTTGCTGGTGGAGCTGGACGCGCGGTGGCTTCCGGCTGCGCTGACGTCACTGGTCTCCGACCCGGCAACTCGCGCTGCGTTGGAGGCAATTGCCACCGCGGCTGGGGCTCGGATCATGCTCATCCGTCGCCACGGGCGCAGGCAGACCTCGCCTCGCCGCAGTTGGTGCGTCGTTGATGACCCCCGCACCGCCCGCGGCCCGATCACCACCTGGGGAACGTGGGTTGGCGCCGACGACCTCATCCACCCCGCCACCTTGCTGAAGCATCAGGCG
Organism: uncultured Actinomycetota bacterium; assembly: GCA_963749585.1. Lineage (GTDB taxonomy): Bacteria > Actinomycetota > Actinomycetes > Actinomycetales > Dermatophilaceae > Ornithinicoccus. The sequence goes on from CAVVNI010000003.1 coordinate 1,354,565, forward strand.
GCATCCGCCCACGCGCTCACAGCCTCGACACAGCGGCACCATGGAGCACCGCAGGGGCCGGTGTGGCCAACCGAGCCGGAGCTGTTGCTTGTCTGCACTCACGGCAAACATGACGTCTGTTGCGCCACCCGCGGACGTCCGGTAGCCGCTGCCCTGACCGAGCGTTGGCCGAAAGCGACCTGGGAGTGCTCGCATACCGGCGGGGACAGGTTTGCGGCCAACGTCATCTCGCTGCCGGACGGCGCCTGCTACGGAGGGCTCGATCCCGATGTGGCCGTGGAGGTCCTTGAACAACACTTCGCCGCCGGACCGAACACGGCATACCTGCGGGGGTGGACCGGACGCACCCCCGCCGAGCAGGCAGCCGTCATCGCAGCGCACCGGGCGTTGCCGGAACAGCGGTGGGGCTCCATTGACGTTACCGGTGTGCTGAGCCGCCAGCGCGACCAGCTGGTACAGCTGACTAGCCCGAGTGGGCCCTTGGCGGTGCCGGTCACCGAGGTGATTCGCGAGCCGCACCAGCTCACCTGCGCGGCGCTACAACCGAATCGCGCCACCGTTCCGGTAGCCGGGCACGTGCAACGACAGCAGGTATAGGCAAGGCTCGGTGAGCGTGCCGGACTCATCCGCAAGGATGCGTACGATCGGCGGGTGAAGATCGTGGGCCGAAGGTCACTGCTTGGCCGCGACCTCGCCATTGACCTCGGCACGGCGACCACGCTGATCCATCAGCAGGGCCGGGGCATCGTGCTCGACGAGCCGAGCGTTGTCGCTGTCGACGCCCACACCGGGCGGCTGGTGGCCGCTGGAAGTCGGGCTCACGGCATGGTCGGTCGCACCCCCGCCACGGTGCGCACGCTCACCCCGCTGGCCGATGGGGTTATCACCGACGCGGACATCACCGAAGCAATGTTGCGCGACTTTCTGTCACGGGTGGGTGTCTCCCGGATGATTCACCCGCGGATGGTGCTCACCGTCCCGGGCGGCGTCACGGCTGTCGAGCGAAGAGCGCTGCAGGAGACCGCGATCCACTGTGGTGCACGACAGGTGTACGTGCTCGAAGAGGCCATGGCCGCCGCCCTGGGCACCGGTCTGCCGGTGCATGATGCGAACGCCTCGATGGTTATCGATATCGGCGGTGGCACGACTGACATCGCCATCATCAGTCTTGGCGGGGTGGTCAATGCGCGCAGCGTGCGGATCGGCGGTAGTGAGGTCGATGAAGCCATCGTGGCAGGGGTACGCGCCGAGCACGACGTGCTGCTGGGTGAGCGCAGTGCCGAGTCGATCAAGCACACGGTGGCGGCGGCCACGCCCCCCGAGGTGGCGTTGTCGACCCGGGTGCGCGGGCGCGACGTGTCCACGGGCCTGCCCCGCACGGTGGTGGTGTCGTCGTCCTCAGTCGGGGAGATGATCGAGCCGGTCGTGGCCGACATCATCGCGGCGGTGCTTGCTGTGCTGGACCTGTGCCCACCGGAACTGTCCGGCGATCTGCTCGATCAGGGGGCTGTGTTGACCGGTGGGGGAGCACTACTGCTCGGGCTCGACCAACGACTCGAACGCGACCTCGGCCTGAAGGTCAAGGTCGCCCCGAGTCCACGCGAGGCAGTCATCCGTGGAGCGGGTGCCTGCATCGATGACTTCCCTGCACTGCGGCGGGTGCTGGTCACCGCTGCGACGTGGTGATGCGATGAGCCTGGCTCGCAAATCCGTGCTGACCCTCCTCGCTCTCACAGTACTGGTCCTCATGGTGGATCTTGTGCGGCCGAGTTGGACCGCGCCTGCCCGGGCCGCGGCATCAGTAGTCTTCGGTCCCGTCCAAGAGCAACTCAGAGGGTGGGGCCAAGATGACCTTGCGGCGATAGCTGCCGAGCGTGATCGTTTGGCAGTGGAGGTGCAACGGTTGAGCGCAGAACGCGACGCGGCAGTGGCTGCTGGAGATGTGGACCTCCCCACTGGCAGCGGGAAATGGCGGGCGCTCGGGGCCCGAGTTGTGGCGGTAGCTCCGCTCACGTCGCCAGTCGGCGCACGCATCGTGACGCTCGATGTCGGGAGCAACGACCGGGTCTCCGTCGACCAGACGGTGATGGACACAGAGGGGTTGGTGGGCAGAGTGAGCGAGGTCAGCACCAGCAGCGCGGACGTGGCCCTGCTCGGTGATCCGTCGGTTGTGGTGGCAGTGAAGTTCGGCGACGATGGGGCCCTCGGCTCGGTATCGGCTGCACCGGCGCCGAACCTGCCGACCCGTGGTGACGGCGAGTTGACGTTGTCTGCGGTGGGCGACTCCCCGATCTTTGTGGGGGACGAGGTGAGCACGCTGGGCAGCCCAGGCGACACGCCCTACACGGCCGACATCCCGGTCGGCGTCGTGAGCCAGGTCGACGAGGACACCGGTCAGCTCGGTCGCACTGCGGTGGTGCAGCCCCACGTCGATGTCGACACGATCGATGCTGTCGTGGTGCTGGTCCGGGAGGACAACTGAATGCACCTCGTTCCTGCCGTGGGTCTGCGGGTAGCTTTGGTGTTGCTCGCCGCGGTGCTCATGTCGCTACCGATCCCGGCCCTACCCGCAGTGCCTGATCTGATGATCGTCATCGTGGCGGTGACAGCGCTGACCAAGGGGCCATGGGCCGGGGCGCTGATTGGCCTCACAGGTGGGTGGCTCATCGATCTGGTGCCACCCGGGGCGTCGCCGTTGGGGGCCTCCGCGCTGGTCTACGCAGCCCTCGGTGCCGGGCTCGGCGCGGTTCGCAGACATCTCGCGGCATCCCCTGGTGAAGGCCTGCTACCCCTCATACCGTGGGCTGTGGTGGCGCTGGCTAGTGCCATGGTATTGCTGATGCGCCTGATGAGCGCGGCGGCAGGGTTCGGGGCGGCGGACCTGACGCAGGTTGGCTGGGCATGGTTGCTGACAGTTCTCTTGACCCCGCTGCTGTTGCCACCGTTGGTGTGGTTGGAACGTTGGTTGGCGGTGCGGCGATGGGGTTGAGCCGAGGTGGTCGCGGCAGCGTGCGCAACGTCACTATCGGGCCGATCTGGGCACTGATCGTCATCGTCATTGCGCTGGGTGGGCTGTTGCTGGCGCGCTTGGTGCAATGGCAGGTGCTAGAGGGTACCGAACTCACCGACCAGGCAGCCGAAGTCAATACACGGCAGGTCATCACACCGGCCTTGCGGGGACGCATCCTCGCCAGTGACGGGACTCCGGTGGTCGGCAATGAAGCCAGCATGATGATCACGCTGGACCCAGCGGCATTGAATACTGAAGACCAGGGAAGAGCGGTGATCGATGCCGTCGCCGGTGAGCTGGACCTGAACGTCGACGAAATGTGGGGGAGAACCCAGGTATGCGGTACTGCCGGTGCCCCTGCGGTGCCCCGATGTTTCAACGGGTCGCCCTACCAGCCCATACCGATCGCGTTGGGCGTGGACCCTGCGAGCGCGCTGGCTTTGCTGGAGCGGCCGGATGCTTTTGCTGGCGTGGCTGTCGCCGCCCAGCCGGTCCGGACCTATCCGATGCCAAAGGTCAACGCCGCCCATCTGCTGGGGTATCTCGGGCGGCCGACCGCCGAAGAGGTCGGCGCGCGGGACGCCGGGGCCGTGGGCCAGGGCCCAGGCGGAACCGGGCCTGAGGTAGTGACCTCACTGGATCGGATAGGGCGAGCCGGGCTCGAGGCGACGTACGATGACGTGCTCCGCGGCGAGCCGGAGCGCACTGTCGTCACGGTCGACCCACGCGGGGTGGTCACCGGTCAGGTCGAGCACCGGCCCGCCGTGCCGGGGTTGGACCTGCGCACCCACCTGGATAGCGAGGTGCAGATCCGCACTGAGAGCGTGCTGGCCGAGACCGTGCAGAGGCAGCGCAAGGCCGGATACCCGGCCCTCGGTGCCGCCGCTGTGGTGGTCGAGGTCGACACCGGTGCCGTGATTGCGGCTGCTAGCTGGCCGACATACGACCCCACCATCTGGAGCGAGGGAATCTCGCAGGGTGACTTTGCCGCGCTTCTGGAGCCGGATGCAGGCCAGCCGTTGGTGAACCGCGTGATCGCGCAGACCTACCCTCCAGCGTCGACTTTCAAGGCGATGTCGTTGCCGGCGGCGTTGGCGTCAGGCATCGACCCTGAGGCTGACTACGCCTGTCCGGGGTCGGTAGAGATCGCGGGGCAGCGCTTCGACAACTTCGAGTCACGCGACTACGGCTCCATCGATCTGCAGCGGATCCTGGAGGTCTCCTGCGACACGGTCTTCTATCGGTGGGCCTACGACTCGTGGAGGGACCTCGGCGGCCTGAGTCAGGATGCCGATCTGCGTGACCCCTACGTCCTGTTGGCCGAGGACTTCGGCTTCGGCCAGGTGACCGGAATCGACGTGCCCGGCGAAGTGGCTGGCTCCGTTCCTGGCCGGGAAACCTCGCGGCGGCAATGGGAGCAGAGCAAGGACGAGGTCTGCGCCCGCGCCGAACTCGGCTATCCCGAGGTCGATGACCGCGATCGTCGCCGCTTCTTGGAACGGTCGGCGAGCGAAAACTGTATGGACGGGTGGCAGTACCGACCCGGAGACGCGGTGAACTTCGCGATTGGACAGGGGGACCTCGCCGTGACACCAGTGCAGTTGGCGACGTCCTATGCCGCGATCGCCAACGGTGGGACGCTCTGGCGCCCGCAGATCGCGGCAGGGACTCAACGTCCTGATGGCAGCGATGTGACTGACTTCGCGCCGGAACAACTTGGTCGGGTGCTCATCGAGCCGGAGTCGTTGCAGATCGTGCAGGACGGTCTGGCCGGGGTCAATACCAACGGCACGGGCGCGCAGGCATTCGCCGGCTTCGACCTGGACAGCTATCCGGTGGCTGGCAAGACTGGCTCGGCGGAGGCTTTCGATGCTCGCTCCACCGCCTGGTATGCCTCGTACGGCCCGGCCGACGAGCCGGAGTATGCCATGGCTGTTGTGGTTGACCAGGGCGGAATTGGCGGCGAGGTCGCGGCTCCTGCTGCCCGGCAAATCTGGGAGGTGCTGCGACAGCAGTCACCCTAGCCTGGCGGCGAGCCGTTGCCTCAACACCGCCGAACCGCCCGGGCACCTGCGGCAATGTCGCGGAAACACGGGGCTGGATAAGGTTTGCGGTGTGACCCATGATCCCATCAGCCCGGAACTGCGCGCCGACGTGCGCCGCTTGTCGACCCTGCTCGGCCAGTCGCTCGTTCGGCACCACGGTCAAAGCCTGTTGGATCAGGTCGAGCGGGTCCGCATGCAGACCAAAGAGAGCAAGGCTGGGGACGATGCAGCCGCGGCCCAGGTCCGCGATATTCTGGCCGACCTGCCGCTGAGCGAGGCCACCGACCTGGTCCGCGCCTTCGCCGCGTACTTCCACTTGGCGAACGCGGCCGAGCAGGTGCACCGGGTCCGAACGCTGGGTGCCCGATCCGAGGGCGATGGTTGGCTGGCCTCGGCCGTGGCCGACATCGTCGAGGCTCAGGGGCCTGAGGCGCTGGCCCAGTACGTGGGGCAGCTCGACGTGCGCCCGGTCTTCACTGCCCACCCGACCGAGGCGAGCAGGCGCTCAGTGCTGACCAAGATTCGACACCTCTGTGACCAGCTAGCGGTCGCTACCGAGCCGCACACTGTGGCGCGGCGACGTCAGGACCGCCAGTTGGCCGAATACATCGACCTGATCTGGCAGACCGACGAGCTGCGAACCCACCGGCCGACACCGATGGACGAGGCGCGCAACGCGATGTACTACCTGGACGAGGTGTTGACGGACACGATGCCCGACCTGCTCGGGGAACTGGCCGATCTGCTCGGGCAACACGATGTCACGATGGACATCACCAGAACGCCTCTTCGCTTTGGCTCATGGATCGGCGGCGACCGCGACGGCAACCCATTTGTCACCCCAGAGGTGACCGCGGCTGTGCTGCGGCTGCACCATCAGCACGCTATCTCTGTGGCGTTGTCCTTGCTCGATGTGCTCGCTTCCCAGATTTCCAGCTCGACCGTCATCGTGGAGGTGCAGGATGAGCTGCTGACGTCGTTGGAGCAGGATCTGGCGCACCTGCCGGGCCTTGACCCGCGCGTCAAAGAGCTCAATGCCGCCGAGCCCTACCGCCTCAAACTGACCTGCATCAAGGCCAAGCTGATGAACACCCGGCGACGGGTCAAGGCCGGGTCGGTGCACGAGCCGGGTCGCGACTACAGCTGCGCCGACGAACTCGTGGTCGACCTGACGATCGTTGCGGACTCGTTGCGCCACCATGGTGGTGATCTGGTCGCCGGTGGGCAGATCGCCCGCACCATTCAGACGCTGGCCGGCAGTGGTCTGCATCTGGCCACGCTGGACGTTCGCGAGCACGCCGAGAAGCACCACGAGTTCCTTGCCGTTCTGCTGGACAAGTCTGCGGAGCTGACCAAGCCGTATGCCGAGTTGACCAAGGAGGAGCGCCGGGAGGTCTTGACTGCTGAGCTGTCCTCGCGGCGTCCGCTGTTGACCCGGGCTGCGGATCGTCCACAGACGCTGGCTGTTTTCGACGAGATCCGGCACGCACTTGCGACATACGGCCCCGACGTCATTGAGACCTACATCATTTCGATGACGAAGGGTCCCGACGATGTGTTGGCGGCTGCCGTGATGGCCCGCGAAGCCGGGTTGATCGACCTACACGGCGACGCCGAGGGCCAAGGCCGGTTTGCCTCCATCGGTTTCGCCCCCCTGCTGGAGACGATCGATGAATTGCGCGGAGCGGCCGAGCTGGTGGATTCGATGCTGCACGATGAGTCGTATCGAGAGTTGGTGCGGCTCCGCGGAGACGTGCAGGAAGTCATGCTTGGCTACTCTGACTCCAACAAGCAGGCTGGGGTGTTGTCGAGCCAGTGGGGAATTCACCAGGCTCAGCGGGCCCTGCGCGACGTGGCGGCCGAGCATGGGGTGCGGCTGCGCTTGTTCCACGGCCGCGGAGGCTCGGTCGGTCGAGGTGGCGGGCCCACCTACGAGGCGATCCTGGCCCAACCCTTCGGCGTATTGGAGGGTGACATCAAGTTCACCGAGCAGGGTGAGGTCATCTCCGACAAGTACTCGCTCTCGGCCTTGGCGCACGAAAACCTCGAGTTGGCCTTGGCCGCCTCGCTGCGCGCCAGTGCCTTGCACCAGCAACCGCGCTCGGCCCTCGATCTGATCGCGCACTGGGACGACGTGATGGATGTGGCCAGCGACGCTGCATACGCACGTTACCGCTCGCTGATTGATGACGACGACCTGCCCGCATACTTCGTGGCCGCCACACCGGTGGATCAACTGGGCTCCCTCAATATCGGTTCACGGCCCAGTAAACGGCCGGACACCGGTCAGGGGCTCGACGGTTTGCGGGCTATTCCGTGGGTCTTCGGCTGGACCCAGACCCGCCAGATCGTGCCCGGATGGTTCGGTGTCGGGTCGGGGCTGAAGGCTGCCCGCGAGGCCGGTCACGAACACACGCTGCGGCAGATGCTGGATGAGTGGCCCTTCTTTGCGACCGTGATCTCCAACGTGGAGATGACGGTGGCCAAGACGGACCTGGTCATTGCCGCGCACTACGTCGACACGTTGGTGCCGAAGGAGCTGCGTCACATCTTCGATCGGATCCGGGCCGAGTTCGAGCTGACCCTGGCCGAACTGAGACGGTTGACCTCGCTGGAGGATGTGCTGGATGACCAGCCGGTGCTGCAGCGCTCGCTAGCCGTGCGCGATCAGTACCTCGACCCGATCTCATACCTGCAGGTGGAGTTGCTGCGCCGGTTGCGCACCGAAGACGTCGAGGACGAGGCCGGTCTCCAGCGCGCGTTGTTGATCACTGTCAACGGTGTGTCCGCCGGGCTGCGCAACACCGGTTAGCAGCCGCTGGTCGGGAACCGGGATGGACCTGAGAACATCTGGGTATGCCGGAAGGTCACACGATTCATCGTCTTGCCCGAGACCTCGGTGAAGCCTTCGTCGGCACGACTCCGATGGTGAGCAGTCCGCAACTGCGGTTTGCCGACGGGGCGGCGCTACTCGATGGGCAGTTGGTCGAGAAGGCCGACGCATGGGGCAAGCACCTGTTTGTGGACTTCGCGGGGGAGCGTCGCCTGCATGTCCATCTGGGGCTGATCGGCAAGTTTCTGGTGTCATCGATCCCGGAGGGCGCCGAGGCACCACCGGTGCGGGGTCAAGTGCGGCTGCGGATCGAGACCCAGCAGCACCTCGCCGATCTGCGCGGCCCGATCATCTGCGCCACGATCACGCCCGAGGAGGTGGCGGCGGTCATCGCCCGCCAAGGGCCCGATCCGTTGCGACCCGACGAGGCCGATCCGGAGCGAGCGTGGGCGATGATCCACCGGTCCCAACGTACGATCGCTGAGCTGCTCATGGACCAGAAGGTGCTGGCGGGCATCGGAAACGTCTACCGCAGCGAGGTGTTGTTCCGGCATCAGGTGGGGCCGAAGTTCGCGGGCGCCCGGATCAAGAAGCGCACCTGGGAGGCTATGTGGGATGACTTGGTTGCCCTCATGCCACTCGGTGTCGCGACGGGGCGCATCCTGACCTTTGAGTCGCAGGTGGCCACAGTGCTCGATCAGCAGGCGCACGGAGTTGATCTGAGGCCTGGGCGGAGGCGGTACTACGCCTACAAGCGCCAGGGGCAGCAATGCGTGCGTTGTGGCTCGGTGATCAGGACGTGCGTTGTAGCTGGGCGAAATCTCTTCTGGTGCGCCAACTGTCAACGCCGCACATAAGAGCACCTGGGCACTGCCTGGTCAGGGATCGGCATGGCACAGCCGAAGGCCCTATGAGCCGGCGAAGGGCCGGGGTCAGGCGGAGTAGCTCAGCGGCGGATGACTTCCATGCCCAGGGTGTAGTCGCCCAAGTCTTCGCGTTCTGCAGAGCCCAGGATCATCTGTAAGAGATCGCGTGGGGCGGGGTAGTCGGAGCCCAGGGCATCGAGATACTCGCGGTGTGCCTCCAAGGACGCGACGCCCTGCTCGAAGGTCTCGCTGACATCGACGATATGGGTGGGCTGTGAGGAGTTGGCGAAGCACAGTTGCTTCACGCCGGACCACGGGTCGAGGCCGCCTTCCGTCAGCTCAGGAAAGAGCCATCGGTTGCCGGCGTCGGCGCACGCGTCCAGGGTAGCCAGTCCGACGTGGCGGTGGTCCGCCTGGTTGAGTCCGCCCCCGGCGAACTGCTCCCGGTGGGTCAACGCGAAAACCACATCAGGTCTCGCTCGGCGGATCGCGGCGGCGATGCCCTTGCGTAGCTCGAGGCCATACATGAGTGAGCCGTCCGGCATACCGAGGAAGTCAACGACCTCGACGCCGACTTCCGCCGCGCCGTCGCGCTCCTCCTGCTCGCGAAGTGGCCCGGCCTCGACGGGCGGAAGCGAGTCGATCCCGGCTTCGCCGCTGGTCGCCAGAAGGTAGCTGATCGTCTTGCCCTGCCCCGTCCAGCGGGCCACCGCAGCGGCCAAGCCATACTCAAGATCATCGGGGTGGGCGGCTACGCACAGCCCGGTCTGCCAGTTCTCGTCGAACGTCTGCAAATTCGTCGCTTGTTCACTCATGACATCCACTATCCCGTACCCTCAGCGTCCGTTTCGTCCTCAAGCCTCGAATTGGACACGAGATGTGACAACAGGTGGCTCGGTGGGGCGAAATTAGGGGGGTGGGGGTGGCGCTGATAGATTGAGGGCGCCGTTCGACGGCCGCGGACTTCAGAGTGCCCTGGTGGATCTGCCCAGGCGCGCCGCGCAACGAGTCAGAAGGAGTTGCCCATGGGGCTGGATACTGCAGTGAAGAAGCACATCATGGACGAGTACGGGACGTCCGAGGGCGACACCGGCTCTCCCGAAGTGCAGGTCGCCTTGTTGACCCAGCGCATCCGCGATCTCACTGAGCACTCCCGCGAGCACAAGCACGACCACCACAGCCGCCGCGGTCTGCTGCTGCTGGTCGGTAAGCGTAAGCGCCTCCTGCGCTATCTCGCCGACACCGACATCGAGCGTTACCGTTCGCTGATCAAGCGACTCGGCCTACGCCGCTGAACTTCGCTGAGGAGCGACCCGCGACATCATGTCGTGGGTCGCTCCTTCGCGTATGCCGCCTCCTGGCTCAGACAGCCGGGAGTCGGCACGTGAGAACAGCCGGGCACAACGACGATGCCCCGCGCTGAGAACGACAGAAAAGGAGGACCCGATGGAGGGTCCAGAGATCACATCCGCCGAAGCAGTCATCGACAATGGCGCATTCGGCACTCGCACCGTCCGCTTCGAGACCGGACGCCTGGCCGCACAAGCCGCCGGTTCCGTCACGGCATATCTCGACGACGACACCATGATGTTGTCGACCACGACGGCCGGCAAATACCCCAAAGACCACTTCGACTTCTTCCCGCTCACGGTTGACGTCGAGGAGCGCATGTATGCCGCAGGCAAGATCCCCGGCAGCTTCTTTCGCCGTGAAGGTCGCCCCAGTACGGATGCGATCCTCACCTGCCGGTTGATCGACCGGCCGCTGCGCCCCACGTTCGTCTCCGGCCTGCGCAACGAGGTCCAGGTCGTCATCACCGTGCTGTCGTTGAACCCCGACCATCAGTACGACGTGGTCGCCATCAACGCAGCCTCCGCATCGACCCAGATCTCTGGTCTGCCGTTCAGCGGTCCTATCGGTGCGACTCGGCTCTCCCTGATCGACGGGCAGTGGGTTGCGTTCCCGAACTTCAGCGACGCGGAGCGCTCCACCTTCGACATGGTCGTCGCCGGCCGCGTCGTCGGTACCGATGACGACGGCAACGATGACGTCGCGATCATGATGGTCGAGGCCGAAAGCACCGAAGCCACCTGGGACTTGGTGAACACCCACGGCAAGCAGGCCCCGACCGAGGAGGTCGTCGCTCAGGGCCTTGAGGCATCCAAGAAGTTCATCGCCGCCTTGTGTGCGGCTCAAGCCGAGCTCGCCACCGGCGCAGCCAAGGAGACTCAAGAGTTCCCGCGCTTCCTGGACTACCAGGATGACGCAATGGAAGCTGTCGAGGCGCAGGTCTCCGAAGACCTCACCAGTGCCCTGCAGATCGCCGGCAAGGCCGAGCGCGAGACCAGGATCGATGAGATCAAGAAATCGATGATGGCGTCGCTGTCCGGAGCGTCGGACGCCGGTTCGGGCGAGACGGAAGGCGCGTTCGCTGGTCGTGACAAGGAACTGTCTGCCGCGTACCGCGCCGTTCAGAAGAAGCTGATCCGTCAGCGCATCCTGCGCGACAAGGTTCGCATCGACGGTCGCGGCCTGGCCGACATCCGGGCGCTGTCCGCGGAGGTCGAGGTCATCCCGCGCACCCACGGCTCGGCCATCTTCGAGCGGGGAGAGACCCAGATCATGGGTGTCACCACGCTGAACATGCTGCGCATGGAGCAGATGCTCGACACACTGTCACCAGTGTCCCGTAAGCGGTACATGCACAACTACAACTTCCCGCCGTACAGCACCGGTGAGACCGGTCGCGTCGGCTCCCCGAAGCGTCGCGAGATCGGTCACGGAGCGCTCGCCGAGCGGGCCCTCATGCCGGTGTTGCCGACGCGCGAGGAGTTCCCGTATGCGATCCGTCAGGTCTCCGAAGCGCTGAGCTCCAACGGGTCCACCTCGATGGGCTCGGTCTGCGCCTCGACCATGTCGCTGTGGAACGCCGGGGTTCCACTGCGCGCCCCGGTCGCCGGAATCGCGATGGGTCTGGTCTCGGCTGAGGTCGACGGCAAGACCGAGTATGCGGCGCTGACCGACATCCTCGGCGCCGAGGACGCGTTCGGTGACATGGACTTCAAGGTCGCTGGAACCAAGGAGTTCGTCACCGCCATTCAGCTCGACACCAAGCTCGACGGCATCCCCGCCTCGGTGCTCGGTGGCGCGTTGACCCAGGCTCGTGACGCACGCTTGCACATCCTGGACGTCATGCTTGAGGCCATCGACGCTCCGGACGAGATGAGCCCGTTTGCACCGCGCGTCATCAGTGTGAAGGTGCCGGTCGACAAGATCGGCGAGGTCATCGGGCCAAAGGGCAAGATGATCAAGCAGATCCAGGAAGACACCGGCGCGGACATCGCCATCGAGGACGACGGCACTGTCTACATCGGCGCCACCGATGGCCCGTCGGCAGAAGCAGCACGCAACGCGGTCAACGCGATTGCCAACCCGACGATGCCGGAGATCGGCGAGCGCTTCATGGGCACCGTGGTCAAAACCACGACCTTTGGAGCGTTCATCTCGCTGACACCTGGCAAAGACGGGCTGCTGCACATCTCAGAGATCCGCAAGCTCGTGGGTGGCAAGCGCATCGACGCGGTCGAGGACGTGGTGAGTGTCGGCCAGAAGGTGCAGGTCGAGCTCAACGGCATCGACCCGCGCGGCAAGCTTTCACTGGGTGCCGTAGTTGCCGAAGAAGCAGGCTCTGGTCAGGCAGCCGCGGCTGCTCCGGCCGCGACCGTGGTGTCGGCGGTTGATCTGTCGTCGGCTCAGCCCAGTGCTGATGACGCCGGTTACCAGGACACGGCCGGCGAAGCCAGCACCGAGACTGCCGGTAGCGACCACAGCAGTGATGACAGCGGTGCAGGCGAGGGTGGCAGTGATCGTCCCCGTCGTAACCGTCGGCGTCGTGGCGGTCGAGGCCGTGGCGGTGGGTCCGCTGGTGGCGGCAGTGACGACTCGGCTCCGAGCCAGGCTTCCGGGTCCCAGGACAACTGACTCGACACGCTGTATGCGGCGATGACACCAGTGAGGGCGGACCTGCCATAGGTCCGCCCTCACTGGTGTGTCCGGCCAGATGCGCGCCACTGTGATGTGGCCCGAGCATGCACCGACTAAGCGGCTGCCTGCACCGACTTGGGGTCTCGAACGTTGCCGGTCTTGTCCGGCACATGCCAGCGCATCTCCATCCGGACGCGGCCATGCGTGTCGCGCACGGGCACCCACGTCATGAGTGGCTTACTCTGCGAATAGCGACGTCGCGCTCGTGCGGCATCCATGAAATCCACCTCCCGTTTACCTTCTGTTCACCCAAGGTACCCCAAAACGTCGCCCAACGAGCACTCGTGTGACTCGTGTGGCGTGTCGGCTGAGAGACACTCACTCTCACGCCTCCCTAGGGGTGGAGGAGCTGCGATGTCCGGCGAGCAGGGCCCGCGCGCAGCTTTAACGTCTGATTTCCTTCAGCGAGAAACTGACGAAGTCGGATGGCTCGCCAACGGGCATCCCGTCTTGCACAAAAACGTCGGCCGCCGCACGCACCTTGTAGTCCGTGCCATCAGCGGCCTCAAGCGTGCCGTTGACGGAGTTGAAGACATCGACCGCGGACTCGGAAAAGACAGTGGTGCGGACCTTGAGGTTGCCGCTCCCATGAGCCACCGGCTCGGGCACAGTAGTCGCTGGGTCATCGTCGAAGTAGATGTCACAGAACGCCGCAATGAACTCCGGGCCATCCGTCGGGTACTCGTAGAGGTAGAGGGGCTGGTTCGAAGAGTTGACCTTGATCTTCGTCACGCCGTTGCGCTCGAAGATCCGTGCGGTAGCCGTGCCTGGCTCAGCGTTTCCGAAGGGGTCGTCCGGGGCGTCCTCGCAGAACTCCTGGGCGCTCCCGCCGACGATGAGGACATAGTTGGGATCCTGATCGAAGGTCCCGTAGAAGTATCCGACGCCGGTTTCGACCTCGATATACCCCTGCGGATCGGCGTGTGCCGGCACCGAAATCGCAGCGGTGCCGACCACCGTTGCGGCTGCCACCAGGGCACCTGTTGTGCTCGTCCGTCGGTTGAATGCTCTCATCAGGCTCTCCTTGAAGATTCGCTGCGGATGAGTGCAAAGTAGCGACAAAACCAGCCGTCGTCTGCGGCGGCAGTGACGTTGAGTAGTGCAACGGGGCCGCTGGAGTAGCGCCTCACGGCGATCGCACGCTGTCGGCTGTGTGCGTCACCGGCTGCTGCAACCGGCTGAGCGCCAACTCCAACGGTCCGCGTGCGTTCGCGGCGACAAAGAGCGCGCCCAACGCGCCGAGTACCACGACGTGAAACCCGATCGTCTGGGCCCAGACCAGTGCTGGTGGCGCCCCCAACAGCACGATATGGACGGCATACAACGTCAAGGTCATCGTGCCGGCACCGAAGATGATGTGTACCAGGCGACGGCCTTGCCGGCTGAGTCGCCCAGTGATGACCAGCACGCACCCCAGCACAGTGACGGCGCATCCAGTGGTGTGCGCCACGTCGACGATGCTGCCGCTGTGCGGAGCCCAGATCCCGAGCCACCACCAGGAGCCTGTTGGTGTGGTTCCGAAGAAGCCGCGGGTGATCTCGTGGGATAGCTGCGCCCAGGAGTTCACCCGGCCAGAGATGTCGTACGTACCGACTAAAGCCGACCGCACTCCTGCGCTGCGACTCACGAGCGCCGATATTCCCAGCGCCGAGGCGGCCAGCCACACTCCCACGAGCACCATTCGCCGAGCGACCGCTTCTGAACGCAGGTTGAACCGGCCCAACGCCATGCCGGCGAACAGGTAGGTCGCCCAGGTCAGCACCGGGTAGTAGCCAGTGACCGACAGCTCCAGCAACAAACCGAGCGGATCGAGGAGCGAGGAGGGCTCGGGCACGATCAGGTCCGGCCGCGGCAGGAGCGGTCGGACCAGCGTGCTGACCACGGGAGCTGCCACCCCCCAGAAGATCGCCAGGATGACCAGCGAGCGAGCGCTCCAGCGCAACACAGGTATCGCGCACAGGAACAAGGCCCCGTAGTAGAGCAAGATCACCGCGACGCCCACATCCGGTAAGCCGAGCAGCAAGCCGAGAGCGCACAGCAGGGCCGCTCGGATGGCCAGGCTGCGACGGGCTCCAGGTGCGAGCGTGATGTCTGCGCCGGATGCCGCACCAGACGTGGAGGCGCCGGTCGTCAGCGCAATCGACACTCCCGCCAGCACAGCGAAAAGGGCCGAGGAGCGCCCTGCCACGACCTGGAACCACGGCTCGACGTCCAGGCCTTCCCCGGAGGTCTGGTCGATCATGTGGGCTACCACCATGCCAAGCAACGCCAGCGCTCGCGCCACGTCGATGCCGATGATTCTGCCGCGGTGGGAAGCCACTGATTCAGCCGATCCAGGCCCGGACGGCCGCTGTGGTGGCAGCTGCCAGCACCAAGACAACCAAGAAGGGTGCCCGAGCTAGCAGGGGAACAGTGGCCACCGCGATCCCAGCAGCGCGCGCGTCGCCGTGATTCGCCCGGCCTCGTCCAGGGTCACCTGTGTCACGATCGCGTCGCCGATCAGCGCCCCAGTCGCGGTCATCACGTTCCACGGGATGAAGACCGCCACCCCGGTCGTCCAGAAAGCGCGCTCGACCTCCGGCGCTGAGGTCTGCGCGGTCGCCACCGCCGTTGACTCGAGGTCACCATCATCCGGGTGACGCTGAGCCCGGCGGCCACTCCCAAGGCGCCGCAGCCGATGCCGTATGCGCCGGTGGCCATGCCCGAACTCAGACCTTGCCGGGTGGATGGGCTGAGCGGCGCCAGCCCGGAACCCCCGCTGCGGGCGTGGCTCACTTCAGGAACCGAGGTGGGCCACGAGCCGAACTTCGCGCACAGTCTCGCCGTCGGGGCCTACGACTCGTTCGCGCCATGCCCCGTCGGGGCTCAAGCCGGCGGCGGTGGCGAAAGCGCGAGTGCTGTCGTCGTCAGCCAGGACCCACCCGGACATCGCTTCGAAACCAGCGGCTGTCAACGTGTCCGCGCTGGCATTCAAAAGCCGGGAGCCGTGCCCGGCGCGCCGTGCTGCAGGGTGGACGCACAGCACGGACACTTCACCGGCCGATCCGGGCGCGGCGCTGTCATTGTCGCTGTTCGGGCCGATCGCGACAAAGCCAACCACCTGGTCCCCAGCGCAGGCGACCAACACTCGGTGGGCAGTGCTCGGCGGGGAAGCCAGCGCCGCACGCCAGGCGCGGGCGAACGCGTCGGGGTGGAACTGATCCAGGGCTTGCGACGGCAAGATCTGCGCGTATGCGGCCGCGAATGTCTCCGCCTGCACCGCGCCGATGGCTGGGGTGTCGTTGGGGCGTCCGGTACGCACACTGGCATCGGCTAGCGGAGGATGTGCGGCAGGGGGGGCCGGGGTGTCGCTCACCACTGCAGTCTCCCATTCGTGGTGCTGAACCGGTGCGCCGCGGTCGACGGACACCGCGGCGCTCGAACACGGCGGCGAGGCGCCCAGCGTGGACACAGCGGGCGAGGCGCACTGACTGCATCTCGCCAGGCTGACTCATTACAGAAAATTGCTATTGATGCAAACATGTGTAACACGTTGTTCCGTGTCTGCTGCATACTGGAGTGATGAACGAACGCTGGGACGACCGCTGCGACGAGCCTCTGAACGCGGCGGAAGCGCCCGAATACGGCTATGCCGAGGCGGTCGCGGACTACTTCGAGGGGATCATCGACAAGGGTCAGCGCGTGGAGCCACGGGACGCGATGCCGGATGCCTACCGCAAGACACTGATCCGTCAGATCGCGCAGCACGCCCACTCCGAGATCATCGGTATGCAGCCCGAGGCCAACTGGATCCCGCGTGCCCCCAGCCTGCGGCGCAAGGCGATCCTGATGGCCAAGGTGCAAGATGAAGCCGGGCATGGCCTCTACCTGTACGCCGCAGCCGAGACCCTCGGCGTGGACCGCGCCGAGTTGCTTGATCTGTTGCACGCGGGCAAGCAGCGTTACTCCTCGATCTTCAACTACCCCACACTGACCTGGGCCGATGTGGGCGCGATCGGCTGGTTGGTCGACGGTGCCGCAATCATGAACCAAGTGCCGCTGTGCCGATGCTCCTACGGCCCGTATGCCCGGGCCATGATCCGAGTGTGCAAGGAGGAGTCGTTCCATCAACGTCAAGGCTTCGAGCTTCTCTGGACGCTGTCCAGGGGGACGCCGGAGCAGCAGGCCATGGCACAAGATGCCGCCGATCGGTGGTGGTGGCCCGCTCTGATGATGTTCGGCCCGCCGGACACCGCCGACGGAGGTTTCGGCGAGCCGGCTGCCGGGCATACGCAACAGTCGATGGCGTGGGGGATCAAGCGCTTCAGCAATGATGAGCTGCGGCAACGTTTCATCGACATGACGGTGCCGCAGGCGCACAAGCTGGGTTTGCGACTGCCCGACGACGACCTGAGGTTCAACGAGGAGACCGGCCACTGGGAGATCGGACCGATCGACTGGGAGCACTTCTGGGCCGTCCTCGGCGGAGATGGTCCGTGCAACGCACAGCGACTCGCGCAGCGGGTCGACGCCCACACCGACGGGTCGTGGGTCCGTGAGGCGGCGACCGCCTACGCCGCCAAGCAAGCCGACCGGGACGAGCAGGACGCGGTGCCGGCGTGAGCCTCAGCGAATCCTCCCATCCGCCCTCCACCGAAGGCGCTGCCGGACCGAGTGCCAGCCGAGCAAGCTGGCCGCTGTTCGAGGTATTTGTGCGGGCCAAGCGAGGGTTGTCTCATGTGCACGCGGGGTCGGTGCACGCTCCCGATGCCGCGATGGCGCTGCGCAACGCCCGCGACCTCTTCACCCGGCGCAGCGAAGGCGTCTCACTGTGGGTGGTTCGCTCCGTCGACATCACAGCCAGTAGCCCGGCCGAGAAGGATGCCTTCTTCGAACCGGCGGCAGACAAGATCTATCGGCACCCGACGTTCTACGAGGTGCCCGACGACGTGGAATACCTATGAGCGAGGCGGAGCCCGTCCCCGGTGGTGGCACGGCGGTCAGGAAGGACTCGAGCGACGAACACGCGCCTCCGACGGCATATCTGCTTGGATTGGCTGACGACGCGCTGATCTATGCCCAACGGCTGGGGGAGTGGCTTACTCGCGCGCCACAGCTCGAAGAGGACGTTGCGCTGGGCAACATCGGCTTGGACCTGCTGGGTCAGGCCCGGGCGTTGTTGACACACGCCGGCGAGCTCGAGGGCGCAGGCCGTGGCGAGGACGACCTGGCCTTCCTTCGCGATGAGCGAGAGTTTCGCAATGTGCACCTGGTTGAGCAGCCGCGGGGCGACTTCGCCCACGAGATGACGCGCCTGCTGTGGTTTTCGGCCTACCAGCACGCGCTGTATGACGAGTTGACCGGTTCTCGTGACTCGGTCCTGGCGGGTGTCGCCGCGAAAGCGACCAAAGAGGTGAACTATCACCGTGATCACGCCTCGCAGTGGGTGGTCCGGCTGGGCGATGGGACGGCGGAGTCGCACCGCCGGATGGTTGCGGCCCTGGTCTGGGTCGACCCGTATGTCGAGGAGCTGACCAGCGATGACCCGGCTAGTCAGCAGGCGGCCGAGAGCGGCGTAGGTGTGCTTCCTTCGACATTACGGGATCGTGTTCTCGCCGACGTTCACCCGGTGCTCGATCAGGCTGGGCTCACACTGCCCGAGCCCTCACGGTGGCGGGCGCGCGGAGGACGGAACGGTATCCACTCCGAGGCCATGGGCTATCTGCTGGCCCAGATGCAGCACATCCATCGCAGCGTGCCCGGGGCGACGTGGTGATCGCAATGACCCACCGGCTCACCGCGGTCGAGCGGGAGATTCGCAACATCCCAGATCCCGAGATTCCGGTCATCACGGTCGATGACCTCGGGATCGTGCGCGGTATCGACCACGAGGAGAACCGGCTGGTCGTCACCATCACCCCGACATACAGCGGCTGTCCGGCGATGGGTGCGATCACCGACGCCATCCGTTCGGTTGCCGGGCGTTACGGCTTCGATGCCCAGGTCCGCACGCAGCTCTCGCCCGCATGGACGACCGATTGGATCAGTGACCAGGGAAGGGAGTCGCTGCACCGGTTTGGGATAGCACCACCCGGTCCAGCGGTCGATCCGTCGGAACAACGCCCAGTGGTCATGGGTGTCTCGGTGCGGCGAGTGAGCTGCCCACAGTGCGGGTCGAGTGACACTGAGGAGCTGTCCCGGTTTGGCGGGACAGCGTGCAAGGCGTTGCGCAGGTGTCGATCCTGCTCAGAGCCGTTCGAGGAGTTCAAAGCCTTATGAACCTGCTGGTCAGCTCGCCGCCCCGGCGGCGCGCCAGGTTTCATCCACTACGGATCAGCCGCATCGAGCACCTCACCGATCAAGCGGTCGCGGTGACCCTGGCCGTGCCGCCACCTTTGCGCGAGGAGTTCGCCTTTCTGCCCGGGCAGCATCTGACCCTGCGGGCCGAGATCGACGGGGACGATGTCCGCCGCTCCTATTCGATCTGCTCCTCACGTGGGGAGTATGCCGAGAGTGGCCAGCTGCGAGTAGCCAGTGCCCGAGTGCCTGGAGGGGCGATGTCGAACTGGCTCAACGACCGCGCTGCCACAGGTCAAGAGATCGAGGTGATGACACCGATGGGAACGTTCGCGTCCCCGGTCTTCGACGACTCATCGCCGGTCGATGCCGCGCCGGCTGCCCGGCATCACGTTGCGGTAGCGGCCGGGTCGGGGATCACCCCGGTGCTGTCGGTGATCAGCACCATCGTGGACGAGGAGCCGAACGCGCAGGTCACCCTGTTTTTCGGGAACAAACGAACCGATTCGATCATGTTCCTCGAAGATCTCATGGGGCTGAAGAACGAGCACCCGGCGCGCTTCGCCGTATACAACATTCTGTCCCAGGAACGACCGGACGTTGAGCTGTTCGCCGGGCGTATCGACCAGGAGCGGATGAGAGCCTTCATTGAGCACCTCGTCCCCATCGGCGAGGTCGACGAGTGGTACATCTGCGGGCCGCAGCCGATGGTCACCGGGGTGCAGGAGGTGTTGGCGGGCGCCGACGCCGACCCAGCTCACGTGCACCACGAGATCTTTCACGTCGAGGACGCCAGCGCCGCAGCCGCTGACCTGGGGGTGCCGGTGGTGCCGACCGGTGGACGCGCCGAGGACCCATCCACGATACTCGACCGTGACGCGCCCGAGGCAGTGGTCACGGTGACGCTCGATGGCCGCACGACGCTTGTCCCGATGCCGTCGCGAGCCGAGACAATCCTGGCTGCGACCCTGCGCGAGCGGCCCGATGCGCCGTACAGCTGCACCGGCGGGATTTGCGGCACCTGCCGGGCGAGAGTGGTAGGGGGAGAGGTCCGAATGGATCACAACTGGGCGCTGGAGCCCGAGGAGCTTGCGGCCGGGATCGTGCTGGCCTGCCAAGCCCACCCCGTCACTGACGAAGTGAGGGTGGACTACGACGCCTAGCCTGTGCGCCGGAGCTGAAGAGTCCTGCGGACTAGTCGAACTGAGAGCGGTCCATGGCGAAGACGAAACGACGCTGAGGGTATTCGGACAGCGACCAGAGCTGGTCCCGCGAAGGCCAGTACGTGATGTCCTCAGGCCCCGGTGGAAGAACACCCTCGTGTCGGGTGAGGTCACCGGGCTGACCGACATACACATGGCCGCCCTGACGCTTCCCGCGACTCGCGGTGACGTAGAAGCGGCCGTCGACGACCGTAGCCCCCTGCATGTGGCCCACCCCGCGATCGTCCAGGAAGACCGGGTGGGATCGT
This sequence comes from uncultured Actinomycetota bacterium, assembly GCA_963749585.1. Lineage (GTDB taxonomy): Bacteria > Actinomycetota > Actinomycetes > Actinomycetales > Dermatophilaceae > Ornithinicoccus. The sequence continues at coordinate 1,375,110 of CAVVNI010000003.1, forward strand.
CCGTCGTCATCACCGTCGAGGAGCAGTGACTGCGGGTCGAGTGCGTAGCGGGCGACGCGGGTGGTCATCGTGTCCCGGCCATACTCTCCGGCGACCAACTCCGGCGGTGTGGCGCCCCGGTTGAGCGAGAGGAAGGAGTAGCGCAATGCCTCGTGTCCCATCTCGGTGCCGGCCTGGTAGGCGAAACGCACCGGCAACACATACCGATAGTCGAACGTGTGGTCGCTGGGCTCCAGTTTGATGATGTCATCAGCGCGACAGACGAACAGACCGCGCCGGGTGCCTGCGAGATAGAAGTGGTCACCCGCCCAGACCAGACCGCCCGCGTGAATGTGCAGCGGCTTTAACCGGGTGCGACCCCACCACGACGTCACCGCCTGCACGACCAGCACATGCCGATAGCGCAGCGTCTCCAGATCCACCACGGTGATCCGGCTGCCCTGACGGTCGGTAGCCCCACCCTTGCAATACCAGCTGGCCGACAGCACGGAGCGCCCCGCGACGTGTTCCAGACCCGTCGCGTCGGCGCTGGTGGTGATGCCCTGCGGCCACCACACGTCGGAGTCGTTGTCCTGGTCGTTCCAGGTGAAGCCCCATCTCGCCGCAGAGCCAGGGGGTTCAGCGGCGATGGCGGTGCGATTGAGATCGGCCAGCACTCCTGGCAAACCGACTCGTTCGCCGAGCCGGTCTGCCAGGTCCGCAAGAGAACGACTGCGGTCCGTCGTCGGGGCCAGATGCACCCCGGTGTGCGAGGTAGCCTTCATAGTCTCCTCCGGTGACCGTGTGTCGTCGGGACCCATTCCCGGGTAGCGTTCCATCTACGATCGCGTGTCGTTGATTGTCGAAAGGACTTGAGATCATGAAGGTAGCTGTGCTCGGAGCAGGCAACGGTGGCTGCGGGGTTGCGTTCGACTGGGCGGCGGCCGGACATGAGGTCGCAATCTACTCCAATCCCGACTACCCGGGAGCGGTGGGCGAGATCGCCGAGCGTGGTGGACTCAGCAGCACCGGCGACCTGGAGGGTGAGGTCGAGATCGGCTACGCCGGACACGATGCTGGTCGCGCGATCTGCGATGCGGACCTCGTGTTCGTCGTTGGCCCCGCCTACAGCACCGAGCCACTGGCGCGCGACGCCAAGACGCATCTGAGCGCGGGCCAGATCGTGGTTGTCTGCCCAACGTCAGGAGGTGGGGCGATGGTGTTCCAGAACATCATCGGGCGCAACTCTGGCGTGGTGGTGGCCGAGACCAGCACCCTCCCGTATGCGGTTCGGTTGTTGGGGCCGGCAACGATCCACGTCTATCTCAAGCTCGTCGGTGGACTGTGGGTCGCGGCCACGGACCCCGAGCAGACGGATCGGGTGCAGCAGATCCTGCACGAGGTCTATCCCGGGATCGAGTCCGCCAGCAGCATCTGGCAAACCTCCCTACAGAACGCGAACCCCGTCATTCACCCATCGATCACACTGCTGAACGCTGCGCGCATCGATGCCCCCGGTGACTTCAACTTCTACGAAGACGGAGTGACGCCGGCTGTGGGCCGACTCATCAAGGGGGTCGACGAGGAGCGGATCGCGCTCGGCAAGGCGATGGGCGTCACGGTTCTGTCCGACCCGGAGCTCAGCATGTTGCAGGGCTACTTCACGGTGGAGACCTACGACACGGGGTACAGCACTGCGCCAGGGTTTCAGGGCATTAAGGCGCAGCCGCAGTTGAACTACCGCTACTTCACCGAGGACGTGGGCTATGGCCTGGTGTTCTACAGCGACCTCGGCAAGCACCTCGGTGTACCCACGCCGCTGATGGACTCGATGATCGTCATCGTGTCCACGGTGCTGGATCGCGATTTCAGAGGCGAAGCCAAGCGGACGGTGGCCAGTCTCGGGCTTTCGCCGGCTGACCTCACCGGCGGCTAGCGGTGCCGTCACGGTCGGCGACGACGGCGGCGAGCCAACCGGTGCCCACACCGATCGCCAAACAGCTCATCGAGCCCCAGAACCAGAAGATGTGCTCGGAACGCAAGAACCATGACCCGGCCACCAGGAGCGCGGCCGGCACGACAGTGCCCAGACGTGCGCCGTGGCGGCGGAACACGTCGATGACGACGAGAACGGCGGCGGCGAGGAGCGCCCACGCCCCGACGTCGCCCATCATGGTGCCGATCCGAAAGGCCAGGCTCACGGCACGGGGCCTGGGCTCAGCGTCATCGCCAAGCTGCCAGGTCACGTAGCCGTTGCCGATTCCGCTGACGACGTCGAGCGCGGTGTAGAGGGTGGCGTAGACGAACGCTGTGCCGATGACTCCAAGTGCGAGCAGGTCTCGGCGGCCCCGGACGAACCAGGCCAGCGCGAGCCCTACCAGTGGGAAGACAAACACACCGGCCAGGTGCATCCAGAACCAGTGCTCGGCGGTCTGGGGGCTGAGTCGGTGCGGGTGGGTCATGCCGGTGAGGCCTAGCAGCACTCCAGGGGCGGCGAGCGCCGCGCAGATCTGCCATCTCGCCCGCTCGTCAGCAGCGGCGGTCACCGTCGACGCCAGGACACGAAGTCGAATCCCTCGTGCGGCTCGCGCGATACCTCGCGCCAGCGCTGCGTGTCGATCGGAGGGAACGTCACGGAGGCGCTCGGGGCCTGGTCGACCTCGGTGATTTCTAGCCGGGTGGCGAGATCGATCGTCTGGGCGTAGATGTCGCCCCCGCCGACAACGAACACCTCGGTGTCCCCGGCGATCAGCAGCGCTTCAGCCAGCGAATGGGCCACGACAACCCCCTCGATGCTCCAGGCGGGATCGCGGGTCACCACGACCGAGCGCCGACCAGGCAAGACCCCGCCGATGGACTCGAAGGTGCGTCGCCCCATCAGCATCGTTCCCCCGGTAGTGAGTTGCTTGAAATGCCGCAGGTCCTCGGGCAGATGCCATGGCATACCCGCGCCGTCGCCGATCACCCCGTTGCTACCGACCGCTGCCACCAAGGTCAATGTCTGCCCGAACCCGCGGTCGATCACCGCCGGATCTGCGCCGGAGCGCAACACCATCAAGGCCTGCGCCTCATGCGGGACCATGTCGTTGCACGGGTCAGCCAGCGGTCGCCAGCGCAGCTGCTCTGCCTTGTCCGGCTCGGCAATGCTGGGCTCGCCGTGCCACCGACGCACCACGAAGAAGAGGTCGATGCGCTCTTCGATCGGGTCATCGAGCGCGCAGGTGCGGTGCACCGTGGCCACAGGCTCCAGGTCGGCCGGCTCGACCTCGACTCCCAACTCCTCGCGTGCCTCACGGATCGCCGCCGCGCCCGCCGACTCGCCGCGCTCAACGTGTCCGGCCGCTCCGCACGCCCACCAGCCGTCCATGAACGGCGTGCCGCGTCGCAGTTGCAACAGCACCTGTGCCTCCCCGGAGGCCGGATCCTCGCGCACGAAGAACAGATAGACCGAAGGGACGACGCTGAACCGAGCCGCGCTCATACCGCGATGGGAGCTTTGATCGAGCGGGCCGCCGTGTAGCCCCGCACCTCGACATCAGGCAGCTCGAACTCATCAATCGCCGTGATGTCGGGGTTGAGCCACAGCCTCGGCAGCGGCCCCGGTCTCCGAGTGAGCTGCTCGTCGGCTTGCTCCAGGTGGTTGCGGTAAAGATGGGCGTCACCGAGAGTATGCACGAAGTCACCGACGCGCAGGTCGGTCACCTGGGCGACCATGTGCGTCAGCAGTGCGTAGGAGGCGATGTTGAACGGCACGCCGAGGAAGACGTCGGCGCTGCGTTGGTAGAGTTGACAGGACAGCTGTCCGCGCTGGTCGAGGTCGCCATCTGCCGCCGGGGCCACGTAGAACTGGAACATCGTGTGACACGGGGGGAGCGCCATCTGCGGCACGTCGGCGACGTTCCACGCCGAGACGATGTGTCGGCGGGAGTCCGGGGTGGTCTGCAGCGCCTCGATGACCTGAGCCAGCTGGTCGACTGCCCCGCCGTCGGGGGTCGGCCAGGAGCGCCATTGGTGACCGTAGATCGGGCCCAGATTGCCGTCCGCGTCGGCCCACTCGTCCCAGATACTGATGCTTCTCTCGTGCAGCCAGGCAGTATTGGTGTCACCGCGCAAGAACCACAGCAGCTCGCCGATGATCGAGCGCAGATGCAGCTTCTTGGTGGTCAGCACCGGGAACCCGTCGTTCAGGTCAAAACGCATCTGGTGGCCGAACACCGACAGGGTGCCGGTCCCCGTGCGATCGGACTTCGCGGCGCCATCGCTCCGGACGCGCTGCAGCAGATCGAGGTATGCGTGCATGGCTGCCATCGTAGGCGCGCCGGCTGAACCGGCTCGGCCGGTGATGCGCGGGGCGTGTTGTAGGTGCCAGGCGGGCGGCGCGGCTAGGGTGCAGCCCATGAGCCACCCGCACCCCGAACTGTCTGCACCTGCGAAGCTCGCCAAGGGCGGAGTACGGATCGTGGCCTTGGGTGGCCTTGGTGAGATCGGTCGCAATATGACGGTCTTCGAATACGCCGGCAAGCTGCTGGTCGTGGACTGCGGGGTGCTGTTCCCGGAGGATGACCACCCCGGTGTGGACCTGATCTTGCCGGACTTCTCCTATATCCAGAACCGGATGCACGACGTGGTCGCAATCGTGCTCACACACGGCCACGAGGACCACATCGGGGCCGTGCCCTACCTGCTGCGGATGAAGCCGGACATCCCCTTGCTCGGCTCCACGCTGACCCTGGCGCTGATCGAGGCCAAGCTGAAGGAGCACCGGATCAAGCCGTACACCCTGGGGGTGAAGGAGGGCGACCTGGAACAGCTCGGCCCGTTCGGGTGTGAGTTCGTGGCCGTGAACCACTCGATCCCGGACGCCCTTGCGGTCTGTATCCGTACCCCCGGCGGAACGGTGCTACATACCGGCGACTTCAAGATGGACCAAGTGCCCTTGGATGGTCGGATCACCGATCTGCGGGCCTTCGCCCGCCTCGGCGAGGAGGGGGTCGACCTGTTCTTGGTCGACTCCACGAACGCGGAGATGCCAGGGTTCACCACTGCTGAGCGCAACATCGCACCTGCTATCGACCGCGTCTTTGCGCAGGCTCGGCGCCGAATCATCGTGGCCTGCTTCTCCTCACACATCCACCGGGTCCAGCAAGTGCTCGACGCCGCACACGACTCCGGCCGCAAGGTCGCCATGGTAGGCCGGTCGATGCTGCGCAATATGGGCATCGCGGCCGAGCTGGGCTACCTGAACGTGCCAGACGGCGTCCTGGTCGACCTGGGCAAGCTGGCTCAGCTGCCCGAGGACGAGCAAGTCCTGGTCTGCACTGGGTCACAAGGCGAGCCGATGGCGGCCCTGTCTCGGATGGCCAACCGGGACCACAAGATCGAGGTCGGCGTGGATGACACGGTGCTGCTGGCTTCCTCGCTGATTCCAGGCAACGAAAACGCGGTCTACCGGGTCATCAACGGCCTCACCCGGCTCGGCGCCACCGTGGTGCATAAGGGCAACGCAATGGTGCACGTCTCTGGGCACGCCAGCGCGGGGGAGCTGTTGTACTGCTACAACATTGTTCGTCCCAAGAACGTGATGCCAGTGCACGGGGAGTGGCGCCACCTCCAGGCCAACGCGGATCTTGCGATCGCTACTGGAGTCAAGCCCGAGCGCGTGGTGCTGGCGGAGGACGGCGTGGTGGTCGACCTGGTCAACGGGATCGCCCGGATCGTCGGGGCGGTGGACTGCGGCTATGTCTATGTCGATGGGTCATCCGTCGGCGGCACAACGGAGACGCTGCTGAAGGACCGACGGATCCTGCGTGACGAGGGTTTTGTGACGATCATCGTGGTGCGCGACTCCTCGACCGGCAAGATCGCCGCCGGGCCCGAGATCCAGACACGTGGCTTCGCCGAGGATGAGCAGACTTTCGCCAAGGTGGTGCCGCAGCTGAACGAGGCATTGGAGAAGGCTCGTCAGAACGGGGTCAATGACACTCGGCAGCTGCAGCAGGTCATCCGGCGAACCGTTGGCTCCTTTGTCGGCGGCAAGCTACGCCGTCGGCCGATGATCATCCCGATCGTCATCGAGTCCTGAGCCGGGTGCCGGCCGCCCGGCGGACCAGCTGTCCTGCGCTGCCGCTATAACAGCCTGGCGGCGGCCAAGCCCAACAGGGCAAAGGTCCAGCTGACCATGCTGCCGACCAGAAAATACTCGGTGACCTCATCGACACCGATGGTGTCGGGGTCCTTGAGGTCGCTCTGGCGCAGCTCCGGCCAACGGATCAGGCCCTTGGCCGCGATCACCAGGCTGGCTGCGGTCACCTCACCGGCCAATCCCAAGCCCAGGATGACCAACCGTTCCATCGGGCCGAGGATGCGCCCACCGCGGAGCCGATCCGAGGCCTGTGGCTCACCCACCGGCCCCAATGCACCCGTTTGAGTGAGAATCAGTCGGACCACCGTGTTGGCTGTCGCCACTTGAACGAGCAGGAGCCCAGCCACCAGCAGCACCGTGTTTGGGCTCGCTGGGGCATCGGTAGCCGGCAATCCCGTCCACTGCAGCCACCTGGCAAGATCACCGCCCGCCACCGAGGCACCACCCGAGCCGAGGAGTAACACTGAGAACCCCGCCGCTGCGATCGACAGCGGCAACGCCGCTGGCAGATGTCGCTCACTCTGCGAGGTCAGCACCCAGCCAACCGACGTACCGGCCGCCACGAGAAGAAGCACAACGTCGGATCCGCTGGTGAGATCGGCAACGATGGCGAGCAGCACGAGCGTGACCAGGCCGGCTAAGGACGACACGACGGCAGAGCGCGGACGGTCCCCCCAGGACCGGAGTCGGACAAGGTCGGCTACACCGATGCTGAGCAAGGCCAGCGCGAGCACGCTCACAACAACCTCGCTAGCTGTGCTGATGCCTCGAGCACCATCGGGATGCCGCTACTGGCCCGACGCTGCTGCACGGCCTGACGACTGACCCCGATCCTGTCGGCGATCTGTTGCTGCGTCATGCCGTGATGCGTCCCGCGCAGGATGGTCCAGGTTCGTTCATCGAATGAGTCAAGCACCAGGTCCTGACATAACAGCGCCGCGTTGACCGCTGGCTGCAGCGGATCGCCGGTGGTCGCCTCGTATGCCGTGCGTAGGGCGCCGCAGCCCGTGTGCCCCGCCGTCGCCTCGATATGCTCAATCGCGGAGCGGGCGGCCCACCATCCCGGTCCGTCCTGGGTGCCCGCCGCGGAGTCGAGCACCATCACTGTGCCGCGGCCGATGCCAAACCGAACTCCGATGCGCGGCTCGAGGAGCATCCGAACAGCGAAGGCTGCACCGAGCGCCTCGCCAAGACGGCCATAGGTGCCCTGGAACTCATCGCCCGCCGTGATGGCCAGCCCGCCTCCGCCGTGTTCTGCCGACACCGTGGCTAAGGCTCGGGACAGATCGTCATGAAGACTTTGACGATCTTCTGACCGTCGTGAGCCGACGAGGTCCCCCAGGAGCGTGACGCGCTGTGACATAGCAACATTCTGCCTTGCTTTTAGTGATACGCAAGATGAGGAGTTGTCAGGGAGTTCTCCAGCGCGAGGCGCGTAGAGCGGCTGCGCGCCTGCAGATCGTGTGAACCGTTGCAGCAGCGCAGCACCCATACAACAGCGCACCGGAGGCAAGGACTGTCCACCAGAAGGCGCACTACGGTGTGAGCCATGCGTCGGGTGGTTGGGGTTGTCTGGCTTCTCGCGGCCGCCTGCCTGCTGGCGCTGCGATGGGTCGACGGCGGGGTGCTCGTGGTTGCCTTGCAATGCGGTCTGCCGCTGGTCGGCGCCAGTCTGGTGCTGCTCCTAGCTCTGACAGCCATCTTCCGTCATTGGATCCTCACGCTCGCCACCGCTGCCCTGCTGGCGGCGATGGTGGCCCTGGCGTGGCCGTGGTGGGTGCAACCGGATCTCGAGCCGGCCACCGAGAGCGACATGGTGGTGTTGGCCAGCAACCTGTTCTACGGCAACGGTGACATCCGCGTGCTGGATCATCAGGTGCGCGCGCTCGAGGTCGACGCCTTGGTGTTGCTGGAGATCACGCCGCAGGCGCTGCTGCAGGTCGAAGCAAGCGGCATACCCGAGTCTCTGCCGCACCGGAGCGGGGCCGCGCGGCCAGATGCCAGCGGGACCATGGTGTTCACCGCTCAGCCTCACCAAGCGCTGTCTGATGTTCCGGACCTGTTCTTCGACCAAGTGGCCGTGCAGGTGCAGCGCGAGAGCCAGCAGGCCGAGCGGTGGCTGCTGTTCGGTGCCCACCCAGTCCCACCTACCCTCCCCCAGTGGTCAGACGATCTGGCCGCCCTGCGCGAGTGGGAGCAGGCCCAGCCAGAGTCGGCGCGAGTGGTCATGGCGGGGGACTTCAACGCCTCCTCCGGGCACCCAGCCTTTCGCAGACTCACTCAAAACCTGACGGACAGCCGCCTGCGGACAGCCCCTGGCTGGGTGCGCACCTGGCCAATGGAGAGCCTCATACCGGCCTTCGTCCAGCTCGACCACGTGCTCGTTCGCGGCACCGAAGTCGTCGACGCCGGACAGGTCCGGATCCCAGGCTCGGATCACGATGCGGTGTGGGCGCGGCTCTCCCCGTGAGTCTGTCGGTCGACGAGCCAGTGCATTGACACGTCGGCAGCACCGAGTTCGGCTCGTGCCGGTGTGTGTTCAGCCCCGTTGAGGAGAGCAGCAGCCTTCTCATCCTGCCCAGGCGAGTACCCCGCGTGTAACGCGTGATGCGAGGCTGAATCTCGCGTACGGTGCGAAGGTGGCTAGTACTGCGACGAAATCGGCATCCTCCCGGGCCAAGAGCGGCGGGACTGACAGTCGAGGCCGCCGTGGAACGGGCAGCACCAACACGCGGCAGTCGCCCAAAACTCGCCAACCTCATCAGCCCAAGCCGCAGCACCCGGCTGGTCCATGGCCCTGGCGAGCAACCAAGAGTGTATGGATGGGGATGGCCAACGTGGCCGGTGGAACAGCACGCAGTGTTTCCGGCAGTGAACCCGACCTGGAGACTGAGCATCGTCGCGACGGCTTAGGTCTGGTTCTGATCTCGTTGGCGTTCCTCGTGGCGCTGCGAGAGTGGTGGGGATTGTCCGGTGCGGTAGGCGACGCCATCCACGCCGTCGTCGGCGGCACGTTCGGTCTTGTTGCGCTCGTCCTGCCATTGGTCCTGCTTCTCTTCGGCCTGCGTATGCTCCGCGCCCCCCAAGAGCACGCAGCCCATCGCAGACGCGTCGTCGGCACGATCTGCCTGACGTTTGCTGTCTGCGGATTGGTGCACGTGGCCTCAGGGTCGCCGGACTACGCCTTGGGGCAACCAGCGCTCCGCGCCGCCGGTGGGGTGCTCGGATTCATGGTGGCGGCGCCCATCACTGCGGGCGTCACGGTGGTCGGGACCTCGGTGCTGCTGTCGCTGCTGGCGGTTTTCGGGGCACTGGTCATCACCGCGACGCCGATTCACCGGATACCGCAACGGCTGGCAGAGGCCGAGGAGCAACTCTTCAACTCCAGTCGCTTTGACGAAGAGCCTGCCGTCACGAAGCGAAGCGCCGCGAAGCGCACTGCGCGACGCCGCACATCGAGCACCACGGACCCGGCTCATGGAGACGAGGCCTTCGACCAGGCGGCCGAGGTCGAGAAGAGCAAACGGCGCTCGTTGCGGGCCGGGGCAATGCGCGGAGCCGACGCCGACCACAGCAGCGCTGCTGAGACAGCCAAGATGACCAAGCCGACCACGGGCAAGACCGGTCCCGTGGTCTCCGACGTCGACAACACCGAGCCGATCCCCAGCGCAAGCACATCGAAGGTGCCCACGGACACGCTCGAGGCGCCGCCCAACACACCGCTGCCGCAACGTGTCGAGCAGTTGATGTTGGCCGGCGACGTGACCTACACGCTGCCTGAGAACACCGTCCTCAAGCCCGGCAGCCCGCACAAGACGCGCTCCCAAGCCAACGATCAGGTGGTGGAGGCGCTGACCGGGGTACTCGAAGACTTTGGCGTCGATGCGCAGGTCACCGGCTTCATGCGCGGCCCGACCGTCACCCGGTATGAGGTTGAGCTGGGCCCAGGCGTCAAGGTTGAGCGGATTACTGCCCTGAGCAGGAACATCGCCTACAGTGTTGCTTCCGCTGACGTCCGAATACTGTCCCCGATCCCTGGCAAGAAAGCGGTTGGCGTCGAAATCCCGAACACCGACCGCGAGAACGTCAGTCTCGGCGATGTTCTACGCAGCGGAGCAGCCCGCAACAACTCCCACCCGATGGTGATGGGTGTGGGTAAGGACGTCGAGGGCGGGTATGTGATTGCCAACCTGGCCAAGATGCCCCACCTCCTGGTGGCCGGTGCCACCGGCTCGGGCAAGTCAAGCTTCATCAACTCGATGATTACCTCGGTTTTGATGCGCGCAACACCGGACGAGGTCCGGATGATCCTGGTCGATCCGAAGCGGGTTGAGCTGACCGCGTACGAGGGCATCCCGCACCTGATCACCCCGATCATCACTAACCCTAAGAAGGCCGCCGAAGCCCTCGCCTGGGTTGTCAAAGAGATGGACCAGCGGTATGACGACCTGTCCGCGTTCGGGTTCAAGCACGTTGACGACTTCAACAAGGCGGTGCGCTCCGGGACTATCTCACCCCCAGCCGGCTCGCAACGGGTGCTGATGCCCTATCCCTACCTGCTGGTCGTGGTCGATGAGCTGGCCGACCTGATGATGGTCGCCCCGCGCGACGTGGAGGAGTCGGTCGTCCGGATCACCCAGCTCGCGCGCGCCGCTGGGATCCACCTGGTGTTGGCGACCCAGCGACCCAGCGTCGATGTCGTCACCGGGCTCATCAAAGCGAACGTGCCCTCCCGAATGGCGTTCGCGACGAGTTCCGTCACCGACTCCCGGGTCGTGCTGGACCAGCCCGGCGCAGAGAAGCTGATCGGGCAAGGTGATGCGCTGTTCTTGCCGATGGGGGCCAGCAAGACGATGCGGGTGCAAGGGGCCTGGGTCACCGAGTCCGAGATAGTCGACGTGGTCGCGCACGTCACCGGCCAGCTCAAGCCCGTCTACCGCGAAGACGTCACGGCAGCCCCAGCCAGGAAGAAGGTCGACGAGGACATCGGGGACGACCTGGACCTGTTGTTGCAGGCCGCTGAGCAGGTCATCACCACCCAGTTCGGCTCGACCTCGATGCTGCAGCGCAAGCTGCGTGTCGGGTTCGCCAAGGCCGGGCGCCTGATGGACCTGATGGAGTCACGCGGCATCGTCGGCCCCTCCGAGGGCAGTAAGGCCCGGGAGGTCATGGTCAAGCCGGATGACCTGGACGCCACCTTGGCTGCGCTGCAAGGCCAGGAGCCGGAGCCTGCGGCAGATCAGAGGCCCGAGGACGGTTACAGCACGGACCCGGTCGCCGACCGCGACGACGAGGTCGAGGAGAGCTCGGATGAGGATGCCTGGTCGCTGACTGAGCGTCAGTGACTATCGTCAACCCATGTTCACCTATGCGGGCGCAGCCGGTCGGACCCGGCTGGAGCGGTATTGGGACGCGATCAAGGAGTATCCCTCCGGGGTGCTGCTGGTAGTTCAGCTCCTCGGCATCTTGGTCTTTCCGTTCACTGATGACGGTGGGGCCGGCCGGACAGTGATCTCAGTTTTCGGGCTCTTCGTGCTGGGTATCGCGGTGCTGGCGGTCAACCGGACGCCCTCGACCCGGATCATCGCCTACTCGCTCGGCGCCCCAGTATTTGTGCTGACTATCGCTCAGGCGGTCTGGAACGAAGTCTGGTGGATCGAGTTCACGTCCAATGTCGCGCACGCCATCTTTTACTTCTACACCGCGATCTCCCTGTTGAGGTACATGTTCGCCGACGCCTGGGTGAGCCGAGATGAGTTGCTCGCCACCGGTGCCACCTTCACTGTCCTGGTGTGGGCCTACGCCTACACCTACGGAGCAGTCCAGCTCGTCTACCCGGAGTCGTTCGTGGTCAGTGGTGATATCCGGCCGCTGTCCTGGTTCGAGCTGCTGTTTCTCTCCACCACGACGTTGACCGGCACGGGCCTGTCCGATGTCGCGCCCACATCGGCTGATGGATCTCAGTTCGCTCGCTCCATCGTCATGTTGCAGATGTTGACCGGGATGAACTACGTCGCGTTGGTCATCGCTCGACTGCTAGGGCTCACGCTGATCAAGTTCCGCCGCTAGCACCCGTGCTCAGTGACCGGCCCGCTGGTCCGCTCGCGCCTCCTCGCCGCTCCGGCGATCAGGTCCGCCGCGTCCACAGGTCGCTGCGCGTTGTGACGGCGACGTACGCTGTCCCGATGACCACCCCCCGTAGCGTTGCCCTTGTCACGCTGGGGTGCACGCGCAACGAGGTCGACTCTGAGGAGCTAGCCGGCCGGTTGCGTTCGCAGGGTTGGGACTTGGTCGACGATGCTGCGCAGGCCGACGTTGCTGTCGTGAACACCTGTGGCTTCGTCGAGCAAGCCAAGAAAGACTCGATCGATGCCTTGCTGGAAGCCAATGACCTCAAAGACCATGGCCGCACCCAGAAAGTGGTAGCCGTCGGTTGTTTGGCCGAACGGTACGGCCAGGATCTCGCTGCGCAGCTGCCTGAGGCCGATGCTGTCCTGGGTTTCGACTCCTATGCCGACATGTCCGGCCATCTCCAGTCGATCCTGGATGGCAACGAGGTGGCTTCTCACACCCCGCGGGATCGGCGCGCCCTGCTCCCGATAGCACCGACCGAACGTCGGGCCGAGACCGTGGCGTTGCCTGGGCACGCTCAGGCACCCTTGTCCGACGTCGCGCCGGCCTCGGGGCCCCCCGTCATCCGGGCCCGGTTGGGCAACGGACCCTGGGCTCCGCTGAAGATTGCCTCCGGCTGCGACCGACGCTGTGCGTTCTGCGCGATTCCCATGTTTCGCGGCTCGTTCGTCTCTCGGCGCCCCCATGAGATCGTCGCTGAAGCCCGATGGTTGGCTCAGCAAGGCGTCAAGGAGCTTTTCCTCGTCAGCGAAAACACCACGTCGTACGGGAAGGACCTGGGCGATCTGCGCCTGCTGGAGCAGTTGCTCCCGGAGTTGGCGGATGTGCCGGGCATCGAGTGGGTGCGGACCTCATACCTGCAACCAGCCGAGATCCGACCAAGCCTGCTGGATGCGATGGCGCAGACCCCCAAGGTAGTGCCGTACTTCGACATCTCCTTTCAGCATGCCTCCGGCCCGCTGCTGCGCTCGATGCGACGGTTTGGCGACCGGCGTTCGTTCCTCACTCTGCTGGACGACGTCCGCGCCAGGCTTCCTGACGCCGGTGTGCGCACCAATGTCATCGTCGGGTTCCCCGGTGAGAGCGAGGGCGATGTTCGTGAGCTGCTTGACTTCCTGGGCTCAGCGCGGTTGGACGTGACCGGGGTGTTCGGGTACTCCGACGAGGATGGGACCGAGGCCGAAGGGTATGTCGGTAAGCACGACGCGCACACCATCTCCCAGCGTGTTGAGCAGGTTCAGAGTCTCGTGGAGGAGCTGACTGCTCAGCGTGCCGCCGAACGCGTGGGTCAGCTGGTCAACGTGCTGATTGAGGAGATAGACCCCGAGACGTCCGACGTCGTGGGTCGCGCGGAGCAACAGGGTCCCGATGTCGATGGCACCACCACCTTGGTGGATGTCGTTGATGCTGGTGTGGGCGATATCGTGTCGGCCCGAGTGACGGCGAGCACAGGCGTCGACTTGATGGCTAAGGTGGTGACTCGATGAACTCAGCAACGGAGCGCACGGCTGTCGCCAGCCCCTGGAACATGCCCAATGCCCTGACCCTCCTGCGGATGGTGTTGGTCCCGTTGTTCGTGGTCGTCTTTTTGGCCGACGACGGTGGCGACACGGTGATGCGCCTCTGGGCAGCAGCGATCTTTGTGGTCGCAATTGCAACCGACTGGTTGGACGGCGACCTCGCCAGACGCCAGGGGTTGGTCACCGATTTCGGCAAGATCGCCGACCCCATCGCCGACAAGGCGCTGATCGGGGCCGCTCTGATCTGTCTGTCGATCGTCGATGAGCTGGCCTGGTGGGTCACCATCGTGATCATGGTGCGTGAGGTGGGGGTAACCGTGTTGCGGTTCGTGGTGATCCGCCGTGGCGTGATCCCCGCCAGCCGCGGCGGCAAGATGAAGACCGTGCTGCAGTCTGCCGGGTTGGTGCTGCTGATCTTGCCGTTGACCGGGTTGCTCGACACGGTCGGCTTGCTGGTGATGTACCTCGCGCTCGTCGTCACCGTGGTCACCGGCGCCGACTACGTCGTCCAGGCATCTCGAGTATGGCGCGGCACGAGTGGCGCTCCCTGATCCGGCGCCCGGTCACCACAAGCGGCAGGACCCCTCTCTCGCAGGGGCGGTTATCGGCGCCTGCACCGACAACGGCTGGACCCTGGCGGTCGCTGAGTCGCTGACCGGCGGATTGGTCATCGCCGATCTGATCGCCGTGCCCGGCGCCAGCCGGGTCGTGCTCGGCGGCGTCGTTGCCTACGACCCGGCGCTCAAGAAGGCCCTGCTCGACGTCTCGGACGAAACCCTCAGGCGGCACGGGACTGTGTCGTCCGAGTGCGCGATGGAGATGGCCCGTGGGATGCGACGCCGCGTGGGAGCCGTGGTCACAGTGTCGACCACCGGCGTGGCCGGCCCGACACCCAGTGAAGGTCACCCGGTGGGCACCGTTCACCTCGCGGTCAGCATGTATCGACCGGGTCGGGAAGAAGTGACCGCTGCTTCGGCGTTGCACCTGACCGGAACCCGGATGGACATCCGCACCCAAGCCACTGCCCGAGCTATCGCATTGTTGTTCGATACTCTTTGTTCAGAGAGTCCGCCTTCAAACGATCAGGAGGGCGGGGTACGGTAGTCCTGTACACATCTATAGACGGCAGCCGCGACGAAGACGTTGTGAGTGCACCCATAGAAAGGCGTAGAGGAGGAACAGCCCATGGTTTTGCTACGACGCGAACTCGGTGACGTGCTGCGCGAGCAGCGCCAAGACCAAGGCCGAACGC
This sequence comes from uncultured Actinomycetota bacterium, assembly GCA_963749585.1. Classification (GTDB taxonomy): domain Bacteria; phylum Actinomycetota; class Actinomycetes; order Actinomycetales; family Dermatophilaceae; genus Ornithinicoccus. The sequence continues at coordinate 1,390,135 of CAVVNI010000003.1, forward strand.
TGCGTGAAGTGTCCGCGATCGCTGCGGTCTCCCTGGGCTACCTGTCCGAGGTGGAGCGGGGTGAGAAGGAAGCTTCCTCAGAGTTGCTGGCCTCGATCTGCAAGGCGCTTGACCTACCCATGGCCCAGATGCTGAGCAACGTCTCGGATCGGGTCAGTTTGGCCGAGGCTTCCGAGCATCAACTTGGCGCCGTGCTGGCCACTGGGCTTGCTCAGCCTATTCATCGAGATGCCCTGACCAAGCCCCAGATTGTCCGCGCCGCGGGCGCAGAGAAGGCGATCCACTCCGCAGCCTGAACCCTCAAGCCTGGGCAAGGCTAAGAAGTCCGCGAGTTGCGATAACCCCCGCTCCGACTGCATATCGTTGCCCAGGCACGGTGGAGATATGCATCATCACTGTTGTCGCTTGCGACCATGCCCCAGCGGCTGCTGTGGATCGCCATTGTCGGTCGGGGCTAGTCCGTGTTGGCAACGCGCGCAGTAGAACATCACCCGCTCTTGTGGCGGTACCCCGATAGACGCCAAGCGGATCGGCTGGCTGCACCGTTTGCAGGCCAAACCCACCCGTCCATGCACCCACGCGTCATCGAGCTGGTCGCTGCGCCCGGTGATGGTGGTGCGACCTAATCGGCAACTGCTGATCAACAATGACCGAGCTGTGTCGACCACCGCTGCCACCTCGCTCGGTCCAACCCTGCTCACCGTCGACCATGGGTTGATCTGATGAAGGAACAGGGGCTCGCTGGCGAAGATAGTGCCGATACCGGCCAGGTTGCGTTGATCCAACAGTGCCTCGGTGATGGTACGTGCAGGGGCCTGGCCAACGTTGGCCACTGCTTGAGCCTGGTCGAAGCCAGGGTCGAGCAGGTCGGGCCCGAGATGACCCACGAGTCGGTTTTCCTCAGCCGTGCGTACGAGGTCCAACATCCCCAAGCTGTCGCCCACGGCGGTCCAGGTCTCGGTATGCAGGACGGCGCGAACGGTGTGTCGGCTCTGGTCGGCGCTGCCGGAGCGAGATGCGGTCCGAAAAGTTCGCCACCGACCCTCCATCCGCAGATGTGAGTGCAACGTCAGGTCGCCTTCGATCCGGTGCAGGATGTGCTTCCCACGGGGTACCACTTCAATCGTCCGCCGCCCCGAGAGATCCACGGTGGCCAGCGAGGGCACCCGCAGGTCACTGCGCATGATCCGATCGCCGGCCAAGGCCGTATGTAGCCGTCGTGCTGTTCGCCAGACGGCGTCTCCTTCAGGCATCGGGTTTAACGTCGCAGCCGCAAGCCATGCGGAGCGGTGTGGAAGCCGGCATCGACGAGAGCCTTGGCCAACGGGTGGTCGCTCGACAGGGCTGCCTCGCCGTCGATCTTCTGCACGGTCAGCGAGCCCACCCCACGTCCCCTGACCACCTGGGCCAAGGCCTCGGCGACACGGGCACAGTCCTCGGCGGCAGTGCAGAAGGTCAAGGCTGTGCGGCCGCCGCGCTCGAGATACAGCGCCAGTCGACCGTCGAGGAGAGCCACCAGGGCCCCCGCCTTGCGCCCCGGCCGGTGCTGTGCGCCCGCAGAGTGCTCAGCAGTCTCACTGACCGCAAGCCTGTCACCGGGCTCCGGCGGGCCAACTGATCCGGCGGCGGGTGTCTGGGTGGGCCACGCAACGGAGGCGCCGTAGGGGTTGGCCGGGTCGGTGGCAGCGAGGACCACAGCGACGCGGCCGTCCCCGGTCCCCGCTGACGTGCGGGCTGCGTGCGGCTCGCGGACGGGCTGATGTCCTTGCGCCGTCTCAGCGGTCGGGACCGGCTCGGACAGAGCCCGCATCCGGTCGACCGCACCACTGGTGCCGAACTGTGCCGCCCCGAGGTGTTCCACGAAATAGCCGCGCCGCACCCGCCCAGCCTCTTCGGCTCCCGCCAGAACGCGGTAGACACCGGCGTACCCTCCAACGGTACCTTCGGCGACCACGCTGCCTCGCGTCACCACCCCGTAGCGATCGAGCAGCTGCTCGGCGGTGGCCAGCGATCGAATCGTCGGGTCAGTCTCGACCGGCGGCAGCAGGGACCAACGCCCCGAACCCGTCGCCGGACCCGAGCGGCTAGGCATCCGTGGGCGGGACGGGAGCTGGGAACGTGTCGACAACCCGCCGAGGGTGGCGCCGGGTCGACCTCGGCCCGACGCGACGGCGGAGCGCGGGGGAGTGCGCCGTGACTTGTGCGCACTCTTACCCCCGGCCAGCATCGCCCGTATCGGGGCGAGCGTGTCGGAGGTGACGAAGCCCCGCCAGGCCAGATCCCATAAGACACCCAACAGCGTTGAGTCATCGAGCGCAGCTTCAGAAGGTAGTGACTCCGACAGGGGGCGGAAGAAGTACGCGCCTCCAGAGCTCAACACATCGAGCACCCGGGCGGCCTTATCCGGCGCGAGTTCAGCGGAGCCCGGTGAAGCCTCGGGTGCACGCCCCGGGCCGCTGCGAAGCGCCAGTGTGAGATGGGATGTGTCCGCAAGGTGCAGCGAGAGCCAACCGTCATCCCCGGCCAACGTGCCGTTGCCCTGCCAGAGCACCTCACCCGCGCTCATGAGCTCATCGAGCAGGGCCGGGGTATAGCCCGGCACCCGTGCGGGCAGGATCAGCGCCTCGAGGGCGCTGGCCGGCACCGGCGCGCCGGCCAGCTGCTCAACCGCGCGATGAACACCCTCGACGCCATGCAAGGCCCCGACCGACTGCCACTGCACCAAGAACCGGGCGTAGGTGTCCTGGGTCACCGGCTCGACCTCCTGGCGAAGCGCGGCCAGGGATCGACGACGTAACATCCGCAGCACGTCGGCGTCGCAGAGGTCGTCGACTTCGCTGCCCTCCCCGCCGGGGCGCAAGGCCCCTCGCACGATCCGACCGGAGTCCACCAGAGGTTGCACTGCCCCAGCCACGATCGCGGTGCCCACTCCTAGACGAGTCGCCAGGTCGCTGATCACGAAGGGGGTATGGGTGCGGACATAGCGAATGACGAGATCGCCCAGCGGGTCGGGCGTAGGCTCGAGGAAGACCGACGGCACCCCGACGGGCAGCGCCACACCGAGGGCATCGCGCAGCCGGGCTGCGTCCTGGGCTGCCGCCCAACGTTCGTCGCCGGCTACCCGGACGCAGATGATCTGTCGCCGGTCGTGGAGGTCGGTCCGCCACGCCGTGACCTGGTCGCGCAACCCGGGTTGCACCCGGGCCGTGATCTCGGCCATGCTCAGCGGCCCCAGGGTGCGCAGCAGGTCAACGACGTCCGTGGCGTTGCGGCAGGCCCGGTCCTCACTGAGCCGTTGCAGTTGTTGCTCGGCGGCGACGACGACATCGGGGTCGAGCAAGTCGCGTAGCTGGGCGCCCTCGCCCCTGCCCAACAACTCGGCCAGCAGAGCTGGGTCCAGCGACAGTGCCGCCGCCCGGCGCTCGGCCAACGGCGAGTCACCCTCATACAAGAACTGTGCGATGTAGCCCATCAGCAGAGAGCGGGCGAACGGCGAGGCCCGCTGGGTCCGGATCGAGGCTACTGATACCCGGCGGGTGGCGATGTCCTTCATCAGCGACTGCAGGGCGTCGACGTCGTAGACGTCCTGCACACACTCGCGCACCGTTTCCAGCACCACCGGGAAGGTGGGGTAGCGGGAAGCCACCTCCAGCAGCTGAGCCGAACGTTGCCGCTGCTGCCATAACGGTTGGCGACGTCCGGGGGAACGTCGGGGAAGCAGCAATGCCCGCCCCGCGCACTCACGAAAGCGGGCTGCGAACAGCGCAGAGCCGCCGATTTCAGCGGTCACCATGTCGTGTATCTCATCTGGATCGAGGGTCAGCATCTCGACCAGGTCAGCATCGAATGTGGAAGTGCGACCCTCGTCGTCGCCCTCGTCCACCAGATCTGGTAGCCGCAGCACTATCCCGTCGTCGGCTGCCATCGCCTGCACGTCGGCCCCGTAGCGTTCACGCATTCTGGCCGCCAGGCACAGTGCCCAGGGCGCGTGCACCGGGGTGCCGTAGGGGCTGTGCACGACGACTCGCCAATCGCCGATCTCATCTCGAAACCGTTCTACCAGCAGTGTCCGGTCATCAGGGACCTGTCCAGTTTCCTCGCCCTGCTCGGTGAGGTAGCTCAGCAGATTTCCGGTCGCGCATGCGTCCAGCCCGAGGCGGGAGAGCGCCTGCGTCGCAGCCTTCGGCGCCATCCCGCAGATGTCGCGCACGAACGCGCCGACCGCCTGACCCAGCTCGGCAGGGCGACCGATGGCGTCACCCTTCCAGAAGGGCAGCCGCCCGATCTGACCGACGGCGGGAGTGACCAAGACCTGGTCGCGGGTGATGTCCTCGATCCGCCACGAGCTGGTTCCCAGGGTGAAGACATCACCGACCCGTGACTCGTAGACCATTTCTTCATCGAGTTCGCCGACGCGACGGCCCGGGCCGTCACCGGTGGCGAGCATCACGGCATAGAGACCACGGTCCGGAATCGTGCCGCCAGAGGTCACAGCGAGCAGCTGGGCGCCGGGTCGGGCGGTGAGGGTGCCGGCGACCCGGTCCCAGATGACCCTGGGCCGCAGATCGGCGAAGTCCTCACCGGGGTACCGCCCGGCGAGCATGTCCAGCGTGGCCTCGAACAGTGGCCGCGGAAGGGTGGCGTAGGAAGCGCTGCGCCGCACGAGGGTGAACATCTCGTCGACCGACCATTCGTCCATGGCGACCATGGCGACGATCTGCTGGGCCAGGACATCCAGCGGGTTGCGCAACACGCTCAAGGCTTCGATCTGGCCGGCCCGCATCCGGTCGACGACGACCGCCGTTTGCACCAGGTCTCCCCGATGCTTGGGAAAGAACGTCCCGCGCGAGACTGCGCCGACCTGGTGTCCGGCTCGTCCAACTCTCTGCAGTCCGCTTGCCACGCTGGGCGGTGACTCGATCTGGACCACCAGATCCACGGCGCCCATGTCGATTCCGAGTTCGAGTGAGCTGGTGGCCACCACCGCGGGCAGGTGCCCGGACTTCAGGGAGTTCTCGATGTCGGCTCGATGCTCCTTGCTGACCGACCCGTGGTGGGCGCGGGCAAGGACTGGCGGTGCTCCCGAGGAGCTGCCCGACTGGGCCATCACCTGGGCGGGAGGAACTGGGGCGACATCCGGCTCGACGCCGGCTCGTTCTGCCCATTCCTCGTTGAGGCGGGAGGTGAGCCGCTCGGCCAACCGACGCGAGTTGGCGAAGACGAGGGTGGCGCTCTGGTCAGCGACGAGGTCGACCACTCGGCGTTCGACGTGCGGCCAGATCGAGGCTCGCTCGGTCGGGTCGGGCGGCGGGCTCCATACGTCTTCCTCACCGTTCATCCCTGGTAGCAGGGGCCCCGCCCCGGTGACGAAGTCATCATCATCGGATTGGCCCTCAGCTGCGGAGGCTGCCGCAACGAAGCCGCTGCGCTCACCTGTGCCAGCTTCTGCTGACTGCGGCCGATCGGCTGTACGCGGCTCGACGAAGCCGGGATCGGTCATGTCCGCTACGGGCACGCAGACCCGCAGGTCCCACTGCTTTTCCGAGGGCGGTTGGACCGTGCTCACGTGGGCGCCACCGGCCAGATACCGAGCTACCTCCTCGACCGGGCGCACTGTCGCGGACAAGCCGATCCGTTGAGCCGGTGTCTTTAGCCCGTGATCGAGCCGGTCCAGCGTGACTGCTAGGTGGGCTCCACGTTTGGTGCCCGCAACCGCGTGCACTTCGTCGACAATCACTGTCTCCACACCGGCTAGCGCGCTGCGCGCAGCCGATGTCAGCAGCAGGAACAACGACTCCGGAGTGGTGATCAGGACGTCCGCACCATGCTTGGCGAAGGACCGCCGTTCGACGGCCGGAGTGTCGCCGGATCGGATGGCGACACTCACGTCGTCAACCGGCTGCCCGAGGCGCTGGGCCGCGTGCCGGATGCCCACCAGCGGTGAGCGCAGGTTGCGTTCTACGTCGACGGCCAAAGCCTTGAGGGGGGAGACGTAGAGGACGCGGCAGCGGGGTGCGTGCGCAGAGCGCGGGGCAGCCCACAGTCTGTCAATCGCCCAGAGGAAAGCCGACAGCGTCTTGCCCGAGCCGGTGGGCGCGACGACGAGGGTGTGCTGGCCCTTGCTGATAGCGTCCCACGCCCCGACCTGGGCGGTGGTGGGCGAGGCGAACGACGCATTGAACCACGCCCGAGTAGGCGCGGAGAACCGATCGAGAACCTCGTTCAGTGGGCGGAGTCCTTACGCTGCGGCACCCGCCGGCTCGATACGTCATTGACCACGGTATTGCCGTAGGCGCCGGTGACAGGCGCTGGCTCCGGCCGGGGCATGTCGCGCACCTCGTGGTGCATCGTTCGGTGCGGCGGGCGCCAGATCTTGAGGGCGACCAGCGCTTTTTGCCACCATTTCAATTCGGGCTGACCACTCATCGGGTTCCTCCACCTTCGCCGGCACGTTATGGCACCACTGTTGATGCTGACCGCTATCCTCTCACTGCCGACCGACACTGGCACCGTTGCTGCCGGTGCCCGGACAGGGCGTACCTTGTGTCGACAGGTCAAGTACCGTTCGCGGTTATGCGCTTGAGCGAGTTCTGGGAACTGATGGAGCAGGAGTTCGGTGGGCCCTATGGGCGTTCACTGGCCGGCTCGCACGCGATTCACGCGTTGGGTGATCGCACGGCAGTGGAGGCTATCGAGGCTGGTGAGCAGGTGCGGGGTGTGTGGTGGGCGCTGTGCGATGACCTCGAAGTTCCGGTCGAGCGGCGGCTTCGAGCCGATCGTCGGGCCTGACTCTGACCCGCCCAGCTCTTCTGGCACGAGAGTGGAGCGCTGGTCGAAGACCCCACCGGGGTGACTCGTGGCGACACTGAGCTCAGCGAAGGGCCAACCGCTCGACGACTTGGACGGCGTTGAGGGCTGCGCCCTTCCTCAGGTTGTCGCCCACGATGAAAAGGATGAGACCGCGACCGTCGGGCACGGACTGGTCAGCGCGAATCCGCCCCACGTAGGTAGGGTCGGTGCCCGCGGCGTCCAGCGGTGTCGGGACGTTCAGCAGCACGACCCCAGGAGCCCCGGTCAGCAGCTCACGGGCCTGGTCGGCACTGATCGGCTCGCTGAACTCAGCATGCACAGCCAAGGCGTGACCGGTGAAGACCGGCACCCGGACGCACGTCCCAGCGACTGCCAACTCGGGTAAGTCGAGGATCTTGCGGGACTCGTTGCGCAGTTTCTGCTCTTCGCTCGTTTCGAACGACCCATCTTCGACCAGGTCACCGGCATAGGGCACGACGTTGAACGCAATGGGGTTGGTGTAGTTCATCGGAGCAGGGAAAGTGACCGCGGACCCGTCATGAGTCAATGCCTCGATGGTCGGTGAGTCCCCGCGCTCTCCCTGCGGACCCGACGCCCCCTCGGGAGTTGTCGTTGCCCGTACCTGACCCGCAAGCTCAGCCACACCGGACAGCCCCGAGCCCGAAACGGCTTGATACGTGGCGACGGTCAGCCGTTGCAGTCCGGCGGCATCATGCAGCACCTTGAGCGCAGGCATTGCGGCCATCGTCGTGCAGTTCGGGTTGGCGACGATACCGATGCCTTCGATGGACTGGGCGAGCGCGAGAGCCTCCGGGTTGACTTCGCTGACGACCAGCGGCACCCGCTCATCCATCCGCCACGCTGAAGAGTTGTCCACCACGATGGCCCCGACCGCGGCAAACCGAGGCGCGTGTTCCCGAGACGTCTCGCCTCCGGCGGAAAACACCGCAACGTCGATCCCGCGCAGATCCAGGTTCGGATCACCGAGATCCTCAACGACAATCTGAGCGGGCCTGTTGCCGGCACCATCTGTGGGGGACCGCCCATCCCAGGGCAGGGTCGATCCCGCGCTTCGGGCGGAGGCGAAAAAGCGCATCGAAGCCACGGGTACGTCGCGTTCAGCCAGCAGTCGACGCACCACCGAACCCACTTGGCCGGTCGCTCCGACGACAGCCAGGTTGAGCCCCTCGATGCTCACCGTCCCGTCCCCCCATAGACGACTGCCTGGTTCTCAGCGTCCAGGGCAAAGGCGGTGTGTACCGCTCGGACGGCATCCGGAAGACGGCCGGAGTCGGTGATCACCGATATCCGGATCTCGCTGGTCGAGATCATCTCGATGTTGACCCCGGCCCCGGCCAGGGCGTCAAAGAGCCGCTGGGCAACGGTGGGGTTGGAGCGAAGGCCCGCGCCGATCAGGGACAACTTGCCGATGTGTGAGGTGTAGAGCACGTCGGTCAGACCCATCTCGTGCTTGAGTGCCTCAACCGCAGCAAAGGCTCGTGCACCGTCTTCCTCGGGCAAGGTGAAGGAGATGTCGGACAGACTGGAGGCGGTCGAGACATTCTGCACAATCATGTCGATGGACACATTGACCCCTGCCACGGCACCCACCACGCGGGCAGCCGCGCCAGGCACGTCGGGCAAACCGACGACGGTGATCTTGCCGAGGGATTGTTGATGTGCGATACCGGAGATCAAGGGCTCTTCCACGATGTCTTCCTGGTCTGTGAGGGGTCGGCCGACCAAGATCCACGTGCCTTCTTGGTCGGAGAACGAGGAGCGCACGTGAATCGGGACGTGGAACCTGCGCGCGTACTCCACCGCACGCAAGTGCAGGATCTTGGCACCCTGAGCTGCCATTTCCAGGGTTTCTTCAATGGTGAGTCTGGTGACCCGGCTCGCGGAGGGCACGATCCGGGGGTCGGCGGTGTAGATCCCGTCCACGTCGGTATAGATCTCGCATACGTCGGCGTGCAAGGCCGCCGCCAGCGCGACGGCCGTCGTGTCAGACCCTCCGCGGCCCAGGGTGGTCGCGTCTTCCTCATCGGAGACCCCCTGAAAGCCCGCGACGATGGCCACCGCACCGCCGTCCAGGGTGCGTTGCACACGGTTGGGCGTCACGTCCAGCAGCCGAGCATTTCCGTGCGACCGGTCGGTGCGGATACCGGCTTGGTTGCCGGTGAACGACAGTGCGCGTTCACCCAGGTGTTCGATTGCCAGAGCGAGCAGGGCCATCGAGATTCGCTCGCCAGCGGTGAGCAGGATGTCCATCTCACGTTGCGGCTTCGGTCCGGGGTTCACGGTCGAGGCGAGGTCGAGCAGTTCGTCAGTGGCGTCGCCCATCGCTGAGACCACGACCGCGACGTCGTGTCCGGCGCGCTTGGTGTCCACGACGCGCTGAGCGACGCGAGCGATGGCCGCGGCGTCGGACACCGAGGACCCACCAAACTTTTGGACGAGCAATGACATGACGAAGAGTCCCGGGGCGTTAGACGTGGATGCTGGGCGGCCCAGTGTATGGCGAGCGGTCGATCCTGCGTCAATCAGTCGACCTGCGAGCTGCTGGTCAGCCAACAGTCCCGCCCAGCCGTGGTCAGCTCACCGACAGGGGGACCGCCGCAGCCGCATGACCCGCGTTACGAGGATGGCGGCGACTAGGCTCGCAGCGTGGATGACGAAGATCGCATTGCTCTGTTCCTGGACTACGAGAACCTCGCGCTGGGGGCTCGTGAACACCTCGGTGGCGCCGGCTTCGATCTGAAGCCGATCAGTGACGCCCTGGCGGAGCGAGGGCGGGTGGTCACCCGTAGGGCGTATGCGGACTGGTCCTACTTCGACGACGACCGTCGCATGCTCACCCGTTCCCACGTCGAGCTGATCGAGATGCCACAGCGGATGGGAGCCTCACGCAAGAACGCGGCCGACATCAAGATGGCGGTCGATGCGATCGAGGTGGCCTTTAGCCGCGACTACATCTCGACGTTCGCGATCTGCACCGGGGATAGTGACTTCACGCCGTTGGTGCACAAGTTGCGCGAGCTGAACAAGCGCGTGATCGGCTTCGGGGTGCGCGACTCCACGTCGCGGCTGCTTCCGCCGGCATGTGATGAGTTCTTGTTCTACGACAACCTCGAGGGTGTCGAGCCAGTGCCCGAGTCCACATCGAGCTCGACCAAGGAGCCCACTCGTCGCGGTCGCGGCAAGGGCGGTGCTTCCGGGGCTGCTGGGGTGGAGGCTCAGTCATCGGCGAGCGTCGAAACCCCCGTCGCGGAGGACGAAGAGGTCAGTACCTCGGTGCCACCGGACTTGGCGGTGCTCGTGGCTCAGACCGTCGCCGGGTTGCAGCAGTCTTCGGCCGGAGCCGTCAGCGCGTCGAGCCTCAAGCGCACGCTGCTGCGCAAGGACGCCACGTTCAGCGAGGCTGACTACGGATTTCGAGCCTTCGGCGAGATGCTGGATCATCTGCAAGGCCGCTCAATCATCGAGTTGGCTCCGGGGCCGGCCCAAGGCGACCCCGAGGTTCGGCTTCCCGAGGTGGGAGATCGGGCCGAGGCCTTCGCGCTACTGAAGCAGGCGGTGGCTGACCTCTCCGAGGAGTCGGCGCCGGTCAGCTTGTCGGGACTGAAGGACCAGATGCGGCGTAGCCAACCGAGCTTCAGTGAGAAGAAGCAGGGATATCGCTCCTTTCTACAGTTCTGTAAGGCTGCCGCCGCCGACGGGATCATCGAACTCGCCTGGGACGACCCGCAGCGCGAGTACTTGTTGACCCCCGCCTAAGGCGTCGGGCGTGTCGCCGGTCATCGAACACATATTCGATTACGCTCTTCCACAGGCACCTAGCCGAGACGTCGTTGTCCACAGGTCCTTCCTGGTCGCAACGGTTTGTCGGTGCCGGTGTCTAGCGTCTGACTCACCGTAGTGATGGCCCGCACGATAGCTCAGTTGAGCGCTCTGGCATGGGGCAGAACCGGTGGTCGAAGGTAGGCGCGCTCACCACGAAGTGAAGGAGCAGAACAATGCCACAGGGCAGAATGGCGCAGAGCGGCAAGGTCACGCCGATGCACGCCGACAAGGGCAAGGCACTGGACTCAGTGTTGGCTCAGATCGAGAAGGCACACGGCAAGGGGTCGGTGATGCGCTTGGGCGATGACACTCGTCCTCCGGTCGCGGTCATTCCGACCGGCTCGATCAGCTTGGACGTCGCGCTGGGTGTCGGCGGACTTCCTAGGGGGCGCGTGGTGGAGATCTACGGACCCGAGAGCAGCGGTAAGACCACTGTGGCGTTGCACGCCGTGGCCAGCGCTCAGAAGGCCGGCGGGATCGCAGCCTTCATCGACGCCGAGCACGCCCTCGATCCGGAGTATGCGAAGAAGCTCGGCGTTGATACTGACGCCCTGTTGGTGAGCCAGCCGGATACAGGCGAGCAGGCCCTGGAGATCATGGACATGCTGATCCGTTCCGGGGCGTTGGACATCGTGGTGATCGACTCTGTGGCGGCCTTGGTGCCGCGCGCCGAGATCGAAGGCGAGATGGGCGACAGCCACGTCGGTCTGCAGGCCAGGCTGATGTCTCAAGCCCTGCGAAAGATCACCGGCACCTTGAGCAACACGAACACCACCGCAATCTTCATCAACCAGCTGCGGGAAAAGATCGGCGTGATGTTCGGCTCGCCGGAGACGACCACTGGTGGCAAGGCCCTGAAGTTCTATGCCTCAGTGCGCATTGATGTTCGACGCATCGAGACGCTCAAGGATGGGACCGACGCTGTCGGCAACCGTACGCGGGCCAAGATCGTGAAGAACAAGATTGCTCCACCCTTCAAGCAGGCAGAGTTCGACATTCTCTACGGGCACGGGATCTCCCGTGAGGGCGGCCTGATCGACATGGGGGTCGAGCACGGCTTCGTGCGCAAGTCCGGTGCCTGGTACACCTGCGAGGGAGAGCAGTTGGGCCAAGGCAAGGAAAATGCACGCACCTTCCTTCTCGACAACCCAGATCTCGCGGACGACATCGAAGCCAAGATCAAGAGCAAGTTAGGCATTGGAGCTCGATCGGAGGCCGACGTGCCCGATGGCGTGGACCCGACGACCGGTGAGGTCTCGGTCAACTTCTAGGGGGAGATGATGACGAAGGAGGCTGCCACTGACCATGTGGCGCCCAACGCCCAGCGTCTGGCCGCAGCCCGCGCGGCGTTGGCGGCGGCGACGTCACCTCAGACATCTCACGGCGACCAACCGACCGACGACGCGTCACTTGGTGCCCGTGCTCACGGCAGGCGCGGTGAAGCGGCTCTCGCCACGGTGGGCAGTGCCGGCGAGGTGAGCACCGGTCCGCCCAACCAGGACCAGTCCGGTGCCGTTGAGACCGCTGGGGCAGGGGTTGCTCAGGCACGTCAGATCGCGCTGCGCCAGCTTGCCATGGGGCCCCGCAGCCGGCATCAACTGGCCGAGAAGATGACCGCACGGGGGTGTCAGCCGCAGGACATCGCCACTGTGCTGGACCGGATGACCGACGTTGGGTTGGTCGATGATGCCGTGTACGCCGACATGTTTGTGCGGACAAAGCGCGAGGGCTCCGGTCTTGCGACCAGCGCCCTTCGCCACGAACTACGCAAGAAGGGCGTGCCGAGCCACATTGCCGAGCACGCGGTTACGGCAGCGTCGGCTGACGACGAACGGTGCCGGGCGCAGCAGCTGGTTCAGGTGCGTCTGCGGCGCATGGCGGGCCTGGACCGTGAGGTGCAGATGCGCCGACTGGCCGGCTTCTTGGCGCGCAAGGGTTATCCGCCGGGCCTCGCCTTGTCTGTCGTGCGTGAGGCCGTTGACGCTCTGCCCGAGCACCTGCGGGACTAGTCCTCGGCCACTTCGCCGTCAACGACGTGCATCGCCGTGTGCTCGGCTGACTCCGATGCCACCATGGCAATGTCGTCCGCATCGACCCGACCAACATTGGCCTCCGGGTCGTCGGCCTGATCTGCCATCTCACCGATGAAGTCCCGCTCAGCCGGGATAGCGTCGGGGTCATCGCCGCCCGCCATGGGCTGCGGGTCCATCCCACTCTCGTTATCGGGCGCCCCGTAGGCAGTGCTCGGATCGGGGACCTCCTGGCGGATCCGCTGCTCGATTGTCTCCTCCTCGGCCTGCTCTTCTGCTGTCGTGCCAAAAGCCACGGACCCGTGCAGCCGCTCCGGCGTCTCGAAGCCCTCCTCGACGGGGTCCCCGCCGGACATCAACGTGTCCTCGGGCGGGAGCTGATCCTCGGCGTCTGTGCTGTAGGTGCTCAGCTCGTCGCCGACGTTTTCTCGATCTGGCTGCTCGCTCATGGTGCTGCTCCTTTTGAATGCGGTTGTCGAGTGGCCCGTTACCGTGGGCTTGTGCCCCATCACCAGACGAAGACCGTGGAGTGAGGTGACCAGCGCCCCTGTTCTGGCGGCGATCGTGGTGGTCTTCGTCTTCGGTGCAGGCTTGCAGCGTATCGCCGGGCTGGGGATGGGGCTCGTGGTGGCCCCCATCTTGACGCTGATGCTAGGACCGGTGACGGGGGTCACGCTGAGCAATGCGGGGGCCGTGATGACCACCATGCTGGTGCTGGGCGCCTTGCGTCGTGACGTCGACTGGCCGCAGTTCAGGGCCCTGGCGCCGCTGATTGTTCTCGGGTCTGTTCTCGGGGCCTTTGCCGTTCGGGAACTCAGCGCCAGCTGGCTCGAGACGTTGGTCGGTGTATCGATCTTGGTTGCGCTCGCGCTCACGTTGGCAGCCGATGGTCACATCCGCCTGCGCGGTAGGGCGGTGGCTGTCACAGCTGGAACCGTTGGCGGGTTCATGAACGCCACCGCCGGTGTGGCCGGTCCGGCGATGACGATCTACGCCGTAGCCACCCGCTGGGAACAGCGTTCGTTCGCTGCCACGTTGCAGCCGATTCTGCTCACCGCCAATCTCACCGCCCTCGTGGGCAAGGGCCTTGTCGGCTCCGTCCCGCTGGCCGACCTGCTGGTATGGCCGGTGTGGATCGCCGTCGGCTGCGCGGTGCCGGCCGGGGTACTCGCCGGTGGCTACCTGAAGCGTTGGGTGGACAACCGCCTAGCCAGGCGAACCGCTGTCCTCATCGCCGCTCTTGGCGGGATCGTGACTCTGGTCAGAGGACTGAACGCGATCTAACCCGCCGTATCCTGTCAGCATCATGACTTCTGTGACCTCACATCCGCATGCGCGCAAAACGTATGACGTTCGCACCCACGGGTGCCAGATGAACGTGCACGACTCCGAACGCCTAGCGGGCTTGCTCGAAACGGCTGGCTACGTCGATCTAGAGGCACTGCCCGCCCAGCAGCGTCCCGAGGTGGCCGATGTGGTTGTCTTCAACACCTGTGCTGTTCGCGAGAACGCCTCGAACAAGTTGTACGGCAACCTCGGGATGCTGCGCCCCGCCAAGATGGCCAACCCCGACATGCAGATCGCGGTCGGTGGGTGTCTGGCCCAGAAGGACCGGTCGAGCATCGTCGAGCGCGCACCGTGGGTCGACGTGGTGTTCGGCACCCACAACATCGGGTCTCTTCCGGCCTTGTTGGACCGTGCCAGACACAACCGCGAAGCCGAGGTCGAGATCCTGGAGGCCCTCGAGGTTTTCCCGTCGACGCTGCCCACCCGGCGTGATTCGGCGTATAGCGCGTGGGTCTCTATCTCCGTGGGCTGCAACAACACCTGCACGTTCTGCATCGTCCCGGCGCTGAGGGGCAAGGAGCGGGACCGTCGGCCCGGTGAGATTCTCGCCGAGATTGAGGCGCTGGTCGCCCAGGGGGTCGTCGAGGTCACCCTTCTTGGGCAGAACGTGAACACCTATGGGGTGGAGTTCGGCGACCGGGGGGCATTCGCCAAGTTGCTCCGGGCCTGCGGTGACATCGAGGGCCTGGAGCGTGTGCGGTTCACCAGCCCACACCCCGCTGCGTTCACCGACGACGTCATCACCGCCATGGCACAGACGCCCAACGTGATGCCGAGCCTGCACATGCCGCTTCAGTCCGGTTCGGACAAGGTGCTGAAAGACATGCGCCGCTCCTATCGGAGCGCGAAGTTCCTCGGCATCTTGGAGCGGGTTCGTGACCAGATCCCCAGCGCGGCGATCACCACCGACATCATCGTCGGCTTCCCGGGGGAGAGCGAGCAGGACTTCGAGGACACGTTGGCCGTGGTGAGAGCCAGCCGCTTTTCCAGCGCGTTCACGTTTCAGTACTCGATCCGGCCGGGGACCCCAGCGGCTGACTTCGAGAACCAGGTCCCCAAAGAGGTCGTGCAGCAGCGCTTTGCCCGACTGATCGAGGTGCAGGAAGAAGTCTCTTGGTCGGAGAACAAGCGGCTACTCGGCGCCGAGGTGGAGGTGTTGGTGTCACCGGGGGAGGGCCGCAAGGACGGGAAGACGAACCGGCGATCAGGGCGCGCAAGAGACAACCGCCTGGTGCACTTCACCGTGCCCGAAGGCGGCGAGAGTCCTCGACCGGGGGACCTGGTCAGCGTCGCGGTGACCTATGCGGCTCCGCACCACCTGGTCGCGGACTCCGGGATCGAGGGCGGACGCTACGCGGTTCGTCGCACTGCCGGAGGCCAGGCCTGGGAGGCGCTGAACAGCGACGGAACTCGTACCGAAGCAGTAAAACCGGCGGTGACGCTGGGAATGCCCAGTCTCGGCGCCCCCGCATCGGCAGCACAGCCCGCGGCAGCATCAGTGCCCGCGTGCTGCGACCTGACCGGGTAGGCATAATGAGGTGATGTCCTCGCGCATCAGCCGCCGACTCTTGCTGAGATCCGGTCTGGGGGGCATCACCATCGTCGCAGTGGCAGCCGGTTGCTCGGGCAGTGACTCCGAACGGGAGGGCCCCTCGGCTGAGCCAACCTCAGGTGCGCAGGACAGTGAGCAGACCACTGACGATGCGGCGCCAACCACGAGCGCGGGCAGCTGGGAGCGCGTCGACCTCTCCTTCGTTTCGGCTTACGTCTTCGTCCGCGGTGGACAGGCAGCCGTGGTGGACACAGGGACAAACGGTTCCGAGGCGGACATCGAGGCGGCGCTGGTGGGGGTGGACCTGGGGTGGGGGGACGTGGGCGATGTGATCCTGACGCACGCCCATGGCGATCACATCGGCGCCGGACAAGCCATCGGCCGGGCAGCTCCTCATGCCATGTTCCACGCCGGGCGCGCAGATGTGGCGGCGATCGACATCGGTCGGCCGGTGATGGCGTTGCGAAATGGTGACAGCGTCTTCGACCTGTCGATCATCGCAACGCCGGGCCACACCCCGGGGCATGTGTGCGTGCACGACGTCCGCAACTCAGTAATGGTCACCGGCGACGCCTTGACCGGCCGCAGAGGCGGGGTGGCGCTGCCCGTTCGTGACTTCACAGCCGACTACGACGAAGCGTTGCGCTCGGTGGACTATCTCGGGTCCTTCAACTTCGCGACAGCTCTCTTCGGGCACGGTGAGCCGCTGATGTCGGGAGCCTCGGCCCAGGTGCGTGCGCTACAGACAGCGAGCTAGGCACACCTCAGCCCCGCGGAGGCCGAGGGAAGAAGTAGGCGGTCCGCTGCATGTACTCCTGGTAACCCGGCCGGTCCAGCATGGCCTCCTCCAACAGTTTGGCACCCGAGACGTTGCGCAGAAAGTGGGTCATGGCTATCGGTGACAGCACGGCCCACCACACCAGAGGCGTGCCCGCCGAGGCGGCGATGCCGAACAGTCCCCACCACACAAGAGAGTCCCCGACGTAGTTGGGGTGACGGGTCCAGGCCCAGAGCCCTCGGTCGATCACCTTGCCCTTGTTGCGCGGGTGCTTCTTGAAGACCTTGAGCTGTGCGTCCCCCAGTGCTTCGAACGTGAAGCCGATGCCCCAGACGAGGACTCCGAGCGCCAGGAGGACCCACCACCAGCCGCTGGTCTGCTGTGCCGCGGCGGAGACCAGCAGAGGCAGCGAGATGAGCCACTGAAGGGCGGCCTGCAGACCGAACACTTTCACGGCGGCGGCAGAGGCAGACAGGCCCTCGGTGAGCTTGCCGTACCGCGGGTCCTCCCCCTTGCCTCGCGAGCGCGCCAAAATGTGCCACGACAGGCGACTTCCCCAGATGCAGACCAGGACCGCCAAGATCAGCCGGCGGGTTCCGTCACCAGACCCGAGGGCCAACGCGACGACAGCAACGAGGACAAACCCAGCGCCCCACACCACATCGACCACGGCCCACTTGCCGACCTTGACCGACCACGCCCAGGTCGCCAGCTGCAGTGCGATCACCGCGACCAGGCTGGCCAGGGCGACGGCCAGAAAGTTCGACCAATCCACTACGTGTCTTCGGCTGTTGCGCGCTCCGGTGGCGCCGACCAGGTTGCCGGTCGCCCGCTCGGCAGACCAGAGTCGCCCCCCGGCAGCCGGCGCACCATCAGGATCTGGTCGACGCCCATCCGACCTTGCTCAAACGTCAACGCGCTCGCGGCCAGATAGAGCTCCCAGACACGGCATACCTCCTCGCCGACCAGAGAGACCAGAGCCTGGCGTTTGGCATAGAAGCGCCTCTCCCACGCTCGGATGGTCCAGACGTAGTGCTCGCGCATGGGGTGAACGTCGCGCACCTCCAAGCCGCTGCGCTCCAGCAGCGAGATGGTCTGGCCAAGGGGACGCATACTCATGTCCGGGGCGATGAAGGACTCGATGAAGGGGCCGCCGCCCGGATTGCTGCCGGGGCGTGACATGGCCTGGACCAGCACCCGTGCGCCCGGTGCAGCAAGTCGGTGCAGAGTCTTGGCGTAGGTCGGGTAGTTCACGTCGCCGACGTGCTCACCCATCTCGATAGACACCACGGCCTCGAACGGGGTGTCCCGCATCTCCCGGTAGTCCTGGAGCCGCACCTCGACCTGATCACTGACCCCGTGCTCCTCGGCCCGGGCCTGGACGAACTCTTGTTGCTCACTCGACAGGGTCACGGCCAGTACGTGGGCACCATACTCCCGGGCGGCGTGCAGGGTCAGCGATCCCCAGCCGCAGCCGATGTCGACCAGACGCATGCCGGTGGACTGGTCGAGGCCGACTTTGCGGCAGATCAGGTCCAGCTTGTCGCGTTGGCCGTCCTCCAGGGTGTAGGACGAAGACTCCAAGCCATCGTTGATGGTGACTTCAGGGTCGGTGACGTAGGCGCTGGAGTAGGCCATCTGCTGGTCCAGGATGGCCTCGTAGAAGTCGTTGGACAGGTCGTAGTGGAACCTGATCGCGGAGGAGTCGCGACGCAGCGAGTGCAGTCGGCCACCCATCCGGGCTTGCGTTCTCGGCGGAGGCAGGGGCCGTCCGAGGATGCCGATCTCACGAGCGAGCTTGGTGCCTTTGGCCATCATGGCGGGTGTGGGCCGCAGCGATCTCACGCCCCGCTCGGCCAGGGTCGCTCGCACGCTCCGCAGAGCCTGCCCCAGGTCGCCGTCAACATCGAGCTCACCTGTGACGTAGGCCTGCGCCGCCCCCAGCTCACCGGGGTGCCAGAGCAACCGTCGCAGCGCGTCGGCGGAGCGAAGCCGCACCAGTGGAGCATCCTCCGGACCGGAGCTGCTGCCGTCCCAAGCGATCAGGTGCACGGGCAGCGAGCCACCGGTCAAGGGAGCGATGAGTTCTTCGAGCGAGGAGGCGACGGTCACACGCTCAAGGGTAGTTCGCAACGGAGCCGTTCAGGCTCAGGGCGTATCCACTCTCACCGTGTATTCAGGGCCGCTCGTGCGAGCGGACGAGCAGGCATCGGCACAGCCAGCCGCAACGGCCGATAGGCTCGACGGGTGAGCCATGTGACGCCGCCGACGAGCTCGCAAGAGTTGGCTGGGCGGGTGGCTGGGGGACTGGTCGCGGCCGAATCGACGGCCATCGCCGGGTTTGCAGTCTTCTACCTGCTGGAACTGCTCAGGGGCCAGGGCAGTGACGTGGTTGTCGTGCTCATGTCGGTTGTGACCATGCTGGTCTTCGTGATCGGTCTGGCCTATGTGGCGGTTGGGCTGTGGCGGCGTCACCCGAGATCTCAGGCTCCGGCCATGGCCTTCAACCTCCTGTTGGTGCCGCTGGGGATCGCTCTGTTCCCGCTGATCTCACCACTTTTAGCGGGCCTCATCTTGTTCAGTGGGGTTGCCGTGATTACGTCAGCATTTCGGATGGGCCAGCTGGGCTAGACGAATTACGTTGTCTTGCAAAAGGATTCGCTGAACACATTGAGCGTTGTCCCGATGTGCGCAAGATCAGTTATCCACAACCGTAATGCGTGGCTGTCCTTGTTCGCTGGAGAGGCGCTATCTTGTGTGCGAGCGCTGGGTGATCACATCTCTTGGAGCTCTTGGCGTCACGTGACCGGCGCCGACCCCTGTGAGACGAGAGGGAACCCTGGATGTCCGCGCCCTTGGTGTCTCTGGAAGAGGACGTTCGTGAGCTGATTCGGCGCCGCCGATTGGACCCGGTGCGTGATGACGTAGCGGTGCGCGAAGTCATCGGTGAAGCAGTAGCAGAATATGACGAGCGAGCTCTTCTCGGCGGCCTGCCAGCCTTGGGAGATGCTGGTGAGATGCGGCGAGTCCTGCTGGATTCGGTGTCCGGCTACGGCCCTCTGCAGCCCTACCTCGACGATCCGGACGTCGAAGAAATTTGGATTAACTCTCCGTCCCGGGTATTTGTCGCGCGGCACGGCCGCTCAGAACTGACGCCGACATTCTTAACCGAGCAGCAAGTGCAGGACCTTGTGGAGCGAATGCTGCGAACCACCGGCCGCAGGGTGGACCTGAGTTCGCCGTTCGTTGACGCGTCTTTGCCTGATGGCTCCAGACTGCATGTCGCAATTCCAGATATTACTCGACGCCATTGGGCGGTCAACATTCGTAAGTTCGTTGTGGCGGCCGACCACCTGGATGACTTAGTGCGCCTCGGCACCCTGACGGCTCAGGCCGCGCGATTCCTCGGTGCGGCGGTGGCGAGCGGGTTGAACGTTATTGTCGCCGGGGGAACGCAAGCGGGCAAGACTACGATGCTGAACTGCCTCGCTGCAGCGATTCCACCTCAGGAGCGCGTTGTCACGTGCGAGGAAGTCTTCGAGCTAAAGATTCCGCTGCGTGACGTGGCCGGTTTGCAGTGTCGTCAGCCGGGCCTGGAGGGAACTGGCGAGATCCCCCTGCGCCGCCTTGTCAAAGAAGCCCTCAGGATGCGCCCGTCACGCATAGTGGTCGGTGAGATCCGTCAGGCCGAGAGTCTGGACCTTTTGATTGCCCTGAACTCCGGGTTGCCTGGGATGTGCACCATCCACGCGAATAGTGCACGGGAGGCCATCACCAAGATGTGCACGCTGCCCTTGCTGGCCGGCCCCAATGTCGGGAGCACCTTCGTAGTGCCCACCGTGGCCGGTTCGGTAGACATCGTGGTCCATGTGGCGCTGCAGTCCGATGGTCAACGCCGAGTGCAGGAGATCGTGGGACTGCCTGGTCGGGCGGAGAACGAGATCATCGAGGTAGCTGACCTCTTTGCTCGAAAAGACGGGGAGCTGGTGCGTCAGCAGGGCTTTCCTCCACATCAGGATCGCTTCGTTCGTTCCGGATACGACCTCGGCGACCTGCTGGAGGAGATATGACGGCGGGCGAGACGCCATGACCGGCTCGCTCCTCGGGTTGACCATGGGGCTGGGGTTGGCGTGCATCTGGTGGTCGTGCTGGCCGCGACCAGCACCCGTGACCAGTCGTCAGCGGGGACCAACGTGGAGCGGACGTCTGAGCGACGAGATTGCCCTAGCGGGTATCCCAAGCATGAGTGCGCGAGTGCTGTTGGCCTTGTCGTGCGTTGGCGCGCTCGTGATGTTGGTCATGGTGTATGCCGTAACGCTGGTGCCGGCGATTGCCATCGCCTTTGCGGCGATGGCAGGTTATGCACCGATCGCCTACGTCAGGATGCGTGCCCGCTCGCGACGCAACCAACTGCGCGATGTCTGGCCCGATGTGGTTGACCATGTGGCATCGGCGGTCCGGGCGGGTCTGGCGCTGCCAGAAGCCTTGGTGCAGCTGGCCGAACGTGGACCTGAGGACTTGCGCCCCACCTTTGCCACCTTCGCCGACGACTATCGCGCTACCGGACGCTTCTCCGAGTCCCTAGATCTGTTGAAGGAGCGTCTGGCAGACCCCGTCGCGGACCGTTTGGTGGAGGCTCTGCGGATCGCTCGAGAGGTGGGTGGCAGCGACCTGGGACGAGTACTTCGCGCCCTGAGTCAGTTCCTGCGCGAAGACGCTCGATCACGAGCCGAGCTGGAGGCCCGTCAAAGCTGGACCGTCAACGCGGCCAGACTCGCCATGGCCGCACCGTGGGTGGTCCTGATTCTGATGGCCACGCAAGAGAGCGCCCTCCTGGCCTACCAAGAGCCCGTCGGGGTTCTGATCTTGGCTATTGGAGCCGCCATGAGTGTGCTCGCGTACCGGCTCATGGTCGTTCTGGGTCGCCTGCCCGAAGAACAGCGAGTGTTGCGATGACCGGCCTCTTCTCGCTCTCTGGAGCGATGCTCGGGGGTGTCTTTGCGTTGGGTATCTACCTGATACTGCGGGGGGTGCCGCTGACCCGGGGCGTCGATCTCGCTGCTCGGGTGGAGCCCTATCTAGATCGGCCGCCACGCAGATCGCGCTTGTTGCACCAAGAGCATGCCACGTTGCGGTTCGGGGACATGGTGGATCGGCTGACCTCACGGTTGGCCGCGCGGTTGGACACGGTGCTCGGCGGAACTGACTCCGTGCGTACTCGGCTCTTAAGGGCCAATGCTGCTGAAGATGTCGAGGGCTTTCGCGTCCAGCAGGTCCTATGGTCGGTCGGGGCCGCCGTCACGATGTCAGGCCTGGCTTCGTTGCTGTGGTGGACTCGCGGGGTGCCTGTGCCGGCTCTGGCCATCCTGGTCGGCTGTTCAGCCCTGGCCGGTGCCATCGCACGCGACACTTTGCTCACTCGCAGCGCCCATCGCCGCGAGCAGCGCATCATGGCTGAGTTTCCAGCGGTCGCCGAGTTGCTCGCATTGTCGGTCACAGCTGGAGAAGGCACCAGTGCCGCCTTGGAACGGGTGGCTCGACTCTCCAAAGGCGAGTTATCCGTCGAGCTGGAGATTGCGCTGTCGTCCTCGCGAACTGGCATGCCCTTGCCGTTGGCGCTCCAGGGCGTCAGCGATCGCACTGGATTGGCACCTCTGTCCCGATTCGTCGACGGCATTGTGGTCGCGATCGAGCGTGGCACCCCGTTGGGAGAGGTGCTCCGCGCCCAGGCGCAGGACGCCCGCGAGTCCGGACGTCAGGCGTTGATCGAAGAGGGCGGCAAGCGTGAGATCGCCATGATGATCCCCGTCGTCTTTTTGGTGCTCCCCGTGACGGTCGTCTTCGCCGCCTACCCAGGCTTGGCCCTGCTCGAACTCACCGTCTAACCCGGAATGTCCTGTACGACCCCTGGAAGAGGAGAAAGCATATGAGATATCTCGAACAAGCCCAGCGACGCGTCCACGATGCAGTCACGTCGGTGGCACAACGGGCAGGTGACTACGCCACAAACGGCGACCGTGGCGACGTCCCGGGCTGGGTCATGATTACCGTCATGACGGCCGGTCTGGTTGTGGCCCTCACCCTGGTGGCACGACCTCTCCTTGAGGGTGTCTTCACGAACGCGGTGAACTCGGTCACGGGTCCGTGAACCTCTCCGTCCTACGATCTGATCGTGGGGCGGCCCTCGCCGAGTTCGCGTTGGTGTCAGCGCTCGTCTCCTTGATGTTCGCCATGGTGCTGCAGTTGGGCTATGCGCTGCATGTGCACAACACGGCGACTGCCCACGTGATAGAAGGCGCTCGAGAGGGCGCGCGAGCTGGAAACTCCGCGGAGCAGGGTGCGGTGCGTGCGAGGGACTTGCTGTCCACGACGCTGCCTGGTCGCTATGGCACGAATGTCAGCGCGAGTAGGACCACCGTCGGGGGAGTGCAGGTGGTTGAGGTCAGGGCCGATCTGCCGGTGCCGTTGCTTGGTCCGCTTGGACCTCCGGGCCTGATGACTGTGACCGGTCAAGCTTTCGCTGAAGGCCAGCAGTGAACTGGCGCTCAGATCGTGGTTCGATGCTGATCGAGGTCACCTTCTTGATGGTCTTGATCCTGTTACCGCTCTTTTACCTTGTCGGCACAATAGGTCGCTTGCAGGCCGGGGCATATGCCGCCTCGGCCGCGGCTCGTGAGGCCGGGCGGGCATACGTGACTGCTGCTGATGAGGCCTCCGGTGCAGGCCGAGGGGCCGCGGCGGCTCAGTTGGTGTTCCGCGCACATGGTTTTCTTCCCGGTCAAGGAAGCGTGAGCCTCGCCTGCGCGGCGTCGCCATGCTTGACTCCGGGCAGCCTGATCCAGATCGACGCCACGGTCGAGGTCCCGCTGCCGCTGATCCCGAGCTTCATGTCTGGTGCCGTGCCGACGACCGTGACCATGCGGGGTCAGCACACGGAAGCGGTAGATGCGTTCCGTCCAAGGGGAACTTCGTGAATCCTGCGCGGCGGCCATGGCCAGCCCCAGCACGAGCTGCTGAGGATGGTCAGATAGGCATCCTGCTCATCGGGATGATGTCGATTGCGCTGACCTTGATTCTTGGTGTCGTGGCAGTGACGTCGATCCAGCTCAGCCGTATCCAGTTGCTGGACGCTGCTGATGCGGCGGCCTTGGACGCTGCCGATGCAGTCTCTGAGGAAACCGTCTATCGCGGCGGGGTCGACGACGGCGTGCCGCTGACTGACCAGGAAGTGATCGGCGCGGCTGGTCAACATCTGGCCGGTCGACAGCGACCGAGCCGGGTGCTGGCATGGTCGCTGCTACCTGGGTCGGGCAGCTCCGATGGGCGAACCGCCGTCGTGAGGCTCCAGGGGCAGGCTGCCATCCCGGTGATCAGCACGCTCATGTCCACTTTCGGTGGGTCGGTCAGCATCACCGTGGAGTCGAGCGCCCGATCTGATCTCGACTAGCGCCTGCGGGTGGCCCGGTGTTCTGGCGTCGAGTCAGGCGTGACTGGCGCCCACCACGCCGCCGGTCGAGCTCTCACCCGCGGTGCGCCCCAACAAGGCCACCAGGCGATCAAGGGGTGAGGCATCCGGCGACGGCTCGATGGGCGGCTCAACGGGTGAACGCCCCGCAGGGATCTGGCTCACCATGGCTTCGGTGAACGCCAGGGCGCGCGCCGCTGTCGCGTCGGCGAAGGCCACATCCGCTCCGTTGCTCTTCGCAACGTCCCACCCGTGCACGAGGGTCTCCACCAGGCATAGCTGAGCAGCGACCACTCCCGGGACCGACTCGATGCCTACCCGCACCACCCGTTCCAGTACGGCGGGATCGGCCAGGACAGCAATCACCTTTTCGCCAGCCGCGGTGAAGGCGGGTGCCAAGTCCGTCGTTGCTGAGATCGCTGACGTCCGCTCTGGCGGTCGCTCCCCGTTCGGAGAGCACCGCCGCAGTCAGCGCCACTCCGCCGACGAGGTGCTCGACGAGCTCACGCACCGTCCACTGCTGGCATGTCGACGGTGCCCGCCACGTCTCAGCGGCTACGGCTGCAAGTAGCTGAGCGGTGACCGGGAAGGCCTCCTGAAGGTCGCTGCGTACGTCATCCATCGCTGAGGGCTCCTGGAGTATGAGAGTTTGCTGCCCCGCTGAGTGTGCGATGTGGAACCTTCGGCGCGCACTCTAGCTCTGGGCAGGTCCTCGGCCAGTCACAGTCCAGGCGCGCTTGGCCGCACTGTCCCAGCGACGTAGCGCGACCACATCGGCACTGCTGGTCTGGGCTGCAGATACTTGCCGTCCAGGAACCAGTGAGGACTCGTGCTGCTGCAATACGCTCAATGCGTGGGAAATCGCCGATGGCTTCATCCGCCGTGCCAGTGTCACGTGTGGCACCCACCGGCCAACCGCTAGGTGCTCGACCTGGCCTGGGCACCCCCGCAGGGCTTCGGTGACCGCAGCGTGGAGCGCCAACAACTCCGGGGACGCAAGCACCATTCGCGCCAGCACCACGCTCTTGGTGCCATCGAAGAGCATGATCGGCCCCAGATGCACCCTCCACGGGTCCCCGATCGCAAGATCGCTTAAGGCAGACTCGGCAACCTCGTCGATAGCGCTGGCGACGCCGATCGTAATGTGTGGGGCGTTGGTGGCCCCCGGGTGTCGGGCTTGGCTCGGTAGGCCTGCTTCACGAAGGGCGTCCCACTGAGCCACGACTCGCTCGGACCCGTCAGGGTCGAGCAGCAACTCAACGGACTGCATACTCCCCTCAGTTCAGCGGCACGAACTTGAATGCTTCGGCCAGCCGGCCCTCGGGCAGCTCAAACCGCTCGGCCACACCCGCCGACCAGGACCTCAGCATCTCAGACAGTTCCGCACGGTGGGCGGTTTGGCTCGCGTGCTGCTGCAAGGCATCGACCTTGGCGTCGAACGTGTCCGTGATGTCCACAGCGTGATCGGCCTCCGGGTGTGCCATCAGCCAGATTTCTGCGACCTTCCAGAAGTCCAGCTCCAACTCCGGCCAGGCGAACGGGTTCTCGGCTCCGGGATAACAGGCGCGCACAGCGGCTTCACCAGCGGCCAGGTGATCAGGATGGGAGGCCATCAGGCGGTCGTACCAGCGCTCGGGTGACTGACACAGCACGCGCTGGGGACGCACCTCGCGGATGACCTGCACGATGTCGCGTTGCAGCTCGAAGCTGGGCTCGACCCACCCGTCCCGGTAGCCGGTAAGGAATCGGACATCCCTCATGCCGACTTTGGCGCTCGCGGCGCGTTGCTCGACCTCCCGTTCGCGTGCCAACTCGGAAATGTCGGCGTCGGGTCGGGCACCCTGCTCGCCGTGTGTGACACACAGCAGTGTCACCTCGATCCCAGCATTCGCCCACGTTGCGACGGTCCCGGCCGCACCGAAGTCGGCGTCGTCCGGGTGGGCCACAACGACGAGAATCCGCTCAATGTCGTCATTGGAGCGGGGATTAGTGGTCATGTCCACCACAATAAGCGCAATCGGCGACAATACTTCGATGACCGTATTGACTCAGACCTTTGCTGCCGCCTTGTTCGACAACGACGGCACCCTGATCGACTCAACCGAGTCAGTGCGGCGATCCTGGGGGAGGTGGGCCATAGAGTACGGCGTCGACCCAGACCGCCTCACGGGCTTTCACGGTGTGCCTGCTGCGGCCATCGTGGCCCAGGTGTTGCCTGACCGCGACCACGAGGTGGCGCTGGCGCGCATCGTCGCCTTGGAAGAAGCCGACACCGAGGGCATCCTCGCGCTGCCCGGTGCGGCCCGAGCTCTGCATGCTGTTGCCGCACGCGGCGCCGTGGTGACCTCGGCGACACGCAGCTTGGGTATGGCTCGTCTGGAGGCAGCCAAGCTGCCGATCCCAGAAGTGGTCGTGTCCGCCGACGACGTGACCCATGGCAAACCCGATCCCGAGCCGTACGTCTTGGCAGCCTCGCGCCTGGGCGTAGCGCCGGAACAGTGCCTGGTGGTCGAGGACGCGCCGAGCGGGATCGCAGCAGCAAGAGCTGCCGGTTGTGCCGTGTTGGCAGTCGTGACCACCACCCCCGAGGCCAACCTGTTCGCAGACCTCGTGGTGCAGGAGCTGTCCAGGGTGCGGTTCGAGTCGGCGCCTGACGGCCTGCGGGTACACATGTCCGGGGGCGACTGAGCGGGGGTGGTTACGTTACCGTAGGTTACGAACCCGAAACCTACGGCTGCGAAGGTTACGCATCCGTAGGTCTTTCACACCCGTAACCAGAGGAGGCCTCCCGTGGCTCCGAAGAAACGTCCCGTCATCATCCAAGGCGGTATGGGCGTCGCCGTCTCATCCTGGCAGTTGGCCCGCAAAGTCTCGATGACCGGCCAAATGGGCATCATCTCCGGCACGGCGATGGACGCCGTGCTGTCCCGCCGGTTGCAGCAGGGCGATATCGGCGGGCACATGCGCCGCGCACTGGCCGCCTTCCCCTCACCCGCGATGGCCCAGCGCATCCTCGACAAGTATTTCATCGAAGGTGGCAAGGCGGAGGACACCCCGTTCAAGCCGCTACCGAAGTTGACGATCGACACCAGTCGAGCGGCCCAGGAGCTCGCTGTGGTCGGCAACTTCGCCGAGGTCTGGCTGGCCAAAGAGGGCCATGACGGCGTGGTGGGCATCAACTGCCTGGAAAAGCTGCAGGTGGCCACACCCACCGCGCTCCTGGGCGCCTCCCTCGCTGGCGCGGACTACGTCGTGATGGGTGCTGGCATCCCCCGTGACATCCCGCAGCTACTGACCGACCTCGCTGCAGGCCGCACAGGAAAGATCGTGGCCGATGTCGCCGGAGGATCGATGACTCGTTACATCAGCGTCGACCCGGTGGAACTGCTCGGCGACGAACTGCCCCACATCGAACGCCCTGACTTCCTGGCCATCGTCTCGGCCGACGCCCTCGCTGGATATCTCTATCGAGACCAGAGCATTCGACCTGACGGTTTCATCGTCGAAGGCCCCAGCGCCGGCGGCCATAGCGCGCCTCCGCGCGGCAAGATGCAGCTCGACGAGGCGGGGGAGCCGATCTACGGCGCTCGCGACATCGTCAACCTGCAGAAGATGGCCGACCTGACTTTGCCGTTCTGGCTGGCTGGCGCATACGGCACCCCGGAGAAGGTCGCCGAGGCGCTGGGCGACGGCGCCACCGGAGTGCAGGTCGGTACGCTGTTCGCGCTGTCCTTGGACAGTGGCCTGGAGGAACGAACTCGCGCCACGATGATCGAAGAGCTGCGCAACGGTGAGCTCAACGTGCGCAACGACCCACGCGCCAGCCCAACCGGCTTCCCGTTCAAGGTCGCCTCCCTGGAGGGCACCCAGAGCCAGCCCGAGGTGTACGAGGACCGGCCGCGACTGTGTGACCTGTCCTACCTGCGCTCGGCCTATGAGAAAGAGAACGGCGATGTGGGCTATCGATGTCCCTCTGAGCCGGTGCACATGTACCTGAAGAAGGGCGGCACTCCGGAGGCGACAGAGGGCCGCAAGTGTCTCTGCAACGGGCTGATGGCCAACATAGGCCTCGGTCAAACCCGCAAGGACGGGTATTCCGAGACTCGGATCGTCACCCTGGGCCAGGACCTCGGGGGAGCCGAGCTGCTGATCGCTCAGCACCAGCAGGGGTGGAGCGCCGAGCAGGCCGTAGCTTGGCTGACGTCGCGGCTACCCGCGCACGAGACCAGCGAGCACGGTGAGCGTGTGCCCTCGCTGGCGTGAAGCAGAGTCTGGACAGCGGATCGGTAGCGGTAGGTCAGGCCTGCCGCGCTCGCGTACCCTCAACGCGTGGCCCTGGACTTCGACGCTGAGATCAAGCAACTCAATATCACCATGGCGACGGTGCGCGGTGTGACCGATCTTGACCGGCTGCGAGAGCAGTTGGCCGACCTGGAGCAACAAGCCTCCGCGCCCGATCTGTGGGACGACGTCGAGCACGCCCAACAGGTGACATCAAAGATGTCACGCCTGCAGTCCGAGCACGACCGGGTCACGCATATGGACGCGCGAGTGGAGGATCTGCAGGCGCTGGTCGAACTCGGCCAGGAGGAGGCCGACGAAGCGACCCTGGCCGAGGCCGAGGTTGAGCTGAACAGCCTGCGTGCAGCCGTCGAAGCGCTGGAGGTTCGCACGCTGCTCAATGGTGAGTACGACGAGCGTGAGGCCGTCGTCACCATTCGCTCCGGTGCCGGCGGAGTCGATGCCGCCGACTTCGCGGAGATGCTGCTGCGGATGTATCTGCGGTGGGCGGAACGGCACGGGCACCCCACGTCGGTGCTGGACACCTCATACGCCGAGGAAGCAGGACTGAAGTCGGCGACCTTCGAGGTCAAGGCCCCGTATGCCTTCGGCACGTTAGCGGTCGAAGCCGGCACTCACCGGCTGGTGCGGATCAGTCCCTTTGACAACCAGGGTCGCCGGCAGACCAGCTTTGCGGCCGTCGAGGTCGTCCCGCTGATCGAGCCTACCGACCACATCGATATCCCCGAGGCCGATCTCAAGGTGGACGTTTTCCGGTCCTCGGGTCCTGGCGGTCAGTCGGTCAACACGACGGACTCCGCGGTGCGGATGACCCACATCCCGACCGGCGTGGTGGTCTCTATGCAAAACGAGAAGTCGCAGATCCAAAACCGGGCCGCAGCCTTGCGGGTGCTGCAATCGCGGCTATTGCTGCTGAAACAGCAGGAAGAAGATGCTGCCAAGAAAGAGATGGCCGGAGACATCAAAGCTTCTTGGGGGGAACAAATGCGTTCCTATGTGCTGCATCCCTACCAAATGGTCAAAGACCTACGGACTAACTACGAGGTAGGCAGCACCGCTGCCGTCCTGGACGGCGACCTCGATGCCTTCATCGAAGCCGGTATCCGCTGGAAGCGGACCGCCGAACGTGCCGAGTCCTAAGGCGTCGAGTTTGCCACAGGCCTACTCCTGACCGAGTCATAGTCGAGCCTTTCATATCCGATGTGACGAAAAGCCGGTCACGCAGCTGTCGAGTTAAGCGGGGGACTCTTGGGCGGAGGAAGGCATCGTCGGTGGCCTGCAAGGCTGTGGTCGCGAGTTATGGAGCTGGTTGTAGTGCCAATCGGCTCTCGGATGTGCCTGCGGCGCAACGCCGAGGAAAACCGGCTGCACGAGTCACAGGCGCCACCCGCGTAACCTTATCGCGGGTGTTTAGGCGACCCACAGGGGTTGTCGGAAAAGTCTTGGTGACCGATAAGGCGAGGGACTCATAGCGCGTGATTGCATTCGAAGAAGTCAGTGTGCGGTATGCAAAAGGCGACCCCTGGGCGCTTGACTCAGTGACGATGGAGATTGCTCGCCGAGAATTCGTCTTCGTCGTCGGCGCCTCCGGTTCGGGAAAGTCGACGCTGCTGCGGTTGATCATTCGCGAGCACCCAGCCTCCTACGGTCGGGTGAGGGTCGCTGGCTACGACCTGTCCTCGATGCCGGAGCGCAAAGTGCCGACACTGCGCCGCCAGGTGGGCACCGTCTTCCAGGACTTCCGCCTCCTCGGCGGCAAGACCGTCTATCAGAACGTCGCCTACGTGCTGCATGTTCTGGGCGCCAAGCGTCACGAGATACGGCATACCGTGCCGCAGACTTTGGAGCTGGTCGGATTGGCCGGGAAGGCAAGACGGTTGCCGCACGAGCTCTCCGGCGGGGAGCAGCAGCGCGTCGCCATCGCCCGCGCAATGGTCAACAAGCCGGCTGTGCTGTTGGCAGATGAGCCCACCGGCAACCTCGACCCGCAGACCAGTCACGAGATCGTGGCCATTCTGGACCGGATCAACCGCACCGGGACGACGGTCGTGATGGCGACCCACGACACGTACATCGTTGACACGTTTCAGAAGCGGGTCGTGCAACTGCGCGACGGCGTCGTGGTGCGCGACCAGGCAAGGGGCGAGTACGTCGCCGTCGAAACCGAGGGGGTTCACATACCGTGAGGCCCGCGTTCCTGCTGGGGGAAGTCGGCAACGGACTTCGCCGCAACACCTCGATGTTCGTCTCCGTGGTCTTGGTGACCATGGTGTCCTTGTTCTTCCTGGGCAGCGGCCTGTTGGCCCAGCAGCAAGTCGACACGGCGAAGGGCTACTGGTATGACAAGGTGCAGGTGTCGATCTACCTATGCACCCCCGACAGCTCAGACGTTGCGGCCTGCGCCTCGGGGGCGGCCAGCGCTCAGCAACAGGATCAGGTGCGAGCCGATCTCGACGGTCTGAGCCCCCTCGTCCAGGACTACTGGTTTGAGACGAACGCGCAGGCCTACGACCGTTTTCGCGAACAGTTCCGCAACTCATCGGTGCTCGACAACGTTCCGCGAGAGTCCATCCCGGAGAGTTTCCGCGTGAAACTGTCCGACCCGCAGAAGTATGACGTTGTCGCCGCAGCGTTCGAGGGGGCCCCGGGAGTCGAGAGCGTGCAGGACCAACGCGAGCTCATCGACAAGCTCTTCGCCTTCCTCAACGTCATCAGCGTGGCCTCGGTCGCGCTTGCGGCCGCCATGGTGGTCTGCTCGGTGCTACTGATCAGCACCACCATCCGGCTCACCGCGTGGTCGCGACGACGCGAAACGGGCATCATGCGCCTGGTGGGGGCCTCCGCATTCACTATTCATGCCCCGTTTATCGTTGAGACAGTGCTGGCCACACTGGTGGGGGCGGGCCTTGCGGTCGGGCTGCTCTGGGCCATGGTGGAGTATGGGGTTTCCGGTTTCCTGACCGAGCTACTCGCTGGCGACAGCGGTTTGGTGGCTTTGGTCGGCGCAGGTGACGTGTGGCTGATCGCGCCCATCCTGCTCGGCGGCGCAGTGCTCTTGGCAACGTTGACCTCATGGCTGGCCCTTCGCCGATACGTGCAGGTGTGACATGGACCTGACCATGCCGGGCATACCAACGCCGACTGCTCACGCCTCACCTCGGCGCTCGGTAGGCCGCATTGCTGGAGCCGTGTTGGTCACGCTCAGTCTCTCCCTGACGTTCACCGCTCCCGCCGTCGCGTTGGACGACATCCGGGATCGGATCGATGAGGTGGAGCAGCGGCGGGGGCAAACCCAGCAAGAAGCGGAAGCCCTCGATGACTCCATTGCAGATCTCGGCGAGGATCTCGATCACACGTCGAGCGACCTCGTCGCCGCGGACCGGAGGCTGACGCAGACCGATGCCGAGGTTGACCAGGCTCAGATCGATGTGGCGGCGGCTGAGGCTGAGCTGGCGGACGCCGAAGTGGACGCCGAGCGGATCGAGACCGAGTTGGCCCTGGCTCGGGCCAACGAAGAGAAAATCGAAGCATCGCTGCAGGACAACGCCGAAGAGCAAGAGGACAGCCGCGAAGCGGTGGGTGCGATCGCGCGAGAGAGCTACAAGAATGGCGGAGTCGGCACGCTGGCGCTGACGCTGGACGTGATCTCGGGCGAAGGCGATGCTGTTGAAGAGATGGCGATGGCTCGCACCGTGATGCGGGTGCAGGACAACACACTGAACCGTCTAGCCACCCAGCAGGCCGAACAAGTGGCAGAGCAGGATCGGCTCACGGGGGTCCGCCGTGAGATAGCGCTGCTCCTTGCCGAGGCCGAGGCCAATGTGCTGCGCAAGCAAGGCGCGCGAGATGCAGCCGAAGACTCCAAAAGGGCACTGGAAACACTGCAGGCACGTCAGCAAACGGAGAAGACGGCGTTGGAGGATGAAAAGAAGAAGTTCGAGGCTCAGTTGGGCCAAGCCCAGGCCGAGGCCGACGACCTCGAAGGTCAACTGGCTGACCTGGCCCGAGAAAAGCACGGGCTCGACATCGAAGCAGAGACCGAAAGGCAACGAATAGCAGCTGAGGAAGCCCGCCTCAGGGCGGCGGCACAAGAGCGTGCTCGCCAAGAAGCCGAGGCGCAAGCAGCCGCCGAACGCGAAGCCCGGGCGCAAGCCGACACCGGGGCAGCTGCTAGTTCCCAGAGCAATGCCGCACCGGCTCCCCAGCCTGCAGCGGCCCCTGCCCCGGCACCTGCTCCAGCACCCCAACCGGCCGTGGCTCCCGCTCCGGCGGCCTCGTCTGGATTCTTGTCTGCGCCCTCATCCGCGCCGGTCAGCAGTTCCTTCGGATATCGCACGCACCCTATTCTGGGCACCCAACGGCTTCATGCCGGGATGGACTATGCCGGAGGGTGCGGCTCACCCATCAGGGCCGCTGCAGACGGCATGATCATCGGCACGCCGTTCACGTCCGGTGGGGGACACAAAATCATCATCGACCACGGCGTGCATCGTGGTGTGAACGTGACGACGACGTCCTCCCACATGTCCTCATACGCGCTCAGGTCTGGCTCGGTCTCGCGGGGTCAGGTGATCGGTTACGTCGGCACTACCGGGCTGTCGACCGCGTGTCACCTGCACTTCGAGACCCGGGAGAACGGCATACCGGTGGACCCCCGAACGTGGCTGTAAACTTGCCCGTTGGCCGAGTGTCTCTGCTCGGTGTCGTCTGCGGAGGGTGTCATGGTCAAGGAGAGCGGCGAGCGCCTCATCGCAAGCAATAGGCGCGCTCGCTACGAGTATCACCTCGAGGACATCGTCGAAGCGGGCTTGGTGTTGACCGGCACGGAAGTGAAATCACTGCGTGAAGGCCGAGCGACCCTGGCCGACGGATACTGCACCGACTACCGCGGTGAGTTGTACCTGGAGAACGTGCATATCCCGGAGTATCTACAAGGCACCTGGACCAATCACAGTGCCAAGCGGCGCCGCAAACTGCTCCTGCACCGTGAGCAGATCGACAAGATGACGATGAAGGCCAACCAGGCTGGGCACACCATCGTGCCGTTGCGGCTGTACTTCAAAGACGGTCGAGCCAAAGTCGAGATTGCGCTGGCCAAGGGCAAGAAGCTACACGACAAGCGGCAGACGATGCGGGAGCGACAAGATCGGATGGAGGCCGAGCGGGCCATGTCGGCTCATCTGCGCGAACGCGGCTAGCCCCCAGAGCTCAGGCTCCTAGGTTCCACGGGTCAGGTCGTAGGTGTCCTGCGGGGGATGCAGTCGCCCAATGTCGGCGGACGGCTACACGGCGAGGTTCTGGCGGGAATTGAGTTTCGGGCTGTGACGTTGACGGCGTAGTGTGGATTTCTTGACAACTGCACAGTGTGATGTGGCCCCCACATGGGGGTGATCGGTTTCGACGTTGTTCGGCCAATCAGGGGAAGCGGGTCGAGGATGCAAGGTCATCTCGTCAACGCTCCTTGCAAAACCCTAGGTGCCGATACGAATCGCACCGACTCTTACGCCCTCGCTGCCTGAGCGAGACTGGAGTCCGTCAGCCTGAGCTAGTTTCCGACTCAGTGACTGGCGTCATCTAGGAAACTTCGCTGTGTGATCACGTTGCGGGATCACACGGGACTCTTACGCAACTGAGCCTGTCAGGGGACGTGTGCGTGCGAGCCCTGAGGCCGAGAAAAGCCATAGCGCACTGCGCCCGGAGAAGCCCTGATTCCCCGGCAGCGGACGCGGGTTCGATTCCCGCCACCTCCACCATCGTGGTCACATCACACACGTTGTCGCACGTCAGCCCCCAGTTTCCGCAAGTCAACGCGGTAACTGGGGGCTTCGTGCGTATGGGCATGGGTGGTCAGAATGAGGCACGTGGCGAGACTCACCTGGGGCTGCTGGCGAGTCGGCGACGGACGTTGTCTCCGATGGTTCGACCGCTCAACCCGTCTCAGGAGGTCGCGATCGGTGGAGCGGGAAGCTTGGCTGGCGACGGTGGGGAGATGACCGGTCAACGGTGCGGGCGGTGGCTCGGGTTCCTTCGCCATCCAGTTGGCCAAGCGCTCAGGTTTGAGCTCCCACCCGAGGAGATCGATGGGCAGTCGGCGATATGACGGTGGGCGGTATCGGTCCGACAGGTTCTCGCACGCCACCCGTGGGCACTGATCGCTGGAGTTGGGCTTTCAGGGGGCTGAGTTGCCACCACTCAGCGAGCTGAGGCAGTGTCTCGCCTGGGGGTGCATGCTGAATTGTGACGCTGTGGCCACTGCCCTACGCGGTTGGTCGCCTTTGTGGTCTCAGATGCGGCCGGTCTCGTGGGCCCACATGGCGAGCTCGACGCGGTTTCGGGCGTCGAGTTTCCGCATGAGGCTGGCGAGGTGGGCTTTGACGGTGCTTGGGGTGATGTACAGCTCGCTGGCGATCTCGTTGTTGGTCCGGCCTTGTGCTACGGGCACGAGGACTTCCTCCTCGCGGGCGGTGAGCGGTTCGATCGGCTGTCTTGGTGGTGAGGTCTGGGTGTGGGCGAATGCTGCGAGGAGTCGGACAGTCACGCTGGGGGCGATCAGTGCGTCTCCGTGGGCTGCGGCGTGGATGGCTTGGGTCAGCAGGGCGGGTCCAGCGTCCTTGAGCAGGAAGCCGCGGGCGCCGGCTTTGAGCGCTCCGTGGACATACTCGTCGAGGTCGAAGGTGGTGATCACCACGATCGGCAGGGGGTCGGTGACGTCGGGGCCGGCGAGTCGTCGGGTGGCTTCGATGCCGTCCATCAGCGGCATTCGGATGTCGAACAGGCCGACGTCGGGCCGCAGTTGGAGCGCCAGGCGGACTGCCTCGCGCCCGTCGGCGGCCGCGCCGACTACTTGGATGTCGGGTTGGGCTTCGAGCAGCATCGTCAGCCCGCTGCGCACGATGGGCTGGTCGTCGGCGATGAGGACCCTGATGCTCATCGTGGCGTCCCGGTTCGGGGCAGGGTCGCCTCTACCCGCCAGCCCCGTCCGGCGGTGGGGCCTGCGTGGAAGGTGCCGCCGAGCAGCGTGGCCCGCTCGCGCATACCCACCAGGCCGTAACCGTTTGGGGTGCGACCGGGCGGGCCGGGGGAGCCGTCGTCGTCGACGGTCAGTCGTACCCGGCCGGCGTCGCCTGTCACGGTGACGGTGACCTCGGTCGCGTGGCGGGCGTGCCGCCTAGCGTTGGTGATGGACTCCTGGGCCAGGCGGTAGATCGCGGCTCCGATCGCCGGAGAGAGGTCGTCGAGCTCGCCGAAGAGTGCCACCGTGACGCAGGGAAGCTCCTGGCCATCGGAGGCGAGCAGGTCGACCTCGGACAGTCCGGGCTGCGGTTCCAGGTCGGTGTGCTGTGAGGCGCGGAGCACGCCGACGATGGCGCGCAGTTCGGTCAGGGTGCGGGTCGCTGCGTCCTCGATGGGGGCTAGGGCCTCGATGGCACGCTGCGGGTCGGTGGCCGCCACGGCACGTCCCGCTTGTGCCTGGATGGCGATGCCTGACACGTGGTGGGCGACGGTGTCGTGGAGCTCGCGAGCGAGCTGTTCGCGTTCTCGGGCCTTGGCCTGGTCGATGTCGCGGACGCGGATCTTCGATCGATACCGGAACGCGGCACCAAGCGCGGCGGCAAACAAGAAGACCGCATACCCTGCGACCTTCTCCGCCAGGCTTAGTTGGTCGACAACGAGGGTGATGGGCAGCCAAACCAGGATGACGCCGAGGCCGCTTGCAGCCTCGCGGCCCGAGCCCCACCGGAACAGGGCGTAGGTAAGGATCAGCGTCGCGGAGGTGCTTGCCAGTAAGGCCCCTTGTGACCCGGTGAGGATTCTGACGATGTCAATGATCGTCAAGGTGCCGAAGGAGACCGCAACCGCGACGAGCGGATGCTCGCGTCGCCACAGCAGGGGGCCAAGGACCGCGAGGACCGCGAGCACCTGTAGCGAGGGCGGCGCCAGATCCTCACCAAACACTGCTTCCAGCACGGACCAACAGACCAGTCCCGCGACCAGGGCCCAGTCCCGATGCCCCCTGCCCGGGGGGTCCGCAGGTCGAGGTTCGGCCCACAGCGAGCGGAGTGCGTCGGTGGCCATCTGCTCAGCCTAGGCAGCCCGCGTGCTCGGCGTATCAGCCGAAAGTACAAGAGCACGACTGTGTTAACGGGCCAGGTTGAGTCTGGCCCTGGGGCTGATGTACCCACCGCCGACATCGGTGAGGGTGGAAGCACCCACCCCACCAAGGCAAGGAGCGCTCTGATGAGAACGCCTCAACCCAACACCGCACGTGAAAATCCGCCATCCCACAGCGCGCTGGAAGCGCAGCGCATGCCCGTGCAGGTCAAACTCGCAGCAGCATGGACCAGTTTCATGTTCCTCTACGCCTACGTCGACATCTTGGGCTTCTACAAGCCCGGCGTGATCGACGATCTCCTGGCCGGCGCCGTCTACGAGTTCGAGACCGGCCCAACCTTCGTCGCCCTCGCGCTCACGCTCATGGCCATCCCGATCCTCATGATCGTGCTGTCGATGACACTGCCTGCGCGTGTCAACCGGGCGACGAACCTCGCCGTGGCAACGCTCTACATCCCCTTCTCGATGTTCAACGCGGCAGGGGAGTCCTGGACCTACTCCTACTTCTACGGCCTCTCCATCGGAGTCGAGGTGCTGCTCCTGGCCTTCATCCTGCGCTCCGCCTGGACCTGGCCCCGCCGCACCGTTGCCGGTTCGGTTTGACCCATGATCACTATTGAGTCACTGACCCGCAGGTACGCGGGCTTCACCGCCCTCGACAACGTCTCCTTCACCGCCCAGCCCGGCCGCGTGACCGGCTTCCTCGGCCCGAACGGCGCTGGCAAGTCCACCACGATGCGCATCATGGTCGGCCTCACCGTCCCCACCACCGGCAGCGCGACAATCAACGGAGTGCGGTTCGCCGACCTGCTCAACCCTGGTCTCGAGGTCGGCGTCCTCTTGGACGCATCAGCCCAGCACGCCGGCCGCACCGGACGCGAGATCCTCACGGTCGCCGCCGACACCATGGGCCTACCGCGCACCCGGGTCGAAGAGATGCTCGAGGTCGTCAGCCTGACACCCGCTGAGGCCAAGCGACGCGTGCGCAACTACTCCCTCGGCATGCGTCAACGACTGGGCATCGGCACCGCCCTGCTCGGAGACCCCCGCGTGCTGATCCTCGACGAACCCGCGAACGGGCTCGACCCGGCCGGGATCCGGTGGATGCGCGACCTGCTGACGGGCTTCGCCGACCAGGGCGGCACGGTGCTGCTGTCCTCACACCTCCTCCACGAGATCGAGGTCATCGCCGATGACCTGGTCGTGATCGGGAACGGTAGGATCGTCGCGTCCGGCAGCAAGGAAGAACTGCTCGCCGCAGCCGGGACGCTCGCCCGGTCGACGTCGCCGCGCGACCTGGCGCACGCCCTCGAGCAGGCCGGGATCACCAGTACGCTCGCCGGGGACGGTTCGGTCCGTACCGATGCCGATCCCACTCGTGTCGGGGCCGTGGCCCTGAGCGCGGGCATCGCCCTCACCGAGCTCCGCTCCGCCGAGGGCGCCGGACTCGAAGACATGTTCCTGTCGCTCACCGCCGACACCCAACGCGAAGGAGTAGCGGCATGACCGCCACGATCACCTCCCCGGACACCAGCGAGTCCTCGCACTCCCACCGGAGCGCCCGACCCATCCCGACCACTCGGCTCGTCACAATCGAGCTCCGCAAGATGTTCAACACCCGTTCGGGGTTCTGGATGCTCATCAGCATCGGCGTCCTGTCAGTCATCGCGACCGGGGCGGTCATCATCTTCGCCCCCGACAGTGCCGTCAGCTACGAGAGCTTCGCGTCTGCGATCGGGTTCCCGATGTCGGTGATCTTGCCGATGATCGCGATCCTGGGCGTCACGAGTGAGTGGAGCCAGCGCAGCGGGCTCACGACGTTCACACTGGTGCCGAGCCGCGGACGCGTGATCGGGGCCAAGGCGCTCGCGACCTTCGTGGTCGGCATTGCCTCGGTGGCGGTCGCCTTCGCCGTCGGCTCCGTCGGCAACGTCGCGGGTGCGGCGATCAACGGTACCGACGGCATCTGGGACGTCACACTTGCCCACTCCAGCCAGATCCTGCTCGGCAACCTGGTCGGCATGGCGATCGGCTTCACCCTGGGCGTGGTGCTCCGCAACTCCGCGGCGGCCATCGTCGGCTACTTCGTCGTCTCCCTCGTCCTGCCGGGCATCCTTGCCCTTCTCGCCCAGGTACGCCCATGGTTCGAGGACCTACAGCCCTGGATCGACTGGAACTACACCCAGGTCGCGTTGTTCGAGAACGCCACGGACACGGCGAGGGAATGGGCGATGCTCGCCTCCACCACCGGCATCTGGATCGCGCTCCCGCTCGTCATCGGACTGCTCTTCCTACGCCGCTCCGAGGTCAAATAGTCGGACACAGTAGGCGGTCTCCGATGCTCATGTGGGAGTGCCGGAGACCGCCGTCTGGTCGTGGACCCGCCAGCGTGACGTGGAGCGATAGACGCAACACTGAGTGACTTGCTGAGAGAGGACTAGGGGTTGCGCTACTCCCTGATCGCCGACCCCCTGTTCTCACTCGGCAAGAAGGCCACCGCCGAACTCAAGGCGATCGTCCTAGCTCGCGGCTCGAACCTGATGGATCTGCAAGCTGTCGGACCGGTCGTGGCTGCGAGGGTCCTGGCCGATGTGGGTGACGTGGCCAGGTTCGCGGACCGCAACCGGTTCGCGTCTTGGACCGGCACCGCACCCTTGGATGCCTCATCGGGGGAGCAAAATCGGCACCGGCTCTCCAGGGCCGGGAACCGGCGGATGAACCACATGATCCACATCGCCGCGATGAGCCAGATTCGCCTCGATACCGAGGGTCGGGCCTACTACCGACGCAAGCGGGCCGAGGGCAAGAAACCCCTGGAGGCAATCAGGTGTCTCAAACGCCGGATCTCCGACGCGATCTACCGACAACTCCTCGCCGACGCCCAGGCAATGGTTGGCACGGGCCCGGGAGGGCACTGCGGGGCGTCTCAAACATCCAGCGCGGTCGACCTGCCCCCGCACATCGACACTTCGGATCAGCCACTTCCCGGACCCGCGAAACCGACATTACGCCCGATGCCGCGACCTGGGAAGAACAACTACCCCAAGTCCCTCGCAAACGCCGGTTGACAACAGAGGGGTGCCGGGAAGACGCGGGTTGTGGTAGCTAGGCGTTGCTGAGCCCGAGCGAGGCGCGCAGTCGCGGGTTTCTGATGCTCCTGGTCAGGGCTTCACTGAGTTCTTCAGGGTGCGGCATTTCGGTCTGTCGGGGGGGAAGTTGTCGCTTGAGCAGCGCGGTGGCCAGTTCTGGTCCGAACCGATGCCAATCCAGACCGTCCTCGGGCACTGCAGCTGCGCCCGCGGCCTCGGCCACCAGGGAGGCGACACTCGAGGCGGTGCCCGGCCACGCGTGGGTTTTAAGATCCGCATCACGGCGACCCATTCCCACGTCGAAACTCGCATCGAGGAGTGCATGCGCATCGACAATCCCAGCACCCATTGCACCGGCGTCCCATGGGGTCGGCCGGCGGGCCGTGGCCTGCAGCAAACGGCGGAACATCGCCTGAACCGTCTCGCCGTACGCACGTGCAGCGGCCACCACATTCGCCCGCCCGTGGTGAGCAAGCCACATCGCCGCCACCCCCGCCGTGAGGGCTACGGAGAAGCTGGTGCCTTGCCCTTGGCCAACCGTGTCGGCGGTGGTCGGACCGCTGGCGGGCACGACCGCGCGATAAACGTTCTGGCCGGGCGCCGAGATGTCCACCGGTGCGCCGCGGCAGGTGCCGGGCCACGGTTCATCCGCTGAGTTCGTCGCTGCGACCGCGATGCACTCGTCGTATCGTGCCGGCCACACGACCAGGCGCACGCAGTTTCCGGCAGCGGCCAGGACGATCAGGTCGGCCTCGACTGCTCGCCGAACGGCGCGTTGCAAGACAGCGGCGGGGATACCGCCCAGGCTCATGGTGACGACGTGGGCTCCCTCGTGGATCGCCCAGTCGATCGCGCGGGCGACCGTGATCTGCCTGATGCGCACCACGCTCTCGATGGTGCGGATCGGCATGAGCGACGCCTGAGGTGCCGAGCCGGTGACGACGTAGCTGTCCAGCGACACCAGGACGCTTGCGGTTCCCGTGCCGTGCCCGGGGTTGCCGGGCTCTGTCAACGGGTCGGTCGGGTCGTGGTCGTTGTCGATGACGTCGAAACCAGGCACGAATGAGACGCCGCCAAGTTCCACGTGCGGGGTGATTCCGGTGTCAGGTTGCGCCACGATGACGTCCTTGCCCTGGCTTGGTCGACCGCTCTGAAGGGAGTAGGCCCACGCGGTGGGCACCTGCATCCGGTCGAGCGCCCAAGCGGGCGTGGCGTTAAGTGCGGGTTGCGGGTCCACGAAGCAGCCAGGCGGCAAGCCCGCCAACGCCACACCCGTAGGTGCGCCGCTTTCAGACGGGCCCTCGCTCGGGAAGAAGGCAGTGGGGAGGTCCGGTTCGGCGCCTACCAGGTTGAACTGGTCGGCCAGGGCGTAGCCCGCGGCGAAGCAGGCAGCGGAGCGTTGCCCTGCCAGTGCTCGGTCCATGAGGTCGAGGATCAGTATCTCTGGGTCCAAAACAGACAATGGCGTGACACGTGCTCCCAGCTCCGCGCAAGCTAGTTCGACTGTGGTCGATACGGCGACCGGATCCTGCCCGCGACGCAGTTCAAGGGCGAAGCGCGCTGGCACCGGGTCGCGGCTCTCGCTTCTTGGCACTGTTGCGGCACGCAGCCGAGCGACGACGGTGTCGTCGCCTACGGCCCAGTTGCTCACAGAGCCTCCGGAAGGCGGTTCCGCCATTTCACAACCTGTCCTGATCCGCCCCGTAAGGTCGTGGTGGTGCATGTGCCCGCACCCGTCCTCGAAGGGCGACCGGGGATGTGCTCGTCGAGAACTCGAATCGTCTCATGCATCGCGCCCTCGACGGTGCTCCTCATCCACCCAGCGGCGCGATGCGCCGTGGTTCCTGACCTACGCGGACCGAGAGCGCCCCCCGGAGTGCACAGGTCATTCAGCACGGCTCGCAGGAGACGCTCCCAAGCGGGATGCATGCTTTTCAGCCCGCGTTCCGACCATCGAGCGCAGCGAGCTTAGTCGTACCGAATTGGGAACGCTGCAGTCGTATGTCGAGGTCCTTGGGGGTCATCTGAAGATCGTCGCCGACTTCGGTGACAAGACCCTTGTCCTCCGCGACTGACGGTGTCCGCTGCGCGTGCGCTCTGCCCAGCCATCGGCGCGCTGGGCTGCGTAATCGCCCCAGCGAACCGTCACGACTCCCCGTTCCTCCGACCCACCTTGGAACGCCTGGGCCAGTTCGAGACCCGATTCGGGGTCGGACTTCTCCCTTGTATTCGAATGTGATCCAGGCCACAACCGATGTCAAAGCGGCAGACGGTGCCTCGCGGCGAGAGCTTGGCGCTGAGGCGGGGGGCGAACCGCGGGTCCAGCGGCTGACCAACACCGACGCTCTCGTCGGCTACCGCGGCCTCGTGTCGGCACCACCGAGGATGTGGTCAGAGCTCGCGGCACTCGAACAGGTAGTGCGTGGGACGGAGCTGGTCGCTGGCCGCGCCGACCTCCTCGAAGGCCTCGGACTGGAGGACAGCCAACGCGTCCTCAAGCGTGTCGAAGTCCACGACGACGATGCGACCGACTTCGCCGTCCTTCGCCCCCGGTCCCATGAGGGCGTCAACGCTCGTCGTGCACGAACGAAACCCTGCGCCCTGCTTGAAGACCGCGGTGCTTCGCTGCACGATCTCCTCGACCCGCGCCGGGTCAGCCGGCTTCGGGTACATCGACATCGACCGGTACATCGGTCCAAGCTAGCAGCGTGGAGACGGCGCCGCACTCATCTACCGCCATCACAGTTCCGCAGTATCTGCCCTCGCAATCGTGTTGCCCGCAGTGCGCTACGCGGCGCATAGACGCGCCATGATGCCGGGATCCCGACGTCCTTGGCGATCTGATCGAGCCGACATTGGGCTCACTGTTACGGGCAGCCGGAGGACGTCGTCGCGGCACTCGTGGGGGTACGCCTTGGTCACGATGATCTTGCCAGCCCCGTCCGAAGACGAGGTAGATCAGGGTGTCACCATTGCGGGCAGCAGCCCCGACCGGTTCATCTTTCACTGAGCGCTTCGATGAGGCGGACGATGTCGTCTTCGTGGTTGTAGAAGTGCACAGCCAGACGAAGGTTGCCGTCGCGAGCCGAACAGATTACGCCACGCCGCTTGAGCTTCGTCACCAGTGACACCGGGTCTGCTTCTCGCAGTGGCACAGACACGATGGTGCTGCGGTTGGCTTCCGGGAGATCGACCGGTTGCCACCCGGCGTCGGCCAGGGCGACCCGGAGAAGATCCGCAAGCTCACGGTTGCGCTCATAAATAGCGTCGTGCCCGAACGCGGTGAAAACGGATAGAGATGCCTGGTTCCCGATGGCCGCCAACCAACTGATCGAGTTGTCGAACCGAGACGCGGTCGTGGAGAGCTTCATCGTCGGGCCGAAGAAACTCTCGACTGGGACAGCTCCCGCCTTCCACCCCGCATTCATCGGAAGAAATCGATCCTGGGCCTTGCTTGACAAGTAGCAGTAGCCCAGGCCGCGTCCCGCGTTCATCAGATACTTGTGATCAGCGGTGGCAAGTACATCAACGAACCTGAGATCGTGAGCCACGGCCGCGGCCCCCACGATCTGCGACCCGTCCACGAACACCAAGGCGCCCACCTTGCGCGCCAGCGCACTGATACCGGGGATGTCGGAACGATGGCCGGTCGCCGTCTGGACGGCACTAAAGGCAACCAGCTGGGTTCGGTCATCGACATGCCTGGCCACATCCTCGGGCTCGAGTCCACCGTTGCGAAACGGAACCTGGCGCACCTCATACCCCCTGTGTGCGAGCAGACGCCACGGGAAGTGGTTGGAGCTGTACTCGCGCTCACCAATCACGACGTTCTGGCCCGGGCGGGCCGGCCCGAACTGTGCGGCGACCAGACCCGCGGCCGCCGACACCGAGGCAATCAGAGCGATGTCTGAAGCATCCGCACCCATCATCTCGGCTACCGACGTACGTGCATACTCGGCCGCGGTTTCCGCACGCACCCAGTCGAGTCCGACCTTGGTCCATTCGTCGATGTAGTCGTGATAGGCGATCCCCACAGCGCTGCTCGCCAAGCCGACCGCCGCCGTGTTGAAGTAGGCCATGGGTTCGGTAGCGGGGAACAAGTTCCGGGCCTGTGTGACGTCACAGCTCGCGATCTGTTTGGCCATGAGCGACCTTAGCCCCTAGCGAACCTAGGCACGCCATCCAACACCATCGCCTCCGATAGCCCATTCTGCCCAGGCAATGGCTGGCACGGGTCCGGGAGGGCACGGCGGGGCGTCTCAAGAATCCAGCGCGGTCGACTTGCACCCGCACATCGACACTTCGGATCAGCCACTTCCCGGACCCGCAAACCCGACATTACGCCCCAAGCCGCGACCTGGGAAGCCCAACCACCCGAGTCCCTCACCCGGGCTGGTTGACATCAGAAGTGTCCCTATCTGCTTCGTCAAGCAGCAGCGGGCTCTTCCGCGGTGTCCGGCGCGCTCGGATGCAGCTGCTCGGGTTGATAGCGCTGGTGGTCACGGAGCATGGCGTGCAGGACGTCTACTCGCCGCCGGGCCAGGCAGGTCAACGCGGCGGTGTGGGACTTGCCCTCGGCTCGTTTGCGGTCGTAGTAGGCGCGGCTGGGCGGGTGCCTCAAACTGGCGAACGCGGACTGGTACAGCGCACTTTTCAGGGTTCGGTTCCCGCGGCGGGGTTGGTGCTCGCCCTTGATGCTGCGCCCGGACTGTCGGGTCGCTGGCGCCAGTCCGGCGTAGGAAGCAATGTGTCCGGCGGAGGGGAAGGCCGACCCATCTCCCACCGTGCGCAGCACCTCGATCGCCATCCGGGGCCCGACCCCCGGGCATCGAGGTGAGGATCTCCGCGAGGGGGTGGGCATGCAGGAGCTCTTTGAGTTCACCACGCAGGATGCGGCGTTGGGCCAGGACGGTCAGTAGTTGGTCGGCCAGTCCGCGGATGACCCGGCCGTACTGCTCGGTGGCTGGGATCGTGACCGTCTGCTCGGCCAGGACGGTGAGGATCCGTTCGGGCAGGGTGGCAGCCCACGGAGGCGATCCATCGGTGCGTAGTTCGGTGATCCCTGTCCTGCCGATCTGACGCAGGGCGGTCGGGGTTCCTGTGGCGGCGAGCATTGCGAGCACGCCTGGGCAATGTAAGTGCTTGCCTAGCAACCGTTCCAGGGCTGGGTGCACGTGCAACAGGGCATCGTGAAGCCGGTTGCTTAGTCGTGTCCACTCGGTGGCAAGGTCATTGTCGTACCCGGCCAGCACGGCCAACTCCACGGTGGTCTTATCTTCGGGCCCGACCCGGCGAAGGGCATGGGGAAGGGTGCGTGCGGCGTCGGCGATGATGTGCGCGTCGCGGGCATCGGTCTTGCCCTCACCGGGGTACAGGTCAGCGATCCGTCGCATCG
Organism: uncultured Actinomycetota bacterium; assembly: GCA_963749585.1. Lineage (GTDB taxonomy): Bacteria > Actinomycetota > Actinomycetes > Actinomycetales > Dermatophilaceae > Ornithinicoccus. The sequence continues at coordinate 1,434,858 of CAVVNI010000003.1, forward strand.
AGAGACCGGGCAGGTAGGCCACGGTGATACCGCGCGCGGCAGCGACCGCGATCGCCAGCGCCCCGATTGAGGCGAGTTGGTCCACCACTACCAGCACCCGCCCATGGCCCTCCAACTGATCGAACAACGTGACCAGGTCGGCTTCAGCGTTCAGGAGTGGACGGTCGAGCACCCGGTCACCATCACAGTTCAACGCGACGGCGTGATGCCTCTCTCGGGCCACGTCAATACCGCAGAACACCTCGAACCCCGTCTCGTGTCCCAGCACTATGGGCTTGGTCTTAGACATCCTTGTAGTCCCTTCCTCGACGAAGCAGACCAGTCCTGGACGAAGCGCCGGCAGCCACGTTACGAGAAGGCATCCACACTCGGCCATGTCCCTATCAGCGGTCACATACGTCCACCGGACCCGGTGACAGCACTAATGAGATCATCAAAACAGGTGCCGAGAGTCATGCCGGGTCCGCTGGCCTGCACCCCCAAAAGGGGGCATCAAGAAGGTAACGGGAGCCGCCTTGACGCTGCGGAATGACGCTGCGTTGGATGACCGGCCAGGAGGCGTTTGTCAGCCATGAGCGACGCGGCACCGGTGACGGGACCGCCGTCGGCACTTCCGGCGGAGATCGCTTCAGGCGGCCCGCCTCGGGTGATCGGAGCGCCCGGGTCCGAATGGACCGCTAGTCCCCGGTCGACGCTTTCTGCCAGGTGAGCCAGGAAGCAAACAAGCTCGACCCGACCCTCAGGAGCGATGGTCACGCGGAGCGTGCTGGTGGGGGATGGGCGCGCTTCGAGCCTTGGCAAGCGAACCGACTGCCGCGGACGCAGTTCAGTTCGGCGCCAGACGTCCTTCGCGGGTCAACCGATGGGTTGATCTGTTCGCCGCCCATTGAGCGATCAAGGTCCCTTCTTCTGCGCGATGGAACCCCGGGGGCGGCTCTCTAGCGTCGTAGGTACCCCTAGATGAAGGAGTTCCCCGATGAACACTCAGCTCACGAAAGCCCCGGCCGACCGAGGCGAGAATGGCGCTACAGGGGCGAGCCGCCCCGGAGTCAAGTCCGTCGCCAGACGGCTCGCATGGCTCCTGCCCGCAGCCGTGCTGAGCGTGAGCGTGGCCGATATCGCGCTCTACGAGGTGGCCGGTGTGCTCGACCCGGACGTCACCGGGTGGGCAGGAGCCGGAACTGCGCAGATCATCGGTGCAAACGTGGCCTATCTCACGATGGCTGCCGCAGCGTTGCTTGTGCTGGTCAAGATCACCAGAGCACCGGCCCGTTGGTTCGCCATCCTCGCCACGATCGGGGTTGTCGCCTCGCTTGCGCTCCCCGTTGCTGCGGGCCTGGGCGAGGGCACGGCCGCGGTCCCCGCGCCGGGACTCACTACAGTCATCGCCCTGTCGGCGATGCATCTGCTCAGCTACGCCATCGCAGTCCCGATGTTCTTGCGCTTCGGGCCCACCAGGCGAGGCTGAGCCCGATGGACGAGATGGTCTGGGCCCGCACCTACGCCTATTCGCTCCTCCCGCTGTTGCTGTTCGCCGTCCACTTGGTGGCAGAGCCGGCAGCGCGCACGTCGCCGCGGCGCGTCGAGCTGCTCACGATGTACGTCCTCGGAGTCAGCGTCGGGGCGGGCGGGCTCGGCGGCGCCTACGGGCACCTCGATGATGCCGGACATCGTGGCGGAGTCCATCGGCTGGGAGACGGGCAGCCCGTTCCAGCTCGAGATGGGCTTTGCCAACCTTGCCCTGGGGCTGCTGGGACTCATCGCGGCCAACCGCCGCGACGGCTTCCGCCTGGCAGCCGTCCTCGCGGTCACGGTCATCGGCGTCGGCGCGACCTCAGTGCACCTGGTCGACCTCTCCACCAACGGCAACCACGCTGCCGGCAACACCATCCAAAACATCGGCAACCTGCTCGACCCTCTGCTGCTGGTCACGCTGCTCTGGCTGGCCTCCCGGCTGCGCGGCGAGGAGCGACGAGACGCACGTTTCGACACCTGGCAGCTCCGTCAGCGGGCGATCGTCGCCGGCGCGGCGATCGGAGTCGGGGTCGGGTTCGCCACCGGATACGCGGTGGACGCGCTCTGGATCGGCAGCACTCTCGGCGCAGTCCTCGGAGTCGTCGGTGCTCGGGCGATGCACCGTCGCGCGACGAACCACGTCGTCCGGGGCGCCTCGCGCGAGGGCGAGCATGAACGGGTCCACCCATGAGCACGACCGTGGTGTCAACGCGCACGCGCCGCATTGATCTGCCGCTCGTCGCCTTTTTCGCCCTCGCCACCGGTATCGCGTGGTCCGCCTTCGCAGCCCTTGGCTGGTTGACGGGAGCGTCGACCCTGCTGCAGACCCAGGAGGCATTCACGAACGCCGAGTCGGGCGATCCGGGGTCCGAGGTCAACGCCCCGACGTGGGCGCTCTACCTCCTCACCCGTCTCGCTGACTTCGCGTTCTCCATCGCCGGTGTCGTCATGATCGCCGCGACGGCTGGTGCCGCGGGCCTCAGGCAACTGGGCCGACGGCTGCTCCAGCCGACCGGAGGACGGTGGTACGCGGTTGGCCTGCTACCTGTCTTCCTCTACCTGCTCGCTGCCGCGGCAGCGGGAGCGCTGCCGTCCTTCGAGCTCTCGCCGAGCACCATCACCACCGCCCTGTTCAGTGTCCAGGCGGGCCTGCTGGTCTCCCTGCTCCTGCGCGGGGCGTTCGGTGAGGAGCTCGGGCTGCGCGGGTTCGCCCTCCCCCGCCTACAGGAGACCATGTCCCCCCTGCAGGCGAGCCTGATCATCGGCTCCCTCTGGGGCGCCTGGCACCTGCCGGTCGTGATCGGCCGCCCGGCCCTGTCGGTCATCGCGTTCCTTCTCATCGCCCTGTCGGCCAGTGTGGTGTCGACGTGGATGTTCAACGGCTCCGGCGGGTCACTCATCCCGGTGCTGATGTTCCACGCGACGACCAACTGGGAGGAGGGCATCGAGACGTTCTTCCCTGCGTTGGCCGGTGCCGACTGGGAGGCACCCGCCGCCCTGGGCCTGCTCATTGCGGGGGTAGCCGCGGCAGTCGCTCTGCAGCGTGGTTCGTATGGAGCACACTGAGTCCATGCCCGAGGACCGACCCCAAGACGCGTGGGAGGCTCTCCCATGGGCGTGGACGGCCCTCTTCCACGGCGCGGTGCTGGCATCGCTGGCGATCGCCCTCGTTGACGAACAGCGCACCGGCCCGCCCTGGGCAGTGGTCGCACTCAGTGTCCTGCTGATGGCCTGGCACGAGATCGGTCTCCGGCTGGCCGGTGGCCCACCCGAGACCTGGCGCCCACGGGCAACTGCACGCCTCGGCGTCCTCGTCCTCGACATCGCGCTCTGGTCCGTCCTGGTCAGCTTGTCGCCGGCGTTCTACCTCGCGCTGTTCGGCCTCGTGCTCCAGATCTTCCGCCACCTGCCGGTGCGCCAAGCCGCCATCGCCATCGGACTCACCACCGCTGCCGTCATCGTCGAGCAGGTCGGCGGCATCGACCAGGCCAGCCCGACCGACACGACCCTGTGGCTCGCCGCGCTCATCGCCGTTGCCGTTCTCGGGCTCGGCGGGTGGATCGGCGCCGTGATCGAGCAGAGCACCCATCGCCGCGAGCTCATCACCCAGCTCGAAGCAGCCCAGCAACAACTCGCGGAAGCCGAACGCCGGGCTGGGGTCCTCGAGGAGCGCAGCCGGCTGGCCCGCGAGATCCACGACACCCTGGCGCAAGGGTTCGTCAGCATCATCCTGCACCTCGAGGCGGCCGAGGAGGCCGAGGAGGCCGGACGCCAGAACCCCGACGACGCCCGGCGACACCTCGACCAGGCCCGGACGACTGCCCGGACAAGTTTGGACCACGCGCGCCGCGTCGTACAGGATCTGCGGCCGCCGCAGCTCGAGGACCAGCCGGTCCACGACGCCATCCGCGACTGGGCCCTACGGTGGGGGGATGAGGTCGGCATCGACGTCAGCGCGGAAACCACCGGTGCCCCCGTCCGGCTCACCGAGGACGCGGAGGTGACGCTGCTGCGGGCCGCGCAGGAGGCCCTCAACAACGTGCGCCGGCACGCGTCCGCATGCCGTGTCCGGGTGACGGTCTCCTACATGGGCGACGTGGTCGTCCTCGACGTGCAGGACAACGGCGTGGGGCTGGAGCACGCCGATCCATCCCCCGGCGGCGGCTTCGGACTGACCGCGATGCGGGAGCGAGTCGATGACCAGGGCGGCTCGGTGGACGTGGAGAGCGAGCCCGGCGAGGGGACGACCGTCGCCGTGACCCTACCGACGTCCGCTGCGACCACGGGAGAACCATGAGCCAGGTGCTCCGCATCCTGGTCTGCGACGACCATCCTGTCGTGCGCGCAGGCATCGTGGGAATGCTCACCAGCCAGGACGACCTCGAGGTCGTCGGTGAGGCAGCCGACGGTGCCGCGGCTGTGCGGATGCATGCGTTGCTGGAGCCAGACGTCACCTTGATGGATCTGCAGATGCCGCAGCTCGACGGGGTCAGCGCGATCAAGAAGATCCGTGAGCAGCATCCTGACGCGAGGATCCTTGTGCTGACGACATACGACACCGAGAAGGATGTCGACCGTGCCCTCGAGGCCGGCGCAGCCGGCTACCTGCTGAAAGACACCGCACGCGAAGAGCTCTACCGGGCGGTGCGCGTGGTGGCCTCCGGCGAGGCCATGCTCTCGCCGTCCGTCGCCAAACACGTGCTCCGGCGGATGCGCAAGCCCGCCGAAGACGATCTCAGCAAGCGCGAAGTGGAGGTGCTCGAACTCGTCGCTCGGGGAAACACCAACCAGCAGGTCGGCAGAGCCCTGCACATCAGCACGGCAACCGTGAAAACGCACCTCGTGCACATCTACGCCAAACTCGGCGTCGATGACCGCACCTCCGCCGTGACCACTGCGCTCTCGCGCGGCACCATCACGCTGTGAGGTGACCCGTACTGGTCACGCCGGACGATCGGCACGTGGAGCGTGCCACAGCGGGCTCGGCGAGATGTCCGCCACCACCCGATCGACGGCCGACACGAGTGGTGAAGGCGGTGACGGACGCCGCGGCGGCTCGCGGACATGCCCGTGTAACTGGGAGACCCCTCCGGTGAAGATCACCGCCGAAGTCCCCTTGCGATCAGCCGACCATGACACGCGAGGACGAGCCACCGGCTCGGGTGCCGATCCCTGCGCTCGACGGCCCGCGTGGCCGGTAGCCCACAGTGGGCGGAGCCGACGCAGTCGGTGGTGTCAGGTCCGGTCAGACGCCGGCGACGTAGGCGGTGAGGAAGTGGACGCCCTGGTCAACCTCGTGACTACCTAGGCGACGGGCGTGATGGTTCGGGGTCCGGGAGTGTTGCAGCCGGCCATGTTGAGGTGGGCCGACTCGTAGTCGCTGTCGGGGTGGTTCTCTAGGGTCTGGGCGGGTGCGGGGATCAGCTGAGTCTGAAGGGCGGGTACTGGTCGGTCACCAGGAGCGTGGCGTAGGCGGTCACGCGCAGTGCCCAGCGTCCGACGCCGACGACGTAGTCGAACAGCCCGCGGGGGTAGCGGCCGGTGATCAGGATCGCGAACCAGGCGATGATCACGGCGAAGACCGCCCCGATGCCGAGGACGATCAGGACGACGATGTGGGGGATGGCCAGGAGCCACTTGACCAGCGGTAGCCACCGATTGAGGTCCTCTTTGGCGTCGGGGTAGTCCAGCTCCAGGTGAACGGACTGCTCGTCCTCGGTCGACGGGTAGGTGTCGGTCAGCAGCGCGGCGTAGGCACCGATCCGGGCGAAGAACCGTTGGAGCTGCAGGGCGAAGTCGAACCACCAGCGCGGGTAGCGCTGGCGGAACAGGATCATCAGCAGGGTGGCGGCGAACAGCCCGCCGACGATCCCGCCGGCGTCCCGGGTCGCCTGCGAGACCACCTCGCCGGTCTCGGTGATCACCGTTGTCGTCGACGTGGCTGTCGAGGACAGCGCCATGGCCACGATGGCGATCGGGATGATCCAGATCAGGCGGAACGCGGTGGTCACCCGGTCCAGCTTCTGTGGGTAGTCGATGTCGAGGCGGGCGGCGTAGGGCTCGGTCTGCGTGCTCACTGGCTTCCCCTTTCATGGCGTCAGTGGCGGCGGGTGTCCGTCGTTCGTTGTCCACCCGCTCGGCGGTGTTTCGTGCGGGATCTGTCAGTTCTGGTTCGGCACGGAGACGGCGATCTTGCCGCGCACGCGGCCGGCTTCGAGGTCGCGGATGGCGTCGGGCACGCCGGGCAGTCCGACGGTGCGTTCGATGACCGGGACGACGGCTCCCGATTCGAGGTGCTCGGCGAGCCGCTCGATCGTGGTGTGGTGTTCCTTCTGGATGAAGCTCTTCAGGTTCTGGCGGATGAACGGCGAGACCAGCATGGCGCGGATCTGACGCCCGATGCCTCCGGTCACCTGTCCGCCGTCCTCGCCGCCGACGATGACGAGGGTGCCGGTCGCGGTCAAGGCTTGCCGTAGCCGGGCCACGCTGGTGCGCCCCCCGATGTCGAGGATCAGGTCGTAGGTCGTCGCGCCGTCGAGGTAGTCGTCGTGGGTGTAGTCGATGACGTGATCGGCGCCGATGCCGCGCACCAGATCCATCTTGGCGGGGCTGCACACACCGGTCACGTCGGCGCCAAGCGCCTTGGCCAGCTGCACGGCATAGGTCCCGACACCTCCGGAGGCGCCGACGACGAGGACTCGCTGGCCGGCTTGCACTGCGCCGACATCGGTGAGCGCCTGCAACGCGGTGCCACCCGAGATCGCGGCCACTCCCGCCTGCTCCCAGGAGACGTTGGACGGCTTGGAAACCAGCTTGGTCTCCTCCGCGGCGGTGTACTCGGCGAAGGAGCCGCTGGCGATCCCGAACACCTCGTCGCCGGGCTGGAACCGGGTGACCTCGGCCCCGACGGCGACCACCCGCCCCGACACGTCCAGGCCAAGGACCGGCTGCTTCGGCGTGGTGAGGCCGATGGCGAGGCGGACCAAGTAGGGCTCCCCGGTCATCAGGTGCCAGACGCCGCGGTCGATGCCTGCGGCCTGGACCTGGATGAGCACCTGACTAGCGGAGATGGTGGGACGGGCGACGGTGCGCATCTGCAGAACATCGGCGTTGCCGTACCGGTCGCGTACGACCGTCTGCATGTCCTGAGCATGCGCCGGGCCGTCTGCGTTCTGCGTGGTCTGGGGGACGGGTCGCATCCGGGGTGCTCCTTGGCGGGTGTGGTTGTCGCAGCGGGCTGTACTAAGTACGTTACTGTAGACGTACTAAGTAGAGTTGCGCAAGTGCCAACCAAGGGAGGCTCGACCATGACGACAGGAGCGCACGCCGAGCGAGACCTCCGCCCGGTGCTGTCCGCCGCGCGTGTGCTGGACGGCGCGATGCGGCTCGCCGACCGGATCGGGATCAAGAAGCTCACGATCCGCAGGCTCGCCGACGAGCTCGGGGTAACGCCCATGGCGATCTACCACTACGTGGGCAGCAAGGAGGAGATCGTCGACGGCATGGTCGAGGGCGTCTTCTCCGAGATCGACCTGCCCCCTGTCGAAGAGGACTGGAAGACAGCAATGCGGCGCCGCTGCATGTCCCTGCGCGAGGTCTTGCTTCGACACCCGTGGGCGCCCCCACTGATGGAGTCGCGCCCGTCACCGGGACCGACCCTGCTGCACCACCACGACGCCATGCTCGGCTGCCTTCGACGCGGCGGCCTCCCGCTTCCCTGGGCGGCCCACGCCTACGCTGTCCTGGACAGCTACGTGTACGGGTACGCCATGCAGGAGGCGAACCTGCCTTTCGGCGGGGACCATCAGATCGCGGACCTGGCCGAGGCCATCCTCACTGCCATCCCCGCCGACCAGTACCCCTACCTGCGCGAGTTCACCGCCGACCACGCCCTCCAACCCGGCTACCACTTCGGGAACTCCTTCGAGGTCGGCCTCGACCTGATCCTCGACGGCCTCGACACCGCCGCAGCAGCGGCACAGCCCGGACCGCGCTAGAGCCATCCCGACAGCCGGACAGACCGTGCTCCATCTGCGGACACGACCAAGGAGAACGCCTCATGCTGAGACTTATGGTGATCCTCGCGCTTGCCCTGGGCGCGACCGTGCCAGCAGCAGGCTCTCATGGCATGGTCGAGGCCGTCATCGATGATGAGATGCCCGCTTCGGGTGTGCCGGGCCTGTCCTACGCCGTGGTGACCGACGGTGAGATCACCTCGGCTGGTGCCCGGGGCGTGGTAGAGGCTGGGACCGCCAGGGCGGCCACCCCAGACACATCGTTCGCGGCCGGGTCGATCGCCAAGAGCGTGACGGCGTTGGCGGTGATGCAGCTGGTCGAGGCGGGCCAGGTCGACCTGGACGCGGCGGTGGCGCAGTACCTGGACGGGTTCGCCGGCCAGCGGGCCGGCGAGGTCACGATCCGGCAGCTGCTGAGCCATACCAGCGGCTTCTCCACCCTGCAGGGCAACGCCTCGCACACCGACGCCACCGGAGACGAGGACGAGCTGGCGCGCCTGGTGGACGGGCTCGCCAAGGTGCCGCCAGCCTACGCGCCGGGTGAGCGGTGGGAGTACTCCAACACCAACTACCAGATCCTGGGCCGGCTGATCGAGGTGGTGAGCGGGCAGGACTACCAGACCTACGTCACTGCCAGCATCCTTCAGCCAGTCGGCATGGACCACAGCTTCATCGCCGACGGCGAGATCCACGACGAGATGGCGACCGGGCACCGGTCCTGGTTCGGCACCAAGCGGCCGCTGCCCGAGCAGCGGACCGACCGGGCCACAGCCCCGCAGGGCGGGCTCGTCGCCAGCGCGAACGACCTGGCGCTCTACCTGGCGATGATGATGAACGGGCAGGACGACGTGCTTAGCGCCGAGGGGAAGGTGCAGATGATGCGCCCCGCTAGCCCCGCCTCCCCCTTCTACGGGCTGGGCTGGTTCATCGATGCCGGCAACGGCACGGTCTGGCACTCCGGTTCGACGCCCGGCTTCGAGTCGCTGGCCACCATGGTCCCAGCCGAGAACACCGGTGCGGTGGTGCTGGTGAACGGGGGCAGCGGCATCGGCTTCGGCGAGACCACCCAGCTCCGCAACGGCGTCACCGCCGCGGCGCTGGGCCTGGACGACGACGGCGAGGGCTCCCGCTGGTTCCAGCAGGCCCTGTTCCTCGGCCTGGTTGTTCTGCCGGTCGTCTACCTGGCCGCCATGGTCTGGGCCTGGCGGCACCGCGCCGCCGTCCGCGCCAAGTCGACGAACGCCTTCGGCCGGTTCAGTCTCTGGTTCCCGCTGCTCACCACCGTCGTCGCGGCGTGGGTCATCCTCTGGGTGGTACCGACCCTGCTCGGCGCCCCACTCGACACCCTGCGCCTGTTTCAGCCCGACCTCGGACTGATCCTCATCACCAGCGCTGTGACCGGCGTGCTCTGGGCCGTCTTCCGGCTCGGCATCGCCTACATCGGCAGACCCGACACCGCCTAGCGGCGAGATCAGCCGACGCACGTCCGCAGAGGGACGCCCCGACCAGCCGCGACGAGTCGGGCATGCCGACGAGCACGCCCCGCTGCGGTGGCCGGCGGGCGTTTGGAGCCCGGATCAAGGTTGAAAGATACGGTTGCGATCGTGAGCACCATCTTGGCGCAGATTGCTGTTCCAGCGGTATTATGCGCTCTCGCCGAGCGCAGACCCGTATTCTACTCTGAGGCGGATCTTCAGCAGGAATTGGCGTGGCAGGTACGCCTTGCGCACCCAGACGTTGGGGTACGGCTCGAGGTCCGCGTGCCGGAGCCATCCCGGCCGGGCGTCGGGAACGTGTTGATCTGCTCTTCCGGTGCGGTCGGGGCGCAGTGGTGGTGGAAGTGGAGTACCTCACGGATGCGCTGAGTGGGGTCCACGACGGGGAGGAGTTCGAGTTGCCGCGGCAGGGGGCCCAGGATGTCTCGGGCTATGACGTGGTGAAGACATTTTCCGGGTTGAGCACTTTGTTATGACCGGTTTGGTCGACGCTGGTGCGGTCCTAGTCGTTTTCAATGACCCGCCCACTGGGTGGATCCCGCCCTCGGCCGTGTTACGGGGCTGCCGCATTCAGGCTGTATGACGGTTCGTCGCTGACAGGTGAACATGCATGGGGCGAGCGGTCGGGCCCCGGCACCCGCAAAGGACGGGAGGATGTCGTCCTCTTCACGAGAACCACCGGCTGAGATGGAAGATTTCTCGAGCCCGCCGGAGGTACGCAGCGGTCGCTTCCGGTCACTTCTTGTGGACGTCGCCCCACCCCAGCAGGTGCAGAGCGGGAATAGGCCGAACGCTCTCATCGCCACGACCTGACGGAGCATGGCGACGTTCATCGGCTAAGGGCCCTTATGAATAGGCGGCGCAACGAGGCGCCATACACGTTGCGGCAAAGCCGGACGAGCATGTCCGTCTCCCGGAGTGCAGGAGCAGAAGGCTAGCCAGTCGCCGGGGAGGCGACGCCCGCTCAGTAACTCGCAGAACGAGCACTTGCGGGACTGCGCTCCTCGGGACGCGCACACTCTACGGAGAGCGATTTTGCGGCCCCGAGCTACAGACTGCCGAGTCGGGGGAGCAGAGCGAGCTAGGGCAGCAAGTCCCAGAATTGCTTTCTGGCCGGCATAGCGTGGATCACCATCTCCTCGCCGCTTTCAAAGATCAGCACGACGGTCTCGAGCAAGCGAGCCTGTGTGTCGAAGCCAAGTCGCAACTCACGGTGCGGCCAGTCATCCTCCGCCAGGGGCTCGATCCACTGTGCCCAGTCTGCTGCCTGGACGGCATCATCGGGCAGCACCCGGTGCTTGAGGGCGCTGGCGTGGACCCTCACGGAGCAAAGTCAGCCAGCGCGCGCCGGATCGCCTCAGAGCGGGACAGGTGCTCTCTCTGGGCTACTGCGTCCAGAGCTGCGATCTCATCGGCAGTGAGTCGAACAGCCACGATTTGCATCGGATCGGCACCGCGACCGGGGCGACCTCGTCCGCGACGCTTCAGCTCCTCGACGTCATAACCAGCCTCGGCCTCATCTGCCCATTTCTGGATCTGGTCGTCCGTAACCATGAACAAATCGTATAACGAAAATACGAAGCCCGGCAGAGAGGCAACCTCGCAAGTCGGCATGAACGGGCGGATTGGCGTGTCCGTAAAGCGTTCTGGTGTTGCCTTAACGCGGCGATACGACGCATCTGAACTGCGTGGTGTTCGGTGTGGCGGGTGGTTGTCGGCGGCGAGGGTCTCTTGGCTCGCTTGGTAGTCAGGCCTCGCGGATGTAGTCGACTCGCTGTCCGGTGATCTTCGCGATGAGGTCGAAGTCTTTGTCGAGGTGGAGCACGGCGTGATGGTTTAACTCGGCTGCTGCAGCGATCAGTAGGTCGGGGATGGAGGGTTCGCGTTGGTGGCCACGTTCGGCCAAAAGTCGTTGGACCTCGAGGGCACGGTCCTCGACTGCGGGGGTCATGTACGTCACCGGCATCGAGGCCACGGGCGGGGATCCTAAGGCTGTGGCGAGGTCGGCGGCGGATCGCGCGGAGTAACCCGCCTCGAGCAGCGTCACGGTGGTGATGCCGACCAACCCGCGCTCAATGCGATTCGCCCATGTCGCGGCATCCGGGCTGGTTCCGAGCCGGACCAGTGCCGACTTATCAATCAGCCACGAGACGGTCATGTCCAGGCGTCGGCCATGACGGTCTCGTCGCCGAGGTCAGGCAGCAAATCGGCAATGGCGCGCAGGTCCCTTGTGGTGACCGGCGCCACGGTCCGTCGAGCTTCACGGTACAGATGGCGTCGCAGATACTCGGTGCGGGAGATTCCCAAGCGTGAGGCATGCTCGTCGAGCAGCGTCAGGTCCTCAGCAGGGAAGTTGCGGATCAGAATATCGGGCATAGTCGAACATCTCCTAGATATCTTATGATATCGCAGGTGCAGGCATCACGGTTCTGCCGCCACTGAGATGGTCGACTAGCGGCACTATGACGCATCTGCAGGTCGGGCCTGATCGCGCATGATCGTGCCCCTGTTGAGGGAGGAAGGCTCCGGGGTGGGTGGGAATACGCTTTCGGCTGGAAGAGCAAGCGGAGCCTGACCTGTTCAGAGTTGCTACGTCGTGCGGTGAGCTGTCCGGTTGGGTCCGTGGAGCGGGGCCCCGCGTGTCACCCGACCCCTCAGCAACGGGGGAAGAGCCGGTTTGGCTCTTCCCCCGTTTGGGATAAGCCTCTCAAGTCTGCCCGAAAGGGAAGTGCGGAGGCGTCCGGGAGAGCTAGGCTGGTTGAGCAATTGTGGTCTGAGGAGGTCGAGGTGAATCAACTCACGTCGATCACGGCTAAGCGACCGTCCCTGCTCCGCGGCCCCCGCCAGGTTGCCCCGCCGCTCCCTCTGCCGGAGGCTGCGATGCTGAGCCTGCAGCGACAGGTGGGTAATGCCGCCGCCTCCCGGCTTCTCCATTCTGCTCCGGTAGCGCAGCGAAACCCGCTGCGCGAGGCCGGGCAGCTGGTCCGCGGCGCAAGGCGCTTTCTGATCAGCACTCTGGACCCGTGCTCTAACTTGGCTCGGGCCGATGCGTTCGTGGCCCACGGGCCGTACGGGCCCGAGGACGTGATCGGCGACCGTGGGCTCGGTGGATTCAGTGCGACCTACGACCCGAGAGGAGGGTCGGGCCGCCTGACCGCCGAGATGGGGATCGCGGTGCGCTTTCGCAACCTGCTGAACACTGTGCCGTTCACCGGGTTGGTGCTCCCAGCCTTCCCAGAGGTCGCTGGACTGGCCGCCGCGGTGAACGCCATGCCCGAGCCGGCACGGACCGCGGCGGCCCTTCGCTACCAGTGGTCGCCGGCCGAACGCGGTGACGCTGGCACCTGGATCACCTCACTGCTCCCGTTGATCAGAGACGGCTGGGGCAACCAGTTTGAGTTCTTCCTCAATCTGGCCCAGCACGAGTGGATCGGGTCGGATGTGCAGGTCGCGCTGCAGGCCCGCGACCGGGCCCGGGTAGTCGGCGACCACATGGAACTGGAGACCTATAAGACCCCACCAGGGGAGAGTTTGCGGACCTTCGGGCTCAGTCACAACGTCCGCAGTGGCAGCGCCACCGACGCTCGCGACCAGACCATGAGGTTGGCCAGCACGTCACTGGGGCCGAAGGAGTACGACCTGCTGAGGAGGGATGTCACCTTTCCCAACGACTCCGATGCTCTCACGCCTAAAGCTGTCGCAGACCTTACAGGCTTCATCGCCGATTTCGACGGCTCCCTTGGCCATGCTGCGCACCAGGAGGTCCGTGTGGCGCTGGAGTCTCACGCCAGCAGTCGGGGCAGCGCAGCCTACAACCTCGACCTGACCCGTCGACGTGCCGCCAGCGTCCGCCGGTTCTTGACCGCCAATGGGTTCCATAACGTGGTGACTCGGGTTAACGTCGACGCGCGGGGGGAGGCCGAGGCCGACCTGACTAACCCGGACAACGCAAGGGACCGCCGCGTCGACCTTGTGGTGGACGGTGGCGCCCGGATGAACACAGGGATGCACGAGTTCGGCCACGCATTCGGCCTAGACGACGAATACCGACACGGGGCTGCATCTATCGGTGATGACGCCAGCCACGACCCAAGCGCAGCCGAGATGACCGACGCTGCTGGCCGCCACCTGCCGGGGGCAGCGATCGAGCACAACGGCGGCATCATGTCCTGGGGCAACGAGGTCCGCGAACGGCACTACGCAATTTTCTACAAGGGTTTGGCCCAGGTCACCGGTGAGGCTGAATGGGCCCTCGGCGTGCCGCAGACACGAGCAGATGCGGGGGCGGCCTGCGATGCCGCTACCGCCTCCGTGGCCCCGGGTGCCGCCGTGCCGGAAGAGGCGAAGAGCGGGGCCGAGGCGCCATGATCACGCCCGTCCCTGATCCGGGCCCACGACCGGGCACTAGACTGCACCGGGAATACCCGGATCCGCCGGTCTCCCCTCGCGAACCGGATGTCGGTGAGCAGTCCGCGACCTGGTGCGTAAGCCACGACGATGGTTCCGCTACCACTCTTGAGTCGAGCGGCCACCCGCTTGCGGACCCCGTACTGCACACGTTGTTGCACGCCGTGTTCGTCGAGTCTCCCCTTCTCCCCGAAACGCCCCCGGAGCGCGAGGAGTCGCTGTTGCACATCAGCTGGCAAACCAACGGGGTGTCGGTGGGCAGCGCCGAGTTGTTCGCAGACGGTCGCCTCATCCTCGACGACGGCACCGGACCCCATGTGGACCGCCAGCTAAACGCCGACCAGCTTCAGGTGGCCCGGGCTGCTCTCGCCGCAGTTCAAGGGCTGAGGCCAGCCCGGGAAGGGAAGTGAGGCGCCTGCCGCTACTAACGCTCCGGTGATTCGTTGGACACGGCGCTTCCAGGACGCGGAGCACCGGGACGGTGAGTGTCATCGTGGAGGGTTTGTTGCCCTTACCGACCGAGCGCAGGACGCGGTGCCCACGCAAGCTGGCGGCGTCGTGCTCGAGATGGTTCGTTGACCGGCTAAAGAGCTTCTCAAGACGCTCAAGTCGCCTGCCCGCAATCGGGTTCTGATCCATCGCGTCTCTCGACGCCCGAGTCAACTCGATCATCTTCCGCAGCCGTCGCTTGTCCTTCGATTCCAAGTCGAAGGCGACCACGTCACTGGAGGCCATCATCGCGGCGAGCGCGGCGAAGTCGAGGCAGTGACGCTCTAGCGCTGGTCCGTTCGTCTCCGTTCGCGCGGCGGCTTTCAAGATCATTGCGCTGATCAGCAACGGTCGTCGGACTGATCCCAGTCTAGAGCTGACCTGAACCTCTACCCCTTCACTGCGATGCAGAGCCTGGGTTCCTCCGGGCGCGGCCACTGTTGGAAAGCCGCTCGAGCTTTGCTTGGCTTCCGTCCGCTCGCCGGTGCCCTCCGGGATGAGGACGTCGACTACTGCTTGGTCCCGGACCCGTCGGTGTTGGACGCCGTCAGCGCTGGGATTCGCCGAGAAGCCGAGTTCTAGCAGCGTGGCACTGACGGCACCGAGCAACTCCGGTTCACGCGCATTCACTACCGCGTCAGCGTCAGTCGTGGGCCGCGTCGGCTCGTACTCTCGCTCGGCACAGAACAGGTGGACCATCTGACCGCCGATCAGGGTCCAGCCCTCCGGGTGATGGTCCTACAAGTCGAGCAGGGCAATCCATGCTTGCTCTTGGGCGGCGCCCATTGCTGGAAAGACAATCACGGCAGCGCTCGGTCGGGTGTCCCTTGTGTGTCACGTTCCGCTGATACGAGCGCGTTCATCGCGACGCTCAAGAGTTCGTGCGCGCGCTGCAGTTCTCGCGGGCCCGTGACCGGGGTCGCGAGGTAGCCTTCGCGCGTGACCCGGTGCCTCGGCTGCACACGCACAATGTGGTGAGCGACGGGCCCGCTAGACCTGTCGCAGCCGGCTCTCCGAACACTAGAAGTCGGCAGCGCGTTGTAGTCCCGGGTCGTGTTGCCACCGGATCCACCTCCCCAAATGGTGCACTGGCGGCGGTATGACGTGCCTCGTCCGCGGCGGCAGCCTGGTCTCTGTGCTGTCTTCAGGTGGGCCGGCTTCAAGGGATGCCGGGGTCTGGGTGGTTGTTCGCGAACTCTTGAGCGGCGTTGTCTTCGATGAGTCCTCGCTCCCGCAGCCACTCGACGGCCCGGCGCTGGGCTCTGGCATCACGCACGGCGTGCCACGCCGAAATCAGTTCGGGGTGGTGTTCATAGATCTGGCTCTTGAACCGTCTGAAAGGTGCCTTACCTAGCAGCGACTGGCTCAGTCGTCGGCGAGCGGCGCGGTCGCTGACGCCGTCGGCAAAATCGGCCATGTCCTGAAACCACACGTAGGGCGGAAGGGGGTCTATGGGGATGAGATTCAGCTCGTCGAGTTCGACAGGGTGCTCCCCGTCGATGCCCGTGTCGCTGGTCCAGTACGCCACCTGGCCAGTGCGCGGGTCGATCAGCCACCGGTGCTCGTAGTCAGTCTGATCCTCCAGCGCCGTTGCGATCTCCTCAACGTCGATGTCGCCAAGGTCGAACATCTGCTCAGGGTAGAGCCCAACCGGGGGTCTTGCATGACCCGTTGACCGTGGCTTGGCCGGCGACCAGTTCGCGGCGAAAGGACGCACCCACTCGGATCGCGGAAAGTCCGCGCCGCTGGTCTGGCAGGGCGGATCGCGTGTTGTACTCTCGCCGGACACCAGAGCGAGGGGATCGCGTGAACCCTCCGGCAATTGGGTTATTGGCTGCCACCGTCGTGGCCTGTGCAGTTGTTGCTGGTTGCGCCGGAGGGCCGCAGCCCGGTGACGCTGCGGTTCCTACCACCACCGTCACAGCAACCGTGACCGCGACGGTCACTGAGACGGTCGAGGCGCCGACCCCGGCCGCAGCAAGCCAAGAGGACCTTCCAAGCCCTGAAGATTTTGCCATCGATCTCCGGACGACCGAAAAGAAGTGCTTTGGGTCGGCCGGCTGCAACGTGACAGTTTCGATCGACCCGTCCTACATCGGAGTCGACCTATTGCCCGAGGAGTTTGAGGTCACCTATGAGATCCGCGGCGGTGAGGACGGTCCCCAAGTGAATACGTTCTCCGTCGAAGGGGACACCATCACCTATGACAGCGAGGAAAGCCTCAGTACGTCGTCCTCCGACGCGCAGCTCGAGGCCGTCGTGACGGACGTTTGGTCCTAGTAGGAGTGCCGCCGGCGCCGTCTGACTGCTCTGCGAGTGGTCATGGTGTTGCGTTTTGACAGCGGCAAGAAGCCTTCATTCGCGCGATGAACGCACGGTGCCACAACCCGAACCTTCCTCTCGCAGTCCAAAGATGACTGAGGGGGCAACCGTAGTGACCGTCACGCCGCCGCAAGGCCCACCGCCCGACAGGGATGCCGACGAGTCTGACGTCCGCTGATCCTTTGGCCCACTCGCCATAGACGGACACGACGGCGGTAGTCAGTTCATCAATGAGACCGTACTCGAGCCCTGCGAGCTCCTCCTCGAGTGCGTAGAGCATCAGGTGCGGCATCGGCGGCTCTTGGCCGCTACCGCGGCGACCTAGTGCGATCAATCGCTGGTCAATCAGCAAGAATAGGGCCACACGTCGATTGCCGCCAACCATTTCCCAAGGGCAGCCACGGCTCGATCGCGGTGACTAGACGCAGGTCAGGAGCGTGTGCGGTGTGCCTTGCCTTGCGGACCTGGCGTGCGCCGGAGCGGATGACTGGTGACGTCGGGGTGGTGCGGGTTCAGGCACCCGAGGTAGGGCTCGGTCGGGCCTCAGAGGTCGGCGGCGCGCGGCGCGACCTCAGTGCCGAGCAGTTCGATGCCGAGGAGCAGGTCGTCGTGGGCCAGGCGCGGGTTAGTCATCTGCAGCGAGACGCGGTCAACGCCCCCGAGCTGGTCCGCGACGCGGCCGAGCTTGGTGACGATCTCGTCTGGGTCGCCAAGGAAGAACGCGCCGTCTGGTCCGCTGGTGGCGTCGAACTGCGACCCGGTTCGGCGGCGCGAAGCCACGCTCGCGGGAGACCGAGGTAAACATTTCGTGCCAGCCCGGATAGATCGTGTCGGCGGCTTGGCGGCGGCTCTCGCCGACGTAGCCGAAGACGTGGAGGCCGACCTGCAGGGTCTCGGGCGCGTGACCCGCCTGCGCGCCCGCCCGGCGATAGAGGTCGACAAGCGGGGCGAAGCGGCGCGGCTCACCGCCGATGATCGCGACCATCAGCGGCAGGCCGAGCAACCCGGCGCGCGCGAACGACTCGGGCGTGCCACCAACCCCGATCCAGATCGGTAGCGGGTCCTGCACTGGTCGCGGGTAGACGCCTTGACCGGTGAGCGGGGCGCGGTGCTGCCCGGACCAAGTCACCTGCGGTGACTCCCGGATCCGCAGGAGCAGGTCGAGCTTTTCGGCGAACAACGAATCGTAGTCGGCCAGGTCCAGACCGAAGAGCGGGAATGACTCGGTAAACGAGCCCCGGCCAACCACCAGGTCGATTCGGCCTCCGGAGATCAGGTCGAGCGTCGCGAACTGCTGGAACACCCGCACCGGGTCCGCCGCGCTGAGCACCGCCACCGCGCTGCCGAGCCGGATAGACGTCGTACGCGCGGCGGCTGCGGCGAGGATCACCGGAGGTGCGGAGTCGTAGTACTCCTCACGGTGGTGCTCGCCGATGCCGAAGGAGTACAGCCCGCAACGGTCGGCCAGCTCGATCTCCTCGAGCAGGTGGGCCATCCGCTCCGCGGGGCCCACGACATGACCGGTGGACGGGTCGGTGACCCGGGAGACGAAGCTGTCGACGCCGACATGCACGGGAACCTCCGAGGCTGGGTGGTGGGTGCTGGCGCAACGCCCACCACGCCCCAGCCATTCCACCCCTACATCGACGCGGCACACCCCCGGACGCAGCAGGGTCGGTACTCGGACTCCAAGCGACCACGGCTGTCGTGCACACGCGGCGGAATGCTGCGGGTCCGCGCATCGCTTATGCCGAGTGGCGGTGGTTGCGATGTGATCCTCATGGCGCCATAATGGCGCCATGCCCAGTGTTCAGATCAAGGATGTCCCCGAGAGCACCCACGCTGTACTGCGCCAACGGGCCGCCGCCGCGCACCAGTCTCTGCAGGAGTACTTACGCTCCCGCCTGGTGGCCGAGGCCAGCCAGCCGACGCTAGACGAGGTCCTGAACCGAGTGGGCGGGCGATCCGGCGGGTCGGTCTCGCTTGAAGACGCAGTCACCACCGTTCAGACCGACCGTGCTCGTCATTGATGCCAGCGTCTTGGCAGTCGCTATAGCCGATGACGGCAAGGACGGCGATGCCGCTCGGGCGCGCCTGCGCGGTGAAACGTTGGCCGCGCCGGAGTTGATCGACCTTGAGGTCATCTCGGTGTTGCGTCGTCAGAACCGCACAAATGTGTTCGACAACCGCCGAGCGGCCTTGGCGATCACTGACCTGCGCGCGCTGCCCATCCAGCGCGCCACGCACCTTCCGCTGTTGGCCCGATGCTGGGAGCTACGAGATAATCTCACTACCTATGACGCCGCCTATGTCGCCCTGGCGGAGGCGCTGAACACGACCCTGCTCACTGGCGACCGACGACTTGCCCGCGCCCCTGGCCCTAGGTGCACCATCGAGCTGTTCATAGGCGAGTCCTGAAGACGCGGCACTCACGCGCCCCATTCGCATGCTCCACTGGCGGCGAAATGACGCACTCGCGGCCTCGGGGGTAGGGCGACTGAAGAGGATAGTGGGAGGAGGACTCCGCCGGCCGCGCAGGTCCGAAGGTAGGGCCAAGCGGACGAGTGGTACTTCGTTGAGCTGGGTGGGTGTTCAGGGACTTCGAGGTCTTCGATCAGCGGCAGCTCATCCTCTGGAGGTTGCGAGGCAATTGCCGTCCTCAGGATCTCCCCCTGCTATCCGGCAGACCTGCCTTGCGGTGAGCGCCTCCTCCCATACGCCGACATCGTCGATCGAGCCTTTCCATCCGCTGATGTCTATGCCTGATTCGTTTCCTATGTAGATGTCACTGTCGGTAGGCGGTGGGATGTGTGGGCGCCGCCCTGTAGCGATCCGCTGGCCGTCCAAATACAAGTCCGCCCGCCCGGTGCCGGCGTCGTAAACGCCTGCGACGTGCTGCCATTTGCCGACCTCCAGGCTTGGGACCTCCCAGTGAGCTGCATCGATCCACCATTCATACCCACCGGCAGGGCTGGACCCCCCTAGCCAGTAATATCCCTCGGTCCACCGGCCTATGATCGTTGCCCAACGGTCTGGCCGCTCGCTAGCTCGGACCCATGCCGCCGCAGTGACTGACCCGCTCTGTGCTTCTGACTGCATCGCGACCTGCATCGAGCCGGTGCCGTCCAGCTGCAGCGCGTTGTCCCCCGCCCGCCACTCGACGATTTGGGCGCCGCCCCTGAGGCGGCCAGTCCGTCCTCCAACATCGTCCATCAGCGGTCGGTCGCCCTCGAATCGATAGACGAGAAAGGCATCAAAGAGTTCAGCACCGTCCTTTTCGTCCTCAAGCACTACAGCACTCGCGGCAACCAACCCCGCCGTCGCGACGGTCGTCCCCACTGCCGTCGCGACCACTGCGCCGACCCCGGTTGCGGAGGATCCCGCTGCCACCGTGGCACCCGTTGAAGCCGATGAAGAAACCCAACCGAGGGGGCTTAACAGGAGGCCGAAGGCACCAGTCACGCCAAGAACAAGAACACAGGACCACCTGACCAATTTGTATAACTTGCCCCACTCATCGCGGACAATGTTCAGGCCAGCTTCCACGTCACCCCATAGGCCCTCCAATCGCACCTTGGGGCGCGCATCGTTGGCGCCGAGATGCGCCACCTGAGTGCGGAGCACAAGGTCATGTGGACACCGCTGGCGGGCATCACGAAGGCACCACAAGCAGGCGACGAAGAGCACGTCAAACACGACGTAGCCAACTGAGAACCGGAGGAACAACCGCGCAAGGTCAGCAGGAGACTGCGTGATCGGACTGCCGTCTTGGTGTTGGATCGTCGTGCCGGTAAGAGCCTTGCCAACAGTGCGGCCCCCACTGACCCAAGCGAAGACCGACAGAAAACCGGCATTAACCAACACGGCGAGTACGACGGCGCCAGTCCAACCAAGCGCATTGGGGGAGTACAAGCCACGGGCCAGCATGATGACTGACGTCTCTAGGAGGACAATGAAGGCGAGGAACGCGCCGTCGATCAAGACTGCCACCGCCCTACTTGGCAGTGACGGGAGAAGCAGGGTTCCGGCTATCGATCGCTCGGACTCCACCACGGGCGCCTCCCGGCCGTGCTTGAGTTGTGCTCCGAGACCCCACGCTACCCGCGAGGCAGCCAGCGCCGCTAGGACGAGGCGAACCTTATAGCCTTCCATCGCGCCGCCGAATGCGCTCAAACTGGGGAAGAGCAGGCCAGAAGTTGTGGCGCTCCGGGGTGAGTCCAACAATCGTTCACGACCGGGGTGACATGACGCGCTAAAGCGGCGGAATGACGATCCCTCGGCCAGAACGCTCAGGGAGCAGACTGCTCACAACTGAAAGCGTGCCACGTCGACGGGGGGGCGTCTGCGCGAGTGAGGCGTCCCAACGGCACCGGTGGGAGATCGGGCCTCCCAGATCGTTCGAGGTCTGGCGTGTCTTCCATCTTCCATCTGATGGCCGGAAGGGTCCTGAGAGCTCCGGAGGTCGGTGAGTGAGGTCACCGTCCCCACCGAGGGGGTGGGACCTTGTCACTCCGACACGCTCCTGGCACCATCTTCCTAAGTTGAGTCAAGACAGAGGGGGGTGCGGCGTGATCCTGCAGAAGGTCGTCCGCGGTGTATCCGGTCTGCGTCGTGACCCCGGAAACGATGAGGTCGCCGAGATCATGAGCAGGTCCGGGCTTCTTTGCGCGGCGGCTCGAAATGGCCGCGTGAAGAACCTTGACGAGGCCGAGTACCTGCTCGGTCCGACAGCACTTGATGCTCACCGGCACCGCCATCAACTCGTGCGGAACGACTCTCCGTATATTTCGATGACGGCGGGCACGTACGAGGAGCGGAACAAGCAGAACCATGCGGCCTTCGCGATCGACACCGCTTTAGCTTTCGCGACGCGGGGGTACCAGACGTCGGGATGGCTCTTCTACGCTTACGTTTTCCTGCTCGGCAAACCTGCTGGCATGCACGTGGAGTTCAGCGAGGAGGTCCGTGACGTGCACCAGCACCCGGCATGGTCGCGGTTCCGGGCTGAGGGCGAGGTTGCGATTCCGATCCGGGTGCCGCCCCGTCGACTCCAGAGAGCTGAGTTCTACACCCCTGGCGACATTGTGAGTGCCTTGCAGAACAGTGTCTGGCCACCGGAGCCGAGCGACGTCGTCGATAACGAGGCGGCTGGCCGCTACATCCCGCCCGAGAACATCGTGGCCGCTCGGGGAGTGGTGTGAGTGCCGGTCCTTCACGACGCCATCAACCTGCTCGGTCTGCGGGCCGAGGTCGTCGAGTCGACGGCGAGCGCCATGCTCGTGGCCGCCGATCACGCGATGCGGACGACAGAACCGCGCCGGGGCGAAGTCTCGGACTACATCGCCGCGCACGCTTTGCGAGGTATCGGACTGATCGCACTTGTCGATCAAGAAGCTGCGCGCGAGGCGGCGCGGAGCGCGACACGATGGCTGGCGGACGTTAAGCACCCCGGCTGGCCGCTGGCTGCCGCAGCACTCGACCACCACACGCTGCGCGAACTCGTGTCCGGCGAGGACGACATCGTGCGCTACAAGGTCGAGGCGACGGGCTACCCGGGCGAGCTCCTGCGCATCGCCGTGGGTCAGGTAGACGACGAGCTCGGCCCGGACGACTCAGGTGGTCCTGAGTACGCACGCATCGGGCTCGCGCCGTACGGCCTGAACATCCGGCTTCTGCACGGCGCGGTCCGCGGCGGGAACACCACGGAGGCCGGCCTCATCAGTGAGCCGTCCGCGCCGGCGGTGGTCGGTGCCCTGCTCGGGTCGCTGCAGGACGTCCTCGACCGAGCACGCAGCGACGAGGAGTCTTGGGCCATCGGCGCCGGACCCATCGCGGCCACTGATCCGGAGGTCCTGCTGACTCTGCACGCGCTCAGGCGCTCTCCGTCCGGCTTCGGCCTGCAATTTGGCGACGAGCGGCGGCCGCACGTGCAGGCTGCTCTGTTGGTGATCGAGCAGCTGGATCCATGGTGAGCGACGTCATCTGGGTAGCGGTGATCGAGCAGGTCGTGCCGCTGGTCACGCTCATGCTCCTCGTATCGGCCCTGGTCTTGCTCTGGGACCCCATCAAGGGCTTGGCCAAGCGGGCGACGAAGATCGGCATCGCCGGTGTCATCGAAGTCTCGGCCGAGCCATTGCGGGAGGCTCCCGGGCGGCCGCCGGTGTCCGAACGTGCCGTTCGCACGGTCGAGCAGCGCGTGGCGCGCAACCACGAGCAGTTGGCCCGATCGCGGGTGCTGTGGGTAGACGACCAGCCGGAGAACAATCGCGTGGAGCGGACCTACCTCCGGGACCTCGGCGTGACCTTCGCGACCGCCGCGAGCAGCGACCAGGCATACGCACTTCTGGCTGAGGTCGATCCCACGGTCCTGATAACTGATATTGCCCGGCCTGAATCGCCGACCGCCGGTCTGAAGATGGCCAGAGCCTTGGCAGGTAAGCGTCCGAATCTCTCGGTGATTGGCTATGTGGGCGACTTGCAGGCTGGGACCCCGGACGGCTTCTTCGGGATCACGAACCGGCCCGACGAGTTGGTCCACTTGCTTCTAGACGTGGCTGAGCGGCAGCGCTGACCGCGGCGTTCAAAGTTACCGGCTGTGGCACCTGGCGAGGTTAGAGGCGCAACGGCCGCGGTCCGTGTCGCTTGCGGCTGCTAGACGATTGCCCTAGGACCGGTGTCTGGCCAGACTCGGTCTAGGTGATCGGCGGGCAGCTCTCCATGCGGCTGCCCACCAGCTGAACCGGTGTGGCTCACTATCGGTCTGCGGCCTGTCGGTCACCGTGACGAGGCGTGGCTCCAGAAGGGTCTGCCCTGCTCGTAGTAGCAATGCCCACCTCGCCGTCCATATCGAAACGCTCACAGGCGGGAGAAGCACATGGGACAGATCATCATCGGGGTTGATCCCCACAAACTGTCGGCCACCATCGAGGTCGTCGACGAACGCGAACAACTTCTTGGCTCTGGCCGGTTCAGCACCGACCGGGCCGGCTACACAGCAATGGTGACCCACGCGAAGTCGTGGCCCGACCGAGTGTGGGCGGTTGAGGGCGCCAACGGAACCGGACGTCCGCTGGCACAGCGGTTGCTTGAGGCCGGCGAGCACGTGGTCGATGTCCCGGCCAAGCTCGCCGCGCGGGTCCGGCTCTTCGACACCGGGCACAACCGCAAGACCGACACGCGAGACGCACACTCGATCGCGGTCGTCGCGGTCCGCACCACTACATGCCTGCTCGCAACCCGAACTGGCCGGCGATTTGCCGGCCGCAGCACACGGGGCCCGCCAGGCATACGTCGTCTCGGTCGGGGTGCTTGGGGCGGACGCCATGTTAACTGTCGAAGCGATGGAGGTCTGGCAGTGTGGCGCGCAAAAGTGATCGAGGTCCTAAGACTTTGTCCTTCAGGATCGCGGCCTCCATCGTTAGGACCCTGCTGCCGCTCGCCAACATCCAACGGCCGTACCGCCAACGGACCTCTGGTGGGCAGTTGTCACCTCGGGCATCGTCGATTTCTTTATCGTTGCCTACCAGTGGCCGTAGCCACCGCCGACAAGAGCGACCCAGTTGCCTCACAACGCGGATTTTCGGGATGTGGTTGGTGGAACAAGGGTGCTGGCAGGGCATTTGGGGCCCTCGGAGCCGTCCACCTGAACATTCTGCTGGTCACCGCGGCTGTACTCGGCGTTGATGCCCCGGCCATGACCCCGGAGTAGCCGCCCAGGCCGCTGGGTCGAGGCAAACATCGAGGGGTGCTGACAACAGGCGATAACGCTAGGGCTGCCGGCGCCCGTGGAGGGCGGGCTATGCCGCAATCGATAGAGACCCGTGAGTTGCCACTGAGCTGAACGGTGTGGACAGCAGCAGCGCAGGCCGTCGTGTTGGCTCCGGCGTGCGCATTGCTGCTCCTACGCTGGGGCGTCGTTCGCGCGCCTGTGCCTGGTGAATCGGCGCGTCTAAGTG
>CAVVNI010000004.1:0-1041257 GCA_963749585.1 uncultured Actinomycetota bacterium
GGCGGTAAGCGCTACGGTCGGGTCCGGATCGTCCTCGCCACGGCGAAGCAGGGCTGGGATCAGGGTGAGGATCGCCGCGAAGCCGTACGCCAGACCGAGCAGCAGGCCGAGGCGGTCTTTCTCGGCACTCATCGACCAGCGCGCGCTCTGCGGGAACCTTAAAGGCCAACCCTCGGAGCTCCGTCACGCCGTCCTGCGGTCGTTCGAGCACGACTCACCTACCCAAGGCCACCACCGCGACATTGCGCCGTTCGACCGGGTCAACGACCCACCTACAGCCGGCGCGGCCTGACCAACCAGCAGCCCCGATTGCGCGGTAGTGCCTAGCTGTTCTCACGGGCACCTCGTCTAGTCGCCGCCTTCGTCCCCCGCATGTTCGGCCAGGCCTTCCTCGTCGCGGTCGCTGAACTGCACGTAGCTATACACGAGCATTGTGAAGGCAATGACCCCTGACCCAATCAGGGTGGCGCCGGTCCCCCAGCCGCCCACCAGCCACCATTTGTCGTCTACGGGCCACCAAGCGGGTGCCGCGGCGCTGATGCCCCAGTAGACGCCCAGGCCAATCAGCAGACAGACGCCGACCACGGACAGCAGGATTCGAAGCCTGGTCTTGACGCTGTCGGCCGCGCCACGCAAGGCGGCCCTCCGCACCGGGGCAAGGCCCCGCTCTGCCCATTCATACTGGGTGGCTAGCATGGCCATTCCAGCGAAAAGGGCGAGCATCCCTGGGCCGGGTAGGACCAGGGCCGCGAGACCGACGATGACGAGAATCCACCCTGCGCCCTGAAGCAAGATGTGCTTTCCCGTGCTCCTGGTGCTCACAACTGGTCCTCCGTCGAGTGCACTAGGCACTGCGGGGTTCTCTCGCAGAGAGTGACTGCTCGTATGGTCCAAGACTCGTCATCGATCACGGAACCTGTCAACCTGGTACCTGATGGGTCGATCACTGGCGATCTCTTCCGCACTGCCCGGTTGGTAGCCGGTTGGTATGATCAGCGCACGTGTCCGAAAGCCTGCTTACTGAAGAATGCGCCCGAGAACCTTAGCGGCGAGCAGTTTCGGACGACTGACGCCTGCCGGATTTCGCTGAGCGCCTGTCCCACGAAGGCGCTATCGTCTGGGTGGACCTTCACCACGCCAGCGTTGCGGAACTTCGCATTGTCGCCGATCAACTCGGCCTGCATTCACTGGCGATAGCAAACGCTGCATCCGAACGGCAACGGGCCAAACTGGGGCACTATGACAACCACGACTTACTTAGCGCTTACGCGTGTCGGCTAGATCAGGTAACTCATGAGCTTGGCACGCTGAGTTTGCCGCCTTCATGACCCCTAAGGCGCTGGTCACCGTGCCCAAGGATGACCAGTTCCCGATCAGCGATCTGGCCCCGCGCGACCTCGTATCGACCCTCGTTGAGACCAACCTCACTATCCAGGGCAAGAGACTTAATATCTTCGCCAAGCAGGTCACCAGCCGGCGGCCATCATCGCCGTGCAGACGGCCATGACTGGGTTCTATGGACAGAACCTACCCTTTCCCGGATTCGCTGACACCTCTGGCTTCATCGCCTCCACCATCTTCATCGCAGTGCTCTCAATTGCCCTGTCGATCATCTTCAGGAGCAAAGACTGGCTGTGACTCGCCTGACATTTTCGGGCTCACCCGGTCGCTGCTGTAGGTGGCCCACTCCTGGGGAGGCGGTCAATGGAGCTCCGATAGAGAATCCCCAATCGGCGATCGGTGATCATCTCGGCTGGGCCATAGCGATAGGGGCGAGATCACCGCGGCCCGTTCCGCTTGCGATGACTGGGGTGCGCTTGGCGGATCAGGACCCCGTTTCGTCGGCCGCACCTCCATGATAGGCAGTTGTGCCTGTGACTATGGGGACTCGTCTGCTCAACGTGCGAGGCCAGTGCGCAGGAACGCAAGGAGTTCCTCGAGCTTGTGGTCGAGGTCGGCTGGCTGGGCGAGATCGAGGAGTTCGGGGGCGTGGTTCACCACGAAAAGAACCGCGCGTTGGACGAAATCGAGGGTCAAGCCGGGGTTGAATTGCGCCCGGTGGTGGCCTTGCGCGACGAGCTCGGCCAGGGTGCTGTCGGGGGTGAACGCGAACTCCTCGGTCACGCAGGCGAAGATCGACTGGTTAGGCTCGCTGAGGACGGCGCGGCTGAATCCTTCGACGTCGGGGTGCGCGCCGACGAACTCCAGGCTGGCACGGATGTGCTGACCAAGGGTCGCCACGAAGTCTTCACCAGGTTCCACAACACGCTGTGCATTCCAGTCGGCCTTCTGGTCGATCATCCATTCGACGAGGGCTCGGTAGAGGCCCCACTTGCCGTTGAAGTGGTGGTAGAACTGGCCCTTGCTCATTCCCGCGGTGGCGAGTATCCGGTTGATTGAGGCTGCGTCGTAGCCGCGTTCGCAGAACTCGGCGAGCGCGGCCTGACGCAGTTCGTCCCGGTGCTCGTATCCGACCCGAAAGCTCATGTCGGTGCCGCTTCCCTCGGGTCGAGATCGTGAAGCCAGGAGATCAGGACGTCGCAGGCGAGGGCGAGGTTACCCATCTGGCAGTGCTGGTCGGCGTGTTCGGCCTCGGTGAAGGTGCGGACCGTCACCGAGCGGGCGCTGCTCAGGGCTTCGGCTTGTGCTCGGGTCAGCTTCGGCGGTTGGAAGGCGTCGTGCTCGCCGCACATCAACAACACGTCTTGGGTGACTCGATCACTGCACAGGTGCGCGGGGTTCATCGCGAGGAACCAGTCGGCGGCGACGAGCGGATCGTCGCTGTCAAGGAGATACATCACTTGATGGACCACCTGGTGAAGGGTGGGGGACAGCAGGGCTCGTAGCCGGATGCTGAACCGCATGAACCTTCGACGGCGCAACATAACCCGAGTCGGGTCACGCAGTGGCTCGGGCACCAACCGCAGCCAGTCGTAGACCGCGGGCCAGGCAACGACACGATCGATCCGCGGTTCGTGAGCGGCAGCGCGGAGCGCCCAGTAGCCGCCCATCGAAATCCCCACGAGCGCGGCCGACCTCACGTGGTAGTGGTCGAGGACGGCCCCGACGGGCTTCTCCCAATCGTGATCAAAGGTCAGTCCCCCCAGAGCGCGGGCGCCCCCTTGCCCGGGGCCCTCGTAGGCGATGACGTCATAGCCGGAGGCAGCCAGGCGTTGCCAGATGGCGAAGAACTCCTCGATCAGTGAGTCGAAGCCTCCGTGTAGGAGCACCGTGGCTCGGGCCCGCCCACCGACGGCCGGCATCCGGTAGGACGGCAACACACCACCCGCATAGGCGATCTCCTCACGAACAGCACCGCTGCCTCTGAACGCGGCATCGAACAGATCTCGATAGCGCTGGTAGCGCGCGACCTTCTCGGGGTCCTCCGGTGGCGTGAAGAACTCGCAGAGTCGCCAATAGCTGGTCGCATGACGAAGTCGACCACTTCTGACGGTTCGATCGGTGAGCTCCTCAAAGACAGGCACGCAGTCCCGGCGCGATCGAATTGCGGAGGCCGCACCCCACAGGTCCGCAGGATCGGCGTAGCCAAGCGAATGGGCACGGTTCAACTGGTAGTTGATGAACGAGCGGCGATGAAAACGCTCGAACCCCACCGGGAACCGGATCAACTCATTGTCATGAAGACCCATCCCTCTAGACTAGCTAGTCTAGACTGTTCGGTCTAGACACAAGGGCCAACACCTGACCCAAAAAACCGGGCGCTCCACAGGCGACGGTGCCTGCCGCAGTCAGGCACCCTGTGGGGGATCGCTGACCGGTGAGGGCTCCTCATACGGGAATGCCTGCCCGCCACCAAACGCAGATCGAGCGCAATTCGGTCTTCGCGCGGCCCGCTGGGTGATCGAACGCAGTCTGAGGTGTTGCTGGGACCATCGGGTCAGGGCGAGTGGTCAAGCTATGTCATTCGCGTAACTTGCGTGTTACTTTTCGTGAGTGGACATCTTTGCTGTGGCCGCGGATCCGGTTCGGCGCGACATCCTCGCATTGCTGGCGAACCAGCCGGCCGCTGCAGGAGTGGTGGCCGAGGCCTTCACCAGCATCAGCCGGCCTGCCGTGTCACGTCATCTACGCGTGCTGCGCGAGGCCGGACTTGTGTGTGCTCAGACGCAGGGGCGTCAACAGATCTACGCCACGACGACCGGGCCCCTGAGCGAGATCACCGATTGGATCGAGGGGCTTAGGCCCGGAATCGGTGACCGGCTCGATGCTCTCGAAACCGAGGTCTACCGGACACGCCACGAACGAACCGCCAACGAAGCTCAGGCTCAAGCACGTCAGACAACTAAGGAGCAGACGGCATGACTACCTACCCGAGACCTCCGACCGGGCGCGTGCAGACAACACCGCAGGGACGTCAGCTCACTATCGTAAGGACGTATCGGGCCAGGGTCGAGGACGTTTGGGCCAGTTTTACCGAACCGGACCGCGTCGCCCGCTGGTATGGCGTCATCGACGGTGTCCCATCACCAGGATCCACGATCACGATCACCATGACCGCCGAAGAGGGAATCCCCACCGAGCCGGCGCGCATCATCGAATGCGACGCTCCTCGCAAATTGGTGATTGAAACTGCAGGAATGGGCGACCCGTGGCAACTGCAGGTCGAACTCGAAGAAGCCGGCGGCCTCACAAGGATGACGTTCACGCAGCGTCTATCTGATGACCTAGACGCGGCCGATATCGGTCCCGGCTGGGAGTTCTACGCCGACCGTCACGACGCAGCGTTCAACGACAACCCGATGCCCGACTGGTCCAACGACAACTACCAAGCCACCCTCGGACCTCACTACGAAATCAACTGATTATCACTCATCCCGGCAACCAGGCCAACCATCTTCGCAAACTGCCGCCCGCGCAGGGATCGTCCTGCCGATGGCTTGCCATTCGGGGTTGGCACTCTCGGGTCCTGTGTGGTCGAGAAGCTCGCTGCGACTGGGGGCGCATCTGCGCATGAGGGGACAACAGTGGCAGGAAGCGCTCTCCATGCCACTTCCACGTTATACCGGGAGCGGGGGCTTGCGGCAAGACCCCCGTTACGGATCAAACTGCTGCGATGAAAGGCGAACTGGTTAGGAAATGGGGGTCTTGATGGTCGAAGGATCTGAGTTGAAGCCGTTCGAAGTCCATGCGCCGGGGGTGCTCTTGCACGGGACGAAAGCTGACCTAGAGGTGGGCGACCTGCTTGTGCATGGACACCTGTCCAACTTCGGCCTGGGCCGCATGGCGAACCATGTCTATGTCACGGAAACTCTGGATGCCGCGACGTGGGGTGCTGAGTTGGCGGTGGGGGAGGGTCATGGGCGGATCTACATTGTCGAACCGCTGGGCGCTCTGGAAGATGATCCCAACGTGACGGACAAAAAGTTACCCGGGAATCCGACCCGGTCCTATCGCACCAAAGAGCCCGTAAGAGTCGTCGGCGAGATCGCAGACTGGATCGGGCATTCTGCCGACCAACTGCAAGCGATGCGTGACGGTCTTGCCGACCTAGAGCGCCGAGGCCTCGCGGTGATCTACGACTAAGCACGATTCAGCGACCGCCGGAGGAGCCTTCCTGGGTCCAGGCGCGGTCAGTGTCCGCTCGACGTAGCGACAGGCGGCCTACAATCCGCATCCGGACTGGACGACGGCGCTGCAGGCCTGGTGGTCGTGCGCGTGAAGGGGAGAGCAGCGAGATGAGAGCACTTCGATACTCGATCAACGTCACACTCGATGGCTGCTGCCATCACGAGGCAGGGCTGCCCCCGGACGAGGAGTCGATGCGCTACTGGACCGCTGAGATGGGCCGGGCCGATGCCCTGCTTTTCGGTCGGGTGACTTACGAGATGATGGAGTCGGCTTGGAGACAGCCGGCCACAGGCTCCTGGCCTAACTGGATGGGCGAGTGGGAGATCCAGTTCGCCGAGGCCATCGACCGAGCGAACAAGTACGTCGTGTCGAGCACGCTGACCCGGGCTGACTGGAACGCTGAGTTGGTGCGAGGCGACTTGGGGCAAGCGGTTCAGCGGCTCAAGCAGGAGCCAGGCGAGTGCCTGTGGGTGGGTGGCGTGACGCTTCCCCTGGCGTTGGCAGATCTGGGGCTGATCGATGAGTACGAGTTCGTTGTGCAGCCGGTCCTCGCGGGACACGGGCCGACGTTGTTTGCCGGGCTGCGTGAGCGCATCCAGCTGCAGCTGGTGGATCGCCTTGAGTTCCGGTCGGGGGCTGTCGCCCTGCGATACCGACCCACGCAAGCTACGGCTTGACGTGATTAGTCCTGGCACGTTGTCGGGATCCTAGCCACGCAGCGGCGACCTCACCGCGGTCGAGGCCATCGACCCGATCGTCGCCCCCCATTACGGCTGAGCCACGTTCGGCAGCCGCAGGTGCCACCGTTCGTGTCGTCTCCGGAGACCCATGGGTGCGCGGGACAAAGACTTCTGGCGGCCTGGAGGTGTGAGCCGCGATGATAGTAGGCGTCCCACCGATGACCCGGAGCATGTCTGCGCGTCACGCAGATCATTGCCGACCTTCACCTAAGCGATCTCAAGTCAGCCAAGGGTTTCTACACCGACTATCTCTGCAGTGGCCATCCGCCACAAGGCCGCCGAAGAGGTCGGAGCTGGCGGGATCCGCAGCACCGGTCGCGAGATCGCCTCCGCCGTTTAAGATCCGCTCACTCTCCGCGAACTTGTGGACCGCCTGCTCAGGGGGATGCCGTTGATGCTTCATCGCGATCATCCTCCTTGCCAATCATGGCTCTCGGACTCTCACAACAGCTGGACCACCCGGGGCTCACGCCAGCAGGCCGATGCGTGTCGGTCACCCACGGGCCCCTGAGACTGACCCTGTAGACGGGGGGTAGCAAAATCTCGCGTGTTGCGCGAAAGTGGCTTTGTGAGTCTTGATCCGGTAGAGACCAACCCCAACCACTACTCGGTAGTCTTCGAGAATGATCGCGTGCGCGTTTTGGAGTACATCGACGCCCCCGGCGACAAGACCAGCCCGCATGAGCATCCAGACAGTGTCATGTATACCCTGAGCGACTTTCGAAGACGTCTCTACTCTGCCCATGCACATCGCGATGTGGAGATGCCCGCGGGCCTTACTGGCTGGTTGCCAGCCCAGTCACACTCGGGTGAGAACATCGGCGATACGGCGACCCATGTCATCTTCGTCGAACTCAAGGCCGCGGCGGCAGAAGCACCGACCGAACATGCACTCGGACCGGTGTGACTGCACTATCGGCCCTGCGCCATGACACACCGTGAGCGACGGACGTCGTCGTCTAGCCCGACGAAAGCCTGCGGCGATGGGGCCAACGCCGGATGGTGGCCGCCAGACCCCCACCACATTCGCCACCGGTGCTGTGGCGCCGACCGGGTCAGGGTCGACAGCCCAGTAGCCCACTGTGATGGTCGTCTTCATCTCGGTCTCGTCTTCGACAACGTATTCCCGCGCGGGCAACTCACTGAGGCGCTTCACAGGTCGCGTCAGTGCTTTCGTGTAGGCGCGGCAACGCAAGATGTCGGTTCTCACACCTTGGATCATGCCTTTTCCTCCGCGCGTCGCTCACCATAAGTCCCAACCAAAGGATCCGTCACCGGCACGCTCAGCGCGACTAGGGACGCGCTGGCCTACACTCGCTACTACGACGACACGTGGCCGTCTAGCAGGCGTTCGACCGAACGTCCCGTATCGAGGTGCCTCATACGGGGCCGGCTGCCGCGAAGGCGGTGAGGATGTGGCACCTCGCCGGCGAGTGCGCGTGATTCTTCCACTGACGATCACGCTGGTCGCTGTCGGTGGGCTTGCCGCGGGGTTGTGGTGGGGTCAGCGGTCGCTGATCTACTTCCCTGACACTGCCGCGCCTCCTCCGGTGGGCCAGGTGCTCCCCGGTGCTCGGGACGTCGGCCTGACGACTGCGGACGGGCTCGAACTCGCCGCCTGGTATGTCGAGGCATCGGCCTCCGAAGCCGCCACAGTGCTGGTGCTTCCAGGCAACGGCGGCAATCGCGGCAGTAGGAGTGCTCTCGCGACCGGGTTGGCACAGCAGGGGCTCGGAGTGTTGTTGGTCGACTACCGCGGCTACGGCGGCAACCCCGGGGCACCCTCCCAAGATGGCCTGGCCCTCGACGCCCGCGCCGCTTGGTCCTTCCTGGTCTATGAGGCCGAAGTGGACCGTCGCTTCTTGATATATCTGGGTGAGAGTCTCGGAGCGGCGGTAGCGACCGAACTGGCCACAGAGCATCCGCCTGCGGCCCTGGTGTTGCGTTCGCCCTTCACTAGCCTGGCCGCTGTTGGTCAGGCGAACTACGGCATACCGCTGGGGTGGCTGTTACGCGATGAGTATCCTCTCGCCGAGCTCGTGCTGCGGGTGGACGCCCCGGTATGGGTGGTCTATGGCACCGAGGACAGCATCGTCCCAGCACCACAAAGCATTGAAGTCGCTGACGCAGCCGGTGTGGTCGACGCGATCATTGTGGCCGGAGCCGACCACAACGACGCTGAGTTGACTCATGGACCCAAACTTCTCACCGCGGTCCACGACGCCTCGCAGCGCACGGTATACCCCCGAGCCCAAACCGGCTTGATCAGGCCCCACCGGATCCCGGAGTGACCGTTTCGTCGGAGGTTTGCCTGTGATCCGCCGCACCGCTCGCATGACGAAGGCCGTCGTCCGTGGGCGCTGAGCCGGTCGTCTCGCGAGTGGTTCGGCCTGCGGGACGAGCAACCCATGGGCCCGACTGGTGCAGGGAGCCTAGCGGGGTTGTCCTCCGTCGAGCCGGCCGCTTTGGTAGGCCCAGATCACGGTCTCGACCCGGTTGCGGGCTGCCAGCTTCGTCATGAGCGAGGTCATATGGGCCTTGACGGTGCTGAGGGAGAGATAGAGCTCCTGGGCGATCTCGGTATTGGTTTTGCCGGTAGCGACCAGATCGAGGACGGCCTCTTCACGTGGGGTCAGCGCGTCGACCGGTTGAGGTGCCGGTTCGGCTCGTGAGGCGAAGGTTGCCAGGAGTCGCGCTGTCACGGCCGGTGCGATGAGGGCCTCGCCCTGTGCCGCGGAGCGGACCGCGCGAGCCAGGAGGTCTGGGTCGGCGTCCTTGAGCAGGAAGCCGCGGGCCCCGGCCCGGAGTGCGTCGTAGACGTACTCGTCTTGGTCGAAGGTGGTGATGACGATGACGGGAACAGGGTCGTGGACATCGGGCCCGGCGACCCGGCGGGTGGCTTCGATGCCGTCCAGGTGTGGCATCCGGATGTCGAAGAGGCACACGTCGGGGTGGAGCGAGTGGACCTGGGCGACGGCCTCGAGCCCGTCGCGGGCCTGGCCGACCACAGTGATGCCGGGTTCGGCGTCGAGGATGGTTGCGAGTCCGACTCGGACCATGTCTTGGTCGTCGGCGATCACAACCCGCACCGGATCTGTCATCTGCGTATCGCTTCGCTGTCTGTGGTGACCGGGGCTGTGGCCTCGACGGTCCAGCCACCGGAGGGGTCCGGGCCGGCATGGACGTGGCCGCCTAGCAGCGAGAAGCGCTCGCGCATCCCGGCAAGGCCGTAGGACGGGCTTGCCCTTCGGGCACGGCCGGGGGTGGCCGCTTGGCCGTTGTCGTGCACTCGCAGCCGGACGGTGTTGCCGTCTCGGGCGAGGTCGACGCCCACCAGTGTGGGGTCTACAGCGTGCTGACGGGCGTTGGTCACGGCCTCCTGCGCCGCCCGGAACAACGCCGACCCAAGCGGCGCCGGTAGTCGCTGGATGTCACCGGAGGTCTGGATGAGGACCTGTGGGCCCGTTCCGTCGTCGCGGGCGAGCAAGGCGATGTCGGAGATGCCGTATGTCGGGGTCCGGCCCTGGGCGAGGTCGTCCTGGCGCAGCAGGGCCACCATTGAGCGCATGTCTTCGAGGGTGCGAACGGCCGCGCTCTCCACCCCGTCGATCGCTTCGGTGGCGGCGCCCGGTTCGGTGCGAGCCCGGACTTTGGCCGCTCGGGCCTGCATCAGGATTCCAGTCAGGTGATGAGCCACGGTGTCGTGCAGGTCCCGGGCCAGCCGTTCGCGTTCGCGGAGCCGGATCTCCTCCCGTGCCCGTACCTGTGAGGTGGCCCAGGAACGCATGAGGGCACCGAGGACCACCGGCAGCATGAGCGCCCCTACCCCGACCAGGATGGAGGAGCCGCTGGAGTCGTAGAGGGGTTCTCGGGCCAGGTGCACCACGAGCAGGAAGCTGCTACCGGCGACGACGCCCCGCCCGCTGGCCCATCGGCCCAGCGAGTAGGCCATCAGCAACACGACGGCGGTGACGTCGAGCACGCTGTTCGGCTCTCCTGCGAGCGCGGGGACCACCCCTGCCACGGTCTGCGCGGTGTAGGCGAGCACGAGCATCGCCAGGGGGCGGTGAGGGCGCCACAGCAGGGTGGCGACACAAATAATAGCCCACAGGGCCTGCCAGATGGGCCAAACCACATCAGCCCGTAGTCCCGCCTCGAGCACGGTGAGCGGGACGAGACCAGCGACCAAGGCCCGGTCCCACCAGGTCATCCCCGGGGCCGGGATGGCCGCAGGTTCGTTCCAGAGCGCGCGCAGCGGATCTGTGACCATGACCTCAGCCTAGGCCGTGGG
This sequence comes from uncultured Actinomycetota bacterium, assembly GCA_963749585.1. Lineage (GTDB taxonomy): Bacteria > Actinomycetota > Actinomycetes > Actinomycetales > Dermatophilaceae > Ornithinicoccus. The sequence goes on from CAVVNI010000004.1 coordinate 10,621, forward strand.
TGCGGTGGCCGGATGGGACTTTAGGCCGGACCGAACTGGCTTCCAGGACCAGATGGCTCTGGCCCCTGCTCCGATGTGGCAGCGCCCGCGTTCCCGGATAGTCGATGCCATGACACGAAACCCAGCCACCACCACACCTCCCGTATCCACCACGGCAGGCTCCAATGGGAGCCCTCCACCGACCAGGCCCGCCCTCGTCCGTAGCGGCGGCATCGCGGCCCAAGTCGTCGCCGGCACCTACGTTGTGGGCTTTGTGGCGATGGTCGCCTACCTGGTCCCGCGCGGCTTGACGAGTGTGACGCAGGACCCCTCAGGGTCCCTAGGCTTCCTGGTGGACCACCAGGCCGAACTGGCCGGGTGGTATCTCGTGCTGTATCTGCTCGGAGGGGCCGCGATGGCGGTGGTCTCGCTCGGCGTCGGTCAACGTCTGGCCGCGTCCCCCTCGCTCGCGCTGGTTTCTACCGCGCTGGGGCTGATCTGGTCGGGGTTGCTCATCGCCAGCGGCAGCATCGCCCTCGTCGGGCAGCACGCCGCAGTGGCACTACACGCGCAGGACCCGGACCTCGCCGTGAGCACGTGGGTCTCGACCAGTGTGATCCAAGATGCCCTCGGCGGTGGCATCGAGGTCGCCGGCGCCTTGTGGGCCGCTGTCGTGGGACTGGCCGCACTGCGGACCCGAGCCCTCTCAGCCGGGCTCGGTGGGCTCGCGCTCGGTCTCGCCGTGGTCGGCATGGCCACCGTGGTCCCGGTCGCCTCCGAGGCCGCGACCTCCATCTTCGGGCTGGGACTCATCCTCTGGTTCACCTGGCTAGGGCTGACCCTGCAACGCCGCTGACGCCACACCGACCAGATGCTCGGCCCTTATCCCACGACCCGGGACCCTCTCGCCCCGGTACTTCTCAAACTACGGGGCGGTTTGAGAAGTACCGGGGCCACGTAATCCCGGGAGGCCAAGTCGCCAGTGGCGTAAGGGCAAACGTAACGCCGGGCACCGACATCGGGCTCGGTCCCAGGCCTCGCGCCCGACTCGGTCCATGGCCGGGAGCCGGTCCCCTGGTAGACGCCCGGTAGGCGTAAGAACGGAGCTGCGGGGTGCTCGACGCCCACCTAATGACGGTCCTCCGCTACCCCAATTCGTCCACCGATCGAGGAGACGAAAACATGGCAGAAGACGAGGACGCCACCGTTCGCGGAAGGACGTAGGAAGCAGCAACGCTGTGAGGGACGCCATCGGGGAGGCAGGGCGCCAGCTGTTCCGTAGGGATGTCGAATGCGGGACAGCCGAAGCCAAGACGTGCGGGGTGTCAATGCGGGGTTGTGACCGCCAAGCCGGCCTTGGCCTGGACGCGTTGCCTATCGATCGCTCGGTAAACAGTGGAGCGGCCGACGCCGAATAGCTCGGCCACCTCAGCGGTGCTGTACTCAGGCAGCCGAGGCTTCCCGAAGACCGGGGCGCGTTCATGGCCCACCTCCAAACATAGGCCCGGTCGGCCTGCAGGCCAGAGCCGACTCAAGCATCGGGCAACGCCGACCCCAACATCAAGGCGCCCACCATCCACCCCGTCAACGCCTGACAGCTACGGCGTGGCTACTGTGCAGCGAAGATCCGGAGCGCGGCCGATGCGGAGGTCAAGGGTGACGAGCGTTGCCCCGAGGAGTTCGGCGAGGGCGACGTAGCTGGCGTCGTACGTCGTGAGGTTGTGGCGAAGCTGCCAGGCTCGGGGTGCGAGGAGCTCGTAGGGCCAGTGCTCGAGGGCTAGATCGATCAGGTCGGAGTGGGCTTGGACGGCTTGGTCAGCGCTGATGACTCCGGCGAGTTCGTGGCGTCCTATGATGTTGCCGGCCTCGAACGGAAGCAGGCTGGGGGCGTAGAGGTCGGCGTCAGTGAGAGCTTCGGTAGCCCATTGCCCATCCGGTCCCGAGTCCAGCAGGATCGCAACCACTGCGGAGGCGTCGCAGACGACGAGTTGGGTCACCGCCGGTCGGCGTCGCGAGCGGCGAGGATCGATTCAGCGTCGACCCGGACTCCGGTTGCCTCGACGCGGGAACGAGCACGAGCGATGAGATCGCTGGCTGTGGGACGGATAGCGCTCTGTACGAGCATTCCGCGCAGGTATTCCTGCAGCGACATCCCGGCGCGGGCAGCGCGCGCCGCCAGTTCGTCCCTGGTCTTGTCCGGAACGTCACGGACTGTGATGGCAACACCCATGCTGTCATTTTAGCAGCATTGGCTGCCTTTCGCAGGCGTTCGATGTCAGTTGAGGGATCCTGAACTGACACGGTGTTAAGCGTCGTTCGCGGTTGCGCCGGTGTTTCCTCGCGGTGATCACGGCGTGGGCACTTGCCGAAGGTCAGACCAGGGGTGCCCGTTGCCACCAAGCCACTGTTGCGAAGGCGACGGCCAGGGAGAGGATCGGGGCGAGGGCGAGTTGGCCGGTGGAAACCGTGGCTATGGCGGGATCGTTCGCGGCCCACAACGCTGGCGAGGACAAGGGGAACCAGGCGCCGGCTCCGGCGAGGACGGCGACTTGTGCGGCAGTGATGAGTCCGATGAGCGCGCCGAAGGCAGCGAGGTAGCCCCGACCGAGGCTGGCGAAGATCGCCACCATGAGGGCCAGGACCCCGGTGAGCACGGCCAGCACGATGACACGTCCCAGCGCGAGGAGAGCGGCGCTGTCGGGAGGCCCGAGTCCGGTGACGACGCCGATCAGGACCGCGACGGGCCCAAGGCCCGCCGCGATGGCGATTGCCCACGCGGTCAGCAGAAGAATCTTCGCGGTGGCAACCGCGCCCCTTGGGGTTGCTGAGGCATAGAGCGAGACGATGGTGCGGTCGACGTATTCGCGACCGAAACACCAGGCCACGCCGATGCCGATGCCCAGTAGGCCACCGCTGGCGAAAACTTGCCCGAGCGCCGAAACGTAACCTTCCCAGCCGTGTCCGGGCAGCAGAGCTCGCGCTTTGAGTGTCAGAGGGTCAGAGCCCGGACGTCCAGCGGCCGACGCGAAGGCCGCCGCTAGCAGTGGAGGCGCCAGCAGCACGATCGCTGTGGTGGCCAGCATGACCCGTGAGCGTCGCAGTTTGAGCCATTCGACCGCTAGCGCGGCGCGCATCAGGCCACACCCTGTGAACCGTGATGAGGTTTCGCTGACTGGAGGGTCTTGGTGTCGGCGGCGTGGACCATCTCGAAGAAGGCGTGCTCGAGGTCGGGGCCATCGGGTGTGAGTTCTCCGACCAGGGTGCCGCGGTGGATGACTTCGACCCGGTCAGCGACCCGCGCGACCTCATCGAGATGGTGGCTGGAGACCAGAACCGCTGTTCCTTCGCGCGCGATGTGTTGCACCAGATCCCGTAGGAGCACGACCCCGGCGGGGTCCAGAGCGTTGGTGGGCTCATCAAGAACCAGTAGGCGCGGAGAGTGGACGAGTGCACTGGCAAGGCCGAGGCGTTGCCTGTTGCCCTGGGACAGGGCTGAGGCGCGTCGGTCGGTATACGCCTGCAGGCCCAAACGCTCGATGACCCGCGCAACGGCGCGGGGGGCATCTCCTCGACTCAGCCCATGCAAGCGCGCCGCTACCCACAGGTTTTCCGACGTGGTGAGTTCGGGATAGGCAAAGGGTGTCTCGATCATCTGGCCGACCCGTCGCCACTGCTCGGGCCCGGCCGTCGCGACGTTATGCCCAAAGATTCTCGTCTCGCCTGAGTCGGGCCGAGTCATCGCCAACACCAGGCGCATCAGGGTGGTCTTTCCGGCCCCGTTGAGCCCGATCAGAGCGACGACGTCACCAGGATCGACAGAAAGGCCGAGGTCATAGACCGCGACCTCCTCAGCGAAACGCTTGGTGAGGTGACTACACCGAAGCGCCGCTCTAGTCCCGCTACTCATCGTGACTCCTCAAGGCCGTGGGCGGGGTCGAGGATGTCCAACGCGTCCAAAAGATCACGTTTCAGCGAGTGCTCTGGCTGGCTCGTCCCCCACGCGAGAACAGCTGCCGTCAGCGCGCCGATCGTGGCAGCCGCAGCGATCTGAGACTCAAAACGCGGGGACACCTCGGACAGTGCATCACTGACCGCGGTCTGAGTAGCGACCGTGTTCGCCCACATACCTGCCGTTAAGGAAGGCGTCGTGGCTCCGATACGAACGCGCATCTTGACCTGCTCCTCCTCTGGCAGACTGACCGCAGCCAGTGCCCCACGAACCCCACGACACGCACGCGTCAGGGCTGAGAGATGGTGGGGCTGGGCGGCAACCGCGGCCGCAATGGCAGGGTCGAACGGATCATGCAACACCAGCGACTGCTTGGTCGGGAAGTGCCGGAAGAAGGTCATGTGGGAGACACCTGCAGCACGGGCAATTTGCTCGACCGTCACTGATTCGTAGCCCGCCTCGACGATCAACTCCAGACCGATCTGCTGCAGGCGCTCTCTTGTCTGAGCTGCCTTCACGCTCGCCATGTTAGCCACTAACGTTGCGGGTGTCCAGGACTCAAGCGTCCGGGTCTCGTCAGCATGACGGTAGCCATCAGCGTGCCGCCGGTTCACTCGCCCACCCCGGCCCCATTAATCAGTCGCTACGCCTCAGCAGACGAATGACTGCGGTGAGACACAGCGAGGCCGGTGACCACCAGCCCCCTATTCCCGAAGAGGGATCCTGCATTGGGCAAGGTCGTCTGAGGGGTTAGTTTGGGCGCAATGGCACACGACGATGACCGCGGGCAGTACGCCGATGTGAACGGCCTGCAGATGTACTACGAACGCCACGGTGAGGGCAGTCCACTCGTGCTCATTCACGGTGGTGTGATGACGATTCCGCTCAGTTGGGGCCCGTTGATCCCGCTCCTTGCGGACAGGCACGAGGTGATCGCCCTCGAACTGCAGGGGCATGGGCGCACCGCCGACATCGACCGCGACTTCACACCGGCCAACAACGCGGCCGACGTGACCGCACTCTTGGAATACCTCGGGATCGAGGAGGCAGTCATTATCGGCCACAGCACTGGCGCGGCCGCCTCCCTGGAGATGGCGATCAACCACGGTAGGAGAGTTTCCAAGTGCGTCGCGCTGTCCGGAAGTGTGAAAGCAGAGGCGGCCATTCCCGAGTTCGCTGACATGGATGCCCTGCTCGCCAGCGGACGGGTTCCGACTGCTTCGGAGATGTCTGCCATGCAGGAGGACTATCAGCGGCTTTCGCCGACACCGGACAACTGGGCGGCGTTCCACGAGAAGGTCGCGACCTCAGATGATGGCTCGGGCTGGACCGATGAACAGCTCGCCCATATCGAGTGTGCCGTCCTCGTGGTGTTGGGCGACTTAGATTTCGTCCAACTCGGCCATCTGAGTGAGGTCCAAAGGCTCATACCTGGAAGTGAGGTCGCGGTTCTACCTGGTACGACGCACACTCAGGTGCCATCGCGAACAGACCTGCTAGTGCCAATCCTCAAAGCGTTCCTATAGCCCAGCGGGGTCAACTGGTCATCAGCAGGACCAGCCACACCATCGGCCTCCGTCAGGCCGAGCGATCGACACCTGGCGATCCGTCACCGGTCAGCGATCGACGACTGGGATCGGTTTAGATGCGGCAGGTTTCTTGCTCCTTTCCGTTGAGGTTTGAACAGTCGCTCTGTGTCAGTCACTCGTTAGGGAAAGGCGGGTAGTTGCCTGCCCCTTGGGAGGGACGTGCTGCGCCATTGGGAGCGTAAACGCAGTAGGACGGTGGCTCCGGCGTGGGCCGCTGCGATCGAGACCGGCATGAGTGCGATCCGCGCTGGTGACACCGACGCGAGCGGGACCCCGCCCGCGCGGAGCGGGTGTGAGGCACACCACGTGAACGGTGCAACGATCGTGGGCGTCATGGACAGCACGGCAAGAGCAAACCCCAACTCACGGCTCTGGGCACCGGTTGATTCTCCGTCATCTCGCTCCCGGGATGACCCCCCATACCAACAGATCCACAGTGCCGTCGGCGACGTCTCCTGGGCCGCGGGCAGGTACGCGTCAGGGGTACTTTGGGTGGGGCTGGTGGCTGCCGTGACCGACCAGTTCTCGCACAGTCTCGAAGCACTGGCGGTCGCTGTCGTAGGCAATCGATATCTCATTGCCGAGCATGTCCGCAAGCATCATCAATTCCGTGGCTGACACGTCGAGTGAGTGCACGGTGTCATCGCCTTCGAGCCAGTAATGAACGAAGGGCTGTTTCTCGATGAGGCCGAAACCCAGTGAGTACGCCTTGACTCTTGTGTGCGCCATAACAAGTTCCTGTCTGTGTGTCTGGGTCGTGGAACCGTGTATCGATCCCGCTTTCAAAGTAGACCTCGCAGGCCGCGCGCGTCTAGGGATCGTGGACGAAGAGCCTCATCCAGCACGTGACCTCTTGACACATGTGGACGGTCTGGGGCGACGAACAATCCTGGATCGAATCACTCAACTGACACCTCAAAGGAGAGAACCCCACCTGTCCGCGATCACCGACCCGGCCACCCTGCGCGCCGAACTCGCCGTGATCCGCGAGCACCACAACACCATTAGGCTGCACCAAGGAGTCGGCTATGTGACCCCCGAGGACGAACACATTGGAGGCGGACCCAGCATTGGCCGCGCCCGCCGAGACGGACTCACACGAGCCCGTGAACAACGACTTGCCTCGCAGCGACGCCAGCGGCAAGAATCAACCCACCAGAACCTCGACGATGTTGCGTCATCAAGGCGCGAAGTGCGTCACTGACTCAGAAACACCTCACCTCGAGGGGTCGCGGTCCAAGTTTACCGGCTGGGTAGGGGCGGGCTCAGCCTGTCTCGGTGTTGTGCTTCAGGGTGCTGTCGACGCGACCGGCTATGCCGCCCTCATCGTCTTTCTTCGCCTTCTTGCCCGCACCGGCCGCCCGACGACGCTGGTTGTTCTCGACTGCTTCAGCGATCTTGCTTACCCCGTAGTTGATCAGGATGAACATCGCGGCTGCCACGAGGTAGGCCGGGAGCACGTTTGCTTCGGCTGAACCCAGCTGGCGTGCCCGGGTGAGCAACTCGGGATAGAGAATGATGAAACCGAGTGCAGTGTCCTTCAGGATGACGATGACTTGGCTGACCAAACTCGGCAGCATCGCGGTCAGTGCCTGAGGCACCAGGATGATCCGACGCGTCTGCGAGCCGGACAGGCCGATCGACAGCCCGGCTTCCCGTTGACCGTTCGGAAGAGAGCCAACCCCGCTACGGATGACCTCGCAGATGACTGATGAGTTGTAGAAGACAAGGCCAACGATGACTCCGACGAAGGGATTCCACTCGCTGCTGGTCCATGTCTGGTTCGACAGGTAATAGAAGGTGAAGATCATCATGATAAGCACGGGGACGGCTCGGAAGAACTCCACGAAGGCCGTGCTGATCCAGCGGATGGGCGCCAGATCCGACATGCGGCCCATAGCCAAGACCAGCCCGAAAATCATTGAGAGGACGATCGCCGTGAGGGCGGCGCGCATGGTGTCCCAAATGGCTGGCAGGTAGTAGTTCTGCCAGGCGCTCGCCGTCAGGAATGGTGACCATTTGGCTGCCGTGAGCTGGTCTTTCTCCCACATGCGCCAGACGATCCAACCCAGCACCGCGACGATCAGCAGGGCGCCGAGAACGGCCATGAGTCGATAGCGGATGATCGCCTTCGGCCCGGGAGCGTCGAAGAGGACCTGCTGAGCGCTCATCGCTTAACCACCCATCTCTGCGAGAGATAGCTAATCGCTATCCCAGTGGGCAGAGTGAGTATCACGAACCCGATGGCGATGATCAGAAAGTTGAGCAAGAAGGTGCTCGTGCTGAACTCCATCATGTTCTGCAAGGCCAGGGCAGCCTGGGCAACACCAATGGCGGTGGCGACGGTGGTGTTCTTGATCAGGGCGATCAGCACATTGCCCAGCGGAGTAATCGCTCCACGGAAGGCCTGGGGGAGGATCACGTGACGTAGACCCTGGGTGAAGGTCAGGCCGATCGACCGCGACGCTTCAGCCTGTCCAAGCGGGATCGTGTTGACACCGGAGCGGATCGCCTCACAGACGAAGGCAGCGTGGTAGAACGACAGGCCGATCACTGCGAGCCTGAAGTTCAAGTCCGTGATGTACGTCGGGGAGTCGCGCGAGGCGGGATTGATGCCCAACTGCTGAGCTAACCCGAAGGAACACAACACGATGATCAGCGTGAGAGGAGTGTTGCGAACCACGGTGACGTATGACGCACCCGCCCATTGCAGGATTCCGACCGGTGAGAGCCGCATGATCGCAACAATTGTCCCGATGATCAGGGCAAGAATCGCTGACCAGAAGGACAACTCGATGGTCACCCAGAAAGCCTGCAGGACCTCGAACCGTTCGATGAGGTCACGCATCGTGTCAAACATGGCGCATCGCTCCCCTTCCTTCAGCGGTACTAATCGGCATACCGAATAACTGGGATATCCGGTATGCCGACTAGCCGTCTGTCACAGCGTCACCCGATGGTGATGCTGAGCGGTTCAGCCGCAGTGGCCACCGATTTCGGCGGGCGGGTTGAGGTCAGCGTTGGCGGTGTAGTCAGCCGCCCCCAGGTTGTCCTCGATGATCTGCTCCATGGTCCCGTCGTCCCAGAGGCCTTGGATGATCTCGTTGATCTCCTCACATCGCTCGTCGCCCTGCTTCAGCCCAACGCCGTACTGCTCCTCACTGAACGGCTCGCCGACGACCATGAACTGCCCGGCGTACTGATCCTGGGCTGCAAAGCCTGCAAGGATAGTGTCGTCTGTCGTCAGCGCGTCGACCGAGTCGGTAGACAGGCTCTGGACGCACTCGGAGTAGGTGCCGAACTCCTGCAACTGCACACCGGGCACCTCGTCCTTGACGTTCTGGGCCGAGGTCGAGCCGGTCACCGAGCAGAGGATCTTGCCGTCCAACGAGTCCGGCCCGGTGATGTCGCTGTCCACCGAAACCAGCAGGTCCTGACCGGCGACGAAGTACGGCCCGGCGAACTGGACCTTCTCTTTGCGGTCATCGGTGATCGAGTAGGTCGCGAAGACCATGTCGACCTGGTCGGTCTCCAGCAACGTCTCGCGCTGGGCTGAAGGAGACTCCTTCCAGGTGATGTCGTCCGGGGACATCCCAAGCTCCTCAACAACGGCCGTGGCGACGTCAACATCCATGCCGGAGTAGTTGTCACCCTCCTTGAGGCCCAACCCCGGCTGGTCGAACTTGATGCCGATGGTGACGCCGTCGGATGAGCCGCCGCCGCCCTCGGCGGCTTCGCCATCTTCGCTCTCGGTGTCGTCGCTCTCGGTGTCGTCGCTGCCACAGGCACTGAGGGCGAGGGCGGAGGCGGCGAGCACTGCTGCTAAACGGAAGGGAGTGCGTTTCATATGCGGGTTCTCCTTAGTTGGTGATGATCTTGCCGAGGAAGTCCTTGGCACGGTCGGACTGCGGGTTGGTAAAGAACTCTTCCGGGGTGTTGCGCTCAACGATCGCGCCCTCGGCCATGAAGATGACGTTGTCGGCTGCCCGGCGGGCGAAACCCATCTCGTGGGTGACCACGATCATGGTCATGCCCTCCTTCGCCAGCGAGATCATCACATCGAGGACCTCGTTGATCATCTCGGGGTCCAGGGCGGAGGTGGGCTCGTCGAAGAGCATCACGCGTGGCTCCATGGCCAGCGATCGGGCAATCGCCACGCGCTGCTGCTGACCGCCGGACAGCTGGGCGGGATACTTGTTGGCTTGGTGGGCCACACCCACCCGGTCAAGTATTTCGGTGGCCTTCCTCTTTGCTTCAGCGCTCTTGATGCCGCGCACCTTGGTGGGGCCTAGCGTCACGTTCTCCAGAATGGTCTTGTGGCTGAAGAGGTTGAACGACTGGAAGACCATGCCGACATCGGCCCGCAGTCTCGCAAGCTCCTTGCCCTCTGCGGGCAACTCCTCGCCGTGGATCGTGATGGTGCCGGACTCGTAGGTCTCGAGTCGGTTGATCGTCCGGCAGAGCGTCGATTTGCCCGATCCCGAGGGGCCGATGACGACGACCACCTCACGTTCATGGACGGTCAGGTTGATGTCCTGCAGCACATGCAGGTCTCCGAAATGCTTGTTGACGTTGTCCAGGACGACCAGGGGTTTGCCGGGCTCCGGCGTGGTTTCGGCCATTTGCGCACCCTAGCCATATGGCCGTGCTTTGGGGAAGGGCAGGCAAGTCCGATACCAAAACGTGTCCTAGGGGTCTCAGGGTCACGGCATCTCGAGGGTTCAGCGCACGCGATCGTCGGCCTCAGTGTGGGTGGGCCTCGATCGCGTCATGGTGCGAAGGGCTGCGAGCGCCAGGAGAAGAAGCAACAGCGCGGAAAAGCCGACTGCCCCGACATCGTCGACGACGTTGGCGATCCACTGCTGGGCCCCGAGCCCGGCATCGATCACCGGGTCGCTGGGGTCAGCGCCACGTAGAACCCTGATCTCCCACCAGCCGTAGTAGGCAACGTATCCGCCGACCAGCAGCAGCAGACCAGCGGCAATGGTCGGCGCATAGGCACCGAATCGCCGGGCCCGGGCAACGACGGCACCCTGGGCCAAGGCCACTGCGATCGCAGCAGCCCCCACCACCAGGCCCATCCCGGCGGCATACAGCACGAACAGCACCAGTCCAGCGGCGATATCCTCGGACCGGAAGGCTGAGACAACTACTGCCAGGAACGGGGCAATAGTGCAGGTCAAGCTGGCGAGCGCGTAGGCGACACCGAAGCCGAACATCGAACCCAAGGAAGAGGTCACCGGGCCGGATCTGCGCCATAGCTGCGGCAACGCCAGCGAGCGTCCGGACAACTGCCAGATGCCCGCGGCTACCAGCAGCAGCCCGACAACGAGGCTGAACCACGGCAGGTATCGCTGCACCGAGCTGGCGACCGGAATCACAACTAGCCCGAAGACCGCGAAGACCGCGGTGAAACCGGCCGTCATGGCGGCTGTCATCCGCATCGCGCGCAGCACCGCTGTCCCCGAACCGGGGTCATCGTCGCCAGTGACCAGCAACGAGAGGTATGCGGGCAGCAGGGCGAACCCGCATGGGTTCAGCGCGGCCAGCATGCCCGCGGCGAGGGCGAGGGCGGCAGTGCCGTCGAGCACGTCAGCCGGTGATGTCGGCTACGGTTTGGCGCAGCTCATCGTCGGACAAGAACTCGCCGTCGACCACGATCTGGCCCTCGGCGTCCACGATGACGTAGGTGCTTTGGGCTGTGATTTCGAAGTGCTGCCACACTGCGCCCGGCTCGTCGATCAAGTGTGTGGGGCCATCGATGTCTCGAGCAACACCCTCGATCTCGCTGGCCACTGCCGCGCCCCCCACGCCGACCACGTTGACCTCGCCGTCGTACTCGGTGGCGAGGTCGCTGACCGCTGGGGCCTGGGCACGGCAGGTGGGGCACCACGGCGCCCAGAACCACAACACGGACGGCTTGCCGGCGAGCTGTTCGCCGGCAAAGGTCTCGTCCTCAAGAGTTGTCGCCGTGAACGACAGGTCAGCGCCGCCTGCGACAGGCTCGGCCCCGCGGTCTCCGTTGCCATCGGAGTCGGCTTGCTGGCCCGGTGCGTCCTCGGGCTCCTGCTCCGAGGTCTGCTCGGCCGAGGACTCGTCGCCGGCCGATGCAGACCTCGCTCCGGCGTCGCTCTCGCTGTGACCGCAGGCGGACAGGGTCAGAGCTCCCGCCGCCAGTACGGCGATGAGTCCGTGTCGTATCGACATCTGTGAGGTCCTCGTCTATTGATCTGCGCCGGGAATGGAATCCGATCCGGGGTGTCTTCCCGACATAGGAACAGCATGACGGCGCAGATACGTCCCAACCATGACGAGGCGATGACAATGAGCACATCGAGTATCGCGGACATCACGCACCCCAGGGCCATAGGGAGCGGCAGGCTCATCATCAGGCTGCGTCGCATCATCGCGCTTGTCTGTGCGGGGGCCGTTGTCGTCACCGCTGGTTGCGGGGGTCGCGGTGGCGATGGCGGTGCTGGTTCACTGTCGAGCGGCGACGGGGCGTCCACGACGGCCCCTGCACGCCGCTCTGCCCTGGTCGACATGCGCAACGAGGACTTCCCGACTCCCTTGATAGACCCGGATGAGGTGCGCAGCGGTGGGCCCCCGCCAGACGGCATACCGCCGATTGATGAACCGATCTACGAGCGTGCCGATGAGGTCGACTGGTTGGCTGCTGAAGAACCGGTGCTGTCGCTCACCATTGACTCGACTACTCGTGCATACCCACTGCGCGTCATGACCTGGCACGAAATCGTCAACGACACCTTGGCCGGCGTCCCAGTCGCAGTCACCTACTGCCCCTTGTGCAACTCCGGTGTCGCATTCGAACGTCACGTGGAAGGGGAGGTGCTGACTTTTGGCACCTCCGGGCGGCTCTACCAAGACAACCTCGTCATGTATGACCGGCAGACTGAGTCGTTGTGGCCGCAACTGACCGGCCGGGCCTCCATCGGAGTCAAGACCGGCACTCAGCTGACGGCGATCCCGCTCGGCACGGTGGCCTGGACCGACTTCCTCGCGGCTCACCCGGACGCCGAGGTGTTGTCCCAAGACACCGGCTTCGCCCGGGAGTACGGGAGCAACCCCTACACCGGCTATGACGAGCCTGACGGTGACCTGCTGTTCGACCTGGGGGACGACCTCGATGACCGCTTGCCCACCAAGGAACGGGTCGTCGGCATCAGCGCAGAGTCTGCGGACATTGCCTATCTGCGCTCGGCGTTGGTCGGTGGTGACCCCGTGCAGATCGACGTCGACGGTGACCCGGTGGTGCTGTGGCACGAGTCTGGCCAGGCCTCCGCACTGGACACCCGGGAGATCAGTGAAGGGGCCGATGTGGGCACGGTCGGGGTCTTCTCACGGAAGGTCGCAGGACAGGAGTTGACCTTCCACCGGGTCGGCAACGGCTTCACCGACGACCAGACGCAAAGCAGCTGGGATGTGCTCGGTCGGGCCACAGCTGGACCGCTTGCGGGAAAGAGTCTGCAGCCGGTCACGCACCTGGATACCTTCTGGTTCGCGTGGGTGCTGTTCCATCCGGACACCGACCTCCTCGGCCGGTAGCGACACACCAGTGCAGCGAGTGCGCGACAGGTCATCCGGCCAGCTCACCGAGGGGGCGACAGCACGGTCAGGGGCAGTTGTTGACGCAGCTCGATGTTCGCGATCGGGTCCAGCACGCTGTGTTGGGCACACGCCGGGACCAGTTCGCCGGTCTCGGGGTGAGCCATCGCATATGAGCACGCTTGGAGGCGTTGCTGAGCCTGTGCAAGTGCGGGCTCGGTGAGGATCTCGCCGCGCTGCAGGGCCGCCCAGGCCGGCGCCACAATGCTCGCATCCATGAACGAATGCATCACGAAAGTCACCGGTCGGACCCCGTGGCGCACCAGGTTGAGGGCGCCGACTGTGGCGATCGTCCTGGCCAGCCATCCGCTGAAGTGCGCCACCACACTGGGGTGTGATGCGATCACGCGGATCAGTTTGCCGGCGAGTAAGAGCGCAGGTGTTGAGCCGAAGGTGATCCCGGCGAGGTGGTCGTGGAACGCGTCGCGCGCTGCCAGGTCAGCCGGCTTGGTGTCGTCCAGGATCGGGTAGTACGTAGAGCCAACGTAGAAGCCGTACGTCGTCCGGTTGCAGCGTTCGTCGCCGTGCTGCAGCGCCCGGAAAGGGAGTCGCGTCCCGGCACCGCGCTCGATCTGAGCCCACACCTGATCGCCGGTCACGGCAGCATCGGAGTCCCGCCACCGCCTGTCGTCGCCGACGAACGCTGCCGGCTGGAACGAGAACAGGCCAAACCCCATCCGCCCGCAATCACGCACCACGGCGGCGACCTGATCGACATTGGTTGAGGTGACCGTCATGTTGTGGGCCAAGAACGACCGCACACCATGCTCTCGGCGTAGTCGCGCAAACCGGGCCACGAACTCGGCTCGGAACGGGTTGAGGGACCTCTCGTCGGCCGGACGGCGGATGCCGCGGCGACCGAACATCATCATGTCGAAGTGCCCGGCGAAGGAGAGACGGTCGAACCTGCGCTGACCGTTCGGGCCCACTGCCAATGATCGGAGGTAGTCATAGTCGAAGTCGCCGTGCGACATACTCATCGGCTCGCGGCCGTGCTCGCGCATGATCTGGAGCGTCGCGGCGTGGTCATCGGGGCTGAGCAAGGACACCTCACCGCCGATCAGCTGGGCGTGGGCGCGCGGACCTCTGATCGAGCGAAGCAAGCGCATCTGGTTCAGCACTGCCGTGCGGGTATGGGGTCCGTCCACCCGGATCCGATTCGCGTCGCGAGAGTGATAACAGGGCGTGCAGGCCAGGTTGCACTTGGGGAAGACACCGTGAGTGCCTTCGCAACCTACCGCCTGACGACCCAGCGTCTGAGCGGCGGTCCTCACCTGATCCGGCAACTCGGCCCACCGCCGGTCCAGTGCAGCCTGCGACTCCGCGGAGATCGGGCGGGTCGCTGCCTCGAGGGATCGCAGCGACCGGATGATCCCACCGAACACACCGCTGGTGATCATCTCAATGCTCGGTCCGCACCCAGCAGCGCGTCATACGGGCGTGCGGCCAAGGTCTCGCCGACTCGCGGTGGCTCGTCCAACAGGCAGGGATGGCGGCGCACCGCCACGTGCTGGATCTGTGTCTTGAGGTCAACCATGTCGGTGTCCATGCCGGGGGAACCCCGCCGGGTCAGCTCCTTCTTCCGAGGACGCGGTCGGTCTTCGGTCGGGATGCCGCGACGTCAGGTGGCGATCACCACACCGACCTTCGCCTAGACTTACTCGTCGCCCGCTCATGGTTCGCCGCCAGGCCGGGTGACACGTCTTCGGGGCCAGTAGCTCAGCCGGTTAGAGCAGCGGACTCATAATCCGTCGGTCGCGGGTTCAAGCCCCGCCTGGCCCACCGAGATAAGTGCAGGTCAGAGCCCTTCAATAGAGGGCGGCAGGGAACCGCACTGGTTTGGTGAAGGGGCCTCCAACTTTCCCAGTGCCGTTCAGTTTCGCGGTTGTCGGCGGCTGAGACTGGGGAAGCGCCACCCCAAGGGATCCAACGTCGGGTGAGTCAGGCACCCGCGCCGAATCGGACGTTCCCAATGGTGGACGCTGCCGAGAAAGCATCATTGCAGTGGGGGAGGCATGGGTCTCACGTGGGCCGGTCGGCAGAGCGTGCACACGGGTGCTTCCTACGTGCCCTCAGCACAGCCGGCTGATCAAGCCGGGCTGGAGTCGGTGTCGAGCCCGCGGGTGCGAAGCAGGGCGAGGAAACCGGGTATCTGCCCCGGAACGTCTGGTTCACGCATCGGTACCGTCGAGATGGAGGTCACTGCTGACAGCAGGACCTGCCATTGGTCGGCAGGAAAGCATTGGGCGAGCTGCGGTGCACCGAACGAGGTCGGGGCCGGGATGCCCGTGGCAACGGCGCGAGCCAAGGGAGGCGGCATGTGGGTCGGGGTCGCTCCCAGGTGCTCGAGGTAGGCGAGCCCGCCGCCCAGGAAATTCGTCTCCGCAAGGAGCAGGGTGCCCCCTCTACCCAGCATCTCGCGCAGGTTAGCGGCTAGGGAGGTGCCGTCCGCCAGGCTCAGTGTGTGAAAGACCCCCCGGACGAGGACGTTGACCTCACCGAGTTCGGCAGCGAGCTGTCGCCCCAGTTCCGGCGTAGTCAGGTCCAGCGCGCGGAAGGAGATGTTGCCGATGCCGCGGGACTCCTCCTCGGCCCGGGTGATCGCGTGGGGAGCCAGGTCGATGCCGATCGCGGATGAGTATTCCGCCGCCAGCATCCGCGTGATCCGTCCGTTGCCGCAGCCCGCGTCCACGATCGGGAGGTTGGGGTCAGCGGTGCGGCGCAGGTGGTCGAGGTAGCCTCGCGCCTCCTCGGGTTCGTCCGGGTCCCAGAGGACACTCCCGCGTGATCCCGTCACCTTCACGTCGGCCCAGTAGCGATCCCACCGACCGTCCACGTCCTTGGGTGCCTGCCGCGCCAGACGGATGGCGTTCGGGAGATTGAGGATCTTCTTCCACGACACGGGACTCTCCTTCGGAAGTCAGAGTGGGTCACCCGTGCCGGGATGCCGTGTCGACGTCGGGGTCTAGCTGTTTGATCGTATCGAGCGCCGCGGCCCGCTACAGGCGCGCGTCGTGGCCCCGCAGCAGATCGGTCATCTCCTGGGCAGCGACCGGTCTACCGAAGTAGTAGCCCTGCGCGTAGTCACATCCCATCGCCTGCAGCTTCGTCGCCTCTCCCGCAGTCTCGACCCCCTCGGCGATGCAGGTCAACTCCACCGACCCGATGAGGCGAACGACAGCCTGGGCCAGGCTGCGCTGCTGAGGATCGGTGTCCACGCCGGTAATGAGCGCCCGGTCAATCTTGACCGAGTCGACGGGCAGCCGTCGTAGGTAGCTGATCGAGGAGTAGCCCGTGCCGAAGTCGTCGATGGCCAAGCCCACGCCCGCGGCCCGCAGGTCGTGAAGGGCCTGGGTGATGTGTGCCTCGTCTTGCATGAGCCCATTTTCGGTGATCTCCAGGACCACGCTGGCCGGCGTGACCTCCAACCGTCGCAGTGTCTCTTCGACGAATCCCACGATTACGGAGCGGCGGAACTCGATAGGCGAGACGTTGACGTGCAGGCGGAACGATTCCGACACTGCGAGCTCGCGCTGCCACAACGCCAACTGACTCAGCGCCTCGACCATGACCCACTGTCCGATCTCGACGATGAGCCCGGTCTCCTCGGCGACCTCGATGAACTCGGCCGGCCCGATCACTCCTCGGCTTGGGTGACTCCAGCGAACCAGTGCCTCTGCACCGACGGTCCGGCCCGTGCTCAGCTCCACGAAGGGCTGGAAGTGCAGCAACAACTGCCCCTCTCGCA
Source organism: uncultured Actinomycetota bacterium (assembly GCA_963749585.1). Taxonomy (GTDB): domain Bacteria; phylum Actinomycetota; class Actinomycetes; order Actinomycetales; family Dermatophilaceae; genus Ornithinicoccus. The sequence continues at coordinate 27,512 of CAVVNI010000004.1, forward strand.
GTGCCGTCTGCAACTCGTCCTGTACTCGAACCCGTGCCAACGCCGCGGTGTGCATCTCCGGCCTGAACACTTGGATGTTGTTGCGTCCAGAGGCCTTCGCGGCATACATACTCGTGTCCGCATCCCGCAGCAGTGAATCCGGAGTCTGGCCGCGGGTGCCGAAGCAGACTCCGATACTGGCGCCGGCCGAGGCCATGTGATCGCCGATCCGCATCGGCTGACGCAACGACTCCAGCGCTCGTTCTGCGATCCGCAGCGCGGCCTCCGGAGTCGCGTCCGTGACGAGGATGGCGAACTCGTCGCCGCCGAACCGCGCCACAGTGTCCGTCTTGCGGGCAACCTGCTCCAAACGGCGGGCCACCTCAAGGAGGGCGCTGTCACCGCCGGCATGGCCGAAGCTGTCGTTGATGAGCTTGAACCCGTCCAGGTCGAGTGCGAGGAGCGTGGGCGCCAGAGCTCCTCGGTGAAACCTGGCGATCGCCTGGACCATTCGGTCGCGGAGCAGCGTCCGATTGGCCAGCCCGGTCAGGGAGTCCGTCAGCGCCTGCCGCCGCATCGTCTCATGCGCTTCCTCAAGGGCGTGGGTGCGCTCTGCGACGTGCTGCTCCATTCCGGCGTAGAGGACTTCCAGTTCCTCGGCGAGCATGTTGAGGCCGACCCCCACCGCCTCCATCGAGTCTGCGTTGCCCGAGGGCTCCAGCCGTGCGCTGACGTCGCCGGAGGCGAGCTTGGACACGAACTCGAGGAGCTGGTCGATTTGGTGCTCCTCAATGCCCACGGTCGCCGCCGGAGTTGAGCAGCCAAGCGATGGCCAGGGCCTCGTCGGTGAAGAATCGAGTCGGGACGGGCACCCCGCTCACGCCCAGGGTGAAGTTGGCGATCACACGGTCGACGGAGGACTTGCCGAGAAGGGCGATGCGGGTGGCGGACGTATCCTCGGTAAAGACCACCCGCGCGGGCCGCGTGATCGCTTTTGTCGCTTTCATGTCGACGATCATGGGAAGGTGTCGACCATCGCAGAAGTCCGCCAGCCGGGTAACCGCCTCGCGGGCCAGTTCGCCGGTGACGGTAGTCCCAGGGGTCCACGACAGCCGGACGAAACCCTCGTGGTCCATCTCGAACGACATAGGACTATTCAAGGCTTCAGGCATAGTAACTCTCTCACAATGTCTTGCGTCGACGACGTCGGATCTTCCTCCACAAATGTGGCCATTGGGTGACAATCCGGGTCGCCTACGCACGTTGACTCCGTTTTACCTTGCCCTCCTAGCCCCTGTGGTGAAGAGCGTACCCGGTTCAACACTATCGTCAGCGCCGACCTCGCTGGCTTTCGCGGCCAGAGCCCAGAAGTTCCGTCACTGGCAGAAGCCGGCGGCATCAGATATCCGAGGTCATGTTCAGATAGTTCCTGCATGGGAATGGGTCAATCCAGGCGGTCGTCTGTGCGCTGCTCCGGTGTAGATGTGGCATCACGATGTCGAGATGACCCGCAATGCGACGATCACTGCGACGGAGAAAGGAAACTGAGAGTCGCGGTGACCGAGGACTGTGACACCGATGTGACGGGATGTTGTCCGTTCGAGAACGATCGTCTCGGACGGCCGAGATTCACTTCAGGAAGAAGGCGTCTCGGGGTTCTTATCTGCGGTCCACAATCACCACTTCGAGCTTGTGGATGGCTTTTTAAGGGCCTTTCGAGTAGAGCCCCCAACTGCGACGACCAAACGCGTTCAACTCTGTCGGCGAAAGGAAGCCGTCGCCACCGAAGGCAACGGAGGACGTGCGTGTCCATACTTCGCGAGTCGTCAGCAATCCGAGTAGTCCATAGGACGCCACGCTGAGCACTCTTTCTGACCTAAGGGCAAGGTCGTTTGAGTAGGCTTCGAGTATGCCTCACGACAATGCGGGCTCCACGGAGCCCGCAGCCGACCACTCGCCGTCCACAGGGACTGACGCGGGAGGCGGGCGCCGCCCGCTGGCTCGGGTGCTGCGCTGGGCCGGGGCGGTCGTGCTTGTCCTGCTGCTGGCAATCACGGCACTGGCATTGTGGCCCGTGAGTCTCGACGACCTCCACGAAGCGCGCGAACGACCGGCATCGACCTACACCGAGGCGGAGGCCCGTTTCGAGGAGTGGGCCTCCGACGAGACGGCCCTAAACGTCTTCGAGCCATGCCGAAGTGCTCTGTACGGCACCGGGGATCGCACTGACGTGGCAGTCGTGCTGCTGCACGGTCTCACCAACTGCCCCCGACAGTTCCAGGAAATGGCCGAGACCCTGCAGTCCGAGGGTATGAATGTCGTGGTGCTTCGAGCCCCCGAGCATGGCATCGCGACGCCAGATGGACAACGCATCGGTGACGTGCACTTCGTCGATGACTTCACCGCTGAGGAGATGCGCGACTGGTCCAACGCATCGGTCGACGTGGCCTCAGGGCTGGGTCGAGACGTGCGCGTCCTTGGTCTGTCGATGGGCGGCGCGACCGCCGCGTGGACGGCCCAGCACCGGGAGGTGGACCGCGTGGTTGCCGTCGCCCCCGCCCTGACCCTGCACGGTATGCCCGGAGTGGTCGACTACGCCTTCCCCAACTTCTTCACCAGGATCCCCCACTTCCAGGTGCGCACCGACCCGACGCTCGACCACGCCTACGCCGGTGAGGCCCCGGCGGGGGCGGCGGAGATGCTGCGTCTCAGCCGGGAGGTGCTGCACAGTGCGCAGTCGGACCCCCCGCTGACCCGCGAGATCGTCGTCGTCACCAACGAGGCCGACACCCAGGTGGACAACGGCGAGATCGACGGCCTCGTCGAGGACTGGCGCGCCCACGGCGCCGATGTCACGACAGAGAGCTTCCCGGCAAGTCTTGACCTCCCGCACGACGTGGTCGATGAGCAGCAGGCAACGGCACAGACCGACATCACCTACCCCGTCCTGCTCGAGGCGCTGCGGTAAGGGTCTTTGCGGGCGAGGGGGTGGCGCGAGGAAAACAACCTGGTCGAGACGCCTTCCGCTTCGATGGGTAGTAGAGTCATTACGTAATGGAAAGATTACCTGATGACCTCGATGACGTATGGCACGCGCTCGCCAACCCCTGGCGTCGCCGAATTCTGGACGAGCTTCGGGCGGCCCCACGAGCTACCGGTGAGCTGGCCAACGTCCTAGGCGCCGACCGGCACCAACTCATGGCACATCTCCGGGTGCTGCGCGACTCCGGCCTGGTTCTCGTCCAGACGCAGGGACGTCGGCGAGTGAACCATCTCAACCCGGTCCCCATCGGCCAGATCTATGACAGGTGGGTCTCGGCATACGAAGCGTCCTGGACTCATGCACTGGTGGGCCTCAAGACCACCGCTGAGGCCAACCACCAAGGAGAAGGAGAGAACAGTGGCTGAACTCATCCAGCAGATCGACATCGAGGCACCCATCGATGCCGTCTGGGCCGAGATCACCAAGCTTGGCAGTGTGCAGAAGCCGCTGCTCAATACAGTCCTGGAGACGACGTTTGAGCCGGGGACCCCTATCCGCTATCGCTCCGCCAATGGAAAACGCACCTTCGTCGTGGGCAAGATTGTTGAAGTGCAGACCCCACGGTTGCTCTCCCACACATACGTCATGACCATGTATGACGATCCGCCCACGCTGGTGACATGGACGCTGGACGAACATGGGCCAGGTCTCGTGCGAGTCACCCTCAAGCACGAGGGCTGGCAGGAGGAAGGCAAGACCATGGACAAGCACGGCAAGACGTGGTCCGGCATCCTGGCCGACCTGAAGCATCAGATAGAGACCGGGAACGTGGCGATCAAGACCAGAGTTTCGCATGCTCTGATGACGACGTTCATGTTCGCCATGCCCGCCAAGACCAAGAGCGAGAATGTAAAGGTGCCGGAATGAATGACCGACTCGCGCCTCTCGTTGCCAACCTTCCACTTGGACAGGCGACCACATGGAGCGGGTGTGGATGAGCGAGACCTCTGGTCACCCTGAGCACGTGGCAAGGCCCCCTCGGTCATCGGCCGAGTGGCGCCGGCGGGCCCGCGGCCGCTGCGGTGCTTGGGCATCTGATGCACTGGGTAGATGAGACCGCTGAGAACGCCTCGTCGCATGTCCGCTCTCGCTATTGCCCTGGTGCTCAGTACCGCTGCCTGTGGCGATCAAGACGCAGAGTCGGACGAGGCGCAGAGCGACTCTGCTGCCAGCTTCTCCGATCAGGGCGAGCAGACGTACCCCGACATCGTTGAGGTAGATGTCGAGCGGCGAGATGACCACACCGCCTCGTTCTCGGTCACGGTCTCATCGCCATACGACACAGCGCAGCGGTATGCCGATGGCTGGCGCGTGCTGGACCAGGATGGTGACGTGCTGGGCGAGCACAGTCTGGCTCACGACCACGCCGGTGAGCAGCCGTTCACCCGGACCCAGTCGGATGTGGCGATCCCGAAAGGAACGACCGAGCTCACGATTGAAGGTCGAGACCAGGAGAACGGGTATGGCGGCCAGACCGTCACGATCCAGTGGTGACGAGCACCCGAACAGGGTGTCGGTCGTCCACGACCGATCTCCGGGGCAGCAGTCCTTGTGACTCGTGTGACAGGTGTGGCAACATGAGGTGAGCATGGCATGACGCGGAGTGTGAGCGTTACTGATGAGGCCGTTGGGGAAGACGTCCCTCGTCAATAGGAGGCTCGGATGTCCGTAGTGATGCCACGTGTCATGACGCGCGGTGTGGTGTTCATACACTCCACACCTACTGCGTTGTGCCCGCATATTGCCTGGGCCCTCGAAGGTGTGCTCGACACCCGGGTGGCTCTGGACTGGACCCCTCAGCCGGCGCAGCCGGGAACGATGCGCGCCGAGTTCTCGTGGACCGGCGAGGTGGGCACCGGTGCCTACCTCGCGAGCGCGATGCGCGGCTGGGACGGCCTGAGGTATGAGGTCGTCGAGGAAGCCAGCCGCGGATCCGACGGTGCACGGTGGACTCACACGCCTGCCTTGGGCATCCACCACGGGCGGCTGTCGGCCAACGGGGACATCGTGGTCACCGAAGACAGACTGCGGGCCATCGTGGACCAGGCTCGCGGCAGTGCTGCCGTGCTCTCTGCCGAGGTCGACCGAGCCTTAGGCTCGGCATGGGACTCCGAACTTGAAAACTTCCGCTACGCAGGCGAGGGCGCGCCCGTGAAGTGGCTTCACAAGGTCAGCTGAGAGTGCTGGGGCCTGAGACTGAGACAACGATCGGCTAGAGCGGGATGTTGCCGTGGCTCCCACGCAGCTGTGGCGCATCCAGGATGGCGTGGGCAAGGGCCTGCCGGGTCTTCTTCGGCTCGACGACCTCGTCAATGACACCGATCTCCACGGCGCGTGCCAACCCTCCGGTCAGTTCGGCGTGCTCGGCGGCCAGTTCCTTCTCGACGCGGTCTTTGTCGTCGGCCGGAACCTCGGCCAGCTTGCGTCGGTGCAGGATGCGTATGGCGGCAACATGGCCCATGACGGCAACCTCGGCGGTGGGCCAGGCGAAGACCCGCGAAGCCCCCAATGAGCGAGAGTTCATCGCCACGTAGGCCCCTCCGTATGTCTTACGCGTCACCAGAGTGACCCGTGGCACCACCGCTTCAGCGAAGGCATGTAGCAGTTTGGCGCCGCGGCGCACCACACCGTCCCACTCCTGACCGACACCGGGCAGGTAGCCGGGCACATCGACGAGGACGATGAGTGGAATCCCGAAGGCGTCACACATCCGGACGAATCGAGAGGCCTTCTCGGCTGAGATCGAGTCAAGACACCCGCCCAAGCGCATCGGGTTGTTGGCGATCACCCCGACGGTGCGACCACCAAACCGTCCCAGCGTCGTCACGATGTTCGGTGCCCAGCGAGGGAACAGCTCGACCGACTCGCCCTTCTTATCCAGAACGTTGGCGATCAGTGGGTGCACGTCGTATGCCCGCTTGGCCGACTCGGGGAAGGTCGAGGCCAGGTCGCGGTTCTTGACCTTCTTCAGGCTGAGCTCGCGCTGGTCGGCGAGCAGGGAGCACAGCACCCGCCCTTGCTCGTATGCCGCATCGGTGGTCTCAGCGACCACGTGCACCACTCCCGACCGACGGCCATGCGGTTCCGGGCCGCCCAACCGCAACGCGTCGACAGCCTCCCCGGTGACAGAGCGCACCACATCTGGGCCGGTGACGAAGATGCGTCCATCGGGTCCGAGCACGACCACATCGGTCAACGCTGGACCATAGGCGGCACCACCAGCAGCCGCGCCGAGCACCACCGAGATCTGCGGGATCTTGCCCGAGGCACGGGTCATGGCAGCGAAGACCTGCCCTACTGCGTGCAGTGAGACGACGCCCTCGGCCAGCCGGGCGCCACCGGAGTGCCAGAGGCCGACGATAGGCACGTCCCCGATCATTGCCTCTTCATAAGCCTGGCAGATGACCGCGCAGCCAGCCACGCCCATCGCGCCGCCCTGGATCGTCGCATCGGAACAGAAGGCGACCACCGGCTTGCCGTGAATGGTGCCTTTGGCGGCCAAGAAGCCGGAGTCGTCATCGTCGCTCAACAACATCACGCTGTCGTCGTCGAAGAAGTTCTTCAGCCGCTTCGTGGGGTGGCGCGGGTCCTCGTTGCGAGGCATCTTGCTCTTTGCCGCAGCCGAGGCCTGGGCCGAGGCTTCGCTGGGGGCGCGTGAGGTCATCGGGCACTCCGGAAAGTCAGGGCGACGTTGGCGCCGCCGAAACCGAACGAGTTGTTCAATGCAGCGATATCGCCATCGGGCAGCGCTTGCGCCTCACCGGTCACGACGGACAAGTCGATCTCGGGGTCCTGGTCCGTGAGGTTGATCGTCGGAGGCACTAAGCGGTGATGCAGGCTGAGCACTGTCAAGACTGCTTCCAGCGCCCCAGCGGCACCCAACAGGTGGCCGGTCATCGACTTGGTCGCGGTGACCGGGATCTCGCTGGCTCGGTCACCGAAGGCGCGGTGGATCGCCTTCGTCTCGGCGACATCGCCCACCGGCGTCGAGGTGGCGTGAGCGTTGATGTGTGCGATGTCGCCAAGCTCCAACCCGGCGTCGTTGACCGCTTCGAGCATCGCCCTGGCGGCACCTTCGCCCTCCGGGTGACCCGCGGTGATGTGGTAGGCGTCCGAGGACAAACCCACTCCGCTCAGCTCGGCGTAGATGGTCGCACCACGTGCCTGGGCGTGCTCGAGCTCCTCAAGCACAACGACCCCGGCGCCCTCGCCCATCACGAAACCATCGCGATTCGTGTCGTAGGGGCGCGATGCCTGCTCCGGGTCGTCGTTGCGAGTGGACAGAGCCTTCATCGCGGCAAAGGCCGCGACCGTCACCGGGTGGATCGCCGCCTCGGTGCCACCGGCGACCATCACGTCAGCCCTGCCCTCGCGGATCATCTTCATCGCCAACCCCATGCCTTCGGCTCCGCTGGCGCAGGCACTGACAGGGCAATGAGCACCAGCACGGGCACCAAGGTCCAGCGAGACGGCCGCAGCCGGCCCATTGGGCATCAGCATTGGCACCGCCAACGGAAAGACTCGGCGCGCACCGCGCTCTCGCAGGGTGTCCCACTGGTCCAGCAACGTCCACACACCGCCGATGCCCGAGCCGATGGCGACGCCAAGCCGTTCAGGCTCGACATCGCCCACCTCCAAGCCAGCGTCCGCCCAGGCATCGCGCGAGGCGATCAAGGCGTACTGGCCGGCAGGGTCGTTGCGGCGCACCTCCACGCGGGCCAACGACTCAGCGGCCGGCGTATGCAAAGTGGCGGCGAAGGCGACAGGCAGTTCGTACTCGGCGACCCAGTCGGCCTCGAGTGTCCGGACGCCGGAGCGCCCAGCCACGATGGCATCCCAGGTGGAGTGCGCCGTGCCACCAACCGGGGTGGTTGCGCCCACACCGGTGACGACGACTCGGCGCTGCGTGTTGGCGGGCATGTGCGGCTCCTTCGATTGTGCAGCAGTCAGGGGATGTGCTTCACCACGGCGTCAATGCCGCGGGGAGTGGGAGTGTGAAGCAGGTATGCCGCCGGTCCATGGGCCGGGGCGGCACACCCACTGCACAACTGGGTCAGCCCTGGTTGTTGTTGATGTAGTTGACGGCGTCGCGCACGTGGGTCAAGTTCTTGACCTCGTCGTCGGGGATGCGTACGCCGAACTTGTCTTCGGCGTTGACCACGATCGTCATCATCGACAGCGAGTCGATGTCCAGGTCTTCGGTGAAGGACTTGTCCATCTGCACGGCGTCGGTCTCGATGCCGGTCTCTTCGTTGACGATCTCAGCCAGACCTTCGAGGATCTCCTGCTCATTCATGGCCATGGGGGTTGCTCCTTGCTATTGGTGAGATGGGCTGACCCGGAATACCCGCCGGGCCGTTCGGGAGTCGTGTCACGGCAGCACGACGACCTGGGCCGCATAGGCCAGGCCGGCTCCGAAGCCGATCTGTAGGGCCAAACCTCCGCTGAGTGAAGGATCTTCGGACAACATTCGGGATAGGGCGAGCGGCACCGAGGCCGCCGAGGTGTTGCCGGTGTCAACAATGTCTCGGGCCACTCGGACGTGCTCGGGCAGGTTCAGCTCTTTGACCATGGAATTGGTGATCCGCAGGTTGGCCTGGTGGGGAACAAAGGCGGCCAGCTGGTCTGCGCCAATGCCGGTGGTTTCCAGTGTCTTGCGCGCCACGGGGGCCATCGAATAGACCGCCCAACGGAAGACCGCCTGACCCTGCATGCCAATCGATGGCCAGTGGATGCCCTGGGCCCGGTCGCCTTCCTCCATTGCTTCGCGCAGGTCGGTCCATGGCTCACGTTGGGAGATCTTGTCCCAGTGCTTGCCGTCGCTGCCCCACATGGTGGGCCCGATGCCCGGGGTCTCGGAGGGCCCGACGACCGCTGCGCCAGCACCGTCACCGAAGATGAACGCGCTGCCTCGGTCGTGCGGATCGGTGAAATCGGAGAGCTTTTCGACGCCGACCACCAAAACGTGCGTGGCGCTGCCCGAGCGCACCATGTCGTTGGCCAGGCCGATGCCGTAGCAGTACCCGGCGCACGCGGCCGAGATGTCGAACGCGGCGGGTGCCGGTATGCCGAGTCGTTCGGCCAACATCGGCGCCGCAGCCGGAGTCTGGTAGGGGTGGGTCACGGTGGCCAGCAACACCGCGTCGATCTGCGCTGGGCCCACGCCGGCCATGACCATGGCCTTGACGGCTGCGGGCTCAGCGATGTCGATGACTGTCTCGTCGGGTCGAGCAACATGGCGGGTGGCGATGCCGGAGCGCTGCCGGATCCACTCATCGCTGGAGTCGATGTGTTCGCAGATCTCCTCGTTGGTCACGACTCGCTCGGGGCGGTAGCCGCCGATGCCCATGACGCGGGCGAACTGACTGCCGGTGGGCATGGTGAAGCGAGTGGTCGCAGGTGCGCCGCCGTGTTCGGTCATAGTGCGTCCTCATGCGGGTGCAGGCGCATCAGCGGCTGACCCGGACTGACCGGATCGCCTGTCTCGACCAGCCACTCGATGATGTGGCCGCCGTAGGGTGCCTTGACATGGTGGGTTTCACGCAGAGTGCTGACGGTCGCGACGACGGCGCCGGGGCGCACGTCAGCGTCCAGGGCGAATCCGTCGCCGGGGATGACTTTGCCCTTCACCGGTGAGACCACCAACCGCCAGGTCGGAGCATCGGTCGGCTCCTGGAGCGAACCGTGCTCGCGGATCATGCGGTGGGCCGTCTCCAGGTCGTCGGGCGTCTTCATCGCCAGCGTCTCGACTCCGGGCAGGCCTCGCTTGGCTAGGCCGGTCAGCGTGCCGGCCGGGGGGATCTCGATCATGCCGGTGATGCCGAGGTCGGCCAGGGTCTGCATGCACAGATCCCACCGGACCGGGCTCTGCACCTGGTTCACCAGGCGGGACAAAAACTCGCGGCCGTTGGCGACGATGCTCCCATCGGCGTTGGAGACCAGCGGGGTGCGCGGGTCGTGCACTGAGATGGCTCGGGAGTAGCCGCGGAGCTTCTCGACCGCCGGGGACATGTGTTCGGTGTGGAAGGCGCCAGCGACCTGCAACGGGATGATGCGGGTCTTGGCCGGAGGGTCATCGCGCAGCGCCTGGATCTGCTCGGACGTGCCGGCGGCGACGACCTGGCCGGCGCCGTTCGCGTTGGCTGCGGTCAGGCCATGGCGTTCCAGCGTGGCGCTGACCTCATCTGCATCGCCGCCCATAACGGCCGCCATTCCGGTCGCGGTGGCTGCGCTGGCGGCTGCCATGCCGTTGCCGCGCTCGCGAACAAAGACCATTGCCTGCTCTGCGCTCAGGACACCGGCGGCCGAGGCTGCGGTGATCTCCCCGACGGAGTGCCCGGCGCCCGCGCCGACCGCGGCGAAACCGTCGGCGGGATGGTCGAACAGCGCCAGCAGCGAGATGAGGCCCGACCCGACAATCAGCGGCTGGGCGATGGCGGTGTCTTTGATGGTCGTGGCATCCGAGGTGGTCCCGTGTTGCACGAGGTTGAGCGAGGCCACCGCGCCCAACCAGTCCATTCGATCTCGGAAACCCGGCAGTTCAAGCCACGGGGTGAGGAATCCAGGAGTCTGGGAGCCCTGTCCGGGGGCAACAATCGCTAGCACCCATTCACCATCTCGCGTTCAGCCAGCGTTCAGACGTCAACGAAGCCAACGACATCTCTCGTTCACCTTTATAGGAAATCTACAAATGACATGTCATGAACCCTGCTCGCACGTGTGGAGCTCTGTCACTCAGCGCCATCGAGGGCTGCCGATTTGACCGGCGAAACTGCCTACTGCTAGAGCGATCTGGGCTGTCCATGCCTCGCGTGGAACCGTAAGGTCCAAACTGATCAGCTCTTCGATCCGACCGAGTCGATAGCGCACGGTGTTGGGGTGAACGAACAGGATCCTGCTCGTTGCTTCAAGTGCGCCCCCCGCCTCCAGGTAGGCGTGAGCCGTGTCGAGCAGTGCCGACCTGCTGTCCCGCAGCGGCACGTACACACGGTCCACCAGCGCCCGGCGAGCGGGTGCCTCACCAAGCAATGTGCGCTCCGCTAACAAGTCGTCGGCCAACACAGGCCGTGGCGCTTGAGCCCACGCGGCAGCGGCGTCGGCCCCGGACAGCGCGGCTCGAGCAGAGCGGCCGGCAGCGTACAAGTGAGGCACTGCGGGCCCGACGACGATTGGCCCGGAGCCGAAGTGTGGGCTGAGCCGAGTGGCGTCCGCCAGGCCGTCGTGGGTGCCGCCCAGGACGCAGATCAGTCGTTGTCCCTGCACCGCGGTGAGGGCCTCGAGGTTCATCCGCTGAGCGGCTTCCCGCAACGAGCCGGCGATGCCCGCCGAGGTGCCCGCAGGCGCGTCTTGCGGTGCCGAGCCGACGACCACCGACACCGCGCTGACGTCGGCCCACCCCAGTTCGGTGACGCGGCTGCGAAAAGTCTCATCGGCCTCCCCGCGGACCACCGCGAACACCACCAACGCTTCGAGTCGGGCGTCCCACGCGCCGCGGGTCTCGGCCGCTGAGGCGTAGATCTGTGCCGTGGCGAACGCCACCTCGCGGGAGTAGCGCAGCACGCCCTCGCGTAACCCGGCTTCATCGCCCCCTGATGCGAGGGCTGGTATGTGCTCCTCGACCGTGTCCACGGTGGTGCGCACCAAGTCGAGGGTTTGGCTCAGGGTGATCTTCTGGGCCAGCTCGCGTGGCGCCGTGCCGAAAATATCCGAGGTCAGAGTTTCCGGCTTCTCACCGCTGCGATACCACGCCAGAAACGCGCTGATCCCGGCTTGGGAGACTAACGACACCCAGGATCGGTCTTCGGCGGGCAGGTCCCGGTACCACTGCAGGTCCCGTTCCATGGCCCGCGCTGCCGCCGTAGCCACCACCCCGCTCATCCGCGCCGAGACTTCGCGGGACTGCTCGTTGGCCACCGCCTCACCCTAGCCCTGACCATGCTCAGGAGCCCGACCACGGTGCAGCTGAGTAGACCAGTGAGTCGCGCAGTTGCGGACTACCGTTGCCTCATGACGATCGCGCAGCCACCGGGGGAACCGCCGATCACCGCCGATGAGACACCAGAGAGCCTCGACCCGCCCTGGGATGAGGCCGTCGGCCGTGGGTCGACACCGTTGGTCATAGCGCATCGCGGGGCCAGTGGCTTCCGACCGGAACACACGCTGGCGGCCTACGCGCTGGCGGCACGTATGGGCGCCGACTGCATCGAGCCCGATCTGGTCGCGACCAAGGACGGGATGCTGGTCGCCCGGCACGAAAACGAGATCTCCAGGACCACCGACGTGGTAGACCGCGCAGAGTTTGCCGCGTTACGTACCACCAAAACGATCGATGGCCGCCAAGTCGAAGGGTGGTTCGTCGAAGACTTCACTTGGGAGCAGCTGAGAACGTTGCGTGCCCGCGAGCGCCTGCCGGACCTTCGGCCGGAGAACACCGCCACCGATGACGTATGGGGCATCTCCAGTTTCGCCTCGATTCTCGCCCTGCGAGCCACCCTGTCGGCGGAGCTGGGCCGCGAGATCATCGTCTATCCCGAGTTGAAGCACGTCAGCCACCTCCGATCGCTGGGGCTAGCGGTTGAGGAGCTCATCGTGGCCGACCTCATGTCCGCACATCTCATGGGCGTCGGTCTCGCGAGCGCAGAGCGAGCTGGACACGGGCAACCGGTCATGGTGCAGTGCTTCGAGCACCAGGCACTGGTCCGGCTTCGGGAGCTGGGCGTTGTGGCACCGTTACTCCAGCTGATGCACCCCGGGCATTCGTGGAGCCGGCAAGAACTGTCCGAATGGTCGGCGGTGGCCAATGGCATCGGCCCGCACAAACGCTCGGTCATCGCCTGGACTGAGCAGGATCGACTGGGGGAGCCGACCGGCTTGGTCGAGGCGGCACATAGCGCTGACCTGTTCGTGCACCCGCACACGTTTCGCGCCGAAAACACCTTCTTGCCGATAGACCTGCGCAGCAGTGCGGACGGAGCCGGCCACGGTGACCTGACCCGTGAGATCACCGCATACCTCGACGCTGGTGCGGACGGCTTCTTCACCGATCACGCCGACATCGGCGTCGCCGCCAGCAACGCTAGGCGTCTCCGCCGGCCGTCCCCGAGGCGCCCGCGGTGACATCGTCGATCTTGTACTTCTTGTAGGCCTCGCCAACCTTGGCTGCCTCGATTTCACCGCGGTCGGCGAGCAGCTGCAACGCCTTGACTGCCATGGAGGGGCCATCGATGTGGAAGAAGCGCCGCGCGGCGGCCCGAGTATCGGAGAAGCCGAATCCATCGGCACCGAGGGCAAAGAAGTCCTCTGGCACCCAGGGTGCGATCTGGTCTTGGACTTGGCGCATCCAGTCGCTCGTGGCCACGACCGGGCCTTCCCCCTCGGAGAGCCGGCGCGTCACATACGGAACGCGTCGCTCACCGTCGCTTGAGGCGAAGGCGTCGTCATCGCACTCCATCGCCTCACGGCGCAGCTCAGTCCACGAGGTGACCGACCATACTTCGGCGCTGACCCCCCAGTCGTCGGCCAACAGCTTCTGCGCGTCCAGCGCCCAAGGTACGGCGACACCCGAGGCGAGCAGGCGGACCGGCGGGCCGTCTCCGCTGCCGTTGGCTATCCGATGCATCCCGGCGAGAATGCCCTCGACGTCGACGTCCTCCGGTTCGGCAGGCTGGGTCATCGGCTCGTTGTAGACCGTCAGGTGGTAGAGAACGTTCTCAGGCTCGTCGCCGTACATACGGCGGATTCCGTCCTGCATGATGTGCGCGATCTCGTAGCCGTAAGCCGGGTCGTAGCACAGCACGGCAGGATTGGTGGCAGCCAGAAGCTGACTGTGCCCATCCGCGTGCTGCAGGCCTTCACCGGTCAGTGTGGTCCGCCCGGCCGTCGCGGCAATCAAGAATCCGCGGGCCATCTGGTCGGTGGCCGCCCAGATGGCATCGCCGGTGCGCTGAAAGCCGAACATCGAGTAGAAGACGTAGAACGGCACCATCGGAACACCATGCGTGTCATATGAGGTACCGGCGGCGGTCAGCGCCGCCACCGAGCCCGCCTCGTTGATGCCCAGGTGCAGGATCTGCCCGGAGGTCGACTCCTTGTAGGCCAACATCAGGTCCGCGTCGACCGAGGTGTAGTTCTGCCCGTGGACGTTGTAGATCTTGGCGGTCGGAAAGAAGCTGTCCATGCCGAAGGTCCGCGCCTCATCCGGAATGATGGGCACCAGGTGCTTGCCGAACTCCTTGTCGCGCATGAGGTCTTTGAAGATTCGCACAAAGGCCATCGTGGTGGCGACCTGCTGTTTGCCGGACCCTTTCTTGGCCACGGCATACGCTTTGTCACCGGGGAGCTTGAGCTTCTCGCCGCCGTCGGGGCGTCGGCCTGGTAGGTAGCCGCCGAGTTCTTCGCGGCGCTTCTGCATGTACTTGATCGCCTCGTCGTCGGGCCCCGGGTGGTAGTACGGGGGTGCCCACGGATCGGCCTCGAGCTGCTCGTCGGTGATCGGAATCTGCAAGGTGTCGCGGAAGCCTTTCAGGTCATCCATCTTCATCTTCTTCATCTGGTGCGTCGCATTGCGACCAGCGAAGTGTGAGCCGAGGCTGTAGCCCTTGATCGTGTGGGCCAGGATGACAGTCGGCTGACCGGAGTGTTCGACCGCAGCGGCGTAGGCGGCATACACCTTGTGGTAGTCGTGCCCACCCCGCTTGAGCTTCCACCAGATGTCTTCGTCGGACCAGTCCGAAACCATGTTCTTCGTCGCGGGGTCTCGACCGAAGAACTCGTCGCGGATGTAGCTGCCGTCGTTGGCCCGGAAGGTCTGGAAGTCACCATCACTCGTGGTGTTCATCAGGTTCAGCAGCGCCCCCGACTCATCGCCCTCGATCAACGGGTCCCACCCGCGTCCCCAGAGGACCTTGATGACGTTCCAACCGGCACCGCGGAAGTACGCCTCGAGCTCTTGAACGATCTTGCCGTTGCCGCGCACTGGACCATCAAGTCGCTGCAGGTTGCAGTTGATCACAAAGGTCAGGTTGTCGAGCTCGTCGTTCGCCGCCACCTGCAGCAAGCCGCGGGACTCCGGCTCGTCCATCTCGCCATCCCCCAAGAAGGCCCAGACCCGCTGGTTGCTGGTGTCTTTCAGTCCCCGGTTGTGCAGGTACTTGTTGAACTGGGCCTGGAAGATGGCGTTCATCGGACCCAGACCCATGGATACGGTCGGGAACTGCCAGAACGAGGGCAGGTTCCTGGGGTGCGGGTATGAGGGCAGGGCACGGACTTCGCCATCGACCTGATGCGAGTGCTCCTGACGGAATCCGTTGAGGTCGTCCTCTTCCAACCGGCCTTCCAAGAACGCCCGCGCGTAGACGCCGGGGGAGGCGTGTCCCTGAAAGAACACCTGGTCGCCGCCGCCCTCGTGGTCGCGACCGCGCCAGAAATGGTTGAACCCCACCTCATACAGCGTCGCAGCCGAGGCGTAGCTGCTGATGT
This sequence comes from uncultured Actinomycetota bacterium, assembly GCA_963749585.1. Taxonomy (GTDB): domain Bacteria; phylum Actinomycetota; class Actinomycetes; order Actinomycetales; family Dermatophilaceae; genus Ornithinicoccus. The sequence goes on from CAVVNI010000004.1 coordinate 43,011, forward strand.
GCCCACCCACCGAGACATCTGGGTGCTGGGCGCGGTGCACCATGACCGCAGCGTTCCAACGGATCCAAGCCCGATACTGCCGCTCCAGGTGCTCATCGCCCGGAAAATCAGGCTCGGCGTCCGGTCCGATGGTGTTGATGTAGTCGGTCGTGGTCAGCGACGGTAGCCCGACCTGGTTGGCCCGGGCCCGTTCCAACATCTTCAGCATCAGGAACCGGGCTCGTCCGCGACCGCCTGCAGTGATCGCCCCGTCCAGTGAGTCAAGCCACTCTCGGGTCTCTTCCGGGTCGGAGTCAGGGATCTGGCTGGGTATGCCGTTCAGGATCGGACCGGACTCGGTGGCATCGCTGGACACGGTGCGTCCTCTCTGTGGCTGGTGCAGCAGGGCGGCTTTAGTCTGCCATGGAGCGGTGCGGCGAGCATCCATGGGCGGGGTTGGCTGTGCGGGCCTTGCGAATGCCGATATCCTTACCGCAGACAATTCACTATCTGCAACATATACCGACGCGGAATCGCGAGAAGGAGGACCGAAGACGTGGCTGGCACCGACAGCGGCACTGTCGCTGGGGTGGCGAAAAAGTTGGGCTTCAAGGCTGAGCAGATCGTGATCGAGTTCGGCTATGACGACGATGTGGATCATGACTTCCGCGCTGCCGTTGAGGAGATCGTCAATTCGCCATTAGAAGACGAGGACTACGACGGCGTGGTGGACGCAGTCGTGCTGTGGTGGCGTGACGGCGAGGGCGACCTGACCGATGAGCTCGTAGACGCCCTCACCATGGTTGAGGAAGGCGGTTTCATCGCCTTGGTGACGCCAGGGATAGGGCGCGGCGATCGAGTCGAGGCATTCGCGGTTCAGGAAGCTTGTACAACGTCTGGTCTGACCGCCAGCGGAGCTGTGCCGATGAGCTCACAGTGGTATGCGCAGCGACTAGTCGGGCGCAAGTGAGTCCCGGACCGCTCGATGAGTTTGGCGCTGACAGCCCTCAGGTGGGGGCGCCTGCGCCTGACTTCACGCTACGGGACCAGTACGGCGTCGAACGCACCCTGTCCAAGGCGGTTCAGGACTCTGCTGTGCTCCTGGTCTTCTATCCCTTCGCCTTCTCCGGGATCTGCACCGGCGAGCTGTTGGATATCCAGCTAAACATCGACCGGTTCGCTAACGACCGCGTGCAGGTCTTCGGTATTTCATGCGATGCCGCGCCTGCTTTAAAGACATGGGCCGCCGTTGAGGGGTACCGCTTCCCGCTGCTTTCCGACTTCTGGCCGCACGGCGCTGTGGCTCGTGACTACGGCGTTTTCATGGAAACCTCTGGCATGGCCGTACGCGGCACCTTCCTGGTGGACGCTGCGTTGACCGTGCGCTGGTCGCTGATCAGCGGGCCGGGAGAAAGTCGAGACATCGCCGTCCTGGATCGCGCCGTTCAGCAGTTCACCGCTGCTTAGCTGCTCCCGCGTCCATAGTGGCGCGCAGCATGCTTCCTGCACAGAACAGCGGCAAGCCTCGGGTGAGCCCATCAGGTGGCACAATATGGCCTGCGTCGACTGCACGAGCGGCGCAAGGGGCCTGTAGCTCAGGTGGTAGAGCACCGCGTTTACACCGCGGTTGTCGTCGGTTCGAGCCCGGCCGGGCCCACGTGCAGAAGACCTCAGCAGGTGTCCCGCTGGCCGACGTGCTGGCCGCCCTGGAGAGCCTGTACCCGCTCGACACCGCTCAGTCGTGGGACCAGGTCGGCCTGGTGGTGGGCGATCGTGACCAGATCGTGCATACCGTCCTGCTCGCTCTCGACCCCACGCTGGCGGTCATCCGCGAGGCTGCCGACATCGGCGCGGACCTGATCATCAGTCACCACCCATTATTGCTGCGAGGCATCCACGGTGTTGCGACAGACACCAGCAAGGGCTCGAGCCTGCAGGCGTTGATCCTCGGCGACATCGCCCTGTACTGCGCGCATACCAATGCTGACGTCTCCGCAGACGGCGTCGGCGATGCGCTCGCGCTCGCGTGCGGCCTGGCGAAGACCGAGCCGCTGACGATCAGTGAGGGTCAGGAGCTGGGCCGCGTCGGTGACTTGCCAGAGCCGGTGACGTTGGGCGAGTTCGCGCAGCACCTGGGGTCAGTGCTACCCGCCACAGCTGCCGGTATGCGCATCGCCGGTCCGCCGGACGCCACCATCCAGCGCGTTGCGCTGCTGGGTGGGGCGGGTGATCACGCCTTTGCTGAGGTGGTCGCGGTCGGCGCCGATGTCTACGTCACGGCCGACCTGCGTCACCACCCTGCCCTGGAAGCTCGCGAGCAGGCGCGGGTCGGTTCGGGGACCCCCTACCTGATAGACGCTGGACACTACGCGAGCGAGGCAGTGTGGCTGCCCATGCTTCAGCAGACTCTGAGGCGGGCGTTGGGGTCGGCGGGGGCTAGGTTGAAGATCGACATCAGCGCGCAATGCACCGAACCGTGGACCTTCACAGTCGCCACCGGAAGCGGCGGGGACGTGATCAGGCATAGCAACCAACGAGGTGAAGAGTGAAAGCAGAGCCGAGTCGGCAGAAGGCGCTCCTTGAGCTGCAAGTCATCGACACCAAGGTGGCTCAGTGCGACCACCGGCGCGCATCGTTGCCACAGCGCGCCGAGTTGGCGGCCTTGAAGCCGCGTCTCGAGGCGGCTGAGTCCGCCGTCGTCCTGAGCCGAACGGCCCAGGATGACCTCAAACGCGAGCTGCGCAAGGCCGAAGCCGATGTGCTGGTCGTGCGGGATCGTATGGCGCGCGACCAGCGACGGTTGGACACCGGCGTCGGTAGCGCCAAGGACCTGCAGGGGCTGCAGCACGAGATGATCTCGCTGGCGCGCCGTCAATCCGTGCTGGAGGACGAAGAGCTCGAGGTCATGGAGCGAGCCGAAGCAGCCGAGCGCGAAGCGACCTCGGCCACTGCTGAGCTTGCCCGGCTGACCCAAGAAGCTGCCTCTCTCGCCGCTCAGATCGAAGAGATGGAGGCGGAGATCGATGCCGATCGGCGGGCCACGCTGGCGCCCCGTGCGGACATCGCCTCACACGTCGGTGAGGATCTCGTCGCCCTCTACGACAAGATTCGCATCCGCAGCGGCATCGGCGCGGCCCCGCTGGTCGCCCGGGCCTGCGGTGGATGTCAGCTCGAGCTGAATGCCGTCGAAGTCAGCCGCTTTCGCTCCGCTGATGAGGACGAGGTGCTGCGGTGTGAGGAGTGCAGCCGGATCCTGGTGCGCACCGACGAGTCGGGTCTGTGAGCACTGCCAGACGGCTCGTCCTGGAGGCCGATGGTGGCTCCCGCGGCAACCCCGGGGTAGCCGGGTATGGCGCCTTGTTGCGCGACCCGGACACCGAGCGGGTCATTGCCCAGCGGGCCGCCCCGCTCGGCACCGCGTCCAACAATGTCGCCGAGTACAGCGGTCTCATCGCAGGACTTCAGGCCGTGCTCGATCTAGGCCTGGCCACCGACCTGCACTTGGTGGCGAAGATGGACTCGAAGCTGGTCGTCGAGCAGATGGCCGGGCGGTGGAAGATCAAGCACGCCGAGATGCGGCGACTGGCCCTGCAAGCCCGAGACCTGGTGCACCAGATCAGCCACGTCGGCGGTCGCGTGGACTTCCAGTGGATACCCCGGGAGCTCAATGGCGACGCTGACGCCTTGTCGAACGAGGGCATGGACGGCAGGCGCATTCGGCTGGACTCTATAACGACAGCGACAGCGACAGCGACAGCGACAGCCATGCCATCCGGGGCGCTTCCGCGAGTACCGAACAAGCGACCAAGGCAAGCACGCCACGGCCGGGCACGAGGCCGACTTTCGGAGATGCCCGGGCGCCGGTGTCCGTCGCGGTCTCGGCGATCCGTGCCCACCGCCCGGCGACGAGAGACTCGGTGCGGATCATCCTGGTCCGCCACGGTGTCACTGACTTCACGCTTGCCAGCAAGTTGGATGGACGCGGTGGGGCTGATCCGGCGTTGCATCCCCGGGGCCACGCCCAAGCTCGGGCCGCCGCCGGAGCCGTGGCCGGGCGCCTGGAGCACGCAGAGGGTCCGATCCAGGTTCTCACCTCATCGCTGCGCCGCGCCCGGCAAACCGGCAGCGTCATCGCCGAGGCGTTGGGGGTGCAGCCAGCTCAGGACGCCGACTGGGATGAGCAGAGCTTCGGCGACTGGGACGGTGCAGCGTTTCGAGACCTGGCCAAGAGCGCACCCGAGGATCTACTCGCGCTGCGGGCTGACATCGACTATGCCCGTCCCGGCGGGGAAAGCCACCGCCAGCTCGCTGCCCGTGTCGAGGACGCCTTTGCTCGGTCCATCGAACACGGCGGCACGGTGGTGGTCGCGACTCACCGCAAGCCGTTGATGTGCGTGCTGGCCCAGGTGCTGCAGATCGACCACGAGCGGATTTGGTCGATGGCTACGGCACCGTGCTCCTTGACCCAGGTCGAGGTCTGGGCTGACGGTGGGGTGTCGGTGTCTTACGTGAACGACACACACCATCTGGAGGGCATCGAATGAGCGTTCACCAGCCGACGTTCAGCGAGATCGTCGACGTCGACATCGACAAGCAGGAAGCTTTCGCGGCCAACCAGGCCAACTGGGACGAACGCGCCAGCATCCACTCAGGTTCCGACTACTACGGGGTACAGGCGCTCATTGAAGATCCAGCGATGTCGACCGATGTCATCGACTCCGACCTGGCTGCGATGCGGCCTTACCTGCCCGGTAGCTCCCTGGAGGGTCTGGCCCTCATCCACCTGCAGTGCCACATCGGCTCCGACACCTTGGCTCTGGCTCGGGCCGGGGCCCAGGTGACCGGGGTCGACTTCTCGCCGGCCAGCCTGGCCGCTGCGCACGACATCGCGCGTCAAGCCGGCGCCGAGATCAGGTATGTCGAGTCCAACATTGAGCACGCTGCCGAGGCGGTGGGGGAGCAGTTCGACGTGGCCTATACCTCGATCGGCGCGATCTGCTGGCTGCCGGACCTGGATCTATGGGCCAGCAATGTGGCTGCTCTGCTCAAACCCGGTGGCCTGTTCTACATCCGTGACTCGCACCCGATGCTGCATACCTTGGACGATATGGGGCACTCGCCGTTCACGGTGACGACCCGCTATTTCGCGAACTCATCAACGCAGGGCTTCGATGACTACCAGACCTACACCGGGGGTGAAGGCGCTTCGTTGCGCAACACTCGGTCCTACGACTGGCCACATGCCATGTCCGAGACGGTGCAAGCGTTGCTGGATGCTGGGTTACGACTGCGCCGGTTCGAGGAGGGCCGCTCATTGCCGTGGGAGGCGCTTCCGCAGATGCGGCGCGAAGGCGAGGACTACGTGCTCGATCCTCCATGGGATGAACGGATCCCGTTGACATTCACGATCATCGCGACGAAAGACTGACATCATGCGCTACGCCGAGACGATCATCGACATCGTCGGCAACACTCCGTTGGTGAAGTTGAGCCACATCACCGAAGGAATCGAAGCCACCGTGCTGGCCAAGATCGAGTACCTCAACCCCGGTGGGTCCATCAAGGACCGGATCGCGACGAAGATGATCGATGCTGCCGAGGAGCAAGGGCTGCTCAAACCCGGCGGCACCATCGTCGAGCCGACCAGCGGCAATACCGGTGTCGGGCTAGCCCTGGTGGCTCAGCAGCGCGGCTACAAGTGCATCTTCGTGTGCCCGGACAAGGTGGGTGTGGACAAGCGCAACGTGCTCCGCGCCTACGGCGCTGAGGTCGTGGTGACTCCCACATCGGTGGCCCCGGACCACCCGGACTCCTACTACAGCGTCAGTGACCGGTTGGCGGCTGAGACCCCGGGTGGCTACAAGCCGAACCAGTACGAGAATCAGAGCAATCCGCTGAGTCACTACGAGACCACTGGACCCGAGATTTGGGCCGACACCGAGGGCAAGGTGACCCACCTCGTGGCTGGCGTCGGCACCGGCGGCACCATCTCTGGCACGGGTCGCTACCTCAAAGAGGTCAGCGAGTCCCAGCAGCGGCGAGTCCGGGTGATCGGTGCCGACCCCGAAGGTTCCGTGTACTCCGGCGGCACCGGACGGCCATACCTGGTGGAGGGGGTGGGTGAGGACATCTGGCCGGGCGCCTACGACCCAGATGTGCCCGATGAGATCCTGGCCGTGAGCGACGCCGACGCGTTTGCGATGACCCGGCGCTTGGCCGCCGAGGAGGGGTTGTTAGTCGGTGGCTCCTGCGGTATGGCCGTGGTCGCGGCGCTGCGCGCAGCCCGCGAGTTGGGGCCCGACGACGTGGTCGTGGTGATCCTGCCGGACAGTGGCCGCGGCTATCTCGCCAAAATCTTCAACGACAAGTGGATGCGCAGCTACGGTTTCCTGACCGACGCGGAGGAGGGCAGCGTGCGCGATGTGATCAGCGCCAAGAGCGGCGACGTGCCCGCGCTGGTCCATGCTCACCCCAGCGACACAGTGCGCGACGCGATCGCGATGATGGCGGAGTATGGCGTGTCCCAGCTGGTCATCCTCGGCGCGGAGCCACCAGTCATGATGGGTGAAGTGGTCGGAGCTGTGAACGAGAAAGAGCTGCTGGACGCGGTCTTTCGGCGTGACGTGCACATGAACGATGCGATCTCGAGCGTGTCGAGCAACCGGATGCCGTTGATCGGTGCCGGAGACTCTGTCTCAGCGGCGAGGGAAGCATTCGCCGACTGCGATGCGTTGTTGGTGACGCAGGACGGCAAGCCGTATGCCGTGCTGACTCGCCCTGACCTGCTGACCTTCCTTTCGGAGTGACCTGACCTGATGACCGGATTCGCCACGCGCGCCATCCACGCCGGACAAGCCTTTGACCCCACCACGGGGGCGGTGATTCCGCCCGTTTATCAAACCTCGACGTTTGTCCAGGAGCACATCGGGGGCCTGCGCGGAGGGTACGAGTACACCCGGGGCACCAATCCGACCAGGGACGCGCTGCAAACTTTGATCGCCGATCTTGAAGGGGGGGCTCATGGTCTGTCCTTCGCCTCGGGACTAGCGGCTGAGGACGCCGTGTTGCGCGGCCTGTTGCGCCCCGGCGATCACGTTCTGATGGGCGATGACGTGTATGGCGGGACGCACAGGTTGGCCAACCAGATCTTGGCTCCGTGGGGCATTGGCTTGAGCACGGTGGAGATGAGCGATCTCGAGGCGGTCGCCGCTGCGATCACCCCGCAGACCCGGATGCTGTGGCTGGAGACGCCGAGCAACCCGCTGATGAAGATCACCGATATCGCACAGGTGGCGCGGCTGGGACATCACCGTGACTGTCTCGTGGTGGTCGACAACACCTTCGCGACGCCCGCTCTGCAACAGCCGCTGTCGCTGGGGGCCGACGTGGTGGTCCACTCTGCGACCAAGTACCTGGGCGGTCATTCGGACGTGCTCGGGGGTTTGGTGGTCACCGACGATGAGCGCATCGCTGAGCAGATCGGATTCCTGCAGTATGCCGCTGGTGCTGTGTCGGCGCCGTGGGAAGTGTTCTTGACCATCCGCGGCATCAAGACGTTGTCGATCCGGATGGAGCGGCACTCCCGTAACGCCGAGGCCGTCGCTGCGGCGCTGCTCTCACACTCGGCGGTCGAGCAGGTCTTCTACCCAGGCCTGCTCGATCACCCCGGCCACGACATCGCGGCGACCCAGATGAAAGGTTTCGGCGGAATGGTGTCGTTGTCGCTGACCGGTGGTGCCTCGGCCGCCCGGACCTTCGCGCAGGCCACCTCGGTTTTCCAGCTCGCCGAATCCCTGGGTGGGGTGGAGTCGTTGGTCAACTACCCGGCCGAGATGACGCACGCCTCGGTGCGGGGCACCGAGCTGGAAGTCTCCGACGCCATCGTGCGGCTCTCGGTCGGCATCGAGGACGAGCACGACTTGCTCGACGACATCGAATCGGCCCTGGCTGCTATATAGCCTGCACCCGCCGGGGGGTGGCCGAGAGCACCCAGGGGTTGCCAGGGTCGATGGGCGGCTGAAGGTCGACGTCGAAGCGATCCGCCAGCAACGGGATCAGTTCGCGAGGGGCTCGTGGGTCGTCAGGTTGTTGCACCAGCGCACGGGCAACCAGGCCGCGGGTCTGCTTGGCCATGTGCGTCGCGCCCGGCACCTTGATGTGTACCCATCGCCGGGCCTGGGGGGAGCCGGGAGGTGGAGCCCACGACGCCGCATACGTGCTGGAGCGAGTATCGATGATCAACCCACGACGTGGGGCGCCGGCCATGGCCGTGGCCAGTGGCTGTCGCCAGAAGCGGGCCAACGGTCCTACTTTCGGCAGGTTGACTGCCATGGACAGGCGGTATGGCGGGATCCGGTCGGTGAGCCGAACCACTCCGAACATGGCCGACGTGATCAGGATGCGCGCGCTCGCCCGTCGGCGCGAGCCGGGATCGAGGCCCCCGAGATCGAGCGCCTCGTAGAGGACTCCGCGGTACATCTGGCTGGCCGGCAGAGTTGGGCTGGTGCCCAACTGGTTGTTTCGGGCGATCTCGGGGGCCAGTGTGGGACTGACTTTGAGGATCCGGGCGGCCTGCGCGCTAGCGCTGGCTGTGGCCGCTGCCGCAACCACCTCGCGGCGTGCTTCGGTCAGAGCGGGGTAGGACAGGGCCGCCAGGTCCAGTGGCGAGCCACGCCGCCGCTCGGCCTTGCTCTCCGAGGGCGGCAGCAAGATCAGCACCGGGCCAGCCTATGTCGGTTGGCGACCCGACAGTACGGAACATGGCTGCCTTATCACGACCCAGTACATTCCCGCTGCTGGTGCCTTAAGGCACGGCTGGCTATCAGCGCGAAAACCTACCGGAGATGTCGTCATGGGCCCTGAGGTCCGGGTCAAGCTCGTCAACGTCGATCTAGGTCAGCGGACGGTCGAGTTGCAGGTCGTGCTTGGCGTATCCTGATCGGCGTGGATGAGTCGGCCAGGCGGCCGCGTCGGGCACGCGCTGTCGAGCGCATGACCCGCCGAGGAACGTCCGGGCTCCACAGGGCAAGGTGGTGGCTAACGGCCACCCGGGGCGACCCGCGGGACAGTGCCACAGAAAACAGACCGCCACCGAGCATTCGGTGGTCAGGGTGAAACGGTGGTGTAAGAGACCACCAGCACATCAGGCGACTGGTGTGGCTAGGTAAACCCCACCTGGAGCAAGACTAGACAGCACGCGCTCAGGGCTGCTCGCCCGAGCGTGCGGGTAAGTCGCTGGAGACGGTCGGCAACGGTCGTTCTAGATGGATGGTCGCCCGTGCCGCAACGCCAGCAATGGCGCGGCACCGACAGAACCCGGCGTATCGGTCGACTCATCCACACCACGAGCCGTCGGTAGCGCGAGGAGCAAGGCCGAACAGCAGGACCGGCGCGCGCGCCACCACATGGCCTACGTCGGTCCTGACCCGTTTGTGCTCTGCCCCGCGGGGGTCCGGACCCAGAGCCGGGCCCAGGTCCGCCGCACAGGCCGTTGGGTGGCCAGCACCATCGTCCCCAGAGCGCAGGCGAGCGCCACCACCACCAGCATCTGTGAGCGCCCGACGACGGGGATGAGGGCGCCCATACCCGCTGGTACAGCGATGGAGGTGATGGCTCCGATCACCAAGGCCACCGTGAAGCCCTCCCCGGGACGGTCCGGGACGACTTGAGCCGTCCAGATCGCCAACAACGACGACCCGACCATGAAGCCCATTCCGGACAGTCCAGCTGAGATGAGGATGAGCGTCAGCGACGAGCCCGCGTAGGCCAGCAGCACCAGTGAGGCACTGACCAGGGTCACGCTGCTGATACCCAGCCAGGTGGGGCCCAGCCGATAAGCCAGGCCGCCGGTGCCGACCGCGACCAGCCCGCCCAGACCGAGCACCCCGAAGAGCAGCGATGCGCTGACCGGGGGGAGGCCATCACCTCGAGCGACCTCCCCGGCGTAGGTGAAGTAAGCGGTGGTCGCGGCGAAGTACATGACGGCATACACCAGCGGCGGAACCATACGGCGTCGCCACGGGGACCGTCGGTCGCCCTTCGCGGCTGCTCGTTGCGCCGCCAGACGCGGCACCTCGCGCAGGTTCAGTGCCGTCGCGACGACGGCGGCCACCGCGATCCCGACCCAGGTAAGCCGCCACCAATCGAACACGGCGAGCGTGCCCAGCGCTGCCAGTCCCATCAGGCCGACGCTGGTGCCGGTGGTGATGATCGCCAGCACGGTCGCCTGGTGTCGACGGGGGACCACTCTCTTCACGATGTCGGAGTAGGGGGCCCACACCCACCCTGCCGCGCTGCCACTGATGACTGCGCCCACTACCAGGATGGCGGTCGTCGGGGCGAGCGCGACCGTCGCGGCACCCAACACTCCGCAGACACCACCGATGGTGGTGGGCGCGCGGGGCCCGAATCGAGCCTGCAATAGAGGCACGCACAGCAGGCCGATGAGGTATCCGGCGAAGGTGGAGCTGGCGATCACGCCAAGCAGAAACTCCGAGAGCCCGAACTCTTCGCGGAGGTCCGGCAGAGTGAGCCCGTAGGCGTAGCGGCTCATGCCGAAGGCGACGCTGACGACGGCTGTCCCGCCGACACCTACGCTGATCGACTGTCGGTCCACCTGGAAAGGATCCCACCGAAGCGGGTCGGCGGCGAGTGCTCCTCAGGCATATTCGCTGGGCCCGGTGTGGAGCCCAGAACCACGGGCTGCGGTCTCCCCGGGTCCTTACGCGAGTGAAGGAACCGGGCTCAACAAGGAAACCTCAGGTGCATCAGTCATCTGGTCGGGGCGGGCCTGTGGAGAGCCGCTGAGAGCGCCCACCCTCGGTCAGCAGACCTGACTCGGCTGACCGCGTTGGTGGAATGCAGGACACCTGCGTCCGCTGGTCGACGGTGTCTTCGGCCGAAGCAAGGCAGCGCAAGCTCACCAGCGCGCCGAGGGTCGATCGAGCGGCAAGGTCGTCATTGACCTGACCGGTGAGGACCGCGACCGATGAACCGATACCGGCGACCCATCGCGATTCCAGTTCCGACCGGCGCCTGACACCTGCTGCACTGCGGTCAGGGCAGGCCGGCGTGTGTCCGCCAGAACTCTACGATCGTCTCGGTCGTGTTGAAGTGTGTTGCCACCGGCGGGTTCCCTACGGTGGTTGGAGTCGGCCAGTTGTGGCCACCATTGAGCACCGTTCCATGCACGTAGGCCTCGGCCCCAGCAAAGTGCTGCAGAACGACCTCGGTCACGCCCGCGCTGCCCGGGATGAGTGTGGTCGCGGCGGGACCGGCTGCGACCCCGTTGCGATTCAGCATCTCGGACAGCGTGAAGGACGGGAACGTCTCGTCCAGCTTCGGCTCCTGCTGGGTGAACGGCGGCCGGTAGCCTCGGTCGGCGGTCCCCTGGAGGTAGGCCACCGGCGCCGGGGCCGGCACAGCACCGCTCGCCGCCAGCTGCTTGCGGTACCGGATCGCCTTATCCGGGTCCAGCGCCTTACCCACGGCCGCGAAACCGCGGAAGGAGGCGCTGAGGTCGGAGTTCAGCAGCTGCCATACCATTCCGCCGCCGCTGGAGAATCCCGCTGCGTAGATGAGGGCCGGGTCGGCGGTGACCATCGGCACCGCAACCGAAGTCGTGGCGTAGGCGCGGCTGGTCAGCTCAGCGACGAGCTCCTGGACGAAGTCGAGGTCCAAGGTCGGGAAGGCCTTGTCCCCGGGCCCGTAGTGGACCCACCGCTCGTTGAGCTGAGGGTGGCTCTGGGGGAAGACCAGCAGGTAGTCCCGCACGAGCGCGGGGACCGGCGCCGGAGGATCGACGCCCCAGCGTGCCGCGATCGTCGCGGCGTCTTGGCCGCCGCCGTGAAACACGATGATCGCGGGAATGGTCGCCTGAGGCGGGTTGTCGGGCACTTCGACGCTGTAGGTCCGTGCGACAGGCATGCCCACTGGCTGTGCTGTTAAGAGGCTCATCTGCATTCTCCTTCAGAGGTGGCCGGGCGGCCGCATACCCCCAAGAGCACCCGATGCGTGGCAAGATACACGTCGGCCATTCCGAGGCTGCTCCGGCACCCAGAGGGGGCTCCGGTGAGCGCGCCGAGGTCAACGTGACGCGAGAGAGCTGGCGAGGGGAGATCGCACTGGCCATGGCTGACCCGCCTGGACGGATTCGGACGCGGGGTCGTGAGTAGCCTCAGCGCAGATGGACCCAACGCGCACATTCCCGGTGTGTCGGTCAGAGTGGAGAGGTGGAGAGTTACGGACTGATCGTCATTGGCAGCGGACCGGGCGGCATAGCAGCGGCCACGGCATACCGGGACTGCGGCGGTCCTGGACCGGTTCTGGTGCTGACGGCCGATCCCGACGCGCCGTATATGCGACCGCCACTGTCGAAAGAGTCGCTGAGCAGCACCGACGACCCGGCCCCCACGCCTCTTGCCGACGATCTGGATGACCTTGAGATCAGGCTTGGCGCCACAGTGACGACGCTCGACCTGCCGAGGCGCACGCTCGAGGCGGGCGGTGAGGAGCTCGGTTTCGAACGGCTTGTGCTGGCGATCGGCGCCCGCCCGGCGTCTCTGCCGGTGATGAGCGAAGGGGTAGATCACCACCAGTTGCGGACGATGTCCGACCTGCGCGCCTTGCACTCGGCTGCCGCCGGCGCCAGCTCGGCGGTGGTCATCGGATCGGGTTTCATCGGATGTGAAGCTGCGGCCTCCCTGGCGCAGCGTGGGCTGGACGTCACCGTCGTCACCCAGGAGCAGTCACCTCAGCATGATCGGTTGGGTGAGTATGCAGCAGAAGCCATCCGCGGGTGGTTGCGGGAGTACGGCATCACGCTGGTGACGGGGATCGAGGTTGCCTCGGTCCAGGCTCCGCGCCAGGTGCACCTTTGCGATGGCACGGTCCTGGATGCTCAGCTGCTGTTGGTCGTCGTCGGTGTCGAGCCAGCGCTCGGCCTCGTGAAAGGCTGTGGCCTCACGCTGGAACAGGGTCGGGTGCGGGTCGACAAACACCTACAGACCTCACAGCCCGATGTGTACGCGGTGGGTGACATAGCCCTAGCCGATCATCCCGTCGCCGAGCGGGCGATCGCCGTAGAGCACTGGGGTGACGCCGAAGAGATGGGGGGAATCGCCGGCCGCAACGCAGCGGGATCCCACGAGGCGTGGTCCTCTGTCCCGGGGTTCTGGAGCGAAATCGGGCAGCACACTCTGAAGTACGCCGCCTGGGGAGACGGCTACGACCGGCTTGAGGTGGAGGAACACAACGACTCGTTCACTGTGTGGTACGCCGACACCAACGGGAGGTTGGTCGGCGTACTGACTCATGGAGCCGACGAGGACTACGAGAGGGGCAGCCAGCTCATCGAGCAGGGCGAAAGCCTGGCCCAGGCACGACGGCACAGGTAGGGCGCGTGAGGCCGGTCATGGTGCGACTTCACGCAAGGCGCCGGTGGTGACGTCGTAGACGAACCCCCGTACGGAGTCCGTGAAGGGGATGGATGTGTCGGCGTGGATGCGAGCCATGTTCTGTCGCACGTCGACATCGAGATCAGTGAAAGATTCGGCACTCCAGGAGGGCTTCACGCCAGTTTCATCAGCGATGCTGTTGCGGAACTCCTCATCCGAGAAAGTCAGCATTCCGCAGTCCGTATGATGGATCAGCATGATCTCCCTCGTGCCGAGCAGCCGTTGGCTGATCGCAAGTGACCGGAGCTGGTCGGCCGTGACGATCCCGCCAGCATTGCGGATGACGTGGGCATCACCCTCCCGGAGACCCAACACTGCGTAGACGTTCAAGCGAGCGTCCATGCAGGCCACGACGGCGATAGGCAGCGCGGGCGGTAGCGGCAGATAACCCTTGTCGAACGACTCGCGGTAAGCGCGAGCGTTGGTCAGAAGGTCATCGGTCACGGACATGATGGAGAGCCTTTCGAGACGGGGAGCTGGACAAGGTCATTGATTGTCCCCCGCCGGGAGGGGATGCCTGCGCATGATGAGAGCATGGCCGATCGTCAGGACAACGATCGCGGCGAGACTTCCGCCTACCGTGTAGAGGACTCGGTCCAGAGCGCTCGTCACGATGGCTTCAGACCCTCCGGCTGTCTGCAGAACGACGGCAGGGGTGAGGAAGAGGACAAATACCCAGTAGGGGCGCGTTAGGTTCGCCCAGGGCGCGGCGAGAGTAAGCGCTAGGGCAACGATCGTGATCATGACCTGTTGACCCCTGAGGACCTCGGCGACCGCGATGGCCAGCAAGGCGCCAGCCAAAGTGCCAGTTACTCGCGCCACCACCTTCTGGGTGGCAGCGGCGTAGTACGGCTGCACCACGACAAAAAGCGTGAGCACGATCCACCAGGCGTCCGGTGAGCTCAACCATTGCATTGCGATGAATGTGGCCGCCCCAACCAGAGCGGCGAGAGACAGTGCGAAGTAGCGAGCTGTGTCTAGGGGAACGACAGCTGGCGGCTTGAACGGCAGGACGGCGCTCATGTGGCTCCCGACCAGCGTCGTCCATAACCCTCCCGCGGCGACGAAGCCCGTTGCCGCGAGCACAGCGGTAGGTGTGGACCCCGCAGGCACCGTGTCGGAGGGAAGGGCCACGTGCGGCGCACCGATCAGGGCGAAAGCGGCGAGAGGCGCCGCGAAAGATCCCATCACGTGCCAGCCGCGCAGAGCGGAAAGGCCGACGGCGGCACCAATAACCGCCAAGTACAAGCTACCGGCGATAGGTAGGTCCCGAAGCAGCAGCGCCAAACACATCCACGTCGGGGTCAGGAAGGCGGCGCCAAGGGCAAGTCTCGGGCTGCTGAACAGACCCATCACCGCTGGCAGCATGCCCAGGAACCACAGCGAGCTGTTCGCGCTCCACGGAGTTGCACTCAGCACCACCATGGGTGCCAGCAGCACGACGACCAGAACCGACACCCGTGCTAGGGGAAGGGTGCCACCCGAAGAGGCGGAGCCATCTCGCATAGCACTCCTGTCACATCATGATGGGGCCTCGTCGGACCGAGGATCCGATCGCGAGCCCTGGCCGAGGTGCGACCACCGCCGAGCCGACTCTCCGGATCGCCAGTAGTCTACCCGCGCTGCGTCGCTCTACCTGGCCCATCGAGGACGTTGATGTCGGTTCCAGAGCGGCTATCGCTGCGCGGTGCCGAAGGCATCGGCGAGGTCCTCCAATTCGTGGCGGTGCTGGCGCAATGCCCACCGTTCTCGGCTAGCGCCTCAATCGGTGCAGTGCAGGCGTGCCGAAATTCCATGCATGCATGCAAAGTTCACCTGATACTTCACAAGAATCCAGGAGGAGTTTCGTTGCGACGGTCGAGGCGAGGTGTCGCCGGCTCAGCCGGTTAGCGCAGCCTGGGCTTGCTAGCGGCGGTGTCTGCCTGTCCTTAGATTGTTGGTATGGACCAGGCACGCGCCTATCGCGCGACCCAGACAGAGCCGAACCATGCAGCCGAGGCCGGCGTGTTGATCGTGCTCCGTGCGTTGGCGGCCGCTGCCACCCGCACCGACGAGCGAGACGTTCTCCTGGAGCTCGCCGCGGCATCTGTGCCGTACGGATCGCGGACCCAGCAGGGTCCGAAGCCCGCTGCTGGGTCCGTCCCGGTCCGCTATCGGATGATGGCGGCGGTGGCGGGCCGGGCTTTCGTGCCGGTTCTGATCGCTTTCGAGGCCGACCAGTCCCGGGCCGCTGCGCATCTGCCTGCTACTGCTTCACCGCAGCGTGCTGCCGCCGTGCGGGTGCGTGCCGAGGTCCTGCGCGGGCTGGCCGCGACAAGCCGCGAACGTCACTCGGGCAACTTCCGCGCGGCTGTCTTCGGGGCCAACGACGGGCTGGTGTCCAACCTGGCCCTGGTGGTCGGGATGAGCGCGACGGGGGTCTCAGCTGGCGTCGTCCTCGCGGCTGGGATGGCCGGGCTCCTGGCCGGAGCGCTGTCCATGGCCGCCGGTGAGTACATCTCCGTTCGGTCCGCGCGCGAGCTGCTTCAAGCCTCGAGGCTGGACCCGGGGTCGGTGCGCGGCCTGTCTGATACAGGGGCCGACGTCGAGCAGATCGCGCTGATCTACCAGGCCAGAGGGGCGAGCCGAGCGCAGGCCCGGCGCAAGGCGGTCAGGATCAACGGCACCGACGAGCAGCCCGCACCGGCTGCTGCACCCGCCGCTAATGAGTCCGGGGCCAGGGACATGGTCGGACAAGCCTGGGGCGCGGCGATCTCGAGCTTTTTCTTCTTCGCCAGTGGCGCACTGATCCCGATCCTGCCCTACCTGATGGGTTGGGGCGCCACCGCTGCGATAACGAGCGCAGTCCTGCTGGTCGGGGCTGCGCTGCTGGCAACCGGCGCCACGGTGGGGTTGCTTTCCGGGGCATCGGCACTGCGCAGGGCCTTCCGGCAACTCGCGATCGGGTATGGCGCTGCGGCTGCGACCTACCTCCTCGGCCTGTTGTTCGGTGCTGTCGGCGTCGGCTGAGACCGCGAGGGCCGGCCGCCCTCATCCAGAAGGCTCGCTCAGACCTCGACCGGGCCGCAGCCTCGCAGGTCGAGCACGTCGATGCCACCATCAGCACCGAACTCGCCGACGTGCCCGAGATACATCGCACGGCCGGTACTGTTCAGGAGGCCGTCGTGGATGGGAATGACCCGCGGTGCCGCGATGCGTCGCACAAAGGCCACCGTGTCGGCCACCCGTGCCCAGGGGGCGTTGAGCGGGACGCAGAGGATGTCGACCGTGCTGAGCAGTTCGTGTTCGGCGTCCAACGCATCGCCGGGGTGAAACACGGTCGGCTGCCCAGGCGCGCTGATGACCAAGCCGAGATTGTCGGGCCGCGGAACGTAGTCGTGGATCAGCGCATGACGCTCTCCAACCGGCATCACAGTGACGTCGCCGAAGGTCAACCTTTCGCCGGAGGCCATCCGGGATGCGTGCGGCTCCAACTGTGGTTGCTCACTGATCAGCCGATCGGCAGCCTGGCTTTCCAAGGACAACTGTGCCTTCGGGTTGTTCTGGCGAAGCCGTGGTATCGCCGCAGGGTCGAGGTGATCGGGATGCATATGAGTCACCAAGATCCCGTCCAGGTCGCGGACGCCCTCGACGTCGGACAAGGTGCCCGGGTCCATCAACAGGCTGGTTCCGGACGCCTCAATGAGCAGGCACGAATGACCGAGGTGAGTGATCTTCATGCCACCACCGTAGGTCGCCACCGGACTATCGCGCGACTGAGGCCGTACGATTGCCGCTCGTGGAGTTCCTGAACGGCCTGATGCCGACGCACGACCTCACCTACAGTGACGTCTTCATGGTGCCCTCACGCTCGGGGGTGACCTCCCGGCTGGATGTGGACCTGCGCACCACTGATGGCAGTGGGGCGACCATCCCCTTGGTCGTGGCCAATATGACCGCCGTGTCCGGGCGCCGGATGGCTGAAACCGTGGCCCGTCGCGGCGGCATCGCGATCCTGCCCCAGGACATCCCGCTCGACCGCGTCCAGGCCAGCGTGGAAAGTGTGAAGTCGGCGCACCCGGTCTACGAGACGCCCATCACCATTGAGCCGGACGCGCCGATCAGTGACCTGTTGGCGGTGATCGGCAAACGCAGCCACGCGAGCGCCGTGGTGGTGGCCGGTGACCGCGCGCTCGGTGTGGTCACCGAGCGAGACTGTGCGGGAGTGGACCGGTTCGCGCAGGTCAAAGATGTGATGAGCGAGCCCGAAGTGGTGGTTTCACCGAACAGCCACGGACGTGAGGCCTACCAGCAGATGGCGGCCGGCCACGTTGACTTTGCTCCGGTGCTCGATGGACATCGTCTGCTCGGAGTGGTGACCGCTCACGGGCTGGTCCGCTCGGCCATCTACGACCCAGCCGTTGACCGCTCGGGCGCCCTGCGGGTCGGAGCAGCCGTGGGGATCAACGGAGACGTCGCCGCGCGGGCCCACACGCTGCTGGCTGCCGGAGTAGACGTGTTGGTGGTCGACACAGCGCACGGTCATCAGGACAAGATGATTGAGATACTGCCCTCGGTCGTCGCAGTGCGTGATGCCCAGGGCCACGCCAGCGGGGTACAGGTGCCCATTGTCGCGGGCAACGTCGTTTCGGCTGCGGGCGCCGCGGATCTGGCGGGTGCGGGCGCCGACATCGTCAAGGTCGGTGTGGGTCCAGGGGCGATGTGCACCACCCGGATGATGACCGGTGTCGGCCGCCCACAGTTCTCGGCGGTGCTCGAGTGCGCCCGCGCTGCCCGAGAAGCGGGTGCGAGCGTGTGGGCGGACGGCGGAGTGAAGTATCCACGCGATGTCGCTTTGGCCCTAGCTGCCGGGGCAGGGTCGGTCATGGTGGGCTCGTGGTTCGCCGGCACGCATGAGTCGCCCGGAGACCTCATGCGGGACAATAACGGCCTGCTCTACAAGGAGAGTTTCGGTATGGCCTCGGCCAGAGCGGTGCGTCAGCGCACCCAGCAGTTGTCGGCCTTCGACCGGGCGCGTTCGGCGTTGTTCGAGGAGGGCATATCGTCCTCCAAGATGTACCTGGCCCCCGAGCGCAGCGGAGTTGAGGACCTGATCGACCAGATCTTCTCCGGTGTGCGCAGCGCGTGCACCTATGCGGGAGCATCAGATCTATCGTCGTTTCACTCCCGCGCGGTCGTCGGCATCCAGGGTTCATCCGGATACGACGAAGGCAGGCCCCGGCACACATCCTGGTAGCTCGGCGGGTGTCGTGATTCGCAGTTAGCCTGTCCTGCATCTAGTCTGGGCCTGCCCGTGATGTGTTCAGGTGCCCGTGAGCAAGCCTGTGGATGGTCGGAGGTCCGTTCGTGTCGCCGCGTCATCGCAGTAACGAGTCTTCCCGAATTCCCCTTGCAGCCATTGTCATCGCTGCGGGCGTGGTGGTTTCTCTGGGCACGGTGATCGTCGTTGCACTGTCGTTGCAGAGCGCACGACAGGACCCGACGCAAGCCAGCGACAACCAGGGTTCCGCCGTCAGCGAGCAGAACCCTGGCGACCCGGAGTGCCCCACCGAGGAGACCGTCGAGGTGTGGGCGGCCCCCGACGTGGAACTCGTCGTCACTGAGCTGGCCGGTGCGGCCAGTGGCTGCGGCAGCTACAACGTCCGCGGGGTTGCATCCCAACAGGCCCTGGCTGAGATGACGGCCGAGGACGCTGAGTTACCGAACATATGGATCCCCGACAACGAGGCATGGACCGAGCTTGCCGAGTCTGCTGAGCTTCCTGTCGATGCCGGCCCAGTCCTGGCCACATCCCCGGTGGTGCTAGCCGCACCACAGGGCTTTGCGACCCGCGTCCGCGAAACCTTCGATCTGGGCGAAGACCCTTCGTGGGCTGAGTTGATGGCACTCCCACGCCTGCCGCTGGTGATTGGAGAGCCCGCTCGCGATCCCGCCTCGTTGTCGCTGCTCACGACGGCCAACGCCTCGCTCGATGATGAGGCAGCCAAAGATGCACTCTTGGTCGCGTTGGCTCAACGAGGTGGCGCGGGTGATCCGCTCGACCTCGTCAAGGCTGGTCAAGACCTGTTCGTCCCGACCACGGAGCAGGCGCTTCTCGCAGCCGGCCAAGATCTGGACGTCGCGGTGATGACCCCTGCAGGAGGCATCGGTGAGCTGACGTTTCAGCTCAACACCTTGGGCGAACAAAGCGAAGCCAGCCAAGCCCTGGAGGCTTCCCTCGTCGACCCCGACTCCGCCGAGGCGTACCGAGCCGCTGGGTTGAGGCCGGCTGGTGAAGAGGAGGCGCTCGGCGTGGAAGGAATCGCACAAGCCTCGCCCGAGCCGGTCGAGGTCAGCGGTGAACAGGCCTCGGCTCTGGTGCAGAAGTGGCAGGCCAGCGCCCCTACAGTGCGGATCATCGCGTTGGTCGACATCTCCGGATCGATGGACACAGACGTAGGACATGGCCGTACTCGCGTCCACATCACGGCCGACGCCGCGAGCGTGGCTATGGACTCGTTGGCACCTCGAAGCCAGGTAGGTGTGCGGTGGTTCTCCACCTCACTGGCTCCCGATGGACGCGACTGGATTGAGAAGGCGCCGATCAGGGCGCTGAATGATGAAGTGGACGGGCAGACCCATCGCGACGTCATCCGGACGATCATCGACGACCTCGACCAGGACGCCACCACGGGGGACACCGGCCTCCACGACTCCCTGGCCGATGCGTACCGCGACCTGGTTGCTGACTACGACCCGGACTTCCGCAGTTCAGTCGTTGTACTGACCGACGGGACGAACGATGACCCGGAAGGCGGCCTGAGCGAGGAGGAGCTCATTGCTGAGCTCAACCGGCTGCAAGACGACGAGCGACCGGTGGAGGTCCTCATGCTCGGGATTGGCCCGCACGCGGACGAAGCGCCGATGAGGCGAATCGTGGAAGCCACCGGCGGCCGGTTTGCGACCGTGGATGACGCTGAGGATATGGCTCCTGTGCTGGTCGACCTCATTGCGAACCGACCGCAGCCATGAGGGCCGGCTCGATGAGCCGCCGCTGTATCGGTATCGCCGGGGTCAGCGGTGGTGGCTTGCCAACCAGCCTGCGCCGATGATGCCTGCGTCGTTCTGCAGCTGAGCTGCCACGATCGGAGCCCTGAGGTGGAGCAAGGGCAGATACTTCTCGGACTTCTTCGACACCCCGCCGCCGACGATGATCAGATCCGGCCAGAGCAGATCTTCGATGTGCCCGAAGTAGGCCTGGAGTCGCTCGGCCCATTCCTCCCAGGACAGATCTTCGTCCTTGCGGGCGCTGTTGGCCGCCCACGTTTCGACATCAAGATGGTCACCAAGGTCTAGATGCCCGAGCTCGGTGTTGGGGATCAGCTCTCCGCCGAGGAACATCGCTGTGCCGATTCCCGTACCCAGGGTGGCGACGAGCACGGTGCCCTCATTGCCGCGCCCTGCGCCGTAGTGCATCTCCGCGGCACCGGCGGCGTCGGCGTCATTGACCACGATCACCGGCCGATCAATGGCGTCACTGAACAGTGCTTCCGCCTCGGTGCCGATCCAGGAGGGGTCGATGTTCGCGGCGCTGCGCACCGTGCCGTGATGCACCACAGCAGGGATCGTGATGCCTACCGGTGCCTTCTTGGACACCTTGGACGAGAAGCCGTCGACGATCTCCGCCACCACGTCCGCGACATTCTCCGGTGTCGACTCCGAGGGAGTGTCGATCCGCTCCCGATCGGTCGCGAACTCACCGGCGTCCAAGTCTACCGGCGCACCCTTGATCCCGCTACCGCCGATGTCGATGCCGAGTATGTAGTCCTTGGACATATCCGCTCCTGAAGTTGAGTTGTCGGTCCGAACGTTCCGGGGATGGGCGCTCGTGCTGATCCGGACACGTTCTCAGGCTAGGGCAGTGTAAGAATGTCCGCACCGTCTCGGGTAATCAACAGCGTGTGCTCGAACTGCGCCGACCGACGCCCATCCGCTGTGACGATGGTCCATCCGTCGTTCCACTCCCGCCAGTCGAACGTGCCGAGGTTAAGCATCGGCTCGATCGTGAAGGTCATGCCCTCCTCGATCAGGATGTCGTGTTCGGGTGCATCGTAGTGCGGGATGACCAGGCCGGAGTGAAACGTCGGCCCGACGCCATGGCCGGTGTAGTCGCGCACCACCGCATATCCGAATCGCCGAGCGTATGACTCGATCACCCGGCCCAGGACGTTCACCGCGCGTCCCGGTTTGGCCGCCCGGATCGCCCGGTCGAGAGCCTCGCGAGTGCGCTCGATGAGCAGCCGTGACTCCTCGTCCACCACGCCGACCCCGAAGGTGGCGCAGTTGTCGCCGTGAACCCCGTGGATGTACGCGGTGATGTCGACCTTGCAGATGTCGCCTTCCTGAAGCCGGCGGTCATCAGGTATGCCATGGCAGATGACTTCGTTGACCGAGGCGCACAGTGATTTGGGGAAGCCGCGGTAGCCGAGAGTCGAGGGGTAGGCGCCGTGGTCGAGCAGGAACTCATGGCCGACTCGATCGATCTCGTCCGTGCTGACCCCGGGTGCGATGGCCTTGCCGCACTCGGCCAGGGCTTGTGCGGCCAGAGCGCCGGCAACGCGCATGGCCTCGATGGTCTCGGGGGACTTGACCTCCGAACCGGTGTGCGGTGCCGGACCCGACCTGCCGACATACTCCGGCCGTGCAATTGTCGAGGGCACGGGGCGGCGTGGACTGATTCGCCCCGGAGCGAGCGGGGGAGCGGCGGTCGGCATACGGTGGAGTCTAAAGGCCGGACCCGGCCGAACGAGTCGGCAATCGGAGGATGATATGCAGTACTGGTTCAATGTGGAAACCAGATCCGTGGAGGAACACGACGACCCGGAACGCGCCCGGAGTGCGAACCTGCTCGGGCCGTATGACTCTCGCGAGGAGGCCGAGGGCGCGCTGGCGAAGGCGCAGGCGCGGAACGAGAAGTGGGACGCCGAGGACGAGGCCTGGGACCGGGGACCGCAGCGCGGGGACGGGCAGAAAGACTGACGGCCAGAGGCCGACCTACCCGGCTGGATCCGCTGGGCACGCCTTCCCACGGGGCGCTGGAACGACGTGCTCGCGACAACGCCGCCCCACCCGAGGTGGATCACACACGACTGGGACGCGCTCCGGCTAGGAACTGAGCGCTGTGGAACTACCAGCGGACGCCATCCACGCTGAGGAAGAAACCGTGGCCTCTTCGGCGGCCTGGCGAGTCCGAAAGCTCGCAACGCAGTCGCGGCGGTGACTATGTCGGGGGAGTTGACCGTCGAACCCGCGCTCTGCCACGTAGGCCGTGTAGTCCGCCCATCGTTGGCCGACTGCCTCGGCTGCCTCCCGATCACCAGGTACGGAGAAATCCGCCGGGACATGGGCGGCCAAGGCGTTTTCCAGCTCCGGAAAGTCGGACATCAGCCGGGCGTTGCCCACCTCGTACTCGGACAGGAACTCTTGCCTGAACGTCTCGGAGAAGAATGAGTAACGGCTGCGCACCGGATAGGCACCGACGAATCGCTCCAGGAGTCGAAAGAGCCGATGAGTGCCACCGGTGTCGGCCAAGTGCCTCTTGACATGGCAGTCGAGGTAGTCATAGCTGACGTTGACGCGTCGTTCGGGCTCGTGCGGTTCTTCGACAACGACACCGAGGCGTTCGAAGAACGCCGGAACAGTGCTTCTTCTGAGCTTGCCGGCATAGGCCAGAACTACTGGCCTCGTGCCGAAAGCCAGTTGAGTCTCCTGGACGATGTTGGCGTAGTCGAAGAAACGCACCCGATCCACCAGGAAACTCGGCCAGGTAGCCGGTTCGCGCGACAGATCGACTTCGGAACGCACGCTGTTGCGATAGAGGGAGTCGGCCAGGTTGTCCTGACGGCGTAACGCGACCACCGGAACGATCTCGAAGTCCGGGAAAGCGTCGAGCAACACGTCGAAGACGCGCCCACGCGCCGGCGCCCTCAGACGAAAGATGCTCTCAGCGGACAACAAGATGTCCTTCCCGCCGGCGCTCGCCTCTTCTCGGCTCATCCGTAGGAACGAGAGCGACTCTGCGCGGGAGGGCGTGTTCGGCCCGGTCGAACCTTGGATGCCGCCGATCAAGGAGAGATGCGATCTGCCCGGCCGACGTCCCAGCCTCTCGAAGCTTGGGTACAGGAGTCCCTGGTTGTTGAGTTCGTCGCGATGGGCGGCAGCGAAGTGTTGGATAGCGGTCGTGCCGGTCTTGTGACTGCCGATATGCACGAAAAGTCTCATGGGCCTACTCACTGGCTCGGGCTGGTTCCGGTCACAGGGTGATGCAGGTCACATCCTAGGGGACTCAGCGATCCTGGGAGCCTCAAAACGCTACTGCCGCAACAACAACCTGGCCGGAGTCACCGTTGCAGCTGAGGCAGCACCTGCGTAGCGAAGACGTCGATCCATTCGCGCTGGTTGCGTCCGACGTTGTGAAGATAGATCCGGTCGAAGCCAAGATCCACATACCGTTGCAGGTGCCTGAGGTGGTCGTCGACGTCGGCGGAGATCACCATGCGACCCTCGAAATCCTCCGCCCGGACCAGCTTGGCCATCGCGGCGAAATCATGCGGGGAACGGATGTCGGCCTTGGCGAAGTTCATCCCCCCGTTCGGCCACTCGGTGAGTGCGTTGGTGATCGCCTCCTCGTCGGTAGGCGCCCACGATAGGTGCACCTGGAGGACCTTGAGCATCGACGAAGGGTCCTTGCCGACCTCGCGCGCTCCGGCCTCGAATCGCTGAAACAGCCCCTCGATCTTCTCCGGCGGAGCACCGACGGTGATGATGCCGTCGGCGTACCTGCCCGTCTTCTTTGCGTTGACTGGACCGGCGGTGGCCACCAGGATCGGAGGCGGCTGGGCTGGCATCGTCCAGATCCGGGTAGTTTCCATGCTGAAGAACTCGCCCTGGTGCTTGACGTCCCTTCCTTCGCTGCTGGCCGCATAGAGCTTGTTGATGAGCTCGATGGCCTCGAACATCCGACGTGAGCGCACCCCCGCCTCGGGCCAGTACCCGGCGATGATGTGCTCGTTGAGCGCCTCGCCGGCACCTACCCCGAGCCAGGACCGGCCGGGGTTCATCGCCTCCAACGTGGCGGCGGCTTGGGCGACCAAGGCCGGATGCATCCGAAAGCTTGGGCAGACCACTCCGGGACCGAGGTCGCCGGTGGTGTGTTCACCGGCGGCGGCCAGCACCTCCCAGACGAATGCCGACTGACCCTGGGTGGGGACCCAGGGCTGAAAATGGTCGGCAGCCATACACCCCGAGAAGCCTTTGCTCTCGGCGTAGGCGGTGAGTTCGACCGCCTCCCTGGGGGCGAACTGCTCAAGGATCGCGGCGTAGCCAATCGTCAGGTCGCTCATCGACTCACCCTATTGCGCCTCCGCAGAGCTAAACCCCCTTACCCGCCCCGCATACCCGGCGATCGTTACGCTGCACAGATGGACGAGGTGCTCGCCGAACGGGTGCTGCGAACTGTCGAACACATCCCTGCTGGGCGGGTGGCCTCATACGGCGACATCGGTGGAATCGTCGGGATCGGTCCTCGCTATGTCGGTCGGGTCTTGGCCACCTACGGCTCGGGCGTGCCGTGGTGGCGAGTCGTCAACGCCAGCGGGGATCCCGGTGGCGGTTTGCTCAACCGGGCTCGCGAGCATTGGGACGTTGAGGGAATCAAGGTTAAGCCCAGCGGCACCGGGTGCCGGATAGCGACGTACCGAGCCGACCTTGCGGCGCTCGCGGCAGCGTATGAGCAGGCTGCGTTGGACATACCACCCCAGTAGCTCGCCTGGGCAAGGTTATGCCGGCGAATCGGAGGAACTCGCAGCCAGGTGGGACGCATAACCTTGCCCAGGCTGAGGGGCGAGCGCAGTGAGAAGGTCAGCGACCGGGGGTGGCTGTCGGCGGAGGGACATTCGCATGAAGCTCGGCGAGCCACCCGGCGGCATTGCCGTCCGAGGGCGCGCGCCAGTCACCGCGTGGTGACAGTGCTCCACCGGTCGACACCTTCGGACCGTTCGGCAGGGCGGAGCGCTTGAACTGGCTGAACCCGAAGAATCGGTGCAGAAACAGCTCTAGCCAGCCGCGGATCTCCCCCAGGTCATAAGCCCGCCGCTCATCGTCCGGAAATCCCGGCGGCCACCTCCCGGCAGACGCGTCGTGCCAGGCATGCCAGGCCATGAACGCGATCCGGCTCGGCGCGAAACCGTAGCGAACCACATAGTGCAGGTGAAAGTCTTGGAGCTCATACGGTCCGATCTGTTCCTCAGTGCTCTGCACACCCGACTCCCCGGAGGGCACCAGCTCCGGGGTGATCTCTGTGTCCAGAATCGATTGCAGCACCTCGCCGACGGACTCCGCAAAGGTTCCAGAGGAGATTACCCAGCGGATCAAGTGTTGGATCAGCGTCTTCGGCACCCCAGAGTTCACGGTGTAATGCGACATGTGGTCACCGACCCCATAGGTGCACCACCCAAGCGCCAGCTCCGACAGGTCACCGGTGCCGAGCACGATCCCGCCGCGACCGTTCGCCAGCCGGAACAGATAGTCGGTGCGCAACCCGGCCTGCACGTTCTCGAACGTCACGTCGTAGACCTCTTCGCCAGCGGCGAACGGGTGGTCCATGTCGGTCAACATCTGCCGAGCCGCGGGCCGGATGTCGATCTCCTCGAACGTGGTTCCCAAGGCCCTGCTGAGCGCGATCGCGTTGCGCTTGGTGTGCTCTGAGGTCGCAAAGCCCGGCAGCGTAAAGGTCAAGATGTCGCTGCGCGGGCGCCCCTGCCGGTCCATCGCACGGGCCGCGACCAGCAGCGCCTGGGTCGAGTCCAGCCCGCCGGAGACCCCGATCACGACCGCCGGTTGACCGATGGCTGCGAGTCGACGCTCCAGCCCGGAGACCTGGATGCTGTAGGCCTCGTAACAGTCGAGGGCCAACTTGTCCGCGTCGTCGGGCACGAACGGGAAACGGTCAACGGCGCGCTGCAAGCCGATGTCGGTGCGCGGCGGGTCAAGCGTGAACCGCACCCGCCGGATGCCGGCGACCAGGTGAGTATGCGCGGCCCGGTTGTCATCGAACGAGCCGTTGCGCAGCCGGTCAGCCCGGATCGCGCGCAGGTCCACGTCGGCTACGCTGCTGCGCGGACCGGTCGGGAACCGTGGCGACTCGGCGAGCAACGACCCGAGTTCGTGGATCATCGTTTGGCCATCCCAGGCTAGGTCGGTCGTAGACTCCCCCTCGCCAGCTGCCGCGTAGGCATACGCGCAGAGCAGTCGAGTGCTCGCGTCGGCGGCGAGGGAGTGTCGCTCGCCTGCCTTGCCGATGTTGATCGGGCTTCCGGACAGGTTGGCGATGACCGTCGCCCCAGCCAACGCCGCCACCGACGCCGGTGTGATCGGAACCCAGAGGTCTTCGCAGATCTCGATATGCAGCGCCAGCCCAGTCACATCGGACGCCTCGAAGATCAGGTCCGGGCCGAACGGGACTTCGACTCCCAATACCTGTATCTGCTCGCCGTGTTGGTCGGCTCCGGAGGCGAAATGGCGCTTCTCGTAGAACTCGCGGTAGTTCGGAAGGTAGGACTTCGGGGCTACCCCTAGGACGGCGCCGCGGTGCACCACGATGGCGCAGTTGTACAGCCGGTTGCCTTTGCGTAGTGGTGCCCCAACCACGAGCACCGGCAGTACGTCGGCGCTGGCGGTGACAATGTCGACCAACGCCGCGTCGACCGCGTCGAGCAGTGGGTCCTGCAACAGCAGGTCATCGATCGCATACCCGGTCAGCCCGAGCTCCGGGAGGACCAGCACACTCACCCCGTCATCTGAGGCCAGGTGGGCCTGCTCAAGGATGCGGTGGGCATTGGTCTGCGGGTCGGCAATGGCCACCTCCACCGTGGCGGTCGCTACTCGGGCAAACCCATGGTCGTAGGCACTGAAGAACTCCACAGCGTGCAGTCTGTCAGGTTGCAGTGGACCGATACGGCAGGATGAAGGCATGGACCGTCAGCAGGAATATGTGCTGCGCACGATCGAGGAACGCGACATCCGCTTTGTGCGGTTGTGGTTCACCGATATTCTAGGTGCGCTCAAGTCCGTCGCCGTCGCGCCGGCCGAGCTCGAGCAGGCCTTCAGCGAGGGCATCGGCTTCGACGGCAGCGCCATCGAGGGTTTCACGCGCGTCTACGAGGCCGACATGGTCGTTCAACCCGACGCCAGCACCTTCCAAGTGCTGCCGTGGCGGGGCGACAACCCAGGCACCGCCCGGATGTTCGCCGACATCCGAATGCCGGACAGGACCCCGGCACCGACCGACTCGAGGCAGGTGCTGCGCCGGACCCTGGACAAGGCCGCAGAACAGGGTTTCACCTTCTACACCCACCCGGAGATCGAGTTCTACCTATTCAAGGAGCCGTACGAGTCGGGTAAGCCGCCGGTACCGGTCGACAACGCCGGCTACTTCGACCACGTCGCCCGCGGTGACGGTCACGACTTCCGCCGCTCCGCGATCTCGATGCTGGAACAGATGGGCATCTCGGTGGAGTTCAGCCATCACGAGGGCGGCCCGGGTCAGAACGAGATCGACCTGCGTTACGCCGACGGACTGTCGATGGCGGACAACATCATGACCTTCCGTGCGGTGGTGCGCGAGGTCGCGCTGCAGAACGGCGCGCTCGCCAGCTTCATGCCCAAACCGCTCGTCGAGCATCCGGGCTCTGGCATGCACACGCACATCTCGTTGTTCGAGGGCGACAACAACGCCTTCTACGAGCCGTCAGCCGACTACGAACTCTCGCTCACCGGGCGTCGGTTCACCGCCGGCATCCTCAGGCACGCCCGCGAGATCTGCGCGGTCACCAACCAGTGGGTCAACTCCTACAAGCGGATATGGGGCGGTGGCGAAGCCCCGGCGTACGTCTGCTGGGGCCACAACAACCGCAGCGCGCTGGTGCGGGTGCCGATGTACTCGATTGGCAAGGGCCACTCCCGACGGGTCGAGATCCGCTCGATCGACTCGGCCTGCAACCCATACCTGACCTATGCCGTCGTGCTGGCAGCGGGGCTCAAGGGCATCCGCGAGGACTACGAACTGCCCGATGAGGCCGAGGATGACGTGTGGAGTCTGACCGACGGTGAACGCCGTGCGATGGGCATCGACCCGTTGCCGCAATCGCTCGGCGAAGCGGTCGCGATCATGGAGGAAAGCGAACTGCTGGTCGAGGTGCTGGGGGAGCAGGTCTTCGACTTCTTCTTGCGCAACAAGTGGCAAGAGTGGTCCGACTACCGGTCGCAGGTCACCACTTTCGAGCTGGATCGGTACCTGGAGCGGCTGTGAGGCAGAGCGCTGACATCCCGTCGGCCGATCTGGCGCGGGCCGGCTTCGTCAACACCGCGACCTCGGGCGGTGTCATCGCCGAGATAGCCGATCGGCTCGGCCCCGATTTCGACGTCTACCGGCTCGTGGCGGATCTGGGGGCGGTTGCCGACCCTGATGAGGCCGCCCTGGCCCTCGTTCGAATCGTCCAGGAGAGCGAGGAGGTCGCAGCATGCATGAGTGAGGCCGGCCCGGGCCGGGATCGTGTGCTGCGGGTCATCGGTGCCTCATCGGCGATGGCTGATGACCTCGTCAAACACCCCGAGCATGTGGCCGCAGCGATGCAGGCCGAGCCCAGTAACCCGGAGGCCGTCGTGAATGCCGTACGCGGCCTCAGCGGCCGATCCGGTGCCGAAGCCTTGCGCGTGGCGTACCGGCGAGAGCTCATCCGCATCGCTGCCGCAGACCTGAGCGCGCCGGACGCACAGGAGATCTTGCCGCAGGTGGCAGCGGCCTTGGCCGATCTGGCAGCGGGCGCTGTCCAGGCTGCGTTGCTGCTGGCGCAGCAGCGGATCCAGCAGAGCGACACGGTTCGGGTCACTGTCATAGCGATGGGCAAATGCGGCGGTCGCGAGCTGAACTACATCTCCGACGTGGACGTCATCTTCCTGGCGGCTCCAGCCGAGGGGGTCGAGGAGGAGGCCGCGCTCAAGGTGGCAACTGCGCTCGCCAGCGCGGTCATGCGGATCTGTGGAGAAGCGACCCCTGAAGGCTCGTTGTGGCCGATCGACCCGGCGCTGCGCCCCGAAGGCAAGAACGGCCCGCTGATTCGGTCGCTCGCCTCGCACCGGGAGTACTACACCCGGTGGGCCAAGAGTTGGGAGTTCCAGGCTTTGCTGAAAGCACGCGTCATCGCCGGAGACGAGGACGTAGGTCAGCAGTGGCTCGACATCGTCCGCCCTCTGGTGTGGGAAGCGGGCAGCCGGGAGGGCTTCGTCGATGATGTGCAAGCGATGCGTCGCCGAGTCGAGCAGAACGTGCCCACCGCCAACGCGGATCGTCAGCTCAAACTCGGACCCGGCGGGTTGCGGGACATCGAGTTCAGCGTTCAGCTGCTCCAGATGGTGCACGGACGGGCGGACCCCCAGCTGCGCTCCGGCAGCACGCTGGAGGCGCTGCGCACCCTGCGTGACGGCGGGTACGTCGGTCGTGACGATGCCGCCGAGCTGGACCGCGCATACCGGTTGCTGCGATCCCTGGAGCACCGCATCCAACTGCACAAGATGCGCCGCAGCCACATCATGCCGTCAGCGGAGCCGGCGCTGCGCCGGTTGGGGAGGTCCCTGGGGGAGCGCCGTGAGGCTGAGCGGTGCATCGTCCAACGCTGGCGGGCCGAACAGCGCGAAGTGCGACGGTTGCACGAACGGTTGTTCTACCGGCCGCTGCTGAGCGCGGTGGCGAAGCTGAGCTCGGACAACCTTCGGTTATCGCCCGCGGCCGCCCGAGACCGACTCTCTGCCCTGGGCTACCGCGACCCAGCCGGCGCGATGCGCCACCTGGAGGCGTTGACCGATGGTGTCAGCAGGCGGGCAACGATCCAGCGCACGCTGCTTCCGGTCATGTTGAGCTGGTTTGCCGAGGGCGCTGACCCGGACGCCGGACTGCTCGCGTTTCGGCAGATCAGCGAACGCCTGGGGACCACCCATTGGTATCTAGCGATGTTGCGTGACGAGGGCAGCGCGGCCCAACGTCTGGCCCGGATCCTGGCGAGCAGCAGGTATGCCGTGGACCTGCTCATCCGATCACCGGAGTCGGTTGCGCTGCTTGGCGACGCCGAGGGTTTGAAGCCGCTGTCTCAGGATCAGCTGACCGCCAGATTTGACGCTGCCGCGCACCGCCACGACGATCCGGCTGAGGCATACCAGGCAGTGCGGGCCGTCCGTGCCAAAGAACTCATCAGGATCGTGATTGCCGACCTGGTCGGCGACGTCAGCGACGACATGGCAATCCGAACAGCGCTGAGCGACCTGACCGACTCCTACCTGGCAGCGGCACTGCAGGTCTCGCGGCGCGCGGTCCCAGGCTCAGAAAACATCGACCTGCTCATCATCGGGATGGGCCGTCTCGGAGGTCGCGAAGTAGGCTACGCCAGCGACGCGGACGTCATGTACTGCTATCGGCCCCGGGAGCAGGACGCGGCGAGGAGCGACCAGAGTGAGGCCTCCCCTGGTCAGATCGCCGCGGACGTCATCGGCTCACTTCGCAAGGGCCTCGCCGGGCACGGACCCGACCCGACGATGGAGCTCGACGCCGGGCTTCGGCCGGAGGGCCGGCAGGGGCCGTTGGTGCGCAGTCTGGAATCCTTCACCACCTACTACCAACGGTGGTCGGCCGGCTGGGAGGCACAGGCGTTGCTGCGCGCACGTGTGGTGGCCGGGGATGGACCATTGGCGCAGGCGTTCATCGAGCTGATCAACCCGTTGCGCTGGCCGAAGGCGGGTCTGCCAGCGGCTGAGCTGCGGGAGATCCGGAAGCTCAAGGCACGGATGGAGGCTGAGCGACTCCCCCGGGGAGCCGACCCGCGCACCCACTTCAAGTTGGGGCTGGGCGGGCTCAGCGATGTCGAATGGGTCGTCCAGATGCTCCAGCTGCAGCATGCCTACTCCACACCAGCTCTAGCCACCACGAGCACCCTGGGTGGCTTGGAAGCAGCTGTCGACGCCGGTTTCCTGACTGCCTCGGACGCTAGAGCGTTGCGAACGGCATGGCGATTCGCCTCGCAGATGCGAGACGCTGGCGTGCTGTGGAGGGGCCGGCCGGTCGACTCGGTCCCCAGCGACCACCGAGATGCTGAGGGCATATCGCTGGTCTTGCGTCGAGCTCCGGGCCAAGGCGGCGCGATCGCGGCTGAGTGGCGCGGTAAGGCGCGGCGGGCCCGGATGGTCGTCGAGCGGGTGTTCTATGGAGGCACCAGCATCGGTTCTTCGTGGCGCACACCCCGGGTAGACAGCAGGGCCGGTGGGCCCGAACCGGCACGCCGCTCGAAGGCGGTGGGATCACGCTCGGGCCGACCGGCGAACTCAACGCCCCGCAGCAGAACCCGGCGCGACTCACCGGGCGTCGCGACCCCACCACGCCGGCCCCCGCGCCGCCCCGGCTCGCCGAGTCAATGATCGGCGCGGAGCACGGCGGCGTTCTTCATACACTTGCGCCGTGACATCCCGACCTCATCGTGCCGCGCCGATGGCCAGCGATCCGATTGGGTTGTGGCTCAGCAACGGTCGACTGAACTCCGTGAACGCCTGGGCAGCCACGTCCGTGGTGCCGGTGCTGGTGACCCGGATCGGACTGCGCACTGTCGTGGTACCCCGGGGTCGCTCGGCCATCGGATCTCCGTATGACGACGCCGCCACCCTGTGCGCGGCGCGCTCCGCTCCGGCTCGCCTGGCGCCGGCCATCGGCTTCTGGGTGATCGATGAGCGCGCCGTTATTACCGTGCAGGCGAGCGGCTGGCCACGGCGGGTGCGTTGGGTGGTGTGGGAGCCCGCTCGAGGAGTGCTGCGACCACCCGGTGTGCCCGCAGCAACGCCGACGCAGGTGCTCAGCGCTGCCGGCGGTGGCAACCGCAGCGATCTGGTGGGCATGTTGGCCCAGCGGCACCTCCCACCGGGCCACTTGCTGGCCGGTGTCGTGAGCCTCCTAGACTTGCCGGGCGCCGAAGTGTTGCTCGATCCGAGGGTTGTTGAAGGTTGGCCGCGGGTTCATCTGCATGACCCCGCAGCGCGAGAGATCGGGTACTTTGAGGACTCGGTGAAGCATACGGTCGCGCTGCGTCGTGAGCTGGGGTTCGGGCCGTGATCCTCTTGCCCGCGGTCGATGTCGCAGGGGGGAGGGCCGCGCAAGCCCCCAGGGGAGCCTGTGATGACCCACGGGTGATAGCACGGGGGTGGGTTGCCGCTGGAGCACAGATGGTGCACCTGGTCGATCTGGACGCAGCATGTCGGCGCGGGCAGAACGCCGCGTTGTTGAGGCGGTTGATCGATGAGCTGGCCGTGCCGGTGCAGCTGTCCGGCGGCATCGACACCCCCGAAAGCGCTCGCCGGAGCTTGGCCACCGGGGCTGCTCGGATCAATCTGGCCAGCAGCGCCTTGCTCGCCCCGGATCTGGTGCGGTCTTTGGTGGATGAGCACGGTGGGCGAATTGTGGTGGGTGTCGATGTACGCCAGGGTCATGGCGCAGCCGGAGGGGACCAGGTCGTCGCTCGAGGCAGCGACGTCTCGATCGGTGGCGCACCGGAGGTTATCGACATGCTGGCCTCGGTGGGTCCCGCCCACGTGTTGGTAGCCGACGCCTCTCGGGATGGTTCTCGACGGGGAATCGACCTGGAGATGTTCACCCGGATGACCGAGCTGATCGGCTCGCAGTTGCCAGATGCTGGCGTGATCGTCTCAGGCGGTGTAGCGAGCCTGGCGGACGTACGGGCACTGCGCACACTCGTATCTCGGGGCTTGCGCGGTGTCGTCCTGGGGTCGGCGCTGCATCACGGCACGTTCACGCTCGAGCAGGCCACTGCCGTGCTCGCCGAGGAGGAGTCGCCGTGAGCGAACGTTTCGCCGACCACGATCCCACTGCGGGCACGGATACGGCGGGAGTGCCGTGGAAGGGCCGCACCCTGGTCGGCACCGGTTTCGGTGCCGACGAAGGAGTCATTGATCCGAGGCTCTCGGCTGCCCTCGATGAGCCCAGCGATGAGGAGGGCCTGGTAGCCGCCGTCGCACAGGCTCGGGTCATCGTGCCCATTATGGCGGTCCCTGGTCAGGGGGCCAGCAGTGACATGGCCTCAGTGACCATCAGCGCCCCGGACGGTAGGAAGGCACTGCTGGCCTTCAGCAGTACGAGGTCGATGAGCGCCTGGGACGCGAGCGCACGACCTGTGCCGGTCAGCGCGCAACGCGCGGCGCTGGCAGCGGTTCAAGAACGCTGTGACGTGATCGTGCTCGACGTCGGGTCCACGTCCCCGGTCACGCTACGGAGCTCGATGGTGTGGGCGCTGGCGATGGATCGAGTGTGGCAGCCCGCGCACCTCGACCCGC
This sequence comes from uncultured Actinomycetota bacterium, assembly GCA_963749585.1. Classification (GTDB taxonomy): domain Bacteria; phylum Actinomycetota; class Actinomycetes; order Actinomycetales; family Dermatophilaceae; genus Ornithinicoccus. The sequence continues at coordinate 76,862 of CAVVNI010000004.1, forward strand.
AGGTGCGCGCGACCATCGACGCGGCCCGCTCGGGGGAGTCCTCGATCACTGGCCGGGAGCTGACGCTCGGTCCATCTGGCGAGTTGATCGTGACGTTGGCCCTCTTGCCGGGACTCGACGCCGAGCAGGTGCAGAGCACTGTCCACTCGCTCGCCGAGCGGATCGCGACGGACGGTGAGACACGCGCCCGAATTGACGCGATCCGGTTCCGCATCAGGAAATCGGGCTGACCCGATCTGCGTCGTGACCTGCAGCATGTTCGCGGCTGGGGCATCCGCTGTTACGCTTGGGTCAAACCGCGTGTGCAGGCGCAACACGCTGCATACGGTGCAAGAGAAGCCAGCCGAGCTTCCACCCACGTCCGCGCAAGGATGCAGGGTCAACGGTGCGCGACATGGCAGGCCAGATCCAGCGGCCAACGCCGAAGCCGCACCCGGAATCTCCAGGCTCCCCTGCATCAGTGCGAGGAGCCTTCTTCGTGCCACGCGGTGCCGAAACTGAAGCAACGAAGGAGCAACGACATCAGCGAAACCCGCATCAACGACCGCATCCGAGTCCCGGAAGTGCGTCTCGTTGGACCCAATGGCGAGCAGGTCGGAATCGTACGCGTCGAGGATGCGCTGCGACTGGCCGCCGAAGCAGACCTCGATCTGGTCGAGGTTGCACCGATGGCTCGTCCGCCCGTGGCCAAGCTCATGGATTACGGCAAGTTCAAGTATGAGGCTGCCATGAAGGCCCGGGAGTCGCGGAAGAACCAGGTCAACACCGTGATCAAGGAGATCAAGCTCAGGCCGAAGATCGACTCCCACGACTATGGCACCAAGAAGGGCCACGTGGTGCGTTTCCTGTCTGGCGGCGACAAGGTCAAAGTCACCATCATGTTCCGAGGCCGTGAGCAGTCGCGGCCTGAGTTGGGCTTTCGACTGCTGCAGCGCCTCGCCGAGGACGTTGCCGAGCTGGGCTTCGTGGAGAGTGCACCTAAGCAGGACGGGCGCAATATGGTCATGGTCCTGGGGCCGGCAAAGAAGAAGACCGCCGTCCGCAACGAGAAGAAGCGGGACGCCGGTCGGGCGGAATCCGACAGCAAAGCGACCGCGGAGACCAGCACAGATACCAGCGGGCAGGCCTCGGCCGGCTAGCAACTCGACGTAGGGCTCGCCGAGGCACTGACCACGGTGGGCACACATCCGGCACTACAGGCTTGCCCTGGTGCCTCAGTTACAAGGAGATCAGGCACATGCCAAAGATGAAGACCCACAGCGGCGCCAAGAAGCGCTTCCGGGTGACCGGTTCGGGCAAAATCATGCGTCAGCGCGCGCGTCACGTCCACAAGTTTCAGGAGCGCTCATCGGCGGCTGCACGCCGCCTTGTCAACGACGTTCCGGTTGCAGACTCCGACGTGAAGAAGGCCAAGAAGCTACTCGGCCGCTAGGCGTTCGGCGCCACCAGGCGCAGTCAAGTCACCCATTTTTCAAGTATCACTGCAAGCAAGGAGTTCTCACGTGGCACGCGTGAAGCGGGCGGTCAACGCCCATAAGAAACGTCGGGTTGTTCTGGAACGGGCGAGTGGATACCGGGGCCAACGGTCGCGTCTCTATCGCAAGGCGAAGGAGCAGGTCACCCACTCGCTGGTGTACAGCTATCGTGACCGGCGCAAGCGCAAGGGTGACTTCCGCCGCCTGTGGATCCAGCGGATCAACGCGGGCGCCCGTGCCCACGGCATGACCTACAACCGCTTCATCCAGGGCCTGAAGGCGGCCGAGATCGAGGTCGACCGCCGCATGCTCGCCGAGATGGCGGTGAACGACGAAGCTGCTTTCGCCGCGCTGGTGGAGGTGGCCCGGGCCAACGTCCCGAGCCAAAACCCCAAGGCCAGCGACGCAGCCTGATTGACTCCACCCGGCCGCGACCCGGCGTCTGCCCACATGTCTGACCGTGACGCGCTGCTGACGAATCCTCGCAGCGAGCGGGTGAAGGCTGTGGCGGCGCTGGGTCGTCGTGCTGTGCGTGGACGCCGAGGCCTGTTCATGGTCGAGGGGCCACACGCAGTCGCCGAGCTCGTCCGGTATGCCGGCGCTCACCTGGTGGACCTGTATGTGACCGCGGACGCGTCCAAGCGTTATCCAGAGTTCGTGGCTGGCGCGCGGTCGGCGGGCGGTCGGGTCTATGAGTGCGCTGACCACGTCTTGGCCGTGATGGCCGACACGCAGCACCCGCAAGGGGTGATCGCAGTGGCGCGCTTCATTGACGTCCCGCTGCAGCAGGTCCTGGCTGACATCGGCGAGGGATTCATCGCCGTGCTCAACGAAGTCCGCGACCCCGGCAACGCCGGCACCGTGATCCGGGCCGCAGACGCCTTCGGGGCCCGCGCTGTCGTGTTGACCGATGCCAGCGTGGATCTGCACCATCCTAAGGTCATCCGGTCGACTGCCGGTTCCATCTTCCACCTGCCGATGAGCCTCGGTTCGGGGATCGATGACGTGATCGCGGCGTGTCGTGTCGCAGGTGTGCGCGTCTTTGCAGCCGACGCCGCCGGGCAGACGTCGTTGCCGGATGCCGACCTCGCCGGGCCACATGCATGGTTGTTCGGCAACGAAGCACGGGGCCTGCCGGCGGAGATTCGCCAGGCCAGCGACGACATCGTGGCGGTGCCCATTGTCGGTTCGGCCGAGTCGCTCAACCTCGCCATGGCCGCGACCGTCTGTCTGCACGCCTCGGCTGCCACCCGGCATACCGGCTGACCCCTCCGCCTGGGCAAGGTTATGCGCTACCTACCGCTGCGATTTCCCCCGATTCGAACGCATAACCTTGCCCAGGCGGGGGATCGGTGGCCGACATCTGCCTAGACTCTGCGGTGTGTCCGATCATCTCGAGTCCGCCGAGGCACCCACCCACCCACCTGATGAGGCTCAAGTGCAGTCGTGGGTGGATCTGGCCACCGAGGCAATAGCCGCGTCCGCGGACCTGGACGAACTCAAGTCGGCGCGTTTGCAACATACCGGTGAGAAGTCGCGGCTGGCACTGGCTAATCGGTCTATCGGCGAACTGTCGCCGGCGGACAAGGCTCGCGTCGGGAAGTTGGTCGGCAAGGCACGCGGTGCAGTCGGCGCCGCGGTCGCGGCCCGTACCGCGCAGCTCGAAGCCGAGCGCGATGAGCGGATCTTGGTCGAAGAGGCCATCGACCTGACGGCCCCCGCCGCCGGGCGACCGCTCGGTCGGCGCCACCCGTTGACGCTGATGGCCGAGCGGATGGCTGACGTCATGGTCGGGATGGGTTACGACATCGTTGATGGTCCGGCCGTTGAGGCCGAGTGGTTCAACTTCGACGCGCTCAACTTCGATGTCGACCATCCCGCTCGGCAGATGCAAGATACGTTCTTCGTCGAGCCCGCCGATGGCGGACTGGTGTTGCGCACGCATACCTCTCCGGTGCAGGCGCGGTCGCTGTTGGAGCGTGGAGTCCCGCTGTACGTCGCCGCCCCTGGTAAGACGTTCCGCACGGACGAGCTGGACGCGACACATACACCCGTGTTCCACCAGCTCGAAGGCATCGCGATCGATGAGCACCTGACGATGGCACATCTCAAGGGAACGCTGGACCGGCTGGCGCAGGCACTGTTCGGGGACGGCATCACCAGCCGGTTGCGGCCGGCATACTTCCCCTTCACCGAGCCCAGCGCCGAGATGGACGTCCGCTGTTTCGTCTGCCACGGGGAAGACTCGGTATGCCGTACCTGTGGCGGGACCGGGTGGATCGAGTGGGGTGGCTGCGGCATGGTGCATCAGAATGTGTTGCGCGCGACCGGGATCGACCCTGCGCGCTATCGAGGCTTCGCCTTCGGAATGGGAGTGGAGCGGTCGTTGATGATCAGGCACGCCGTCGCTGACATGCGCGAGATGATCGAGGGTGACGTGCGCTTCGGTGCACAGTTCGGGTGGGAGGTCTAATGCTGGTCGGTATGCACTGGCTGGGCGAGTATGTGGAGCTGCCAGATGGAGTCACCGGCGAGCAGGTAGCAGCCGATCTGGTCAGCGTCGGGCTCGAAGAGGAGGGACTGACCGGCGGCGATGTCACCGGCCCGCTGGTCGTCGGCCGGGTGCTGGAGATGACTGCCGAGCCGCAGAAGAACGGCAAGGTCATCCACTGGTGCCAGGTCGATGTCGGGTCTCACGGTCAATGGCTCACCGACGGCACGCCTCAAGGCATCGTCTGCGGAGCGCATAACTTCGCGATCGGCGACCTGGTGGCCGTGATCTTGCCTGGAGGGACACTTCCCGGTGCCGGGATGCCGACAACGATCACTGCACGCAAGACCTATGGGCACCTCAGCGCCGGAATGATCTGCTCAGCCCAGGAACTCGGTCTCGGTGCCGAGGCCGATGGCATCATCGTGTTGAGCGACTATTTCGGGGCCGAGGTCGCCCAGCACATGTCACCGGGCGATGACCTGATCGCGGCATTCGGGCTCGACGAGGAGATTCTCGAAGTCAACGTCACGCCCGACCGCGGATACTGCTTCTCGATGCGCGGAATCGCCCGCGAATACTCCCATGCCACTGGTGCCCGCTTCAAAGATCCCGCCTCGATGGCCGTTGACGCCGTTGTCCCCGGGGGTTTCGACGTGCAGCTGAGGGATGACGCACCGATTCGCGGTGTGCCTGGATGCGCTCGCTATGTGGCTCGGGTGGTGCGCGGCGTGGACGTCAGCGCCACGACGCCGCCGTGGATGGCTCAACGACTCACCAGCGCGGGTATGCGACCGATCTCGCTGGCCGTCGACGTCAGCAACTACGTCATGTTGACGCTGGGGCAGCCCCTGCACACCTTCGACCTTGCGACACTGCAGGAACCGATCGTCGTCCGTCGTGCCCGACCTGGAGAGGCCTTGGTGACGCTGGATGATGTCGAACGCACCCTTCATACCGAAGATCTGCTGATCACCCACGGCACAGGTGCCGACTCGGTCCTGGCCCTGGCCGGAGTGATGGGGGGCGAATCGAGTGAGGTCGGCAGCACCACGACCGATGTGCTGATCGAGTCGGCGAACTTCGAGGCCCGCGGTGTTGGACGCACCGCTCGTCGGCATCGCCTGCCCAGCGAAGCTGCCAAGCGCTTTGAGCGCGGGGTGGACCCTGCTCTGTGTGCGGTCGCGGCTCAGATGGCGGCAGACCTCCTGGTGCGGTGGGGCGGTGGCACCTGCGAGCCGGAGATGACCGACGTCGACCAGCGCGAAGCCATGACGCCGATCACGCTCGACCTGGCTCTGCCCAGCGCCTACGTCGGGTATGCCTATGGCCCCGACCGGGTGATCGAGGTCTTGCAGGACATCGGTTGTCAGGTCACCGCATTGGGCACAGGCAAGGTCGAGGTGATCCCCGCGTCGTGGCGCCCAGATCTGATCGACCCCCCGGCCCTGGTCGAGGAAGTCGCTCGGATCGTGGGATACGACCACATTCCATCTACCCTGCCCAGAACCACGGGGGGCAGCGGACTGACGCAGCACCAGCGACTGCGTCGCAGCGTTTCGCGTGCCTTGGCTGGCCAGGGTCTCAACGAAGTGCTGACGTATCCCTTCGTCGGTGCACAGCGGTTCGACGAGTTCGGCCTGGGCGCTGACGATCCACGCCGCACGGCGGTCGCTCTAGCCAACCCGCTGTCCGAGGAAGCACCGTTGATGCGCACCGAGCTCCTGCAGACATTACCGGAAGCGCTGCGTCGCAACGTCTCTCGTGGTTCCAGGGATACCGCCTTGTTCGAGATCGACACGGTGACCGCGGCCTCGAGCCACCCCGCTCCGGTGCCGGCCGGGGCGCAGCTTCCCGAGGTCGAGGTACTGGACCGGATCCGGTCGGCCGTCCCCATGCAGACGTGGCACAGCGCCATGATCGCCGCCGGAAACGTTGAGCGCCCCGGTTGGTGGGGCGAGGGGCGCCAGGTCGTGGCCAGCGATGTGGTTGCCTGGGCACGGTCGGTGGCTGAGGTAGCCGGCTGCCGCGATGTTGAGATAGTGACCGACGTCCGGATGCCGTGGCACCCGGGGCGATGCGTCCGACTCACCGTGCCTGACGGAGGCGCCCCTCACGGCGCAGGCGCGGGCGCCGCGGCCGGCGCCGACCGCGAGCCAGATGGCGGCGCTGACACGGGGAGGCGGGTGTTCGGCTGGGCGGGGGAGCTGCACCCCCAAGTCATCTCGGCTCTCGGTCTGCCGCCACGCACCGTCGCGGCAGAGCTTGACCTGGACGTGCTGAACGCGGCGACGTCCAGCCGTATACTGGTGCAGCCGATATCTACCCATCCGGTTGCCACCTCCGATGTGGCAGTGACGGCCGATCGCGCAGTGCCGAATGCGGCCGTGTTGTCTTCGCTACGGGAAGGTGCCGGGTCAACGCTCGAGTCGATCGAGCTGTTTGATGTCTACCAAGGAGAGCAGATCGAAGCCGCACAGAAGTCACTGGCCTTCCGGCTGACCTTCCGGGCCGCAGACCGCACCTTGCGCACGGAAGAGGTCAATACCGCCCGGGACGCTGCGCTGGCTCGGGCAGCTGCTGATCACGGGGTGAGTCAGCGTGGCTAGCCAGCGCACAGCCGTCGTGACCGGTGGGTCACGGGGGATTGGTGCTCACATCGTTCACGCCCTCGCCGGGGCGGGGTGGCATGTTGTGGTCTGTGCTCGCAGCTCGGAGAGTCTGCGGGATATCGCTAGCGAGCTCCAGACCAGCGGCGGTGACTTCACCACGGTGTCCCTGGATGTGAGCAGGGACACCGATGTCGATCGAACGATCGCGCAACTGCGTCAGCAACGTCCCAGCATCGATCTCCTGGTCAACTGCGCCGGCTCAATCGAGGCTGAAGTGCCGATTTGGGAGGCCGACCCGCAGCAGTGGTGGAACGTCATGGTGACCAACGTCAAGGGACCCTTCCTGATGACCCGAGCCGTCGCACCGATCATGATCGAGCAGGGCCAGGGGAGGATTATCAACCTGAACTCAGGGGCTGCCGCACGACCCGATCCCAGCCTCACGGCATACACGGCATCCAAGTCGGCTCTGGCGAGGATCACCGGCGGCACGGCTTCGGCTGGGGCAGAGTATGGGCTTCTCGCCTTCGACCTGGCGCCAGGCGTGATCAAAACGGATATGACGCAGTCTATGGATGTGCACCAGGGCAGGACGGAGTGGACCGAGCCACGGGCCGTCACCGACCTAGCGTTGGCATTGGCCAACGGTGAGCTCGACGGATTCTCGGGCAAGATGGTGCGGGCTGGTACCGATGACCTCAGCCAACTCCGGGCCAAGTCCGCTGAAGGCCTTGCCGATCGAGCGCGCACCATCTCGCTGCTTCCGTGGGGAAGCGACGACCCGCTGGGGTGACCAGCGGTCGCATGGAGCGAACTGTGAATACTCATACAGTCATGCGTATAATTTCACGGTGTGGTTACGGAGGCGTTCAGCGGCGGTGTCAGTATGACGTCGCTGCCTCCCTCGGAACCGGGCACTGCGGCCATACCGACTACGCGAGCCGCTCGCCATCAAAGGATCTCTGATCTGCTGGAGCGGCACAGCATCTCCTCCCAGGCAGATCTGCTGATGTTGTTGGAGCACGACGGGATCATCGTCACGCAGGCGACGTTGTCTCGTGACTTGCTGGAGATCGGCGCCGTCAAGGTTCGGCCCAGTCCTGGAACGGGTTTGGTGTATGCCGTGCCTGGGCTCGGTGGGGACACCACGCCACGTCCTGCGCAGGGTAGTGCCGAGGTCTCCACCCGGCTGGCCCGACTGTGTGAGGAGTTGCTGGTCAGCGCTAGCAGCAGTGGCAACCAGGTTGTCCTCAGAACTCCACCCGGCGCTGCTCAATATCTTGCCTCGGCGATTGACCGCCATGACGACCATGACGTGCTGGGCACGATCGCCGGTGATGACACCATCTTGGTGATCACTGTGGGCGACGGCTCGATGACTGCCACCCGTTTCCTGGAGCTTGCCGGCGTCGAGCGATCACCGGTGCAGCACTAAAGGCGCCCATTACGTACACCCGGTTCAGGTCGTTCTGACCCACGCCGACCCATCTACCCGAAACGCCCGAACTGCTGAGGAGCACACACTGATGACCAACCGGATCGTTCTGGCCTACTCCGGAGGGCTGGACACCTCTGTCGCTATCGGGTGGATCGCCGAAGCCACTGGCGCGGAAGTTGTGGCCGTCGCTGTGGACGTCGGCCAGGACGGCGAAGACCTCGAGGTGATCCGGGAGCGAGCGCTCCACTGTGGGGCGGTCGAGGCATACATTGCCGATGCTCGTGAGGAGTTTGCCGGCGAGTACTGTCTTCCGGCATTGAAGGCGAACGCGCTCTATATGGACTCCTACCCGTTGGTCTCGGCGCTGTCGCGACCGGTCATCGTGAAGCACCTGGTGCATGCCGCCCGCCAGTTCGGCGCGACCACCGTCTCCCACGGCTGCACCGGCAAAGGCAACGACCAGGTGCGGTTCGAGGCAGGCATCGCCTCTGTTGCCCCCGATCTGAGCTGCGTGGCGCCGGTGCGCGATCTCGCGCTCACGCGGGACAAGGCCATCGACTTTGCGCAGGCCAACGACCTTCCGATCGAGACCACGAAGAACAACCCCTATTCCATCGACCAGAACGTCTGGGGGCGTGCGGTCGAGACCGGCTTCCTGGAAGACATCTGGAACGCACCGATCGAGGACATCTACTCCTACACCAGCGACCCCGCTGCGGCACACGAACCCGATGAGGTCACGGTGACCTTCGAGCGTGGCGCACCGGTCGCGATCGATGGACAGAGTGTCACGATGCTCCAGGCGATCGAGCAGTTGAATGCCCGAGCCGGTGCGGTCGGGGTCGGCCGCCTTGACCTGGTGGAAGACCGGTTGGTCGGTATCAAGAGCCGCGAGGTGTATGAAGCACCCGGCGCGATGGCGCTGATCGCGGCCCACCGTGAGCTGGAGAACGTGACGCTAGAACGCGAACTGGCCCGGTTCAAACGCACCGTCGGGCAGCGGTGGACCGAGTTGACCTACGACGGTCTCTGGTTCTCACCATTGCACAAGGCGCTACGCGGCTTCATCGACGCCTCCCAAGAGCACGTCTCCGGGGAGATCCGGATGACCCTGCAAGGCGGCCGCGCCGTCGTCACCGGCCGCCGATCACCGGTTGGATTGTACGACTACGGCTTGGCGACCTACGACGAGCAGGACACGTTCGACCAGTCGATGGCCAAGGGTTTCATCGAGCTGTGGGCCTTGCCCGCGAAGATGGCTGCGGCGCGTGACCTGCGGGCGGGGTCGTGACGACGCGGCTGTGGGGCGGCCGGTTCGCCGGTGGTCCGAGTGGGGCCTTGGCCGCCCTGAGCAAAAGCACGCACTTTGACTGGCGGCTTGCGCCATACGATATTGCCGGCTCACGAGCCCATGCCCGGGTCTTGCACAGCGCCGGGCTGTTGAGTGAGGAACATCTCACCTCGATGCTGACCGGTCTACGCGACCTGTTGGCCGATGTCAGCAGCGGAGCCTTCGTCCCGGCGCAGGACGACGAGGATGTGCACACCGCCTTGGAACGCGGCCTGATCGAGCGGATCGGGCCGGAAATCGGCGGCAGGCTGCGCGCAGGTCGTTCTCGCAACGATCAGGTCGCGACCCAGTTTCGGATGTACCTACGCGATGAAGCACGCGTGCTCGCCAGTGAGGTCCTGGAGGTCATCGGGGCTCTGGTCGAGCAGTCAACGACACACGCGGACGTCGCCATGCCAGGGCGCACCCACCTCCAGCACGCCCAACCGGTGTTGTTGGCCCACCACCTCCAGGCACACGGCTGGGCGTTGCTCCGTGACGTTCAGCGACTGCAGGACTGGGACAAGCGCACCGCATACTCCCCCTACGGCGGCGGCGCCTTGGCGGGTTCCTCACTCGGTCTGGATCCGGCCGCCATTGCCCATGACCTCGGCATGCGTGGCCCGATGGAGAACTCCATCGATGCGACCGCGAGTCGGGATTTCGCGGCAGAGTTTGCCTTCATCGCTGCGATGCTGGCGGTCAACCTCTCTCGGATCAGCGAAGAGATCATCCTGTGGGCGACCGCTGAGTTCGCCTTCGTCCGGCTCGACGACTCGTACTCGACCGGCTCCAGCATCATGCCCCAGAAGAAGAATCCCGACGTGGCCGAACTGGCTCGAGGCAAGGCCGGCCGAATGATCGGAGACCTCACCGGTCTGCTGTCCACCTTGAAGGGCCTGCCGTTGGCCTACAACCGCGATCTGCAGGAGGACAAGGAGCCGGTCTTCGACGCGATCGACTCGCTCCGGTTGCTTCTACCGGCCGTGGCCGGGATGATCTCGACGCTTAGGTTCGATACGCAGCGGATGCAGGCCTTGGCTCCAGAGGGATTCTCGCTGGCGACTGACGTCGCTGAATGGTTGGTCCGACAAGGTGTTCCGTTTCGCGAAGCGCACGAAGTGGCGGGTCAGTGCGTCCAGACGTGTGAGTCGCGGGGAATCGGGTTGGAAGACCTGCGGGAGAGTGACTTGGCCCAGATCAGCGAGCACCTCACGGCTCAGGTGCTCGACGTGATCACGGTGCCGGGGTCGCTGGCGTCGCGAGATGCCTACGGTGGCACGGCCCCCGCGCGGGTCGGTGAGCAGCGCACCCGGCTGCGCAAGGCTGCCGTGGCTATGACCGAATGGGCTCAGCAGCCTCCTCCAACGCGCCCGGAGCCTGCGTGACGATCGCACATCAGGTGGGCTGAGGACCGGTGTCGAGCACTGAGGAACCACCGAGCCTGAGCATGCAGCGCGAGCGCCTCTCGGGATCTGTTCTTGACGTCGCTCCGGTGTTACTGGGCTCCACCCTGATCGTCGGCGAGGTAACCATCAGGGTCACCGAAGTGGAGGCTTACGGAGGCGGCGAGGACCCCGGATCTCACGCATTTCGGGGGCCGACTCCGCGCTCTTCGATCATGTTCGGGGAGCCGGGGACTGCCTATGTGTACGTCAGCTATGGGATGCACCACTGCCTGAATGTCGTCTGTGGCCCGGTCGGTACGGCTGCTGCGGTGCTGATCCGGGCAGGTGAGGTGACGGCCGGGGAAGAGGCCGCGCGTTCGCGTCGTGACCGTGGACGAGCCCGTCCGCATCCACACCGTGACCTGGCGCGAGGTCCCGCCCGGCTGGCCAGCTCCCTCGGCGTCGATCTGCGGGATAACGGGACCGACACGTGTCAGGGAGATGGGCCCCTGCAGCTGAGGCTGGGCACTGCGACGGACGCATCCGGCTATCTCTGCGGTCCCAGGGTTGGCGTCAGCGGGCCAGGGGGGGACGGGCAGGCATACCCCTGGCGGTTCTGGCTTGCTGGGGAAACGACTGTCTCGGCGTACCGTCCGGCGGTTCGAAGACTCCCGGACTCGCCGGTGCCGAGGGCGTAGGGCAGGCTATGGGCCTGGCACCGTGCCCGTTGGACAGGCACCCTATCCGCAGTGGAGAAGAGGACTCAGAGTGAGCACGATCATCGATGACCTGCAGTGGCGAGGGCTCGTCGCGCAGACCACCGACGAAGTGGCGTTGCGCGCGCACCTGGGCAGCGGGCGGCGCTCGATCTACTGCGGCTTCGACCCCACTGCACCCTCGTTGCACTTCGGCAACTTGGTCCAGCTCATCGTGCTGCGTCATCTGCAACGAGCCGGACACCGGGTGGTGTGCTTGGTAGGCGGGTCGACTGGCCTGATCGGCGACCCGCGACCAACCGCAGAGCGCGTTATGCGGAGCTGGGACGAGACGGCAGACAACGTGGCGCGTATCCGCGACTCGGTGCGTCCGTTCCTGGACTTCGAGGGCGATAACCCGGCCATCATCGTGAACAACCTGGACTGGACCCAGCCGATCAGCGCACTCGACTTCCTGCGCGATTTCGGCAAACATTTTCGGGTCAATCAGATGATCCGCAAGGACGCGGTCGCGGCCCGGCTCGCCAGCAAGGAGGGCATCTCTTACACGGAGTTCAGCTACCAGATCCTGCAGGCGCTGGACTTCCTGCACCTCTTCCAGAACGAGGGGGTGACCGTGCAGACCGGCGGTCAGGATCAATGGGGCAACCTCACGGCGGGAGTTGACTTGGTGCACCGCGTCGAAGGCCAGGCCGTCCATGCCTTGACCACGCCTCTGCTCACCGATGAGTCGGGAGAGAAGCTCGGGAAGAGTGCCGGCAACGCCATCTGGCTCTCGGCGGACATGACCAGCAGCTACGCGTTCTACCAGTACTGGCTCAACGTCGCCGACGCTGACGTCATCCGACTTCTCAAGGTCTTCACGGACCGCGACCTGGCCGACATCGAGAGGCTCCGCTCGGCTACTGAGGAGACCCCGCACCGACGCTTAGCGCAACAGGCGTTGGCGGCTGATGTCACGACGTTGGTCCATGGCAGCACAGCCACGGCCGACGTCGCCCAAGCAAGCCAGGTCCTGTTCGGCCACGGCGACCCGGCCGCCGTGGCTGCCGAGGTATGGCTGGAAGCGACTGCCGCTCTCCCAGCGGCCCGAGTCAGCGTCACCGAGAACGTGCAGAACGCTCTGGTTGCGGCAGAGCTAGCACGCTCCAAAGGCGCCGCACGTCGGCTGATCGCCGAAGGTGGGGTCAGCATCAACAACACCAGGGTGACCGACTCCGAGGCTGCATTGACAGCTGAGGACTTCCTGCACGGCCGCGTCGCACTGCTCAGGCGCGGCCGGAAGAACCTGGCTGCGCTCTGGCCCAGCGGCTGCTGAGCTACGTGCCTCCAGCCGGCGCGGAAGCCGATCCTGTTGCCTCATGTCAAGATGCCCGCTTGGGGTGGTTCGTTGACTCATCGTGTTTTGCCCGCTTGGTGGGGGTTGCTTTGCGGCGGCTGAGGTAGACGTGGTGGGTGCGTGCTTTGGGTGTGATGGTGCCGCGTCGGCGGGCGAGTTCGGTGAGGTTGGCTTGGATGTCGGCGATGCGGTGTCGCAGGGTGATGAGGTCGGTGTCGGTCAGCAGCGTGTGGAGGCGTGTGTGGTCGTGGGGGTCCAGACGGTTGGCGTGGTGGTTGAGCAGGCGTTGCAGGGGGGTGGTGGCGGTGTCGTGCTTCTTGGTGACGATGGCGCCGGTGCGGGCTTTGGAGACCAGTTTTTGTTGTGGCAGGAACAGGTTCACTTGGAGGCTGGTCAGTGGCCAGAGCTGGTTGAGTAGGTCGAGTTCGCGGCGTGTGTCGTAGCGGTAGTAGCCCACGTTGCGGCGCACCACGGTCCAGTTCTTTTGTTCGATGTGGGCTTGGTCGTTCTTGTGACTGGAGCGGCCGCGGGTGAACGTGATGGCTCTGCTGTTGGTCCACCTTGCGAGGTGGTGGTTGATGAACTCGCTGCCGTTATCGCAGTGGATCCCGTTGATGTGGAACGGGAAACGCAGCTGCAACTCTTCGAGAGCCGATGCCACGATCCGTTCGCCTTTGGAGCGTACGGTGATGGTCTCGGTCCACCCGGTAGCGACGTCGGTGGCGTCCAGGGAGTAGAAGAACGCCCCGTTGTTGTCTCCGCCTTCGTGACCGACGAGGTCGATCTGAACGAAGCCGGGCACCGTGTCGTTCCATTCGTGCCAGGTCTTCATCGGGATAGAGGACTTCAGGATCGTCCCGGGGCGGGTGTGACTGATCGGTTTGCGGGCGATCAGACCGGCCCGGGCACCGGTAAGCCGGCGGTCGATCGTCGCTGGTGACATCGCCCGCACCTGCTCCAGCACGAGTGGGTCTATCCCGGTCAGGTGGCCGTGGGCGGCCATGTTGTCCAGCAACTGCGGCAACGCAGGATGGAGGCGTTTACCGGCTGGGCCATCCAACGCTGCCCAACACCAGGTCAGGACCTCCACAGCCTGCGCCGAGTAGGTGTAGGCAGGTGGTCGGGTCCGGCGTTGCACGTGCCGCTGCTCGCCGTTGCGCCGGGCTAGCGCCAACCGCAGCGCCTTACGGGCATGGTCGCGGTGCCACCCGGTGACCTCACACACCGCGTCCAGGATGGCGCTCTTCTCAGACTTCGTCGCAGTGGCCCACCGCTCTACCTGGGCCTTCGTGATCTGACGTCTGGCTGCCAAAGTGAGCTCCATCCTTGATGGTGGACCCACGCGGGCATTTTGAGATGAGGCAACGAACACACCTACGCGGGCATCTTGGATGAGTCAACGCGCCGATTTGTGTCCGGCTGGTGAAGCCGCTAGTGTTCATCTCCGCCAGCCCGACAGGGAGGCACGGACAGAGCGAAGCACAAGGACGCCCTGGTCGGTCCCTCGGTCTGAGCGCACCCATGCCAGTGTGAACCCGTAGGCAACAGTTACACAGATTTGACTCCGTGACTGAAGGCCGGATAGCCTGGTGAGGTTGCCCCAAACGCAGACAGCCACAACGGCTGCTTGTCTTGGTGTGTGAACGATTCTTGAGAACTCAACAGCGTGCTAAAAATCGATGCCAATTGTTTGTTGCTCGATTGCGGAGTGTAGCCCTTATGTCGTCTGACATGAGTGCTCGCAACGCGTCGGGCGAAAGTATGGCTGACCGAGTCTTTTCCCCCCGGAAACGACGGAGTCAGATAAAGTTAGTTTCAACCCTTTGTAGGGAAATTTTTTCTACGGAGAGTTTGATCCTGGCTCAGGACGAACGCTGGCGGCGTGCTTAACACATGCAAGTCGAACGACGAGCCAGGGCTTGCCCTGGCTCGTAGTGGCGAACGGGTGAGTAACACGTGAGTAACCTACCCCAGACTCCGGGATAACTTCGGGAAACCGAAGCTAATACTGGATACGACCCAGGTCCGCATGGACATTGGGTGGAAAGTTTTTCGGTCTGGGATGGACTCGCGGCCTATCAGCTAGTTGGTGAGGTAATGGCTCACCAAGGCGACGACGGGTAGCCGGCCTGAGAGGGTGACCGGCCACACTGGGACTGAGACACGGCCCAGACTCCTACGGGAGGCAGCAGTGGGGAATATTGCACAATGGGCGAAAGCCTGATGCAGCGACGCCGCGTGAGGGATGAAGGCCTTCGGGTCGTAAACCTCTTTCAGTTCCGAAGAAGCGAAAGTGACGGTAGGAACAGAAGAAGCACCGGCTAACTACGTGCCAGCAGCCGCGGTAATACGTAGGGTGCGAGCGTTGTCCGGAATTATTGGGCGTAAAGAGCTTGTAGGCGGTTTGTCGCGTCTGCTGTGAAAACTCAGGGCTCAACCCTGAGCTTGCAGTGGGTACGGGCAAACTAGAGTGTGGTAGGGGAGACTGGAATTCCTGGTGTAGCGGTGGAATGCGCAGATATCAGGAGGAACACCGATGGCGAAGGCAGGTCTCTGGGCCACTACTGACGCTGAGAAGCGAAAGCATGGGGAGCGAACAGGATTAGATACCCTGGTAGTCCATGCCGTAAACGTTGGGCGCTAGGTGTGGGACTCATTCCACGAGTTCCGTGCCGCAGCTAACGCATTAAGCGCCCCGCCTGGGGAGTACGGCCGCAAGGCTAAAACTCAAAGGAATTGACGGGGGCCCGCACAAGCGGCGGAGCATGCGGATTAATTCGATGCAACGCGAAGAACCTTACCAAGGCTTGACATATACCGGAAACACCCAGAGATGGGTGCCCCGCAAGGTCGGTATACAGGTGGTGCATGGTTGTCGTCAGCTCGTGTCGTGAGATGTTGGGTTAAGTCCCGCAACGAGCGCAACCCTCGTTCTATGTTGCCAGCGCGTAATGGCGGGGACTCATAGGAGACTGCCGGGGTCAACTCGGAGGAAGGTGGGGATGACGTCAAATCATCATGCCCCTTACGTCTTGGGCTTCACGCATGCTACAATGGCCAGTACAAAGGGCTGCGATACCGCAAGGTGGAGCGAATCCCAAAAAACTGGTCTCAGTTCGGATTGGGGTCTGCAACTCGACCCCATGAAGTCGGAGTCGCTAGTAATCGCAGATCAGCAACGCTGCGGTGAATACGTTCCCGGGCCTTGTACACACCGCCCGTCAAGTCACGAAAGTCGGTAACACCCGAAGCCGGTGGCCCAACCCCTTGTGGGAGGGAGCCGTCGAAGGTGGGACCGGTAATTGGGACTAAGTCGTAACAAGGTAGCCGTACCGGAAGGTGCGGCTGGATCACCTCCTTTCTAAGGAGCACCTGGCTGTCACCACAGTGGCAGCCGGCGCCTGCCTGTGGCATTCGTCTACAGGAGGTAGCTCGGGTGGAACATCGATTATTTGGCCTTCTTCACCTCGAGTGACGTTAGTACAGACCGCTTCGCAAGAGGCGGCCGTGGAACTTGTGACCCGATGGGAGTGGGCTTAGCACGTTGTTGGGTCCTGAGGACTCGTTCGCCCGTTGGGTCAGAACGTTGGTACTCGGATCACATCTCCTCACCCGGTTCGCCGGAAAGGGAGTGTGGTTGGGCCTGGGACACCTCGTGAACCGCCACCATCTGGTGGTAGGCAGGAGGGATTCTAGGATTCCCACCCGTATGTTGAGAACTACACAGTGGACGCGAGCATCTTTGTAGCTAAGTTTTTAAGAGCACACGGTGGATGCCTTGGCACCAGGAACCGAAGAAGGACGTAGGAATCTGCGATAAGCCTCGGGGAGTCGATAACCAGACATTGATCCGAGGATTTCCGAATGGGGAAACCCGGCTGGATTCATCTCCAGTCACCCTCGCCTGAATATATAGGGCGAGTGGAGGGAACGTGGGGAAGTGAAACATCTCAGTACCCACAGGAAGAGAAAACAACCGTGATTCCGTGAGTAGTGGCGAGCGAAAGCGGATGAGGCTAAACCGGTCATGCGTGATAGTCGGTAGACGTTGTATGGCCGGGGTCGTGGGACCTTGATGTTGTCTCTACCGAGACAGCACAGAGTAAGAAATGCTTGTCATAGACGAAGGGCTTGGAAAGGCCCGGCATAGAGGGTGATACCCCCGTAGTCGAAATGACTTGCACTCTGTCGAGTGTTCCCAAGTAGTACGGGGCCCGAGAAATCCCGTACGAATCTGGCAGGACCACCTGCTAAGCCTAAATATTCCCTGGTGACCGATAGCGGACAAGTACCGTGAGGGAAAGGTGAAAAGTACCCCGGGAGGGGAGTGAAATAGATCCTGAAACCGTGTGCTTACAATCCGTCGGAGCTGAGAGCAATCTTGGTGACGGCGTGCCTTTTGAAGAATGAGCCTGCGAGTTAGTGCTCAGTGGCGAGGTTAACCCGTGAGGGGAAGCCGTAGCGAAAGCGAGTCCGAAGAGGGCGAATGAGTCGCTGGGTCTAGACCCGAAGCGGAGTGATCTACCCATGACCAGGTTGAAGCGCGGGTAAGACCGCGTGGAGGACCGAACCCACTTAGGTTGAAAACTGAGGGGATGAGTTGTGGGTAGGGGTGAAAGGCCAATCAAACTCCGTGATAGCTGGTTCTCCCCGAAATGCATTTAGGTGCAGCGTCACGTGTTTCTTTCCGGAGGTAGAGCTACTGGATGGCAGATGGGCCTCACCAGGTTACTGACGTCAGCCAAACTCCGAATGCCGGGAAGTGAGAGCGTGGCAGTGAGACTGCGGGGGATAAGCTTCGTAGTCGAAAGGGAAACAGCCCAGATCATCAGCTAAGGTCCCTAAGCGTGTGCTAAGTGGGAAAGGATGTGGAGTTGCCCAGACAACCAGGAGGTTGGCTTAGAAGCAGCCACCCTTTAAAGAGTGCGTAATAGCTCACTGGTCAAGTGATTCCGCGCCGACAATGTAGCGGGGCTCAAGCACACCACCGAAGCTATGGCATTGATACAGTTGCCCGGCTCGACCCATGCGGTCGAGTCCAAGCGTGTCGATGGGTAGGGGAGCGTCGTGTGGCGAGTGAAGCGACGGAGTGATCCAGTCGTGGATGCCACACGAGTGAGAATGCAGGCATGAGTAGCGAAAGACGGGTGAGAAACCCGTCCACCGAATAACCAAGGGTTCCAGGGTCAAGCTAATCTGCCCTGGGTAAGTCGGGACCTAAGGCGAGGCCGACAGGCGTAGTCGATGGACATCCGGTTGATATTCCGGAACCGGCGAAGAACCGCCCAATGCTGAATCATCTGATGCTAAGCACCAGAAACTTGCATCGATCTCTTAGGAGTGACATGGAAGCGGACCGTGCGACCCAAGGTTGTAGTAGGCAAGCGATGGAAGGACGCAGGAAGGTAGCCTCCGCGTGGCGATGGTAGTCCACGTCTAAGAGCGCAGGACAGGGGAGAGGCAAATCCGCCCCGTACGTCCGAGGCTTGACAGTGACCGCGTATGCGGGAAGCAGGGTGATCCTATGCTGCCTAGAAAATTTCCTAGCGAGGTTCGAGCCGCCCGTACCCCAAACCGACTCAGGTGGTTAGGTAGAGTATACCAAGGTGATCGAGTGAATCGTGGTTAAGGAATTCGGCAAAATGCCCCCGTAACTTCGGGAGAAGGGGGGCCACGAGGGTGAAGGCACTAGCTGTCTAGCCCAACTGGCCGCAGAGACCAGGGAGAAGCGACTGTTTACTAAAAACACAGGTCCGTGCGAAGTTGAAAAACGATGTATACGGACTGACGCC
Organism: uncultured Actinomycetota bacterium; assembly: GCA_963749585.1. Classification (GTDB taxonomy): domain Bacteria; phylum Actinomycetota; class Actinomycetes; order Actinomycetales; family Dermatophilaceae; genus Ornithinicoccus. The sequence continues at coordinate 95,443 of CAVVNI010000004.1, forward strand.
TGCCCGGTGCTGGAACGTTAAGGGGACGGGTTAGCGCGCAAGCGCGAAGCTCCGAACTTAAGCGCCAGTAAACGGCGGTGGTAACTATAACCATCCTAAGGTAGCGAAATTCCTTGTCGGGTAAGTTCCGACCTGCACGAATGGCGTAACGACTTCTCCACTGTCTCAACCACGAACTCGGCGAAATTGCACTACGAGTAAAGATGCTCGTTACGCGCAGCAGGACGGAAAGACCCCGGGACCTTTACTATAGTTTGGTATTGGTGTTCGGTACGGCTTGTGTAGGATAGGTGGGAGACTATGAAGCTGACACGCCAGTGTCGGTGGAGTCAACGTTGAAATACCACTCTGGTCGTTCTGGATATCTAACCTCGGTCCGTGATCCGGATCAGGGACATTGCCTGATGGGTAGTTTAACTGGGGCGGTTGCCTCCCAAAGAGTAACGGAGGCGCCCAAAGGTTCCCTCAGCCTGGTTGGCAATCAGGTTTCGAGTGTAAGTGCACAAGGGAGCTTGACTGTGAGACAGACATGTCAAGCAGAGACGAAAGTCGGGACTAGTGACCCGACGGTGGCTTGTGGAAGCGCCGTCGCTCAACGGATAAAAGGTACCCCGGGGATAACAGGCTGATCCTGCCCAAGAGCTCATATCGACGGCATGGTTTGGCACCTCGATGTCGGCTCGTCGCATCCTGGGGCTGGAGTCGGTCCCAAGGGTTGGGCTGTTCGCCCATTAAAGCGGTACGCGAGCTGGGTTTAGAACGTCGTGAGACAGTTCGGTCCCTATCCGCTGCGCGCGTAGGAAATTTGAGAAGACCTGTCCCTAGTACGAGAGGACCGGGATGGACGAACCACTGGTGTGTCAGTTGTCCTGCCAAGGGCACCGCTGATTAGCTACGTTCGGACGTGATAACCGCTGAAAGCATCTAAGCGGGAAGCACACTTCAAGATGAGATTTCCATGGACTTAGTCCGAGAGGCTCCCAGCTAGACTACTGGGTTGATAGGCCGGATGTGGAAGCACAGCAATGTGTGAAGCTGACCGGTACTAATAAGCCGATAACTTAACAACAAAGATGCTACGCGTCCACTGTGTGGTTCCCGAGATACGGTCGGGAGTCAACTCGACCCAACAACTCGATAGAGTTTCGGCGGCCATAGCGAAGGGGAAACGCCCGGTCACATTCCGAACCCGGAAGCTAAGCCCTTCAGCGCCGATGGTACTGCACTGGAGACGGTGTGGGAGAGTAGGACACCGCCGGACAACCATTCGACTTAGGCCTCGACATCTGCGGATGTCGGGGCCTAAGTTGTTTCTCGGCCGACTGTCGTGTCGGGAGACGATGGATACCCGTTGCCCAGCGCCCGTGGCCGTGGCTCCGATGCACCGATCAGGGCAAAGGTCAGTTGTGACGCTCCCCCGAGTAAGGACCACATAGTGAATTGCCCTCCTCAGCCTGGCCGCCACGAGCGCGGCGGTGTTGGCGGTGACCGTCAAGGTGGCCCCGGCGGTGGGCAACGGCGGTCGAGAGGGCCCCAGCGTCCACGTGACCGGTCCGAGTCGGGAGCAGGCCGCGAGTTTGCTCGGCCGAGAAAGCCCGAGCCGGAACTTCCTGACGATCTCAGTGCAGACCTGGCGGACCGGTCCATTCATCGTGAGTTGCGCACGTTGTCGAAGGAGAATGCCGAAGGGGTGGCCAGACACCTCCTTGCTGTCTCCGAACTTGTGGATCGTGGCGATACCGACCGAGCCCTGGAGCACGCCTTGACCGCCACCCGTCGAGCCGGGCGGGTGGCGATCGTCCGCGAGATGTTAGGGGTTGTTCACTATCGCCGGGGGGAGTGGGCGAAGGCGTTGGCGGAGTTCAGAACTGCCCGAAGACTATCGGGCTCCCATCATCTGCTTCCGCTCATGGCCGACTGCGAGCGGGGACTCGGGCGCCCCGGGCGCGCCATCGAGCTGGGCCAGGGTTCGGAGGTCGCGACCCTGCAAGCAGCCGAGCGGGTCGAGCTTGAGCTCGTGGTCGCCGGCGCGCGCGCTGACCTGGGGCAGACTGATGCCTCGGTGCACCAACTGGCGCAGCTGACGCGCACTGTGCGAGACGACCAGCCGTGGGCCGCGCGCGTGTATTACGCCTATGCAGACGCCCTGAGCTCTCAGGGTCACCAGGCAACGGGGAGGGAGTGGCTCCAGCGCGCCGCCCGGCTCGACACCGAGCAGGCTACTGACGCAGGAGTCCGGCTGGGGCTCGTGACGGAAGAGTCGGCGCCTGTTGATCCTATCGGTGACGTTCACGACCTCGAGGAAGAGGACTGAGATGGACTTCGAAGCGATCATTCTCGACTTGGATGGAGTCGTCTACGTTGACGGAGAGGCGTGCGAGGGGGCTGTGGAGGGCATTTCCGCTGCCCGCGATGCCGGGCTAGCCGTGCTCTTCATGACGAACAACGCTTCCCGCACCCCGGAACAAGTCGCCGAGCACTTGGGATCCATGGGAGTCGTTGCCCAGCCCAGCGAAGTGTTGACGTCATCGCAGGTCGCGGCCCGGCGTCTCGCAGATCATCGGGAAAATGAGTCGCACGCAACGCCCGCCTTGGTTCTGGCTGTGGGTGGTCCCGGGGTCGCCCACGCTTTACATGAGCAGGGTTTTGACGTGCTGGCGGCGGCTGACGTTCCGCCCGATGGGCCACCGAGGGACTTTTGGGCGGTCCTGCAAGGCTACGGCCCAGAGATGAGGGTCAAAGATCTGCACGAAGCCGCGTACGCCATCAACGCCGGAGCACGGTGGGTGGTGACCAACGACGACGCCACGTTGCCGACTGCCCGAGGATTCGCCCCTGGAAACGGCGCACTTGTCGTTGCCGTGAAACACGGCACGGGCGCCAGCCCCGAAGTTGTCGGCAAACCCCATCGCCGGGCCTATGACACCGCGCTGGCCCGACTCAAGCTGGCCCCCGAGCGGGTGCTCGCCGTGGGCGATCGCCTCGACACCGATATTCAGGGAGCCAAGGCGGCGAAAGTGCGCAGTGCACTGGTTTTGACCGGCGTCAATGATCGAGACGATGCTCAGAATGCACCCGCTGACCTCACCCCTGACATTGTCGTCGAGCACATCCCCGATCTGATCCAGTACTGGAACTAGCCTCAAGCCATGTCATCGGAGAGCGATGCGGCCCTCGCGGCTGAGACAGGGCGTCCGCCGGACACCGCCGACGTAGAGGTCAACAGCGCCCTACAGGAGTTCAGTGATTCGATCGTGGCGCAACCGGAGCCCGGCGTTGGGGAGAAGGTTGCGGCGGCCGCTGCTGCACATCAACGACTCCAGGCAATCTTGACCGCTGACCGTGGCTGATCCACCTCTGAGGACCCGACTCGATGTGGCGCTGGTTCGAGCAGCTCTGGCCCGCTCGCGAGGTCAAGCCCGGGAGGCCATCCACGCAGGCGTGGTGCAGGTAGATGGACGTACTGTCACCAAGACGGCTTTTCCCGTAGACAGCACGGCTGAGCTGGTCCGAACGGATGGCGTGGACCCGTGGGTGGGGCGCGGCGCCTACAAGCTCCTGGCTGCGATCCGCGAGTGGGGGCCCAGGGGGTTACTGGTCGAGCAGGTTGCGTGTATTGACGTGGGAGCCTCTACCGGAGGGTTCACCCAAGTGCTGTTGCACTACGGCGCGGCTCACGTTTTGGCTATCGATGTCGGAACGGGGCAGCTCGCTCCCCAACTTGCTCAAGATCCTCGGGTCTGTGAGCGTTCCAACACCCATGTGCTGCGGGTCACCGCCGACGACATCACGCCTGCTGACCTGATCGTGATGGATCTCTCCTTCATCTCAGTAGCGACCGTGCTCAGCCACGTGGCACCATGGTGCGCCGCCGGGGGGTCCATCGTGCTCCTGGTGAAGCCCCAGTTCGAGGTGGGTAGAACGGCCCTAGGGCGAGACGGCGTCGTTCGCTCGAGGGGCCAGCGCTGGTCGGCGGTGCAGCGCGTCCTGTCCGCCGCATACGGCTCCGGGATGGCCTTACGGGACCTGATGCACAGCCCAGTCACTGGATCTGCTGGCAACGTCGAGTACCTGCTCTGGTTGTCGCCGGCGACGCCAGGCATGATGGATCAGTCCGCGGCCGTCAAGGCGGCGAAGAAAGTGGTGCAGGAAGGACTCCGATGACTCGCCGCGTGCTGCTCGTCACCCACCCGCGTCGCTCCGAGGTCCCGGCCATGGTGCGCGACTTCGCGGCCCGACTGAGCGAGCACGACATCCGTGTCGACATTGCCTCACCCCTGCACACCTACGACCATAGCCCGCTCAACGCGACGATGGACCGCTCTCTCGGCGCCGACCCCAACGCAGAGGAGGCTGAGCTGGTCGTGGTCTTCGGTGGCGACGGGACAATCCTGCGTGGCGCCGAAGTGGCCAGGCCCGCGGGGGTGCCGCTGCTGGGGGTGAACTTGGGCAGAGTGGGGTTCCTGGCCGAAGCCGAGGAGGAGGAAATGGGCTGGCTGGTCGATCATGTGGTCGACCAGCAGTACACCGTTCAGGATCGGATGACCATCGATGTCGACGTCGTGCAGAACGGCGCGACAGTGTGCCGGTCCTGGGCCCTGAACGAAGCAACGGTGGAAAAATCCGCGCGGGAACGAATCATCGAACTGGCCGTCGAGGTCGACGGCCGGCCGCTGTCCACCTGGGGGTGCGACGGCGTCGTGATGGCGACTCCAACTGGGTCGACTGCATACGCATTCTCCGGCGGTGGTCCGGTGGTCTGGCCGGATGTGGAAGCGCTCTTGCTGGTCCCGATCTCGGCGCACGCTCTGTTTGCCCGGCCGATGGTCCTGGGGCCAGGTGCCGAGTTGGCAGTCGAGCTGGTGCCGCACACGCACAGCTCTGCTGTGATGTGGTGTGACGGGCGGCGTTCATTCGAGGTGGCGCCTGGTGCTCGGATCGAGGTCCGACGCAGCGAGACTGGGATACGCATCGCTCGTCTGTCTTCCTCCCCGTTCACCGATCGCCTGGTTGCCAAGTTCCACCTGAACGTCGAGGGCTGGCGCGGACCTGCCCGGCGCCCCTCCTGAGCCACGGACATGCTTCGTCATCTACGGATTCGAGACCTCGGGGTGATCGCCGACGCCGATATCGAGGTCTGTGCTGGGCTCAACGTCGTCACCGGCGAGACCGGGGCAGGCAAGACGATGGTGGTCACCGGTCTCGGCTTGTTGCTCGGAGCCCGAGCCGATTCCGCGTTGGTACGCTCTGGCGCCGAGCAGGCAAGTGTTGACGCCGAGATCGATATCGACCCCACTCATCAGGCTGCCCAGCGCGTAGCAGAAGCTGGTGGTGATGTGGCCGACGGCATCCTGCTCGCACGAAGCGTACGCCTTACAGGTCGATCCCGAGCCTTCGTCGGTGGCCGGAGTGCGCCGGTGAGTGTGCTCAGCGAGGTCGGCGAGAAGGTGGTGGCGATTCACGGGCAGGCTGACCAATGGCGACTGCGCCAGAGCGACCAGCATCGAGCCATGTTGGACGACTTCGCCGGAGCGCCGCTGCTCGAGCAACGAAGCGCCTACCAACGCAGTTTCGAGGCATGGCGTCGAGCTGAAGAGCACCTGCAACATGTCCTCGCCTCCCGGACCGAACGCGGTCGCGAGGCGCAGATGCTGCGGGCCGCTCTCGATGAGATTGATGACGTCGCACCAGCCGTCGGCGAGGAGGAAGTCCTCGCCGCGGAGGAGAGTCGTCTAGCGCACGCCGATGGGCTGCGCTCGGCCGCAGAGCAAGCGCACTGTGCGCTGGCAGGCGACGACACGGTCGACGCCGACAGCTCAGCCATCGACCTGCTGGGCAAGGCCGCCCACGACCTCGCCGCGGTGGCCGACCACGACCCTAGTCTGCGCGATATGACCAACCGGCTCGCCGAGGTCACCTACCTGGCCGCCGACCTGGCCACGGAAGTGGGCAGATATGCCAGCGGCGTCGAGAGCGATCCGCAGCGGCTTGCCCAGGTGCAACAGCGCCGAGCCACACTCACCGCCCTGCTGCGCAACTACGGCACGACCTCGGCTGAAGTCTTGGGATGGGCTGATCAGGCCCGGGCGCGGCTGGCCGAGATCGATGTCAGCGCAGCGCAGATCGAGCACCTGCAGGCGAAGGTCGACATCGAGCGAAAGCAGGTCGAAGCGACGGGGGAACGCCTGAGCGCGCTACGTCGGGAGGCCTCAGAGGTGTTGGCACAACGAGTCACCGGCGAGTTGCGCGGCCTCGCGATGGGATCAGCCAGCATCAACGTCATGGTGCGCCCTCGCCTGGTCCCAGGCGATTCGCCGCAGGGGGATGAGGGGACTGCTGCTACTTCGGGCCCAGCCGGCGCTGGAGCAGTACTGCTGCTGAGCGGTCAACGGGTCCGTGCTCGCCCCTCGGGACTGGACGAGGTGCAGATCCTCATGCAGGCCGGTCCCGACCTCCCGGCCCGGCCGATCAGCAAGGCAGCCTCAGGTGGTGAGCTGTCACGGGTCATGCTGGCTCTGGAGCTGGTCTGTGCTGATTCTCAACTACCGACCTACGTCTTCGATGAGGTCGATGCGGGAGTCGGCGGTGCAGCCGCACTGGAGCTCGGTAGCCGGCTGGCGCGGTTGGCTGAGTCCGCGCAGGTCATCGTGGTCACCCACCTTGGCCAGGTGGCCGCCTTTGCCGAACGCCATTTCGTGGTCGACAGGGGCCCGTCGGGTGAACACGCCGTGGCCTCTGTGCGCGCCGTGGACGGGGCCGACCGAGTCACCGAAGTGGCCCGGATGCTGGCGGGCGACAGCACCTCGACAGCGGCGCGCGAACATGCTGAGCAACTCCTACGACGGCATGCCGCAGATGGGCGATCGGTGGGCGTAGACTGACGGCCCGTGGTGGAGACAACGAAACACATCTATGTCACCGGGGGCGTCGCCTCCTCTCTCGGCAAGGGTCTGACCGCCTCCAGCCTCGGGTTTCTGCTTCGCTCGCGCGGCATCCGAGTGACCATGCAAAAGTTGGATCCTTACATCAACGTCGACCCGGGGACGATGAACCCGTTCCAGCACGGGGAGGTCTTCGTCACCGAGGATGGCGCGGAGTGCGACTTGGACATCGGCCACTACGAGCGCTTCTTGGACGTCAACCTGCGGGGCCGCTCCAATGTCACCACCGGTCAGGTCTACAACGACGTCATTGCCAAAGAGCGGCGTGGCGAGTACCTCGGTGACACAGTGCAGGTCATCCCGCACATCACCAATGAGATCAAGTCGCGGATGCGCGCCGACGCAGAGCAGAACGACCCCCCGGACATCATCATCACCGAGATCGGTGGGACGGTCGGTGACATCGAGTCGCTTCCGTTCCTCGAGGCCGCTCGACAGGTGCGTCACGACGTCGGTCGAGCCAACTGCTTCTTCCTCCATGTTTCTCTGGTGCCCTATTTGGCGCCGAGTGGTGAGCTGAAGACCAAGCCCACCCAGCACTCGGTGGCCATGTTGCGTCAGGTCGGCATCACCCCGGATGCGATCGTCTGCCGCGCCGACCGCGACATACCTGCCTCGATCAAGCGCAAGATCTCGCTGATGTGTGACGTCGATGAGGAGGCCGTCGCCAACGCCATCGACGCCCCGAGCATCTACGACATACCGAGGGTCCTGCACAGCGAAGGCCTGGACGCGTACGTGGTCCGGCACTTGGGCTTGTCTTTTCGCGACGTCGGCTGGACGCAGTGGGACGCCCTGCTGCAGCGGGTACACCAGCCCGAGCATCAGGTCGAGATCGCGCTGGTCGGCAAGTACGTCGACTTGCCCGACGCATACCTCTCGGTCACCGAGGCGCTCCGCGCAGGTGGGTTCGGGCACAACGCCAAGGTGTCGATCCGGTGGGTCGCCTCCGATGAGTGTCAGACCGCTGCCGGAGCGCAGAAGGCGCTGTCCGGGGTGGACGCGATCTTGGTGCCCGGCGGCTTTGGCGTGCGTGGCATCGAAGGCAAGATCGGCGCCCTGCGCTGGTCGCGGGAGCGCAAAGTGCCCACGCTGGGCATTTGTCTGGGTCTGCAAGCGATGGTGATCGAGTACGCACGCCATGTCGCCCACATCGCCGGAGCCAGCTCAACCGAGTTCGACCCACACACACCCGCGCCGGTGATCGCAACGATGGATGAGCAGAAGGCGTTCGTCGAGGGTGCCGGCGACCTCGGGGGCACGATGCGCCTCGGGACCTATCCCGCAACGCTCACCGAAGGGTCTGTCTTGGCGCAGGTCTACGGTCACACTGACGTCAGCGAGAGGCACCGCCACCGATACGAGGTGAACAATGCCTATCGGGCGCAGCTGACCGAGGCGGGGCTGATGATCAGCGGCACCTCGCCCGACGGCGGGCTCGTCGAGTTCATCGAGCTGCCCACCGAAGTGCATCCGTACTACGTCGCCACCCAAGCGCACCCGGAGTTCAAGTCTCGGCCGGATCGGATGCACCCGATGTTCGACGGCCTCGTCGCCGCGGCTGTAGCAGCGCAGCGCAGCCAGCGGTTGGTCGAGGTCGAGCGGAGCGTCCCGTCGGTGTCGCCCAACGAGCAGACTGTGGAGGCCTGGTGACGCTGGGAGCGCCGACCGCAGAGCTGAGCGATCTCACTGATCGACTCGTTGCCCAGCCGGTCCGCTCCCGCGAGATCCTGATGTCCGGGCGCATCTGGGACGTCGTGCGCGATGTGGTGGACCTGGGCGAGGCCGGCGAGGTGACCAGGGAGTATGTGGATCACCCCGGGGCCGTCAGTGTGCTCGCGCTGCGCCAAGACAGAGGCAAAGACGAAGTACTCCTGATCCAGCAGTACCGACACCCGGTGCGATCGCATGAGTGGGAGCTGCCGGCCGGGTTGCTCGACGTGCCGGGGGAGCCTGGTGTTCAGGCGGCGGCTCGAGAGCTGGCCGAAGAGGCCGACCTGCGCGCGGGGAGCTGGGACCTGCTCAGCGAGTACTACTCCTCCCCGGGTGGGTTGAACGAGGCCAAGCGCATCTTCTTGGCCCGCGACCTCAGCGACGTCCCGGTCGGTGAACGGTATGTGCGGGGAGACGAAGAGCACGGTATGCCGACACGCTGGGCAGAGCTCGATGTCGCCGTGCAAGCCGTGTTGAGCGGGCAGATGCGCAACTCGGCCGCCACGATCGGCCTACTGGCCGCCTACGTGAGCCGTGCTGCCGGATGGGACAGCCTGCGAGAGGCAGACCTACCGTGGACTGCGCACCCCCAGCACGAAGCACGCTAGCGTACCCGTGCCGCTGCTCCGCAGCACGGTCGTGTGACCAGGCCTGGGTCGGCATACCCTTAGCCTTTCCGCACGTAGTCCACCCACCCACGAGACGACGAGGGACATTTACTGTGCTCCGCACCCACGAGGCCGGCTCTTTGCGAGCCGAGCATGCCGACCAGAACGTCACGCTGAGCGGATGGGTCGCCCGCCGACGCGATCACGGCGGGGTTGCCTTCCTGGATCTGCGCGATGCGTCCGGTATGGCGCAGATCGTGGTGCGAGATGAGGTGCTGGCACAAGGTGAGGCCGGCGATCTGCGCAACGAGTACTGCATCTTGATCGATGGCGTCGTTCGGCTCCGTCCCGAAGGCAACGCCAACCCAGATCTGCCGTCGGGGCAGATCGAGGTCGTGGCCAGTGCCTTGAGGGTGCTCAGCGAAGCCGCCCCGTTGCCGTTCCAGATCGATGAGCGCATCAGTGTCGGCGAGGAAGCTCGGCTGCGGCACCGCTACCTCGACATCCGACGGGAGGGAGCCGGCTCGATCGGTGAGAACTTGCGGCTTCGCTCTCGGGTGAACGCCGCCGCTCGTGACCTGCTGAACGAGCGCGGCTTTGTCGAGGTCGAGACGCCGACGCTCACCCGATCCACGCCAGAGGGCGCGCGCGACTTCCTGGTGCCGGCGCGGTTGCAGCCCGGCGCCTGGTACGCGCTGCCGCAGAGCCCGCAACTGTTCAAGCAACTGCTGATGGTCGCTGGCTTGGAGCGCTATTATCAGATCGCCCGCTGCTACCGCGATGAGGACTTCCGCGCAGATCGACAGCCCGAGTTCACCCAGCTCGACGTGGAGATGAGTTTCGTCGAGCAGGACGACATCATCGAGCTGGGCGAGCAGATCCTGCGTGCTGTGTGGGCGCTGATCGGTGTCGAGGTGAGGACTCCACTGCTGCAGATGACGTATGCCGAGGCGATGGCACGCTATGGGAGCGACAAGCCCGACCTGCGCTTCGACGTCGAGCTGACCGACTGCACCGCATATTTTGCGGATACACCCTTCCGGGTCTTCCAGGCGGACTATGTCGGAGCTGTGGTGATGCCCGGCGGGGGATCGCAGCCGCGTCGCAGTTTCGATGCATGGCAGGAGTGGGCCAAGCAGCGAGGCGCCCGCGGGTTGGCCTACGTGACGGTGGCCGACGACGGCACGTTGGCCGGTCCCGTGGCCAAGAACCTCTCCGAGGATGAACGCTCCGGACTGGTTGCCCACGTGGGCGCCGAGCCGGGGGACTGCGTGTTCTTCGCAGCCGGCGAGATCAAAGCCTCTCGCGCGCTGCTGGGCGCCGCCCGCGGTGAGATCGGTCGCCGCTGCGAGCTCATCGACGAGTCTGCGTGGTCGTTTCTCTGGGTCATCGACGCGCCGCTGTTCGAGCCGGCTGTAGATGCGGTCGCCTCCGGCGACGTCGCCGTCGGCGGTGGGGCCTGGACCGCGGTGCATCACGCCTTCACCTCACCCAAAGACCAGTTCCTGGACACCCTGGAGAGTGACCCCGGCGCAGTGTTGGCTTACGCCTACGACCTCGTCTGTAACGGCAACGAAATCGGTGGTGGGTCGATTCGTATCCACCGCCGTGACGTACAGGAGCGGGTGTTTGCCCTGATGGGTCTCTCGGCAGAGCAAGCCCAGGAAAAGTTCGGGTTCCTCCTCGAGGCCTTCAAGTTCGGCGCTCCGCCCCATGGCGGCATCGCTTTTGGTTGGGACCGCATCGTCGCTCTATTGGCCGGCACCGAGTCCATCCGCGACGTGATCGCCTTTCCCAAGTCCGGCGGCGGGTTCGACCCGTTGACGCAGGCGCCATCGACGATCACCGCCGCGCAGCGTCAAGAAGCCGGGGTGGACACCAAGCCCGAACCGAGGTGAGCACAGTGTTTTCAACTCGCGGAGACCTGGGGTTCGCGGTCGGCGGCCCGCTGTGACTGCTCCTGCAACCCGGGACGGTTCAGGCTTCCGTGCTCAGTCACGCCGAAGCGGTCGTGAATCGGCCTGAGGAACGATGGGGCCCACCAGTTCCACTTGCCCAACAGCGTCATGGTCGCCGGAACCAACAGCATCCGCACCAGCGTTGCATCGATGAAGACCGCCGTCGCCAAGGCGAAGCCGGTCTGCTTGATCGCCAGCATGTCGCCGAAGGCGAACCCACTGAACACGATCACCATGATCAGTGCGGCGGAGGTGATGATCCGCCCCGAACGCTGAAGGCCGAGCCGCACCGCTTCGTTGTCGCTGAACCCGGCTTCATGCAGCTCGATGATCCGAGCGAGCAAGAAGACCTCGTAGTCCATCGAGAGACCGAACCCAAACGCCAGCACGAGTAAGGGGATGATCGACTCGACCCCACCGGCCGAGGTGAAGTTGAGCAGTCCTTCCAGGTGTGGTCCCTGAAAGACCCAGGTGGTCAGGCCCAGACTGGCGCCGAGCGAGACGACATTCAAGATGAGTGCTTTGGCCGGAATGACGACCGAGGCAGTCAGCAGGAACAACAGGATGAAGGTTGCTCCGGCGATCCAGGCCGCCGCGTGCGGGGCGCGATCGATCATAGCGTCCACGAAGTCCGCCAAACTGGCCGCCTGACCGGTCACCCAGATCTCGAACTCCGGCCGGTCGCCTCGCAAGGCGTCGACCACCCTGCGTGCGGCGTCGTCCGATGCCGATCCGGCTGTCGCGATCCGCACCACCGACAGGTCGCCCTCGGCTTGCACTGGCTCGATACTGTCCACTCCGGGCAGCCCCGCGACGCTGTCGTCCACCCACGCCTGCACCACCGTGGGGTCGGCATCTGCCACCACGGTGACGTCGGCGCCAGCCAGAGCCGGATATTCCTCATCGAGGGTCTCGAAGAAGGTTCGCTGTTCCGCGCCGACCGGCAACAGCTCCACCCCGGAGGAGGTTAACCGCATCCCGAGGATCGGCGCCGCCAGCGTCAGAAGAATCGCCAGGGAGGCCAGCACTGTGACCGCAGGACGACGTTGGACCACCCTCGCCAACGAGCTGAACCATCCTTCGTCGCTCGACAGCTCGGCGCCACGGCGTTTGCCCAACCGGCGTGCGGCCACCGCGCACAGCGCCGGTATGAGGGTCAGCGCAACCGCGAGCGCCACCACCACCACTGCCACTCCGGCGGCGCCGATCGCCCTCATGATGGGCGCTTCGAACAGGGTCAGGCCAGAAAGCGAGATCCCCACGATCAACGCCGAGAACAGCACCGTGCGACCGGCAGTCGACACAGCTCCGACGACGGAGGCTTCGATCTGCTCGGCGCTCAGCTCTGGATGCGGGATACCAGGCGCCACCGCAACGACTTCTTCGCGAAAACGGCTCACCATCAGCAGGCCGTAGTCGATGCACAGTGCCAGACCCATGACGGTGACGATGTTCACCACGGTGGCGTCCAGGTCCATCACGTACGAGAAGCCCAACAAGATCCCGAGACCTCCACCGATGGAGGCGATAGCTCCGAGGATCGGCATTCCCGCAGCGAGAAACCCCCCGAACACGACCACCATGACGAGCAACGAAGCCGGGAGCGCGAAACCTTCACCCTTTGCCAGGTCGGTTTTCACCAAGTCGTTGATGTCGTCGATCAGTTGGGTGATCCCGCCGATCTTCACCTCCTCTGCGACGTCTGCCAACCCAGGGGGCGCGATAGCCGCGACCTCCTCGACGACTTCGCGTTGCTCCTGGGTAGACAGATCAGCGGGCATCGAGACGACGATCATGAAGGCGTCCGACTCCGGGTCGGAGTTCGCTACCAGGGCGTATGCCGCCGGCTCCTGTGGCCATCCGGATGTCGTCATCGGCGACGTGACGTCGGTGACCGCCGGGATCTCACCCAGTTCTTGGGCTGTCTGGGTCACGGCGGCGGCCGTTTCTGGGGCCAACACGTCGGCGCCGCTGGCGGCTACGAGGACGGTGAGTGCCTCCTCATCCTCTGAGCTCAAGAGGTCGTAGGCCTCCTGAGCCTCTCCCGGCGCCTCGGTAGTGCCTGAAGTCAACCGGTCGAAGACGGACTCGCCGGTCAGTAAGCCCAGGCTTGCCGCGAAGCTCAGCAGCACCACCACGGCCCACGTCACGACATACCGCCAGGGGTGTGCAGCCGTGCTGCGTCCGAGGACCTGCAAAGCCGGCAGGCGGGGCGTGCGATGCTTCGCGCGATGGGGGCTCACCAGGCTAGCCTGCCAAACGTGGCGACAGCACAAGGACGCGACCTTTTTGGGGCTCAGGACGACCAGGATCACTCGGCCTCTCATCTGCCCTTGGCGGCGCGGATGCGACCGACCGAGGTGGCTCAGGTCCGAGGGCAGTCCACCGTGTTGCGCCCGGGCAGTCCGCTACGTCGACTCATCGAGGGCCGCACCGGACCGACCGGCCCGTTGTCGGCGATTCTGTGGGGGCCCCCTGGCACCGGCAAGACCACGTTGGCACACCTCGTTGCCAAGGCAGCCGGGAGATCTTTCGTGGAGTTGTCCGCAGTCAGCGCCGGAGTCAGAGATGTGCGTGCCGTGCTGGACCAAGCGACGACGGAGCGCTCGATGTATGGGCGCCAGTGCGTGTTGTTCTTGGACGAGATTCACCGGTTCAGCAAGGCCCAGCAGGATGCACTCTTGCCCGGGGTGGAGAACCGGTTGATCGTCTTGGTCGCGGCCACGACCGAGAACCCGTCGTTCTCGGTCATCGCGCCCCTGTTGTCCAGGTCAGTACTTGTCCGGCTGGAGCCGCTTGGTGACGATGACGTTCGAGCTCTGCTAGCCGACGCCCTGGCGGCCGGGCGCGGGTTGGCGGGACAGTTTCGTCTCGATGTCGCCGCAGCTGACCATATCGTCGCAATCGCCGGGGGCGACGCCCGGCGTGCCCTGACGATGTTGGAAGCGGCGGCCGGAGTCGCCGAGGATGCGGCCAGCAGGGGGCTCGGACACGGCACTGACGTCGTGTCGGGGGAGCGAGCCGACGACAAAGATACCGCGACGGCGATCACGCTGGGCGACGCCGAACAAGCTGTCGATCAGGCGTCGGTACGCTATGACCGCACCGGGGACCAGCACTACGACGTTGCAAGCGCCTTCATCAAGTCGATGCGGGGGAGCGACGCCGACGCCGCACTGCACTACCTCGCCAGACAGCTGGAAGCCGGCGAAGACCCGCGCTTCATCGCGCGCAGAATCGTCATCAGTGCCAGTGAAGACGTGGGGATGGCCGACCCCACGGCCTTGCAAACGGCGGTCGCCGCCATGCACGCTGTGGCCCAGATCGGGATGCCAGAGGCTCGGATCGTGCTGGCCCAGGCCGTGGTGCACAACGCGCTCGCACCCAAGTCGAACGCCGCCTACACGGGGATCAACGAGGCCGTCGCCGACATCCGCGCCGGGCGCGGCGGAGCTGTTCCGGCTTCGCTTCGCGGCAGCGGGTATGCGGGGGCGGCAATGCTGGGGCACGGCACCGGTTATCGCTACACCCACGACGAAGACGAGGGCGTCGGTCGCCAGCAGTTCCTGCCCGACGACCTGGTCGACGCAGACTACTACCGGCCAACAACGCGAGGATTCGAAGAGCGTCTTGCGCCCCGGTGGCGATGGTTACGTGCTGTCATTCGGGGCCTGCCCAGTGCGACCACGGCGGTCGACCAGACTCCCTTGCCTGAAGATGACTCCGGGCAACGATAGGCTTTACCTACAACACCCCCACCCATGGGCGGTTCGACCGCGCCCGCAAGACCGCCTAGAGGAGTTATGGAAACCGCCGAGATCCGTCGTCGTTGGCTTGCCTACTTCGAACGCAACGGTCACGCTGTGGTTCCCAGCGCCTCGCTGATCAGCCCTGATCCGACCACGCTGTTCACTATCGCGGGGATGGTCCCGTTCATCCCGTACCTGACCGGTCAACAAACCCCACCGTGGCCACGCGCCACGTCAGTGCAGAAGTGCGTACGCACCCTCGACATCGAAGAAGTAGGCAAAACCACCAGGCACGGCACGTTCTTTCAGATGAACGGCAACTTCTCTTTCGGCGACTATTTCAAGGAGGGTGCGATCCGCCATGCATGGGAGTTCATCACGTCCTCTCAGTCCAGCGGCGGACTCGGTTTCGACCCGGGAACTGTGTGGGTGACTGTGCTTGAGGGCGACACCGAGGCCAGGGACCTGTGGCAAGAGGTGGCAGGCCTTCCGCCCGAGCGCATCCAGGAGCGTGGTCGCGCCGACAACTATTGGCACACCGGCACGCCCGGTCCGGGTGGGCCGTGTAGCGAGATTTACATCGACCGGGGGCCGGAGTACGGGCCGGAGGGTGGTCCGATCGTCGATGAAGACCGGTTCCTGGAGATCTGGAACCTGGTTTTCATGCAGGAGGAGCTGTCGGAGGTCAGGTCGAAGACCGACTTCGACGTCGCGGGTGAGCTGCCGCAGAAGAACATCGACACTGGGATGGGCCTGGAGCGGGTCGCCTACCTCCTGCAGGGCGTGGACAACCTGTACGAGATTGATGAGGTCTATCCCGTCATCTCCGCAGCCGAGGACTTGTCCGGTCGCACCTACGGGGTCACTGAGGCCGATGATGTCCTGCTGCGAGTCGTCGCGGACCATGTCCGTTCGGGGTTGATGCTGATCAGCGACGGCGTGACGCCCAGCAATGAGGGCCGCGGCTACGTGCTGCGTCGGTTGCTCCGTAGGGCGGTGCGATCGATGCGGCAACTTGGCGTACAGGGACCGTGCCTCCCGACTTTGTTGCCGGTCAGTCGTGACGTGATGTGCGCCTCATACCCAGAGCTGTTGCAACAGTGGTCATCGATCTCGGCGGTTGCCTACGGCGAGGAAGAGGCCTTCTCGCGTACCTTGTCCAGCGGCACGGTGATGTTGGAGTCCGCGGTGAGGCGCGCGAAACAGGATGGCGGATCGAGATTGGGCGGGGCCCAGGCGTTCACGCTGCACGACACCTACGGCTTCCCGATCGACCTGACCTTGGAAATGGCGGCCGAGCAGGGCGTCAGCGTCGATGAGGACGGATTTCGAAGCCTGATGGCTAGCCAGCGCGAGCGGGCCAAGGCCGACGCACGAGCAAAGAGATCCAGTCACGGGGATACCGGCGTATACCGGAACATTGCCGACGACCTCGGACAGCGTGTCCAGTTCACCGGGTATGACGAGACTCATTCCGAGGGGCGAGTCGCCGGGGTGGTTCGCGGTGGAATCGCGGTGCCTGCGGCTCAAGCCGGCGATGACGTCGAGATCGTGCTCGACCGCACTCCGTTCTATGCCGAAGGAGGCGGGCAGCTCGCTGACGCGGGGACCATCAATCTTGGCGGCGGAGGCGTCATCGAGGTGCTCGATGTGCAAACCCCGGTCAATGGACTCATCGTGCATCGTGCCAAGGTGGTCTCCGGCGAGGTCGTGCCGGGCGAGCCTGCGGACTCGTGGGTGGATATTGAGCGGCGCCGCGCGATCTCGCGTGCCCACACCGCAACGCACATGGTGCACAAAGCGATACGTGAGGCTCTCGGGGAGAGTGCCACCCAGGCGGGTTCGGAGAATGCCCCCGGCCGCTTCCGCTTTGACTTCAACGCCAACGCTGCGGTGCCCCGCTCGGTGCTGGACGACGTGGAGGCTCGCGTCAACGCGTTGCTGATGGACGATCTTCCTGTGCGGGCTGAGGTGATGACCCAGCAGCAGGCGATCGACACCGGCGCCATGGCCCTTTTCGGCGAAAGATATGGCGATGAGGTGCGCGTCGTCTCGGTGGGTGACTGGGCCAGCGAGCTGTGCGGAGGCACTCACGCTCAACGCTCGGGACAGCTCGGGGTCGTGAAGCTGATGTCGGAGGCATCGATCGGCGCCGGGGTGCGTCGAGTCGAGGCGCTGGTCGGCAGCGACGCCTACCGCTTCTTAGCTCGCGAGCACGCGATCGTCGGCCAACTCAGTGAGGTGCTCAAGACCCCTTCGGAGGGCCTGCCGGAACGCATCGAGTCGATCCTCATGCGGCTCAAGGACGCCGAGCGAGAGATCGCGGCCTCGCGCGCCAAGGCTGTCCTGTCAGCGGCTCCTGCACTCGCCCTGGGTGCGGTTGATATCGCCGGGGTGAGCTACGTCGGCCATGACGCGGGCCCAGGCCTGGACGGCGATGACGCGCGCCGACTTGTCGGCGACGTTCGGGCACGTCTGGGCCAGGAACGTCCCAGCGTTGTGGCGGTGACTGCGATCGCCAAGGAACGGCCGATCGTCGTCGTTGCCACCAATGAACTGGCGCGGCAGGCAGGGCTGCGAGCCGGTGACCTCGTGAAGGTGGCCTCCGCTGAGCTGGGTGGAGGCGGAGGCGGCAAGCCGGACATGGCTCAGGGGGGTGGTTCGGCGCCGGCCAAAACTGGCGCGGCGCTGCGAGCGGTCGAACTGTCGTTGGGGGAACGCCAGGCCATGCGCAGCTAGGGGCTGACTGATGGTGATCTCGCACCACGAACACGCCGGTGGCCCGCAGTGATGCGCCCAGGGGTTCGGCTCGGTGTCGATGTCGGAGAGGTCCGAGTCGGCCTTGCTGCCTGCGACCCGGATGCCTTGATCGCCACGCCGGTGAGGACGTTGCGCCGTGATGACGTCAGTATGAGTGATCTCGACCAGATCGTCGAGGAGGCCCGAGCCCGATCGGCGATCGAGGTGGTCATGGGATTGCCGCGAGGGTTGTCGGGGGTCGACGGTGTGGCGTCTGAACGTGCCCGCAGATACGCTAGGTCCTTGTGCCAGTGCCTTGCTGGGGTGCCGGTGCGGTTGTGGGATGAGCGACTGAGCACTGTGGATGCCCATCGTGGGCTTCGGGTGAGTGGAGTGCCAACCCACCGCCACCGCGAGTCAGTCGACCAAGCTGCGGCCGTGCTGATCTTGCAGTCGGCGCTGGATGCTGAGCGCGCCACCGGGTCGCCCGGGGGCGAGGTCGTGGCCCTACGCAAACCGCGTCACCGTTCAGGCACCAGTGATCACCAAGGAAGGCAACCGTGAGCCAACCGCCGGATGAACAATCACCCCTGTCCCGCCGTGCGCAGCGACGAACTGAGCCCTACGACGACGTCTATGCCACAGACCCGCCCTCCGGCGGCCATCGTCGGGGCCACCGCCAGTCCGCCGATCCCTACGAGGACCACTTCCCGGAGGATGGCTACCCGGAGGCGGAGGTGTTGGTTGCCGAGGGACAGGACTGGGAGGTGGCCGACGCGGCGCATCACCGGCGTTCCCCGGTGGTGCGGTGGGTCGCGTTGTTGGGCGCCCTCGCGGTGGTCGCTGTCGGCGGCCTCCTGGCCTGGCAGGTCGTCTCCGGACTGATTCCCACCTTCGGGTCCGGTGGCCAGGACGTGGAGGACTACGCCGGCCCCGGCTCGGGTGAAGTCATGGTCGACGTACCGCAGGGCGCGGCAGGTGGCCAGATCGCGGAGATTCTGGCAACGAACGACGTCGTGGCCAGTGCATCAGCCTTCATCGCCGCGGCGGCCGTTGACCCGCGCAGCGACAGCATTCAACCGGGTTCCTACCGGATGGCTGAGCAGATGAGCGCCGAGGGGGCACTCGATCGGATGCTGGACCCCGAATATCGTCAAACCGACGGTGTGACAGTCCGTGAAGGGTTGTGGAAGGAAGAGGTCTTTGAGGTCCTGGCCCGGGAGAGCGACAACGACGTGGCCGACTACGAAGCTGTGGAACCAGCTGACCTCGATCTGCCAGCAGCCGCCGGAGGTGAGATGGAAGGGTACCTTTTCCCGAACACGTACAGCTTCCCCACAGATGCCACCCCCACCGAACAGCTTGCAAAGATGGTGTCGTTGGGCAAGGAAGAATATGCCGAGCTCGGTCTGGAAGGGGAGGCCTTGGACACCGCAATCATCAAGGGCAGTCTCATCCAGGCAGAAGGGGCGTTCAGCGACGACCTGCCCAAAATTGCCCGGGTGATCGAGAACCGTCTGGATGCAGATCAACCGCTCGGGTTCGACTCAACCATCCATTTCATCTTCGGTGAGCGCGGACGAGCCGGAACAACAGATGAGCAGCGGGCGAGCGACAGCCCGTACAACACCTATGTGTTGGCCGGACTGCCGCCAGGGCCGATCAACAGCCCGGGGTTGGCTGCTATCAAAGCGGCGTTGGAGCCGGTTGAGGGGCCGTGGCTGTATTTCGTCACGACCAACCCGAGCACGGGCGAAACCAAGTTCACGACGACCTTCGAAGAGCACAACAAGTACGTGGCGGAGTTCCAGCAGTGGTGTCGCGACAACCCCGATGACTGTTGACGCGACTGTTGGCCTGCGCCGGTGACGGCGGGTACGGCCTGGGTCACGCGCAAGGCTGGCGTGATCGGCTCCCCCATCGCACACTCGTTGTCGCCGGTGTTGCATCGGGCTGCCTACGAGGCGTTGGGACTGACGCAGTGGGACTATCTGCGATTCGAGATCGGCATCGGAGAAGTTGCTGGCTTCGTCGATACGCTGGGTCATGACTGGGTCGGCCTATCGGTGACGATGCCCGGCAAGGAGGAGGCGCTCTCCCTCGCGGGCGAAGCCACCGAGCGTGCTCAGCTCAGTGGTGCGGCGAACACCTTGATTCGGACCTCGGCGGGGTGGCAGGCGGACAACACCGACATCGATGGACTCACGATGTCGCTTGCGGAAGCCGGGTGCCGTCAGGCGAGTAGCGCGTGGGTGGTCGGCTCGGGTGCTACCGCGCGTTCGGCCCTGATCGCGCTGGCAGGCTTGGGAGTGAGCGACCTCTACCTTCAGGTGCGGGCCGAGCCACGGCGCGCCACCCGCGCTCTTGCCGAGCATCTGGGTATGCACGTGACGATGCGGGATTTTTCGGACCCAGGGCCGGCCGTGGGGTCGGTCGACGTGGCGATTAGCACTGTGCCCGCGGGAACCGCTCCGGTCCACGGCGGCAGCAACCTCCCGGGGCAGTCGCGTGGTGGCGATCAACCGCTGACGAGCACCGGGACGGTCGTGCTTGACGTCGCATATCACCCGCGGATGAGCCGATGGGCCGCGGCGCTGGCTAGCCGGGGCGCTCGCAGGGTGGACGGCGCAACGATGTTGCTGCATCAGGCGGGAGCCCAAGTCGAGTGGATGACGGGGCGTCCACCGCCGGTCGACAGCATGCGACATGCCCTGGCTGCTGCCCTGAGCTCCGCGGGTGAAAATCCATGGTGAGCCTGGCGTGAGCAACATCACGACGATGGGCGCAGTCTGCGTGGTGGTCGTGATGGCAGTGATCGGGGGAGGCGCTGGGGTGGTGATTCGGGGCTGGCTCAACACCCTGGCCTATCGCACCGCGGCAGAGATGCGCACCGTGGCGCCCGGTCCTCGACGGTGGGTTCCGGTAGTGGCGGGTTCGGTATCGGGTGCGTTGGCATGGCGCTTCGGGTACGGTTCGCCCGGCCACCCAGCCGCCCTAGGACCGGCGCCCGACGGCGGAGCCTTCGACCTTGTGGCCGATGTGTTGGTGGTGTGGGGGGTCCTACTGGTCGCGAGTTGGGCCTGTCTGGCTCTGGCGGCCATCGACCTCGACGTTCACCGGCTGCCCGACCGGATCATCGGACCGACGTTGGTGTGGCTGGTGCTCGGGATGGCAGTCGCGGCCCTTGTTGGGGCCGGGTGGCTGCCCTGGCTACGGATGCTGGCGGCTGGACTGGCCGCCGGAGCCCTGTATCTGACTCTGTCCCTGGTGTCGCTGGCAAGGGGCTCATCGGGCTTGGGTCTCGGCGACGTCAAGCTCGCAGTCGTCCTGGGTGCTGCTCTGGGGTGGTTCGGCTTCGAATCGTTGATCGTGGGCATATATGCCGGCTTCCTCATCGGAGGCGCCTGGGCTCTTGTCCTCCTGGTGGGTCGCCGGGTGAAGCTGAGTGGTCATCTTGCCTTTGGACCGCCGATGATGCTGGGTGCCCTGGCCGCCTTGCTCGTGCCCCCGAACTCGCTGGGTGCGATGTTCTGAGAGGATCAGGGCCATGTTGCGTTGGCTCACCGCAGGGGAATCTCACGGCCCGACCCTGACAGCGATCATGGAAGGGCTCCCGGCCGGCGTTCAGGTCAGTCGGACTGCCGTGACGGATGCGTTGGCCCGCCGCCGCCTTGGGTACGGTCGGGGTGCGCGGATGAGCTTCGAGGCCGACCGGCTCGACTTCGCCGGAGGATTGCGGCATGGATTGACCCTCGGCTCGCCCCTTGCGTTGCACATCGCCAACTCTGAATGGGCCAAGTGGCAAGAGGTGATGAGCCCGGAACCTGTGGAACAGAGCGACCTGGAGCGCGCCGATGACGTCGGGGCGCCACAGGAGTTGGCTCGGAACAAGCCGCTCTCCCGTCCGCGACCTGGCCACGCCGACCTGGTCGGTATGCAGAAGTATGGCTTCACCGAGGCGCGCCCGATTCTGGAACGGGCCTCAGCTCGAGAGACGGCTGCGCGGGTGGCGCTCGGGGCTATCGCCGCGGCGTTCTTGGAGCAGGCGTGCGACATCACGGTGGTGAGCCATACAGTCTCGATCGGTGCGGCCGGGGTGCCCAATCTGGCCGCGGACGCACCTGAGATCGATGACCTACCCACAGCTGGCGACGTGGCTCGCCTCGATGATGACCCGGTGCGCACACTCGACCCCGACCTCTCCGCCGCGATGGTCGCCGAAGTCGATGCGGCACGAAAAGCCGGCGACACCGTCGGAGGCGTCGTCGAGGTACTTGCCTACGGGCTACCCCCCGGTCTGGGCTCTCACGTGCACTGGGATCGCCGACTGGACAGCAGGCTGGCTGGTGCCGTGATGGGCATTCAGGCCATCAAGGGGGTAGAGATCGGCGAGGGCTTTCGAACCGCGGGGCGCCGGGGCAGTGTCGCTCACGACGAGATCGAGCGCGACGACACCGGTCGAGTGCGTCGGTCGACACTGCGTGCCGGTGGAACTGAGGGGGGGATGAGCACTGGTGAGGTGCTGCGTGTTCGAGCGGCCATGAAGCCGATCTCAACCGTCCCACGCGCCCTGCGCACCATCGACGTGAGCACTGGTGAGCCGGCCACCGCCATCCATCAACGCTCCGATGTCTGCGCCGTCCCCGCCGCGGGGGTGGTCGCCGAGGCGATGGTGGCGCTGATCCTGGCGGACGCGGTGTTGGAGAAGTTCGGCGGGGACAGCCTCCCGGAGGTGCGGCGCAACTGGAGGGCTTATCTCGACGCAGTACCGGAGACGATGGCCGCCTCGCGGGTGTCCGTATGAGGGCCCAGGAACCGGCGGTGATCCTGATCGGCCCCCCGGGCGCGGGGAAGAGCACCATCGGTGCAGCCTTGGCCAGGCGCTTGGACGCTTCGTTCCTCGATACCGATGCCGCGATCGAGGCAGCCGCTGGCTGCTCAATCAGCGACATCTTCGTCGACGACGGCGAGGCAGCGTTCCGGCAGTTGGAGCTGGAAACCGTCCTTCTCGCCTTGGATGAGCATCCGGGCGTGTTGTCTCTCGGCGGGGGAGCGGTCATGACCGAGGGCATCGCTGCAGCCCTGGCCCAGCAGCGCCATCAGGGCTCAGTGGTGTTCCTTGATGTCGGCATCGCAGACGCGGCCTCGCGGGTGGGGTTCGACGCTTCCCGGCCGATGCTGGTGGTCAACCCGCGTGCCTCCTGGAACCGGTTGATGAACGCCCGCCGCCCGACGTACGAACGGCTGGCCCACCTGCACGTCAACACCGCGGGCCGTGGGGTGGACGACATCTGCGACGAAGTACAAGCGGCGATGTCGGCGCGATGACCGTCCGCATCCCGGTCGGTCACACCGGTGCCTCCGACGCCTATACCGTCACCGTCGGCGCGCAGGCACTGGAGGACTTGGGGACGCACCTGCTCCCCGGGCGCCGGGTGTTGGTTGTCGCCCAACCGGGCAGGCAGGCGCTGGCCGAACAGGTCACCGAGCTCGCCCGCGTCGCCGGCGCCGAGCCCCAGGTAGCCATCATCCCTGACGCAGAGGGTGCCAAAGACATCGGTGTCGTGGCCAATCTGTGGGAACAGATGGGTCGAGCCGACTTCACCCGCAGTGACCTGGTCATCGCGGTGGGTGGCGGGGCAGCCACTGATATGGCCGGTTTTGCCGCGGCCACCTGGTTACGCGGCATCGACGTGGTTCACCTGCCGACGTCCCTTTTGGCCATCGTGGATGCCGCAGTGGGGGGTAAGAGCGGGATCAACACCACACAGGGCAAGAACCTGGTCGGCGCCTTCCACACGCCATCGGCGGTCCTGTGCGACCCGGCGTGGCTGGCCCAGATGCCCCTGGCCGACTACGTCGCCGGCCTGGCCGAGATCATCAAGTGCGGCTTCATCGCCGACCCGGCCATCCTTGATCTGATCGAATCCGATCCGATGGAGGCGACCGACCCCCGGGCCGACGTCGCCCTGGAGCTCATCGAACGCTCAGTGAGGGTGAAGGCCGAGGTGGTCACAGCGGATCTCACGGAGACATCTCTGCGCGAGATCCTCAACTACGGGCATACCCTGGCGCATGCTATCGAGCTCTGTGAGGACTATCGCTGGCGTCACGGCGACGCGGTCGCGGTGGGGATGATCTACGCGGCCGAGCTCGGCAAGCTGGCCGGGCGCACCCCATCACAGCTCGTCGAGCGCACGCGGTCACTGCTGTACCGCGTCGGGTTGCCCACGCGCTACCGCGGCGCGGACTGGAGTCAGATCAGGGCAGCGATGTCGCGGGACAAGAAGGCTCGCGGGTCGACACTGCGTTTTGTCGTGCTCGATGACTTGGCTCGACCTGGACGACTCGTGTCGCCGCAGGAGTCTGACCTGGTGGCCGCCTACGAGACCCTCAGCCGCTAGCCTGAGCCGATGCCACGCACCGTACTGGTTCTGTCCGGACCGAACCTCTCAGCGCTGGGTGCCCGGCAGCCCGATGTCTACGGCACTCAAACCCTGGATGAGCTGCACAGCCTCATCACGGCCGAAGCTGCAGAGCTCGGACTGACCTGTGACATCCGTCAGAGCGATGACGAGGCCCAGATCGTGTCCTGGCTCCACGAGGCAGCCCACGGCGGCGCTGATGTGGTGCTCAACCCGGCTGCGTTCACCCACTACTCCTATGCCGTGGCCGATGCCTGCGCCCTGGTGACAGGCCTGGGGTGCAGGCTGATCGAAGTTCACCTCTCCAACCCAGCCGGCCGCGAGGCGTTTCGACGTCACTCGGTGATCTCGCCGGTCGCAACCGGCACCATCGCCGGTCTCGGCGCGGACTCCTACGCCTTGGCTCTGCGCGCCTTGGCCTAGGCGAAGCGCGGAAGGGGCCGAGCCGCTGGGTGCGCGCCAAGGACTCCCCTCCCTGCGCGCCAGTTAGACTGAGTATTCATCTCAGGACTCATGCCGCGCAGCTGGCGCGGCATGAGTCCTGTCACACCACAGATAAGGCTCTTGCAGTGGCTTCAACAAGTGATCTGAAGAACGGTGTCGTCCTCAACATGACCGGCGGCCTGTGGCAGGTCTTGGACTTCCAGCACGTCAAGCCGGGCAAGGGCCCGGCCTTCGTGCGGACCAAACTGAAAAACGTCCTGTCCGGAAAGATCGTCGACAAGACCTTCAACGCCGGCACCAAGATCGAGACGGCGACGGTCGACCGCAGCGACATGCAGTACCTCTACAACGACGGCAGCGACTTCATCTTCATGGACGTCAAGACATATGAGCAGGTCCCGGTCTCGCCGGAGGTGATGGGTTCAGCCAGCAATTATCTGCTGGAGAACGCCCAGGCCATGATCGCTCAGCACGAGGGACAGGTGTTGTATGTGGAGCTCCCGCCTTCGGTGGTCGTGGAGGTCTCGCACACCGATCCGGGTGTCCAGGGTGACCGTTCTACCGGGGGCACCAAGCCCGCCACGTTGGAGACTGGTGCCGAGATAGCCGTTCCGCTCTTCGTGGAGACCGGCACCAAGGTCAAGGTCGACACCCGTGACGGCTCCTATCTCGGTCGGGTGAACTAGCCCCCGATGGGTGCTCGCACGAAGGCGCGCAAGCGAGCCCTGGAGCTGTTGTTCGAAGCTGAGCAGCGCGGGGTGAACCTCGGAGACCTCTTGGCCGAGCGGATCGAGACGCCTACCACTCAGCACCCCCTACCCGAGTACACCGTGGAGCTGGTGCGCGGAGTGCTCGACCATTGGGGCGAGATCGATGAGGTGCTGGCTACGTACAGCCATGGCTGGGCGGTGGAGCGAATGCCGTCGGTGGATCGAGCGATGCTCCGACTGGGGACGTGGGAGATTGTCTGGAATGACGAGGTACCGGACGCGGTCGCCATCGCAGAGGCAGTTGAACTCGTCCAGGGGATGTCGACCGATGAGTCTCCGACCTTTGTGAACGGCATGCTCGCCAGAATCTCCACGGTGAAGTTCACCCTCGTGTGACCTCATGAGTGATAGCGTCGGGTCATCCCAGTGCGTATCGCGAAGTGAGTCTCATCATGCGCAACAAAGATCGTGCCCTGTTCATCGTTCGTATGCTTGAATCTGCCCGATTCGAGGTGCTTCCTACCCCCACCATCGAGCAGAAAGTCCTTGACGCTCTTCCCCGCGGCGCAACCGTGACCGTGACCGCATCACCCAG
Organism: uncultured Actinomycetota bacterium; assembly: GCA_963749585.1. Taxonomy (GTDB): domain Bacteria; phylum Actinomycetota; class Actinomycetes; order Actinomycetales; family Dermatophilaceae; genus Ornithinicoccus. Next base: position 121,325 of record CAVVNI010000004.1, read on the forward strand.
CAAAGGCATCGAAGGCACGGTTGACCTCACCGAGAGGCTGGCCGGCCACGGGTACGACGCGGTGCCCCATCTGGCCGCACGGATGATCTCCGGGCGTAGCGAGCTTCAGGAGGTCCTTGGCCGACTCGAGGTTGCCGGCGTGAGCACCATCTTTGTGCCCGGCGGGGACCAAGATCCGCCTCAGGGTGACTATGGGAACGCACTGGAGTTGCTGCAAGACCTGACCGCGATGGGGTCGGGTCTGCGGGTGGGTATCACCGGCTACCCGGAGACACACCCGAGCATCAGTGACGACCTGACCGTGCAATCCATGTGGGACAAAAGGAAACACGCTTCGCATGTGGTGAGCAACATGACCTTCGACGCCTCGTTGGTCGAGTCGTGGATACACCGAATGCGCGCTCGTGGGCTCGAGCTGCCCGTGCTGCTGGGCATCCCCGGCCCGATCGACCGGGCGAAGTTGTTCACCATGGCCACCAAGATCGGTGTCGGCGACTCGACCCGGTTCCTGTCGAAGCACAAGGGCACGATGGCGCGACTGGCTGCGCCGGGCGGGTTCACCGGCGAGCGGTTCCTGCAGAGTTGTGCACAAACGGTGTCCGGCGCCTCCGCCCGGGTTAACGGCATTCACCTCTACACCTTCAACCAGGTTGAGGCGACCGAGAAGTGGCGCCGTGACTACCTGGAGCGGGTCAAGGCGAAACTGTAAGTAGGCCCTCCAGGGCGTTCTCCAAGCCACGATGACCCGTCGGCACCACCTGCAGCGGCAGCCGCAGCAGGTGGGCGGCGCTCTGCGCCATGGTGCACAGCTCAGCATCATCCGGCTCTTGAGCGAGCCACACCACCCGAACATAGTGTCCGAAGTAGTCCTGGTGTAGCTCGGGGTGTCGGTCCAACCCGAGCTCGACCCAGACCGAGCGATGGAACGAACGGACGAGGAAGTCCGTCAACACATAGGTTCCGGGTTGGTCGGCGAAGAGCTGCTCCATCGCGCCTGCCCCACCGAAGACGTCATAACAATGCAGTCCAGGCAGGCGCTCGATCCCGAGGTCGCGGCATACCTCATCCAGCGCCCCGTAGGTGCCACAGTCGGCGTAGCCGATGACAATCCGATCGTGACTTGCACCGAGCCGAAGAGCCACCTCGCGGACCTCGCCGGCGATCCGTTCGGGGTGGTTGTGCAACAGCGGGGGTAGCGGCACCACATCGACTTCCCAACCTCGGCGCCGGGCGATGCTGGCGGCGGGCTGGGCCAGCGCGCCACAGGCGATCACTGCCGTACGGGGAGAGGCGTTGCCTGGCGTATCGATCAGCGCCCCTGGTGACTGGGCGAGCGCGGAGCTATGCCGGGTCGGCTCGTCCGGCACAGGCTCATCCGGGGAAGGCAAGGAGCTCGATGAAGCGGTCGTTGAAGTCGGTGCGGTCCGAGAGCTCCACATAGGCCACCTGGTCAAGGAGCGCCTGCGCGCCGGCTCGCTCGCGCACGCTGAGCAGCGACATCTTGGCACCCTCACCGGCCACATTGCCCGCGGAGACAATGCGTAACACCGGCACCTTGGGCACCAGCCCGATCCTGATGGCAGCCGCCGGCGAGAGATAGCTGCCGAACGAGCCGGCCAACAGCACTTGCTGGACGTCGTCCTCGGCCAAACCCAGGTGCTCCAACAGCAGAGTCCAGCCGGTGGCGATGGCGCCCTTGGCGAACTGCAACTCTCTGATGTCGCGCTGGGAGAGATAGACCCGGTCCTCGACGGCCGTGTCGGCAGCTGTGGCGTCGAGCAGAAAGATGCGCTCCTGTCCGATGAAGCTCAACCGATGGGCCAGGTAGGGCGCCAGCTGCGCAGCGCGTTCCTCCGTGACGAGTCGGCCGCTGGCATCGATCAGACCAACCCGAACGAGCTCGGAGACGGCGTCGACGAGGCCGGACCCGCACAGGCCCTTGGCGGCTACATCGCCGATTACTTGCAGATGCACGCCGTCGTCGATCTGTGGCCCGACCTTGACCACTTCGATGGCGCCGTCGGCGGCCCGCATACCGCACCGGATCGCTCCACCCTCAAAAGCGGGACCAGCCGGGGCAGCAGTAGAGACGATGGTGTCCCCGTTGGAGAGCACGATCTCGCAGTTGGTGCCGACATCGATGAACAACCGGGTGCGCTTGTCCCGGTCCATTCCGGTGGCCAGCATGCCGGCCACGATGTCGCCGCCGACATAGGCGCCGAGTGCTGGAAAGACGGTGGCCCGAGCACCGGGGTGCAGGCTGAGTCCCACCTCGCGGGCCAAAAAGCCCGGAACTGTGGTGCTGGACATCACGAAGGGGGCGATGCCAAGGGGCTCGGGGTCGATACCCAGGATCAGCGCTGTCATCGTGGCATTGCCGGCTAGGGCAACCTCGTACACCTCGCTGGGGTCGACCTGGCCCTCCGCCAACACTTCGGCGACGAGCTCGGCGAGTGTCTCCTGAGCCGCGGTGCGCAGCCGGGCCGACGCACCCGGGTCCACCATGGTCGCGCTGATCCGGGTGATGACGTCGGCGCCGAAGGGTTGTTGGCGGTTGAGCATGGACGCCACCGCGACCGGCGTGCCGGTGGTGACGTCGAGCAGGGTGGCGACCACGGTGGTCGTACCCAGGTCGAAGGCAATCGCGAACGCGCGAGACCGGGTGTCACCTACCTCGAGGTCGATCAGGGCTTCGTCGACGATCACCGCGGTCACCCGGAAGTCGCCCTCGCGTAGCACTGCCGGAATCCGCCGCAGCGCCGCCAAGTCAGGGGTCAGGTGCAGGTCGGGTATGGCGTCACGCACCCGCTGCACATCGGTGCGCTGGTCGGACAGCGTGGGTTCCTCCAGCTCGACATAGCGCTTCTGCACCGCCGGGCGCAGGATGACCTGCCGCCCGACACCGACCGTTGCGGCCTTGGGCCGGGTGGTGAGCGGCGGGACCTCGACCTCGGTGTTGCGGAACGCCTGAGCCAGACAGGCGAGCCGCCAGCCCTCAGCAAGCTGCTCTTCAGTGAACGAACGATGGTCCAGCCGGTGTATGGCGGTGTTCGGGTCGGCCACCTTGATCTTGCACTTTTTGCAGGTGCCGTGCCCGCCACAGGTCGAGTCGATGGCGATGCCGTTCCAGCTGGCGGCATCGAACATGGTGACGCCAGCGGGCACCCGCGCCGACCGGCCGGACGGGGTGAAGTTCAGCTCGACCCGGGTCGTCCCGTCATGCGGCAGGAAGTTGCCGTCGTCCTGCTGGCCGTCGAAGAGCCCTTCACGGAGCAGGCTGTCGACTTCAATATCCGGCAGGTGCTCAATCGGTTCGGGTTTCACTCGAATACACCTCGACTCACGCGGTCGCTGCCTGCCGCTTCCGGTGCGTCGAGATCCAGTTGCCTCCCCACTCATCGTGTCCCAGCAACAGATCGGCCGCTTTCACGCCGGTGACCACCTGGGGGGTGCGGGTATCCATGATGGCGCTGGTCAGGCCAGCCGTCATCGCCATCGGCAGGAACGTGGAGTTGATCGAGGGACGGTCCGGCATGCCGAAGGACACGTTGGAGGCGCCGCAGGTCATGTTCAAGCCGTACCGCTCGCGAATCCGGCGCATGGTGTCCATCGTGACCGCGACGACCTGCTGGTCGGCGCCGATCGGCATGGCCAAGGGATCGATCACGATGTCTTCGATGGCGATGCCGTACTCGGTGGTGGCGACCTCGACGATGTGTTCGACGAGCTCCAACCGGCGGTCCGCCTCCATCGGGATCTCCTCGGCGTCGTTGGGCAGGGCGATAATTGCGGCGTCGTGCTTCTTGACCAAAGGCAGGATGGCTGCCATCCGGTCGTCCTCACCGGTGATCGAGTTGACCAAGGCGCGCCCCTGGTATGCGGCCAAGCCGGCTTCCAAGGCCTCGACCACAGAGGAGTCGATGCAGATGGGCAGATCGGTCAGTGTTTGGGTCAACGTAATGGCCTTGGCCAGCAGGTCGGCCTCATCCGTCAGCGGCACCCCCATGTTGATGTCGAGCACGTCTGCGCCGCCCTCGACCTGGGCCTTGACGTCGCGCTCAATGGCTGAAAGATCGCCCGCGCGCAGCTGTTCTTGGAACACCTTGCGACCGGTCGGGTTGATCCGTTCGCCAATCAGGACAAAGGGACGCTGGTGGCCAAGGATGACCTCCTTGCTGTGCGAGCGAAGACGGGTTTCTAGCAGGGGTGCGCTCATGCGTTGACCAACTGTCGTCGTTGTTCCAATAGGGACTTTGCCTTCTTGACGGTGGCCGAGGCATCGGCCGCGTATCCGTCCGCACCGACCGCGTCGGCGTACTCCTGGGTGACCGGCGCGCCGCCGACCATGACAATGACCTGGTCCCTGATGCCTGCCTTGTGCAAGGCGTTCATGTTTGCCTTGAACATGGGCATCGTGGTTGTCAGGAACGCTGACATTCCGACGATGTCCGGCTCGTGCTCCAGGATCTTTTGGACGAACTTCTCCGGTGGCACCTGAACGCCCAGGTCGATCACCTCGAAGCCTGCGCCCTCCAGCATGATGTTGACCAGGTTCTTGCCGATGTCGTGCACGTCGCCTTTGACGGTGCCCATCAGGAACTTGCCGACGGTCTCCACCCCGGTCTCGGCCAACAACGGACGCAACCGCGCCATCGCACCGGCCATCGCCCGGCCGGCGATCAGCATCTCTGGAACGAAGAAGTCGCCGCGCTCGAAGCGAGCGCCGACTTCCTCCAGCGAGGGGATCAGGGCATCGAAGAGCAGCGTTTGCGGCTCCATCCCCATCTCGAGCGCGGTGTTGGTCAGGCTCAGTACTTCCGGAGCGTTGCCGACCATGGTCTCGTCATACAGCGCCTGGAGTAAGTCTTCGGGAGTCATGCGGCGCCCTCCTTGTCAGTAGGGGTGGATGTGCGCAGGAGAGCCGCCAACCGGGCACCTTGCTCGGCCAGGAGCTCGCCGAGCTCGGTGCGGTTCCCTTGTAGACGTGCCGTGGGCCCGGAGACTCCGAGCGCCGCGATGACGTCGTTATCGAGACCGGCCACCGGGGCAGCGATACCCGATAGGCCGATCTCAAGTTCGTCGATGGACTGCGCATAGCCGTCCCGTCGAACGGCGGCGAACTCAGCATGCAGCTGCTCGCGGGATCTGGTCAGCTCGGTGTGCTTCTCCAGCGGTCCAGGGGGGAGTCGCAGCGCTCCGTAAGCACACAGGACCTTGCCCAAAGAGCTGCAGTGCACCGGCGCTTCCACCTCGTTCCAGTCCCGGGCGGCAAGGAGGTAGGTGGACTCAACCTGTGCGATATAGAAGACGTTGTCTGAGCGTGCCACTCCCAGATGCACCGTCTCGCCGCATTCTGCGCCGATCGCTGCGAGGACCGGCTTGGCGATCCGAGCCACCTGGGGCCATGGGTCGTGCAGGGCAGCATAGAGCGCGAAGAGCTGCCCGCCGACATACAAACCACTGCTCTGGCGCTCCAGCAGCTCGGTGCGCTCGAGCGCTGCGAGGAGCCGAGATGTGGTGGAGCGGGCTAAGCCTGCGGACTCACTGAGCGCGCTGGACGACATCGGCTCGGCGGAGCGGATGACCAGGTCGATCAGCATCGCGGCCCGATCGACAGCCTGGGTGCCGCCGGCAGAACTCAGAGGTCCTTCGGTAGGTGTGTCGTGATGTTTCATATGGTAGAACTCATTCCCATGTGGTGAGGCTAGAAGGCTGATCACCGCGGGTCAAGCACATCCCCATTTTGAGCAGCGGAGGTCGCCGTGTTCCAGAACAACATGCCCCGATACGAAATCCTCAGCCAGGATGCGATGTCGAAGCTGGATGCGGGGTGGCGGCGCTTGATTTCCGAGGTCGGCGTCGAGTTCGACAGCGAGGAAGCCCTGGAGATGTTCCGCAAAGCGGGGCAGAAGGTCGAGGGTCAGACCGTCTTTCTGGACCCTGAGTTTGTGCTGGCACAGGTCGCCCAGGCTCCTCGAGAGTTCGACATACACGCCCGCAACCCCGCCAACAGCGTCCACATCGGTGGCGACTCGATGGTGTTCAGTTCGGTCTACGGGCCGCCGTTCGTGCGTGAGGGCACTGTCCGGCGGGACGCGACGATCGATGACTTCCAGCGGTTCGCCAAGCTTGCCCAGTCCTTCTCGGTGATGGACTCCGCCGGCGGGGTGGTCTGCGAGCCGAACGACTCGCCGCTGGACTCGCGTCACCTGGACATGGTCTACAACCTGCAGACGCTGACCGACAAGATCTATATGGGCAATGTGGTCTCGGGGAGTAACGCCGAGGACACGATCGCCATGGGGTCGATCCTGTTCGGCGGCCGTGATGTGATCGAGAAGAAACCGGTCTCGATCTCGCTGATCAACTGCAACTCACCGCTGCGCTGGGACGACCGGATGCTGGAGTCGCTGTTCGTCTACTCGCGCGCCGCTCAGCCTGTCATCCTGACGCCGTTCATCCTGATGGGCGCGATGTCGCCAGTCACGATTCCTGCGGCCCTGGTGCAGCAGATCACCGAAGCGCTCTCCGGCATCTGCCTGGCGCAGATGATCCGCCCGGGGTGCCCGGTGGTCTTCGGCTCCTTCTTGTCCAACATTGACATGCAGTCGGGTTCACCGTCCTTCGGGACACCAGAGTCAGGCATCGGCCTGTGGTGCACGGGTCAGATCGCGCGCCATTTCGGTTTGCCATTCCGTTCCGGCGGGGGACTGACGTCCTCCCAGGTTCCGGATGCTCAAGCGGGCTACGAAGCGCTGATGACGCTGCTGCCCACCTTCCTGGCAGGCGCAAACTTCGTCATGCACTCTGCGGGCTGGCTCGAGGGCGGCCTCGTCGCGTGCTTCGAGAAGTATGTGCTGGACGTCGAGCTGCTCCAGATGCTGCAGGCTGAGTTCAAGCCGCTGGAGATCGATGAGGGATCGTTGGCCTTCGATGCGCACGTCGAGGTCGGTCACGGGGGACACTTCCTGGGTGCTATGCACACCATGGAGCGCTTCCGCACCTGCTTCTATCGTCCGACCCTGTCCAGCTCGGAGAACTTCGAACGCTGGAGCCGCAACGGTGGCGTCGATGCAGCGGGGCGGATGACGACGATCTACACCAAGAAGCTGGATGAGTACGAGAAGCCGGCCTTGGATGAGACGATCGATGCCGAGCTGCGCGAGTATGTGGCGCGTCGGCGGGCCGAGCTCGGAGACTGACTGGCTCGGGTCGCACGCACCCAGGCGTCTGACACAGTTGCGTGGTGCGCGCCTCATGTCGTCATACGCAACAGTCTTCGATAGCCTGGGCCGATGAGCCACGCTACCGGTATGCCGCTGGTGCAGTCTGTCGACCGGGCCCTGAGCGTGTTGGCGATTGTCGCGCGCAGCGGTGACTGTGGCGTCAGTGAGATCGCCCGTGAGCTGGGCGTGCATAAGAGCACAGTCTTTCGGCTGGTCGCGACGCTTGAGGCCCACGACATGGTCGAGCAGCAGACGGACCGTGGCAAGTACCGTCTCGGCGTGGGGGTTCTTCGACTAGCCGGATCGGCAACGGCTCGGCTCGATGTCGTTCAAGAGGCCAGACCGATTGCCCGCGCCTTGGCCGTCAGCACCGGTGAGACGGTCAATCTGGCGATCCTGTCCGACCATTCGGCCCTCTACATCGACCAAGTTGCCGGCCCCTCTGCGCTCCAGCCGAACAACTGGGTGGGGCAGCGGATCCCCTTGCATGCCACCTCGAACGGCAAAGTGCTGCTCAGCGCTCTGCCCGAGGCTGAGGTCATTGCGATCGTGGGCACGTTGACCCGATATACCTCCAGCACGAATACCAGCATGACCCGGTTTCTCCGCGAGTTGGCAGCTGTGGGCGAGCAGGGGTTCGCGGTGGCGATCGATGAGCTCGAGGTGGGGCTGAGCGCTGTGGCGGCCCCGGTCAGGGATGCTCACGGCGACATCGTGGCCTCACTGAGCGTGTCCGGCCCGACGTTCAGAATACCGGCAGAGCGGGTTCCGGACATTGTCCCGACGCTGTGCGAGGCCGCCGGTGCGGTCTCCTCGCGGCTCGGGGCAGGTGTTCGTTGACCAGTTCAGCTGACCGGTTCGAGAGACCCGTTCTGCAGTGATGACCCTTGACACCAGTGGGATTGGGCAGGATTCTTTAGGCCTCGCTTTGCGCATGTGTTTGGCGCGCATGTGTTTGGCCTGACGAGATGATGGCCCGGTCACCGGCCGACGTCACCGGCGCTTCGCTTATCGTGACCCATGGGGTCGGATCAGGAGTCCATATGTCAACCACCGCCCGGAAAGACGAACCTTCGGCAGACAGCCCCGACCCCACTGAGATCCCTGCGACCAGTGTGCTGGGCTCTATCGACAAGGTCGTCTTCTTCGGCGGGCTGACCTTGGTCCTCGCTTTCGCGGCCTGGGGGATCTTCGGCAGTACGAGCCTGCAGGCTGCCGCTGACCGCGGGCTGAACGGGATCACCACCTTCGGGGGGTGGGCGTTTATCATGGCCGGCAACGGGTTCGTCGTCTTCGCGCTCGCGCTGGCCTTCACCCGGTACGGGCGGATCCGCCTCGGCAAGGACGAGGAACGTCCGGAGTTCTCGACGGCGTCCTGGTTCGCGATGATGTTCGCGGCCGGTATGGGCATCGGGCTGGTCTTCTATGGTGCGGCCGAGCCGCTGTCACATTTCACAGCCCCGCCGATGGGTCTGGCGGAGCCGGAAACCGATCAGGCGGCCCAGATCGCGATGGAGTACACGATCTTCCACTGGGGCCTGCACCCCTGGGCGCTGTATGCGACCGTGGGGCTGGCCCTGGCGTACACGTCTTTCCGCAAGGGCAATCCGAACCTGCTGAGCTCGATCGTCATGCCCAACCGCCCCGTGGACGCTCCCGCCCGTCGGGCGATCGACACCTTCGCGATCTTCATCACCATCTTCGGCGCAGCGACATCGCTGGGTCTCGGCGCCCTGCAGATCAACAGCGGGCTCAACAGTGCCTACGGCGTCCCCAAGTCCAACACCGCCGCCATCGTGGTCATCGTCGTTCTCTCATTGATCTTCGGCATCTCCGCGGTGAGCGGCGTCGGCAAGGGGATCAAGATCATCAGCAACATCAATATGGGTCTGGCCGGCACGCTGGCGTTGTTCGTGCTGCTCCTCGGACCCACGCTCGTCATCGTCAACAGCTTCGTGGAGATGGTGGGCGGGTATGGCACACAGCTCGTGCCGATGAGCTTCCGCACCGGCGTCTACGGTGGACAGGAATGGCTGCAAGGCTGGACGCTCTTCTACTGGGCCTGGTGGATGTCCTGGGTCCCGTTCGTGGGGACGTTCATCGCGCGCATCTCGCGCGGTCGAACGATCCGTCAGTTCGTGGTCTGTGTGCTTCTGGTGCCGACCTTGGTGAGCGCGGTCTGGTTCTCCATCCTCGGCGGTACGGCCATCAACCAGCAGGAGAGCGGGGTCGATCTAGCGGGGGCCGCAACGAACGAGGACCGGCTGTTCGGCATGCTGGACCAGTTGCCACTGCCAGCGGTTACGGCCACCTTGGTCGTCTTGTTGATCTCGTTCTTCTTCGTCTCCAGCGCCGACTCGGCGTCGGTGGTGTTGGGGATGCTCTCGTCCAAGGGCAACATCAACCCCCATATGGGTGTGGTGGTGCTGTGGGGCTCGATGATCGCCCTGGTTGCGGTCGCACTGCTCCTTGCCGGAGGACTCGCTGCCATCCAGCAGGCTGCGGTGGTCATCGCCTTTCCCTTCCTGGTGCTGATGGTCTTCATCTGTATCCAACTGTTCCGGCAACTACGTGAGGAACCGGTGGTCTCCACCGTCCCCGAGGGCGTGTACACCGCCCTGTATGAGGAGCTAGGAGCCAGCAAAGCCGAGGTCGATGAGAAGTTGGCTGCACAACGCGCGGCGGCTGACTCGGAGCGCACCTCAGGATCATCAGGCTGATAACCGTTCAGTTCCCATCGCTGCGGCCCCCCACCTTCGGGTGGGGGGCCGCTGTCGTAGGTGTGGCACGACTGCGCGTCGCAGTTGACACTATGCAGCAGGAAGGCTGACAATGATCGTGCCGCATGACGCACTCTGGTGCGCATAACGCAACACGATATCCGCATTAGGAGCGAGATCTCTCATGTCGAGAACCGCTCGTAGCCACGTAGTGCTCCTGGAAGGACGGCCACCCATGGCCTCAGTACCCGAATCCGCTGGTGTCGTCGTCATCGGTGCCGGCATCGTCGGAAACAGCCTGGTCCACCACCTCGCGCGCCTGGGGTGGACAGACATCGTGCAGATCGACAAGGGGCCGCTGCCCAACCCGGGCGGCTCCACCGGGCACGCATCCAACTTCATCTTCCCGGTTGACCACTCACGGGAGATCACTGATCTGACCCTGGACAGCATGGAGCAGTACGAGGAGATGGGCGTCATGGTCAGCCCGGGCGGCTTCGAGGTCGCCAAGACCGAGGCGCGTATGGAGGAGCTGCGGCGTCGGATGTCCTCGGCCAAGGCCTGGGGGATCGAGTCCGAGATGGTCACCCCGGAGCAGGTGGTCGAGAAGGTGCCCTTCCTGGAGGCATCCCAGATCGTCGGCGCGTTCTGGACGCCGAGCGTGAGTGTGGTCGACTCGCTGCGAGCCGGCACGATCATGCGCGAACGCGCCCAGGCCACTGGCCAGCTGACGGTGGTTTCAACGGTGGAGGTCACCGGGCTCACCGTCGAAGAGGGCCGCATCGTCGGGGTCCAGACCAACGGCGGGGACATAGCGGCTCCCACCGTCGTGATCGCGTGTGGGGTCTGGAGCCCCAAGGTGGCGGCGATGGCCGGTGCCAAGATTCCGCTGTCACCGGCTGTTCACCAGATGATCAGTGTCGGCCCAGTTCCTGTTCTGGCCTCGACCGACGGTGAGATCCACTACCCGATCGTGCGCGACATGGATGCGCTGTGCTACGAGCGCCAGCATGGCGCCGATATGGAGGTCGGCTCCTACGCCCACCGCGCGATCCTGCACGACCCCGAGGAGATCCCCTCGATCGAGGCGTCGAAGCTGTCGCCGACCGAGATGCCCTTCACTTCTGAGGACTTCGACCCGCAGTTGGAGGAAGCCTTCGAGCTGATGCCCGATTTGCTCGGGGCTGAGGGAGCGGAGATCCGATACGCCATCAACGGACTCCTCTCACTGACCCCGGACGGAGCACCTGTGCTGGGCGAGACCCCCGAGGTGAAGGGCCTGTGGTCTGCGGCTGCCGTGTGGATCAAGGAAGGTCCCGGGGTGGGCCGTGCTGTCGCAGAGTGGATGACCCACGGCTACAGCGACATCGACCTCTCCCACTCCGACATCGCACGCTTCCACCCGCATCAACGCACCCGTGCCCACGTGAAGGCGCGCACCGGTGAGGCCTTCATCAAGACCTACGGCATCGTGCACCCGGGCGAGCAGTACGAGTCAGACCGCGGACAGCGCTTGTCGCCGATGTATGAGCAACAGAAGGCCCTGGGGGCGGTGTTCATCGAGGCGGCCGGTTGGGAACGACCCAACTGGTATGAGTCGAACGCGTCTTTGCTCGAGGAGTTCGGCGATGCCGTGATGCCGCGTGAGCATGAGTGGGATGCGCGCTGGTGGTCACCGATCATCAACGCGGAGCACCTCGCGATGCGCGAACGTGCCGGGGTTATCGACCTCTCCGCGTTCTGCGTCTTCGACGTGGTGGGGCCCTCGGCCCTAGCGGCCGTACAGTCGATCATCGTCGGCCAAGCGGATGTGGCCACCGGTCGCGTCATCTACACCCCCGTGTTGGACGCCAAAGGCGGTTTCGTGTCCGACTTGACGGTGATGCGCCTGGCCCATGATCACTTTCGCGTGGTGACCGGCGGCGGTCATGGGATGGTCGACCGCAAGTGGTTCGCCGACCGGATGCCCGCCGACGGCAGCGCCGCGGTTGTCGACCTGACCTCTTCATACACCACCATCGGCATCTGGGGTCCGCGTGCCCGCGATATTCTGTCCAGTCTGACCCGAGATGACGTCAGCAACGAAGGATTCAAGTTCTCCGCCTGCCGCGAGCTCGAACTGGGCTCGATGACGGTGCTGGCCTCTCGGATCTCCTACGTTGGCGAGCTCGGCTGGGAGTTGTACGTGCCGATCGAGCAGGGCGCCCGACTCTGGACGATGTTGCTCGAGGCGGGAGCGCCGCACGGTGTGGTTCCGGTCGGGATCGGTGTCTACGGCACGACGGGCAGGATCGAAAAGGGCTATCGAGCCTTCGGCGCCGAGCTGGACGCCGAGCGGTCCATTGTCGAGGCAGGCATGCAACGTCCCAAGGTCAAGGAAGCCGACTTTGTCGGTCGCGAGGCATACCTCGCCCAGCGCGAAGCGCCGTTGAAGGCCGTCCTGTGCACACTGACCGTCGAGGACCACGTCTCGGCGTCTGGGGTCAAGCGCTACATGCTCGGCGGGGAACCGATCCTGTCCGCTGACGGCCAGCCGCTGACCGACGAGCACGGGCACCACCCTTACGTCACGAGCGCGGGCTCTGCGCCGTCTCTCGGCAAGCACGTGCTGCTGGCCTACCTGCCACCCGCTGAGGCGGTGATCGGCAACCAGCTCACCGTGTCCTACATGGAGGAGCTGTACCCAGTCGTCGTCGGCTCGATCGACGCGACCTCCCTGTTCGACCCAAGCAATGAGCGGATTCGAGGCTGAGCTATGAGCAACATCCTGGTATGCGTCAAGCGAGTGCCCGACACCGGCGGCGAAGTCAGTCTCACCGTGGACGCGAAGAACATCGACACGGCCCATCTCGGCGCAACGGTCAGCCCGCACGAAGAGTGCGCGATCGAGCTCGCTGTCCAGACCGCTTCTGCCACCGACGGCGAGGTCACCGTGTTGACGCTCGGCGATGAGGACGCCGTCGAGCAGCTGCGCAACGCGGTGGCCCTGGGATGCACCAACGCAGTGCTGATCGAGGCCGAGCCGGCCACCTATGGGCCCATCGACATCGCGAAGGCTATCGGTGACGTGATCAAGGCCCACGAAGCCGCGGGCATCGTCTACGACCTGATCTTGCTCGGCAACGACGCCGCGGACACCGGCGATTTCCAAGTGGGTGTGCGCCTCGCGTATGAGCTTGCTCGCCCCGTCGTGACCGGCATCTCGACCATCGAGGTCGACGGATCTCGCGTCGTCGCCAAGGGCGAAGGACCGGGCGGCGGAGTGCAGGTCTTCGACGTCGCCATGCCCGCGGTGGTCACGATCATGGAAGGTGGCGTCGAGCCGCGGTACCCCAGCATCCCCGGTCGGATGAAGGCCAAACGGGCCAAGATCGAGACCCACACGCCTGAGCTCGAGGCAGTGGGGTCGGCACGTATCACCCTGCGACTGCCACCCAAACCACCCAGTCAGGTCACCATCCTGGGCGAGGGCGCTGCGGCGGCCCCGGCTGTGGCCGACCTCCTAGAGAAGATCGGGGTCCTCAAATGAGCTCCTTAGTCGTGATCGAGACCGAAGCGGCAGATCCGGGCGTTGTCAACGAGATCAGCCTCGAGACGCTGGCGTTCTGCCGGACTTTCAGCGAGCGAGTTGAGGTCCTTGTGGTCGGGTCTGCTGCCTCGGTGGTCGACCGGTTGGGGGAGTTCGGCGTCGAGGCGATTCACGAAGTTGCCGGTGCCGAGTTCGAGGCTTACGCGCCAGGCGCCTGGGCAAGCGCCACGATTGCCGCCGTGGAGGCCAGCGGCGCTGATGTTGTCGTCGCGCCGGGCTCGCCGCGGGGCAACGAACTGATGGCACATGTCGCCGCTCGACAGGGTGTTCTGATGGCAGCGAACGTCGTTGAGGTCGACTCGACGTCCCCGCTGCAGGTTAGCCGCCAGGTCTTTGGCGGCACGGCGCTGGAGGTCATGGGCCTGAGCGAGGCGCTTGCCGTCTTGACAGTCGCCGGGCACGCCTGTGCTCCGAGTGCGGCGGACTCGGCGACGAACCCGCGGGTGAGCACCGTTCAGGTCCACGTCACCGACGCGGATCTAGCGGTACGAGTCGCCCGCACCGAGGAGGGCGCGCCGGACGAGTCCGGGAGCCTGAAATCGGCCAAGGTCGTGATCGGCGCGGGACGCGGGGTCGGCAGCGCGGACGGCTTCCACGAGCTCCTCGAGATGACCGATCTGCTGGGGGGGTCACTCGGTGTCTCCCGAGTTGTCACCAGCCTGGGTTGGCGCCCCCACCACGAGCAGGTCGGCCAGACAGGGTCCAGAATCACGCCGGACCTGTATGTTCCCTGCGGAATCAGCGGCGCAATCCAGCACTGGGCAGGGTGCTCCAGCGCTAAGACCATCTTGGCGATCAACAGCGATCCCGACGCGCCGATGGTGACGCGCGCGAACTACGCGGTGATCGGCGACCTGCACGAGATCGTCCCCGCGATCAACGAGGAGATCAGGGCCCGTCACGGCTGATCGCTGGCGCGGCCTTCGCGGCGCCATCCATGGCCTCTTCATCCGAGCCGACCCGCGTCCACGGGATGGCCCGCGTCGCTGGCGGGCGACGACTTCATGCTCAGCCGGGTTCTGAGGTCGGTGTGTCGGGCTAGGGTATAACCGGTCGCCTGTTCCTCGCGATCATCGTCCTTTAACCACCGTCCGGTGAGGCGGGGAAGGAGCGTGGGCCCGATGGGCTCGTCATTGGGCAGAACTGTGCTCACAGCACCCGACATCACCCGTGCCTTGCGCCGCGTCGCCCACGAAGCTCTTGAGGGAAACAAGGGCCCGAGCGATCTGGTGCTGCTCGGGATCCCCCGTCGGGGAGTCCCGATAGCCGAGCGGCTCGCGCGTGCTATCCATGATGTCGAAGGTCATTCCGTACCGACCGGAGCACTCGACATCACTATGTATCGCGACGATCTGCGACGCCAACCGGTGCGGCACGCCGAGCACACGGCATTACCCGATGGCGGGATTGACGGCAAAGTCGTGGTCCTGGTCGACGATGTGCTGTACTCCGGGCGAACCGTGCGAGCCGCCCTCGATGCCCTTGCCGACTACGGCCGCCCCCGGGTCGTGCGGCTGGCCGTGCTCGTTGATCGAGGTCATCGCGAGCTGCCGATCCGCGCAGACTATGTGGGCAAGAACCTACCGACGGCCAAGATCGAGCGAGTTCATGTCCTCGTGCAGGAGGTCGACGGTGTCGACGAGGTGCGGATCTCAGGAAACGGCACGGGGGAGAGCGCATGAAGCACCTACTCTCGATGGCCGATCTTTCTCGGTCCGACATTGCCGCAATCTTGGACACGGCGACCTCGATGCACGAGGTGCAGTATCGGGAAGTCAAGAAGCTGCCGACGTTGCGCGGGCGCACGATCATCAACTTCTTCTTTGAAGACTCCACCCGCACGCGCAGCTCGTTCGAGCTCGCGGGCAAGTGGATGTCGGCCGACACCATCAACCTCACCGGCAAGGGCACCTCGGTATCCAAGGGTGAGAGTCTGCGCGACACCGTCAAGACCATCGACGCAATGGGCGTCGACATGATGATTGTCCGGCACATGGCCTCCGGCGCCCCCGCCCAGATCGCGGAGTGGACCAACTGCTCCATCGTGAATGCGGGCGACGGGACGCACGAACACCCCAGCCAGGCCTTGCTCGACGCCTACACGATGCAAGCCAAACTGGGAGACCTCGAGGGCAAGCACGTCGCCATGGTGGGCGATCTGACGCATTCGCGGGTGTTGCGCTCCAACCTGCTGTGCCTACGCACCCTGGGGGCCACCGTTACCTTGGTCGCACCTCCGACGCTGATGCCCAGCGGCGTCGGCCCTTGGTCCGAGGTCGACGGTTTTACCACCTCGTACGACTTGGACGATGTCCTGCCTTACGTCGACGCAGTGATGATGCTGCGGGTGCAGCGCGAACGGATGAGTGGCGGGTACTTCCCGACGGCGCGGGAGTATGCGGTGACCTACGGGCTCACCCCACGGCGATTGGCGATGCTGCCTGAACACGCGGTGATCTGTCATCCAGGCCCGATGAACCGGGGGCTCGAGATTTCTGGCGATGCCGCCGACGCAGCGCAGTCGTTGATCTTGGAGCAGGTCTCGGCCGGCGTGGCCGTTCGGATGTCGATCCTCTATCACCTCCTGGCCGGAGAAGGGACGCATGCATGAGTACTCAGACATCACCCTCGGGGCAACGCAGCGGCGATGGAGCCGTCAGGATCACCGGCGCAGATCTGGCCGGTCGAGGACCGGGGGACCTGTTGATCGTCGGCGGCCGCATAGCCGCCGTCGGCACCTCACGTGAGGTGTCGTGTTCAGCCCCGAGTGAGGTTGCCGTCCTCGACGCGGCGGGACTGGTCGCGTTGCCTGGGTTGGTGGACCTGCACACCCACCTGCGAGAGCCGGGTCGTGAGGACAGCGAGACGATCGAGTCCGGGAGTAGGGCTGCTGCGATGGGCGGGTACACCGCTGTCTTCGCAATGGCCAACACGTCGCCGGTGACCGACACGGCCGAGGCTGCCGAATTTGTCTACGCTACCGGCCAACGCGCAGGGTATGTGGATGTCGTGCCGGTTGGCGCGGTCAGCAAGGGACTGGCAGGGCTGGAGTTGGCCGAACTGGGCCTGATGGCTCGCAGCCGAGCCAACGTCAGAGTGTTCTCCGATGATGGAAAGTGCGTTCACGATGCTCAGCTCATGCGCCGAGCGCTGGAGTACGTCAAGGCCTTCGACGGCGTCGTCTCCCAGCATGCCCAGGATCCACGGTTGGCCGACAGCAGATCGTGCGCGCACGAGGGCGAACTATCCGGGCGCCTCGGTCTGCCTGGCTGGCCCGGCGTGGCTGAGGAATGCGTCGTAGCCCGGGACGTGATGCTGGCCCGGCACACCGGATCGCGCGTCCACATCGCTCACGTCTCCACTGCGGGCAGTGTCGAGGTCATCCGCTGGGCCAAGGCGCAGGGCATCGCCGTGACCGCTGAAGTGACCCCGCATCATTTGATGTTGACCAACGACCTGCTTGCCTCCTATGACCCTGTGTTCAAGGTCAACCCTCCACTGCGTCCCGACGAGGACGTCGCTGCCCTGCAGGCCGGGCTGGCCGACGGCACCATCGACATCGTTGCCACCGACCACGCGCCGCACGTGCGGGCCGACAAGGAGCACGCCTTCGCCGACGCGGCATTCGGCATGCTCGGCCTGGAGCAGGCGTTATCGGTGGTCAGCACAGTCATGGTCGACAGCGGCTTGATGACCTGGGCCGACGTGGCCCGGGTCATGTCAACGAGCCCAGCTGCCATCGCCCGACTGGGTAGCCAGGGTCAAGGCTTGGTCGAAGGAGCGCAGGCAAACCTCACGCTCATTGATCCCGCCCGAGAGATCAGTGTCGAGGCTGCGCATTCACAGTCGCTGTCACGCAACAACCCCTGGCATGGACGCCGACTGACTGGGGCGGTGCACCTGACGATGTTGCGTGGTCGGGTCACGGCTCGCGAGGGTCTGGTCGGGCCGGACGGCGATGAGCACGCTCCGGTGGCATTCGATCGCCCTGTTAACCATCCCGCCACGCCTCAGAGAGGTCTTCCATGAGCGTTTCACTCACTCGACGAGATCCGGCGGTGTTGGTGCTGGAAGATGGACGTACCTTCCACGGAATAGCCTACGGCGCAAGCGGCAGCACGATCGGCGAGGCGGTCTTCAGCACCGGGATGACCGGCTATCAAGAAACGCTGACCGATCCTAGCTATCACCGACAGGTAGTCGTGATGACTGCTCCGCACATCGGCAACACCGGCGTCAATACCGCCGATATGGAGAGCAAGAAGATCTGGGTCGCCGGCTATGTCGTGCGCGATCCCGCGATTCGGCCCTCGAACTGGCGATCCCAAGGTGACCTGGAGCAGGCCCTGGTCGACCACAACGTGGTGGGCATTGCCGAGATCGACACGCGTGCGCTGACCCGGCATCTTCGTGATCGGGGTGTGATGCGGGTCGGTATCTTCTCCGGCGAACACGCCGAGGCTCCTACGGCAGATCTGCTCGCACAGGTGCAGCAGGCACCGGTCATGGCCGGGTCGGCCTTGGCTGCGGAGGTCAGCACTCGAAACGCCTATGTTGTGCCGGCGGCCGGTGGACCGGCGAAGTTCACCGTCGCGGCGCTCGACCTCGGGATCAAGGGGATGACGCCGGCACTGTTGTCCAGGAGGGGGATCGAGGTGCATGTACTACCCTCCTGCACCACCTTCGAGGAGGTCAGCGCGTTGCGGCCTGACGGTGTCTTCTTCTCCAACGGCCCAGGAGACCCGGCAACCGCTGAGCACGAAGTGGACCTGCTGAAGCAGGTGCTGCTCGCGCGCATCCCGTTCTTCGGCATCTGTTTCGGCAACCAGTTGTTGGCTCGGGCGCTCGGCCTGGACACCTACAAGCTGCCCTTTGGACACCGTGGGATCAACCAACCCGTGATCGACCGGGTGACCGGCAAAGTCGAGGTCACCAGCCACAACCATGGGTTCGCGGTGCGCTGGCCGCATGAGATCACCGACCCGGTGGACACCGCATACGGTTCGGTCACCGTGTCTCACATCGCCTTGAACGACGACGTGGTCGAGGGACTGCAGTGTCAGGACGTACCGGCCTTCTCGGTGCAGTACCACCCTGAGGCAGCGGCCGGACCTCGCGATGCCTCGTACCTGTTCGACCGGTTCACCCAGCTTTTGGCAGGCAGCACAGGCGGAGGTTCAGATGCCCAAGCGTGATGACATCAACAGTGTCCTGGTGATCGGCTCTGGTCCGATTGTGATCGGTCAGGCAGCCGAGTTCGACTACTCAGGAACTCAAGCCTGTCGGGTGCTGCGCGCTGAAGGCATCCGAGTGGTGTTGGTCAACTCGAACCCTGCCACGATCATGACCGATCCCGACGTCGCCGACGCCACCTACATCGAGCCGATCACCCCGGAAATCGTCGAGTCGATCATCGCCAAAGAGCATCCGGATGCGGTGCTGGCGACGCTGGGTGGCCAGACGGCCTTGAACACCGCGATTGCGCTGGAGAAGTCCGGCGCCCTCGAGCGCTACGGCTGCCCGCTGATCGGGGCCAGCACTGCGGCGATTCAGCTGGGTGAGGACCGGCAGGCGTTCAAAGGTGTGGTGCAGCGGTGCGGAGCCGAGTCAGCCCGCAGCGCGATCTGCCACACCATGACCGAGGTGCTCGAAGCAGCCGACGACTTGGGCTACCCGGTCGTCGTGCGACCCAGTTTCACGATGGGCGGGCTCGGCTCGGGGTTCGGCTACGACGAGGCGAGTCTGCGCCGGATCGCCGGCGCAGGTCTGCAGGACAGCCCCACCACCGAGGTGTTGCTCGAAGAGTCGATCATCGGCTGGAAAGAGTACGAGCTCGAAGTCATGCGGGACCAAGCGGATAACGTTGTCGTGGTCTGCTCGATCGAGAACCTCGACCCGATGGGTGTGCACACCGGCGACTCGATCACGGTGGCACCGGCGATGACGCTGACGGACCGGGAGTACCAGAACCTGCGGGACATCGGCATCGCCATCATCCGCGAGGTCGGGGTGGACACCGGCGGCTGCAACATTCAGTTTGCGGTGAACCCGGCCGATGGGCGAGTCATTGTGATCGAGATGAACCCTCGGGTCTCTCGGTCCTCGGCCCTGGCTTCGAAGGCGACGGGCTTCCCCATCGCCAAGATCGCCGCCAAGATGGCGCTCGGATACACCTTGGACGAGGTGCCCAATGACATCACCGGCGCTACCCCGGCAAGTTTTGAGCCCACCCTGGACTATGTCGTGGTCAAGGTCCCACGGTTCGCGTTCGAGAAGTTCCCGGCTGCCGACCCGACGCTGAGCACCACGATGAAGTCGGTGGGCGAAGCCATGTCGATCGGGCGCAACTTTGCCGAGGCGCTGGGCAAGGCTCTCAGGTCCACGGAAACGAGTGGGTCGGCCTCCTCCGCTTTTCATTGGCGTCCCGGCGAGGCACCCGGCATGGAGCAGGGGCTGGCCCTGCTGGAGCAAGCACGTACCCCCACCGATGGTCGTTTGGTGTTGGTGCAGCAAGCGCTCCGGGCCGGAGTCAGCGTTGAGCAGGCGCATGAGGCGACCGCCATCGACCCTTGGTTCCTGGACCAGATCGAGGCGATCAACGACATCGCCGACCAGGTCCGCAATTCGGTACATCGAGACGGCGCTCGGCTTGATCCAGTGTTGCTGCGGCGGGCCAAACGGATGGGTTTGTCCGATGAGCAGATCGCCCAGATCACCCAGATGTCGCAGGACGTGGTGCGTGGGGTCCGGCATGCTCTGGGGATCCGCCCGGTGTTCAAAACCGTGGACACCTGTGCTGGTGAGTTCGTAGCCCTCACTCCGTACCACTACTCCAGCTACGACGAGGAGACCGAAGTTGCGTCTCGGGAGCGACCCGCCGTGTTGATTCTGGGATCGGGGCCGAACCGGATCGGGCAAGGAATCGAGTTCGACTACTCGTGTGTGCATGCCTCGATTGCGCTGCAAGCGGCCGGATTTGACACGGTGATGGTCAACTGCAACCCGGAGACCGTCTCGACCGACTACGACACCTCTTCCCGGCTCTACTTCGAGCCGCTGACACTTGAGGACGTGCTGGAGGTGGTGCATGCCGAGCGTCAGGCAGGCCCGGTCGCAGGGGTCATCGTGCAGCTCGGCGGTCAAACTCCGCTCGGACTGGCCGCGGCGCTGAAGGCTGAGGGGGTGCCCATCGTGGGGACCTCCCCAGAAGCCATCCACCTGGCAGAGGATCGCGGCGCCTTCGGTCGAGTGCTGGATCAGACCGGCCTGTCCGCGCCTCGGCACGGGACCGCTTACAGTGCCGCAGACGCGCTCGCCGTCGCGGCCCGGATCGGCTATCCCGTCCTAGTGCGACCCTCGTACGTCCTCGGCGGGCGGGGAATGCAAATCGTGTACGACGATGCTTCGTTGAGCGAGTACGTCACCCGGGCAACAGCCGCTGCACCCGAACACCCTGTCCTCGTCGACCGTTTCTTGGACGAGGCCGTCGAGATCGACGTCGACGGGCTGTATGACGGGCACGAGCTGTACCTCGGCGGGATCATGGAGCACATAGAAGAGGCCGGAATTCACTCCGGGGACTCCGCCTGCGTGCTGCCGCCGATCACGCTAGGCCGCGAGGAAATGCGCCACGTGCGCGCGGCGACGCTGTCCCTGGCCGAAGCGATCGGCGTGCGCGGTCTGATCAACGTCCAGTTCGCGCTGGCGCAAGATGTGCTCTACGTCCTGGAAGCCAATCCGCGTGCCAGCCGCACCGTGCCGTTCGTCGCCAAAGCCACCGGGGTGCCGTTGGCCCAGGCCGCGGCCCGGGTGATGCTGGGCGCGACGGTGAGCCAACTGCGGGCCGAGGGCATGCTGCCGACCCAGGTCGATGGCGGCATGCTGCCCCCAGACGCCCCGGTGAGCGTCAAGGAAGCGATCCTGCCGTTCCGGCGTTTTCGCACTCAAACAGGTCAGGCCGTCGACTCCATCTTGGGTCCGGAAATGCGCTCCACCGGCGAGGTTATGGGCATCGATCAGGATTTCGGCACGGCCTTTGCCAAGTCGCAGTTGCGCGCCGGGTCGGCGTTGCCGACCAGCGGGTCCATCTTCGTCTCAGTGGCAAACCGCGACAAGCGCTCGATGATCTTTCCGATCAAGCGACTGGTCGATCTGGGCTTCACCGTTCTTGCCACCGCAGGAACCGCCGACGTGCTACGTCGCAACGGCATCGGCTCTCGGGTGGTGCGCAAGCACAGCGAGGGGCCGGGTCCTGACGGGGAGCCGACCGTGACCGATCTGATCACCGCGGGCGAAATCGCGATGGTGGTCAACACCCCGTCGGGGCGCGATGCGCGGATCGACGGCTATGCGATCCGCGCCGCGACGACCAGCCTGGACCGGCCGATCATCACCACGGTTCAACAGCTGGGCGCTGCCGTCCTCGGGATCGAGGCAATGCGCGCCGGGGCGATGAGGGTGGTCTCGCTGCAGGACCACACTCGCGAGCTCGACCTGTTCAATGCTCAGCCGTGAGCCCCCGGGTGCCCTCGGGCTTCGGCACTGCGTTGACCGCCGCGCGGAACCGCTTCGGCCCCCTGTGCGTCGGGATCGACCCCCACCCCTCACTGTTGGCCCAAGGAGGCTGGGATGACAACGCCGAAGGTGTGGCTAGATTCTGCGACAGAATGATGTCGGCTGTCGCCGGGCAGGTGACAGCGATCAAGCCCCAGTCGGCGTTCTTCGAGCGGCACGGGTCGGCCGGTATCGAGGTGTTGGAGCGGCTGTTGCGCGACGCGGCTAGCGTCGGGACCTTGACGATCTTGGACGTCAAACGAGGCGACATCGGGTCCACCATGAATGCCTATGCTCAGGCCTACCTCTCGTCGGACTCGACATTGGCCGCAGACGCGATCACGGTGAGTCCTTACCTCGGGTTCGAGTCACTGCGTCCCGCCCTCGACCTCGCGGCCGACAACGCTCGGGGAGTCTTCGTCCTGGCGCTGACGTCCAATGCGGAGGGAGCGAGCGTGCAGCGACGGGGTAGACCGAGTGTTGCTGAGTACGTGGTCGAATCCGTGGCGCGGTTTTCTGAGGAGCAGGGGAGCGCCTCGTCGCTGGCAGACATCGGCGTCGTCATCGGCGCCGGTTGCGGTGCTGCCGTAGACCAGCTCGGTCTGCGGGAGGTGATCGCCACCTCCACGATGCCGGTTCTGGCGCCGGGTGTCGGGGCTCAGGGGGCGACCCCGGCCGATGCCGCCCGCTCAATGGTGGGCTTTCGTGACCGGGTACTGATCCCGATCAGTCGCGGGATGGTGAGCGCAGGCCTTGAAGTCGACGCCATCGTCGCGCAGTGTCTAACATGGGGCGAGCAGTTAGCTGGGGCCATGGGCGAGGGCACGTTGCGCTAGGGCAATCCAACTGATCGACGGCATCGAATACGAGGCATGGCAAGGCCTATCGGCATCTGTGTCGAGGACCTTGTCCAGACCAGGGCTTGGCAGAGACCGGCGCGGAACTATATGTTCGCTCTCGGTCCTCAGAAGCGTTGCCAGGCTGACCTTGCATGAGGCAACCGCCGGTCGAGTTGACCCAGGGGACCGGGCGTGAGCGATGTATTGAGGAGATTGATGTGGCACTTCCGGAGTTGACACCCGAGCAGCGGTCCGAAGCGTTGGCCAAAGCTGCTCATGCCCGGCGGGAGCGCGCAGCTGTCAAGAACCGGCTCAAACACTCGCAAGGGTCGCTGGCGGGCGTGATCGCCGAGGGTAAGCAGAACGAGGTCGTGGGCAAGATGAAGGTGTCGGCACTCCTGGAGTCACTTCCCGGGGTCGGCCGGGTGCGTGCCACCCAGATCATGGACGACATCGGCATCTCACATAGCCGTCGGGTCCGCGGCTTAGGCGCGAACCAGACCGAAAAACTGTTGACTCGCTTCGATCAGTCCTGACCGGTTTGCCTACACCGGCGGAACGTCCGGCGGCCGCGTCCGTAGACGCGTTATCCGAGCGAGGCGCTGCGCCACTCGTCCCCGGTCCGGCGCGCTCCCGCCTGGTCGTGCTGGCCGGCCCCACGGCGGTCGGAAAAGGAACAGTGGCGGCATACGTGCGAGACCATCACCCGGAGGTCTGGCTGTCCATCTCGGTCACCACGAGGCCCCCGCGACCGGGTGAGGTGGACGGACTGCACTATCACTTCGTCACCGACGAGATCTTTGAACGCATGCGCTCGCACGGTGAGCTGTTGGAATGGGCCGTTGTGCACGGTCGAGCCAAGTATGGCACTCCAGCCGCAGGCGTCATGTCGGCGTTGGCGCAGGGTCGACCCGCGCTCTTGGAGATCGACCTCCAAGGAGCCCGTCAAGTCCGGGCCGTCATGCCCGAGGCGCTCTTTGTGTTTCTGGCGCCCCCGTCCTGGGAAGAGCTCGTCCAACGCTTGGTCGGTCGAGGCACCGAAACGCAGCATGAACGCGACATCCGGTTGCGCACGGCGAGCGCCGAGTTGGAGGCCGTGAGCGAGTTCGACGCGACGATCACCAACGACGATGTACCCCGGGCAGCCGAAGAACTCGTATCATTGCTCATGCACCCCTCGAACGACCACCACAACCAAGGGATACCCACTTCGTGATTGGCACAGTTGCACACCCGGATGGCATCACCAACCCGGCGATCGACAGTCTGCTCGAAAAGGCGGACTCCAAGTACGCCTTGGTCATCTACGCGGCAAAGCGGGCCCGTCAGATCAACGCCTACTACTCCCAGCTCAGTGAGGGCTTGTTGGAGTACGTCGGGCCGCTGGTCGAGGCAGAGCAGACCGATAAGCCGCTGTCGATCGCACTGCACGAGATCGACCAGCGCAAACTGGCCACCACCAGTCCTGACGCCACGAGCTGAGCCGCGAGGCTAACCCGCGATGCATGTCGTCTTGGGGGTCAGCGGCGGCATCGCAGCGTACAAGGCCTGCTCGTTGCTCCGACGATTCATCACTGAGGGACATCAGGTCACAGTGGTGCCGACCGCCGCGGCACTACGCTTCGTCGGTGCACCCACCTGGGCGGCGCTGTCCGGCAGGCCGGTTTCCTCGGAGGTCTGGGATGAGGTGCACCAGGTCCCCCACGTTTCGGTGGGCCAGCATGCCGACCTCGTCGTGGTAGCCCCGGCCACGGCAGACCTCCTGGCCAAAGCGGCCTACGGGCTGGCCGATGACCTCCTCACCAACGTGCTGCTGACCGCCCGGGTGCCCATCGTGTTGGCCCCGGCGATGCATACCGAGATGTGGCTCCACGCTGCGACCGCCGCGAATGTGGCGCTGTTGCGCTCTCGGGGTGTCCATGTTCTCGATCCAGGACAAGGACGGTTGACCGGGGCAGACTCCGGTGTGGGGCGGCTACCGGAGCCCGAAGAGATCTATCGTCAGGCGATGGCTGCGGCTCGCTCGCCCGATGAGGGCGACATCCATCCTCCAGCAGCCCCCTCACAGCTCACCGACATGAACGGTATGCGTGTTGTGGTCAGTGCCGGAGGCACCCGTGAGGCACTGGACCCGGTGCGCTACCTCGGCAATCGATCCTCGGGCAAACAGGGGTATGCCTTGGCGGCAGATGCCCGTGCCAGAGGTGCGGATGTGGTGATGGTCGCAGCCAACACCACGCTGCCAACGCCGGCCGGGGTCGAGCTCAGGGAGGTGGAGAGCGCCGAGCAGATGCAGACAGCCGTGCATTTCGCGATAGACGAAGCCCCGTGCTCGGCGGTGGTGATGGCGGCCGCTGTTGCCGACTACCGCCCCGCCCAGGTGGCGAGCCACAAGCTGAAGAAAGAGCACAGGTCAGGTTCTGACCCTGGCTCCGACTCTGCGCCGACTGTGATGCTGGAGCTGACCCAGACCCCCGACATCCTGGCCGGTCTCGTGCGCCGACGTGGAAATGCGTCCGCGCCGATACTGGTCGGCTTCGCCGCCGAGACCGGTGATGCTGAGGGTGACGTGCTCGATCACGCGCGCGCGAAACTGGCCCGAAAGGGGTGCGATCTGTTGGTCGCGAACGACGTCGCGGCCGGCGCGACGTTTGGTGCCGATGTCAGTACCATCCACCTTGTGGAGCCAGGTCGCGACGAGGTGCGTAGCGTCGGGCCGGCCTCTAAGGCGCAGACCGCCTCAGCGGTGTGGGATGCCGTCGTGCAGGCGATCAACGCGCGCCAGACGTGCCAGGGTTAAGATCCCGGAGCGCCCTCCGCGGCTGCTCGGCAGACCGCAACTGAACCAACTTTTCCGAATCCAGTGCCCCATCGCGTGCTACCGCCTGCAAGGAGATCAATTCGTGCCTCGACTGTTTACTTCCGAGTCCGTGACCGAGGGTCACCCTGACAAGATCTGTGACCAGATCAGCGACGGGATCCTGGACGAGATTCTGCGGCAGGATGCACACTCGAGGGTCGCCGTCGAGACGATGGTCACCACCGGCCTGGTGCATGTCGCGGGGGAGGTGCGCACCAACGGGTACGCCGACATTCCTGCGATTGTCCGTGGCACCATTCTCGGTATCGGATACGACAACTCACACAAGGGGTTTGACGGTCGCACCTGCGGTGTGGAGGTCTCGATCGGGGAGCAGTCCGGCGACATCGCGGTTGGCGTCGATAACACCGTCGCGAGCCGCAACGGCCAGAGCGCGGATGTACTTGATGTCCAGGGAGCCGGCGACCAAGGCCTGATGTTCGGCTACGCCTGCGACGACACCCCCGAGCTCATGCCGTTGCCGATCTTCTTGGCGCATCGACTTGCCGAACAGCTGACCGCGGTGCGCAAGAGCTCCGAGCTGGACTACTTGCGCCCCGACGGCAAGACCCAGGTAACGATCGAGTACGACGACGCCCGACCGGCCCGACTCGACACCATCGTGCTGTCGACCCAACATGCCGAAGGCATCTCCCTGGACGGTCAACTGGAGCCAGACATCCGCTCCCGGGTGATAGCCCCGGTGCTGCAGGCCAGTCACGACCTGGGCCTGCGCATCGACACCAGTGACTACCGAGTGCTGATCAACCCGACCGGGACGTTCGTGGTGGGTGGCCCGATGGGTGATGCCGGTCTGACCGGTCGCAAGATCATCGTGGATACCTACGGTGGCATGGCCCGGCATGGTGGCGGCGCGTTCTCGGGCAAGGACCCCAGCAAGGTCGACCGGTCGGCTACGTATGCCGTGCGGTGGGTGGCCAAGAACGTGGTCGCGGCCAAGTTGGCGAAACGCTGCGAGATCCAGGTTGCGTACGCCATCGGAACGGCTCTCCCAGTGGGCCTGTACGTGGAGACCTTCGGAACAGAGACTGTGCCGGTGGAGGCGATCGAGCGGGCGATCAACTCGGTTTTCGACTTGCGGCCGGCCGCGCTGATCGAAGCCCTCGACCTACTTCGCCCGATCTATCAGGCGACAGCCGCCTACGGACACTTCGGTCGGCGCTCCACACCCACGTTGTCCGACGGTTTCACCTGGGAGCACACGAATCGGGTCGAAGCACTGCAGGCCGCCTTGTGACTCCCTGCTTTCGCCACTCCTTGTCGCTCACCACCAGGGAGCTGCTCGAAGGTGGGGCTGGCTGATGAGCGATCGGCGAGGGGGCACCAGCGTCTCTGTCGGTGATCTGACGTAGACAGGAGTCGTGATGAACTCCGACGTCGAGCAGCTGGACTTGGGGCCGGTCGGCGAATCGTCGTCGCCGGAGGCGATGTCACGCGCCCGGCATCGGGGCGACCACGATGCCGGGTCTTCTCCCACGGTCGCCCAGGTCGTCGTTGACACCGGGTTGGCACATCTCGATCGACCCTTCTCCTATCTGATCTCGGCCGACCAGGAGCTGGCCGCCCAGCCTGGGGTGAGAGTGCGTGTCCGCTTCGCGGGTCGCGACCACGATGGATTCATCCTGAGCCGGTCCACAACCCCAGAGTTCGCTGGGACGTTGTCCTCGATTCGGCGAGTGGTCAGCCCCGAGGTCGTTCTGACGCCGCACCTGCACCGCGTGGCCCGGGCAGTGGCCGACCATTGTGCGGGCACGTTGAGCGAGGTGCTCCGGCTGGCCATACCGCCCCGCCACGCAGCAGCAGAACGTGCTCTGGCGCCGTCGCCGGAACCGCCCCTCGACCACCGCTCTGTCCGCGACACCGCATCGCAAGGGCCGAACGTTGCCGGCGTCGCGGACACACCGCCCATCAGCGCCTGGTCACAGTATTCAGCGGGTCCGGCATTCCTCAGCAGATTGGCAGCCGGTCAGGACCCTGCCGCCTCATGGTTGGCCCTTCCCGGTAGGACGGCTGAGCGCGACTGGCCCGGCGCGATCGCCGAGGCGGTAGCGGCGACGAGAAGATCCGGGAGAGGCAGCGTGGTCGTCGTGCCGGACCAGCGCGACCTTGCGGCGGTCAGCGCCGCACTGGACCGCGTGCTCGGGCAGAACGCTCACGTGCAGCTGAGCGCTGAGCACGGGCCGTCGGCGAGGTATACGGCCTGGCTCTCGCTGTTGCGGGGTCATCACAACGTCGTCGTCGGCACCCGATCCGCCGCCTACGCACCGGTTCAGCGTCCCGGCTTGTTCGTGTTGTGGGATGAGCTGGACGACCTGCATCGGGAGCCTCGCAGCCCCTATCCCCATCTGCGCGACGTTCTGCGCATCCGGGCCGCTGACACCGGCGCCGGTCTGCTCCTGAGCGGATTCGTCCGCAGCGTCGAAACAGCCAAAGCACTCGCAGAGGGCGTGGTCCGGAGCGTCCACGCCTCCACCGACGCGGTCCGCGCAGCGATGCCAGCCATCAGCGTGGCCGGTGAAGGGCACCAAATGTCTCGGGATGGGGCAGCCCGGACGGCACGACTACCGAGTCAGGCGTGGCAAGCCATCGCCACCGGGTTGAACGCGGGCCCGGTCCTGGTGCAAGTGCCGCGCCGCGGCTATCTGTTGGCGCTGAGCTGTGCGCGATGTCGTCATCGGCTGCACTGCCTGACCTGCCACGGCCCGGTCCAGCTCGAGGGGCCTGATGACTCGCCCAGCTGCGCGTGGTGCGGCGCGGAATATGCCGATGCCCCCTGTCCGGAGTGTGCCTCCACCAGGCGGCGTAGCGGTGTGATCGGCGAACGGCGGACGGCGTACGAGATCGGGAGGGCCTTTCCTGGGGTTGAAGTCCGCTCGTCCACGGCCGGTCAGGTCCTACCCAAGGTGACCGATGAGCGGATCATCGTGGTGGCGACTCCGGGCGCCGAGCCGGTCGCCCAGGGCAGGTACGCCACCACTGTGCTGATGGATGGATGGGCACTGGCTGACCGGGCCGGGTTGGATGCTCCGCTTGAAGCGCTACGCCGGTGGTCTGCTGCCGTTGCTCTGACCAGAAGCAGATCCGATGGGGGCCGCGTCGTGTTGGCAGGTGTGCCGGCACACGGTGGGCTGAGGTCGGTAGAGGCGCTCCTGCGGTGGGACCCGGCG
This sequence comes from uncultured Actinomycetota bacterium, assembly GCA_963749585.1. Lineage (GTDB taxonomy): Bacteria > Actinomycetota > Actinomycetes > Actinomycetales > Dermatophilaceae > Ornithinicoccus. The sequence goes on from CAVVNI010000004.1 coordinate 150,300, forward strand.
TACCTGGCTGACACCGAGCTGACCGAGCGCCAGGAGCTAGCACTTCCACCGCTGCGCAGGGTAGTCTCCTTCGCCGGCGACCTCTCGGCTCTACGACGGGTCGCCGACCAAGCCCACAATGAGTGGGACCCAGAGCGTATGCCATTCGAGGTCCTCGGTCCGCTCAAACAGAGATCCGGCGGGTCTCAGCTGCTGGTGCGGACGGCGACTGCCGGGGCCCTGAGCAACGATGAGCAACTGCTCCTCGACTTCGCACGATGGGTTCGGGCGCAGCGAAGCATGAGCAAAGCGACCGATGCCCTGCGGATCAGGGTCGATCCGCTCGATTCGTTTCTCTGACCTGCGAGGTCGCTCATTGTGACGCAAAGTAGTAGCAGGGTCAGGTTGACGTTGGGGACAGCGGAACTCGGCCGATAACGTTTCGGTCAACTTGGGGTGCGGCAGTAGTAATAAGGTGGCAGTGTGCATACGTTGGACGCGGACCTTGGTCGTATGTGCAGGGTTGTCGGTGAGCGGTCTACAGCATCGAGCGCCGCCTGAGCATGCGTCTATTCACTCAGGAGGAACTTTGAAGATCAGACGCACATCCATGGCTATCGTGGCCGCGGGAGCCCTGGCTCTCAGCGCCTGCACGTCCGGCGGGGACAGTGACGATGAGGGCTCCGGTGACGAGGGGAGCAGCGGCTCGGAGGACTCCGCGGACTCGGGATCGGACTCCGAGGTCATCGAGAAGCCCGACCTGGGCGACATCGAGACCCAGGACGGCCAGATCACGTACTCGCTCGGCGAGCAGGAATGGGACAGCTGGAACGGCTTGACTGCGGCCACCAACTCGACCTATAACGCGGTCATCAACGACCGCACGCTGGGCAGCTTTACCTACTTCGGGACTGATGGGTCGATCATTCCCAACGAGACCTTCGGGAGCTATGAGAAGACCAGCGAGGACCCGTTGACGGTGGAGTACACCATCGCCGACGACGCGGCATGGTCGGACGGCACCCCGATCACCTCCAATGACTTCCTGCTGCAGTGGGCCACGTCGAATCCCGAGTCCATGTTCGGTGAGGGGGAGGACGCTGCTCTGTTCGACTCGATCAGCACCAGCTTGGGGGAGCAGGTCCCCGACGGCCTCGATACCGAAGTCGACAGCAAGACGTTCACCTTGGTCTATGAGAACGACTACCCCGACTGGGAGATCATCTTCGAGAATGCCTTGCCCGCGCACATTGTTGCTCAGGAGGCGGGATTCGAGCCCAGCGAGATGGCGCAGCAGATCCTGGACAAAGACCCTGAAGGTTTCGAGGAGGCCGCAGAGTTCTGGAACACGGGCTGGAACGCCTCCGGGGGCACCCTGCCAGACCCAGCTTTGACACCGTCCGCGGGCCCCTACACGCTGGATGGCGCCACGTGGAACAGCCCGGAGTCGCTGACTTTGGTGCCCAATGAGTCATACTGGGGCCCACCCCCGGCCACCGCAAACCTAACGTTCAGGTTCACTGCCCCGGAGGCCATGGTGCAGGCGTTGCAGAACGGCGACATCAACATCATCGAACCGCAGCCCGATGTCGACACCGTGCAGGCCATCGAGGGGATGGGCGATGGGTTCACATTGCTCACCGGTCCGACGTTGACCTGGGAGCACTTGGACCTCAACTTCAAGGACGGCAGCCCGTTCTCGGAGGCCGAGGGTGGGTTGGCCGCGCGCGAAGCCTTCGCGATGTGTGTGCCCCGTCAGCAGATCGTGGACAACCTGATCAAGCCGGTCGACCCGGAGGGCACCGTGATGGACCTGCGAGAGGTCTTCCCCTTCCAGGAGGAGTATGAGGAGGTTCGCGAGGCAGCCTACGATGGGAGCTACGACGAGCCCGACATCGAGGGCGCCTCTGCCAAGTTGGAGGAGGCCGGCCTGACCACACCGGTGGACGTTGAGATCGGCTACTCAGCCCCCAACCAGCGCCGCACCAACATCGTCGCCGAGATCAAGGCCAGCTGTGACGAGGCGGGCTTCAACATCATCGACGAGGGCGATGGGGCCTTCTTCGACGCTGGTGGCGCCTTGGAGACCGGTGACTTTGACGTGGCGCTGTTCGCCTGGGCCGGGTCCGGCCAGATCGTGTCGGGCAAGGTGATCTACGAAACCGGTGGCGCCTCGAACTACGGGGTGTACAGCAACGAGGAAGTCGACGCTGCGTGGGAGACGATCGCCTCGTCCAACGATCCCGAGGTGTGGATGGAGCAGCGTAAGGAGATCGAGGGGCTGCTGTGGGATGACGTGGCCACGATTCCGCTCTTCCCGCACCCCGGTCTGGTGGGCTACGACTCCTCGATCGAGAACGTCTTCTTCAACTCAACTCAGACGCAGGTTGCATGGAATGCCGAGCAGTGGAGGCGTGCCGAATAGCCGTTCGCGCTGCGTGAGCTCTGGGGCGGGTGCAATTGCACCCGCCCCAGAGGCGAACGTAGGTGTATGACTGAAGTTGGAAACACCACCGCCGAAAGAAGGACAAGCCCGTGGTTGGTTTCATCGCTCGACGGCTAGGAATATCCCTGCTGATTCTGTGGCTGGGATCGATTCTGATGTACCTACTGACGATCAATTCCGGCGACCCGCTCGAGGATCTGCGCAATAGCAACGCCACCAACCGTGACCAGTTGATGCAGGCTCGCTCGGATCGGATGAACCTGGAGGAACCCTGGTACACGCGCTACGCGTTGTGGCTCGGCGGGGCCAGCAAATGCTTCGTCCTCTCCTGCGACCTCGGCGAGAACCGCAGTGGCACAAGCGTGAACAGCCTGGTCATCAGCGCCGCGAGCAGCAGTCTGCGACTGGTGACCTTGGCTACCGTCATCGCCATCGTCATCGGCGTGGCACTCGGCGTGCTCTCCGCGATCCGCCAGTACACCGGGTTCGACTACGCCGTCACCTTCGCGGCCTTCCTGTTCTTCTCCCTCCCCGTCTTCTGGGCAGCGGTGTTGCTCAAGCAGTATGGAGCGATCGACTTCAACAACTGGATGGCTGATCCTGGAGTATCCCTGATCACGACGCTCATCTTGGCGCTGATCTTCGGGTTGACCGCGTCCGTGGTGGCCGGCGGCGACACCCGACGCCGCGTGCTCACGTTCGCTGCCACTGCGGTCGGCCTCGCGCTCGTGCTGATCTACTTCAACGCCGTCGACTGGTTCGCCCAACCGGCGCTCGGACTACCTCTCATCATCCTGCTCTCGTTGGCTGCTTTTGGCCTGTTGCTGATGCTCACCGTCGGCCTTCGAAACCGGCAGGTCTTGTACTGCGGGCTGGTCACCCTCGCCGTTGGAATCGTCTCCTATTTCGTCACGCGGCCGCTGATGGAGGACCCCTCCTGGACCCTGCTGCTCATCCTGGCCCTCGTCTCGGTGGCGGTGGGAGCGGTGGTCGGGGTTGTCGTCGGGGGATACGAGCGCAAGACGGCCATCGTGATCTCGAGTGGAACGGCTCTCGCGTTTGGTTTCTTCGTCTTCCTCGATAATCTGCTCAGGAACTGGGCCTCATACGTGGACATCTCCGGGCGTCCGATCTCCACGATCGGGTCTGGGTCGCCGCTGTTCAGCGGCAACTTCTATGAGGGTGTCTGGGACTGGGTCACCCAGCTGATCCTGCCCAGCACAGTCCTGATCCTCATTTCGTTGGCCAGCTACTCGCGCTATACGCGGTCCTCGATGCTGGAGACCACACAACAGGACTACATGCGTACCGCCAAGTCCAAGGGGCTGTCTGATCGGGTGATCAACACCAAGCACGCGCTGCGCAACGCGCTTATTCCGATCACCACCATCGTCGCCTTCGACTTCGCTTCGCTCATCGGCGGTGCGGTGGTGACCGAGACCGTGTTCGGTTGGAGTGGGATGGGTGCATTGTTCAAGATTGGCCTGGACACCACGGACCCAGGACCCTTGATGGGCTTCTTCCTGGTGACTGCGACGGCGGCGGTCCTGATGAACATGTTGGCGGATATCGCGTATGCCTCGCTCGACCCACGGATCAGAAGGTAGGAGGCACTGATGGCCAAGGACGACGTGCCCGAGCAGGACAAGCCGAATACTCCCGGGTCCGGCCGCGAGGAGATCTCTCCGGTCATGGGGCAGGCGGACACGGATTCGCCCCAAGAGGAGGATATCGAGAGCAAGTACTCGGTGGAGAAGCAACTCGACTTCACCGAGAAGTCGTACTCCCAAGGGCAACTGGTCCGTCGGCGCTTCTTCCGACACAAGGGTGCGATGGTCTCCCTCGCCGTGCTGATCGGGGTGGCGTTGTTGGCCTATACATCGATCGGCGTCGGGCCGCTGCCTGGATGGTGGGACAAGTCCTACCTGGCAACCGCGCCAACCGTCGATGGCGGCGCGCCCACGCTGACCCTGTGGCCGCCGTCGATCGGCGAGAACCCGTTCGGTCAAGAGACGACGGGGAAGGACTACTTCGCCCTCGTCATGCGTGGCACGCAGCAGTCCCTGCTGGTGGCCTTCACGGTCGGCATCGGCAGCACCATCATCGGTGTCGTGGTCGGGGCTGTGGCCGGTTTCTACCGCGGGTGGGTCGAGGCGATCCTCATGCGGATGACCGACTTGTTCATCGTCATTCCGTTGCTGATCCTGGCCGCCGTCATGGGCAAACTGCTCGACTCCGGCATCTGGGGTATGTCGTTCACGCTGAGCATCTTGGTGTGGACCGGACTGGCTCGCCTCGTGCGCGGTGAAGTCCTGTCGCTGCGGGAGCGTGAGTTCGTCACAGCAGCAGAAGCCATTGGCACGGGCTCGGTGAGGATCATCGCCAAGCACATCTTGCCCAACACCATTGGCACGATCATCGTCAGCGCCACGCTGACGATTGCGGTGGCGATCCTGTTGGAAACCTCGCTCAGTTTCCTCGGCTACGGCATCAACCCGCCGGATAGCTCGCTTGGTCAGCTGATCAGCACCTATCAAACGGCGTTCCTCACCAGACCCTGGCTGTTCTGGTGGCCTGGCCTGATGATCCTTGCCATCGCCCTTTCAGTGAACTTCCTCGGCGACGGCTTGCGAGACGCCTTCGACCCCCGTCAGAACAGGAGTGCCGACTGATGGCCACAGCCATGAGCGAACACCCCGCAGGCGCCGGCGGCGGCGTCGGCGGTGGGGCGGCGCTTGACGCCGAAGGTGCGGTGCTGAGCTTCTCGGAGGTAGATGTCCGATTCAGCACTGAGTTCGGAAGCGTGCATGCGGTCAAAGGCGTCACCCTCGACGTGAAGCCGGGTGAAGTCGTCGCGGTGGTCGGTGAGTCCGGTTCCGGTAAGTCGGTGACCTCCATGACGGCAATGCGTCTGCTACCGAGCAATGCCCGCATCGGCGGTCATGTGACCGTCAGCGGCACAGAAGTCGGTGAGATCAGCGAGCGCCGGATGCGGAAAATGCGCGGCAACAACATCGCTATGATCTTTCAGGAGCCGATGACTGCGCTGAATCCCGTGTTGACCGTCGGAAGCCAGCTGACGGAGTCAATGGAGCTGCATGGCGTCGCCGTGGGGCGCGGTGCGGTACAGCGCGCCATTGAGCTGCTTGAGATGGTGGGCATCCCCGAGCCCGAGAAGCGGGTCAAGCAGTACCCACATGAGCTGTCCGGTGGACAGCGCCAACGCGTCGTGATTGCCATTGCGATCAGCTGTGACCCCAGGGTGATCATTGCCGATGAGCCGACCACAGCGCTCGATGTGACGGTGCAAGCCGACATCCTCGATCTCCTGCGGTCCTTGAAGGACAAGCTCGACACGGGAATCCTTCTGATCACCCACAACATGGGCGTCGTCGCCGATATGGCTGACCGAGTTGCGGTGATGTTCAAGGGGGAGTTGGTGGAACAAGGCACGAGCGATGAGGTGCTCACCAACCCGCAACATGAGTACACCAAGATGCTGCTCGGTTCGGTCCCCCGCCTCGGTGCAGGTCGTGGACAGATGGGGATCCACGTTCGAGACACGTTGAGTCCAGACGCAGAGTTGGCGATCAGCCTGAAAAACCTCGTGATCGAGTATCAGCGGCTCGGCAAGCCACCGTTCCGGGCGGTCGACGATGTGACCTTCGACGTGCGTCAGGGCGAGATCGTGGGATTGGTGGGGGAGTCCGGCTCCGGCAAGTCCACCATCGGCCGGTGTGCGCTCGGGCTCATCCCCGCGGCGTCCGGTGAGTTCACGTTGCTGGGCGAAGACCTGCCTTCGCTCAAGAAGGATCGCTTGAAGGCACTGCGCAAGCGGATCGGGGTGATCTTCCAGGACCCAGCGGCATCCCTGGATCCCCGGATGCCGATCGGTGACTGTATTTCCGAGCCGTTGGAGGTGCACAAGGTCGGCGATCGAGCATCGCGCCAGAACAAGGTCTACGAGCTGCTCGATGCGGTGCAGCTCCCACGCGAGGTCTACAACCGCTACCCACACGAGGTGTCGGGAGGACAGCGACAACGGATCAGTGTTGCTCGGGCATTGACCCTTGACCCCGAGCTTCTGGTCGCTGACGAGCCCACCTCGGCGTTGGATGTCTCGGTGCAGGCTCGGGTGCTGAAGATCTTTGCCGAGCTACAAGCCGAATACAAGTTTGCCTGCCTGTTCGTCAGCCACGATCTGTCGGTGATCGACCTGCTGGCCCACAAGGTCGTGGTCTTGCAAAATGGGGGCGTGGTCGAGCAGGGGCCCCGGGAGGAAGTGCTGCGCAACCCGAAAGAGGAGTACACCAAGCGGTTGATTGCTGCGGCACCGGTGCCGATCCCCGCCGAGCAGCGCAAACGTCGCGAGGCGCGCCACGACCTTCTTCGCTCTCTGGGTGAGGAGATCGCCGAGCTGAGGATGAGCCCAGGCACAGCACACGAGGAGTCGAACACCTCGACCAAGGACAACCCTGCCTGAACTGACGCGTGCTCAGCGGTTCTCGCCACCTGGTCCGACAGCCTGAGCCGCCCTCGCCCGGTCCAGGTGGGTCAACACGCGCCTGCAGTGAGAAGGTAGGCCACATGCGTGTCCTCTTCGCCGGCACACCTGAGGTCGCAGTGTCGACCTTGGCTGCACTGGTGGCCTCGGACCATGAGGTCGTAGCGGTAGTGACCAGGCCAGATATCGGGGTGGGCCGAGGTCGCCGGGTGCGTCCGTCCCCGGTGGCGGTCGCCGCAGGGGATGCCGGACTCGAAACGCTGAAGCCGACGTCGTTGCGAGATCCAGAGTTTCATCGCCGTTTGCACACGTTGCAGCTCGATGTTGCGGCGGTCGTCGCCTACGGGGCTCTGATCCCACCGTCGCTGCTGACACTTCCGCGGCACGGTTGGGTCAATCTGCATTTCTCGTTGTTGCCGGCATGGCGTGGCGCCGCCCCGGTGCAGCGGGCCATCATGGCCGGTGACGACATCACCGGCGCCACAACGTTTCACCTCACCGAAGGTTTGGATACCGGTCCCACGTTCGGGAGGGTCACTGAGACGGTCCGCCCGACCGACAGCGCCGGCGACCTGCTGGGTCGCCTATCCGCCTCGGGCGCGCACCTGCTGGTGGCCACCCTGGATGCCCTCCACTCTGGCACTGCTCACCCGCAGCCGCAGTCCGACGAAGGGATCAGTCACGCGCCCAAACTGACCTCCGCCGACGCCCGGATCGACTGGGCCCGTCCCGCGTATGCGGTGGACCGACAGATCCGTGGGTGCACGCCCGAGCCTGGGGCGTTCACCATGGTGGGGGAGCGCAGGCTCCACGTTCTCGCTGCCGAGCCAGTGCTGGATGGGGCACCGCACAGTGACACCGGACCCAGTGGCGCCGGAGCGCACTCATCGAGGGGTCCCGGAGCCTTGACGATGAGCAAACGTGAGGTGTTGGTGAGTACAGGCAACGGAGCGCTGCGGCTCCTTCGAGTGCGACCCGAAGGCAAACATGTCATGGCTGCCGCTGACTGGGCCCGAGGCGGTCGGGTCGGATCCGGAGACATCTTGGGCGGGGCCCGCTGATGGCGGATCGACCCGCCCGATCAGTGACCCGCCCCGCTGACCGGTCTCGAGCCGTCGACGCACCGCGGCACGCGGCATACCAGACCATGCAAGCAGTCGCGGACGGTGCCTACGCCAACCTCGACCTGCCAGTGCGCCTGCGCACCGCCCGGCTCCGCGGACGCGATGCCGCCTTCGCCACGGAGTTGTGCTTCGGAACCATCCGGATGCAGGGCCTCTACGATCTGGTCATCGCGATGGCGGCCGATCGCGAGATCTCAACCATCGATCGCCCGACCCTCGACGTGCTGCGCCTGGGCACCCACCAAATTCTGGCGATGCGAGTCCCGGACCATGCTGCAGTTAACGCAGGCGTCGCCCTGGCCCGACAGGTCGTCTCGCGTGGGGCCGGGGGCTTCGTCAATGCCGTGCTACGCCGGGTCACCGAACGCAGCCGCGAGGCATGGGTTCGCCTGGTCCGCGACCAGGCGAACGACCCGCTTGCGGCTGCGGCCGCTGAACACTCCCACCCGCTCTGGGTCGCCAGGGCCTTGCGAGCTGCGCTGTTGAGTCATCACAGGAGTACGCCAGAGAGAGCACTCGAGGAGCTCGCGGCGTGTATGCGCGCGAATAACGTGCCCGGACCGCTGACCCTGGCGGCCCGTGGCGACCTCGTCACGGACACCGAGCTCAGCTCGGTCGGCCTGCTTCCTTCACCGATTGCTCCGACGGCGTGGACCCTGCCCGCTGGCGATCCCGGTGACCTGGCCATCATCAGGTCCGGCCGATCGGCGGTGCAGGACGCAGGTTCGCAACTCGTGGTCGCGGCGCTGCTCAGCGCGACCGTCGTCGACGACGGTGGGCGCTGGCTGGACCTGTGCGCCGGCCCGGGTGGCAAGGCGGGCCTGATGGCCGGGGCCGCGCTCGGCCGCTCCGCCCATCTGGTCGCGAACGAAATCAGCGAGCACCGTGGGCGCCTGGTGGCCCAAACGCTGCGCGGGCCCACCGCTGCCGGTGCCGACGTCGAGATCCGGATAGGAGACGGCCGCGATGTCGGGGCTGCCGAGCCGGGGCACTACGACCGTGTGCTGGTGGACGCCCCGTGCACCGGACTCGGTGCGCTGCTACGACGCCCAGAGGCGCGGTGGCGCCGCACTCCCGCCGATCTGGTCGACCTGGCCCCACTTCAGCGCGAGTTGTTGTCCGCGGCCGTGCTCGCAACCCGGCCTGGTGGAGTCGTTGTCTACGCCACCTGTTCGCCGCACATCGCGGAGACCACCCTGGTCGTCGACGATGTGTGTGCGGCGAATCAGGAGGTCGTCGTCGAGGACGTCCGCAGCCTGGTTCTTCAGCGAGATGGCTCGCCCCACCCACACCTGGGTGACGGCCCGGTCGCTCAACTATGGCCGCATCTGCACGGCACCGACGCTATGTTCATGGCGCTCCTTCGTCGCCTTGAGCCTGACGCGTCTACCCTGACAGGGTGAAGATGCAAATCAGTCCCAGCATCCTGTCCGCAGATTTCGCCAACCTCGAACGCGAGTTGGGGCGCATCAGCTCCGCCGATTGGGCGCACGTCGATGTCATGGATGGACATTTCGTGCCTAACCTCACTCTTGGCGTGCCGGTCGTCGAGGCCCTGAGTGGCATCAGTCCGGTGCCGTTGGACGTGCATCTGATGATCGAGGACCCGGACCGGTGGGCAGCGGACTACGCGCAGGCCGGGGCAGCCTCGGTGACGTTCCACGTCGAGGCCGCTGCCGATCCGGTCGCCACCGCACGATCGATCCGAGCGGCTGGCGCGCGAGCTGCCTTCGCCCTTAAACCGGACACCGACTTCGAACCGTATGTCGCCTTGCTCGCCGAAGTCGACATGGTCTTGGTGATGACTGTCGAGCCGGGCTTCGGAGGCCAGTCCTTCATGTCTGAGCAGATGCCGAAGGTGACCAAGGTGGCTGACGCCGCGGCCGCAACCGGCCGCGAGATCTGGATCCAGGTCGATGGCGGAATCGCGCCGGACACCATCGGGGTGAGCGCGGCGGCTGGAGCCAACGTCTTTGTGGCGGGTAGTGCTGTCTACGGCGCGGAGGACCCTGACGCAGCCGTCGAGCGGCTTCGGACCCTTGCGGAGTCTGCGCGTGAATAGACCACCCCCGGCTGCCGCCTACGCCCCGTTTCGTCCCCGGCGAGGTGCGTGGGTCGCCAGGATCTGTGCCGTGGCGTGTGTTGTTGCTTTCGGTGCCTTAGCGGTTGGCAGTCCAGCCACCGGCGATGTGGGGTGGAGCGTTCCCGACCGAGTCATGACGGCCCTCTTCGGGTTTGCGCTGGCTGCTTTGCTTTGGCGATTTGCCTCGCTGCGCGCCATCCCCACAGAATCTGGCCTGAAGGTCGTCAACCTCATCCGGCGGCACGACCTGGAGTGGGCCAGCATCATCGGTGTCGGATTCTCCGGAGGATCCCCGTGGGCTGTGTTGGAGTTGAACGACACCGAGGAGGTTGCCGTGATGGCGATTCAACGCTCTGACGGGGAGCGCGCCAAACGTGAGGCAAGCCGTTTAGCGGCCCTGGTGCTGCACCACTCGGCGCCGGAGCGGCGCTAGTCGACTAGTGGGCGGGCCCTGGGTCCAGGTCGCCGCTCGTGACTGGCACCCGGGCGACCGCCTCGGCGGCGGATAAACCGGTCAGCCGCAGGAGATCGACAACGACAGACCTCACCTGGGCGCGGAGCACCTCGGCGGACAGGCCAGCGTCGCGGGAGGTCCAGGTGGATCGGCGGGCGAGATTGACCAAGTCCTCGCGCGCCTCCTGCCCGGCCCGACCTTCGGCGAGCTCGTTGCTGATGTGTTGGGCGGCCATCGCCAGTTCCTCCACCAGGTCGACGTAGCGCTCCGGCATCACTTCGCCTTCGCTCAAGGCCACCTCCGCTCGACGCACCAGCACTCGGACGTCACGAATCGCCAGATCGAGCGGAAACAGCAGTTCGTCGACGACGCGCACTGCCGGTCGATGTCGTCGACGCAGCGGAGCAAGTCTGGAGAGGGCCACTCCCTCAGCGGCCGTCTCTTCGAGGTCCTCCATCTCGGGCTGCAAAGCCCGGGCGTCGTCCAGCGCGGCGCGAACCACCTCAAGGTCACGCTCGCGCAGTCCCATGGCGCATCTGCCCAGTGCGGAGGCAACGTGCTCGACGACAGATGACGCTTGGGCAGCAGGCTTGCGCATCGGCGAGCCCGCCGGTGCAGCCACCGTGATGACCAGCGCCACCAAGCCACCGACCACAGCATCGATCCAGCGGTTGAAGGCCTGGCCATCGCCGCTCACCAAGGTGGCCACGATCACCCCCTGGGTGCCGGCCTGCAACATCAGAAGCTGCCCCGCCCCGGCCAGCACCGCCAGCGACATGGCGACCATACAGACGGCGGCGATCTGCCAGATACCCACGCCGGCAACGCTGACGAACAGATCGCCGACACCTACCCCGATCGCTACTCCCACGGTGAGCTCGACCACCCGTCGGACTCGATCCCCATAGGTCAGTCCCAAACAGATCATGGCAGTCACAGGCGCGAAGAAGGGCGTCACGTGCCCCAGAAGATCGGCGGCGATGAACCACGCCAGTGCCGCGCCACCGGCAGCCTGCAGGATCAGAGGTAGGCGGTCGAGGAGTCGGGAGGTGGGCTTCGCCGAGAGCAGTGGAGCGAGCCACCGTGGAATGACTCGTGTCACGGCTAGCGGTGGCCTCACCTGACGTCCTTACCCGTGGGCGGGTTCCCGCCGAGGCTGCTATCGATGACGATGTCGTAGCCTGCGGGAGGCTCCGGATACTTGTCAGGGCCGAAGAGGCTGAGCTCCTGCCGTTCCCAGATGGAGGCGTGAGCTGCATAGTCGCCCTGACCTGGTCTCGCATACGCACGCGCCAGCCGCCTCGAGCGGAGCGCCTGCACCCACACGGTGGTGTCGAAGGCCGCCCGACACGGGTGCACCGTGGACCCGACGCCCTCGATGATCAGAACATCCCCGACGAGCAGCGGCGTCGCCGGACCGAACTGCTCGGCGTGCCAGTCGTAGCGCTGAACTCGCGGCGTCTCCTGCCGACGAATAGCCGTGATCACGTCTCGGCACAGCACCGTGCCGACACCCGAGAGGCCTCCCCACCCGGCATACAGCTCGTCCATGGGCAACACGCCGACCTCCCGACCACGTGTATGCAGGTGCCGAGCTATCTGACCGGCGAGGCGCGTCTTTCCCGCGCCGCTGCGACCGTCGATGCCAAGTAAGCACACCCCTCCTGCTGGTGGGTCGGGCAGGTGGTTGGCGACCAGCTCGGCCTGGGAAATAATCAGTTCACCGAGTCGTCGGAGGCGCCCTGACCGAAGGCAGCCACATCAGCTCTGTCGCCATGTACCTTGACGACGGCTGCTTCGGTCCGGCCAAAGGCGTGCAGGAGGAGTTCCACCGGCTGCCCGGTCAGCACCACCGATCCAGCCTGCTTCGGCGGGCGACGTAACGCGGCCCGGCCCACGCCGGGTGCCACCACGACCACGCCTACCGGGGCAGCGCGGTAGAGCAGTCTGCCGGTGCGGGCCACGGCCTTCCACGCTGCATCAGAGGTTGGCTGGTCGATCTCACGACCGGGCCTGGCTGCCGGGTCCTCAGTGTCAGCGGCTGCTCGCACGATGTCCTCGTGGTGGATCAAGAACTCTACGGTGTTGACGGCAGCGTCCAGGGCGCTGACCGACAGCGGTGACAGGCGCGGGGGACCGGAGCGAACCTCGGTGACCAGGGCCTCGAACGCTGCCTCAGTGGCTCGCGACCGCAACCTCTCCTCATACCCAGCCGCTGCGGGCACGGCCATTGCGAGCAGGGCATCGGGGCGGGTATCGCGTACCACCAGGTGTGCGAGCAGGTCGCGGACATCCCAGCCCTCGCACAGGGTGGGCGCTGTGGGACCGTGGGTCAGCGCGGCGTCGCAAAGCGCGTACCGCCAGATCTGGGCCAAGTTCATGGACCTATCCAAGCATTCGGCGAAGAAATCTCGGTATGCATGTCCGAATCAGGCTCAGCCTATCGACCTGTCTGTGTCAGGCACCCACAATGGGTCCATCCGCAGAAGGAGAACACGATGAAGTACATGCTTTTGTTACACGGCGACCCTGCCGAGGCTCCCGGCGATGGAACTCCGGAGGCTGACGAGGAGATGCAGCGGTGGTATGCCTACACCAACGCGCTCATCCAGGCCGGAGCAATGGTCAGCGGCGAAGCACTGCACGGCACCCAGACAGCCACCACCGTACGGGTGAACCACGGACAACGGTTGGTCACCGACGGACCCTTCATCGAGTCCAAGGAGGCTCTCGGCGGCTACTACGTGATCGAGGTCGAAGACCTTGATGCCGCTCTCGACTGGGCTGCCCGCATTCCGAGCGTGCACTACGGCGCTGTGGAGGTCCGGCCGGTGATGGAGCTGCCGCAGGAATGACTGCAGCTCGATGAGCGGGTCGGTGCAGCAGCAGGACATCGCCGACGTCTTTGCCCAGAACTGGCCACGACTGGTCGCCACTATGGTTCGGGAGGTCGGCGATGTCGGGTTGGCCGAGGACTGTGTTCAGGAAGCGTTCGCGGCAGCCTCCGCCTCCTGGCGAACCACAGGGCTACCGTCTCAGCCGGCCGGGTGGTTGTTGACCGTTGCTCGGCGCCGTGCGATTGACCACGTGCGACGTTCGACACGGTTCGCCGATCTGTTGCCTTCACTGGGCGCGTCGTGGGGGCTGCCGGGCCAGACCCACCATGGTCGGGGCGGGCTCGACGGGTCGGAGTCAGCGGCGGAAGAGATCGATGACCAGCTGCGCGACGATCAGCTCCGGCTGATCCTCGGATGTGCACACCCCTCGCTGTCGCACGCGACTCAGGTGGCACTGACGCTGCGCATTGTGGCAGGTCTGAGCACCAGGCAGATCGCGCGCGCATTCTTCGTCACCGACCAGGCAATGACTCGCCGGTTGACCCGGGCCAAGACCAAGATCGCCACCGCAGGCATCCCGTTTACTCGCAGCGACCGACATACGCTCACGCAGCGGTTGCCCGCGGCGAGCGCCGTCATCTACTCCATCTTCACCGAGGGGCACACCAGTGCCGCAGCGCCGACTCTGATCCGTGGCGACCTGTGCGACGAGGCCATCTGGCTGGCCGGCCTGCTGGCCGAGCTGGTGCCGGATGACCCCGAGGTCAACGGCTTGTATGCGCTGTTGTTGTTGATCGACAGTCGGCGCGCTGCCAGGGTCGACGCGGCGGGCAGACCGATCTTGTTGGCCGACCAGGATCGAGCGCAGTGGGATCAACACATGGTCGCCCGCGGGCTGACCACATTGGCCCAGGCACATGCGGCCGGGCGTGGCGGGCCCTATCAGTACCAAGGCGCCATCGCGGCCCTGCATGCCAGCGCGCCGAATTTCGAGTCGACCGATTGGCATGCCATTGGTCTGCTGTACGACGTCCTCGACGCAGACTATCCCTCCCCGCTGGTGACGCTGAACCGGGCCATCGCGGTCTCCTACGCAGTCGACCCCACCGAAGGTCTGCGGGTGTTGGACTCCGGCGAAGGGCAACGGCGGGCCGCTGAGCTGGTGGGATACAGCTTCTTCCACAGCGCCCGCGCCGAACTGCTAGCCCGATGCAACCGCTCCGGCGAAGCGCTGGTCGAGTTCGAGCGGGCCCGCGAATGCAGTCGCAATGCGGCTGAGCGTCACCACCTGAGCCGCCGGGCAGCATCGCTGCGCGTTCTCGCCCGCTCGCGTGCGGTAGTACCTACCTGAGCGCAGACGGTCGCATGCGAGGATGTTCTGTCCCCACGTGCCCGCTCCGCGTACTGTTCGCGGCGCCCTTCCCGACCGCGAAAGGTGCCTGTCCCGATGTCCGCGGCTACCTCCTCTTCGATGCAGCCGCCCCGGCCCACCAGGGCAGTCTTGCGCCGCGGGTTGGCGATCATCTGGACCGGATCGAGGCAGCAACCATGGTGGCTGGTCGGAGCGGTCGTCGGGGCGCTGCTGTGGGCAGGAGCCACGGTGGCCACTGCGTGGGCCATCGGTTACCTGACGGAAACCGTGATCGAGCCCGCGGTCACAGCAGGTCAGGTGACGCGCTCTGGTCTGATCACCATCTTCGGGCTGTTACTGGCCATCCTTGTCGTCAACGTCATGGGCGTCATCCTGCGGCGCGTCCTTGCGACGGTGGCCGGTTTCAACCTGCAGGCACTCTACCGGCGACGAGTGACCCGGCAGTACCTGCGCTTGCCCTTGGCCTGGCACCATCGCCACCCATCGGGCCAGCTTCTGTCCAACGCGCACTCTGATGTGGAGGCCACCTGGCAGGTCTTCAACCCGCTCCCGATGGCCATCGGCGTGGTCTTCATGCTCGCTATTGCCGGCGGCCAGATGGTGCTGGTGGACCCGTTCCTGGCTCTGATCGCGCTCTTGGTCTTTCCTGCCCTCTTTGGTGTCAACTTGATCTACCAGCGTGTGATGTCGCCCAAAGTCACCGCAGCCCAGCAACTGCGAGCAGAGGTCAGCGAGGTGGCCCACGAGTCCTTCGAGGCTGGGCTGGTGGTGAAGTCGATGGGACGTGAAGCGGCAGAAGGCCAGCGGTTTGGTTCCGTGACATATGCCCTGCGGGACTCCTTGATCGGCGTGGGTCGCACGCGTGGGCTGTTCGAGCCGGTGATCGAGGCCATCCCCACCCTGGGCACGCTGGCGGTGCTCGGCGTGGGCACTGCCCGGGTAGCCTCCGGTGACCTTGACGCCGGCGATGTCGTGCAGGTCGCTTACCTGTTCTCGCTCCTGGCGTTCCCGGTCCGCGCTCTCGGCTGGGTGCTGGCCGAAATTCCTCGATCGGTCGTCGGATACCGCCGGGTGGATTCGGTGTTGACCGCCGGTGGTGCGATGAGCCACGGGCAGGCGGACCTACCCGGTAGCGGCGCGGCGCATCTGCGCAGTCAGGGCATCAACTACGCCTACCAGGTGACCGCCAGCGCAGGCGACGGTGACTGGGGGGGCGCCCAGGATGGTGCCGCCGTGCCCGCCGAGGTGATCCCGGCCATCCATGACGTCACCCTGGAGGTCCCGGCCGGCTCAACGGTGGCGCTCGTCGGGCCGACCGGTTCAGGCAAGTCGACGCTGACCAACCTCGTGTTGCGGCTGGTCGACCCAGATGACGGAGTCGTGCAGATCGACGGCGCCGACCTTCGCACCGTGCGCGCGGGCGAAGTCAGCAACGTCGCAGCCTTGGTGGCTCAACAGACTTTCATGTTCGACGACACGGTCGCCGCCAACGTCACGTTGGGCAGTGACTTCACGCCGGACGACATCCGAGCGGCGCTGCACGTCGCCCGCGCAGACTCCTTCGTGGAGGACCTGCCGCACCAGATCGACACCCGAGTCGGCGAACGCGGTGGAACTCTGTCGGGGGGTCAACGCCAACGGATCGCTTTGGCACGAGCCATCGTCCGCAGGCCCAGGCTGCTCGTCCTGGACGACGCCACCAGCGCCCTGGACCCCGCCGTGGAGCAGGACATCCTGCGTCGACTACGGCAGACCCGAGAGGGTATGACGGTGCTGGTCGTGGCTTATCGGATGGCCACCGTCTTGCTCGCCGACCACATCGTCTTTCTCGACCGGGGCCGCATCGTCGACCAGGGGTCACACGCTGAACTGGTGGAACGCTGTGCGGGATATGCTGAGGTGGTCAACGCCTACTCGCGCCAAGCCGCCGAGCGCGCGGCGTTCGGCGCCGGGGATGGACCACAATGAACGCTCACGCCCAACCTGGCGAGGACGAGTTCGAGGCCAGCAGTATCGGCGCCAGTTCGGGGCTTTCCACGCTGGCTACTCTGCGACGCGGTCTTCACATCTCACCGGAGCTGCGAGAGGGGCTGTTGCTGACGATTGCTCTTGCCCTCGTCGCCACCGGGGGCCGGGTCCTGATCCCGTTCGTCGTTCAGCAGACCATTGACAACGGCATCATGGCCGAGTCCGGGCCCGATGTGGGGTTTGTCATGCTGGCTATCGGCATCGCGGCTGGGGCCATTGCGGTGACCAGTGTGGCCCAGTACTTCGTGAATGTCCGGCTGTTCACAGCTGCTGAGCGAGGGCTGGCAACTCTGCGACTCAAGGCCTTTCGTCATATCCACGACCTATCCGTGCTCACCCAGAGCACTGAGCGACGAGGCGCCTTGGTCTCGCGAGTGACCAGCGATGTCGACACCATCTCGATGTTCGTGCAGTTCGGCGGGCTGATGTTGCTGATCTCGGTAGCGCAGATCTTCCTTGCCTCAATCCTGATGCTGATCTATAGCCCGTTGCTGGCCGCAGTCGTCTACCTCTGTTTCGTCCCACTGGTGCTGTTGATCCGCCGGTACCAGCCGATGCTCGGTCGAGCCTACGGGGCGGTGCGCGCCCGGGTGGGGGACATGCTGGGCGCGATCTCAGAGGCAGTTGTGGGCGCCGTGACAATCCGCGCATACGGGGTAGCCAACCGCACTCAACAGCGGATCGACACCGCGATCGAGGACCACCGCCGAGCGGCCATCCGGGCACAGATCAGGTCCGTGCTGGCCTTCGTGTCGGGTCAGACCTTCGCCGGGCTCACCCTGGCTGTGGTGCTGGTCGTCGGCACCATGCTCGCTGCCGATGGACGACTCACCCTGGGCGAGCTGCTCGCTTTCCTCTTCCTGGTCAACCTGTTCACCCAACCGGTGCTGATGGCCACCGAGATCCTCAACGAACTGCAGAATGCAGTCGCCGGGTGGCGCAGGGTGATCGGGATCATTGATACCCCGGCAGATGTCGCCGACCCAGCAGAAGCGGGGATCGCGCAACGACGTGGACCGATCACCATTGAGTTCCACGACGTGGGATACGCCTACCCGGGGGGTGAGAATGTGTTGCATGGGGTCAACCTGCGGATCGAGCCGCACACCAGTGTGGCGATCGTGGGCGAAACCGGCTCCGGCAAGACGACGATCGCCAAGCTGCTGACTCGCCTGATGGATCCAAGCACCGGATCGGTCACCATTGACGGCGACCCGCTGCACCGGATCGGGTTTGACTCCTTGCGCTCACGGGTCGTGATGGTGCCGCAAGAGGGGTTCCTGTTCGACACCACTCTGGCCGCCAATGTGTTGTTCGGCCGTCCGGAGGCGAGCCGCGAGCAGATCGCCTTGGCGATGACAGAGTTGGGCTTGGACAGCTGGGTCGCCACCTTGCCGCATGGGCTCGACACCGACGTAGGGCAGCGCGGCGAGTCGCTGTCCGCGGGGGAGAGACAGCTGGTCGCGATTGCGCGGGCCTACTTGGCCGACCCGGATCTGCTAGTGCTGGACGAGGCGACCAGCGCGGTGGACCCGGCCACCGAAGTGCGCATCCAGCGAGCACTCGAAGGGCTGACTCGGGGGCGGAGCTCGGTGGCGATCGCGCATCGGCTCTCCACCGCGCAGGCCGCGGACCTGGTGATCGTGGTGGACGATGGGAGGGTGGTTGAAACCGGCACCCATGAGGAGCTGCGCCTGCGCAGTGGCACCTATGCAGCCATGTACCAGGCATGGGTCAGCCAGCCGGATGCCGGTGATATCCCCACCGAGACCCGAAGACGGGAAGATCATGCGACGCCTTAGCGCCGCCGCGTTGCTCGCTGGCCTGCTCATCGCCGCCGTGTCCGCGGGCCGGACCTGGCTGATGATCAGCACTATCGATCCGGTGCTGGGTGAGATCGGTATCGATACCTCGGGCAATGACCTGAGCCCTGCCATCACCGGGGCGCTGGTGCTGGCGGGTGCGGCAACCCTGGTTGCTGTGTTGACCCGCGGGTGGCTGCGGCGGATCTGCACCGCAGTGCTCTTCATTGATGGGATCTGGGCCTGCTGGCTGGCGGTCTCGGTCCTGGTCGAGCCTAGCGCTGCGGCAGCCTCGGCCAGTCGACCCGATGGCGGCGCGCTCGGCAGTCTCGGCTCTGGGGCCGCCGAGGTCAGCGCAGTCGAGGTGACCTTCTGGCCGTGGGTCTTCACTCTCGCTGCGGCGCTGATCATGCTGGGGGCTGCCGGAGCGCTCTGGGCAGGTCTGCGCCCGGAGCCACCTCGGACGACGCCGAAGTCCGATGCCGCCGCGCGCACAAGCAGTGCCCCGGACCTCTCGGCGACCGAGCTCCGGCGGCGTCAGAATGCCAGGGCGTGGGATGATTTGAGCGAAGGCAAGGACCTGACCCCCTAGGATCAGATGTAGACAAGGCAGTAGCCAGCAAGCAACTCGGAACAGCTGCGGCACGGAAGCGGCCGCCGAGCTAAGGAGCGCACGATGCAGGATGAGTTCGGGCACGGACACAGCGTTGCCGCGTGGACCGGGGTTGGCATCCTGATCGTTGCCAGTGCCTTCATCTCGGTCGGGATCGGTTTTGGTTGGTTGTGGGCGATCTGGGTGGGCATCGCTCTTGTCGTCCTGGGGGTGGGCGCCTGGGTGGGGCTGAACGCCGGGGGCTACGGACAGAAACTGCACAGTTCGTCAACGGACGACGCTTAGCGCCTCACCCCTCGACGACGGCGGCCGAGAGGTGAGGGCGGTGCCGTGGCCGATGCGTACCCGCACACCGTTAGGCTTGGTCGGTGGGCAACGTACTCAGCCAGATCATCGATGGTGTGCGAGAAGACCTCGGTACGCGCCGGCGGGCCATCAGCCAGTCTCAGATCGAGGTGGCAGCAGCTCGCGCCGGCGACCCGATCGATGCCGCGGCAGTTCTGGCCTCGCGCGCACAGCTGCATGTGATTGCCGAGATCAAACGGGCAAGCCCGTCCAAGGGCGCATTGGCCTCCATCTCGGACCCGGCAGCCCTGGCTCGGGACTACCGCCTGGGCGGCGCTAGCGTCATCAGCGTGTTGACCGAAGGGCGCCGGTTCGGGGGCAGCCTGGAGGATTTGGGCGCCGTGCGAGCCGCTGTCGACCTACCGCTACTGCGCAAAGACTTCATTGTCGAGCCATATCAGGTCTTCGAGGCGCGAGCGTGGGGTGCGGACCTCGTGCTGCTGATCGCGGCGGCGTTGGAGGACCAAGAACTGGTAGTCCTGCTGCAGCTCACCGAGTCCCTCGGGATGCAGGCGCTGGTGGAAGTTCACGACGAACACGAGGCGCGCCGCGCCCACGACGCCGGTGCGTGGTTGGTGGGGGTCAACACCCGAGACTTGAAAACTCTGGAGGTGCACCGGGACACCTTCGCCCGGGTTGCTCCACACCTGCCCCCCTCGGCGACACTGGTAGCCGAGTCCGGGGTGCGTACCGTCGCCGATGTCGCTACCTACGCCGCCCAGGGTGCCCACGCGGTGCTGGTCGGAGAGGCCCTGGTTGTGGGCGGCCAGCCCGGCCACCGGATCGCCCAGTTCATCGAAGCGGCTGCGACCCACACGTCGCTGCAGCAGACAGGATCACTATGAAGTCCGTCACAGAGGACGCAGACACCCGGGCCACCCCCTTCGCCGACGGTTCACCGCCGTCCACGCCGGGGCGGTTTGGCGACTTCGGCGGCCGCTACGTCCCCGAAGCCCTGGTCGCGGCGTTAGATGAGTTGGACGCCGCCAGGCGAGCCGCGATGTTGGATCCGCAGTTTGGTGCCGAGTTGGCTGAGCTGCACCGCACCTACACGGGCCGTCCCAATCCACTGACCGAAGTGCCACGGTTCGCCGCCGATGCCGGCGGTGCCCGGATCTTCCTCAAACGCGAAGACCTCAATCACACTGGCTCGCACAAGATCAACAACGTCCTGGGGCAAGCCCTGCTGACGCTGCGGATGGGCAAGTCGAGGGTGATAGCAGAGACCGGTGCCGGTCAGCACGGCGTGGCCACCGCGACGGCTGCGGCCCTCATGGGCTTGCAGTGCACCGTCTACATGGGACTCAAGGATACCAAGCGCCAGGCTCTGAACGTGGCTCGGATGAAGCTGCTGGGTGCCGACGTCATCCCGGTCGACCACGGCAGCGCAACCCTGAAGGACGCGATCAACGAGGCCATGCGTGACTGGGTTACCCACGTGGACGACACCCATTACCTGCTGGGCACCGTGACCGGGCCGCATCCGTTCCCGACGATGGTGCGCGACTTTCATGCGGTCATCGGAAATGAGGCATACGACCAGTTGCAGGCAGCGACAGGGCGGCTGCCGGACGCAGTCTGTGCCTGCGTGGGTGGTGGCTCGAATGCGATCGGGATCTTTCACCGTTTCCGCAACGAGGCAGGCGTGGCACTGATCGGGCTCGAGGCAGGTGGTGACGGCGTGGAGACCGGACGGCACGCCGCGCGGTTCAGCGCGGGGTCACCCGGAGTGCTGCATGGTGCGGCAACCTACCTGCTGCAGGACAGCGACGGCCAGACGCTCGAGTCGCACTCGGTCTCGGCTGGTTTGGACTACCCCTCGGTAGGGCCCGAGCACGCTGGCCTCTTTACCTCGGGTCGTGCCCAGTACCGCCCGATCACCGACAACCAGGCGATGGATGCCTTCGCCCTGCTGTGTCGGACCGAGGGCATCATCCCGGCGATCGAGAGTGCCCACGCGTTGGCCGGTGCGCTGGACGTAGGGCGCGAACTGAGCACCGATCTCCCCCCCGGGGCAGCGGCGCCGATCGTGCTGGTCAACCTCTCTGGCCGAGGTGACAAGGATGTCGACACCGCGGCTCGGTGGTTCGGTCTGGTCGAGCCCGAGGAGTTGGTCGAGGCGGAGGAGATCAAGGCGGCTGAGCCAGTGCAAGAGGCCGATGGGAGCGGCTGGTGAGCGCCGCGCTCGATGAGGTCTTTGTCCGGTGCCGGGGCGAAGGAAGAGCAGCGTTGGTGACCTACCTGCCGGCCGCATTTCCGGATATGGTCGGCTCACAAGCCGCGTTCGCGGCATTGGCTCACTCCGGCGCAGACATCGTCGAGGTGGGAGTGCCCTATACCGACCCCTTGATGGATGGCCCGGTGATCCAGGACGCAGCCGAGCTGGCGCTCAGCAACGGATTCCGATTCACCGACGTGCTGCGCTGTGTCGAGACTGTCGCCGCTAGTGGGGCCGTACCGGTTGTCATGAGCTACTGGAATCTGGTGTTGCACTACGGCCCAGCGGCATTCGCGGCTGACCTCGCTGCTGCTGGCGGAGCCGGGTTGATCACCCCCGATCTGATCCCCGACGAGGCGGCGCACTGGCGCGAAGCCGCTGCCGAACATGACCTGGCACCGATCTTCTTAGTCGCTCCCTCGACGACCGATGCCCGACTGGCCATGACCGCGGCCGCGTGTCGAGGCTTCGTGTATGCGGCGTCCACGATGGGCGTCACCGGTGCCCGCGGAGATGTTGGTTCCGGTGCTGCCAACTTGGTGCAGCGGACGCGGGCAATCACTGATGTGCCGGTGTGCGTCGGGTTGGGTGTTTCGACCGGTGAGCAGGCGGCGACGGTGGCCAGCTTCGCCGATGGGGTCATCGTGGGCTCTGCGCTGGTCTCGGCCTTGGGCACCGATGGCGACATCGGAGCGTTGAGCACGCTGACCGAGGAGTTGGCCGAAGGGGTGCGCCACGGGTGAGCACGACCGCAACACCAGTAGGAACTGCCAGCAGGAAGCCCTCATCGGGGGTCAATCCGCTCATCCTCGACGTGATCGGTCTGGTCGCACGCCTGGCGTTGGGCGGCGTGCTGCTGGTCGCCGGATACTTCAAGGCGGTCGACTTCGATGCTTCAGTGCGCTCGGTGGTCGCCTATGACGTGTTCGACTACCCGATCGCCGAGTTCATCGGGATCGCCCTGCCGATCATTGAGATCGCCGTGGGGGCAATGTTGCTGATCGGGCTCTTCACCCGGCCATCTGGGGCGGCAGGGGCACTCCTGATGGTTGTCTTCATCGTCGGCATCGCCTCGGCGTGGGGGCGTGGGCTGTCCATCGACTGTGGCTGCTTCGGAACCGGCGGCTCGATCGACCCGAGTGAGACCCGATACCTCCAGGAGATTCTTCGCGACGCAGCGCTCGCTCTGGGCGGGCTGTGGTTGATGATTCGCCCGCATACCCTGTTTGCTGTGGATGGACTGTCCGGCCGGCGCAGCCCCGATGAAAGGAATGACTGAGCATGCCACGTCCCCCCGCCCCCAAGGCCAAGGCCGCCAACACGTCCGGGCCGCCGATGGGTCTGATCGGTGGCGTGACCGCGCTCATCATCGCCATTGTTCTCGTCGTCGTCTATCTGGGCGTGCGTGATGACGAACTCGCAGCTCAGGGAAGTGTGAACGCGCTTCCGGAAGGCGGTGGGCTGGTGCTCAACCCGGACGCGGAGGGTGTGCCTGAAGTGCATCTCTACGAGGACTTCCAGTGCCCCTTCTGCGGTGAACTGGAGCAAACCTCCGGACAGGCCATTGTCGATGCCGCAGCGGCCGACGAGATCAAGCTGACGTATACCTTCATGTCGTTTCTCGATGGGGTCTCCGGTAACCAGTCCTCGTCGCGGGCCGCGAACGCGGCTGTGTGTGCCGCTGATACGGACGTGTTTCCTGCCTACATCGATGCCGTCTTCGCCCAGCAGCCGGCGGAGGGTGAAGGTTATGAGGATCAGGCCTTCTTTGCTGCCGCGCAAGAGGCGGGGATCGAGGGCGAGGCATTCGATACCTTCACCAGCTGTGTGGAGGATCAGACGTACGCTGACTATGTGCAAGACATGGCCGATCGTGCAACCAAGGACGGCGTGACGTCGTCACCGGTCTTGGTGATCGACGGGGAGCCGATCACCAATGAGCAGCTCTCGTTGATGCTGAGCGACCCGACCGCCTTCGATACGATCCTCGCGGACGCCACGTGAAGACCGGGTGGGGCGGCGCACTGCCGACCGCCCTGCCCAGCCCGGAGCAGGCCGTCTGGTTCCTCGGCCCCTTCCCGGTCCGGGCATACGCCTTGTGCATCCTGGTCGGCATCTTCGCCGCGATCTACATTTCCTACTACCGGATGCGGGCGCGCGGCGGGACCGGTGAAGAGATATACGACATCGCCGGGTGGGCCGTCGGCTTCGGCATCGTAGGTGGTCGGATCTATCACGTCATCTCCTCGCCACGGCCCTACTTTGGTGAAGGTGGCAACCTGCTCGATGCTGTGAAGATCTGGGAAGGCGGTCTTGGGATCTGGGGTGCCATCGCCATGGGAGCAGTCGGGGCCTACATCGGCTGTCGACGTCATGACCATTCTTTCGGCGATATGGCCGACGCCATCGCCCCCGGTCTCCTGGTGGCCCAGGCCCTTGGCCGGTGGGGCAACTACTTCAACAACGAGCTGTACGGCGGGGAGTCGCGGGCCCCGTGGGCGCTGCAGATTCACCAGTGGGATGCCGGCGCTGGCCGGGCAGTGGTGGACGCGAGCGGCCAGGCGGTCGTACTGGGCTACTTCCAACCCACGTTCCTGTTCGAGTCCGTGTGGGCGTTGCTCGTCGCGGTGGGTCTGATGTTGTTGGATCGTCGTCACCGTTTCGCCAAGGGGCAGATCTTCGCGCTCTACTTGATGGGCTACACGCTGGGTCGCTTCTTCATCGAGCTGAGCCGCACCGATCCCGCCGAGATCATCTTCGGTCAACGGGTGAACGTGTGGGTCTCGATCGCCATCTTCATTCTCGGGCTGGCGCTGTACTCCTATCGCGGGATGCGTGGCGTGCATCCCCCGCGCGGGGCAGTGCACCTCCAAGACCCCTCGAATCAGGAGCAGCACTCCCGACGTTGATACCCGTGCAGGCGCATTGGGCCATAGGGTGGGCACATGCGTCGCGCCAAGATCGTGTGCACCCTGGGACCCGCCGTCGATACCCCCGAGCAGGTGATCGCCCTCGTCGGAGCCGGGATGGACGTTGCTCGACTCAACATGTCCCACGGGGAGCACGAAGACCACCAACGCCGCTACGACATGGTCCGCAAGGCCGGCGACGAGGTTGGGCGTGCCGTGGCGGTTCTTGCCGACCTTCAAGGACCAAAAATCCGCACAGCACGCTTCGCCGATGGACCGGTGACCCTGTCCGAGGGAGATAGATTCACGATTACCACCCGCGATGTCCCTGGTGACAGCCGCGAGGTCGGCACCACTCACAGCGGGTTGGCAGGTGACGTCGAGGTCGGCGACGACCTGTTGATCGACGACGGCAAGATGCAGCTCAGGGCTGTCGAGGTCACCGAGACCGACGTCATCACCGAGGTGCTGGTGGGGGGAGAGGTCTCCAACAACAAGGGGATCAACTTGCCTGGTACAGCCGTGAGCGTCCCAGCGCTGAGCGAGAAGGATGCCGACGACCTGCGATGGGCTCTGAACGCCGGAGCAGATCTGATCGCCCTGTCCTTCGTGCGGTCGGCGGCCGACATTGACGACGTGCATAAGATCATGGATGAGGTGGGCTTTCGGCGCCCGGTGATTGCCAAGATCGAGAAGCCGCAGGCCGTCGAGAACCTCAAGGAGATCATCACCGCGTTCGACGCGATCATGGTGGCCCGTGGCGACCTCGGTGTCGAGCTGCCCCTGGAGCAGGTGCCGTTGGTGCAGAAGCGGGCCGTCGAGATGGCCCGGCGCAACGCCAAGCCCGCCATCGTCGCGACCCAGGTGCTGGATTCGATGATCACGGCGGCCCGCCCCACCAGAGCCGAGGCCAGTGACTGCGCGAACGCGGTGCTGGATGGGGCTGACGCCATCATGCTCTCAGGGGAGACCAGCGTCGGCGACTGGCCGATCAAGGCGGTCGAGACCATGGCCACAATCATCGAGAACACCGAAGAGCAGGCGCTGGACCGGATTCTGCCGTTGGGCACAAGGCCACGCACGACCAGCGGGGCGGTGACCATGGCTGCGGCCGACATAGCTTCGCTGTTGAAGGTGTCGTTCATGGTGACTTTCACCCAGAGTGGGGACTCGGCGCGGCGGATGTCCCGGCTGCGACCATCCATTCCGATGCTGGCCTTCACGCCGGAGCCGACCACCCGATCCCAGTTGGCCCTGACCTGGGGGATCGAGACCTTCCTGACAGACTTCGTCGAGCACACTGATGAGATGGTGATGCAGGTGGACGAGGCATTGCTGCGCGAAAAACGATGTAGCGAGGGTGACCTCATTGTGATCGTGGCCGGGTCGCCGCCAGGAGTTCCTGGTTCGATCAACGCCTTGCGTATCCACAAGGTGGGAGACGCGGTCTACGGACGGGTCGGTGCGTACGCCAGACTACGTGAGGGAACTTCCCACCGGGTATGATCGTGGCGCCCTTCGCCGGGGTGGTGGAATGGCAGACACGGAGCACTCAAAATGCTTTGCTCGAAAGGGCGTGCGGGTTCGAATCCCGCTCCCGGCACTGACGACTGGACGTGAGCGATGAGTGATCGCTCACGTCCTCGATGGCCGCGGCGAGGAGATCGTCGTCGTCGTTCCGCCGCGCACCACCGTGATGCTCCACTGATCCGAAACAGACAGGGAAGCCATGAACCCAGACACTCCGCTCCAGCTGATGCCTGAGGGCGAAGTTCCACCAGAGCCGGAGAAACGACACCGCATCGTGGTTGCCGAAGACGAGGCGCTGATCCGGATGGATCTCACCGAGATGTTGATCGAAGCCGGCCATGACGTGGTGGGGCAAGCAGTCGATGGCGGCCAAGCAGTCGAGATGGCGCGTGAGTTGGACCCCGACATTGTGATGATGGACATCAAGATGCCGGTCATGGACGGTTTGACGGCCGCTGAGATCCTCGGTCGGGAGGGGGTTGCGGCGGTGGTGATGTTGACCGCCTTCAGCGACCAGCGGTTGGTCGAACGCGCTCGCGAAGCTGGCGTGATGGCCTATGTGGTGAAGCCGTTCGCCGCCCACGATGTCCTTCCGGCTTTGGAGATGGCCGCCGCCCGGTGGTCCGAGCGGGTTGCCCTCGAAGCCGAAGTCAGCGACTTGGCCGGGCGGCTGGAGACACGCAAGCGATTGGACCGCGCCAAGGGGCTACTGATGGAAAAGATGAAGCTCAGCGAGGCCGAAGCCTTTCGCTGGATTCAGAAGGCGGCGATGGACCGGCGGATGTCGATGCGCGAGGTCGCCGACGCCGTTGTCTCTGGAGTGGGCGCCGAGTAACACCCTCCGATCCCCTCGTCCTCGCCTGCAAGCCGTCCCTCCGGTGAAGCCCGCGGGCCATCTCCTGATGACGCGTGCGCCGCTAGGTCGCCGGACTTCGCGATCGCGCATAAGTACAGTTCCGAAGGCGACACGCCGTGAGAAACCTTCGTGATCGCGCATAAGTACAGTTCTGAAGGCGACACGCCGTGAGAAACCTTCGCGATCGCGCACAAGTGCCTTTTGAGTGCTGGGTTGACGGTCTACCCGGAACCCCGCCGCGCGGACCTGCCAGCTAGCGGACGCCGGCGATGAGGGCAACGAGGACCGGCGCAACGATCAGGGCTGGCAGGAGGTTGGCGACCGGCACGTCACGCACCCGTAGCAGCCGTAGCGCTAAGCCGACGAGCAACAAGCCGCCGACGCAGGTCAGGGCGGCCACCTGCGCTTCAGAGATCACCGCGCCGAGCCCAAACCCCAAAGCCGTCAGTAGACCTTGGACGACCGCAACGGAGACAGCAGAGAACATCACACCGATGCCGAAGGACGCCGCGAACGCGATGGCCGCAAACAGGTCCAAGCCCGACTTCAGGACGAGTTGATCGATGCCACGCCCGAGACCGTCAGACAGGGAGCCGAGGATCGCCAACGGCCCCACGCAGAACAGCAGAGAAGTCGTCAGCCAGCCCTCGATGAATCGCTCCCGCGAGGAGATGCTGTCCTGGCTAAGCGCTCCAGGTGGCGAAGGAGCAGATGTCGGGGTACCGCGTGAGGCAAGGCGCTGCACCTGACCTGCGAGGGCAGCCAAACGCTCCTCGATCCGGGCTAGCGCCCCGACAATGCCACCGAACAGCAATGAACCCAACACCACCAACACCGGAACTCCCACTCCCACCGCCTCGACCAAGGCCGGAGATGTCACCTCGTATGCCGACAGGGCGGCAACCAGCAGCGTGACGAGTCCCAACGCATCGGTCACGACGTGCTTGACGTGCTCGGGTAGTCGATGGCCCAACACCAAGCCCACCGCCGCGCCGAAAACGATTGCGACCACATTGATGACGGTCCCCAGACCGGTGAAGAGGGCGTCCACGCAGCAGAGCGTATGCGGTCACTGAGCGCGCCAAGTCATCGCTTGGTGGGGGGCCCCCCCGGTGGAGCGGCGCGCAGCGCGCAGGTCAGCCGGGCGGTGCACACCCGTTCACCTTCGGCGTCGGTGATCACGATCTCGTAGCAGGCGATAGACGAACCCAACCGGATCGGGGTAGCGACGCCAGTGACCACCGCTGGTGGGCGCACTGCCCGGTGGTGGGTGGCGTTGATGTCCACTCCGACAGCCGCTCGTCCCGGGCCGGCGTGCAACATGGCAGCGATACTGCCGAGGGTTTCGGCCAGAACCACGCTGGCTCCACCGTGCAGCAACCCATAGGGCTGTGTATTGCCTTCGGCAGGCATAGTGCCAACCACGCTGTCAGCGCTCGCCTGGGTGATCTCGATGCCCATCCGTTCGATCAATGTGCCGGGAGCCATCGCCGGCAGATCAGCCGTTGTGACGGGCTCGGCCTGCGGCTCGGGTGGGGCACTGTCAGTCATGCGTCATAGGGTGCCACGTGTGATGGGTACAAGCGCGAACCGGTTGCTGCTGTTGGATGGCCACTCGCTGGCTTACCGCGCGTTCTTCGCGCTACCGGCAGAAAACTTCTCCACCACCACTGGTCAGACCACGAATGCCGTCTACGGCTTCCTCTCGATGCTCATCAACGTCCTGCGGGACGAGGCTCCGAGCCATGTGGCCGTAGCGTTCGACAAATCGCGGACCACGTTTCGCACGGCGGAGTATGCCGACTACAAGGCCGGTCGGGCCAAGACTCCCGAGGAGTTCTCCGGTCAGTTGCCTCTCATCCGCGAGGTGTTGGACGCTCTGCGCATTCGCCACCTTGAGATGGACGGATTCGAGGCCGACGACATCATCGCCACCCTCACGGCGCGCGCCAAGGACGACGGCATGGAGGTCCTTCTGTGCTCCGGGGACCGCGACGCCATTCAGTTGGTGGATAAGCGCTGCACCTTGCTCTACCCGCGCAAGGGCGTTTCAGACCTCGTGCGGATGACCCCCGAAGTCGTGGCCGAAAAGTACGGGGTCCTGCCGGAGCGCTATAGCGACCTGGCGGCCATGGTGGGGGAGAGCTCGGACAACCTGCCGGGGGTGCCGGGAGTCGGTCCGAAGACTGCGGCCAAGTGGTTGGGTCTGTATGGCGACCTAGGTGGGATCGTCGCGGACGTCGATCAGCTGCCCGGCAAGGCCGGGGCTGCGATGCGCGAGCATCTGCCGAACGTCCTGCGCAACCGTAAGCTCAACGCCCTTGTCGATGATCTGGATCTCGGGCTGAGTATCGATGACACAGCACGACACACGTGGGACCGCGACGAAGTCCATCGAGTATTCGACGGACTCGAGTTCCGGGTTCTGCGGGAGCGATTGTTCGAGACACTTGACGCAGTGGACGACGAGGCCGAAGCCGAGTCGGGGATCGATGTCCGCGGAGAGATGCTCGCCAGCGCGCAGGTGGCGGAGTGGTTGGCTGCGCATGCTCCGACCGGTCGTCGCGTCGGGGTGAGTGTGCAAGGCACCGGCGCACCGACCGAACCCGATGCTCGCGGCGTCGCGCTGGCCACGGGTGAGGGTGCCGCGTACATCAGTCTGACCGACCTGGATCCTGGCGCAGACCAGACACTGGCAACCTGGTTCGCCGATCCGGGATGTCCCAAGGTGGCTCACGACGCGAAGGCGCTGACGCACGCCCTCTCGGCGCGGGGTATGCCGATATGCGGCATGGTCCAAGACACCGCCCTGGCGGCATACCTGGTCAAGCCCGACCAGCGTTCATATGACCTGGCCGACCTCGTACTGCGGTACCTGCACCGTGAGCTCCGGGCCGACGGTGGTGAGCCGGAGCCGGTGCAGTTGTCGCTGGATCTGGACGCCGGGACCCAGGGCGAGGGCGAGGCCGCAACTTCGCTGATGCTCGTGGCCCGCGCAGTGCACGACCTCTCCCTGGCGTTGGATGAAGAGTTGTCCGACGTGCAGGGCCAGGAGCTTCTGGCTGACATCGAAGTCCCACTGATTGACGTGCTGGCCCGGATGGAGCGCACCGGTATCGCCATCGACGCCGTGGGCCTGCAGCGTCTCGATGACGAGTTCGCCGAAGCGATGGCTGTGGCTCAGCGAGATGCCTGGGCCGCGATCGACGACGACACCGTCAACCTGGGCTCACCGAAGCAACTGCAGACGGTCTTGTTCGAACGCCTCGAACTGCCGAAGACACGGAGGACAAAAACCGGTTACACCACCGACGCCGAGGCTCTGGCCACGCTCTTTACCAAAACCGACCACCCCTTCCTGGAGGCGCTGCTTCGGCATCGGGATACCACCCGGCTGCGAGTCACTGCAACGGGGTTGCTGCGCTCGATCGCCGATGACGGACGCATCCATACGACATACCAGCAAACCATCGCGGCGACCGGACGGCTGAGCTCGACGGACCCGAACCTGCAGAACATCCCGATCCGCACCGAGGAGGGGCGCCGCATTCGGACCATCTTCGTGGTGGGTGAGGGATATGAGACGTTGTTGTCTGCCGACTACTCGCAGATCGAGATGCGGATCATGGCGCACTTGTGCCAGGACGCAGGCCTGATCGAGGCGTTCCGCAGCGGCGAGGACTTGCACCGCTTTGTCGGGTCACGGGTCTTCCACGTCGACCCGGCCGATGTCAGCGCGGCAATGCGATCCAAGGTCAAGGCGATGAGCTACGGGTTGGCCTACGGGCTGTCCGCTTTCGGGTTGTCCAAACAACTCGGCGTGCCAACCGAAGAGGCCAAGGCGTTGATGAACGAATACTTCGAACGGTTCGGTGGGGTTCGCGACTACCTGCGGGATGTGGTGCAGGTGGCCAGAGGAACCGGATTCACCGAAACCATCTACGGGCGACGGCGATATCTGCCGGATCTGAACTCCGATAGTCGCCAGCGCCGTGAGATTGCCGAGCGGATGGCTTTGAACGCCCCTATCCAGGGCTCGGCCGCGGATATCATCAAGGTCGCCATGCTGAAGGTGCAGGAGCAGCTCGACGCATCCAGCTTCGGATCCCGAATGCTGTTGCAAGTACACGATGAGTTGGTCCTCGAAATCGCCCCTGGCGAGCGTGAGGCGGTCGAAGCGATGGTCCGGGAGCAGATGGCCGCCGCCGCGGACTTGGCGGTGCCCCTTGATGTGAACATCGGCGCAGGCAACACCTGGCATGCGGCCACGCACTGAACAAGCCCGACCAGATTGACCAGCACTAAGCCTGTGCGTACGCTGGACTTCCGCGCGAAGCGAGTGATCGCCGCTGCGCACTGTTCTATTGAAATCAGCCTGTCGAACCGAATTCGACAGGCGGCGGTATACAGACGGTCGACCTGCCTCGAGCATCGATCGCATGCAGCCGTCTACCCCATGTCCACCATCGGAGCCCCTACTACATGACTGCAACCATGGCCGAAAAGGCCCCCACTCAGATCGCCATCAACGACATTGGCTCTGAGGAAGAACTACTCGCCGCGATCGATGCCACGATCAAGAACTTCAACGACGGAGACATCGTCGAAGGCGTCATCGTCAAGGTTGACCGCGACGAGGTCCTGCTCGACATCGGCTACAAGACCGAGGGCGTCATTCCCTCCCGTGAGTTGGCCATCAAGCACGACATCGATCCTTCCGAAGTTGTTTCGGTCGGAGACCCCGTCGAGGCGCTTGTCCTGCAGAAGGAAGACAAAGAAGGCCGCTTGATCCTGTCCAAGAAGCGGGCTCAGTACGAGCGCGCTTGGGGCTCGATCGAGAAGGTGAAGGAAGAGGACGGCGTCGTCACCGGCACCGTCATCGAGGTCGTCAAGGGTGGGCTCATCCTTGACATTGGGTTGCGCGGTTTCCTTCCGGCTTCACTGGTCGAGATGCGCCGGGTCCGTGACCTCCAGCCGTATGTCGGTAAGGCCATCGAGGCGAAAATCATCGAGCTGGACAAGAATCGCAACAACGTGGTCCTGTCCCGCCGTGCGTGGTTGGAGCAGACGCAGTCCGAGGTCCGCACAACCTTCCTGAAGGAACTTCAGAAGGGACAGGTTCGCTCCGGAGTCGTTTCCAGCATCGTCAACTTCGGTTCCTTCGTGGACCTTGGCGGCGGTGTCGACGGGCTGGTGCACGTCAGCGAGTTGTCCTGGAAGCACATCGATCACCCCGGCGAGGTCGTGGAGGTCGGTGACGAGGTCACCGTCGAGGTGCTCGATGTCGACATGGACCGCGAGCGAGTGTCCCTGTCGCTGAAAGCCACCCAGGAAGACCCCTGGCAGCACTTCGCACGCACCCACGCGATCGGTCAGATCGTCCCGGGCAAGGTCACCAAGCTGGTGCCGTTCGGCGCATTCGTCCGCGTCGAGGATGGCATCGAAGGTTTGGTTCACATCTCGGAGCTGGCCGAACGCCATGTCGAGCTGCCCGAGCAGGTCGTGCAGGTTGGTGCCGATATCTTCGTGAAGGTCATCGACATCGATCTTGAGCGTCGAAGGATCTCGCTGTCGCTCAAGCAGGCCAACGAGGCTGTCACCGCTGACTTCGACCCGACTCTGTACGGCATGGCGGCGGAGTACGACGAAGAAGGCAACTACAAGTACCCCGAAGGGTTCGACTCCGAGAACCAGGAGTGGTTGGAAGGCTTCGAAGCTCAGCGCGAGAAGTGGGAAGGCGAGTACGCCGACGCCCACGCTCGCTTCGAGGCGCATCAGGCTGCTGTCGAGCAGGCCGCTCAGGCGGCTGAAGAGGCAGGTGAGAGTGAGGACGACGCAAGTTCGGCAACGAACGCCACGTCATACTCCTCAGACTCGGCCCCCGTCACATCGACACGCCGACCGGAGCCCGCGCCCAGCGCCCCGGAGGACGACGATGCCGGAACCTTGGCCTCGGATGAGGCTCTGGCGGCATTGCGCGAGAAGCTGACTGGTAACTAGTCGCTAAGCTCTGTAGTTCGCGAAAGGGCCCTCGACCTTGATCGGTCGGGGGCCCTTTGCGTGTTCCACCTGGGCAAGGTTATGCATCCGAGTCGGGGGAAATCACACCCCGTTGCCCTGCATAACCTTGCCCAGGCACCAGGGGTGGTGACCACCGGGGTCAGTCATCGGCTGTCGCGACTCCGCCCCCGGCCATAGTCCGAGCGGGGTCAGTCTTCGTCGCGCGGAGGCGCCTTGCGGACGAAGCGTCGATCCCTTTGCTTCTTGGGCGCCCAAGAGTGGTGGTCATACGTGCCGTCGCTCATGGACTCCGCAGCTTCGAGAGCGACCTCGCGTCGCAAGACTTCTCGTTCCAACCTCAGCTTCTCAATGTGCTCGGCGCGCAGCGACTTCACGAGAGCAAAGCAGGACAAGATCATCACGACAGTGAAAGGTGCTGCGACGAGGATGGCCATGGTCTGCAAAGCGGCCAATCCGCCCTGTGGATTGCCTCCGGCGGTTCCAGCGATGATGAGCGCGGCCGCAATGGCTCCCTCGAGCAGCGCCCAGAAGATCCTGCTCCACAACGGCGGGTTCGGGCTTCCGCCGGTGGCGATCATGTCAACCACGTACGATCCGGAGTCCGAACTGGTGACGAAGAAGATGACAATCATCAGCAGCGCCATCCCACTCAACACTGCCCCTCCAGGCAAGAGTTCCAGCATCTGGAACAACGCAGTGTCAGTGCTGACGCCATTCTCAGGATCGATCAGACCCCCGTCTCCCATCACCTCTTCGTACAGAGCCGTCCCACCCAGCGCCGCGAACCAGAGCATCGTCAACACAGTGGGCACCAGCAGCACACCGCCAATGAACTCGCGGACCGTCCGACCGCGTGAGATGCGGGCAATGAAGATCCCGACGAAGGGTGACCAGCTCATCCACCAACCCCAGTAGTAGGTGGTCCAACCACCCAGCCACGCTTCACCATCGTCGCCTTGGTACGGCAGCGTGTCGAACGACAGGATCAGGAAGTTCTGGAGGTAGTAGCCGGCGGCAGCCACATTCTCGCGGAACAGAAAGAGGGTTGGCCCCGTGATCATCACGAACAGCAACAAGAAGCCTGCCAGGCCAAGGTTGACGTTCGAGAGCCATTTAATGCCCTGCCCCAACCCCGAGGCCACCGAGACCGTGGCGATGACGGTGACGCCGGCGATGAGACCCACCTGTAGCCACGAGGAGTTGGTTCCCCAGCCCAGGTACTCGATCCCGGCGCCGACCTGACTCATGCCGAACCCCAAGGACGTCGCCACTCCGAAGAGGGTTCCCACGATGGCGACGATATCGATGACGTCTCCCAGCCCGCCCTTGACTCGGTCGCCGAAGATCGGCTCCAAGGCCCATCGCACGGACACCGGAAGTCCTCGGCGGTGGACTGCGTAAGCGACAGCTAGTCCGACCACGACGTAGATAGCCCACGCGTGGACTCCCCAGTGCAGGTAGGTCCGGCCCATGGCTTGGGTGGCTAGCTCGCCCGCGGTTCCCTCGGTGCCAGGTGGCGGGTTGTTGAAGTGGTTCAACGGCTCCGCCACCCCCCAGAACATCAGCCCGATACCCATACCGGCGCTGAACAGCATGGCGAACCACGACACCATCCCGAACTCAGGGTCTTCATTGTCCTTGCCGAGCCTGATCTCGCCATAGCGGGAGAAGGCCAGCCAGCCGCAGAAGATGACGAACCCGAAGGTGATCAACACGTAGTACCAACCCACGGTGCCAACCACGGTGGAGTTGGCTGTGGTGAGCCACGTTGACATTTGCTCGGGTAGAACGATGGCGAGGATGACGACGGTCAGGACAATGCCGCCTGCGGGATAGAAAACCCGTGGGGCCAGTGCTGGGGTGACGTCATCACCGCTCACCGGTGGAGCTTCTTCTGTCACCGAGTTGCTCATAGTTCTCCTCGTTGTCTCTCGTCGTGGTGTAACTCTGTAGATGAGTTGTGCCTACAACAACTGTGCCTTGCAACGGCAGGGGGAGGCTACTGGGCTGCGCCCGAACGACCACAGTGCCATGAATGCCGACGACAGGCGAACCAGCCGGGTGGCTGCCCTGTCGGTGCTGGGCACTACCGTTGCGGTATGCGTCCCATCACCGACTTGCAGCGCACCGTGGCACCGATCCGGGTCGAGTCCGAATTTTCCCCGAGTGGTGACCAGCCGGGTGCCATTGCCGAGTTGACGGCTCGAATCAACGACGGTCAGCAGGACAGCGTGTTGCTCGGCGCCACCGGCACGGGCAAGTCGGCGACGACGGCGTGGCTGATCGAGCAGGTGCAGCGACCTACGCTGGTGATGGCTCCGAACAAAACCCTGGCGGCCCAATTGGCCAACGAGTTCCGCGAGTTACTGCCGCACAACGCGGTTGAGTACTTCGTCTCCTACTACGACTACTACCAGCCTGAGGCTTACGTCCCGCAATCGGACACCTACATTGAGAAGGACTCGTCGGTCAACGACGAGGTGGAGCGGCTACGCCACTCTGCGACCAACTCGCTGCTCACCCGCCGAGATGTCGTTGTTGTGGCGTCGGTTTCGTGCATCTACGGGTTGGGCACCCCGCAGGAGTATGTCGATCGAATGGTGCGCCTCCGGGTCGGTGAGCAGGTCAGTCGCGACGACTTGCTGCTGCGTTTCGTGCAGATGCAATACCAACGCAATGACATGGCCTTCACTCGGGGGACGTTTCGGGTGCGCGGGGACACCGTGGAGATCATCCCCCAGTATGAGGAGTTGGCGGTGCGCGCCGAGTTCTTCGGCGACGAGATCGAGCGTCTCTACACGCTGCACCCACTGACCGGTGAGGTGGTCCGCGAGGAGGAGGAGATGTATGTCTTTCCGGCCTCACACTACGTGGCAGGACCTGAACGGATGGACCGGGCGATCCGAACCATCGAGAGCGAGTTGAGCGAGCAGCTGGAGCGGTTCGAGCGGGAGGGAAAGCTGTTGGAGGCCCAGCGGCTCCGGATGCGCACCACCTACGACATCGAAATGATGCGCCAGGTCGGCTCTTGCTCCGGCATCGAGAACTACTCGCGGCACATCGACGGCCGAGGCGCGGGGTCGGCGCCGAACTGTCTGATCGACTACTTCCCTGAGGACTTCATGCTGGTGATCGATGAGTCCCATGTCACGGTGCCCCAGATCGGAGCTATGTACGAGGGTGACATGTCCCGAAAAAGGACGTTGGTCGAGCACGGGTTCCGGCTGCCCAGTGCGATGGACAACCGGCCCCTCAAATGGGAGGAGTTCTTAGAACGAATGGGTCAAACCGTCTACCTGTCGGCGACGCCGGGGGACTATGAGGTCGCCAAGTCCGGCACCGTGGTCGAGCAGATCATTCGGCCAACCGGCCTGGTCGACCCTGAGGTTGTCCTCAAACCAACCAAGGGTCAAATAGACGATCTGCTCCATGAGATCTCGCTGCGGACCGCTCGCACCGAGCGGGTGCTGGTGACAACACTGACGAAGAAGATGGCTGAGGACTTGACCGACTACCTTCTCGACAAGGGGGTGCGGGTGCGCTACCTGCACTCCGAGGTGGACACCCTTCGCCGCGTGGAGCTGCTCCGCGAACTGCGTCTGGGGGAGTACGACGTGCTGGTCGGGATCAACCTGTTGCGCGAGGGGTTAGATCTGCCGGAGGTTTCTCTGGTGAGCATCCTGGATGCGGACAAAGAGGGTTTCCTACGATCAGCACGGTCCCTGATCCAGACCATCGGCCGCGCCGCGCGAAATGTCTCGGGACAGGTCCATATGTATGCCGACCGCCTCACTCCCTCGATGGCACAGGCTATCGAGGAGACCAACAGGCGGCGTGAGAAGCAGGTCGCCTATAACCTCGAGCATGGGGTTGACCCGACCCCATTGCGCAAGAAGATCGCCGACATCACCGACCTACTGGAGCGTGAGGACGCGGATACCGAAGCGCTGATGGGCAGCGGGCGGACCCAATCCAGGGGACGGCGCAGCGGTCCGGGTCAGGGCACTGTGGTCGCTGATGCTGCGGTGGCCGGCCGATCGCGAAAGACTGACGACCTGCCGGCCTCGGAGCTGGCCAACCTCATCCAAGAGCTCACCAGCCAGATGCACCAGGCAGCAACCGATCTCCACTTCGAGTTGGCCGCCCGACTGCGCGACGAAGTCTCCGATCTCAAGAAAGAGCTACGAGAGATGCGAGAGGCCACCGGGTGAGCGGACGTCCTGTAGCGTGCGCGTGTTGGAGGGGATTATCGGAGGTCAGTCTTGGATGTTTCTGGTGTGGCGTGGGCGCTGACGATCGGCGCGATCGTCCTCATGCTCGCGATCGATCTCTTCGGCCATGTGCGCAAGTCGCATGCCCCGTCGCTGCGAGAGGCAACCTACTGGTCCGCCGCCTACGTTGCCATCGGCCTGCTCTTCGGGCTGGTGGTGCTCCTTGGCTGGGGTAGCAACTTTGCCATTCAGTACTACTCGGGTTACCTGACCGAGAAGAGTCTGTCGGTCGACAACCTCTTCGTATTCGTGCTGATTATGGCGAGTTTCGCTGTGCCCCGTGAGTACCAGCAGAAGGTGCTTTTCGTCGGGATCGTTCTCGCTTTGGTCCTTCGCACCATCTTCATTTTTCTTGGCGCGGGGCTTGTGAACAACTTCGCCTGGATCTTTTACATCTTCGGGTTCTTCCTCTTGTATACAGCCCTCGCCCAGCTGCGCAGCCGCCCTCAGGATGACGAGTACCACGAGAACGCGATCGTCCGGTTCACGCGCCGGGTGGTACCGACGACAGACGACTTTGTTGAGGACAAAGTGCTTGTGCGCAGGGACGGCAGGCTGTTCATCACGCCGATGCTGATCGTCATGATCGCCATTGGGAGCGCCGACATCCTCTTCGCGGTGGACTCGATACCAGCGATCTTCGGTATCACCCAAGAGGTCTACCTGATCTTTGCCGCGAATGCCTTCTCCCTACTGGGGTTGCGCCAGCTGTTCTTCCTGGTCGGCGGGCTGCTCGACAAGCTCATCTACCTGTCGTACGGTTTGGCGGCCATTCTTGCTTTCATCGCGGTCAAGCTGCTGATCCACGCCTTGCACGAGAATGACGTGCCCTTCATCAACGGTGGCGAGCACGTCGACCTTCTTCCGGAGATCGAGCCTGTCCCCTCCCTGGTCGTGATTGTCGTGATCCTCACGGTGACGACGGTCGCCAGCCTGATCAAGACGGGGCGGCAGGGTGGGGGTCAGAGCGAGGAGCTATCCGCGCAGGATGATGGTGTCACTGCCGACCCCGCGGTGGGCCAGAACAAGGATGACTGAGCGGGCCTTCACGCATGCCACGTCGACGCCCGAGATCGGGTCACTCAGGCACCTGCTGACTCCAGGCCGGAGGGTCTCGCGCCCGAGCGACCTAGCACGGTGATGCTGGCCAGCACGACCAAGGCCATGCCCGCGAGTTGGGTAACCGACAACGTCTGACCCAGCACCAAGAGTCCGGCGAGCGCCGCGACGGCAGGTTCTAGACTCAGCAGCACGCCGAAAACACCTGCCGCCAGATGCCGGAGCGCCGAGAGTTCGAGTGAGTAGGGCAGGGCGGAGGACAACACTGCGACGGCTAAGCCCAAGAGCAACACCCGCCCGTCCAGCATGTCTGCCAGGCTGAAGCCGCCGGTCAGTGAGCTTGCCGCCAGCACGGGAACCATGGCGACCGACCCCATCGCCATTGCTATGGCGATACCGTCCAACCCCTCAAACCGCGCCCCCGTCTGACCACTGGTGACAATGTAGGCCGCCCAGCAGGCGCCGGCCAGTGCGGCAAGGGCGACCCCGACCAGGTCGATAGAACCCCACGACTGCGTTGCTATCTCTGAGATGAGCACCACTCCGACCAGAGCCGCCGCCACAGCAGCCGCGTCCCCCAGTCTCCGCGACAAGAACGCTGCCAAGGTCAGCGGCCCAAGAAACTCGATGGTCACGGCGACCCCGATCGGTAACCGCTCCAAGGAGCCATAGAACGCCAGGTTCATCACGGTCAAGGCAAGAGCAAACCGGCCGACCACGAGCCAGTCGACGCGGCTTCGTCGGGCAACACGAGGGCGAACGAGGGCCCACAGGACGACCGTTGCGAGGGTCAGTCGAAGAGCCACTGACCCGGCAAGGCCGATGAGCGGAAGCAACATCACCGCCAACGCCCCACCGAACTGCACGGAGATCACTGCACCCAGGACAAGCGCGACTGGAGGCACGGTCGGCTCGGGCGCCTGCTCGACAGGATCAGAGACGACGGGTCTTACCATCCCCGTTGACGCCACCGCGTCAGCTGGCTGCGCTCGGCGCCCAGGGTTGTGCCGTCACCGTGCCCGGGCAGCACCGCAGCATGGTCGCCATACACCCCAAAGACCCGCTCGGTCAGGTCATCCATCAACGAACTGAACTCCGCCTCCCCTTCAGTCCTGCCCGGGCCGCCTGGAAAAAGACTGTCACCGGTGAACAACACGGTTCCGTCGTCGAGGCCGTCCTTGCCGCGGAGGTCACCGTCGCCGGCGCCCTCATCAGTCTCACCACCCCACGAGTGAACCTCGAGTGCCAGAGCTATCGAGCCGGGGGTATGCCCGCTCAAGCCCAGCACGCGCAACGTCAGCTCACCGACCGAGATGGTGTCGCCGTGGTCGACTCGCATGTCTGGGACCATGGGCACGTGGTCGGCGTCCGCGCTCCCGGCGACAGTGTTGGCACCCGTAGCGGCAACAACGTCAGTCAGGGCTCGGTGATGATCCCAATGGCGATGCGTGGTGATGACTGTCTCCAACTCGCCGTTGCCGGAGCCAGCCACCAGCTCGGTGATCCGCGACGCCTCGTCGGCGGCGTCAATCAGCGCCTGAGCGCCCGTTGTCGCACAGGTCACCAGGTACACGTTGTTATCCATCGCTGAGACGCTGATCTGCCGCACCTGCACCGCGTCAGTTGCCAGTAGCACGCCTGTGTCGTCGGTCGCCCATGAGCCCACTCGCATGGGGATGAGACTAGACGGTCAGCGGCGCATCAGTGGCCCGGACCGGGAACGGTAATGTCGAGGGCTTTGCGATCAGGTACGAATCGACGGCACTGGCACACGCACGCCCCTCGGCGATCGCCCACACGATCAGCGACTGCCCGCGGCCCGCGTCACCGGCGACGAAGACGCCTGGATGGTCCGGCACTGCATACTCTTCATCTCGCCGGAACGAGCCACGTTCGGTGCGGGGGAGCCCATCCGGGCCAGCAGCGACATCGTCGGGCCCAGTGAAGCCCAACGCTATCAGCACCAAGTCGGCCGGGATCTCTCGTTCCGTGCCCGCTTCGGCGTCGAAACGGCCATCTATGCGTTCGCCGTTCACAATGCGAATCGCTGTGACTGCGCCCTCGGTGGAGTCAAGAGCCTCGACCGTGTTCACCCCGAAGACCCGCTCTCCGCCCTCCTCATGGGAGTCACCGACCCGGTGAATCAACGGATACATGGGCCATGGGTGAGCCTCCGTTCGCTGCGGCGAGGGTTGCGGGCGAATGTCCAGTTGGGTCACTGACGCGGCCCCCTGACGGATCGCCGTGCCGTAGCAGTCGGCGCCGGTGTCACCTCCGCCCACGATGACCACATGCTTGCCTTCGGCGCTGATCACCCGATCGGCCCCCAGCGCTTCGCGGTTGGCGGGCACCAGATACTCCATCGCCGGATAGACACCCGCCAACTCTGCCCCCGGGATCGGCAAGGCCCTGGGCCGAGTCGACCCGGTCGCCATCACGACGGCGTCAAACCGGCGACTGAGCTCGGTGAGTGAAAAGTCGTCGGGTCCACTACCCCCGATCGTGACGCCGGTGCGAAAGCGGATCCCCTCGGAGCGCAACTGCACCAAACGCCGGTCGAGCACCGACTTCTCCATCTTGAACTCAGGAATGCCGTAGCGCAGTAACCCCCCCACGGCATCGTCTCGCTCGTAGACCAGCACGGTATGCCCCGCTCGGCTCAGCTGCTGAGCAGCGGCCAGCCCCGCCGGGCCTGACCCGACGACTGCCACGGTCTTACCGGAAAGCCATTCGGGTTCGTGCGCCGTGACCAGGCCGTTGTCGAACGCACGGTCGATGATGGACACCTCGACCTGTTTGATCGTCACGGCTGGCTGGCTGATGCTGAGGACACAGGAGGTCTCGCACGGCGCCGGGCACAAGCGGCCGGTGAACTCTGGGAAGTTGTTCGTCGCGTGCAGTCGTTCGATGGCTTCACTGAAGTTCCCGCGCCGAGCCAGCTCATTCCACTCCGGGATGAGATTGCCCAACGGACAACCCTGGTGACAGAACGGGATTCCACAGTCCATGCATCGGCTTGCCTGCTTGCGCAACACCGCATCGTCCTGGGCGGTATGCACTTCCTTCCAGTCCATGATGCGCACCGGAACTGG
Organism: uncultured Actinomycetota bacterium; assembly: GCA_963749585.1. GTDB lineage: Bacteria > Actinomycetota > Actinomycetes > Actinomycetales > Dermatophilaceae > Ornithinicoccus. The sequence continues at coordinate 191,843 of CAVVNI010000004.1, forward strand.
CCGAGAGGGTTGTGCTTCACGGTCTGGGTGCTTCAAGAAGCCCTTCGGGTCAGCCATGAGAACTCTCCAAGATCAGTTGCCACGCATGAGGCCCGTCCGGGTCTTCGCCGGCCTCGCTCACATCGTGTCGTATCTTCAGGACTCCGGCGTACTGCCGGGGGGTGATGGTGGTGAAGCGTGCGCACCAGTCGTCGGTGGCGAGCAATGCCGCACCAACGCTGGAGTTGGTCAGTTCCACATGCTCCTCGAGGAGCTCGGCAATGCGCAGTGCGTGGTCGCTGCCGACTTCGACCGGCTCCAGCAGCAGATCCCCGGCGCTCAGCGCCGTCGTGTTTATCCGGCCACGGTCGAGGTCCAGCACATATCCAGTGCCTCCAGACATTCCCGCACCGAGGTTGCGCCCGGTGCGGCCCAGGATCAACGCCGTGCCACCGGTCATGTACTCCAAGGCGTGATCGCCCACACCCTCCACCACCGCGGTCGCGCCGGAGTTGCGCACGCAGAAACGTTCACCGACAACCCCGCGCAGGTTGATGGCCCCCGAGGTGGCACCATAGGCAATGACGTTGCCGGCGATCACCTGCGCTGCGGCCGTGAACGGCGCCTCTTCAGGGGGTCGAACGATGACCCTTCCGCCGGACAGCCCTTTGCCGACGTAGTCGTTGGCGTCACCGATCAGACGCAGCGTGATGCCGGCGGGCAGGAACGCTGCGAAGGACTGGCCCGCTGATCCGGTCAGCGTGAAATCGATCGTGCCCTCGGCCAGCCCGTCCGGCCCGGCGGCGCGGGTGACCTCATACCCGAGCATGGTCCCAACAGTTCGATGGACATTGCGCACGGTGAAGTTCCCGCGCACCATCGTGCCGTCCCTCAGGGCAGGCTCGGCCGCGGCGATCAACGCATGGTCGCGAGCCTCGTCCAAGTGATGGTTCTGGTCGGTGACTCGTCGCAGCGACGTGTCAGCCGGCAGATCCGGGCGGTGCAGGATCGGCGCAAGATCCAATCCGTCTGCCTTCCAGTGCTCGATGGCTTCACGGACATTTAGCAGATCCGCACGCCCGACCACCTCGTCCAGGGTGCGATACCCCAATGACGCCAAGAGTTCGCGTACTTGTTCGGCGATGAACTCGAAGAACGTCACGACGTAGTCGGCCTGGCCCTCGTACCGGGCGCGCAGTTCCGGGTTCTGCGTGGCCACACCGACCGGGCAGGTGTCCAGGTGACACACCCGCATCATGACGCAGCCAGAGACCACCAGCGGTGCCGAGGCAAAGCCGTATTCCTCGGCACCGAGCAAGGCGGCGACCAGCACGTCTCGTCCGGTTTTTAGCTGACCGTCCACCTGCACGGTGATCCGGCTCCGGAGGCCATTGAGCAAGAGAGTCTGTTGTGTCTCTGCCAGGCCGAGCTCCCAGGGAGTCCCGGCGTGCTTCAGCGAAGTCAACGGGCTGGCGCCGGTACCGCCGTCGTGTCCAGAGATCAGGACGACATCAGCGTGGGCCTTTGACACCCCTGCCGCCACGGTGCCGACCCCGACCTGGGAGACCAGCTTCACGTGAATGCGCGCTCGCGGGTTGGCGTTCTTCAGGTCGTGGATCAACTGGGCCAAGTCTTCGATGGAGTAGATGTCATGGTGCGGTGGTGGCGAGATCAAGCCCACGCCAGGGGTGGAGTGGCGGGTACTGGCAATCCATGGGTACACCTTGCCCGGGGGTAGCTGTCCGCCCTCGCCCGGCTTGGCGCCTTGGGCCACCTTGATCTGGATGTCATCGGCGTGCACCAGGTAGGCGCTGGTCACGCCGAACCGGCCAGAGGCGACTTGTTTGATCGCTGAGCGCCGGGTCGGGTCGAGCAGGCGTTCGACGTCTTCGCCGCCTTCGCCGGTGTTGGACCGGCCGCCCAGGCGGTTCATCGCCACGGCCAACGTCTCGTGTGCCTCCTGCGAGATCGAGCCGTAGCTCATCGCGCCGGTGGAGAACCGCTTGACGATCTCGCTGACCGGCTCCACGTCCTCCAGCGGGATCGGTTCTCTATCTGGCGCGGTGTTGAAGAGGCCACGCAGCGTCATCAGTGTCTGCGACTGGTCATCGACCAGGTCGGTGTACTGACGGAAGATGTCGTACCGCTTCGTGCGGGTGGCGTGCTGTAGCCGGAAGACCGTCTCGGGGTTGAACAGGTGTGGCGGCCCTTCTCTGCGCCACTGGTACTCACCACCGGTTTCGAGTCTGCGGTGATACGGCGCGATCCCGGACAGCGGGTAGGCGATCGCGTGTCGGGCCCGAACCTCGTCGGCGATCACCGACAAACCAACTCCATCGATCTGGCTGGTCGTGCCGGTGAACCAGCGGTCGACCACGGCTCGAGACAAACCCACTGCCTCGAAAGTCTGGGCCCCTCGGTAGGAGGAAACGGTGGAGATGCCCATTTTCGACATCACCTTGAGGACTCCCTTGCCGAGGGCCTTGATCAGGTTGGCGATAGCGACGTCCGGGTCGAGACCGTCCAGCTGCTGGCCTGACCGACACAGGTCTTCAGCGCTCTCCATCGCCAGGTAGGGGTTCACCCCCGCCGCACCGTAGGCGGTCAACAACGCGACATGGTGCACCTCGCGCACGTCACCTGCCTCTACCAGCAGGCCCACCCGGGTGCGGGTGCGCTCCCGAACCAGGTGGTGATGCACCGCGCTGGTCAACAACAGCGAAGGAATGGGGGCGTGCTCTCGATCGGCGTGCCGGTCCGACAGCACCACGAAGAAGGCGCCGCGTTCCACGGCGTCAGATACCTGGTCGCAGATTTCCTCCAACCGGTCCTGCAGGGCGTGGGCGCCACCGTCGACAGAATAGAGACCGCGCACCACGAACGGGGCGAACTCAGGGTTCTGCCCGTCCAGGTTCATGTGTCGCAGCTGGGCGAGCTGGTCGTTGTTGATCACTGGGAAGTCCAAGACGACCTGACGGGCATGCGACGCGGACTCGCTGAGCAGGTTGTACTCGGGGCCGGTGGAGGTGCCGAGCGAGGTGACGACTTCCTCTCGAATCGCGTCCAGAGGGGGGTTCGTGACCTGGGCAAAGGCCTCGGTAAAGTAGTCGAAGAGCAGTCGAGGGCGGTCCGAGAGTGCCGCGATCGGAGTGTCCGACCCCATGGCGCCGAGCGGTTCGATCCCCAGCTGGGCCATCGGAGCGAGAAGCACGCGCAGCTCCTCCTCGGTGTAGCCGAAGATCTGTTGCCGCCGAGTGACCGAGGCGTGAGTATGCCGAATGTGCGCTCGGGTGGGTAGGTCCGACATGCGCAGCATGTTGTTTGCCAGCCACTGCGGATAGGGCGCGGCGCCGGCGAGGTCGACCTTCAACGCGGCGTCGTCGACGATCTCGCCGGCCTTGGTGTCGACCAGGAACATGCGGCCAGGCTCGACGCGTCCCTTGCGGACCACGCGTTCGGGAGCAAGGTCGAGAACTCCGGACTCACTCGACAGCACCACCAGGCCGTCGTCGGTGACCCAGTAACGCGAAGGCCGCAGCCCGTTACGGTCCAGCACTCCACCGACCAGGGTTCCGTCGGTGAAGACCAGGTTCATCGGTCCGTCCCAAGGCTCCATGAACATTGAGTGGAACTCGTAGAAGGCCCGCAGTTCGGGGTCCATCTCGGTGTTGTTCTCCCACGGTTCGGGCACCATCATCAACACCGAATGCGGCAACGAGCGTCCGCCGAGGTGGAGTAGCTCCAACACCTCGTCGAACGACGCGGAGTCACTCGCGTCGGGTGTGCAGATCGGGAAGGCGTCAGCGATGTCACCGGGGAAAAGGTCACTGGTCAGGATTGACTCCCGGGCGTGCATCCAATTTCTGTTGCCACGCACGGTGTTGATCTCGCCGTTGTGCGCGACGAGCCGGTAGGGATGGGCGAGCGGCCAGGATGGGAAGGTGTTGGTCGAGAAGCGCGAGTGCACCACGGCCAGGGTGGAAGCGAACCGCTCGTCCCGCAGGTCCGGAAAGAAGGCCGGCAACTGCGTCGTCGTCAACATGCCCTTGTAGGTGATGGTGCGGGTCGACAAGGAGACCGGATATGCGTCGGTCGTCCGCTCGATCCGTTTTCTGGCGAGCCAGACGCGTCGTTCCAACTCCAGACCACCTTCGTCGCCTGGACCGGCGACGAAGACCTGCTCCATCGTCGGCATCACCGAGACGGCCAACGACCCCAGCCCGGAGGAGTCCACTGGCACCGAACGCCAGCCAAGAACTCTGAGCTCGGCCTGAGTCAGCACCGATTCGACAGCCGTTCGCGCCTGTTCGACATCGTCTGCCGGCAGGAAGAGGATGCCCGCCGCATACTGGCCTACCGGGGGCAAGCTGATGTCCAAGACGTGCCGGAAGAAGGCGTCCGGGAGTTGGGTCAGGATGCCGGCTCCGTCACCGGAGTCCGGTTCGGCTCCGACCGCACCGCGATGGTCGAGGTTGTGCAGCGCCGTCAGCGCGTGCTCAACGATGTCGTGGCCGGCTGCTCCACGCAGGGTGGCGACGAATGCCACTCCGCACGCGTCGTGCTCGTGCTGTCCGTCATACAGACCGACGGTAGACGCGGCGGTGCCGTGCGGGATCGCGGGGCTTCGAGGCGTGCTCGGCGGTGGCGTTGCTGGCATCGTTCTCACCTGGGCGTAGTCGTCGGGGCGTGGGCATCGAGATGATCGGGACGACAGTGACCCGAGGCAGTGATCATGATACCGATCACGTCTGTCGGACCGGGCAACTACCATGGAGCAGTGCCCTCGTCTTCTCCGCTTCGCTCCACCGTGCACGATCAGCTGATCGTTCGCGGAGCGCGCGAACACAACCTGCGCAACGTTTCCGTCGAGATCCCCCGGGACGCGCTCGTCGTCTTTACCGGCTTGTCAGGCAGCGGGAAATCCTCGTTGGCCTTCGACACGATCTTTGCCGAAGGACAGCGGCGCTACGTCGAGTCGCTGTCCGCATACGCTCGCCAGTTCCTCGGGCAGATGGACAAACCAGATGTCGACTTCATCGAGGGTCTGTCGCCGGCGGTGTCGATCGATCAAAAGTCGACCAACCGCAACCCTCGCTCGACGGTCGGCACCATCACGGAGGTGTATGACTACCTGCGTCTGCTGTTTGCCCGTATCGGTAAGCCGCACTGCCCGGTCTGCCACGAGCCGGTGGGCAGGCAAACGCCTCAGCAGATTGTCGACCGACTAGTCGAAATGCCAGCCGGGACTCGCTTTCAGGTGCTCGCGCCGGTGGTGCGGGCCCGCAAAGGCGAGTTCATCGACCTCTTCAGCGAGTTACAGACCAAGGGGTATGCACGTGCTCGGGTCGACGGCGAGACGATTCAGCTGAGCGAGCCGCCCGTCTTGGAGAAGCAGAAGAAGCACAGCATCGACGTCGTTGTCGACCGGCTGGTTGCCAAGGGGGAAGACGTCAGTGCCAAGCGCCGGCTGACCGATTCCGTCGAGACGGCGCTGCGACTTGCCGACGGCATCGTGGTGGTCGATTTCGTTGATCGCGGCCCCACCCACCCAACCGCGCACGAGGTGGAGGACCCCTCGACGGCACTGCCAAGCGAGCGTCGGTTCTCCGAGCGGATGGCATGTCCGAACGACCACGCGCTGTCGATGGATGAGATCGAGCCACGTTCCTTTTCGTTCAACTCCCCGTTCGGTGCGTGTTCGGCCTGCACCGGGCTCGGGGTCGAGCTCGAGGTCGACCCCGAGCTGGTGATCCACGACCCGGACGCTTCCATCACCGGGGGTGCCATCACCCCGTGGTCGAACGCACAGGGCATCAACGACTACTACCTGCGGGTGCTGGGTGGGCTTGGGGATGACATGAAGTTCGCACTCGACGCGCCGTGGCGTTCGTTGCCTGGGCGCGCCAGAGACGCCATTTTGTACGGGTACAAGCACAAGGTGCATGTGCGGTACAAGAACCGGTTCGGCCGTGAGCGCTCCTACTCCACGGGCTTTGAAGGGGTGATCCCCTACATCAAGCGCAAGCACGGGGAGACAGACTCCGACAGCAGCCGGGAACGCTACGAGGGGTACATGCGCGAGGTTCCTTGCCCCGTCTGCCAAGGGGCCCGCCTCAAGCCCGAGTCACTGGCGGTCCTGGTCGGCGGGCGCAGCATCGCCGAGGTATGCGCCTTACCCCTCGACCAATGCGCTCACTTCCTCAATGGCATCGCGTTCACCGACCGTGAGCTGCAGATCGCTGAGCGTGTGATCAAGGAGATCTCGGCTCGGATGGGCTTTCTGCTCGATGTCGGACTGGACTACTTGTCCCTGAACCGTCCGGCGGGAACGCTGTCCGGGGGCGAAGCGCAACGGATCCGGTTGGCCACCCAGATCGGATCAGGCTTGGTGGGCGTGCTCTATGTGCTGGACGAACCGTCGATCGGTCTGCACCAGCGAGACAATCATCGCTTGATCGAAACGCTGACCAGACTGCGTGATCTCGGCAACACGCTCATCGTGGTCGAGCACGATGAGGACACCATTGCTGCCGCCGATTGGGTCGTCGACATCGGTCCGGGGGCTGGCGAGCACGGGGGGATGGTGGTGCATTCCGGGCAGGTGCGCGGCCTGGTCGAGCATCCGACATCGATCACCGGCCAGTATCTCTCTGGACGACGCAGCATCGCGCTGCCCGAACAGCGGCGAGCCCACGACGGACGTACCGTCAAAGTTGTCGGGGCGCGGGAACACAACCTCGACGGGGTGAATGTCGCCTTCCCGTTGGGCAACTTGGTGGCTGTCACCGGTGTCTCGGGCTCGGGCAAGTCAACCTTAGTGAACGAAATTCTGTACAAGGTCCTTGCTAACCAGCTCAACGGTGCCCGGCAGGTGCCGGGCCGTCACCGACGGGTAGAAGGGCTAGACCATCTGGACAAGGTCGTGCATGTCGATCAGGGGCCCATCGGTCGCACCCCGCGAAGCAACCCGGCAACGTACACCGGCGTGTTCGACCACGTGCGACGACTCTTCGCGGAGACGACCGAGGCCAAAGTGCGCGGCTATCTGCCGGGGCGTTTCTCGTTCAACGTCAAGGGTGGCCGCTGTGAGGCGTGCAGTGGTGACGGCACGCTGAAGATCGAGATGAACTTCCTGCCTGACGTCTACGTGCCCTGTGAGGTCTGTCACGGCGCTCGCTACAACCGGGAGACACTGGAAGTGCACTTCAAGGGTCGCACCGTGGCCGATGTGCTCGATATGCCCATCGAAGAGGCCGCCGAGTTCTTTGCTGCGGTCCCTGCGATCGCGCGACATCTGCGTACCTTGGTGGACGTTGGTCTGGGATACGTCCGGCTCGGACAACCGGCTCCGACACTGTCCGGCGGCGAAGCGCAGCGGGTCAAACTCGCAGCCGAGCTACAGAAGCGGTCCACCGGGCGCACGGTGTACGTGTTGGATGAGCCCACTACTGGGCTGCACTTCGAGGACATCTCCAAGCTGCTCGCGGTGCTTCAAGGACTGGTCGACAAGGGCAACACGGTCATTGTGATCGAACATAATCTTGACGTGATCAAGTCAGCTGACTATGTCATCGACATGGGCCCCGAAGGGGGGGTTGGGGGAGGACGCGTCATCGCCACCGGTACCCCTGAACAGGTTGCTCGCAGCGAAGCGAGCTATACCGGTGCCTTCCTGGCGAGCTTGTTCGCCCGGACCGCGCAGGCGTCGTCAGCTTGATGACACGGAAGCATCGCTGGGGCCCGAAGGCTCTCGGTGAGGTGAGCCGTGGCCCACGCTGAAGAGTGCCCCCTCGAGAAGGAGCCCCCCATGAATGAATCCACGAAGACCGGTGAAGACTCGACAACGTCCACCCATCGAAGCACCGTGAAGGCTCGGCAGGTCGATCCGCTCGGTGGGAGGTTGCGCCGTCGCGTTGTCTTGCGCGGGGGAGTCCTGGCACCTGTGGGTGCCGGAGTCGTGCTGCTTGCCGCGTGCGGTCAAGGTGAAGGCGACGAGGCCGCTGGCGAGGTGGAGGAGGAGTCAGAAGCCGAGGAAGCAGGCGAGGTTGCCTCGGAGTCCGGCGCCGAGGGTGAGGCATCTGGTTTTCCAGCCAGCGAGGTTCCGGTGGGCGAGGCTACCTACGACGAGGGCTCGAACACGGTCTACAGCCAGCCCGTCGAAGGGGAGTTTCGTGCGTTCGACGCCACCTGTCCCCATCAGGGTTGTTCCGTCTCTGATTTCGCCGAAGGTCGTCTCGTCTGTCCGTGTCACGGCAGTGAGTTCGATCCCGACTCCGGGGAGGTGCTGGGCGGACCGGCAACGAGTGGGCTGACTGGCAAGGAGGTCACGATGAGCGGTGATGATCTGGTTGTTAGCTGAGCCCGGGGGCCACTGCAGTGGCTGACCCTTCGACATACCGACCGCAACCGGGGGAGATCCCGACCGACCCGGGCGTGTACCGCTTCCGTGATGCCCACTCCCGGGTGATCTACGTCGGAAAAGCCAAGTCGCTGCGCCCTCGGTTGAGTTCCTACTTTCAGGATCCTTCGGCCTTGCATCCGCGAACGCGCTCAATGGTGACCACCGGCGCGAGCGTTGAGTGGACCGTGGTTCGCAATGAGGTCGAAGCACTGCAGTTGGAATACTCCTGGATCAAAGAGTTCGATCCGCGGTTCAACGTCAAGTACCGCGACGACAAGTCCTACCCGTACCTCGCAGTCACGATGGGTGAAGACTTCCCGCGTGCTCAGGTGTTGCGGGGACACAAGCGTCCCGGCACCAGATACTTCGGTCCCTACACTCACGCATGGGCGATCCGGGAGACTTTGGATCAGCTGCTTCGGGTGTTTCCGCTCCGGACTTGCAGCAAAGGCGTGTTCAAACGGGCAGCTCAGGTCGGTCGTCCCTGCCTGCTTGGTTACATCGACAAATGCTCGGCCCCATGTGTGGGCAAGGTGGATGCCGAGGAGCATCGGGAGATCGCAGCCGACTTCTGCGACTTCATGGCCGGCAACACCGGGCGGTTCGTCCAGCGTTTGGAGGCCCGTATGCGGGAAGCCAGCGAAGCGCTGGACTTCGAGACGGCTGCGCGCTTGCGTGATGACATCGGTGCCCTTCGACGCGCTCTCGAGCGATCAGCGGTGGTCTTGCCCGACGCCACCGATGCCGATGTCTTTGCTATGGCGCAGGACGAGCTGGAGGTGGCCGTCCAAGTCTTCCATGTGCGTGCCGGCAGAGTTCGGGGGCAACGTGGTTGGGTCAGTGAGAAGGGCGCTGAGGACAGTGGCGACATCGTGGAGCACCTGTTGCAGCAGGTCTATGCGGAGCAAGGGCCCGAGGCTGTCCCGCGCGAAGTGTTGGTTCCGCTGATGCCGACGACTGGTGAGGACGTTGCGGCGTGGCTCAGCGAGCTGCGCGGTGGCCAGGTGGACTTGCGGGTGCCGCAACGGGGGGACAAGCGCGCCTTGATGCAGACGGTCGCCCGTAACGCCGAACAATCGCTGGCTCGGCACAAGGTCGCCCGCTCCGGGGACCTGACCTTACGCAGCCAGGCGTTGCAGAGCCTGCAGGAGACGCTCGAGCTGGATGATGCGCCGCTGCGGATCGAGTCGTTCGACATCTCGCATGTGCAAGGCACCGATGTGGTGGGTTCGATGGTGGTCTTCGAGGACGGCCTCGCTCGTAAGTCCGAATACCGCCGCTTCATTGTCAGGACGGCTGCAGCTGACGACACCGCTGCGATGCACGAGGTGCTGACTCGACGATTCCGGCACCTCAAAGCGGCTCGTGACAATGGGGCGGACGCGACCGGACGGGACGAGTACGGCAAACCGGTGAAGTTCGCATACCCGCCAAACCTGGTCGTCGTCGACGGTGGACTCCCGCAGGTCAACGCCGCTCAGGCCGCGCTCACCGAGCTCGGCGTGATCGACGTGATGGTGATCGGCCTGGCCAAACGGCTCGAGGAGGTATGGGTAAGCGGTCAGGACTATCCGGTGATCTTGCCCCGGACAAGCGAGAGCCTGTATCTGCTTCAACGCGTTCGAGATGAGGCGCACCGTTTCGCCAACGCCTTCCATCGCCAACGTCGGTCCAAGTCCATGACGGTGAGTGCGCTGGACGGAATACCGGGTTTGGGACCGGCTCGTCAACAACAGCTGCTCGCCACGTTCGGGTCGGTGAAACGGGTGCGAAGCGCTACGGTCGAAGACCTACAGGCTGTGTCCGGGATCGGTCCGGCTCTTGCCGAGACGATCGCGGCGCGGCTGACACAGTCGACCAGCACGCCAGCGGTCAACCTGAGCACCGGTGAGGTGGTGGAATGAGCGAAGTTCAGATCAGTCCCGAAGCGCAGGCGCCTGCCGAGACTCGTGGTGAGGTCATGCTGTTGACCGGGATGAGCGGCGCTGGCCGAAGCACCGCTGCCGACGTGCTGGAGGACCGCGGCTGGTATGTCGTGGACAACCTACCGGCCAAGATGTTGCCGTTGCTGGCCGCTGAGGTAGAGGAAGACGAGCAACCACGGATGGCCGCTGTGATCGATGTCCGTAGCCGCGACTTCGTGGCTGACTTTGCCCAAGCGGTCAGTGATCTGGCTGGACGCGGTTGGCGGCCGTTGATCTGCTTTTTCGACGCCAGCGATGAAGTCTTGGTGAGGCGGTTCGACGCGGTGCGTCGGCCGCATCCGCTGCAGGGCGATGGGTTGCTGCTGGACGGAATACGCCAGGAGCGCCGCATGCTCAGTGACATCAGGGCAGCAGCAGAGATGGTGGTGGACACCACGAGTTACAACGTTCATCAGCTGGCCAGCGCGGTGGACGACCTGCTTGGTGAGGATGACCTCCCGCAACTCCGGCTTGCCGTGATGTCCTTCGGTTTCAAGTACGGCATCCCGTTGGATGCCGACGTAGTGCTCGACATGCGCTTTCTGCCCAACCCGTACTGGGACCCCGAACTGCGCGACTTCACCGGTCGGGACGCGCCGGTGCGAGACTTCGTTCTCTCCAGACCCGGCGCCGCGGAGTTCATCGGCCACGCTGAAGGTTTGCTGCGCACGTCAATCCGTGGCTACCTGAACCAGGGGCGGCGCCATGCCATAGTGGCTGTCGGCTGCACGGGCGGCAAACACCGGTCTGTGGCCACCGTCGAGGCCCTGGTGACCCAGCTGGGGGAGATCGCCGGCGTGCAGATCACCCCGTTCCACCGCGACCTGGGGCGAGAGTGAGCGGCCCGCGCATGGTGGCCCTGGGCGGCGGCCACGGCCTGTCCGCTTCACTGCGCGCCCTTCGACACCTGTCGGAGAACATCACGGCAGTGGTCACCGTGGCCGACGACGGTGGGTCCAGTGGTCGACTGCGCGAAGAGTTCGACATCCTGCCCCCCGGCGACCTACGGATGGCCTTTGCGTCGTTGTGCGAGGACACCAGCTGGGGGCACGAGTGGTCTCGGGTGTTGCAGCACCGCATCGGCGGCTCCGGGGAACTGTCCGGCCACGCGCTGGGTAACTTGCTGTTGATGAGTCTGTGGGAACTCAGTGAGGACCCGGTCCAGGCGCTGGATGTCGCCGGTAGATTGCTCAATATCCGTGGCCGGGTGCTGCCGATGTCGACCGTTCCACTTCAGATCGAAGCACGGATCTCGGCTTCTGCAGAGCACTTGGCCTCAGCTGGGGACGGCGTCGCAACGGACACTGATGAGGCTATGGTTCGTGGCCAGTCCGCGGTGGCGAGCACCAGGGGAAGGGTCAAGGAAGTGGCGCTGCTGCCGAACGATCCCCCTGCCTGTCGCGAGGCCGTGGAGGCGATCACGGTGGCCGACTGGGTCATTCTGGGACCTGGCTCCTGGTTCACCTCGGTCATGCCGCACCTGTTGGTGCCGGATCTTCGACGGGCTTTGGTCGGCACGCCCGCACAACGGATCCTGACCTTGAACGTCGGCACTCATGATGGTGAAACAGCTGGGTTCTCCACCGCCGAGCACATCCAGACGCTGCGGGCCCACGCCCCGGATCTGACGTTCGACTACGTGGTGGCTGACCCGTCGGTGACCGGAGGTGATGAGTCGCGGTTGCGTGAGGCGTGCAGCGAGGTCGGTGCCCGGTTGGTGATCTCGACGGTCAACAAGCTGGGCAAGCAAGGCCAACACGACACGTTGCGCCTAGCCGCTGCATACCGTGACGTGATGTCACCCGATCTACCCATGTCGGTGCCGTATGAGGCACCCCGGCATCCACGCCGAGGAGATGAGGAAGGATGACCGGCATGGCGATGACGGCAAGAGTCAAGGACGAGCTCGCTCGCCTGCCGGTGTCGAAGACCTGTTGTCGCAAAGCTGAAGTGGCGACAATGCTGCGCTTCGCCGGTGGGCTGCACATCATCGGCGGCCGGATTGTGATCGAGGCTGAGCTCGACACCGCTGCGTCTGCTCGCCGCTTGCGGGGTTTCGTCAAGGACGTCTATGGAGTCCCCAGCGAGATCGTTGTGATGAGCGCCGCAGGGTTGCGTAAGTCCACCCGGTATGTCGTGCGAGTCACTGACGAGGGCGAGACGCTGGCCCGGCAGACCGGCTTGATCGACCACCGAGGACGTCCGGTGCGTGGACTGCCGCCCAAGGTGGTCGGGGCCTCGGTCTGTGATGCCGAGGCTGCGTGGCGGGGTGCCTTCTTGGCCCATGGTTCGATCACCGAGCCAGGCCGATCGTCGGCTTTGGAGGTCACTTGTCCGGGACCGGAGGCTGCGCTCGCTCTGGTTGGAGCGGCCCGCAGACTGGGTCTAACCTCCAAAGCCCGCGAGGTCCGTGGTGTCGACCGAGTGGTCCTGCGCGATGGTGATGCCATCGGCGCGATGCTCACTCGGCTTGGCGCGCATGAGGCCGTGCTCATGTGGGAGGAGCGGCGGATGCGCCGCGAGGTTCGCGCGACCGCAAACCGGTTGGCCAACTTCGACGATGCGAACCTTCGCCGTTCTGCGCGCGCCGCGGTGGCAGCAGGGGCCAGGGTTCAACGAGCCCTGGACATTCTGGGCCCCGATGTGCCGGAGCACCTGGCCTTAGCCGGACGCCTGCGTTTGCAGCACAAACAAGCGAGTCTGGAGGAGTTAGGTGCTCTGGCCGATCCACCGATGACCAAGGATGCCGTCGCCGGTCGAATCCGCAGGCTGCTGGCGATGGCCGACAAGCGTGCCGAGGAAGAGGGCATCGAAGGAACCGAAGCCCACGTTGGTCCGCAGCTGTTCGAGGACTGACGATCTGACGCAACCCCTTCGGATCATCTAGGTTAGACCTGGGAGCCTTGGCCTACCGGATCTTCGGGTATGCCCTCGCTCCCCTCGACCCGACGATATCCATGACGACGAAACCATGACGAAAGGCACCAGAGCAATGACTGTTCGCGTAGGGATCAACGGATTCGGCCGGATCGGCCGCAACTTCTACCGCGCCGTGCACGCCTTGGGGGCCGACATCGAGATTGTCGGTGTCAACGACCTCACGGACAACGCGACCTTGGCGCACCTGTTGAAGTATGACTCGATTCTGGGTCGGCTCGACGGCGAGGTGACGTCCACCGAGACCGAGATCAGCGTCGATGGTGTCTCGTTTCGAGCCTCAGCCGAGCGGGACCCGAGCGCGTTGGCATGGGGTGACGTAGGCGCGGACATCGTGATCGAATCGACGGGCTTCTTCACCGACGCCACAGCGGCGAAGGCGCACCTGGACGCCGGAGCCAAGAAGGTCATCATCTCGGCGCCTGCCAAGAACGAGGACATCACCATTGTCATGGGGGTCAATGACGACCTGTACGACCCCGCCAGTCATCACATCATTTCCAACGCCTCGTGCACCACGAACTGCCTCGCACCGATGGCGAAGGCGCTGAATGATGGTCTGGGCATCGTCAAGGGACTGATGACGACTATCCACGCGTACACCGGGGACCAGAATCTGCAGGACGCTCCGCACAAGGATCTGCGTCGAGCTCGCGCCGCGGCGTTGAGCATCATCCCCACCACGACCGGTGCTGCTAAGGCCGTTGCCCTCGTGCTGCCTGAGCTGAAGGGCAAGCTCGATGGCTATGCGCTGCGCGTGCCGACGCCAACCGGCTCAGCTACTGACCTGACCTTCGAAGCGGGCCGCGAGACCAGCGTCGAGGAGGTCAACGGTATTGTGAAGGCAGCAGCGGAGGGGCCCTTGAAGGGGTACCTGCGATACACCGAGGACCCGATCGTGTCTAAGGACATCGAGACCGACCCGGCATCATGCATCTTCGACTCCGGCCTCACCAAGGTCATTGGCAACCAGGTAAAGGTCGTAGGTTGGTATGACAACGAGTGGGGCTACTCCACCCGCTGCGTCGACCTGACCGCGCTGGTCGGAAAGTCCCTCTGACGTCATGCTGACGCTCGACTCACTGGACAGTGTCTCCGGCAAGCGGGTGTTGGTGCGCAGTGACCTCAACGTCCCGCTGGATGGGGAGAGGATCACTGACGACGGGCGGGTCCGCGCGTCCGTGCCGACCCTTCAACGCTTGATCGATGCTGGTGCCAAGGTGGCGGTCTGTGCCCACCTTGGTCGTCCCAAGGGCGAGCCAGATCCTGCCTACTCTCTCAAGCCCGTGGCCCATCGGCTCGGTGAGCTGTTGGGGCAGGACGTGCTTTTTTGTCCCGAGACGGTGGGCGAACAGGCTGCCGCTGCCGTGGACGGTCTGCCGGATGGCGGAGTCGTCGTGCTCGAGAACCTCCGTTTCAATGCGGGCGAGACCGCCAAGGATGACGCGGATCGAGCGGCCTTCGCTCGTCAGCTCGCCGATCTTGCCGACGTGTATGTCAGTGACGGCTTCGGCGTGGTGCACCGCAAGCAAGCAAGCGTGTATGACGTTGCAGCGCTGCTGCCGCACGCTGCCGGACGGTTGGTGCACGACGAGGTCACGGTGTTGCGAGCGCTCCGGGAGGATCCCAAACGGCCTTACGCGGTCATCCTCGGGGGCGCCAAGGTCAGCGACAAACTCGGAGTCATCGAGTCGTTGATCACCGTCACCGACCGCCTGCTGATCGGAGGTGGAATGGTCTTCACCTTCCTCAAGGCACAAGGCCACGAGGTCGGTAAGAGCCTGCTCGAGGCCGACCAGGTCGATACCGTTCGGGGCTACCTCCGGACAGCCGAAGAAGCCGGGGTCGACATCGTGCTGCCGACCGATATCGTCGCCGCGACGGCCTTCGCCGCCGACGCAGACCACGACGTGGTCGCGGCGGACGCGATCCCAGCCGACCGTATTGGCCTGGACATCGGACCTGCCTCCAGTCGGGCCTTCGTCGATGCACTGAGCGATGCGGAGACGATCTTCTGGAACGGACCGATGGGTGCGTTCGAGATGAGTGCCTTCGCTTCCGGTACCGAGGCGATCGCCACGGTGTTGAAGCGCCGCACTTCCGAGGGCGCACTGACCGTGATCGGCGGTGGAGACAGTGCCGCCGCAGTGCGCGCCATGGGCTATGGCGACGACGACTTCAGTCACATCTCGACCGGCGGTGGAGCCAGCTTGGAATACCTGGAGGGCAAAGACCTTCCTGGACTCGACGTATTGGAGCGATGATGAGCACGCGCATGCCCCTGATGGCCGGCAACTGGAAGATGAACCTGGACCACCTCCAGGGCACCCATTTGATCCAGAAGCTGGACTGGACTCTGAAGGACGGGAAACACGACTTCGGAGCTGTGGAGGTCGCCGTGTTGCCTCCGTTCACTGATCTGCGCTCGGTTCAGACGCTCATCCAAGGCGACCAGCTCGAGCTGAAGTACGGAGCGCAGGACCTCTCGTCGCACGACTCGGGCGCCTACACCGGTGAGATCTCCGGGGCATTCTTGGCCAAACTCGGGTGCTCCTATGTCGCCGTTGGGCACAGTGAGCGCCGCGAGTACCATCATGAGAGCGACGAGCTGGTGGGCCAGAAGGTGACGGCCGCACTACGCCATGGGCTTTCGCCGATTCTGTGTGTGGGGGAGCCGTTGGAGGTCCGGGAGGCCGGAGATCATGTCAAAGTCGTCCTGGAGCAGGTTCGAGCGGGTGTTCGCGGCTTGGAACCCAGTCAGATCGGCAGCGTGGTGATCGCCTACGAGCCGGTATGGGCCATCGGCACCGGCGAGGTGGCAACTCCCGCAGATGCCCAGGAAGTCTGTGCGGCTGTCCGCGGCGAGTTGGCTGAGCTGGCAGGCGATGACGTGGCTAGCTCGGTTCGCATCATCTATGGCGGTTCGGTCAAGCCGAACAGTGTGGTCGACCTGATGGCAGAAGCTGACGTGGACGGAGCCCTGGTGGGTGGTGCATCGATCAAGGTCGATGACTTCGCATCGATCTGCCGCTACCTGCAGCATCACGGTGGCACGTCCGGCTAGCTCAGTTGCGTTACCCTGGTCCTCGGTTCGGGAGCCAGCCGAACTGCGGTCGCCGGATGAGGACAAGAGAAAGTGAGACCTTGACGTGGAGTGGACACTCGTCCTGTTGAATGTCTTGCTGGTGTTGTCCGGCCTCCTCTTGATTTTCCTGATCTTGATGCACAAGGGGCGCGGCGGGGGGCTGTCAGACATGTTCGGTGGGGGTATGTCGAGCAGCCTCGGCGGTTCCTCCATCGCCGAACGCAATCTCAACCGCATTACGATAGCGATGGCGGTCATCTGGATTACGGCCGTCGTCGGTATCGGCATCCTCATCTAAGTCCGTGACACATTAGGAGCTCCCCGTGGTTGGATCTAGCACGATCAAAGGCAGTCGAGTCGGCAGTGGGCCGATGGGAGAGGCCGAACGGGGAGTAGGGGCCGCGGCCGTCACCGTGTCCTACTGGTGCGCCAAAGGGCACGAGTGTAGGCCCAGTTTCTCCACCGAGCAGGACGTCGACGTCCCGGTGACATGGGACTGCCCACGGTGCGGCCTCCCAGCGGGGCAGGATCGGCAGAACCCTCCCGAGGCTGTCCGGGTCGAGCCCTTCAAGACCCATCTGGCCTATGTCAAAGAGCGACGTTCGGATGTCGACGGAGCGCAGTTGCTCGATGAGGCGCTGGCGACGATGCGCCGCCGCGGGATCGGGTCAGGCTCCGCGGGTAGGTAGCCCCGTTGCGGCCGCTTCGTCCAACCACCACGTCGTTTCCATCTGCCCGGCGACGTACGATGCCGGAACATCGGGACTGTTCTGCTCAGCGCTGAGTGCGGTGGACACCGCGTCGGCCTTATCGGCGCCCGCCACCACGAAATGCACCGTACGGCTGTGTCGCAGGGCCGGCACGGTCAGCGAGACGCGCAACGGCGGTGGCTTGGGCGAACTGGCCACCGGAACCGTGCTCTGATGCGGATCGGCGATCGTGACTTCGTGCCGCCCGGGAAACAGCGACGCAACGTGCGTGTCGGGCCCCAGTCCCAACAGCATCACATCGAACATCGGCACCGCTGGCTGATCTGAGTCGGTGACGGGCGGTGCTGCCGCAGCAAGTTGGGTTGCGTACTCCTCACCTGCTAGCGCGAGTTCGCTGAGCGCGTCCGTGGTCGTCGAGGACGCGCTCGCTAGCCGATGCACGGCGCCGGCGGGGATGCCTAGTCGAAGTAACCCAGCATCGTCGGCTTGCTGGTCGTTGCGGTCTGGGTCGCCAACCGGCACGAACCGCTCATCACCCCACCAAACGTGCACGCTGGACCAGAAGGGCTCGCCGGCAGAGTTTTGCGCCAAGGCGCGGACCACTTCACTGCCCATCGATCCACCGGTCAGGCAGAGGTGGGCCACCCCGCGCTGCTCAACGCCGCTTCTCAGCTCACCGATGGCGGCCTCCGCCACCTGCTGACCCAGTTCCTGCTTGTCTGGGGCCGTTCGGACGTTGTCGCGACGAGCGCCATCGAGTCTGTTGTGGACAAGTGAGCTCAGCCGATCCGCATCCGGGGAGTGCGGGATAGGGTCACGGTTCATCAGACTCCTGCTCTTCACCGGTCGCTGGTTCTGGCTCGCACCGATCTCGACCGGCTCGGGTGCGTGGCCGGCGCGGATAGCCTCGCTTTGAGTCATAGATCGTTTGTTGACCTTCGGTAGGCCCTGGCAGAGGGCGAGCGCATACACCTGGTCACCGTCCAGACGTCGCAGCTCCGCAGACAGAGATTGCGCCAGACCGGGCTCGAGCAGGGCAACTTCCCGCGTGGGGTTACCTGGTTGAGACAGTTGGGCCACTTGGCCCTGGGTGCGGATCAGGTCGATCGGGCCATCTTCTCGGACCAGCCGCACGCTCACCAAGTGAGTTCCATCTTTGCTCCGCGCCCGCAGAACAGGGACATCAAGTGAGTGAGCCAACCACCCGGCCAGCAGGTCAGCGCTGGCGCATTCTGGCTGTGAGGTCACTGTGGCCCCGGTGACCGGCAGGTACGGCGGATAGTCCAGGGACGCCGCAAGCAGCGCGCGCCAGCGGGTAATCCGCGTCCACGTCAGGTCGGTGTCTCCGCTGCGGTAGTGCTTCGCGCGACGCTTCAACTGCAGCTTCGGTGCCTCAGCTGTAGCAGCATCGGTAATCCTTCGATGAGCCAGTCTGCCGATGGGAGAGTCAGCGACGTCGGAAGGTGGCTCCCCAGGCCACCAGGCGACGATCGGCGAGTCGGGGAGCAGTAACGGGACCACCACCGCCTCACCACGGTCGGCGAGGGCTCCGTAGAGCCGCAACACGACGATCTCGCTAGCGCCGGCGTCGCCACCGACCCGGATTTGTGCGTCGAGTCGTTGCGTTCCTCGGCGGTTCCCGCGAACTACGACGACGATCCGGGCGGGATGCTGCCGGGTCGCGTCGTTGGCTACGGCGACGATCTCATCAGCGTTGGCTTCTTCGGCCGACACGATCAGCGTCAGTACCCTTCCCATGGCCATCGCGCCGACGTCGTTTCGCAGCGAGATGAGCTTCTTGGCAATCGCCGATGTCGTCGTGCTCGGCAGGTCCACAATCACGGGAGCCTCCATTCGCGGCTACCCGAGGCCATCATGGTGTTGGCTTCCGGAGGCCCCCAGGTGCCGGCATCGTAGGGGTGCGGCGGCACCGTACTGCGGCGCCAGTGCTCGACGATGGGATCCAAGATGCGCCAGGACAGTTCCACTTCCTGGTGCCGCGGGAACAACGGCGGATCGCCGAGCAGCACATCCAGGATGAGGCGTTCGTAGGCTTCTGGGCTTGACTCGGTGAAAGAAGCCCCATACCCGAAGTCCATCGTGACGTCGCGTACTTCCATCTGCGAGCCGGGCACCTTGGACCCGAACCGCACGGTGACCCCTTCATCGGGTTGCACTCGAATGACGATCGCGTTTCGGCCCAGCTCTTCGGTCGCGGTGCTCGCAAAGGGCAGGTGCGGGGCGCGTTTGAAGACCACCGCGATCTCGGTCACCCGCTTGCCCAACCGTTTACCGGTCCGTAGGTAGAAGGGCACCCCTGCCCAGCGGCGGGTATGCACCGCAAGCTGCACGGCCGCATACGTCTCGGTGCGTGAGCCTTCGTCGACACCGTCCTCGTGGAGGTATCCGCGCACTTTCTCTCCACCCTGCCATCCGGACACGTACTGTCCGCGGCAGGTTCCGGTCGCTAGATCCTGCGGTAGCTGCACCGAGGCGAGCACCTTCTCTTTCTCGGTCCGGACGGCCTCGGCGTTGAAACCGACCGGTTCCTCCATGGCGGTCAGCGCAAGGAGTTGCAGGAGATGGTTCTGGATGACGTCCTTGGCTGCACCGACATCGTCGTAGTAGCCAGCACGTCCTCCGATGCCCATGTCTTCGGCCATCGTGATCTGCACGTGGTCAACGTAGTTGGCGTTCCAGATGGGCTCGAACATCTGGTTCGCAAACCGTAGGGCCAACAGATTCTGAACGGTTTCCTTGCCGAGGTAATGGTCTATGCGAAAGATGGAGTCCGGAGCAAAAACCGACTCGACGACGCTGTTCAGCTCCTGAGCGCTGCGCAGATCGTGCCCGAAGGGCTTCTCGATGATGACCCGGCGCCACGTCTCGGGCCTAGGGCTGCTCAAACCTGACTCGCGCAGCTGCTGGCACACCGGAGAGAACCAGTTCGGCGGGATCGAGAGATAGAACGCATGATTCCCTCCGGTGCCTCGCTCCTCGTCGAGCTCACGCACTGTCTGCGCGAGGAGCGAGAAGGCCTGCGGGTCATCGAAGGCCCCCGGCACGAACCGAAATCCTTGCGCCAAGCCGCGCCAGACATCCTCCCGGAACGGGGTCCGGGCGTGAGCCTTGACCGAGTCGTGCACGATTGCAGCGAAGTCCTGGTCGTTCCAGTCCCGGCGGGCGAAACCGACCAGCGAAAAGCCCGGCGGCAACAAGCCGCGGTTGGCCAGGTCGTAGATGGCCGGCATCAGCTTCTTGCGTGCGAGGTCTCCGGTGACGCCGAACAGCACCATGCTGCAGGGGCCAGCGATGCGGGGGAGGCGCTTGTCCTCGGGGTGCCGCAGCGGGTTGGAAGCGGACGTCACCACGTGGCGGTGCCGCGCTCAGCCACTAGGAACCAGACCCTGAGCCCGACCGGGCAGAGTCCAACTCACCTTGGACGGTCTCCAACAGTTCGGACCACGACTTCTCGAACTTCTCGACGCCCTCGTCTTCGAGCACCTTCACCACGTCCTCGTAGGACACCCCGATCGCGGCAAGCGAGTCAAGCACGCTCTGGGCGTGGTCGTAGTTGCCGGTGACGGTGTCTCCGGTGATCTCGGCGTGGTCGGCGGTTGCCTCCAGTGTGCCACCAGGCATCGTGTTCACCGTCTGGGCAGCTACCAGCTGCGTGACGTACATCGTGTCCGGGTAGGCGTCGCTCTTGACCCCCGTTGAAGCCCAGAGCGGTCGTTGCGGGTGCCCGCCGTCGTCGGCGAGATTCTGCCAGCGCGGGGTGGCGAAGACCTCCTCGAAGGCCTGGTAGGCCAAACGTGCATTGGCGATTCCTGCCTTGCCTTTCAGTTCGCGAGCCTCGTCGGTGCCGATATCGTCGAGTCGCTTGTCGACCTCGGAGTCGACTCTGGAGACGAAGAACGACGCCACGGAATGGATGGTAGACAGATCGATGCCGCGCTCACGAGCCTGTTCCAGACCCGTGAGGAAAGCATTCATCACTCCGCGGTAACGGTCCAGGGAGAAGATCAGCGTCACGTTGACACTGATGCCGTTGGCGAGGGTCTGACTGATACCGGAGAGACCCTCGACGGTCGCTGGGATCTTGATCAGGAGGTTGGGCCGTTCGACGGTCTTCCAGAGGCGTTCGGCCATCTCTACCGTGGCCTCGGTGTCAGCGGCCATCCGCGGATCGACCTCGATCGACACGCGCCCGTCCACCCCGCCGGTGCGGTCGTAGACGGGGCGAAGGATGTCGCAGGCATCACGCACGTCGTCGGTGGTAATCGCGAAGACCGCCTTCTCGACGTCGGCGCCCTCCTTCGCCAGGTCCTTGACCTGGCCGTTGTAGGACTCCCCTTCTGCCAGGGCTGAGGCAAAGATCGTGGGGTTGGTCGTGACCCCGACGACGTGCTTGTCGTCCAGCAGTCGCTGCAGGTCGCCGTCCTTGATCATCGGCCGGTTGAGGTCGTCCAGCCAGATGGAAACACCAGCCTCAGAGAGTTCTTCAAGGTGGTCAGTCTGCGTGGTCGTGTCGGTGCTCATGATGTCCTCACTTCTGGGTTGCGTCAGTGGAGTGCGTGCCGCCGGATGCGGCATCCCCGGTCGGGTGATTCTCGTCCGTTTGTTCGGTCTTGGTGTGCCGGTCATCGGGTTGCTCGGTGGGGCCTTCGTCGACTGAGGCAGCACGCAGCGAGTCCTGAGCGGCATCGACGACAGCCTGCGCGGTGATGCCGAACTCCTGGTACAGGGTCTCGTAGTCAGCCGACGCTCCGAAGTGGTCGATGCTCACAATGCGGCCCGCGTCGCCAACGATCTCTCGCCACCCTTGGGCCACCCCCGCCTCGACGCTGACCCGAGCCCGGACCGACGGGGGGAGCACCTCTTCGCGGTAGCTCTGTTCCTGCTTGTCGAACCATTCTTTGCAGGGCATCGAGACCACTCGCGTGGGCACTCCGTCGGCTTGCAGGGACTCACGGGCCTGCACCGCTAGCTGCACCTCGGAGCCGGTGGCCACCAGGATCATCTCCGGTTCGCCGTCCTCGGCCTCGGCGAGCACATAGGCGCCCCGGCTCACGCCCTCTGCGGACGCAAAGACCGAACGGTCCAGTGTCGGAACGTTCTGCCGCGTCAGTGCCATGGCGCTGGGGTGATCGACGGTCTCCAACACGGTGCGCCAGGCGACGCCCGTCTCGTTGGCGTCGGCGGGACGGATGACGTCGAGTCCGGGGATGGCCCGCAGGGAGGCCAGGTGCTCAATCGGCTGGTGTGTGGGGCCATCTTCACCCAGCCCGATGCTGTCGTGGGTCCACACGTAGATCGTGGGCAGCTGTTGGATCGAGGCCAACCGCACTGCGGGTCGCATATAGTCCGAGAAGATGAGGAAGGTTCCTCCGTAGGGCCGAGTCAGACCTTCCAGGGCGATTCCACTCAAGATCATGCCCATGCCGTGTTCGCGGATCCCGAAGTGCAGGGTGCGGCCGTATTCGTCGCCGGGGAACTTCTTGGTCGCCTTGCCAGCAGGCACGAAACTGGGCACATCGTCCATCGTCGTGTTGTTGGAGCCCGCTAGGTCGGCCGATCCACCCCACAGCTCAGGCATGACATCGGCCAGCGCGCTCAACACGGAGCCGGAGGCCTTGCGGGTAGCCACACCCTTCTCGTCAGCCTCGAAGCTCGGAATGGCCTCCGCCAACCCGGACGGGAGCTCTTTGGCCAGCAGACGGTCGAGCAGCTTGGCTCTTTCGGCGTTGGCGTCCCGCCAGGCGTCGTATCCCTTTTGCCATTCTGCGTGGGCCTGTTGCCCGCGTTCGACGACCTTCCGGGTGTGCTCCAGCACCTCCGGCTCGTCGGGGAAGTGGACCTCGGGGTCGAAACCGAGAACCTTCTTGATGGCGGTGACTTCGTCGGCGCCGAGCGCTGCACCGTGGGCACCGCCTGTGTCCTGGGCGTCCGGAGCGGGCCAACCGATGATCGTGCGCAACAAGACCAGGGTCGGCTTGTCGGTGCGCTCGCGGCTGGCCTGCAGTGCCGCATACAGAGTGTCGACGTTCTCGGTGTACGGCTCCGTTCCACGCCAGTCCACCACGTCCACGTGCCAGCCGTACGCCTCGTACCGCTGTGCGACGTCCTCGCTGAAGGAGATGTCGGTGTCGTCTTCGATCGAGATGTAGTTCTGGTCATAGACCAGCGTCAAGTTGGACAGCTCCTGATGCCCCGCCAAGGAGGATGCCTCGCTGGAGACCCCCTCCATCAGGTCACCGTCGGAGGCGACGACCCAGATGTGATGGTCGAACGGCGAGGTCGACGGCGCAGCATCCGGATCGAGCATGCCGCGTTGCCGGCGTTGGGCCATCGCCATTCCCACTGCCGAGGCAAGTCCCGAGCCCAGCGGTCCGGTGGTGATCTCGACCCCGGTGGTGTGGTGCACCTCCGGGTGTCCGGGGGTCTTCGAGCCCCAGGTTCGCAGCGCTTTCAGGTCCTCGATCTGTAGGCCGTAACCGCACTGGTAGAGCTGGATGTACTGAGTCAGGCTGGAGTGACCGCAAGACAGGACGAACCGGTCCCGACCCAGCCAGCTGGGGTCCGAGGGGTCGTGTCGCATGACGTTCTGGTAGAGCACGTAGGCCAGCGGCGCCAAACTCATGGCCGTGCCGGGGTGTCCGCTGCCACATTTCTCTACCGCATCAGCTGCCAACACCCGCACGGTGTCGACTGCGCGGACGTCGATGTCGCTCCACCCCGTCTCCTCGGCGACGGGGTAGGCCAGGTCGCTGCTGCGTCCTGAAGTGTATGACGTGTCCTGCTCGCTCACGTGGGCTCCTTGCCTGTCATCAGGTATCCCTGGAGTGGATGGTCGCTTGGTTGGACCGCTGGCGCAATGTCACTGTTGAGCCTAACGGCAGATGGCCCCGTCGTGCAGTGTCAATCCCCGAGTAGGATAGGGATTCGCAGGTGATCAAGACACACACAACCATCCCTGGAGGGTCCTTCGTGACAACCCTGGATGCCCGCCGACCAGATGCTGGCGCGGGGCGTTCCTGGCGAGAGGTGATGGGGGACTACATCTCGCTGACCAAGCCCCGCATCATCGAGCTGCTCCTGGTGACGACGTTCCCGGTCATGTTCCTGGCCGCCCGCGGGATTCCCCCCCTCTCGCTGATCGTCACCACGATGCTCGGTGGCATCCTGGCGGCCGCGTCGGCTAATGCGCTCAACTGCTACCTGGACCGCGACATCGACGCGCTCATGGTTCGGACGTCGCATCGGCCCCTGGTCACTGGGGCTATCGCGCCTGCTCACGCCGTGATCTTCGGCGTGACACTCGGTGTCGCGTCCGTGGTGTGGTTGGCCGCCTGGGTCAACGTCGTGAGTGCGGCGCTGGCGTTCGGAGCCATTGCCCTGTACGTCGGCTTCTACACCATGGTGTTGAAGCGCCGGACGGCTCAGAATATTGTCTGGGGCGGAGTGGCCGGTTGTATGCCGGTCCTGATCGGTTGGTCTGCCGTGACCGGGTCGTTGAGCTGGTCGGCTCTGGTCCTTTTCGCCATGGTCTTCTTCTGGACACCGCCGCACTACTGGCCGCTTTCCATGCGGTTCAAGGAGGACTACGCCAATGCCGGGGTGCCGATGCTTCCGGTGGTGGCGGAGGACGTCGCGGTGGGGCGGCAGATCGTGCTGTATGCCTGGGTCACCGTGGCGACATCGCTTGTCTTGATCCCAGTGGCCCCGATGGGATGGATCTACACCATGGCCGCTGTCGTCGCCGGTGGCGTGTTCATCGCCGAGGCGCATCGGCTGTCCGCACGCGCCAAGCGCGGCGTGACCGGATCCGCGCTAGGCGCGATGCGCCTGTTCCACTACTCGATCAGTTATCTGACCCTCGTCTTTCTGGCTGTCGCGGTCGATCCGCTGCTGTTCTTCCCGTTGACCTGAGGCCGACACCGGGGGCAGCCCCGGTCGGATAACCCAGAGGACGCTTGCTACTGCCCAGGTCAGGCTGGTCACCAGGAGGCAGGCGCCGAGCATGTGCAAGGAAACCAGTGGGACCGGCACACCGGTGGCGTACTGCACATATCCCAAGACACCCTGAGCCAGCGACACTGCAAGCACCAGACGCCATGGCCGCCTCGCTCGGTGTGTCTGCGGCACCAAGGAGGTAGACACCGCCATGGCGACGACCAGGCCGACGAACAACATCACGGAGTCAGCGTGCAGCCAGGAGACCGTCTGTGGGTCGAAGCCAAAGCGGGCCGGTTGGTCGGCGTCGCCGGAGTGTGGTCCCGATCCCGTGACGACGGTCCCGAGGACGATGACAACCGCACCCACCGCCCCGGTTACGATCGCCACTGCCTGCACCACGGAGGGGGCCGGACCGACCGCGCCTACCGCTGGGCCACGATCGGTCACCAGCAGCAACGTGCTCAGGACGATCAGCACCATCGAGATCAGGAAGTGCGCCATCACGGTCGCCGGGTTCAGCTCCATGTTGACCGTGATGCCGCCAAGAACCCCTTGTGCCAGCGTGCCGAGCAGCACCATTGCAGCCAGCAGCAACATCCGACGACGGCCAGAAGGCCGAGCCCAACGCCATACGGCGAACACGGTGGCAACCGCAACGATGCCAACCAGGATGCCGATCAGCCGGTTACCGAACTCGATATAGGGGTGAATGCCGTCTTCGGGACGGAACGTCGGAGTGTAGGAGCCGGGCTCACACTGGGGCCAGGTCGAGCAACCCAAGCCGCTCCCGGTCAACCGGACGAGCCCACCGGTCACCACAATCAGGATCTGGACGCCGAGATTGATCGGCAGCAGCCAGCGCAGAACCGAGGATCCGAACGGTGCGAAGGAGCGATTCACCCCCTCATCGTACGAGCGCAGCCTGCGCCTCTGAGCGCCCGGTCTCAGTCAGACCGAGGCAGTGTCAGTCGGACCAACGCAGTCTCACTGCCGCGAGGGCGCCGACTCCAGCCGCCCAGGCCGCCAGAACGACAAACGCTAGGACGGGGGTGGTATCCACGCCGAGGAGCGCCAAGCGCAGTCCCTCGCCGAGCGCTCCGGGCGGCGTCATACGCAGCACAGCAGCCAGCCCTGCAGGCAACGTGTCGAGCGGGAACAGGAGTCCACACCCGAGGAACAGAACCCAGGCCAGGTTGGCAAAGGCGAGGACCGCCTCAGCTCGTAAGGTGCCACCCAGCAGAGCAGCGAGAGCCACGAAGGCTGCGCAGCCAAGGATGATCAGTCCGAGGGCCGCAGGGACGCCGGCAGGGTGAGGGCGCCAGCCCAGCGCCAGGCCCACCCCGCTCACCACGGCGGCCTGAAGTGCTACCACCACCACGACGGAGAACCCCTTAGCACCGAGCAACCCGGCACGGCCCAGCGGAGTTGTGCCCAGCAAGCGGAGCACACCGTAGCGACGCTCGTAGGCCAGCACAATCGCTTGCCCCGTGAACGCGGTGGAGACGACGGCGAGCGCCAGGACCCCAGGGACGGCCATGGACGCGGCCGCTGCGACCGTGTCCAACGGGCCGGAGGCAAGAGCGGTGGAGTAGTTCGGTCGGAAGGTGACAAGGGCGATCAGTGCCAGCAGCGGCAGGATGATCGAGACCAACAGCTGTTCCCCGTTGCTCAGCAGACTGCGGACTTCGAACGCGGTCTGCGCCGCAAGGCGTTGCCTGCCGGGCGCGGCACGACCCGACTGGGTGCCGGGGTTCATCGAGGTCCTCGATCGGTCAACGCAAAGTAGCGCTGCTCCAGGGTCTGCCCGGAGCAGAGCGCTGGCACAGATCCGCTGGCTACGACCCGCCCAGCGGCCAGGATCACCACCATGTCCGCTAGGCGCTCCGCCTCTTCGAAGGCATGCGTGCTCAGGACGACTGTTGCTCCTTCGTCGGCCACCGTGCGGATCACCTGGTGAGTGACCCGTCGAGCGTGTGGATCGAGCCCGCCGGTCGGTTCGTCGAGGAAGATCACCTGCGGTCTGCCGACCAAGGCGGCAGCCAAGGCGAGGCGTCGACGTTGTCCTCCGGAGATTCTGCGCACAGGTGTCGTCGCGAACTCGTCTATCCCGAGCAGCCCGCACAACGCGGTGGTTGGCCAGGCATCGGAATACATCCGGGCAAGATGACTCACCAGAGCACGGGGACGCGCAGACTGGGGGAGTCCGCCGTCTTGGAGCATGACACCCACCCGTGCGCGGTGCTCGGCGTTGCTGCGCCACGGATCGGTCTGCAGCACTCGCACCGAGCCGCGGTCGCTCTGTTGTAGCCCGGTGGCGAGATCCATGGCAGTGGACTTACCGGCTCCGTTGGGCCCGAGAATGCACGTCACCTGCCCAGCGGACGCTTCCCAGGTCGCGCCGTCGAGCGCAGCGACGGAACCGAAGGACTTGCTCACGCCGGTGAACTGCACGGCTGCGCCGTTGCAGGCGCCCGCCACGGGCTCCGGAGTGCTGACCATGACCGACACGATATGTCCGTCCCGCAGGGAACAAGGGTGAGGCATACCTACGTTGGCATCAGTGTGCAAATAGGTGACACTGGTGTTGTGTTTTTAGTTGATCGGGCCCCCGTCGCGGGGTTCGGTCATGCCCAACACGCTTCCAATGAGTCCCGGACCCGGGACCTGGTGCGTCGGGCGGTCGGCGCACGCGGGCCGGTGACGGCGCGGTCCCTGGCCGACGAGCTGTCACTGACGCCCGCGGCCGTGCGTCGTCACCTCGATGCCTTGGCCGAGCAGGAGGCGATTGTTGAGCACGAGCAGGCGCCAGCCACTCGCCGACGAGGTCGCGGACGCCCCGCTCGAGCCTACGTGTTGACCGACCAGGGCCAATCACAGTTGGACAACTCCTACGAAGACATCGCCAGCGCGGCCCTGGCATATCTGTCCACGCGCGCCGGCGATGAAGCCGTAGCCGATTTCTCGCATGCCCAGATGGCCGGGCTGGCCGAGCAGTTGAAGCCCGCCGTGGACGCCGCCGACAAGACTGTTGAGGCACGCACGGCCGCATTGGCTGGGGCCCTGTCCGAGCAGGGTTTCGCCGCCAGTGTCCGCCCGGTCGCCGCGGACACTGGTATGGCAGGGCTGCAGCTGTGCCAAGGCCACTGCCCGGTTCAGCACATCGCCGCGAACTTCCCGCAGCTGTGCGAGGCAGAGACGGACGCGATCTCGGAGCTGTTGGGCGTGCACGTCCAGCGACTCGCGACGCTGGCCGGGGGAGCCCACGTCTGCACCACCTATGTTCCCACCGCCGCGCTGAGCACCGAAGCTGCCCTCCCCGATCCCCAGGTGGCGGCCACCCGAGCGCGCCTCGCCCCTGCAGCTCACCCTCCCGCACCTGTCACCAAGCCCGCTATGAGCACCGACGAAAGGCCTTCGCGATGAGCACCAACATTGAAGAGCGCAACCCTGGTCTGAAGGATCTGGGGACCTACGAGTACGGCTGGTCGGACAGCGACGCGGCAGGCGCCTCCGCGCGGCGTGGCTTGAGCGAGGATGTCGTCACGGACATTTCCAGCCGCAAGGGCGAGCCGCAGTGGATGTCCGACTTGCGGATGAAGGGGCTGAAACTGTTCGGCAAGAAGCCGATGCCGACTTGGGGTAGTGACCTGTCAGGCATCGACTTCGACAACATCAAATACTTCGTGAAGTCCACCGAGAAGCAGGCTACGACGTGGGATGAGCTGCCCGAGGACATCAAGAACACCTATGACCGCCTCGGCATCCCCGAGGCCGAGAAACAGCGCCTCGTGGCCGGCGTGGCAGCTCAGTACGAGTCCGAGGTCGTCTACCACCAGATTCGCGAGGACCTGGAGGAACAGGGTGTGCTCTTCTTGGACACCGACACCGCGCTGCGCGAACACGAGGACCTGTTTCGCGAGTACTTCACCTCGGTGATCCCAGTCGGGGACAACAAGTTCGCCGCACTGAACTCCGCGGTATGGAGCGGTGGGAGCTTCATCTACGTCCCGCCCGGTGTGCACGTTGACATCCCGCTGCAGGCCTACTTCCGGATCAACACCGAGAACATGGGTCAGTTCGAGCGGACGCTGATCATCGCCGACGAAGGCTCCTCGGTGCATTACGTGGAGGGATGCACGGCGCCGATCTACCAGAGCGACAGCCTGCACAGCGCCGTCGTCGAGATCGTCGTGAAGAAGAACGCCCGGGTCCGTTACACGACCATCCAGAACTGGTCGAACAACGTCTACAACCTGGTGACCAAGCGCGCTACCTGCGCTGAGGGAGCCACGATGGAGTGGATCGATGGCAACATCGGCTCCAAGGTGACGATGAAGTACCCGGCTGTCTTCCTGCTCGGCGAGCACTCCAAGGGTGAGACGCTGTCGGTGGCTTTCGCCGGTGAAGGCCAGCACCAGGATGCCGGGTCCAAGATGGTGCACGCCGCGCCGCACACGTCCTCGACCATTGTGTCCAAGTCCGTTGCCCGCGGTGGCGGTCGCACGTCCTACCGAGGGCTCGTGCAGGTCCTGGACGGCGCGCACCACAGCAAGTCCAGCGTGGTCTGTGACGCGCTGCTGGTGGACCAGATCTCGCGCTCGGACACCTATCCCTACGTGGATGTCCGCGAGGACGACGTGCAGATGGGTCACGAGGCGACCGTGTCCAAGGTCTCTGAGGACCAGATGTTCTATCTGATGTCCAGAGGCATGTCCGAGACCGAGGCGATGGCGATGATCGTCCGCGGATTCGTCGAGCCGATTGCTCGCGAGCTGCCGATGGAGTACGCCCTAGAGCTCAACCGCCTCATCGAACTTCAAATGGAAGGAGCCGTTGGCTGATGACTTTGGTCAGCGACAACGTTTCTGCACCACCGGCCGCGACCGATCAGGCGTCGGCGCATGTCGATCCGCAGAGAAAACTTGCCGAACGTGTGCCAGACGAGTCCCGAGCTGCGCGCGCCCGTTCGTTCGACGTCGGTGCCTTTGTGGTGCCGACGGGCCGCGAGGAGGAGTGGCGGTTCACCCCGGTGGACCGGTTGGTGGCACTGTTCAGCGACACCGCCACCGATGACCGCGATGGTGATCCGGCTGCGACGTTCGAGGTGTCGGTCCCGAGTTCCGTCGCGGTGGGCACGCTGGCCGCGCATGCGGCACCGCGCGGCACCGTGCTGGTCCCCGAGGACCGCGGTGCGGTACTCGCCTCTGCCAACACGGCCGATGCACTCCACGTCTCCATTCCCGCGGACGCTGAGCTTCCCGAGCCGTTACGAGTCACCGTGCACGGCAACGGCGCTCAGCGTCGAAGCAACTCCCATGTGGTGCTCGAATCCGGTCACCACAGCAAGGCGCTCGTGATCATCGATCACTCCGGATCAGCCGATCACACCGGCAACGTCGAGATCATCGTCGGCGACGGTGCGGAGCTGACGGTCGTCAGTCTGCAGCGGTGGGCCGACGATGCCAACCATCTCGCTCAGCACGAGGCTCTGGTGGGGCGCGACGCGACATACAAGCACATCGCGGTCAGCCTCGGTGGCGCCATCGTGCGGATGAACAGCAACGTCCGGTATGCCGGGAGCGGCGGTGACGCAACCCTGTTGGGGGTGTATTTCGCCGACGCCGGTCAGCATCTGGAGCACCGCTCGTTCATCGACCACAACATGCCTCACGGCAAGTCCTTGGTGACCTACAAGGGTGCCCTGCAGGGTGAGAGCGCACACACGGTGTGGGTTGGCGACGTGCTGATCCGGGCTGAGGCCGAAGGCATCGACACCTACGAGCTGAACCGCAACCTCGTGCTCACCGACGGAGCCCGCGCCGACTCGGTCCCCAACCTCGAGATCGAGACCGGCGATATCTCTGGCGCCGGGCACGCGAGCTCCACCGGGCGCTTCGATGACGAGCAGCTCTTCTATCTGATGTCACGCGGCATCACCGAGGACGAGGCCCGTCGGCTGGTCGTGCGCGGATTCTTCGCCGACATCGTGGCCAAGATCGGTGTTCCCGAGATCGTGGACTCGTTGATGTTGGCCATCGAAGAAGAGCTGGCGCTGGACATGGCCGGTGAGGTCAGCGGCTCTGCCGTCGGCACTGCAGCGCAGGAGCACGCTTGATCAGGGTCTGCTCGCTGGCTGACCTACCGACGGTAGGCGCGGTCTGTGCTGTCATCGACGGCCACAAAGTGGCGATAGCTCGCGACTCCGGCGGAAGGGTGCACGCGGTGGACGACACCTGCAGCCACGCGCAGGTGTCTCTGTCTGAGGGTGACGTCGAGGGACGCACGATCGAATGCTGGTTGCACGGCTCAAGTTTCGATCTCACGACCGGTGTGCCCACGTCCCTTCCTGCCACCACCCCCATTGCTGTGCACGAAGTCGAGGTCGACGGCGAGGACATCTATGTCGAGCTCGCCGAATGAACCTGCCGGCGCTCGCGCCAGCAACCCCACTGAACCACTGACATACCTGAGCAGTACTGAGGAGCACTGAACAATGACCACACTTCAGATTCGCGACTTGCACGTTACGGTCGAGACCGAAGCCGGCGAGAAGGAGATCTTGCGCGGCGTCACGTTGACGATCAGGTCGGGCGAAACGCACGCCATCATGGGTCCCAACGGCTCTGGGAAGTCGACACTGGCCTACTCGATCGCCGGACACCCGAAATACACGGTGACCGGCGGCACCGTCACGCTCGACGGGGAAGACGTGTTGGCGATGGGGGTCGACGAGCGGGCGCAGGCCGGGTTGTTCCTGGCCATGCAGTACCCGGTCGAAGTGCCCGGCGTGACCGTGTCCAACTTCCTGCGAACCGCCAAGACTGCCATCGATGGCCAAGCCCCGAAGCTGCGGCACTGGGTCAAGGACGTCAAGGAAGCCATGACTGCCTTGCGGATGGACCCCGTGTTTGCTGAGCGCAACGTGAACGAGGGGTTCTCCGGTGGTGAGAAGAAGCGTCACGAGATCTTGCAGATGGAGTTGCTGCGGCCCAAGATCGGGATTCTTGACGAGACTGACTCCGGGCTCGATGTCGATGCCCTCAAGGTCGTCTCCGAAGGGGTAAACCGAATAAAGTCCAGCTCGGATATCGGCGTCATGCTGATCACGCACTACACCCGGATCCTGCGGTACATCACGCCAGACCAGGTCCACGTATTCATCAACGGCAAGGTTGCCGAGTCCGGCGGGCCTGAGTTGGCAGAACGCCTAGAGAACGAAGGCTATGACCGCTACTCGCAGGTGACGGCCTGAGCACAGTGGCATCGAGCACGACGGCTTTTACCGTGCAGGCGTGGACGGCAGGGGAGTCAGCCCGGATCCGGGCTGACTTCCCTATCCTGAGACGGTCGGTGCGGGAAGGGCGGCGGTTGGTCTACCTGGACAGTGGTGCCACCTCG
Source organism: uncultured Actinomycetota bacterium (assembly GCA_963749585.1). Lineage (GTDB taxonomy): Bacteria > Actinomycetota > Actinomycetes > Actinomycetales > Dermatophilaceae > Ornithinicoccus. The sequence goes on from CAVVNI010000004.1 coordinate 224,276, forward strand.
CAGAAGCCGACCGTCGTCCTGGATGCCGAGCGCGAGTTCTACACCACGCATAACGCCGCTGTGCATCGGGGAGCTCATCAGCTGGCGGAGGAGGCCACCGAGGCGTTCGAGTCGGCGCGCGCCCGGGTCGCCGCGTTCATCGGCGGGGCACCGGATCAGATCGTCTTCACCAAGAACGGCACCGAGGCGATCAACCTGGTGGCCTATGCCTTGAGCAATGCCGGGGCACCGGGCGCCGTCGATGGTGCCGATCCGCGGGCTGTCGCCAGACTGCAGGTCGGCCCGGGTGATGAGATTGTCATCACGACCATGGAGCACCATGCCAACCTCGTGCCATGGCAGGAGTTGGCTCGTCGCACCGGAGCAACACTGCGCTGGATCGACGTCACTGACGACGGCTACTTGCAGGAGCCGGAGACCGTCATCGGTCCGGCCACCAAGGTGCTCGCGTTGACCCATGTGTCCAATGTGCTGGCCACACACAATGACCTCGGACCTTACGTTGCGGCAGCCCGTGCCGTGGATGCGCTGGTGCTCGTTGACGCATGTCAGTCCGTGCCCCATCTGCCGGTCGACGTATCGCAACTCGGAGCAGACTTTGTGGTCTTCACTGGCCACAAGATGCTCGGACCCTCGGGGATCGGTGTGCTGTGGGGCCGGCCGGATCTGCTGACCGCGATGCCACCGTTCCTGACCGGGGGGTCGATGATCGAGATGGTCCGGATGGAGGGCTCGACCTATGCTCCGCCACCGCAACGTTTCGAAGCCGGCGTGCCGGTTGCCGCTCAGGCTGTGGGATTGGCGGCCGCGTGTGACTACCTGTCCGCACACGGGATGGACCGGGTTGCGGCGCATGACGAAGCGTTGATGCGTCATACCCTGACCGCTCTCGTGGCGAGGCCCTGGGTGACGGTGCTTGGGCCGAGCGACCCCGCGGTCCGTGTAGGTGCCGTAGCGTTCACTGTCGAGGGCATCCACCCGCACGATGTCGGCCAAGTCTTGGACGACCGGGGGGTGGCGGTCCGCACCGGGCACCACTGCGCGTGGCCGCTGCACCGACGCCTCGGCGTCACCGCCAGCACGCGGGCCAGTTTCGGGGTCTACACCACCACTGATGAGATCGACGCCTTTATCGAAGCGCTCGACGAAGTGCCGGCGGTCTTCGGCGTGAGCGTCTAGGAGCGCACCGATGGATATGTACGGCGAGTTGATTCTCGATCACAGCAAACGCCCGGTGGGGGCGGGTCTGCGCGAGGGATATGCCGCACAGGTGCACCACATCAACCCCACCTGCGGCGACGAGGTCACCCTGCGCGTCCACTTTTCCCCGGTTGAGCGCGAGGCTGCGCCCGCTTCGGCCCAGTTGAGCGCGGTGTTGTCTGATCTGTCCTATGACGCGGTGGGCTGCAGCATCTCGGTTGCCGCGACCTCGATCTTGGCCGAGGAGTGCACCGGGGAGACGATCGAGGCGACATTGGCCCGCTACCAGTGTGTGCATGCCATGTTGACCTCACGCGGCACCGACCCCGGCAGCGCCGAAGAGATCGGTGACGCGGTGGCGTTAGCCGGTGTGGCCAAGTACCCCGCGCGGGTCAAATGCGCTCTACTCGGCTGGACCGCGTACCTCGACGCACTGGCACAATCGGGAGTAGACATCTCCTCACGTGAGACCCTGTAACCCTGACCGGAAAGGTTGACCGATGCCAGAAACCGTTACACCGCCGAACGTCGCCGACGTCGAAGAAGCACTGCGCGATGTCGTTGACCCCGAGTTGGGGATCAACGTTGTCGACCTCGGACTGATCTATGGGGTCACCGTCGACGCACAGGCGCACGCCGTCGTCGACATGACCCTGACCAGCGCCGCCTGCCCGCTGACCGACGTGATCGAGGAGCAGACCGGGCAGGCACTTGAAGGCTTGGTCACCAGCTTCCGGATCAACTGGGTATGGATGCCGCCGTGGGGGCCGGACAAGATCACTCCTGATGGTCGCGACCAGCTGCGCGCGCTGGGCTTCAACGTCTAAGAGCCGCGATCTGTGACCGCACCTCGGCAGGTCGAGGTTGCGCCTGATCGCCTGCCCGGGTGGCTGGATCGTTTTCAAGCAAGCCACGGTGGCATTCACTGGTCGTGCGATGAGGCTTCGGGTTACCTGGTCACGGCGGCAGATGGTGCTTGGGCCCGACTGACCGCGTGGAAGGCTGCTCAGGAGACCCCTCCCGATATCTCACGGTGGGCACAGGCTCCGAGCTGCCTGGGGCTGTTGCTTCTTCGTCGGGGTGGGTATGCCGTCGGGGTTACCCAGGCGGGCGAACTGACGAAGCACAAGTGCGGCACGCGTTATGTGCAGTCGAGAACAGCGGCCGGAGGGTGGTCCCAGCAGAGATTCGCCCGCCGCCGTGCGAATCAGGCCGATCAGCTGGTGGAGACCTCGGCGACGAAGTCCGCTGAGCTCTACACAGACGAGGGACTTGACGGGATAGTCATCGGCGGTGACAAAGCCCTGGTCGCCCGAGCGTTGAAGCACACTGCGCTCGCGGCGTGGGCAGACCGGCCGAGGCGTGAGTTCTATGACATCGCTGACCCGCGGTTCGAGGTCTTGCAGAGTGTTGCCAGGCGAGCCGCTGCGGTCCGGGTGACTGTCTCGAACGTCTCCACTGGACACTAAAGTCGAGCATATGACCCATGACACTGTGACCAACTGGAAGACCAAACAGCTGCCTGACCTCACCGGCAAGCGATACTTGATCACCGGTGGCAACTCTGGCCTCGGCCTGCAGGCTGCAGCACACTTGCGCTACGCCAACGCCACGGTTTTCATCACCTCTCGCTCTACCGCCAAGGGCTCCGAAGCAGCGGCCCGACTGAGCCAGATCCAGAGCGCTGGAGATGTCACGGTCATCGAGCTCGACCTGGCCAGCATGGACTCGATCCACCGCGCCAGCGACACGATTCGCGGGCTCAGTGACGGGCTCGACGCGGTGGTGAACAACGCCGGCGTGATGCAGACCCCGCAGCAACAGACGGCCGACGGATTCGAGTTGCAGTTCGGGACGAACCACCTGGGTCACTTCTTGTTGAACTACCTGATCTTCGACCTCGTCGAGGCCAGCGCGGGGAGATTCGTGCCAGTGAGCTCGATCGCACACCGTTCCGCCTCAGGCATCAATTTCGACGATCCCATGTTTGCGAACGGATACTCGCCCACCAAGGCCTACAGCCAGAGCAAGCTAGCCAACCTGATGTATGGCCTTGAGCTCGCTCGACGGCTGGAAGCGTCCGGCTCGCCGGTCATCTCGGTCACTGCTCATCCGGGCTACTCGGCGACCAACCTGCAAAGCAGCGGTCCCGAAGGCATTTTGAAGGCGATCTATCGGGTCTCCAACCGGCTGATGGCGCAGTCAGCATTGGCGGGTGCCGTGCCCGAGGTGCTCGCCGCTGCCGGTAGCGAAGCGGTCAACGGGGCCTACTACGGCCCCACCAAGCGTGGCGATTCCCTCGGCCCGGTCGGCGAGTCCGGCGTCTCCACGGCCGCACGCGACCAGGGGGCGGCCAGCCGGTTATGGACGCTCAGCGAAGAACTGCTCGGCATCACGTGGGATGTCGGATCGACGACTCAGGAGTAGACATACACAGGCGGTAGTGCATCTGTTCCCGCAGTGTGTGGGGAGACTCGCCCCTAGCCCGTGGGAGGCGCTTCGTTCAAGCTGCCCAAGAGGGCAAGCACTCGATCTTTGATCTCATCCCGGATCGGGCGCACAGCGTCCACCCCCTGACCGGCCGGGTCCTGCAACACCCAATCCTCATACCGCTTGCCTGGAAAGATCGGGCAGGCGTCGCCGCAGCCCATCGTGATCACGACATCGCTGATCTGAACCGTCTCTGTCGCCAGGATCTTCGGGTGCTCGGAACTGATGTCGATACCGTCCTCTGCCATCGCTTCGACCACGGCCGGATTCACGTGATCGGCTGGTGCGGACCCGGCCGAGAACACCTCGACTGACCCCCCCGAGAGATGACGCGTGTATCCGGCGGCCATCTGCGAGCGCCCGGCGTTGTGGACGCAGACATACAGCACGGCCGGGCGGTCTGGCATAGCGTCCGAGCGAGTGGGATCTGCCATGTCGTGACTCCTGGTCGGGGATGAAGCGGATTCGGGGTGGAGACAGGCTAGCTGAGGACGTCGCGCAGCAGAGTGGTAACGCGTGCCTGAAGATCGTCGCGTATCTCGCGCACCACTTCGATCGGTTGACTGGCGGGGTCCGCCACCGCCCAATCCTCATACCGCTTGCCTGGAAAGATCGGACAGCTGTCGCCGCAGCCCATGGTGATGATGACGTCAGAGGCGCGCAGCACGCTATTCGACAGCGGCTTGGGGTATGGCGTCGCCAGCGAGATGCCGCGCTCACTGAGGGCTTCGACGACGATCGGATTCACCTCGCCGGCCGGTGCCGACCCGGCCGAGCGGACATGCACGCGCCGGGCGGACAGATGCTCGGCCAGCGCGGCGGCCATCTGTGATCGGCCGGCATTGTGCACACACACGAAGAGCAGTTCGGGGACCGTCTTAGCGATCCTCCCCTCGGCTTGAGCGGCGGCCATCAACTGCTCCCGGGCCTGGCGGGCAACCAAGACCGGTAGGAACACTTTCACGGTAGATCGAGGCTCCAGCAACTCGCGGGCTTGGCGGACTGCGTTCGCGACGCTCTCGGTGGAGAAGACGCCCTCGTAGGAGTACGAGAGGTCCTCGACGAGCGCCGCGTAGGGGTTTTTGGTCGGACTCGTGGAGCTAGTCATGGTGATCGAACCTCGCTGGTCGCTATTGTCGGGCACTGGTCACTTCATCGGTCTGCGGCATGTCAGTGGTGTGGGGGATCACGATGTCGTCATTGCGTTGCGTCACATCGGGATACAGGGCGAGCGTGAGGGCCACACCGATGCACAGCCCGACCACCTGAGCACCGACGAATGCCGGGGCCGAGCTGGGGGCGATACCGGCGAACGTGTCAGAGAAGACCCGCCCGGTGGTGACCGCGGGGTTGGCGAACGAAGTGCTGCTGGTGAACCAGTAGGCGGCTCCGATGTAGGCACCTACAGCGGGGGCAGCCAAGGCCGCCCGACGGCTGCGCGCGAGGGCGAAGATCAGCACCACGAGGAAGGTGGTGGCGACGACTTCACCGAGCAGATGGCCTGCCGAAAGGCGATCCGTGTCCGAGATCCTGGTTGGCACCTCGAACATTGCGTTGGCTAGCAGCGCCCCCGCCACGCCACCGATGACTTGGACGGCGCTGTAGGCACCCACTTCGGGGAGCGAGAGCCCTAGGCCAGTGTGGCGGTGCAAGTACCAATCGGCCAACGACACCACGGGGTTGAAGTGGGCCCCGGAGACCGGGCCGAACATCAAGATCAGCACGGTGAGGCCAAGGACCGTCGCCGTGCTGTTCTGCAGGAGTTGCAGGCCGACATCATTCGGTGACAACGAGGCGGCCGCGATTCCGGAGCCCACGACCACTGTGACAAGTAGACCTGCGCCAAGGAGCTCTGCCAGGAGTCGGCGCTGGAGGGGCCGGGCGCCAGGGGAGTCGGACACGACTCGATCTTGACCGAAGGGAGTTGCTCAGTCAATATTGAGTCAATGAACAGTGAGCAAACTGACGACCTCGCTGGTCGGGCGGCGATCCACGCTGCTCTCGCGGATGTCACGCGATTGCGCATCGTGGATTATCTGTCCGTCACTGATGCGTCGGCCTCGGAGGTAGGCCGGGCACTCGGCATACCCTCCAATCTCTTGGCGCATCATGTGGCGGTTCTCGATGACGTGGGACTGGTGAGGCGCAGACCGTCCGAGGGTGACGGTCGCCGCATCTACCTCACGCTGCGCCGGCCCGAGCAGGGAACAGGGCTGGATAGCCGGCCCTCCCTGTGCCCTTCACCGAACCCATCGCCACAACGAGTGGTGTTCGTGTGCACGGCCAACACGGCCCGCTCGCACCTCGCCGCAGCACTGTGGCGTCAGGCCAGCCCCATCGCGGCGAGCTCGGCCGGCACCCATCCCGGGACAAGGATCAACCCGGGCGCTATGCGGACTGCCCAACGTCATGGGCTTGATATGCCCCAGATCGGCCCGGCGCTCTTGGACGAGGCAGTCGATGACGCCGATTTCCTTGTCACGGTATGCGACCGTGCGCACGAGGAACTCGCCTCCCGACCACACGCCCACTGGTCCGTCGCCGACCCGGTACCGGACGGTAGCTCCGCTGCCTTCGAGACCGCTCATGCTGAGCTGGCCGAGCGAGTCCAGCGCCTCGCTCCTCGACTGGTCCCATGAGCAAGATCGCGCGCAAGCCCGGATGGCGGCCTCGAAGTCGCGCGCAACCGCTGCACGACGCCGCAACTTCATGCTCAACCGGCGGGGTTACAGGTTGTCCGTGGTGAAGGTGTCACAGGAGTTGGGATCGCCGGACTGGTAGCCGGTCAAGAACCAGCGTTGCCGCTGCTCGGCCGATCCATGAGTCCACACATCGGGGTTGATCCCGCCCTGGGACTGCGCCTGGATGCGGTCATCGCCGACCGCCTCAGCAGCGGACAGCGCCGAACCGATCTGCTCCTCGGTGATCGGCTCCAGCAACGCCTGACCGCCCTCGTCTTCGGTCTGCGAGGCGTTCGCCACCCACGCCCCGGCAAAGCAGTCGGCCTGTAGCTCAACCCGGACGGCACCACTCTCGGGGCCCTGGTCGTCTTGCTGTGAACGTGTCAAAGCGCCGGTCAGGTTCTGGATGTGGTGCCCGTACTCGTGTGCCACGACATACATCTGCGAGAGCGACCCGCCATCGCTGCCCATCGCGTCAAGCTGGTTGAAGAAGCTGACGTCCAGATAGATGGTCGAGTCCGTGGGGCAGTAGAAAGGTCCGACACTGCTGTCCGCCGCACCGCAACCGGTGTTCACCGAACCTGTGAACAGCACGGTTTGGGCTGCCTCATAGTCGCTGTATGTCGTGCTCCAGTAGTCCTGCACGCTGATCACCGTGCCGACCATCCGGCAGTCCACTCGCTCGTTGGCGTCTTCACCGGTCCGGCACTGGGGGAATTGCTCGGTGACGTCACCGTTCTGTGACTGCTCCTGCCCCACGTCCTGCGAGGAGTAGTCCCACCCAGCATCCTGTGCGAGCCCGCCGCCGGAACCGCCGCCCGCGCCGCCACCGAACACCAGGTACAAGACCAACACCAAGATGCCGCCGACCCCCCCACCGGCGGCTAGGCTCCCGCCCCCCGGGCGTCGGCCTCCACCCCCGCCACCGCGACGCACCTGGTTGGTTCTGAGGCTGGCGTTCTCGCGAAAGGTCATCGGAACTCCAGTAACACGTGACGGTGCTTGGTTGCGGGTGGGCAGTGGACACGATATCCCGGCGTAGAATTGGCTGCGGCCACGATGGCCACCACCCACCCAAGATCTGTCTGTCAGGAGCCCTGCCCGTGATCGTTGCCTCCGGCGTCGAGTTGCGCGCAGGCTCCACTCTGTTGCTGGACGACCTGAGCTTTCGGGTCGCATCGGGGGACCGGGTGGGCTTGGTCGGCCGCAACGGCGCCGGCAAGACGACGTTGACCAAGGTGCTCGCCGGCGCGGCCGAACCCGCCGCTGGGTCGGTGACCCGCAGCGGAGAAATCGGCTACCTGCCACAAGATCCGCGCACCGGCGACCTGACCGAGGTCGGCCGCGACCGCATCCTGTCGGCGCGCGGTCTGGATTCGGTGCTGCGCAACATGCGCCAGGCCGAGGAGTCAATGGCCAGCGCGGATGAGGACCACCGTGACAAGGCGATGGCCAGGTATGGCCGGCTCGAGGGCGAGTTCACGTCGCGTGGTGGGTATGCAGCTGAGTCAGAGGCCGCCTCCATCGCCAGCAGTCTGGGTCTGGAGGATCGGGTGCTCGGCCAAGAGCTGGCGACCCTGTCCGGTGGCCAGCGCCGCCGCATCGAGTTGGCGCGCATCTTGTTCTCCGGCGCCAGCACTCTGCTCCTGGACGAGCCGACCAACCACCTGGACGCCGACTCGGTGGTGTGGCTGCGTGAATACCTCAAGACCTATCCCGGCGGTCTGTTGATCATCAGTCACGATGTCGAGCTGATCGACAGTGTCGTCAACCGGGTTTTCCACCTGGACGCCAACCGCGCTGAGCTCGACATCTACAACCTGACCTGGCGCCGCTATCTGCAACAGCGCGAAACGGACGAGCGGCGCCGCCACCGGGAACGCGCCAACACGGAGAAGAAGGCCCAGACACTACTGGCGCAGGCAGACAAGATGCGCGCCAAGGCGACGAAAGCCACCGCGGCACAATCCATGATCAAGCGGGCCGAGAAGATGATGGCCGGGTTGGAGACCGAGCGGGCCAGCGAGAAGGTCGCGCAGCTGCGTTTCCCAACCCCGGCCGCCTGCGGCAAGACCCCGTTGACTGCCGAGCGACTCTCTCGGTCCTACGGATCCTTGGAGATCTTCACCGATGTTGACCTGGCCATCGACCGCGGGTCCAAGGTGGTGGTTCTTGGTCTCAACGGAGCCGGCAAGACCACCTTGCTCAGGTTGCTCGCCGGCATCGACTCGCCGGACACCGGCGGGGTGCATGCAGGACATGGGCTCAAACTCGGCTACTACGCCCAGGAGCACGAGACGCTGGATGTCCAACGCTCCGTGTTGGCCAACATGAAGACGGCAGCACCCGATCTCGATGAGACCGCCACTCGCAAGGTGCTCGGATCGTTCCTGTTCTCCGGCGATGACGTCGCGAAGCCCGCCGGCGTGTTGTCCGGCGGTGAGAAGACCCGGCTTGCGCTGGCGATGCTCGTCGTGTCGGCGGCCAACGTCTTGCTGCTCGACGAGCCGACCAACAACCTCGATCCCGCCTCCCGCGAGGAGGTGCTCGCCGCGCTGCGCTCATACACCGGCGCTGTGGTGCTGGTCTCGCACGACGAGGGTGCCGTCCAAGCACTCGAGCCGGAGCGGGTGCTGTTGCTGCCGGACGGGGTGGAGGACCTGTACGGCCGCGACTACCAGGACCTGGTTGCACTGGCCTAACAGCCACCCGGACCCGGAATAGCCCCCTCAGCAGGTGCGTTGATCTGCCGATGAGGAAGTGGGAATGGCGATGAGTGTCCATGCAGGCTTGGGTGGGGGACCGGCGTTCCGGTTGTTCAGCAAGGATCGATCCGTCACCCAACAGCCGCTGCGCGAAGGCACCGCTCGCCGGGTGTGGACCTATGGGAGAGCCTTCCGGACGGAGATCATCGTCTTCTTGGTCCTGACCATCCTGGCTGCCTCGCTGGTGGTCGCCACCCCCCTGTTGCTCGGGCGGATCATCGATGACGGGGTGACACCGGGCAACCGCACTGTGGTGATCACGCTCGGGTCGCTGGTCGCCTTGCTGGCGGTCTTCTCGGCCGGTTTGCTTGTGGTGACCCGCTGGTTCTCCTCGCGCATCGGCGAAGGGCTGATCCTCAACCTGCGCGCTGAGGTCTTCACCCACGTCCTGAACCAACCGATCGCCTTCTTCACCCGCGCTCAGACCGGAGCCCTGGTCAACCGCCTCAACACCGACGTGATCGGGGCACAGACAGCGTTCACCTCGATCTTGTCCGGCCTGGTCAGCAATGTCATCACGCTGGTCATCGTGTTGGGCGTTCTGCTGAGCCTGTCGTGGCAGATCACGTTGCTGGCGTTGCTGTTGCTGCCGATTTTTCTGGTGCCCGCCTCGTTCATGGGCCGGCGGCTGTCGACCCTGACCCGCACGCAGATGAACCTGAACTCCCAGCTCGCCACCAGCATGACCGAGAGGTTCAACGTAGCCGGCGCGATGTTGGTGCGCCTCTTTGGTCGTCCGGCCGTCGAAGCCGAGCAGTATGAGGAGCGAGCCCGCGGCGTGCGGGACGCCGGAGTGGCGATCTCGGTCAATCGGGTCGTCTTTGCCGCGGGGCTCGGACTGGTCGCAGCGTTGGCAACAGCCCTGGTCTACGGCCTGGGTGGCCTGCTGGTCATCGGCGGGTCGCTGAGCATCGGCAAACTTGTGACCATGGCCGCGCTGCTCGGCTCGCTCTACGGCCCGTTGACCGCTCTGTCGAACGTGCGGGTTGATGTGATGACTGCTCTGGTGTCGTTCGAGCGGATCTTCGAGATTCTCGACCTCAAGCCACTGGTCACCGAGGCCGAGAACCCCGTGGCGATCGGTGCAGATGCAGTCGGCATACGGTTGAGCGAAGTGAGCTTCACCTACCCCTCGGCCGACCAGATCAGCGTCTCCTCCCTCGAGCTTCGGCCAGAAGCGGAGTCCCGTGACCGGCGCCCGGTGTTGCACGACATCAGTGTGGACATCGCAGCCGGGTCGATGGTGGCCCTGGTCGGCCCGAGCGGTGCCGGCAAGTCGACACTGACGACGCTGATCTCGCGGTTGTACGACCCGTCCTCCGGAACGGTCGAGATCGGCGGCGTGGACCTGCGATCCGCCTCGATGGACTCGCTCCGAGACACGGTTGGTGTGGTCACGCAAGAGGCACACATGTTCAATGACACCATTCGTGCCAACTTGCTGTATGCGGCGCCGAACGCCGATGAGTCCCAGATGCAGGCCGCACTACAGGGGGCGCAGATATGGACCTTGGTGCAGTCGCTACCCGACGGTCTGGACACTGTCCTGGGCGACCGCGGGCATCGCTTGTCCGGTGGGGAGAAGCAACGCCTGGCCATTGCCCGGCTCCTGCTGAAGTCTCCCGCGGTGGTGGTTCTGGACGAAGCCACGGCTCATCTGGATAGTGAGTCCGAAGTGGCCGTGCAACACGCCCTGGATCAGGCGCTGCATGGCCGCACCTCCGTCGTTATCGCCCACCGGCTCTCTACGGTGCGCGATGCCGACACGATTGTGGTGCTGGCCGCTGGCCGTGTAGTCCAACAGGGCAGTCACGAAGAGCTGCTGGCTGAGGGCGGGATGTATCGGATGCTTTACGAGACGCAGTTCGCCACTTCCGGCATCTAGGCCGTCAGGTTCTAGCCGTCTTCCTCATCCCAGATCCGCCGCTTCCGCGGCTTGCTCGGAGAGCCAGCAGCGGCCGGCACGGCAGAAGAGTCGGCATCACCAGCAGAACCAGAATCGCCGTGGCCGGCCGGCCCAGGATGGCCGGAGTCCAGGTCACGCTCTTCGCGCCACTCGCGCCGCGCCATCACCCAGATCAAGATCAGTCCCACGGGTGCGGTCAGCCACCATTGCAACGCATAGGCCAGGTGCACCCCGATACCGGTGTCCGGTGGGTCCGCCGCTGCTGGTCGCTGCCCAGCCGCCTGCGGCGTCTCTTCTTGCAACAACAGGTATCCCTGGTAGAGCGGTGTTCCCACGGCCTGCTCGGCCACTGACAGGTTGATTGAGGCGATCTGCCCGTTGGGGAGGTCCCGCCCGAGGTCTTCCTCGCCTGCGCGCAACCAGCCGGTGACGGTGACCTCCCCGGCCGGCGTCGCCGGCACGTCCGGGAGCGTTGCGGCACTCTCGGCGTTAGGTACCCAGCCACGGTCGACCAGCAGCAGCGGGACCTGCTCGCCGTCGCGAACTTCGGCGGTCCCTGCCTGCGCGGAACGTGGCTCGAACGGCACCAGGACCTCATACCCGAAGACCCCGCGGTAGGGCCGATTGCGGACCAGCAACCGCTCGCTGTCCCGATAGACGCCAGTGACCTGGACGCGGGTCCACTCGGTGCTCGGGCTGAGGGGTTGGTCAACGCGGTCAAATACCGTGCTGAGCGAGACCGCCGGCATCGTGTAGTTGGCGCTGATGGTGTCGCGTCGCTCGATCTTCTCCTGATGCTTGCCGAACTGCCAGTTCCCCAGCATCACTGCCACCACGGCAAAGACCACCGCAAGCACGATCGAAAACATCCACCGACGACTGAGCAGGTAGCGCAGCGGGAACATCGACTAGCCGTCTCGCTCAGGCTTCAGGTCCTCGACAGCGATGACCTCGATCAAGAAGCCTCGCAGGTCCAGAAAACTGGCTAAGCTTTCTCGGTGGTCAGGGCAAGCGGTCCAAATCTTGCGGCGCGAGGCAGTGTGCAACCGGGGATTGCGCCAGATGACCGCATGGGTGGCCGCGGCGCGGCATGCTTTGGCGCTGCAGACAACCGGTGACTGCGCCTGGTTCACAAGTCGTCGGGGCGATGACTCGTTGGCAAGGCCCGGACCGGGGAGACGGGCCCATTCGTCGCGCTGCGGGTGTCTTTGTTGTTGGCGAACATCATCGCAAAACCGGGCAACAGGACGGCTGCTGCCGCCAACATCGACCCTATGATGAGATAACCACTCATCAGGGCCCACACCGAGAGCGGGAAGCAAGCCACGCGGATGCCCATCGTGACCAAGTAGACCCGCATCCGCTTCTCGCGGTCCTGGGTCCGAGACGGGCCAGCCGTTGTGACGGCTTGGCTGTGGCGTCCAGTGTGCATACATCGATGATACGGCTACGGTATGCAGGTGTTTGAGGCACCCACTGACAACGACCCGACGGCCGGCTCAGCCGGCTCCAAAAATACAAGACCGCCCAAGACCGTGCTGGTCACCGGTGGCGGACGTGGGATCGGTTTGGCCGTCGCACGGACCTTCGCCGCCCAGGGCGATGAGGTGGTGATCACGCACCGCAGCGGGGAGCCGCCCGACGGGTTGCGCGGGGTCATCGCAGATGTCAACGACTCGGCGAGCGTCGATGCCGCGTTCACCGAGGCCGAGATGATCTTCGGCCGAGCCGTGGATGTGCTGGTGGCCAACGCGGGCATCACCAAGGACACGCTCTTGATGCGGATGAGCGATGAAGAGTGGGCCGACGTACTCGACACCAATCTGACCGGTGCCTTTCGCTGTGCTCGCCGTGCTGCCAAGGGCATGATCCGGGCCCGTAGCGGCCGGATCATCCTGATCTCCTCCATCGTCGGACTGTATGGCGCCCCGGGGCAGAGCAACTATGCCGCCAGTAAGGCCGGACTGGTCGGGCTGGCCCGATCGATCACCCGAGAGCTGGGTGGGCGAGGCATCACCGCCAACGTAGTGGCACCCGGCTTCATCGAGACAGAAATGACCGCCGCCCTGCCGGAGGAACGCCGCAAGACCTACCTGTCCGCCATACCGGCCGGGCGTTTTGCTCAGCCCCAGGAAGTGGCCGACGCGGTCGCGTTCCTGGCCAGCGACTCAGCCGCCTACATCTCCGGCGCGGTGATCCCGGTCGATGGCGGCATGGGGATGGGACACTGACACCTCGACAAACACTCAGAGTCGATACGAAACTCACCGATACGCCGCTGCATCACGAAGGGCCACTCATGTTGTTGCAGGACAAGAAGTTGCTGATTACCGGCGTGCTGAAGGACTCCTCCATCGCCTATCACGTCGCTCGGATGGCTCAGGAGCAAGGCGCCGAGGTCGTCCTGACCTCCTTTGGGCGGACCATGCGGATTACGGAGACCATCTCCCGTCGCCTGCCCAAGCCAGTGAAGATCGTCGAGCTGGATGTTGCGGACAGTGAGCACCTCCACACCTTGTCCGAGCGGGTAGGGGAGCACGTCGACCATCTGGACGGCGTGCTGCACTCCATCGGTTTCGCCCCCAAGGGGGCCTTCGACTTCATGGGCGCCCCGTGGGAGGACGTGGCCGTAGCCCTGCAGATCTCGGCATACTCACTGAAGTCGTTAACGACCGCGGCACTTCCGTTGATGAGGCCCGGTGGCAGCGTGGTGGGTCTGACCTTCGATGCTAGCTACGCCTGGCCGGTCTATGACTGGATGGGAGTGGCCAAGTCGGCCTTCGAGTCGACCAGCCGATATCTTGCCCGGGATCTGGGTCCGATGGGCATTCGCAGCAACTTGGTGGCGGCTGGGCCCGTGTCGACCACGGCTGCCAACTCGATTCCGGAGTTCGAGCAGTTCGCCAAGTGGGACGACCACGCCCCCCTGGGCTGGGATGTTCGTGACCCGGTTCCGCCCGCGCAGGCGTGTGTGGCGCTCATGTCCGACTGGTTCCCCCGGACGACCGGCGAGATTCTGCATGTCGACGGCGGTTTCCACGCGATGGGGTTCTAACCCACCGCGCCGGGTCGCTGACGCTCAGCATGACCGTGGCGCGGCGGGCCTGCCCTACTGGATGACCGTTGGGTTTGATGCCTCGACGTCGACGGTGGAAGTCTCCGCATCGATCACGACACCCTTGCCAATCACCACGAGCCCTGACTCAGTAACGGTGAATCCGCGCTCCCGATCGTGGTCGTGGTCGACCCCGATCGAGATCCCCTCGGGCACCACCACACCCTTGTCGATGATCGCGTTCTTGATCGTGCAGTGCCGGTTGATGACCACCTCGTCGAGCAGCACCGACCCGGTGACGCTGCTGAAGCTGTGGACCTTCACGTTGGGGGACAACACACTCTTGCTGACGGTGGCGCCACTGATCACCACGCCGGGGGAGACCGCGGAGTCGACCGCATTGCCGACCCGGTCTTGCGAGCCGTGCACGAACTTGGCCGGTGGGTGACACCCGTAGTTCGTGAGAATCGGCCAATCCTGGTTGTAGAGGTTGAACACCGGGTGCACCGAGATGAGGTCCATATGCGCCTCGTAGTAGGACTCCATCGTCCCGACGTCGCGCCAGTAGGCGTGGTCCCGGTCGGTCGCCCCCGGAACCGCGTTGCTGTTGAAGTCGTAGACGTACGCCTCTCCGCGGTTCACGAAGGCAGGGACGATGTCGCCGCCCATGTCGTGCTTGGAGCCTTCGAGCTCGGCGTCTTCGTTCACCGCCCGCTTCAGCACGTCGGCGTCGAAGACGTAGTTGCCCATCGAGGCGAAGACCTCATCGGGGGAGTCGGGCAGACCTGGCGCGTCGCTCGGCTTCTCCAGGAACTGGGCAATCCGTCGCGGGTCTTCGGAGTCCACGTCGATCACCCCGAACTGGTCGCTCAGTGAGCGCGGCTGACGGATACCGGCGACGGTCACCCCCGCCCCGGTCTCTATGTGCTGGGCGACCATCTGCGAGAAGTCCATCCGGTACACGTGGTCAGCACCCACCACGACGACGATGTCGGGGCGTTCGTCATGGATGATGTTGAGGCTCTGCAGGATAGCGTCTGCACTCCCGGCGAACCAGTGCTTACCCATCCGCTGCTGAGCCGGCACGGGCGCGACGTAGTTGCCCAGCAAGGTGGACATCCGCCACGTCTTAGTCACGTGCGTGTCCAAACTGTGCGACTTGTACTGGGTCAGCACGACGACCCGGAGATATCCGGAGTTCACAATGTTCGACAGGGCGAAGTCGATGAGTCGGTAGATGCCGCCGAAGGGGACGGCTGGCTTGGCTCGATCCGCGGTGAGCGGCATGAGGCGCTTGCCTTCCCCTCCCGCCAATACGATCGCGAGAACCTTGGGTCTGTGATTGGAGGTGGTCACCATGAGACCAACCTAGGGCAGGAGTGCTCGCCGTGCGAAGAGGTAGTGCGAAGACTGCAATGTCGATACCGTGTCTGTGTGCTCATCGACATCCTGACCCGCGAATACCCACCCAACATCTATGGCGGGGCCGGTGTACATGTCGCCGAGTTGACCCGTGCGTTGCGCGCCCGCTCCGATCTCGAGGTGAACGTGCGCGCTTTCGACGATCCCGTCGAGGAGGCAGGCACCACTGGGTACCCCGCCCTGGAGCAGTTGGCCGATGCCAACGCTGCCCTACGGACCCTCGGCGTGGACCTCACGATTGCGGCCGATGTGCTGGCAGCGGCACCCGACATCGTGCATAGCCACACCTGGTACGCCAACTATGCCGGACATCTCTCGAGCCTGATCGGTGGTATGCCGCACGTGGTCTCGGCGCACTCGTTGGAGCCGATGCGCCCGTGGAAAGCCGAGCAGCTGAAGGGCGGGTATCGGCTCTCCAGCTACGTCGAAAAGACATCGTATGCCTCTGCCGCCGCGGTCATCGCGGTCTCTGAGGGGATGCGTAAGGACGTTCTGAAGAGCTACCCGGATCTGGACCCCGACAAGGTACAGGTGGTGCACAACGGGATCGACTCGGAGCTGTGGCAGCCCGACACGAGCGAATCTGCCAAGCAGGTCTTGGCCGAGCACGGCATCGACCCCGACATCCCCAGCGTCGTCTTCCTCGGGCGGATCACCCGGCAGAAGGGGCTGCCGTTCCTGCTGAAGTCGCTGCGCCAAATCCCTGAGGACACTCAGATCGTCCTGCTGGCCGGGGCCCCAGACACTGAGGAAATCAAGGCCGAGGTCGAGGCGCTCGTCGATGAACTGCGTGGTGAACGCAGTGGCGCCACCATCTGGATCGCTCAAATGTTGCCTCGCGAAAAGGTGGTCGCAGTGCTCTCGCACGCCACCGTCTTCATGTGTCCCTCGGTGTATGAGCCGCTGGGCATCGTCAACCTTGAAGCTATGGCGTGCGGCGCCGCCGTTGTCGCCACGGCTACCGGTGGCATCCCAGAGGTGGTGGTGCACGACGAGACTGGCTGGCTGGTGCCGATCGAGCAGAAGGATGACGGCACCGGGACACCGGTCGACGAGGCCAGGTACGTGGATGATTTCGCCAAAGCGTTGAACGAGGCCTTGTCCGACACGCAGCGGACATCGGCGATGGGCGAGGCTGGTCGCAAGCGCGCCATCAACGACTTCTCCTGGGAGACGATTGCCGAGCGCACCATGAAGGTGTACGCCTCAGTGCTCGCCTGAGAGGGCGTCCGCCGCCCAACGCCCAACGCTCATCGCCAGCCGGCGTAGTGGGCGACCGCAACGTTGCTGGCCTCGGCCATGGCGTCCAGCGCGTCGTCCTGCAATCGGCGCAGTGCTCTCTCACGATGTTGAGTGGCGGTTGAGTCGACGGACTGTAGCTGCTCAGAGAGGCCGATGTCCGTCAGCGTAAGAATCGATCCGGCCAGTTCGATGATGCGAGTGGGCCGGGCGGGCAGACCAGGGGGCATACCCCATCGGTCGCTGAGGCGTCGGCGGGCAAAGATCTCTGTCGCAGCTCCCGCCATCGGTGCTCCGGCCGTGATCTCGAGGTCCTCGATGACCTCAGCGAGCAGACTCCGTAGCCGCAACTCGACATCCACCACGCTCAGCGCGGCAACAACATGCTGTGGCACGGGATCGCTCGGATAGGCCGTCCAGGTGATCTGCCAGCCTTGGTCGGTAGCTGAACCGTAGGACCCGATCGTAGGAACCAGTGCCCCACCGAGGCTCGGCACGTAGATGACCTCTTGAGCCTGAGCCGCAGCGGCGACAGTGGCTGGTGCCGCCCTCGGCATACCAGCTAGGCGTCCCGGTCGAGGAAGAGCGACGAACACGCACCGTTCACCAACAGCAGACCACGACGACAGGATCGGGCTCAATCCGCTGATGTCATCCATATCCGGCAGCGCCCTCGACGCCGCGTCCGCTAGGGCGACCTTGCCATTGAAAGCCGCGCTGGCCCACAGCGCGACACGGACACTCGCAGGTAGGACCGGCATGGTCGGAATCGTAGAACCCTTGGATGCAACTACGCTTGCCTGCCATGAGCGACGTTGTGGAATTTGCTGGGGTTGGGGTGACCCGTGGGGGCAACCATCTGCTCCGTGACATCACCTGGTCGGTCGAAGAGGGAGAACGGTGGGTAGTGATCGGTCCCAACGGCGCCGGCAAGACCACCCTGTTGCAGTTGGCTGCGGCGCGGATCCACCCCACCGACGGTGTCGCCGGCGTGCTTGGCGAGGTGCTGGGAGCGGTGGACATTTTCGAGCTGCGGCCCAGGATCGGCGTCTCCAGCGCAGCGATCGCCGAGCGGCTCCCGGCTGGAGAGCGAGTGCTGGATGTGGTCATGACTGCCTCGTGGTCGGTGATAGGGCGTTACCGCGAGACGTACGACGAGATGGATGAGTCGCGGGCCACCGAGTTGCTGGCCGCGTTGGGCGTGGGCCACTTGGCGGGGCGGCAGTACGGCACGTTGAGCGAGGGAGAGCGCAAGCGCGTGCAGATCGCTCGTGCACTGATGACCGACCCCGAGTTGATGCTGCTCGACGAGCCCGCCGCGGGCCTGGATCTGCGCGGGCGCGAGGATCTGGTAGGCAGGCTACAGATGTTGGCCCAGGACCTAGAGGCCCCCGCGTTGATCCTGATCACGCATCACGTCGAGGAGATCCCCCCGGGCTTCACCGACATCCTGATGCTCAAGGATGGTGAGATCGTCGCGGCTGGGCCGATCGAGACCACGCTGACCGCGCAGAACCTGTCGCGAACGTTCGGGCTCCCATTGGTTGTGGACCGCCATGGCGGCCGCTGGACTGCCCGCGCAGCAAGCAACAGCGAACTCACCGAACTGCAGGACCCGCCAGGCCGTGCTGGTCGACCCAGTCGACCGAATGACCGCCCCGCTGGGCAGTGAGCCTGCTCGAAGCACTCGCGATCGCGCTTGCCGGCCTCGCGGCCGGGACAATCAACACCATCGTCGGCTCGGGGACCCTGGTCACCTTCCCGACCCTGCTGTTCTTCGGGTACGCGCCGGTCGCAGCCAATGTGTCCAACAGTCTGGGACTAGTAGCCGGCGGGGTGAGCGGCGCCTGGGGATACCGGCACGAGATGGCGGGCCTGCGCTCCACGCTAGGCCGTCTTCTTCCAGCCTCCCTGGCTGGCGGCATCACCGGCGCTCTCCTCTTGCTGGTCCTGCCCGAATCGGCCTTCGAGACCATCGTGCCCGCGCTGATCGCACTTGCCCTCGTCCTGGTGGTGACTGGGCCACGACTCAACCGGTGGGCTGCGAGGCGCCGGGCAGGCCCCACCCGGGCCTCCACGACAGGATCGGCTGAGGCCGATTGCGCGGTGACCGCGAAGGCAGGCAGTTCGGCCACCTCACTCGGGGTAGGCCCATGGATAGCTCTGCTGGCCGGTGTCTTCTTCGCGGGTGTCTACGGCGGCTATTTCGGGGCGGCCCAAGGCGTCTTGCTCATCGGTCTGCTCGGCGTACTGTTGCCGCTCCGCCTGCAGCAGATCAACGGCATCAAGAATGTGCTCTCGCTGTGCGTCAACCTGATCGCGGCGTTGGTGTTCTTGGTAGTCCAACCCGAGCAGATCATCTGGCCGGTGGTTGCACTGATCGCCGGTGGCTCACTGCTCGGGGGAGTTCTCGGGGCGCGCATAGGTCGGCGTATGCCGCCATGGCTGCTGCGGGGGGTCATCGTGACTATCGGCGTGATCGCCATCGTGGTCCTGGTGTCATGAGTCTGCCTCCCGTCCACCGCCCGCGACCCGGCGCCGGCCAACGGAGGCCGGTTTGACACAGTTATCGACCGTGCCGCCCGGATGCACATGGATCGAGGACGCCCGTGATCCGCGAGTGGCTGACTACTTCGATCTGACCGATGTGAGCCTGCGTCGTGTCCTTGAGCCTGCGCAGGGTCTGTACCTGGCCGAGTCCACCAAGGTGATCGACCGTGCCTTGGCAGCCGGACACGAAGTGCGCTCGCTGTTGATGGGTCCACGCTGGTTGATGGACATGGCGGAGCTGGTGCAGCGATGCGTCCAGAAGGGCATCCCGGTATATGTCGCTGCCCCAGCGGTCATCGAGTCTATGACCGGTTTTCATCTACACCGTGGGGCGTTGGCATCGATGCACCGTCCGGTGGAGCCCCTGGTGTCAGAGTTGTTGTCCGGCGCGCGGCGTGTCGTGGTGTTGGAGGACATCGTCGACCACACCAACGTCGGCGCGGTGTTCCGTTCGGCAGCGGCCCTCAGCGCCGATGCCGTGCTGGTCACACCGCGCTGCGCTGACCCGCTGTATCGTCGCTCAATCCGAGTGTCGATGGGCACGGTGTTCCAGGTGCCCTGGACCAGAATTCGGCACTGGCCGAGTGGGCTGGCAGAGCTGCGTGATGCTGGCTTCGTCGTGGCCGCTTGCGCGCTGGGTGACGACGCCATCAGCCTTCAGGATCTGGCGCAGGACCCGCCGGAGCGCTTGGCCCTTGTGCTCGGAACCGAGGGCGACGGCCTCTCGCAGCGCACGGTTGCTGCCACCGATCTGAGTGTGCAGATCCCGATGGCCGGGGGTGTGGACTCTCTCAATGTGGCTGCGGCGAGCGCCGTGATGCTTTGGGCTCTGCGCCCGACAGCTTGACCACCGTTCAGAGTCCGCCCACTTACTCGCAGAGCGCTCGCCTGACCGCAGTGCGCTCGCCTGAGCAAAGTGCTCGCATGCCGGAGTACGTTGGCCTCGCCGGAGTGCGCTCGTCTGACCGCACTGCGCTCGTCTGACCGAAGTGCTCGCATATACGCGTCGCGAGGCATGCAGCCGCGCTCGTGTGAGTCACCCGCGCTCGTGTGAGTCACCCGCGAGCGGTTCGGTCATCCGGCGCAGTCATGAGTCCACACCCTCGGCGTGCCGTCCTCAGAGACCTCTCCGCTGTGGATAGGAGCGCCGACGTGCCGTACATACCAGGCAGCCTGTCGAAGTGGATCTGGATTCGAGGCTCAGCGCCCGCCTGAGCTCGCACGGGGGAGTCGGATCGGTCTCTGAGATGGCCGAGTTGGGGGTGTCGCGTCACGTGGTCCAACGTGCCGTCCAGTCCGGGCAGCTGATCCGGTTGCGCCGCAATGTCGTCGCGTTGGCCGACGTCTGGATGTCGGCGCAGCCATGGGAGCGTCATGCGCTGCTGGCCAGGGGAGTCGTCATAGGGGGTGACCGAGCGAACTTTGCGTTGAGCCATCAGAGTGCACTCGCGCTGCACGGCATACCGGTGTACGGCGTCGATCAGCGAGTGCACCTGGTTCACCGCAACACGGGTGCTTGCCGAAGTGGGCCGATGACCGCGATTCATCTGCCCGTGACAGCGAAGTATCTACAGCAGGTCGATGACATGTGGGCGGTTGCCGCCCCGATGGCAGTTCTCCAGGTCGCAGCTACCTCCGGGGTCGAAGCTGGACTGGTCTCTGCCGATGCCTTGCTTCGGTCCGCGAGGACCGACCTCGCGCAGGCTTTGGCAGATCTCCCACGGAGCAACGGTTTCGCTCGGGCGGCTCAGGTGGTCTCGATGGCTGATGGCCGTATCGAGTCGGTGGGGGAGTCGCGCTGTCGTTGGGCAATTCGGGCGGCTGGCTTGCCCAACCCCGAGCCGCAAGTATGGATTCGGGACGGCGGCTTCGCTGCTCGGGTGGATTTCCTTCTTGCTGATCAGCGAGTGATCATCGAGTTCGATGGGATGGTCAAGTACGAGTCTCCGGCTGATCTTCGGGCTGAGAAGATCCGCGAGGACCGGCTGCGTAGTTTGGGGTACGAGGTGGTGCGGGTGACGTGGAAAGACCTGGAGTCCATCGTGCAGGTTCAGGCGATGATCTCTGCGGCGATACACCGCTCAGCCGACCGACGCCGGCTCAGGTGACCGGGTTCCGCGGTAAGCGTCGTCCACCTCAACCGCGTGGTGGTCGGTCGCGCGGTTGTCGATGGGTGCTCACCTTCCCTCATCGGCGCCTCATCCGGTGCGGGCATCCTGGAAGGTGCCGCCCATAGAGCGGCGCATGCGTTTCAGCGACTGGCGCAAGATCCGACTCACTTGCATCTGGGAGACGCCCACCTCGGCGGCAATGCTGCGCTGCGACAGATCCGCAAGGAAATGAAGGCGCAGCACGCGCCGATTGGATTCGGGCAGTTCAGCGAAGCCCGGCTCCAATGTGAGCCGCCCTTCGAGTTCGTCCATCCGGGTCCGCGGGGCGATGAGGACCTCAGCGGGCCCGCTGCCCCCTTCGCCCGCATCATCAAGGCTGTCCGGTCGATAGGCAGTCGCCAGTGACATCGCTTCGGCCACCACGGCCGTGGGCAGGGACAGTTCGACAGCGATCTCATCCATCCGTGGCACGCGCCGCAGTCGCTGGGTGAGGCCATCCCGGGCAGCCACGACCTGCGGCCTCAGCTCTTGAAGACTTCGGGGTGGTCGCACCCCCCAAACCTGATCGCGCAAGTGCCTTCTCAGTTCGCCGACAATAGTCGGCAAGGCAAATCCGACAAAGGGCGTACCGGTTGCGGGGTCGTAGCGCTCAGCGGCGAGAACGAGACCCAACCGAGCTACCTGAACTAAGTCTTCCAGCGACTCCCCCCGCCCCTGGAAGCGCCGCGCCGACGCGTCCGCTACGTCGAGATGAGATGCCACCAGACAGGACAGACACGCACATGTCTCGTCGACGGCCCCGCCCACCGTGGACCGACAGCGAACGGAAGTTCTATTGACCGTCACGATCGTCACCTCCTGGGCATGAAGCCTTAAGGAGTGGCGACCTGTTGGACCACGGGAATCAGTAGATGAGTAACCTCATAACTGACTATGTGACAGTGAGTCTATGCCTATGAGCAGGCACGAAGCCAATATTCTGCACGTTGACCTGGACGCGTTCTTCGCTGCGGTGGAACAACGGGACAAACCGTCCTTACGTGGTAAGCCTGTGGTGGTCGGTGGGACTGGTTCTCGTGGGGTCGTGGCGACCGCTTCATACGAGGCACGTGTCTTCGGGGCACGGTCAGCGATGCCAACCCAAGAGGCTCGCCGCCGATGTCCTCCCGGGACGGCCTTCCTTGGCGGCAGGCACAACGCGTACCGGGTCTCTTCGGACGTTGTCATGGCAGTACTGCGCGACATCTCACCCATCCTGGAGCAGGTGTCGGTCGATGAGGCCTTCCTCGACCTCCTCGGAGCCGATCAGGATCTCAGGAGCCAGGACCGTCAGCAGCTCGGAACCTTGGTGCAGGAGCGGATCGCGGCAGCCAGCGGTGGATTGACGGCCTCAGTGGGGATCGCGAGTAGCAAGATGATGGCCAAAATCGCCAGCGAGCTGGGCAAGCCCGCCGGCGTGTGCGTCGTGCAGCCGGGAACCGAGGTGGAGGTGCTTCAGCCCATGTCCGTCCGCGCGATATCGGGAGTGGGCCCGGCGACGGCCACGACTCTGCGCGGCTTCGGTGTCGAGACGGTGGCTGACCTCGCCCGGGTCTCCATCACCGACTTGGTCTCCATTTTCGGTGCGGCGCACGGCGAGGCGCTGCACCGTCTCGCCCAGGCGCAAGACGACCGGGAAGTCACCACACAGCGCGCCGTCAAGAGCATCTCGAATGAGGAGACCTTCGCCAGCGACATTGCGGATCCGGCGATCCTGAGCTCGGAGCTCGACGCACTGTGCCGCCGAGTCAGCCAGCGCCTCGAGGCGGGTGAGGGCTTTGCTCGAACAATCACGATCAAGGCTCGCTGGCACGACTTTCGCACCGTCACACGGTCGGGCTCGCTGCCGTTTGCCACCGGCGATGCAGCCGTGATCTCCCGGGAGGCCAGGCGGTTACTGAGATCGATCGAGATCGCCGGGGGCTTACGGTTGCTTGGGGTCGGGGTGAGCGGCCTGACGAGCCACGCCCAAGAGGAGCTTGACCTGCTTCACGTAGGGGACGGGGCCGGAGCTACCGGCTTGGAATACCCGGACGTCTTCGCCGATACCGAGGCTCCCACCACGCAGAGGCTGGAATCGCAAGAGCTCCGTCCGGAGCGCCGCTACGCCCGCGATGCGGGCCTCATCGCACATACTCGCGAGAGCTCACCGCAGCTGTGGCCCACTGGATCTGACGTGGCGCACGATGAGCACGGCCCGGGGTGGGTATGGGGCAGTGGCGCTGGGCTCGTGACCGTGCGATTCGAAGGGCCGAGAACCACTCCTGGGAGAGTGCGTACCTTCACCGCGGACGACCCAGCACTGCGGCTAGCGGACCCTCCGGAATGGCGCCCTCACGCGGAGGGCGCGTGTTAACCTTGCTCGTCATTGTCCGTGGTGAAGTCGCTGCGGTCGCACTCTTGTCCGGGTGGCGGAATGGCAGACGCGCTAGCTTGAGGTGCTAGTGCCCTTAACGGGCGTGGGGGTTCAAGTCCCCCTCCGGACACGCTCAGGGACACATGCTGCGCAGTGGCCCTGACCCCCAGTGTGCTGTGTCAGCATTCGAGTCTGACAACGAGCGAGTTCTAGGGTTCGCCTTGTCGGCAAGGCCCGGGTTGGCCAGCACAGTTGAGATCCGCCCCAGGTCCTTCAGAGCTCTCGTGAGAACCGGGCTCACATCCGGCTGCGGGGCAGATCTCGCGCGATTCTTGCACTGTAATCGCCGGGGGCTGACGGCTCCCTCGGACCACTCGATCGATGTGCCTGTCCAACCCTCGTATGGCGGATCGTAGCCCCGGTGGTCTGGTCGAATCGCGGACCTCGGTCAGCAGCGTGGTCGTGCCGTATCGCCGCGGCCGGCGTCGACACCCTGCTTGACCAGCTGCACACAGTCGGATCGTCGGCCGCGCTGATCGAGCAGACGCGCGAGATGCGGCGACTCATCGACGGGTTGGAGCGCTACCTCGAGGTCTGCACCAGCCCCGCTTCACCGGCGCTGGTCGAACTGGCCCGTGCCACCCGGGCCCAGGACTGGTCGCGTCCCGACCCGGCGCAGGAGCAACACGCGGTGACGACACCCGCGGTCGAGGCGGAGATGCTCTCCGGCCACGTCGAGGGCCAGGTGCTGAAGATGCTTGTCCAGGGCAGCGGCGCACGCCCCGTGTTGGAGGTGGGGATGTTCACCTGGTACTGCGCGTCGGACCGGCTCACGAAACCCTGCGTGACCTGGCCCAGAGCTGTGAGCTGTTCGACGTGGTGTTCATCGACGCCGACAAGGCGGTCTACGCCGGATACCTGGAGCAGGGCTCGATGCTCCACTGCTGGCCCCGGACGGCATCGTGCTTGTCGACAACACCCTGCTGCAGGGCGAGCCCTACGCCCGCGAGGAGCCAGGGCCGAACGGCGCCGCGATCCGGGCCTTCAACGCACAGGTCGCCGCGGACGAGCGGGTGGAGCAGGTACTGCTTCCGGTACCCGAGGGGCTGACGGTGATCCGCCGTGTCTGAGGCGGCCCCCTTCGGAATGCGCGCTTTGGGCAGGCCTCAGGGCACCAAAGGCCTACTGCTCGTGGCAATCCCGGTGAACCTGGCGGTCACGCTCCTGACCCGCTGCGAGCCAGCGCGACCGAGGAATGGGAGCATCCGGCGCCCGGCGCCCCGACCGTGCTCATCAGCGGGGGCAAGATGACCAAGGCGCTGCACCTGGCGCGCGCCTTTCATCGCGCCGGGCACCGAGCGTGGACGAGCCGGAGATCGAGCGTTGGGTGCGCACGTTCACCCGGGCCCTCAGGGAAGCTCTGGCGGGTGCTTCGCCACCCGCGCCGGCTACCCGAGCGCTTCGATGCGCTGCGTACCGGGCGTGACGCGGCCTTCGACGCCCGAGACCCGTTGCCGTTCCTGCTCGTCCACCACCTGCAGATCCCGCTGCTTTTGCTCGGGAACCTGCTGCGGCGACGCGACGGGTTGCGGGTGGACTTCAACATCGGCAAGCACGTCGAGCCGGTGGGAGACTGAGCTCGTGGTCACGCGCGTTCTGCACCTGGTGGGCTCGCCGACCAGCGAGCTCTATGCAGAGCTGTCCCGGCTCGACGCCGCCGACCGCTGGGAGGCCACTGCCGACGCGCAGCGATACGTCGCCTCACTGGCCTACGTGGGCCCGGACGGCCAATGGCGCTTCACCGAAGACCTGCGGCCTGAGTCGCTGGCGGCCGCCTCCGGTCTGGACCTACCCGCCGCCCTTGCGTACGTGAAGGACCTCGGGGTGGAGGTGATGGTGCCGCAGATGTTCTGTCGAGCCGGGGTGACGGCATACCGGGGGCTTTCGACGCGCTCGAGATTCCTTACGTCGGCAACCCCTCCCAGGCGTGTTGGAGGCGAACGGTGCGCTGGTCGCGCTGCCGCTGGAGGAGTACGCGGCGCACCGCGACAACAAACCCATTCGGGACGAGGCCGACAAGCTGGCCCGCGGGGCGGACGGGGAGATCCGGCTGGTGGCCAAGAAGACCGTGCCCGCCTGGATCGTGCCCACCAACGACGCCGTGACCGCGCCGGTCTGGGCGGCCCGTGAGTGCTTCCGGGCCTTGGGCTGCCGCGACTACGGCCTGTTCGACTTCCGCATCGACGCCGAAGGGCCTCCCTGGTTTCTCGAACCCGGTCTGTACTGCTCGTTCGCCCGCACCAGCGTGGTCGCGGAGCTCTCGTGACTAGCGCGGCTACTCTTGGCCAGCCGGGTCCGGGCAGGGTGCACCTGCCTCCCGATCTGCGAGACCGTCCCGGGACACCGCTCGCGCTCGGACGTCGTCGTCGCTGCAGAAGCCGGTCTGGCTGCGTTTGAGGCAAAGCAACCCGAGCAGACGGCCCTCGTGGTCAACCAGCGCCCGCCGACGTTCCCCTCGTGCACACAGGAGCTGACGCGCACGCTCGGCCGAGGTCCCCGGGGCGATCGTGCGCCCCTGCAGGACCGCGTAGTCCACCGCGAAGGAGGAATCCTCGGCGGAGGCGGGCAGGTCCTCGCGCAGGAGGGTTCCGAGTAGCCGTTCCGCGTCAGTGACCAAGAGCATATGGATGTGGTCGTCTTCGTTCAGGGCCCTGCGTGCCTCGGCCACAGTCGCCCGGGGTCTCATCGTCTTGGGCGACCTGACGGCGACATCCTCGACAGTCTTGTCCATCTCCTCCCCTTCGTCACAGGTGAGCAGGCTGACTGAGACGCTTTCGACCAGTGCTAGGGGGTGAAGACTACCTTGACGACGCCTGTCTGCTTGTCGCGCATCACCCGACGCCATTGACACCGATCGCGTGGCGCAGCGGGCATTTCGCCTCGTCCTGTCGTGCTCGAGACGTCTCCCACCTGGGTGGCTGACCGCAGCGCAGGCTTGGATGCCACGTCGGGTGGGTCCGCAACGACACGGAGAGGCCTATATTCGACGGCATAATATGCGAACCAGCTCGCCATATTCTGCCCGCCTTCGACGAAACGGCACCGATGGAAGACACCGACGGTCAACACCGCGTACCGGCGACCTACCACAGCATCCGGCGGGTGAGGCTCGACGCGTGGGGATCGGTCGCGGACGGGGCTCGGCGCCTGGCAGAGGTCGCCCGCTCGGAGCCGGTCAGCCGAGCGCAGGTGAAGCAGTTCGGCGAGCTGCTAGACGTGGTAGAGCCGCTCGAGACCTACTGGGCCACCCCAGGCCCGGCGCGTGTCCAGGAGCTGCGTGACCTGGTCAGCTCCCGTGACTTCTCGCAGGTAGCCGAAGCGGCGAACTCGGTTGCTCACGGTCTGGTGCGGGACACGCCCCCCACGACACCGACCCGGCCGACCTTCGAGGTTCTCGTTGTTGCCGACAGCCTTGCGGCCGATGAGTCGATCGCTGCCGAGCTGCATCGCCAGCATCATCGCGAAGATGCTTTTGACTATGACCTCGTCTTCGTTCCGAGCCTTGAGGACGCTCTCATCGCCGTGGTGGTCAACGCCAAGGTGCAGGCTTGCCTGATCCGACCATCTTTCGAAGTGCGCTCGCGGGTGAAGGACCAGGTCGACCTGTCCTCCATCGACCACCTCCTTCCCTCCATCGACCAGACGCCCACTGACCTCAGCGCCGCCGAGCGAATCGAGATCCTGACCACGGGAATCCACGACCTGCGTCCTGAGCTCGATCTCTACCTCGTGGGACACGTGGCGCTCGAGGCGATCGCCAGCGACGCCTTTCAGAGGTTTCGGCGAGTGTTCCTTCGACAGGATCCGGTGGAGTTGCACGTCTCGATCCTGCGGGGTGTCGGGGAGCGATACCAGTCACCCTTCTTTACGGCTCTACGTAACTACAGCCGTCAGCCCACAGGGGTGTTCCACGCGCTGCCCATCTCACGCGGCAAGTCCATCGTCGGCTCGCCCTGGGTGACCGACATGATCGACTTCTACGGGCTCAACATCTTTATGGCCGAGACCTCCTCGACCTCAGGCGGGTTGGACTCACTCCTGGATCCCGTGGGGCCCATCAAGAAAGCGCAGGAACTCGCCGCCCGAGCCTTCGGGTCGCAGCGAACGTACTTCGTCACCAACGGCACGTCGACCGCCAACAAGATTGTCATGCAGTCCCTCGTCACCCCGGGCGACATCGTCCTCGTAGACCGGGACTGCCACAAGTCTCATCACTACGCACTGATGCTGGCGGGGGCGCTGACGAACTACCTCGACGCCTACCCGCTGGATGAGTACTCCATGTATGGTGCGGTGCCGCTGGAGTCCATCAAGGCTCAGCTCCTGGCCTACCGCCGGGCAGGCCGGCTCGATGAAGTCAAGATGCTAGCGCTGACCAACTGCACGTTCGACGGCATCGTCTCCGACGTGGCACGGGTCATGGAGGAGTGCCTGGCGATCAAGCCTGACCTCGTCTTCCTCTGGGACGAGGCGTGGTTCGCCTTTGCGGCCTTCCACCCCACCTACCGTCAACGTACCGCCATGGCCACAGCCAGGACACTACGGCGGCGATACCGCGACCCGGCATACCGTGATCGCTACGAGAACCAGCAGGCCGAGCTGGCCCAGGGTGACGACGAGACATGGTTGAACACGCGGCTGCTCCCTGACCCCGACAAAGTCCGACTGCGGGTGTATGCCACCCAGTCGACCCACAAGACGCTCACCGCATTGCGGCAAGGCTCGATGATTCACGTGTTCGACGACCAATTCGGCCATCGGAACGAGGAGGCGTTCCGTGAGGCCTATATGACGCATACCTCAACCTCACCGAACTATCAGATCCTCGCCTCCCTCGATGTTGGACGTCGGCAGGTGGAGCTTGAGGGTTTCAAGCTTGTGCAGCAACAGGTTGAGGCGGCCAGAATGCTCCGTCGCGTGATTTCCAGCCATCCGCAGCTCCGCCGGCGCTTCCGAGTGCTGACGGGGGAGGACCTGATTCCCGAGCAGTACCGCCACGGCTCCGAGGACGGGTCCGGGGTGGAGGACTCCACGCTACTGTCACCTCAGAGGTGGCGAAACGACGAGTTTGTGCTGGACCCGAGCCGCGTCACCCTCTCCATCGCCATGACCGGGGTGGATGGGGATACCTTCAAGCACGAGTACCTGATGCGACGGCATGGCATCCAGGTGAACAAGACCTCTCGCAACACTGTGCTCTTCATGACCAATATCGGCACGACCAACAGTTCGGTCGCCTACCTGATCGAGGTCCTTCTGAAATTGGCACAAGAGATCGACGACGAAGTTGACCGGATGGGCCCGCTCGATCGGCGCGCCCACGAGCGCAAAGTCGAGGCGGCGAAGGGTAGCCCTCCGTTACCCGATTTCTCATCCTTCCACCCACGGTTCCGTGGCGACCCAGACGGGCAGACGCCAGAGGGAAACCTCCGCGAGGCCTTCTTCCTGTCCTACAACGATGACTTGTGCGAGTACGTGGGTCTGGATGAGGCTCTGGTCAGGCTGGACGAAGGGCGAGACGTCGTCTCGGCCACCTTCGTCACCCCGTATCCGCCTGGCTTCCCCATCCTCGTCCCTGGCCAGAGGGTCAGCCGGGACATCCTCGCCTACGTGCACGCACTCGATACGCGAGAGATCCATGGCTACGCCCAAGGGCTGGGCTACCGCATCTTCACCGAGAAGGCGTTGGACTAGCTGCGTCCGGCGCCTCACCTTCCGCCGGCTGGTCGTGACCCACCCGTGGTCGAGTACTAGCCTGAGCAGATGACCCAGCAAGCATCCCTGACCTCGGCGCCCAGTGACGAGGTGGTCCAGATCTGCCGGGACCTGATCCGGATCGACACCAGCAACTATGGGGACGGCACCGGTCCTGGCGAACGCGAGGCGGCCGAGTATGTCATGGGCCTGCTGACCGAGGTCGGTCTCGATCCGCAGATGACCGAGTCCGAGCCGGGCCGAGCCAGCGTGGTGGTGCGCACGGCCGGACGGGACAGCAGCAGGCCCGGTCTGGTGTTGCACGGTCACCTCGATGTCGTGCCTGCTCAGGCAGCTGACTGGCAGGTGGATCCGTTTGCCGCCGAGGAGCGCGACGGGTGTGTGTGGGGCCGCGGCGCGGTGGATATGAAAGACATGGACGCCATGCTTCTGGCTAACCTTCGTGCGTTGGCGCGCAGTGGTGAGCAACCTCCACGGGACATCGTCTGGGCATTCTTCGCCGACGAGGAAGCGGGGGGAGTGAAAGGCGCCGGGCACGTGGTGTCTCATCACCCAGAATGGTTCGAGGGGTGTAGCGAAGCGATCAGCGAGGTCGGGGGATTCTCGATCATGCTCCCGGACGCGGCAACCGGGGCACCATCGCGGGCATACCTGTTGCAGACCGCTGAGAAGGGCATCGCCTGGCTGCGGCTGCACGCCCGGGGCCGGGCCGGTCACGGCTCCGTGCCCAATCCGCAGAATGCCGTGGTCCGGCTCGCCGAGGCGATCGACCGGATCAATAGGCATCCGTGGCCGCGTACTTACATCGCATCGGTGGACCAGCTCTTTGACGGCGTCGCAGCGATCACCGGCAGTACGCTGGACCGGCAAAGCCCAGAAGGCTTCCTGGAGCATCTCGGCGGAGCCCGACCGTTCATCGAAGCTACGCTTGCGGACACCGCCAACTTCACGATGCTCGCCTCCGGCTACAAACACAACGTCATCCCGCAAACCGCGACCGCTTCGCTGGACTGCCGGTTCCTACCCGGCCACGGCGATGAGTTGATGGAGACCATCAGCCGCCTCGCGGGCGAGTTCATCGACATTGAGATCGTGCACAAGGATGTGGCTCTCGAGGCGCCGTTCGAGGCTGAGCTCGTCGAGTCGATGAAGCACGCATTGCTCAAGGAGGACCCCGGCGCACACGTACTGCCGTACTGCCTCTCGGGAGGCACCGATAACAAGCATCTATCCCGGCTCGGCATCACCGGTTACGGGTTCGCACCGCTGCGGCTGCCTGCAGACCTCGATTTCGTGTCGATGTTCCATGGGATCGACGAACGAGTCCCAGTCGACTCTTTGGAATTTGGCGCGCGGGTGTTGCAACGTCTCATCGCCGACTGCTGATCAGGCCGTTCGCCGCACCCGAATGATGCGCCGGCGTAGCCACGCCTTGCGCCGCCCACCCCGGTACACCCGCACTCGAAACAGCTCCCAGTGCCCGTACTCCGCCTGCTCGGCCAGCATCGCTCGCACCTGCGAACGGCTGTCCTGGCCGGAGAAGACCACCGTGCGATATTCGTACTCAACCATTGCGGAGCATCGTGGCCCTCATCGGCACTGCTGTCCAGCGGATCACTGTCCAGCGGATCACTGTCCATCCGATACTGCGGCCCCACCGGCGTCCGATCCGAGATACCGTCACCACTATGAGTACCGAACCGCGTGCGGCACTGAATGCGCTGGTGAATGCCTTGGAGCGGCATCTAGAGATGGCAGCCGATCGGCGCCGCAAAGACGACCCGGCGATGGTCGCTGCGTACCAGCAGATCGCGAATGCCTTCGTCGACTACGACGATGCGCTGCTGGATGCGTACAACGAGGTCACGCCGCTCGACGTCTACAGTGACGACGGCGAGGACGAGGACTTCGACGAGGACGATCTGGACGCGGTAGACCCCGACGGAGTAGACATCGACAGTCTCGACGGCGCCAGCGGAGAGGGCCGCGACGCACCCACGACCCAGAGAACCACGCCGCGATCGTGAAGCTCGGGATCAGCTGCGGCTTCTGGGGACAGGGCCGATCAGCGGACCAGGACAACCTGGCGCTCGTGCAACGAGCCGAAGAGCTCGGTATCGACGTGGTCTGGGCTTCGGAAGCATACGGCCCCGATGCGGCCAGCGTGTTGTCCTGGATCGGTGCCCGAACTGAGCGTATTCACCTCGGCGCCGGCGTTTTCCAGATTCCCGCCCGAAGCCCGGCCATGACGGCGATGACAGCCGCGAGCTTGAACTCGCTGTCCGGAGGGCGGTTCCGACTGGGAATCGGCGTCAGCGGGCCTCAAGTGTCCGAGGGGTGGCACGGCGTGCGATTCGGGTCACCGTTGGGGCGGACCCGAGAGTATGTGGAGATCGTGCGTCAGGCGCTGCAGGGTCGCCCGGTCAGATATGAAGGCAGACATTTCACGCTGCCCTTGCCTGATGGCCCCGGTAAGAGCCTGCGCCTGGGCGTTGCCGGACCCACGGAGGAGATCCCGATCTATCTTGCCGCTGTCGGGCCAAAGAACTGTGAGCTGGCCGGCGAAATTGCCGATGGTTGGCTGGGCGTCTTTGCCTCCCCGGACCATGTGGGCGAGCAGATCGAGGCGATTCACCGGGGCCAGGACCGCGCAGCCGAGCGAAACCTAGGCTCCGATGTCGTGCCGCGCGAGCGGACAAGCTTCGAGATCGACGTCACCGTTCCGGTGTCCACGGGTGAGGACCTGCACCGTTGTGCCGCAACGATTGCCCCCTACGCGGCTCTGTACGTCGGCGGAATGGGGTCGCGGAAGCACAACTTCTATAACGCGCTCGCCACCCGGATGGGCTACGGCGAGCAGGCCCGCCTGGTTCAAGACCTGTACCTCGATCAGCAATGGCGAGAAGCTGCGGCCGCGGTCCCGACGGAGTTCATCGATGAGACCTCCCTGCTCGGCCCCGTGGCCCGGCTCACAGATCGGATGACCCGCTACGCGCAGGCGGGCGTCACCACCGTGACGCTTGCCCCCTGGGGACGGTCGCTTGAAGACCGGCTAGCCTCGCTGGAGGCAGCCGCCGAGGCAGCGGACCGTGCCGGGGTCCTGCGCTGATGGCCATCATGCTGTTGCTGCGACACGGACGCACGGCGGCTAATGCCGACGGGCTACTCGCCGGGTGGACACCGGGTATCGGGTTGGATGAGCACGGGGAGAAGCAAGCGGCGCGGGTTGCCGCTCGACTCGTCAACACGCCGGTCGCGGCCGTGTTGACCAGTCCGCTGCAACGTTGCGTGCAGACCGCCACGGTTGCCATTAGTGGCATGGCACAACCTCCGCAAGTCCTGACCGAGGAGGCGATCGGTGAGTGCCGCTACGGCGCGTGGACCGGGCGTCCGTTGAAGGAGCTCGCGCAAGAGCCATTGTGGAAGGAGGTGCAGACTTCACCGAGTACCGCTCGTTTCCCGGATGGCAATGACTTCGCAGGCGAGACGATAGCTTCCATGCAACAACGGGCGGTCGCGGCCGTCCGATCCTTCGACGCGCGCGTCGAGCAGGAGCATGGCCCCGGAGCAGTGTGGCTGGCATGTAGTCATGGCGATGTGATCAAAGCTCTGCTGGCCGATGCGGCCGGCACTCCGCTGGACCGGTTTCAGCGAATGGTGGCCGACCCGGCCTCGTTGTCGGTGGTGCGTTATACCTCGAACCAACCGTTCCTCTTGCGCTGCAACGACACCTGCAGTGACCCCGTGGACTACAGCGGCTTGTCAGCGTCGGCGAGCCACGAGGAGTCGAGGCAGAGCCAGGTGGGTGGCGGCGCAGGCACCGATTAGGCTGACCCAATGCCGTTGATCGACTTCGACCCCCCGGAGCGCTTCATCGCCGACGCGGTCGGACCGCCCGGGGGCAGGACCTTTTTCTTGCAAGCCGTCGACGGCTCACGCGTGATGACTGTGTCGGTGGAGAAGGAACAGGTGCGGCTGCTGGGGGAGAGCTTGACCGAGTTGCTTGATGAGATGGCTCCGGTGCCACCAGGAGACGACGAGAACGCACCTGAGCACCTAGCGGCTGACACCGCCCCGTTGAACACCCCCATCGAAGAAGACTTCCGGGCCCGCTCCCTGACGCTGGCGTGGGACCCCGAACGTCGCACGGTGACCGTCGAGGCCAGCGAGAACGAGACCGATCCCGATGACCCTTCGACCGGCGGGGACGAGGACAGCGCTGATCCGTTGGGCTCTGGCGCGATCCGGGTTGTTCTGGGCGTCCCGATGGCTCGTGGCTTTGCCCAGCGTTGCGCCGCTTCGATGACTGGGGGTCGGCCTAGCTGTCCCTTCTGTGGCGGGCCGCTGGACCCCAGCGGTCACATCTGCCCCCGGGCCAACGGCTACCGACGGTGACTGCAAGCACCTGCTCCGAGATGCTCACCAGTGCCCCCATGCACATCGAGGGCATTCTGACGGAGGCGTCGAACCTGACGCTGCGGGTGCAGTTCATCGTGGGGGAGGAGCCCAGTGAGCACCGCGGCGTGTACAAGCCGATTGATGGTGAAGCACCGCTGGCCGACTTCCCGACCGGCACGCTGGCCCATCGCGAGGTTGCTGCATACCTGGTCAGTGAGCTCGGCGGTTGGGGTCTGGTGCCGCAGACCGTGTTGCGCGATGGCCCGATGGGGGTGGGGTCGGTGCAGGTCTGGAAAGACGTAGCCCAGCCTACCGAGGCTCCGGCCAGCGGGTTGCTGGACGTTGTCCGTCCCGAGGACGTGCCACCGGGCTGGTTAACCGTGTTGGAAGCGAGCGATCGCGCCGGGTCCCCGCTGAGTGTGGTGCACCGCGACGACCCAGAGTTAGCCGCCCTTGCCGTGCTCGACGTCGTGCTCAACAACGCGGACCGTAAAGCAGCTCACATCGCCTTGGATGCATCCGGGCGCCTCTGGGGCTTCGACCACGGACTGATCGGGCACCACGACCACAAGTTGCGCACCGTCCTGTGGGGCTGGGCAGGCGAGCGGCTCCCGGGGCGCGAAGTGACTCGGCTGCAGCGTCTGCAGGAGTGTCTGAGCGCTTGCCCGGAGGAGTTGAGCCAGTTGCTGAACAGTCGAGAGATAGCCGCGCTTCGGACCCGAGCTGACCGTCTCCTGCAGACCCGGACCTTTCCTGATATGCCCCACGGTCGCTATCCCCTGCCGTGGCCGTTGTGGTAGCGCCGGTCGTGAGGCAACCGAAGGTGAGCAGAGGAGCAGATACGCTTCACCGGTGAAGACCTGGACTGCTACGCCGGTGCCCCGGCTGCCGGGCAGCGGCGGCCCGCTGCACCTGTATGACACCCCCACCGCCGTGTTGCAACGGGTCCACCCCGAGAACGGCACGGCCGGGCTGTACGTCTGCGGGATCACTCCGTATGACGCCACCCACCTGGGGCATGCCGCGACCTACGTGACCTTTGACCTGGCAGTGCGTGTCCTTCGCGACGCTGGGCTCTCGGTCACCTATGTGCAGAACGTGACCGACATCGACGAGCCCTTGCTGCAGCGTGCCGCCCGGGACGACGTGCCGTGGCATGACCTCGCCGCTGAGCAAATCGACCTGTTCTTCGCAGACATGCACGCGTTGCGGGTCATCCCGCCGCAGCATTACATCGGCGCAGTCGAGGGGATCCCGGACGATGTCTCCGCGGTCGAGCAGCTGCTGGATAGCGGGGCGGCGTACCGCGTCGGTGGCGATGTCTATCTCGACCTGGCCCAGAACCCTCAGTTCGGCGATGTCTCAGGCTGGTCTCGCGAGGACATGCTGGCCGTGTACGCGGAGCGGGGTGGGGACCCTGAGCGGGAGGGCAAACGAGACAGTCTCGACCCGTTGCTGTGGCGCGCGCAGCGAGAAGGGGAACCGTCCTGGCCAGGTGGTGAAGCAGGGCCGGGCCGCCCCGGGTGGCATATCGAGTGCTCCACGATTGCGCTGCGCTACTTGGGTATGGGGTTCACCATCCAAGGTGGTGGCGAAGACCTGATCTTCCCGCACCACGAGATGAGCACGGTCCAGGCGGTGTCGCTGACCGGGCGTCGGCCCTTCGCCGAGGTCTACGTGCATCAGGCGATGGTTGGCCTGAACGGGGCCAAGATGAGCAAGTCCAAGGGGAACCTGGTGTTGGTGTCGACGCTGCGGGCCGAGGGGGTTGACCCACGCGCCATCCGGTTGGTCCTGCTCGACCACCATTACCGCACGGAGTGGTCCTATGAGAGGTCCATGCTGGCGCACGCCGGTGAGCGCCTGAGCAGATGGGAACACGCCGCCGACACGGTCGATGCCGCGCGAGAGGCCGACGACGCCGAGCGGCGTGTCGTCGCCGACCTACGGGCCGCTTTGGCCGATGATCTCGATGCTCCCAGGGCGCTGGCTTTGGTCGATGCTTGGGCCCAGCGACACGTCACCAACGGTCCGTGTTCGCCGCTGGTGCCGAGGGCGGTGGAGGCTTTGCTCGGCATACCGCTCTTGGAGCATGTGAGCACCCACGAGCAGCTCGAGCACGCCGTCAGCTAGCCCCCGGTTAGCCCGTCTTCGGCCCACCGTCGTCGCGGCGCCGCAGGTAGCGCTCGAACTCCTTGGCGATAGCGTCGCCGCTGGCCTCAGGCAGCTCGGCCGTGTCCTGCTGTTCCTCCAACGACTCGACGTACTCAGCCACCTCTCCATCGGAGGCAGCGAGCTCATCGACGCCACGTTCCCAGGCCCTGGCTCCTTCGATCAGCTCGGTGTCGTCGACGACACAGCCCAGGAACTCCTCGAGCCGATTGAGCAGGGCCAGGGACGCCTTCGGCGATGGCGCGCCTCCAGCGTAGT
Organism: uncultured Actinomycetota bacterium; assembly: GCA_963749585.1. Taxonomy (GTDB): domain Bacteria; phylum Actinomycetota; class Actinomycetes; order Actinomycetales; family Dermatophilaceae; genus Ornithinicoccus. Next base: position 260,693 of record CAVVNI010000004.1, read on the forward strand.
GCGGGACGGCCGCCCAACAGGACAACGTCGGGAGCTTGATCTGTTGCGCTTGGTCGTTGATCACCCCGACAATGCCGGCCGGCCCCTCGTAGGTGCTGCGCTCGATGTCCGCGCCTCGCGAGCGGATCTGCGCATCCTCCGAGGAGGCTGCCACCGGGATGGGCCGGGTATGCGGGACGTCGGCCAGAAGTCCGCCCAACGTGACCAGGATGCTCGCCTCGTGGTGCTGAGCGAACGCCAAGATCTCCGAAGCGTAGGAGCGCCACCGGATCGAGGGTTCGATCCCCAGGATGAGAATGACGTCCCGGCCTAGCGGTGAGTTGTCGCGCCGGACCAACATCACCCTGGTCGTTGGCCAGTGGATAGATCTGGTGCCGTCCACTGTCGTCATTTTGGGCCGGTTGACCTGGAAGTCGTAGTAGTCCTCGGGATCCACGGCGGCAACCAGGTCGGCGTCCCACACGGTCGCGAGGTGCTCGACCACCGTGGTTGCGCATTCACCGGCGTCGTTCCACCCCTCAAAAGCTGCGATCACGATCGGCTCGGTCAACGTCGGGACCTGCGCCAACTCGATCATTCATTGCCTCCTGCGTTGTGACCTGTGAAGCCACCCTAGGGGGTCGGCACTAGAGTCTCTTGTCATGTCGGCACCTGACCTCCCAGCGGCCGTGCTGTGGGACATGGACGGCACGATCATCGACACCGAGCCGTACTGGATGGCAGCAGAAACTGCGATGGTCGAGCGGGCTGGGGGCACCTGGTCTGCTGAGCAGGCCTTGAGGCTCGTCGGCAGTGACCTGCGGCAGACGGCGCGGGTGCTGCGAGCCGACACCCCAGTCTGCGGAAGTGCCGACCAGATCGTCGACGCCCTGTTGACCTCGGTCGTGGCCCGGGTCCGTCAGGACATCCCGTGGCGCCCCGGCGCCTTGGAGCTCATCACCGAGTGTTCCCAAGCCGGAGTGCCGATGGCCTTGGTGACAATGTCGTGGCAACCGCTGGCGGCAGTGTTGCTGGACGCCCTGCCGCCAGAGACCTTCACCGTCGTGGTGACCGGAGACCAGGTCTCCAACGGCAAGCCACACCCCGAGCCCTACCTTCGGGCAGCCGAGCAGCTGGGTGTGGCGCCGCGGGACTGCTTGGCGATAGAGGACTCACCGACCGGAGTCGCTTCGGCTCTTGCCGCCGGAGCGAACACCTTGGCCGTCTCACACATGGTGGTCGTCGACGATGCACCACAGGCGCATCACGCGAGCACCCTGCACGGTGTCGAGCTAGCAGGGTTGCGTCGGTTGTTCACGAACTGAGGGTGGCTGCTGACTCGTCCTGAGCGCTCTCCAGGTCCGCGCTGCGCCGGGGATCGAGCGCGCGACTGGCAGCATCGTCCGGCAGCGGCGGGGGTGTACCGCCGAAAGCGGGGCACACCGCTTGGTGGTGACACCAGTCGCAGAGCCGGCTGGTGCTGGGCCGCCAGTCTCCCGTGGTCGCCGCCCTCTCGATGGCCGACCATAACGCCTTGATCTTGCGCTGGGTGGCCTCCAGGTCGTGCTCGCTCGGCTCGTAGCGCAGTACTTGCCCGTCGCGCAGGTAGACCAGCTGCAGGACGCTGGGCAGCACCCCCCGCGTGCGCCACAAGACCAGTGCGTAGAACTTCATCTGAAAAAGCGCCTTGCGTTCGAACAACTCCGAGGGCGCCCGTCCCGTCTTGTAGTCCACCACTCTCAGTCGGCCGTCGGGGGCCTGATCCAGGCGGTCCACATATCCACGGAGGGTGAGCCCATCGATGTCTGTCTCGATGTACAGCTCTCGCTCTGCAGGCTCCAACCTGGTGGGGTCCTCCAAGGTGAACCACCGTTCGATGAGCTTGTGGGCTTCGGCGAAGAGCGCCTCCATCCCTGAATCGGGCGTGTCCTCGGCGTCAACGAGTGAGGCCAGGTCCGGCTCCTTCTCGATCATCGCTGCCCAGCTCGCCGGCACCAACGAGCATGCAGCCGCGGACGTGCGCTCAGGGGCAGGGAGGTCAAAGAGCTGTTCCAGCACATCGTGGACCAGGCTGCCGCGCGCTGCAGCCCTACTCGGCGGCTCCGGCAGCTTGTCGACCACCCTGAACCGGTAGAGCAGGGGGCACTGCATGAAGTCGGCGGCGCGACTCGGCGACAGGGCTCGGCTCATGGTCTGCACTCTACGAAGCCCCACTGACAACGGGGCTGGCGGCTCACAACAGACCCGGACCGGTCAGTGCGTTGTGGGCACTGCGTACGCTGAGGAGTATGGCATCACCCGCTCGAAGGCCCGCCCGTTGGCAGGTCGGCACCCTGGTGGGGATCCCGGTCTACTTGGGGGCGTCCTGGGCTGTCGTGGCGGTAGCCATCATGGTGCTCTTCGGGCCGCTCATCAGCGGTATTCTGCCCGGGGTTGGCAGGGCTGGCGGGTATGCCGTCGCAGCAGCCTTCGCGCTGTTGTTGCTGTTCTCGGTGCTGGTTCACGAAGCCGCGCACGCCCTGGTCGCCCGGCGGCTCGACTTCACCGTGGATCGCATCGTGGCCGATTTCTGGGGAGGGCACACCGCCTACCACGGCGACACTTCCCGGCCGGGAGCCTCGGCGCTCGTTGCCGTCGCCGGGCCGTTGGCCAACCTGGCACTGGCAGCGGTGGGGTGGCTGGCGGTTCTGGGTCTCGACCGAGGCCTACTGTGGCTGTTGCTGACCGCCTTCACCACGGCGAACGTCTTTGTCGGCGCGTTCAACCTCCTGCCGGCGTTGCCGCTCGATGGCGGCTTTCTGCTGGAGGCGTTGGTCTGGAAGACCAGTGGCAGTCGCGGAATGGGCTCTCTGGTGGCCGGTTGGTGCGGGCGGCTGCTGGTGCTTGGCCTGCTGTGGTGGGCCGTGGGGATACCGCTGTTATCCGGCGGAACGCTCGATGTCTCCCAACTGATCTGGGTTGGTTTGATCTGCTTCTTCTTGTGGAGTGGGGCAACCCGCGCCGTGCGGGTCGGCAGAGCGTCGCGCCGGTTCGAACGGACAACGATCGGTTCGGTATGGCGGATGGTGCGCCAGGTTCCAGAGCAGGCCAGTGTGGCTGACGTGGCGTGGACGGACTCCGCCTTGTGGGTGGTGACAGGGCCCGACGGCGTTCCCAGCGCCATGGTCGATTTCGATGCGCTCCAGGCAGTTCGCGCCAATGGGGACGGTCATACGCCGGTCTCGGCGGTCTCGTTGGCGCAACCGCTGGGCTGGGTGGTGGACTCACATCCGGACGCACCGGTGACCGGCGTGGTGAGTGCGATGCAAGAAGCTCGCTCTCCGGTCGTGGCGATTCGGCTGCCCAACGGCCAAGTGCCCGCTGTCGTTTTTGCCGCTGACCTGTAGGCCGGCCCCTACACTCACCCTGTGCCTGACGACGAAGCCCGCCCACAACCCACCGGCGCTGCCCAACGTCGCGGCCCGTTCCGGGTCGGCGAGCCTGTCCAGCTCACCGACCCTCGAGGTCGACAGCACACGATCACGCTGGAAGCCGGCAAGCAGTTTCACACTCACCGAGGCCACATCGTTCACGACGACCTGATCGGGGCGCCCGACGGCACCGTCATCGCCCATACCTCCGGCGCCGACTACCTCGCCTTGCGGCCGCTGCTCAGTGACTACGTGATGTCGATGCCCCGAGGCGCTCAGGTGATCTATCCGAAGGATGCGGGGCAGATCGTGACGATGGCCGACATCTTTCCGGGCGCGCGGGTGGTCGAGGCAGGAGTCGGCTCAGGGGCATTGAGCTTGTCGTTGTTGCGTGCCGTCGGAGATGCCGGCCAGCTGTACTCCTTTGAACGACGAGCCGATTTCGCCGACATCGCGGCTGCCAACGGTCGCGTGTTCTTCGGCGGCGATCACCCGGCGTGGCGGATCACCGTCGGCGACCTCGTCACCAGCCTGCCCGAGACCGTCAGCGCCCGCAGCGTCGACCGGGTCGTGCTGGACATGTTGGCCCCCTGGGAATGCTTGCCCGTGGTCGCTGATGCACTGGCTCCCGGAGGCCTGCTGATCAGCTATGTCGCTACTGCAACACAGCTGTCCCGAGTCGCCGAGACGGCGCGCGAGCAGGGCAGGTTCACCGAGCCGGTGGCCTGGGAGTCGATCGTACGGGGGTGGCACCTAGAGGGTTTGGCCGTGCGCCCGGAGCATCGGATGCACGGTCACACCGGCTTCTTGATCTCGATGCGTGCGTTGGCTCCCGACACCGCCACCCCCGAACGCAAACGTCGCCCGGCACCGGGAGCCTACGGGCCCGACTACCAGGAACACGTCGCCGATCAGGGGGAGTGGAGCGGAGCCGATGTGGGTGAGCGACCCATCTCCGACAAACGGGTCCGCCGGACCAGGCGCAGGGTGGTCGCGGCGGCGGAAACTGCAACGGCCAACAGCGCCGACTCCGCGTCGACAAGTCCTTTGGTCGGCCCGAGCGATGACGACGACCCAGGTGAGGACACGTCTGCACCGACACCTGGTGCCGAAGGGTTGTGAAGCACAGGTAGCGTAGAAGCATGACTGAAGCACAGGTGCGTGAGTTGGAGCGTCAAGTCTCGATGCTGCAGCGGCGCCTGAGCGGGATGGGTGCTCGCAACGAGGAGCTCGCCGCCACCCTGGCGAGCGCGAAGACCCGTCTGGTAGCCCTGCGAGAGGACCTGGACCGGGCAGCGATGCCCCCGCTGAGCTTCGGGGTGGTGCTTGCGCGCCATGAGGCCACGACGGCTGGCGAAGAGCAGGCCGAAAGCGTCGCGACGTTGTTCGACGTGCTGGCGCAGGGCCGTAAGGTTCGAGTAGGGGCCTTCAGCGATGTGCCGCAGGCGGACCTGACGCCGGGCCGCGAGGTCCTGCTCAACGAGTCCTCGACCATCGTCGGCGTCGCCTCGTTCGAGCAGATCGGTGAGGTGGTCACCGTCAAGGAGACACTCGACGATTCTCGGGTCCTCGTGCTGCTGCGCGGCGAAGACGAGCGGGTATGCCGTCGGGCCGGCTCGTTGCTGGACGTGCAGGTGCGGGCCGGAGATGCGCTGCTGATGGATACCCGCAACGGTTTCGTCTACGAACGTATCGCCCAGCCCGAGGTCAATGCTTTGGTCTTGGAGGAGGTGCCGGACATCTCCTATGCCGATATCGGTGGCCTGAGCGGCCAGATCGAGCAAATACAAGACGCTGTCGAGCTGCCGTTCCTGCACCGGGACCTGTACGCGGAGCACCAACTGCGTCCGCCCAAAGGGGTGTTGCTCTACGGTCCGCCGGGGTGCGGCAAAACCCTGATTGCCAAGGCGGTCGCCGCCTCGCTGGCTCGCAAGGTCGCCCAGCAACAGGGCCGGTCCAGTCCGCAGAGCTACTTCCTCAACATCAAGGGCCCGGAACTGCTGAACAAGTATGTGGGGGAGACGGAGCGGCACATCCGCCTGATCTTCCAGCGGGCCCGGGAGAAGTCCAGCGATGGCACACCGGTCGTCGTGTTCTTCGATGAGATGGAGTCCCTGTTCCGCACCCGAGGCTCCGGAGTCTCCTCCGACGTCGAGACCACGATCGTGCCTCAGCTACTGGCTGAGATCGACGGTGTCGAGCGTCTCGACAATGTGGTGGTGATCGGCGCCTCCAACCGCGAGGACATGATCGACCCGGCTATCCTGCGACCCGGGCGGCTGGACGTGAAGATCAAGATCGAGCGTCCCGATGCCGAGAGCGCTCACGACATCTTCTCCAAGTACCTGACCGGGAACGTGCCGTTGCACGCGGAGGACCTTGCCGCCCATCACGGTGACCGAGACGCCACCCTGGAAGCAATGATCGCCGCGAGCGTGGAGCGGATGTACGCCCCGATCGAGCAGAACAAGTTTCTCGAAGTCACCTACGCCGGAGGCGACAAGGAGACGCTGTACTTCAAGGACTTCAACTCCGGCGCGATGATCAACAACATCGTGGACCGCGCGAAGAAGCGAGCGATCAAAGACCTGTTGGTCAATGAGTCGCATGGGTTGCGGGTAGAACACCTGATGGCTGCGTGCCTGGATGAGTTCAAGGAGAACGAAGACCTGCCGAACACCACGAACCCGGACGACTGGGCACGGATCTCGGGCAAGAAGGGCGAACGCATCGTCTACATCCGGACCCTCGTCGCTGGCAAGGACGGCGTCGAGCCCGGCAGGACCCTGGACCGCGGCACCCCTGGTCAATACTTGTGAATCGGCACTGATGTCGGCGCGTCGGGTGATGGGGGTCGAGACGGAGTACGGCATCACGGCACCGAGTCACCAGCACCCGGACCCCATCTTCTTGTCCGGGCTGGTGGTGCGGGCGTATGCCGACAGCGCCGGGCCGCTGGCAGCGCTGCCGCGCAGCGGCGGCTGGGACTATGCCGAGGAGACCCCGCTGCAAGATGCCCGGGGGTACCACCTACCACGTGAGCTGGCCGAGGCCAGTCAGCTCACGGACACCGACGACCCGACCTTGGCCAACTCGGTCTTGTCCAACGGTGCCCGGCTGTACGTCGACCATGCCCACCCAGAGTATTCGTCACCGGAGGTCACCGGTCCGCTAGACGCCGTGCTCTACGACCGGGCCGGCGAGGTAGTCATGGCGCGGGCCGCCGCAGCGGCCTCGAAAGTAGCAGGCTCACAGCTGGCCCCCGGCGGGGTGCGCCTCTATAAGAACAACGTCGACGGCAAGGGTGCCTCCTACGGGACGCACGACAACTACCTCATCGACCGGCGAGTGCCCTTCGAGCAGATCGTGGCGGGACTGTTGCCGTTTCTGGCTGCCCGGCCACTGATCTGCGGCGCGGGCCGGGTGGGGCTGGGCGAGACATCCCGCGGCGTTGGCTACCAGATCTCGGCCAGAGCGGACTACATCGAGACTGAGGTGGGACTGGAAACAACCCTGCGCCGGCCACTGGTGAATACGCGTGACGAGCCGCATGCCACCGCGACCAAGTACCGCCGGCTACACCTGATCAGCGGCGACGCCACCGTGGCCGACGTCGGAGGCCTGCTCAAACTGGGCAGCACCAGCCTCGTCCTGCGGTTGATCGAGCACGGCTTGGCGCCCGATGTCGTGCTGTGCCGCCCCGTGGCTGCCACCCGGTCCTTCTCCCGGGACCTCGGTTTGCGCGCCACGGCGGGCGATGAGGACGGCCACCAGTACAGCGGACTGGACCTCCTCGAGATGTACCTACACGCCGCACTGTCGGCATACGAGCAGGGGCACGACGGCTTCGAGATGGACACCGAGACTGAACTCGTCCTCGGTCACTGGCAGGACGTGCTCACCGATCTGCGGGTCGACCCGATGCTGACTGCGGATCGAGTGGACTGGGTCGCAAAGCACAAGCTGTTGCAAGCCTACCGGGACCGCGATGGGCTCACCTGGGACAACGCGCGAATGGCACTGATCGACATTCAGTACAGCGACGTCGACCCTGCGCGCGGACTGGGGGTGCGGTTGCGAGCAGCGGGACGGTTCAACACCCTGGTGGACTCCGCGGCAGTGAACCGGGCGGTGACGGCTGCCCCGGTGGATACCCGCGCATGGTTTCGGGGTGAGTGCATCCGCCGCTTCGGCAGCAGCATCAGGGCGGCTTCCTGGGATTCGGTGCTGTTCTCGCGCCCTGATCGTCCGGTGGCCCGGATCTCGCTGCCCGAGCCGTTGCAAGCCAGCCGTGAGCTCAGCGCTCACCTCTTCGCCGATGCTGCGAGCGTGGATGACTTCCTCGACTCGCTGAAGGCGCGCAGTACGGCAAGCCAGCTCTGAGGCTACGGATACGATTGGTGCTTGGGGCAACACCGCGAGTTGCCGCACAACCCGGAGGGTGGAGACAGATGGCTGACCGCGAGCAGCGCCGACATGGCACCACGGAGGAACCCGATCCGGAACCTCCCGCCGATCCGCCCCGCCCAGCCAGTGGTTCGGCAACGGCCAAGGACGAAGAGACTGACTCGTTGTTGGACGAGATCGACAGCGTGCTGGAGACCAACGCCCAGGACTTCGTGCACTCATTTGTCCAAAAAGGTGGCCAATAGCAATGACTGCCTCCGGTCGCCCGGGCACAGGGCAAGGCCGACTCCCAGCAGCGTTCCTTGACGTCGGCGGGAGTTCGTTCGTGGAGTTTCTCACCGCGCACGCGCCGCACTCACTGCCCGGTGGATTGACCAGGGGGCCAGATAGTATCGGCGGCGCACCGATCAGTCCGCCGCACGGCACCACGATCGTCGCGCTGACATTCGCCGGCGGGGTCGTCGTCGCGGGGGATAGGCGCGCCACGATGGGGGCTACCATCGCCCGTCGCGACATGCAGAAGGTCTACGCCCCTGATGACTATTGTGCGGTGGGAATTGCCGGGTCGGCAGGCATCGCGATCGAGATCGTGAAGTTGCTCCAGGTCGAGCTGGAACACTACGAGAAGGTCGAAGGCGCCAGCTTGTCCTTGGAGGGCAAAGCCAACCGACTCGCCAGCATGATTCGCGGCAACTTGGGCAACGCCTTCAACGGGCTCAGCGTCCTGCCGTTGCTGGCCGGTTTCGATCCAGCCACCGATACGGGCCGCATCTTCTCCTACGACGTGACCGGTGGCAGCTACGAGGAGCATGGGCATCACAGCATCGGCTCCGGGTCGGTCTTCGCGCGGGGAGCCCTGAAGAAGCTGTGGCAGCCAGAGCTGAGCAGCGAGCGAGCGTTGAGCGTTGCGGTGGAAGCGCTGTATGACGCCGCCGACGACGACTCGGCCACCGGCGGGCCAGACCTGAGTCGGCGCATCTGGCCGACCTTGGCGGTGCTCTCAGCCGCCGGTGTGCAGTTTGTGGCCGAGGATCAGGCCGAGCAGGTGGTCCGGGAGGTCGTCGCTGCCCGCGACGGCAACCCCGGGGGTGCCCGATGACCTTCGGTATGTACGTCTCGCCCGAGCAGCTGATGAAGGATCGGGCCGACTATGCCCGGCAGGGCATCGCCCGCGGACGGTCGGTGATCGCGGCCTCCTACGCCGACGGAATAGCATTCGTGGCCCAGAACCCCTCGCGTAGCCTGCACAAGATCTCTGAGATCTATGACCGGATCGGCTTCGCCGCCGTGGGCAAGTACAACGAGTTCGAGAATCTGCGCGTAGCCGGCATTCGGTATGCCGATCTGCGCGGCTTCTCCTACGACCGCACAGACGTCACCGCTCGTGGTCTCGCCAATGCCTACGCACAGACCCTGGGCACCGTGTTCACCCAGGAGTCCAAGCCCTACGAGATCGAGATCACCGTGGCGCAGGTAGGCGCCACGGCCAGTGACGATCAACTGTTTCGCCTGACCTACGACGGATCGGTCAGTGACGAACCAGGTTTCGTGGCGATGGGCCACCGATCGGATGCACTGACGCAGGCCCTGACAGACCGCTGGAGTGCCGCTGCCTTGCCGGAGGTGTTGAGCCTGTGCACCGAGCTGTTGCGTGATGTCGCCGATGACCGAGATGACCATGTCTCGTCCACGGACCGGTTCGAGGTCGCGGTGTTGGACCGTCGTCGCCCCCGTCGGTCTTTTCGTCGGTTGGAGGGCTCCGCGCTAGCCGAGGTGCTGGACCTCGAGGTTGACGCGCACGATGGATCACGCTGACCGAGCCAGACGTGAGGCTGCCTAGCAGCACCAGCCTCGAGGTGGCTACACCTAAGCGCACTTCCGCTCAGGCCTGCCCCCTAGGCTTGAGGGTATGGAACGGCGAATATTCGGGATCGAGACCGAGTTCGGGGTGACCTGTGCCTTCCCGGGGGAGCGGCGGCTGTCCAGCGACGAAGTGGCTCGTTACCTGTTCCGCAAGGTCGTCAGCTGGGGTCGCTCCAGCAACGTCTTCTTGGTCAACGGTTCTCGGCTGTATCTGGATGTGGGCTCACACCCCGAGTACGCGACGGCGGAGTGCGACTCCTTCGCAGACCTGATCGCCCAGGACAAGGCTGGTGAACTGATCGTGCATGACCTGGCGGTCGACGCCGAGAAGCGGATGGCCGAGGAGGGCATCGAGGCTCGCGTCTTCGTCCTGAAGAACAACGTCGACTCTCGTGGCAACTCCTACGGCTGCCACGAGAACTACCTCGTGCGACGCCGGGGCCAGCTCAGTCGGTTGACCGACACGTTGATCCCCTTCCTGATCACGCGTCAGATCGTCACCGGCGCCGGCCGCCTTCAGGTTGTCGGCGAGCGAGCGACATACCAAGTTTCGCAGCGGGCCGATCACATCTGGGACGGGCTGAGCTCGGCGACGACTCGCTCGCGGCCCATCATCAACACCCGAGATGAGCCGCACGCCGACGCCGAGCAGTATCGGCGGCTGCACGTGATCGTGGGTGACTCAACGATGAGCCAGAGCACCACGATGCTCAAGATGGTGATGACGGACCTGCTGCTCAAGAGCATTGAGGAGGGCACGGTTCAGCCCGACCTGACGCTACAGAATCCGATTCGAGCCATTCGTGACATCAGCAGGGACACCACCGGCTCGTTGCAGGTCGCGTTGAACAGCGGTCGCCAGCTGTCCGCGATCCAGTTACAGACCGAGATTCTGGAGCGGGTGAACAGGTATGCCGAGCGGGCCGGCCTGGCCACCCAGCCGCGGTATGCCTGGGCCCTGGAGCTGTGGGAACGCACGCTGCGCGCGGTGGCCACCGGGCGATGGAACCTCGTCGACACGGAGATCGACTGGGTGATGAAGCACAGGATGCTCACTCGGTATGCCGACAAGCACGACCTGCAGTGGGATGACCCTCGGATGCAACAGCTTGACCTGGCCTGGCACGACATCCATCCGGACCGGGGACTGTTCAACATCGTGCAACGTCGTGGGGGAGCGGTCGAGGTGTGTTCGCCGGCCCAGGTGCATTCGGCGGTGAGTACTCCGCCGCAGACGACACGAGCCAAGCTCAGAGGTGACTTTGTGCGCGCAGCGCAAGAGACGGGCCAGGACTTCAGCGTTGACTGGGTGCACCTCAAGCTCAATGACGCGGCGGGACGGACCGTGCTGTTGAAAGATCCGTATGCAGCTCAGGACGCCCGGGTGGACGACCTCCTAGCCTCTATCCGGGCGCGCCCGTTCAGCCCGCACACAGGCTCAGCCCTGTAGGCTAACGCCGTCTCCACCCCCCACATTCAAGACCCCCACATTCAAGGACTTTGCGTGCGATCTCCTCGTCTTCGGCTCCTAGCTTTGGCCGCTGCCCCGATCATCTTCCTGGCCGCTTGTTCCGATGGTGACACCGAGGCAGACGGCGAGGCGGTGACCGCCTCGGCGGATGACGGCGCTGCTACCTCGGCGGTCTCCGACGACGCCGCAGCGACCTCCGCTCCGGCGCCTGACCTGTCCGCTCTAAGTGTGGAGTTCGAGGAGAACGACGACGAGGTCTCCATTCCTAGCATCATGCTGGACGGCCAACCGTTCGCCGAGGGAGACCTGCCGTTCACTGTGCCCACCACGGTGACCAAGCAGGTGACCGAAGGCGATGGCGAGCAAGTCACCGAGGGCCAAGAGGTCGAGGTGCGTTATCTGCTCGTCAACGGCACGACCGGAGAAGAGTTGTTGTCAACCTTCCCCACCGAAGAGTCTGTCGTCATGGATCTGACCAACACGCAGTTGTTGGCCGCATTCTCCGAGTCGCTGCCCGAGCAGTCGGTGGGTGGCTCCTATCTGTTGGCAATGCCTCCGGCCGAAGGCTTTGGTGAGACGGGCAACGCCAACCTGGGCATCGGAGCAGACGACACGGTGGTCTTCTATGTCGAGGTCCTCTCCGCCAGCGAGCCGTTGACCAGCGCCGAAGGCGAAGAGGTCGAGCCGCAAGACGGGCTCCCCACAGTCGAGGCCGATGGCACCAACCCCGCTGACATCACGATCGGTGACGCCGAGGAGCCCAGCGAGCTCATCGTGCAGCCCTTGATCAAGGGGAACGGGCCCGAAGTAGAGGCAAACCAGAACGTCAAGGTGCACTACACCGGCGTCAAGTTCTCCGACGGCGAGCAGTTCGACTCCTCCTACACCAACGACCAACCTTTCAGCACGGTCATTGGCGCAGGATCTGTCATCCCAGGGTGGGACGAGGGACTGGTCGGGCAGACAGTGGGCTCGCGCGTGCTGCTGGTCATCCCGCCGGACATGGCCTACGGCGAAGAAGGCGATACCGAGGAAGGCCAGCCGGTCAACGATCTCGCGGGGGAGTCTTTGGTGTTCGTCATCGACATCCTCGGCGCAAACTAGACCCGACTGACCCCTCCATCGGAAGGCAGACCAGATGAGTGAACTGACCAAGCCGGAGATCGACTTCCCCGGGGAAGAGCCACCCAACGAGTTGCAGATCGAGGACATCGTCGTCGGCGAAGGCACCGAAGCAACCGCTGGACGTGGCATTTCGGCACACTACGTCGGGGTCTCCTGGTCCACTGGCGAAGAGTTCGACGCCTCGTGGAACCGCGGCTCCACCCTCGACTTCACTGTCGGGGTGGGCCAAGTCATCCAAGGCTGGGACCAAGGGTTGCTCGGGATGCGTGTCGGTGGCCGTCGCCGCATCGTGGTTCCGCCGCACCTCGGCTACGGGGACCGGGGCGCAGGCGCGGCGATAGCCGGTGGCGAGACCTTGATCTTCGTTGTCGACCTGATGGACGTTCGCTAACTACGGCGGCCACGCATCTGCAGTAGCGTTCGGTCCGTGCCAGCCACCCCGCAGACGCGATCGAGTCCAGCCGCAGCCAAGACCGAACGCTTGCTGAACCTGGTCATAGCGCTGCTCTACACCAAAACGCCGCTGAGCAAGGCCCGTATTCGAGCGGCCGTGCCGCAGTATCAGGCCAGCGGTGACGAGGCCTTCGACCGAATGTTCGAGCGGGACAAGGAAGAGCTGCGCACACTGGGCATCCCGCTGCGCACCGAGGAGATCGACCCGTTCTTCGACGATGAGGCCGGTTACCGGATTGATCGTCGCGAGTATCAGCTGCCCGAGATCGAGTTCGCCGCGGACGAAGTGGCTGTCATCGGTATGGCGAGCCGGGCCTGGTCTCAGGCCAGCCTGGCCGGACCGGCTGCTCAGGCGATGCGCAAGCTGCAGGTGGTGGGCATCGAGGCCGACGAGGCGTCGGTGGCGGGCGTTGAACCACTGCTGCATACCACCGAGCCTGCGTTCGAAGAGGTGCGGACGGCCACCATCGCTGGGCGTGCCATTCGGTTCGAGTATCGAGCCAGCAGGGCCGGGGTTGCGGAGCAGCGACACCTCCAGCCGTGGGCTCTGACCAACTGGCATGGCCGCTGGTACGTGACCGGGCACGACCTCGGCCGCGACGCTCCTCGCGTCTTCCGGCTGGACCGGATCACCTCTGGGGTCAGCGTTGACCGAGCCACGAAAGCCACCAGGTATGTGGTGCCGCAAGGGCACGACCCGCGCGCCATGATCACGGACGCTTTTGACCAACCTCGCTCCGACGACAACAGCGACATGGTCACCCGGCTGCGAGTGCGGCCAGGGACGGCATACAGCCTCCGGCATCGTGCTTCCAGCATCACCGAGGGTGAGCACGAACTGGGCGAGTGGGACATGGCAACTTTCACCGATATTGCGCCGCAGTCGCTGATCGCGCACATCACTGCGGCCGGTCCGGACGTCGAGGTGATCGAGCCTGTCGAGGTCTCCGACGCCGTCCGAGCCAGGCTGACTGCGGTGCTGCAGGCGCACCCTCCGGCGGGGACGCACGGCGGTGCCCGATGGTGACGTTCGAGTCGGCCACCGACCGGTTGGAACGTTTGCTGACCATGGTGCCCTGGCTGATGCGTCATCAAGGCATCGACATTGCCGAGGCCGCTCGGACGTTCGGTGTCAGCCCCGAACAGATCGTGGATGACCTGCAGCTTCTGTTTGTCTGCGGCACACCGGGCCACCTGCCTGATGACCTGATCGAGGCATCCTGGGAGGGTGGGAAAGTCTACGTCGGCAATGCCGAGACCATTTCGCACCCTCTGCGACTGGGACGCGATGAGGCACTCGCCCTGATCGTGGCGCTGCGCACGCTAGCAGCCTCGCCGGGGGCGGGTGAGGCAGACGCCATCGAGCGCGCGCTGGCCAAGCTTGAAGCAGCCGCCGGCGGGGCGGTGAGCCCGGGAGCCGCTCACAGCCTGAGCGTGACGATCGACAGCGACGAGGGACAGCAGCAGCGCCTGACCCAGGTCAGGGCGGCGCTGAGCACCTCACGTCGGGTTCATCTCCGCTATGTGGTGGCCTCCCGTGACGAAGCCACCGAGCGCGACGTGGACCCGATGCGGGTGCTCAGCGTCGACGGCCGCTGGTACATGGAAGGGTGGTGCCATCGAGCCCGTGACGTCCGCCTCTTCAGGCTGGACCGTATTGAGAGCCTCCAGGTTCTCGACATCGACGGAACGCCACCGCCGCAGGCAAGTCCGCGTCCGATCGGGCCAGGAGTCTTCGCCGGCAAGGACACGGACATGCTGATCACCGTGCAGGTGGACCCGTCGGCCGCCTGGGTCGCCGAGCAGTTCCCGGTCGAGTCCACAGCTGAACTGAACGATGGCACGCTGGAAGTCAAGCTGAGGGCGGCCGACCCCCGATGGCTGGTGCGATTGGTCTGGCGGCTTGGTGGCAGTGCACGGGTCATCGCCCCCGAATACGTGATCGCGATGGTACGAGACGGAGCAGCTTCGGCGCTACGCGGCGACGCCGGCCGACCGGCGTAGACTGTCAGCGGCAGACGACGGATATCTGCTACGGCGGCGGGGCAAGCCTGCCGGTCACGTCGAGAGGATGCAGCAGTGCTACGCAACGTTCAAGGCTGGCAATGGGTCGTCATCATCCTCGCGATCGTGATTCTGATCGGCTGGAAGCGGCTGCCGGACGTGGCGCGGAGCATGGGGCGCTCCATGCGAATCTTCAAGTCCGAAGTTGAGCAGATGTCCTCGGACAGCAAGAGTGCCGCGAGCCGGGACACGGTGGACGGTGAGAGCCGTCGCGAAGCCGACACGAAGTCCAGCCCTGCACCAGCCCGTGAAGGGGTCACTGATTCGCCCCATCAGCAACGTCACGAAGACCCAGACGCTGATACCCACCACGCAGACTCCGATCAGCCCAGTGACGAGCGCCGCAGTTGAACACGAGATGCTGCGCACCATCTTGACCCGGTAACTCGACCATGGTTCTTCGTCGCCGAGACTCGCGAGATCCCGAGGGCCGGATGTCGCTGTCAGGCCACTTCAGGGAGTTTCGCAACCGCCTGATTGTGGCCATCGTAGCGATCATCGCGTGCTCGGTCTTTGGTTGGATCTACTACCAGGACATCATCAAGGTGATCCTCGACCCCGTCTCGAACGTCACGACCGATGATGGCACGCCGTTGGTCATCCCCAACTTTGCCGCCACCATTACTCAGCCGTTCTCCCTGCAGCTCCGCGTCTCCATGCTGGTCGGCGTGGTGCTCGCCAGCCCAGTATGGATCTGGCAGATCTGGGCTTTCATGCTTCCCGGTTTGAAGAAGCGCGAGCGCCGGCTAGCGATCTGGTTTTTCCTCGCCTCCGTCCCGTTGTTCTTCGCCGGGGCTGCCCTTGCATCCTGGGCGTTGCCCCGCACGGCGGGCATCCTGCTGTCCTTCCTTCCGGATGATGCCGGTGGGGTGTTGGACGCGGTGCGCTACCTGAACTTCGTGATCTACTTTGTGGTGGCCTTCGGTGTGGCGTTCCTCTTGCCAGTCTTCATGGTCGGCCTCAACAGCCTCGGACTGTTTCCGGTCAAGAGCATGCGCGCCGGCTGGCGGTTCGCGCTGTTGGGCATCCTGATCTTCTCGGCGTTGGCCACACCCGACCCCGAGATCACGACAATGTTCGCCCTAGCCCTGCCGATGTTCGCCCTCTACTGGTGCGCCGTCGCCGTAGCGACCATCAACGAACGGCGTCGACGGCGCAAAGACCCCGGGTGGCTCTCCACCGCCGATGACGAGGCCAGTGCGTTGTGAGGTATGCGGTGTTGCACGGCCAACGTTCTGGCCGTCGAGGCAACGCCTCACTGGTCGCCCGGGTCGGGGCGGCGCTGCGCAACCACGGGCATACCATCGTCGAGCTCGCAGCCTGCAACGTCCCCGAGGCACGCGCGGGCGCCCAACAGGCGGTCGACGATGCGGTCGACGTCCTGGTGGTGGTCGGGGGAGACGGCGTGGTGCGCATTGCTGCCCAGGCCTGCGCACGAAGCGGCACTGCGATAGCGATCGTCCCCGCCGGCAGTGGCAACGACACAGCGCGGTCACTAGGCGTTCCGACCCAGCACGCACAGGCCATCACCGTGGCTGCCGCCGGTCACCGCCGGAGAATTGACCTCATCCGCGCGCGCCCCGGCTTCACCCAAGACGGCAGCGCCACATACATTGTCGGCTCGTTGCCAGCTGCGCTCGATGCTCGAATCGCTGCCCGCTCGCAGCGTGTCCCAGCCGTGTTGGGCGGCGCCAGGTATGCCGTGGCAGCACTGGCCGAGATTCCGCGGCTGCGCGCCGCCGACTACCAGCTGAGGATCGACGGCCGAGCCAGCGAACACTCGGCGCTGGTGCTGACCGTCTGTAATCTGCCGATCTTCGGTGGTGGCATGAGGATCGCTCCGGCCGCCAACCCCGCCGACGGCTTGATGGACGTCGTCATGATCGACAAGGTCGGCCCTCTAGCGGCTGTTGGGCTGCTTCGACGGGTCTACGCGGGAACTCATGCGGAGCACCCGGCGGTGCACATCGTGCAGTGCGGGTCGGTGGCGATCGAGGGCCCGAGCCTGCTCGCGTACGGCGATGGCGACCCGGTAGGCGCCTTGCCGCTGCGCTGCGACATTGTCAAAGACGCCCTTGATGTTGTCGTACCCTCGGGCTCCTCGGTTGGCAACATCTCATGATCAGACGCGGTGCCGATGCTCGCGCAGTGGGCGCAACCTGGCCTAGGCCGCGTCGACGTCGAATCTAGGGTTGTAGGCGGCGGGGCCGTTGGGTTGGCCGCCTGGTAGCGACCGCAGATGCGACTCGAGCACCCTGGTGCATCGCGATCCGCTCATCCCAGTAGCCCTGTTCAGGCAGTTCGCCGGAGGGGCAAGCGAGGTCCCCTTGTGGTATCCCTCGTCACTCACGTTTGCGGCCGGTAAAGAGCAAGTACTCCCAATCCATGACGAGGCTGCCCTGGCCGCGGTCGTGTCTGCGCGCGAGCTCGGCAAGGTCGTGGTCGAGCTCCGCTACCCGACTCGGGTCCCCGGCGATCGCCCGGTAGATGGCGATGGTGGGGCCGTAGTTGGCCTTGAAGTAGTCCCTGAATTCCTCCGGCGCCCTGAAGCGGTCGACCGTGACCACGTGGGGGGTAAAGGTCACCTCGCTCACCCGTTCGCCGAGCAGTTCTCGCACGTGGTCCTCACGGCCCCACAGTGGTGGAGGTTGCGCACCGGGTGGTGGTGCAGGGGCGTACGGCTTCATGGCCGCGAACATCTCCCCGATGAAGCCCCCCGGCGTCCAGTTCAGTAAGGCCATCGTTCCGCCGGGGCGGCAGACGCGTAGCAGCTCGTCCGCACTGGCCTGGTGGTGCGGGGCGAACATCACCCCGACGCACGAGAGCACCTTGTCGAACTCGTCGTCGGCGAATGGCAACGCCTCGGCGTCGGCCTCGCGCCAGTCCACTTCGGCGCCTCGAGTTGCGGCCTGGCGGCGTCCATGCTCGAGGAGCTCGGGCGTGAGGTCGCAAGCCACCACCTCAGCGCCGGCTAGCGCCGCAGGGATCGCGGCGTTGCCCGACCCGGCACCAACATCCAGCACCCTGTCGCCGTGTCCCACCGTGCATGCCTCAACCAGCAGGGCCCCAAGGTCCGGGATGATCTCTGCGGCTACGGCAGGGTAGTTCCCCATCGCCCACACGGCGCGGTGCTTGGCCTTCAAAGCCCGGTCGGCCTCGAGCGCCTCCGACACCGTGCTCATGACAGCTCCCGCACGGAGCACCTGGCAGCAGCGGGCACCGGGGTGACGTCGCCGGTCCCGCCCAACGCAACTGAACAGTGGTGGGGTTGACGGGGGGGCCGTGCCGAGACCGCAGGCCAGCCGATCCGCCTGCGCCGTCGATGCTTGATAGTGACCATGTCCGAACCTCCTTGAGTAACAAACGTTGACTGACCTGAGCCTGGAGCGGTGGTCTGTGACACCGCCTGTGATGACGGCGAAGGTGGCACTATAAGCGCATGACCCAGCAGCTGGCGATCCACCTGCTGGGGTCTCGTCCGCGAGTTTTGAGCGGTGGACGTCCGCGGCCACCGCCGCGAGGCCGCAAGGTGTGGGCACTGCTGGCCTATCTCCTGACCACCGAGACTGCCCCCAGCCGGCAGTGGCTTGCCGAGCTGCTGTTCCCCGAGGCAGATGACCCCCTCAACGCCCTGAGCTGGAATCTGGCCCAGCTCCGTAAACTCCTGGGGCCGGAGTCGAGCGTGGCCGGGGAGCCGGTGGTGCTTAGCTTGCCGCCTCGGTCTTTCGTTGATGTTCACGCGCTCACGGCCGGCACCTGGATGCAGGCAATCGAGGTCCCCGATCTCGGTCAAGATCTTTTGCAAGGCAGCACCTTCGCCGGCTGTCCCGGGCTGGAGGTCTGGCTGCTGGCGACCCGCAGACGACTGGCAGGAGCCGCTGACGGCGTGGTCCGCGAGGCAGCGCGGGCGAGGCTGTCTGTCGGCGACGGAACTCAAGCCGTGGAACTCGCCAGTCGACTCGTTGCCGCGAACCCCTTCGATGAGGACGCTCAAGAAATCCTCGTCAGGGCTTACGTCGCGAGTGGTGACCAAGCTGCGGCGGAGACGCAGCGGGATGCGTGCGTCGCGCTCTTCCGGCGCGAGATCGGGTCCGACCCAGCTGTGGCCGTGCTGCACGCGGCGAACCCCCCGCGACAACAACGGGCGTTCCCGGAGCGAGCGGCGACCAGGGCAGCCACGACGGCTGCCCTCGAAGCAGGTGTTGGTGCCCTCCACGCGGGAGCCGTCGATGCCGCGATCGGCCTGCTGCGCCAAGCCGTAGCCGAGGCGCACGAGGTCGACGATGGTCCCCTTGCGGTTCAGAGTCTCATCGCGCTCGGCTCGGCGCTGGTCCACAGCGTCAGGGGGCGCGACGGCGAGGCCGCTGGCTTTCTACACGAAGCCATCGGCGTGGCCAACGACATCGGGGATCCACAGTCTGCAGCTCAGGCGCACCGAGAACTGGGCTACGTCGAGGTGCTGCGGGGTCGGTACGATCGCGCTCAGCGGTGGCTACAGACGGCGGGGTCACTGGCCGACGAGGATGATACCGAGCGTGCGTGGGCTTTGGCTGTACGGGGCGTGGCGTTGACGGACCTGGGTCGCTACGGCGAGGCCCTCAACACCTTGGACGAGGCACGCCACTTAGCAGAGGCGGGCCAGTTCGGTCACATCGAGACGTGGGCGTGGACGTTCAGCGGAAGGTTGCACTTGCTCCGACGAGAGCTCGAGAGGGCACGCGAGTGCCTGACCGCGGGGCTGTCCTGCGCGCGTGCTCTTCGCTGGAACGCCTTCCTCCCGCTGCCCGAGACATTGCTTGCCGATGTCGACCTGCTGGACGGCAGGGTGGATGCCGCTGCAACCGCGTACGAGCACGCACACGCGATGGCCCTGCAGCTGGGGGATCCGTGTTGGGAAGGTGGCGCCGCTCGCGGGCTGGGCCTGGTGGCCGCACACCGCGGTGATACGGCGACGGCCCGGCAATGGATCACCCAGGCCCGCCAGCGGTGCACTCGGCTGCCCGACGCTTACCTCTGGGTGGAGGGCTACTGCCTCGATGCCTTATGCGCGCTCGCTGTCGAGCACTACCCGGCTGAAGCAATGCAATGGATCGACGACCTCGAGTCACTCGCGACCCGTACCGGTATGCGAGAGCTCGCTGTCCGCGCCTACGCACACCGAGGAAAACTCGGATACCGAGACGCCGCCCAGGCAGCGCGCATCCTGACAGCGGAGGTCGATAACCCCGCCCTGTGGGCGCTGCGGTAAGGGATCCTGGCTTACTTCCGCGCTCGGCAGGCTTGCGTTTCCCTCGGGAGTACGGTGGGTGTCCTGATTCAGAGGCGTGGGGTGGTCGCATGGATGTCGAGATGCGTGAGGTGGCGCCGGGTGTTTGGCAGGCGCGGGCGAAGCACGTGGGGTGGGTGCTGGTCCTCGACGGTGCCGAGGTGACGTTGGTCGACACCGGCTATCCGGGGGACCGGGACCGGGTGATCGCCTCGCTGGCCAAGGTCGGCCGCTCGCCAGCCGATGTGGCGGCGGTGGTGCTGACCCATGCGCACCCGGATCATCTAGGGAACGCGGAGTACTTCCGCGCCGTGAAACACAAGCCGGTGCTGGTCCACGAGCGGGAGCTGCCTAACGCGACCGGGCGAGCGATCGAGCAGGTCTCGATCGCGACGTTGGTGTCGATGGTATGGCGACCGGATGTGGCGGTGTGGGTGCGCGACGTGCTGTCGTTGAAAGGTGCTCGGGTGGAGCGGCTCGGTGGAGCGGACACGTTCACCAGCGGGGCGCTCGACATACCGGGCAGGCCCATCTCGGTGCCGACGCCGGGCCACACCTCTGGGCACACCGCCTTCCAGCTGCCCGAGTGTGGTGTGCTTCTGGTGGGGGATGCGTTGATGACCGAGCATGCCCTGGCCCGCATACCAGGCCCGCAGCTGTTGCCGTCGTTCTTCAACCACGACAACGCACAGGCGTTGGCGTCGCTGCAAACCCTCTCCAGGCTGGACGCGGATGTGCTGATACCCGGGCACGGCCCGGCGCACGCCGGCTCCCCGGTCGACGCGGTTGCTGCGGCGCTCGAGGCTGCGCGCAGGCCGGTCGGGCGACCGGTGCGCCTCACCTACGAAGCGGTGGTCTCACTCCCGCAGCAGGAGGCTTTCGCGTTCGTGGCCGACCCGCGCCACTGGCCCTCGTTCTTGCCCGGGATGCGCGCCTCGAGCAAGGATGAGGGGTGGGAGGGTGTCGGGGGTCGGGCACGGATGACGAACACGTTCCTGGGCCGCAGCGTGACCTCTGAGCTGGAGATGACGGTCTGGGACCCGCCCCGGGAGTTCGCCTACATCTCCCGGCAGCCCGGAGCCCCACCCCTGCGTAACCACCGTGCGTTCGAGCCGGTCCCGGGCGGCACCCGACTGCGCGGGACCACCGAGGCGGCGCTGCGCCCGGGCCTGCCCGGCCTGCTCGACCGTGTCCAGGAGCAGGCGCTGCGCCGCACCTTCGCCCAGGCGATGACGCACCTGCCGGACGTCGCACGCTCAGCGCCCACGGCCGGCGAATAGCTCATCAAGTCAACCCACCGCGAGGATGTCACGTTCAACGCTGCCGGTGGCTGATCCAGATCTGGCAGCGCGACATCGTGAACTACTTAGCGACGGCGACGGCGGCGGCGGCGATCAGGGCGTACCGTCGTCCCAGGAGGCGATGCAATGCACCTGGACGAGTTCGCGGTCGCCACGCAGATGGGCCGAGCCCTGGGCATCACGCCCGACTTCCCCGCGGTCGAGCCGACACCGCGGTGGGTGCGGGTCAAGGTCGGCGACCAGGTCGTCGCGGACTCCAGACGCGCCCTGCTCTACCGGCAGTATGGCCCGACGCCGATGCTGCCCACCTACTACGTGCCGATGTCGGACATAGCGGAGGGGGTGCTCACCGACCCCCGTCGCCGTGACGACGGGTCGGTCCTGTACGCCGTGGAGGCCGATGGTCGGCGAGTCGAGGAGGGCGCCTGGACGTACCATTCGCCGCAGGGGGACTTCGCGGCGCTCGATGGCATGGTGACCTTTACGTGGTGGGACGACGACGTCACCTGGCTGGAGGAGGACGAGGAGCTCTTCGCGCACGCACGCGACCCGCACAAGCGGGTCGACGTGGTCGCCAGCACCCGGCACGTGCAGGTGCGGGTCGACGGTGAGCTGCTCGCTGACAGCCGACGGCCCCTGGTGCTCTTCGAAACGCATCTGCCGACGCGCTACTACCTGCCCGACGACGACGTGCGGATGAACCGGCTCGAAGAGAGCGAGACACACACACCCTGCCCCTACAAAGGATGGGCCCGCTACTGGTCGGTACGCGACACTGAGGCGCACCGTGACATCGCGTGGTCCTACCCCGACCCCGTGCCGGAGAACCCGCGAATCACGGGTCTGGTGTGCTTCTACAACGAGCAGGTCGAGATCGTCATTGACGGGGAGCCCGAGGAGCGTGCGGCCTCGCCGTTCGGGTGAGGGCCTGGGCGGAGGATAGCGGGGCGGCCCCTTTGGCGGCTGCACCCGTGACGTACCGCCCGGTGAAGGCGAAGTCCCGACGCGCCTTCCACACAGGTCCCTCGCGAGTTCGTCAGACCGGTCGAGTCTCCTCTCGCAGCCGGGGCTCGACGCGCAGGTCCGGACGGAAACCCGCCTTGTCGGCATAGAACGCTCGGATGTGGTCCATGTCAGCGGTGACATCTCCAGTCATCTCCAGGGTCGGGCCCAGTCCTGTCGTCATCGTGGTGCGGTCGACATAGCCGAGCGTGACCGGCATCCCGCTCTGTCGGGCGATGCGATAAAAGCCGGACTTCCAGTGGGTGTGCCCGCCACGGGTTCCATCCGGAGTGACCACGAGGCCAAAGACTTCGCCCAACCGTGCGCGCTCGACTACCTCGTCAACGACACGGCCCGCGTTCGACCGGTCCACGGGAATGCCACCCAGGGCACGCATCAGCGGGCCACGCCAGCCTGTGAAGAGGCTGTGCTTGCCCAGCCACCGGATGTCCATGTCCAAGCGCCAGGTGATCCCCAGCATGAGGACAAAGTCCCAGTTGGAGGTGTGCGGTGCACCGAGGAGCACCGTGGGCCGGTCCGGTGCGGGCGCAGTGGCCAGTCTCCAGCGGCTGAGCGACCAGAAGGCGCGAGCCACAACGCGTCGAAGCATGGGGCCTACGGTAGCGGCCGGCTTGATCATCCTGACACTCACTGCGTGACCACTCCGTTCGTTGACAAGCCCACCCTGGCCGGTGACCTCGTGACGTTGCGGCCTATCCAGGCCGGCAATGCCGACGCGACTGGCCACTTAACCCGCGAGGAGCACGAGATCGCACGTCTGACCGGCTCGATCCGTAGCAGCACTGAAGAAGCGCAGGCCATGTCCCTGGACGAACTACGCGAGATCTACGGGGCTTGGGCCACGGCTACCGTGCACCTCGGCCTTGGGGTCATCGACAACGCAAGTGGCGACCTGGTCGGTCAGATAGTCCTCAACGACTGGGACGAGGGCAACCGCTTCTGCGCGTTTCGCACGCTCATCGGGGACGTTGCCCGCGGCCGTGGCCTGGGCACCGAGGCCACCCGACTGATCATCCAGTACGGCCTCGGACCGATGGGCCTGCACCGCATCACCCTTGAGGTCTACGACTTCAACCCGCGCGCTCGGCATGTGACCAAAAGGTGGGCCTTGTCCACGAAAGCACCGGACGTGAGGCACTACTGTTCGACGGCCAGTTGAGCGACTCACGGTGGGCGTGAGATGAGTATTGGTTCGGCGGGCGCTGAGTGGCGTGGCGGCTAGGTGGGTCGGGGTGCTCCTGCACCTGGCTGTCGGCCGTCCTCGCGGATTCGCATCGGCGTCAGGAAGCTTGCCTGCCGATCCGCTCTTCCAACGCTCCCTCGAGAAGCATCACGAGCGCCTCCAGTTGCACGTCGGAGGAGTCGGAGGTCTCCTGGGCGGTCCCGTCGAGCGTCCGAGCGACCAGTCCCGCCTTGCTGTTGATGAGCTCGGCGATCCTCGTGTCGAGGGTCTGTGCGGCGATGATCCGCCAGGCCGTGACTGGCTCCTCCTGCCCAATGCGGTGGATGCGGTCGATGGCCTGGGTTTGCTCGGCGTCGGTCCACGACAGTTCCGCGAGCACCATGTTCGAGGCGACCTGCAAGTTGACGCCGACGCCGGCCGCGGTCAATGAGCACACGACAACGGCGACGTCCGGGTCGTTGGTGAATGCGTCGATGTGTTTCTGCCGGGCCGACGCCGTCTGGTCGCCGCGGATGGAGGCATACCGGATGCCCCGCTGGGCGAAGATCGCCTCGGCGGTGTCCATGACATCAATGTGTTTGGCGAAGAAGACGACTTTGCCGGCGCTGCGGGCGAGCTGTGCGGCGTAGTCGGCCGCGAGGCCGGCCTTCGCCTGGCCGATGCGGCGCGCCATGGTGAACACGTTCTGGTCCGACTTCGTGGTCGTTTTGTTCGCCCGCTCCCACGCGGCCACCTGGCGAACAAGGACGTGGTCGACGTCCTCCACGACTCCGTTGGCGGGCCGTGCCTCCAGCACCCGCTCATAGCGAGCAAGAAGGCGACGAGCCAGGCCCTGCTCGGCGGCCCGAATGGACCGCCCAGCCTCGTCGTCGATCTCGACCAGGACATCGGCCACGCGGCGGGCAGGCAGGTCGGCGACCACGTCCACCTTCCGTCGTCGGACAATGCCGCAGTCGATGACGGCCGCGCGAGCGGCTGCGGAGAAGCCGCGGTCGGCTGGTGTCAGGCCGATCTCCTCCAGCGCTGCCATCAGTTCACCGACCGGCTTGGTCTCGTCGACCCAGCCGAGGAACTGCCAGATGGCCGTGAAGTCCTCGATGTCGTTGATCAGCGGTGTGCCGGTGAGGGTCATGAGCAGCGGGTTGGCGGTCCGCGCGCGAATGCGCTCGGAGAGCTGTAGGACGTTCTTGGACCGCTGCGACTTCCTGTTCTTGATGTAGTGCCCCTCGTCGACCACCATCCCGCGCAGACCCAGTTCCCCGAGCCAGCCCACGTGCCGGTCGAGCACCTCGTAGTTGACGATGATGATGTCCGCGAAGCCGTCGATCGTCTCGCCGTCGCCGTGGACCACCGTCGAGGGGTGGTTGGGCGTCCATAGGGTGGCCTCGCGCGCCCAGTTCATCTTCACGACGTTCGGCACGACGACGAGCAACGGGTAGGCGTGCGCCGCCTGGGCGGCGAGCAGC
Source organism: uncultured Actinomycetota bacterium (assembly GCA_963749585.1). Lineage (GTDB taxonomy): Bacteria > Actinomycetota > Actinomycetes > Actinomycetales > Dermatophilaceae > Ornithinicoccus. The sequence goes on from CAVVNI010000004.1 coordinate 285,704, forward strand.
GCCTGTGCCGTCTTGCCCAGGCCGGGTTCGTCGGCGAGCAGGAACCTCCGGTGTCCCGCGGCCGCGGCAGCGACCAACCTGCCCTGGTGCGGCATGAGCTCCAGCCCACCGGGCCCTCGGGTGGTGACCGGCTCCGGCAGGTCCATGCACGACAACGCGCCGCCGTCTTCGAAGGACTTCAGCAGCGGCTCGATGAGTTCCCAGCCGAGGAGTCGACGGGGCTTGGCGGTGAGCTTAGCGGCGGCGGCGGAGTAGTCGGGTTCGAGGAAGGGGTTGGCGAGCTGGCGAGAGACCACCGACCGGGGCACCACTCGGCGCTGCTCGGCCGCCGTGGGCTCGGCCGGCTCGGACTGCCCGGCAGGCTCTTCCGGGACCTCGATGCCGGCCGCCTCGAGAAGCTCGCGGCGCAGCGACCGCGCACGCTCGGAAATGACGGCGTCATCGGCGAGCAGCCCCAGTAGGGAGGTGTCGCGGGCGGCCGTTGTCGCGAGGATGGTGGCGATGCCGTCGAGGCGCTTCAGCTCCTCGGCGCGCCGGGTCCCGGACTGCGTCTCGTCCGCCTTGACGCGGGCCCGTTCCTCGCGCATGAGGAGCGCTACCACCTGAAACTTGGTCCGGATCGACGGCAGCGAGCGACCACGCTGGACCTCGGACTCGACCTCGCGGACGGTCTTGGCGAGCACGGGGATGAGGCCGTCGTTGTCCCGGCGGGGTCGCCGCTGGGTACGCGTGCGTGCGTCGTTCTGACGCTGGGCTCCTCGAGCCACGGACTCCTCCTCGGAGCGTTCGGTCATTCACGTGCGCAGGGACCGACCCCCGCGACACACCCGCGAAGGGGCGATAGACGTCCAAGCAGCCTCAATCTGGCTACGTCCCAGGGCGCGAACTGGTCGAGCGGACATCGACAAGGTCGACGCGTCAGACGCGTTCAGCGCGATTACAGCACCAGGCTACCGCGTGCCGAGCCCTAGTCAGCCCTCGGGGAAGCGTTTCCGGCGTTCCAACCGCCGTACCGACACCGTCGCTCAGGCTCGACGCGCTGGACCAGCTCGTGGCTGCGGGTTAGACACCAACCATAGGTCACCGTCCTCCGGTTGGACCCGACACAACTGAACACCTGCCGGCATGCGCCGAGCCCGCGATCGCTAGGAGGTCAGTGACGAACCGGGATCACTCCCTGGCCGTCGACAGATGAGGTGTGGCGGTATGACGCGCTTGTTCGGCATCGAGAATGTCGGCGACTAATGGCAGGCTGTTGGGGTGGCGGGTGATCAGGCATCGGAGGAGATCCCGGGTCGGATGGGCGGCACGCCCGAGCGGCCGGCGCGCTTCTTTGACACCCCCGAGGAGTTCGGTGCGTGGCTGGCTCTGCATCACAGCACCGAGACCGAGCTGTGGATGGGCTTGAAGAAGAAGCATGTTGCCGATCGTGGCCTGACGTGGGACCAGGCGGTATGCGAGGCCCTGTGCTGGGGGTGGATCGACTCGGTTGCACAGCGCATCGACGAGGATGCTCGGCGGCAGCGCTGGAGCCCTCGCAAGAAGACCTCCCACTGGAGCAAGGTCAATCTGGACCTCGTGGACAAGTTGCGTGCCGAGGGGCGTATGCAGCCCAGCGGATTGGCGATCTGGGAGCAGCGTCGTCGCGACGTGGCGCCGTACAGCCACGAGCACCCGGAGTCCAGGCTGCCCGACTCGTACGTCGCGCGGTTGGCTGCCTCCGCCGCTGCCACCGCCTTCTGGGAGGAAGCGACCGCGACCTACCGCAAGGTGTGCACCGTCTGGGTGACCTCGGCCAAGCAGGCCTCCACTCGGGAGCGCCGGATGACCCAGCTGATCGAGTGTTGCGCTGCCGGCGAGCTCGTGCCGAGCCAACGTTACGGCGAGGTGCCTCGGTGGTTGGAGCGGGCTGCGGCGGCCGCCGCGGCCGCACGGTAGGCCGCTCGAGTCGCAGCAGTCTGGTGGGGCGTCGTGGATGCAAAGGACGGTCCACCACTAGTTCGATCGGTCAGCCGATGAATTGGGAGAGCCAGGCGAGGTCGTCTACCGTGTCCAGGCGGTATACTCCGCTCGTGCCGGCGCACGTGCTGTTCACGCCGAATGAAGTGACGGCCACGACGGTTCTCGTGTCCTCGATGAAGGTTGGACCGCCTGAATCGCCGAAGCACGTACCGCCCGTGTTTGCGTTGTTAGTCAGCACGACGTAGGCCTCGTTGGTTTTGCCGCCGCCGAACTGCCGGTAGCCGATGAGGTCACCGCCAGCCTTGAGTTTGAGCCAGTCCGCTTCGGTAGGACGGCCGAGACCGTTGCTGCTCCACTGCAGGCCGTAACCAACGGTGGTAAAGGAATCGCGTTCCTTGTTCCTCGTCGCGATCTGCTCATCCCAGTAACCCTGCTCGGGCAGCTCACCGTAGGAGTCAAACGAGGTCCCATCGGGCAGAACCATGTTGTCGACCACACCGACGTCGTGCAGGTAGAAGGCGGCGTCGTCGTACTCGGGGTGCGAGATCGCGTCGTAGCTCCAGGCGTCCGCATCCAGTGGGTCGTCCTGGTCGATGGCGTCCGCGAACGTGAGAAACTCCCTGGCGAAGCGGACGTCCTGCAGGTCGTCGCCGTACCAGATGGCCACGGCGTCGGCGCCAGAGGTGCAGTGGCCGGCTGTCAGGAAGGTGTCGGCGTCCATCCGGGTGCCGGTGCACCGCCAGCCAGCAAGCAGTTCGTCGTCGGTCCTTTCCCCGTCCTCGTTCTGGTCCTCCCACGTATAGGCGAGCATGAGCCCAACGTAGGGGTGCTCCCCGTCGTCGGGCTCGCCGTACTTGATGGCGGAGGCGGGGGAGGCCGTCGCCACCACTGCGGCCAGGCCGGCGACGCCGGCGATCACAGTGCGCTTACGCATGGCTAGGTGTCCTTTCGGCGGAGCAGCGTGGTGCGGCCAGATTAGTCCCGTGAAGTGCGCGGAGCGAGGTGTCCTACTCTTGGCTGACTTGGTCGAGCCACGGCAGGTCCGCGTGCTCGCGAGCAGAGCCCCTTATGGGCGCCGTTAGGTCGGCGCCATGACGCACGTTGTCCGACGGCCGGGGAATGCGGCTGCGGTCGGCCCGGCTAGGGGCGGACCGCTACCCATAGCTCCTCGGCCGGCCACTTGTTCGCCCACTCCGGGGACACGATTTCGTAGAAGGGGTGGTCGAAGCCGTCTTCCGGCGCGTAGATCTCGTGCATCGCCTCGATGATGAAACCGGCACTCCGCAGTTGCCGCACCCACTCACCGTGCGAGGGATGGAACTCGATGCCGCCGCCTGGCCATTGCACTTGGCGGGCCTCCCGCTGACCGCGAAGCAGCCGATCTCCAGCAACCCCGCCATCGGCCGGGACACACAGCGTAGAGAGATTGCTGTTCGTCAAGAAGACCAAGCGTCCCCCCGGCCGCAAGAGCCTTGCGGCCTCGGGCAACCAGCGTTCAGGGTCGCACCAGGCAGCCACACCGTGCTCGCTTACCACGAGGTCAAAGAGTCCGCTGGCTAACGGGACTTGCTCGGCATCCGCGTGGACCAGGGGGAAGGTGGGCCCGAGCCGGGCTTGCAGGTGCCGCGCGGTTGCGAGCTGCTCAGCGGAGAAATCCAGCGCGACCGGGCGGGCGCCTGCGCGCGCGAGCCAGGCCGCGAAGTACGCAGTTCCGCAGGCGAGCTCCAGGACGTCCTTACCCTGAACGTGGCCTAGGACGCCGAGTTCCCGTTCGGGCACGGCGAATAGGCCCCATACCACCTCCGACAAGCCCCACATGCTTTCGGCCGCGCCGTTGGTGAAGCGCTCGTTCACGATCGCCCAGAGCTCCCTGTTCAAGGCGATCTCTGCGGCTCTGCCTTCGGACACGTGGAGAGTCTGCCCGAAAGTGGGCGGTGACACCGAGTCCGTCACCGACCGTGCCGCTGTGAGGACGACGCTCGCCCCACGGGCGCAGGCCCATCAGCGACGAGCACCGTTACCGCATCCTTTCACCAAGTCCGGGGTCGCACGCTTCCGGCAGGTCATGCTCGAGAAGCACGATCGCGGAAAGACGCAGGTCGGCAAGCGCGTGGATCGCGCACACGCCATGCGGCATGTGAGGGGGCTTCACCCGGCTAGCCGAAGTCACAGGGGCCCCGGCAGTCGACTCGGAATGTGGGGGGATCACATCGTAGGGAGCTGATTGAGGGGCTGGCCCAGCCCGGAGAGTTGCTCTGGGTGAATGTGGAGCTGCACACCGATCCCGGGTGGGACACCTGACGGGCCCCTGCCACATCAGTTCCTCAGTGCTGCTGTCACCGGCTGGCCCACGCCCCGGCGGAGAACAGGACTGTGACCGCTTCCGTAGGACCGAAGCACTGCCTGCAGGCCCGACCTCGCCGCTGAAGAGTCGATCGCCACCAACACCCTCGCCGAGCGGCTCCAGCGTCTCCGCGACGGCGGCATCGACGGCCGGGCCCGAGACCCCGAGGATGGCAGACGCTGGGTCTACGTACCCCGACGTCCTGCTATTGAGCTCATCCCGGTGCTGGTCGGCCTGATCCAGGGACCTTCGGGCGCCGGGTCGACGCCGAACGCGGGTCTCCAAGCCACAGTCGCGCAGCCGGTAGGAGGCGCCTTTGAGTGCGATGACGTGGGCGCGATGGACGAGAGGGTCGACCATTGCGGCGGTCACGAACAGGGGTCAAATCACCATCTCGACTGGTCAGCATCGAGGAGATGACGAAGGCCATCCGCTGCCGGCCGCTGCCGCTGGTGCCCGACAGCTAGACCGGGCTGACGTAGCCTGGCTCACATGCCTGGGGACGAGCCAACTTCACCTGCCCAACGGTATGCGGCGGCACAAGAAAGGGCACGGCGCCAGCGCTCCCCGGTGGGGGAGTTCGCGGCCGGGCTCGGGTTCGAGCTGGATGACTTTCAGATGACGGCGATCGATGCGGTGGCTTCGGGATCGGGTGTGCTGGTGGCCGCACCCACCGGGGCCGGCAAGACGATCGTGGGTGAGTTCGCAGTGGACCTTGCGCTGCGCACCGGACGCAAGGCCTTCTACACCACGCCCATCAAGGCACTGAGCAACCAGAAGTACCACGACCTTGTGCAACGGCATGGGGCCGACCAGGTGGGCTTGTTGACCGGCGACTCCTCGATCAACGGTGAAGCGCCGGTCGTCGTGATGACGACCGAGGTGTTGCGCAACATGATGTACTCGGGTTCGAGCACGCTGTCCGGCCTGGGCTTCGTCGTGATGGACGAAGTGCACTACCTTGCCGATCGCTTCCGGGGCGCGGTCTGGGAGGAGGTCATCATCCATTTGGCGGACAGCGTTCAGGTGGTCTCCTTGTCGGCGACCGTGAGCAACGCCGAGGAGTTCGGTGACTGGCTTCGTGAGGTCCGAGGCAACACCGAGGTCATCGTGAGCGAACATCGGCCGGTGCCGTTGTGGCAGCACATGATGGTCGGTACCGATCTGTTTGATGTCTTTGTGCAAGGCCCGCGCAGTGTGCCCGGCCAGGAACACGGCATGACCCGCGTCAATCCGGACCTGGTACAGCGCATCTCCTCCGTCGAGCGAGCCGCTGGCTGGCGCCGCAGCGACAACGGTGGCCCGCGAGGGAGGCGTGGCAAGACTCGCTCCGGCGGTGGTGGAGACCGCAAACGCGCAGCAGCTGGCGAGGAGTCGGCTTACTCGCGTGGTCGCAGCGATGAGCCGGTGCGTCACGGGCGACCGCCGGCCCACGGAGCCTCTCGGGCGGACGTGGTGGAGGCGCTGGATCGGGACGGTTTGCTGCCCGCGATCACCTTCATCTTCAGTAGGACCGGGTGCGATGCCGCAGTTGGTCAGTTGCTCTCGCGTGGCACGCGGCTGGTGTCGGACGACGTCAGCACTCACATCCGGCAGATCACTGCTGAACGGGCAGACAGCCTCAGCCAGGGCGACCTAGCGGTCTTGGGGTACGCCGAGTTCGCCGAAGGTCTGAGCCGCGGGTTCGCGGCGCACCACGCGGGAATGCTGCCGCTCTTCCGCGAAATTGTGGAGGAGTTGTTCTCTGCTGGTTTGGTCCGGGCCGTCTTCGCGACTGAGACGTTGGCGCTGGGCATCAACATGCCCGCGCGAACCGTGGTGCTGGAAAAGCTGGTCAAGTTCAACGGAGAGCAGCACGCACCAATCACACCATCGGAGTACACCCAGTTGACCGGCCGAGCGGGCCGGCGAGGGATCGACATCGAGGGGCACGCGGTGGTGCTGCACCGACGCGGCCTCGACCCTGTTGATGTCGCCGGATTGGCCTCGACCCGTACCTACCCGCTGCGGTCGAGCTTCCGGCCCAGCTACAACATGGCGGTCAACCTCGTGGCTCAGTTCGGTCGCGATCGTGCCCATGAGCTGCTGCAGGCATCCTTCGCCCAGTTCCAGGCGGACCGAGCCGTGGTGGGTTTAAGCACCCAGCTGCGCAAGCACACCGACGGTCTCGCCGGGTATAGCCAGGCGATGACCTGTGACCGTGGCGACTTCACCGAGTACGCACGCATCCGTCACGAGATCTCGCGGGCGCAGAAGGCGGCGTCTCGCCGACGCAGTGCTGGGCGCCGCGCTGCGATCGCGACCTCACTGCAAGAGTTGAAGCCCGGTGAGGTGGTGCACCTCACGAGTGGTCGTCGGCGCGGGCTGGCCGTCGTCCTGCGTAGCCCAAAGAAGCAGCAGTATCAGCCCGAGCCATCGGTGTTGACCATCGACGGTCAGGTCCGCAGGATCGGGGTCGCTGAGTTGGAGGAGCCATTGCACGCCTTAGCGACTGTGCGCATACCGCAGCACTTCAACGCCCGCAATGCCTCCGCACGCCGCGATCTTGCGGCCACGCTACGAGCTCAGGTGCCCCAGCCCACAGCCAAGCGCGCTGGCCCTAGACCTCAGGTAGATGTCGAGGGAGATCCGGCGGCGATGGCGGAAGTCGAACGGTTGAATATCGCCCTACGGCGTCATCCCTGTCACGCGTGCCCGGAGCGCGAGGACCACGCACGGTGGGCCGAGCGTTGGTGGTCGTTGCGGCGAGAGACGGATGACCTTCAGCGGCGCATCGGCAGTCGCACCAACACCGTGGCTCGCTCGTTCGAGCGAATCTGCGACCTGTTGGCCGAGCTCGGATACCTGAGCCAGGACGGTCGCCGGGTGACCGACCAAGGCGAGCAATTACGCAAGATCTATACCGTTCATGACCTGGTCGCCGCACAGTGTCTCCGCGCAGGCACCTGGCTTCGTCTGGACGGTCCCTCGCTCGCGGCGCTCGTGTCCACGCTGATCCACGAACCCCGCAGCGAAGAGACATCGGAGGCGTTGTTTCCCAACGTGGAGAGCAGCGAAGCGTTTCACGAGATGCTGGCGATCTGGACGCAGCTGCAGACGCAAGAGGCAACGCACCGACTGCCCAGCGCTCGCGAGTTGGATGCGGGGATCGTGCTGATGGTGCACCGGTGGGCCAGCGGTCAAGGGTTGGAGCAGGTGCTTCGTGGTAGCGACCTGTCGGCCGGTGACTTTGTGCGGCGGTGCCGCCAAGTCATCGATCTGCTGGGTCAGATCCGAGTCGCCGCATCACGTATGGAGGACTCACGGGTCGCTGCAACGGCCGCCAGCGCCACGATGGCAATGCTGCGCGGTGTCGTAGCCGCCGACCGCATCGACTGAGCGCCTCAGCCCAACTGCGAGAGGGTCAAGCCGTGAGCGACAATGCGCTCAGCAGACGCCCCACGGGGTTGCCGATGCCGTACGCCTCGATGTCATGGCCGAGGGTCTCTGGGTCGGCGATCTCGCGGGGCACTGTCAGCGGTCGGTCCGGCAGCGGGACGTCCCGAGCGACCTGCACGACCAGCGGAGCCACGTTGAGGTAGTCGCTGGCGGCTTCTAGGTTTGCTCGTCGCGCACCCTTCAGCGCGGGGTCTCCATCGGTGACGGCTTGACGCACCGCTGCCAGTGACCCGTAGGTGTCGATGAGCTGGGCTGCCGTCTTGTCGCCGATCCCTTTGACGCCAGGCAGGCCATCGCTGGTGTCACCACGCAGTACTGCCATGTCTGCGTAGGCATCGCCAGTCGGCACCCCATACCGGGCCTGAAGGTCGACTTGGGTCAACACCTCCGCGTTCCGCACGCCGCCGCGGGCGGTGTAGAGCACACTCACCTGCGCTTGGTCATCGATCAACTGGAAGAGGTCTCGATCGCCGGTCACGATGTCGACCCGCATCCTCCCACGGTGCAGGTGGGTCAACGTCCCGATCACGTCGTCCGCCTCGAACCCGTCGGCGCCCAGCACCGGCAACCCAACCGACTCCATCACGCGGCGCAGGATCGGCACCTGCACGCCGAGCTCGGCAGGACCCTCTTCTTCATCCTCACTGCCCTCGACGAGCCGGTGCGCCTTGTAGGTGGGTATCGCCGCCACCCGGAACCCAGGCCGCCAGTCGTTGTCCCAACAGGCCACGAGGTGCGTCGGCTCACACCGGGTGACCAGCGTGGCGATCATGTCTATCAAGCCGCGGACGGCGTTCGTTGGCGTCCCGTCGGGGCCTGGCTGAGGCTCTTTGACCCCATAGAAAGCTCGGAAGTACAGCGATGCCGTGTCCAACAGCAGGAGCCGCTGCGCAGTGGCGTTCTTCGAAGAGGGGCCCATGCATCACTAGGCTAGGGCGTCATGGAGCCGTTGGACCGCCACATTGTGACCTTGTTGGCGAAGGACGCCCGGATGAGTTTCACCGACTTGGGCAAAGCAGTCGGGCTTTCCACCTCGGCGGTGCATCAACGGGTCAAGCGACTGGAGAAGGCGGGAGTCATCAGCGGCTATCGAGCCACCATAGACCATGCGGCCGTGGGACTGCCGCTCACGGCGTTGATCTCGGTGGCGCCGTTTGATGCATCGGCACCCGACGACATCCCGGACCGACTCTCTGACATGCCACAGATCGCGTCCTGTTGGTCGGTGGCCGGTGACGAGAACTACGTTCTGTTGATCCGGGTGGGACGGCCTCAGGATCTCGAGGAGCTGCTGGCGCGGATCCGAGCTCAGGGACAGTGCAGCACCAACACCACCGTCGTGCTCTCGACCCCCTGGGAGGGCCGGGCTGCCCTGCTGCCGGAACTAGCTTCGGAGTCCTGACCACGCCCGTTCATGGGCCGCGTGAGACGGCGGCGTACTGAGCACCGGTCACGGCGGCCAGGTCGGCGGGGGAGAGCTCCACATCGAGGCCCCGACGCCCACCTGAGACCAGGACGGTCTCAAAGTCCTGCGCAGACTCGTCCAGGATGGTCGGTAGCGCTCGACGTTGCCCGATCGGGCTGATACCACCCACGACATAGCCCGTGCTGCGTTGTGCCTGGCTCGGGTCAGCCATCTCTGCCCTCTTCGCGCCGCTGACTGTCGCAAGCGCCTTCAGGTCGAGCATCGTGTTGACCGGCACAATGGCGACCACCAGTCTTGCCTGGTCGGTGCATGCCAGCAGCGTTTTGAAGACCCGGTCCTGCGCCACCCCCAGTGCAGTCGCCGCCTCGGCACCGAAAGACATCGAGGCGGGATCATGGTCATAGGTGTGTAGCTCGAAAGGCACCCCGGCAGCTCGCAAGGCGTTGATAGCCGGGGTTGCGCCGGAAGCTTTTCTTCTAGCCATGCGCTCTGGTGTCCGACATGCCTCTACTCCTGGGTGTGTCCGGTCCAGCAGCGACGACGCCTCGCATTCTCGTCGGGTATGGACGACGCAGCGACGCTGCTCAGGCGAGCTGGGTCAGCGAAGCCTCCCGGGAGGCTTGGGCGGCGACGAAGGCTTGGTTCTCGCTGCTCTCAGCATCGGCGTATGCGTGCCACCACTCTTGCCCCGCGCGGGGCAGGGTGTCAATCGGGTCGTAGTAGGCATACTCCGCGCTCGTAACGTCGACGTCCTCAGCTTCGATGGACGTCCGGTAGTTCTTGCGCCAGTACGAAATGCCCCGCTCGGTGTCGTACTCGTCGACCTGATGGACCCAGCGCTTGCCCACGAACGGCACGTCGCACACGATGCGGGGGGTCGCGAAGCCGGGCAGATATCCCATGATCGAGTGCTGCAGGTGCTGGGCATGCGCCAACGAGACTCGCCAGTGCTCGGCATACGGAATCATGTCGCACATATAGAAGTAGTACGGGGTGATCGAGGCACCGTCGCTCAGCGCGAAGCAGAGGTCCAGAAGGTGCTCGCTGGTGTCGTTGACACCGCGCATGAGGACACCCTGGTTGCGCACGTCGCGCACCCCGGCATCGAGCATGGCGTAGCTGGCCTCCGCGACTAAGGGTGTCACCGAGGCGGCACTGTTGACGTGGGTATGGATCGCCAGACCCACCCCACGACTGCGAGCCCGAGCTGCCACCCGAGCCACCCCCTCGACCGTCTCCGGGGCCAACCAGTGTTGCGGCAGGCCCATCAGCGCCTTCGTCGCCAGGCGAACGTCTCGAATGGTGTCGATGGCCAACACCTTGTCGAGGAAGGCTTCGAGGTTCTTCCACGGCATGTTCGCCACGTCTCCGCCGGAGACCACCACATCGCGCACCGTCGGCGTCCGTCGGATGTAGTCGAGCATGGCCTCTTGGCGGTCCATCGGCTTGCCTGCGAGCTTGAGCTTGACCACCGTCGGGGTCGAGTTACCGACGAGATCCATCCGCGTGCAGTGTCCGCAGTACTGCGGACAGGTGGGCAACAACTCGGCGAGAACCTTGGTGGGGTAGCGGTGCGTCAGCCCCTCGGTGGCCCACATATCGTGCTCGTGCAGCGAGTCGCGGGTGGCATGGGGATGCGAGGGCCAGTCCGTGCGACGATCGCTGAAGGCTGGCAACATATAGCGCCGGATCGGGTCGGCGTAGAAGGCTTGCGTGAATGCCTCCCCAGCGGCGGGCATTTCAGCGGCATCACCATAATGCCCCCACGTCATCTCACTGACCATGGTGTTCACCATCTGCGGGGGCAGCAACATGGACATCGTTGCTCGCTCGCGCTGGTCACGCTCAAGGTCGTCGTAGAAGGCGTCCGTGAGCAAACGCCCCATCAACTCACGGAGCTGCTTGACGTTCTTGATGCAATGCGAGCGCTGCCACTGCACATCGCGCCACTGCGCCTCGCTCACCCCCGCCCAGCCTGGCAACCGGGTCCAGTCCGGCTCCACCAGCTGACGCTGTCGATAGAGGTAGGGTTGCTCGATATTTCCGGCCATGCCTGCCATGCTACGGATATTCTCCTGTCGAAGGAATGACTCGCCGGATGTTTTGCTGTCATTTCGTCTGAAGAAAGGACGTTCATGCCAACCGGATCGCCGTATGGGGTGCATCGCGTGCGGGACGAAACGGCCCACGTGCTGCCTCAGCAGGCGTGGCGCCTGGACGCCACCTCCGAGCTGCTCAGCGACGACGAGGTCCGGATAGACGTCGATGCGCTCCACCTCGATGCCGCCTCCTATCGTCAGTTGGCCGGCGCCCATACGGTCCGTGGCAGCGACTCCACCGAGCCGAGGACCCGGGTCGACGGCGAGTCCTTGCGCAACGAGGTACTCGAGATCATCGCCGAGCGCGGCAAGATGCAGAACCCGGTCACCGGATCGGGTGGAATGCTGATCGGTCGCGTGGCGCAGGTCGGCCCAGCCTCGCCCCTGGGCCTGCAGGTCGGGCAGGCGGTGGCGACGTTGGTTTCGCTGGCTCTGACACCGTTGGTGATCACCGACGGTCTGCGCGATTGGGACGGTCTGAGCGAACAGGCTCCAGCACGTGGACATGCCATCTTGTTCGGCCGATCCATCGCTGCCGTGTTGCCCGCCGATCTGCCCCCTGAGCTCGCGCTGCTGGTCATGGATGTCTGCGGCGCGCCGGCCTTGGTGTCTCGGGTGGTCACCTCCTACTCTGCGCAGAACGGGGCGAGAAGGCCTCCGCGAGTATGCGTGTTAGGTGGTGCTGGCAAGTCTGGCGTGTTGTCCTTGGCCGCCGCCGGACGCGCCGGTTCAGGCGATCGCATCGCTATCGTTCGTGACCAGCAAGAGGCCGACCTGCTGACCGGCTTCGACATCGCCGAGCACGTGGTGATCGCGGACGCCACCCGTCCTATCGACCTTGCCCGGGCCGTGGCAGAGACCGATCCCGACAGCGGGGCCGGCGCGGACATCACCGTCGTCTGCGTGGACGTGCCGGGGTGCGAACAACCCGCCATCATGGCAACCGCTGACCGGGGGACGGTCATCTTCTTCTCCATGGCGACCCAGTTTCACGCTGCAGCGCTGGGCGCGGAAGGACTGGCGGCCGACATCACCATGCTGGTGGGTAATGGATATGCCCCCGGCCACGCGGATCTCGCCCTGGACCTGCTTCGCTCGACCCCTGCGGTGCGAGCCGTCTTCGACTCGCGGTTGAGCACAGCGCAGACTATGACCTCATGACCACACCGCCGCGAACCCTGCTGCACAACGCACGCATCTATCCTGGGCGGCGCTCAACCGATGAGCACTGGCCCATCGCCGAGCGAGGCTGTCTGCTCACCCAAGGCGCCGACATCGTGTCGATGGCACCGGAGGCGGACTTCGAGGCAGCTCTTCAGGGTCTGGACGAAGCACAGGGCGATGAGGTCATCGACTGCCACGGTGCTCTGCTGACACCCGCCTTCTGTGACGCCCATGTTCACCTGACCATGACCGGTCAGGGCCTCGACGGCATTGACCTGTCCGCGACCGAGTCCGTCGGCGAGGTGCTGCGACTGATCGAGTCCGCAGCTCGACATACTCGTGGACGTCCGATCTATGCCCATTCCTGGGACGAACGGCAGTGGGTGGAGCGTCGCGCGGTGACCGCTCGGGAGCTAGACCGCGCCACCTACGGGGGTGTGGTCTACATGCCCCGCATCGATGCTCACTCCGCCAGCGTCTCCTCGGCCATGGCGGCCGCTGCCCGAGTGGAGGGACTGGACGGGTGGGACGGGTATGGCGTGGTCACCAGGGCGGCGTTCACAGCCGTCAGCAACGCGTTCACCTCAGCCATGACACCAGAAGATCGCGAGCTCTACCTGGATCTGGCCCTGCGGGCAGCGGCCGAACGCGGCATCGGCCTGATCCACGAGACCGGCGCCGGGCACCTCACGTCCTTCGATGATGTGCATCACGTCCTCGAAGCAGGCAACCGTGGTGGCCGCCCCGAAACCAGGGCCTACTGGGGGCTGCTGGTCCAGGAGGCCGAGCAGGCACGTGAGTTGCACCGCCACCTGGGGGTACTCGGACTGGCTGGTGACCTGTGCGCCGACGGATCCTTCGGCTCCCGCACCGCTCATCTGCGGGAACCCTATCTTGGCAGCGAGGCAGAGCCGGACACGCCGGCTAGCTATGGCTATGGCTACCTGGACGCCGCCCAGATCCGAGACCACGTCGTCGCCTGTACTCAGGCGGGGCTCCAGGCCGGTGGGCACGTGATCGGCGACGCCGCGTTGACGACGATGGCCGAGGGGTTCAGCGCCGCCGCGGCTATCGTCGGCGTTGACGCCATGCGGGCGGCCAAACACCGGTGGGAGCACGTCGAGCTGCCGGACGACCAGGTGATGGCAACCATGGCCCGTCTCGGGGTGTGGGCCAGCGTCCAACCGGCATTCGATGCGGCCTGGGGTGGCGCGGACGGTATGTACGCCGCCCGTCTGGGCGTCGATCGGGCGCTCGCGGCGATCCCGCTGCGATCGATGCTGGACGCCGGTATCCCGTTGGCCTTCGGGTCCGACAGCCCGGTGACGCCCTTCGATCCGTGGGCTACCGTTCGAGCCGCGCTGCGGCACAACAATCCTGCGCAGCGCTTGGGGGTCGAAGAAGCCTTCCATGCGCACTGCGCCGCCGGGTATGAGCTCGCCGGAGTGGCCGGTGGATACCTGCGCGTGGGCGGACCAGCAAGCTACGTGGTGTGGGAGGACCCGCCGGAGGGTCGAACACGCCCCCACCGCAGCGGGTTACCAGCCCTCGATGAAACGCAGACACTGGCACCCATTGCGCAACGGACGGTCATCCGCGGGGCCGTCGCGTTTCAGCGAGCACCGATAGGAGAGTCCAGATGAGCCTCGATACAGGGCCAGCCGAAACCAGGCAGACCAGCGGCACCACCGGCGGATCTGTCTTGGACATCGACCCGCGTCAAGTGCAGCTGGCTCGGGAACTAACCGCCCGGTTGGGCCAGCCGGTGGTCGACATTGCTCGCAGCCACACCACGGTGTCGGTCGAGCGTGCCATGGTGCGCCTCGCCGGTCTCTCCGGAGCCGACCACGAGAAGATCCCCTGGGTGAACCACCTGGTCGACGCGGTGCGCGACCAGGTGGGGTTGAGTCGCGGTGTCGCACTGCCCGTATGGGATGCGCTCGCTCGGGGTCACGCATCAGACCTGTTGGAGTTGGCGCAGCAGGCTAGCACCGGTGCCGTCGAGTTCGAGATCCCCTCAGCTAGCGCGGCCGCACAGGCCCGAGAGGCATCACGAGCGGCCGTTGCCATCGGCATGGACCGGATCGATGAGCAACGTCAAGCTCGGCAGCACCTGATCGAACGCCACGGCGACCCGGCACAGCGCCCGTGGATCTATCTGATCGTGGCCACCGGGGACATCTACGAAGACATCCCGCAGGCGATGGCGGCAGCGCGGGACGGCGCCGACATCATCGCCGTGATCCGCAGCACGGGTCAGTCGCTGCTGGACTACGTGCCCGAGGGCGCGACCCGAGAAGGCTTTGCCGGCACCTATGCCACGCAGGAGAACTTCGCACTCATGCGGGCAGCTTTGGACGAGGTGTCCGCCGAGCTGGGCCGCTACATCCGGTTGACCAACTACGCCTCGGGACTGTGTATGCCGGAGATCGCCGCGTTGGCCGGGATGGAGCGCCTGGACATGATGCTGAACGACTCGATGTACGGCATCTTGTTCCGGGACATCAATCCGATCCGCACGTTTGTCGACCAGCGGTTCTCCCGGCAGATCCATGCGCGCGCCGGGATCGTGATCAACACCGGCGAGGACAACTACCTGACGACGGCTGACGCAGTGGAGGCGGCTCATACCGTCACGGCCTCACAGCTGATGAACGAGTTCTTCGCCAAGGAGGCGGGGCTGGAGGATTGGCAGCTCGGTCTGGGGCACGCCTTCGAGATCAACCCCGATGTGCCTGCGTCTTTCCGTCTCGAGCTTGCCCATGCCCTCCTGGCACGGCATCTGTTTCCCAACGCCCCGCTGAAATGGATGCCCCCGACCAAACACATGACCGGGGACATCTTCAAGGGCTACCTGTTGGACGGCTTCTTCAATCTGGCTGGGGCGATGACCGGACAGTCCATTCTCTTGGTCGGCATGATGACCGAGGCCGTCGTCACTCCGTTCCTGTCCGATCGTGGCCTGGCACTGTCGAACGTCCGGTACGTCCTAGGAGCTGCCGGCGGACTCACCGAGGACTTTCACCCACCACCGGATGGCTTCATCCAGAATCGCTCTCGACAGGTGCTCGCCGAGACCATCGAGCTGCTGGAGCAGATCGAGCAGGACGGCCAGTCGAAGCCCAGCTGTGCTTTGCTCGATGCGATCGGGCGAGGGACCTTCGGGTCCATGAAGCGGCCTGCGGACCAAGGTAAGGGAGGCGACGGGGTGGCCGTGACAGGCGAGGACTACTACAACCCTGCCGTGGACTTGCTCGAGGCCGACGGTTGGGGCGGTGCCTCATGACCAGCGTCGTTCGCCCCTATGGCGACACCACGGGGGACGGCATGGTCCAGATGTCGTTCACCCTGCCGGTCCCACACGACAAAGTCGCCGAAGGTGCCGCCCTGCAGCTCGCCGCCAAGATGGGTGTGCAGCCCGCCATGTTGGTGCACGCCGCAGCGATGGGGCCGGAGCATACCTTCTGCGTGGTGTACGGGTCAGTCACGCATCTCATCGATCTGGACGCAGTGGAGGTCGTCCAGCGGGACTACCCGTTGCTGTCGCCGCGGGACGTCAACGTGGCGATCAAAGAGGGGTTGCAACGGCCACTCGTGGTGGTCGGGGGATGTATCGGAACCGACGCGCACACGGTCGGCATCGACGCGATCTTGAACATCAAGGGGTTCGCCGGGGACAAGGGGTTGGAGTACTACTCTGAACTGGTCGTGGTCAACCTCGGCGCCCAAGTGCTCGTGCCAGAGCTTGTCGAACGCGCCCAGGCTAGCGGAGCCGACGCCGTGCTGGTCAGCCAGGTCGTCACTCAGCGCGATGCTCACCTGCACAACGTGCGGGAGATGTCTGCTGCGTTCCGCGAGGCCTACCCCGAGGGCAGCGTCCCGTTGTTGGTCGTCGGCGGGCCAAGGTTCGATGAGCGCGACGCCGCAGAGCTCGGAGTGGACCGCATTTTCGCTCGCGGAACCACGCCGGGCGAGGTTGCTTCATACCTGGTGCACGCCATGACCGCGAAGATGAACACATGAATGACCCCAAGGGCCCTCACCCCATGGCGCCCAGCTCATCCAGATCAACGACTGAACCGACGGCGTCGAAACCGGCGACTGTCGGAATGAGTGTCACGCATCGCCGGTATGTCTCCTACGACCATGCGCACTATGCGGGGAACCTGGTCGACGGAGCCTACGGCCTCGCGTTGTTCGGCGATGTCGCCACTGAGCTGTGCGTGCGTACCGATGGAGACGAAGGCCTGTTCGCTTCCTACAGCGACGTGCAGTTTCGCTCGGCCATCGCGGCCGGAGACTGCATCGAGGCACGCGCGACCCTGGTCCGAGTGGGACGGCGCAGTCGGGAGATGAGGTTCGAGCTGTGGGTCACAGCCCGCGCTCGTCCAGAACGCGCAGTTTCGGCCGCAGATCTGCTGGACCCGCCACTGCTGGCGACCTCGGCCACCGGGGTCATTGTGGTTCCCGCGTCCTCGCCCTGACCTGTGTGGCTTTGGCGACGATGCTCTCTCGGTGATCGAGGTGAGCGCTGACCGCCAGTTGGGTCAGCATGGCATCGATGTGGCGCGGCACCTGGATGCTGGAGGCGCCCCAGTGCGCGATCTCGTCGACACACATGTCTAGGTACTCCTCGAAACTCCATTCGCAGGTGATGAGTCTGACGACACCGCTGCTGTCGACGTGCGTCGTTGGCATTGCCGGCTCGATGGCGATCAGCCGCAGGATCGTGTGCAGCTCGTTCAGCACCTGCACCGCCGTCGTCGGGTCGTTGACACCGGGGGAGAGCGCCCGTTCGGCAATGTCGACGAGCTGTCGCAGACCGAACGTGATGTCCTGCTCCATCGACCGACGCGACGTCATCGAGAGGGCGGAGCGGACGTCACCCTGACACTTACTGAGCGAAGGGTCCTCCGGCTGACCCACCGGGCGAAGCACCGCCAAAGGCTGGTCGGTCACGACGAAGGTGCCCAAGGGGTGCAGCATCTCGATCCTCGTCTTGTGCCTCGTCGCAGCTTCGACCAAGGATGGAGCATCGACGTAGTTCACGTATCCGTCCCCGGTGGCGCACACGACGACAGTGCGCGCCGTGCCTGCGTTCGGTTCCTCGCTTCGCTGACCCGCTGACGTCCCTGCCTTGTCCTGATCCTTGTCAACGCCCTGCGTGCGATTCGCTTCCGCACGGCTTTGCCGCAGCAGGTCCTTCGTATCATTGCCTACCGACTGGACGATGACCTCGACTGAAATCGACTCCGTGATGTGATGGATGAAGGCCAAGAACATGGCCACCGAGGCCAACACCAGCAGGAACGCGAGCGTGATCGCAATCTGCGGGACGCTGGTCGCTGCGCCTTCGACAGTTCCGCTGACGCTTCGCAACACAGTCAGCGCATAGATGAAGGACGCAGCGAAAACGCCGAGCGTGAACTGCGGGACTCGCTCGTCCAGGAACGTCCGCAAGACCCGTGGGGAGAACTGTGAGCTGGCGAGCTGCAACACCACAATGGTGATCGAGAAGACGAGGCCGGTCAGCGAGATCATCGCTCCAGCGATCGTGGAGAGCATGGTCCGTGCGCCATCGGTGCCGGCCGGAAACAGAAACGGGACGTACTCGGCGAGGCGCTGGTCTACCTCAGGAGCGACGATGCCCAGCCCAAAGGCCAGGACACAGGACAGCGCCGGAACCACCCAGAACGGCGAAAAGACACGGGTAAGCCTGCGCCGGGCGTTATCGGTGCGCCGCCGTGGTTGAGGAGCCGGAGCCGGACTTGCGCGGTGGTGGTGATTGTCGGTGGTCATAGCGCGATGTTGGTCCGTTCGTCGCGTAGGTGCGTTCGGCGTGTCGTCGCCGACACGCCCAACGATGCCATCTCATCGCGAATTCGGCTGATCGTAGGCGACCGCCCTGACCTGCGACTCCTCGGTGTTTGCGCTGGTCACCGTGCTGTTGACAGGAGGCATAAGGCAACTACATTGAGTACACGCCCGATGTTCCCAGCGCAAGCAGGAGGAGCATGGCCTCGGTGAGATTTCCTCGTCGAGCTGGGCTAGCCAGGGCTCGCTGGGCCCAGTAGACAACAGGGGATCTACTACCGCACGCGGTTTTGGTTCCTTGGCCCCACCGGCCCAGGAGCCCTGGCTTTAGCCCTGGGTGTCGGCGGCACCTCGCGATGCCGTCGAGTTCGCGCGCCCGCTGAGAAGTCTCCTGGCCCACGGTGCAGCCGCGACTGGCGGATGCGTACCTTAGGGTGGGCTAGTGCTGGTGCTCCGACTCGCCTCCGCAGCACTCGGGGGCCTAGCGATCTGGCTCGCCTTCCCCGCCTTCGATCTGTGGTTCCTCGCGCCGGTGGGGGCCGCGATTCTCATCCTCGCGCTCCGCGCAGTGCGGGCTCGTCTGGGTTTCGTCCTTGGCCTGTTCGCGGGGTGGGGGTACTTCGTCCCGTTGTTGTCCTGGTCGGGGATTTTCGTCGGGTGGCTGCCGTGGCTCGCGCTGGCTACCCTCTCGGCTCTCTACATTGCAGCGTTCGGGGCCGTTGCCGCATACCTCCAAGGCCCCGATTCGACCTCACGCGTACGTCCGTTCGCGGTCTCGCTGGCTTGGGTCGTCGCCGAGTATGCCCGATCCACCACGCCTTTCGGCGGCTTTCCGTGGGGTCGGATCGGCTTTTCTCAGGCGGACAGTCCCGTTCTTGGTGTGGTGCGTTACGTCGGCGTCCCAGGGCTTGGTTTCCTCGTCCTGTTCAGCGGCGGTCTGCTCGCCTATGGCATTCACCAGATCGTGGGTCGCGAGGTGACCAGGGGGTGGCTCGGTCGGAGCGTGGCAACAGTGGGGGCCTGCGTACTGGCGGTGGCTGTGTTCCTCGCCCCCAGCCTGATTGAGCGCCCGGCCGATGGCGACTCAGCACAGGTCACCGCCATACAGGGCAACGTCCCAGAGATGACGCTGGAGTTCAACGCAGAGCGTCGTGCTGTGTTGGACAACCATGCAGGCGCGACCCGCGAGGCGGCAGAACTCGTTGCAGCCGGACAGATCCCAGCTCCCGACCTCGTGGTCTGGCCGGAGAACTCCTCCGACATAGACCCGCTCCGCAATCCCGACGCGGCTGACGTCATCCAGGCCGCAGTCGCCGCGATTCAGGCACCGGTGATCGTCGGAGCCGTGCTGGCGCCACCGGGCGAAGAACTAGCCAACACCAGCCTGTTGTACGTGCCGGGGGAGGGGCCGGTCCAGTCATATGTCAAACAGCGTCCTGTTCCGTTCGCTGAGTACGTTCCGTATCGCGACTTCTTTCGCCAGTTCTCCACCCAGGTCGACTTGGTCAGCACCGATTTTGCCGCAGGCGACAGCGTCGGTGTGTTGCAGGTCCCGTTGGCACCCGGAGCCGCGGACTCCAGCACGTCAGGAGATGCATCCCAGGGGACGCCCGACACGCTTCCCGTCGGAGTCGCCATCTGCTTCGAGGTCGTGATCGATGATCTGATGGCTCAGACCGTGCGCGCCGGAGCCGAGATCATCCTGGTTCCGACGAACAACGCGACGTTCGGATTCACCGACGAGTCGGAGCAACAGCTGGCGGCATCGCGAGTCAAGGCGGTAGAGCTCGGCCGCTCCATCGTGCACATCAGCACCGTCGGGGTGAGTGGGTTCGTGGGCCCCGACGGCTCAGTGAAAGAACAGACCGAGCTGTTCACTCAGGCGATCATCAGCAGCGACGTGGTGCGCCGCACGGAGACGACCATGGCAGTGCGTCTGAGTCCCTTTCTTGAGCCGGTAGCCGTTGCTGGGTTGTTGCTCGCGATAGGCTCGACGTTTGTGAGACGGGCTCGGTCGAAGGACGCCCGAACCTCGTGACCAACCGCTCCTGGCAATCTCTGGCTCCTGAGTCGTTGTGCGTTCTTCTTCCGACCTACAACGAGCGCGAGTCCTTGCCCTCGATGGTCTCTCGACTTCGACATGTGGTCCCACAAGCACAGTTGCTCATCATTGACGACGCATCGCCTGATCGCACCGGTGAGATCGCAGAGGAGATGGCGCGTGGCGATGGCCTGGTGCATGTGCTGCACCGACCAGCGAAGGAGGGGCTGGGACGCGCATACGCGGCAGGGTTCGCCTGGGCCATCTCCGAGGGGTTCGTGGCTGTCGTTCAGATCGACGCCGACGGCTCTCACCAACCCAAACAACTACGCTCGTTGATCGAAGCCGCAGCCCGGGCTGACGTCGTGATCGGCTCACGATGGGTGCCTGGAGGCTCCGTGCGCAATTGGCCGCCGCATCGCAAGGCTCTGAGCCTGGGCGGCAACCTCTTCGTTCGAGTGGCTCTGGGCATACCGGTGCGAGATGCCACGGCCGGATTCCGCGTCTATCGAGTCGATGCCCTGCAGGCGATGGGCGTCAGCACCGTGGCCTCTGCCGGGTACTGCTTCCAGGTTGACCTGACGCTGCGTGCCGTCGATCGCAACTTGACCGTTGTCGAGGTACCGATCGAGTTTGTGGAGCGCGTCCAGGGTGTGTCCAAAATGGGCACAAGCATTGTGGCCGAAGCGTTGGTCAGAGTGAGCGCTTGGGGCGTTCAGCGCCGGGTGCGGCAGTTGCAGCGGGTCTTCACAGCCCTGGCAGCAGGCCAGGCCGCACAGATTTCCATCAGACAAGGACGCGACAGATGAGAGCACAAGCCGGGGCTACTCCGCCGGGGGCGACTTCACGGCGCGGCCGTCGTGGGCGATGGATCTTGCTGGTATTGCTGGCCGTTCCACTCTTGGAGATCCTGACCATCATCGCGGTTGGCCAAGCGGTCGGACCGTGGTGGACCTTCGGGGCGCTGATCGCGCTAAGCATTGTGGGTGCCGCTGTGGTGCACCGAGAGGGGCGACGCACGTGGAACCGTCTGCGAGAGGCCTTGCGACGAGGTGAGACACCAGCCAGAGAACTGACCGACGCCGGGCTGGTGCTGATCGGCGGAGCGCTCTTGTTGACCCCCGGTTTCCTGACCGATGCCCTCGGCTTCTTCTTAGTGCTGCCGTTCACCCGCCCCATCACCAGAGCGTGGCTGCAGATCGTTGTGTCCAGTCGGCTCTTGGGCACCTTCAACGCGCAGCGGCCCGAAGGTGGACGGCGCACCAGTTCAGGCCGCTCAGCTGCAGGTCAGGACGTTATCGAAGGTGAGATCATCCACGACCCCCACCAGGATCGCCCAGGCTAACCGCCGAACAGGGCTCAGGCCGAGAAGGCTCAGGCAGTGCGCCTGCGCCCTGGCTTCTCGCCTCGGCGCTGCCGCAGCAACGTCAGACGCTCTTCCAACAGCTCTTCGAGCTCGGGGACGGAGCGACGTTCCAACAACATGTCCCAGTGAGTCCGTTGAGGCTTGACGGCCTTCATCTCAGGCTCGGGCCCGTCGTTGAGCTTGGCGATCAGACCGCACCGGCACTCCCAGATGCTGGGGACCTCAGCCTCGATCGAGAAGGGGAGCTCGCTGACGTGACCGTCCGGGCAGGTGTAACTGGTGATGGTTCGGTCACTGAAGGTGACACCCTCATCACTCTCGAACGACAACCAACTCAGGTTGGTTCCGCGTAGAGATCGCTCAGCCATAGTAAAATAACTCCCCTCGTGTCCAGGACACGGTGTGAGACGGGTGGTACTTCTCTGCAAACGCTTCGTTGCCGCTGTGTGTTCCGGATGGGAACAGCCAATAATTATCATCGGTCGTGGGATGAATCACATGTGTTGTTCATCGGCATCGCGAAAATCGCACCAGACGCGCACCGGCTCAGGAGTGAATCACTCAAAGCCAGCGCTAAACACTATCGCTAGTCGACCCCGAGCGCCATTCGTGCCGGCTCGGCTGCGGCGCATCTCGGGTCGGGTGCGGATCGGGCCGCCGTCCTGGCCGCTCGACCTCTGGCAAGGTCTCAGACCACAGCGGGTTGCTCGTTGCCTGCGTCGGCAATGCCTCGCCGCATGTCGACACGGAGCAGCAGCAGACCTCCGACCACAAAGAACGCCACGAGGACGATGATCGAAAGGCGGTAGGAGCCGGTGAACTGAAACATGAGACCGAATGCCAGTGTGCCCAGCCAACTCGTGCCCCGTTCCATCGCCTGATAGAAGCTGAAGAACTCTGACTCGCGTCCGGCCGGCACCAGCTGGCTGTACATGGAGCGCGAGAGTGCCTGGGTGCCCCCAAGCACCAGCCCGATGCAGAATGCACACGCCAACCACAGTCTGAAAGCGCCTGCCGGGACGACAAAGGCAAAGGCCACCACTCCGATCCACAAGCAAAGACCTGCTAGAACCACACGTTTCGCCCCAAAGGCCCCAGCTAGGCGTCCAAAGAGTAAAGCACCGCCAAAGGCGACGAACTGAACAAGCAGGATCGTCAGAATCAACTGACCCGCTTCGAAGCCCAACTCCTCGGAGCCGTACAGGCTGGCCGAATAGATCACGGTTTGAATGCCGTCGTTGAAGAATAGGTAGGCGAGAAGGAAAAGCAGCGTTTGCGGAAAAAGTCGAATCTCGCGGAACGTGGTCTGCAGTTGGACGATCGTCCCCTTTAACGATCCGGCATCGCTGGCCACCGGGATACTCGTGGTGCCGATCACCCGGCGCAGCCCCCATACCGGGATGATCGTGAAGACGGCCCACCATGCACCCGCGGAGGCCAAACTGACCCGAATCGCCATCTCGTAGCTGATGCCGAGACTGTCGTGTAGCTGGAGCAGCCCCAGGTTGAGGGCTAAGAGCAGCCCGCCACCGAGGTAGCCGAGCGCCCAACCGCGCGAAGACACCTTGTCGCGATCATCGGGGTGTGCGATGCGAACCAAGAGTGCGTCATACACCACGACAGAGGCCCCCAAAGACAGGTTCCCGATAATCAGGAGCACCACACCCAGCTGCCAGTTCGTGCCGGACAGGAAGAACATGCCCATGGCGGCCAGGGACCCCAGCCAGGCAAAGCTGCCGAGCAGCCAGGTCGGCCGCGGAGCCCGGTCCGCAGCGGCCCCAACGATGAGCAGAAAGAGGGCCGAGACGATGGTGGCGACCGTGATCGTGTAAGGGGCCAGCGAGCCGACCGCTATCGGCACCCCCAAGATCGACAGACTTTGCCGACAGGTCTCACCATCAGCGAGATCCGGGCAGGCGTCTGCCCGGGCTAGTGCGGTCAGATAAGGGGCGATCAGCACCGTCCCGGTGGTGGTCACGTACGCCGAGTTCGCCCAGTCATACCAGGACCAGGAGCGTTGGTGGCTGGTGGTCCGCTCACTGGCGAGGTCGGCCATCGCGGGGTGCTCGCTCATGAGCCACACAGTGCCACACGCGGAGGTGGCCCGGGGGCCCTCACGTCGGTGTCTTCCTGGGTAGCCGATAGTCCCGGTTGCAAGAAGCCGGCTGGCGACCGAAGGTGGAGTCTCCACCATCCACCTTCAAGGAGTATCGACATGGGTATCGGCGACAAGATCAGCAACGCGGCCAGCGAAGCGAAGGGAAAAGCCAAGGAGAGGACGGGCGAGGCAACAGACAACGAACAGATGCAGGCTGAGGGCACCGCTGAACAGACCGAGGCCAACGTCAAGCAAGGCGGCGAGCACGTGAAGGACGCCTGGAACGACGTCACCAAGTAGCTAGCCGCCGCGTTCGCTTCGTCCGCGCCACAACAGACGGCGCACCCGGGTCAGCATCCGGCGCCAGATCGAGGTCGCCGGATGCTGAGCCTCGTGGGGGAGGCCGTCGACTGAAACCTCCTCGGCTCGGATGACGCGCCTGATCTCGCGCCCACGGGACTCCTCGCGACGGGCGACGACCTTCCCCTCCTGGGTGACCGCCTGACCTTCCCCGGCCTGGATCAGACCTGCGGCGATATCGACTTGTTCGCTGTAGTAGCGCAGCGCCACGACCAACGATGCTACGACCGGGACGGCCAAGAAGGCTCCTGCGATGCCGAACAAGGTGCTTCCACCCACGATGGCTATCAGCACGACAGCAGGATGCAAATTCATCGTCTTGCTCTGCAGGATCGGCAACAGCACGTTGCCTTCGAGCTGTTGGACGACAAGAACGAGGACGAGCACGAAGGCCGCCGAGCCGAACCCGTTCGACACCAAAGCCACCAGGACAGCGAAACCACCGGCGACAAAAGCCCCTACCACTGGGACGAAGGCGGCGAAGAAGGTCAGCACCGCCAATGCCACCGCCAATGGCACGCCAGCGAAGAACAACCCTGACCCGATCATCACAGCGTCGATCAACCCAACCAAAGCCTGGGTTCGAATGAACCCACTGACGGTGTTCCACACTCGTTGGCTGACCTCGACGAGGTGCTGTCCGGCATACCGACCGGTCCATGAGTGAACTGTTGGCAGGAACTGTTTTCCGTCTTTCAGGAAGAAGAACGTCAGCACGAGCACCAGAAACGTGGTGACGAAGAAGCTACCGACTGCTGCGACTCCGGTGAATACACCCGCGGCGATTGTCGAAGCGCGTTCCTGGAGAGCCGAACGCAACTGGTCGGCGTAGTCGAGCAGCTCAGTGTTGTCCAGGTTCAACGGAGGCCCGGCAATCCACTTCTGCACCTCGATGATGCCATCACCGGCACGCGTGACGACCTCAGCGGTCTCCTCGATGATCGATGGCGCGATGGTGCTCAAGATACCCACGAAAGCAATGAAGGCCACGAGCAGCGTGGTGAATGCGGCCAGGCCCGCTGGCCATCCGCGAGCGCGCAGCCACCGCGTCGGCGGCCACAGCACGCTGGACAGCAGCAGGGCCATGATCAGTGGGAAGACGCCCACCCACGCCTGCGCGATGAGCCAGAGGGCAACCACGGCGGCCGCGACCAGGATCAAGAAGCGCACGGCCCAGACCGTGCCGCGTCGCAGCGATCTGGCAAGGACCGCACCACGGTCGATCGCCGGAGGATCGACCTCTACAGGAGTGGTCATCGCACCGGTACCCAGGCGACGGTGCCCGCACTGCAAGACCCTCTGCCGCGAGTTCGTCGACTCTCAGCTCGCACCACGTCAGCCCGCCTCGGGGTCGAGGTCACGTGTTGCCGCGGCCTCGACACGATGTGAGGGTGAAACCGCTATGAGTGTCGTGGTCGTGTGACTCTGCCCAGGCTCGAGGTTGATCGCGTTGGTGTCGATGTTGGCGGTCTCGACGCACAGCATCTGGGTCCATTCAGTGTCGCCGAAGTCGCTCATCTCGGCAGCGCCGGCAGGACCAGGGTTCCAGATCACCGTGTTGCTGGCGCCCTGGCTGCGCACGCTGACCTGCCGGTCGAGGATGGGATCGACGAGGTGGACCGGCCCAGGGGAGTGATAGATCCGATCAACCTGGTCGGTGACTCGTAGCGGCTCGGTCTGGTGAGCGTTCTCGCCTTTCACTTTGTCGTAGTAGGCGGTGTCGCTGAGCCCACCTACCTCTACATGCCGCACGTCTGCGACGTGCAGGTAGGTATGCAAGGCCAGCTCGTAGCTCATCGGGCTCTGCCCGACGTTGGTCACGGTGTGCCTCAGCTGTAACGCCTCGGAGGTGACCATGACGTGCATCTCACTCTCCACGTCGGAGTCGAGCTCGGCGCCGGCCTCACGAAGCCTCGCCGATGTCAGTCGCCACCTGGCAGCATCCGGGCCATGCTCGACCAGGTCCCAGGTGGTGGTCCGCGCCACCCCGTGCGAGGGTTTGCGATCACCGGTGGGTCCGTTCGCGAACCACGGCCAGCAGATCGGGACGCCGCCACGAATCGCGGCACTCGCCACATACTGCGAACGCCTGCTGACCCAGACGACCGGCACGTCGTTGATCGTCCAGCTGGCAACGTGTGCGCCGTGATCGTATGCGGTGAGCACACCCTCGCCAGCCATGAGGGTCCGCGGAGTGAAGGCAGCCATACGCAGACTCTAGGCCAGGACGCAGCAACTTACTCGGGGAGCCACGAGCGCGGTCCGCGCCCTGGCAGACGGTCCAGTTACGCCGATAACGAACATTATGACAAGTAACCCCTCCTCTGGCCGGTCGAAGATCCCGTAGCAGCTACGATTAGGTTCGCTCGGCCTGACCTGCTGAGACAAGGGGACTCCCGTCGTCTCAGCCCCCGCTGCGCGGTCCTGGCTTATGGGTGGTGACCCTTCACTGAAAGGGTGAGGGATCGCCGGAGCCGATTCGGGTGACCTCGGGATACCCAGCTGAGAAGTCGACCACCGTGGTGGGATCGCCCCCGCTCTCATCACCATCGATCACTGCATCCACGAGGTTGTCCAACTCTTCCTTGATCTCCCAACCCATCGACAGGGGGTCTTCCTGGCCCGGTAGTAACAGCGTGCTGGAGAGCATCGGCTCCCCCAGCTCGGCCACCAACGCCTGCGTGATCCGATGGTCCGGGATACGCACTCCGATCGTCTTCTTCTTCGGGTGCAGCACCTTCTTGGGGACCTCTGGAGTTGCTGGCAGGATGAACGTGTACCGCCCCGGGGTTGCTGCTTTGACTGCCCGGAACACGGCGTTATCCAACTGCACGAACTGCCCCAGTTGGGCAAAGTTCGCGCAGATCAGGGTGAAATGGTGCTTGTCATCCAGCTTGCGGATGTCGATGATTCGCTGCTTGGCTTCGGCGTTGCCGAGCTGTGCACCCAGCGCATAGCAAGCGTCCGTCGGATAGGCGACAAGGCCGCCGTCGGCCAAAATCTGGGCTACCTGGCCGATCAGGCGCGTCTGTGGATCGTGTGGGTGAATGTCGTAGAAGCGGGCCATGCCTCAGCCTAGACCCGGCACCTCCCACTCCCTGAGCGCCCATCGGACCGACACGCTGGGCTGGGCGCGGTCGGAACCCAACTGAGGGTCGTGAGCGATGTCAGCCCAGCCGCTGAGTGTGCGCCGCCAGCCACGACCGCACGACACACTGGCTCAACGATGCGCCGAACGTGCCGCATCAGGCCCGTGCTGCACTGCTTCGAGGAGGGCGGAGATGAACGCCGGCAGGTCGCCGGGATTGCGGCTGGTGATCAGGTTGCCATCGACCACCACCCGTTCATCGACCCACGTGGCGCCGGCGTTCCTCAGATCCGTGGCCAGACTGGGGAAAGAGGTGATGCTGCGGTCACGCACGACATCGGCCTCGATCAAAGTCCATGGTGCGTGGCAGATGGCAGCCACCGGTTTGCCACTGGCCACGAACTCTTTGACGAAGGCAACAGCATCTTCGTCCATCCGCAGCGCGTCCGGATTGGCTACTCCACCGGGGAGCACCAGGGCGGCGTAGTCGTCCACCGAGGCCGCCGTGACAACCCGATCGACGGCGACCTCCTCCGCCTTGTCGAGGTGGTCGAACGTCTGCACCGTCCCGCTCTCCGGGCTCAGCACCTGGGCAGTCATTCCGGCGTCTATCACCGCGTCACGGGGCTGTGTCAGCTCGACCCGCTCGATGCCTTCGGAGGCGACGAGAAAGGCGATGGTTGGGGTGTTCTGTTGGCTCATGCACTCAAGCCTGCGGGCAGATGCGCACGCTCGCAAGCGGGACTGCCGCAGGGGGCAGGGTTCAGGTGGCCCGAGGGCCGGGCCTATGCATGGTGGCAAGGGTTTTGTCACGGGTGAACGCGACCCGTTCGTACAGCCGTGTGGCCCCGGTGGGGCTGTCTGAGTCGACCCACAGATCAACCAGGTCGTACTCACCGGTGGCTGCAGCCGCGGAGATGGTCCGTGATAGGCACGCGTGGGCAAGACCGCGCCCGCGAGCGTCGCGGACCGTGCCAACAGTGTCGATCTGCAGCTCGCGCGGCACCCACTGCGCGCAGAGCACGTAAGCCAGCAGCTCTGCGCGGGCGTTCAGCGCCATCGAATCGAACGCAGGTCTGGCGCATCGCGCCGAGCGCTCGTGCTCCCATGCCTCCGGCGACTTCTCCCCCGCCCCCCAGTGGTCACGAAAGGCGTCATTATGGGCCCGACGCAGAAGTTCACGGTCCTGGGCGCCAGGAGTAAGCAGCCGGATGTCGCTCGCCAGCTCCCGGGCATCTTGCACCGGCGGCGATGACCCGTCGAGTCCCCGAACCATGCGGGAGAAGTACCGTACGATGCGATAACCCCGAGCCGCCATCACGTCACGAACGCCAGCCCCATGCAGTCCGCCTTCGACGATCCACGTCGTGGGCAGCCCTGGGTGCCGCGCCCGGGCAAGGTCGAGAGCTCGTGACTCCTGTTTCTCGATCAGCGACCGGCCCAGACCCTGGCGACGATGATCGGGATGAATGCCCCCGTGGCAGAACATCCGTGCGATGCCTTCGAAACTCGCCATGCGCGGAACAATGACGTGTCCATAGCCGACGAGATCTGGGCCGGACCAGATCGCCCAGCTATCGAGCTCTGGATCGAAGGTCGTCGAGGTGAGCTCTTCAGCGAGGTCTTCCGCCTCGACGTACTCCTCGGTCCCATCGGCCCGAGCAAGGGTGTTCACCAGGTCTGCCCACTGCTGGACACTCTCAGGCGCGAGTCGACCCCATCGGTATGCCGTCGTGTTGTTCACTGCCGCATTCTCGCGTCGGAGGTGATCCAATACCACCCAATTCCCGCCGCGATCACGATCACCCCTGCGACCACGGATGACCAGGGCAAAGTGGCCACCAACGTCAGACAGCCGATCAGGCCGACGACGGGTATGCCTTGCTGCCACCATGCCGAGCCTCGGACCGTCCAGGCACTCATGTTCGTCACTGCGTAGTACAGCAGCACCCCGAAACTGGAGAAGCCGATCGCGCCGCGCACGTCGAGACTCAGCACTACCGCTATCACCACCGCCGTCACCACGGCTTCGGCCACCCACGGCAGCTGGTGCGGACCGCCGACGAACGACAGCACACGCGGAAAGTGGTTGTCTCGCGCCATCGCCAGGATCATTCGGGAGACACCGAGCAGCATGTTCAGGAGCGCACCACCGGCTGCACACAACACAGCACCCTGCACGACCCAGCCGAAGTCGCCGCCCCACAGCACGGCGGCCACCTCAGCCACGGGAGCCACGCTGGCGGCCGCGGCGTCAACACCGATGGTCGCCAGCACCACCATGGCAACAACGAGGTAGACCGATACGACGACACAGAAGGTGATCCCGACTGCCTGGGTCAACACGCGTTCCGGGTTCTTGACCTCCTCGGCCAAGGTGGCGATCCGCGCATACCCGGCAAAGGCGAAGAAGAGGAGGCCGGCCCCCTGCAGGACCCCGTAGGCGGTTGGCTCGACCGTCTCGGGAAGATCGGCAGAAGCAAGCACCGGGCTCCCTGTCGCTGCTGCCCATAGGGCTGTGGCGGTCAAGCCAGCGAGGACGCTGAGGACCACGCTGACCAGCACTTTCGACAGGCTGGCGGACCGGTGCGCACCGAACGCATTTGCGGCGCTCAAGGTCAGGACGGCGAGCACTGCGGCGATCCGTTCGTCGACGGGCGCCAGGTACACGCCGATGGTCAATGCCATTGCTGCACAGGATGCAATCTTGCCGACCACGAAACACCACCCGGCAAGGTAGCCCGAGAACGCACTGAGGCAACGGGTCCCGTAGATGTAGGTGCCACCCGCGCTCGGATACCGCACGGCGAGGGTCGCGGACGTGTAGGCATTGCAGGCGGCTACCACTGCCACCAACACCAAGCTCAGCAGCAGCCATGTGCCAGCAAGTTGCGCGGCAGGTGCCCACACGACGAAGACACCGGCTCCGATCATCGACGCGATGCCGATAGAGACAGCCTGACTCAGGCTCAGGGTGCGCTGCATCGACGATGAAGCGTCCGCATTCGAGGGCATCGGCGCATCCTGACATCTGCAGGTGGAGCGTGCATGACGAGCCGACCAACACTCCGCGCTCGCTCCGCGGGACCGCGACAGGGGTGCTGCGCAGATCGAAAGTCCGCTACGGTCCCTTCATGGACTTCGACGACAAGGGCAACCCAATTATCCCAGATGGCCGACTGGTATTGGTGCGACACGGAGAGACTGAATGGTCACGCTCTGGGCAGCACACTGGCCTGACCGACCTGCCGCTGTTACCTGGCGGTATCCAGTCGGCCAAGGAGGTGCGGCCCGTCCTGGAGGAGTTCACCTTTGAGCACGTGCGGTGTTCGCCGTTGTCGCGAGCAAAGCACACAGCAGAGCTGGTTGGCCTGGTCCCGGACCTGATCGATGACAATCTGCGGGAATGGGACTACGGCGGCTACGAGGGTGTGACCACCAAGGACATCCGAGAGCGCACCGGCTATCGATGGAACGTCTTCGAGCATGGAGTGATTCCCGGTCAGACCCCCGGCGAAACGGTCGAGGAGGTAGCAGCCCGAGGATCGCGAGTGCTCGAGGAGGTCTACCCCCATCTACATCACGGCGACGTGGCCTTGGTCGGTCATGGCCATGCGTTACGTATTCTGGCAGGGGTCTACCTTCGGCAGAACCCGCGCTGGGGACGGCGCGTCACGTTCGAGACGGGCGCGGTCGCCGTGCTGGCGCACCATCACGAAGACCCCGTCATCGAGGCCTGGAACCGGCGACGCTAGGTTACGTCACTGGACTACGTCGCTGAGGTGTCCTGCGCCTCGACGTCCGGGATCGGCCAGGAGTGCACGGGCTGGTTTTGTTCCATGTGCTCGACGTAGTGCTCAAACATAAGGCGGAGCGCCGCGCCGCGGTCGTGGCCGGCGGCTTCGTATCTTTCGGTCACCTCGACTTGCCAGCTCGCACCGTTCTGGTGGGCCTTGCATCGGCCTTCGATCACCGACAGGTAGTGTTCGCGCACCTGCCTGCGCAGTCCGAGCGCGGCGAGCCCCTCGTTGGCCTCCTCGAGCAGGTGGTCCGCAATCAGGTCGGTGGCGGCGACCTTGCCCAGCCCGGGCCAGGTCATGGTGGTGTCGATGCCGTGCCGGGAGGCGTCGAAAAAGTTCTTCTCTGCATCGGTGAAAGCCATTTTTGTCCACAACGGCCGCCCGCTCGAGGTGAGCCGTTCGAGTAGCCCATAGTAGAAGCAGGCGTTGGCCACCATGTCGATCGCGCTGGGACCAGCAGCGAGCACCCTGTTCTCGACCCGTAGGTGCGGGACCCCCTGAGACGTGTCGTAGATCGGTCGGTTCCAACGCCATACCGTGCCATTGTGCAGTTTCAGCTCATACAGCTCCGGAGTCGAGCCATCCTGCAGGACCTGCACCGGATCTTCGTCGCTCACTTCTGGCAAGAGCGCCGGGAAGCAGTTCACGTTCTCCTCGAACAAGTCGAAGATCGAGGTGATCCAGTGCCGTCCGAAGTAGGCGCGAGGACGCACGCCTTGATGCTTCAGCTCTTCGCTGCGAGTGTCGGTCATCTGAGAAAAGAGCGGCACCCGCGTCTCGGCCCACAGCCTGCGTCCGAACAGGTATGGAGAGTTGGCCCCGATCGCGATCTGCACTCCGGAAATGACCGAGGCTGCATTCCAGTAGGTCGGGAAATCTTGCGGCGTGACCTGTTGGTGCAACTGGATCGATGTGCACCCCGACAGGGGGCCGATCGTCTCGAAATAGCTGACGACCTCCTCCCCCGTCGGACCCTGAATGTCCAACTGCATTCCCTCGCCACGCTCGTTCAGCACCGAGTCGTTCAACGCCATGTAGCGCACCCCCGTGCTGAGCCAATCCCCCTCGAAGACCTCGGCCTGCAACGTCGGGATGATCCCAGTGGCGACGACGCGTGCTCCGTGCTCGCGTGCTGAGTCCCCGGCGTGGCGCAGCGACTGTGACAGCCATCGCTCCAAGCGCACCGCCTGATCCCCGGCCATCGGGCGAGGAGGCACATTGATCTCAATGTTGTACCGACCCACTTCGGCCGTGAAGTCACCGTCCTGACGTTTCTTGAGGTCTGCCAAGACCTCGTTGTTGATCAGGGCGGGGTCAAGGGTGTCCTCAGCGACCAAGCTCAACTCGACCTCGAGGCCCATCTGGGGGCGAGTGAAGTCAAACCGTGACTCTTCCAACATCCGCTCGAAGACGTCCAGATCGAGTAACACCTTCTGCCGGAAGTTGACTCGCTGCTCACGACTGAACTCTGCCGAACTGACTTCAACACCCATGCGCTGACCTAACCACAACGCGCCGCGTGGGGCTAGTAGGGCTCGCTACTCCTCCGCGAGTTCGGTCAGCGGGGGGCAACTGCATTGCAGATTGCGATCCCCCCACGCCCCATCGACTCGTCGAACCGGTGGCCAATACTTGCCAGAGGGGTCAGCGGTCACCGGGTAGACCGCGGTCATCCGGTCATAGTCGTTCGACCACTGGGACGCGATGGACAGCGCCGTATGTGGGGCGCCGCGCAGCACGCTGCGGGCGACATCGGAGTCCGCCGCCTCGTCGATCTCACGTCGAATGGCGATCATGGCGTCGCAGAACCGGTCGATCTCGGCCAGGTCTTCGCTTTCGGTGGGCTCCACCATCAACGTGCCCGCCACCGGAAAAGACATCGTGGGGGCGTGAAAGCCGTAGTCGATAAGCCGTTTGGCCACGTCGTCCACGGTGACCCCCGTCGACTTGGTCAACCCACGCAGGTCCAGGATGCACTCGTGAGCAACGAGGCCGCCGGCACCGCTGTAGAGGATCGGGTAGTGCTCACGCAGGCGATGTGCAATGTAGTTGGCCGAGAGCACCGCGACCTTCGCCGACTTCCTCAGCCCTTCTCCACCCATCAACCGCACGTAGGCCCAACTGATCGGCAGGATGCCGGCGGACCCGAAGGGTGCCGCAGAGATCGCGCCGACACCGTTATCCGGCCCGGCTGTGGAGTCCAGCGGGTGGTTCGGCAAGTGTGGTGCGAGATGTTGTCTCACCGCCACCGGACCCACTCCCGGACCGCCACCGCCGTGTGGGATACAGAACGTCTTGTGCAGGTTCAGATGCGACACATCGCCACCGAACCGGCCGGGTTTGGCCAGGCCCATCAGCGCGTTGAGGTTCGCACCGTCGACGTACACCTGACCGCCGGCCTGGTGCACCCGGTCGCAGAGATCGGTGATCGTCGCTTCGAAGACACCGTAGGTTGAGGGGTAGGTCACCATGGCTGCGGCGAGCTCGTTGCCGTGCTTGTCGATCTTACTGTCGAGATCGGCCAGGTCGATGTCGCCGGCCTCGGTGGTCTTCACCACGACGACCTTCATCCCGGCCATGATCGCGCTCGCGGCGTTCGTGCCGTGGGCACTCTCCGGGATCAGGCAGATCGTGCGCTGGTCGTCCCCGTTGGCTTTGTGGTAGCCGCGAATCGCGAGCAACCCGGCGAACTCCCCCTGGGACCCGGCGTTGGGTTGCAGGCTCACCTGGTCATAGCCGGTGACCTCACACATCCATAGGCTCAACTCATCGATCAGCTCGTGATAGCCCATCGACTGGTTGGCGGGCGCAAAAGGATGGATGGCCGCAAACTCCGGCCAGGTGATCGTCTCCATCTCGGTGGTCCCGTTCAGCTTCATCGTGCACGAGCCGAGCGGGATCATTCCACGGTCGAGCGCAAAGTCCTTGTCCGCCAGCTTGCGCATGTAACGCAGCATCGAGGTCTCGCTGCGGTACCGGTGAAACACCGGGTGCTCCAGGTATGTCGAGGTACGCCGGTGCTCATCTGCCCAGTCCACCTCACCCACCTCGTCCGTGATGTCCTGGAACCGAGGTCGCGCCACGTTGAAGGCGTCACACACCACAAACACATGAGCGGGGATCGTCGTCTCATCGGTGCTCAGCAGGACCGTGTCCTCGTCGCTGCACCACAGGTTGACTCCCCTGCCCTCAGCACGCTGCACGATGCGCCGGGCGCGACCGACAGCGGTCACTTTCAAAGTGTCGAAGAAGTCCTCGTCGCTGACTCCGTAGCCACCCGCACGCAACGCCCCTGCCAGCACGTGAGCCCGGTGATACGTGCGCATCGCGTTGGCCTTGATGCCCTCCGGTCCGTGCCAGACGGCATACATGCTGGAGATGACAGCAAGGAGAACCTGGGCGGTGCAGATGTTGGAGGTCGCCTTCTCCCGTCGAATGTGCTGCTCCCGGGTCTGCAGTGCCAAACGATAGGCAGTTGCTCCGTCGGCGTCCTTGCTGACCCCGACGAGTCGTCCCGGCAGCATCCGTTCCAGGCCAGCTCGAACGCTCATATAGCCGGCGTGCGGTCCACCGAAGCCCATCGGCACCCCGAAGCGTTGAGCTGAGCCGACTGCGATATCGGCGCCCCACTCCCCCGGCGGAGTCAACAAGGTCAAGGCGAGCAAGTCTGCAGCGGCACTCACCAAGGCCCCCACCTCGTGAGCGGCTTCGGTCAGTGCCCGAAAATCGCGAATCAGCCCGTCGGCGCCGGGATACTGCACGATGACGCCGAAGCAGGCGCGTTCGCCGCACGTCTGCCGCAGGGACGCTTGATCGGTCACCGAGCTGAGGTCGGCGCGCACAATCTCGATACCCATGGGCTCGGCCCGGGTCTCCAGCACCGCGTGCGTCTGCGGGAAGAGGTACTCATCGACCAGCAGCACGGCGTCGCGGGCAACTTTGCTGCTGCGCCGCATTGCTGTCATCGCCTCGGCTGCGGCCGTTGCCTCATCCAGCAAGGAGGCACCCGAGGTCTGCAGTCCGGTGAGATCGCTGCACATCGTCTGAAAGTTGAGCAGTGCCTCGAGCCGACCCTGCGAAATCTCCGCCTGATAGGGCGTGTACGAGGTGTACCAGGCCGGGTTCTTCAACAGGTTTCGACGCACCACCGGTGGGGTCGCGGTGTTGTAGTAGCCCAGTCCGATCATGGAGGTCAGTACGGTGTTGCGCGAGCCGAGACTGCGCAGCTCGGCAGAAACCGCACCCTCGCTCGGCGCTGGCTGGATATCGAGTGCGCTGTCGCTGCGGATGTCCGCCGGCACCACCCGCTCGATGAGGTCATCGAGGGTGTCATAGCCCAGCGTCTGTGCCATGGCCAAGATGTCACTGTCGCGTGGTCCGATGTGACGGGACACGAACTCGGCGGCTACCTCGATGTTGCCGGCGGAAGTGGGGGTAGATGCAGTCATCAGGCTCCTTCGCGGGCACAGGCGATGCCTCCCCGCACGACGTCGTCAGCGGTCCCTAAAGTAACAGGTCGCCAGCGGCTAGCCAGTGGTGCGAGCCGCACGACGGGCCGACAGCTCATCCCCCGCGGAAGGCACCGAAGCCTCCCCGTGCTCCTTAGGCAACTGGGCTAGCTGGCCCTCCACCTCGCGCCACACGCTGCCGACCGCGATACCGAAGACACCTTGGCCACCACGCACCAGGTCGATGACCTCGTCGTCGGAGGTGCAGGCGTAGACACCCGCCCCATCACTCATCAAGGTGATGTTCGCCAAGTCTTCGATGCCCTGATCACGCAGTTGCATCACGGCAATGCGGATCTGTTGCAGCGAGACCCCGGTCTCCAGCAGGCGCTTGATGATCTTCAGCACCAGAATGTCGCGGAAACTGTAGAGCCGCTGAGTCCCTGACCCGCTGGCATTGCGCACCGAGGGCTCGAGCAGACCGGTCCGGGCCCAGTAGTCCAGCTGGCGGTAGGTCACACCCGCTGCACGACAGGCAGTGGGGCCCCGATATCCCGCGTCCACATCAACGGCATGCGGGTCGTGCTGAAAGAGAACGCCTTGCCTCGGCCCGGCCTCGGCGTCGCCGGGCAGATGCGCTCCAACTACCACGGCATCCTCCGTATCGTTGAGCGAATTCCTCCGGGCCGCCGCACCGAACAGACCGTACAAGCGTGGAGCGTACTGCCACGGTAGGCCGCAGAGGCAGGTCGGTCAACGCTGACGCGCCGGGCAGGCTCAAGCGTCCTGACCCGAGTCAGCCTCGCCACCGCCGGCTTCGTCACCGCTGGAACCTTCGAAGTCTTCAGGTGAGACTGTGTCGAGGAACTCCTTGAACTTCTCGACCTCGTCCTCATCCTCGATCGCCATCGTGATCCCGGCAGCGTCGAGCAGTTCCTCGGCGGCCCAGATCGGAGTGGAGGCCCGCAGCGCCAGCGCGATGGCGTCGGAGGGTCGTGACTCGATCACGCGCTGACCGCTGTCGAAGACCAACCGCGCATAGAAGACACCATCCTTCATCGAGGTGATGTGAACCTGCTCCAACTCGTGTCCGAGTTCGCTGATCATGGCGACCATCAGGTCGTGCGTCAGCGGGCGCGGCGGCTCGACACCCTGCTGTGCGTAGGCGATCGCTGTGGCCTCGGGAGCGCCGATCCAGATCGGCAAGTATCGCTGCCCCTCGCGCTCACGCAGCAACACAATCGGGCTGTTGCCTGGCATTTCCACGCGCACACCCAGCACGTCCAGTTCTTTCACGTTTCCACCGTACCCCCGACATACCGAAACCTCCTGGTAATAGGCCTCGGTTCGCGGTCTCGGGTCGCTAACGGTAGGTGCGCAACCCCGCCTGCACCAGTGCGGTGTGCAGCGCTAGCGAGCGGGTCACGATGTCGGCTTGGACATGTTCGGGGTCCGGTCCCGGCGCTCCCCGGGTACGCCGCCGCCGTAACGGCTCCAGAACCTGCTCGGCCAAGCCCACTTCGCGATCGGCTGCAACCCGGAAGAGTCTCAGATGCCGAGCCTCGATGCCGTATCGGGCAAGAGCCGCGGCCTGTTCGGCGATCTCGATGTCCTCCACCCCATGACGTCCCGTGGTGTCGACCCGCAACAAACCAAAGGACTTCAACGCTGCGTAGGTCGCGGTGTCGAGCCCGGTACGCTCACGCAGCACCGCCGGCGTCACTCGAACCGCCCGGCGCCGGGGAGGAAGACCGGCCGCTGGTGTCGCAGGTGCCGCGGCCGACTCCGCGTTGGTGTGCGTGGCAGGTTCGGCGTCCGGAGCAGCGGGCTGTGACGGCCAGAGACTCGAACCCGGGTAGATGGCGGCGCGCTCCACCTGCTCGAGGTGTTCCTTGATTACTCGCAGCGGCCAGAACCGATCGCGCTGAGCACGCAGGATATAGCGCAGGCGCTCAAGATCGTCGTCCGCGAAGATGCGAATACCACTGTCGCTCCGCTCGGGGTTGACCAGGCCCTGCGTCTCGAGGAAGCGGATCTTACTGACCGTGACGCCATCGAACTCATCTGCCAAGATGTGGACCACCTGGCCGATCGGCATACCCTTCGGCCTGGTTGAGCCGCTCACGTGAGTGGGGTGGGTCACTGCCGCCCGAGGAAGTACATCAAACGAAACTTTCCGATCTGGACCTCGTCCCCGGCGCCAAGTGCTGCTTCGTCGATCCGCTTTCGATTGACGTACGTCCCGTTCAGTGAACCCACGTCACGCACCCTGTACCCCTCGTTGTCGCGCAAGAAGACAGCATGGCGACGAGACACGGTGACGTCGTCCAAGAAGATGTCGCTCTGCGGGTGTCGTCCCGAGCTGATCTCGCTGTCATCCAGCAGGAATCGTGCCCCTGAGTTGGGGCCACGCAAAACCATCAGCAAGGCAGTGCCGGGACGCAGAGCATCGACCGTTTCCTGGTCCTCCGTCGACAGGCGAGGGGCATCCTCCTCAAAAGAGTGTTCGGTAGCGGTGACCTCGGACCCCGGGGGAATTCTGGCCGTGGTGGGGTCGGCCCCATGGGAGTGGTGTTCTCGCTCTCGCTCACTCACGCGAGCACCTCCTTCTCAGCTACATGACGTCGTGGGACACCCTAGTTCAGTCGGCTCGGGTCACCTCAGCAGCACTCACCTCAGCACACTCACTTCAGTAGCACTTGGCTCAGCATCGCCTAGTTCACGTGTTCGCGATAGCCCTCGACATCCATCAGAGTCTCCAATGCGCTGGAGTCCGTCAATCTCAGCTCGTACATCCAGCCCTCGCCATAGGGATCGGTGTTGATGACCTCTGGGGTGGCATCGAGAGTGTCGTTCACCCCTGTGATCTCCCCGGCCAACGGCGCATACAAGTCGCTGACGGACTTGGTGGACTCGACCTCCCCGCACGCGTCCCCCTTGGCCAGTGTGTCGCCGACTTCGGGCAAGTTCACATACACGACATCTCCCAGAGCATCCTGTGCGTAGGAGGTTATGCCGACGCGCACCACACCATCGCCCTGCTCACTGACCCACTCGTGTTCAGTGCTGTAGCGAAGGTTCTCGGGGTACTTCAACTCGATCATAGATCTCCTTAAATGTTCACACCGCGGTTTTCGCACCGGGTTGGTGGGCCAACCTACCTGCATTTTGGCTACGGCACAGGCTGAGCGTACTGATGCGGGCTCGGCTCGTGCAACGCGTCGATACGTACTTCGTCCCGTTCCACGACGTCGATCGAACCGCCCCCACGACGAACGTTGTCGGTGAAGCCGCCAGGTATGGCCAGGGCACCGGCGAGTGTGTGCGAGTCTCCGATAGCCAGCACGCGGTAGGGCTCGGGCACTGTCGTCCCGTCGACAACCAGGGTGCCTGCGCGCAGTTCGACCCAGGTGCTCGCCACCACCCGCACCTCCCCGATTTGCACTGCCTCGGCACCGCCGTCTCGTAGTTCCTGGATCATGTCGATGACCGCTGTGGTGCTCAGCCCATCCTCAGGATCGCGCACCATCATCTCGATCCCCGGGCCGACGACCGGCACGGAACCGGCAAGGATTTGGTAGCTCTCCAGTCTGCTCGCCGCCGCCCGCGCGGCGGCGGCGTCATCGCCTTCGGAGAGCCGATCCCGATCCAGCTCAAGGCGTCGTACCTCGTCTCGGAGGTTGTCTGCCCGCACCGTCACGTCGTCCAGCAGCGCGATGAGGTCTTCTTCTCGCAGCTCCTCGAGATCGCCCGCCTGGGTGCTTCGGACCTGAGCAACCAGTGCCAACCCCAGCAGGACCGCGATCCCGCCGGCGAGCAACCGACCACGGGTCAGCCTCAACCGGCTCAGATGACCCAGCCGGCGCCAGGCTGCCAGGCGCTTGCGCCGGGCTGTTCCGACCGCCTCGCGAGGCGACTGCGACGCGTCGCTCTCCTGAGCCGGGCCATCCCCGGCTGCCGTCACTTAAGCCCCCAGCAGCTGGCGGCGAATTGCAGCCACGTTGGAGAAGATGCGCAACCCAAGCACGACCACGACACCGGTCGACAGTTGAGCGCCCACGCCCAGCTGGATCCCCAGGAACACGATGAGCGCGGCGACCACCACGTTGGAGGCGATCGAAATGACGAAGATCTGATCGTTGAAGACGCCCTCCAGGGCTGCTCGGATGCCGCCGAAGACTGCGTCCAAGGCAGCAATGACGGCGATGGCCAAATAGGGTTCCAGCCACAATGGAACTTCGGGCTGCAACAAAAGCCCGAGAGTGACGCCGACCACTAGCCCGATCAGAGGGATCATTGGCTCTGGTCCTGCTCGTTCGGTGTGGCGACGCGGGTAGTCAAGCGTTCCGCGGCCGGTGTCGTCACGTTCTCACTCTCTTCCCACTGGATCACAATCCCGTACTCACTGGAGATGTCATCGAGGTACTCGCCTGTCGCACCTGACTGCAACTCATCCGTCAGTGCCTCCTGGTCCCCGAT
This sequence comes from uncultured Actinomycetota bacterium, assembly GCA_963749585.1. Classification (GTDB taxonomy): domain Bacteria; phylum Actinomycetota; class Actinomycetes; order Actinomycetales; family Dermatophilaceae; genus Ornithinicoccus. Next base: position 325,631 of record CAVVNI010000004.1, read on the forward strand.
GACACGGACCACGTAGGGCCGGGTCAGTCCTCGAAAGTCCACGATAATCGCCTCTCCCGCGAACCGGATGGACGACATGGTGGTGAGTCGCTGATCGTTGATGCTGATTGCTTCGGCACCATGGGCCCACAAGCCGTTGACCAAGGTCTGCAGGTCGGTAGCAAGCACGCGGTCAGAGTTCGCAGCCGGCTCCCCGACCGGCTCGAAGTCGTCTCGCGGAGCATCGTCCACAGTGATGATGAGACCGGGTCCTTGTAACGCGACCCCACCGGCCTCCTGGGCAGCCGAGGCGATCAAAGCAGCCGTATTCGTCCCGGGAACGTTGGACTGCACCGCTCGAAGGTCGGCGATCTGCATCCGCAGGTCCTCGATGACCGCCGCGTCGGCGTCACCGGCGCGTGACTCTGCCTCGATCCGGTCAGCAAGCTCGCGGCGCTCGGCGAAGTCCTGCGGATCCGGAGCACGCAGCGCCAGGGCCGCTACGCTCAACAGGAATCCCAGTAGCAGCACCGACACAACGAAGAGCACACTTCGCTGGCTGGTCTGCGCGTTCCGGCCCTGGCTGAGCCGGGTTGCGGCTGCCGTGCGATACCCCGGGTCCACCGGACGATCGAGCACCTCGGTCAGCAGCGCCATGGAAGCAGCCGGGTCGATGGGCTCAGAGGTATCCCGCTGTCTGAGCCATCTCATCGGCGCACCGCCTGCCACTGTCTTCGCCTTTGCCGCACCATATCGGCCACCTGCACGGCATAGATCAAGGCCGCCAACCAGTACAACCCGGTACCCCACCAGACAAAGGCCCAGCCGATCGGCTCCGCGATTGTGCCCAGCAGGGAGTCCTGTTGGGCCAGCAGGAGCAAGGGAAAGGCATACAACAGATTGAACGTTGCCGCCTTACCGATGAAGTGCACCGGTGGCGCGGGCAGGCGATAGAACCGCGCAACCGGGTACATCCCCGCAGTGAACGCATCGCGGGCGACCAGGAGCAGGACCAACCACCACGGTATGACGTCACGCAACCCGAAGCCGAGCAGGGTGGAGAAGATATACAGGCGGTCAGCGATGGGGTCGAGGTAGGCCCCAACTTTCGATGTGAGCCCGTAGTGCCGGGCGATCTTCCCGTCGAGGTAGTCGCTGATACCAGAGACCATCAAGACCAGAACGGCCCACCCATCTGCCTCGATCAACAACAACCAGAGAAAGACCGGCACCCCGACCAGGCGCAGACCCGAGATGATGTTGGGCACCGTGAACCATTCATGCTTGCGGGGCATGATCTGGGGCACTCGCTTGTCGCCCTTGCCGGCTGCGCGCGCCTTCCCGGCCTCCCCGTCCACCACCACAGGATAGGCATCCCCTGGCACTGGCGCGGCATCTGCGCCCACTCACGCGCCACGCTGCGCACTGTGGAGCGAAACGTCGGGATGACAGGATTTGAACCTGCGACCCCCTGACCCCCAGTCAGGTGCGCTACCAAGCTGCGCCACATCCCGAAGCCTTGATCAAGGCGAAGAGAACCGTATCCCATGCTCGCTCTGAGCTACGAATCGCCTTCTGGGAGCCCGGGCTGCTCAGCGACGGCGCTTCTCGCGTACACGGACCGAAATCTCGATCGGCGTCCCAACAAAGCCGTACTCCTCCCGTAGCCGCCGCTCCAGGAAGCGACGATAGCCGGCCTCGATGAATCCACTCGCAAACAACACGAAACGTGGTGGGCGGGTGTCTGCTTGGGTGGCGAACAAGATCCGCGGCTGCTTCCCAGAGCGAAGGGGATGCGGGTGGGCCGCAATGATCTCGCCCAGAAAGGCGTTGAGCTTGCCGGTCGGGATACGTGAGTCCCAGGAGCTGAGTGCCTGCCGCAGCGCCGGCTCCAGTTTGGCTACATGTCGACCGGTCGAGGCTGAGATGTTGACCCGAGGAGCCCAGGTGATCTGGACCAACTCTCGCTCGATCTCACGCTCAAGGTAGTGCCGACGTTCGTCATCGAGGGTGTCCCACTTGTTATAGGCCACCACCAAAGCCCGGCCTGAGTCGATGACCTGTTGGATCACCCGAATGTCCTGCTCGGCGATGGATTCCGACACGTCGATCAGGACGACCGCGACCTCGGCCTTCTCGAGGGCGGCCTGCGTGCGCAGCGAAGAGTAGAAGTCGGCCCCACGAGTTTGGTGCACCCGGCGACGGATGCCTGCTGTGTCCACGAACCGCCAGACCTCGTCACCGAGCTCAATCAGCTCATCCACCGGGTCCCGGGTGGTTCCGGCCACCTCATCGACGACCACCCGTTCGGTGCCCGCCAAGGTGTTCAGCAGACTCGACTTGCCCACGTTCGGCCGTCCGACCAGCGCCACCCTGCGCGGCCCACCCGAAGCCCCGTCCGGCCCCGCCGGGGACATTGTGGGTAGGGCCTCGAGCAGGGCATCGAGCACGTCTCCGCTACCGCGGCCGTGCAGGGCCGAGACCGGCCACGGTTGCCCCAACCCCAGGGACCACAACATCGCTGCATCGGCCTCGGTACGGGCGTCGTCCACCTTGTTGGCCACCAGAACTACCGGTTTTTCAGAGCGCCGCAACAACTTGACAACGGCTTCGTCGGTATCGGTGGCCCCCACCGTCGCATCGACCACGAACATCACGGCATCTGCGAGCTCGACCGCCACCTCGGCCTGCTCGGCCACCCTGAGGTGAATCCCCGAGGCGTCAACCTCCCATCCACCGGTATCGACCAAGGTGAAGTCCTGGCCGGACCAGTCAGCTGAGTAGGAGACACGGTCCCGCGTCACCCCCGGCACGTCTTCGACCACCGCCTCGCGCCGGCCCAGGACCCGGTTCACCAAGGTCGACTTGCCGACGTTCGGTCGTCCCACGACTGCCACGACCGGCACCGGAGGGACCGGACCATGATCGGAGTCGGCCCCCTCTTCCTGCCGGTCCACCAGATTGACGTCCTCGTCGCTCAGGGCGAACTTCGACAGGCCGGCACGCCACGCGGTCTCGACCTGGTCGAGGGCGGCCTCTCCTGGAGAATCCGCGGTGCCGGAAGGTGCTGAGCTATCCGGGCTCATGTCGGCTCCACGACGCCTCGGACATGCCGCTTGATCCGGGAGAGCATCGCGACCATCCCGCGCAACCGCAAAGGTGACACCGCCCCGGCCAGACCGAAACGGTAAGGCGCATCGTCGGGCACTGCCAGCACCTCGGCAGCGGAAAGACCGTCCAAAGACTCGTGCAGGATCCCAGCGAAGCCGCGCGTGGTCGGTGCCTCCGGTGGCGCATCGAAGAACACGTGGACCGCGTGGCTTGCTGGATCTGCTCCGTCACTCTCACCGTTCGCCTGCACCTCAACGGCGAGGAACAGCGGGGATTGGCATTCGTGAACACGCTCCATGGACTCCAGACGATCGGCATATCGCTCCGGTAGCGCCGGCAGCTCCTTGCTCAGCTCCAGCAACAACTGCAGCCGGTCAGGCTCACTGACTGCGGCGAAGTCATCGACGAGGTCGGCCATCGCTGTGGGAAGGTGAGCCGCGTCGCTCTGCACGCTCACCGCTCCACCGGGACCCGGACCGCGTTACCCCACTCGGTCCACGACCCGTCATAGTTGCGTACCGAGTCGAAGCCGAGCAGGTGGGTCAGCACAAACCAGGTGTGCGAACTGCGCTCCCCGATGCGGCAGTAGGCCACCACATCGTCAGCCGGCCCGAGGCCCTGCTCCTGCTGGTAGATGGCCTCCAGCTCTTCGCGAGTCCGGAATGTCCCGTCTTCGGCCGCGGCACGAGCCCAGGGCACGGATGCGGCACCGGGTATATGACCACCGCGCATGGCGCCTTCCTGCGGATAGTCGGGCATGTGCAGCAGCTCCCCCGAGAACTCACCGGGTGAACGAACGTCCACCAGCGGCTTGCCCAGGTGAGCCAGCACGTCCTCCTTGAACGCCCGGATCAAGCTGTCATCACGTTCCACCACCGGGTAGCTCACCGGCTCGGGCGTGACCTTGTCCTCGGTCATCTCTTGTCCAGCGGCGAGCCATGCGGCTCGTCCCCCGTCCAGCAATCGCACGTCGGGGTGACCGAACAACGACATCACCCATAGCGCGTAGGCCGCCCACCAGTTGCTCTTGTCGCCGTATATCACCACGGTGGATGAGCGGGTCACTCCCCGCGCTCCCATCACCTCGGCGAAGCGCTGACCGTCGACGTAGTCGCGGGTCAGCGGGTCGTTCAGGTCCAGATGCCAGTCGAGCTTCTGAGCGCCGGGAATGTGCCCGGTCTCATACAGCAAGACGTCTTCGTCGGACTCAAGGACCACCAGGTCCGGATCATCGAGGTGCTCGATCAGCCATGGCACGCTGACCACCCGCTCCGGGTGAGCATAGTCGGCGATCTTGGGTGCGGGATCCTGCGGGACTGTCATCGAGATTCTCCTCCTGCGTGGGCATCCGGGGTGCGGCTGCGGACGACGTCCAGCACTGCACCAACCGACTCGGTGAACGTCAGCAGGGAGGTGTCGATTCCATGGACACCGTCGGCCGGTGTCATGAACTGCGAGACGGTCGAGTCATCGCGGTCCCGGCGAACCACCTGATCGCGCACCGAGTTCGCCTCGGCCTGGTCGCCTCGGGCGGCCAGCTCAGCTCTGCGCCGATCGAGGCGCGTCTGCTCATTCGCGCTGAGCAGGATGCGGTGCTCGGCTTCGGGCGCAATCACGGTGGTGATATCGCGACCTTCGACAACGATCCCGCCGACCTCGCGTCGAGCGCGGGCGATGACCTGCCGCTGGCTGTCGGCCAAGAGGGTCCGAACGCCTGGGTTGGTGGCAACCGCGGACACCTGGGCACTGATTGCGGCGGTGCGAATCTGTTCGTCGACCCGTTCTTCGGCCAGCCACACAGCCGGGTCTGCGGGGTCGGTGCCTATCCGCAACGGCATATGCTCCGCTATGGCGAGGACAGGGGCATGTTCGGCGACGTCGACTCCCTGGCGCGTACACCACAGGGTCAACGCGCGGAACATGGCACCCGTGTCTAGATATCGCAACGACAACTCACTCGCAACCGCCCGCGCGACACTCGACTTGCCGGAGCCGCTGGGACCATCGATCGCAATAGTGATCGGACCATGCCTCGGCGACATCGATAGTGACACCGCGCTAGCCTACCGCCGCAGCAGACAGGCATCGACGACTCACATCTGTGCCACCCGGTGCAGACCTCCGACTTCTTCGCGGGTCAACGCACGCCAGCGCCCCGGTTTGATCTCACCAAGACGGATCGGTCCAACCTGTACCCGAGCCAGCGCGAGCACCGGGTGGCCCACCTCACCGAGCAAGCGCCGCACCACGTGCTTCTTGCCCTCGTGCAAGACCACCTCCACGATAGCCTTGCCGGGCAGCGAGTCGATGATCCTGAAGCTGTCGACCTTGACGTGTCCGTCCTCCAGCTCCAGACCCTCACGCAGCCGACGGCCCACGTCACGGGCCACCGGCCCGGGCACCTGAGCCACGTATGTCTTGGGCACCTCGTAAGAGGGGTGCTGTAGTCGGTGGGACAGGTCTCCGTCGTTGGTCAGCAACAACAACCCTTCGGTGTCGGCGTCCAACCGGCCGACGTGGAAGAGTCGTTCGCTGCGGTTGCCGACATAGTCCCCCAGGCACGGCCGACCCAGCTCATCGCTCATCGTGGAGACGACGCCGAGTGGCTTGTTGAACGCCAGGTAGACCAATGTGTCGTCGAGCACGACTCGGGTGCCGTCGACGTGAATGAGCTGACTGCTGGGGTCGACCCGTACCCCCAGCTCGCGAACGACGATGTCATCGACCTGCACCCGACCGGCCGAGATCAGCTGCTCACACGCCCGTCTGCTGCCCCATCCCGCTCCGGCGAGGACCTTCTGCAGACGAATACCGTCCGGATGGTGCACATCGGGCTGGGCCGGCCCTGACGCGGCACCTGACCGGCCGCGCTGTGCTGCCGAACGCTTTGGGCTCGGCTGAGACCGACCGGACGCACCACGTCCCGAGCCGCTGCGACCGCCCGTGCCTTTCGGCTTGCCGGACCCGGACCTGCTCGCTCTGACATCAGCACCCCTGGGTCTGCCGCTGTTGGGCTTGCCACTGCTGGGCTTGCCGCTGTCGGGCTTGCTAACTCCGCGCCTATCGCTCACGCCAGTCCTTCCGCTGCTAAGTCATCCAACACGTCACTGGTCGGCAGGTAGGGAGCCAAAGCCGGCAGCTCGTCCAGATCGTTGAGGCCCATCCGCTGCAGGAACACCTCGGTCGTCGCGAAGAGGGTCGCGGCACGTGGTTCGTTGCCGGCTACCTCGCGGATAAGGCCTCTAGCCACCAGGGTACGCACCACACCATCGACGCTGACTCCACGTACCGCGCTGATCCTTGCCCGCGAGATGGGTTGTCGATAGGCGACCACCGCCAGGGTCTCCAGAGCCGCTTGGCTGAGCCGGGCTTGTTGGCCACCGAGCAAGAAGCGCTCCACCGCGGGCGCACACTCTGATCGGGAGTAGATCCGCCACCCCCCGGCGTAGCAGCGCAACATGAAACCACGCTGTTGATCATCGAACTCCTGGCTGAGCTGCGCCAACACCTCATCCACTTCGGGAGTGGGCACCTCGAGTGCGGCCGCCAGCACTGACGACGCGACCGCTTCGTCGATCACCATCAAGACCGATTCGACCCCGGCCCGGAGACCTCCTGGGAGAGAATGCACGTCAAGACCGGCAGCTGGAAGCGGATCGGTGCTCTGGCTCGGACTGCTCTGATCAGACACCGGCGACCTCCTGTGGTTCGTCGAACTCGCTGCGAGCCGGTGTCTCGGCCGGTGGCCGCTGACCGCTGCGATCGAGGCGGTTCACGTGCAGGACGGCCAGTGGCTCACTCTGGTCCAAGCCAATCGCTCCGTCCCGGAAAAGCTCGAGCAACGCCAGGAACCGCGCCACCACCACACTGCGGGTCGGCGCGTCGTTGACCAGCTCAGCGAAGGTGACCGCCCTGCCGCTCTCGAGCCGTTGCATCACGATCTCCACCTGCTCGCTGACCGAGACCACTGGGGTATGTAGGTGGCTCAGGCCCACCTGCGGCTCTGGCGTTGGAGTCAGGGCGCTACCGGCAGCGGCGGCCAACTGCTCGGGAGTGGTCGTCATGATCAGTTCCGGCAACAAGGACGCGAACCGGTCCTCGACTCCAACGTCGCGTGGCCACACCCTGCCCCGGGCTGCCATCTGGGTCTCGAAGCTGCCGGCGACCTCCTTGAACGCGCGGTACTGCAGCAACCGGGCGAACAGCAGGTCACGGGCTTCGATCAGTTCGAGATCCTCCTCGCTCTCCTCGCCGGTGCCCGGCAACAACCGGGAGGCTTTGAGATCGAGGAGCGTTGCAGCGATGAGCAAGAACTCGGAAGCCTGAGAAAGGTCCCAGGTGTCCGGAGCGGCGCGCAGGTGTTCCATGAACTCATCGGTCACTTCGGCCAAGGCAATCTCGGTCACGTCCAACGTGTGTTTGGCAATCAGCCCCAAGAGCAGCTCGAACGGCCCGGAAAAGGCGTCCAGGTGAACTTCGAAGGCGCTGGACCGGTGGGTCAGGACTCCACCGGGTACCGGCTTGGTGCTCACGTCTCGGACAACCTCAGCCCGCCGGCATAGCGAGCGAGGAGGCGTGGCTCGGGCGCCGAGGCCTGATGGTCACGGCGAGCCGCCGCGACTGATCAGCTCGCGTGCCAACTGCCGGTACGCCTCCGCGCCGCTGTGGGTGCTGGCATAGGAGGTGATCGGCTCGGCGGCAAGGGTGGCGTCCGGGAACTTCACCGTTCGTGAGATCACGGTGTGAAAGACCAGGTCGCCGAAGTGGTCGACGACGCTGCGGACGACTTCTCGGGAGTGCAGTGTGCGGCCGTCATACATCGTCGCCAGGATCCCATCCACTGCCAACCCCGGATTCAGTCGATCGGTGATCTTCTCGATGGTTTCGACCAACAGCGCTACCCCGCGCATCGCGAAGAACTCGCACTCCAACGGGATCATGACCCCGTGTGCCGCTGTGAGCGCGTTAACGGTCAGCAACCCCAGTGAGGGCTGGCAGTCGATCAAGATGACGTCGTAGTCATCCAACACCGGTCGCAGCACTCTCGAAAGCACCTGCTCCCGGGCTACCTCGCCCACCAGCTGCACCTCGGCGGCAGACAGGTCGATATTGGCCGGCACCAGGTCCACGTTCTGCACCCGGGTTGGCTGGATCACATCGGCGATCGCATGTCCGCGCTCGGTGAGCAGGTTGTAGATCGTCACGTCGAGCTCGTGCGTGCGGATGCCCAGTCCGACAGACAAGGCACCCTGGGGGTCGAAGTCGACCAGCAACACCTGGCGCCCATACTCAGCCAGCGCTGCGCCAAGGTTGATCGTGGTAGTGGTCTTTCCGACACCCCCTTTCTGGTTGCACATCGCAATTACTCGGGCCGGGCCGTGCGAAGTCAGCGGAGCAGGTGCGCCGAAGTCGGGTAGGGCTCGCCCGGTCGGTCCAGACTGTCCAGAACCTGCCGCCTCGGTGCCCGGCAGGCGATCGTGCTCTGCGGCTGACCGCCCTTGCCCCGGTGGCGTGCTCGGCTCAGTACTCACCCCGCGACCCTAACCGGCGCCCTCGCCCTAGGCCACCTCGCGTCGTGCCGCGCGCTACCTCGCGCGGGGGTGAGCGCCGGCATACACCTCTCGCAGGTGCTCGGTGGAAACGTGGGTGTAGATCTGTGTGGTCGTGACGGAAGCGTGTCCCAGCAGCTCCTGGACCACCCTGATGTCGGCTCCCCCATCCAACAGATGCGTGGCGAAAGAGTGCCGCAGGGTGTGCGGACTGATGGTGGCGCTGATCCCGGCTCGCTGCGCTGCAGCACGGATCGCAGCGAAGGCACTTTGTCGGCTCAAGCGCCCTCCGGAGCGGTTGAGAAACAGGGCCGGGGTGCCGGTTCCCGCTGCCGCAAGGCTTGGCCGGGCTCGGATCAGATAGGCCTCGAGCGCGCTGACGGCATAGGACCCCAGGGGGACCACGCGGGTCTTGGAACCCTTGCCGAACAACCGCACGCTAGCCAGTTCGCCGATATCGCCCTCCTCGTGGTCGCCTTCACCCTCGCCCTGACTGCCGAGGTCGATGTCGTCAAGATCGAGCCCCACCGCTTCACTGACGCGTGCGCCGCAGCCGTAGAGCACTTCGAGCAAAGCGCGGTCACGCAGGCGGGCCGTCCCGTCCCCCGTGCCGGCCGCGTCCAACAGCGCGGTGACATCGTTCACACTCAAGGTAGCCGGTAGCGGCCGCCTCGCGACCGGTCGTGTGATCCCGGCGGTGGGGTCGGCGCGGCTCATCGACTCCTGGTCCCAGAAGCCGTGCAGGCTGCGAACGGCCGCCAACGAGCGTGCCACCGAGGTCGAAGCCAACGCCGGTTGGTGCGGAGTGCCGGTGGTCAGCTCACCGAGGAAGGCCCTCACCGCTGCGGAATCAACTTCGGCGGCGGCTGTGTAACCACGCCGGCTCAGGAAGTCCAGATACCGGCTGGAGTCACGCCGGTAGGCCTCCACCGTCAATGTCGCCAACCCGCGCTCGACCGTGAGGTGGTCGAGCCAGCGATCACGCTCTCGACGCAACCTCTCGCTCACCTGCCTGCCGCTCAGCCGTGACGGGAGCGAAGCACGCTCTCAACGTCGCTCAGCCCTAGACCTCGGCTGCGTAGCAACACCACAAGGTGGTAGATCAGGTCTGCGGACTCTCCCAGAAGGTCATCATCGTTCTGGGCGACGGCGGCCAGCGCAGTCTCCACGCCTTCTTCGCCCACCTTCTGAGCGATCCGCCGCACCCCTGCATCCAACAGTGCCGTGGTGTAGGAGCCCGGTGGACGGGCTTCATCACGCGCGGCGACCAGAGCATCGAGGACAGCCAGGAAGTCCGGCCCTGCTGCGGGAATGTCGGTGAAGCACGACATCTGCCCGGTGTGGCAGGTCGGTCCGGCCGGCTCGGCATGCACGAGCAGCGTGTCCTGGTCACAGTCCACCTCAATGCGGGTCACGCTGAGCGTGTTGCCGCTGGTCTCACCCTTGACCCATCGTTGCTGACGACTGCGGCTGTAGAAGGTGGCAAGTCCGGTCGAGAGCATGGCATGCACGGCCCCTGCATCGCAGTAGCCGAGCATCAGAACCGCGGCGGTTCGGGTGTCTTGCACGACGGCCGGGATGAGCCCCGTGCGCGCATCGAAGGCCAGATCCTCCACCCGGTAGGGCGCCGGGAGGGCGAGCCTCACGCGAGCGCCTCGGCCGGTGTTCGGCGGATGACAAGCCCGGAGGCCGCCAACGCCTCCTTGAGCACGGGTATGGCGATCGCGCCGGAGTGGAAGACACTGGCCGCGAGCGCGCCGTCGACATCGGCTTGCGCGAAAACATCAGTGAAGTGATCGATCTGGCCCGCGCCCCCCGAGGCGACCAAGGGGACGTGGGTGATTGCACGTACAGCCTGCAGCTGTTCGATGTCGTACCCGGCGCGGACACCGTCGCTGCCCATGCAGTTGAGCACGATCTCGCCGGCGCCCAGCCGCTGCACTGTGGATACCCAGTCCAGGGTCGTCGTCGCGAGCGCCGTCGTGGCGTCCGGGTCCCCGGTCATGGCCCTGTTCCGCCACTGACCGTCAGCGTCGCGCAGACTGTCGATACCCACCACGACACACTGCACGCCGAAGGCAACCGCGAGCTCGCTGATCAGTTCCGGTCGTCGCGTTGCTGGGGTGTTGACAGAAACCTTGTCTGCCCCGGCGTATAGGACGGCCCGCGCATCATCGACCGAGGTGATGCCGCCGGCCACACAGAACGGTATGTCGATAGCGCGGGCCACTCGGGTGACCCAGCCAGTGTCCACTCGTCGTTGCTGGGGACTGGCGGTGATGTCGTAGAACACCAGCTCATCGGCGCCCTCCTGACGATAGCGAGAGGCCAGCTCGACGATGTCTCCCATGTCGATGTGGTCTCGGAAACGCGTCCCCTTGACCACTCGCCCGTCGCGTACGTCCAAGCACGGAATGATCCGCCGGGCCACACTCATCCGGCGTCCTGGTCTCGTCGTGCTTGGGCAATGGCGTCCGTAATGCTCAGGCGGCCCTCCAAGAGGGCTTTGCCGAGGATGACCCCGGCGCAACCCGTCTTGTCGGCGCTTCGGAGATCGGCAGCATCGCGGACCCCGCCAGATGCCTGCACGTGCAGCCCTGGCGATGACCGGGTCATGAAGGTGTAGAGGTGCAGATTGGGCCCGGACAGCGTGCCGTCCCGGCCGATATCGGTGCACAGGACGTGCTTGAGCCCCGAGGCCGCGTACCGGTGCAACATGGTCGGCAGATCAGTTTCTGCCACTGAGGTCCAGCCGGAGACCGGCAGCACCCATACCCCGTCTTCGGACGTGCGGGTGTCCAGCGCGACGGTGATCCGGTCCTGCCCGAACCGTTCCACCCAACCCAACACTGTCTCCGGCTCTCGAACGGCCATGGAGCCGACCACCACTCGCTGAGCGCCGGCGTCCAGAAGCCGTTGCACATCGTCGGCCTCGCGGACCCCGCCGCCGGTCTGCACCTGGAGACCCGTCGTGTCCACGATCTTGCGCAGCATAGGTGCGAGGGTGTAACCGCCGGCTCGGGCAGCATCGAGGTCGACGAGATGCAGCCACCGTGCACCTGCACGGGCATAGGCGGACGCCAGGTCGAGAGGCTCCTCGACGTAGCGAGTCTCCTTGTCGTAGTCCCCCTTGTGCAACCGGACGACCGTGCCCCTGCGGATATCCAGGGCGGGGTAGATGTCAAACTCCAACATGCGCTCACTCATGGTCTGCCTCCCAGACGAAGTGTGCCAGGATCGCGGCGCCCACGCGCCCAGAGCGCTCCGGGTGGAACTGTGCGCCCCACCGGTTGCCGCGTCGCACGACTGCGGCGTAGTCGCGACCGTGCCACGTGCTTGCCACGGTGTGCTCGGTCACCGGCGCAGCGTAGCTGTGCACGAAGTAGGCGCGGTCCCCTGGCTTGATGGTGCTGGTCAGCGGTCCTTCACGGAGCACCTGGAGTGTGTTCCATCCCATGTGCGGAATCCGCAGTCCCGGCCCCGGGGTCATCGGTCCTACCTCGCCGGGGAACATTCCCAGACACTGCACCCCGCCATCCTCCGCGCTTGTCTCGAACAGCAGCTGCATGCCAAGGCAGACGCCGAGCAACGGCTGGGTCAAGCCCTGCAGTACTGGCACCAGCCCCGCTTCCTCAAGTCGGCGCATACCGGCTCCGGCCGCGCCTACTCCCGGCAGGATGACCCGATCGGCGGCCTCGATCGTCGCGGCGTCGGCGGTCAGCTCCGTGGACACGCCGAGTCGCTCCAGGGCGAACTTCACCGAGGTGATGTTGGTGCCTCCGGAGTCAACCAGCACCACTCGCGGTGGGTGTTTGCCGGCTGCCATGCCTAGAGCACACCCTTGGTGCTGGGCAAGTCGGTGCCTTGCGTCCGTATCGCCATCCGCAGGGCACGAGCAACCGCCTTGAAGCCGACTTCGATCTGGTGGTGAGCGTTTCCGGGCGAGATGCTCAGATGCAGCGTGCACCGCATCGCGTCGGCAAAGGACCGCCAGAAGTGGTGCACCATCTCGGTCGGCAGATCACCGACCTGCTCGCGGTCGAAGGTGGCCTCGAACGAGAAGTAGGGCCGCCCCGACAGGTCGATCACCGCGCTGGCCTGGGCCTCATCCATCGGTAGGGTGAAGCCGTACCGGCCAATCCCCCGCTTGTCGCCGAGCGCCGTGCGGATCGCCTCGCCGACGGCGAGCGCAATGTCCTCGACGCTGTGGTGCTCGTCGATGTGCAGGTCGCCCTGGCAGGCCACCGACAGCGAGAAGCCTCCGTGCTTGGCGAGCTGTTCCAGCATATGGTCCAGGAACCCAACGCCGGTGGAGATCGTGCCCTGACCCGGACGGTCCAGGTCGACCCAGACGGTGATTGCGGTCTCGGACGTGGCTCGGCGCACCGTCGCCGTGCGCGGCCGAGTGACCAGGGCGTGCGCGATCCCCGCCCAGTCAGCCTCGGTGTGAGCCGCTGTGGTCGGCCCGCGTTCGGCGTCGGGCAGCAGGTATGCCGGGATACCGAGGTTGGCAGCAAAGACTGCGTCGCTCTCGCGGTCGCCCACCATCACGCTGGCCTCCCAGTCGATGCCGCGGTCCTTGAGCAGGCCGGTCATCAACGCAGTGCCGGGCTTGCGGGTCGGCGCGCCGTCGGTCGGCAGGCTTTCATCGATCAGAATGTCCCGGAAGGTGATGCCCTGGCTGGCCAGGATCTGCAGGAGCAATGCGTGCGGCCCCTGGAAGTCCTCGCGCGGGAACGCTTGTGTGCCCAGGCCGTCCTGGTTGCTCACCATGACGAATGCCCATCCGGCGTCCCGCAGCCGGAGCAAGGCGGGTATGACGCCCTCGACCAGGGCCAGTTTGGCGTAGGAGTCGATCTGCCGATCCGGCGGCTCGGTGATCAGCGTGCCGTCGCGATCGACGAACAGCACCGGGCTGGGGGTGGCGCTCATGAACGTCCTCCGAAGTGGGGGCCAGCTGTGGATTCGGGAAGGTCGGTGGTGATGGCGCCGATGAGCGCTTCGATCTCTTCGGCGGTGCCGACACTGACCCGGACTGCGTCGTCCAAGCCCGGCAGATGACGCATGTCGCGCACGGCGATCCCGCTGCGTGCGGCGTCGCCGAGCAGGATATCGGCTCCATCTGCATCCTTACCATCTGCATTTCTTCCACTTGGACAACACCGAACCAGCACAAAGTTGCCTGCACCGCGGTACACCACACGAACGCTGGGGTGTGCGGCCAGCACACTCTGCAGTCGGGGACGCAGTGCCAACGTTGCCGCGACCCGTCGCTGTGTGTCGTTGATGGCTGGCCGCGCCAGGGCAGCCAACGCGAGGTCAACAACCGGGGTGGGCATCGGGTACGGCGCTTGCACGCGGCGCAGCACAGCGACCAGGTCGGGGTGAGCCACCAGTGCGCCGACCCGTGCCCCGGCCAAGGCGTGTGCCTTGGACATGGTGCGTAGCACCGCCAGGTTGGGATGCCCCTCGATCAACGCGATCGCAGATCGCTGATCGTTATCGTGCTTGAGAGCACTGGCGTGCTTGTGACCGCCGTCGGGACGAGCAGGGACATGGCCGGCAAACTCGGCATACGCCTCGTCGATCACCACGAGCGACTGGTCGGACACATCACTGGCCAGGGCGCTGATCGAGGACAGGTCGATGGTGGCGCCGGTGGGGTTGTCCGGTGTGGCCAGGAAGATCACTCGTGCGTTGGTCTCGCGTGCCGTCTGGGCGACTCCGCCGAGATCGTGGGCGAAGGAGCTGCCGCTGTCCACCTGCGGCACGTCGTTGACCGGCACACCGTGCAGCGCCGCCGCCACGGCATACATGCCGAAGGTCGGCGAACAGATCACGACCCCGGTGTTGCCTCCGGGTGCACACAACCCGCGGACCAGCACATCGATCGCCTCGTCGCTCCCCCGAGACAGCAGGATGCTGTCCGCCGAGGCTCCTAGGTAGCCGGCGAGCGCTGTGAGTAAAGCAGCTGGCTGCGGGGCCGGATAGCGTCTGGCCCGGCCGTCGGGATCGACGTGGTTGGGCTCGGCGGCTTCGTTCGCGTTCAGCCAGATCCGTGCCGGGGGGCCCTCGAAGCTGGTCCGCGCCGAGGAGTATCCGGCAAACGAGAGCAGGTCCGGCCGGATGATGTGCTGCGGAAAGTCGGCTCATCACGCGTCGCGAGTGCTGGCGAGCCGACGGGTGACGGCCCGCTGGTGGGCGTGAAGGTGCTCGGCTTCGGACAGGATCACCGCACACGGGCCGACGTTATCCAGGCCGGCCCGGGTCACCGACTGCACGGTCATCGCAATCTGGAAACTGGCGACATTGACACCCCCGGTGAAGCGTGCCGCTCCAGCCGTCGGCAGGACGTGGTTGGTGCCGCTGCAGTAGTCACCCAGGGTCTCCGGGGCCCAGTCGCCGAGGAAGACCGAGCCCGCCCGAGAGATCAACGGCAGCCAGTCCTCCGGGTCTCGTAGGGCCATGATCAAGTGCTCGGGAGCGTAGTCGTTGCTGACCTCGCAGGCCTGCGCCAGATCTGTGGTGATGATCACCCGGCTGCTGGCCAGGGACTTGCGGGCGATGTCGGCCCGCGGCAGATCCTCCACTTGGCGCTCGATCTGATCCACCACTGCACATGCCAGCTCCTCATCATCGGTCAGCAGCAGCACCTGGGAGTCTGGCCCGTGTTCGGCTTGGGATAGCAGGTCGGCTGCAACGAACTCGGGGTTGGCGCCGCGGTCGGCAATGACCACGACTTCCGATGGACCTGCCGGGAGGTCGATGCCCGGGCCCGCCTCTGCCGAACTGACCTGGCGTTTGGCCTCGGTCACCCAGGCGTTGCCGGGGCCGAAGATTTTGTCACAGGCCGGGATCGACTCGGTGCCGTAAGCCAACGCGGCAATCGCTTGGGCTCCCCCGGCGACGAAGATCTCACTGATCCCGCACTCGAGGGCCGCAGCCAACACAGCGTCGTCGGGCAGACCGGTGGGTCCGGGAGGGGTGATCAGCACCACGTGCTCACATCCCGCAAGTTCTGCGGGGACCCCCAGCATCAGAGCCGTGGAGGGCAGCGGCGCCGAGCCGGCCGGCACATAGAGGCCGACCCGGTTGATCGGCCGGACCAACCGCTGGCAGATGACTCCGGGCGCCGTTTCGACGGCGTAGTCGGCGGTCATCCCGGCGCGATGAAAGGCGCGAATGCGACCTGCCGCCTCGCTGATTGCCTCGCGCAGCGGTGGCTCGACGCGGCCTACCGCGGCCTCGATCATCTCGGGGCTCACCCGGACATCCGCGAGCTCGACACCATCGAAAAGGCTGGTCGCGGCAATCACCGCTGCGTCACCATCGTTGCGTACGGCCGCCAGCGTGCGGGCCACCGAGGTGGTGACCTCCGGTCCTGCCGCGACAGTGCCGCGAGCTATTGCTTGCCGCTGTTGGTCGCTAGTCAGGTCGGTCCAGCAGAGGACGTTCACGCCAACATCCCTTCGACCGGCAGCACCATGAGCTGGCGCGCGCCCGCACTCTTGAGGTCTTCCAACCGCTGCCAGTTCACCGCGCCGTGCACCAGCATCTGAACGCTGACCTCCCCCGAGGCCGGCGCCGTCGTGGGCCCGGTAACCACCGCGGGATCACCATCGAGAGCGAGAATCGTGGGCTCGTGGCCCTCGGGCAGGTGGTTCAACACCTCGGGCAGGTCGGTCCGAGCGGTGCGCAACATCAACAGCCTGGTCTCCTTCAGACGAAGCGCCCCGTCCATTCTGCGCAGCAGCAACTCGGCCAAGTCGCCGCGGCTTTCGGTCAGTGAGTGCGCCGGGCCGACGACTACGGCCTCGGAGTGCAACAACGTCGCCACCGGCTTGAGATGATTCGCCAGCAGCGTCGCGCCGCTGGAGACCAGGTCACACACGACGTCGGCTTGCCCGAGCCGCGGAGCGATCTCCACTGACCCACTCAGGGTGACGACCTGGGCCGGCACGTTGTGCTCGGCCAGCCACGTGCTCAGCACCCGGGGGTATGAGGTAGCGATCCGTTGGCCTGCGAGCTGGCTCGGTCCGCGCCACTCTTGGTCGGCGTCGATGGCGATGTCGAGACGACAGCGTCCCCAGCCGAGTTCGCGGAGTTCACGCAGGTCTGAGCCTCGGTCAGCGGTTTTCTGCGCACTGTCTCCAGGCTCGCCCAGAGCAGCAGACTGCGACCTCGCGAGATCGTGCTCGATCACAACGTTTCGACCTACGATGCCCAAGTCACAAACCCCGTCAGCGATGAGGCCCGGAATGTCGTCGTCGCGTACCAGGAGGAGATCCACGGCTAGGGACTCGCCATAGCAGAACAGCTTGTCGCGGCTCTCGCGCCAGGTCAGTCCACAGGAGGCCAGCAGGTCGCGGGCCGGCGCCGATAGGCGCCCAGATCGTTGGATCGCGACGCGCAAGCGGTCGCGCGGTGGAGCAGAGGGGGCCATGGTGACCTTCCGAAGTGAGGATGAACAGCAGTCAAGACAGGGCGGTCGTGGCGCCGAGTGGCCAACAGTGCAGTGCTGGGCTCAACGCCTCCACTGTCCCCGGCGGCCCGGCGCGGGTTAGCCGGTGGGGGCGGTATGCCGCTCCAGTGCCGCTCGGTAGCCGCTTCCGTACTCCAGGCAGCGCGCCACCCGACCGATCGTGGTGACGCTGACGCCGGTCCGGTCGTGGACGGCCCGGTAGGACAAGCCCTCGCTGAGCAACGGCACCACAGCCCACCGATCGGTGAGTGCCTCCAACTCGGCCGGCGTGCATAGGTCGATCAAGAAGTTGCTCACGTCCTCAGGGTCGCTCAACGTGGACACTACTCGGGAGAGTTCGCTGAGACTCTCCTGACGCCACGGCGTCCTGTCCTTCATAGCCATCCCTCGATGAGTGCCCGATGTCTTAATGCGCTATTACGCTACCACAACCCGACATGGCGGGACGGTGCCCGAAGGCCCCGCAACCACGGCGCGATGGACGATCACGGCTGACGCGACCCCGGTGAGTTCTGGACGCTCAAGGGCTGGGCCAGCTCGACACGCAGCGCTGCCACAGCGTCGTCAAAGGGGACGGAGAACTGGTCTTGCCGCCATAGGTCTCGAATGCTCACGGTGCCCGCTTCCACTTCCTGGTCTCCGAGGATGGCAACGAAGCGGATGCCGGCACGGTCTGCGTACTTCATCTGTTTGCCGAGTTTGCTGGGCTCCAACACTGACTCGGTGTTGATGCTTCCGCGCCGCAGGAGTGTGGTGAGCTGCAGACTGTGGCTGAGCAACGCCTCGTCCATCAGCGGCACCAAGACCTGCACCGTGCTGCTGGCGACATCGAGCAGGCCCGCCTCGCGCAGTTGCCAAAAGAGTCGTGTCAGGCCGATGGAGATGCCGACCCCCGGCAGTGACGACCTGCTGTAGTGAGAGGCGAGGTCGTCATAGCGGCCGCCGGAGCAGATCGACCCGAGCTCTGGGTGGTCATCGAGAGTTGTCTCATAGACCGTTCCGGTGTAGTAGTCCAGTCCCCGAGCGATCGCGAAGTTCAACTGGTAGTCGCTCTCAGGCACGCCGAGGGCTCTTACCAAGCCAAGAACCTCGCGCAGTTCCGCGATGCCCCGGCTCAGCTCGGCGCTGCCACTACTGCCCCCCTCGAGGGCAGTCAACCGGGCCAGGGCGTCGTCATGCGAACTGCTGCGGGCGCCGACGAAGCCCAGTAGGTCGTCAACGACAGCCGGTTCGAGGTCGTAGGAGCTCCCGGTCAGCGTTGATCGCACCGCGGCCGCACCGCGCTTGTCGAGCTTGTCGATCTCTCGCAACACGGCGGCTTGCTGGCCGGTGTCACTCAAACCTCGCTCATCGAAGTAGCCGCGCATCAGACGGCGGTTGTTGATGCCGATCGTGAACGAACCGATCCCCATATCGGTGAACAGCGCATGGATGACTGCCGGGCATTCGGCGTCGTGCTTCACGCTCAACGTGTCTTTGCCGACGATGTCGATGTCGCACTGATAGAACTCGCGGAACCGTCCGCGCTGGCTGCGTTCCCCGCGATACACCCGTTGCAGCTGATAGCGACGGAACGGGAAGGTGAGGTGACTCTCGTGCTCGGCGACGTATCGGGCCAGCGGCACCGTCAAGTCGAAGCGAAGTGCCATCTCAGGGCGAGACGCAGTGCCATGGGCCTGGGCCGCCTTGTCCAGCGCGCCGGTGGACTGTACGAAATACACCTGTCGCTCAGTCTCTCCCCCGGTCTTGGTCAGCAAGACATCACTGACCTCGAACACCGGCGTCTCGATCGGCAGGAA
Source organism: uncultured Actinomycetota bacterium (assembly GCA_963749585.1). Classification (GTDB taxonomy): domain Bacteria; phylum Actinomycetota; class Actinomycetes; order Actinomycetales; family Dermatophilaceae; genus Ornithinicoccus. Next base: position 344,551 of record CAVVNI010000004.1, read on the forward strand.
CCCGAACCGCTCGAACCCCGAGCGGATGCTGTCGAGCATGCGCTGGAAGGCAATCTGTTCGGCAGGGAGCAGCTCCAGAACACCGGCCGGGGTGCGTGGTGTGATCACGGTCGGGAGTCTAGACGAGCAGGGACCGCAGGAAGGGGTTGTTCGCGCGTTCGACCGCCATGGTGGTCGACGGACCGTGCCCAGGCAGGACCAGGGTCGCGTCCGGGAACGGCAGAACGACATCTCGCAACGAGCGGGTCATAGCGTAGGGGTCACCGCCGGGCAGGTCGCAGCGCCCGATCGACCCGGCAAACAATACGTCGCCCGAGAGCAACGTTCGGTTCAGGGCGCGCTCGGCCGGTGTCCCGTCGGGAACGCCCGTCAGGGCGAACAGCACAGACCCCTCGGTATGGCCCGGAGCGTGCTGAACATCGAGCTGAAGTCCGGCAACCGACAACGACACCGAGTCGGTACCGCCCTGCCCCTGCCCGGCGTCGGCGGAGCCCACCGCGAGCTCTATGACGTCTCTGGGTTGCGTCCATTGAGCGCGCTGGCCGAACTGCGCCTCCATCATCGCGAGGAAGCTCGCGTCCAGGTCGCCCAGCGGGTTGGTCAACCGATAGCGATCGGAGGTGTGGATATAGCTGGGAAGCGCCGCGTCTGGCGCCGATGCGGGCGCCAGACGTTCGCTGAGGTCCGGCACGTCATAGACGTGGTCGAGGTGTCCGTGGGTCAGCAGCACAGCCACTGGCCGGAGGCCGTCGTTGTCCAACAGTGCAGCGACCCGATCAGCCACCCCGATGCCGGGATCGACGATCACGCATTCTTCCCCCGCTGCCCGAGCCAGTACGTAGCAGTTCGTGCCAAACGCAGCGGCTTCGATCCTATGCACGATCATTGCCCCAGCCTAGCCACGCCCGAGATGCGGACATTCCGACGGCATCGTGTCCAAACTGTTGTCGAGCCGTGACCGAGGTCGGCGAAAGACCCACCTAGACTGGCCGCCGCCCCCTGTACCGGATCCTCGGAGGTCTCCATGCCGCCCAGGCGCTTGAGCGAGCGTTCGCCTCGCCGACGCTGCGCCGCAAGCCTGTTGACATTGGTGCTCATATCCGCCATGAGTGCCTGCTCCTCCGGTGCCACCGCGGAGGTGCCGGGCGATCAGAGCGACTCCGGAAGTCAGGACGATGCTGACCTTTCCGCCTCCGCGAGCGTTCGCTGCACCCAGCCCCCGCCGCTGCCCGAGGATGTGCCCAACTTCGCTCTGACCCAAGCACCCGCCGCCACAGCACCCGATGCCGCCACGGTGAGGCTGAATACCACCTGCGGTCGGATCACGCTGACACTCGATGGTGCGCAGGCACCCCAAACGGTGGCCTCGTTCCTGCTCTTGGCCGAGGGGGGGTTCTATGCCGACAGCCCCTGCCACCGGTTAGTGGACGGTGGCACCCAGGTCATGCAGTGCGGCGACCCTACTGGCACGGGACGAGGGGGTCCCGGCTACGCCTTCGGCATTGAGAACGCTCCCAGCGATGGCTTCTACCCACGGGGCACAGTAGCGATGGCTCGCAGCCAAGACCCGAACAGCAACGGCAGCCAGTTCTTTGTGGTTTTCGGCGATACCACGTTGCCGTTGGAGGGGGGCGGCTACACCATCTTCGGTAAAGTCACAGACGGAATGGAGATCGTGGACCACATCGCTGACCAGGGTGTGGACGGTGGCGGCATCGAGGGCATGCCCGCGCAGCCGATCAGCATTCTAGACGTCCGAGCCGAGGAAGAGACGACATCATCGTGAGCGAGACCGCCAAATCCAAGGGGCCTACTTCGGGTATCCCCTCCCCCGCAGCATTTGCCGGCCGCAAGGCATCCGTGCGACCTGTTGTCGTGGCGGCGCCGCGTGCCGGCGCCAGCGAGGAGTCGATGGCGTATGGCCGGGTTGATCCGGACGGGACGGTCTACGTCAAGACCGCCGAAGGGGAGCGTCCGGTCGGCTCCTACCCGGGGTCGACCGATGCGGAGGCGTTGAGCTACTTCGCGCGCAAGTACGAGGACCTGCTCGCCGCGACGGCACTGTTGGCACAGCGACTGGAGCAGACGGACCTGTCGGCTCACGAGGCCCGAGACGCGCTGCAGACGTTGAAGGACCATATCGGCGAAGCCAACGTGGTGGGTGATCTCGAGGCCTTGCAGACCCGCCTCGAACAAGTCGAGGCAGCCGTCACGGCCCGGGGCGAGCAGGAAACCAAGCAGCGGGCCGCCGCCAAGCTCAGTGCCGCCCGAGCACGCGAGAAGGTGGTGAGATCGGCGGAGAAGCTGGCGGCCGCCGATCCGGTCAAAGTACAGTGGAAGTCGGCCAGCGCCCGCATGCGGGAGCTCTTCCACGCCTGGAAGTCACAGCAGCACGAGGGGCCACGGCTGGACAAGCCCGATGAAGAGGCGCTGTGGGAACGGTTCAGCACGGCCCGGTCGCAGTTCGAGACCACCCGTCGCGCCTTCTTCGCCGCGCTGGACGAGGAACACGACGCCTCCCGCCGAGAAAAGGAACGGCTGGTCGCGGCGGCCGAGACGCTGGCGACGAGCAAAGACTGGGGTCCCACGGCCACCGAGTTCAAACGCTTGATGGAGTCCTGGCGTCGAGCGGGTCGTGCACAGCGCTCCACTGACGACGCTCTCTGGGCTCGCTTCAAGGCGGCGCAGGATCAGTTCTTCAGCGCGAAGGACGAGGTGATGGCAGCCGAGCGGCAGGAGTTCGAGGCCAATCTCGCGGTCAAGGAGTCGCTGCTGGTCGAGGCCGAAGCTCTACGCCCGATGACTGACCTCGCTGCGGCAAAGCAGGCTTTACGCTCCATCCAAGACCGGTGGGATGCGGTCGGCAAGGTGCCGCGCTCCGACATGCAACGCGTTGAGGGCCGGCTACGCAAGGTCGAGCAGACGGTTCGTGATCGTGAGGACCACAAGTGGAAGCGCATCAATCCGGAGCTGAATGCTCGAGCGCGCTCCATGGTCGATCAGCTGGAATCCGCGGTGGAGGGCTTGCAGGCGCAGGTGCAGGCCGCCCAAGCGACCGGAGATGAGGCCGCCATTCGCACCGCTGAGCAGGCGCTCTCGGCGCGGCGTGAGTGGTTGGAGTCGGCCAAGGCAAGACTCGCCGAGACCGGCGGCTGAACAGGATTGGGCCGCATAGACGAATCTGTCGGCGACAACGGCGCCAGCGACCTCTGCGAATACCTGGACGCCAGCCCCTCGCCGTTTCATGCGGTAGCCAGTAGCGCCACCATGCTTGAAGCCGCGGGCTTTACCCGGGTCAGTGAAACGGAGCGCACACCCACGGGAGGCCTTTTCTTCGCGAGCCGAGGGGGATCGCTCATCGCGTGGGTCGACACCCCTACGCGCGGCCGTCAGGCTGACCCGGCAAGACCTTTTCGTGTCGTTGCTGCCCACACCGACTCACCTACCCTGAGGATCAAGCCGCACCCCGACCACCTCAAGGGGAGCTGGCAGATGCTCGGGGTCGAGGTATATGGCGCTCCACTGCTGCACTCCTGGCTAGACCGTGACCTGGGTGTGTCCGGTCGAGCCGTCATCCGCAGCGAAGCAGGCTTCCGCACGCAGCTCTTCGTCATCGCTGAGCCATGGCTTCGAGTCTCTAGCCTCGCGATTCACCTGGACCGTGATGTGACCCGTGAGGGACTGAAGCTGAACCCGGCCCAACACCTCGTCCCGCATTGGGGTGTGGGTCAGCAGCGCGGCCATTTCGTCGATGCGTTGGCTGACCACCTAGGTGTGCCCGCGAGCGACGTACTGGGATGGGAGGCGATAGCGCACGACCTCACTCCGGCCCGGGTCATTGGACGCGACCAGAGCCTGCTCGCATCGGCGCGGTTGGACAACCTCGCCTCCGCTCATGCCGCCACCGCGGCCATGGTGTCGGTCGCAGCAGTCGATGGGTCGGGCTCGGGTGACCCGCTCCTACCACCGATCCCAGCCGTCGCTATGTTCGACCATGAGGAGGTAGGAAGTATGACCTCCAGTGGAGCCCAGTCCACCTTCCTGACCGGGTGGACCGAACGCATCGTGGCTGGTCGAGGTGGCAGCCGGGAAGACTACCTGCGGTCGATGGCTGGGACGTTCATTGCCTCGGCCGACATGACCCACGCAACCCATCCCAACTACGCCGAGCGCCACGACGCGCTCCACCAGGTGAGGATGAACGGTGGCCCGGTGGTCAAGGTCAACGCCCAGGCGCGCTACGCCACCGATCCTCCCGGCAAAGCAGCCTTCGTGCTGGCCTGCGAGCAGGCGCAGGTGCCGTTTCAGACCTACCTGCACCGCACCGACCTGCCGTGCGGCTCTACCGTGGGCCCGATGATCGCCGCCGCAACCGGGGCAAGCACAGTGGATGTGGGAGCACCGACCCTGTCGATGCACTCCTCGCGCGAGGTCTGCGGGGTCAGCGATCAGAGCGCATACCGCGCGGCGCTCGGCGCTTTCCTGGCGCCACGGTCCCCTCGGTCATGGTGGGCCTAGAGCGTCATGGTGGGCCTAGACCTCAGCGGTTCGAGGACTCGTGTTGGCGTCGGTGCGCGTCGGTGCTTGTCGTGCCAGTAACGCGGTAGGCGTCGAGCACCGAATCCACCCGCTTGACGGCGCGGATCACACTCACCAGATGCGCCGGGTCTGCCATCTCGAAGGTGAATCGGGATAGCGCAATCCGGTCCCGTCCGGTCTGAACTGAGGCCATCGTGATGTTGACCCGTTGCTCGGCCAGAGTCCGGGTGATATCGGTCAGCAAGCCTGGACGGTCAAGGGCCTCAACCTGCATGTTGACCATGAAGATGCTTGCTTCGGTCAAAGACCACGCCACATCGACGAACCGTTCGGGATGGCGCCGAAGCGTCTCCACGTTGTTGCAGTCGCTGCGATGGACGGAGACGCCCTTGCCGTGAGTGACGAACCCGAGAATGTCATCGCCGGGCACCGGCGTGCAGCACTTGGCCACCTTGACCCATACGTCGTCGGCGCCGACGACCGTGACCCCCGGGTCGGTCGCCCGGGACTTACCGCGGTGTGGCGTCACGGCTTCGGCAAGGTCCTCGGTCGCCCCGATCTCGCCGCCCAGCGTGGCCACCAGCTGCTTGACCACGTGCTCGGGTGAGACGTGCGACTCCCCCACGGCCGCAAAGAGCGCTTCGATGCTTTGATAGCGCAGATCACCGGCGACAGCCATCAGCGAATCATGAGACATCAGGCGTTGCAGTGGTTGGTTGCGCTTGCGTAAGACCTTCGCGATCTGGTCGCGACCGGACTCTATGGCCTCCTCGCGACGTTCCTTGGAGAACCACTGGCGGATCTTGTTGCGCGCTCGCCCGCTCTTGACGAACTTCAGCCAATCCCTACTCGGTGCGGCGTCGCGAGCACGCGAGGTGATGATCTCCACCACGTCACCGCTGACCAGCTCGTTGTCCAGCGATACGAGCTTGCCGTTGACACGACCCCCCACACAGTGGTGCCCCACCTCGGTGTGTACCGAGTACGCGAAGTCGACCGTGGTGGAACCTGCGGGCAACGCAATGACATCCCCGGCCGGGGTGTAGACATAGACCTCAGCGGCGTGGATCTCGTAGCGCAGTGACTCCAGGAACTCCTCGGGGTCGGCTGTGTCGCGTTGCCAATCGACCAACTGCCTCAGCCAAGGCATGTCGCTGCTCGAGCCTTCGTGCCCGGAAGCCTTGGACTTGGCGGTCTCTTTGTACTTCCAGTGCGCAGCGACTCCGTACTCGGCGCGGCGGTGCATGTGGTGGGTACGGATCTGGATCTCCACCGGCTTGCCCTCAGGGCCCATGACGGTGGTGTGCAGCGACTGGTACATGTTGAACTTCGGAACCGCGATGTAGTCTTTGAACCGCCCCGGCACCGGGCTCCACCGAGCGTGCAGCGCCCCCAGCACCGCATAGCAGTCACCAATAGAGTCGACCAGGACGCGCACGGCCACTAGGTCATAAATCTGCTCGAAGTGATGGCCCCGCACGATCATCTTCTGGTAGACCGAGTAGTAGTGCTTGGGTCGACCCGTGACGGTGGCACGTATCTTGGACCCCTTGAGGTCCGTGCTGATCTGCGCTCGCACCCGGGTCAGGTATTCCTCGCGAGCGGGCGATCGTTCCGCGACCAGCCGGACAATTTCGTCATACACCTTGGGATACAGGTAGGCGAAGGACAGATCCTCCAACTCCCACTTGATGGTGTTCATCCCCAGCCGGTGAGCTAACGGGGCATAGATTTCTAGGGTCTCTTCGGCTTTGCGGGCGGCCGAAGCCGCCGAGACGTACCGCCAGGTGCGGGCGTTGTGCAGTCGGTCGGCCAACTTGATCACCAACACTCTGATGTCACGGGACATCGCGATGACCATCTTGCGTACGGTCTCGGACTGGGCGGCCTCCCCATAGACCACCTTGTCCAGTTTGGTCACCCCATCGACCAACATGGCGATCTCGTCACCGAACTCCGCCCGCAGCTGCTCCAGGGAGTAGTCGGTGTCCTCGACGGTGTCGTGCATCAAGGCAGCGGCGATCGTCGACGGTGTCATCCCCAGCTCAGCCAGGATCGTCGCGACGGCCAGCGGATGCGTGATGTACGCGTCGCCGCTCTTGCGCATCTGACCACGGTGGGCGGACTCGGCAACGCGATAGGCCCGTTGTATGACGGAGAGGTCGCTACGGGGATGGGTTGCTCGCACTGCACGCAGCAGCGGCTCAAGCTCCGGGTGGTCGGTCGTGCGCGCGCCAGTGAGGATGGCCCACCGGCTACGGGAGTTGGGCTGGCCGGACTCCGGTGACGGCGTTACCTGTCCCGCCACCGAGGGGGTCGGCGCCGCGACGTCCTCGCTCATCCATCCAGTGTATGCGCCCCCTCCTGGTCATCCTGAATCCCGGGCCGTAGCGGTGCACCCCTCTCAGGTAGCCGAGGCTAGGTCTGGAGTAAGGCGTGAACAGCGATGTCGGGCAGGGCTCCCCGCCCGTCCAGCACCGTGATCTCCAGCACCACCTCCAAAGCGGTCACCTGTGCTCCGGCTTTGCGCAGCAACTCGACCGTTGCAGCGCCCGTTCCGCCGGTCGCCAGCACATCGTCGACCACCAGTACTCGTTGGCCCTGGCCAACAGCGTCGATGTGCATCTCCAGACTGGCACTCCCATACTCCAGTTCGTAGTCGACCCGATGCGTCCGCCGAGGCAGCTTGCCGGCCTTGCGTATCGGCACGAAGGGCACCGCGAGGTTGTGCGCGATGACCGCGCCGAAGAGAAACCCGCGCGCCTCGATACCAGCGATGACGTCCACTCTGCCGCGATGCCGCTCAGCGACATCGGCAACCACCCGTGCGCTGAGAAGTGGATCGGCCAATAGCGGTGTGAAGTCCTTGAAGACAATTCCGGGCTCGGGGAAGTCAGGCACGTCCCGAAGGATCGCTTCGACATCCCGACCGAGAGTGGCGCGGGACTCCATCTCTGCGAGTGTAGCCTCCGGCGGACGCAGTGGCTGGGTCATCGCCGCGACTTCGGTGGTCGCTTGGGTTGGTTACGGGGGCCACGCTGCGCATATGGGTGCACCGACCGCCCCACCACGCTGTCACGTGCCTGAGATGACCCTGCCGCGTCATCTACCTCACCGGATTCGGTGGTTGAGCCTGCCTGTGACTCTGCCGCGTCTGCACCACCGGCTCTCTTGGCCGCTACTGCCTGCCGCGCCTCACTGCGGGTCTCTTTACGTCCTACCCGCCTGTCGAGCGCTACCACCTCCTCATCACGGAGTCGTAGCTGCACCAGCAGCGGAGTCGCAATGAAGATCGAGGAGAAGGTACCGACCGCAATCCCGACGAAGAGCGCCACGGCGAGGTCGAGCAGGGTCCCCGGGCCGATGAAGGCCACCCCGACCACCAGGATGGTGGCAACCGGTAGGAGGGCGACGACAGAGGTGTTGATGGAGCGCACCAGCGTCTGGTTCACGGCGAGGTTAGCAGCCTCGGCGTACGTCATCCGGCCGGTGTCCATCGCCTGCTCGGTACTCTCCCGAACCTTGTCGAACACCACGATCGTGTCGTAGATCGAATAGCCCAAGATCGTCAGGAAGCCGATCATCGAAGCTGGCGAGACCTCAATCCCGAGCAGGGCATAGACGCCAACGGTGAACACCACATCGTGCAACAGCGCGACCAGCGCAGCTGCTGCCATCTTCCACGTCCGGAAGTACAACGCCAGCACCAACGAGACCAGCAGCAAGAAGACCACCAAGGCTTGGACGGCCTTCGTCGTCACCGTGTCGCCCCACGACGGCCCGACGAATGAGCTCGTGACCTCCTCGGTCGAGACTCCGAACGCATCGGCGAGGTCATCGCGGACTTCCTCGGACTGGGCACTCTCCAGCTGGCCGGTCTGCACCCGGACCGTGTCATCACCGATCAAGGTCACCGTGACTTCGGCTTGCGGCGCGGCAAGCTCCACGGCTGCGGCGGCGGTCTCCTCATACTCGGAGGTGTCTGCCACGCTGCTGATCCGCAGCTCGGAGCCACCGCGGAACTCGATCCCGAAGTTCAGCCCACGCCCCACCAGACCCACGAGCGACAGGGCGATAAGAACTGCTGAGATCGTGTACCAGACCCTGCGGCGTCCGATGATGTCGAAGGAGCGTTTACCGGTATACAGGTCGTTGCCGAGTTCAGCGAAGCGTGCCATCTAAACCGTGCCTCCTTCGATCTCCGCGCGGGAGGGTTTGGCTTTCACCGGCGGCAGGTTGAACTGACCACGTCCCAGGTATGTCGACCGCTTGGCTCCGAGTCGCTCGGGGTCCATACCGGACCATTTGTGACCCTCACCGAAGAACTTCGTGTTGGCCAACACACTCACCACAGGATGGGTGAACATGAAGATCACGATCAGGTCGATCACGGTGATCATTCCGAGGGTGAATGCAAACGCTTTGACACTGGATTCAGAAAGCCAGAACAGGACCCCGGCTGCGATCAGGTTGACCGCGTCCGAGATGAGGATCGTACGCCGAGCTCGCGCCCACCCGGTGTCCACGGCATATCGCAGCGGCCGGCCCGCCCGCACTTCGTCCCGGACGCGCTCGAAGTACACGATGAACGAGTCGGCAGTGATACCGATGGCCACGATCAGCCCTGTCACGCCGGCCATGGTGAGGCGGAAGTTCGTCGCCCAGCCGAGCAGAGTGACGCTGAGGTAGGCAAGCAACGCCGCCACTGCCAGGGATCCGATCGTGACCAGTCCGAGGGCTCGGTACTGAAGGAGCGAATAGCCGAAAACCAGCAACAGGCCGACGATGCCGGCGATGACGCCGAGGCGCAGTTGTTCCCCGCCCAACGTGGGACTGATCTGCTCGCTGGTCAACGTGTCGAACGAGATCGGTAGCGCACCGAACTTGATCTGGTTGGCGAGCACCTCAGCAGACTCCATCGTGAAGTTCCCGCTGATACTGGCTTGCCCGCCGGAGATCGGTTCGTTGATTCCCGGTGCGGTGATCGCGCTGCCGTCCAGGACGATGGCGAACCGATTCTGAGCACTGTCTTGGGGGAAGCCGAAGAGCCGGGTGGTGATTTGGGCGAACTCGTTGCCGCCCTCATCGTCCAGGTCCAACGACACCTGCACCCGGCCGGTGACGCCACCCTGGCGCTCTTCCAAACCGGCGGTGGCATCCTCGACGGATGCTCCGGTCAGTTCAACCGGCCCCAGGATGTACTTTTCCGTGCCATCGGTGGCGCAGGCAACGACCGGAACATCCTCGGGTTGCTCCGCCACCTGCTCGGCCTGAGCGTCGAGCTCCTCCAGGCAGTTCAGCTCGGTGAACTCCTGCTGCAACTCCTCGGTGATCTGACTGAGGTCGCTGGCACCGGCGTCGGCGGGCAGCAGATCCTCGGGCGCTGTCGGCAGTTCGGTCAGGGCTGGGTCATCGCCGCCGGGGATATCACCCTCGGGGTCCCCCGGCGCGGGTTCTTCCTCGCCGCTCGGCTGGGCGTCGTCTTGGGCTCGGAGGCCTTCGGGGATGGCAGCGTTGTCCACGTCGCCTTCGGCCGGATCGGTCTGTGCAGGGTCACTCACGGAGCTGTCTGACCCTTCGCCGTCCTCACCGGTGGGCCCACGCGGCACGAAACCGTCCGGCAATGGCAACACGGGGACAGGCTCAGGAGACTCACTGTCCGGTCCGCTGACCTGCGCGGCCAGCACGGGCCGGAACTGCAGCTGAGAGGATCGACTGAGCGCTTCGAGTTGCGCCGCCGAGGGGTTGCCCGGGATGGCGACAGCAATATTGTCCGAGCCGAGACGGGACACTTCAGCCTCGGCAGTACCGCTACCGTCGATCCGACGTCGGATGATGTCGATCGCTTGCTGAACCTGCTCCTCTGAGACTTCGTTCGTGCCCGTGACGACCGGCTGGATCACGATCTGTCGTCCCCCTGCAAGGTCCAGTCCGAGTAGGGGTGTCAGCTGCGCCTTCGGATCGGCCCATTGGTTGGCGGCCAGGAGTCCACCGAAGAGCAGCACCACAATGGTGACCAACGACCAGAGCGTGCGAACAGCAGATCGATTACGTGCCTTGACGGCCATCGACAGCTCAGCCCTGGCCTGTATCGGGAGCGGCCGGGCCCTCTGTCTCACCCGGCGTCGGAGACGAAGTCGGGACAACTGCTCGGCGGTCGAACGTGACCTCCACACCGGGCGCTATCCGCAGATTGACGGTAGGACCGTCCAGGGACGTGACGACTCCGAACATGCCTGCCCGAGTCATCACGGCGTCACCGAGCTGCAGCAGATCCTGTGCCTTTGCTTGCTGCTTGGCGCGGCGACGTTGGGCAAAGATCAGATAGCCAAAAAGGGCCAGTGGCACAGCGAGAATGAGAAGGGATAGCGAGCCACTCTCGCCGCTAGAAGCAGCTGAGGCAACAAAGGGCATAAAGTTCCCTCTCAAGGGTCAGATCGTGATGAAGGGTGAAGCCGAGACGTCTTAGGGGCATGTCTCTGCGGGGTCCGAGGAAGTCTAAGTGAGGCAGGGGCGGCTCACAAAGACTCCGCGCTGTCGATCGGGTGATCACCCCAGACGACCGGGGTCGGTCCCCAATGGCAAGGACTGCTGAGCCAGGGGCGAGGCCTCGGGCGGCGGCGTCAAGCCCAGGTGATGCCAGGCGCTCGCTGAGGCTGCTCGACCGCGGGGAGTGCGCATCATGAAACCTTCTCGGACCAGGAAAGGCTCGGCAACCGTTTCGACGGTGTCCGGCTCCTCACCGACAGCCACCGCCAGGGTGCTGAGACCGACCGGGCCACCGGCGAAGCGGACACAGAGGGCTTGCAGTACGGCCCGGTCGAGTCGGTCCAGGCCCAGCGCGTCGACGTCGAACAACTCCAGTGCAGCCAGCGCTGCTTGCTCATCGACCACGTCTCGGCCATGCACCTGGGCCCAGTCGCGCACCCGTCGCAGCAAGCGATTGGCGATCCGCGGCGTACCGCGAGAACGTGAGGCGATTTGGTGGATGCCGGACTCATCCGCCGCGATGTCCAGCAGTTGAGCATTTCGGCGCAGAATTGTGACCAGGTCTGCAACAAGGTAGAAGTCCAAGTGCCCGGTGAAGCCGAACCTGTCGCGAAGTGGGGCCGGCAGCAAACCGGAACGGGTCGTAGCGCCAACGACCGTGAACGGCGGCAGTTCCAGCGGTATGGCGGTGGCTCCCGGTCCCTTTCCGACAATCACATCGACGCGGAAGTCCTCCATCGCTAGATAGAGCATTTCTTCGGCAGGACGCGACATCCTGTGAATTTCGTCCAGGAAAAGAACCTCACCCTCAGCCAGCGAGGACAGAATGGCCGCGAGGTCACCGGCGTGCTGGATGGCAGGGCCGCTCGTAATCCTGATCGGCTGCTCCAACTCGGAGGCGACGATCATGGCCAGGGTCGTCTTGCCCAGTCCCGGTGGCCCTGACAGAAGAACATGGTCCGGCGGCGACCCCCTGCGGCGAGCAGCCTCCAACAGAAGCCCGAGCTGCTCGCGGACACGCGTCTGACCAGGGAAGTCCGCCAACCGCCTGGGTCGCAGGGCCGCCTCGACCTGCCGCTCCTCCTCCGCAGCTCCGGTGGCGACCAGGCGGTTGAGATCATCCACCTCGTCGTCCGGCGCTGAGCTCCTCCCCCGGGCGTTCGGCATACTCATCGACCCAGCTCGCGCAACGCGGCGCGCAGCAACGCGGCGACCTCGGCCGGGGTGGCCGTTCGTTCATCGGGCCCCTCGGGGTGAGCGGAGTCACCGCCGGCCTGCCTGGCGGTACGTACCGCCCCCTCAGCTTGCTTGCTACTCCACCCCAGGCCCACCAACGCCTCGACGACCTGCCCACTGTCCGAACCGGCTGCCGCCGAGGCATCGGGCGAAGCCTGTGCCGCCGTCGACTCCCGACCGTCTGCGGGTGCAACCGTCATCCTGTCCTTGAGCTCCAGAACGATACGTTCGGCGCCCTTGCGCCCGATGCCCGGCACCTTGGTCAGCGCCACCACGTCACCCCCGGCGATCGCGCGACGCACTACATCGGGCTCGTGCACCGACAACATCGCCTGAGCAAGTCTGGGACCAACACCGGAGACGGTTTGCACCTGCTCAAACAACAGCCGCGCGTTCTCTTCCCCGAACCCGTAGAGGGTCAAAGACTCTTCGCGTACGACCAGAGAGGTATGCATGAACGCATCAGCCCCGGTGCTGTAGCTAGCCGCTGTCGCTGGAGTCGCGTGAATGCGCAGTCCCACCCCGCCAACCTCGAGAACGAGGTGATCTAGCCCGACTCGGCTGACGGTGCCACGAACCGAAGCGATCATTGACTTCCCTTCCGACGCACCTGGCCAACCCGTACAGCCCATTGTGCCGATGCGGGCTGAAGGCCCGTCGAGGCTTGCCGATGGAGCTGCATAAGCCGGTTGGGGGCGGTCTGGGCCACCGCGGCCCGGGCACGAAGCATCTGGTCGCTGACCTTGGCCGCGGCACGTTGGTCTTGTCCTCCGGACCTCCACAGGTGGCAGATCGCCAAGGCTAGGGCGTCGGCGGCGTCAGCTGGCTTCGGTGCCACTGTCAGCTGCAGGATCCGAGTGATCATGTGGGTGACCTGGGCCTTGTCGGCCCGCCCGTTGCCACTGACCGCGGCCTTGACCTCGGTGGGGGTATGCAGCGCCAACGGCAATCCGAGCCGGGCGGCCGCGAGCATCGGCACGGCCGATGCCTGCGCCGTTCCCATGATGCCTTTGATGTTCGCCTTGGCGAACACGCGCTCGACCGCCACCGCATCGGGCTGGTAGTCAGCCAACCACTGGTCGATCTCGGTTTGAAGCGTCAGCAGCCGCTCAGCCGGGTCGTCGGCTACTGGAGTGCGCACCACCCCTACGGCGACCATCGTGAGAGATCTGCCGCGCTCCCCCTCGACCACCCCGAGTCCGCATCGCGTCAGTCCGGGGTCAACGCCGAGCACGCGCATGGCTGGCCTCCTCGATCCGGCTTCGGTCACCATCGTTCGAGCGGACGGCGGCCTGTTGCGTAGCTAGCCATCTGCCCTCATGGGCGAGACGGTGAGATGAAACGTTGGTGGTGCGAACAAGTGTTCGCCATCACGGTACGGGCAAGCCACCCCAACCGGTGATCGACTCGCCGCTCTCACGTGATCTGTGTCGATTCGTGGAGAGCCGCAAGGGTGTGGATGTCGTAGGAAACTGCACTCGACGCTCAGCCATGGATCAGCGTCGAGTGACGATAGAACCCCAGCGGTCTGTCAGTCGTCCTCATCCAACGCCGCGAGGACGTCGTCGGATATATCGGCGTTTGTGTAGACGTTCTGCACGTCGTCGCAGTCCTCCAGGGCGTCGACCACGCGGATCATCTTGCGCGCCCCTTCGGCATCCAACGGAACCTCAACACTCGGTAGGAACGAGACATCTGCAGAGTCGTAGTCCAGGCCGGCCTCCTGTAGCGCGGTCCGCACACTCACCATGTCCCCGGCTTCGCTGACGATCTCGAACCCGCCGTCGTGCTTGATGACATCCTCGGCACCGGCATCCAGAACCACCTCGAGAATTTCGTCCTCAGAGTGCCCCTCTTCGGCGACGACGACGACACCCTTGCGGTTGAATAGGTAGGCGACGGACCCGGAGTCGGCCATCTGACCACCGTTGCGGGTCAGCGAGGTTCGCACCTCCATCACCGCCCGATTCTTGTTGTCCGTCAGGCACTCGATCAGCAATGCCACGCCCCCTGGCGCGTATCCCTCATATGTCAACGCCTCGTAGTCGGCTCCTCCGGACTCGGCTCCGGAGCCACGCTTCAAGGCACGCTCGATATTGTCGTTCGGAACGGAGGTCTTCTTGGCTTTCTGCACCGCGTCGTACAGCGTCGGGTTCCCCGCCATATCGCCACCACCGGTACGCGCAGCCACTTCGATGTTCTTGATCAGCTTGGCGAACGACTTGGCACGCTTGGCGTCGATAGCCGCCTTCTTGTGCTTGGTCGTCGCCCACTTGGAGTGCCCACTCATGTTTGCCGCCCCTCATGTTTGTCAACGGGTCGAGCGACGATGCTACCGGCAGCGCGGCGCACCATGTCGACGAAGAGACCATGCACCCGATGGTCGCCGGTCACCTCCGGGTGGAAAGACGTCGCCAGCAGGTTGCCCTGTCTGACAGCAACCACATGCTCATCGTGCTCGTAGGTGACGCTCGCCAACACCTCGACGTCGGGCCCGACCCGTTCGACCCACGGGGCCCGGATGAACACCGCGCGGAACGGCCTGTCATCGTTGGTCTGGCCATCGTGCTGACCGTCCTGGCCAGCCGTGCCGCCAGCGAACCCGATCATGTCCAGGTCGCATTCGAACGAGTCCACCTGACGGCCGAAGGCGTTGCGCCGAACCGTGATGTCCAGCCCGCCCAGACTCTGCTGGTCGCGATGGCCGTCGAGCACCTGGTCGGCCAGCATGATCATCCCCGCGCACGAGCCGTACACCGGCAAGCCGTCCGCCATCCGCCCCAACAGCGGATCGCGGATCCCGAAGATCCGGGTCAGCCGGTCAATGGTCGTCGATTCGCCACCGGGGATGACGAGCCCTTCGACCAGCGCCAACTCTGATGGTCGCCGCACTGACATCGGCTCGGCACCGGCGAAGGCCAGCGCGTCGATGTGCTCGCGCACGTCACCTTGCAACGCGAGCACCCCGACGAGCGGTATCACCACCCGCGTTCGGCCAGCCGGTGCGGCTCGGGGATGTCGTCCACGTTGATGCCCACCATCGCCTCGCCCAAGCCGCGCGAGACGGTGACTAAGGTGGCTGGGTCATCAAAGAAGGTCGTCGCCTTGACGATCGCCTCGGCACGAGCCTGTGGGTTGCCGGACTTGAAGATCCCCGAGCCGACGAATACTCCGTGGGCGCCGAGCTGCATCATCATCGCGGCATCGGCGGGGGTGGCAATGCCACCCGCGGTGAACATCACGACGGGCAAAGCGCCGGCCTCGGCAACTTCCTTGACCAGGTCGTAGGGCGCCTGCAACTCCTTGGCCGCGACATACAGCTCGTCAGCGGACATGCTCTGTAGCCGGCGAATTTCGCCGCCGATCTTGCGCATGTGCATGGTGGCGTTCGAGACATCGCCGGTGCCGGCCTCGCCCTTGGAGCGGATCATGGCGGCACCCTCGGTCAACCGCCGCAGCGCCTCCCCGAGGTTGGTGGCGCCGCACACGAACGGCACGGTGAACTGCCACTTGTCGATGTGGTTGGCATAGTCGGCCGGGGTAAGTACCTCGGACTCATCGATGTAGTCGACGCCCATCGACTCCAGGATCTGCGCCTCGACGAAGTGCCCGATGCGTGCCTTGGCCATCACCGGGATGGACACGGCCTCAATGATGCCGGCGATCATGTCCGGGTCGCTCATCCGGGCCACTCCGCCTTGGGCGCGAATGTCAGCCGGCACTCGCTCCAGGGCCATCACGGCCACCGCACCGGCGTCTTCGGCGATCTTGGCCTGCTCCGGTGTGACCACGTCCATGATCACACCCCCCTTGAGCATGTCGGCCATACCGCGCTTGACTCGCGTGGTCCCGCTGCGCTGCTCGGGTGCGGACTCGGTTAACGACATCAATGGGCCTTCCTGGTCGATCTGTAGAGCGCACGCGGTATGCCACGTGCCGACCCACTATTCTACTGCCCGCTGGCTACGCCGCCGACGGTCCATCGACCGTGTCCGCGTGGTCGATGAACACCACGTGTTGCGGCAGGTCAGTGTGCCCAGCTAAGTGCAACCAGCGCACCAACGACTGCTCCCGCACCGAGCGCGTGATTGTCACGGCTTCGTTGTGGAAGGTGCGCGCGAGCCGCACCCGCAGCGCACGGTCTTCGATCTCGGACTGTTTGTTGTGAGACAGGTCAGCTGCCACCAGGTTCAAGATCTGGGTGAGTGAGGACTCGGCTTCGGCGCGCTGGTGCGTCCAGGGCCCGTGGTGCTGCAACGTGTCGTGCGCCGCTTCAAGCACGAGGGCTGCGCTCGCCGGGTCCAGCACTCCCTCGTAGGCCAGATCGGCCGCACCTTGGGCCCGGCGCACTAGTTGAGCTTCCAAGGCTGCGGCAGTCGCGTCCAACCGGTGATGCAGGCGGTCCAGTCGCACCGCGGTGTACGACACGTACCAGCCGATCGCGAGGATCATCGCCAGCAGGATGCCGATAGCCGCCGTAACCAGCAGGGCCGTGTTGGCACCCGCCATCACGCGCCCTGCCCTCGCCGAGCTCGCCGACCTCGTCGGCTCGATCGTGTTCGTCGCGGCGGGCGTCGCCGGCCCACGACGCTCCCGCTGGGACGCACGGAGTCGTAGACGGCAAGGATGCGGGGTCCAACCTGAGACCAGTCGTACCCTTCTGCGCGTCGAGGGCCAGCGGCCTGAAGCCGTGATGCCTCGGCTGCATCGGACAGCACCGACGTCACGACGCGGGCAACGTCAGCAGCATCGCCAACGTCGAAGAGGGCACCGGCGTCCCCGTCGTCCAGGACGGCAGCGAAGGCCGGCAGATTGCTGGCGGCCACCGGCACCCCCGATGCCATCGCCTCGATCAGGACAATCCCAAAGCTTTCTCCGCCGGTGTTGGGCGCCACGTAGAGGTCAGCCTGGCGCAGGAGCGCGACTTTCGTCTCCTCGCTCACCGGCCCGAGGAACTCGCAGTGATCCCGCACGACTGACGACCTATGCCGCACCGCCTCCCGCGCGTTGCCTGGTCCGGCAATCAGCACCCGCAGGCTCGGGTGGACCTCGACGATGGCTTCAACAGCATCCAGGAGCACGCGCAGACCCTTACGCGGCTCGTCATACCTGCCGAGGAAGAGGATTGTTGGCCAGCGCGACGAAGGGCTGTCGGCGCATGTCCGGGAAGACTCCGCGGAGCCGTCCTCTGTCGGCCGGGCCTTGGCATAACGCCGCGTGTCGACGCCATTTGGAATAACCACACACTCCCCTCCCAACTGCTCTCGGACGGTCCGCTGCGCTTGCGCCGAGACCGCGATCCGGCCCGAGATCTTGTCCAACCCCGGCTGCAACATGGGCGCGGCCAGGCGCAGCGAACGCGACTTGACCTGCGAGGAGTGAAAGGTGGCCACGATCGGTCCGTGGGCGGCCCACAGTGCTAACAGCGACGTGCTGGGGCTGGCCGGCTCGTGGATATGAATCACGTCGAAAACCCCCTCTTCGAGCCATTCGTTCACGCGGGCGGCGACGGCCGGGCCGAAGGCGAGTCGGGCCACCGAGCCGTTGTATGGCACTGGAACGGCCCGACCCGCGTTGACCGCGTACGAGGGAAGCGGGGTGTCCGGCTCGGCGGGGGTCAGCAAGCTGACGTCGTGGCCTTTTCGGATCAGGTACTCGCTGAGCTCGATCACGTGCGCCTGCACGCCGCCGGGAACGTCCAACGAATACGGGTTGACCAGCCCGACTCTCATAGAGGTGCGCCGCGCGCCGATGTCGCTGTGGCTGTCGCTGTCGCTGTCGGTGATGCTGCAGCGGGCTCCTGATCAAGGCTGTGGTCGACGAAGACCTGCTGCATCATGTGCCAGTCCTGGGTATGGGTCCGCACCGCTTCGGCGAGATAGTCGGCGCAGGCCTGGGTCATCGTTGCTGCGCGCTCAGCGGTGCTGCCGGTTTGGGGGTCGGTCACCGCTGGCCCGAAGGCGATCACAATTCGCTGCGCCCGTGGCCCGCGTCGGACGCCTGGCATCGGCTCATAGTGCACCGCCACGGGTCGAAGCGGTGCTCCCGTTGCCACCGCGAGGGCGGCCGGCCCGGCAGCCATCGCGGCCCGGTGGCCGCAGAAGTCGACCAGCACGCCGGTATCGCTCAGGTCCCGATCGGCCAACAACGGGACGAATGCACCCCCGCGCACCGCCCGCACCAACCGTCCGAACACGCCGACCTCCCCGGTCAGCGGGAGAATAGTCATACCAAGCCGTTCCCGGAACTCGGTGAACTCGGCATACAGCTCCTCGGGTTTGAGCCGTTCAGCCACTGTGGTGACCGGGGTGAGATGACTGGTGGCCCAGGCACCAGCGGTGTCCCAGTTGCCGAGGTGGCCGAGGAAGAGCACCTGGCCTTGACCTGCGGCGACGTCGGCACGTACCGGCATGTCTCCCGTGCAGCGCACAGCAGCCGCCAAGTCCTTCATGCTGCGGTCGGGCAACCGGAAGGCGTCGCACCAGTACCGCATATAGGAGCGCATGCCCGCGCGCACCAGGTCGTCCAAGTCGCCGGGCGAGAGCTCTGGACGAACACGCCGGTAGTTGGCGCGCATCGCCTGCACGTCGCGGGTCTGACGGCGGTAGGTGAGCAGTGCAACCGCGTCGAAAAGTCCGTATGCCGCTCGCTCAGGTAGCAGCCGTGTGCCGCGCCACCCACTGCGGAAGAGGACCAACCACATCCGTTCGCCGGAGGGTGCCTTCACGCAGCGCCCTTGGACTGCGCGTGAACCATGGCGACCCGTTGGGCAATGGTGAAGGCGCTGGCCATCGCCAGCAGGGCCATCACAACTGTCAGAACCCACAGTGGCAGGAACAACCCGACCAGGCCCGCGGCGACCAAGATCACCAGGACTCGGTCGGCCCGCTCGGCGATGCCGCCTTCACACCGCATACCCAGACTCTCGGCCCGAGCTTTGACGTAGCTGGTGATGAACCCGAGCACCAGGCACACCAATGCGAGGTAGGCATTCACGAAGTCGTCACCGCGCCCAGCAAAGTACAGGATCAGACCGCCGAAGATCGCGGCGTCACCGAGTCGGTCCATCGAGGAGTCCAGGAACGCACCCCAGGGGCTGGACGACCCGGCCTGCCTGGCCATGTTGCCGTCGAGCATGTCGGTGAACGCGAAGATGCCCATCACGAAACTGCCCCAGAACAACTCGCCCAACGGGTAGAGCACGAGGCCACCAACGAGCATCCCGAGGGTACCGACGACCGTCACGGCGTCGGGGCTGATGCCTCGTCTGAGCAGTGCTGCGGCCAACGGTGTGAACAGTGCGGCGAAGAACGCTCGTGCGTACCGGTTCAGCATGAGCCGCGTGCCGTCGACGCCGCGGGCCAGGCCTTGGTCAGCTGGGTCCGCACGTCGTCCAAGAGCACCGGGAGCGCCTTGGTCTGAGCGATGATCGGCAAGAAGTTCATGTCGCCACCCCACCGAGGAACGATGTGTTGGTGCAGATGAGCGGCCACCCCGGCACCGGCCACCTCGCCCTGGTTCATGCCGATGTTGACCCCCGCCGGCTCGCTGGAGGCGTTCAGCGCCCGGAGCGCCGACTTGGTCAGCGCGGTGAACTCGGCCGTTTCCTCATCGGTCAGGTTCAGGTAGAGCGGCACGTGCCGGTAGGGACAGACCAGCATGTGGCCAGGATTGTAGGGAAAGAGGTTCAACACGACATAGCAGTAGCGGCCACGATGCACGATCAGCGCCTCCGCGTCGTCGCGCTGCGGGGCCGAGCAGAACGGACACCCCCTCCCCGCTTCCCTGTTCGGCTTCTCACCTTGCACATACGCCATCCGATGTGGGGTCCACAGTCGTTCGAAGCCGTCGGGCGACCCGGCGAACTCGGCGGCGTCGGCAACAGCGGAACGCTCGGGGTCGGCCCCTCGCGGATCGTCGGCGGCTCGGCGCTCATGCATGGCAACGATCCTAAGGCGCTGCGGCGGGAAGTCGCGCAGCTTTGCGCGCGTTGAGGCAGGCATGGACAACGAGAGCGGTATCGATAACGGAGCAACCAGCCCGCACTACTTGCCGCCAGCCACGCAGTGGGTGCGCGATCAACTCACTGCGATCGACGCAGCGGGCGACACTGGTGTCGTCGACATCCAGGGCCGGCGAGTCGTCGTGTTGACGATGCGCGGCCGGCGCAGCGGCGCGCTACGCCGTGTTCCCTTGATGCGGGTCGAACACGACGGGGTGTATGCCGCGGTCGCCAGCAAGGGTGGCGCGCACGATCATCCGGACTGGTACTTCAACCTGACCGCAGACCCCTGGGTCGAGCTGCACGACGGCACCACGCATACCCAGACTCGTGCGCGGGTGATCGAAGGCTCCGAGCGCGAGCAGTGGTGGGCGCGGTGCGTCGAGGCTTTCCCGACCTACGCCGACTACCAAGCCGGCACCGACCGCGAGATTCCTGTCTTCTTGTTGGAGCCGACGAACTAACCGCCTCCCGGTCGTCGCTGATGTGCGTCGCGTTGACATCGGCAATGCTGACCCTCTCGATCGACCAACGATGATCTGGCGGTCTCGGTGAGCCGGGTGTCGGGCACTGCAGGCAGGGCATCAACGTGATCGCCCGGTCCACAAAGGCGCCGATATGGGGCTGCATCAATTCGAGGTCCTTCCGTTGAAGCGAGGTTCCGCACTCAGCCCTTCCCCGGCACCGGCGCTCATGTGCCGACGACACGCCCGCCGAAAGCGGCTCAGGGGTGCACGTGCACTCGTGAGCCGGTCGCGCTCGGGCGTGTCGCGGGACAGAACGCAGTCGGGAATGCCGCCAGCATGCTGAGCTCAGGCACGGAGCCATGGAGCGACGGTGAACCGAGCTCACGGACCGTGTGGGCCATTGCCGGGGCTGAGGCCGAGTTTCGCGAGCTCGGCGGCGCCGCACCTCCCGAATCAGACCTGGCGGCGCTACACCTTCGAAATTAGACCTGTCGCCGCTCGCGCACGGCGTCCACGATCTCGGTGACCGCGTCGACGATCGGCACGCCGTTCTTCTGGGTGCCGTCGCGGTAACGGAACGAGACGGCGCCGGCGGCTTGATCCTCTTCGCCAGCGATCAACATGAAGGGCACCTTCGACTTTTGCGCGGTGCGGATCTTCTTGCCAAACCGGTCGTCACCAGCATCGACCTCCACCCTGATGCCCTCGGCGCGCAGGGTGGCGGCGACATCGTGCAGGTAGTCCTCGAATACCTCGGCCACCGGGATGGCGATGACCTGCACTGGCGAGAGCCAGGGCGGGAACGCACCGGCGTAGTGCTCGGTCAGCACCCCGACAAAGCGCTCAATGGAGCCGAACTTGGCCGAATGGATCATCACCGGCCGTTGCCGGGACCCGTCGGCTGCCTGGTACTCCAACTCAAAGCGCTCGGGTTGGTTGAAGTCCACTTGCACCGTCGACATCTGCCAGGTGCGGCCAATGGCATCGCGCGCTTGCACCGAAATCTTCGGGCCATAGAACGCGGCGCCGCCGGGGTCGGCGACCAGCTCCAACCCAGACTCGGCCGCCACGTCGGCCAACATCGCGGTCGCGGCGTCCCAGTCCTCGTCGCTGCCGATGAACTTGTCGGAGTCGCCGCGAGTCGAGAGCTCCAGGTAGTAGTCGGTCAGCCCAAAGTCGCGGAGGATGCCCAACACGAACTCCAACAGGTGACGGATCTCACCCGGTGCCTGCTCTCGCGTGACGTAGGAGTGCGAGTCATCCATCGTGAGCCCGCGGACCCTGGTCAGACCATGCACGACCCCGGACTTCTCGAACCGATAACAGGCGCCGAACTCAAAAAGACGCAGCGGAAGCTCGCGGTAGGAGCGCCCGCGGCTGCGGTAGATCAAGTTGTGCATCGGGCAGTTCATCGCCTTGAGGTAGTAGTCACTCCCCTCAAAGGACATCGGCGGAAACATCGTGTCCTTGTAGTAGGGCAGATGCCCGGAGGTGTGGAACAGCTGCTCCTTGGAGATATGGGGCGTGCCTACATACTCAAAGCCTTCTTCGAGGTGCCGGCGCCGGACGAAGTCCTCCATCTCACGCTTGAGCACCCCACCCTTGGGGTGAAAGACCGGGAGCCCGGAGCCGAGCTCCTCAGGGAAAGAGAACAAGTCGAGCTCCGTGCCGAGCTTGCGGTGATCACGCCGCTCTGCCTCGGCCAGGCGCTCCAGATAGGCGTTCATCTCGGCCTTGTCCGGCCACGCCGTGCCGTAGATGCGTTGCAGCTGCGGGTTCTTCTCGCTGCCGCGCCAGTATGCGGCGGCGCTGCGCATGATCTTGAACGCATTGCCGATCAGTCGAGTATTCGGCAGGTGTGGCCCGCGACAGAGATCTCCCCAGACGGCGATGCCCCTTCGGTCGAGGTTGTCGTAGATCGTCAGCTCTGCGCCGCCGACCTCCACGTCAGCACCGTCGGCGGCTTCAGCGACACCACCGGCACCCCCTTTCAGACCGATCAGCTCCAGCTTGTATGGCTCGTCGACCAGGTCGAGCGCGGCTTCCTCGTCACTGACCGGCCGCCGGACGAAGGTCTGAGCGCTGTTGATGATTTTCTGCATGGCTTTTTCGAGCCGCTTGAGGTCCTCCGGGGTGAATGGCTGCTCCACGTCGAAGTCGTAGTAGAACCCGTCCCGGATCGGCGGGCCGATACCGAGCTTGGCCTCCGGGTAGGTCTGCTGGACCGCCTGAGCGAGCACGTGGGCGCAGGAGTGCCTTAGCACGTTCAGACCATCGGGTGAGTCGATCACCACCGGTTCGACCCGCTCGCCACCGGCCAGGGGGTGGGTCAGATCCCGCAACTCGCCGTCCACCCGAGCGACGACGACTCGCTTGTCATCGACGAACAGAGCGCCGACCGGCGTGCCAGAGGCGACCAGCGCTTCATTCGTGTCGAGGTGCACAGTGACCTGATCGGACACAGCAAGACTCCTTATACGGATCGGCGTGACGGCGGTTCGCCTACCTTAGCGGCGTCTGCACCCCCGCCCGGCCGGTCCGGCTGGCTCTCCGAAACTGACCGCGTGCCGCTGCTCGGCTTCGATGGTCGTCACCAGGCCGCCGGTGACGGATGCTACCTGGCTGGGCACGTCGGCCTTGAGCCAACCCGACAACCCCCGGGGTAGCGTCGAGACGATGACCTCGTCATAGCTGGCGTGGTGCAGCACATTCTTCGCCGCCACCTGCGGATGGGGATCGCCGCCTCGCCATCGGCCTGGGCACCCAAAGACGTCAGTTTGTCGATCATCTGGGCGAGCCGTCGCTCGGCTATCTCATGGGATTTGTCCGCGAAGGAATACTGGGGTTGATATCCACCGCCCCATCCCTCGCCATGGTGAGGGACCGCTGCCGCAGAAAGTACAACACAGAATGAGGCTCACCTCGGTCCATGCGCTCGGTGACCTCGCGTTCGAGCTTCTCCCCGCCCAGTTCTGGTTTGTCACGATCAAGCACTTCGTCTTGGTCCCTTCTTTCCTCTCCCACAACTCTTGGGCGCCTGCGACAGCGGGTCAAGAGGACCACAGACCCACGCGCCCTGTGCTCGCGCTTTGCCCACGTCGCGTTTCGGCGTTGAGCGCTTGTTGAGCGCTCGTTGAGTGAGCTGAGGATGCTGGCTGTACACCCGCCTCACGCCCGCCAGGAGTAGATCGATGAACGAGCCGATTTTGACGTTTGTGCATGGTCAAGACCCGATCTCCGAAGCGGGCGTGATGAGTCAGCTACGTAGTCGACCGGAGATCCGCATCGTGGCCGAGTCCGCAGTCGACGATGCGGCGGTGGCCGTGGTGGTCGCAGACCAGCTCGATGAGGAGACCACCCAGGTGCTACGGGCCTTGAAGCGTGGGGACTCTCCTCGTCTGGTCTTGGTCGCGACCGTCATTGACGACGCGGCACTGGTGGTGGCGGCCGAAGCTGGAGTGGCCGGGCTGCTGCGGCGTCGTGAGGCCTCCCCAGATGCCCTGGTCCGCGCGGTCCTACGAGTAGCGGCGGGTGAAGGCGACGTGCCGGGCGACATGCTCGGCAGACTGATGGATCAGCTGGGCCGGTTGCAGCGCCAAGTCCTGACTCCGCGGGGGCTGACGTTCAGTGGGCTGGCACCGCGTGAGGCACAGATCTTGCGCCTGGTCGCCGATGGCCATGACACCTCGGAGATCGCCGGACGCCTCTGCTACAGCGAGCGGACGGTCAAGAATGTGCTGCACGACCTGACCACGAGGCTGCAGCTGCGCAACCGCTCGCATGCGGTGGCGTACGCGTTGCGCGAGGGCCTGATCTAAGCCTGACCTGCGCGGGCGTCCAGTGACATCAGGATCGCCTCCAAGGTCCGAATCACCGTACGTGCCGCTCGCTGTGTCGCTCGCGGCGTGAGCGGATGAGCGGCCAGACGCTGCCACCGGGCGAGCGTCTCGACGGCTGCGGCACGTACCTGCGCCGGCTCGCCAGGCGCCACCCCAAGGCGGGTCGCCGGCTCGGCACCGGCGCCACCGAGCAGTCGATCCAACTCCAGCGCTTTCGGCTCAGGGAGGTCGACACGACCGGATCGCACACTCTCCAACAGCCTGATCTCGTCGAGGTCGCGGTCGCTGGCGACGACTTGCTCGAGCCTGGCCAGGAGTGCCGACGACTCCGAGCAAGCGTCAGCCTGGAGGAGCACACGGACCGCAGCCAAGGCAGAACGAACGCGCAAGACCCTGCTGCGGGCGGTGAACTGCTGGGACAGCACCTCCCGAAGCCCCTCGATTCCGCACTCCCGAGACAACCTCTGCGACAGCTCCGTGGCCGATGCGCACGCTCCGTTGCTGATCAACTCCACGCTGAGCCGCACCCCGAAAAGGCCCAGTCGCTCGAGCAGATGGGCCCGCAGTGACGTAGAGACGTCGATCGAGGACTCCCGGTCGGCGAAGCGATCTGCGGTCAGCAGCAACTGGGAGCTCTGCTCCGCCGGGGCCGCAGCTATCGCCCCGAGCGCCGCAAACTCCGACTCCCGAAGGGTCGCCGCCGCATGGGCTACCAGACCGATCACCGGTAGCACGGTCGGGCACAGCCGCCGGATCCGCGGATCATCGGCATACCGCTTCGCGACCCTAGCGGCGACCCGCATCGCGTCGAGCCGGCAGGAGCCGATCTCATCCGCGCGGGACAGCACACCAACGGTATTGATCGAGGTGCCGGCCAGCATTTCTTCGGACTCGAAAGCCTCCAGGAAGCGCAGGTCACTGGAGTGGGCGTGCCGCAGCAGGTACAGCACCGCGTCCGCCACCGGCACCACGTCGGTCGTTGACGTCAGCACGGCCTCGGTGCGCGCCGAGACGTCCGCTGAGATCGAGGCGAGGCCCGGGGTGTCCAACAGCGTCGTCTCACGCAGGCGCCCTGCCGGCCAGGTCACTTCCAGATGGTCCACGTGCTCCGGGCGTAGACCGCCGAGGTCTATATCGAGCGCGCCTTGATCGCGCCGGTATGGCCGTTCGACGGCGGGACCGTCAACCGGGAACAGACGCACCCGGGGGGAGGTGCCGTAGACATACCAGGTCACGATCTGGGTGCACTCACCGGCGTCGGTGGGAGCCAACTCCTCACCGATGAGCGCATTGAGGAGGGTGGACTTGCCAGCCTTCACCTTGCCCGCGATGGCTAGTCGAATGGGGTCCTCCAGCCGCACCTGGATGTCGCGAAGGCTCTGCGCCGACTCAGGGGTCCGGGCACAAGCCTCGGCATCCTGGATGATGGCGGCGACCATGCTGCCCGTATCGCGACCCATCGCTGTGCCCACCATCAGACCCGCTGCCCGACCTTGAGCGCCTCTCGGGCTCGGAGGCTGACCTCCTCCAACCGCTCGGCCTCCTCGCCCAACGCCCGTGCTCGCGCGGCTCGATCGGCGGGCGCCATCTGGGCGGCTTTGCTCGCAGCATCGAGGGAGGCCTGGGTGGACGTGGCCAAGATCCCGGCACGGGTGGCGAACTCGTCGCGCAGCAGCCGCTGCGTGTCCCGAAGGCCATCACGCGACTCCTTGTTCATCACGAACGCCACCTCGTCGATGAAGCGGCGCGCTGTCGCTTTGGCCTGTCGTTGGCGGTGGGTGCGCTGACGTTTCGCTTCGTCCTTCATCACTTTGCCCCCCAACCCGGCGCTGAGGGCCACCGCCGTGAGTCCGATCGGGACCAAAAAAGGTCCGAGGACAGCAGAGGCTCCAAAAACCAGCATCGGCACGAACGCCGTGCTGCGCGCCGCCACCATGATCATGCTCATCCGCCCTGCCTTGCCGGAGATCGCTGCGGAGTTCGCGAGGCTGATGTCGGCTATCGCGTCGCGGGTGTCGCGTCCGATGACCGTGAGCTCTGTGTCAGCACCGAGATCGAAGTCGGAGGCGACCCTCGATGCTAGATCGTCTGTTCGTTGAAGTAACAAATCGCGATTCTTGACCGCCACTTCCGCCACCTGCCGCCGTAACCACAGCTCGGTGTCCGGCCAGGCGTCCTTGGGGTCGCCTTCTTCAATCACGGCCTCCACCTCACGAAGAACCGAGCGCAGCCTACCTTGGAGATCGTGCTCCACATCGGCGACGAGATCCTGGACACCGTCGGCCAAGGTCTGCTGCCACGAGGCTGAGGAGCTCGACAACGACCCGGCCTGACGTCGTGCGGCAGTGAGCTTCTCAATGACCGCGCCGCTGTCCTGCGGATGGGCCAGCGCTTCCTGCTCGGCCTCAGTGGTCTGTTTGAGCTGCTCGGTCACGAACGCCACGTCGGCAGCGGCCGCCTCGGTACATCGTTGCA
Organism: uncultured Actinomycetota bacterium; assembly: GCA_963749585.1. Taxonomy (GTDB): domain Bacteria; phylum Actinomycetota; class Actinomycetes; order Actinomycetales; family Dermatophilaceae; genus Ornithinicoccus. Next base: position 371,598 of record CAVVNI010000004.1, read on the forward strand.
CCTGGGGCGCGACGACCTGGGTTGCGAGGAAGTGAGCCAGTGGCTCGAAGGCCGCCTCCTGCGACAACGAGGGATCGCTCGCGGATCGCAAGCGCAAGAATGAGGAGAGCGCCATGATGGGCAGGTCCAGGCCGGCGGTGCGCAGATGTTGCTCGTTGAGCTCCACGATGCGACGCCACTGAGCATGCAGATCAATTTTGGTGACCACCAGCGCCGTCTGTGGGCACTTCTCGACCGCGGTCTTCAAGAACGACAGTTCTGGCCCGGTCAGTTCCTGCGACGCATCGGTCACGAAGAGCACACCGTCGGCTGAGGTCAGCGCTCCGAGCGTGAGCTGACCGTGCACAGACTCCAGTCCGCCGACGCCGGGCGTATCGACCAGCGACATCCCCGAGCGCAGCATGCGATGCGGCACCGAGATCTCTACCGAACGCAACCCGGATGGGCGGGTCGGGTCGTCAGATTCGGTGACCAAGGAGGCAATGTCGCTCAAAGATGCCTCTCGGGTTTCGGCTTCGACAGCACTGTGGCCCTCGCCATCCGGAGCCTCGCCTCGTGCGCCCATCGACCGGGAGATGACAGCCGCTTGCCTGCCGTAGCGCACGATAGTCGGCACTGCCGTCACCACATCGGCGTCTACAGGACATACTGCCGTCTGCAGCAAGGCGTTGATCAGCGTCGATTTCCCCCGCTTGAACTCCCCGACCACGACCACCGTGAACGACCGCCGCGCGAGGGTTTGCCCGGCCAGATCCAACGCAGAGGTGAGATCGGGCCGATCTCGCGCAGCGGCCAACGACCGACCGCTATCAATTGCGCTGCTGACCTGCGCCGTGCGTGAGCGCCGTTTTCTGTTCCCGGGGGCTGGTAGCGGCGGCGTGTTCCCAGACACCCGTGACCCAGCGGCACTATGTGCAGCGTCCCTCCGCTCTGCGGCACCGGGTCGCGCCGGACCGGGTGAGGGCGCGCCTTCTTGGCTCGGTCCGGAAGGGCTCATCGGCTCCGCTGGTGGCCCCGCGTCCTTTGTGGGGCGGGCCGGCTCCCCCGCATCCCATTCCAAGAATTGTCCACACGCAGAGCAAAATGCGTCGTCGGCACCATTTGCCTGACCACATTCGCTGCACACGCTTGTCATGTTTCCGCTCCAAAGGCTCGCCCGACCCCGCCATTATCGACTAGATTTAGTTGTTTCGGTGTCCAGGGCGGTCCGCTTTTCTGTACGCACTGCTGAGGCTGGGAGGTGAGACCTATCGACGGCCCGTGCGAAGCCTGTGGCGAGCCCAACCCTGCAGGCACGCAGTTCTGCCTGTTCTGTGGCGAATACCTCGGGTGGGTCGAGGCTGCCGAACCCGAAGAAACTGGGCCCGACGCCGGTGCAAGGCCCGCCTCCAACGAAGCTCATTCGAACGCGGCTGATCCACCCGTCGAAGATGTCCACAAACCGGTCTCAACCCCCGTGGCATCACATGATGAAGCCATCAGTTCAACCGTGCCTCAGCCAAGCCCGTCCCAGCACGCGGATACAGAAGCGGCGACAGCGCTCACGACCGAGACACCAGAGCCATCGCCGGTTGCGACCGCACCAGCGTGCCCCGACTGTGGCCGAACGCATGACCCTGCCCTACGTTTCTGCAGCAAGTGCGGGCGACCCCACGGAACCTCAGGACCGAGGACCATGCCCCGAGGCGAGCAACCCGTCTCTTGGTGGAAGCGCCTGCTGCGCACCGACGATCGGAAGGCGCGCCGGGCATACCGGCGGAGTTTGCCGCCGTTGTATCGGTGGCGCCGGGTCGCGATCGTTTGTGCCCTGGTGATCGCCGTGACTTTTGGCTTCGCCATCGTCGGGAAAGACCCGGCGGCCTGGGCCCAGCAGCGATGGTATGACGTGAACGGAACACTGGTCCAGGTGGCTGGCGTCGAGGCCAAAGCCTCGCCGGAAGGTTCGGACCTCGACGGCTTTCCGGCACAAGCGCTGGTTGACGCGGACCCAGGCACGGCGTGGGCCACGACGTGGCGGGCCACCAAGGCCGACATCCCATGCGGCGGGACTCCTAGCGGTCAGGTGAAGGTCACCTTTCCCGAAACGCGTCTCCGAGAGCTGCGGATCAGACCAGGTCTGAAAGATCCGTCGGCCCGTTCCCTCCAGCAACAGCCCGAGGCGCTCGACCTCACACTCCCGGACGGAACGTGCCACCGGTTGTTGTTGACGCAGCTCGCCAAGGAGCAAGAGTTCGACTTTGACAGCGAGGAGCCCGTGGAGCACGTGGTGGTGAGCATTCCGACGGTTTATGCCAACACGGACGAACGCGCTCAAGATGTGGTTGCGGTCCGCATGCTCGCGCTGTTCTCGCGTCCGTGAAGCGGCGGCCGACCAATCCTCCCCCGGCGGCAGGGACGGCTATGGTGCGAGCGGTTGGATCGGCGGATTGCAGAAAATCACGGTGTCGCTGGCATCCCGCACGTTGCGGCAACGCTCCATGGCGGACTCCCGGCTGTCGTAGTCCTCATCGAGGTACACGATCCAGGATGCCTGAAGCGGCGGCGTCATCGAAGGAAACTCCTCGCTGAAGAGCAGTTCGGCCGAGACACCTTCCTCCCTCAGGGTCGCAAGATCTCGCTCTGCCCCGGTCTGACCGATGCTGCTCGCCGGGTAGATGCTCAAGAGGGCGACCCACTCCCCGGGTGAAAGGTCGTTCTCGTCGGGTGGGTTGGTCGTTGGACCGGTTGTCGTGGTCTCTGCTGATGTCGGCCCATCCGTTGTCTGACCTGCTTCACCTGCGTCAGCTCCCGCACCTGGTGAGCCTGTGGGGGTAGTGCCTTCTTGGCCGCTACTACCCTCAGACGGTGAACCGGTCGTGGCCGAGCCGTCATCCTCTTCGGGCTCGGTTCGGCCGCAGGCCCGCTCTGACGGTGGAGACGTCAGGTCCCCCCGTATCGCGGTCAGGGTGAAACAGAGCTCCGTGTTCGAGTCGAGACCATCCACCGGATGCGCCCCGAGCTCGGGGGCAAGGTCCTCGGTAGAGACCGACGTGTCCGAGTCCGGCTGGAGCTGTTCGAGTTTGTACCCCTCGACACGGTCCACCGGGGCCCAGCTCAACAAGATCGTCTCCGAGCCAGTGGCTTCCGCCGTCAGCACCGGCGTGGGCGGCGCGCCCAGGCTCTCATACGTCGGCACGTCTTCGCGGCTTCTCCAGGCGAAGGCGATCAGGGCAATCACGGCTGCCAAGAGTAGGCCCAGACCCATCACCACCATCCTGGTGAGGATGGGTCGCTGGGTGAAGGCACCGTCCACAACGACTCGCTGGTCATCGCCGGTGGGCGAAGGACCGGGCAGCATGCCTGGCTGAGCCGGCGGCGGTGGTGCGGCGGGAGCGGCTTGCGTTTCATCGCTTGGTGTCTCTGCTTGGCCAGAATCCTCCGTGCCGACGACCGTGAACGGCAGCCGTGCCAACGCTCCTCGCAACCGTGGGGCGCGGGTGCGCACTTTCACCCGGGCCGTGGCCGTGCCACCGACCGCCACTTCGACGACTTCTGGATGGATAAAGAACGCGAGCGCCTCGTCGGGGTCCTCCCCGCGCAGGCGGAGCCGCCGAGCGGTGTTGCCCCAGTTGGTCAGCTGAACGACGTGCAGCCCGCGCCACCGGCCCGACGAGGTGACAGGGGTCAGCTTGCCGTGGGTGGACAGAACCCTACCGATCTCCAGATCCCCCTCGACGACGATGCTGGAGTCCTCGTCGACGACCGATGCCACGCGGACCGCGAAGGCCCACGAGCCGCCGAGCGCTGCGCCACCTGGTGGGGGCGAGAAGACCAGCACCACGGACTGCTTCTGCTGCGGATACACGGACACGTGCGCCCCGTCCTGATTCGAGGTGCTGTCGGGGGTCAACACCTCGACCCAGTCCGCCGGGCCCGCCACAGCACCGCGCAGCTCGCGGTCATCGAAGACAGTGATCCGGTAGCCATCCACGATGGTGCTCTGGTTGGATATCCTCACCTCCAGACGCGCCTGCCCCCCCGGCTCGACAGTCAGGGTGGAGGGCTCGATCGATACCACCGGATCACTCACGCCCGCCTCCTCACCATGACTGCCGCATACGCGCTGCCGTCCACGTTAGGCCCCCTGCCCAGATTCTGGATCGCTACGCTCGCCCCCTTCTGCCTGAGCTCGCCACATCTGCCCCTTTGGGCAGGGCGTGCTGCCCCGGACGGTGTTCTCGCATCCGTGCCCAGCCAGTCCCCCCGCTGGCACACTCCAAAGGTGATGCACGAGGTCGACTCCGCGCTGCAAGCCCTCGTCGAGCGAGAAGCGATCGGGACCCGAGATGTCGACGTCGTCTTCGATGCGCCCACGAAGGACTGGGCCGAGCGCCGCAACGCCCCCACGGTCAACATCTACCTCTACGACATCCGCGAAGACCTACGGCGCCGTGTCCGCGGCTTGATCAACGAATACTCCCCTGAGGATGTCGTGGTGGCTCGGCACCTGCCAGCGCGTCACTTCAAGCTGTCGTATCTGATCACTGCGTGGACGCAGCGGCCCGAGGACGAACACCGGCTGCTGTCGTCGCTACTGACATGCTTCCTGCGATTCGAGGCGATGCCGACCGAACTGCTGGAGGGCTCTCTGGCGGAGCTCGCTCTGCCGGTGCCGATGACCATCGGCCTGCCACCGCCGGAGGACCGCTCGTTCGCCGACGTATGGAGTGCTCTGGGTGGCGAGCTGAAACCCTCACTCGACCTCGTGGTGAGCGCGCCGATCGACACCGGACAGCGGTATGCCGCTGGTCCCCCAGTGCTGGAGGAAACGAAACTGTCGATCGAGGGGGTCGATGGTTGGCCGCCCCAGGAAGTGGCCGAGCATCATCGACCCTCCGCAGGTCGCCAGGCCATGCGGAGGAATACGAAGTCCGGCTCTGGCGGATGAGCATCGAGGTCGATGTGGACGAGCTCCATGCTCGGCTCGAAGTCCTCGAGCAGCGGGTGGCGGACCGCGTCGCTGCCCGACGCCGCAAGGACCCCGAGCCGGACGACCCGTTCCGGGGGCTTTACATCAGCGACGAAACGGCGCAACGCCTGTTGGACGAGCGCGAGCTGAAGCCAGGGTGGGTGGCACCGCCGTCCGACGCGGACCCAGCCGTCGATGGTGTGGGGTCAGGAACTTCCCTAGTGCGGTTGGCGACCGCGGCAGGCCTGGACAGCCTGGAGATCGATCTGCTGCTGTTGACCGCTCTGCCGGACCTGGACAGTCGATTCGAGCGGTTGTACGGGTACCTCAATGACGATGTCACCCGCCGCCGGGCCACTGTGGGCTTGGCGTTGGAGTTGGCCGGGATAAGCCCACTGCATCCCGCGGGCCGGCGTCGGCTGAGCCCCAGCGGTGCCCTAGCCAGCGCTGGTCTGATCGTGATCGAAGAGCGGGACCGGCCATTCCTGACCCGGGGACTGCGCGTACCCGACCGAGTGACATCGCACCTGCTGGGCGACACCGCGATCGATCCAGGTCTGCTTCCCTTCATGACCTCGGCCCATCCGTACGCCGGGCCTGCCGCACGCCAGATCGGCCGGGCCCTTCGAGCAGGCACCACCCTTCTTCACCTGAGGGAGAAACTGCCCGGCACCGCCGTGTGCGTGGGCTCAGCTGCCCTGGAGCACGCGGGTATGCCTGCGCTCACCGTCGATTTGACGCGTATCGCCCGTGAGCCTGACCCGTCGTATCTGGTGTCGCTCGCTGTTCGTGAGGCCACTCTGGCCGGTGGCAGCATCGTCGCCGGACCGGTCGAGGACCTGGCCGGAGCCTCCAGCAATGCACTGTGCCAGCTGGCCGACGGCAGGGTGCCCGTCCTCCTCTTCGGGACGGCCACCTGGGACCCCGCATGGACGCTACGCCCTCCGCTCAGTCTGGACGTAGCGCCGCTGAGCTCTCAGGACCGCGACAGAGTATGGCGAACGCACCTTGGGACGCATGACACCGCGCTCTCCGGATGGGGTGGTCACTTGTCTTTAGGGCCCGCTCAGGTGGCGCAAGCTGTCCACGCAGCCAGGGCCTCAGCCGCCTCGGAAGGCCGCGATATCAATCCCGATGACCTGCGCCGCGGCGTCCGTGGCCAGAACGCAGCAGGTCTGGAGCATCTAGCCCGTCGGGTCGAACCGGAAGTAACCTGGGATGATCTGGTGCTGGCGCCGCAGGTCCTCGTGGCGCTACGTGAGATCGCTGCCCGCGCCAGGCACCGGCATACCGTGCTCACGACCTGGCGGATGCGGCGTGGGGGCGGACGCGGAATCGGCATATCTGCGATGTTCGCCGGCGATTCCGGCACGGGAAAGACCATGTCGGCCGAAGTGATTGCCGCTGATCTCGACTTGGACCTGTACACGGTGAACCTCGCGACCGTGGTGGACAAGTATGTCGGCGAGACCGAGAAGAACCTCGAACGCATCTTCGCCGAGGCCTCGGGCGTGAACGCTGTGCTGTTCTTCGACGAAGCCGACGCCATCTTCGGAAAGCGCAGCAGTGTTCGGGATGCGCACGATCGTTATGCGAACATCGAGAGTGCCTATCTCTTGCAGCGGTTGGAGTCATTCGACGGCTTGGCCATCCTGGCCACGAACCTGCGCTCCAACATCGACGATGCCTTCACCCGCCGGTTGGACTCGATCGTCGACTTCCCGGCGCCCACCGTGGATCTGCGCCGCGATCTCTGGCTGCGTTGCCTGGCTCCGCCGTTGCCGTTGGCCGACGATGTTGATCTTGACTTCTGTGCCCGCTCTTTTGAACTGGCCGGTGGCAACATCAGGTCGGCCTGCATCACCGCCGCCTATCTTGCCGCCGAGAGCGCCGGGCGGGTAGGAATGGCTGAAGTGGTGACAGCGGTTGGGCAGGAGTACCGCAAGCTCGGGCGTCTCGTGCTCGAACGCGAGTTCGGGGACTATCTGGCACTCTTCAACTGAGGAGGAGGCGTCATGCAACGGCCGAATGATGGTGTCCACGACGAGGTGGGCTATGTGTTGGGGGTCGACCTAGGGACCACCTTCACCGCCGCGGCGATCTCCCGACGGGGACTCACCGAGATCGTGCCACTGGGCGATCGCGCGCCACAGATACCTTCCGCGGTCTTCCTCACTGAGTCCGGCGAGTACCTGATCGGGGACGCCGCGATTCGCCGCGGGCACACCGAACCAGGGCGCCTGGCTCAAGAGTTCAAACGTCGCATCGGCGACCAGACGAACGTCATCCTCGGCAGTACGCCCTTGTCTGCCCAGGCACTGATGGCCCAGCTCCTGTCCTGGGTCGTGGACCACGTCACCGTTGGGCAAGGCGAGGCGCCCAAGAGCGTGGTGCTCACGCATCCGGCCAACTGGGGCCCCTACCGGCTCGAACTCCTCAACCAAGCGGCACGCATGGCCGGCCTCGTCCATGTTCGGCTATGCAGCGAACCGGAAGCCGCCGCCATCCACTTCGCCTTCACCAACCGCGTCGAGGTCGGCCAGACCATCGCCGTCTACGACCTTGGTGGCGGCACCTTCGACGCCGCGGTCCTGCGCAACGATCCCACTGGTTTCAGTGTGCTCGGCACTCCCGAAGGCATCGAACACCTCGGCGGCCTTGACTTCGATGCCGTGGTCTTGCACCACGTTCAAGAGACGCTTGGTCCCCTCGATATCGACCCCGACGACTCCAACACCCTGCCCGCGCTCACCCGTCTGACCCGGGACTGCACCGAAGCCAAAGAGGCACTGTCCACCGACACCGACGTGACCATACCGGTCACTGTCCGCGCGACCAGTCGAACGGTTCGACTCTCCAGAGTCGAATTCGAAGAAGCCATCCGGCCCTCCCTTGAAGAGACCATCTCAGCCCTACAGCGTTCCCTGGACAGCACCGAGGTCACCGCAGATGACCTAGCCGCCATCGTCCTGATCGGTGGATCGAGCCGCATTCCCTTGGTGACCCACTTGCTGACCCAGCACCTGGGCCGACCCATCGCTCTGAGCCCGCAACCGAAACATGCCGTTGCTCTCGGAGCTAGCGTCATCGATGGCGCTCAAGCAGCGGAACCGAGCTCAACAGTGCCACCAGCGCTGTCCAGAGCCGCCCACGCGGACAGTCCTTCCGGGGCCGATCCTCCCGGGCGCGCTCGCACCCCGAAAGGGTCGCGCAAGCACGGCCGGCGTAACGCCCTCGTGGTGGCAGCGGCAGTCTTGTTGACGCTGACCGCTGTCGCCGTTGCGGCTCCTTCCTTGTTCGGCGGGTCCGATTCGCCGGGCTCCGAGCCGGCGGCGACCAGCCAGGCTGCTGAGCCGGTCACGCTGACCCTGCACCATTTCGGCGATGCCAGCTATGCGGCTCTGGCCGCGCAGTATGAGGACCTTCATCCGCAGGTCACCGTCGAGCTCATCAGGGCACAGCCCGGAGGTAGCGACAGTGAGGCCCTACGCGACAGCATTCGCAACGACCAGGAGACCGCTGATATTGAGCAGATCAGCGCAGGTTGGATGCCCGAACTGATGACCGTCTCGTACGGGTTTGCCGACCTCGACTCCGCTGACGTGGAGGATCGGTGGTCGGCATCGACGACCGAGCCAGCGACCACTGACACCGGGAAGCTGATCGGATACGGCACGGACCTCGGCACCATGGCTGTGTGCTACCGCCCCGACCTTCTGCAAGCAGCAGGGATGCCGACCGACCGCCAGGATGTCGCAGACATGATGGGAAGCACGTGGGAGGACTACTTCACCGTGGGACGGACGTTCGTGGCAACCTCGGATGCGGCCTGGTTCGCCTCAGCCGACCGCGTCCTCGACGTCATGATTGAGCAACAAGAGACGGCATACGAGAATCCGGACGGACAGATCATTGTCGACGACTCCGGTCGGTTGCGGGAACTCTACGACCAGATCCTCACGGCTGCGGTCACCGAGGGTCTCTCCGCTGGGCTGCCGCGTTCAGGTCCGGAGTGGGAGGCAGCGCTTCAAGACAGTACGTTTGCCACTACCTTCTGCCCGTCCTGGCTGCTCGACAGCGTGGAAGCCAGCGCGGGGGGCAGCGGTCAGTGGGACATTGCTCCGACACTCCCCGGCGGCGGGGCCACCTACGGCGGCTCGTACTTCATGGTCCCCGAGCAGGGCGAGGATGTCGAAGAAGCCACCGCGCTGGCCGCGTGGCTGACAGCCCCCGACCAACAGACGCAGATCTATCAGGAGACCGGCGCCTTTCCTAGTCAGGTTCGTGCGTGGGAGTCCGAAGAAGTGCTGGGCGTGACCAACACGTTCTTCAACAACGCACCAGTGGGCCAGATCTACGCGCATAACAGTGCGCTGTTGGACACGCCGCCCTTCAAAGGGCCGCACTACCGCACCATTCATTCGGCGTTCCGTCAAGCACTGAAGCGGGTCGATCTGAGCCAAACCGATACCCGCGATGATTCATGGGACACCTTTCTCGCCGATGTACAGGACCTGCCATGACTCAATCCCACCCCGGTGGGTACGTGTTGGGGGTGGATTTGGGCACCACCTTCACGGCGGCAGCAATCGCTCGCGGGGGCCGCACCGAGATCGTGCCGCTCGGCGACCATGCCCCGCAGATCCCCTCAGCGGTCTTTCTCACCGAATCCGGCGAGTACCTGATCGGGGATGCTGCGATTCGTCGGGGTCACACGGATCCGAGACGAATGGCCAAAGAGTTCAAACGGCGCCTCGGGGACGACACGACCATCCTCCTGGGTAGCACTCCAGTCTCTGCTCAGGCTCTCATGGCCGAACTGCTGGCCTTCGTGGTTGGCCACGTCACAGCTGGCCAGGGCGAACCACCGGAGACAGTCGTGATGACCCATCCGGCCAACTGGGGTCCCTACCGCCGAGAGCTCTTGACCCACGTGGCCGACATGGCCGGAGTCCCCCACGCCACGCTGTGCACCGAACCCGAAGCGGCCGCTATGTACTTCGCCTCGACCGAACGAGTCGAGGTCGGCGAGACCGTCGCTGTCTACGATCTGGGTGGAGGCACCTTCGACGCAGCGGTCCTTCGTAAGACCAGCGCGACTGTCTTCACCCCGCTCGGCACGCCCGAAGGCATCGAACACCTGGGCGGCCTCGACTTCGACGCCGCCGTCCTGCAGCACGTGCAAGACATGCTCGGCCAGCTGGAAGACGACCCAGAAGACCCCGCCGCGCTAGCGTCGCTCACTCGCCTTGCCAGAGACTGCACCGAAGCGAAAGAAGCCCTGTCTACGGACAGCTACGTCACCATTCCAGTGAATCTCTCGGCCGTCGCTCGCACGGTGCGACTGTCCCGACCCGAGTTCGAAGAGGCGATCCGCCCCTCTCTCGAAGAAACCGTCTCGGCCCTCCAAAGAGCCCTCGACAGCGCCGAGGTAGGGCCTGAGGATCTCAACGCCATCGTGCTGATTGGTGGCTCTAGCCGTATCCCGCTCGTCACCGATCTGCTGACCCAGCACCTCGGTCGTCCCATCGCGCTCAGCGCTCAACCCAAACATGCGGTCGCCCTCGGAGCCACGCTTGCTCGCGCCGACACACCAGCGGCAGCACCGGCCGCGGCAGTGGCCGCGACTTCCACTTCCACTTCCACTTCAGGATTGCGCAGCGCGTTGCTGCCACGAGCACGCTCAATGAACCGAAGGAAGCTCGCAGTTCTGGTGGGCGCGATCGCTGTCTCGCTCGCCTCTGTCATCACCGTGCTCACAGTGTTCGACAGCAGCGATCGGGACAACACTTCAGCTGAGGATGTAGGTGGAACACCCCCGACCCCGTCGGGTGCCGAAGGGAACGGATCCGCTTCCGAAACGACGTCGGCCCCCCCGCCACCGGCGAGGCTGACCGTACAATCGAACCAAGAGGGTTACCCGGCACTGTACGAACAGTACGAGGCGCTGAACCCGCACATCACCATTGACTCCGCGGTGACCGATCCATCGATGAACCCGGACGAAGCGTTACTCGGTTATCTCCTCGACGGGAGCGGCGCTGCCGACATCGAAACGGTTGGTGGAAACTGGCTGACCGAACTGATGCAATACTCCGACCGCTTCGAGAATCTCTCGTCGCCAACAGTTGAAGGACGGTGGTTGGACTCAACTGAGATTGCGGCGACAGACGAGAACGGCCGGCTTATTGCGTTCGGCACCAGTGTTGGCCCGATTCAAGTGTGCTACCGAGCAGACCTTCTCCAGGACGCAGGTCTACCGTCCGAACGTGACGAGGTAGCGGCGCTGCTCGGCAGCACGTGGGAGGAGTACTTCGCAGCCGGACGTCAGTTCGTCGCCTCATCCGAAGCAGCGTGGTTCGACTCCGTCGGTGGTGTGTGGGAGGGCATGTACGACCAGCTCGAAGAGTCCTACGAGGACCGTGCGGGCAACGTTATCGCGGCCAGCAACCCCGAGCTTCGCGACCGATATGACCAACTCCTGCTCGCGTCCTCAGATGGGTTGTCGGCGGGTCTTCCACGCTCTGGCTCCGAGTGGGCAGATGCGCTCCAAAGCGATGAGTTCGCCACCACCCTGTGCCCGGCATGGATGCTACCCGACATCGAGAACGACGCCCCGGAAACCAAGGAATGGGATATCGCCCCTGTCTCGCCCGGAGGGGCAGCAGTGCGTGGCAGAGAATATCTGGTGGTCCCCTCACAAGGCGAGCACGTGAAGGAGGCTAAGAAGCTGGCTGAGTGGCTGACGGAACCGGAGCAACAGCTTGCGCTGTTCGACGAGAGCGGCAGGTTTCCCAGCCAAGTCGATGCCCTCGACTCACCGCAAATGGTGGGAAACACAAACGCATTCTTCAACGATGCGCCTGTGGGCCAGATGTTCTCCACCAGCGCCCGCGAGGCGACCAAGACGCACTACAGAAGTGCCCACAACCTCGAGATCAACCGCGAGTTTCACCGAGCCTTGGCCAGGGTCGACATTTCCGGAACGGACACGGCCGATTCGTCCTGGGACACGTTCCTCGCCGAGGTAGAGCAGATCGAATGAGTGCCCCTTCGGCAAGGCCCGTTGCCTTAAGGGGCGGTTAGAGTTGCCCTCGCCGCTTCGCCAAGTCACTGTCGGTCGCGGGTCTAGGCTGCAACGATGAGGAGTGGTCGACGTGAAAGGGGCTGCCATGCATGAACACAGTCACGACTCCGGGCAATCAACGCTACGGCCCAAGGGTGCCCGACTTGATCGCGACCCTGCGGCGCACGTCGGCGCTGCCGCAGCCGAGGGTCGCCTCGATGTCTTGAGCGGATCAGACGTCTTGGATTTGCAGCGTTCCGTCGGCAATGCCGGTGTCGCCGACATGCTGGAGGAGGATCGGTCGCCGGTCCATGATGTGATCTCATCGCCGGGGAAGCCACTGGAGGAGCCGGTCCGTGCGGATATGGAGGGGCGTCTCGGCCACGATTTCGGCGATGTCCGAGTGCATAACGACGCCGCAGCCGCGGCTTCTGCAAGCTCGGTCGGAGCGCACGCCTACACCGTTGGGTCGAACATCGTGTTTCAGCGGGACGCCTACGATCCGTCGAGCAGTCACGGTCAGCGGACCCTGGCGCATGAACTCACTCATGTGGTGCAGCAACGCAGTGGCCCCGTCGATGGGAGCCCGGCGGCTGGCGGGGTGCAGGTCAGTGATCCCTCCGACCGGTTCGAGCAGGAGGCATCGGCTACCGCCGAGCGTGCGGTTGCTCATGAACCCGTGGCGCCCGTGGCCGCCGAGTCGCCAGTTGGCACCGTGCAACGAGACCGCGATGCTTCGGCGCCCGTGCAACGCGAAGGGGATCTCGTCGAGGAGGAAGAGGAGCCCACCGCACAGGGACTGTTCGTGCAGCGCGAAGAGGTCGAAGAGGAGCCGGAAGAGGCTCCCGCGTAGCGAGCCGACCACCCAAGCGTGGACCCCGAGTGCGGAAAGGGACGAGATATGAACGACGTCTGCGACAGTTGCGGGGAGCGCAACCCGCCGCACACCGCCTTCTGTGAGTCTTGCCACAACTACCTTGGCTGGGAAGTCGACGGACCCGAGGAGTCGGCGTCTCCTTCGGATCCTGCACCGGCGCCAACCGTACCTGCGACATCATCCGAGCCGCACGAAGCCCCGGATGCACGAGCAGGCACTGCCCCCGTATCGGCGGCAAAGACACATGGCGCTCCCCCGGTCGTCACGGTTGAACCCGGTGAGTGGGTCGTGACCCCTGGTGGTGATCCGATCAGCGTGCCGGTTCAGGTGGCCAACGATTCGACCATCGTGGACGCCTACCGGGTCGTGGTGGAGCACCAACCAGACTGGTTGCTTGCCGAGGCACCCGAGCTGCGGCTTCTCCCCGGCACCGACGAGACCCTTCAGGTCGTTCTGAGTGTGGTGACGGGGGTCCTGGTCCCAGCACAGCGACTCCACGTCGTCCTGCGCGTGGAGTCGCTCAGTTCAGCAACACTGCATGCCGATGCCGACTTTGAGCTCGAGGTCGGCGTGGTCAAGGGCGAAATGGGTCTGCATGTCGAGCCAACGACGGTGCGGATGAAGGACGAGACTGGCGCACAATTCCGGATCGTCGTGGACAACAAGGACAGCAACGAGTCGCTGTGGGCCAGTCTGAAGGGCAGAGACGCCGAAGGTGCGGTGGCCTTCACCTTCTCACCGCCACATCTCGATGTCCCCGCTGGTCGGAGTATGGCGGCCCGCCTTCACGTCGATGCCCCGTCGCCCGAACCAGGTCGGGAGATGAGCCGCACCTTGACGATCGTGGCCACCGAGGGCCGCCGCAAGGTCGAGAAGACGGCAACCTTGATCCAGAGCGCCTCGGAAGAGGTCGTCGATCCCCCACTGGCAATCCGGCTTGACCCCAGTCTCATCCGGGTGCAGAACCGCGGCGCGGGGTCCACCCGCGTGGTGGTCGACAACCGACGCGGTAGCCGGCCGCGTGAGGTCAAACTCACCGGCTACGATGACGAGCGAGCGGTCGCAATCTCCTTCTCACCGGCCACATTCGTCATCCCGCCTGGCCAGACGGCGTCCGCGCAGGTCCAACTCAAGGCGCCTCGTCCCGGTAGCGGTCAAGAGGCCGTCCGGCCGATGACGGTCTCGGCCTGGGACGGTGACCAAACTGTGAAGACCGAGGGCACCTTTCACCAGGTCTCTTCCAACCGTCGGCCGATGGCCCGCATTCTCCTGACCCTCGTGGGCGCGGCTCTGATGACTATCGGGGCTTTCATGCCCTGGACAGCGCAGGAACCACGGGAAGGTGACGAGTGGACGTATGCGGCTTATGCACGGGCTCTCCAAGTCGAGGGAGTGCGGGATGTCACCAACTTCGTCCCAGGGCTGGTGGTATCCGGCGGGATAATCGTCATCCTTCTGGCCATCCTCACGGTCGCTGGCCTGATCGGCACGACGGGCAAGGCGACCCGCGTCGGAGCCGTCTTGTGTCTGCTCTGGATCGTGGCGTTTGTGGTCGTGCTCACCTTCTCCAGCTTCTACTTCGGCGCAGGAATCGGTGCCTTCGTCGTGGGCCTAGGCTGCGTCGTAGCCTTCATCGGCGGCCTTCTGGCGAGGCCGCGCAGTGCCTGAGCATCGGAAGCGAACCACGGCTGGCGGATCGATCACAGAACGAGGCTCAACGAAGCCACCTGCGACGCCAGCCAAGCCAGTGCCTCCACAGGGGAGCAAAAGCGTAAGCGCCCTCGCTAGCAAGGAGAGCCATACGCGGTCATCTTTCGGAATGCACCCGTGCTCGATCTTGCAGTTGCAAGGCACCGCCGGTAACAGTGCCGTGAGGTCGATGCTCAAGGGACGAACGAGAACATCGACTTCGCTCCTTCGTTCTAGGAACGCCGCACCGGAGCAGACCCGTCGTGCTCCAGTCGTCGTCAGTCGGAGCCCAACCGTCCAACGCGAACCGAGTGCCGCGAGCAAGGTGTGGGCCACTGCGGGGGTGAGGGAACTCAACTCTCTGCAGTCCTCGGCGAGCAGGGTAAGATCCGTGCTGCTTCAGGATGCCACCGAGGCCGTGACCGCATATGAGAGCGCCCAACGGACGTTCGTTGCCTTCGAGGAGAAGTACCGCCGCGCGCACGGTGCCTTTGAGGCCGGGGTGGCTGATGCGAAGGCAGCCTCTCAGGCTGTGGACGACGGGCTCGCAGGAGCGCTGAGCTTGGCGATGTTCGCCTTCACCGGGCCGTTTGGGCTTGCCGCCACTCGGGCGGGCATCATCATCAACAAGCTGGATAAGGCCAAAGGCTTTATCGGCGCTGCTGGTGACCTGGGCTCGGTCAGCGTGGGGATTGGCGCGGGCGCGACCGGGAGGGTCGGCGGGCGGGGCACCTCGACGCCGCCACCGGTCAGTCCGGCGGAGGTGGACTGGAACGACCTCGTTGCACGCGTCTTGACCACTTTCAAGAACGATCTGCAGCGCAATGTCGCCCTAGCTGAGATCCTCGACGCTTGCCGCTCGCATCTGATCTTCCTCAATGACGTTCGCGCAGGTGTGGGTACCGAGGATCCGCAGTCAACTGTGCCCGGAGAGAGTGCGACGGTGATGGTGGACAACGTCGGCAAGATCCTGGCGGAGTTGCGGGATGTGGAGCAGCAGTCCATCTCGGACCCGGCTCAAGAGTTCGCCGATGGTTCGAAGGCGGCACTCGAGAGCAAGACCCACCTGCAGCTGCAGCAGCAGATCACTATCCAGTGGATTGCCGGTCTGTCCAGCTCCGATCTAGGTGACATAGCTGACGCCGACGCCTATCTCGCCAGAATCAAGCTGATTGACGCCTCAGGCAGCAGGTTCAACTTCTCGACAGGGTGGGTCACCACGGACGTGGACGAGAAACTCATCCAATTCTTGGCTCAGTCGGAGGCGACAGCCATGAGTCAGGTCGGCCGGACGGTGACCTGGCTCGGCAGTTCGGTGCGGTTGCCTCGACCCCGCCACTACGTGCGACGCACTGGCTTCGGGCGAGAGATCTGCGTGGAGGGACCACCAATAGTTGGAAGCATTCGGGACGGTCGAAACCGCGAGTGGCGGGCCATGGCTACGCCCGGTACGAGCCAGGACGGGGGTGGCAGAGTGCGCATCGTGTCCTACGACGTCGCGTCTCGAGATGCCCGTTCCAAGTGGACCAGCTACGGCCGGAAGACTGTAGCCAGCATCTACAACGAGATCACGTTCATGGTGCGGCCGGTAGGTCAGACAGGCGGCGGGGCTCCCCCCGCGGTTGCCATCATCACGGCGCCGTAGCCGCGGGCCGTGCACCTCCTGAGCCAGTTCTCTGTGGATCGGGCTCAGCGCCCTGCCCGGAGAACCCGAGGACCCTTCCCGTTGGGGCATTCAGCATTGCCCTCCGCCGCGTCCAGATGGGCCTGTGCACTGGCGCCCAGCAGGGGCAGGCTCATGAGCACAGCCCATTGAGGAGGGTCCATGCCTACATATCTGTCGCCCGGTGTTTACGTCGAGGAACTCGAAGCCGGCGCCCGCCCACTAGAAGGGGTGGGCACTGCCGTGGCCGCGTTCGTCGGCCTTGCCGAGACCGGCCCCTTCCACGAGCCGACCCTGATCAGCAACTGGACCCAGTTCAGCCAGACCTTCGGCGGCTTCGTGCCCGGCTCCTACCTGGCCCAGTCGGTGTACGGCTACTTCATGAACCGGGGTGGCAACTGCTATGTCGTGCGGATCGGGCACGACGGTTCCAATGGCTCCTCGGCTAGGGCGAGGAAGGCCGCGGCGCTGCCGCAAGCTCAGATCGGCCGCCTGTCCGTACGAGCTCTGGACACCGACGACACGCCCGATGACCTCTCCGTCGAGATCGCCGACGCCGGTGGCGAATCGCCGACAGACGACATGTTCAAACTGCTGGTCAAGCGGGGTGGGGACACCGTCGAGGAGTTCGACCGAGCCACCCTGGGACGCGGCAAACAGAACGTGGCCACCATGGTCAACGGCACCTCGACGCTGATCCGGATCGAGAACGTCGCTAGCGGCTCAGAGGTCAAGCCCTCGACCGGGGAAACTGCCCTCGCACCCGCGGCCCCCGTCGCTGCCACCCCCGCCCAACTGGCCACCGACGACTACGTCGGCGACGTGGCCGAACGCACGGGTTTCGGCGGCCTCGAGACAATCGACGCGGTCACGATGCTCTGCGTTCCCGACCTGATGAGTGCCTACCAGCAAGGATCGATTGACCTGGACACTGTCCAGGCGGTCCAGCTCGGCATGATCGCGCACTGCGAGCTGATGGGTGACCGAATGGCCATCCTCGACTCCCCACCGGGCCTGAACGCTCAGCAGGTGCTGGAGTGGCGCGTCGACAAGGCCGGCTACGACTCGGCATACGCCACGTTGTACTGGCCGTGGATCAAGGCGCCCAACCCGGACACCGGTCTGATGTCCAGCATTCCACCGTCCGGGCACGTCGCCGGCATCTGGGGTCGCAACGACGACACCCGCGGGGTCCACAAGGCTCCCGCCAACGAAGTCGTCCAGGGCGCTGTCAGCCTCGAGACCCAGATCACCAAGAACGAGCACGACCTGCTGAACCCAGTGGGCATCAACTGCCTACGCGCCTTCCCGGGCCGTGGCATCCGCATCTGGGGCGCTCGCACCTTGTCTTCGGACCCCTCGTGGCGCTATACCAACGTTCGACGGCTTTTCAACTACTTGGAGGAGTCGATCCTCAACGGCACCAACTGGGCGGTCTTCGAGCCCAACGACGAGGCTCTGTGGGCACGACTGCGGCGCACCATCAGTGCTTTCCTGGTCAACGAATGGCGCAAAGGAGCGCTGTTCGGCGCCACCCCTGACGAGGCGTTCTTCGTGCAGTGCGACTCCGAGACTAACCCTTCGGAGAGTATCGATGCGGGCCAGGTGGTCTGCATGATCGGTGTCGCTCCAGTTAAGCCGGCAGAGTTCGTGATCTTCCGCCTGGCTCAGTTCTCCGGCGGCACCAGCCTGGTGTCCGAGTAATCCGATAGCAGCAGCAGAGAGGTAGGACACCATGCCACTTCCAGATATGGACTCAGGCGTCGGTCACTCGTTCGGTCTTGAGTTCGACGGGGTCCAGATCAAGAGCATCACCGAGGTCAGCGGCCTGAAAATGGAGCAGGACGTCGTCGAGCTCAAGCAGAACGGCCCGGACGGCAAGTACATGATCAAGAAGCTGCCAGGGCGTTGGAAAGCCGGCGAGGTCACCTTGACCCGGCCGCTCACCGCAGACACCAGCTTCGAAACGTGGGTCAAGGACTCCCAGTTCGGCAAGATGGGGACAGTGCGTAAAGGCGGGGCCATCGTGATCTACGACTACGAAGGGGCCCCGGTCAAGCGCTACAAGATCACCGCCGCCTGGCCCAAGAGCCTGGAGGTCAGCGCCTTGAAGGCAGGCGACACCTCCGTGCTCACCGAGAAGATGGTCGTCACCTACGAGCGCCTCGAGGCGGAGTGATGCGCCGCGGTTCTGCCGTGCTCGCTGACCCCGATGCTCCAGGGGAAGGAGCGGAGCGGGTCGGGTCCAGTCCGGTGCGGGAGTTCCGCACGGAGTTCGCCTTCCAACTCCCCCGCGGGTATGTCGACAGCTCAGGGACCGCGCATCGCGACGGCATCATGCGCCTGGCTACCGCCCGAGACGAGCTGGTGCCGCTGCGCGATGACCGCGTGCGGGAGAACTCGGCATACTTGACGGTCGTTCTGCTGGGACGAGTAGTGACCCGGATCGGCAGCATTGAGGACGTCCACGCCGGGATCATCGAGGAGATGTTCGCCGCTGACCTGGCCTTTTTGCAGGACCTCTATCGCCGGATCAACCAGGAGGGACACACCAGGGCTGCGGTCGCCTGCCCGTCCTGCGGTCACGCCTTCGATGTCGACGTGGCTGGTGGTCGCCTGGGGGAATCGTGACGTACGCACCGGATCGTTTGTATGAGGAGGTCGCGTACGTCGCCTATCACTTCCACTGGTCCCGCCAGGAGATCCTCGACCTCGAGCACGCCGAGCGCACTCGCTTTGTCAGCGAGATCGGGCAGATCAACGCGCGGCTGACCCAGGGCGGGTGAGCATCGTGGACTGGTGGAAACGGGTCGTGGCGAGAACAGCTGGACCTGAGCGCTTGGGCGAGCACGCTGGCTCGGGGTATGCAGCGAGCCAGCCGGGCCGGCCGCACCAGGAGTGGGCATCGTTGGCACCCCTACAGCGAAGTTTCGACGGCGTCGCACCGGTGGCACCGCTGGATACCTTCACGGAACGGCTGGCTTCGTGGCGATCCCCGGCCATGCTGGGGCCGATGGAGCACCTCGTGCATCCCGAAGCGCCGTCCGGTCTGGCGATCGGCCTAGCGGCACCCACGACCCCGATCCGTATGCCGGAGGGCGCCGACCTGGTCCTGCCTGCCCCGAGTAGGCCGAGCCGGACCCCCCCGAAGGTGGCGACGTTCATCCAGCGCCTGGCGGGAGGTTGGAGCCAACCGTCGGCCGCCGAGCCAGATGCGGCCACACCACAGCTGAACCGTCAGCAGCCTCCCGCAGCCGTTGCCCGCTCACGGCCCAGCACCACCACACCGGACTCCGTCATGTTCGAGCCGGACTTGGTAGCCTCCGCGCAGAGCCCTCATTTGCTGGAGCCGGAGCCGCTACCCCCCGGGTCGCCCGCCGTGACGGTAACGCCGCACTCGCCGAGAATCCCCCCGAAGTCCCCGCCGACAACGCAGCGGACGTCCTCTTCCTCCAGGCCGACCTCCCCTCTCATGGATCTGCCGGCACGAGCCGTTCAACGGACTCCAGGTGCCAAGCATTCGACCCGTCCGCTGATGGCCACATCTCGACCTACCGTTAAGGTCTCTGCCGTCGCGGCTGCCGTTACGCTGCCCACTGCCGAGCCCGCACCCCCGCCCCGTCGGTTGAACGTTGCGAGCACCTTGTTGGCTGATATCAGCACTGTCCTGCCCGAACCCACACCGCGCCCCCTGCCCGTGGTCTCGCGACTGAGTACGCCCCCGGCCATCGAAACGGAGCAGGGCGGGGGCCTTTCCGGCGGAGTTGACCTAGGGTCAGACCAGCCCCACGGACTGCACGATGACGCGCCGAGTGAATCAGTGGACGACTCGGGCGCTGAGTCGACTGGGGACGCCGCACAGCCTGCCCCCGTCGCAAGCTCCTCAGCATTGGACTCCACTGCACCGGCGGCGAGCCACGCGGCCTCAGGTCACCGCCCGCTGCCGCTGCAGCTCGCACAGCAGACCGAGAGGGCCGGGTCCATCTCGGGCACAAGCACCGGCACCGGTACGGGGACCGGCAGCGCACGCTCCCTGCAGCTGTCCCTGCCGACCGACGCGTTGAAGGTAGCGAATTCCACCGGGGCTCCGATCACGGCCGCCTCCCCACCTTCGGAGGCGCCCGCCGCGCGGCCGTCGCGGCCCGATATACCCTCCTCAATTCCTGGCCTCGGCCTCCAAACATCCATGTCAGCGGACAACATCAGCCGCGAGATAGGAACAGAGAGCAACCTTGGGCAGGAACCGAGGTCCCAGGCGACGTCGCCGGATGTCCAACCACTGGTCACGCCCGCCGGCGCCCGGCAACTTCTTCCTCTGCAACAGATGGATCGCCGCCCCACGCAACACCGGCCGACATCCACCCAACAAGGCACCCCCGCCCTTCGCTGCGTTGAGCGCTCCCCAACGCACAGTCGAGCCCTACCCATGTCCCCGAGTAGCCAACACGACTCGAGCGGCCTCGGTGGACACGACATCGCCGATGGGGCCGTCTCCGGCGCGGGCATGACGCCCTCGAAGATGGGTCCGGCGCTGCGGCCGGTGGCCCGGCAGTCTCGGGTGCAGCGTGCCGTCCTCGACAGCCCAACATCGGCGACCAGCAATCCCGGCCCGATGCGCAGCCCCGAATCTCCCATCCCCACGACCTCGCCCCTGGTCCACATGTTCTCCTCTCCAGCTGCGACCCCGCACGGCAGCCCCGAATCGGCCGCCGCCACTCAGGAGACCCCCGTGGCAACAGCAGTGGTCGCTCAGCGCGAGGCCACGGGTGACGGCGACGTCACCGGCGCGTCGCCACCGGAGGCCGCGCCCGGCGTACCATCCTCGGGAGCGGTGACCGCGCCTACCATGGCACCTGGCAGCCCTCCGACTCCGGGGTCGGCCGGACCAGCACCTGCGGGTGCCTCCGGGGCGGACATCGACGAGCTGGCGCGCCGCCTCTTTGACCCCTTGTCGGCTCGTCTGCGTTCCGAACTCTGGCTCGACCGGGAACGCGCTGGGCTCTCGATCGAGCTGCGGAGGTGATTCCCGATGGCCGATGAGGAAGCCCCGGTGACAACATGCTGGAGCGTGGCTATCGACAACCAGTGGCTCGGGACGTTCATCAGCTGTGACGGCCTTGGGGTGGAGGTTGTCCTGGAACAACGCGAGGAAGGCGGAAACAACGGTTTCGTCTGGCAGATTCCGACGCGGATCAAGTTCAGCAACATCAAGCTCTCCCGACCCGTATGCGCCGACACCTCGAAGGTGATGAACTGGCTGGCCGCGATGACCCTGAAGGTCGAGCCGCAGACCGCCACCATCCAAGCAATGACTGCTGACGGCGTGGCCGTCGTCGAGTGGAGCCTGATGGGCGTGGTGCCAGTGCGATGGACCGGTCCCAGTTTGACCGCCGACTCCCCCAAGGTGGCAACCGAGACCATCGAGCTAGCACACCACGGCTTCACCTCGAAAGGAGCCGGCTGATGGTCCCACCGATCGCTCTCAAGTCCTCCAGCCCGGGTGACGCTTTGGGCACTCCCTCACCGGCTGGAGCCCCCCCGGCAACCTTCGGGGGTTCGACGACCCGACCTCAACTGGCCCGAGCTTCGTTGACCTTGTATGACGCTGACCCCTCAGCCAGCGGCACGGGTGCCAAGGTTGGCGCCCAGCGCGATGCGGTCGAGTTCCAGTTCAACCCCAAGGAGGTGACCATCGCCAAGTCGGCCAAGTGGGAGCGCAAGACCGCCACCGGCGCCAAGAGTGCTGGGCCACCGGAGTTCAGCGGCGCCGAGCCCTGCAAACTCACCATGGAGATGTTCTTCGACGCGACCGCAACGCACGATGGCAGCGTCGTGGCGGCCGTCGAACGACTCTTCAGTTGCTGTGTGCCAACCGAGGAAAGCGCCAGCAAGGACAAGCCAACCCCACCGCTGGTCATGCTCGAGTGGGGTCAGATCTCCAGCTTCCCTGCTTTCGTCACAGCAATCAGCGCCAAGTACACGCTGTTCAGCGCAGATGGGACCCCGATCAGGGCGGTCTGCAGCGTCTCTCTGGAAGAGATGCCGGACGAAACCTGGAGGCAGAACCCGACCTCGGGCGGGTTGTCAGCCCGCCGGGCCCATCATGTCATCGACGGCGACTCGTTGGCTTCGATCGCGTACGCCGAGTACGGCGACCCGGCGAGATGGCGCGACGTGGCGGCATACAACCAGATTGACGACCCATTGCGGATCCCGCGCGGGGCCGTGCTGCTCCTTCCGTCGCCAGAAGACCTGGGTGGGTGATCAGGTATGCCGATCAGCAGCAGCTTCCTCGTTGAGATCGATGGAACGGCGCTCGCACCGGAGATCGCGGCGCTGCTGGAATCGGCCCTGGTCGATGACAGCCAGCGGCTCCCGGACATGTTCACGCTGCGCTTCCGAGATGCCGGGCGGCAAGTCCTCAGTCAGATCAACGGCGAGATCGGGTCGAGCGTGCGCATCTGCGTGCTCACCACCGAGGAACAGGCTCCGGAGCTGCTGATGGAAGGCGAGGTAACGGCGCTGGAGGCAAACTTCGACGCCGGCGGAACGTTCACACTGATCCGCGGCTACGACCCGGCCCACCGCCTGTTCCGTGGGCGACGAACCGCGTCATACACCCAAGTCACTGCCTCTGACATCGTGACCACCGTTGCCGCGCGGGCGGGGTTAGTCACCGGGAACGTGCAGGCTACGACCACAGTGTTCGACCATGTATCTCAAGCCGGCTCCACTGATTGGGAGTTCTTGCAATCGTTGGCACGCGAGGTCGGCCACGACCTGAGCGTCCGCGAAGGCAAACTCGACTTCGCCGTCCCCTCACATGCTGGTGAAGCGCCCTCCCCCAGCAGCAATGGCGCCCGCGAACCGCTGGTGCTCCACCGCGGAGCAGACCTGCTGCGACTGCGGACGGTGCTGACCTCTGCTCAACAGGTCAAGGAGGTCGAGGTCCGCGGCTGGGATGTCACCAGCAAGCAGGTGTTGACTGCCACCGAACCAGCAGCCACGACCAGAGTCGATCTTCCCGATTCCTCACCGGGGGCCATGGCTTCCGCCTTCGGCGACCCCACCTACATCTCAACCGACGTGCCGTACGGCACCCAGGCCGAGGTCAGCGCGGCGGCTGCGTCCCTGGCAGAAGAAGTCGCTGGCAGCTTCGCGGAAGTCGAAGGAGTCGCCCGCGGCAATCCCGCTATCCGGGCCGACTCGGCTATCAGCATCGACGATATGGGTCCGCCGTTCGACGGCAAGTACACGGTGACCTCCTCGCGGCACCTGTTCGAACCGGCCAACGGGTACACCACCTCTTTCACCGTCTCCGGCTCGGCCGATCGCAGCCTGCTCGGCCTGACCCACACCGGGCCGGTGCGACGCGGCCCACCCGGTGTGGTGGTCGCGGTGGTGACCGACGTCGGCGATCCGCAGGGTCTTGGCCGGGTGCGGCTCAGCCTGCCCTGGCTCTCCGACGATTTCGTCACCGACTGGGCCCGCACCATGCAGTTTGGGGCTGGCAAAGACCGGGGAATGATGGTGCTGCCCGAAGTCGGCGATGAGGTCCTGGTGGCCTTCGAGCAGGGAGACTTCAAGCGGCCCTACGTCCTCGGAGGGCTGCACAACGGGGTCGACACACCATCCAGTGCCGGCCCTGCCTTGTTGGATAGTGGGACCGGAGCGGTGAACCGCCGCTCGCTGGTCTCTCGGCAAGGGCACCGGATCGACCTGCTGGATCAGGACGGAACTGCCGAAGGCATCGCGATGCGCACGGCCGACGGAGCACTAGCCCTGTCACTGGCCGGGACCGAGACGAAGATCACGCTGCACAGTGACGGCACCGTTCTGATCGAGGGCAGCCAAGGGATCGTCGTGGACGCAGCAACCGCCGACCTAGAGCTCAAGGGAGGGCAGATCGCGATCACTGCCACCCAAGGGGTCAGTGTGGATGGCGGTGGTGGCAACGTCTCGGTCACCGCCGGTGCCCAGCTAGCGCTCAGCGGGACGACAGCCAAGCTGGAAGGCAGCGCCAACACCGAGGTCAAGGGTGGGGCGATGTGCTCGGTATCGGCCGCCATGGTCCGGATCAACTAGAGGAGGAGACATGCCAGCAGCCGCACGGGTCGGCGATCCCACCGGACACCCCGGCGTGATCGGTCCCCCGGGCTGCCCGACCGTGCTGATCGGCGGTATGCCGGCTGCGACGGTGGGCACCCCACATATCTGTTCCTTCCCCCCGCCCGCGGTCCATCCCCCAACGGTGGTCGCACCTCCCGGCTGCCCGACTGTGCTGATCGGCGGTATGCCGGCCGCTCGGATGGGCGATGTGGCTGCCTGCGGTGCGCCGATCATGGTGGGCCTGCCGACCGTGCTGATTGGAGGTTGAGATGAACGTGGACTTCGTGGGAGCCGGGTGGGCCTTTCCGCTGGGGATCGACGCCACCGGCGGAATTGCCCTGGTCAGCCGCGACGAAGAGGTACAGGAGTCCATCCGACTTATCTTGGGCACGGCGCTGGGGGAGCGACCCATGCGGCCAGAGTTCGGCTGCCGCATCCACGACCGAGTCTTCGGGGTCGCGACCTCCTCTTTGTCGGGTCAACTGTCTGGCGACGTGCGAGAGGCGCTGGTGCGGTGGGAGCCGAGGATCGATCTGCTCGACGTGTCGGTCTCCTTCGACGAGGTCGCCGCCGGGACCCTCCACATCGACATCCACTACCGGATCCGAGGTCTCAACGACCCGCGCAACCTGGTCTTTCCTTTCTACGTCATCCCCGAGCAGGAATAGGTCCCGTCATGCTTCCCGCACCCAACCTGGACGACCGTCGGTTTCAGCAACTTGTCGACGACGCGAAACGGCTAGTCCAACAGCAGTGCCCGGAGTGGACCGACCACAACGTCTCAGACCCCGGGGTGACATTGATCGAAGCGTTCGCGCACATGTTCGACCAGGTCATCTATCGGCTCAACCGGGTCCCCGATCGTCACTACGTTAAGTTCCTGGAGCTGATCGGTGTCGAGCTGCGCCCGCCCTCAGCTGCGCGAGGCGCCGTGACATTCTGGCTCTCGGCGCCGCAACCCCAACCTATCCTGGTGCGTGCCGGCACCGAGGTGGCCACCGCCCGAACCGACCTGCACGAACCCGTGGTGTTCTCCACCTTGAGCGACTTACAGATCGTACCGACAAGCTTCGCCCGAGCGGCGATGCACCCGGTGGCGGGCAGCGCCGTGGAGACCACGGGCGCGTTGGAGGGCGGCCCGGGTTTCACCTGCTTCTCCGACGTGCCCGCCATCGGCGACGCACTGCTGATCGGGTTGAGCGAGGCCGCACCTTCGTGTGCGGTGTTGGTTCGGCTCGACTGCGCGGTGGCCGGCGTGGGCATCGACCCGCGTCGTCCGCCGTTGGTCTGGGAGGCCTGGGACGGGACCGGGTGGAGCCTCTGCGACGTGGACCGAGACGAAACCGGCGGCCTCAACCGTCCCGGCGATGTGGTCCTGCATCTGCCGCCCGGGCACCGGGCCTCGATCATCGCTCGGCACCGCGCGGGGTGGCTGAGGTGCCGGTTGGTCGAAGCCCGGGAAGGCCGGCCAACATACACCTCGCCGCCGCGGATCCGGTCGGTCACTGCGTTCACCGTGGGGGGTACTGCGCAGACGCTGAACGCGCAGGAGGTGCGAGCCGACGACCTCGGCACATCGGACGGCACGCCCGGGCAGCGGATGGCCCTGGCTCGCCGACCGGTGGTGCCTTCGGCCGGCGAGAACTCCCTGGAGGTACGGACGGACGCAGAGACCCAGACCTGGCATGAGGTCCCGCACTTCGCCCTCTCCGGACCTACGGATCAGCACTTCCGGGTTGCTGCACTCGACGGTGAAATTCAGTTCGGCCCCGCGGTGCGCCAATCCGACGGGGGTCTGCGCCACTACGGCGCGGTGCCAGCCAAGGGGGCCAGGATCGTCGCGGGAACCTACCGCACCGGCGGCGGTCGAGCCGGCAACGTCGCCATCGGTCAGGTCAGGGTGTTGAAGACCAGCGTGCCGTATGTCGCTCGGGTGGAAAACCGAGCCCCGGCCATCGGAGGATCGGAGGCTGAGAGTCTCGAGGACGCCAAGACGCGCGGTCCTCTGGTGCTGCGATCCCGAGGACGCGCAGTCACCGCCGAGGACTTCGAAGGGCTGGCCCGTGAGGTTGCCCCCGACGCGGCACGGGTCCACTGCGTCAGCGCCGAGCGAGCCGAAGACGCGGGCGGCATCCGCTTGCTGGTGGTGCCTCACGTGGCCAGCGATGAGATCGGACGGATCAGGCGCACCGAGCTCGACCCCCCGGAAGCGACGTTGGAGCGGATCAGTGAACGTTTGGGCGAACGCCGACTCGTCGGCACCCGCCTTGCGGTGGTGCCTCCGGTGTACGTCTGGTTGACCGCCGTCGTCAGCGTGAGCGCCCGCCCCCGCCACGATGCCGACACCGTTCGAACCGACGTGTTGCGCGCGCTCTACCTGCATTTTCACCCCCTGCTCGGCGGACCTGATGGTCACGGATGGCCATTCGGCCGGGCGGTGCAGTCGCACGAGGTCAATGCCACCTTGGCCAAGGTTAACGGGGTGGACATGTCACAGGAGGTCAGCGTGTCCCTCTTTCCCGCCGAGGCCGACACCGGCAGGCGGCAGGCTGCGGTGACCAGCGTCGAGTTGCCACCCACGGGTCTGGTCTACTCCTACGAACACCAGGTCAGGGTGCGCACATGAGAGGCGCGCTTCCTGGCTTGGCCAGCCCCCATCCGCTCGGCGAGACACTGCCTGCGCTCTTCAGGGACGACGCCTTTGCGCAGGCCTTATGCCAGGGCCTGGACGAGACGCTCTCCCCTGTCTTCGTGGTGCTGGACAATCTTGCCGCCTATCTCGACCTAGCCACCACTCCGGAGGACATGCTGGCCTGGATGTCCCAATGGCTGGGACTGCAGATCAGCCAAGATCTGCCGATAGAGCGCCAACGCGAGCTTTTGCGGGTCGCCACCGAGATGCACGGTTGGCAGGGCACGACGCGCGGTATGCGCTTGGCACTGGAGGCGGTGTTCGGCATCGCCGTCGAGGTCCGGGACTCCGGTGGGTCGACCTGGTCATCCGATCCCCAGGCAGCCCTGCCTGGCCAGGCTGATGCTTCGGTAGAAGTAGTGATCGGCGCGGTGACCGAGGAACAGTTGGAGACCATCAACGCATTCGTGGAAACCCTGAAACCTGCTCACGTGCGGCATCGGCTGCAGACCTCGTAACGATGGACCTCCGCGCCGTCGGGACGGCGGATTCGGCGGTCTCTGAAGGCCAGGCTCGAACATCCAGCCGATCCCGGATCTCGGCATGCCGGGCCCGAGTGACGGCGGACGCCGTCGAGTCTCCATCCTTCTCCTGCAACTCACTCAGCAGCAACCATGCCGAGTCCTGATAGTGATCGAGCTCAAGCGCACGTCGAGCTGCAACAATCCCGCTCGCATGCCGCGATTCCTTCAAACATGACCGGGCGACCTCGACGGCATAGTCAGCAGCGATTTGCCGCAACCGGTCACGCTCGAAGACCACCCAATCCGGGTAACCCACCTCAGGCAGCAGGTCCCCTCGATAAAGGTCCAGAACGCTCACGCTCTGACCGATCGCGAGGTCTGGGGGTGGGTGCCGCAAAACCCCCGTATGCCGGCGCACGCCGTCTTCGAAAAGCGTGATGTCGAGCGTCGCGTCGTCGATCCGTAGACGATAAGAGTCGGTGTGACGTTGCACAACGTCATCACCCAGGCAGGCCGCCGCGAGTACCTGACGAATGCTGGAGATGGCAACCTGCAGACTGTGGTTGGCGCGGACGGTCGAAGCAGCCGGCCAGAACATCTCGGTCAACCGTTCGCGGTGAACATATCGCCCATGGTTGAGCGCCAAGGCCATCAGCAGATTTCGAGCCCGGGGACGTAAAAGCTTGAGGTCTACACCACCCGTCGAGGTCTCGATGCCGAAGGATCCCAGGCAACGCACCATCACCGACCCCTCGGCCACCGGCAGGAGCGAGGCGCGGGAGTGCTGAGGGGGAGGCACCTCCCGAACGATCCCGCATACGTCATCGAAGTCCTCGATCCCCAGGTCGAGGGCCGCTCGGGCGAGCCGCCGCCACTGGACCTCGGAGTCGGCGAGCCCCGACGCATCGTGGCCGGCTTGCACGATGGACCGCACCCACAGGCCCATTACCGGGGCGTCCAACGTACGGGCGAGTTCACCAGCGGAGGCTACGTAGGCGCTGCCCGCCTCCTCCTCGCCAATGTGCAGGGCGGCCACGCCGGCTGCCAGCTCGGAAATGAACTCACCCCATTTGTCACCGTCACGGCGGCATGACTCGATCACGTCGCGGCAGCCGTTCAGCCGCCAGGGCTCCTTCGACAGGACCACCAACGAGCTAGCCTGAAGACCGCGTGCCACTCGCGCCAACCACAGGTAACCCTCCACGTCCGCAACCAAGGACACCTCCTCCAGCGCCCGGGTGGGGTCAGAGCCACAGGGGTTGCGGCACTCCAGCACCGCGCCGACGAGGCCCGCGGCCAGTCGCTGCCACGATCGGGCATCGCTGGACGCTGCGGCCCTGAGTACATGCTGCTCGGCCTGCCCCCAGGACCCGGACAACATCAGCGACAGACCGCACACCAGTTCGGCGTCGGGCGAGTGCCCACCCTCCCCGTTCTCAGCTGCTGTGATCCGTCGCGTCATGGCTCGGATGCTGACCAACACGCGGTGTAACTCGGTCTGCGGCGGCACGTGGTCGCACTGGTGCGGTAGGAGAAGCGTTGCCATGGCCCGTTCGGTGGCGCATCGCTGACGGGCCTCGGGTTCGTCGAACAGTTCCTCCACCGCCCGAAACGCCCTGACGCACTCGGCAACAGAGCCACGTTGGAACAGTCGGCGAGCACGTGCCAGCGCCAGCCACGGGTCGTCCGGAACACCAGCCCCACTCACCCGGGGCTCCCAGGACCAGTCGCCTTCCATCACCACCAAGCTCCGACTCTGCTGGATGACGCGACCGACCGACGCCCAGTCGCCGGCTTGGGCGAAGACTCGCGCACTTTCTTGAACGTGGCCGGCCCCCTCGAGCAGCACGCCGGCGGCGTGCAGCAACTCACGCAGCTCACCGGTGCTCAGCTCCTCGGTCAGGCTTACCTGAAGGTGATTGCGCAGCACCTGGTGGTAAACGTAAGTCAGTCCGTCGTGGGACGTGGTGAAGAAGTGCTCACGCTCCAGATCTTGCAGGATACGGTCGCTGTCCACGGTGTGCAGAAGGGCATCGCACAGCGGCCCCGTGAGGACACCCAGGACACTCGTCCGGAGCAGAAAATCTCGCCGCTGCGGTGGCAACCCACTCAGAACATTGCGAGTCAGGTAGGAGCGGATCAGCTTGCACCGGCCGGTGAGCTCGGTGACCCCAGCCTCTCGTTCGCTCCGGCTACGATTCCGGACGGAGAGGTGGAACAGCTGCATCCCCGCTGCCCAGCCGCCGAGGCGACGGGTAAGCAGTGCAGCCGCCTCAGGCGACAACGGCTCCTGGTAGACGGCGCGGAACAGATCCTCCACCTCCCAACTGCGAAAGCGCAGGTCCTCGCCGTCGAGCTGCGTCATGTCTCCTGAGGCAAGCAGTCGAGAGATATCGAACGCAGGTGGGCGCCGGGTGGCCACCAGGAATCGGACCAAGGGTGGTGCCTCGCGAAGGAGACGTCCGATTGCTTCTTCGTCGGGACTCTCGGCAACGTCGTGCAGGTCATCGATCACGATTAAGAGCGACGTTCGCATCGAGTTCAGGGCCCCGAGCAAATCCTCGGTATACCGCGCTCGCGTCATCCTGCATCCAGGCGCGATATCCAGTGCCTCCGCGAGGCGGTGGAGCACATCGGACTCAGCGCGGTCCTGTGAGCGGACGTGAAGCCACTCGACCGGGCATTCGGCCCCGGCTGCAACGTGGGCCAGGAGCGTACTCTTCCCCGAGCCGGCCGGCGCCGTGACCAGGCAGATCCGAGGCCCAGCCTGCGTGAACAGGGCGTTGTCCAGCCGCTTGCGGACCAGTCCCTGTGCCTCTGGCCCTTGGTGCCCGTCCTGGATCACCCTGCCCTGCATACGCACCACCTCAATAGGAGCCCCTCACCGGTCGGGAGTGCGGTTAGCTCGCGCTGATACCTCTGAGCGGCAATTGATAACGACCTCAGCCCATATCCGTGACCGATTCGGTCGGGGTCACTCCCGTCTCCTCGACGTCGGGCTCGCCTCGGCCCAGAGCCAGCGGGTCGAATCCGTGGTCAACTTCGAAGGCGTCTGAGAGGCCGTCCCCGTCGCTGTCTACCAACAGTCCGTCCGTGCCAAGCGCGAACTCCATCGCATCGCTGAGGCCGTCACGGTCCGTGTCAGCTTCGTCTGGATCGAGGCCAAGGAGGGATTCAGCGTGGTCCGAAAGCCCGTCTGAATCGGCGTCCTTGATGCCATCGCGAGCGTTTTCCGCGAAGCGGCCCTGGCCAATGACTCCGGCCACGCCGACCATGTCACCCGCATCGGTGCCCGCTGCATACTCAAAGGCATCTGATTGCCCATCTTCATCGGTGTCCGGGCTCAATGGATCCGTCCCGCTGCGCAGGGCCTCGAAAGCGTCATCCAGGCCGTCCTCGTCGGTGTCGCTGAGCTCTGGGTCGGTGCCTGCCAGGCGCTCGAAGGCATCCGTCAAACCGTCAGCATCGGTGTCATCGACAACCTCCAAGGGTGCGCCGGGGTAGATGTCGTCATAGCCGAACTGCACGACCTGCTGTGACGTCAAGTCAGTGAGAGTGTTGGCCGCCCCCAATCCCGGCACTGACCCGGCGTGGTTAAAACGATCCCCCGCGTCCCTGATCTGAACGCCTCCCGAGGGCAGCGCCTCTACTACTTTGCCGTTGCCGAGACTGATGGCGACATGCGATCCCGGCAATCGAGGTCCACCGGTGGGTTCGGAAGGAAAGAAGAACAGCAAAGCGCCTTTGGTCTCGATCGCCGTAGAGACATCCAAGAGTCGCCCCTGGGATTTCAGGTCCAGGTACTGCCCTTGCGAGCTTCCTTTGATGGATATTCCCGTCTGACTTACCGCCCATTGCGCAAGGTCAGAGCAATCGAAATACTCCGGATCGGCGTCGTGCGGATCGGAATCGGCGCTGAAGACATACGGATCTCCTAGTTGCCGCAGCGCAGCCTCAACGGCGACGTCTGCTCGCGAAGACGATCCCGCCGTGGCCGGAGGTGGAGGGCTCATCGCAGGAAACCCGGCTCCGCCGGAGGTGCCAAAAGGTGCTGGGCCCGACAGTGGATGTTGCCCCGGCATACTCGCTCGCGCCGCGATCATCGGGTCTACCGGCTCCGACTCAGCATCCAGTGGAACAGCCTCGTCTCCTTCACCGGTGTCCTGGGTCAGCGGGTCCGTGCCCAAGGTCGTTTCGACCATGTCGGTCAGGCCGTCGCGATCCGTATCACCCAGGCTGGGGTCGGTGCCCAGGCCAACCTCCATCGCATCGGACAGGCCGTCCGCGTCGCTGTCGGCGACCATCGGGTCGCTGCGTGCCACCGCGAATTCGTAACCATCGCTGAGTCCGTCGGCGTCGGAGTCCTCGACGGTGGGGTCGCTACCGACCCACTCCTCGAAGAAATCGGTCAACCCGTCGTGGTCCGCGTCGGTGAGCTCCTCCAGAGATTTCCCCGCTGCCGTCATTTCCTGGGGCACAGTAGAACTGATCGGCACTGGCTCAGCGGATGCAAACTGCGTCGCGATCCCGTGATTCCCTGATCCGTACCCGGCCACCCCCGTCCAGTCTCCAGGCTGACGCATGGTTTGTTCCACACCATCGAGATAGCTGCGATAGTCAAGGTTGGTCCCTCGGTGAACCTCGTGAGTTGTCGTCCAGGGACTCATATCGGTTCCGTGCTGCGATATTTCGTATGCAGCACGCGCATTGACGTGCGGATCGCTCAGATCACCCCACCGGTTCCCCCTGACCCCGGCGCCAACGTTGATCTGCCACAGCCCTCGGGAGTCCTCCCCCACGTTGTTGTGGGCAGCCGTCTGGCCTCCGGACTCGGCCAACGCAATGGCCGTCCAGGTGGCTGCCTGCTCAGGAGAAAAACCAGCACCGCGAGCAGCCTGGTAAATCTCCTGTATCGATAGAACGCCCATAACGCACTTTCCGCGTCGGCCAAGGCGGCGACGCTCACTCGACATAGAACATGTTAGGGCGGGTCGACAACTCTGGCTACACTTTTGAGACGTTGGTGGGCGGATCGTTTCACGAACGCTCGGAGCCTACCGAGCGCATATGCCCCGTCCTTGACTCGTGCCATTTAGCGCTGAATGTCTGGGTCGGTGGGGCCGCGACACACTCATCGGTGGCAGCCGAAGAGTCGTGCGGCTGTCCGAGAGCGATATTCCCTGCTGGGGTGATCATTCGTCATGAGCGGGTGAAGGTCCCGATCCCTAGGCCCGGTGACTCACCCTCCAACCACTCCACGGTGACCGACTCAGCTGGTCCTTCATCATCGGGCACGTCGAAGATGACCCCGGTGGGATACAAGGCGTTCTCCGCGATGTTGTTACCCCCCGTCGGCATGAACCAGAAGGTGTCGTCGTCGTAGTGCTTCAGAGTGAAGCTGTCCTCGTCCGGTCCAACGGTCAGCGTCAGATCGCCGTCAGATCCCTCGATTATGTCCAGGGTCCCGTAGATGTCGCTGTTGTACTCACCGACGTATGCCTCAAGCTCGCGGGGCGGATCGGGGTCGGCTGGCGCTTGCGAGTAATCCACCTCCGGCGGACTGTAGATCGTCGCCTCGATCAGTTCGCCGTACAGGCCGACCCAGTCGCGGCTCACCTGTCCGTCTGTGGCCAGGTCGATGAAGATATCGACCATGGCGGGGTCAAGACCGACCGGTTGACCGTTTGTGAGCACGACCACGGCAAGGTTCTCGTTCGGCACCATCTTGATCGTAGTGGCTGCCCCCAGCGCGAAGGCTCCAGAATGGCTGAGCTGAGTGCGCCCTTGATCGTCGTATCCGACGTTCCACCCCAGACCGTAGAAGCTGCTGCGCGCCGACGGGCTGCGCGGTGGACCGGTCGCAATGTGCGGCTCATGGGTCTGTAGCAGTGCTTCCTCGGCCACGACCTCCTCGCCGTCGAACATCCCCGAGGCCAGTTCCATCCTCATGAACTGCGCCATGTCGTTGGCGGTGGAAGAGGCGCCGCCGGCCGGTGACTGAGCCTGCGGGTCCCGCTGGTCGGGGGTCACAATCCACTCACCCTGTTCGTCGCGCACGTGAGGTTTGGCCCGATCGTCGGCTGCCATGTAGTCATCGAAGGAACTGCTGCTGTCACTCATACCCAGTGGCTCGTAGAGACGCTCGGTCGAGGCGTCCTCCCACGTTGTCTCCGCGGCTGTGGCTGCGGTGACGGCAGCCTCCGTGAGCCCAGCGTTCGTGTAGTGATACGTCGCGCGGAAGGGGGAAAGGGGATAGTTGCGCAACCCCTCCAACATGGCTTCGCGATCGAACCCGAGATCCTCGAGGAGGTCACCGGCATGCTCTGGCAGACCGCTGCGGTGGGAGTACAGGTCTGCAAAGGTGACGTGCTCGGTGACCCACGGGTCGGCCAACTCGAAGGTGGGATCAATCTCGGTGACCGGTTGGTCCCACTCGATCAGGTCGTCCCCGACGATAGATGCGACCACGGCCGAACCCAGAGGTTTGGAGACAGAGGCCAGTTGAAACACCGTGTCGGCATCTATTGCTTCATCGCTACCCAATTCCCGCACCCCGTAGCCTCCGGTGAACACGACTTCGTCGTCGAAAATCACCGCGACCGACATACCCGGCACACCGCTCTGCGCCAAAGCGTCCTGCGCAATTGGCTCAAACTCCTCAACTGCGGCTTCGACACCTGTGCGGTCTATCGACTGGGCCGGGTCTCCAGGAGGCCCCTCCTCCGGGTAGGCAGCTGGGGCCGTCGCACTCCAATCGTCGGTACCCGACTCATCACTAATACTCTGCGTGCTGGAGTTTTCCTGAGCACTGTCGCTATTGCTCGAGCACCCAACTGCAGCAATGCATATCGATACCGACATCGCAATAAAACAGCTGGGTCGTTTGCGCAACTTTAGCGCAGGCATTCTTGAATCAATATTCGCCATGTTCGAACATTACTATGAAAGCTCCTGAAGAGGCCCGATGAAGCCGATACGAGTAGCATCGAGTTCCGGCAGACCGGTACTGCGAATCGTTGGAATGCAGTCACCTCGCTAGCCGTGGATGGGCCGGGGCAAAGCACCCATGGGGGGCTGGCCGAACTCGATCTGCTCGACGACGAGCCGGCGCCGTGGGGAACGCTAGTCTGCGCTCTATGTCGACAGCCTCTTCCGACCCGCACGCGCCCGAACCGCCCGGCTCGCTGCTCGGCGGACTGCCCCGGTCGGCTGTCTTGCTGATCAGCGTCGGCGGCGCAGCACTGGGCGCTGCGGCGCTGCAGAGCGCCGCTGGGATCATCGCTCCGATGATGCTCGCGCTGGTGCTGACCATCGCGGTGCTGCCCATCAATGCCGCAACGCGCCGACATCACTGGCCCGGCTGGCTGGCGACCCTGACCACGCTAGTGTCCGCATACGCCATCCTCGCCGTGCTGGTCTTCGGCGCGGCGCTGTGCTTGGTCAAGTTGGCAGGCATCCTGCCCAGTTACGCCAGTAAGGCCTCCGACCTCACCGAGCACATTCAGGGATGGCTCGCGTCTATCGGCGTGGGCAACTCCTCGACTGAAAAAGTCCTGCAACAGATCGACCCGAGCAAGGTCAGCGACTTTCTCGAGAGCACCCTCTCGGGCATTCTCGGTGCTTTCAGCAATCTCTTCGTGCTCGTTACGTTGATGTTCTTCTTCGTCGCCGCTGTGTCGGGTTTCGGGCCGCGAATGAGTGCGCTGGCTCATACCAAGCCTGAGCTCGCCGCGTCCATGGTGCGATTTGTCAACGGCACCGGGCGCTACCTGGTGGTGACCGCTCTTTTCGGCGCCATCGTTGCAGTCCTCGACACAGGGGCTTTGTGGTTGCTGGGGGTCCCACTCCCGCTGGTGTGGGGGTTCTTCTCCTTTCTGACCAACTTCATCCCGAACATCGGTTTCGTTATCGGCGTCATCCCGCCCGCGTTGTTGGCGCTGCTCGACTCCGGCTGGCAGTCAATGGTCTTGGTCATCGTCATCTACAGCATCCTGAACGTGACCATCCAGACGTTTATCCAGCCACGGTACGTGGGCGCCTCAGTGGGTTTGAGCGCCGAAGTGACCTTCCTGTCACTCGTCGTGTGGACCTTCCTGCTCGGCGCGCTGGGCGCTTTGCTGGCAGTCCCGATGACGCTCCTGGTGCGCGCCATCTTCATCGATGCCGACCGTCGCGCAAGCTGGGTCACCCCCCTGATCACGACCAGCGTCGACCCCGAGGAGAGACCAGGCTTAGATCCTGCACCTACCGCTCGACAGACGCCGCTACCATCGTCGTGAGTACGACACTGCTGGAGGGTGACGCATGGGTTTGATAGTGCCGATCCTGCTTCTGGGAATCATGTCGAGCCTGTCGCCCAGCACGATCATCGTGTTCATCCTGCTCCTCACGACCACGCGCCCGCGGGTGAATGCGCTGGCGTTCCTCGTCGGGTGGGCGATCTCCTTAACCCTGGTGTTCTACCTGAGTTTCGCCTTCGGCGACTCCGACATCTTCCGGGAGGGCACCGGAGGCACGGGCGTCGAGGTTCTCAAACTTCTTCTCGGTCTGGTACTGATCGCCTTCGGAGCGCGCGAGTGGCGCCGCCGCAACGAACCACGGCCCCCGCAAGCGGTATCGCCCGCCTTTGCCCTTCGGTTGCGAGACATGACTCCCCGCAGTGCCGTCGTGATCGGCGTCCTCAAGCAGCCCTGGGCGATCACCGCTTCAGCGGCCATCGTGGTGCTGAGCCACAACACCGCGCCCATCATCACGTTGATCGCCTTCGTCGTCTTCACCGTGCTATCGACTGCCACGGTCGCTGCGATCTACTACTACTACACCAGCCGGCCCGAGGATGCCGCGCTTGGACTGAACGAGCTGCTCGACAGGGTCAGACGACGCGCCCCGGAGGTGTTCACGGTGGTCGCCGTGGCGGTCGGACTCATCCTCATCATCGACGGAGCTTCTGCACTGCTGACATCCTGAGGACTGTGCGCGCCTGGAAGTCGTGGCGTTGCGAGTGCTCGTGGGGTGGGTTGTAATTCTCGAGTGGTCAGTGCCGGAGGGGTCAGTGTGTCGGAACGGCTGCGAGCGTGGGTGTGTTCGCCGGTCAACCAGACGAACCTGCTGCAGATGCTGAAGGCCGTGCTTGCGGCGGTGGTGGCGTGGGTCTTGGCCGAACTTGTGTTGGAGTTGCGCC
Organism: uncultured Actinomycetota bacterium; assembly: GCA_963749585.1. Taxonomy (GTDB): domain Bacteria; phylum Actinomycetota; class Actinomycetes; order Actinomycetales; family Dermatophilaceae; genus Ornithinicoccus. Next base: position 408,287 of record CAVVNI010000004.1, read on the forward strand.
AGGCCTTTCTGGCCCCCTGGGTGGCTTTGTTGACGGTGCACGCCACGGTCTACCGCACGGTATGGCGCGGCGCCCAGACGGTCGTCGCGGTCACGATCGGCATCCTGTTGTCTCTGGTTGTGGTCACGGCGTTCGACGTCACCCCGTGGTCTTTGGGCCTTGCATTGCTCATTGGGCTGCTCCTGGCCCGGGTTTCGGTCTTGCACGATGAGGACATCACGATCGCCACCACGGCTTTATTCGTCATCACGACGGGCTATCAGTTCTCAGACCAGCGAACGATCGACTTGTTGCCCGACCGCCTCCTCAGCACCGCTATTGGGGTGGCTGTCGCGCTGCTCGTCAATCTCTTGGTATTGGCCCCGTTGAATGACCGCAGCGCCCGCCAGCAGGTCGACGACATCGACCGCGCGTTGGGTTCGCTGTTGGTGGACATGGCGTGGCAGTTGCGTAGACCGGATGAGTCTCAGGCAGAGGACGATTGGATCGAGCGGACACGCTCCATCGACACGGACATCGGCCGCGCCTGGTCTTTGGTCCGCACGGCCCAGGAAAGCCGCTCGTGGAACCCGCGCCGTCGGCGCCACCCCGCCCATGATCTGCGGAGTTACCCGCAGATTCTGCAGCGACTGGAGGAGGGGGTGTCCCAGATCCGGAGCATGGCGCGTCACATACGAGAATCTAGCCGCGAAGCCCAAGAGTGGGATGTGCGTTTCAGCCGCAAGTTCATCCCCCTCCTGACCGAAGTTGGTCATCGCATTGCGGACCCAGACGGTGACGTGGCTGACCTGCGGACAGATGTGCAGGATCTGGCAAACTATTTGTCGACCGAGGAGCTGTCCGGGTTGTTCTGGCCGCTGTATGGTGCGCTGATCGCCAATCTTCAGATGATCATCGACGTCGTGGACGATGTGGCGACCGCCCCACCCATACGCACATGAAGCACCTGGGTCGACTGGCTGACAACCCGGATGGTCTGAGTGCTGCGTCCACCCTCGGTTCTCGACCCGCTTTCGCTGCACTTGGAACAGGCGCTGGTGAAACACACCGACGCTGGCGACACGACGAGGATAGGGATACCCGTGCAACAGAAGTTACTCACTGTCTATCTCAGCGACCACCTAGCCGGTGCCACGGGCGCAATACAACGCCTGACTCAGATGACATCCCAGGACGCGCACCTGAGTGTGCGCGAGGAACTCATCGCACTGACCTCGGAGGTGCGCGACGATCGCTCGGTCCTGCTCGGCATGATCAGGAAAATCGGCGTCCAGCCGCAGCGTCACAAAGCCGTCGCCGGCCGGTTCGGTGAGGTGCTGGGGCGGCTGAAGCGCAACGGCCGCGTGTGGTCTCGCTCCCCGCTGACACCACTGATCGAGATTGAGGCGATCCAGGCTGGGGTGGCCGGAAAACTCAGCCTTTGGCAGAGTTTGGAAGCACACGCCAATACCTTGGGCCTCGACGCGAATCGCCTGGTTGCTCTGCAAGATCGTGCCCGGAGGCAACTGTTGGTGCTCGAAGAGTGTCATTCCGTGCTGCGCCTGGGAGCGTTCGAGGAACGTACCTGAGCTGGTCGGCCTCGGTACTTATGGCCTCAAAGGCCAGCATAACCCAAAGACCGTAGCTGGTCACGGCCCCGGACGCTAGGGGCGACGAGCCTAGGCCAGGCCGCGCATCATGAAGTTCCAGTACATAGCAGGCAGGCCGTAGCGCTTGAACGTTCCGAAGTCTGTGCGTTCACGGAGAGTGTCGATCAGCGGCAGGCTGGGCTGGGGTTCCATGGCGTAGTTGAACTCGGCTAGCAGGATCCGGTCCCGAGCGGTGGTCAGGGGGCAGGAGGCGTAGCCGTCATAGGAGGCGGTTGGTGACTCACCCGCCAGGGAGGCCAGGAGGTTGTTTACCAACACGGGGGCCTGTTTTCGGATCGCAGCCCCGGTCTTGGAGTTCGGGGTCGAGCCTGCATCTCCGAGGGCGAAGATCTCCGGGTATCGCACATGTTGCAAGGTGTGCTTGTCCACATCGACGTAGCCGGTCGGTGAGTCAGGCACCGCCAAGGGTGTGTGCTTGAGCCAGTCCGGGGCGGACTGCGGGGGCACCGTGTGCAAGAAGTCATACGGGATCGTTTCCATGGTCCCGGCCTTGTTGTCGGCCACCACGACCTGACGACTATCAGGGTCGATCTCGACTGCTTCGCTGTTCAGGTGGACTTCGATGCCGTAACGCTCAGCGACCCGTTCGAGTTCTTTGGCGAAAACAGGGACCCCGAACATGGCGGGTGTGGGGAGAACCAAGACGATTCGGATGTTTTCCAAGGTTCCCTCACGACGCCACCAGTCGGCGGCGAGGTAGGCGATTTTCTGAGGGGCGCCCGCGCACTTGATCGGGCCAGATGGCATCGTGAACACGGCTGTTCCCTGCCGGAAGTCCTTGATGGCCTTCCAGGTGCCTGGAGCTAGGTCATGGCGATAGTTACTTGAGGCATGGGGCGTCTGTACCGCTTCGGCCATACCCGGCACGGTCCCCCAGTCGAGTTGGATACCCGGAGCAACCACCAAGCGGTCGTAGTCGACTCGCGTGGTACCGGTCGTGGTGACCGCGCGAGCCTGTGGGTCAATATCGGTGGCGGCCTGCTCGATCCACCTCACACCCGATGGCATGACCTTGCGCATCGGCCGCGCGCTCGATCTCATTGTGGCCAAGCCCCCACCCACGAGCGTCCACAGCGGCTGGTAGTAGTGCGTCTTCGCCGGTTCGATGATGGTCAGGCTGTCTACGCCTTTACGCTTCAGCCGTGCCGCGACGTCGATACCAGCAGTCCCTCCACCAATGATCGCAACGCGGTGTTTGAAGCTTGCCATGAGGACCTCCGAGGGTGGATATGAGGGAGGTAGGCCAGGGACGACCACCTGCAGCCGCAGACTACGGTAAATGTACGTACGTTGCTAGCGCATCCTCCGGGTTAGTGGTGGTCACGGCTGACGTCAGCGTTGGCCCCCATCCCCTCGACAGGCCGCCTCAATACTCCCGCTCGCACCCTCTACGAACGCCTCGGCTTCACCCACACAACCGATACCGTTCGGGCAGATCGTACTGAGCTGACCCAGGAGTCGACACGGACACGTTGATGCCCTGGGCGCCCAGCGCAGCCTGTATGTCGCGGGCAGGCCTGCCGTAGTAGACCCACCGTCAAGGCATAGTCGACAGCGGCACCGAGGCCGAGGCGCGCGGCGTAGTTGGTCTCCCAGCTTTCGAAGCGACGTGCATCAGGCCTGATCTGGTAGGTCTCGGGGCCGGTCCAGGTTGCTGCATGCAGATCGAGGAAGGGCGGTTCCAGGGTATGGAGAGCTCGGTCGCTGACGTACAGGAAGCCCGTACCGCGTGGTCCACGCAGGTACTTGCGCCCCGTGGCCGACAGGACGTCACAGCCGATCCTCCCTACGTCGATGGGCGCCTGTCCGACTGATTGGCAGGGGGTCGACAACGTAGAAAACACCGTAGGCTCGGCAGAGGGCTCCCACCGCCTAGTCTGGGTTGAGAAGCCCGCCGTTGGTCGGCGCGCGCGTGAGCGCGACCATCGCCGCACCCCGCGCAAGTTCGGTCTCCAGGAGGTCAAGAAGGAAGTGGTGATGAAGTCGACTGAGGGATGGCAGCGAGGCCGAGCGCAAATGATTCAAGACTCATTCGCGAGTGCTCACTAAGGCCGTTCCTTGTCGCACCGATATCGCACGCCGCAGGCAACACGCGCTTGCGGAAAGTTGTGTTCGCAGGTCAAGGGCCTGGCAGAAGAGTGGACGTGAAGGGACTCGAACCCATGACCTCTCGCGTGTGAAGCGAACGCTCTAACCAACTGAGCTACACGTCCGTGCGAGCACGCACAGTATCTCGCACCCTGGCCACCTGGCGAATCGCCTACCGGCGGCGACACTTGTGACAATGCCACGACGGCATACCGCGGGATGATGCCGTGCGGCTGCGCGCTATTCGCTACTGGCCCGCGACCGCGCCCGGGCCCCAGTGCCGAGATCGAGGATCGCTAGCAGCCCGACCACGATGAGCACCCCGGCTATCCAGTTCGACTCGCCCGCACCGGACACCCACAGGGCACCGACCGCGCATGCCAGCGCGAGCAACGCTGCGCCGAACATTCGCACGCCTGAGGAACTATCACCCGGCACCGGCCCACCGTGGGTGCCTTCCGAGTTCTTTGCTGCTCCGCTCTTATGTGCCATATCTCTACTATCCACCTCCGCAGAGATTGCGCAAGTGCTGCCCTTCTCAGGGGTCGAAGCGCTCCGCCCGCGCCAGAGCAAAGATCTCCTGTGCTTGTGCGGTGATCCGGCCCGGCGCTTCGGTGAAGGTGCGCTCCGCGACGCTCGCGCCATCGACCCGGCCAGCGAGCGTCTGCACCCCCGGCACGACACGCACGGCGCTGATGGGCTGGATGTCACGTGTGCTCGAGGTGAGCCAGGCTTCGTCGGCTTCTGCCAGGAGTGACAACGGAATCTCGTCCTCGCTCACCTGCACTCCTGCCTCGGTCAGCCATTCGATCGTCAATGCCCGGGTAATTCCGGCGAGCGGACCGCACTCCAAAGAGGGTGTCAACACCACCCCGTCAACGACCAGGAATATGTTGCTGCCCGTTCCTTCGCAGAGCAGGCCCGAGGTGTTGGCGAAGATCGCCTCGGTAGCACCCTGCGCCTTCGCTGCCGCCAGGGCGACGACGTTCTCCGCATACGAAGTGGTTTTCAACCCCACCGTCGGAGCACGCTCGTTCCGCGTCCACGGCACGACTGCCACGGCGGTGCTCGCTGCCGCCGCTTCCATCGGACTGGCCGAGACGATGTAGGTCATGGCGTCGTCGAATCGGTCGGAGCCCAACGGTCCCGGACCGGCAGTGACCGTGTAGCGCAACCGGCCAGTCTTGATCGGGTCCCCGTCCAGCACGGCAGCGATACCCTCCTCGACCCGACTGCGCTCTAGCGGTCCCAAGCCGAGTCCGCGTAAAGAGCGGTCCATCCGGTCGTGGTGCCGGGTCAGTGCGAACACGCGGTTGTCGATGAGTTGGGCGGTCTCGAAGACCCCGTCGCCTACGGTCACCCCGTGGTCCAACGCGGCGATCGCCGGCCGGCCATCAACCCGTTCCCCATTGACCCAGACCCTGACATCGGCATTGTTCGGTGCGCTCATGGCGATCACTCTGCCAGAGGTGCCTGCCAGAGCTAGACGGTGTCACTAGGGTTGCACTCGTGCAGACCTCCCTATACCTAGCCTCCGCTGAATCCCAGTCCGGCAAGTCGGCCCTGGCGGTCGGGTTGCTAGCCCAGATGTGCGAGTCAGGCGGGACGGTCGGGGTCTTCCGCCCAATCGTGCGCGATGAGTCGGCTGACCCACTGATTGAACTTCTGCTGCCACTGAGCACAAGCGGCGCTGCGGCCAGGGATGCGGTCGGAGTGACGTACACGGCCATCAACGACGACACCGAGTCGGCCATCGGCACCATCGTTGATCGCTATCATGCCTTCTGCGAAGAACATGACGCCGTGCTGGTGATCGGGTCCGACTTCAGCGGCGTGCCGACGCCGACCGAGTTCAGCGTCAACGCGAGTATCGCGGCCAACGTTGGCGCCCACATGGTGCTGATCGTGCCGAGCTTTGACCGGGGGGCGGCCGACGTCATCACCTCGATCGATCTGATGGTCAGCGAAGCCAAAGCGCGGCACGCCAAGATCGCGGCTGTCGTCGCCAACCGATGTGACGTTGAACAACGCGACCACATCGCAGGCGCACTGACCGAACACTTGCGCGACATTCCCTCATACGTGTTGCCGGAAGATGAGCTGCTGTCGGCGCCCACCGTGCGTGACGTGATGATCGCGTGTGAAGGTGAGCACTTCCGCGGCGACGCGGACCTGTTGGACCGCGAATCCGTGGAGGTCATCGTCGCGGCGATGACCATGCCGCACGTCCTGGACCGACTCAGCGAAGGCGGCGTGGTGATCTGCCCCAGTGACCGCGAAGAAGTGTTGCTCGCCGTCGTCATGGCGCACCGGGCCGTGACATTTCCCTCGCTCGCCGCGATCATCCTCAACGGCGGCTTCGACCTCTCCGAGCAGAGCATGACCATGCTCGATGGACTCAATGTCGAACTACCGATCATCCGAGCCGTCGGGGGCACCATGCAGGTCGCTCGCGCCGCCGAGCGGGCTATGGGCGCGATCACCCCGGATGCTCCACGCAAGATCGAGCGCGCCCGCAGCATCGTGCGCGAGCACATCAACATCGAGACCGTCTCCCCCGCCCCGAGCACGTCATCCGATGTCGTCACGCCGCTGATGTTCGAGCACCGGCTCACCGCGCGGGCCCGGAAGTCGGGCGCCCGCGTCGTGCTGCCCGAAGGAATGGAGGACCGCATTCTGCGCGCCGCCGACACCGTACTTGCCCGCGGCATCGCCGACCTCACGTTGCTCGGCGTCGAGGACGACGTTCGTGCCCGGGCGACGTCGTTGGGCCTCGATATCGAGCGCGCACAGATCATCGACCCAGGCACCGACGCACTGCGCGAGCAGTATGCCGACACCTACGCCGAGCTGCGCGCGCACAAGGGCGTCACCGCAGACCAGGCTCGCGACGTGGTGGCCGACCCCTCCTATTTCGGCACATTGATGGTCCATGCCGGCGCGGCCGACGGGATGGTCAGTGGGTCGATCACCACCACTGCTGCAACCATCCGACCAGCACTGGAGGTGATCAAGACCGCGGACGGTGTCTCGGTCGTTTCCAGCGTCTTCTTCATGTGCCTGGCCGACCGGGTGCTGGCCTACGGCGACTGCGCCATCAACCCGATTCCCAATGCAGAGCAACTCGCCGACATTGCCATCTCCTCCGCCGACACCGCCAGCATCTTCGGGCTCGACCCGCTGGTCGCGATGCTTTCCTACTCCACCGGCGGGTCCGGCAAGGGCGCCGACGTGGAGAAAGTACGCGAAGCCACCGCCCTCGTGCACGAACGTGCACCTGAACTAGAGGTCGAGGGGCCCATCCAGTACGACGCTGCTGTCGACCCCTCGGTCGCTGCCACGAAACTCAAAGACTCCACCGTCGCAGGACGAGCCAGCGTCCTCATCTTCCCTGACCTCAACACCGGCAACAACACCTACAAAGCCGTCCAACGTAGCGCGTCCGCTGTCGCGATCGGCCCGGTGTTGCAGGGACTACGTAAGCCGGTCAACGACCTGTCCCGAGGCTCAACTGTGCGCGACATCGTCAACACCATCGCGATCACCGCCATCCAAGCGAAAGGCTGAGCCGTGGCTGCCACCGTCCTCGTGATCAACGCCGGAAGCTCGTCGCTGAAGTATCAGCTCATCGACCCGTCCTCGGGGGGAGCGCTGGCGGCCGGACTCGTGGAACGCATCGGCGAAGTCGGCTCCCGGGCTCGGCACGACACAGGGGGTGAGCGTTTCGTCACAGAGTTCGAGTGCCGTGATCACGAGGCCGCCTTCAACCAGGTCCGCCAGCAGTTCGCGACCCACGGCCCAGATCTCGCCCGCGCCGGGGTCGAAGCAGTCGGCCATCGGGTGGTGCACGGCGGCGATCGGTTCAGCGGTCCGGCGCACCTCGATGACGAGGCCATCGCCGCCATCCAGGACCTCGCCGCACTGGCACCGTTGCACAACCCGGCCAACGTGCAAGGGATCGTCGCGGCCCGCCACGTGTTTCCCCACGTGCCGCATGTAGCAGTGTTCGACACCGCCTTTCACGCCACCATGCCCCCCTCAGCCAGCGAGTATGCGGTGCCGCGTCGGTGGCGGCACGAATACGGAGTGCGCAAGTACGGTTTCCATGGCACCTCCCACGCCTATGTGTCGCGCCGGGTCGCCGCCTTACTGGAACGGCCACTGGGCGAGGTGAACTCGATCGTGCTCCACCTCGGCAACGGAGCCTCCGCGTGCGCAGTGGCTGGTGGCCGCAGCATTGACACGTCGATGGGCTTGTCGCCCACCGACGGGCTGGTGATGGGCACTCGCACCGGCGACCTTGACCCCGCGGTGGCCGGACACTTGGCGGACGTCGCTGGAATGACAGCCGCGGAGTTCACTCATGCAATCAACAAAGAGAGCGGCCTGCTGGGCCTGACCGGTAGCAGCGACTCCCGGGAGGTCAGCGAGAAGGTCAAAGCTGGGGATCAGGACGCCATCCTGGCCTTCGATGTTGTCGTGCACCGCATCGTGCGACACGTCGGTGCCCTGGCGGCTCTCTTGGGGCGCCTCGATGCGGTGGCGTTCACCGCAGGTATCGGCGAGAACGATCCCGTTCTGCGGGCAGAGGTACTGCAACGACTGTCCATCTTCGGCCTGGCCGTCGATGAAGAACGCAATGAGGCCGCTGAGGGTGAGGCGCTGATCAGTCCGGACGGCGCTGTGCCAGCGGCGTGTGTGATCCCGACGAACGAGGAGTACGAGATCGCACACCAGAGCGTCGAACTGCTCAATGCTGACGCCGGCCCGACGTCTGCTACCGACTAGCTCGGTCGAACGGCCTCGGCCGCAGGGGCGCTGGACGCAGTCAGAGTCGCGACGCCATTGTCAACGAAGGCTTCGACGGTGCTCAGCAGGAAGAAGGCGAGGTAGAGCATCAGCAGCAGCAGCCGCTGCCACACCTGCTCCACCCTAGTCTGCGTAGGCTGGCTACCCCGCTGATCTCGTGCCCGCTCAGGAGGACCCTATCCCCCGTTTCGAGGAACTGTCGTTTGCCCCAACATGGGCCGGTGGGATCTCCCTGCGCCGGCGCACCGAACCGCACACGCAGACGGTCGTGTACGAGGCGAAGCTCGGCGACGAGTTCTTGATGTCGAGTATGTTCACGGTCGCTGAAGAAGCCCTGGCTGACCTCGGCATCGCCTGCGCACGCAGCCTGCGAGTTGATGCGCCGCCTGGGCCCGACGACGCCGGGCCGCCCGAAGATGAGGGCTTCTCTGTCCTGGTGGGCGGGCTCGGGCTGGGCTATACCGCGGTGGCGGCATTGCGGCATACCGATGTGATCGCCGTGGACGTCATCGAGGCGTTAGCACCTGTGATCTCGTGGCACGAGCAGCGGTTGCTGCCCACCTCAGATGAGTTGATGGACGATTCGCGTGTCCGGCTGGTCCTGGCAGACTTCTTCGCTGTGATCGGCGGCACCCTCGGCCACCGGATCGACGCCCGCGCTCCGTACGACCTCATCGCACTCGACATCGACCACGCACCCGATTTCGTGCTGCACCCCGACCATCAGGGCTTCTACACCACCGCGGGTCTGCAAGCAGCGGCCGCGATGCTTTCATCACGCGGCGTGTTCGCCCTGTGGTCGGACCGCGCCCCCGATGAGGGTTTCATGGCCACGGCAGGCACAGTCTTTGACGTGGTGGATGCGCGCGTCGTGACGTTCGCCAACCCGCTGACCGGCGGCACGTCCAGCAATACGGTCTACCTCGCCCACCAGCTGAGTCTGACATCACAGGCGGGCTCGGGATGAGCGAGCCCGCGTCACCGGGTTCACCCGATGTGCGACCCACCCACACCACGGCCGCCGGTTCGACCGGGACCGGTGCGGCGTCGAGCAAGGCAGCGGGCGGCCAGGACCCCGAGGGAGCAGCGACCCTTGGGATTGCCGCAGGCAGGTTCGCCGAGTATGTCGAGCCGGAGATCGACGTTCTGTTGCGGGTGGCCACGTCGCTGACCGGCCGGGCCGGGGGCGCCGAGGACCTCGTCCAGGAAACGTTGATCCGTGCCTATCGGGCGATTCAGTCGTTCGACGGCGCATACCCCCGGGCGTGGCTGCTGACCATTCTGCGACGAACCCACATCAACATGAACCGGCGACAACGCCCGATCATCATCGAGGACTTCCAAGCCACGCACCGAGCGCGGCCGGCCTTCGGGCCCGAAGAACAGATTGGGCCGGAGGACCAGGTGCTGGCCGCCACGTTGCACCCTCGGCTACACAATGCCGTTGCCTCGCTAGACGCTCGCTTCCGCACGGTGCTGTTGCTGGTCGACGTCGACGGGTTGAAATACGCCGAGGCGGCTGCTGTCCTCGATGTTCCGGTCGGTACCGTGATGTCGCGACTGAGCCGGGCCCGCAACCGCGTTCGTGACCAGTTGGGACCCGACGTGATGAAGGCGAGGCGGCTGTGATGCCCACCACGATCGTGATATCACCGATGAGCGTGATGCCAACTGACGGCACGGCAAGGAGAAGGTCATGAACATCCGACACCCCTGGACTGCGGCACGGACGATGCTCGGCTGCCGCTGGACGGCTCGCCGACTGCAGCGATACCTCGACGCCGACCCTTCGGCACCGTTGGACGCCAACGAGGTCTCTCGGTTGGAGGCCCATCTCGCGGCCTGTGAGCGTTGTACAACTGTGCTGAACGAGTATCGCGGGCTTCAGAAGGTGTTTGCGCGCTGGGCGAGCCAGACGCAGCCCGACCCGCACACCCTCGCACGCCTCCATGCGTTGGCGCACTCGTTGTCCTCTGGAGCGTCGCGATGAGCGCGCGGTGGGACCTGGTAGTGCTCGGCGGTGGAACGGCAGGCATCGTCGGCGCCAAGGTGGCCGCCAATTTTGGGGCCAGGGTCTTGTTGATCGAGCGCGACCGCCCCGGTGGCGACTGCCTCTGGACCGGCTGTGTGCCGAGTAAGTCGCTGCTGGCGGCCGCACATGCTGCGGTCCTGGGCCGCACGGCCGCGAGCCTCGGGATTAGCTACGAACCGCCAGACGTCGACTTCGCTGCGGTGATGAACCACGTGCGATCGGCTATCGCAACAATTGAGCCAATCGACTCGCCGCGCGCCCTGAACGAGGCCGGGGTCGAAGTGCTGACAGGTACCGGTGTGCTCACCGGTCCGCGCACGGTACAGGTCACCGAGGTCGGCACCGGCGGCGGCAGAGACAGCGACAACCCTGGGTCGCCTACCCCGCCACCGGTCGTTCATGACATCGAGTTCGAACATCTGCTGTTGTCCACCGGGGCTGAGCCGGCCCTACCACCGATTCCAGGATTGGCTGATAGCGAGCCACTGACCAGCGAGTCGGTATGGCAGCTCAGCGAGTTGCCGAGGCGTCTCGTCGTGCTCGGTGGCGGCAGCATCGGCTGCGAGCTTGGCCAAGCCTTCGCTCGGCTCGGTTCGGACGTGACGATCGTCGAGGGTGAGTCTCGCCTGATCCCACAAGAGGATGACCGGTCGGCAGCCGTGCTGACCGCCGCGTTGGAGGCCGACGGGGTCACGGTGCGCACCGGTGCCCCAGCCTCCGAGGTGCGCACCGCTGGTCCGGACGATGACCGCAAGCGGGGCGGAAGCCTCGTCCTGGATGACGGCAGCGCCGTTGAGTTCGACCAAATCTTGGTCGCTGTGGGCCGCAAGCCTCGTACCCAAGGCATTGGCCTCGACCGAGCCGGGGTGGACGTCGACGAGCGCGGCATGGTCGTGGTCGACGCGGTGCTGCGCACCACCAACGAACGCATCTTCTCTGCGGGGGACCTGACCGGTCACGCCCAGTTCACACACTTGGCCGGCAATCATGGCAGCACCGCTGCGACCAACGCGGTGCTCGGCACCCGGCGCAAAGTGGCCGGCACCGTGCCTCGAGCGATCTTCACCGACCCAGAAGTAGCCGCTGTCGGCCTCTCGACTCAGAACGTAGCCCCCAGTCATCACCTCGTCGTGATCGAGAACTCCGAGGTCGACCGCGCGGTAGCCGAGGGGCGCACCGAAGGCTTCACCGCTCTGGTCCACGACAAAGGCGGCACGATCCTTGGTGCCACCGTGGTCGGCCCGCGGGCGGGCGAAACCCTGGGTGAGCTCACTCTGGCAGTGAGCAAAGGGCTCAAGACCACCGACCTCGCCGGCTCAATCCACCCCTACCCGACCTATGGAGACGGCCCCTGGAAGGCAGCCCTGGCGGACGTCAGCCGCCGCTTGGACTCGGGCCTGGCCACCCGGGCGATCGGCATACTGTCTGCCTCGCGACGCAAGTGGCTCCACTTCCGCGATTGAACCGTCTGCCGCCAATCCCACACCACTGGCCTCCCCCTGCTGTGCCTGGGCAAGGTTGTGCGCCCGAATCAGGGGAAATCGCACGCCGAAACGATGCACAACCTTGCCCAGGCGGAGCGGCAGGGGTCAGGTGACCGGTCTACGCAGGGTGCGGTACCCGCCGACGATGCGTTGCACGGCGCTGACCGCCACGACCGCGGCCCATACCCACGCGATCTGGTCGGCGTAGAAGGGCAGGATCAGCCAGAGGCTATGCACAGCGATGGTTTCGGTGCCTTCGGCAAGGCCGCCCAGGAAACTGAAGGAACGCCCGTCGTCGAGCTGGTGTCCGGTGCGCTCGGCCACAGAAGAGAACGCCAGAAAGGCGGTGCCATTGACGTAGTAGGCAAGCAGCACCAAGGCGAACGGCAGCCACGACGCGTCGTAGCCGCCCGAAGATGCCGATGAGGTCACCCCGATGGCGACGCCGACCACGCTGGCACCGTAGACGAGGAAGTCGGCTGTAATGTCCAAGAACCCCCCGGCCTCAGGATGGTGAGCGGGTCGACCGCCGCTGCCTGCCGGTTCTTCCAGTCCCAACGGTCGCCGCGGCCCGGCGCGGCGCCGGGCGAGCGATCCGTCCACGCCGTCACACACTCGCGATGTCAACCACAGCAGCAAGGCCGGCAACCACCATTGCAGCCCGGCCGCGACAGCGCTGCCCAGGCCGAGCACCAAGCCGACCAGCGTGACCCGGTCCGGCGTAATGCTGGACCGGTCGATCAACCGCGCCACGTCGTCCAGCGGCTGGGCCAGCAGCGCGCGCATCGAAGCATCCAACATCGGGGGTGCGGCGCCTCAGGCGCCGGCCTCCTCGGTGTCCGCTGATGCACTGCCCTCGTCGGCCCGCGTTCGGTTAATCAGCACATATCCGATCACGATCAACACGACGATCCCCGCGAGCGACCAGAGCAGGCCGGCCGGGTCCTGCAACCCGGAGGCTCCGACCTGCACGTACAGCACCACCGCCGGCACCATACCCAAGGCGGTCCCGATGGTGTAGGAGCGCAGCGGTATGCCGGTGGCACCCGCTACGTAGTTGATCGCCATGAACGGTGCCACGGGCATCAGCCGCAGGGCCAGCACCGGGAAGACACCCGTTCCCTGCAGGTATCGCAACACATTCCCCCGATACTTGTTGATCAGCGGCTCAACCACCGGCCGCAACGTGCTTTGGGCCAAGGAGAAGCCCAGCAGGGCGCCCAACATCGCACCGATCCAGACCACGACCATCCCCCAGATGCCACCGAAGACGGCTCCGGCCAAGATGGTGAACAACCCCAGCGGAACCGGGAGCAGGGCCAACACCGCGTACACCGCGATGAAAAGGATCGGACCCCAGATCCCGGCAGCAGCCACCTGGTCGCGCACCGCTTCGGGCTGCAACAACCCGGATCGGTATGCCGCAGCCAGGGTCGCGAGCAACGCAACGGCAACAACTCCCCGGATCACCCACCCGCGAGTGCTCACTCGCTGTTCCATATTCAGCCTTCCGCCGATCCTTTGCCCTATTGTCGCTCCCGTGGTGCGATGAACCGTGCTGCTGCAGGAAGGCGATGGGAGTGCCGATGTGTTCCCAGATGGCACCCTCCGTTCCAGTTCTGAAAGAAGTCGATCGATGCAGCGTGTCGTTATGTGGACCGCCGGGGCGGCGATGTTGGGCCTCGCCGCCTGCGCCCCCCCGACGGCTCAAGTCTCAGCACCGGATGAGCGGTCGTTCGCGGATATCGCCGCCGCGGCGGAAGGGCAGGAGGTGGCCCTGTGGATGTGGGGTGGCGATCCGGCTGGCAACGCCTACGTGGATGACCTCCTGATCCCTGCGGCGAAAGCCGAAGGGGTCGAGCTGCGCCGGGTGCCCATCGCCGACACCGGTGATGCGATCAACAGGATACTGACCGAGGTGCAGGCCGGGAGCACGGACGGTGAGGTTGATCTGGTCTGGGTCAACGGTGACAACTTCGCGACCGTCCAGCAGGCGCAGGGGTGGCGGTGCGATTGGGTGCAGGACCTGCCGAACGCCCAGTACCTCGACCCCGAAGACCCACTGCTGACCAATGACTTCGGGGTGGAGGTCGACGGATGCGAGGCACCCTGGCACAAAGCCCAGTTCACCTTTGCCTACGCCGCCGACCGAGTCGAAGAGCCGCCCTCGACCATGCTCGAGTTGCTCGACTGGGCAGGCGAGAACCCCGGCAGGTTCACCTATCCCGCACCCCCGGACTTCACGGGTTCAGTGTTCGTGCGCCAGGCGTTGTATGCCACGTCCGGCGGATACGAGAACGTTCCGCTGGAGTTCGATCAAGACGCTTTTGACAAGCTCACGCCCGCCGTGTTCGAGCGTCTGGAAGACCTGGAAGCCTCGCTGTGGCGGGAGGGCGAGACCTATCCGCGCGACATTGCCGCCGTGGACCGTCTCTTTGCGGACGGCCAGATCGACTTCACCATGACCTACGGTCCGGCAACGCTGACCGACCTGGTCGAAAGCGGCACTTTCCCCGAGAGCACCACCGTCTTGACGTTGGCTGACGGCACCATCGGCAATGCCAGCTTCCTGGCGATCCCGGTGACCTCCGGCAGCTCCGAAGGGGCCATGGTGGTGGCTGACCTCGCCATGTCGCCCGAGCAACAGGTAGCCAAGGCAGACCCCGACGTATGGGGCCAGTTCACCGTGCTGGACACCGCCCGACTGGACGCAGCTGACCAGGCGGCCTTCGAGTCCCTGCCCGAATCACTGGTGGTCCCGCCATACGACGAGTTGTCTGCTGGAGCCAACCCGGAGCTGGCTGCCGAGTGGGTGCCTGCCCTGGATGAGGGCTGGCGTCGAGCGGTGCTCGGCGGACAGTGACGGTGCGTGTCACTTCCTTCCTGACGCTGACAGCTGCCGTGCTGTGCGCGGCCGTGGTGGCTGGTGCTGTGATCACCTTGGCGCTGAGCGCCACAGGATTGATGCCCCTGGTGGGCCAGCCGGGGTTGGACCTCCAAGCCTTCACGACGGTCGCCCCCGATCTGGCTCTGGCCACCCGAGAGTCGCTCGTCATCGCCACCGCGTCGACTCTGCTCGCGGCTGGGATCGGTCTGGGCACGGCCATTGTGGCGCTGAGCAGCACTCCGGGAGCCAAACTCCTGGCTGCCCTCGCCGCAGCTCCGATCCCGATCGCGCACATCGTTGCCGCAGCGTCTTTCGCGCTGCTGCTTTCCGACGCCGGGTTGTTCAACCGGCTGAGCACCCTCGACACCTCAAGGTGGCCGGCCCTGGTCGCCGGTCCGTGGCCGATCGCCTCGGTGGCCGCCTTCGCCTGGAAGGAGTCGGCCTTTGTCGCGCTCGTGATCATCGCTGCTATCGGGCCCCGCGTGCGGGCCTACTCCGAGACTGCAGCCATGCTGGGCGCCAGCTCGTGGCAACGCAGCACCAGGGTGCTGCTCCCGCTGGCGCTGCCCAGTCTGCTCGGGGCCTGCATCATCGTCTTCCTCTACACGGTGGGCTCCTATGAGGTGGTGTGGCTGCTGGGTCGCGCCTACCCCGAGCCGCTACCGGTCACCGCATACCGGCTTTTCACGTCGGTTGATCTTCAAGCGCGCCCCCAAGCTGCGGCGGTGGCCCTGGTCGCGGTGGGCTTGGCCCTGGCGGCCGCCGCAGCGACCGTGCCGCTGCTGCGCCGACTGGGTGTGGCCCGATGAGGCGCCGCGCTCCGGCTCTGATCACCCTGGCGGTGCTGACGCTATGGTTCATGGCGCCGCTGGTGCCTGTTTTTCTGTGGGCGTTCGCGGACCGTTGGGCCTTTCCCGCCGTCCTGCCCCAGCAGTGGGGACTCAGCGGATGGCTCGATGCGCAGCGAAGCGGAGTCCCGAAGGCGTTGGGCCGCTCGACCCTGCTCGGGGTGGGCGTTTCGGCGCTCGCCGTGACCCTGGGGGCTGCCGCCGCTCGCACTCTGGCATGGACCTCGAGCCGCTGGAACAGCGTCCTAGCCCTGACATTGCTCGCTCCCGTTGCGCTGCCTCCGTTTGCGTTGGCGATGGGCTTGGACGTCCTGCTGCTTCGGCTCGGGGTGCCGCCGATGATCACCCTGGTGACGCTGTTGACCGTATTGGCTCTGCCCTATACGACGTACACCCTGCGGGCGGCATACACCGGCCTCGACCCGGGGATGGAGGAGCAAGCGCTGCTGCTCGGAGCCAGCTCGCCGGTCGCATTCTGGCGGGTCACCGTGCCAGCGCTAGCCCCAGGGTTGGCCGCCGCAGCCTTCCTTGCCTTTCTCATCGGCTGGAGTGACTACGTCGTCACCCTCGTCATCGGCGGTGGTCAGTTCACGACGTTGCCGCTGTTGATCGGCTCGGCTGCTTCGCGAACCGGCAACGAGTCGTCCCTGGCGGTGATGTCCCTGCTGTCGTTGGCGTTGCCCCTGCTTGCCCTTCTGCTGGCAAGGGCGCTTCGGCGTACACCGACAGAGGCCGTCGATGTCGGCTGAACTGCACTTTTCCGGGGTGACCTTCAGTCATCAGGGCAGTGACGTGCCCGCAGTCCACGACCTGTCGCTGAGGGTAGCGGCAGGTGAGCTGGTCGCTCTGCTGGGGGCCTCGGGGTCAGGCAAGTCCACCGCGCTGCGGCTGGCGGCCGGCCTTGAGGAACCCTCCGCCGGAGACGTGCTGATCAACGGGATCAGTCAGCGCGGCGTGTCGCCGCAGCAACGAGGAATTGCCATGGTCTTCCAGAAGCCGTTGCTGTTCCCGCACCTATCAGTCATCGACAACGTGGCCTTCGCCGATCGCATCCGCGGCCGAACCAAGAGGGCAGCACGCAGCGCAGCACGCGAATACCTGGAGCTGGTCCAGGTCGCGGACTTGGCTGATCGACGCTCGCGAGAACTGTCAGGTGGTCAAGAGCAACGCGTCGCGGTCGCCCGGGCGCTCGCGGCACGGCCCAGCATCTTGTTGCTCGACGAACCGTTCGGAGCATTGGACATCGCCGTGCGCGAATCCTTGTATGAGGTGCTCAGCCAGGTCCGGGAACACCTCGGCCCAACCATTCTGATGGTGACACACGACCTCGCCGAAGCGGGTCTGGCCGACCGCGTCGCCATCCTGGATGAGGGCTCCATCACCGCCGACGGGGATCTCGCTGCGCTGTACGCCGCGCCGGCAAACGTACAGGTGGCACGGTTGCTGGGCGGCTTCACCGAGATCAGCGGGCAGGTCCGTGCCGGGATCCATCACAGCGCCGCCGGCCGCGTTCCACTGCCCGCTGCATGTGAGGTTGCCGACGGAGCCGCGATGTTGTTGTTGCATCGTCAGGGTGTACGTCTGGAGCCGTGTCCCGTCGCGCCCAGCCAGATGGGCGACCCGCCAGCCGGCGGCGGCTCGCCGGCGGATGGTGACCTCTTCGGTCAGGTCAGCGGCGTGCGGACATCGGGGCTGCGCCTGCGCGTGACAATCCTGCTGAACGGCGTCGCCGAGCTGGGTCGGCCAGCCCAACTGGAAGCTGAGGTCGATGGGGGCCCCCCGTGGGGCGGGGCCGCAGCCGGAATGTGGGTCCGTATTCGCCCTGGGGTGCCGGGCGCCTGGGCGGTCCCGGCGACGTCTAGGCTTCCTCCATGACTCAGCCTGCGATCGTGACGCAGGGGCTGAGCAAGCGGTACGGGGAGTTCGTGGCCCTGGATCAGGTCGATCTCGAGGTCGGCACCGGCGAGATCTTTGGTTTCCTTGGTCCCAACGGCGCCGGAAAGACCACCGCCATTAAGATTCTCCTCGACCAGGTGCGCCCCAGCGCCGGAAATGCGTCGGTCCTGGGGCTCGATGCACGTCGCAGCAGCGCCGCCATCAGGGCACGAGTTGGCTATCTACCCGGTGACCTGAGTCTGTATCCACGGCTGACCGGCCGGCAGACCCTCGAGTTCTTCGCGGGTATGCGGGGCGGAGTTTCCTGGAACGTGGTGACCGACCTAGCGACACGGTTCGAAGCTGACCTGTCCAAGCGCGTCGGCGAGTACAGCACCGGCAACCGGCAGAAGATCGGCCTGATCCAGGCCTTCATGCACGAGCCGGAACTGCTCATCCTGGACGAACCCAACGCCGGCCTGGACCCCTTGCTTCAAGAAACATTCCACACCCTGTTGGAGGAGACTCGTGCTCAAGGCCGCACGGTTTTCCTGTCCTCGCACACGCTGTCCGAGGTCGAACGGGTCGCCGATCGCGTCGGCATCATTCGGGACGGCCATGTCGTGGTGACCGCGGGTGTGACCGACCTCAAGGCCAGTGCCATTCGTCATCTCGATATCGAGTTCGCCGAGCCGGTGGCCTGCACGGTCTTCGACAACGTTGCCTCTGTGCATGGTGCCGAGTTCGACGGCATCCGGGTCCGGGTGAGGTATGAGGGTGAGGTCGACGCCGTGTTGAAAGCCGCGGCACAACATCGGGTGGTGAGTCTGAGCAGCCGCGAGAGCGACCTCGAAGAGATCTTCTTGACGTACTACCGTGACACGAACCAGCGAGGGACCAACCAGCCGGATTTCGACCCGCGGGACACAGTCCATCCAGACCGCGAGAACCTCTGAGATGGTGTGGCCGTTGTGGCGCAAGGAGCTCCGGGACCGATGGCCGCTCGCGGCAGGTGTCGGCGCTCTGCTGATCATCTTCAGCTCTGTGGCCTTTGCCATATATGCCCCCATGGCCAGCACCCTGGACGCCATTGCGTCAACTTTCCCCCGCGAAATCCTGACGATCATCGGCGGCATCGCGCCCGGCGGGTATGTCGTGAGCCAGCTGTTCAACGTGCTGGGGCCGATCATGCTGGTGGCTCTGGCGGTCACGATCGGGGTTTCGGTGCTCGCCGGGGAGGAAGATGACGGCACCCTGAGCCTGCTCCTGGCGCATCCGGTGCGGCGGGGCACCGTGTTGGCCATCAAAGGCGCAGTGGTGCTGACGTTGGTGGCGCTCAGCACGGCCCTGTTCTGGCTCGGAGTGGTGCTCAGCGCCGCATACCAGGGGGTCGATCTCGACCGCGGCAACATCACCGCAGCCTGCTTTCATCTGTACTGCCTCGCCGCGTGTCTTGCGATGATCGCTCTTGCCGCCGGGGCCGCAACCGGGCGGACCGGAACAGCCGGTGCGATCGCTGGCGGGCTGACGGTGATGTCGTATCTCAGCGCGACCATGCTGCCCGTGGCAGGCCTGGACAGTTGGGCGAGGTTGAGCCCGTGGCACTACTACAACGGCTCCGACCCGTTGACCAACGGGGTCGATCCGCCGCATCTGGCCGTGCTGATCGCACTGGCACTGTTGGCGGCGCTGCTGTCCTGGGCGACCTTTCTGCGACGCGACCTGCGCGGTTGAGCCTCGTGGGATTCTTGCTGGTGCTGCGCAAAGAGCTCGTCGACCGAGCCCTGCTGGTTGCCGTCGCCTCCGCGTTGTTAGTCGCTCTCACCGTCATGACCGGCTGGTTGTATGCGCCGATGGCAGACCAGTTCGTCGCTTTGCGCGAGGCGCTGCCCGCCGCCCTTCTGGCATTGATCCCCGGCGGTGACATGGCGTCGGCGACCGGATGGGTCAACGCCCAGGTGATGTCCTTGACCGGTCCCGGAACGCTCATTGTGGTGGGGATCGTGAGTGCACTGCGAGGAACGGTAGGTGAAGAGGATCGCGGCACTCTCGGGTTGTTGCTCAGTGCTGGGGTCAGCCGGATGACGTTCGTGGCCGCGAAGAGCGCGGCGATGGTGCTGCTTGTCGCCACGACCGGGACGGTATTGGCCGTGGGGCTGCTAGCTGCCAATGTTGGATGGGGGCTGGGCCTGGCCTGGCGCGACCTGGTCACCGCATGTGGTTTCGCCATCGCCCTGGCCTGGTTCTTCGGGGCTTTCACCCTTGCGCTCACTCTCGGGACAGGTCGCCTGCGCGCTTCAGCGATGACAGCCGCGACCTGTGTGGCAGCCTCCTTCCTGGTGGCCACGTTCTTTCCGCTCTCCGACTCCTTGGCGAGATTTGACCACTGGAGCCCGTGGTTCTACTACAGCGGATCGGATGCTCTCGGAGCGGGAGCATCGCCGCTCTACTTCGGCATGCTCATCGGCCTTTCCGTGGCTTGCCTGGCCCCCGGCCTGTGGGTCTTCAACAGGCGAGACCTCAGAAACTAGCTCGTCGAACCGGATCTGACCACGTCCCCTTCGCTGCCCGCCGCTTCGCGGGTGTCAGCGAGAAGCCCCCGAAACCTGTGGACTTCGCCCGGTGAGGTGTGCCGCGAGCGGAGTTGGACCTGGACCTGGTGGTGTTGATGGGCGGAACACCAGCAGTCACCGAACGCAGCACCACCTCTACGTGCGGACCCCGCTCGAGCCGGGATAATCGCTGCATGACCTCCTTGCATATCACGACACCGTTTCGACTGAGCCTCGCGATCGTGGGCGTTCTTGTGGCTTACTACCTCACGCCGGTCAACGTCATCGGAACTGGCGAGTGGCTGGATCTCGTCGTCACCTTGGTCGCTCTTGCGGTCTTGGTCTATGTCGTGCGAGCCCAGTGGCTGCGCTACCTCGACGACACCATCGAGGGCGGGGCCTACGGAGGCCTGGCTCTGGTGTTGATCGTGGTCGTAGCGGCGTTCGCGTTGGGCTACTTCGTCTTGGAGACCAACAGCTCCGGTCAGTTCGAAGGTCTCGTGACGCGGACCGACGCGCTCTATTTCGCGATGACAACCTTGACCACGACCGGGTACGGCGACATCCATCCCTCAGGCGGGTTCGCACGAATCCTGGTCACCGCCAACATGTTCTTCAATCTTGTCTTCATCGCGGCGGTCGGCGTAGTGCTCAAGAACCGTCTGGGCTCGCGCTTGGAAACCAGGTGATCGGACTGACGCCGTCCATCGAAAAGGGGCGGATTCCATGCCGCACTCGGCGGTGGCGCAGGTTAGCACGCTGCCCCACTGCCCCGCGCCGGTCTCGGTAGTCGCTCGTCCGATTTCCTCTTGGTGGTTTCAGGACACCTCAGGCACCGGGGTGTAGCGCGAGGGGTGGCGCCGATGGCAGGGCTCGGCGCGCGTCCCTACGCTTCGCCCGGGGTCGCCAGCTCGGCCACCCGCCAGATCTCGAAGATCGCGTGGTCATCGGATCTCGCGTACTGGTAGAAGCCGGTCTCCGGAGTTCTGGCTTCAATCGTGCTCGAATCCGCCGGGTCCCAGACCATCGCAACATGCCCAATTTCTTCGGTCCCGAGATAGTCATCCCAAAAGACGAGGTCACCGGGCTGCTCCTCGCCAGCTGCGACCAGCACCCCATTGCCGTCCGCCATCCAGTCGCGCTGGGCTCTGGCGGTACGCGGCATACCGATCCCCACTTCGGAGTATGCGTGACGCACGAAACTGGAACAGTCCCAGACTTCCGTGCCGTCGGCGCCCCACTCGTAGGGCTCCCCGACCTCATCGCGGGCTTCACTGAGTAGTACCTCGAGACGGTGCTGGGTCGAGTCCTCGCTCGTTATTCCGCCGCGGTACTGCTCCACCAGCGCGACAGCCTGCGGGTCCGGCTCCACGTCCTTCCAGGCGTCGTTGGCACACCCAGAGACCACCAGCGAGACCGCAACAGCGGCCCCGAGCAGTCGAATCATGCGCGCCATGGAGGTGACCTGTCTATGCGAGAGCGAGTGTCTATGGGTGTCCCAGACTGTCTCGCGAACCTGATGCGCGCCTGAACGAAACCCGTAGCCCACAGGAGTGCGGGTTCCTTGGACGGTCCCGGTGGGCTGCCGCCCACCAGAGGGCGACGATCACTTGGAGCAGCTGCTTGGGCGGCGAGCTATCAGCATTCTATTTCTTTACCTTTTTTGACTTTTTTCGTATCCGATTACCCAGAGCACTTGCCCGGAAGCCTAGGTGTCCCGGTATCAGCATTCTTTCTCCTTACCCTTTTGGCTCCTTCCGTGAGTTGACACCTGCCGAATCTTCAAGCCTTTTACAGGCGCCGCTCCTCACAATTATGCCCGAGGGGATTACGAGGTTTACGCTGTTCTATTGTGTCGCTTTCTCGCGTTACACAATGCAAAAACCCCCAAGGAGTCGCGGTGTTCTTTCGTTATGTTTTGCTGCCGGTCATTGTTGTTCTCGCCTTAGTGGTGAGCGCTACGTCGTCTGGGGCTGTCACCGCCTCTGTTGGGCAAAAGCTGGAGCAACCATCGCCCGAGCCCGTAGAAACAGCTCTTGAAGAGAAGCCGAAGCAGGACCTATGGCGCGCCGAGTTGACCACCGGAGATGGCGTCAACATCATTGGCCTCACATGGGACCAAACCGGGCCTGCCGATCCGACTGAGCTGGCTATATCCCGGATGCGCACGCGTTCTCAAGGCCAGGCGTGGGGGCCGTGGCGCGAGATGGTCACCAGCAACACCGAAGTATCCACCGGCACCGATGGCGACCTTGTTGTCGGCAGGCTCCAGGTGCAGGTTGAGCTCGATGTCAGTGACGCCGACGGCGTATCCGAGCCAACGGCTACTGTGTGGACTGAGGCAGTTCGGCCGGCCGATAGCGGCGACGCACTGAGCCTTGCCGCCGACGGCCCTCCGTTCGACTCCTCCCGCCCAAGTACCCAGCGCCGAAGAGAAGAAGCAGCCACAACCAGCGGCGGCGCCGGGCTGGGCATCGCCACGCGAGCACAATGGGGCGCCGATGAGTCACTGCGCAAGTGGAGCCCGAACTACATCGACTCACAAGCCGGGGTGACCATCCACCACACGGCGGGAACCAACTCCTACTCTGCCGATCAGGTTCCAGCCATCCTGCGCGGAATCTATCGCTACCATGCGGTGACGAGGGACTGGGGCGACGTGGGATACAACCTGTTCGTCGACAAGTACGGCCGCGCCTGGGAAGGCCGGCGAGGGGGCCCCGAGACGGCACTGCGCACCGCTCACGCGTTCGGGATGAACTACACGACGGCCGGGATCGCGCTGGTCGGCGACTACACCTCGACAGCCGTGCCTCAAGCCGCCTTCAACGCGCTAGCCCGCGTGACCGCCTGGAAACTTGGCGCCCATGGGAACACGGTGACCGGCACCTTTAGGCACGAGAACCCGACCGTGGGGTGGACTCGAGATTTACCCCGAGTCCACGGCCACCGCGACGTCAACGACACCCTCTGCCCGGGCGAGCGCTTCTATACCCGGATGGGCGAATTTCGGTCACTGGTGCGTCAGTTCCAAGACGAAGCAACTGTTGTACAGCGTGTAGCCGGCCCAGACCGGTACGCGACGGCTGCCCAGATAGCCGGTGATGCTCATCCCTTCGGCGTTGAGACCGTCTACATCACCCGCGGTGACGCGCTGATCGAGTCCTTGGTGGTCGGCGCAGCGGCGGCAAGGACCGATGATGCGCTGCTGCTGACTCGGGAGAACACTCTGCCCCAGGCGACCCGCGACCAGCTGATCGCTCTCGCCCCCGAGCGCGTGGTGCTGGTCGGCGACAACGACCAGATCTCGAGTGACATCCAGGGGCAGATCGGCGAAGCCGTTGATACACAGGTGACGCAGCTTGCCCCCGGGGACCAATACGCGCTGGCCGCCGAACTATCGCGCAGCTGGGGAGAGGCGGGCGTGGTCTACATGTCCTCGGGGGTAGAGCCAGCCGATGCGCTGTCCGGTGGGGCAGCGGCCGCTGGCGACAATGCACCGTTGCTGCTGAGCGCTGACGCGGACGGTATCCCAGATGACACTGCCGAGGCGTTGGTCGATCTCGCCCCGCACACCATCTACCTGCTCGGTGGAACGGCACGGTTTCCCGCCTCCACGGTGCAGGAGATTCAGAGCCTTGCCCCCGGGGCCATCGTGACCCGGCTGGCCGGACGGAACCGGTACGATACGTCGGCTGCCGTAGTCGCTGACCGCTTCGGCGACAGTGCGCGGGTGCTGACGGCGAACGGCAGCGCCAGCATCGACGCCATAGCCGGTACCCAGCTGGCAGACACCACCGGCAGCGCGGTGTTGCTCACGCGGAAGACCTGCCGTCCTCGCGCGGTCGCCTCAGCCATGGATGGGGTGGGGGCCGAGATGGCAGCGCTTTTGGGCGGAGCGTCGCGACTGAGCGATGACAGCGGGACGACAACCTGCTGACCGAGCGGCACCTACGTCCTCTTCACACCGATTCGGATGGCGGCTCCCACCCGAGCCCCTGACGAATGCCCTCGCGCTGGTGGCCGACGGCATCCCCTATTCCTCCTTTGCGGTGGACGATGTCGCAGCCGCACACCGCGAGCTCGAACAGCACAGAGTCCGATGTACCACCCCCTACCGCGTTGGGCGACATCGTCACGGCGAACCTGGATGACAGCTGTGGCAACCCGATCCGACTCATCAGCCCAGCATGATCTAGGACGACCACCCCAATCGTATCGACGCCGCAGGACGCAAGTCAGGACCATCGGCCGAACGTGACCCCCATGGCGGAACCATGGTCGGGAAGTATCTCGAGGGCGATCGCGTCGGGCACTGGCGTCACTTCGCCGGCGATGGTCGCCTCCGCTCGGAAGATAGATACGAGCGGGGCGAGTTGCACGGACCCGGTACCCAGCCCTTCAAAAGGGCTCCTTCGACCACGGCGCTAAGGACGGCGCCTGGGAACGCTGGGATGCGCAGGGACACCACCTCATGGGTGCACCGACGCAAACGCATACCGAAGAACGCCTGAACGCGGACGGCCTGCGGTCACGCTTCGCACAACGATCCACTTCTGGTTCCAACGGTCCGTGAGGCTCGGAGGCCCGTTGGCCTCTCTGACCTGGCCACGACCGCAAGGACCCATGCGACGGTTCTGACCCGGTTTTGAGATGCCGCTTCGAGCATTGGTCCGCTGGTCCAGCGGTCATGGGCGTGTGGCGCTGCCTACGATGCAGGCATGTCAGGCGTGGTGTTTCCTTCGTGGAATGAACCTGGGAGCCGTCGAATCACCAACGACTAGCTGATCGAGTTCTTCGTATCCGCTGGCCACGAGGACGTATCGGCGTTCCAAGTCAGCGGGAACGTCATCCTCGGCAGACCGATCAGGCTGGCAGGATCCTTGAGCGGGCACTCTCTTTGAGAGGTAGGGCTTGGCTCTCGCCCTGGACTCCCATGTAGGGGGCCAGCGAGAGCTCGACGTCAGGCAGGTTGTAGCTGGTTGGGGTGGGCGCTAGGTTCACCGACAACGCGCACACTGGCTCACGCGCCGCGAGACATCGACAACCCGGTGCTGCACCGTCTATTCGAGCAGGCGAGCCTCAACACGAGGGACGGTATGCCCACCCTCTCGTCAGGCCAGGTCCAGTGCCGGTGATCACCCTGGGCAGTCACGGGAAGTGAGCCAACAGAGACCTACGCGCACGACCGACAGTCACCGAGTACCGGACCCCCACCGGCCATACCGCTCAGCCTTTGACGGCAGATACCGCGTCGACCTCTACGAGTTGGTCGACGTATCCGAGCACAGCCACACCAAGGAGCGTGCCCGGTGGATCGTTTGGTGCCAGGGCGTCGCGAACCACCTCCCAACCCGCGACGAGATCCCCGCCCGAGGGTGAAGCAACGTAGACAGTCGTACGGATGATGTCGTCGAACCCAGCCCCTGGACAGAAATCGATGCGTAGGCGTAATCAGCCGTGCTAGCTAGCGTGGGGCTACGGATCAGACGGGCTGCTGGGCTCACACTGTTCATCCTGGCAGCGCCCCCGCGAACCGCTAGCGTATGGGAGAACGGGCACAAGCCTCTGAGCGAACTCTCTGGAAGCCCTCGCCCGCGGCGCCTAGTCAGGCCTGCCCGGTAACGTCGATGAACGCGTTCGTATCGAGTGTGATGCTGCCGTCTTCGGTGACGAGTGGCTCAACGGCCTTGCGAGTGGCCTCCTCAACAGCGTCCAGTTGCGCGTGCCCGATGGCCATCCGGGTAGACCCTGCGGCCCGCCGATAGGAGACGGCTTCGCGCGGTCCGAAGAGTCCGGCAACCAAGAAGCCACAGGGACTGGACACTCTCCTAAGCCACCTGAGCGCAGCCCCCAGGGGGGTCCGTAGCGTACTGCACCGACTTCGCTACGGACCACATCGAACTCGTCATCCCCGAAGGTGAGATCTTCGACTGCACAATTGTGGGACTCGATGCCGTCGAAAGCCTTCTTGGCGGATCAGGACCCCGTTTCGTCGGCCGCACCTCCATGATAGGCAGTTGTGCCTGTGACTATGGGGACTCGTCTGCTCAACGTGCGAGGCCCGTGCGGAGGAACGAGGAGTTCCTCGAGCCTGTGGTCGAGGTCGGCTGGCTGGGTGAGATCGAGGAGTTCGGGGGCGTGGTTCACCACGAAAAGAACCGCGCGTTGGGACTGCTGCACGGTCAATGGCGGTGGGAGAATGCCGAGATGGACACGGTGATGACCGCTGCAGGTAGTCTGATCGCTAGCGAGGGCGGCTCAATATGGGGTTAGACCGCTTCGGTTCCTTGCTGGTATTTCTGACGCTTGCCTTCTTGCTCTCGGGACTCGGTGAGAATGAATGGTCGTCAGTTGTGGGTGCTTGTGCGAACATTGCGGCGCTGATCGCTGGGTTCCGATCGACCGGTATGAGAAACGATGGTCGAAAGACATTGATCTTCTTGTTCGTGGGGTTGCTCGGCCTCGGATTGATCGTTGTGTTCGGGTCGACCACAATTGTGGGTGGAATCGGCGCCTTGATGCAGGTCGTTGTTCTCGCGGCGATCTTCGGAGCGCTCGTACGTCGCGTACTGCAGCACGAGCGGGTCACCGCTGCGACGATTATGGGCGTCATCAGTGCGTATGTCTTGATTGGTCTTATTTTCGCTTGGATCTACCTCGCGCTGATCGGATTCCGCCCTGGTCAGATCCTTGACCCTCCCGCGGCCAACGTGCCGGTTTATTATTCCTTCGTAGTGCTCTCCACGCTCGGCTTCGGCGACATCACCCCGGTCGACGAGATCGCACAACGGGTGACCGCGCTGGAGGCGGTCACCGGTCAGATCTTCCTGGCCACGGTAGTTGCCCGGTTTGTTGCCATGTTCGGCGCGATTCGATCGCACGAAAAGGGCGGTCCGGTCGAGTAGCTCGCGAGCATCCTCGGCAACGGCGGTCACGGGATCAGATCGGCGCATGTGCCAGGTAGCACCCATACACCTCGGAGGTCCAGGGTGACCATTCTTACCCTTGCGTTGAAGGACTGCTGAGCGTCCCGCACTTCGCGCTAGCGGTCTGGAGTGCGGTGGCTGGATCTCCTGACGAAGCAAGGGGCCACTGCA
This sequence comes from uncultured Actinomycetota bacterium, assembly GCA_963749585.1. Lineage (GTDB taxonomy): Bacteria > Actinomycetota > Actinomycetes > Actinomycetales > Dermatophilaceae > Ornithinicoccus. The sequence goes on from CAVVNI010000004.1 coordinate 435,611, forward strand.
ACCGCTCATCCTGCCACTGCTCAGCCGTCACTAGGCACTGATGGGGCCATGCCGAGTCCCCCACGTTCGCCCCACGCAAGACCCCCTTGCCAACATTTGTGCTGGGTCAGAGGGGGTCGAAGTGCGTGGGCGATACTGGGATCGAACCAGTGACCTCTTCCGTGTCAGGGAAGCGCGCTACCGCTGCGCCAATCGCCCGGGCGTGAAGCACCCGTGTGTTGCGAGGTGGAGACGGGATTTGAACCCGTGTAGACGGCTTTGCAGGCCGTTGCCTCGCCTCTCGGCCACTCCACCGCAAGAGGCATGTGGTCTTGAGCCTCAGAGCGGACAACCGGGCTCGAACCGGCGACCTCAACCTTGGCAAGGTTGCGCTCTACCAACTGAGCTATGTCCGCACACGACCGCACCGTTGCCGGTGCGACGTCACGGAAGATTATCTCAGCCGCTGAGGCCTCACCAAATCGAACACAGTCAGCCTGCCCTGGACTCCGGGGGCTCCTGGGGAGGTCGCTGCCTACGCTCTTCCTCGGGGAAGGTGACTGGACTGAGCGGCCTGCGCTGCATGGGTTGAGTAACGTTGGCGTCCCACCACTCGGTGGCACGAGAGACGGGGCCGCGATAGTCGTCGGCCGGCCACAGCCGCCTGATCGCCGCGTTCAACGCCGCGCCGATCAGCACGGCGATCGCCATGAAGTACAACCAGATCATCAACACGATCGGGGCGGACAGCGGCCCGTACACCGATGTGCCGCCGATCGCCTGAGTGGCCCATGAGCGCAGGATGAGCGAAGCCAGCACCCAGATCACGATGGCGACGACCGCCCCCGGCAGGTCGCGGTAGAAGGGCGATTTCATCGGGGTCGCAAAGTGGAACAACCCGGTCAACGAGATCAACCCGAGTACCGCGACCACCGGCCAATAAGCCTCCACCACGAAGTCGAACGGCGGGGGGATCAGGTCGCGTAGCAGGGAGGGCCCCAAAATCACCAGGGGCAAGGTGAGTCCCATCGCGAAGATCGACGCCACATACAGTGTCAAGCTCATCGCACGAGCCTTCAGGATGCCCCGCTCCCCGTTCTGTCCGTACATGATCCCGATCGTGTCCATAAACACGTGCAGCGCGCGTGACCCTGACCAGAACGACAGGAGAAAGCCGATCGACAGCAAGTCCCCGCGCCCGCCTTCCAACGTGTCTTGGATCGTCGGAGAGATGACCTCGGCGACAGTCTGCTCGGTCAGGAACCGCCGCGAGTACGTCTCGATCGAGGACGTCACGGTGCCAATCGTGTCGGCGCCCATCTGCTGCCCTAGGAAGCCGACCCCAGCGATCACCCCCAAGAACAGCGGCGGCAAGGACAGGAGTGTGAAAAACGCGGCCTCGGAGGCCAGCCCCGTGACGCGGTAGCGTGTGCATATCGCTACCGTCTCCACGACGGCTCGCGCTAGCGGCATCGCGCCGGGGATAGGGGTGAGCGCTGCGCGCACCCGCCGCCGAAAGGTCACGACATCACCGTAGCGGGCAAGGTCTTCGATAGGCCGCACGCGCGGCGTGGACAGCCCGATGCGTCACAATGAGGGGCGAAGCCAGCGACGCTGGTGAAGTTTCAGCCAAGAAGAAAGAGACTATGGATATTTGGCCCGGCCACCCCTACCCCCTGGGAGCCACCTACGACGGCACTGGCGTCAACTTCGCCATCTTCTCCGAGGTTGCCGAGCGTGTCGAGCTATGCCTGCTCGGTGAGCGAGGTGCGGAAACCCGCGTTGAGTTGACCGAGGTGGACGCCCACGTATGGCACGCCTACCTGCCCAACTACCAGCCGGGTCAGCGCTATGGCTATCGCGTCCACGGACCGTACGACCCTGCCGCTGGTCACCGGTGCAACCCCCACAAACTGCTGCTTGACCCTTACGCCAAGGCCATCGAGGGCCAAGCCGATGGGGGTCAGCCGCTCTTTGGGTATAACTTCGATGAGCCCACGTCGTACAACACCGACAACTCGGCCAAGCACACTATGCACTCGGTGGTCGTCAACCCCTTTTTCGACTGGGGACACGACCGTCCGCCGCGCCACGAATACCACGACAGCATCATCTATGAGGCCCACGTCAAGGGCATGAGCATGACCCACCCGGACGTGCCGGAGGACATCCGGGGGACATATGCCGGTTTGGCTCACCCTGCGATCGTCGATCACCTCAAACAGCTAGGCGTGACGGCGGTGGAACTCCTGCCGGTGCACCAGTTCGTCCAGGACACTCACCTGGTCGAGCGCGGTCTGAGCAACTACTGGGGATACAACACGATCGGGTTCCTGGCGCCGCACAACGGCTATGCCGCATACGGTCAACGCGGTCAACAGGTCACTGAGTTCAAGTCGATGGTCAAAGCCCTGCACGACGCCGATATCGAGGTGATCCTCGACGTCGTCTACAACCACACGGCCGAGGGCAACCACATGGGTCCGACGCTGGCCTACCGAGGTCTCGACAACGCCTCCTACTACCGACTGGTCGAGAGCGCGAAGTCGCACTACTACGACACCACCGGCACTGGCAACAGCCTGTTGATGCGCAGCCCTCATGTGCTGCAGATGATCATGGACTCGCTGCGCTACTGGGTCACGGAGATGCACGTCGACGGCTTCCGGTTCGACCTTGCCGCGACGCTGGCCCGTCAGTTCCACGAGGTAGACAAACTGTCGGCCTTCTTTGACATCATTCAACAGGACCCGATCATCTCCCAGGTCAAACTGATCGCTGAGCCGTGGGATCTCGGCGACGGCGGCTACCAGGTCGGCAACTTCCCACCGCTGTGGACTGAGTGGAACGGTCAGTACCGCGACACGGTTCGCGACTTCTGGCGTGGCGACCCCGCCAGCCTGGGCGAGTTCGCCTCCCGGCTCACTGGCTCCTCCGACCTGTACGAACACTCCGGGCGCAGACCGTACGCCTCGATCAACTTCGTCACCGCCCACGACGGCTTCACCCTGCGGGACCTGGTCTCTTACAACGACAAGCACAACGACGCCAACGGCGAGGGTGGCAAAGACGGGGAAAGCCACAACCGTTCGTGGAACAGCGGTGCCGAAGGGCCGACTGATGACCCGGAGATCAACGCATTACGGCTGCGACAACAGAAAAACTTCCTGGTCACGTTGATGCTCAGCCAGGGCGTCCCGATGCTGCTACACGGCGACGAGCTCGGGCGCACTCAGCACGGGAACAACAACGTCTACTGCCAAGACAACGAGTTGGCCTGGGTCGACTGGGACCTGCAGGAAAGTCAGCAAGAGCTGCTTGACTTCACCTCGGCACTGATTCAGCTTCGCCGGGACCACCCGGTCTTCCGTCGGCGCCGGTTCTTCGGCGGAGACGCCGATCACGGGGGCCAGAGCGACCTCGGAGACATCGTCTGGTATGGCCCCGAAGGCCACGAGATGGACCAGCAGGCCTGGCACAACTCACGCAGTTCGCTGATGGTGTTCCTGAACGGTCAGGCCATCCCGACGATGGATGCCAAGGGGCGTGCCGTCGTCGACGATCACTTCCTCCTGCTGTTCAACGCCTGGCATGAAGAGGTCGATTTCACGGTGCCCGACGGGATCGATGCCCGATCGTGGAATGTGGTCCTCGACACCAGTGGCTCACTTGGTAACGATGAGGCCCCAGTCCTCACCGGGGCCACCCATACTCTCCCGCCACGCTCCGTGGTCATCCTGACCGGGGAGCCCCGAAACGCGCAGTAGCGTGGGTCAGGTCGCCGAGGACTTCACTGCCCCTCGCTAGGTGAGGGGCGAGCAGCGTTCGCCCTGACCGGCTGGCGGGTCGGCGGTGCCCGCGTCCACGCCGGCCGCGGCCAGGACCGCCGCGTTGACATAGGCGACGTGGGTGTTGCCCTCCATGACCAGCAGTGGGAGGTCCGGAACGAGCCGGTCCAACAACCGACGTTCGGCCAACTGCACCATGTTGGTATGCATGTGCGGGTCGATGAAGCCCGGCAGCAACGTGCGCCCCTCCAGGTCGACCGATTCAGTTCCCCGACCCGTCAACCCCCGCATGTCGATCAGCGAGCCGGCCCCGAGCGCATATCGACCTGAGTCATCGGACCTCAGCTCTTGGCCAGTCTGGCCCGTTCGGTAGCAAGGTTGAAGTCGGCGGTGGGCCAGGTGAGGTCAAGCGCACGCAGGTGCTCTAGTAGCAAGCCCTGGACGGCGAGGCGCGCATACCACTTGCGATCTGCGGGGACGACAAACCAGGGCGCGTGCTCTGTCGAGCACCTCTCGAGAGCGACTTGGTAGGCCTCCTGGTAGTCCTGCCAATGACCGCGCTCGGTGATGTCGCCAGGGTTGTACTTCCAGTGTTTGTCGATCCGGTCCAGGCGCTCACCGAGGCGTTCCTTCTGCTCGCCCTTGCTGATGTGCATCATCACTTTGATGATGGTGGTGCCCTCGGCAGCCACTTTCTCCTCGAAGGTGTTGATCGTGGCGTAGCGGCGCTTCCATTGGGCCGGTGGGACGAGGTCGTGCACGCGCGCGATCAGGACGTCTTCGTAGTGTGAGCGGTCGAACACTGCGATCATCCCCGGCTCGGGCAGCGCCTTGCGGATGCGCCACAGGAATGAATGTCGCTGTTCCTCGGCGGTGGGTGTCTTGAAACCGGTGATGGCGACCCCCTGTGGGTCAACCATCCCGACGACGTGGCGCATGATGCCGCCTTTGCCTGCGGTGTCCAGCCCCTGGATGACCAGCAGGACACGCTTGTCGCCGCCGCTGCGCCCCTGGGCAAAGAGCTTCTCCTGAAGCTCATCGATAGTGCCATCGTTCTTGGCCAGCAGCCTTTGCCCGTCCTTCTTCTTCCCGTCGAAGGCTGGTGTGCTGCGGGGGGAGGTCTCGCTCAGGTCGAAGCCCTCACCCACTCTCAGCGCATCGCTGAACGGGGTGATCGGCTGTTTGTCCGGCGTGTTCTTGTCCATCGCGTCATCGTGGCACGGCCGCGCTTCCGGCGCCCGTGTTGCCCGAAGGGGCTTCAGCTTTGTCGTCGGCCCGGGTCAGGAACTCAGCCACCAGCGACTCCCACCGCTCGGGGTCGGTGTTCCACTCACGACAGTGCAGCGCTTCGTCCCAGAGCGCTAGGCGCACCAGATCGGGCCGCGCAGCCGCCAACTCGACCGACGGCCCGTGTGGCACGACGTCGTCAGCGGCTGAGTGGACCAAGAGGATCGGGTGGGCCAGCTCTGCCGACCGAGACACCCAGTTGGTGACGCCGATATCGATCGGTTCGGCTATGCCGACCAGCCGGCGAGTGACGCGACGCCGCAACAAGTTCTTCGCCAGACCGCCGACCAACGGGGGCAGATTGTTGACCTCGGCCTGGTAGGAAATGACGTCACCCCAGTCGATCACCGGGCCGTCGAGCACTACCCGATCCACCCACCCCGCCATGGCCGAACGGTCCAACGTCTGCAGAACGATCCCCGCGCCCATTGACCAGCCGACCAACGCAATGTCGCGAGCGCCGTGCAACGCGGCATACCGGATGGCAGCCTCGACATCGCGCCATTCGGACAGTCCCAAGTTGTAGCGGCCGTCGATGCTGGCCGGGGCACCCTCGTCGTTGCGGTACATCGGAACCAGCGCGGTGAAACCGAGGCGGTGCAGTACCGGGATCGCACGCAGCGTTTCCTCCCGGCGGGCACTGCGACCGTGCACCAAGATCGCCCAGCGGCCGTCATCGCTGTCCGGTCGGACGCGCCAGGCGGGTAGGTCACCGATGTCGCTACGGACGAGCACGTCGTCATAATCCAACCCGAACGCCGAGCCGGGAGTGCCGCAGTAGAAGTAGGCATTCCAGCGGGCTGGCCCCGGCGTCATCTCCCCGGCATCGACCCCCAGCACTGCTCGGGTGACCGTGTGCTCACTGACCCGCCGCGAACTCGTGTCCTGGTCGACCACTGCCCCCAGGCGAGCGTGGCCGGTGCCACCGGCCAGCCAGAGGCCGTAGCGGCCGGTGGCCACCGTATGCGGCTCGGCACGCAGCGTGACCGTGCCCTCGTCCTTGCTGACCGATACCACGTCGACGTTGTCGGGTTTCTCCAGCTCCGGGGTGATGATCCGGCGGACGAAGTAGGTGGCGATGCTCAGTGAGCTCACCGCCGAAAGCACCCCGAGACTGAGTCCGGTGAGCGCCGTCGTAGTGGCCGCTTTGGCGTTGAACCGAGCCATCTCAGCGCTCACCCAGCACATCGGCCAGGTCGAACTGGACTGGGCGTTCCAACTGGGCGTAGGTGCAGGTGGCGGGCTCACGATCTGGCCGCCACCGCACGAACTGCGCGGTATGCCGAAAACGCGCGCCCTCCAGATAGTCGTACTTGACCTCAAGCACCCGCTCCGGGCGCAGCGGCACGAATGACAGGTCCTTGCCTGCGTTCCACCGTGACGCCTCGCTCTTGCGCGGTGTGCGTTCCCCCGACTCATGGGCACCCCAGTTCCACGGGTGGGTCTCCCAGTCGGCGATCAGGGGCTGCAGCTCGGTGAACAGCGCCTTGCGCTTGGCCATCGGAAGCGCGCCCACGACACCGACACTGGCCAACGTGCCATCTTCGGCGTGCAGACCCAACAGCAACGAGCCGATGGCGTCCGGGCCAGACTTGTGCACTCGATAACCGGCGACGACGCAGTCCGCAGTGCGCACGTGCTTGATCTTGGTCATAGTGCGTTTGTCGCTGGTGTAGCGAAGTTCCGGGTCTTTGGCGATCAAGCCGTCCAGGCCGGCGCCCTCAAACTTCTCGAACCACTGCTGAGCCTCCTGGGCATCTCGGGTCAATGGAGTGAGATAGACCGGCGGCTGCGCTGCGGCAAGGGCCTCGCACAGGCCCTGTCGACGAACACTCATGGGTTGATCGCGCACATCCTCGTGACCGAGCGCCAGGAGGTCAAAAGCCACGAACCCCGCTGGCGTCTTTTCCGCCAGCATCTGCACTCGGGAGTCGGCCGGGTGGATGCGTTGCTGGAGAGCTTCGAAGTCGAGGTGGTTGGCCTCGAGGTTGGCGACCACGATCTCCCCGTCTATCACGGCACGCTCTGGGAAGTTGGCGACCACCGCGGCCACCACCTCGGGGAAATACCGCGTCATCGGTTTCTCATTGCGGCTGCCGATGACGACCTCCTCCCCGTCCCGGAAGATGATGGCGCGAAAACCGTCCCACTTGGGCTCATACATCTGACCAGCGGGGATCGTCTTCGCCGGTTTGGCCAGCATCGGCTTGACCGGTGGCATCACTGGCAGGTCCACCCCCTCATCCTGCCGTATCCCCGATCCGACCTGCGCGCGGCCCTGATCAGGGCTACCGTCTTCAGCGTCTCAACTACTAGGAGGACATTATGGGAACCGTCTCAAACCTGATTCGCCGCTTCACCGGTGGACAGGGCGGACACCGCACCACGTCAACCGGTCCAGGGCCCTCGGCCGGTGGCGCCGGAGGCGTTGGTGGCATCATCAACCGGGTTCTCAGCCGGGGTCGGCGCCGATAACCCAGAGGTGCTGCTTGGCTCTTGCGCCTGATATAGACCAGGAGCCGTGGGTCAGTTCTCAGCGATGCTTCTTCGCGCCTGAGCACTTGCAGTCAGGAAATCGGGCACACTGGAAGCGTGACGCTCAGCGCGCTGGACCTGTTCACCATCGGCGTCGGTCCCTCCTCCTCGCACACCGTCGGCCCGATGCGCGCCGCCCATATGTTCCTCGCCGATCTAGCCGAGGCTGATCTGCTGCCGCGTGTCAGCCGGATTCAGATCGACCTGTTCGGCTCGTTGGGGGCTACCGGCGTCGGCCACGGGACGGACCGTGCACTGATGGTGGGGCTTGAAGGTGCTGAGCCGGAGACCGTCGACCCCTCCTGGGTCGTGTCCCGTTCTGCCCAGGTGCATCGCGACCATAGCCTGCGGCTCGGCGGCGAGCACGAGGTCGGCTTCGTCCCCGAGCGGGACCTGGTGCTGCGGCCCCGGGAGATACTCCCGGGGCATCCGAACGGGATGCGATTCACGGCGTACGAGTTGCGCGACACGGAACTGCTGCAACGCACCCGCTACAGTATTGGTGGTGGCTTCGTCGTCGACGAAAGCGATATAAGTGCGGACCGATTGATGACGACAACTACCCCACCGCAACACTTCGACAGTGCCACCGACCTGCTTGCTTTGTGTCGAGCGCACGGGGTAGGCGTTGCCGAGCTGGTCGCCTTGAACGAAGACTCGAAGCGCGCACGGCACGAGACACAAGCCGCTTTGCTGCACATCTGGGCGGTGATGCAGGCCTGCGTGAGCGCAGGCTGCTCGGCCCATGGGGTGCTTCCCGGCTCACTTATGGTCGCCCGGCGCGCGCCACGGTTGTTCGAAGACCTGGTGGAGGCCACTCGATGCTCCCCGGGTGGCACCGACACGCTCTCGGCGATGGACTGGCTGAGCGTGCACGCCATCGCTGTCAACGAGGAGAACGCCGCCGGCGGCAGGGTAGTGACCGCGCCGACCAACGGTGCCGCCGGCATCATTCCTGCGGTGCTGCACTACTACTGGCACTACGTCCCCGGTGCAGACGACGAGGGTGTGATCCGCTTCTTGCTGGCCGCCACGGCGATCGGGATCATCATCAAGGAACATGCCTCGATCTCAGGCGCCGAAGTGGGGTGCCAAGGTGAGGTGGGATCGGCCTGCGCGATGGCGGCGGCGGGGCTGTGCGAGGTTCTTGGCGGCACCCCCGAGCAGGTGGAGAATGCGGCCGAGATCGGGCTGGAGCACAACCTCGGACTGACCTGCGACCCCGTGGGCGGTTTGGTGCAGATTCCCTGCATAGAACGAAACGCTGTGGGTGCCGTCAAGGCCGTGATGGCCGCCCGGCTAGCGATGAAGGGTGATGGCACGCACCGCGTCAGCCTCGACCAGGCCGTGGAGACGCTGCGCTCGACAGGTGCGGACATGTCGGCCAAATACAAAGAGACATCGACCGGGGGCTTGGCCGTGAACGTCACTGAATGCTGACCGCGTTGCGCATGATGTTGCCGCGCTGACCGCCCCGTTGAGCATGATTGTGTTGCGGCGTCGACAGCGTTGAGCACGAAGTTGCCCAAGTGAAACGGTCAGTCCTGCCTTTTGCGGCTCGGCTGCACGCGGCGCGGCTCGCCGGGCATTTTCGGGTAGTCCGGCGGGAACGGCATCTCGCCCAGGCCTCGCTCCACATCGGCCTCCCAGAGAGCCAGCGCCGGACCGAGGTCGGCGGGCTCATCATGCAGGTGGTCCCACGGATCCCCATGCGTCGTCACTCGTTCCGGCACCGAGTGAATCGTGAACTGCGTCGGGTCTAGTCCGGGCAGCTCCTCCCAGGTCACCGGTGTCGACACCGGAGCGCCTGGCAACGGCCGTGGACTGTATGCCGCAGCGAGGGTTCGGTCCCGACACGCCTGGTTGAAGTCGACGAAGACCTTGTCGTCGCGCTCTTCCTTCCACCATGCCGTGGTGACCAGGTCCGGCATACCCCGCTCGACTTCGCGGGCGATCGCAATCACGGCGTGCCGAACGACCAGGAACTCCCAGGAGGGCTCGATAGCTGCGTGTACGTGGACGCCTCGATTTCCCGTGGTCTTGACCAGCGGCGCGAGACCAGCTGCAACCATGACCTCGCGCAACGCCAAGGCCACCTCGATGACGTCGTCGAAGGAGCGTCCCGGCTGAGGGTCGAGATCGATCCTTATCTCATCCGGGTTGTCATTGTCGGCGGTGCGGACCGGCCACGGGTGGAAGGTGATCGTGTTCATCTGAACCGCCCACAGCGCTGTCGCCACTTCATCGATCACCAGTTGGGGGTGCCGGCGCCCGGAAGGGTAGGTGCACAGCGTCGAGCGAGCCCACTCCGGCACGCCCCGCGGCGGATTCTTGGAGTAGAACTCCTCCCCCGTGATTCCCGTCGGGAACCGTTGCAACGTCACCGGGCGATCGCCCAGCGCTGCCAGCAAGCCCGTCCCCACCGCGACGATGTATGCCGCGAGGTCGGCCTTGGTGATGGCCGCACCCGTCGTGTGAGCAGGCCACAGCACCCGATCCGGGCTCGTGAGCCGCACTGATCGCTCCGACCCGTCCAGCCCCGGCACCTCCAGCGTTACGGGCTTGGCCATACTCAGCACGTTACCCCTGGCCGATGCCAACCGCCACGGCCGTCTGTCAACCATGATCGGGAAGATCAGCAACAACAAAGGTGTTGATCGTGGGTATGAAGGACACAGAGCGGGAAGACTATCCGGTGATGAGATCCGAGAAGGAATGGCGTGAGCAGCTGAGCCCGGCTGAGTACGACGTGCTACGCAAAGCCGGCACCGAGCGCCCCTTTGTGGGTGAGTACACCAACACCACCACCGAGGGCGTATACAACTGCCGCGCATGCGGCAGCGAACTCTTCCGGAGCGACGCCAAGTTCGAAAGCCACTGCGGTTGGCCTTCGTTCTACTCTCCACTAGCCGGGGACAGCGTCGAGTATGTCAAGGACCGGTCCTTCGGGCGGACCAGAACCGAGGTGCGTTGCGCCAACTGCGGATCACATCTCGGTCACGTCTTCGAGGGCGAGGGCTATGACACCCCAACCGACCAGCGTTACTGCATCAACTCGATCAGCGTCACGCTGGAGGCAGCCGAATAGTTCGGAACTTCGTGCTCGAACCGGGTTCATAAGCTCAACTCCACGCTCAACCTTGGCACGTGGGCCGCATGTTCCCGCTCAGCGAAATTAGGGGGCAGAGGCGACGAGCTGTGCGGTAGTGACCTTGGGACCGGTGTAGAACGGGATTTCTTCGCGCACATGTAGCCGGGCGCGAGTGTCACGCAGGGCCCGCATCAGGTCAACGATCCGATGCAGTTCGTCGGCTTCGAAGGCCAAGATCCACTCGTAGTCACCCAGCGCAAATGATGACAGCGTGTTTGCTCGCACGTCCCCGTAGTCGCGAGCGGCAAGGCCGTGCTCACGCAGCATCGCCTTACGTTCGCCTTCATCCATGACGTACCACTCATACGAGCGCACGAACGGGTAGACGCACAGATATCCGCGTGGCTCCTCACCAGCTAGGAAAGCCGGCACGTGACCCTTGTTGAACTCGGCCGGGCGGTGTAGAGCGACCTGTGACCAGACAGGTTCGGTGTGCTGGCCGAGCGCCGTGCGACGGAAACGCTGGTAGGCCGACTGCACCGCCTCTACCGTTGCCGCGTGCCACCAGATCATGAGGTCGGCATCGGCTCTCAGCCCCGAGACGTCGTAGAAGCCGCGCACGACGACCCCGGACTCCTCCAGATCCTGCACGACTGCCGCAAGCTCATCCGCGAGCCCGGATCGATCCGTCGGGAGCGGCTGGGTGAATCGAAAAACCGAGTACATGGCGTAGCGGATGCCGTCGTTGATCGCCTCGACGGTCTCCGGCGTCGGATGGGAAGGATCGCTGTCGGGGGTGGTCATACCTCCTATTGTGACGCAGCGACCTGCTCGGCAGCCGCGCGCCCCGAGGCAATGCAGGCAGGGACGCCCACCCCCTCGTACGTTGCTCCGCACACCGAGAGCCCGGGGACCGCACTGACCGAACTGACGATATCGGCGATCTTGGCCCGGTGGCCCAGCGCATACTGCGGCAAGGCACCACCCCAGCGTTTGACCTGCCACGCCACCGGCTGCGGCAGGGCCAATCCCATCTGGCGCAGATCGTGCAGCACGATCGGTATGAGGTCACTATCGGAGCCGCGCAGCGCCTGAGTTTCGTGATGTCGGCCGACGGAGGCGCGGATGAATGTGAGATCTTCACCGGCCGGCCCACGCGCCGCACCAGCACGGGCCACCCAGTCCCATTTGTTGGAGCTGAATGTCGCTGCTTTGACGCTGAGACCTTCGATCGGAGGCACCAGGACCCCGGACCCCGGAAGCTCACCGAGCAGGCTCGAGGTGAAGGCCAGGCTGACGATGGCCATCGAGGCCATCTCGACTCCCGCCAGGATGCGCGCAGCACCCGGCGCGACGACCTGGAGTAAGCGGCCGGTGGCCGGGGCGGGGGTGGCCAGCACCACGAGGTCGGCGTCGATGGTTTCCGGGGAGGGCACCGGGCCCCAGACAACAGCAAAGCGGGCGCCCTCTCGACGCACGGAGCGCACAGTCACCCCGCCCCGCAGATCCACCCCACGCTCACGCAGCCGCACACCCAGCGTTGACGGAAGTCGGTGCAGTCCCCCGCTTAGACCGGCAAACACCGGTGATGGCGCAGCATCGCCAACCGGGGTCAGTGCGCGGGCCGCGGTGTGGACCAACGAAGCTCCGCTGCGGTACGCGTCGAACGCCGGCGGCAGCGCAGCAGCTGCCGAGATCTTCCGCGCGTGACCGGCATAGACCCCACCCAGCAGCGGCTCGACGAGTCGATCGAGCACCGCGTCGCCAAGCCGTCCTGCCACCAGGTCACCAATGGAGACGTCTTCGCTCTCGTCCGCCGGGGTGACCGCAGCGCCTCCTGCCGGGACGTTCTGGTCCGATATCACCTCATGCCGGGCGCGCTGGACTTCGGGTTCGGTCAGCAACCCCACCAGTGTCTTCGGGTCACTCGGTATGCCGAGCAGGGTCCGTGCCGGCATCGGCCACAGCGATCCTCTACTCCAGATCGAGGCGGTCGACATGGCGGGGTGCACGAGATCTGGTCCAAGACCGACTTCCTCGACGAGATCAAGCGCCTCTGGGCGACGGGCGAGGACTGACTCAGCCCCAGTGTCTATCTCCTCCAGATCACCGATCGCGTCGGCGGCAATCTTGCCGCCGACGCGATCGGTCGAGTCCACGACGGTCACCTGGATCCGCGGATACCGACTACTGAGGTGCCACGCCGTCGTCAGCCCACTGATTCCGGCGCCGACGACGACGCAGTGCCTTCTCACTTACCGCGTTCTCTCAACTGCGGCGACTCCCCGACTACTGGATTCGGCGGGCCGGCTCGCGTTCTGCCTCTGCTTCCTCATCCACCATGGTGCGGACGCTCTCGTCCTCGTGCACCGACTCAGACGCGGGAGTGGAGAAGCTGCCCGACTGGTACTCGTAGTCAATCGGATTGCCGTCCTCGTCGTGCCGCTGATACCAGGAGGTGTAGGTCTTCGAGCCGGAGTCGAAATCATGTCCAGCCCCTCGACCGTCAGCGGCCTTGTTGACCGAGATGCCGAAATCGTCACCGTGAGTGCGCACCCCGGACTGCACAGCTTCATCGACCGCCTTCTCGCTGTAGCGGTGTCGGATCATCATCGGATCTGTCTTGAGGTCCTTGGCGAATGCGAAGAGCATCATGAACAGCACCAGCGCAAACGGCACTGCTGAGACAATGACCAGGTTCTGCAACCCGTCCAAGGCTTGGTCACCACCGATGAGCAACATGACGATCGCAATCCCGGCGAGGCACATCCCCCAGAAGATGATCACCGGGGTGTCCGGCACGGCCTTGCCGCGTTGTGACAACATGCCCATCACCAAGGAGCCGGAGTCCGCGCTGGTGATAAAGAAGATCGCCAACATGAACATGACGACCACCGAGGTGACTCCGCTGGCCGGCAGTGCGTCCAGCATCAAGAAGAGCATGTCCTGCGGAGATTCTGCGCCGCCAATATCGGCCTCGCCGTCCATCTGTAGTTTCATGGCGGTGCCACCGGAGATCGCGAAGGCCAAGAAGCAGACCAGTGTGGGAGCCAGAAGCACCACGGTCACGAACTCGCGCAACGTCCGGCCGCGCGAGATGCGAGCGATGAAGATGCCGACGAAGGGGGTCCATGAGATCCACCATGCCCAGTAGAAGACCGTCCAGGCGTTCACGAAGTCTGCGGCCTCGTCGCCCCGTGAGGAAGAGCGGCCCAGCATCTGCGGCAAGTCTTTGAGGTACTCGATCAAGGCTGACGGCACGAAGTTGAGCAGGAACAAGGTTGGCCCACCGATAAAGATGAACAAGCCCAGCAGGCCGGCCAGGATCATGTTCGTGTTGGACAGCCACTGGATACCTTTGCCGATGCCGCTGACTGCCGAGGCGATGAAGGCGATGGTCAGCACACAGATGATCCCGATGATCGCTGCGTTGCCCAACGGTCCGACGCCGCCGACGATCTCGACTCCTCGCCCGATCTGGAGGGCGCCGATGCCCAGGCTGACCGCGGTGCCGAACAGGGTGGCGATGATGGCGAAGATGTCGATCACCTTGCCCGCTGCACCACGTGAATGCTTGGCCCCGAACAACGGCTCCAGGATGCTGGACATCAGCGGTACGCGTCCGCGGCGATAGGCGCCGTAGGCGATAGCCCCACCCACGACGGCATACATGGCCCACGCGTTCAGACCCCAGTGGTACGTGGTCTGAGCCAACGCTGTGTGCATGGCCTCGATAGTCTCGGGCTCCACAGTGTTGGGCGGTGGCGCCAGGAAGTAGGTCATCGGCTCATAGGAGCCGAAGAAGAGCAGTCCGATTCCCATACCGGCGCTGAACAACATAGCCAACCATGAAGCCCGGTTGTACTCCGGTTTCTCGTCGTCCAACCCCAGTTTGATCTTGCCGAACCGAGAGAACCCGACGATGAGCATGAACACCACCGCGACGATCGCGAAGATGTTGAAGAGCCAACCAACGTTGTTCACCACCCACGTCAACGCCGTGTCCGACGCGGACGTCAGCCCCTCGGTGTTGGTCGTGCCCCAGATGATGAAGGCCACGATCACGGCGGCCGTGACGCCGAAGACAACCTTGTCGGTGCCGTAGCGGACCCGCTGGTCCTCGATCGAGACCCCGGGCACGAGAGCCGGGTGGATGCCGTGGGGGTAGTTGATCTCGCGGACGGTCTCGGCGGTCCTGCTGGCCGCGGCCTTCGTTCGTTCAGCCGCGTTCGACATTGCGGGGTGCTTGGATGGGTGCGAGTGTGGGTCCTTCGAGGACCCGGTATTCGACGGACTATCGGACATGGCTCACCTCGTCTTGGGACAGGCTCTGCTCGCCGGCGGCGCCGACAACCCAGCAGTTTAGCCTGTTGAGTTCCCCAATGTGGTGTGAGTCACGCTCCCGACCGTTGGTGCACGAGGTCGACGAGTCGGGTCAACACGTCCGGATCCGTCTGCGGCAGAACGCCATGTCCCAGGTTGAAGATGTGTCCGGGTGCCGCCGTCGCCTCACCCAGGATGCGGCTGACCTCGCCCTCGATGACCTGCCAGGGGGCAAACAGCACGGCGGGATCCAGATTCCCCTGGACGGCGCACCTTCCCCCGGTGCGCGCGATCGCCTCGCCGAGGTCGGTCCGATAGTCCACGCCGATGACCTCCGCTCCGGCGGAGGCCATATCCACCAGGAGCTCAGAGGTGCCGACGCCGAAGTGGATCCGCGGAATGCCCAGTTCACCGACCGCCGCTAGAACAGTCCGTGAATGTGGCTCCACGAAGCGCACATAGTCACGGCGGGAGAGAAAGCCGGCCCAGGAGTCAAACAGCTGCACCGCGCTTGCGCCTGCGTGCACCTGCACGCGCAAGAACTGAGCCGAGATCTGGGCCAGACGGGCACACAGCGCATTCCACAGGTCCGGCTCCCCATGCATCAGTGCTTTGGTGCGCTCATGGTTCTTCGACGGCCCACCCTCGATCAGGTAGGAAGCGAGCGTGAACGGCGCCCCCGCGAAGCCGATGAGCGGCGTCGTCCCGAGCTCGGCGACCAGTTGGCGTACCGAGGTCGCGATGTCGCCGATCATGTCCGGTGTCAGCTCGGCGATACGGGCCAGGTCCGCGCGAGAACGGATCGGGTCCGCGATCACCGGACCCACCCCGGCGACGATCTCGACGTCGACTCCGGCGGCCTGAAGTGGGACGACGATATCGCTGAACAGGATGGCGGCGTCCACCCCATGTCGTCGCACCGGCTGAAGCGTGATCTCAGTGACCAGGTCGGGTGTCCGACAGGCGGCGAGCATTGAGGTGCCCTCGCGCAGCGAACGATACTCGGGCAGGGAGCGGCCCGCCTGTCGCATGAACCAGACGGGGGTATGCGCAGCTCGCCCTCCACGAGCAGCGATCAGCAAAGAACTCTGCGAAAGATCCTGGATGGGGGCCGTATCCACGGTCGAATCCTCCCACGCTCGGAGTCCGCGTCACCGGCCGCCGATGGTTCGCCATGAGGCGGCGGCGTTTCGGTGCTGCCCGCGGGCCAGCGTGCCGCCTACGCTGACCAGGTGGCTAGTCGCATACCGAACGGGCATCGTGCCCCCACCGTAGGCTCGTCGGCGGATGTCGGAATCTTCGCTGACGCGCTCACGGCTCTGCGCTCGGCCCCGCTTCGTCCCGAGCTCGCGATCGAGGAGGTCCCGGCACCCACCCGGCTCGCGCCCCATTCCGTCGCGGTGGCCGGTGAGGTCCTCCCCACCCAGGACCCGGCCGATGAGCCGATAGGTGTCGGCCGGTTCGTTCTTCTGTTCGACCCTCAGGGCCCCGACCCCTGGGAAGGCGTCTGGCGCGCGGTGACCTATGCCAAGACCACGATGGAGCCCGAGGTAGGGGCCGATCCGTTAGCCGGCGAGGTGGGATGGTCGTGGTTGACCGAGGCGCTGGAGGCCCGGTCGTTGGCCTGGGCGGCCCAGGCCGGCACTGTCACCAGCGTAACGTCGGTGAGTTTTGGCGCACTCGCAGATCGTGAGACCAACGTGGACCTGGAGATCCGGGCATCCTGGACGCCGGTGCTGAACGAGCCGACAGATCTCGCTGGCCACCTGCAGGCGTGGGGTGATCTGCTGTGCGTGATGTCCGGCCTCCCACCCCTGCCCGAGGGTGTCATCGCCTTGCCAGGAATCCGTCGCTGACCGGTGGACGACGGCAAGGCGACCCACGCGGACCATCTCGGCCCTGAGCCCACTGAGCAGGCGGCTCCCGAGGTCTTCGACGTTCTGCAGACGCCGATTCACGGCGTGCCCGAGGTGGTCTTCGATGAGGCCGGTCTGAGCCAGGTCATCGCGGACATCTCCCAAGGCACCGGTCCAGTTGCTCTGGACGCCGAGCGGGCATCGGGATACCGCTACGGGCAGGACGCCTACTTGGTGCAGCTGCGCCGTGAGGGTAGCGGCACTCATCTGATCGACCCGGTGGGTTGTCCCGATCTTTCCCGCCTCGACGAGGTGCTCGCCGACACCGAGTGGGTGCTACACGCCGCCACCCAAGACATCCCCTGTCTCGCCGCTCTCGGGATGAGACCACGGCGCCTGTTCGACACCGAGCTTGGCGCTCGACTGGCCGGCCTGCCCAGGGCCGGCCTGTCCTCAGTGTTGGAGTACTACCTCGGAATCACCTTGGTCAAGGAGCATTCGGCCGTCGACTGGTCGACACGCCCATTGCCACGCGCATGGTTGAACTACGCAGCTCTCGACGTGGAGTTGCTCGTCCCGCTCAGAGATCGGATGGCCCGAGATCTGCGGGAACAGGGGAAGCTGGAATGGGCCCAGCAGGAGTTTGCTCACCTGACGGCCTTCACCGGGCCCAAGGCCAAAGTCGACCCGTGGCGACGAGTGACCGGCACCAGCAAGCTTCGCAGTCGCCGTGCCTTGGCCCGGTTGCAGTCGCTCTGGGAGGCTCGCGAGGAGATTGCGCAGCAACGCGATGTCACTCCGGGGAAGATCCTGCCCGATTCGACGCTGATCGACTTAGCCCACCGCGGCCCGAACGAAGAAGCCGCATTGCTGACCGGAACGCCTGACGCCAGCCCTACTCGGGCACGCCGTTCCAACCAGGGCCTGCGCCGACACAAGGCTGCCTGGTTGTCGGCGATCGAGCGAGCGCAGGGCTTGGCTGAAACTGACCTACCCGCGAAGTCCCGTCGCGCCACCGGTCCGCCACCACCGCGGTCCTGGGCCGATCGCTCGCCCGAAGCCGCGGAGCGACTGACCGCTGCTCGGGCTGGCCTCGCCGAGATCAGCGAACGTGTCGAGATCCCGGTCGAGAACTTGGTCGCTCCCGAGGCGTTGCGAATCCTCCTGTGGGACCCGCCAGCTGAGGTCAACCCCGAGGCAGTCACAGAGGCGTTGACAAGGCTCGGTGCACGACGGTGGCAGTGTGACTTGCTGGCACCACTCATCAGCCAGCTACTCGACGCGCAGCGACACGCCAGATTTCGGTGATATCTCACATATGATCTAGGCTCTTGACTCATGACCGAGCCCTACCTGTCCCGGATCGGGACCCTCATCCGTGACGCCCGCCGACACAAAGCCCTGACCCAATCCGAGTTGGCCGGATTGCTGAATACGAGCCAAAGCGCCGTGGCCCGCATCGAGCAGGGCAAGCAGAACCTATCCCTGGAGATGCTGGCCCGCATCGGCGAGAGCCTCGACTCCGAGATCGTCTCGGTCGGCAGCGCGCTGCCGCAAAACCTGCGGATCACCGGTGGCGTCAAGCTGTCAGGCGAGATCGACGTACGCACCTCCAAGAACGCAGCGGTCGCCCTGCTCTGCGCCTCCTTGCTCAACAAGGGCCGGACAACGCTGCGCAACCTCGCTCGGATCGAGGAGGTCAACCGGATCACCGAGGTGCTGACAAGCATCGGTTTCAAGATCCGGTGGCTCCCGGAGAGTTCCGACCTGGAGATCGTGCCGCCGGCGACTCTCGATCTGGCCGGGATGGACGAGGCTGCTGCCCGTCGGACCCGCACCATCATCATGTTCCTCGGTCCGTTGATGCACGAGTTGGAGCACTTCGAGCTCCCCTATGCCGGAGGGTGCGATCTGGGAACACGCACGGTCGAGCCGCACATGATTGCGTTGCGCCAGTTCGGTGTGAACGTCGTGGCGACCGAGGGCGCCTACAACGCCACGATCGACAAGAACCGTTGGCCGCAAAAGGCGATCGTGCTCACTGAACGCGGTGACACCGTGACCGAGAATGTCTTGCTGGCCGCGGCCCGGTACACCGGCCAGACGACGATCCGGAACGCTTCGTCGAACTACATGGTCCAAGACCTCTGCGTGTTCCTCCAGCAGCTCGGCGTGCAGATCGATGGATTGGGCACCACCACCTTGACCATCCGTGGCGTCGAGCACATCGACAAGGACATCGAGTACTCGCCCTCGGAGGACCCCATCGAAGCCATGAGCCTGCTGGCGGCCGCGGTGGTCACTGGCAGCGAGATCTCGATCAAGCGTGTGCCGATCGAGTTCATGGAGATCGAGTTGGCCGTCCTGGACACGATGGGGTTGCGCTACACCCTGAGCGAGGAATACACCTCGGACAACGGTCACACGCGTCTGGTGGACCTGCGTACCGATCCAGGGCCGTTGCATGCGCCGCTGGACAAGATCCACCCGTTGCCCTTCCCCGGTCTCAATATCGACAATCTGCCGTTCTTCGCCATCATCGCTGCCTGCGCAGAAGGATCCTCGCTGATCCATGACTGGGTGTACGAGAACCGCGCGATCTATCTCACCGAGCTCACGACCCTCGGTGCACGGGTACACCTGATGGACCCACACCGGGTGATGATCGAAGGACCTACCAAGTGGCGAGCCGGAGAGATCATGTGCCCGCCTGCGCTGCGACCGGGCGTGGTGATCCTGCTCGCCATGCTCGCTGCTCCCGGCGTATCCGTGCTGCGCAACGTCTATGTCATCAACCGCGGGTATGAGGACCTGGCCGCTCGGTTGAACGCGCTCGGGGCTGGTATCCAGACCTTCCGCGACATCTAGGCCGAGGTCAGCGAGCCAGCGATTCGACGAGCCGCCGATGTCCTTTGACATAAGCCGCGACGAGCGCGGCGGGTATGCAATCGCACGCGACGGTCACCCGCAGTCCTACGTCGACCTCGACGACCCCGGCCTCCTGACCTTTGAGTACGTGCAGCACGTGGCCATGGCCCTCGACGTGCTGGCGCAGGGTCCGCTGCGGGTGACCCACGTCGGCGGCGCCGGACTGACCCTGCCGCGATACATCGAGCACACTCGACCCGGCTCGCCACAGATCGTCCTGGAGCCCGATGTCGAGCTCACCACAGCGGTGCGCGAGAAGGTGCCTCTACCACGTCGGCACTCGATCCGGGTTCGAGCGATCGACGGCCTGGCCGGGGTGGCAGTCCTGCGCGACGCCAGTGCGGACGTGGTCGTGGTAGACGCTTTCGAAGGTGGCCGCGTGCCCGGTGAGCTGCTCGGCGCCGCCTTCACCGAACAGGTGGCCAGGGTGCTGGTTGGTGACGGTCTGCTGGCCCTGAACACCTGTGATCAGCCCGGCCTGCGGCATGCCCGCGGCCTCGTGGCCACGCTAGCCACAACATTTGCGCAGGTCGGCCTCATTGCCTTGAAGGAGGTCTTCAGCGGGCGACGCTTCGGTAACCTGGTCGTGCTGGCCAGTCATCAGCCGCTGCCGGAGGCCGCACTGCTGCGTCGAGCGGCGAGCGCCCCCTTCCCGACGAAGTTCCTTGGCGCCGCGGCTACCAGGCAATGGCTAGGTGGGGCTCCCGCCTTCGGCCCGACCGGCATACGCTCACCCGTTCCCCCAGAGGGCAGGTCATGGCGGCGCAGCTGACCAGTGGTGGCGAGCTCAAGGCAGCGTGGGTGTTCTGCGGTTGGGTGACCTAGGGGGTGGCGAAACGACCGAGCACCCGCCCCGCCCGGATGCCACCCAGCCGTTCGGCGAAAATCCGCTGATATCCCAGTTCCTCACGCGAACGCGCCCTCGGCAACCCCTCGACCCGCACCGACGACCAGTCCTCATCGGGCACGAACGACGCCGCCTGCCGAACCATCACGTCGGCAGTGCCGGAGCCGTCGCCGAACTGCTCCTTGCGCCGCCACAGGATCTCCGGCGGTAGCCAGCCTTCGAACGCTTCGCGCAGCAGGGCCTTCTCCTGCCCGTCCCCACCCAACAGTTTCCACTCGGCCGGCACGCGACCGGCCACGTCGAGCATCTCTCGGGCCAGAAACGGGACCCTGGCTTCGAGCCCATGGGCCATCGTCACCCGGTCACAACGCTGCAGGTTGAGGTGGTGCAACACCTCAACGCCATCAATCAACGCTTCGTGCAGCTCCGCGGCGTCCATGCCGCGCATGTGGTGGTAACCGGCGAAGAGCTCGTCGGCACCCTCCCCCGTCAAGACAACCTTCACGTGTTGAGCAGCCAGCTGTGCCAAGAGGTAGTTGGGCACCGCGCTGCGAACCAGCGACGGCTCGTAGGACTCTGTGCTGCGCACCACCGCCGGTAAGGCTGCGATCACCTCTTCGTCGGAGTAGATCCGCTCGTGGTGGCACAATCCCAGACGCTTGGCCACGAGGCGTGCAGCCGCTAGGTCGCCGCTGCCTTCCACGCCAGCGGCAAAGGAGTGAATGGGCTGGTCGCCAGAGTTCTCGCGCGCCATGATCGCAGCCACGATGCTGGAGTCCAGTCCCCCAGACAGGAAAACCCCGACCGGAACGTCGCCCATCATCCGCGCGGCGACAGCAGCGACCAGGGTCTTCCTGATGTGCGCGCGGGCGGATCGTTTGTCGTCGAACATCGGCTCCCGGGGATCATCGTCACCCAACGGATGAGCCCGTAGGTCCACGAATGAGACGAGGCCCTCAGTTGACGTCCAGTAGTGGCCCGGGGGGAACTCCTCGACGTGGCCGCGCGCCTGCTCCGGAAAAGCGCCCAACTCGGAGGCCACGAGCAGCCGATGCTCCCAGCGAGCCCAGTAGAGCGGCTTGACCCCGAGCGGATCGCGCGCTAAGACGAGCGTCCCGTCGCGGGCGGCCAAGGCGAAGGCGTACATTCCCTTCATGTCGTGGACTGAGCCGGGGCCGTGCTTCGTCACCAGGTGTAAGACGATCTCGGAGTCGGACTGAGTGACGAAAGGACCGCCCAGTCGTGCTCGGAGGTCGGCGTGGTTGTAGATCTCGCCGTTGACGACGGCCCACGCACCGTTCAGGCAGAGAGGTTGCTGGCCGCCAGCCAGATCAACGATGGACAGGCGCGTGTGGCCCAGCCACACCCGGGCGCCCACCTCCTGGCTGCCAGAACCGTCCGGCCCCCGGTGAACGAGCTGGCCGAGCATGAACTCGCCCAACTGTCGGTTCCCGTGCGCGCGAGCCGTCGTAGGGTCGAAGTCAAAGACAGCGGCTATACCGCACACGCGTGTTCCTCCGAGTTAGGCGGGGTGAGACTGACCCTGCCACTGTAGCCCGCGGCACCGCGCTGCCCGGTAGGTTTGGGGCGGCCCGCAATACCGGCCGGGCCGGAAGTGAGCACAGGAGGAAGACGTGAGCGCCACCGCCACCCCCAACGGCCACCAAGTCCTGGCCAGTGCCGATAGTTCGTCGTTCTCCTCCTTGCGCCAAGCGACGACGTCGCGCGCTGAACGCTTCGCGATGGGCAAGGGTCTGCGCAAACAGGTTCCGCGTCGATCCCTGGGCGGGTGGGAGGTCCCGGCCGATCGCCCCGACCCGATCACGCTGCTCAATGCCTCTCACCGAGGTCGGGTGGATGAGTTGGTCCCGGTCCGGGTTGGCCGGATGATCTCCTCCCCCTATGGCTTCCTGCGAGGGACCGCGGTCGTCATGGCCTGGGATGTGGCGCATGTGGCCTCGACCGGAATCCAGCCGGTGATCTGCGGAGATGCTCACCTCGGCAACTTCGGCTTCTACGGCTCCCCTGAGGGCGAGCTGGTGTTGGACCTGAACGACTTCGACGAAGCACACCCCGGGGGTTGGGAGTGGGATCTGCGCCGGCTGGTGGCTTCGTTGCACGTGGCCGGCCGGGAGAACGGTGCGAGCGAGCAGGAGTGCTCGGACGCGGTGAAGTCCTGCGTTCGGGCCTACCGAGACGAGGTGCGTTTTCTGGCCGGAGAGCCGCTGCTGCGACGCTCTTTCAACAGGTTGGACGTCGGGCGGCTGCATGAGAGCGCCACCGAGAAATCCTTGCGCAAGGAGATCAAACGGTCGGTGAAGCGGGCGAAGAAGCGCACCAGTGACCGGGCGTTGCCTAAGTTCACGCGGCAGGACGCGGACGAACGTCGCATCGTGGAGGAGCCGCCGCTGATCGTGCGAGTAACCGACCGGAAGGCAGACCTGATCGGCTCCTCGCTGGATCGGTATATGGACACGATCGCCCCGCAGTGGGCCCGGATGCTCGGCGGCTACACGATTCAAGACATGGCCCACAAGGTCGTCGGCGTCGGCAGCGTCGGATTGCGTGCCTACGTGATCCTCCTGGAGGGCAGCAGTCCCGACGACGTCGTGTTCTTGCAGATGAAACAGGCCCGCCGATCCGTCCTCGCCCAGTACGTGCATGGTGACTCCGCCTGGCACGAACACCAAGGCCAACGGGTGGTCGAATACCAGCAGGCTCTCCAGACCGTCAGCGATCCGCTGCTCGGCTGGGCAACGGTCGACAACCGCCAGTACTACGTGCGTCAGTTCCGCAACATGAAGGGCACAGTGCCGCTTGACTCGATGGACTCAGACGCGCTCGCCGACTACGCCGGCATCGTGGGGCATCTGCTCGCCAAGGGACACGCCCGCACCAGTGGAGCCTCGATGATCGCCGGCTACGTCGGCAAGGGCGACAACGTCGACCGCGCCATGGCCCAGTTCGCTGCCGCCTACGCTGATCAGACTGAGCGGGACCATGGCCTGTTGCTCAAGGCGGTCAAGTCGGGCCGAGTGCCGGCCACCGAGGGAGCGCTGGACTCGGTGGGGTCAGCATTTCGGCCTGGTGGATAGATGAGCGCCCGTGGGCGGCCCCGACAGCCTTATCTAGACCACCCCGGTCCGATCCCGATGGCCCATCGCGGGTTCTCCCTCGACGGAGTGGAGAACTCGATGGCGGCGTTTGCGGCCGCCGTCGACCTTGGCTACCGCTACGTCGAGACCGATACCCATGCCACCGCCGACGGGGTGGCTGTCGCCGTGCATGACGCCACCTTGGACAGGGTGACCGACTCGGTCGGTGCGATCGCCGACCTGCCGTGGGCTCAGGTCGCTCGGGCCCGGATCAAGCACCGTGAGCCGATCCCACGGGTTGATGAGCTGCTGGGCACCTGGCCGGACCTGCGCGTCAACATCGACGTCAAAGCCGATTCGGCGGTATGGCCGACCGTCGCCGCCATCGAACGGGCCGGCGCGCACCACCGGGTATGCATCAGCTCGTTCTCGGATCGGCGTCGCCGTGCCGTGGTGCGTCAGCTCAGTGCCCCGGTGGCGACCTCGGCCGGTCAGATCCTCGGGGCCAACTTCGTGACCGGCGCCGCCTTGCCGCGCTGGCTCGGCGCGCCGATGCTGAGCCGAGGCCTGCGCGGCGTGGACGCGCTGCAGGTGCCCACCGCACAGTACGGCATACCGATCGTCACCACATCGTCGCTCGCTGCGGCACATCGCGCCGGGCTGGTCGTGCATGTGTGGACGATCAATGATCCTGCCATGATGCGTCACCTGCTCGACCAAGGTGTCGACGGTCTGGTCACCGACCGAGCCGATGTGCTCAAGGACATCATGATCGAGCGCGGCATCTGGCACGCCCACTGATCAGCCGACGATGTCGGTGAGCACGCCGCGCATTGTCGGTCACCACCATGGGCTAGGTATCACCATGCCGCCTGTCGGCTCTCACAGTCACCCGCAACCGCCATGATGACGCCGGTCGGTCGGGGGTCGCGACCCGAGGAGACCACGATGGCGCAGGAAATCATCCAGGGCGATGCAGAGACACTCGAGCGAGAGCGCGCCGAAACGGACCACGCATTTACCGGCCTGGCCGCCAAGCTCACCGGAGGCATCGTCGTTCTTACTGGTCTACTCACGGCCATCGGCGGATACACCGGTGGCGTGGCTCGGATCATGCGCAACGACCCGCTCATGGTTCAGGGCTTACTGGAGATGGTGTTTGTGGCGGTCGTGTTCGCGTTGGTGGCGATGAGCATCACACACCATTCGCGTGTGTGGAAGCTCCAAGGTCAACCGATCCGCATCATCCGACTCGTGCTTCTGGCCGCCTCAGTATGGATACTCTTCTCCGCGGTCGCGAAGGCGCTCGACGCAGCAACACTCACGGTCACCGAGACGGCGGACCGGCCAGCGCTGAGCGCGCAGCTTGTTGAGAACGAGATGGGTGCCTGGTCGGTCACCGGCAATGCCGAGACCTATGGCCTATCGCCGGACGACCGGATGCAAGTCTTGGTCTACGGTGTCTTGCCTGACACTGACGAACCGCAGCGGATTCTCTTTGTCACCACTGGCCCGGATCCTGACGGGGTCGCCTCGGAGTCATTCGAAGCACCGATTCCCCATCGCCTGTTCGAGGCGATCGTGGTCACCACGAGCAACGGAAATCTGCCCCGTGACTGTGGTCAGAATCGCGCGTTCTTTGCAGAGTCGGACCCAACGACACTGACTCAGGTAGAGGAGGGCGGGTGGAGCCCAGAGCTTCCGACCACCTGCCTGACTTTCGCGCCTCCGCCCGACTTTCCGCCCCAATAGGGAGGCATCAACGTTCGTCGCACCCGGTGAAGCGCCAGAGCGAGGCCTGACCGCCGGAGTCCACGAACTCAAAGGACTCTTCGTCCAGCGTGATGTTGCGCAGACCAGGCGTCTCCTCTTCCCACTTGGCACCTTCGGCGAAGGTCAGAGTATCCGCATACACGTGAGTAATGCCGAGAGCGCGGACCGCTTCGCAGACCGCTGGCTCAGTGCGCCATCGGTCAAAGCTGCGGGCGAGTAGCAACCGATCCGGTGAGCCGGATATCGGCGTCAGCTGCGGATAGACAACCTCGACGTCGCTGCGAGCGAGCAGGAACGGGAGCCCGGCGGTGGGCTCCCCCAGCACCACCGCATCGTCCGGAAGCGTCGTGGCGGCCCGGTCGACCATCGCTATCTCGTCTTCTTCGAGCATCGTCCCCCACGCAATCGGCCACGTCGAATAGGTCGAGGCCATCACCTGGGTATGCATCGGCCAACGGAACCCGAAGGTCAGCGATCCGATCGCCAGCACGAGTGCAGCCGTGGCCGCTGCCGGTGGAATCACCGGACCGCGACTGACCCTCCCGACGAGCCACGCCCCTCCGCCCGCGGCCAGCATGATCGCCGGGATGAGCAGGATCTGGTTGATCCGCGAGGCCTGGGTGTACCAGAGGCCGGACAGCACCCGAAGCGGGTTCTCCGGTGGGCCGGCCGCAAGCAGGGTGAGTCCGGCACAGACGACCAGCGCGACGACCAGCCAGCGAGCATGTCGGGTCCACAAACACACCCCCACGCCCAGGAGGACCAACACGGTGACCCCGACATTGACCGCGCGCACGTCGTAGACGTAGATCAGCGGATGGTCGATCAACAGCGCCCACAGGCCCGGGAGGTAGCTGTCTTGCCCGCCCCGCTGGTAGTTGATGATCGAGGCCACCGGCGGCGAGGTCAGCACTGCGGTAGCCGCTACGCTCCCGCCGACCAGGAGAACAACCGCCGTGAGGAACACCGGGACACGATGCCCGCGGCGCCACGAGCGAATCGCCTGGCGGATGGCGAGCGCCCCGGCCACCGGAGCCGCGAGCAGCACCAGCGAGAACACACCGGAGCCATGCGCGAGGCCGACCCCGCTTGCAGCCGCGGTCACAGCGATCCCGTATGCCGTATGCCCCCTCGCGCCGAGGTCCTTGCGCAGCGCGCTGATGAGCAGTGCCAACGTTCCGGGCAGGCAGGCGGTGCTCAGCGCAAAGGGCCACACCGCCAGCATCGAGACCGCCACGTCGGGGAAGGTCACATAGGTCGAGGCCAACAGCGGGGTCAGCGCGACCGGGAGCACCTGTCGGGGCCAGACTACCCGGGCCAGCGCCACCAAGCCGCCCACCCAGATCACCGAACCCAGCACAATCGAGGAGGCGTTGGCCGCTTCGGTGACGCGCTCGAATCCGGGAGCGATGGCAACGATCGAGTGCCAGACGGTCGGATAGTAGGGAGCGATCGTGTCGGCATACAGCGGCGCCAACCCGCCCATGCTCGAGGCGTTGCCAGTGTCGCGGATGAACCAGACTGCGTTCAGGTGGAAGACCCCGTCCCAGGCCTGCGGAGGCTGATCCGCCGCCCGCATCCCCACCATCATGCCGCCCGCCAGTACGCTGCCCCCGAATGCCCAAGCCAGCGCCACCCAGCCGCGCTCTGCGGGTGCCATTCGTCGTTGGCCGGCAACGCGCGAGGGAGCAGCGCGCAGGGTCCCCAACCAGAGGCCCGTAGCAGCGGCGACCAGCCAGGCCAGCAATATCGCGAGCCCGAAAGTGGTGACGGACCACCTCAGCCCGAGCCCGTCGATCAGTATCGCGCCCACCCCGGCCAGACCAGAGGTCACTGCCGGCCCGGCACCCCACGCCAGAAGTCCGCGCACGCCGAGCAGTCGTAAGAAGCCGGCCCCCGGGACAAGCCAGATCAGCGCCAGCCCCAGGATGCCCGGGGCTACGTGCCACCAGCTCATCGGCGGGTCGGGCGTCGAGGAACTATCATCAGCGACTCATCCGATCGTGGTGCGGCCGCCGCCGATGGTCAACCGGACCACCCCGGTGAATCGCGACGCCTCGGTGATCCGGCGACCATCCATGACCAGGCGCACGCCGGGTAGGTCCGAGGCACTCAGCGAGGCGTACTCCTGATGATCGGCCTGGACGATCACTACGTCGACGCTCAGGCCCAGGTGGTAGGGGTTCCAGCCCAAGTCGCTCAGCTCTGCGTCGGTGTACATCGGGTCGTGCACGCTCACCTCCGCCCCTCGGGCCTGCAACGCCTCTACCGTGCCGAAGACACCCGAGAACGCCGTCTCCTTGACTCCCCCGCGGTAGGCCGCGCCCAGCACCGCCACGTGGAGGCCGGCCAGGGATCCGAGCATCTCCTCAACCCGCGCCACCGCATACTCGGGCATGGAGGTGTTTGCGGCGCGGGCTGCGGAGACCACAGTGGCGTGCGGGTCGCCCGCCAGATAGAGACGCGGATACACCGGTATGCAGTGTCCGCCGACGGCGATACCCGGTTGGTGCAGGTGGCTGAACGGCTGAGAGTTGCACGCTTCGATGACGGCGTAAACGTCTAGCCCGGCGATGTCAGCGAACCGGGCGAACTGGTTGGCCAAACCGATGTTGACGTCCCGGTAGGTTGTCTCGGCAAGCTTGGCGAGCTCAGCGGCCTCGGCGCTTCCCAGGTTCCATACCCCGTTGGCCCTGCGGAGGTCAGGGCGTTCGTCGAACGTCAGCACTGTCCGGTAGAAGTCGATGGCGGCGTGCACACCCGCGGCGCTGAGCCCGCCGACCAGTTTCGGGTATCGACGCAGATCTTCGAACACACGCCCGGTCAGGACGCGCTCGGGAGAGAACACAAGGTGAAAGCCTGTCTCATCTGAGGTAGAGCCTTCGACTAGGCCGGAGATCCCCTCGATCATCGGTCTCCACCGGGTGCGCGTCGTCCCGACCGGCAACGTGGTCTCGTAGATCACCAGCGCTCCTGCGCTGAGATGCTCCGAAAGGCTTGCCGTCGCCTCGTCCATCCAGCCGAAGTCCGGCTCGCCCGTGCTCTCCTCGACGAAGAGCGGCACGACCACCACCACGACGTCGGCTCCCGGGATGGCCTCGGCATACGACATGGTCGCGCGCAGACGACCGGCCGGCACCAGGGTCTGCAGCCGCCCCGCCAATCCGTCCTCGCCGGGGAACGGCTCGCGGCCCTCATTGACCAGGTCAACCACCCTGGGGTCGATGTCGACCCCCACCACGTCGTGGCCGGCGCCGGCGAACTGGGCCGCGAGCGGCAACCCGATCTTGCCCAGCGCGATGACCGCGATCTGCATAATGCTCCTAGCGCGGGGACGGGTGACGAGGACAAACCGACGTGGCGAGGATACGGTCCAGCCCTGGTGATCTCATGAAGCTGCGGGGTGGGCCCCAGTGATGCGTTCCGGAGCCGGCCCGCGACCATGCGCTGATCGGCACGCCCTGCTCGGACCGAGGCGTAGGTGCGCCAGAAGAACGATGCAGAGCTACTTGACTTCCGAGCGCAGCAGGATGCGCAGGCCGATCGCCAACGGGAGCACGATCCAGAGCAAGCTCGTGACGCCGAGGTGGGACCAGTACTCAGAGGTCATCGTCGTCTCGAAGAGCCGGTTGATCGCGAAGTTCACGTCGACCCACGGCTGAAGGTCTGCGAACCACTCTTGGAACGCAGCGAGCGTCCCGAGTATCGCAGGCAGCACCAGCGAGTAGACGAAATAGCCCACGATCGCTCCTGGTGAGTTGCGGATCACAACACCCAGCATGAAACCGACCGCCATCCCCATGACATTGGCTAGAACGACCTGTGCGAGCTCTTGGACGTTGGTGTCCCACACGATGTCGACGCCGGTGATCGCTGCCCCGAGGAGGTTGCCGAGTGCGGCCACGCCGAGCGCCACCATCATCCCGACGACCCCGATGATGAGGGTGACGATGGCCTTGGCCAAGATCACCCGACCGCGGCGCGGCACCAGCGTGTAGGTGCTCAACGCTGTGCGTTGGCCGTATTCGCTGGTCACTGACAAGATCGCGATGATGGGCAGGATGACCGACATCGGAATGCCGACTGCCGGAGCGAAGGAGTCGTAGGCAATAGCCGCATCCGGTGCGAAAGCGATCACCGAGGCAGTCGCCAGGACGGCGAGGATGCCGATGGCGGCGAGCAGCCAGAAGCCGGCGCGGGTGTCGAACATCTTGGTCGCTTCCACCCACACCAACCGGTGCAGCGGGATCCGCTTTTGTCGTCGGGCGCCCCGTGGAGTGTCAGTGGTCCGAGTCTTCGCATCAGGATCGGGCGCTGCCACGGCGACGTCGCGCGCCGGGCTGTCGGTGGTCTTGGTTGTAGCGGTCATGCCGCAACTCCTTCTCGTGCAGTCTCAGCAGTCAAGTCGAGGAACATCTCTTCCAGCCCGGCGCCATCGGCGGCGCCGAGCTCGGTCAGCGGCACACGCGCCTGCAGCGATATCTCGCCGATCTGGGCTGCGCTGGCATCCACCAGCAAGCCGTTCTCGGCCATCAGCGTGTACGGCAGGTCCGCCTCTGCCAAGGCTGCGGCCAACGTGTCTCGATGCGGTGTCCGCACCACGGTGCCTGCGCCGGCGAGCAACTCTGCTTTCGTGCCCTGAGCGACGATCTTGCCCCGGCCGATGACCACGAGGTCATCGGCGATGACCTCGATCTCGTGGAGGAGATGGGAGGACAACAACACCGTCCCACCCCTGTTGGCGTAGTCACGGAGCAGGTCACGCATCCAGCGGATACCGGCAGGGTCGAGTCCGTTGGCCGGCTCATCAAGGATCAACACCTCGGGGTCGCCGATCAGCGCAGCGGCGATGCCCAGACGCTGCCGCATTCCGAGCGAGTAGTTCTTCACCCGGCGACTCGCTTCCTCCGGACTCAGGCTGACCCGCTCCAACATCTGGTCCACGGTGCGACGCGGCAGCCCCATCGTGCGAGACGCGATCGCCAAGGTCTCCCTCCCCGTGCGGCCCGCGTGTTGTGCCGAGGCATCCAGGAGGACCCCGACGTACTGTCCGGGGTCCTCCATATCGGTAAACTGCCGGCCCCCGATATGGACCTGCCCCTGGGTTGGCTTGGTCAGGCCGACCATCATCCGCATTGCGGTTGACTTGCCGGCTCCATTGGGGCCGAGGAATCCGGTGACCCTGCCTGGCTCGGCAGTAAAGGTCACATCATCGACTGCGGCGAAGTCGCCGTACTGCTTGGTGAGTGATTCAACGGTGATCATGGGTACAAGGCTCACGCATTCAACTGGGTACGCGCATCAGGGACACCCCTGGTATCGCTGAGCGACGACCCTGACCTCGACTCGGGGTCGGCGTGGTGCGGCCGGCCAACCATGAGGCGGTCATGAAGCGTGGGGGCGCCTCGGGGTGCATCAAGTGCCACCAACGCCGGGGGAAGAGCGTAGCCGGATGGCCGTGCCGCCGACGCGCCACTGCACGTTCGATCATCTGCGCGGCCGGAGTCGATGTCTGCAGAACCGCGTCGATCACAGCGTGGTCGGCGCGCGAGAGCGGATCGGCAACCCCGGCGCCTACAGCCAACACCTCGGCCGTGATCACCGCCAGTGCGGATCGCTGCGAACCGCTCCACCAACCCGGGTCGGGCCGGTTCCAGATGGCGCCGAAAACGTGAATCCGCAACAGCTTGGTGGCAACAGCCTCGCGCAGCCGCTCCGGATAGGCGAGGAACCAGTCGGAAGCCAGCAGATGTCGCAGGAACAACAGTTCCTCGGCGATGGGCCGTTTCCGCAAGGTCACCCGGTCACCGGCCCCCTCACCGATCACATATGCCGGTCCGCGGTTGTCCACCACGACCGGCGTCTCACACCACAGTCGAGTCACGTAGGGCACGTCGCCACCGACCGGCACACCGGGTGCCAACTGGGCCCCGAGCCGTTCGCGAGCTGCGGACGAGACCAGCCCCAGCGGAGCGCTGCGGTAGCTCAGGCGATCACGCACCGGGTCGGCGAGCCTGGAGCTCAGCCTCCGGGTGGGCCGCACCGGTGGGGTGGGCACCGGCCTGGCTCGCCTGCCGATGGCGAGCCGGGTCTGCACGCACTCGGCTCCTGTGGCGCGCGCCAAGGAAAGCCATGCAGCGACCGCGCCGGGCTGCAGCGTGTCGTCAGAGCCCATCAGCGATACGAACTCGGCGTCACTGGCGCGCATCCCGGCGTTGAACGGCCCGGAGGCACTGGCGATGCCGTCATGGTGTTCCATCCAGTGCACCGACGCTCGCAGGTCGGCCGGCACCGACTTCGCGATCGTGTCGACCTCGACGTTGTGACACACCACCCGCAGCTGAAGACCCTTGAGGCCGCGTACGTCGTCGGCCGTGCCCATGTTGCCTCGGGCGACGCTGGCGATCGCTGCGGCAATCGGCCGTCGCGGTGTATGCACCGCGATGATCATCTCTACCTCGGGCACCGTTATTCGCCGTCGCTACGGTGGCGGGCAATGGCCTTGTCGTAGACACCCTGGTAGCCAGCCGCTACGACGTCGGCACTGAAGGAGTCACCGATCGTGGCGCTGATCTGCTCGGCGCTCATGTCGTGGCACCGCGTCAGCACTTCCTCGACGGCGTCAGCGTAGGCCCTGGGGTCGTGGTCCTGAACCGAGATCCCGACGCGTGGGTCCAGGTACTCGCCGTGGCCCCCCGTGGCCCCGACCACCACCGGGCGACCGGACTGCACCGCCTCGGCGCAGGCCACGAAGAAGTTCTCCCCCCGAGTCGGCCCGATGAAGACGTCGGCGGCCCCAAGCTCGCCCAGGACGCCGGTTCGATCCTTAGCACCGACCAGTTCGATGCGATCACCGACCCCCAGCTCCTCGGCCCGTCGGACGATCTGGTCCGCGAGCACACCCTGACCGACGAATCGCAGTCTGGCCCGCACGCCTCTCGTGGCCAGTTCGGCCACCGTATCGACCGCCAGCAGTGGATCCTTTCGGTCGACCAACGCACCGACAAAGACCAGGGCGACCTCGCGCGGTGAGCCGGCGGACACCTCCGTGCGGCGGGCCACGAGCTCAGCCGGCGTAGGCACGATGCAGGGCACCACCGCAGTTGGCCGATCACCGCGGACTCGGTGGATCGGTTCGGCCAGGTGGTCACAGACTGCCGTAACCACGTCGGGACGCCGCAGCAGCGGGCGGAGTGTCGGCAGAGCGGCTTGCTGCGTCCGGGGCAGGGTGTGCGGCGCAGTCAGTCCGGACCAGTGCTCGGTGTGCACCCACGGGGCCGCCGGTCGCCACCACGCCATCGCCAAGAGCGTTGAGAACGCCATCGTGTGCACGAGATCTGCACCGCGGCTGAGCCGGGACAGGCGGGACCCCGCGGCGGCTATCTGGCGCGGGCTGTTGGTGGCCATCAGCAGCCGAGTGACGGGGATGCCTTCAAGCCGCCTGTCCTGGGCTCTCAGCGCGTCCTTGACCGGCCGGTTCCGCCGGTCCGGATCGGTGATCTCGGCGGGCGCGACGAGGTGAATCAGCGCGACCTCGTGCCCGAGCTCGGCGATCGCGCGCACGTCCTTGACGACAAAGGCTCCGGTGCTGCGATGCTCGCGGGTGGGCAGCCACGTCGTCACAGCGAGCACACGCATGACCCTTACGCTACTGGTATGCGACCCCCGGGCGAGGATGTGGCCCGGCTACGGGCCGGGAGGCCCCACGGCCGACTCGGAGCACTGTGTCGTGGCCGCCACCAGGCGTCGTTGTGTGTTCTGCACGGGTCGGCGTTCGACCCCAACGATCGAGGCGAGGCGTGAAGCTCCTCAGCGTCGTCGGCGCCCGGCCGCAGTTCG
Organism: uncultured Actinomycetota bacterium; assembly: GCA_963749585.1. GTDB lineage: Bacteria > Actinomycetota > Actinomycetes > Actinomycetales > Dermatophilaceae > Ornithinicoccus. Next base: position 468,952 of record CAVVNI010000004.1, read on the forward strand.
TCAAGCTTGCCCCGGTTGTCGCCGAATGTGCGCGACGGGGAGTTGAGCACCGGATCGTGCACACCGGCCAGCACTACGACCGGCTCCTGTCCGACGTGTTCTTCGCTGATCTGGCCATCCCGACTCCCGACGTGAACCTCGGTGTCGGCAGCCGAAGCCACGGCCAGCAGACCGCGGAGATGCTCAGCCGCCTTGACGAGGTGTTGACGGTTGAGCACCCGGACTGGGTTGTCGTCTACGGCGACACCAACTCGACCTTGGCGGCGGCGCTGGCGGCAGTCAAGATCGGTATGCCGGTAGCTCACCTGGAGGCCGGGTTGCGGTCGTTCGACCGGGCGATGCCCGAGGAGATCAACCGGGTGTTGACCGACCATGCGGCTGACCTGCTGCTGGCCCCGAGCCAGACGGCGATGAACCACCTTCAGCGTGAGGGGCTAGCCCAGCGTGCGCGCTTGGTGGGTGACGTGATGGTCGACGTGCTGTTGGCTACGCGGGACCGTATCGCGCGGAAATGCGAGGCTGGGGACTTCGAGCCAAGGACTGTCCTTGGGCTGGCGCCCGGTGGCTATTCAGTTGCGACTGTTCACCGGGCCGAGAACACCGACGACCCGGCGCGGCTCCGAGCCATCCTTGAGTCATTGGCCCACGTTGCTCATCCTGTGGTGCTGCTTGCCCATCCTCGGCTCGTTGACCAAGCGACGCGCCACGGCATACCGCTGGAGGGCGGGTCGCTGACGCTGCGTGAACCGTTGCCCTACCCCGATCTGGTTGAGGCGGTCCTGGCCGCTCGTGGCGTGATCACCGACTCCGGGGGGCTACAAAAGGAAGCCTTTGTGTTGCGGGTGCCCTGCACCACGGTCCGGACAGAAACCGAGTGGCCAGAGACCCTCGATCTGAGCTGGAACGTGCTCACTGAGCCTGGTCCCGATCTCATCGCGGCGGCCGCTCGGCCGCAGCCTGACCCCAGTGATCGGCAACCCTACGGCGACGGCAACGCCGCGGCAGCGGCGCTCGAGGCCTTGAGCGTTCCAGAAGTCGCTGAGCGGTAGGCCCGGCCGCCAACAGCCCTGGCGCGAGAACCCCTCTGCGCCTCACAGTGATGCGGCACCTTGCCGCTTCGGCTCACCGCGGGCACGAATCTCGCCTGATCGGTTGCCACGTCCACGGCTCTCGAGGCTCGTTTGGACGCTGTAACCGTTGGCTACTGCGGGGCATAGACCCCCAACTCGTTGCCGCCAGGATCAGTGAAGTGGAATCGGCGTCCGCCCGGAAAGTCGAAGGGCTCGATGGTGACCTTTCCACCCGCGGCAGTCACCGCATCCAATGTCGCCGGTAGGTCTGCGGAGTAGATCATGACCAACGGTGCGCCGGGGCCTGCCGTGCCTGCGCCATCGAGCCCACCGACCTCACCGTCCCCCGAGGGCGATTGGATGCCCGCATAGTGCGGCCCATAGTCGTTGAACGTCCACCCGAAGACCTCGGCGTGGAAGGACTTCGACGCCCTCAGGTCCGGGGCGGCTAGCTCGATGTAGTCGATGACGTGGTGTGCGTGAGTCATGGCTCCAACCTAGGCTCCGGTGGTGACAGACCCGCTGTCTGATCGGCCGGCAGCGCGTGGAGCCGCTCATCCAGCCAGAGTGAGGCAGGTCGCGAATCTCCCGTCGTGCCAGGCCAGGGGAGCCGCCGGGGTCGTCACGCTGTGCACCACACGTCCCAGAACGATCTCGTGATCGCCGGCGTCCACCATCTCGACCACCTCGCAGACGGCCACTGTGTTGGCCCGGGCCAGGACCGGCACCCTCCCCCAGCCCCACCGAACCCTGTCGTCCGAGCAGGCCGCATGTCGTGCCGCCGGGACCAGCAAGCGCTGGCGACCGCGCGCGTCGCCGCCAGCAAACGAGCGGGCTAGCGGGGTGTCACCCTCAGCCAGAACAGCCACCCCAAACCAGCCGTCGGTTGCCGCCGCCATGCCGGTCGCCGAGCCCTGTCGGGAGCAGAAAGACAGCAGCGGCGGCTCCAGCGAGACGGAGACCAAGGTGCTGACCGTCATACCAACGGAGCCCTCCGATCCCGTCGCGCTGATGATCGCCACGGATCCGGTGAGTTGTCGATAGAGGTCGCGAACCCGATCGTCGATGACCGTCACCGCGCTCATGACGCCACCCCAACGGGCTCATCGTGCACACTGATGTGGCCGAAGAGACCGTTCAGGATGTCACTGATCACCTCGACCAGGGTTGCTCGTGCGACCGGGTCCACGATCGGAGCCAGGGAGGCGATGCCGAGATCGACCACTGCTTCGAACCTCACCTCGCACCCGGAGGCGGTAGGCAGCACGGTCCACCGGCCATCGAAGCGATCGACGTCTCCCTCGACCTGCACGAACTCCATGGTCCGCGCCCTCCGGTCTATGTGGTCGCGTTCGGTCCAGCAGAGCACTCCGCCTCTAAAGGCCACCCTCCAGTCCGACAGTTGCTCCCTGGCGGTCGATTCGCTCACGATCACCTCGTGCACGGTGGGAGTGAGTGAGGCATAGCGTTCGACATCCTGGATCCGGGCGAAGCTGTCATCGGGATCGGCGTTGAGATGGGTGCGAAGGTCTAGTGCGAAGGTCATCATGCTCTCCTTGTGATGTCGGCCCGAGGGCCGCTGCTGGGGACGGGGACAGGCACGCGTTCTACGCCGAGACGGTCGGGCTGACGGGGAGTGCTGGGCAGCCGCGAGGCGACCCGGGCGCACCCTCGGGAAAGGCGCTGTAACAGCTGCTCCACTTCGCCGTCGGTGAGCACGGCGGGTGGAGTGAGCCGAAGCACGCGATCCTCGTTCAGCGAGGTGCTGACCAGGAGCCCCTCCTCAAGGAGAGTAAGCACGAGGTCACCGACAACACCTGGGGAGTCGAACTCGACCCCGATCATCAGACCGCGACCCCGCACCTCGCGGGTCACTGGAGCAAGGTGGTCCCGAAAAATCTCGCACACGGCAGACAGCAGTCGCGCGCCGAGGTCTTCAGCGCGTTCGACCAGGCCTTCGCCCGCAATCACCTCGATCGTCGCGGCCGCGGCCGCGCACGCTAAGGGCGCGCCGGCGAACGTCGAACTGTGCAAGAAGGGGTCACGGTCGAAAGGGGCATAGGCCGCGTCCGTCGCCAGCACTGCTGCTGCCGGGATCACCCCTCCACTGAGGACCTTGCCGACCAGAACCATGTCCGGGGTGAGACCGTCGTGATCGCCACCCCACCAACGTCCAGTGCGACCCAGGCCCGTCTGGATCTCATCCAGCACGAGCATGGCACCGGCATCGCGGCATACCTGCTGCACCCGCGCCAGATAGCCGATCGGCGGGACGATGACGCCGGCCTCCCCCAGCACGGGCTCAACCACCACGCATGCGGGGTCCGGCTCGCTGGCCAGGGCGCTTGCGAGCGCCTCCGCGTCACCGTAGGGCACATGCGTGACCGGCAGCAACGGTAAGAACGGATCGCGAAATGTCGGCCGACTGGTCACGCTGAGAGCCCCTAGTGTCTTGCCGTGAAATCCACCCGCCATCGCGATCACCCGGCGATGTCCGTTGATGCGCGCCAACTTCAATGCCGTTTCCGTTGCCTCGGCTCCGGAGGTCACCCAGTGGACATGCTCGATGTCCGCCGGCGCTACGCCGGCTAGCAACGTGGATGCCCGAGCACACACCGGGTCGAGCAAGGTGCGGGTCGCCATGGGGTGAGTCTGCAGTTGGGCCTGCACCGCCTCCACCACCACCGGGTGTCGGTGACCCAGCAGGAAGACCCCGTAGCCGCCCGCGTCGAGCAGCGACCTACCGTCCACCGTTCGCACCCAGACCCCGCCGGAAGACACCTCGGCCAGCCCGCCGGTGACCTGGCCGAACAGGGCTCGGCCCCGGCTCAGGTGTCGGCGGTATGCGCTCAGCAGGCCTTCCGTAGCGCTGGTGACCGTGCTCATGCCACGGCCCCTGTGCGAGATGGACGCTGTTGCTCAGTGGCCCAACCACGCATCACGCGCTCGAGCACGTCGTGCAGGTCGGCGCGTTGCGGACCCTGCCAGGTCAACGGCATCGGTCTCGGCGACTCGAACAGGTGGGTCAACTGCATCGCCTCCTCCATCTGCTGGCGCATCGCGGCGGGAACCGCAGCGGCGAAGGCCGGGTAGATCAGCCGAGTCACCCGCTCACGCGGCAGCAGAGCGGTCTCGACCGGCCGCATACCGAGATCGGTGCCGAGGTCGCGGCAGTGCTGCACCAGCTCACCCAGTCGAAGCGCCTGAGGACCGGCGGTGAGCCATAGCTCCGCCGGGCTGGTGGCACCGTGGCGGCCAAGAGCTGCCACGGCTACGGCGGCGGCGGTGGTATCGAGCGGCACTGCGTCCACCAAGTCATCGGCCGACCCTGGCAGGAACGGCACCTGCCCCGCCATGACTGCGGCGCACAGCACGTGCAGGCCCTGGTAGGTCGGGATCGTGCCGGTCCGGGAGTCGCCGATGAGGATGCTGGGACGCACCATCAGGGCAGGCAGTCCACTGTCGGTGACGACCCGCTCCGCGGCCACCTTCGCCTGGAGGTACGCCGCCGGTCCTCGGACGAGATGCTCGGCATCGCTGTAGGCGTGCGCTCGGTCGACGAACGCGGTGCTGACGTGCACCAGTTGGGCGCCGGCGGCAGCCGCAAACGCGACCACGTGCTGAGTGCCGTCGGTGTTGACTGCGCGCGCCTTGGCAGCGTCGGTGGTGAAGGCGGTCAGTGCTGCGCAATGAAGCACCACGTCGACCTGTTCGGCCAACGCCTCGTATCGGTCAGCCGCCAGGCCCATCAGCGGTGCACCGACGTCACCGGCCACGGTGCCACAATCCCCCGCTGGTGAACGGCGACGGGTGAGAGCGATCACCTCTGCACCTCTGGCGGTCAACTCAGTGAGCACGGCCGAACCGAGCACCCCGGTGGCGCCGGTCAACAACACCGTTGTCCGGGCGGCCAGCGTGAGCCTGGGGGTTATGGGTGTTGTTTGCATCGGGTGATCCGTCCTGTCGGTTCGTTCGAAGTATTGGTGTGAGTCGCGTGCTGTCAGTCGAAGTTCAGTGGGGCACCGGTCAGGGCGGCCGCCAGCCCGCCTGCACATCGCCGCCTCGAGGGAGGATGGAAGGCGAGGGCGTGCAGGGTGGACAGTCGGGTGGCCAGTGCCGGATCGGTGACGAAGGCGATGCCGCCCAGCACTTCCAGCACACGCCCCGACAGGCCGGGAAAAAGGTCTTGCAGGGCGAAGCGAACGGTCAGCAACTGGGCCAACACCCGGTCGTCGGCGGCGGGACTGAGTGTTCCGCTGGTGTTCTGCACTGCCCCACCAGCGTTCTGGGACGTGCTGTCGATGAGGCCGGCCAAGGAGTTCAACGCCAACCAGGTCGACTGCAGCGCCGCGACATCTCCGGCGAGCGTTGCCGCCGCGGCAGGCACTCGCTGCAAAGCCTCCTCCACCAAGGACGCCGCAACGCCCCAGTACGATGCGGTCATCAGCAGCTCGAACCAACAGAAACCGACCCGATGCACCTGGTCCAGGGCGCCGCCTGGGCGAAGGTCTGTGTGCACCACAAGGGACTCAGGCACGAAGACGTCCTCGAGCCGGACCGCGTCACTCTCGGCGCCGCCAAGCACCGGACTTGCCCAGAACGGTTCCACCCGGACACCCTCGGCGTCGGCTGGCACAAGCACGACTGCCACATGCTCACCTCCACCGGCCTCCTGCACCGTCACACTTGCGGTGAGCATGGTCATCGAGGCGCTGAGGGAACATGGCCGCTTGACCCCGCTGACCCGCACCCCCTCCGGCTCGGCGCGGGCAGTCATCGTGGGCGAGACGATGCCGCGATCCGGGCGGCCTTCGGCGAAGCCTGAAGCCAGCAGGTGCCCCTGCTCTGCGACTGCCTGGATCAACACGGCTTCCAGGCCGGTGCCGCTGACGGAGGCCAGCGCGCGCAAGCTGGCGAGCGAGAAGTGATGCATGGTGGTGGCTACCGCCAGCGACCCCGAGCGGGCCCCGATGGCTGCCTGCACGGCGATGGCCTGACCGGCGGTGGCACCCAGGCCGCCAGCCTCGCGGGCCGCGAGTAGCCCGACGCCGGAACTGTTGAGAAAGTGACCAAGGCCCGGGCTGCCAGGTGATTCGAGGGCTGTGCGGTCCTCGGTTGCCAACGCCGCGTCCAGGCCGGGCAGCAACCGCTCGGTCGCGATGCGGGCCTGAGCGAGCAACGGCCCACCGGATGGCGGCGATGTGACGTTGGGTGGCGATGCAAGGTCGCCGGGTGCTGGGTCGACCGAGGAGGCGCGCTTGCTGCCGCACGTCGAGGTCGAAGCTCTGGTCATCGTGCTCATCGGGGCTCCCTAGATGGGTGGGTGGGCTATAGAACGTTGGCGGCACGGGCGAGATCCCATACCGCTCTCGGGCGGGGGTCGCCGAAGAAGGCGATGTACTCGGGGGTGGGCTCTACGCCGCCCCACTTGCGCTTGTAGGCGACCTGGGTGCTGGCGGGGTAGACCCGATCGCCATGTTCAGCGATCCAGGCGACCAGGGCTGCGGCAAGCGGAGAACTACTCGGCGGCTGCCATTGCGCGCGCAACTCACTGAACGGAGTGAACCCAAAATGCCACCACGGGGCACCGTCAGCAATCGCTTGCTGGATGCTCTCGTGGACCAGCAGCTCCATCGTTCCCGGTGGCGCTGCGAGATCTCGTCGGCTCAAGTCATGCAGCCAACCCGGTCGCCCTCCATCCACGCGGCTCAGACTGAGGTAGCCCACTGGATCCCCCGCGCTATCCAGCGCCAGGCAGAGGCGACGTGCTGCCTCACCCGGACCAGCGTGCTCGCCCACCAGAAAGCGCAACGGCTTGGCATGCGGCCCCTTGCCTCCCAGCCAGGCGCGGTCGATCGCGCTGAGCTGGTCCCGGGTTGTGCGTGTCACCTGCCCATAGGTCGTGTGCTCCACTCGAAGACCGGCGCGGCGCGCTCGGGAGATCTTGTTGCGCACTGAGACGAACGGCTTACCGGCAAGGGTGTAACGGTCGGTGGGCAGGGCCCAGGAACTGCCCACCTGGGTGACCCGATAGCCAAGTTCCTCGAAGATGGGCACGTCGTGAGCTTGCAGCTGGATGGCGACGCTGAGCCGGCGCTGCGCGCGTGCCTGCGCCAGGAAGGCGCGCTGCACCACTAACCGGGCTTCAATGTCGGCGGCGATCGGCCCGAGCACCTGCAGCCGGCTGCGGCCGCGGTCGCGGTATGCGACGACTCCCGGGGTATGCGGGCACTGCCAGCGGCGGGTGCCTCGGTTCAGCGCGAGGATGCTGCTGGGGTTGTCGGCCCATGCTATGACCTGGTCTGCGCTGACCTGGGGCCTGCCCCGCGTCTGCGACCGGGGGGCTAGGTCAACGAACGGCATGGCGGCCCACCTCTTCGCGCTCCGTGGCTTCGGAGGGAGCCTCCACGATCGGACGCCACGGCCGCGGTGACGCATCGAGCTCCTCTTGGAAGTTCTCGAACTGCGGCAGACGTACTGGCTCGAACGGCACCACGGTGCTCTTGACAGCGTTGCCGAACAACCCTCGGTCGCCGAGCAAATGCACCGGGACGGCGAGATATGCCCACTCCCATCCGCCGGCCAGTACGGCGGCGCCGAGGAGCACGGTCCAGGTCACATAGCAGTGCATGACGTCGTAGAGCACGTAGTAGATGCTTGGGATGCTCCGGTCGGGGCTACGCCGGTAGGCGAGCATCCCCGGTAGGTAGCCGACCAGGTCGATGACCAAGAACAAAGCGACGAAGACCCACCAGTTGATGTCTCCGAGGTGGGTCAGCGTCAATACGACACAGACGACCAGTAAGCCGAACGACTCCGCGCGGGCTACCTTGGCCGTGGTGGTTGTGTAGAAGGTGTTGAGCGTGTCCATGTCAGACCTGGTCTCTCCTGATCGGTGTTCACAGCCCGCACGTGGGGATGTGATCTACGTCTCAAGAGCAGTGCAGACTCAGGCTGATACACGGGTGGGCGGCCCGGCAGCCACCAGTTCCATCGACCCATCAGCCGCATCGATGCGGGGACGAGCACCAGGCGCACCAAAGTGGCGTCCAGCAGGATCGCCACGGCCATTCCCAGGCCTAGCTCTTGCACTGGGAGGACCCCGGCGAAGGTGAAGGCGCCGAAGACAGCCACCATCAAAATGGCCGCCCCCGAGACGAGGGGTGCCGTCACCCGGACCCCGTGCGCGACCGCCGCGACGTCGTCGGACCCTGCCAACCGTTCCTCGCGGACCCGGCTGAGCAAGAACACCTCGTAGTCGGTGCTGAGGCTGAACAACAGTGTCAACAGCAAGATCGGAACGAAATTCGTGAGGTATCCCGATGGCGCGATTCCCAATACGTTGGCCCCCCAGCCGTGCTGGAAAACGAGGACCAGCACCCCGTATGACGCGGCCACCGAGCCCACGTTCAGCACGAGCGCCTTGAGCGGCAACAGCAGCGACCGGAAGGTCACCAAGAGGAGCAGGTAGAGCACGGTGAACATCGCGATCGCGACCGGAACCATGCCGCTCCGGATCACGGCGTTGGCATCGACGCCCTCGGCAGTCTCCCCTCCCACCAGCAGAGTGAGTCCGTCCCTATCGGTCTGAGCAGACCACGCCTCTGCATCGGCTCGGACTCGCTCGAGCAACGCCCGGGTCGATTGCGCCGAAGCGGTGTCGGTGGGCACCACCTCCAGGACGAGGCGATCACCGTCGGCTGACACCATGTGGTCAACAGCTCGCGCCACATCGGGAGGCAGGGTGGCCCCAGTCGAAGGCAGGAGCACTGTCCCGGTGGTTATGCCGAGCGGCTCAACCAGGGTGCCTAGCCACCTCACGTTCGCCACCGACGGGTCAGCCGTCCACTTCTCGACCAGTTCCGCTAGCTGTGGCAGTTCGTCTGCCAGAACCTCGGAGTTGGACGCGTCGACGACCACGACGAATGGGGAGGCTGCGCCTCGGCCAAAGTCGTCCTGGACGGCCTCGATGCCCTGTCGCACCGGTGCATCGACAGGCAATATGCGCGAATCTGGCGTGAAAGTGGACAACTGCCAGGCTGGGGCGGCCAGAGCAGCAAGCACGGCGAGCGCTAGCAGGAGATGAGGCCAGGGCCGAGCCATCACCCGCCCAGTCCAACTGTCCCGATGAGCACCACCCCGGCGCCGGACGATCGGCACGCGATGACCGAAGCGCAGGAGCATCGAGGGCAGCAGCAACAAGTTGGTGACCAGTCCCACAGCGACGACGATGACGGCGCCGAGGGCTAGCGAGCGGATCACCGGCAGATCTACGAGGAAGAGCGTGCTCATCGCGACCATCACGGTCAGTCCGGACGCGGTGACGGTGTGCCCGGCCCGGCGAAGGGAGCGCTCCACGGCAAGGCGCGGGTCGGCGCCGTTCGATCGCTCCTCTTGAAACCGGGCGATGATGAACAGGGAATAGTCGACGGCTATGCCGAGCCCCAGCATCGTCGCAGCATTCTGGACGAAGACCGACAACTCCACCCAGCGCACCAGCAGACGCAGGAGCGCCAACGTGCCGACGATTGCGGTTACCGCAACCGACAGGGACATCAGCGCCGGGACCCACCCGCGGTAGAGCCACAACATGATGACCAGCAGCAAGGGCAGGGCGAGCAGCTCGGCTCTGACCAAACCTTGCACACTCAGCTCATTGATCTCTCCCCATACCGTCGCAGCGCTGACCAGTGCGACGTCGAGGCCCCGCTCAGAAAAGCGCTGACTGAGGTCGTGCTGGACAGTGGGCAGCTCACGCCGGGCATCGCCATCCGGGAGGTCGAGGGCCAGTGTGGTTGTGGTGGTTCGACCTGAGGAGCCGACGAAGCTCGAGCGCCCGGACTCGCTCTCGGCCACCGCATACCCCACCGCCGAGGTGAGGTGTAGCCGGGAGTCGTGGCGTACGGCGTCCCATACGACCTCTTGGCGGTCGTGGAACTCCGGCTCTCCGGGTCGATGTCGCTCGTCACTCACGACGAGCTGAACGGTCGTCGGACCACGACCGACGAACCCGTCGGTGGTCGCCTCAAGGGCCATCTGTGAGTCGGAGCCCTCGACCTGCCACCCTCCGCCGCTGAGGCGCCCATGCAGCCCAAGAGCCAGCACGGCACCGATGCCCAACAGCACTACCCACCCGCCGAGGATCAACCAGCCGTGGCGGTCCAAGCCTCGGGTGAGGGCGTCAAGTTTCATGCCCGGATGGAGACCCCGTGCCCGCGGTGATCGGTGAGGATCTCGAACAGGGCTCGGCGCCTGGTGTTCACCACCTCGGTGGCCCCGGTCTCTCGATCAGTGATCTCCAGTCGGCATCTGCCGATTTTGGTGTTGAGGCAGTGCTTGATGCCGCCCGGAGGGTTGTAGTAGTTGAGCCCGACGAAGTCGTGCGGGTCGGCAGCGATCTGGCCGCGCAAAACCACGGCGTCATTGCCGGTCTCGAAGTTCCACCGGAAATAGCCGTACTCGGCGCTGGTCCGTAGCCCCTTGACCGGGTTGACCAACGCGTGAGTGCGGCCGTCGTGCCGCAGACTGAGGCAGGTCACCATCGGCAACCGCGCAGGCCCCACTTTGACTCGCGCGCTGACGACCTCCAGGAACGTCTGCGGCGAATCGTCGAAGCCGGCGACTTGGCCGAAGGCGTAGGCATCGGTGTGACGAGAGCCCCAGTTGTGATTCAGGCTACCCACCCACCCATCGACGTCGACAACCCGGCCACCGACATCGAGCGTTCCATCGAGCACTGCGAAAGGACGCAGAACCAGGCTCTTGGCGCTGGGGAAGGACCGGTCATAGCTGGCGCGCTCCAGCAGGAACATCGGCTCGCGCTCGGGGCCCGGAGCCCCCGAGATCCGAAGATCCCATTCGATGCGTGCGTCGGGTCCGTCCGCGTGTCCGATCGCCCGTTGCGCCGTGAGCTCGGCGTGGGCGATCCGTGCGTGCAAGCTTGTCGGTGCCAGGTGCACGGCACTGATCGAGTGTTCTTCCTTAGCCACAACGTGCTCGCCGGTCTCACCATCGAAGAAGACGGACCACAGTTCGCCGATGGCTTGCTGCGGTCGACCTTTGGGCACGAAAACGGTGTAGCGGATCCACACCGCCAGGTCTCGGCGGGGGTGGTTGGCTCTGAGGTAATAGGACTCATACAGCCCGTCGGTGGATTCGGGTCGGAATCGTGCGCCCACCATCCACGGCTGCAGACCGCTCGTGGGGCCATGGGTGCTGGTGTCGCGGGTCATGCTGGAACCTCCGTAGGTGCGTGCGCGGTGGACAGGCGAGGGTGCACGGTGACCATCAGCCCATAGCGGGGACGTAGGGTGATGGTGGCGTATGGGTCGACGCGGTGGTGCGGAACGGTCCGGACGTCATACCGACCCGTCATACCGGCCAGCAGGATCGCTGCCTCGACCAACGCGAACTGTTTGCCGACGCACAGGTGCGGCCCGCCTCCGAATGGCATGTGCGCCCACCGGTGCCGCCCGGCGGCGCGCTCGACCGTGAAGCGTTCTGGTTCGAAGGAATCAGGGTTTTGCCAATGGTCGGGATGACGGTGTATGCCAGCGATGTTGATCAGCACCCGGGTGCCCGCCGCCAGGGGTTTCCCACCCAGCTCGGTGTCTTTCGTGACCTCCCTCGGCACGGTCGGCGAGGAGGGGTAGAGCCGAAGCGCCTCGTTGAATACCTGGCCCACGAGCGGCAGCACCTTAAGGTCTTCTGCCTGCGGCACCCGCCCACCGAGGGCCTCGTCGACCTCTTTCTGAACGCGACGGCGCACATCAGGGTGTTGGCTCAGGAGGTGCATCGCCCATGTCAGGCTGATCGCCGTCGTCTCGTGTCCGGCAGCCAGCGTTGTCAGCACCTCGTCGCGAACTTCGAGATCGGTCATGACCTCACCGGTGTCGGCGTCTTGTGCGGTCAGCAGCATGTCGAGCAAGTCAGCGCGGTGATAGGTGCCCTCTGCACGTCGCTCCTCGATCAGACCGTAGACCATGTCGTCGATCCCGGACATGGTCGCCCAAAAGCGCCTGTTGGCCGGTGTAGGCCAGGTCGCTGGCGGGGCAGCCGGGTTTTGCAACCGCCGGAAGACGTAGGTCAATGCTTGCTCGACCGCTGCTGGGCTGATCGCGTCGATCCGCTCCCGCATGGGCATGCTGAACATGCACCTACTCACGATATCGAGCGTGGCGTGCATGAGCTCTGTGTGCAGATCGAGAGTGCCCCCTGGCGCGATCTCCCGGTCCCACCGATCCAACATCTCGCCAGTCACGTCGCGCATCGATGCAGACATCGCAGCCACCGCTCGGCCGTGGTATATCGGCGCCACCATCCGCCGGTTGCGTAGCCAACTATCGTGATCCGAGCGAGTGAGCAGGCCGTCCCCCAAGGCGAGTCGCAGTGGGTTGGAGGGGCCCAGCTTGCCGTAGGTCGCGCTGTCGGTGCTGACGCGCTCCGCCAGCGCCGGGCTGGTCACACTGACGACGTCCAAACCCGCCAGACGGTAGGCCGCGACGTCGCCCTGCTCGTACCAGCCTCGTTGCAGACTGCCTAGCAGGTCCGCGCGGAAGGCCAATGCCTCGCCGAGGAAAGGCATCCGGGCGCGACACGGTCGTGCGGTGGGAGCGCTCATTTTGTCCCCACCACCGTGACCCACCCGAGCGAGCGCCGCGGCTCTACGGCTACAAAGACGCTGCCGAAGTCCGCTTTCTCCATGAGTGAGCGCAACTCCTGCGACGAGACGATGCTCAGCCCCTCACTCGCCGAACGGTGGGTGAAAGACCTCCCGAAGACCCGTTGCAGCACAGTGGGGTTCTCGGCGGCGTCGAGGGTCATCTCCAACGTGATAGCGAGTTGTCCTCCGGGGCGCAACACGCGGTGACACTCGGTCAGAACCTGGTCTGGATCACGCCAGAAATAGAAGGTCTCGGTGGCCGTGACGACGTCAAACACACCCTCTCGGTAAGGCAGCTGGTGAACGTCGCCGACTCTGGCCGTCAGTCGCCCGCAGGCAACAGCCTCGCTGTTCCTGTGCTCAGCCAACGCGACCATCTCTGGTGAGCGGTCTACCCCGTGCAGCCTTCCGGTGGTGACCTGTCGGCCCATCAGTTCCAGCGCCATCCCGCTGCCGCACCCGATGTCCAGCACCTGGTCTTCTGCTCGCAGAGCCACGTGGCGCAAGGCCCACTGGGTCAGCGATCGATGTTGCACGCTCATCGCTCGACCCACCCAGATACCCAACCTGCCTCGCGGCCAGGCAAGGTTGTCCTCTATCGCGGCCAGTGGTCGGGTCAGCCGGGTTAGCCCAACGGATCGAGCCGAGATGGGCGCATCGGTGGTAGTCATGTCTGCCTCTCAGTGGCTGTGAAGGGTGGCCATTGCTGGTGGGCTCTTTCGGCTCAAGAGTGCATCGAGGACCCCGGCCATCCGCGGGTCGGTCAGCGGCCAGGCGCGCCCCGGCCTCCAGGGAATATGTGCAGGAGCGTGGTCGGTGCCACCGAGAAGGCTCGCGATCCTGGCCCCGGTGGCCAGGGTGGCCACAAGACCGTGCCCGTTCCATCCTCCGACTGTGAGGATGCCGCCTGCGCGATCGTGCCGCAGAAGCGGCATTCCGTCTGAGGTGACCGTGATCCGGCCACGCCATGCGTGCTCGATCGGAATGTCTCGCAGGGCCGGGTGCAAGATGGCTAGCGCCTGGCGTTGCCAGCGCCAGGCACGCTCAGCCACCACATCCAACCTGCGCTGTGGCCGTTGCGCCGGGACGACTGGCCCGCCCCCGATCATGATCCGACCGTCGGCAGTCACCCGATGGTAGGCACCGAGCGGGTCGACGTCGATGACGTGTGGACTACCCACACCCCCTAGTGCACTCAACACGTGCGGCGGCAGGGGTGCGGTCAAGCTGGCATGCACCTGCAGTTCCAGCAGCGCCCCCTGCAGGTGCCCCAGCCCGTCACCATCCACCGCGACAACGACGTGGTCGGCGATGATCCGACCGTTGGCGTGGTGTACCTCAGGGTGGTCAAGAGCCTGACGCGATCCTGGGGCAACGCCGGTGACTGGGGTGTCTTCGAAGATCTGAACCTCGAGGTTTCGAGCGGCTGACAACAAGGCGAGGGTCAGGGCTCGCGGGTCGACCGATGCGGCGCGTGGCAACCACAACGAGCCGATCTCATGTCCTTGTCCAGTCTCCCACCCGACGTCCAACCCTAGGTCTGCATACGCCTTTGCCTGGCGAGCCAATCGTCGCCGCGCGCTCCGACTGCGAGCGACAACACGTTGCCCGGGGCACTGCGTCAGTGTCTGTGGGGCGACCTCGGCAGTGAGCTGCACCGCGTCGGTCCAAGCCCGCTCACTGAAGGTATGCAAGCCGCGTGCGGCAGCTGATCCCCACCGCTTCGTGGCGATATCCGGTGGTGGTCCCCAGCGCAGTCCCATCAGTCCCGTGCCTCGGCCGCTGGCGCCGGCCGCGGCATGCGTGGCCTCCACGAGCGTCACCTGCCAGCCTGTTTTGGCGAGGTGCCATGCGGTGCTGGCCCCGGCTAAACCCGCCCCGATGACACAGACCTGGGTGCGAGCCCGAGCTGGCAGCACAGGTGCCTGACTCGCGCTGTCGGGTGATGCCACCAGTCTTAGGTGGGATCGTGGCGGTAGGGCCGAATGCTCCTCCCGGACCGTGGAGCGGCTGGTCGCCGTATGACTCATGGCCAGTAGGATGACTCGGCGGCGCGCCTGATACATCACCGGCTGGTCCCGACCAGGGGCGTGGCACACGCATCGCCACTCGCTGGGGTTGGGCTGTTGGGGCACCAGGAGCCGACGTTGGCCGTTCCGGTTAACCTGTCAACACTGCCTACCCGCCGATGGGATCGGCGGCCACCCTTCCAGGAAGAGATTCTCGTGCCTCGCGTGCGTCCAGTGACCGACAGTCAACAACAGGGGATGCGTCGATGACCGGGGCCCTACTGCTCCTGCTCGTCGGTGTGCTGGCGATCCTGCTGATCATCGCGGCGAACGGCTACTTCGTGGCCCAGGAGTTCGCCTACATGTCGGTCGATCGCAACGAGCTCGCCTCCCAGGCGAAGTCCGGGGATGCGGGTGCAGAACGCGCCCTGAAGGTGACTCAACGCACCTCGTTCATGCTGTCCGGGGCCCAGCTGGGCATCACGGTCACCGGCCTGCTCATCGGATACGTCGCCGAGCCGCTGGTCGGGCGGGCACTCGGCACCCTCCTGGGTGGAGTTGGTGTTCCCGCCGCGCTCAGCATCTCGGTGGGGACCGTGGCCGCGCTCGCGGTGGCCACAGTCGTGCAGATGCTCTTCGGCGAGCTCTACCCGAAGAACCTCGCCATTGCCAACGCCGGCCCGATGGCCCGGTGGCTCGCCCGATCGACCTTGCTCTATCTTGTCGTCTTCGGCTGGCTGATTAGCCTGTTCGACAAGTCTGCGATCCTGCTGCTGCGTTCGGTGGGGATCGAGCCGATCGATGACTTGGACTCGACAGCGAACGCCGAAGATCTGGAGCGAATCGTCTCCGACTCCCGCGACAGCGGTGACCTCCCTGAGGGATTATCGATTCTGCTCGACCGAATCCTCGACTTCCACGGGCGGGACGTCGAACACGCGATGATCCCCCGTGCCCGAGTCGACACGGTGACTCCCGAGACGACCGTCGGGGAGGTGCGTGAGCTCATGTCCCAGGCGCACACTCGCTACCCAGTTGTGGACGCAGGAGAAGAGCCGGTGGGCGTCGTCCAGCTGATCGACATCCTCAAAGACCGACCCGCTCCCGAGACGCAGGTGCGTGAGGTGATGCGCCCCGCCCTCGTCCTCCCGACCCTCATGCTCATGCCCATAGCCGCCGACAAGCTCGGGGAGACGAACGAGAAAATGGCCTGTGTCATCGACGAGTTCGGGGGTTTCGCCGGCATCCTCACGGTCGAGGATCTTGCCGAGGAGCTCGTCGGGGAAATCACCGACGAGCACGACCAGGCCCCTTCCGAGCTCATCGTCAGCGACGGGGACCATGCCTGGCGTATGGACGGCGACGTGCACCTCGACGAGGTGGGGCGGGTTGTGGGAGCCCAGCTTCCCGAAGGGGACTACGAGACCATCGCCGGCTTGGTCATCGCTGAGATGGGCGACTTGCCTGAGGAGGGAAGCCTTGTCACGGTGGAGTTGCCGCCCGACCCCTCCGAGGTGCTCGCGGACGAACCCGTGAACCGGGCCCTTGAGATCGAGGTTCGACACGTCGCCCGACACGTGCCCAGTGAGGTCCTGGTCCGCCTGAAGAGTGGGGCGCAAGATCGTGAGGAAGTGTCGACCGATCCGGCCGCCGACGCTGAGGTCGAGCCGGTGACAGGCGACTCGGAGGAGGAGACCCGATGAACAATCCGCTGGTCGTCCTTCTGGTCACCACTCTTCTCATCGTTCTGAGCGGTTTCTTCGTCATTATCGAGTTTTCGCTGATCGGGGCTCGCCGCCACCGCCTCGAGGCCGAGGCCGCCGAATCCCGGTCAGCGCGGGCGGCTCTTAAAGGGGTCAACGAGCTCACCGTGATGCTGGCGGGGGCTCAGCTGGGCATAACGGCGGCCACCTTCGCCCTCGGGGCGGTCACCAAGCCAGCGGTCGACCACTGGCTGGGTCCGGCCTTGGAATCACTGGGGGTGCCAGGGTGGTTGGCCGGTGGCACCTCATTCGCGTTGTCCCTGATGCTCGTGACCTTTCTGCACCTGGTCGTCGGAGAGATGGCCCCGAAGTCCTGGGCGATCGCGAACCCGGAACGAGCCGCCAAGCTCGTGGGTCTCCCAGCGCGCGCTTTCGTCTGGCTGGTTCGGCCCGTGCTGGTGGGAGTCAACAGCTTGGCCAACGCGCTCGTTCGGGCCAGCGGCATCACCCCCGTAGATCGAGCGGCCGTGGGTGGACGGGATGCTGAGACGATTCGGCAACTGGTCGAGCAGTCTGCCTCCCAGGGAGCTTTGGACGAGTCGTCCCAGAGCCAGATCTCCGACGCCATCGAACTCCAACGGTTGACTGTGGGGGACCTCGTGCCAAGAGGCCAGGAACCCGTAGCCGTCGGGGTGGACGCGACCGTCGGCGAGGTGCAGGAGGCCGCAGCACACAGCGGGCATCTACGAGTCCTGGTGGCCACCTCTGAGGAAAGCCTGCCCGGCGTGGTGCATGTGCGCGACACCTTGAACCAGGAGCCGGGCGAGCCGGTCAGACCGATAGCCCGCCCCGCATTCGTGCTGACCAGGGAGACGCCGGTCTATGACGCGCTCGGGCGAATGCGGGAGAGCGGGGAGCAACTGGGGGTGATCGCCGACGGCGACCGCGTCGTCGGGCTTATCAGCGTCGCCGACATTCTCCACCGCGTCCTGCCCGCAGCTCAGCAGCCCATCTGACCAGCACACCGCAGGAGGGGCTGCCAGCTGAGCACCAGCATGTCGCAGCTCCGCAGTGTCCCGGACCCAGGCAGCGTGACGGATCGTGCGTTCACCGACGATCAGACGGCCCAGTTCTGGAATGCGTGGCCACATTGTCCCGCCAGCGTGCTAGAGAGCCCCGTTGAATGCTGGGTGGTGGCTACCGACCTTCCGCGCGGCCGCGAGGTGCCCGCCCAAGTAGGCGCCGACTCCGGACACTGCCGCCCCGCTGAGCGCAAGCGTGGCTCCGGTACCGTGCCGCCCGCGCCGGCGGGCGATCCACGATGATGCGTAGATGCCGATGGCGAGGCCGTTGGAGACGGCGTGAACCAGGCCGACCCGCTTGTCGCGTGGTCCGGTGGTCGACCACTCTGCCCACCCAGTCCAGGCTGTTGGCCCTACGGCAAGTAGCCCGGTGCCGATGAGCTGCTGGGCTGATTTGGCGGACTCGGCACCTCCGAACAGGTCAAGAACACTGGCCGAGGTCCAGGACCCGAGAACGACATCGGTCAGCAGTGGATGCAGTGCGTGACCGAGCCAATCGCCACGCAGCGCCGAAGCACGAGCGCCCGTGCCGAAGGCTTTCTGAATCGAAGGTTCAATCTTCTGTACAACCGTGTCGAGCACAGTCGCGTCCTCGAGTCGTACAGTCCACTCAACGAGCGGTGGCCGTTTCTCGGTGCTGCTCATCGTCTTCCTCCTCAGGCTCGCCCTTGGGGCCGGAGATCGTTCCCGAGCGCCCTCGACTCAACTCTCCTCCCGAGTCATCGAGGGTGCAACCGGTCGTCTAGCTTGACGGCTTGTCCCCGGCGTGCGGTCGCTCCTCACCGCGCTGCTCTTGCGCCGGTATGAGGCACGCATCGCGGGCATGAGAATGCGCGAGCCCCTCGCGATCTACTGACGGCAGGTGCGCTCGATCAGTCGAGGCTTGCACCAGCTCTTGCCGTTCCGCAGTGAAGGTGAAACTCGTCCTAAACGTTGGGCCGCTTCGGCTCATAGATCCATACATCGAAGAGGGGCTGCAGCTCTTGACCTGAGATCTCCTCGGCGAGGGAGATGAAGTCCGCAGTGCTGGCGGTCG
This sequence comes from uncultured Actinomycetota bacterium, assembly GCA_963749585.1. Taxonomy (GTDB): domain Bacteria; phylum Actinomycetota; class Actinomycetes; order Actinomycetales; family Dermatophilaceae; genus Ornithinicoccus. The sequence goes on from CAVVNI010000004.1 coordinate 487,514, forward strand.
CCCCGCCGTACCGGGCGACCCAGGCCCGGGCGAGCTCGAAGAAGGTATCATCACCGATCTCGTTGCGCAGGGCGTGCAGGGTGGCCGCTCCTCTGGTGTAGACCGCGCCGGCAAACAGGTTCATCGCACCGGGGTCGGCCACCACGACGTCCCAGTAGTCGTCACCTGCGGGACGCGCAAGCACGGAGTCATAGGCCTGCTGCGCGGTGTCCCGGCCTTGTTCTTCGTTCCACATCCAGGTTGAGTAGGTCGCCCAGCTCTCGTTAAGCCAGATGTCGTCCCACTGCTGGGGGCTGACGTGGTTTCCCATCCACTGGTGGCCGAGCTCATGGGCGACAGTGCCCTCGGAGGCTCGCCGGCTGAAGAACGAGCGGGTCTGCGTTTCCAGCGCGTACCCCACCGAGTCGTCGTCCACGATGGCACCGTAGGTGGTGAAGGGGTAATCGCCATAGCGCTCGGAGAAGAACGCCATCATCGCTGGGGTGAGGGCGAGGTTTGCGGAGGCGGAGGGCTCCAGATCCTTGTCGATCGCGTCGATGATTGGGGTGCCGTCGCTGGCAAGGCTCGTGCGCAGCTCGAAGTTGCCGACGGTCGAGGTGACCAGGTAGGAGGCCATCAGGTCCGGGGCCTCCCAACTCCAGGTAGTGAGCCCTTCCGATGTGGATTGCCCGACAAGGTCACCATTGGCTACCGCGACCAGGCCTTCGGGCACTGTGATGTCGAAGGTGTAGGTCGCCTTGTCGGTGGGGTGGTCGTTGACCGGGAACCACGTGGACGAGCCGTCCGGTTCGCTGACGACCATGGCGCCGTCCGCGGTCGTGACCCACCCGTAGAGAGCACCCTCGATGTCGGTCGGACGACCGGTGGTGCCTCCGTAGTCGATGACGACCTCGACGGCTCGGCTGTCGCGCAGTTTGGGCCGCGGCGTGATCTCAAGTTCGGTGTCTTCCTGGGCAAAGCGGGCTCGCTTGCCGTCGACGGTCACCGACTCGACGTCCATGTCGCGCAGGTCGAGGTGAAAGGACGCCAAGTCCTTGGTCGGCAATAGACTGATCGTTGCCCGACCCTCCAAGTCTCCGACTAACTCGGCACCCCGAGCCGGAGGCTGGTAGTGGACCTCCAAGTCGTAACTCTGCACATCGATGCCGCCGTTGCCGGCCAACGGGAAATAGGGATCGCCGACGCCAGCCTCGCCCTCGGCGAACCGTGGCTTACCCGGGTCACCCGGTGCCGCAATGGCGGGGCCGAGCGCCGGGGTCAGGCACAGCAAGACAGAAGTGCTCAAGGCGGCGGTGGTGGGGCGCTTCCAGGTAAAAGCCATGCGCGACTGTAGCCCCGTGCTCAAGCCGTGTCTACTGATGGTGCAAGTCCCGAGCCACCAACGCGGTAGGACGCAGGTTGGAGCGTGCCGCTTGGTGGATAACCGGCCCTGTTGTCGATATCGATACCGATCGTCGAGCGCCACCTGCGATGCTAGGCACATGGTCGAGTTGAGTCGCAGACATCTGATGGCTGCCGCCTCAGCCGTTTTGGTGCCTTCACAATCGCCAGGCTTCGTGTCCACCCTGCGTGGGCGTGAGTCCCAGTTCACGGATCTGGAAAGGAACGACCGCGAGCATCTGCTGGCGGTCGTGACGAAGAAGGAAGCCCTGCAACCTGTGGACTACGCGCCACCAGACTTGGTTCAGTGGCGTGACTCGGCATATGAGATCCGCGCCGAGGTCGTCGAACAGCTCGAGAGTTTGTTTGCGGGCGCAGAACGGGACGAGGTGTACCTGCGAGTGATCAGCGGCTTCCGTTCCTACGCGACCCAGGTCGAGACGTATCGGTCCTGGGTGCGCACGCTGGGGCGCTCTGCGGCGCAGGCGAGCAGCGCCCGTCCGGGCCATAGCGAACATCAGACGGGGTTAGCCGTTGACCTCGACGGCGCCGACGGTGCGTGCTATCTGGACCCCTGCTTCGGTAGGAGCGTTCCTGGAAGGTGGGTAGCCACACACGCCTTCCGCTTCGGCTTCGTCGTGTCGTATCCGAAGGGCTATCAAGACCGGACCGGCTATGTCTACGAGCCCTGGCACATCCGGTACGTCGGCCCGTCAACCGCCCGGGGGATGCACGAATCGGGAGTGACGCTCCTTCAGGACTACTTGTCGCCGCAGTATGCCTTCACCCGCATTGGCCGGCGCCTGGGGCAACAGCTCGAGACAGTCACGCGTCCTCGGTAGGAGGGCTGCGGACGCCTGCCGGTGGCTTTCACACCTCCTGGTTCTTCTGGATCACGCGGGTGTCTCACCGGCGCCGTTGCCACTGACGACAATGTCACGGATCGCTGTGGACCAGCCGTGTAGCTGTGACTCTGCTCCCAGATCCTGCGCGACAGCATCGGCGGCGGTCTTGAAGCCGGCGATCTGCTCGGGGCTCAGATCCTCCAACGCCCTCGCTAGGCTGGGCGCCGCGAAGTCGGGCAACACGACACCAAGGCCGTGCTCCTGCACCAGGGATGCCATCTCCGGGGTGGGGCCAACGATGATGCCCAGACGTGCTTGGACGTAGTCGAAGAACTTGTTCGGCAGCGTATGCAGGTAGTTGAACGTCACCGGTGGCAGGACAAAGATCCCTAGGTCGTTCTCGGCGAGCCGCTCCCCCAACTCACCTGGCGTGACCGGAGCACGAAATCGCACCTGCACCAGGTCAGCGGCTGCTTCCTTCAGCTCCGCCAGGTATGCCGGGTCGTTCGGCATCAGGTAGAGGTCCAGGGTGAGGTCGCGACGGGCCTGCCGGACGGCATCGATCATCACCTCCAGGGAGCGGTTGCGCCGGGCCAGACCCGAGTGCACGAGTCGAAGCGGTTCAGCGACGGGGGTCGGTGAACGGTCGGCATACGCAGCGGCGTTGACGACGACGCTGGCGCTGATCCCGAACTCCTTGAGGTACTCCCGGGCCAACTCCGGCCCCACGGTGCTGACCGAAGCGGCCTGACTCACCCACCGACGCACGACCCAGGCGTTGAACGGTGCGACGAACCAGCGCCAGCGCCATGTTTCTTCGTTTTGTCTTGGGGCGTACTCGTGCAGGTCAGCATGAACACCATCGCTATCCAGCCCCACTGCCAAGGGCACAGCCTCGACATCGTTGGCGACCACAGCATCCCATCGGCCACCGGCCAGCCGTGGGCGCAGGAACCGAATGATCGGGGCAGAGTCGTAGGCACGTTGATAGCGGCGCAGAATCAGCCACACCCTCCTCCTGCGCCAGGCCACGATGTCGTCGGGGATGCGTAGGTGTGAGACGGCGCCAGCCGGTGCGGCGCCGTAGCCGACTGTGGCCACGTCATAGTCACGGTTGAGCAAGCTGATCTGGCGCAGCACTCGAGCATCGCTGCGCAAGGTGCTGAAGGCCAGGACCAGCACGCGGGGCCGGGTGGGCGTCATGGGGCCAGCACTGCGGCATACAGGGCCAGCAGGCCGACTTCTTCGTGCTGCCAGGTCACCAGAGATGCAGCCCGGCGGGCCGCCGACCGGTAAGCCTCCGGGTCCGCCAGGACAGCCTCGATGGTCCGAGCCATGTCAACCGGGTCCGCTGTCGCGAATGTCTCCCCCACCTGGTGTTTGCGCACGAGTGCTGCAGTGTCGGGCAGATCTGCCGCCACCACCGGCACACCAGCATGGATCGACTCGAAGAGCTTGTTCGGCAGACTGAACTCATAGCTCTTGCAGATCGGTCGCACGAACACGACGGACACATCGGCGTCTGCGAGTGCCTCCGACACCTCATCGGAGCCGACCGCGCCGACGAGATGCACGCGATCTCCGATTCGATGGTGGTTGATGAGGGTATGCAGTCGTGCGAGATAGTCGGGCTCGCCGTAGCCCAGCAACACGAAGTGCACGGTCTGCGGCAGCATTGCCAGCGCATGAACCGTCTCCTCGATGCCGCGGGAGGTGGTGATCCGGCCGCCGTAGGCGATCACCTGCTCATGATCGGTCAGGTTGGCCAGCTCGCGAAGGCGTCCGCGTCGAACGGGAGCCTCTGGCGCTTTGGCGCAACGAGTGCGGGGCGCGTTACGCACCACCGTCGGACGTCGCCGCAACCGGTATCTTCGCTGCAGCCACGTCGCGATCGAGGGGCTCACCGTGATGACTCCGGCGGCCCGGCCGATGGCCCATTTCTCGATGCAGGCCTCCACCCACGGAGCGAGCGGCCGGTCGGTCCTGACGTTCCGGTGCAGCCACAGCTCATGGCTGTCATACACGATCTGCGCGCCGGACCTGTGCCCGATCCATAGGGCGGGCGCGAGCGTGTTGCCGTCGTTCGCATGGATCACGTCGGGTTGCCATCTCGCGGCGGCCTGAGCCGTGTGCCACCAATACAGCCCCAGGCTGAGGGTGCGGTAGGTCCGCAACCAGATGTCACAGAGTGCCCGTTCGGTAGGACCCGACGTGGGTACCGGGTCGACGCCCGGTGTAGGACCGGGATGGCTGACCGACGTGGCCGTTCCCGGCGTCTCGGGTGTCTCGGGGGCGCCTCGGGCTCTTGCGGCGTCGACTCGGTGGTGGGCGGCCCCGGTTGCGGCCTCTGAGCCGGTCAGACGGCGAGCAACGCGCAGGGCCAACCGCCCTGCCGCATACCTCGCGAGCTCGAACTCCGGGGCCCTCTCGACGGCGATGGCCTCTCCGACCAACCCGGCACCTTCGGCATACCCCGCACGCCGGCGGGTGACCGCGAAGATCCGCACCGTAGCGCCGGCGTTTCGCAGACTGGCGGCCGTCTTCAGGACCCGTGAGTCGTGCTGCGCGTCGTTGTAGACGAGCAGCGCAACCCGGGGTCGGCGACCGAACAGACGCGATAGCTCGGTCGCACTGCCAGTCGCACTGCAAGCTGGGTCACTCACCAGCGGCCAAACCTGCGAGCGCGGCCTGGGCAGCGAAGTCCGGCTCGGCAGCGACAACCTGCTCGAACGACCCGCTCGCCACGAGCCGGCCGCCGCGCATGAAGAACACCGTGTCGCTGTGCCGGATGGTAGCCAACCGGTGGGCGACGACCACGACCGTGATCTGCCCGTGCAGCTCCCGAATGGCCGCGCCGACCGCGGCCTCGGTGCTGGTGTCCAGTGCGGAGGTGGCCTCATCCATCACCAGCACGGCGGGGTCGCTGTACAGCGCGCGGGCGATGCCGAGTCGCTGCCGCTGGCCTCCCGACAGCGTCAGTCCCCGCTCACCCACCCGAGCATGGATACCGTCCTGGCGGGCGTTGACGACGTCGAGGAGCTGAGCACGATGCAGGGCCTCACGCACTCGGGCCTCATCGATGTCGTCGTCCTTCCAGCTCAGAGCGACATTACGGGCCACCGAGGCATCGAAGAGGGAGACCTCTTGCGGCACGTATCCCATCAGCGCTCGCCACTGTTCGAGCCGGTTCGCGACCGGCTGACTGTCGATCGACAGTTGTCCGGCGTCGGGTTCCAACAGACCGAGCAAGATGTCGACCAGCGTTGACTTCCCCGCTCCGGAGGCGCCTACCAGCGCCACGGTGTGGCCGAAGGGAATCTCCAGCGACACCTCGTCAACGGCTGGATGCTGCGCACCCGGATAGGTGAATGTCACGGTGTCCAGGCGCAAACAGGTCCCCTCAACGGTCAGGGCGGCGCCCGGATCAACCTCAGCTCTCACCGGGTGCATCCTGCCGCGCTCGATCTCGGCCAGCACTTGGTGGGCAAACGGCAAGCTCGCCCCGCTTTGCGCCATGATCGTCTGGAAGCGGGTCAGCGACGGAATGATCCGGAATCCGGCCACGCCGAACAGAGCCACCGCCACCAGCGCTCCGGAGACCCCGTCCTGGATTCCGCCGATAGCCGCGCCCAAACCCAGACCACCGATGAGCGCCGCCTCGAGCACGTAGCGCGGTATCGCTCCCAAGAAGGACTGATCTGCCCGTGCCTGCGATGCGTGGACACGCTGCTCCAGGACGACCTCGGCGACCTCGGTTGCTTTGTTGCGCAGCGTGATCTCCTTGAGCGAGTGCACCATCTCGCTGATCAGCCGCACGGCCCGGGTGGAGTAGGCGCGATTGTCTCGGCCCGCCTGCACCGCGCGCCGCAGCACGAACCTATAGAGGGCTGCAGCGACCACAGTGAAGTACAGGACGGTCGCGGTGGCCAACACCGGCTGAGCTATGACCAACACCAGCAAGACCGCGAGAAAAGTGAAGACCTCACCGGTCAGCTGCGCCGACGGGATCAGCACTCCGGAGACCGTGGAGCCAACTCCTACATCGGTAGAGCGCACGATGTCGGTGGAGTTTCGTTGCAGCCGGTCCACCCACGGGGCCCGGAAGGTGGCGCTGAGGAGCTCGGCGCCCAGGGCTTGCTCAAACCGCGCGAAGCGCCGCGTCGCCCACCACTGAAGTCCGATCGCCAAGATGCTCTTGGCGATGATCAAGAGCCCAATGGCAATCAAGACGTTGCGAAGGTCCCCGGGGTCAGAGAGCGTGCCCAGAAGGGGTAGGTCGATGGATCCTCCGGTCAGCAAGGGCGCCAACGTCACCGCGAGCAAACCCAGTGCAGCCACGTCCAGGATTGCTAGGGAGCCTTGGAGAGCGGCGAAAGTGAGGAAGAATCGCCGAGCCCCCGGGGGGAGGACCGCTAGCAGCGCGCGGACGGTGCGCACGAGCTGCAGCATGACGTCAGCCTAACGGCGCCACCAACGACGACGGCGCCTGCTCGCCAGAGAGTCTTGACCGGCTGCCCGATGGGGTTGTCCCGCATCTTCGCTGGTGGATTGCGGAGCAGACTCCACCACACGTTCGGCTCGCAGCTTGCGCCAGCGCAGCACCATGTCGTCGACATCGACCCGCCCGGCCACCACGGGGGAACTGACAGTGGCGACCGGCCGGCGACGGTCCGCCAACACCCGCTCGTTGAAGTCCAACAAGATCGCGCGCACCCGGTCCTCATCCGAGATCTCCGCGAGCGCCTCGGGGTATGTCGCCCGCTCACGCCTGAGCGCCATCGGGCCGGGCAAAGCCGCGGAGAGGTCGATCTTCTCCCGCTGGATCAGGCTGCGCAGCCACCAGTCCGGATCGTTCGGGTGCTCCAAAGCGGCCAACGGCTTGCCCGCTCCTGGCAGATTGTCGAAGTCCCCGCGGCGTTGAGCTTGCCTGATGCTGTGCTCGACCCAGTTGTCGATCTGCTCGGGTGTAGCCGGTTCCTCGTCGCGCTGAGAGCGACCCGACGCCCCGCTCCTCATACCTCTGCTCCTGTCCCGTGGTCGTGAAGGCTCCCCCTATTCTCCCGCCTGGGCAAGGTTATGCATTCCGGGTGCCTGCGATTTCCCCCGACTTGGGCGCATAACCTTGCCCAGGCGGAGAAAACCGGCCTGCTCGGGAACGCGCGACGATGACAGCGCCATACGACGCAGGTATGCCGACGAAGGCGGTAGCCATGGTGAGTGTCCACAGGTCTGGTGCCACCACCGACTGGTCGCGTTGGGCCTGGACCAGCACTGTCACAAAGAGCCCCAGCCAGGCGGCCCCGGCGAGCCACACCACCCGGCGCTGATGTCGCTCGTTGAGATCGATGAGACCGCGGGTCGCCAGCCACGCGACCAACAGTCCGACCGCAGGCAGCACCTGCAGGCCGTGCAATCCCACGAAGTGGGCCACTCGGCCGTCACCGAACTCCGTGGACCATCCCAGCAGGGGCAGCGCGGCGCCACCTTCGGAGCCACCGAAAGAGTGCGTCCCGATCGTGGCGCCGCCGGCTTCGATCTGGCCGGCCGCCGGTGCCGTCATCCGATACCCCGACAAAGCCCCGATCAGCATCAACGGCACTGCCAGCGTTATCCCGAGACCCGCCGGCCCGGTCAGTCGGCGACGGGCCAGAGCCAGACCGGCGATAGCAACCGCCACGCTGAAGATGCTCACCCCGATCGCCATCACGGAGTACAGGGTGCTGTCCAGCACCGTTTCTCGATTGAAGTGCGAAGGAACGCCGCGCCAGGCTTGAGCGGTGATGACACCGACTTCGACGATCATCGACCAGCCGACCACCTCGAGGGCGACCTGAGTCACCCGGGTGCGCTGCACCTGACCATAGATGTAGAGCAGCGCCGGGGCGAAGGCCAGGAAGGACATCGCGAACTTCACAGGCTTGTTCCAGATCGGCACCCCTCGGGCCACGGTGTCATCCACCATGCTCATCGTCAGGGAAAGGAAGAGAACGGCGATATTCACCAGGAGCAAGAGCGTGATGCCGGGGCTGACCGCCCACCCTCGGTGCAGCAGAGCTCTCATGCCAGGACCGCCTCGGGGGTCGTTGCGCTGAGACGAGCCAGGTGCCACTCACGCCAGGCCAGGAACAGCGGGAAGGTGAAGGCCACGGCGATCATGAAGGTCAGTGGCACGAGAACGAGGTAACCCAGTGTTGGCATACGCACCGCGCGCCCCTCCCGGATCATGAAGATGCACGCGACGAGGGCGACCACGATCACGTCCACAGCGGCTGAGGAGGAGGCCGCGTTGGCGAACCAGCTTTCCAAGTACGGCTCACCAGCACGCGCCGAAGCGATGTTGAAGTACCACGTGCCAACGCCGCCGATGACGGCGCTGACAAGGTAGACAAGAACCATGATGGCCTCCCAGACAGCCAGTTAACGATGTTCACTGAGACGATAGGTTAACATCGTTCACTATGCAAGCAGACAGACCTGGTCTAACCTCCCAACGCATCGTCGAGGTCTGCCGTGAGCTTCTCGTCGAGGGCGGCCCTGAGGCCGTCGTCGTGCGTGAGGTGGCGCGGCGGCTCGGCGTCACCGCGCCGGCCCTCTACAAACACGCGGCTGGGCGCGAGGACCTGTTGACCTTGTTGATCGCGACCTGCCAGGACGACGTCGCGACCGTATGCGCCGCAGCTCGGGACGCCTGCGACCCGAAGGACTCACCGGCCCAGCTCCTCGCCGCCACCCTCGCCTTCCGCCAGTGGGCCGTGGAGCACCCGCGAGAGTTCGCCTTGCTCTATGGTCAGCCCCTGGTGGGTTACAGCGCGCCGGCGGACGGACCCACCACGGCTAGCGCGCAACGGTTCGGCGTTGTGTTCGCCGGGATCTACTCCCAGCTGCTACGTGACGGCCGCTTGCGACTGCCTGCGGCCGAGGATCTCCCGCGGGGCTTCGTCAGCACAGTGCAGGACAACCCGCTTCCCGGTGACCAGACATTGCCCCTGGGGGCCATCTACCAGTTCGCCCTCGGTTTTCAGCGGATGCTCGGTGTGGTCAGCGTCGAGGTTGCTGGCCATCTCAACTGGGCAATGACTGACACCGCCAGCTTCGTGGAGCATCAACTACACGAGCTCGCCGACCAGCTCATCCTGCCCGAGGGCGGACCAGACTCGCACTAGCTGCCTTGACGCATGGAGCACTCCCCCGCGGATGCTGGAGGCCCCTGGAGCCAGGAGGAACCTCAGGTTTCCCCAAGATGCGGGTCTGAGCCACCCGGTATCCCAGCTCGTCGACCGACAGCCGTATCGAGGGCGGCCTGGGCTGCTGCTGAGCCGGTCGCCACGATGGACCGGTGCTCCCGCACCCAGTTCATCCTTCGCTGCCGCGCCGCATCGTCCGGCGCAGCCCGCAGCGCCGCCAGCATCGCCTCGGCGACGGCGTGCACGTCGTACGGCACCGCCGTTCCCAAGCCATGGTCGACCAGGTCATCCACGGCGGGCCCAGGTCCGGCATAGATGACTGGGGTGCCGCAGGCCAGCGCCGCAAGCACCTTGGTGGGATAAGCGAAGTCGTATCCGATGCCCGGCCGCACGCTGACCAGGGCAGCAGTGGCTGCCTGATGCCAGATCGCCGCCTCGCCCGGCAGGACCAACGACCGCAGCAGGATGACCCCTGGCGGTAGGTCATCAGCCAGGCGCTGCAACGCCAGCCACGAGCTCCCTTGCCCGAGGAAGACCAGTCGCGCCCACGGGGCCTGGACGCACACCTCGCGCATTGCCTCAGCGAAGACCTCGGCGCCTTGCCACTCCGAGGCCGTGCCGGCGTACAGCAGGAATGGCTCGGACGGTATGCCGTGTCGGCGGCGCTCAGCAGCGGCCCCCTGTGGAGTTGAGTCCTCACGACGAAAGACGGTCGTGTCGACACCGTTGGGTGCGACCGTCACGGAGCGAGCGCCCAGGGCGCGCACCCGCTCGGCGACACCCTGCGAGACCGCGATGACATCGGCTGCTCCTGCGAGCGCATATCGCTCGACGAGGTGCAGCGCACCCACGACCCACCGCGGGGCACCGGTCGAGGCACTGGCATCGGACCAGACGTCGGCGGCGTAGTACACGTAGGGGATCGCTCGGCGCTGCAACCGGCCGCGAACCGCCAACACCGTGCGCACGACCGCACCAGTCGTCGGCGGTGGCTCGACGACCACGACATCCGGACGGCGGGCCAGTGCAAGGCGCAACACCAGGGGAACGTCGAAGCTCAGGTATGGGAGGTATCCACGCACATACCCGTCAGCATCGCGCAACACGGGCCAGCGGCGGATGCAACCACTGCCCGGACCGGTCGCCTCGACCATCGAGTCTGCTTCGTCCCCGCCGGCTCGTGACGTGAGCACCTCTACCTGTGCCCCAAGGCCTTCCAAGGCAGCGTGTAGGGCACTCAGGCGGAACGTCGCCGCCGCGCACTCTGGGGCGAAGATCCGAGACACCAGCAGCACCCGCTGCGGTCCATGCCTCTGACCTGGTCCGCGCCGCACGCGAGGGCGGGTCACAGCACGATGGTACGGTCTTGGTGAGCCGAGGCCAGCACCGCCTCGACCACTTCCAAGGTATGCACGCCCTCGGCCATCGAGACTGTGCGATGGTGAGCGCCGGGCTCGCCGAGCAGCAGGTCCCGGAAGTTCTCCTGCTCCACTCTCAGCGGTTCACGCTTGGCGATGGCGTACCGGATCGCGTCACCTTCGGAGACTCCTCGGAAGGCGGCGGCCTGGTCCCAGTCGGAGGCGACGTCGCCATTGGCGTAGAACGTCAGGTCCGAGGTGACAGTGTCCGCGACCAAGGCACCCTTCTCCCCCGTGGCTATCGTCGTGCGTACCTTCATCGGTGAGAGCCAGTTGACCGTATGTGTCACGATCACGCCACGTGCCAGTCGCCCCGAGATCACCACCATGTCCTCATGTTCTCGGCCCGAGCGGTGGGTCACCTGGCCGGAGACGACGGCATACGGACTGTGCGCAATCCACGCGGCAAGGTCGATGTCGTGGGTGGCCAGGTCCTTGATCACGCCGACATCAGCAATCCGCGCCGGGAACGGGCCCTGCCGTGAGGTGGCGATCTGATAGAGCTCACCGAGCTCACCGGCCTCGATCCGTTGGCGCATCTCCAGCAGCGCAGGGTTGCATCGCTCGACATAGCCGACACAGCCGATCAACCGGCCATCAGAGAAAGCATCGGCAACCCGCCGCCCTGAGGCAACACTGGCGGCGATGGGCTTCTCAACCATGGTGTGCACTCCCGCCCCCGCTAAGGTCAAAGCGACCTCTTCATGCACGTGCGTAGGCACTGCCACGATGGCGGCATCGATGCCTGAGGCGATCAGCGACTCAACATCGGCCAATACCGCCAGCTCCCCCGCGGCGGCGTGCCGGTCACCATACGGATCGGCCACCCCCACCAGCTTCAGGCCGTCGACCTGCCGAATCACGCGAGCATGGTGGCGCCCCATCGACCCGAGTCCGATCAAACCAACCCGGATCACACCGCCTTGTCCCTGACCGGCGCTCACGGTGCTCCCCCCGTGCCGGCGCCAGCACCGCTACCTGCGCCGATGACCGTGTTCACCGCCTCGACGATGCGCTCCCGGTCTCGCTCACTCAACGAAGGGTGCACCGGCAGCGACAGCACCTCGGCCGCGGCCCGCGCAGTGTTCGGGAGATCATGGGCCGGCGCAAAGCGCTGCAATGATGTCAGTCGGTGGTTCGGGATCGGGTAGTAGACGCCGGTTCGGACCAGGTGTTCCCTGGCCAGCACCTCGCGAACCCGATCACGCTCGCCCGTCGAAGCGCCGTCGAGCCGGATCGTGTACTGGTGATAGACGTGGGTGCTGCCCCTACGAACAACGGGGAGGATCACGCCCTCCAAATGGTCGTCGAAGAAGGCTGCGTTGGCCTGCCGTTGCCGTGTCCAACCGGAGAGCTTGCCTAGCTGCACCCGGCCGATCGCAGCATGCAGATCGCTCATCCGCGCGTTGAAGCCGATGATCTCGTTGGCATACTGCTGGTCCATCCCCTGGTTGCGCAGCAGTCGCACCCGATCCGCAACGGAGTGGTCCCCGCAGGCCACCATGCCGCCTTCGCCCGCGGTCATGTTCTTGGTCGGATAGAGGCTGAACATGCCGAAGGCGCCGAATGATCCGACCGCCCTGGCGTTGTATGACGCCCCATGAGCTTGCGCGGCGTCTTCCACGATGATGACGCCGACCTGCTTGGCCAGGGTCGTGAGCGGGTCGAGGTCGGCAGCCTGGCCATACAAATGCACCGGCATGATGGCCGCCGTGCGCTCGGTGATGGCGTCCGCCACCGACGCAGGGTCGAGGGTGAACGTCGTGAGATCGATGTCAGCGAACACCGGGGTAGCCCCGGTCAACGCCACCGCGTTGGCCGTCGCCGCAAAGGTGAACGACGGAACGATCACCTCATCCCCCACGCCGACCCCTGCCGCGAGCAACCCCAGGTGTAAACCCGCCGTGCCGGAGTTCACGGCGACGCAGGTGCGTCCGTCCACGAGCGCTGCACCGAACTCGCGCTCGAACGCCGCCACCTCTGGGCCTTGCGTGAGCATGCCCGAAGAGAGGACCTTGTCGACCGCGGCGCGCTCCTCCTGCCCGATCTGCGGCCGAGCGGACGGGATCATTGTCAGCTCAGTCACGCTCGCCATGTTTCGATACGGACCCGAGCCCAAAGCCCTCGGCGCCTACGTCTCGTGCTTGCTTCTCAGCCTCAGCCTCAGCCTCAGCGAGCGTGTCGCCGTCGCAGAGGTATGCAGCCCCCGTTCGAGGGCAGACCCACTGGCCCGGGTGATTCTGATCTGCCACAAGCCGTACTCCCGCTGCTCCCACCCAGCCGATCTGACGGGCCGGAACACCGACTACCAGTGCGTAGTCGGGGACGTCGCGAGTCACCACGGCGCCGGCGCCTACGCTGGCCCAAGCCCCGATGCGCACGGGCGCCACGCACACCGCTCGGGCGCCGATGGAGGCGCCGCGTTCGAGAGTGACTCCCACGGGGCGCCAGTCGGTCGAGGTTTTCAGCGACCCGTCAGGGGTAATGGCGCGTGGATGCTCGTCATTGGTCAGCACTGCCGCTGGGCCGATGAAGACGCCATCGGCCAGCCGTGCCGGCTCGTAGACCAGCGCGTAGTTCTGCACTTTGCACCCTGCCCCCAGATGTACCCCCGGCCCGATGTACGCGCCGCGCCCGATCACGCACTCGGCACCCAGGACGGCACCCTCACGCACCTGGGACAGGTGCCAGATCACCGAGTCGTCACCGAGGTGCGCGGTGGCGTCGACATCGGCAGAACTCATCACACGTGCGGGTGACACGTCGACGTCTCCTCGTGGCTCGGGGTTGGCGGGTGGGTGGGTCAGAATGCACGCATGACTGTATCTCGGAAGCCCGGGCACCCCGGCGCCCAGGATGCAGTCGTGCTGATCCCGGTCTTCAACGAGGCTGCTGTGCTCTCGGCCGTGCTGGCTGAGATGCTCCCGCATGTTGGAGCAGTGGTGTGTATCGACGACGGATCCAGCGACGGCTCGGCGCAACTCGCCCAGGACGCCGGCGCGGTGGTGCTGCGCCACCCGGTGAACCTGGGTCAGGGCGCCGCGCTCCAGACGGGCATCACGCACGTGCTCGCGGCCAAAACGACCGGCATCGACTACCCCGAGGTCAGCTACGTCGTCACCTTCGACGCCGACGGTCAGCACCAGGTGGCCGACGCCGTGGCCATGGTCCAACATGCCCGCAACGAAGACCTGGCCATCGTGTTCGGCTCACGCTTTCTGGACGACCGCACCCGGCCTGGCGTGTTACGTCGTATCGTGCTGAAGACCGCCGTATGGATCACGAACCAACAGACCGGGATGAGGCTTTCGGATGCCCACAACGGGCTACGGGTGATTCGGCTCGACGCGGCTGCCCGGCTGGACCTGCGGCAGAATCGGATGGCGCACGCCACCGAAATCGTGTTGCAGCTGGGGCGCGCCGGGCTGCCGTGGAGCGAGTACGGGGTGCATGTGCTGTATACCGACTACTCCAGGTCCAAGGGGCAGTCATTGGTCAACTCGGTCAACGTGTTGATCGACTCGATCCTGAACTGAGGGGGCCTCACCCATGTTGGATCAACCACTGATCAAGGTCATCTTGCTGGTCGCAATCGTCGTGGTCACGGTGATGTTGACGCGGTCGACGGCAGGGGCGCGACACCAGGCAGTGCGCCGAATTCTGCTGAGCGCCTTCGTGGCTCTGGCCCTTGTCGCTGTCCTCTTCCCGCCGTTCCTGACCCAGGTGGCTCGCGTCGTCGGTGTCGGACGCGGCGCCGATCTGCTGCTCTACGGTCTAACAGTCACGTTCCTGGGGTATGTGGCAGCCAGCTACCGGCGGCTACGGGAGATGGAGCACCAAGTGACCGTGCTGGCACGCGAGCTGGCACTGCGCGACCCGGCCAAACCACAGGCCGCCACTGGGCCGACCAGACACTCAGAAGCGGCCGAGGACGACGAGGATCCCGCCGGACCTTAACGCCTGGTCAGTGTGCGGGTGTAGCCAGCCACCAGGTCGTGGGTCGCATGGTCGCCGCACACCAGCAGCCCGCGCGGGCGCATCGTCGGGTCGTAGGGCTCACCTGCGAACGTCGCCGTGTATCCCCCTGCTTCGGTCACCATGAGAGCCCCCGGGGCGTGATCCCACGGGTGCGTGCCGCCATACACGATGAGATCGGCCTCACCCTCGATGAGCTTGGGGTAGTCGAGGCCGCAACACACCCAGGTCAACTCCAGCGGGCCGACGGGTCCGAGGTCGGCACCCAGCCAGCTGCGGATGGACGTCACCGCGCGGACCTGCCCTGCCATCGGCGTCGGGCCGCGGCGCAGGCGCTGGTGGCCGCGCCAGACACCGGCTCCGCGCTCGGCCACATAGCTGCGTCGATGCTGCGGCTGCCAGATCCAGGACCGCACGCACACTCCCGAGCGCAGCTCAGCGACCATCACCGCGTGATCGGCCGAGCCGCGGACAAAGTTCTTGGTGCCGTCGAGGGGGTCGATCGTGAAGGCGTGCTCAGCCCGGGCATAGGCGTCAAACCAGTGCGGATCTGCCGAGCTCGCCTCTTCACCGAGGATGACCGCACCGGGGTATGCGTCGCTCAGTGCCTGCGTCATCGCCACCTCAGCCTCACGGTCGGCGACGGTCACCAGGTCCCCCGGGGCCTTCTCCGCGATCTCTGCGGTGGCTAGCGACCGGAATCGCGGGGTCACGTACTTGGCCGCAACCTCCTGTATCAACGTCAGCACGGCATCGGTGTCCACGGCCCCAGCCTTGCACCCCGAGGGTCGGAGGCTGACCGGTAGACCCGCTGGACAGGGCCGCAGGCCGTCGATGTATCACATTGCGACATGCCTTCTCTGCAGTGATGTACCTCACAGACGCGCCTCGCCCCAGGAGATCACATGTCACAGTCCGCCCGGCCCGCGCACTACGGTCTCGCCAGCCTCGTTGCTTTCGCAGTGTTTGCTGGGTGCGGCAGCCCGGACCCTGAGGGCGAAGCAGCCCAGGCGACCACGTCCGAGGCCACGGAACCGCCACCCACCGCTGAAGCAACCGATGGTGCGACAGAAACCACCGCGCCGGACAGCGCCCTCCAGGCTCAGGAAGTGCCCCTGGACACGTCCGTATGGTGGGGCCAGCACAGATACGATCTGGGCACGGCGCGACTTGAGCCCGAAGACGGCGGCGGAGTCCTGCACGTCGACGTGGTGGCCCAGAGTCTCAGCGATAGCAACTCTGACCCCAACGGTGCGGGTGTGTGGCTGGCCGTCAACGATCTGGCCGCTGGGTACTCCGCGGACAGCCTCACCGCTACGCCACCGCTGGCCAAGGTCGGCGGCGACCTGCAGTTTCGGGTCGAGGAGGACTTCGATGTCGACAACGCGGTGCTCTACTTCGGCGAACTGAATGAGAACTACTCAGCCGTTCCGCTGAGTGGCGAAGGCCCAACCACGGTCGAACCCGTCGAGGTCGACCCACCCCCAGAGGCATCCGGTGACCTGTGGACCTTCACCCCCCAGGCCGTCACGCTGTATCCGCAAGACCTGTGGTCGAACAGACCGGTCGATAGCGGCCGAGCGTTCTTGGTCATCGACATGGTGATCGCCCTTGACGCCAGCGCGGGTCGCCCGTTGCACATCGGCACCAGTGACTTCTCGTTGACGTTGCCCGACGGCACCGCCGCCCCAGCACCTGGCGGGGGCTATCCAGGCATCAACGAAGCGGTTTCCCCCGGCTCGGTCACCCCCGAAGTATTCATGGCCTTCGACGTGCCACTGGACGCTGCGGGCGACTACGAACTGACGTACAACGAGGGAGAAGAACCCATCCAGATGCAGTTCAGCATCGAATGACTTTCTGTTGAACCGGCGCCACGTCAGCCCCATACTGACGTGGCGCCGCTGTGTCCGGCGAGCACATCAAGAACGATCGCCGTTGCGGCTACCGCTACTGCGAGGATGGCAACAACGATCCGGGCAGCTGGCTTGTTCAACCAGGGCAGCCGCGACGTGACGGGCTCCAGATAGGTCAGCCAGTAGACGACGGTCGTGATGCCGAGAACGATCGAGACGACACCGGCCCATCCTCCCCAGTGGGCATGGTCGCCCAAGGCACCGACCAACTCACGGTTGCCGAGCAGTTCCTCGCCCTGGCCCTTGGTCAGCCAGGTCGTGATCGCCGTGACAACCCCAAGGGCCGGCAGTCCCCAGGAGAGCCAGCGCCGGAAGCGTGGTAACACCACTGCGAGAATCAGCGCTCCGCCATTGGCAGCGAGCAAGACCACGGCTGCATGAACCATCAGCGGATGCAGAGGCAAACCATCGAGCATGACGGGCTCCAGGTGGGTGGGTGACGTCGCCTCACCCTACCTCCGTGCGGTCTGGGCATGACCCAGCATCACCTACCGCCACCGCGTACCGGCGGTATGCCGAGCGCTCCGTAAAAAATCCGTTGCGCCACTGGGGGCACCGGCGGACCCTGGTGGTGATGAGCCTTGACCACGAACGCCTGAGCGGCATAGACCCTGCCTTTGTCTTCGACTATCACCCCCTCGATGTCGAGGGCGGGGCCAGTGCCGAACCGGTCAACGGTGCCGCTGAGACGGTTTCGACCCCGGTAGCCCCGCCGCACACCACGACTTACTGGGATGTCACCAAGGGCCAACGTGGGCCGCAGCCAGTGCCGCGGTGGGTGGTGACCGACGCTGGCGCCGTCGATATCGAGTGGGGTGTGCTCAAGACCGGTAAGGAGGCCGATGTCTTTCTGGTTCAGCGCTGTGCCACCGACGGCTCGGGTCATGAGGCTTTGATGGCAGCGAAGCGGTATCGCTCCACCGAGCACCGCTCCTTTCACCGCAGCACCGCATACACCGACGGCCGCCGGATGAAAAAGAGCCGCGATACCCGAGCATTGAAGCGGGGCTCTCGCTACGGGCGTGCGGTGGCTGATGGCCAATGGGCCTACGCCGAGTTCGAGGCGTTGAAGCAATACTGGGGCGCCGGCCTACCGGTGCCGTACCCGGTGCAGCTGCGCGGAACCGAGATCTTGATGGAGTTCATCGGCTCCGCAGATGGGGTGGCCGCGCCCAGGTTGGCCCAGGTCAAGCCGGCCGCCGATGTTCTCGAGGGCTACCACCGACAGATCGTCTCAGTGGTGACCATGCTGGCCAGTCACGGTGTGGCCCATGGTGATCTTTCGCCCTACAACGTGCTGGCCGACGGCGACGACATTGTGGTGATCGATATGCCGCAGGTGGTCGACCTGGTCGCAAACCCACGAGGCCGGGAGTTCTTGGAGCGGGACTGCCGGAACATGTGTGCGTGGTTCACCTCGCGCGGCCTGGCCAGCGACCCTCGCGCAGTCGTAGATCAAGCCTTGAGGGCCCTGTACAGATCAGACGGTGAGAAACCACACCTGGCGGCGCAGGGCTGCGAGCTCGGTCAACGCTGATCCGTCGACCGGGCGGACTGGCCGGCCAGGCGTGAGATCAGCGATGTCGCGATGCTGTCGGGCGTCAAACCCACTCGCTCGAGCACCTGACCGCGCGACCCGTGATCCAGGAACTCCGAACGGATGCCATAGCACCACAGGGGGCACGACGCGCTGCGGCCGGCGGTGAGCGCCTCGGCGACGGCGGCGCCGATGCCACTACCGACGACGTTGTCTTCGATCACCGCAACACACGACGCCAGTTCGGACTGGCTGACGATCTCCGCGCTGACCGGCAGTGCCCAGCGAGGGTCGATCACTCGAACGGTGATCCCGTCGGCGCGTAGTTTGTCGGCCACTTCCAAGCCGGTGCCGGCCATGGCGCCGACGGCGATGATCATGACGTCGCAGTGGTCGGGACCCGCACCGTCCTCGGAGAGGACATCAACCCCGCCTTCAGTGCGAACCGCGGGGATGATCGCGGGTGTGCTGCCCTTGGGGAAGCGCAGCACGCTGGGGCCATCGTCAATATCGACAGCCTCTCGCAGAGCCACCGCGACCTGAGCACCGTCGCGCGGCGTTGCCAGCCGCAGTCCCGGGACGATCGCTGCAAGGGACATGTCCCACATACCGTTGTGGCTGGCGCCGTCCGGACCAGTAACGCCGGCACGGTCGAGCACGAACGTCACGCCTTGCTTGTGCAGCGCACAGTCCAACAACAGTTGGTCAAACGCCCGGTTGAGGAACGTCGCATAGATGGCCACGACCGGGTGCAGGCCCGCAAATGACAGGCCCGAAGCCATGGTCACCGCGTGCTGCTCCGCAATGCCGACGTCGAAGACGCGACGAGGGTAGCGCTCGGCGAACGCGGCAAGGCCGACCGGAATCAGCATCGATGCCGTAATCGCGACGATGTCGTTCCGCTCCGCGCCGAGGGCCACCATCTCATCACTGAACTCATCGGTCCAGGCACGTCCAGAGACTTCCAGCGGCAAGCCGGTCTCCGGGTTGATCGCGCCGACGGCGTGGAAGCGGTCAGCCTCGTCCACGGTGGCGGGCTTGTAGCCGTGACCTTTCTCGGTCAGCGCGTGCACCAACACGACGCCGCCGAAGTCACGGGCCCGCCGCAACGCCGTTTCCATAGCGTCCAACTCATGGCCGTCAACGGGACCGAGGTACTTGAGGCCGAGGTCCTCGAACATGCCCTGCGGGCTGACGATGTCCTTGATGCCCTTCTTCACCCCGTGCAACGTGCCGTACACCCGGCGACCGACCACGGGCGTGCGCCGCAGGTTACGCTTTCCCCAGCCAAGCACGTTCTCATAGCTGCGGGTGGCTCGCAGCGAGGCCAGGTAGTCAGCCATACCGCCGAGGGTCGGGGCGTAGGAGCGTTCGTTGTCGTTGATGACGATGACCAGCGGCAAGTCGGGGTTGGCGGCGATGTTGTTCAGGGCCTCCCAGGCCATTCCCCCGGTCAGGGCCCCATCCCCGATCACGGCGACCGTATGCCGGTTGTGCTCGCCGCGCAGTTTGCGCCCGGCCGCGATGCCGATCGCCCAGGACAAGGACGTTGAGGCGTGCGAGTTCTCCACGACGTCATGCTCGGACTCGGCCCGACTGGGATATCCGGACAGTCCACCCTCTTTGCGCAATGCCGAGAAGTCGTGACGCCCAGTGAGGAGCTTGTGCACATAAGACTGGTGACCGGTGTCGAAGACAATGGTGTCGTGGGGAGAGTCGAAGACCCGGTGGATGGCCATGGTCAGTTCAACGACCCCGAGATTGGGGCCAAGATGACCTCCAGTGCGAGAGACCTTGGCCACCAGGTAGTCCCTGATTTCCCTGGACAGCCTGCCCAGGTCACGACGAGGCATCGCCTTGAGGTCGGCGGGGTCGTTGATCGCGTCGAGTAAACCCACGAAGAGCGCACCCTTTCGACGTTGAGAGACGGATTCAGAGTCTACGTGCTTCTTACCCCCTAGCCTGACAGATCACACTGAGCGACTACTGATCGGTGCGCGTACAGACAGCGACTCAGCCAACATCTCGGCGCTGCGTAGCGCCGCCCGCAACCGAAGACCTTCGGCCGTCAACGCCTCCAAGACGTCTCCGATGCTGCCCGGTGGCAGGACTGGGCCAAGCTCGGGGCGTACATCGCGCCAGGCTCCGCGCATCGCCGCCAGCTCGGCTTGCAGATGCCGCACCGTCACCCAGGCCAGCGCGACCGGGTGCCTGCGCCAGGCGGCATACCCCCGGTAGTCGGCCGGGCACTGGTCGAGCAACCACGCCACGGCCGCCTGCTCCCAGCCGGACACTCCGGCCGGTGGGACCCGGTCCGGCCACCCTGGAGGTCCACTCGACATGCGAACAAGTGTACGACTTCCTCGGGGTCACCGCGGTTGCGCGCGAGGTTGGTGTCCTCCAGAGCCGGTTGGGGGATTCTAGGTGAGGGACCGCAGGACGTACTGCAGGATCCCGTCGTTGCGGAAGTATGCCGCTTCGCCCGGAGTGTCGATGCGCACCACCGCGTCGAACTGCACGGCGTCGCCATCGCTGTCACCACGACTAGCTGTCACCGCGACGGTCTCCGGCACGTCACCGTCATTCATCGCGGTGATCCCCGAGATCGAGAAGGTCTCAGTGCCGTCCAGCCCGAGCGACTCGGCGTTCTGACCGTCCGGGAACTGCAACGGAAGCACGCCCATACCGATCAGATTCGACCGGTGGATTCGCTCGTACGACGAGGCAATCACCGCCTTCACCCCGAGCAACCGGGTGCCTTTGGCCGCCCAGTCTCGCGATGACCCTGACCCATATTCACTTCCTGCCAACACCACCAGCGGCACTCCTGCCTCGGCGTATGCCTGAGCTGCGTCGTAGATCGACACCGGTTCGCCGGCATCAGCCGACTCATCCAGCAGGTTCCGGGTGTAGCCACCCTGCACGTCATCGAGCAGCAAGTTGCGCAATCGAATATTGGCAAACGTCCCACGGATCATCACTTCGTGGTTCCCGCGCCGCGAACCGTAAGAGTTGAAGTCCTTGCGCTCGATGCCGTGATCGGACAGGTACCGACCCGCCGGGCTGTCGGCCTTGATCGCTCCAGCGGGGCTGATGTGGTCGGTGGTGACCGAGTCACCCAGCAGTGCCAGCACGCGAGCGCCCTCGACGTCCTCGAGCGCCTCGGGCTCAGAGCCCATGCCGTCGAAGTATGGAGGCTTGCGAACGTAGGTCGAGTCGCTGTCCCAGTCGAAGGTGTTGCCTTCCGGGGTAGGCAGCGAGGTCCACCGTTCGTCGCCAGCGAACACGTCGGCGTAGTCCTGGGTGAACATCTCCCGCGAAATCGACGACGCGATGGTCTCCTCGACCAAGGCAGCATCCGGCCAGATGTCTTTCAAGAACACCTCGGCACCGTCGACATCAGTGCCCAGCGGCATGCTGTCGAAGTCGAAGTCCATCGTGCCGGCCAACGCGTAGGCCAGCACCAGAGGAGGCGACGCCAGATAGTTCATCTGCACGTCGGGCTGGATCCGACCCTCGAAGTTTCGGTTGCCAGACAAGACCGCCGAGACCGCGAGGTCGTTGTCGTTGATCGCCTTCGAGATCTCCGGGGCCAGCGGTCCGGAGTTGCCGATGCAGGTGGTGCAGCCGTAGCCCACGAGGTGGAACCCGAGCTTCTCCAAGTACGGCCACATACCGGCTTTGTCGAAGTACCCCGTGACCACCTTGGAGCCCGGCGCCATCGATGTCTTGACCCACGGCGGCACGCTCAGCCCACGCTCGACCGCGTTCTTGGCCAACAACGCCGCTGACATCATCACCGAGGGGTTCGACGTATTCGTGCAGCTCGTCACTGCCGCGACCGCCACAATCCCGTGGTCGATCTCGAAACTCTGACCATCGACGCTGACCGTCACTGGCTTACTGGCCCGCTCCCCCGTCCCCTGCCGCGGAACGACCGAGACTCTGGGCCGCGATGCCTGCTTCGCCACGTCGGAGGCATCCTGTGACGGGGAGTCCGAGGCGGGGAAGGTGGAGTCGATCTCGTCATCCAGCGGTGACCTCGAGGACCCGTTGTCGAACTGGCTGCTGTCGTCGTGATCCACGTAGTGGCGCAGATCGAGGCGGAACTGTTCCTTGGCCCGAGTGACCTCAATGCGGTCCTGCGGGCGCTTGGGCCCGGCGATCGAGGGCACCACGGTGGACAGGTCCAACTCGAGGTACTCGCTGTAGCGAGCCTCACCAGTATCCCCGGCCTCCAACCACATGCCCTGTGCTTTGGCGTAGGCCTCGACCAAGTCGATCTGTTCGGCCGACCGGCCGGTCAGCTGCAAATAGTCCAGCGTGACCTGGTCGATCGGGAAGATCGCGCAGGTCGAGCCGAACTCGGGGCTCATGTTGCCGATCGTGGCGCGGTTGGCCAGCGGCACCGCCGCGACACCCGCACCGTAGAACTCCACGAACTTGCCGACTGCCCCGTGCTCGCGCAGCATCTCGGTGATCGTCAACACCACGTCGGTGGCGGTGGCCCCGGCCGGGATCTCTCCGGACAGCTTGAAGCCGACGACCCGCGGGATGAGCATCGACACGGGCTGGCCCAGCATCGCCGCCTCGGCCTCGATGCCACCGACGCCCCAGCCGAGCACACCCAGGCCGTTGACCATCGTGGTGTGGCTGTCGGTGCCGACACAACTGTCCGGGTAGGCCAACGTCAGGTCGGCGTCATCGGGGTGGGGACGCGTCATCACCGAGCGGGCCAGGTGTTCGATGTTGACCTGGTGCACGATGCCGGTGCCGGGTGGCACGACCTTGAAGTCTTCGAACGCCTTCTGCCCCCAACGCAGGAACTGATAGCGCTCGCCGTTGCGCTCATACTCGATCTCGACGTTGCGTTCGAAGGCGTCCTCGCGCCCGAACACGTCGACGATCACCGAATGGTCGATGACCAGCTCGGCCGGCGCCAGCGGGTTGATCTTGGTCGGGTCGCCGCCGAGGTTGGCCATGGCTTCGCGCATGGTGGCCAGGTCGACGATGCAGGGCACGCCGGTGAAGTCCTGCATGATCACGCGAGCCGGGGTGAACTGGATCTCGGTGTCCGGTTCCGCGTTCTGATCCCACCCGGCCAGTGCCGTGATGTGATTGGCCGTGATGTTCTCCCCGTCTTCGGTGCGGACCAAGTTCTCAAGCAGGACCTTGAGGCTGTACGGCAGAGTTGCCGCACCCTCGATGTCGCCGATCCGGTAGATCTCATACTGCGCATCACCCACCTCCAGGGTGCCGCGCGCCCCAAAACTATTGCCGTTCAAACCGCCGTTGACGTTGTTGTCGCTGTCGCTGTTGGTCTCGTCGTTGCTCACGCCAACTCCTTCGTTCGATTCGGTTCACGTATTGAAGTAACCACGCGTGGACGCCCACCTGGCAGCAACGTCCTAGGTTTCATTGTCGCGCACCGGAGTGAAGTGAGCCAGGCACTCCACGTGATGGGTCATCGGGAAGGCATCGAAGATGCGCAGATCACGCAGTTCGAAACCGAGCTCCCGCAGGTATGCCGTGTCGCGGGCGAGCGCCGCCGGGTCGCAGGCCACGTAGGCCAGAGCGCGCGGCCCCAGCTGGGTGACATCGCGCAGAACCGCCAAACCTGCCCCGACCCGCGGTGGGTCAAGCACCACGACATCGACCTCGCGGCGCTGCGAAGCCATGCCCCGCACCACCTGATCCACCTGGCCCTTCCTCACCCGCGCGTGGCTCCACGGCGCTAGGTTCATCCGGGCATGGCGCACGGCTTCCTTGTCTCCTTCAACCGCGGTCACCCGACCACGCTCCCCTACTGCCGCAGCCAGACCGACCGCGAACAAGCCGACCCCGGCATACAGATCCAGCGCGCGGTCACCCTCCCTCGGTGCCAAGAACTCCTGAACGATGGCGGCGAACGTCGCGGCAGCCGCCGGGTGCACTTGCCAGAAGCCCCGCGCGCTGAGGACGAACGACACCGACCCGCCGGGCAGCGGCACGTCCTGAGTGACGGTAGGCACGGGTTGTGCTGGACCGTTGCGCCCGATGGGTACCGACACCGTGCCATCGGAGGCCGCGATCACCTCAAGGGCCCTCAAACCGGGGTAGCGCTGCGCCAAGACCTCAGCCGCTGCGATCTCGGGGGTGGCGATCAGGCAGTCACTGAGCGGCACGATCTCTCGGGACCGGTGGCGGCGCAGGCCCGGCGCGCCGTCAGCATCGACCGCGAACTCCACCCGGGTGCGCCAACCCAGACCGTCGTGGCTAGGCCCATCCTCACTCAGCGGCAGGGCGACACACGTGGCCTCACCGCCCACAACCTCAGCGAGGTCAAGGCCAGCTAGTCGGGCGAACTGCTCGCTGACAACTGCCGCTTTGAGACTGCGCTGAACCTCCGCAGACACGTGTTGGAAGTCACACCCACCACACATCCCAGGCCCCGAATACGGGCACGGTGGGGTCACCCTGCCCGGCGCGGCCTGCACCACTTCGGCTGCGTCGGCCTGCACGAGGCGCCCACCCTTGGTGATGGAAGTAATCTGCGCGCGGACCACTTCCCCGGGCAACGCGTGTCGAACAAACAACACGCGACCATCGCGGCGGGCAACGCAATGCCCACCGTGGGCAACGGGGCCAACGCTGACCTCGAAGGTGTCCCCGACCTGCCATGCAGCGACGTCGTCAGCCACGTCGCCCGAATCGCTTAGCAGGACGGGCCTCGGGTGCAGCCGAGCTCTCGGCGTGATCCGACACTTTGTCGCGTGGCTGCACTCCTTTGCCCTGCCACGGCACCGTCACCACCATGAGCCCGGGGCAGCGCAGCAACTCGCTGCGCAACCGATCACGTGCGCGGTCCCGCACCCAGGGTAGAAAGGGGTTGGTGCCGACGAACTCGGGCAGGTAGACGACCACCACATCGCGTGGCCGGTCCTTGCGCAGCCGGCGGATGTAGTCCATCACCGGGCGGGCCTGCTCACGGTAGGGAGCCTCCAAGATGCGCAGCGCGAGCGGCATCTCTCGCTCATCCCATTCGGTCCGCAGCTGGGCCGTTCGCTCAGGCACAATGTCAACGGTCACCGCCTCGAGCACCTGTGGCCGGGTGGCCTGTGCGTAGGCCATCGCCCGCAAGGTGGGCCGATCGATCTTTTCGACGTGCACCATGGCGTGCACCCGGGCCGGAACAGGCATGCGCGGCGTTTCGCGCTCCGGCAGCTCGGTTTCTTGACGCATCTGCGAGTGGAACCGGTCGACCATGGTCATCACCATCCAAAGCGAGGCGATAAAGAGCAAGGACAATCCTGCTCCGTGGGTGAACCTGGTCGTGATCACCACGACCAGGACGGTGGCCGAGACAGCTGCCCCGACGATGTTGATAGCCCGACTGCGGAGTTTTGCTCGGCGGGCCGGGATGCTCAACTCCAGATGCATCTGGTTGTTCCAGTGCCTGATCATGCCGATCTGGCTGAACGTGAAGGAGATGAAGACCCCCACCAGATACATCTGGATCAGCTCAGTCACCGTCGCCTGGTAGACCAACACGAGCGCTGTGGCCCCACCGGCGAGCAGCAGTATGCCGTTGGAGAAGGCCAGGCGTACGCCACGGCTGAGCATCTGGCTCGGCAGGAATCCGTCACGGGCCAGCCGTGAAGCCAGCACGGGGAAGCCGTTGAAGGCGGTGTTGGCGGCGACGATCAACATCACCCCAGTGCAGATCGAGACGAACAGCACTCCCAGACTCTCCTCCCCGAAGATCACCTTGGAGAGCTGGCCGAGGACCGGGTCCTGGACGAAGTCTTCGGAGACCGGGGTGCCTTCGAAAGTCATCTGCTCTTGCGGGTCGATGGCCATCTGGATGCCGGTCTCCCGGGTCAACCAGATGACGCTGAGCAAGATAGTGATCGAGATGCTGGCCATCACCAGCAGGACGGTGGCTGCGTTGCGGCTCTTGGGACGTTGCAAGGCAGGCACCCCGTTAGCCACGCCCTGCACTCCCGTCAGCGCCACGGTGCCGGAGGCAAACGCACGTAGCAGCAGCACCCCCAGGCCAAGGGCGGTCAACGCTTCGAAGCCTTCGGCCGGACGGAGTTCGAGTTCCGAACTGGCGGCTCGCTGCAGGGACCCGGTCACCCACTGGAACATTCCGACCCCGATCAACACCGCCATAGCTGCCAGGAAGGCATACACCGGCACGGCCAAAGCCCGACCCGACTCGCGGACCCCGCGCAAGTTGATCAACGTCAACGCCACGATCAACAAGGTGGCCGCCGCCGGCTCATAGCCGCGCAGGAACTCCAACGCGCTGGCGGCGTTCTGCACACCTGCGGACACCGACACAGCCACCGTCAAGACGTAGTCGACCATCAACGCGGCACCGACTCCGAGACCAGCTGTGGAGCCCAGGTTAGTCGAGGCCACCTCGTAGTCGCCGCCACCACTGGGGTATGCATGCACGTTCTGCCGGTATGACGCGACAATGATCATCATCACCAAACACACCGCGAGAGTGATCTCCCAGGAGTTGAAGAAGACTGCTGCTCCCCCGGCCAGGGCCAAGGTCAGCACAATCTCATCGGGTGCATAAGCCACGGAGGACAACGCGTCGCTGGCGAAGACCGGCAACCCCAAGCGCTTGGGCAACAGCGTCTCGTTGAGGCGGTCCGTACGCAGGGGACGACCGACGAAAATGCGGGTAATCAACCTCCGCCCCAGTGCCATGGTTACCCAGCATAGGAGTCACTTCGCTGCCCGGGGCCCCGGCACGCTAGCGTCGGGGTGTGCACTTCGTGATCATGGGATGCGGACGGGTCGGCGCGACCCTGGCATCCAGCCTGGAAAACCGCGGTCACGAAGTGGCCGTCATCGATCGCGACGAGACCGCGTTTCGCCGGCTGTCCAAGGATTTCGGCGGCCATCGGATCAAGGGAATCGGCTTCGACCGGGATGTCATGCGTCGGGCAGGGGTGCCGGACGCCTACGCCTTCGCTGCGGTCAGCAGCGGTGACAACTCCAACATCATCGCTGCCCGGGTCGCCCGTGAGACGTTCGAGGTCAAACGAGTCGTTGCTCGCATCTACGACCCGGGACGGGCCGAGATTTTCGAGCGGCTCGGCATACCGACGGTGGCCACGGTCCGCTGGGCGGCCGACCAAACGCTGCACCACATGCTGCCGCAGGGTGCAACCCCTGACTACTTCGATCCCACCGGCACGCTGGTGATGGCACAGATCCACGTGCACGACGGCTGGATCGGTCGGCGACTTATCCACATCGAGGAGTTCGCCGGCTCGAGAGTGGCCTACATCACGCGGCTCGGTGACGCCCAGCTGCCCACACCGCAAACCGTCTATCAAGAAGGTGACGAGGTGCACGTCATCACCGAGCGTTCGCGACTGCCCGAACTGGAGCAGCGTCTCGACAATCCGCCACCGAAGGACTGAGGGGCAGGCTCATGCGTGTTGCAGTCATCGGTGCGGGTTCGGTGGGGCGCTCGATCGCCCGGGAGCTGATCCACAACAACCACGACGTGCTGTTGATCGACCGTTATGCGGGCATGGAGTCCACGGGACGGGTGGCCGCCGCAGAGTGGATCGTCGGGGACGCGTGCGAGCTGAGCGTGTTGGCCGAGGCCAGGCTCGATCGCTATGACCACGTCGTGTGCGCCAGCGGAGACGACAAGGTCAACCTTGTCGTCTCCTTCCTGGCCAAAACGGAGTTCGCGGTGTCCAGGACGGTTGCACGGGTCAACAACCCGCGCAACGAGTGGCTGTTCACCCATGCGTGGGGGGTCGATGTGGCCGTATCCACCCCGCGACTGATGACAGCCCTCGTCGAAGAGGCCGTGGCGGTCGGTGACCTGGTGCGCTTGTTCGAGTTCCAGCAGGGCAACGTCCACATGGTCGAGCTGACGATGCCCGACTCCAGCCCGTATGTGGGTCGGCGGGTGGCCGAAGTGCCCCTGCCTGCCGACACGGTGATGATCGCCATCTTGCGCCAGGGACGAGCCGTGTTGCCGCACAGCGATGAGCTCTTGGAGGTCGGCGACGAAGTCATTTTCATGTGCCCCCAGGAGGCCGAAGAAGACTTGGCCTTCACGCTGAATCCGGACACGCACCGACGCTCCAGCACCGACGATGACGAAGACGACTGAGCGACTGTGACTACCGACGGCTAGCTGTTGGCGGGTGGCTGCGCCGCAGCGCTCGATTGCACCGGCGTGCGCCCGGTGCTCAACATGACGCCCATGATGAGCACCGCCAACAGGTAGGCCGGCCAGCCCAACGCTATCTTGGCCACACCGAGCAACACCACCTCACCTGCTAGGTAGAGCGGCAACATCAGGGCCACCCGCACCGCAAAAAGCCCCACCATGACCCATGTCAGGCGACTGCACACCCGCACCAGCGGGAGGTCACGCCGCCAGCCCGTCGGGTCCTTGGCGTAGTCCGGGTCGGCGGCGGCCACGAGGAATCCGATGATGGGCCAGCGCGCAAGGATCGAGGCGAGGGCGAGCACTCCGTAGGCGCCGCTGAACAGGATCCCGGGCAGGAAGGCGTCCTCAGCCTGGCCGCTGCGCAGTGCGAAAAAGGCAGCCAGACCGATTCCGATCAGGGATGACAGCACATACCGCAGCGACCCGCCGATCGCCAGGCGCACTCCGACCAGCAACAAGGTGATGCCGACCGCTGCCAGAACCGCAACGCGCACCTCTTCGCGGATGACGTACATCACGACGAAGGCGACGGTCGGCAGGGCCGTCTCGATCGAGCCATACCACCCTCCCAACAAATCCGAGAGGCGAGCGCGGATAGCCTTTTCCACCGTGCGTTCGGCGTAGGCGTCGGTGCTCGGCGTGACGGGCTGGTCAGCCACGGGCAGGCAGCAGCTCGTAGGCCGGGTTGTACATACACAGCCGATCGCCGTGCGGGGCACGAGCCACGCGTCCGCGTACCGTGAGATACGAGCCAGGCTCAATGCCAGCGATAGCCCGGCGCCCCAGCCAGATCAGCTCGACCATTCCGCTGCCGTCATAGAGGTCGACACGGACCTGGGGGCTCTCCGATTTCGGCGGCACCGAGATGCTGTGTGCAGTCCCGGTGATGGTGACGTAACTACCCGGTTCGAGCGTACGGATCGTGACACAGTCGGGCCGATTGCACTCCTGCGCGATCTCGTCCGCCTCAACATCGGCCTCTGAGCGCATCAACGAGTTCATCCAGGTGGCAAGACTCATCCGGACTCCCTTGTTGCTGCGACCTCAGGGGCGGACTCGGCAACGCCTGCGGTGTCGGCGGACGCCGAAGTGGGCGGTGCGGTCAACGTCAGGACCTCCCGCGGCGGCTTCGGCTCATCACCGCGGTGCACGACTGTCCCGCGCAGGAACACCAGCCACGGTTTCAGCCGCGCGACATCGCTGGCTGCCGGACCGTGCACCACAGCACGGACAAACCATCGAGGTCCATCGACGCCGAGGAACCGAGCCGGCTGATAGACAACTCTCCCGTCTGCAGCGCGACCGGGGAGGCGGCTGATGAGCTCAGTGCCCAGCGGGCCGTCTTGCTCCGTGACGGCCCCACCGCTGTCTTTGATGCCCTTCATCAGGTCCGCCCGGATATCCGTCCAGATACCGGCCGAGCGTGGCGCCGCGAACGCCTGCACCTGGACCTTGTCCTCGTTCATCACACAAATCAGCCCGATGATGCGGCGAGTGTCCTGCTCCATTTCGAAACGCAGTTGCATGCCCGAAACCATCGGGATGCGGAGGGGCCCGAGGTCGAGCAGCCCCTCGCCCTCCTCGACCTCTCCGGAGTCGAACGGCCCGTCGACCGCGCGATCATAGTCGCGATCGATCCCAGGCTCCCCCTCCGGCGCCGACCGCGTTGACGCCGCGGCGGCCGCGGTCGCATCGCTCACGGCCGCCTGCTTGCTCCGTCGTGTGAAAAGTGCCACCGGTGTTTGTCAGTCCTCGTCTCGGGTCACATCGTTGCTTTTGGCGCCAGGCTGGTCGGGCCACTACTGCCCTCAGCTGCCTTACCGTACCCACCGCTGGAGCCATGGCCATGCTTGCCGCGTGCGCTGCCGGGCAATCGGTCGACACAGATGAAGGATGTCTCCTGCACCGGTTGGATCACCAGCTGGGCGATCCGGTCGCCTCGGCGGATGGTGAACGTCTCCTCGGGGTCGGTGTTGAGTAGCGTCACCTTGATCTCCCCTCGGTATCCGGCGTCGACCGTGCCTGGGGCATTCAGCACCGTCACCCCATGCTCGGCGGCCAGGCCGGAACGGGGTAGCACGTATGCGACGTATCCGGCAGGAAGAGCGAACGCGATGCCAGTGCCGATGGTCGCTCTGCGGCCCGGCGCCACGGTGAGCTCGGAGTTCGCCTGGAGATCCAGCCCAGCATCGCCTGGATGGGCCCGCCGAGGCACCTCGACATCGTCTGAGAGCAGATGCAATAACACCGGCACTGTGCCTTCCTCGACGCCTGTCCCGATCTCACTCTGGATGTCGGCCACCTGGCCCGGTCCTGGTGTCGCGGTCAACGGGGCGCAGGCCTCAGGCCGCGCACTCGCTGCACACGAACAGTCCGCCGGACTCCGAAGCCAGCTGGCTGCGGTGATGCACCAAGAAACACTTGGAGCAGGTGAACTCGTCGTACTGCCGAGGTAGCACTCGCACCGAGAGTTCCTCGCCGGACAAGTCGGCGCCGGGCAGCTCGAAGCCTTCGGCGTGCTCGGTTTCGTCGACGTCCACAGCGCTGGAAGATTTGTTTGATCGACGCGCTTTGAGTTCTTCCAGCGAGTCCTCGGTGACGTCGTCCTCGGACTTGCGAGGTGCATCGTAGTCAGTTGCCATGACAGCCTCCGGTCCTCCCTCAGTGCCGTTGGGGCGTTCGGCCGGTCGGCCGATGACGCTGTGTGCGATGTGAACGTTGTGAAGGCCAGTTTTGTGCCCACTGTGGGCTATGACCTTGCGTGCGGATTTCCCTGTGCGCCGGGATTGTGTCGCATTGAGGGCCCGTTTGGCGAGTCGAGGACCCCTCAATGGTGGTCTAGTGCTCAGACTCCCGGTGCGCGCGCAGCAACGCTCGCCGCAAGTCAACGTACAAGTCGCCTGGAGCGGCGAGGATCATGGCCTCGTTCGGTGGTCCGCCGAGCCCATTGACTATGGCCCCGGCTTCAGCGGCGATCAGGGCTCCAGCAGCCATGTCCCACGGTTTCAGACCCGACTCGAAGTATGCGTTTAACCGGCCCGCCCCCACAGCGCAGAGGTCGAGCGAGGCTGCGCCCATTCTTCGCAGGTCGCGCACCTGTGGCAGCAGTTCGGTAGCCACCAGCCCTTGGCGACGTCGCAGGGTCGTGTCATAGCTGAAACCGGTGCCCACCAGCGCTGTCGCCAACGAGGTCGGTGGGATCGCTCGCAACGCCCTCGGGTGCGGATAGCTCCCGGCTCCGGCGGGGCCGACCCTGGACCCGCCACCTAGGTGGGCGTCAAAGATCTCGTCCACTCCTGGGTTGAACACCGCCCCGGCGACCGGGGTCCAGGCGCCGGGCACCGTGGGGTCACCGACCACGACCGCCACCGAGACCGCATACGCGGGGAGGTCGTAGAGGTAGTTGACCGTGCCGTCAATCGGGTCCAGCACCCAGGTCAGTCCACTCGTGCCAGCGGTGTGGCCGTCCTCCTCGCCCAGCACACCGTCGCTGTGTCTCTCGGCGGCGATGCGGCGCCGCAAGAGGGCCTCGGCCTCGGTGTCCATGACTGTCACCACGTCCAGTGCGGTCGCCTTGGTGTCCGCAATGTCCACCTGGGCTGGGCGTTGATCGCGGATGAAGCGCCCAGCTTCGATGGCTAGCTCGACGGCCAGCCCGCGCAGCTGCACTCGTAGGAGCTCGCCTGGCCAGTCATCCGGCGCGACCCGGCAGGCGTCCGGACCACCGATCTCTTCGGGCAGATTCAGCGGTCGCATCAGCTCAGTCCTGTCCGCAACATGCCGGTTGAGAGACACGCAGATTGGGGCAACACCCGGGACGACAGACGACCGGCCGCGGCGTTGGATCGGGCCAGGCGGGTTGATCGGGGGACTCCCCCCGGGCCAGTGCGGCGCGCTCGACGACCAGGTCGACCAAGCCGGTCACGAACTCCGCGTCAATGCCGACGGTCGGCACTCGGGTCATCTGCAGACCCAGCTCCTCACATGTCTCCGCTGCCTCAGTGTCCAGGTCGAAGGCGACCTCCATGTGGTCGGAGACGAAACCGATGGGGGCCACGACCACGCGCCGCACACCGTCGCTGTGCAGGGCCTTGAGGTGGTCATTGATGTCCGGCTCCAGCCACGGCTGGGTGGGCGGCCCGGAACGTGAACAATAGGCAAGATCAGCCTGGACGGCCTGGCTCATCGTTGCGCTGACCTCCGCACCGATCGCCTCTGTCAGACGTTCGTGCTGTTCCCGGTAGAGATTGCCCTCTTCGTCGCCGGGTCCGGAGGTGTCGTCCATGGTGTCCGGGATCGAGTGGGTCACGCAGATGATGCGTGGCAGGGGGTCCGCAGGCGCCTGCTGGTGCATTTCGTGCACCGCCCGGGTGACCAGTGCGACGTTGGTGGCGGCAAACCCGGGGTGGTTCCAGTAGGGCCGGATCTTGTCGACCGCCAGCGCCTTGCCTTCCTCGGCGAGACTCTGCACAGCCTCGGCGAGGTTCTCGCGGTACTGCCGACAGGAGGAGTAGCAGGAGTATGCGCTCGTCGTCACCACCACCACTGTCCGAATGCCTGCGTCGTGAGCCTGACGCAGCGTGTCAGTCAGGAACGGAGCGGAGTTGCGGTTGCCCCAGAGCAGCGGGGTGGCCAGATCGCGGCGGTCGAACTCGGCCCTCAGCGCACCGAGCAGCGCGCGGTTCTGATCGTTGATCGGGCTTTTGCCACCGAAGTGATAGTAGTGCTCGGCCACCTGCTCAAGGCGCTCGTCCGGGATGCCGCGGCCCCCGGTGACCCGCCGCAGAAAGGGCATCACTTCATCCGGAGCCTCGGGGCCCCCGAACGACAACAGCACGACAGCGTCGTAGGGAAGCAACACCTCACCCAGGTCGGGCTCAGTCTGCGGCTCCGGGACGATGTCCCCGGACTCCGCACCCGGCGCAGTCGTCCCGTCGGCCGGCTCGGCAAGTGGTGAACTCATTGTCGATCTCCTGTCCGCAAAGGGGTCGGGGCGTTCAGATCCAACAGAACGGCCACCATTCGTATGACGAAGACCAGGATGACGGATGCCCACACCACCCATGCGGCCAGGTACCCGGCGTTGAAGGCGATGACCACGCTACTAGCCCCGATCAGTGCCGGCACGGCATACAGCTCACGGCGCAGAACTTCGGGCACTTCGCGCACCAGGACGTCGCGCATCAAACCACCTCCGATGGCGGTGATCGCACCGATAATCACCGCAGCCAGGGGGGTGGCCCCGAACGAGACCGCCTTCAATGCGCCGCCGACCGAGAAAACAGCCAGACCCGCAGCATCGAGCACCCGGACCAGCCGGGTGATCAGACCGAAGCGCACTCGAGTACGTCGCCCGAGCTCGCGCGCTTCCATCAGTCGACCGTGAAAGGCAAAGACGATGAGGCCTGCCGCCAGCGCGGCCGCCAGGAGGCGCCAGTCGCTGATCCCCACGGGGGGCACGTCGCCGAGGAAGACGTCCCTGATGACGCCACCCCCCAGACCGGCCACGCAGGCGAGCACCGCCACGCCCAACATGTCCAGTTGCTTGCGGACCCCCACCAATGCACCGGACAGCGCGAAGACGAAGACCCCAATGAGATCGAGGGCGAGCTGCAGCTCTGCGCTTGAGGCGACCATGGCCGCCTCAACGTACCCCGGCGTGGCATGCTCGTGGGTACATGCTTGGGTGGCAGAGTCAGTGAGTCGGCGCCCGAGGTGCGTCGGCGCTTGCGGCGATTCAGCGCCTAGGGCGGAACCAGCGGACCGAAGTCGCGAGGAGAGGCCAGATGGACCAGTTGCGATTTGCGGGGCTGTACGAGGACGGTCAGCACGCGGTGTTGACCGCGGCCGACGGCTCCGAGTTCTTGGTGGCTATTGACGATCGGCTACGAGCGGCTGTTCGCCGTCCTAGCCCCTCCAACGGCGGTCGCACGACCCCGGCGACTCCCCGCGAAGTGCAAACTCAGATCCGTGCTGGTGCCAGCGCCGAAGAAGTGGCCGAAAGCACCGGTTGGACGGTCGAGCGGATCGAGCGGTACGAAGGACCGATACTGGCCGAGCGGGAGTATGTGGCAGGGCTGGCCCGGTCGGCCTTGATCCGGACGCACGAGCGCAGCGAGGCACCGCCGACCCTGGAGTCTCGGGCGCGGGAGCGACTCAACAAACGCGGGGTAGACCTGGGCCAGGTGTCGTGGGATTCGATTCGGCCCACGGGCGGTGGTTGGTCGGTGCAGCTGCATTTCAAGGCTGGGCAGCGTGCGCGTTCGGCGTCGTGGTCCTTCGACCCTGACACCCGGTCGGTGGACGCGATCGACGACGAGGCTCGCTGGCTGAGCGAGGACGAGCAGAGTCTGCCCACCGGGTCCGCCGCGACCGCATTGCTGGGGGGTAGCTCGGATGCGCCGGACGATCTGACGTCCGCGCTACGGGAGCGCAGCAAACGGCGCGGAGCCTCGGGGAGGCGGCGAAAGTCTGCCGCGGCTCGCGGGGCCCGAGAGGCTCGCGGGATGGAAGAGAGTCGCGGGTCCGAACACATGCATGAAGGCGCCGAAGATGCTGAAGACGATGGCCAGCACGACCTCCCACACGACTCCCACGCCGTGGGACCGCGGACCGTGGCCGGCGCAGCCACGGCGGCCCCGGAGCCTGACGGGGGCAGCACGACAGATGACCTTGAGGCCTCTCGGGGGCTTGGCGCACAAGCTGCACGGGAGGATGACAGGGACGGCCATTCGGGCCAGGACGTGGACGCCGAGACTGCGGGTGACTCAGCGCTGGCCGAGCAGGAAGAGCGCGAGGCAACGCTGGCTGACTTCTTCGGCTCAGACGCCGATGATGATCAGGCCGATGACATCCGGACCGTCGACGGCGAGGATGGTCAGCTTGGGATCGATGAAGAGAGTCAGGTTGGGCCCGAAGGCGACGGTCCTCAGGTCGATGAGGCTGAGGACGGCGCGGACAGGGAGGGCGGAGACAACGACGACTCCCCGGGTCCGGATGAGGGCGACGCGCAGTGGGATGGCGTGAATTCCCCTGATCTGCAGGCGGCCGACGACCCCCAGACTCCGGACTCCCCTGGTCGCGACGAGAAGCCGGACAAAGGCAGCCCGCGGGGTCGTAAGGGGCGAACCAGCGTGCCGAGCTGGGACGATATTATGTTCGGGGCGAAAGACCGCGGCCGCTAGGCACGATCCGTTTCGTCACTCTGCTCGGCTTTGTCGGTCAGGTGCCTGCTTTCCGGCGAGGGGCGACGTGGCGGTTGCGCGAGTTGCCCAAGACCCACACCAACCACACGAAGAGCACGCCAGCGATCACCCACATGCCCAGGCTGGCGATGCTCGGCAGCGAAATGGCCAGTGCACCACCGAGGGTCCAGGACAACTGGACCAGTGTCTCCGAGCGCCCGAACACGCTGGTCCGACGGTCCTCGGTGATGTGCTCTTGGATGGTCGCGTCCAACGCCAGCTTGCCCAATTGTTGACACAGCCCGACCACGAAACTCAAGATGACGAGCGTCGTGAGTCCGAAGCTGATGGCCGCCCATACCGCCGCAGCGACATCTATCAGCAGCAACCACTTCACCAGAGTCACCGGGTGCAGGTTGCGCACCGACGTGCCCAACGCCGTGCCTGTAGCGCTGCCCAGTCCTACAGCGGCGACGATTGCGCCAAGCAGCAGCGTGGCGTTGTCGTCCCAGCCCTGTGGCGGGTTGTTGCGGAACAGGAAGGCCAAGAAAATCGTCAAGAACCCGGAGAGGACGCGCAAACCGACATTGGCCCGCAGCGCGGTCACCACTGCCGACGGAACACCCCACGACCCGCGCCGTGAGGCCAGGTCGCGCATCGCCACCTCGCGCTCTCCCTTGGCCGAGTCCACCTCGGCCGGCAACAGGATGGCCAGCACCGTGCCGACCGCGAAGATGACGAACGCCAGCCGAAGCGCCCATGAGGCACCAAGGGTGGCCACTGCGATGGCGATGGGGGCAGCCACCGCGGCCCCGACCACCCCAGCCAGAGACATCCGACCATTGGCGGAGACCAATGTCATCGAGTCCGGCAGCAGTCGAGGCGTGGCCGCCGCTCGAGTGACGTTGTAGGCCTTCGAGGCTATGAGTATGCCGAGAGCCGCTGGGAACTGCCACCACAGCGAGCCGTCCAACGAGGCGGCGAGTGCCCAGCACAGGAACGCACGCAGGGCCATCATCGACCCGATCGCCCACCGACGCCCGTGTCGGAACCGGTCCAGAAACGGCCCGATGAAAGGCGCCAACACGCTGAATGGCAACAGGGTCAGCACCAAGAACAGGGCGACCTGACTGCGAGCCTCTCCGCTCGGCACCTGAAAAAACAGTGAGCCTGCGAGCGCCACGGCCACGCTGGTGTCCCCGGCGTTGTGCAGGCCATGGATCTCGATCAACCGAGAGAGCCCGGTCTTGCCCGCCCCCTGGGCATGGGTGGCCTTCCTCGTCGCGGTATAGGTCGCTCGCCCTGCTGCGCTGGTGCCGTGCCCGACTGCCCGGGCTCCCCGACCGAGCCTGCCACCGACGCTGCTGCCGAGGCGAGCCGCCCGGGAGGGGGGTCGGTATGCACGAGCCCCGGAGATCGCCGAGTGATAGTTGCCGCTGGCGGCTGCGGCGTTGGTGTCCTGGCGCGATGCGCTGTTGCTAGGACGGTGACCGCCATGGGCTTCACCGGCGCCATCGGCGTGCTCGTGGTGGGTCATCGGCCGAGCTCACCCGGTCTCGGGGCAAGGCGGGGGAGCGCACACACGTCGACGTCGAAGGGCAACACCTCTGGGGAGAGCGCTTGAGCACGAGCGGCGCGGGCTGTCATCCGGCGCATGTAGTGGCGGCGGCACAGCACCTCGTACTCGACCACGGCCGGCTGGCTCCCCGCATCACCCACATCGCCGACGACCACCTGTTCACCTCGGGTCACCATGTCCCCGTCCACGGTGCGCGCGTTGTGCGTGGCAGTCCGGCCACACCAGCACAGTGCCCGGACCTGTAGCACGTCGGTGCGATCGGCCAGCTCGATCAGGCGGGCCGAGCCGGGAAAGAGTTTCGTGCGGAAGTCTGAGGTGATCCCGAAGGCATAGACGTCGATGTCCATCTCATCGACCAGGCGGGCCAGCTGGTCGACCTGTTCGGGCGCGTAGAACTGGGCCTCGTCGCAGATGAGGTAGTCAATCCTTGCTCCGCTGGTGGCAAGACCGACGACATCACCCCAAAAATTGGTGGCGCGGGTGACCACCAGGGCCTGGTGGGTCAGCCCGAGCCGCGAGGACAACACGGCGTCGCCGGCACGATCGTGTTGGGAGAACAACAGCCCAGCGCGGCCACGGGCGTTGTGGTTGTGGTTCATCTGCAAGGCGAGGGTGGACTTGCCGCAGTCCATCGTCCCGGTGAAGAAGACGAGCTCAGCCACGAGTCGAGTCTACGGAGGAGCGGCCCCGTAGTGGCTCAGGCTGGCAGGTGCAACAGCGGGATCCTGGTCTCTTCTTCGCTCATGGATCCGTGATGCCCCAGGAGTCTCAGGAAGGCCGGGCGGCAGGCGCGCGAGTCCAACACGGTGAACTGCCTGGTCATGGCCGTCACAACGTCGCCGATGCGCGCTCGGAAGTCGTCCAGCACAGGGCCGAACCACCCCGCGTCGATCGCCTCCTCACGGGTCAGAACCAACGCCGCGCCGCCCATGACCGTCCTCCATCGTCTCGCGACGTCGCGAGCAGCACCGGGCTCGCAGAAGACGTGTGCCGCTCGGGGGTCGCCACCGACCAAGCGCACGCCCTCGGCTAGGTCGGGATGGGCGGCAACGTCGAATCGGTCCGTGATCGGCGCCTCAATCATCCCGTGATCGGCGGTCACACTCAGTGAGGTGCCACTCGGCATACCGGCAGCGACCTCGCGCAGGATCTGGTCGGCGTTCTCCACGCTTTCCCCCCACTGCCACGAGTTCGGGCCATAGCCGTGCCCGGCCTTGTCGACCTCATCGATGTAGAGGTAGACCAGAGCCGGCCCGGCGGCCCCACGCAGCGCCTGCAGCGTTGCGGCTACTCGTTGGTCAGCGCTCGCCGCGCCGATGAACGTTCCCCCCTGGAGCGCAGCCCTGGTCAGCCCTGAGCCCTTGAACGCTGGCCGCGACACGGTGGTCACGGCCACACCGGAGGAGCCTGCGGTTTCCAGGAGGGTGGGGGTCCGCTGGTAGACGGCAGGGTCGGGCCCGCCCTCCCAGGTCAGATGACTGAACAGTTCGGCCTGGGACGTTGTCGGCGCGAGCGTGCCGATGACCCCGTGCTCGCCTGCGGCCAAGCCGGTCCCGAAACTGGTCAGGCTAGTAGCCGTGGTCGACGGGAAGCCGCAGCGCAACTCTGGGGCCGCCGAGCTCAGTCTGCGCAGGAAAGGCGCGTGACCACTACGCTGCCGCAGTTGTTCGGCGCCCAGACCATCGACCAAGGCCACTACAGCGCAGCGGGCCGGCGGCAGGAGGATCGCCGGCTCCCCCAGGGTGCCTGGCGCGGCACTACGGTGGCCGATGGAGGCCAGGACTGCCGGCAGGACGTCTCCGATGAAGGGGGTGTGTGGCGGGACGTGCCAGTCCGCCAAGGTCAGCGCCCCAGCCGGGCCGACAGGTGCCGCGCGAAGTTCAGCGCGCTCGCCAGCGCCGGCTCGCCATCGGAGTCCGCCGCGACGCGCAGGGAGATGTCATCACCGGCGACCGTGCCCTCATATCCATGGTCGCCTTCGCACGCCGGATCCGTACAGCTCGCCGGGACGAGGTCGAGCCGGGATACAGCGCCCCATCCGAGAGTCAGTGTGACCGCGCGCCCGCCCAGCGCCCCGGTGTAGGTATCGGGCTCGGGGATGACGTGGGTGACCATGACGCCGCGGACCGCGCTCAACGGGACGACTTCGGTCGTCAGGGTCGCCACGTGTTGGTGCCCAGGCTCCGCGGATTCGTGGTCATCGGCGTGCCCAATGATGAGGCGCTGCTCAGTGACTACCAGGACTGTCATGTGTCGACGTACTGCCTCGGCGTCGAACGTCATCTCCTGATGCACCAGATGCGCCATCACCGGGTCGGCGCCTACAGCCTCGGCCACGACATCGCTGACCAGAGCCGGCAGATAGCCGGCATTCTCGATGTCGAGGCGCAGGTCGTCGGGGAGCACAGAGACGGGCTGAGATGAGGCCATGTGCTTCATCTTCGCATCTTCGCTCAGGTGGACGTCGCGGCCTGCGGATGCTCGATGGCGCGGCTGAGTGCCCTGCGCCCGGACTCGGCACGCCCCGTCCCCGGTCGTAGCTCGATTGCGGCCCCAAGGACAGAAACGCCAGAACTGTGCGCAATCACTGGGTTGAGGCGAGCCTCGCTGATCTCCGGGTGGTCATCGGTCAGCGCCGACATCCGGGCGATAAGAACGTGCAGCGCCTTAAGATCAGTCACGGCGGCGCCCCGGTAGCCGCGCAGCAGCGGTGCAGCGCGCAAGCCGCTGATCATGTCGTCGATGTCGGAGGTGCGCAACGGCGGGAAGCCGTAGCTGACGTCGCCCAGCAAATCGGCCGGGACGCCGGCCACCGCAAAGCTCACCACCGGACCAAAGAGCGGGTCCTCGGCGGTGTGCACTCGAACAGCAGCGCCCTGGGGGGCGGCCGCCTGCACCGCGATAGCGTGTCTGCCGTCGGTCATCAGGTGGTCGAGGTCGGCGCGGAGCAGGTCTTCGACAAGGTCGCGGTATGCGGCGACACACGCGTCGGGTGAGGACAGAGCGGTGCGCACCCAGCGTCGGCCTGGCTCGTGGCGCAGCTCGGGAGCAACCGCCTTGACGACGACGGGTTGGTCCAGCCGGGTAGCGGCCTTCTTGGCCTGCCTGGCACTGGTGACCTCGTGCTTGGGCCACAGATCGATGCCGTACGAGCTCAGCAGCGCCTGAGCCTGCTCGTCGTCGAGCTGACCGCCGCCCGAGTGAGCATGCAGATAGCTCTCGATCACGTCATGTGCGGTGCGCCGGTTGATCCCGTCAGGACGAACCGGCCAGCCGTGGTCACGAATCCGCCACTGGGCATGCCGAGTGACCGCAGCCAGCGTGCGGACAGCGTCTTCCGGCATCGGGTATGTGGCCAAGGCGGGGTGCGGGTTCCGCTCGCCGAGGAAGACGCTAGCGCAGGGCTTGTCGTGGCGGGCGACCACGTCGGCCACCGCCTGCATCACTGCGTCGTCGTTCTCCGCAGTGCTGAGCGGTGGGGAAAAGCAGGTGATCACTGAGTCCACGTCGGGATCCTCAAGAGCTCGCTGCACCTCGGCTGCGAAGGCGATGGCGGCCTCAGCGGTTGGCGAGACCTGGTCCGTGGCAGCGGTTGCGTCTATCGTCGTGCGATCGGCGAGATCCAGCCGCCACGACTGACACGCCTGGGCCGCCAGAGAGGAGAGCGGCGTCGAGTTGCTCACGATGGCGACTCGCTGGCCACGTGGCAGCGGGCAGCGAGTGGTCAGCGCGGCAACGTCGAAGAGGTGATGCGGGTTGGCGACTCTCATCACCCCGGACTGTCGCAGCATGGCCTCGAAAGCTTGCGGTCGCTGGTACGTCGCACGCATGCCCTGCCCGGGGGCCGTCGTGGCCGTGTCGACCCCCGACGCCACCACCATGACCGGTTTGACCGAAGCCAGGGCACGGGCTATGCGGCTGAACTTGCGTGGGTTGCCGATGGACTCCAGGTAGAGCCCGACCGCTGTCGTGTCGCTGTCATCCAGCCAGTGCTGCAACAGGTCATTGCCCGAGATGTCACACCGGTTCCCAGCGGAGATGAAGGTGGACACGCCCACGTCGCGGCGCTCGGCCAGATCGAGGAGTGCGATGCCGAGCTCTGCCGACTGGGTGAAAATGCCCAACCCCCCATGTGGCGGCAGCCGCGGTGACAATGACGCGTTCAGACCGCTGGACGGGTTGCTGTCTGACTTGCCACCGCTGATGATCATGCCGAAGCAGTTGGGGCCGAGCAGTCGCATACCGCGGGCACGGACGGCCGCGAGCACCGCGGCCTGCCGAGCGATCCCGGCCGGGGTGCCGGTGTCGGCGAACCCGGCAGACAGCACGATGAGGGCCTTGGTCTGCTGGCGTCCGCATTGATCGACGATGTCGAGCACCTGATCGGCCGGCACAGCCACGACGACCAGGTCCACCGGGGTGGGAAGGTCCTCGAGGCTGCCATAGATCGGCTGACCGTCGATCTGCTGGCTCAGGCTCGCAGCGCGGCGACCCACGGCGTACAGCGCGCCCTCGAAGTTGCCTTCGCGAATGTTGCGGTGGACCACACCCCCGAGCGACGGCTTGCTACTGGAGACGCCGACGACTGCCACGCTGTCCGGCCGAAGCACTCGCCGCATACTGCGCGACTCGGCACGGTGCTCCCTGGAGAGGCGCACGGCACGGGAGCGTTCAGTGGGCTCGATGTCGAACGACACGACGAGCAGCCCGTCGTCGTATGCGTGGGTCACCTCATACCCGGCCTCCCGGAAGACACCGAGCATTTTGCGGTTCTGCGGGAGTACATCGGCGAGGAAGCGCCGGATGCCCTGCTGTGAGCCGATGTCGGCCAGGTGCTCCAACAACACAGAGGCGATCCCCCGCCCCTGGTGGGCGTCGGAGACGTTGAACGCCACCTCGGCGCTGAATTCCTCAGGCTCAGGCAGGCGATCGAAGCGGCCGATGCCCGCGATGTGCTCGTCGATCACGACCACCAGCGCAACTCGGTTCTCATGGTCGACGTGCGTGAAATGGCGCAGGTCGCGGTCACTGATCTTCGGCAGCGGCGCAAAGAAACGCAGATAGATCGACTCCGCCGACTGTGCGGCGTGAAACGTTCGAATGCCATCGATGTCGGACGGCATGATCGGCCGGACCAGTGCGACGGCTCCGTCGCTGAGCACGACGTCGGCCTCCCATGAATGCGGATAGGCCGGCGGGTCCGTTGCGGGCGCTGCTAGCTGGGCCTGCGATGCCATCGATCTACCCCTGTCCGCCTCGGTACGAGTCACCACCTGGTGTCCACGATAGCTACTCGGGGAGCCACGCCCACGTTCGCCGCTCGCTCGGCCCCCGGGCTTATCGGGACGGTACCTGGGTCTGCGCTCCCGGCGACTTGACCTGGGTCGCTCACCGGCTTGCCTTTCGAACTGCGGCGCACCCTGGGTTCGGGTATGTTTCGGGAACATCACTCGCCGCAAGGCCAGACTGTCACGAGAGGACGTCCGTGAAACAGCAGCATTCGGCGATAGGCATGGTGTTCTATGTGTCGGCGGCTCTTGCAATAGCCTTCCTTTTGTGGGGCGCACTCTTTACGGATAACCTCGCCACTGTCACCTCGAATATCCTAGACTTTGTGATCTCCACCTTCGGTTGGTTGTATCTCATTGCTACCACGCTTTTCCTCGCTTTCTTGGCTTTTTTGGCATTCAGCCGTTTCGGTAAGGTTCGGCTCGGCAAGGATGACGAGGAACCGGAATTCGGCCGAATCTCCTGGTTCGCAATGCTCTTCGCCGCAGGAATGGGCACCGGCCTAGTCTTCTGGGGTGTCGCAGAGCCGATCTCGCACCTGTCCACACCGCCGTACGGCACAGCCGAAGCGGGAAGCCCAGAAGCGGCCGAACTGGGGATGCGCTACGCCTTCTTCCATTGGGGGTTGCACCCGTGGGCCGTCTACGGCACCGTCGCCTTAGCACTCGCCTACTTCAACTTCAGGCGGGATGGCGGAGGCATCATCAGCTCGACCTTCCGTCCTCTGCTTGGGGACCGCGTGGATGGTCCCATCGGCAAGTTCATCGACATCCTGGGGATCGTTGCGACGCTGTTCGGCGTCGCTGTCTCGCTAGGATTCGGATCCCTACAGGTCAATGCTGGGCTCAACTACCTTTTCGGAGTGCCGAACAACGCTGGCGTCCAAATCATTATTATCGCCATCATTACAGTGCTTTTCATGATTTCGGCGATGACCGGTATCGGGCGCGGCATCCGCTATTTGAGCAACCTCAACATGGTTCTGGCAGCCTTTTTGCTGCTCTTCATCTTTGTGGTGGGGCCGACGGTCTTCATTATTGATACCTTCACCCAGCTCCTCGGCGACTACTCCGGCGCGCTCGTGCCGATGAGCTTCAACCAGAACGTCTTCGAAAGTGACGGCACCTGGGCGAGGAACTGGACCTTGTTCTACTGGGCGACCTGGATCGCCTGGGCGCCGTTCGTCGGGAGTTTTATCGCTCGTATTTCGCGGGGACGCACGATCCGCGAGTTCATTGTCGCCGTGCTCTTTGTGCCGAGCTTAGTCAGTTTCTTCTGGTTCTCCACCCTGGGGGGAACGGCGATTCGCCTGGTCCGCCAGGGGGGCGCAGACTCGATCATCACAGCGGTCGGGGACAATGTGGCGACGGCACTGTTCGTCATGCTCGACGAGCTACCGTTATCGCTGCTCACATCTCTCGTCGCAATCTTTCTCGTCAGCGTATTCTTCATCACCTCTGCTGATTCCGCCTCGTTCGTGCTCGCAAGCATGTCCACTGGCGGAGCCTTGAACCCGCCGACCTGGGTGAAGCTCATCTGGGGGGCGGTCATCGCCTCCTTTGCGGGCGTGTTGCTCCTGGCGGGTGGGCTGGATGCCCTGCAGAAGGTGGCAATCATTGCTGCCGTGCCGTTTGCGCTCATCATGATCGCAATGTGCTTCTCCTTGTACAAGGCATTGTTGAAGGAACCCAAACCCAGTCAAGAATCGACCCCAGTCATCGAAGACCTCGGTGAGCGGATCAAAGAAAACATTCCGGGGAAAACTACAACCGGCGTGAAGGACTAACGTGTCCTGGACAACGAAGAAGGACCGTTCGGTATTCTGCCGCCACTCACGCCGCGGGGCGTTTCCACAGTCTGCGCTGGCGGGCGCCCTGATAGTCACGGTCGCTGGGTGCGGCGCCGAGAACGGCCAGGGAACCATCGCTGAAGAGTTTGAACTGAGTAGTCCCCAAGGAACGGTCAGGCTCACGGTCGGGTCGAAGGACTTCACGGAGCAGCAAATCCTGGGTGAAATCACTGTTCAGGCGCTGGAGGCAGCGGGGGCGGAGGTCATCGACAAGACGGCCCTGGGTGGGACCGAGAAAGTCCGGGTGGCGCTTGTCTCCGGTGGTATCGACATGTACTGGGAGTACACCGGCACCGGGTGGTTGGTTCACCTGGCCGAGCCGGACCACATCGACGAACCCGAAGAACTGTATGAGGCAGTCGCGACCGAGGACCTCACGCAGAACGGCATAGAGTGGTTGAAGCCTGCGCCGGCCAACAACACCTACTCCATTGCACTTCGGCAGGGGGCAGCCGAGGACCTGGGCGTCGACGGCATCTCGGACCTGGGGTCGCTGATCGAGGAGCGGCCCGAGGATGCCACTGTGTGCGTGGGACCAGAGTTCGACAGCCGCGCCGACGGACTGACGGGTTTGCAGCGACACTACGATTTTGAGTTTCCCGAGGACCAGGTGTTCGAGA
This sequence comes from uncultured Actinomycetota bacterium, assembly GCA_963749585.1. Lineage (GTDB taxonomy): Bacteria > Actinomycetota > Actinomycetes > Actinomycetales > Dermatophilaceae > Ornithinicoccus. The sequence continues at coordinate 532,491 of CAVVNI010000004.1, forward strand.
TCTCCGCCACGACGGTCTATGGGGCTGTCGATAAAGGTCAGACCTGCAATTTTGGTTCCGTGTTCCGGACGAACGGGCGCATCAGCGAACTCGGGCTGCAACTGCTCGAGGACGACGAGAACTTCTTCGCGGCATACAATCCCGCCCTTGTCATGCGCGAAGAGACGCTGGAAAGGCACCCCGAGCTGGAGGACCTTTTCGCATCCGTTTCCGAGAAGCTCGACACCGAAACCCTCAGACAACTGAGTGCATCCGTCGAGGTCGAGGGGAGCCGGCCGGCCGAGGTCGCCGAGCGGTGGCTCCAGGACAACGGCTTCACCACCTGAGTCACTAGCCTGGGGGTGGAGATGTCACTATGGCTGGGTGACGTCAGACACGAGGATGGTGGCTCTGGGCTTCGGAAAGTTCGCCCGCGCCGACCGCATCTTCGCACTGGAGCGAATCACCGGGGAGGAACGCGGTGATGGCCGTCGCACGCGAGTGTGGATCGATGGGGTCGCCAACCCGCTGACCGCTTCGAGGACCGAGGCCACGATCCTGCGGGATATGGGTCAGGAGGCCGCCATCGCCCGACCTGAGTTGGACGAAGCGCTGGACCTGGCCGAGCGTCTGGCCTCAGCCGCTGAGGCCGGCCGGGTGGACCTCAGCGATCTGGGTCGCCGGGCGCGCCGGCTTCTCGCCTCGACCACTGCTGATTCATAGGCTGAGGCGGAGACCCCCCACCGAGTGACCTCACCGGTCCAGCCGGCCCGGCAACAGGGTGGCGCCTCAGACTCCGTTGGGGGAGAGTGCTCCCATGATCAGCCAGCTGGGTGAAGCCGCGCCACGGGTCGAGGACGCGGAGCTGGTCCGCGGCTTGCGCGACTATACGGACGACGTGCGTCGGCCTGAGGCGGTGCACGCCGTTTTCGTCCGGTCGCTGTACCCACACGCACGGATCACGGCCATCGACGTAGCCGAAGCAGTCGCACTTCCCGGGGTGCTCGGGGTCTTCACGGCGCAAGACCTACCCCTTGAGCCACTGCGCGCAGACTCCGCGCCGGAGGTGATGCGGCGCCCTCCGATCGCCATCGATGTGGTGCGTTTTGTCGGTGAGGTCGTCGCCGTCGCGGTCGCCGGCACTCGTGCCGCCGCAGTTGAAGCTGCCGAACTCGTGGACGTCACGTACGAAACGCTCGATGTGCTGCTCGACCCCCTGCACTCCCTCTCATCGAAGGCACCCACCCTTTTCGCAGGCGCCGAGAACGGCAACGTCGTTGCAACGGGGACCGCCGGCAACTGCGACCGGGGTGCGCTGCTCGGCGCCGAAGTCGTGGTCCAGGGCACCTTCGTGAACCAACGGGTCGCCGCTGTGCCTATGGAGCCCAGCGCGGGTCTCGCCGCTCCTGACGTGGAGCGCGCTGGGTCGTTCGTGCTCTGGAGTCCCAGCCAGATGCCCCATAGTCACCGCGAGGCCATCAGCAGCAGCCTCGGCCTGGATCCCGACGGCCTACGGGTCATCGCGCCAGCCATCGGAGGAGCCTTCGGTACTCGGCTCACGGCTTACCCGGAGACCGTAGTCACGGTTGCGCTGGCCCGACAGCTGGGCCGTGCTGTGCGCTACGTGGAGACACGGTCCGAGAGCATGGTGTCGATGACTCATGGCCGGGCCCAAGTGCAGGAAGTGGCCTTGGCCGGCACTCGCGATGGCAAGGTCACCGGCCTTGAGGTGAAAGTGGTCGCCGACGCCGGGGCTTACCCTGCCTCCGCCATGCATCCGCCCTTTTTTACCGGCCTGATGGCTTGCGGCGTCTACGACATCGCCAAGGTCGACATCCGTTATCAGCTCGTCGTGACGAATACGACACCCATCGGGCCATACCGTGGGGCCGGACGACCAGAGGCCACCGCGCTCATCGAACGAGCGATCGACCTCTATGCCGCCGAGATCGGGATGGACCCGGCAGATGTACGCCGTCGCAACTTCGTGCGCGCCCTCCCCCATACGACGCCCACCGGTGCCGAGTACGACTCCGGAGACTATCCGGCGGCGCTCGAAGCCGTGCTTGCGGCGGCCGACTACAGCGGGCTGCGCGCTGAGCAGGCGTCCCGGCGCGAAACGGGTGACGCGTTCCAACTCGGCATCGGGTTGTGCAGCTATGTGGACTGGACCGGATTCGGGAGTGAGTATGCCTCGTGCGAGGTCGGCGAGCACGGCCGCGTGACGATCCGCACCGGGACCTCGGCGCAAGGTCAGGGGCACGAGACGGCATACGCGCAGATCGTCTCCGAGGTGCTCGGAGTCTCACTGGAGGACGTCAGCGTCGTTCAAGGCGACACCGCCCGGGTAGCCCGGGGCATGGGCACGGGGGGCTCGCGATCGATGCAGGTCGGAGGCAGCGCGGTGGGCGGTGCGAGCACCCAGGTACTCGACCAAGCTCGACGCCTGGCCGCCGATCTGCTCGAAGCAGATCCGCGCGACGTGTGCGTGCACTCGGGTCTCGGCCTCGGTGTGACTGGGGCGCCGGGCACTGCAATTTCATGGAAACGTCTTGCGGCCGTCGCCGAAGCCGACCAGCTCCGCGCCGAGCAGGACTATGAGCTCAAGGACCCGACATACCCCTTCGGAGCCCACGTGGCGGTCGTCGAGGTAGACGTGGAGACCGGCGCGACGCGGCTGCTGCGGTATGTCAGTGTCGATGACGCTGGAACCGTTGTGAACCCTGTTTTGGTCCATGGGCAGTTGCACGGCGGAATCGCTCAAGGCATCGGCCAGGCGTTGTTCGAGGAAGTGCTCTTCGACGAGACAGGCACCAACCTGACGGGGACGCTTGCCTCCTACGCGATCCCGGGGGCGCCCGAACTTTGCACTGTGGAGACCCACCTCACCCGGACACCCACGAGTCGGAACCCACTCGGCGCCAAAGGAATCGGCGAGGCCGGGGCGATCGGCTCTACGGCGGCTGCTTGGAATGCCGTCGTCGACGCAGTCTCCTATCTCGGAGTCCGTACCGTAGACATGCCAACGTCCGCGCAGCGTGTATGGAAGGCGATCAGGGTGGCGACATCAGACCACCGCTGATACCACCGGTCGCTCGGGGAAGTTCGGGTCATCCTGGAGTCGCGCGCAACGCGCTCTCGCACTAGCGTGGCGGGCCTACCGCAGAGGAGCCCCGTGCCCGACGACGTCGAACTGATTGCATACGCCGACCGCCTGGGTGGTGACTTGCCTGGGCTCCAACAGGTGTTGAAAGTTCAGTTCCAAGACATCTTCAACGGCGTGCATATCCTGCCCTTTTTCCGGCCCTTCGACGGCGCAGACACCGGCTTCGACCCGCAGGACCACACTGAGGTTGACGCCCGCCTCGGCAGCTGGGAGGACGTAGCGAGCATCAGCGCTGACCACGACGTGATGGTCGATGTCATCGTCAATCATGTCTCCTCCGAGTCCGTGCAGTTCCAGGACTGGCTGGCTCACGGCGAAGACTCGGCATACCAGGGAATGTTCCTCACCTATGAGGGGGCCTTTCCGGTGGGCGCGACCGAGGAGGACTTGATGCTTCTCTACCGCCCCCGTCCCGGCCTTCCGTTTACGCCGTACACGCTCAACGACGGCACCAAGCGACTGATGTGGACAACGTTCACTGGCGACCAGGTTGACCTTGACGTGCGCGAACAGGTTACTCGCGACTACCTGCTTCGGGTGATCGACTGTCTGGCCACGGCTGACGTCAACCGGGTGCGACTCGACGCCGTCGGTTACGCCGTGAAGACGCCCGGTTTGACCTCGTTCATGACCCCGGAGACCTTCGACTTCATCGACGAGGTCAGCGCGTGGTGTCACGAGCGCGATCTGACCGTGCTGGTCGAAGTGCATTCCTACTACAAGAGGCAGGTGGAGATCGCCGAGCAGGTCGATCATGTCTACGACTTCGCGTTGCCGCCGCTGATCTTGCACGCATTGCACGCTCACGATGCCGATCCCTTGATCGCCTGGCTCGACGTGCGTCCACGCAACTCGATCACCGTCTTGGACACCCATGACGGGATTGGGGTCATCGACGTCGGCGCGGACGCCACCGACCGCTCCCGTGAAGGCCTGCTCACACCTGGGCAGATCGATGAGCTGGTGAACTCGATCCACGACGCTAGCGGCGGCACCTCGAAGGACGCCACAGGGGCAGCAGCCTCCAACGTCGACCTCTACCAGATCAACTGCACCTTCTACGACGCAGTAGGAGCCGACGATGATCGCTATCTGCTTGCCCGAGCCTTGCAGTTTTGGACTCCCGGCGTTCCGCAGGTCTACTACGTGGGCCTGCTTGCCGGTCGCAACGACTCCGAGCTGCTTGAGGAGACGGGAGTCGGACGAGACGTCAACCGCCACCGCTACACCGTGGATGAGATTGACGAAGCGGTGCAGCAGCCGGTGGTGGAGGCCCTGTTCGCGCTGATCCGACTGCGCGGAGATCACGAGGCATTCGATGGCGAGTTCAGTATCGACGGTGGCGCAGACCGGTTGACGATGACATGGACCAACGGGGAGGAATTGGCCGAGCTGAGGGCCGATCTCGCGGCCGGGTCCGGGACGGTGCGGTGGAGCGATGGCTCCGGAAGTGTCCGGGAAGCCCACCTAGCTGACCTTCGAGGTCACCCGTGACTGGCTGACCCCGGTCGGCCCCGGTCACAGCGGCGGCCATGCGTGAGGGCTCGTTGTGAACCGCAGATGATTCGCCCCGGCAGTTTACGGGTCCGGGCGAGTGGCGCCCGGCATGGTGACCACAACGTTGCCGACCTTGCGGCCGCTGTCGACGTAGGCGTAGGCATCGCGGATGCCCTCGAAAGGGTAGGTCCGGTCGACCACGGGGTGATAGGCGCCGCGATCCATCAGGTCCCGCAGGTGCCCGGCGAGGGTGTCGTCGGCGCGGGGCAACGGGAAGGAGACGTGCCGACGGTTCAGTGCCCTGGCCGCAGGCGCTCCGGCTGCCAGAAAGATGTTCTGCCAACCTCGTCCCAACTCGGTGGAGGTGAACGAGCCACCCGGTCGGATCAACCGCCGCGTGGCCCCGAAGGAAGTGTGCCCGGTCGCGTCGAACACGGCGTCGAAGCCGGTACCAACCTCGTCTAAGCCGTGGGACGTGGCCAGTTCGACGACGCGGGCGGCCCCAAGGCCTTCCAGGAGGGCCGGGCGGTCGGCTGGACGTCGGTCACAGACGGCGGTCACCTCCACACCTGCGGCCTTCAGGAGTTGGATCAGCGCGGTCCCGATTCCACCCGTGGCGCCGTGGACGAGGGCAGAGTCACCGTGGCCAAGCCCGCTCACGCGCAGGAATGCGTGAGCGTAGTGGGCGCCCTCCATCCCCGGTGCCGCATTCACCAGGTCCCAGCCCACGGGCACCGCAGCGACGAGACCGTTCACGGGGACCGACACCAGCTCGGCATGAGCACCGGGCCGGCCGTCGACAAATCCGAAGACCCGCTGACCCTCTTCATATGACACCACGTCATCGGCAACTCCAACGACGACGCCTGCATACTCCGACCCCAGGACATGGACCCGGGGTCGGGGCCAGCCGCAGACGGCACGGTTTATCCACGGGCTACCGGAACGGTAGGCGCAGTCGGTCCGGTTCACGGTTGTTGCGTGGACCCGCACGAGCATCTCACCGGGACCGGGCCTCGGATCCGGGACCTCGTCGAAGCGGACCGCCTCCGGGCCCCCGTACTGAGTCCGGACCGCCGCAAGCATGAGAACACGATGGCACATGAGCCAGCACCGATGCCGGAGTCGTGGAGTTCCTGGGAGGCCGAAACCTCGTCCGCGGGTCCTCTACGGCGCTTTTGCGGAACGGGGTTATGGGACAGTACCGTCCATTTCAGAAGGCGACGTCGGCCCGGCGAAGGGAAATCTCGTGGCGGAACAACCTGGCAAGCGCGAGGCATTGCTCGGCGAGGCCCGGCGGCTCTTCTATGACCGAGGGATTCGTGCTGTGGGCGTCGATACTGTCGCGGCGAAGTCGGGTGTTTCGAAGATGACGCTCTACTCCTACTTCGGGTCCAAGGACGGGCTGATTGTTGCCTGCCTGGAGAGCGTGGACGAACGCTACCGGCTGTGGCTTCAAAAGCAGGTCTGTGAAGGGACACTGACATCCGAAGATCAGATCCTTGGGATCTTCGACGCGCTCGGGGAGTGGTTCGCGAGGCCCACATTTCGCGGGTGTGCTTTTGTGAACGCCACGGTCGAGTTGGCCGATCCAGAGCACCCGGCCCGCGGCCCAATCCTGAACCACAAGCAGGAGATGCGTCAGTGGATCACGGGCCTGGCTGCTGAGGCCGGGTTGACCGACCCTGCGGCGGTCGGTTCGCACATACTGATGCTGATGGAGGGGGCCATGATTACGGCTCTGCTCGACCGGGACCCTAGCGCCGCAGACCGCGGAAAGGAACTCGCGCGATATGTGATCGCGGCGCATTCTCCAGCCAAAACTGTCGATGTCAGGTAGTGAGCCGGTGACGCTCTTGACCCTATGCCAGATGCCTTGCTATACAGACCTGTACACGCCCCTTGTGTAGCAACGAAGCAGCCAGGAGGAAGACGTTGGTCAACGCGACGACTGAAAAGCAGGTGACCGTCGAGCGCCGGATGTCGGCGGCGATCATCACCTTGAACCTGCCCGATCAGCGCAACCCCCTGTCCGTAGCCATGATGCAAGCACTCAGTGATGAGCTCAAAGTCATCGCTACAGACGCCGACATTCGCGTGGTCGTCATCAGGGGCGAGGGCAAGATCTTCTCCTCAGGACACAACCTTCGAGAGATGGCCGACCGAGGCATCGATGAGCAACGCCACATTTTCGATGTGTGCACTGAAATGATGCAGACGGTTCAGCAGATCCCGCAGCCGGTGATCGCTCAGGTTCACGGCGTTGCCGCCGCCGCAGGCTGTCAGCTGGTCGCCACCTGTGACCTCGCCGTCGCTGCAGACAGCACCGTGTTCTTGACACCTGGAGTGCGTATCGGTCTTTTTTGCTCCACGCCGATGGTGGCGCTGAGCCGCAATGTTGGCCGCAAGCGCGCGATGGAGATGCTCCTTACTGGCGAGCCGATCAGCGCTGGCACGGCAGTCGAGTGGGGGCTGATCAACCGTTCCGTCCCGGCAGATCAGTTGGAACAGGAAGTGTGGACGTTCGTAGAGAAACTGGTGGCGTCGAGCCCGTTGACGATGTCGATCGGCAAGCAGGCCTTCTACGAGCAGATCGACATCCCGCAGGGGCAGGCGTACGGCCTTATGTCCGAGACGATGGCGACCAACGTCGTGTCCTGTGACGCGCAAGAAGGGATCGATGCTTTCTTGACGAAACGCCAACCTGTCTGGCAAGGCAAGTAGGAATGGGCGATGGTGCCGGACCGAGCATCCTGCTCTACCCCCGCATCCGCAAGTCGCCGTTTTTTCACGCTGCCCGCAAGCACGGCGTCTCGATGTACAGCGTCTATAACCGCATGTACATCCCGCGCCACTTTGGCGATCCCGTAGCGGAGTACTGGAACCTTCTGACCAACGTGAACCTCGCCGACGCTGGGGTGCAGCGAGCGATCGAGATCACGGGCCCAGACGCCTTCACTTTCACCAACCGGCTCGTCACGCGGGACTTGGGCAAGTGTGACGTCGGGCAGTGCAAGTACACGTTCATCACCGATGCAGCCGGTGGGATCGTCAACGACCCGGTGCTGCTTCGCTTGGCGGAGAACCACTTTTGGTTGACCCTGGCCGATAGCGACGCCTTGCTCTGGGCCAAGGGTCTCGCGGTCAACAGCGGGCTGGACGTCGCGATCGGCGAGCCCGACATGGGGCCGGTCCAGGTGCAAGGGCCGAAGTCGACGGATCTCATGGTCGACCTTCTTGGCGAGTCCATTCGGGACATCGAGTACTACCACTTCGCCGAATACACCCTGGATGGAATGCGGGTCCTCGTGTCTCGCACCGGATACACCGGGGAGCTCGGATATGAGATCTACCTCTTCGACGCCACCGAACACGGCTCGGCCCTGTGGAAGCGGGTGACTGAAGCTGGCATGCCATACGACCTGGTTGTCGCCGGGATCTGTCACATCCGTCGGATCGAGGCCGGCATCCTCGCCTACGGCGCCGATGCGGACCTATCCACCAACCCGTACGAGGTGGGGATGGGTTATCCCTGGATGGTCAGCCTGGACAAAGAGGGTGGGTTCGTCGGCGACGAGGCGTTGCGTGAGATCCAGCTCGCGGGCACAACACGTCGCCTCGTCGGGCTGATCATTGACGGCGAGGCGTTGGGGGCCTACAACGACGGAACCATGCAAGAGCCATACCCGGTCCTGAGAGGCGATACCACCATCGGCAAAGTGATGTCAGCCTGCCATTCGCCACGTCTGCGGCAGAACATCGGCATGGTCATCCTGGCCACTGACGACGCCGTCGTGGGCACGACCCACGACGTGCTCATCGACGGCGAGATCCGCCAAGGCGTTGTTGCCGAGACGCCTTTCATCGACAGCAAGAAGGAAACGCCTCGACAGCCGAGCCGAGCACAGGCTGGCGCTCGTGGGCGCGGCGCGTCGACGAGGGATGACGGCACAGGGTGAAAGACCTGACCGCGGACAGTGGCGTTGAGGCTGTGCCGAGCAGCCCCGAGCCCAACTTCGACGTTCTGACGCCACTGTCCTTCTTGGACCGGTCGGCCCAAGCGCATGCCTCACGGCTTGCCGTAGTCGACGGTGACGCTCAGTTCACCTATGCCCAATGGGACCAGCGCGCCAAGGGGTTCGCCGGTTATCTGCGCTCGCTCGGAATCGAACGCGGTGACCGAGTCGCTGTCATGATCAGCAACAGCGAGCCTATGCTGCTGGCCCACTTCGCAGTCCCGATGGCAGGGGCCGATCTGGTCGCGATCAACACCAGGCTGAAGCCCCGCGAGGTCGACTACATCCTCGAGCACTCCGGCGCGAAGGTCGCCTTCGTCTCCCCCGGGCTCACCACAAGTCTCCTCGGACGTCCTGGCTTGAGACGGGTCGTGCTGGACGCTGACTTCTTCGACGCCATCGATCGCGGCACCGAGGCATACGTCGCATGGGAGGTGCGCAGCGAGCGTGACTCCATAGCCGTCAACTACACGTCCGGCACAACAGGCAAACCGAAGGGTGTGGTGTACCACCACCGAGGCGCCTACCTCAACTCCCTCGCGATGGCACTCGACCATGGCCTCAGCGCCGACAGCACCTACTTATGGACCTTGCCGATGTTCCACTGCAATGGCTGGTGCTTCCCCTGGGCCACGATTGCCGTCGGCGCACGCAACGTGTGCCTCGAGCGCGTCGACCCGAAGCAGATCTGGGAGCTGTGTGCATCGGGTGAAGTAACCCACCTGTGCGCAGCACCGACAGTACTCACAATGCTGGCCGAGTCCGAGTTCGCTACCGCTATCGACAACCCGGTGCGCATCATCACTGCGGGCGCGCCGCCTGCACCGACCATCATTCAACGGATGGAAGACTTCGGCTTTGTTGTTGACCATGTCTACGGCTTGACCGAGACGTATGGGCCGTTCACCGTCAACGTGTCGAGCAAGGACCTGCCCGCGGACGACGACCCCAGCCGCTATCGACTGCGCGCAAGGCAGGGCTTGGCCAATGTCGCGGCGGGCCTGGTGGATGTCCGCACCGACGACGGGCTCTCGGTGCGCGCTGACGGTCAGACCTTGGGCGAAGTGTGCATGCGCGGGAACGTCGTGATGACCGGCTACCTCGACGACGACGAGGCAACTCGCGAGGCTTTCAAGGACGGCTGGTTTCACTCCGGCGACATCGGCGTCCGGCACCCCGATGGCCAGATCGAGCTCCGCGACCGCAAGAAGGACCTGATTATCTCCGGTGGTGAGAACATCAGCACCGTCGAGGTCGAACACGTCGTGGTCCAGCATCATGACGTTGTTGAGTGTGCTGTTGTCGCGCAACCCGACGGCCGTTGGGGCGAGGTCCCGGTGGCGTTCGTCACCGTTCGCCCAGGAGCAAGCGTCACGGGTAGCGAGCTGCGCGAGTATTGCCGGGAGCGGCTCGCGCACTTCAAGTGCCCTGCACGTTTTGTCTTCACCGACCTTCCCAAGACCGCCACCGGAAAAATCGTGAAGACCGAGCTCCGTGATCGGGCGCGCAGATTCATCGATGACGAACACTAGGGTTCAGCATTCTCACCCGAGACCCGTGGGGCGTGTCTCCTTCGGTGAAGCTAGCCTTCCGGACTGCTCATGACCAGCAGAACCCCGCCGAGGTAGGTGCGGGCCGCGACAAGGAGACCCCGCGCCACGGGGAGCAGGGTCTCCTGGCGTTGGTCCACCTATTGCGTCAGGGAGTAGAAGCGGAACAGGTCGTTCTCGATCGGCAGCACGTCTACCCCGGCGAAGCCGGCCTGCTCTGCATACCCGCGTAAGGTCGCCGGGCGCATCACCGTGCCGGTGCCGACGGACGGTGAGTGGGACATGCCGTCAGGCAGGCAGACGAACAGCGACATGCCATACATCAGCTGCTCGACCGGATCGTCACTGGGACCGGTGAAGCTCTCTGGCACGCGCTCGTCCATCACGAGTACGTGCCCATCAGCGGCGGCCATCTGTCGCATCGAGGCGAGCACCTCCACCGGACCGGCCATGTCGTGCACGCATTCGAATGCGGTCACCAGGGTGTAGGCACCGCTCTCACCGGGTGAGCCACCAGCCTCGGCAGCGCGGAACGAGACCCGGTCGGCGACCCCGTACTTCTCGGCGCATCTCGTGGCGGCTTCCGTCGACTCGGGGTCCAGATCGATACCCTCGACCGTGATCTCGGGGTAAGCCAGGGCCATCGCGATGGAGGACCATCCCTCGCCGCATCCGACGTCGGCGACTCGGCCTCCGCGCCGTAGGGCCGCGTCCAGGCCGGGGACGGCCGGCAACCACTGCGACCCGAGCAGCTGCAGGAACAGCGCCCTGTTGGCGTCACCCTGACCGGTGCGCATGTTGTCGCCGTACTGAGCCCACCCGACGCCACCACCGCTGCGATAGGCATCCAGCAGGGCCGGGAGCTGGACTGCAGCCGAAGCCACGACCCGGGCGAAGGGGGTCAGGTAGGCCAGGCTGTCAGTGTTGGTCAACACCTCGGCGTGCTCGGCCGGCAGATGGTAGCGCCGCTGATCGGCCGGCTCAGTGGGGTCCTCCACCGCTAGCAGCCCGGAGACGGTCTGCTGCTCCAGCCACTCTCGGGCGTAGCGCTGATCGATGCCCGCCTTGTCGGCGAGGGTCTCAGAGGTGACCTCGGTGCCGCCGTGCAGCACGGCATACAGCCCGAGCTGCTCACCGAGGTAGATGGACAACACGTCGAACGTGCCGAGCATGGAGCCGAACAAACGCTCGGCGAGGTCATCGGTCTGCATCATGATCTCCTGGGTTCTCGTGCCCCACCACGGTGGCAGGACGTATGCCGACGAGTCTTGAGGAGCGTCCTGTCACCGCCCTGACACGGCGCTGACATCCGTGCTGAGTCCTGCCGCTACAGGTCTACCCACGGCATACTGGCGAATATGAGCGGTGCCGGACCCGACCCACTGTTGCAGGTCTCAGTGCTTGGTCCGCTGGAGGTACGCACGGCCGCCGGGGCTATCTCGCTGACCGCGGGCAACCAACGCCGCCTGTTGGCTTCGTTGCTGCTGGCCCGCGGACGGGTCGTGCCGTTGGGCCACCTGGCCGACGACATATGGGGCGAGGAACTACCAGCCGACCCGCGGGCTTCGGTTCACACGACGGTGGCCCGGCTGCGCCGCACGCTTGGTCCGGGAGCACCGGCCTTGCGGGCCCGCCCTCCGGGCTACCAGCTGGACCGGAGCATGGTGCGCCGTGACGACGACGAGTTCACGGCCCAGCTCTCGGCAGCTCAGAACCAGGTGCCACCGGATGGCCTCGACTTGCTCGAAGCGGCCTTGGCTCTGTGGCGGGGGACGGCTTGGGAGGAGTTCGCCGACGACTTGGCCCGGCCGGAGGCGAACCGACTCGAGGAGCTGCGGCTGCAGGCGTTGGAGTCCCGCGCGGACTCGCTGCTCGCCCGGGGTCGGCTGGGGGAGGCGGTGTCGAGCCTGGAGTCGACCGTCGTGGAGGATCCGCTGCGTGAGCGGGGGGTTCTGCTGCTGATGGAGGCGGCAGATCGCTACGGGTCGGTGGGCTCGGCACTGGATGCTTTCACTCGGCATCGCGAGGCGCTGTCCGATCAGCTGGGTCTGGATCCCTCTGCGTCGGTGCAGGAACTGCATACCCGGATCCTGCGGCGGGAGCAGCATCCTGAGCCTGCCACTGGACAGGTACCGTCGCCACCAGTCAGGCCCAGTGCGCCTCACGGCCACGCCGGGGACTTGGTCGGGCGGGCCGAGCTGCTGAGCCGCACGATCGGTCGCCTTCGGCCCGGAGGGGTGCTGACCCTGCTCGGCCCCGGCGGAGTGGGCAAAACCGCACTGGCACTGGCCGTGTGCGGAACTCACTCTCAGACCTGGTGGGTCGACTTGACCACAGCCACCTCCGAGGAAGGCGTGGTTCCAGCCGTCATCGCCGCAACGGGAGCCGAGACCGCTCACGGGTCCTCGGGCCCCCAAAGTTTGATCCGCCGCCTGTCCACCGCCCAGGGCCTGCTGGTGATGGACAATTGCGAGCACGTACTGACGGCAGCCGCAGGCCTCATCGACCGAGTCGTCCGCTCCTGTCCCGGTGTCTGCGTGCTCGCCACCAGCCGGGAAGGCCTAGGGGTCGCGGGTGAGCAGTTGCTGCCCGTTCCACCGCTTCGTGTCCGAGGGACCGCCGAAGTCTCACGGCCGGTCTCGGCGGGCCCGGACACCGGGATGGACAGTCCCGCCGTGGATCTGTTCCTGGCCCGGGCCTTGGCTGCCGCCCCGGACCTGCAGGATACAGCCGAAACGCGCAAAATTGTCTTGACGATCTGCCAGCACCTCGATGGGCTGCCGCTGGCCATTGAGCTCGCCGCTGCGCGTGCCGGCACGGTGACCCTGCAGGACCTGGCCGAGCGGCTTCAGGGCCGCACCGATCTGCTGCGTTCGTCCTCCTCGCTGGTGCCGCGCCGGCACCAGACGCTGGTATCCACTATGCGTTGGTCCTACGATCTTCTGACCCCCCGGGAACAGCTGGTGTTCCGTCGGTTGTCGATCTTCGCCGGCGACTTCGACCTGGCGACCGCGGAGCGAGTGCTCGCCGAACCGGAGCTCAGTGCCGAGCAGGTCGTCGACACACTGGCGACGCTCGTCGGCCGCTCGATGGTGGTGCCACCACGACATCAGGGGCGCGGACGCTACCGACTGTTGGAAACCATGCGAGCCTTCGGCACGGCCGAGCTCTCCGCCCAAGAGTTGGAGCTGCTGCGAGGCTCGCACGCCGAATGGATCCGCGGGCTGGCGATCCAAGCCTCATCCAGGCTGCAAGGCTCGGATGAGGCTCGCTGGGCCGAGCGTATGGTCGCCGTGATGCCCGACCTGCGAGCGGTCATCATCTGGTCGCTGGGATCACAGCGTCACGACGTCGCAGCGGACATCGTGACCTCGCTGTACCGGTGGGCCTATCTGTCGCTACGCACCGAAATCCTCGACTGGGCCGACCGCCTGCTCGAAAGAGACACCGACCAGCCGCCCGCGGTCCTGACTGCCGCGGCACTCGGCGCGTGGATGCACGGCCGTTACGACGACGTCACCCCCTGCGCTCACGCAGCGCTGACCGCAGCAGGCACCGACCCGCAGCACGCCCGGGCGGTGAATCTGGCCCACGACATCTTGGGCGACCTGGGCCTGGTGACGGGTGACCTCATCGGCGCACAACGACACTACGAGCAGGCAGCGGAGGGCGCCCGCCGCCGAGGACTGTGGGCCGACGGTTCGATGAGCCTGTGCGGGTTGGCGTTGGCGCGCACGTATGCCGGCCAGGAAGCGCTCAGCGCAACTGAGGAGGCCCGACGGCTGGCTCGACGCTCGGACAACCCCTCGGCTCTGGCCATGTCTTGGTATGCCACCGGAGAGGCGCTAGGGGAGCAGAAGCCGGACGAAGCGCTGACCGTCCTCGAACGCTGCCGCACTATCGACACCGGACCCGACCAGGGACTCAGCTACTCGGTGTCCCTGACGACCAGCGCCGCGATCGCCAGCAGACACGGACCGCTGAACGCGCACACCTTCGAGCAGGTCGCTGACACCGTGCAGTTCTGGGTCCGGTCAGGCAGCGCCGGCTTCCTCACCACCTGCCTGCGCAACGCCATACCTCTACTGGAACGGGCCGGAGCCGACCCGATCGCCCTGGCCCTCGGTCATGCACTAGCCGCCGTAGAGGGAGGCCGGGCGTCCTACGGAAGCGAGGCCGAACGGATCCGCACCTCACTGGAACGCGCGGCACGGCGCGCGTCCTACACCCTGGCACCCGGCGCGCCATACGGTGCAGGACTGGCCGCCGACACCACCTGGACCAGCCTGCTCGATGCGGCGTCTGAGACGGTAGCGACTCTGCGCGCCATGGCCCTGCGAGCGGACGGACGTTGAAGACCTCGAGTCGGTCAAAGAAACGTACAGGGCAGGCGTTCCAAAGCCGCAGTAACGATCCGTGGTGCGTGACCGTCGAACAGGTGGGTTCTCATCGGATCACAGCTGCGGCGCCGGTGACCTGGACGCGGTCGTCATCTGAGAGATCGACGGACAGCCGGCTGGGGCATCCCATGTCCTGACCTTGCAGGATCGTGACCTGTGCGGGCAGATCGACCAGTTCGAGGCTGCGTAGGTATCCGCCGAATGCAGCAGCGGCGGCGCCCGTGGCTGGGTCTTCGACGACTCCCCCCGGCGGGAACGGGTTGCGAGAGGAGAACAACAGCGGTGTGTGGGCGTGCACGAGCTGAAGAGTCGTCCAGCCATGTTCGGCCATCAGCGAGCCGAGCCGGGGATAGTCGTAGTCGAGGTCGGCAAGACGAGCGCGGTCGGATACAGCAAGAACCAGATGATGATTGCCGGCATAGGTCACGTGCGAGGGGTAGCTAGGATCCAGGTCGCTGGTGTTCCAGCGCAGGGCCTCCACGGCTCTGGACACCTCCTCTGGGGTAGCTGGTCTCGTGTGGGTGGGCACGCTGGTCAGAGTGGCGGAGTAGCCGTTGTTGGCCCGCTGGGTGGTCACATCGATAGGCCCAGCCAGGGTGTGGAAGCGAAGTCTTCCGGGACCGTATCGCTCGGCTAGTGCCACCGCGGTAGCGATCGTTGCATGCCCGCAGAACGCCACCTCGGCGAGAGGGCTGAAGAAGCGCAGCCGGAAGTCTCCTGACTCCGAACGCTCGTCGACGAAGGCCGTCTCGGAGTAACCGGCCCGTGCGGCGATGGCCAAACGGGAGTCGTCCTCGAGGCTGGCTGCGTCGAGGACAACTCCTGCGGGGTTGCCACCCTCGCCGCCGTCGGTGAAGGCCGCATAGCGCAATAGGTGGACGTCGTCGAGGCTGGCTAGTGACCCTTGGCTCGCTGGTTCGCGGACTCGTAGGCGTCGAGGAACCGTCCGGCCGGTATGGCCGAACCTGGACGAAGGTGAACCCGCTCACTGCGGCCCAGGTGTCGAACGCCGCCCGGATGGCGTCGAACTCGCCTGTGCCGGGCACATCGGCGGTGCCTACGTCGAAGGCGTAGGTCAACTGCCGACGCTGCCATGCGCCGATGATTGAGAACCGGGTCGTGAAGTCGGGCATCCCGCACCGGCTAGCGCTCATCTGCTCAAGAGCCGCGGCATCAAGCTCCCCGCTCGGCTCGACCCTCGCGAAGCGCTGGTATGCAGTCAGCGCGGCACCCGTGCGGTCGAGTTGGCCCTTCTCATGCGAGCCAGGCTGCAGATAACCGAAGCGCTCGAGGAACAGCTGGGCCTGCGACAGCTCGCGGTCTTGATTGCTCCGCGCCTGAGGCTTCGCCGTGGCAGTCACGGCGCGAGGTCGGCGGCTCTTCGATGTGGCGTTCATGGTCTGGTCCTCTCTGGTGGGGTGACCCGAGCCTGCGGGCATTCACTGTCACGGCCATGACATCTGCCTGACAGCCTTCGTCACCTCTCCGGGGGCCACTGGCGTACCGGTGACAGCCCGGCGACAGATGGGTGCGGGAAGGTGACCCAGATGACCACCACGAAAGGACCAGCGATGAGCACCACCCTGCCCTCCGATCCCGCGACCGGCGAGGAGCGCCTGTGCACCGGTTGGGAGCCCGACACGCCTGCCGACGACACGTTGCTTCGGCAGTATCTGTTGCACTGGGCGGCCTACTGCGACGGGTATGCGCTCGCCGGAGGTGGTGCAACCCACCGCACCGACGAGTTCGCGGCGGCCGACCTGCGCCGTCCCTCCGGCTACTTCAACTCGATCACGCTCCTACGGCAGCCGGGTCGTGATGACCTCGCAAACATCCTTGACGAGGTCGAGGCCTTCGCCGCTGGCGGGCGCGGCGAGTTGCTCCTGTGGAGTCCCTGGCTGCTGCCGGCACCTGAGCTGTCCAGGCGCGGATGGCAGCTTTACGGCCACCCACCCCTGCTGGCGCGGCCACCGG
The DNA here is from genome assembly GCA_963749585.1 of uncultured Actinomycetota bacterium. GTDB lineage: Bacteria > Actinomycetota > Actinomycetes > Actinomycetales > Dermatophilaceae > Ornithinicoccus. The sequence continues at coordinate 549,073 of CAVVNI010000004.1, forward strand.
CGACTCTTGTGCCGGCCCCGCCTGCACCGGTCCTGGATATTCGCCGGGTGAGCACCGCCGACGAACTGGTGCATTGGGAGCAGGTCGCGGTCGAGGGCTATCCGATGCCCGAGCTCGCGGGCGCCGGAGCCGGTGCCGTCGCCGACCCGAGCCTGCTCGACGACTCTCGATTCGGATTCTGGGTCGGTTACGAGGACGGGCACCCAGTGAGTTTGGGCACGTCGTTCGTCGACTACGGGATCGGCAGCTTCGCACTCGGGGTGACCCGGCCGGAGGCGCGCCGCCGGGGGCACTGGCTCGGGCATGCGGTTGCTCGGTTGGAGCAGTCACCCGAGGTATGGATGACCGGCGTGTTCAGTGACTTCAGCCGACCAGGCGCCGAGAGCGTCGGCTTCGTCCCCCTACTCAGGATGTCGCTGTGGGCGCTGCCCCGACCATGAGCTCCCCACCCTGGACTCATCTGCCGCCATGAAGGGCGCCCACACGCCAGCCCTCCTGAGCTCAGCATGCAGGACCATGGGGCGCGTATTGACGACGACGCAGGCCATTCCCATGACCCGCTCAGGCGGATCTCAGCATCGACCTCCCAGGCAACGCCGGGACTGCCCTCGGGAGGGGGCTGCGAGCATGGGGCGATGGAGCTACGAGACGCTATTCGAGGGCGCCGCATGGTTCGGACGTTCGATGCGGACCGCGAGGTGGCCGAGCAGGTCATCGTCGAAGCCGTGGACGCTGCCATCCGGGCCCCGTCGGCAGGGTTCACACAGGGATGGGACTTCGTCGTGCTCAGGACCGATGAAGAACGCGCCGCCTTCTGGGACGCCGCGGTCACTGACGAGGCTAGGTCAACACCGGACCGATGGCTGCGAGGGGTTAGCTCAGCGCCTTGTCTGATTGTCTGCTGCTCTGACCCCGACGCGTACCGCCGCAGGTATGCCGAACCAGACAAGGCCGGCGACGAGCCGCACCCGTGGCCCATTCCCTACTGGGATGTCGACACTGGGATGGCCGCGATGTTGATGCTGCTCACCGCGGTCGACCACGAACTTGGCGGACTGTTCTTCGCCGTGCCCGCCCATGCTATGAATGCCGTCGGCGCGGCGCTGTCCATACCGGATGGTCGGCGGCTCGTGGGCGTTGTGGCTCTCGGTTATCCGGCGCCAAACGATGTCCGCTCCCCAAGCCTAGCCCGAGGTCGACGACCGGTGAACGATGTCGCTCACGCCGGACGCTTCGGAGTGCCATTCAGCGAGCCGAACATGGCGAACGCCGCCCACTCCTCACTATTCGGCGCGCATCGCCCGTAACGCGATCCCCCGGTCCAAACCTCTAGCGCGCAGAACGGCCCTGGCCGCGAGCGGATGCGCGCCCCCGACCTTGGTTCTGGCCTCCAGAACGCTGCCCACCGGATCGCCGGCCACCTGCTCGGTGTCCTCCAGAGCGCTGCCCACCGGAGCGTTGCGTCGAGGAGTTCGAACGCGCTTGTCCGCTGTGACCGTCGGCGACCGGGGCGCCTACTGGAACGGGGGCAGGGCTGTTTTCGGCCCGAGGAGCGAGCTCCCGCAGCATTGGGTGCCCCATCTGGACGCGGGTGGTGGTCGCGGTGACACCGGCCTTCTTGGTCAATGCTTGGACATCCCGCACTTGTTCATCGGTCATCAGGGTCACTACCCGCCCCGATGCGCCCGCTCGCGCGGTGCGACCCGAACGGTGCAGGTATGCCTTGTGCTCCGCTGGAGGGTCGGCATGGATCACGCGTGCGACATCGTCAACGTGGATGCCGCGTGCCGCGATATCGGTGGCCACCAGGGTCGGAGCCTTACCCGAATGAAAGGCCTCCAGGTTGCGGGTGCGGGCGTTCTGCGCCAGGTTCCCGTGCAGTTCAACCGAAGGCACACCACGTTCGTTGAGCTGCCTGGCCATCTTCTTGGCCCCGTGCTTGGTCCGGCTGAAGACCAGGCTACGTCCACTGGCAAAGGTGAGGTCAGCCAAGATATCGAGCCGATCGGCCCGTGCGATGTGTAGGACGTGGTGTTCCATGGACGACACCGGCGACTGCGGAGAGTCGGCGCTGTGCCGCACCGGGCTGCTCAGGTAGCGCTTCACGAGCACGTCGATGCCACCGTCGAGGGTGGCAGAGAACAACATCCGCTGACCGCGCTTGGGGGTGTGATCCATCAGCCGCTTCACACTGGGCAAGAACCCCAGGTCCGCCATGTGATCGGCTTCGTCCAGCACAGTGATCTCAATGCCATGCAAGCTCACCTGCCCACCGTGAAGAAGATCCTCCAGGCGACCAGGGCACGCGATGAGGACATCCACCCCGGCATCGAGAGCGCGGGCCTGCGGTTGCTTGCCCACTCCCCCGAAGACGGTGAGCACGCGCAGGTTCACTGTGCGGGCCAACGGCTCGATGGTGGCAGCGATCTGGCTGGCAAGCTCGCGGGTCGGTGCGAGGATCAACGCACGGGGCCGCCGCGGCCTGCGCGCCACCTGCGACATCCGCAGTCGGGCGATCACTGGTAGCGCGAAGGCATAGGTCTTGCCTGACCCCGTCCGCCCTCGTCCGAGCACATCTCGGCCGGCAAGCGAGTCGGGCAGCGTGGCTGCCTGAATCGGCGTCGGGTGGGTGATCCCCTGTGCGCGCAGGTGGGACACGAAAGTTGCGGGCACGCCGAGGTCGGCGAAGGACTGAGAAGGCAAAATACTCCAAAGGTTGGTCGGGCGGCAGCCCGTTGCCAGGCGGAGAGTCAGCCTGGCGTGGGTATCACCGTATGCCACTGGGTCGGTTTGACCGGCACCGGGCCCGGCTCTGACGACGTGAGTTGGCTCACTCCAGATCGTGAGAAGGGTGCCGCGAACCCACCCCAGCCAGGACCCAGGACCTCACTGACCCGAGTGCACTGACGGTGAGCAGGCTGGCTTACCCGGCTAGCCATGGTCGGGATACTGCACTCCCCCGCTGGGCTAGACACCTGGCTGCGTGTTGGCCACCCTGATCCCCGAGACAGGTGAATATGCAGCATACGATCATGATGGCTGGCTCCCGCCGTCATCTGACACCGTCCCCACCGAGAAGGCACACGCATGCCCCGCAAGTCCCGCCCCGCCGATGACGCCGCTGACTTCGTCGAGAAGATCATCGACATCGACGTCCAAAGCGAGATGCAGGATGCCTTCCTGGAGTACGCCTACTCGGTCATCTACTCCCGCGCCCTGCCCGATGCGCGCGACGGGCTCAAACCGGTGCAACGCCGCATCCTGTTCGGCATGTCCGAGCTCGGCCTGCGACCCGACCGAGCCCACGTCAAATGCTCGCGCGTCGTCGGCGAGGTGATGGGGAAGTACCACCCACATGGCGACCTGGCGATCTACGAAGCCATGGTCCGGATGGCCCAGTCGTTCACCATGCGCTTGCCGGTCGTCGATGGCCACGGCAACTTCGGCTCCTTGGATGACGGCCCGGCGGCCTCCCGATACACCGAGGCCCGCATGGCGACCTCGGCCTTGTTGATGACCACCTCGCTCGATGAAGACACCGTCGACTTCGTCCCCAACTACGATGACCAGCTCATGCAGCCCGACGTGCTACCCGCCGCCTACCCCAACCTGCTGGTCAACGGCGCCTCCGGGATCGCCGTGGGGATGGCCACCAACATGGCCCCGCACAACCTGGTCGAAGTCATCGGCGCCGCCCGTCACCTGATCTCCAACCCCCAGGCCAGCCTGGATGACCTGATGCGCTTCGTCCCTGGCCCGGACCTCCCCTGCGGCGGCACGATCGTCGGGCTGGACGGCATCCGTGATGCGTATGCCGGTGGGCGCGGCTCGTTCAAAACCCGCGCCACCGCACGCATCGAGAACGTCACAGCCCGACGCAAAGGCATCGTTGTGACCGAGCTTCCCTACCTGATCGGCCCGGAGAAGGTCATCGAGAAGGTCAAGCAGCTCGTCCAGTCCAAGAAGTTGCAGGGCATCTCGGGCATCAACGACCTGACCGACCGCACCACCGGTATGCAGCTGGTCATCGAAGTCAAGAGCGGTTTCAGCCCCGAGGCCGTGCTGGAACGCCTCTATGTGCTGACCCCGATGCAGGAGTCGTTCGGCATCAATAACGTGGCGTTGGTCGACGGGCGACCTCACACGCTCGGCCTACGCGACCTACTGAAGGTCTACGTTGACTTCCGGGTCGATGTGATCCGGCGACGGACGGCATACCGAGTGGCCCGCAAAGCCGAACGCCTGCACCTTGTACTCGGCTTGTTGATCGCCATCGCCGACATCGACGAGGTCATCCAGGTGATCCGGTCCAGCGATGATGCCAACATTGCGAAAGACCGGCTGATCGCCATCTTCGAGCTGAGCGACACCCAGGCCCGCTACATCCTCGACCTGCAGCTGCGCCGCCTGACCAAGTTTTCACGCATCGAACTGGACACCGAACGCGAAGACCTCGAACGCGACCTGGCTGCGCTGCGCGCCATCTTGGACGACGAGAGACTGCTACTGCAGACCGCCTCTGACGAGCTCGGCGAAGTCGCCCGCGAGCACGGCACTCCGCGTCGCACTGTGCTGTTGGAGTCCTCCGGCGCGACAACACCGTTGGCTGCCGGTGCAGGCAAAGCCGGGGGTGCGCCGATGGAGGTGCCGGACGACCCGTGCACTGTGCTGTTGTCCAGCACCGGCCTGCTGGCTCGCACGACGACAGACGAGCCGCTCGGCACCGGCGGCGAGCGCCGAACGAACGACGTGTTGTCCTCCACCGTACCAACGACGGGTCGCGGCAACGTCGGCGTCGTCACCTCCGCCGGACGAGTGCACAGCATCTCGGTGATGGAGCTGCCGACCCTGCCGTCCACCAACGATGCGCCGAGCCTGTCCGGTGGGGTGCCGTTGGCGGCCTTCGTCGAGCTCGCCGTCGGTGAGCAGCCTCTGACACTGTGCCTGCTGACCGGGGCCGCAGACCGGCCGGGACTGGTGCTCGGCACCCGTAGTGGCGTCATCAAGCGGGTCAACCCGGACTATCCAGCCAAGGATGTGTTCGAGGTCATCGGCCTCAAGGACGGCGACGCTGTGGTCGGCGCAGCCGAGTTGACCAGTGCAGAGGATCACGTCGTTTTCTTCACCAGCGACGCGAACCTGTTGATGTATGCGGCCTCGCTGGTCCGACCGCAAGGACGCGCTGGGGGCGGGATGGCTGGCGTCAAGCTCAACCCCCGCAGCCACGTGGTCGGGTTCCATGTGGTGGCTCCCGACCCAGAGGCGGTGGTGGTCACCGTTTCTGGGGCCTCGGGAGCACTGCCAGGCACAGAGGCCGGCTCAGTCAAGGTCAGCCCGCTGAGCGACTACCCCACCAAGGGGCGCGCTACTTCGGGGGTGCGCTGTCACCGGTTCCTGCGCGGAGAGGATGCGCTTGTGCTCGGTTGGGCCGGCCCCGGTCCGGGGAAAGCTTCCTCAGCCGGCGGGGCACCGGTCCAGCTCCCCCGAACGATGGGTAGGCGCGATGGCTCGGGGGAGAGCGTTGGCGCTCCCGTTTCTGCAGTGGGCTGACGACCCAGGCAGAGCCTGACCAGCCTCAGCGGCTATTTGGGCCTGGACGTCTTGGTGTAGTCCCGGCCGGTCTTCAGCAGCCACGCGCCCATCACAATGACGGCCAACACGCTGAATCCCAACGCGGGATCCTGATCGCTCACCGCCCCGCCGGCCAGAATGACCGTCAAGCAAACAGCCGCGCCGATAGCTGTCGCTGTCCACACTCGTCGCCGCTGCGGCGGACGACCCCACCAGCGGATGGTCGAGGCCATGATCAGAGCCACGGCCAGGGAGAGCAGGAGAGTGTGCAGCATTAGGGCCAAATCTACCTTCTATCCGGCCCTGACCCATCTGGTCGGCCGATGGCTTCCACGAGCTAGCCCGCGAGAAGCGCTGCGACGGTCAAGAGGGCGATGCCTATTGCCGCCTGAAACGGCCGCTTGCCCTGGCCTGTCCCGGCGACCATCGCCAGGCCCGCAGCCGCCGCAGCGATCCCCCACCCCCACCAGGGCACCGGTCCAGCCGGGACAACAACAGCAGTCATCACCCCGACCAGCAGCAACGCCGGCGCGAGCAGCTGCACTCGGGCCGCCCCGAGCCGGTGCGGGAACCCCTGTATGCCGTGTGCCTGATCCTGCTGCAGGTCGGGCAGGGCGTTGAGCAAGTGCGCCCCCACACCGAGCAAGGCGCCAACAACGAGCATCCATGCCGGCGGCGCACCAGAGACCGGTGCGGGCACTGACGGCTGGCTTTGCACGGCGTACCAAACCACGGCAGGCAGCGCACCGAACGCCAGCGCATACGGGACAAAGGAGAAAATGGTCGCCTTCAACCGTAGGTTGTAAGCCAGGCCGGAGCCGACCACCAACACCAGATGCAGCAAGCCCGGGAGCAAGCCCAACGTCAGCGAGGACAGCACGGTCAGCACTGCGGCGGCGCCGAGCGCGATGCCAACGAACCGTCGCGTCAGCACCCCGGTCGCCAGTGGCTTGTCGCCGCGAGAATCGCTGGCGTCGCGGTCGGCATCGATGAGGTCGTTGGACCAGCCGATCACCAGCTGGCCGCTCAGCACCGCCACGATGACCCCCATGACCAACCCTGCGCTGCCGCCGTATGCCGACGTCAGCAGGCCTGCGAGGGTTGTCACAGCCAGGCTCGGACCCGGATGCGCGGTGGCTGCGAGCGCCACAGCCTTTCGCTGGCCCATAGAACGGAGCCTAGTCCCGCCGGGACTCCACCAACGGTTGTCCAGGGTGTCTGACCGCGCGGCCCCAGTTGTTACGTAGTCTTCGGGGGTGTCGATGATTGCCGCGGTCAATGGTGTGGTGCCCCAGCACCTTTATGTACAGGGCGAGTTGACCGCATCGCTGGCCGAGCTGGCTGGCCTGCCCGACTCAAAGATCGACACCTTGCGCCGCATCCACGCGAACTCCGGAGTGCAGCAGCGTCACCTGGCGCTACCGATCGAAGACTATGCCGACGCTACGAGCAGCTTTACCGCCGCCAACGACGCCTTTATCGCCGTGGGAACCGACCTCGCCGAGCAAGCGGTCCATCAGGCACTCGTCGACGCCGGGATCACACCCGCTGACGTTGATCTAATCGTGTCGACCACGGTCACCGGAGTGGCGGTGCCCTCGCTGGACGCCCGGCTGATGGCTCGGATGCCCTTCCGCAGCGATGTCAAGCGCATCCCGATCATCGGCTTGGGCTGCCTCGGTGGAGCTGCTGGGATTGCGCGGGCACACGACTACCTGACGGGCCACCCCCAGCACATCGCGGTGCTGCTCTCGGTCGAGCTCTGCTCGCTGACCCTGCAACGCGACGACGTTTCCATGGCCAACCTGATCTCCAGTGGCTTGTTCGGTGACGGAGCAGCCGCCGTCGTGCTCTTCGGCAACGAGGTTCCATCAAGCCACCGACCAACGTCTGAGTCCGGGCAGCAGACCCCGTGCCAGCCCGCCGTGCTGGCCAGTCGCAGCCGCATGTATCCGGGCACAGAACGGACCATGGGTTGGGACGTGGGCACCAGTGGCCTGCGCGTCGTGCTGGGCGCCGAGGTGCCTGACTTGGTGCGGCACAACGTGCGCAGCGACGTCGACGACTTCTTGGCCCTGCACGATCTGGTCCGAGCCGACATCGGTTGGTGGGTTGCCCATCCCGGCGGCCCCAAGGTCCTTGACGCGTTAGCAGAGGCACTGCAGATCCCGCCCGAGGCGCTCGGTGTCACCTGGCGATCCTTGTCCCAGATCGGCAACTTGTCGTCCTCGTCGGTCTTGCATGTGCTTGCAGACACACTGCGCGACCACCCCCCGGCGCCCGGCACGCTTGGCGTGCTGATGGCGATGGGTCCGGGATTCTGCCTCGAGACGGTTCTGTTGCGCGCCGGGGATGAGGTGACCAGGTGAGCTCAGTGAGCTGGTATGTCGTCCTGATCGTCGTGATCGCCCTCGAGCGCCTTGCTGAGCTGGTCTTGTCCAAGAGGCACGCGGCGTGGGCCTTCAGCCGTGGAGGGATCGAGTACGGACGCGGTCACTACCCGCCGATGGTCGTGCTGCACACTGGTCTGCTGATCGGCTGCCTCCTCGAGGTCCTGGTGGCAGACCGACCGTTCAACCCCGTGCTCGGCTGGTCGATGGTGGCTGTGGTGGTGGCTGCCCAGGGGCTGCGCTGGTGGTGCATCCTCACCCTCGGCCCGCTGTGGAACACCCGCGTGATCGTCACACCCGGGATCCCCCTCGTGCAGCGCGGACCCTATCGGTGGATTCGGCATCCGAACTATGTGGCAGTCGTTGCTGAAGGCATCGCGCTCCCCCTGGTCCATTCAGGGTGGATCACAGCTTCGGTCTTTACCGTGCTCAACGCCTGGTTGCTCGCTGTTCGCATCCGCACTGAGAATGCCGCCTTGGACACTGTCCGATGAGGTCTCGATGATCGATGCTCCGGAGACTGACATCGTGGTCGTCGGCGGGGGTCCGGTGGGCCTGTCGACGGCGATACACGCGCGCCTGGCGGGACTGAGCGTCGTCGTTCTGGAGCCGCGCTCGGGAGCCATCGACAAGGCATGTGGCGAAGGTTTGATGCCTGGCGCGGTGGAGTCACTGGCCCGTATCGGGATTGATCCGGTGGGGATGAACATGCGTGGCATCACGTACACCGACGGCACCAGGTATGCGAGCGCTGACTTCGCCACCGGGGCCGGCCGCGGCGTTCGCCGCATAGAGCTCCATCGGGACCTGCGTGAGTGTGCTCGGCGAAACGGTGTCACAGTCGCGCCCGCCGCGATGGCGTCGCTGCACCAGCATCCTGACCACGTCGATGTGGCACTACGAGGGCAGGGTGAGCAGGCTGTTCGGGCCAGGTATGTGATTGGCGCCGATGGTCTGCACTCGCGCACCCGCCGGATCGTCGGAGCCGCAAACTCAACCTCACGACGTCGCCGGTTCGGATTTCGACAGCACTTTGCGCTCGCGCCATGGACGGACCGGGTTGAGGTGCACTGGGGTCGCGACGCCGAGGTGTACGTCACCCCGATCGCCCCGGATTCGATCGGCGTCGCGCTGCTGACGTCCCAGCCGGGATCTTTCGCGGAGCAGCTCACCGGATTCCCCGGTGTGACCCGCCGCATCGAAGGAACCAGCACCACCAGCTCGGTGCGTGGGGCTGGGCCCCTGCGGCAGCGAGTCGAGAGTCGACGGTATGGCCGAGTGCTGTTGGTGGGCGATGCCGGCGGCTATGTCGATGCATTGACCGGGGAAGGCTTGTCGGTGGGGTTGGCCCAGGGCGAGGTAGCAGTTCAGGCGCTCCGGGTCGACGAACCGTCACGGTATGAGGGCCTGGCACGAGGCGTGAGTTGGCGCAGCACACTGTTGACCACCGTGCTGCTGCAGTCCACCAGAGCACCGATCGTGCGCCGAGCAATCGTGCCGGCGGCGCAGCGTGTGCCGTGGCTCTTTCAGCGCGCCGTCAACGAACTTGCCTCCACTGGCCCCTCAGGGCAAGCCTCAGCCTAGGAACCCGCGCAGCAACGCTGCCGTTCCATCGAGGTGGTCCTCCATGTGGGCCCGCGCGGCCTGCGGATCAGCAGCCAGAATGGCTCCGACCAGCAGGTGGTGCTGGTGCGCTGAGTGCTGCACATTGGCGTCCAGCAATGGTATGCAGTCCAGCAGAGAGTTCACTCCCGCTCGCGTCTCCGCCACCACCGTCCGCAAGCGCGGACTGCCGGAGAGCTCCGCGATCAACACATGCAACCGCGAATCCAACGGTCGGTATTGCGTGGGATCGGCGTGCTGGCACTCTCGATGCACCGCCAGCAGGGTTGCACGCTGCTCGGTGTCGAGCTCGCGCTCGGCAGCCAGAGCCGCCGCAGCGGGCTCCACGATGCGGCGCATGGTGAGCAGGTCGACGACCTCGCCGTGGTCCAACGTGCTGATACGGCCACTCTCGATCGGCGGTAGCGACTCACAGACATACGCGCCTCCGTACCGGCCGCGCCGAATCGTGACGTAGCCGCTTTGACCCAACTGAGCCAACACCTCGCGCAGCGTGGTCCGGGACACGCCGAGCGCTTCGGCCAGGTCGCGCTCCGGGAGCAGCTTGGAACCGGCCGGGAACTGACCGAGTCTGATCCCCTGCAACAGCGCCTCCATCGTCTCCTCGAAGACGTTGCCGGATCGCACCGGAGCGACCGCGGTCACCGTTGCTCGCTGCTTTCGTGCCGACATTCCAACACCGTACGCCTTTGCGTTTGACGCCAGGAGGGACCGGGGCCAGACTTCCGATTGCAGGTCAATGGTCTATATCTGATCCAATGAACGGCGGAGCCCGATGAGCAAGTCAAGCCAGAGCAAGAAGCCCGGCGACGACTACATGGAGCACCGGCAACTCAAAGCCGGTGCTGCGGGCTGGGTGCTACTGGCTGGCCTCGGTGTCAGCTACGTCATCTCCGGAGACTTCGCTGGGTGGAACGTCGGCATCTCCGAAGGCGGTTGGGGCGGCCTGCTGATCGCGACCATCGCAATGGGTCTGATGTATACGTGCATGGTCTTCGGCTTGGCCGAAATGGCTTCGACACTGCCCACCTCGGGCGCCGGGTACGGGTTCGCGCGTCGCGCCCTCGGGCCGCTCGGTGGCTATGCCACGGGCGTCGCCGTGCTCATCGAGTATGCCGTTGCGCCCGCCGCGATCGCGGTCTTCATCGGCGGCTACATCGAAGCCCTTGGACTGTTCGGCATCACGAATGGCTGGTGGATCTATCTCGTGATGTACGCGATCTTCGTCGGCGTGCACCTGTACGGCGTTGGCGAGGCGCTGAAGGTGATGTTCGCCATCACAGCTGTGGCCATGCTGGCGTTGATCGCGACGGTCGTTGGCCTGATCCCTCAGTTCGACGCCGCCAACCTGACCAACATCGACCCCGATGGCACCGCGATGTCCAGCGCGTTGCTGCCGTTCGGCATCACTGGTGTGCTGGCCGCGTTCGTGTATGGCATCTGGTTCTTCTTGGCCGTCGAGGGTGTCCCGCTGGCTGCGGAGGAGACCAACGACCCGAAGACGGACATGCCCAAGGGCATCATCGTGGCGATGATGATCCTGCTTGTCACCGCAGCCTTGATGCTGACTCTGGTGCCTGGGGCTGGCGGGGCTGAAGCCATCGGGCGGTCGGACAACCCGCTGCCCGAAGCGTTGCGCACGGCATACGGCGACAACTCGGCTTTGGCCAGCTTCGTCAACTACGCCGGGCTCGCTGGCCTGATCGCCAGTTTCTTCTCGATCATCTACGGCTACTCGCGGCAACTGTTCGCGCTGTCGCGGGCCGGGTACCTGCCCCGCGTGTTGTCGAAAACCGGCAACCGCAAGACCCCCTATGTGGCTCTGATCTTGCCCGGCACCATCGGCTTCCTGCTCGCCTCGTTCCTGCAGGACGGTGGCTTGCTGATCAACATCGCGGTCTTCGGCGCGGCTGTCTCCTATGTTCTGCTCAACCTGTCGCACATCATGTTGCGCCGTAACGAGCCCGACCTGGAACGCGGTTATCGCACCCCTGGTGGGGTCGTCACCACCGGTACTGCATTGGCCCTGAGCCTCGTCGCGGTGATCGCTACCTTCTTTGTGGACCCCCTGGCGGCGGGCATCACAGCCGCCGTGTTTGTGGCTTTCCTGGCCTACTTCCAGTTCTACAGTCGTCACCACGTCGTCGCCAACGCTCCCGAGGAAGAGTTCTCCAGCATCGACCAGGCCGAGTCCGACCTGCGCTGAGCTGCAGCGCGGCTGCGTTGCAGGGGAAGGCAGCGCCGCACCCGCCGTAAGACCCGCCCCATCCGGCAGATACCCAAGGAGCACCGATGTCCGAGCCAGGCACCCACCCCCGCAACCCGCGCATGCTGTCCGTGGAGCAGCTACGCGACGAAGTCGCGAAGGGTGAGATTGAGACCGTCATCGTTGCGTTCACCGACATGCAAGGCCGGCTACAGGGCAAGTACCTACACGCTGCCTACTTCGTCGAGCACGCCTTGGCCGACGGCATCGAGGGCTGCAACTACCTGCTGGCCGTCGACACCGAGATGAACACCGTCGACGGGTATGCCCTGACCTCGTGGGAGGCCGGCTACGGAGACATGGAGTTCGACCTCGATCTGGACACCATCCGGTGGGTCCCCTGGCTGGAGAAGACCGCCATGGTGCAGTGCGACCTGACCCAGACCGACGGCTCGCCGGTGCCGATGTCTCCCCGCTCGATGCTCGCCGCCCAGATCGACAAGGCCGCCGCGAAAGGATGGAAGGCGGTGGCCGGGACCGAGCTGGAGTTCGTGGTGTACCGCGACAGTTACGAAGAGGCCGCAAACCGCAACTATCAGGACTTGACCCCAGCCAACCAGTACAACGTGGACTACTCAGTGATCGGGTCCGGCCGGGTCGAGCCTTTGCTTCGCCGGATCCGGAGCCAGATGTACACCGCGGGGATGGTGGTCGAGTCGGCCAAGGGCGAGTGCAACTTCGGGCAGCATGAGATTGGTTTCCTTTTCGACGACGTCATGACGACGGCCGACAACCACTCGGTGTACAAGACCGGGGCGAAGATGATCGCCGCCGGCATGGACCACTCCTTGACGTTCATGGCCAAGCCCAACTCACGCGATGGCAGCTCGTGCCATATCCACCTCTCACTGCGTGGGCTCGACGACTCGACCGTGTTCTGGAATGACCGAGGCAAGGGCAAGCGAAGCACGATGTACGACCACTTCATTGCCGGTGTGCTGGCAACCATGCGGGAGTTCACCCTCTTCTACGCACCCAATATCAACTCCTACAAGCGCTTCGCGCTCGGCTCGTTCGCGCCCACGGCGGTAGCCTGGGGAATGGACAACCGGACCTGCTCGGTGCGCCTTGTCGGCCAGGGCCCCAGCGCGCGGTTGGAGAACCGACTCCCCGGTGGCGACGCCAACCCATACCTTGCCCTGGCAGCCATGATGGCCGGCGGACTCTACGGCATCGAGAACGAGCTGGAGCTGCCGTCTCCGATGGAGGGCAGTGCCTACGCCTCCGATGCAGAGAAAGTGCCCGGCACGCTGCGAGAGGCGCGCGACCTCTTCGCCGACTCGCAGATCGCGCGGGAGGTCTTCGGACAGGACGTGGTGGACCACTACATCAACTTCGCCGATATCGAGCTTCAGGCTTTCGAGGCAGCAGTGACGGACTGGGAGCTACGCAGGGGGTTCGAACGCCTGTGACCGATGTGCTGAACCCATCCACCGAGGAGGTCATCGCGACCGTCGAGTCGCTGGACGAGGCCGCCACGGACCGGGCGATCGAGGTCGCCGCCGATGCTGCCCGAAAGTGGCGAGCAGTCAGTGCAGCCGATCGGTCTCGACTACTGCGCCGGTTCGCCGAGACCGTCGCCGAGCACAGCGAAGAACTGGCGCAGTTGGAGGTCAGCAACGCCGGGCACACCATCGGCAACGCGCGGGGGGAAGCGGGCAACGTCGCCGATGTCCTGCACTACTACGCTGGGGCACCCGAGCGGCACTTAGGCCAACAGATACCGGTCGATGGCGGAGTCGTCGCCACCTTCCATGAGCCAATTGGCGTTGTCGGGGTCATCGTGCCGTGGAACTTCCCGATGCCGATCGCCGGGTGGGCCATCGGGCCGGCCTTGGCTGCTGGTAACGCCGTGGTGCTCAAACCCGCCGAGCTGACGCCGCTGACCGCTATCCGGCTCGGCGAGCTGGCGCTGCTGGCGGGCATCCCGGAGGGCGTACTGCAGGTGCTGCCCGGCAAGGGGTCGGTGGTCGGCGCCCGGTTCGTTTCGCATCCTGGCGTCGGCAAGGTCGTCTTCACCGGCTCCACCGAGGTGGGGCGCCAGATTATGGCGGGGTGTGCGCAGCAGGTGAAGCGGGTGACCTTGGAGCTGGGTGGCAAGAATGCGAACATCGTCTTTGCCGATGCCGACCTGGCGGCTGCCGCGCGGGCTGCCCCCGGCGGGGCCTTCGACAACGCCGGCCAAGACTGCTGTGCCCGCTCGCGACTGCTCGTGCAGCGCAGTGTTGTCGCCGAGTTCATGGAAGAGCTGGTACCAGCGGTCTCCCGCTTTGTCGTCGCCGATCCGAACGGCGAGGACACCGAGATGGGACCGCTGATATCGGCTGCCCACCGCGAGCAGGTGAGGTCCTATCTGGACGGGGCGGAGGTGATTGCGGCCGGGAGCTGCCCGAGCGGCGACGGCTTCTGGGTGCCGCCGACCCTGCTTCGGGCGGGCAGTCCCGGTGACCGCGCCTTCACAGAGGAGATTTTCGGGCCGGTGATCTCGGTGTTGCCGTTCGAGGACGAGGCCGAGGCGTTGGCCATCGCCAACGACACGGCATACGGCTTGGCGGGATCGATCTGGACCGGGGATATCGGCCGGGCGATGCGCGTCAGCCGCGGATTGCAGGCCGGCAATATTGCGGTCAACTCACACTCCTCGGTGCGCTACAACACGCCGTTCGGCGGCTTCAAACAATCCGGGTTGGGACGCGAGCTCGGCCCGGACGCCCTCGATGCCTTCACCGAGACCAAGACCGTTTTCTTCGCCTCCTCCTAGTTCTCTCTTCTCGCCCTTCTTACACACGCACCTCGAAAGGTTGTTCCGCCGTGTCGCTTTCAGTGTCAGCTCCTCCTCGACTTCAGGACCGGGTCGCAGTCGTCACCGGGGGTGCCAGCGGCATCGGCCTGGCAGCCGGCCGCCGGATGGCGGCCGAGGGCGCCCGACTCGTCATCGCAGACATCTGCTCCGAAGAGGTCGGAGAAGGTGCCGCTGCTGAGGTGGGTGGCATCTTTGTGCAATGCGATGTTGCCAATGGCGCTCAGGTCTCGGCCATGTATGCGGCGGCCCACGAACACTACGGCTCCATCGATATCACCTTCAACAACGCGGGCATCAACCCCCCGGCCGATCAATCCATCTTGGACACCGACCTGGACACCTGGCGCAGAGTTCAAGACGTCAACCTCACAAGCGTGTACCTATGCTGCCAAGCAGTCTTGCCATACATGATCGAGCAAGGCAAAGGCTCGATCATCAATACTGCTTCCTTCGTGGCGATCATGGGCGCAGCGACATCTCAGGTGTCTTATAGCGCTTCCAAGGGCGGTGTGCTGTCGATGTCGCGCGAGCTTGGAGTACAGTTCGCCCGCACCGGGGTCCGGGTCAACGCGCTCTGTCCCGGACCGGTCAACACACCGTTGCTGCAGGATCTCTTTGCGGCAGACCCAGCGCAGGCCGAACGCCGACTCATTCACGTGCCGATGGGACGCTTCGCCGAACCGGAGGAGATCGCTGCCGCTGTGGCCTTCTTGGCCAGCGACGACTCGAGTTTCATGACCGCCAACGAGTTCGTCGTCGACGGTGGCATCAGTTCGGCGTACGTCACTCCGATGCGGAACTAACGCTGTCGAACCCCTGTGCGCTCGCACGCAACACCCGCGTGGCCCCGGCCGCACGGGGCTGCATGACTACCAGGTTCGACGCAGCAGCCCGATAGCCTCATTGACGGACAGTCCCGACCGCTTCGCAGCCGCGACGAATACCTGAGCCGCTTGGGCGCTGTCGCCCCCGAGGGCGCCGGCGCGGCCGGCCAAAATGAACGTCCCGTTGCGCCCGCGAGTGACCACATGGCCCTCGGCGGCCAGCTGCTTGTATGCCTTAGCGACCGTGTTGGCGGCCAAGCCCACCTCGTCGGCCAGGTCGCGAACGGTGGGAAGCTGTGCTCCCGGCACGAGGACGCCCTGCTCGACGTCGCGCATGATCCCGTCGCAGATCTGTTGAAAGGCGGGGGCCTTGCTGCTGGGATCAATGATGATCATGATGACGCTTCTTTCCGGCGATCTGGTGACGATGAACTGACACTGCGCTTACATCGGAATCTCACCGTTTGCCGCGACCTGACTGAACCATTGGGCACTTGCTTTCGGAATGCGACTCGAAGTCTTGTAGTCGACCCGCACCATACCGAAACGTTTGCTGTATCCGAAAGCCCACTCGTAGTTGTCCATCAGTGACCACAAGAAATAGCCGCGGACGTCAGCTCCCTGACCAATAGCGGCGTGCACAGCCTTCAGATGAGCGCGGATGTAGGCAATCCGGTCTTGGTCATCGACGTATCCGTCCTCATCTGGTTCATCGGCGTAGGCCGCCCCATTCTCGGTCACGTACAACTCCACGCCGCGTGGGCCGGTGTAGTCGGTATGGAGCCGTAGCAACAGGGCCCGTAGCGCCTCCGGTAGCACTTCCCAGCCCATGTCGGTGACCGGCAAACCACGGGAGACCACCTCGACGTGCTCTGAGCCGGGGTTGCTTGAGGGACCCAGAGCTCGAGCGGCAGCGGCTGCCGATTCGGCATCGCTGGGAGGGACCCCGGTCACGGCGTTGCCGGTGTAGTAGTTGACCCCCAGCACATCGATCGGAGTCGAGATGACGTCGAGGTCCCCGTCGTGCACCAACTCATCTGGCCACAGCGGCTCGAGGTCGGAGCACACATCGTGCGGGTAGGCACCCTTGATGATGGGTTCGGCGAAGAAGCGATTGGCCAAACCGTCGATACGGCGGGCGGCATCGCGATCCCCTGCGTTGTCGGGGTCTGCCGGTTGTGTGTCGGCGAAGTTCAACGTGAGACCGAGCCGCAGATCAGCGTCGCGGGAGCGCAGCTCCCGCACGCCGAGCCCGTGCGCGAGCATCAGGTGGTGACCCGCCGCGATGGCCGCCGAACCGTCGGTGCGCCCCGGAGCGTGATGACCGCTGCCGTAACCCAGGAATGCCGAGCACCAGGGCTCATTCAAAGTAGTCCAGTGCCTTACTCGGTCCCCCAGTCCGTCGTGCACCGCGGCCGCGTAGTCCACGAAACGGTATGCCGTGTCGCGGTTCGGCCAGCCCCCTGCGTCCTCCAACGTCTGCGGCAGGTCCCAGTGGTACAGCGTCAGCCACGGCAGGATGCCCTTGTCGAGCAGTTCGTCGACCAGCCGTGAGTAGAAATCGAGCCCTGCCGGATTGAGCGGCCCGCCGTCCGGACATACCCGCGCCCAGGACACCGAAAACCGATAAGCGCCAAGGTTGAGATCACTCATCAAGGCCACGTCATCGGCATACCGGTGGTAGTGATCGCAGGCGACGGCGCCGTCCTCGCCGCCCTGGACCGCGCCAGGCATTCTCGCGAAAACATCCCAGATGCAGTCGGTGCGGCCATCCTCGGTGGTAGCCCCTTCGATCTGGTACGCGGCGGTAGCGCTACCCCACAGAAAATTTGGCCCGAACTGCTCTGGTGACGTCATGGTGACCGATTGTCCTCTATCCGGTTTCTGCACTGATAATCTGGCTATGCTGACCAGCATGGGCCAACTCTTCATCGCAGGCCAGTGGACCGACGCTCGTGACGGCGCGACACGCACCATCATGAGCCCAGCCAACGGCACGGTCGTGAGGACCGTCTCCGAAGCGGGAGCACCGGATGCCGAAGCGGCCATTGACGCTGCTCGGCAGGCTTTCGACACGGGCCCGTGGCGCTCCACGTTGGCAGCGCAGCGTGCCGAGATCCTGCGTTCGGTCGCCGATGACCTCGTCGCACACAAGGACGACGTCGCTGCCCTGGAGTCCGCGGACACCGGCAAGCGTTTCGTCGAAAGCCAGCTCGATATGGACGACATCGAAGCGGTGTTCCGCCACTTTGCCGACATCGCCACCACGGACGCCGGGCGGGTGGTCGACCCGGGGGTAGCCGATGTGTCCAGCCGCGTCGTGCACGAGCCCGTGGGAGTCGCCTCGCTGATCACACCATGGAACTACCCGCTCCTACAAACCTCGTGGAAGGTCGCTCCGGCGTTGGCAGCCGGCAACACCTTCATCCTCAAACCCAGCGAGTTCACCCCCTCAACGGCGATTTGGCTGATGCAGTCCTTGGAGCGCGCCGGCCTGCCGACTGGGGTCGCCAACCTGGTGCTCGGAACCGGGGTCGCTGTCGGGGTCCCGATGACCGAGTCGCCACTGGTGGACCTGGTCTCATTCACCGGCGGCGTGGAGACGGGTCGGGCCATCATGGCTACCGCAGCCGCCACCGTGAAGCGCGTGGCCCTGGAGCTCGGCGGCAAGAACCCCAACGTGATTTTCGCCGATGCCGACCTGCCCGCGGCCATCGACAACGCGCTGACCGCGATCTTCCTGGACTCGGGTCAGGTGTGCTCAGCCGGGTCGCGGCTCATCGTCGAGGAGCAGATCCACGATCAGGTCGTCGACGCCCTTGTTGCCCGGGCGGGTGGCATCCGCCTCGGCGGACCCTTCGATGACCGCGCCGAAACCGGGCCGCTGATCAGCGACGCGCACCGGGGCAAGGTTCACGCCTATGTCGAGCAAGCAATGGCCGATGGAGCCCGGCTGCGCTGTGGCGGCGCTGCACCCGACGACCCAGAATTGCAATCCGGGTCGTACTACCTGCCGACCATTCTGGACGAGTGCACCTCGGCGATGGCGTGCGTTCACGAGGAGTCGTTCGGGCCGGTGCTCACCGTCGAAACCTTCAGCGGGGCCGACGACGACGCTGCCGAAGACGCGGCCATCGCCATCGCGAACGACACGATCTACGGTTTGGCCGGTGCGGTCTGGACTCAGAACGCAGGCCGCGCCGAGCGCGTGGCCGCCCGGCTGAGGCACGGCACGATCTGGATCAACGACTACCACCCCTACGTTCCGGCGGCTGAGTGGGGCGGCTTCAAACAGTCCGGCATCGGCCGCGAGCTGGGACGGGCCGGCCTGGAGGAATACCAGGAGACCAAGCACATCTGGCACAACGCCCGCCCGGCGCCGGCCGGCTGGTTCACCGATCACAGTCAAGACTGAGCCGCACACACCGCATGCCAGGGAGCGCGATGACCAGAGCCAAGCACTTCGACTACATCATCATCGGCGGAGGCTCGGCGGGGTCCGCGCTCGCCAACCGGTTGAGCAGTGACCCGAGCACCTCGGTGCTTGTGCTGGAAGCCGGTCGCAGCGATTTCCGGATGGATCCGTTCATCCACATGCCTGCGGCTCTGCCTTACCCCATTGGCAACCCGCTGTATGACTGGAAGTACGAGACCGAGCCGGAGCCGCATATGGGCGGCCGCCGCGTAGAGCATGCCCGTGGCAAAGTACTGGGCGGCTCCAGCAGCATCAACGGGATGATCTTTCAGCGAGGCAACCCGCTCGACCTACAACGGTGGGCCGCCGACCCGGGCATGGCGAACTGGGACTACGCCCACTGCTTGCCGTACTTCAAGCGGATGGAAACCTGCCTGGTCGGCGCCGACACCTGGCGCGGGGGCTCTGGTCCGTTGGTGTTGGAGCGCGGACCCGCGACCTCACCGCTGTTCGGGGCGTTCTTGGAGGCGGTGCAGCAGGCGGGCTACCCGCTGACCGACGACGTCAACGGCTACCGCCAGGAGGGCTTTGCCAAGTTCGACCGCAACGTGCACCGGGGTCGCCGGCTCTCTGCCGCCCGCGCATACCTGCACCCCGTTCGGCACCGGCCCAATCTCACGGTGCGCACCTTGGCGCAGGCGACCGGGCTACATACCAGCCGCACCTCCGGCGGTGAGCCGAAGGTCACCGGTGTCGACTATCTGCTCGCAGGTCGAGCGCGCCGGAGGGCGAGCGCGGGTGAGGTCATCTTGTGTGGCGGGGCGTTCAACACTCCACAGCTGCTTCAGCTGGCTGGGATCGGTGATCCCGAGCATCTTCGCAGCCTGGGCATCGAACCGCTGGTCGAGCGGCGGGGCGTTGGACAGAACCTGCAAGATCACCTTGAGGTGTACATCCAGCACGAGAGTACCCAGCCGGTTTCGATCGCGCCGTGGTTGAAGCATCACCACAAACCGCGGATCGGTGCGGAGTGGTTGTTCTTGCGCAGTGGGGTCGGCGCTTCGAACCATTTCGAAGCCGGCGGGTTCATCCGCAGCAACGATGAGGTGACCTACCCCAACCAGATGTTTCACTTCCTACCGATCGCGATCCGGTATGACGGGTCCAGACCGGCCAGTGACCACGGCTATCAAGTGCACATCGGCCCGATGTACTCCGACTGCCGTGGCGACGTCATGATCCGCTCCACTGACCCGCTGAAGCATCCCGCGATCCAGTTCAACTACCTTTCGACCGAGGCCGACCGACGCGAGTGGATCGAA
The DNA here is from genome assembly GCA_963749585.1 of uncultured Actinomycetota bacterium. Classification (GTDB taxonomy): domain Bacteria; phylum Actinomycetota; class Actinomycetes; order Actinomycetales; family Dermatophilaceae; genus Ornithinicoccus. The sequence continues at coordinate 569,287 of CAVVNI010000004.1, forward strand.
ATGGTCCAAGCGGCCCGCAACATCCTGGAGCAGCCCGCGTTCGCAGCCTTCAGCGCTGGGGAGATCTCGCCGGGGCCCGGTGTGAGTAGCGACCAGGAGATCTTGGACTGGGTGGCCAGGGACGCCGAAACCGCCCTACACCCCTCGTGCACCGCGAAGATGGGTGACGCCGGAGATGCCATGGCGGTCGTGGACCCCCAGACGATGCGGGTGCACGGGACGAGCGGGCTGCGAGTCGTGGATGCCTCGGTCTTTCCCTATATCACCAACGGCAACATCTACGCCCCGGTGATGATGGTCGCCGAGCGCGCCGCCGACCTGATCCAGGGCAAGCCGACGTTGCCCCCGGTAGAGGTCCCGTTCTACCGACACGGCGAAGGCATGCTCTTGTTCCCACCTGGTGACCCGCGCAATGATGCCTGGGATACCAGCCCTGAGCCGCCCAGCGCGGCCCGCGCCAGGCGAGGTATGCCGCAGGTGAGGCTCTCACGTGATGGAGGAGAACCAGCATGAGCGTCAATACCAAGCCACCCACCCACGAACCGCCTCCCCCGGCCGCGAGCTCTGGCGGAGGCGGCGGCTCCACTCGTGTCAACCCGATCGTGTTCGGCGCCTCCTTTGCCGGGACGGTGCTCATTGCGATCTGGCTGATCTTTTGGCCCGAGGCCGCTGAGGCGCGGATCGGTTCTCTGGTCGGATACACCGGCACTTGGTTCGGGTGGTTCTACATCGCGCTGGCCACGCTTGTCCTGCTCTTCGTGCTCTTCCTCGGTATGTCGCGCTACGGCCACGTGAAGCTCGGCCCGGACCACTCCACACCAGAGTTCTCCACGTTCTCCTGGGCTGCGATGCTTTTCGCGGCGGGCATCGGCACTGACCTGATGTTCTTCTCGGTCGCCGAGCCGGTGACCCAATATCTGGCCCCTCCGGTCGGAGCGGGCGAGACAGTCGAGGCGGCTCGCGAGGCGACCGTATGGACGCTGTTCCACTACGGCATTACCGGCTGGGGTATGTATGCCTTGATGGGGATGGCGCTTGGCTACTTCGCCTACCGGCGCAACCTGCCCTTGGCGGTGCGCTCGGCGCTCTACCCGATCTTCGGCAGACGGATCGAAGGCGGGCTCGGGCACACGGTCGATACCGCTGCCGTGCTCGGCACGATCTTCGGAGTGGCCACCAGCCTGGGCATCGGCGTGGTCCAACTGAACTTCGGGCTGAACATCTTGTTCGGTGTGCCGGAGGGCCTGGCGGCGCAGATCGGTCTGATCGCCTTGGCTGTCATCATCGCTACGATCTCGGCCACCACGGGTGTCGACAAGGGCATCCGGTTGTTGTCCCAGATCAACGTGTTGCTCGCCATTGGGCTGGCGCTGTGGGTCCTTGTCGCCGGGCAGACAGCGTTCTTGCTGAACGCCATCGTCATGAACGTCGGCGACTTCGTGACGTCCTTCCCCGGGCTGACGCTGCAGACCTTCGCGTTCAGTGACACCGCCGAGTGGATGAGCTTCTGGACGTTGTTCTTCTGGGCGTGGTGGATCGCTTGGGCATCCTTCGTCGGTCTGTTCCTGGCCCGCATCTCGCGCGGTCGCACGATCCGCCAGTTCGTGGTCGGGACCATGATCATCCCGTTCAGCTATGTGGTGATGTGGGTCTCAATCTTCGGTAACTCGGCATTGGAGCGCATCCGCAATGGCGACGAAGCCTTCGGCGAGCTGGCGTTGAACTCCCCCGAGCGCGGCTTCTACACACTGCTCCAGGACTACCCCGGTGCGCTGTTCCTCGTCGGTCTCGCAACCGTGGTCGGGCTCCTCTTCTACGTCACGTCTGCTGACTCGGGCGCCTTGGTGATGGCCAATCTCAGCTCGCACCTGAAAACGTCTCACGATGATGCCGACCCGTGGCTGCGAATCCTCTGGGCCCTGGCCACAGGGCTCCTCACGGCCGCATTGCTCTTCGCTGGTGGTATCACCGCATTGCAGTACGCAACCGTGATTATGGGCCTACCCTTCGCCTTCGTCATGCTGCTTGTGGTGGTCGGGCTATGGCGGGCTTTACAGGTCGAGGGCAACCGCGTTGACAGCGGCCGACACGTGTTGCCGATGATGTTGTCGGCCCGAGACACCACCGGCGCCGAGGCACAGAGGCGCTCCTGGAGTAACCGACTGACGCACGCCTTGAGCTTCCCGGAAGTGGACAAGGGCGAGGCTTATCTGGCCGACGTCGTACAACCCGCCTTGCACCAGGTTGCTGAAGAGTTGGAGCAGCAGGGTGTGGAGACATCGGTGAGGACCGACGTGATCTCGGACGCGGACGCTGAAATGGGTGTGTCCAGCCGCAACGTGCATCTGCAGACGAGCCGTGAGGAGGCGCATCCGTTCGTCTACCGCGTGGAGCTCCGGGAGGCACCGGTCCCCTCATACGGGGGTCGGATGCTTCGAGGCAACGAGGTGTACGCACGCCTGGAGGTGCACTCAGCCGAAGGCGGCCAAGGCTATGACGTCATGGGTTACACCGAGAGCCAGATCATCAACGACTGCCTGGATGCCTACCTGCGTCACTTGGAGTTCCTTCGTCTCGAGGGCGCCCCGCAGAGCAGTTGACACACCTCTGCGCTTCAGAGCCGACCCACTCGGGACCAGCTGCGCTTCACCCTCGATCGTTACCTGGCTGTGATGTGAAGGGCTGCCCATGGCTATACGCAATCGCTTACATTGTGATGGAACCCTCATCGTCGAGGCATGAACCGCCTCGGCGTCCACGCACGAAACGGAGGCGGGCATATGCCCTCACGCACGACATCACGTCGCTGGTTGGCCCTCACGGCTGGTATGGCGACGATCACCCTGGCTGCATGCGGCGGCGATGACTCAGACAGTGGAGGCGACGCTCTCGCCGACGTCACCAGCGACGTCGACTGCGCTGCGTTCGAGGAGTACGGCGACCTCGAGGGCACCGAGGTCAGCGTTTACACCTCGATTATCTCCCCGGAAGACCAGCCGCAGATCGACTCCTACATACCTTTCGAAGAGTGCACGGGCGCCACGGTCAACTATGAAGGTTCTCGCGACTTCGAAGCCCAGTTGCAAGTCCGTCTCGAGGCCGGCAACCCGCCCGACATCGCCTATATTCCCCAGCCAGGCCTGATCGAGACAATCGCTGGAAACTTCCCAGACAAGATCGTCGAAGTCTCCCCGGCGGCTCAGGACAATGTCGATGAGTTCTTCAACCCGCAGTGGAAGGAGTACGGCACGGTCGACGGAACATACTACGGCGCCCCGCTGGGCGCGAACGCCAAGTCATTCGTGTGGTATTCGCCGAGCATGTTCGAGGAGGGTGGCTACGACATTCCCACCACCTTGGATGAGATGAAGTCGCTGACCGACCAGATCATTGCCGACAACCCCGACGTCAAGCCCTGGTGTGCTGGTATCGAGTCCGGTACGGCTACCGGTTGGACAGCGACCGACTGGCTAGAAGACTGGATGTTGCGTACGGCCGGACCCGATGTCTACGACCAGTGGGTCGCGCACGAGATTCCCTTCAATGACCCGCAGGTGGTCGACGCACTCAACGATGTCGGCGACTACCTGAAGAACGACGACTACGTCAACGGAGGCCTCGGCGGCATTCAGTCCATCGCCACGACCAGCTTCGGCGACGCCGGACTGCCCATCCTGGACGGCAACTGCTGGATGATGCGCCAAGCATCCTTCTACCAGGCCAACTGGCCCGAGGGCACCAACGTGGCTGAGGACGGTGACGTGTTCGCATTCTACCTACCGAGTGAAACAGAAGAGGAGAAGCCGCTGCTCGGTGGCGGCGAGTTCACAGTCGCTTTCGCCGACCGTCCCGAGGTCGCTGCCTTCCAGGGGTATCTGACCAGCCCCGAATGGTCCGACGTCAAGGCTCAGGTCTCTGGCGCTGGATGGGTGTCGGCGAACAACGCGATGAACCCGGACAACTTGGTGTCGCCCATTGACCAGCTCGCCTTCGAGCTGTTGACGGACGAGGAGACCACATTCCGCTTCGACGCTTCGGACCTCATGCCCGCCGAAGTGGGCGCGGGTACGTTCTGGACTGCGATGGTCGACTGGATCGCCGTCGACGAGAGTTCTGAGGACGTCCTCACCGACGTCGAGAACAGCTGGCCCTCCAGCTGAACGTGTGGTGAATAACGCTGACGGGCGGTCTGCTTCTGGAGTAGGCCGCCCGTCGGCGCTCAACCGTCCATGGTCGCTGCCACCGCCGGGCGACCCCGAACAAGAAAGGTAAAACTTGTGGATCTTCTGTTAGACACCACCACCACGGGCGAGAAGTTCCTCGTCATGTTCATAGCCATCTTGTTGTTCGTCACCGTTATGGGTGTCGTCCTGTGGCTCGCCGACCGTCCGAGGGTTCCCCGCTGGGTTCCTCCCGTGACCTTCCTCGGACCAGCAGTGCTGCTCCTGGTCCTAGGACTCATCTACCCGGCCTTCTTGACGATCTTGACGTCTTTCAAAGACGGCGGAAATGTCAACTGGGTCGGTTTTGACAACTACACCGAGATCTTCACCAACCCATCTTTTCGCAGGGTGTTGTTCAATACGGCCCTGTGGGTCGTTCTCGTTCCTCTCCTGGCCACCGGCTTCGGCCTGATGTATGCGACTCTGGTCGATCGGGCCTTTGGTGAGAAGTTCGCTAAGACGCTCATCTTCCTGCCGATGGCTATCTCGATGGTTGCGGCCGGAGTCATTTGGAAGTTCGTCTATGAGTTCCGCCCGGACCAGCCCGGCGTAGAGCAGATCGGTTTGCTGAACCAAATACTGGTGCTTATCGGGTTGGAGCCGCAGCAGTTCCTGCTCAACTCTCCCTGGAACAACCTGTTCATGATCGCCGTGATGGTGTGGATCCAGTCCGGCTTCGCCATGACCGTGTTGTCGGCCGCCATCAAGTCCATCCCGGACGAGATCATCGAGGCGGCGAAGATGGACGGTGTTCAAGGCTTCCCGATGTTCCGCTACGTGACGTTGCCAACCGTCCGACCGGCGGTGGTGGTGGTGGTCACGACGATTGCGATGGCGACACTGAAGGTCTTCGACATCGTGCGAACCATGACCGGTGGCCAGTTCAACACCTCGATCGTGGCGAACGAGTTCTACCAGCAGAGCTTCGTGTTCGGCCAGCGAGGCCTTGGTGCCGCCCTGGCAGTGCTGCTCTTCGTGCTCGTGATCCCGATCATTCTGTACAACATCCGCCAGATGAGACTCTCGGAGGAGCAGCGATGAGCCAGGCATCCACCACCCCGGGAGCACCCGGCGAAGAAAAGGCCGACTCTCCCGAGGCCCAGGCCAAGGCCCTGGGCTCCGACGTGACCGAGCGGAAGGAGCCACGCAAGCTCACCCGCAAAGAACAGCGTGCGGTCGACGCCAAGACACGCCTGACGTCTCCCTGGGCATCGGGTTTCGCCATCGTTATGGCGATTTTGTGGACGATCCCGACCTTCGGGTTGTTCATCACGTCGTTCCGGCCCGAGCTGGAGATCAAGACGACAGGTTGGTGGACGTGGTTCAGCGACCCGTCGGTCACGCTGGAGAACTACGACTCGGTGCTGTTCGGGACCTCGACGAACTTCGCCGACCTGTTCATCAATACAGTCGTGATCACTCTGCCGGCCGTTGCGATCCCGATTTCCCTGGCGCTCTTGGCGTCATACGCCTTCGCGTGGATCGACTTCAAGGGTCGCAGCATGTTGTTCGTGGCGGTGTTTGCGCTTCAGGTTGTGCCCATCCAGATCGCGCTCATTCCCTTGCTGACGCAGTATGTGTCCTTCGGGATTGATGGCTCGCTCTGGACCCTGTGGCTGTCACACTCGATCTTCGCGCTGCCGCTGGCAATCTTCCTGCTGCACAACTTCATGATGGACATCCCGCGTTCCCTCATTGAAGCCGCACGCGTCGACGGAGCAGGTCACGTGAAGATCTTCTTCCAGGTCCTGTTGCCGCTGTTGGTCCCAGCCATCGCGTCGTTCGCGATCTTCCAGTTTCTCTGGGTGTGGAACGACCTGTTGGTTGCATTGACGTTCGCCGGCACCGAGATTCGCCCGTTGACGCCGGCGATCGCGGAACTCTCAGGCAGTCGAGGAGCTGACTGGCAGTTGCTGTCGGCCGGTGCGTTTATCTCGATGATCGTCCCTTTGGTGGTCTTCTTGGGCCTGCAGCGCTTCTTCGTCCGAGGCCTGCTGGCCGGCGGCGTCAAGGGCTGAGCCGACACCACCGACATGACGACAATCTCCGATGTGGCGCGAGTGGCCGAAGTCTCAGTGGCCACGGTCTCTCGCGCCCTTCGGGGTGTCAGCACCGTCAACAAGGCAACTCGAGAGCGGGTGCTTGCTGCTGCGCAAAGTCTCGACTATGTAGCCTCCCCCACCGCCGCCTCACTGGCTTCAGGTCGCACTCGCGTCATCGGTATCGTCATGCCGTTCCTCACTCGTTGGTTCTTCGTCAGCGCACTCAGTGCCATCGAGAAGACACTGCGCGAACACGGTTATCACGCACTCCTCATTGACCTTGAAGCTGACTCAGCCTTTGAGCGTCGGGCGCTCACCATTCAGATGCTCAACAAACGGGCAGACGGCCTGATCACCCTCAACGTGCCGCTGCGCGACGAGGAGCTGGCCCTCATCGAGAAGCTGGGTCTGCCGGTCGTCGGCATCGGCAACCCGGTGCCCGGTCACCCGCTGATCCGTATTGACGACGAGCACGCCGCCCGGACAGCGCTCGACCACCTCGTCGAACTAGGACACACCCAGATCGGGTACGTCGGGTCGGTGCCTCCGGGGGCTGAGCACCGCCTCGTCCCGTGGGGCCGTTTGATGGGCTTCCGGGCTGGTATGCGCGAGCACGGGATCATGCTCCACAACGACTGGATCATATCGTGTGACTGGTCGGCTCAAGACGCCGCGAAGCAGGCACGAAGCCTCTTCCTCGGCGAGCGAATTCCTACGGCCGTGGTCGCCGCCAGCGACGAGATCGCCATCGGCGTGATGGCAGTCGCAGCTGAATCGGAGCGTCGCATACCTCAGGACATCTCCGTCATCGGCATCGACGACTTTGAACTCTCCGACGTCCTGAAACTGAGCACGGTCCGACAAGACATCGGCGCCCAAGGCCGCGCCGCTGCCGACACGTTGTTGCACAACCTGCTCTCCTCGACTGATGAGCCAGCCCCACAGAAGCCGGCGGGCATGATAGACGACGTCTTGACCGTCCCGACCGACCTTGTGGTGCGCCGGACTACGAGTCCGCTGCGCCGATCGGTCGACCACATGCCATCGCTGCTGGCCGTACGGCCTGATAGGTAGACCAAGCATCCACTGCGTCCGGTCGCTTGCCTGGCGCCTGGCACCGTCGACCCAGCTCACCGGGATCTGACGTGGCTCCATGGTTGAGGGCGTGGAAACGCCCCTTGGCACGACCCAACAAGCAGCTCAGGCCCGCCCACGATCAGCATGTCCGCTAGCCCCACGAGGCTTGCGTCCGCCCTCTGGGCCGCCGCGTCCCGCATCACGCTGGCTGCCACGCCCGCCCGCATGACCCCGACCGCGACCCCCTGAGGAACCACGTCGTCCCCCTGGCGAACCGCGGCGCGGAGGCCGCAGCAGGGCATCCAGCTGTGACTGTGGAATCGACTCCCCAGACGGCGCACGGCCGCCTGCGGTGGCAACGACAGAATCGTCGCCGGCCGAAACCGGAACGGCCTTGGTCTGAGCACCGGCAGCGTCCAGCAGTCGTAGCACCTGGCGTCGCTGATGCGGCAGCGCCAGGGTTACCACCAGGCCATCGCGCCCGGCGCGGGCTGTACGGCCGGCACGGTGCAAGTAGTCCTTGTGGTCCGCAGGCGGGTCGGCCTGCAGCACCAACGAAATGTCATCCACGTGAATACCTCGGGCTGCCACGTCGGTGGCAACCAGGACAGGTAGCTGACCGGACTTGAAGCCTTCGAGCACACGGGTACGTTGAGCCTGGTTCAAACCACCGTGCAAAGCCGCAGCAAAGACACCTGCCTCACGAAGCTGCGTCGCTATCCGGTCCGCTCCCAGTTTGGTGCGCACGAATACCACCGTGCGCCCTTGCCGGTTGGCGATGGCAGCCGTGATCTCCTTCTTCTCATGCGGGTGCACCAGGAAGAGGTGGTGCTCCATCGTGGACACGCTGGCCTGAGCGTCGTCTGTCGAGTGCGTCACGGGGTCACTCAAGTACTTCTTAGCCACCTTGTCGACGCCGTGGTCGAGCGTCGCGGAGAACAGCATCCGCTGACCGCCAGCAGGCGTGAGGTCCAGGATCTCGGTGATCGCCTCGACGAAGCCCATCTCGGCCATGTGGTCGGCCTCGTCCAGCACGGTGATCCTCACCTCGGACAGGTCCGCAGCACCACGTTCGATCAGGTCGGACAGACGGCCAGGTGTCGCCACCAAGACTTCGACACCGTCGTCCAATGACCGCAACTGTGGGGTGTAGGACATCCCGCCGGCGATGAGCTGGTGTCGCACCGAGACCGCCGACATCAGCGGGCTCAAGGCGTCGACGATCTGCATGGCCAACTCCCGGGTCGGCGTCAGGATCACTGCGTGCGGGCGGTGCGGCTTGGCGCGGCTCAACGTGGCCAGACGATCCAACATGGGCAACCCGAAGGCCATGGTCTTGCCCGACCCTGTCTGTCCCCGGCCGAGCAGATCCCGCCCAGCCAGCGCGTCTGGGATGGTGGCCTGCTGAATGGGGAACGGACTCACGATGCCCGCCCGCGCGAGAGCCGCCACCAGCTCGGAGTGCAGGCCAAGTCCGGCAAAGCCGTTATCGGAGTCCACCGGCGCCGCCTGAACACGGGGAGCTGATGGGTTTGACCGCTCGGGCCTGGTCAGCTCGGCTGCGGCCCGGTCCCGACCACTGGGACGACGCTGCGCCGAACGCAGCTCCTCAGTGTCCGGTCTCCCCTGTACATCCTGACGATGGCTGCGGAAGGTGTGTTCGCGGTGCTCGGAGGTGCTCGAAGAACGAGTACGGTCAGGGCGCCCAGCACGGTCTCGATCACCACGGGAGGAAGGGCGGCTGCTGTGGTCTCGCTCAGCGCGTTCCCGCTCCTTACGGGCGTCCCTGTGGTCATCCGCCCCGCCTTCTGTTCGCCCGCGCCGTTCACGGCTTTCGCCGCGCGCCGGGCGGCTTTGTCCAGCACCGCTGGCTCCGCGACCACCGAACGTACTGGAGGGACGGTCCTTGCCGACAGAGGCTCTGTGGGCGGTTGCCTGGGAAGGCTTCCGCACCGTCGAGCGCGGGATGTTGTCGTCGGTCTTGCCCTGCGCGGCACGTCGAGCGGATCGTTGTGCCTGCTCGCGCGCAATGCGTGCTGCCTTCTTCTGGGCGCTGCTGTGCCGTGACTTCTTCTTGCTTTCGGGCGCGCTGGGGCGCCGAGATTGAGGTGCCATCGTGGCTATCTGCCTTCGTGTCGTTGAGGTCGGCGCGCCTCAACGCCTCTTCAGCGTGACCGGACCTACCCCCAGTGGTCGCTATCGCGAACCTACGTGCCATCAGGTGGTGTAGCCCTGTGGCGTGGGTGCCCGACGCAACGGTCGGGACGAGATACATGCTAGCAGGGTTCGACTACCACTCAGGCGTCGATCCGTTCACGATCCAAAGCATCGGCAGACTCCACGATGAAATCCTTGCGCGGTGCCACCGAAGCACCCATCAAGAGCTCGAAGACATGCTCGGCGCGCTCGGCGTCCGGCAGTGTCACCCGTCGCAGCGTCCGCTGTCGCGGATCCATGGTGGTTTCGGCGAGTTGATCCGCATCCATCTCACCCAGTCCTTTGTATCGCTGCATGGGCTGTTTCACGCTGCGGCCACGTCGTTGTAGTTGCCGCAGGGTGCTGCGCATCTCGGCCTCGGTATAGGTGTAGATCAGCTCGCGCTTCGACCTTCCGGATGCGCTGACATCCAGCCGGTGCAGTGGCGGCATCGCGGCATACACCCGTCCGGCCTCAACCAAAGGACGCATGTATCGGAAGAACAGTGTCAGCAGGAGCGTGCGGATGTGTGCACCGTCAACATCCGCATCGGTCATGATGATGACCTTGCCATAGCGGACCAGATCCATATCGAAGGATCGTCCCGAGCCAGCGCCGATGACCTGGATGATGGCGGCGCACTCCGAGTTGTGCAGCATGTCCGAGACCGAAGCCTTCTGCACGTTCAAGATCTTGCCACGGATCGGGAGCAGCGCTTGGTAGTCACTCGACCTCGCCAACTTGGCAGTTCCGAGCGCACTGTCGCCCTCAACAATGAACAGCTCTGAGCGCTCTTGGTCACCAGTGCGGCAGTCGGCCAGCTTTGCCGGCAGCGTCGAGGATTCGAGGGCGTTCTTGCGACGCTGCGTTTCCTTGTGCAGCCGAGCTGACACTCGCGACTTCATCTCGGCGACGACCTTGTCGAGGAGCAAGCTCGCCTGTGCCTTGTCCACTTTCGCAGTTGAGGTCAACCGCTTCGTCAACTCGGTTTCGACCACCTTCGCTACGATTCCTCGCACCGCTGGGGTGCCCAGCACTTCCTTGGTCTGGCCCTCGAACTGAGGCTCAGCCAAACGCACCGTGACGACCGCGGTCATCCCGGCCAGGGCATCGTCCTTGTCGATCCGGTCGCTGCCGATCTTGAGCCGCCGGGCGTTGTTCTCCACCTGTTTGCGCAACACCTTGAGCAGTGCTTGCTCGAAGCCCGCTAGGTGCGTGCCGCCCTTTGGCGTGGCAATGATGTTCACGAAGCTGCGCGTCTGAGCGTCATACGCCGTCCCCCAGCGCAGAGCGATATCGACGTCACACGCTCTTTCTACCTCGGTGGAGATCATCCGCCCCGACCCGTCGAGCACGGGCACCGTCTCGGTGAACGCGGCTGATCCCTGTAGTCGCCAGACATCGGTCACCGCCGGGTCGGACGCAAGGAACTCCACGAACTCTGCGATGCCGCCATGATGAAGGAAGGTCTGCTCCGCGCCCTCAGGACTGCGCCGGTCGGTGATGGTGAGCTGAAGTCCTGGCACCAAGAAGGCCGTTTGCCGCGCCCGGTCCACCAGTTCCTGCTCGGCGAAGGTGGCTCCCTTGATGAAGATCTGCGGGTCGGCCCAATAACGGACCCGGGTGCCAGTGACCCCGCGCTTGGCCCTGCCCACCAAGCGCAAGGTCGACGTTTTCTCAAAAGGAGTGAACGGAGAGAGCGGCGATACGCCGTTTCGGTCCTCGAAGGTGCCCGGCTCGCCCCGGCGGAAACTCATCGCATGGGTCTTGCCGGCTCGATCAACCTCCACATCCAGCCGCGCCGAGAGCGCATTGACCACCGAGGAGCCCACTCCGTGCAAACCGCCGGACGCCGCGTAGGACCCCCCGCCGAACTTGCCGCCAGCGTGCAGCTTGGTGAAGACAACCTCTACCCCGGACAAGCCGGTCGAGGGCTCGATGTCGACCGGAATTCCGCGGCCATCGTCACTGACGAGAACAGAGCCGTCGCTCAGCAGCTCGATGCCGATCTGGGCGGCGTAACCACCCAGTGCCTCGTCCACCGCGTTGTCAATGATCTCCCACAGGCAATGCATCAGTCCGCGGGAGTCGGTGGAGCCGACATACATTCCCGGTCTCTTGCGGACCGCCTCCAAGCCCTCCAACACTTGTAGATGTCTGGCCGAGTAGTCGGTAGCGATGGCGATTCCTTTCCGTACATGGCTGGACGCCGCTCGGTGTTCAACCGCGGACGTTGCTCCGAAGGCTAACCCCTGCGGCCAGGCTCCGACGCAGACAAGCCGGCCCTACCCGAATCAGGGTGGCCGTGGAATCACTCCACCGGGAGGGCATGCGTCATGCGCGCTCACGGCGCGCCTGGTCGAGGCTCTAGTCAGCGAGTGTGATGGATAACAGCGGCTCGGTCGTCGGCTGCTCAGAGCCCCCGTCAGGCTCGACACTGAGCGCAACAGCCACCGGCTGAACGGGGGCGCTCCGCAGCGGCATCTCCACCTGTTCGGGGTTGTCCTCGCCATCGATGACCCCGGCCGAGGTGATCACTCCGGCATCGTCGACCCACCACGCCTGGTAGACCTCACCTTGCGACAGCGCGGGTAAGTCCTCAGCTAGCAATACCGACTGGTCCACCGAGTCAGAGGACACAACGGCGAGAGCCTCCCCCTGGAAGTCGACCTCGAACCGTTGAGCGTCATCGGCCTGCACGACCTGCTGGACCGGGCCCAGGTCCTCCTCACCGCCTTGCAACACTGCGAAGACCCCGACGGCGATCACACCCGCTGCGGCAAGACCCCACAGGGCGGTAAGTCGCTGGCGTCTCGGCGCGCGAGGCGACCCCAGATGCTCGCGCTCATCCGTGGCGGCGATCTTGCTGATGTCGTCGACACGACCTTCGGCCTGCTCCGCGACCGCGTCGAGAACGCGATCGCGCAACCCAGCAGGCGGAGGGATCTCGTGGCCGTCTGTGAGATGAACAGCGGCCTCGACAAACGCGGCCAGTTCGGCACGGCACGCAGGACAGCCGCGCAGATGCTCCTCGACGAGGCGACGCTCGTCGGCGTCGACGGCATCCAAGGCGTAGGCAGCAACCAACGAGTCGACGTGCGGCGTGGGTGTCGTCACAGCGCACCTCCTGTTGTCTCTCGTAGTTTGCGTAGCCCGTCACGGATCCGTGTCTTCGCCGTGCCGAGAGGCACTCCCATAGCGATGGACACTTCCCGATGTGTCATTCCTCGGAAATAGGCCAACTCCAGTGCCTCTTGGTGCGGGGGGCCGAGATCCACGAGAGCCGTGCGCACAGCGCTCGCCTGCAGTCGGTCCTCAACCTCCTGACCGGTGGGGTCCGGCGACGGCCTATCTTGTCGTGATTCGTAGTCCTCATCCCGGACGGATTGGGCCTGCGCCGAACGGACCCGATCGACGGCCCGTCGGTGGGCCAGGGTCATCATCCAGGACAGAGCATTCCCGCGCGCGGACTCAAAGGATGAGCAGTTGTTCCAGATTTGGAGAAAGACCTCCTGAGTGACTTCCTCGGACTGTGCGTGATCTCGAAGAACCCGGACGACAAGTCCGTGAATGCGCCCTGATACCTGGTCGTACAGAGCAGCGAAGGCTTGCTGGTCCCCGGCGGCGCTTCGCCGCAACAACTCCTCGAGAGTCGGGTCATCGGGGCTAGGCACCGACCCATCATGGACCACCGTTACGCCCTGGGCAGAACAGGACACACACAGGGTGGTTGTCGCGTTGCAGCAGTGTGGGCCCATGTTTGACTGGTTCCACTTCGGGAACCGATGAGACTGCGGCCCGAAACGCCTCGAAAGGAGCACAGACGTGAACGCTACTTTGACCTCCGACCTGACCGTTGCCCACCGCTGCGATCGTTGCGGTGCCCAAGCCTACGTCCGCGCTCGTCTGCCAGAAGGCTTGGAGTTGCACTTCTGTGCTCACCACGGCCGGACCCACCTGGACAAGTTGCGCGACCTGGACGGCGTCTCCATCACGGATGAGTCGCAGCGCCTCCATGACGAAGAGTCACACACCGCGGGGTGATTCTCGACGGTGACCACACGCGAGCGGTGCCCACCGTCGACAGGATGACCACAGACCTGTTGGCGGTGGGCACATGATCGTCGCTGTGTCCACCGTTTTGATGGTGGTGGGGCTCTTCGGAATTGTCATTCCAGTCCTCCCAGGACTGCTATTTGTATGGTCCGGGGTGCTGGTCTGGGCGATCGCCGAGGGATCGGGGCTGGGTTGGAGTGTCCTTGCAGCAGTGACCTTGATCGCGATGGCGGGCGCCGCCCTGCAGTTTCTCGTGCCCGGACAGCGGATGCGGAACGCTGGCGTCGCCACCAGCACATTGATAGCCGCTGTGGCGGTCGGCGTGGTGGCTGGGATTGCTGTGCCGATCGTGGGGTTTTTCATTGGTTTCCCGTTAGGGATCTACGTGGTGCAGCGCCTGCGACGGGGTGAGCATAGCGAGGCTAAGCGGTCGACCGTGTTAGCGATCAGGGCCATCGGTTTGAACATTCTCATCGAACTCAGCACAGCACTCATCATCATCGCCCTGTGGACCGGCGCAGTAGTGTGGTGGAGCTAGTCGCTCTCGCGTCGCTTGTCCCACCGCTGCTCCATCCGCTGCATGAACGAGCCGCCACCACGAGTCTTCGACTTCTTCTTGTTCCCGTTGGGTGTTTTCGGCCCGTCGCCACCGACGACAGACAACGTCGGCTTGCCCGCGCTGCCCTTGGTGGGGCTGAAAGCCAACACACCGCCCAGAACCATGGCACCGAAACCGATACCGCCAATCCAGATCGTCGCCAGGAACACTCCAAGAAGGACCAAGCCGAGCCCGAGCACTGCCAGGATGACCCCAATGAGGGCACGCCGACGTGATGGACCTTGCGGGGTGGACTTCTTCAAGTTAGAGGCAAACCGCGGATCCTCGGCGTAGAGCGCGTGCTCCATCTGCTCGAGTACACGTTGCTCGTGCTCGGAGAGCGGCACTGGGAACCTCCCGGAGGTATGACGTGCGAGCACTTGCTTTGGTGCCAGCATCCTTCTTACAGGGTAAATCGTGAACGCTGGAAGCACTACCCCGGGTTCCCGATCTACGGATTTAGTTTACGCCTACTGCTGGGCTCGGATCATCCCAGGTCATGCACGTGCGCCGTGGTGGATCAAGCTGGCCGGGCGCACCGCTTGCGCTCCGAAGCGATCGACAGCTCGATCAACCGCTTGTTCCGCCTCGCGCCAACCGTGCAAGGGCTCGTCGAGGCGAGCCTGGACCGGGGTCGTCTCACGGGCGGTGAGTCCCTCGACCCTGACCCCGAGAAGGCGAATACGGACCCGCTGCAGGCCCAACGCCTGATAGAGCATCACCGCCGTGGCGTATACGTCCTGGGTCACGTCGGTGGGCCGGGCCATCGTGCGTGAACGGGTAATGGTCGTAAAGTCAGAAAAGCGAACAGTGAGCACCACTGTGCGCGCCATCATCTGGGCATGGCGCAACCGCGACGTCGTGCGATCGCTGAGATGAAGGAGTTGGCGATGCAACACACGAGGATCGTCGATGTCGTGGCTGAAAGTCTGCGATGACCCCACACTGCGCTCGGTCCGGGACGGTGTCACCCGATCGGTGCCAGGTGATGTGCCCCATGCCAAAGCGGAGAGATGCTCGGCTGAGGCCTTTCCCACCGCGCGTTCCAGCGTGCGCGCAGGCAAGTAGGCGATGTCGGCCACTGTCTGCAGACCGAAGGTATGTAGCTCTGCTTCGGTGGCCTCCCCCACCCCACACAATGCACCGACCGGCAGCGGGTGCAGGAACGAGACCACCTCATCGGCTGGGACCATCACCACTCCGTCAGGTTTGGCTGCCCGAGAAGCCATCTTGGCGACTGTCTTGTTTGTTGCACCTCCCACCGAACAGGTGATGTGCTGCTCATCGGCGATGGTGTCCTTGATCCATGCAGCGATCTGAACCGGTGAGCCCAGTCGGCGCTGGCATTGCGAGACGTCCAGAAAGGCCTCTTCCATGGACAGCGTCTCCAACACTGGGGTGACCTCCGCGAAGACCGACATGACAGCCTCAGAGACTCTGCTGTACGACTCGTAGTCAGGTTGCAACACCACCGCAGAGGGACACAGCCGACGCGCCGTCGACATCGGCATTCCCGATCGAACACCGAAGGCTCGTGCCGGGTAGCTGGCGCACAGCACTACGCCACGCCAGCCACCACCGATGATCACGCATTGATCGTGCAACTCCGGCTTGTCGATCAGAGACACCGAAGCATAGAAGGCATCCATGTCTACATGGAGCACCGTGCAGCCGCGGTCGCCTCGCCGGTGGTCGTTCACCGCCCCGAACTCCCCGGGCTGGAGTGCCACAACTTGCGATCGCTGCCGGGTGGGCCGATGTCGGCATAGGGCGACTGGGCGAAGCCCGAAGCATGCAGCAATACTCGACGTGGTGTCCCGTCCGGGGAGTTACCGGCGCCCGAGTCGGCCTTGACCAGTGCCGCGCTTGCCGCAGCGGCCTCAGTGCGCTCCATCAGTGCCCATACCGCGTCGACTCCCTGGGTGCGATACACCTGGTCGAGCTCGGTCATCTCCCAGGCAGCGGTGGCTCGCACTGATCGGCCGCGTGGCCCGGTCCGGCGCAACACGCCACGGACCACCAAGAGCCACGAGTGAAAAACTGTCGCAGCGTACGGGCCCTGCACGTCTTCGAAGAACGTGGCATCGCTGGGCCCGGTGCCGTCGTCCAAGGTCAAGAAGACCACCCTTCGACCTGAGCGGACAGGAGGAGTCTGGGTGGCGACCTTGGCCCCGGCGATCAGCACCTCCGAGGCATTGCGGCGAGTCAGCAGTTGCCGCGCCGGAGTGACTCCTAGCGCGTGGAGCAACGGCTGGTACGTGCTCGTGACGTGCCCGCTGACGTCCATCCCGAGCGCATCGAGCTCGGCCATGGTCTGCTCCTGGGCGCTCATCGCCGGCAAACCGCTGCCTGCCAGCACCTGTGGCTCATCCACCAGATCCAGAGTCAGCTGAGTATTCAGGCCAGCACGCGGGTGCCAGGACCGCCCACCCTGAGCTTGCGCACCGGCGCGCGCTGCAACCTCGCCACCGACAGTCTCCGCCTCGATCACGCGTCGCGCCTTGGTGCTGCGCGGTGCAACAGAACGGTGAGTGCGTGACCACCGATCAAGTTCACGGACCGCCAACAGCAGGTCGCGACGGGTCAACGCCTGGCCGTGGGCATGCATCTCGTCGAACCCACCGATCGTGACCAACCGCTCCACCACAGGTCGGGAGACTGTTGCGCGCTTCCAGAAGTCAGCCAATGAGGTGTAGGGCTGGCCGGCCACGACCCTCTCGACTTCAGCATCGGTGATGCCCTTGATCTCACTGAGCGACAATCGGATGCCGTATCGGCCCGCTTGATGCTCAATAGCGGCCATTTCCTCATCGACCCGGTCTGGTGCCACCACACGATCCGGCGTGGTGGTGGAGGGGCCCTGTTTCGGTGTCTCTGGCGCGGTGAGGACTTCGTCCGCGAGACGCTCCACACGATATGTCGCGCCACAGGCATTCACGTCGATGCCAAGGACTCGCACGCCCATATTGCGTGCTTCATCCAAGATCAACCGCTTGGGATACATCCCTGGGTCGTGGGTGAGCACACCGGCCAAGAACGCCGCGGTGTGGTGAGTCTTCAACCATGCCGACTGATAGGTCGGCAAGGCGAACGCCGCAGCATGTGCCTTGCAGAACCCGAAGGAGGCGAATGCGGCCAGCACAGCCCAGATGCGCTCGACCTCAGCTCCGGTATAACCACGGTCCAGAGCGGCCGGACGCCACCACTTCTCGACCTGTTGTTGACCCACCGGCGAGCCCATGGCGCGGCGCACCTCGTCGGCTTGAGCCAGTGAGACCCCCGTGGTCTGCGCAACGATCTTGAGCACCTGTTCGTGAAAGACCACCACCCCGTAGGTGCTTTTCAGCGCTGGCACCAACGTGTGGTGGAGGTATTCCGGCTCGTTCCATCCCTGACGCGCCTGAAGAAAGGGGCGGATCATGTCCGACTTGACCGGGCCGGGGCGGAACAGCGAGATGTCGATGATGATGTCCTCGAAGGTCTCCGGAGCAAATTTGCCGACCAGCTCTCGCTGACCCGGGGACTCGATTTGAAAGCACCCCAGGGTTCGAGTCGACTGAATCAGTGCAAAGGTCGAGGGGTCATCGCGTGGGACGTCCTGCTCATCGTCGAGGTCGATGACATCGCCGTCGACTCGCTTGATCTCATCGAGAGCATGCGCCATCGACGACTGCATTCTGATCCCGAGCACGTCCAGTTTCAGCAAACCGAGCTCTTCGACATCGTCCTTGTCGAACTGACTCATCGGGAATCCCAGCCAACTCGCCTCTACCGGCGTGCGGTCCAACAGCCCAGTATTCGACAGGATCACTCCGCACGGGTGCATCGCCACATGCCGTGGCAGCGAGTCCAAACTTTCCACCAGCTCGAACAGCAAGGTCATCGCCGGAGCATCGAAGCCCAGTCGTTGCAGCTCGGGCAGATCGTTGATCGCGGCCCGCGCGTCACGGGCCCGGATGTGCGGAAAAGCCTTCGCGATGATGTCGACCTCACCCGGCGGCATACCTAGTGTGGCAGCGACATCGCGAATGGCGTGCCGCACACGATAGGTCTCCATCATGGACACGCAGGTCACCCGTTGCGAGGAGAACCGTTGCAGAATCCGTTCGTAGATCTCGGTGCGCCGAGCCGACTCGACATCGATATCAATGTCGGGCAGCTGAGCTCGCAAGGGTGAGCAGAACCGTTCCATCAACAAGTCATGTCGGACGGGGTCCACCCCACTGATTCCCAACAAATAGGTCACCAAGGAGCCGGCACCCGAACCTCGTGCTGCGACGCGCACTCCGTGATCACGGATCAGATCGCATACCTGAGCCACGGTTAGGAAATAGGTGGGGTAGCCCAGTCCGGAAATCACCTCAAGCTCATCGTCCAGACGATCATGCACCCGCTGCAGATAGGTGGCCGATTGGTATGGATACCGGTCATGGATCGCAGCCCGGCACCGATGAGCCAACTCTCGTTGGGCCTGGCCCACCCCACTGACTCCGAGTATCTCTGGCTCAGGCAGATGCACCTCACCTATCCCTAGATCTGATCGGGACTGTTGGCGACACTGCTGCGCCAACTCCATCGTTGCCGTCAGCAGATCCTGGCCGCGCACGCGGTAAGGGCCCACCGCTGTGGCGACTTGCTCGGCCCGGGCCACCATCGAGGAGGTGTCTGCCAAATGGCCGGCAGTGCTGACACGGTCCAGATGTCGTTCATCCAACGGAACCATCCGGCGCGCGGCGTCCAACACGTCGACAACCCGAGCCTGATGGACCTGGGCGTGTCGGACCGCCGCACTGAGCACACTCGGCACACCGCACTCCAACGCCAGCGCCCACATTCGCGCGGCATGCACCACACTGCCACTGGTGCGCGCCGGACCGCCATGCACCACGATCTCCATCCGGAGCGCCCCTGGCGGCAGGCTATGCCGCCATCGGCTCAGCAGATCGACCGCCCGGCTGCGCTGACCCGATAACACTGCTCGACCTACGTCGGAGTCCGGGCCGAGCATCACCACGATCGGCGAGACCCCGTCTGCCGGAATAGCCGCTCGGGCCAGCGCGCTCAGCTCGACCAACGGGTTGCCGCGCTGACCGGCAAGATGAGTTTGGGTGATCAATCGGCACAGCCGTGACCACCCTGCACCGGGGCTCAGACCAGCGTCTTGACCACGCGCCAGCACAGTAACGCGCGGTCGGCGATCGTCTTTGACGGGGCCGCCTTTGACGGGGTGCCCGCGAACAGGATCCGTGTCGCTGGGCTCGCGATGAGCTGTGTCGATCGCGGCCCCAGCCCTAGCGCTCGCGGCGGCCCCGAACGCTTGTCCATGCAGCGCCAGGTCCACTCCCAGGATCGGATGAATGCCCGCCGCGAGCGCCGCGTTCACGAAACGCACCGCCCCGTAGGCGCCGTCTCGGTCGGTCAGCGCCACAGTCGACTGCCCTAGGTCAGCGGCTCGCTGCACGAGCTCGGTCGGGGTGCTGGCTCCGTAGCGCATCGAAAAACTCGACGCGACGTGCAGGTGAGCGAAGTCGGAGGGACTAGCCACGTGCGGGCACGACACGAGCGGTCAACGCGCGGCTGACCACGGCGAGATCACTGGACAAAGGTGGAGCGATGGGAAGGTGCAGCATGCCCCGCACCGCTTCCAGGAAGGCCTCGCTCTGGCGAGTGAGGTCATCGGCCTCACGCGGACTCACGTTGGCCTCGCCGCGCATCAACGCTCCTCGGCGTCGTGCTGAGGCGGCATAGAACACCGCCCACTCGGTGAGCTCTGGGGCGATCGCGGGCAGCACTTCCCACACGCTGCGCGGACCGGCTTGTTTGCAACCTTGGCCAGCGATGTTGTTGTGAGCAGCGATCACTGCTGCCGCCGCTCGCAGGGCCGAGAGATGGGATTGCGTATAACGCTCGGCAAGGCTCTCGGCGTGACAGGCCTGTACCAACCCCTCGCGAGCCCGCTCCAGCAGATCGAGCACCGTGCCTGCATTACTCATTGGCTCTCCTTGTGTCGGTATGTCTTGGGTATGCATCTCGACTGGACCGCTAGGCGAGCGGCCGACCCGCCGCAGCGGTGTGCGCGCACTGGGCACTCAATCGGCGACACTGAGCAACCTCCAGCACGTGTCGTGAGTGAGGTCGTAGACACCTGTAGTGAGGCAGGGGCCGATGGTTGCCTCGACTCGCCACACCTGCTGCTCCAGTCCGGATGAGCTTGCGGTGTCCACCTCAGCCAACCGCCACCAGGGAGTCCGTTGGGTCCAAGCCGCCACCACGGCACGCACCACATGCACGCGGCCCCGCCACATGAACGCGGTAGGCACGGGGGCTCCGTGATGGGCGTGCATAGCTGCGCTCATCTGCAGTCGGCCGAGCAACACGTGGTCACACTGCACTTCGATCTGCTCGTGGTACTGACGGCTCATCTCATCCCTCGCAACTCTATGTCGTACACCTGTACGTATCGAACAAATGTACGACATGCATCGGGTCGCCTGTCAACCCCCGCCAGTAACCACCGTGAGACACCCCGACCTCGGCATGCGTAGGCTCGTCCTGCACAGCACGCGCACATCCCCACCTTGTACTCCTGTCGTCACGCACCACCCGAAAAGGAAATCCGTGATCCCATCACCGTCCGCCGCTGACTCAGCCGCGTCGGGCGCGGTAGAGGCGCACCCCCTCGACAGTGTCGACCTACGCCGCCGGGTGGACTACGCACTGAGCGCTCACCTAGATGCCCAGCGGGATATCGTGGCGGAAGTAGGCGAACCCGTCCTTGCCCTCCTGGAGGCGATCGGCGACCTACTCTCCAGCGGTAAACGGCTGCGGGCAGCCTTCTTGTACTGGGGGTACCGGTCCTTCCACGGCCCCGACTCGACCGCCCTGGTCCGTGCCGCCAGCGCCATGGAGGTGTTTCAGGCAGCCGCCCTCCTACACGACGACGTCATGGACAACAGCGACCTGCGCCGTGGTCGCCCAACTGCTCATCGCGCCTTCGCGGCCTATCACGCGCAGGCCTCCTGGTCCGGCTCCTCCCATGACTTCGGTCTCGCAGCAGCGACGCTGGCCGGAGACATGTGTCTGAACTGGTGCGACGAGATGTTCGCCACCGCCGGCCTACCTTCGGCGCACGTGCGGCGCGCTCGACCCGTCTTCGACACCATGCGGACCCAGCTCATGGGTGGGCAGTATCTCGACGTCCTGACCTCGGCTAAGGAGTGGGAGGACCTCGACCACGATCAGCGGCTCGCGCAATGCCGCAGAGTCATCAGATACAAGAGCGCAAAATACTCGATCGAACACCCGCTGCTCATCGGCGCAACGGCTATCAACGCACCGTTGCGCGATCGTGTTTCCCTGTCGGAGTATGGACTAGCCCTGGGTGAGGCATTTCAGTTGCGGGATGACGTGCTGGGCGTCTTCGGTGACCCTTCACAGACCGGCAAACCTGCCGGAGATGACCTACGCGAAGGAAAGCGCACCGTCTTGATCGCGATGGCGTTGCGGCTGGGCAATGATCGACACGTCCAGCAGATCCACCAGCTGCTCGGCGATCCTGATCTCGACATCGACCAGGTCAGCGCGTTGCGGGAGACACTGGCCCAATGCGGCGCGGTGGAAGCCGTCGAAGACATGATCGAGCAGAACTGTCAGCAAGCGCTCGATGCACTCAGCGACGTCTCCGGCATCACTGAGCAAGGGCGGCAGGCACTGGAGGCATTGGTCGAGGTCAGCACGAGTCGTTCGACCTAATCTCGCTTCAGAGGGCCAGCTCCATGGCTCGGCGGCGCACCTCGGTCTTGTGTCCGGCCAGCAACCCACCAATAGCGCTGCCGCCAGGCATGGTGTCATCGCTACGGCCCAGCCAGGTCAGGATCTCGAGGTCGCTGAGACCGCTGTCACCCAACACCGACACGGTCCCGCGCAGCGACTTCAGCGGACCAGTCGGCAGCACGAAGGGGGCCGGCACCATCAGCGCGTGGTTCGGGCCGCGCCGCATACCGATCAGATCGCGATCAGCCAGCCAGGTTCGCACGGTGGCCTGTGAGGCACCGGACAGTTCCATCATGTCTGGCACGGATAGCCATTCCCCCTCGAGAATGACATTGGTGTCGCTTCGCACAGTTGCACGCCTTTCTCTTCATCCCAGTTGCAGCGGCGAGGCCCTCGGTGCCATTGTCGGCCGCTGCGATCGCAGGCGCCAATCTGCTGCCCGAGGATGGCCGGTGGATTGTGCCGCCAGCGCGCCCGGCCCACCGGCGCACCTCGCGTCCCAGGCTTTACCCACCCGGCTCCGTAGAATCAGGTGCGTGAGTTCGATTCCGCCACCCCTGACGCAGCGTGTGCTGCACGGGCGATATCGGATCGATGCGCATATGGCCGAGGGCGGCATGGCCTCGGTGTATCGCGGGCACGATCTGCGCCTGGATCGTCCTGTTGCTCTGAAGATCATGCGTCCGGACCTGGCCCGCGACATCGACTTCGTGACGCGATTCCAGCGCGAAGCCCGCAGCGCCGCCAAACTCTCCCACCCCCATGTGGTCTCGGTGTATGACCAAGGCGAGGACGAAGGTCTGGTCTACCTGGTCATGGAGTTGGTCACCGGGCGCAATCTGCGCGAAATCATCCACGACGACGCCCCCTTCACCGTCCGCGCAGCAGCCGGTGTTGTCGACCAAGTGCTCGCGGCGCTCAGCGCGGCCCACAGCGCAGGGTTGATCCACCGCGACATCAAGCCCGAGAACGTCCTGACCGACGCGGGTGGGGCGGTGAAGGTGGCTGACTTCGGGCTCGCCCGCGCGATAACAGCCGGAACGATGAGCCGGACCACAGATGTCATGTGGGGCACCGCGGCCTACCTGTCGCCGGAACAAGTGCAGCATGGCCGAGCCGACGAACGCACCGATGTCTATGCCGTCGGTCTGCTGCTGTACGAACTGCTCACCGCGCAGAAGGCCTTCGGTGGAGACAGCCCCATCCACGTCGCCTTCCAGCATGTCCATGAGACGGTCCCCTCGGTGTCGACCACGCTGCCTGAGGCCCACACACAGATGGACGCGCTGATCGCCGAGGCGACAGCACATGACCCGGACCAGCGCCCGGACAACGCGGGCGTTCTGCGCGAACGCCTGACCGAGACACTCGGGCAGATGTCGGACTCCGAGTTGGATCAGGCGCCGAGACCGATCATCGCTTTGCCGGCCGCACGCCTCGACCAGGATTCAGACACCGAGGCTGACCTCACCAAGCCGGTTCACCAGGTCACCACCGTCGCACCGGTGCAGCCGACGGCTCAGGCTGGCGCCTTCGCCCGCACCACCGGCAACCGG
Source organism: uncultured Actinomycetota bacterium (assembly GCA_963749585.1). GTDB lineage: Bacteria > Actinomycetota > Actinomycetes > Actinomycetales > Dermatophilaceae > Ornithinicoccus. The sequence goes on from CAVVNI010000004.1 coordinate 592,808, forward strand.
GTCCCTCGCGCGGCACGCGCCCCACGCTCGGCAAACACATCCGGGCACGGCGAGGCGTCGCCGGTCGCAGCCTCATCCACCTCTGCCCGCACGCGACGACGGGTCGGCACGTGGCTCACCGTCTTGTTGTTGCTGATCGGGACCGCCGGAGCTGCCGGGGCGTGGTATTTCACTGCAGGGCCCGGCATGTTCTCGGTCATGCCCGACGTCGTGGGAGAAGCCGAAGCCGATGCGGTCACCCAGCTCGATGCCGCCGAGCTGGACAACGAGATCGTTCCCGGCTTTTCCGAGACCGTGCCAGAGGGCACAGTGATCAGCGCCTCGCAGGAGGCCGGTGAGTCCGTGCGACACGGCACCAACGTCGAGCTCGAGGTCTCCCAGGGCCCAGAGCGATACGAAGTGCCTGACCTGGAAGGAATGACGGTCGAGGAGGCCGGTGAAGCACTCGAGGACACCCAGTTGGAGTTGGGAGGGTCCACCGAGGATTTCGATGACGGCATCGACCAAGGCCTAGTGCTGCGATCAAACCCTTCGAACGGCGCTGACCCCGTGCCGCCGGGAACGAGCGTGGATGTCGTCGTCAGCGCCGGCCCCGAGCCGATCGACATCCCCGACGTTACCAATACCCCGATCGGCGAGGCGACCGAAACCCTGCGTGAAGCCGGCTTCGACCCGGAGACCGCCGATGAGCGGGTCAACGATGCCGATGTGCCAGAGGACTCGGTTGTTTCCCAAAACCCCGGCGGTGGTCAAGGCCAACGCGGCGACACCGTCACTCTGACGGTGTCCAAAGGCCCGGTCCTGGTGACCATGCCACAGGTGATCGGTATGCAGTACGGTGAGGCAAAACCGCTGTTGGAGGACCTTGGTCTGACGGTCACCCGAGAAGAAATCGCGCGGGCCCTGTTCGGAACCGTGCGCTTCCAGAGCGTTGAGGAAGGCGAGCAGGTGCCCGAGGGCACCGAGGTCGTGCTGAGCGTCCTTTAGGAGCGAGCCTTCAGCAGCTCACTTACCACGTCGATGCAGTGCTCGGAGGCTTCGTCGCCGGCGTCCATGTGCCACACCAACCGGACCTGGTCAGCGTTCGGGGCGAAGCCGAACACACTGCGCTCAGCAGCAGCGGCCACGAACTCCGCGCTAGCCCATCCAACCGCAGCGACGTTCAAGTTCACGATATTGGTCTGCACCGCGGCTGGGTCGACCACTGCGGGATCGATCTCGGCCACCGTGGCAGCGAAGGTAGCGGCGCGCCTATGGTCCTGCACCAGACGGGGTATGTGGTGGCGCACGGCATACAGCCCGGCGGCCGCCAGTATGCCGACCTGGCGCATCCCGCCACCCCAGCGCTTGCGCCATACCCGCGCCGAGGCGATGTGCTCGCTGGAGCCCACCAACAGCGACCCGATCGGGGCACCTAAACCCTTGCTCAGGCATACCGCGACCGTGTCAGCGCACGCGCCATAGTCGCGTAACGGCACGCCGCTGGCGACATGGGCATTCCACAGTCGGGCACCGTCGATGTGCACCGAAACGCCGTGATCGCGCGCGCAAGCTGCCACCTGCTGCATCGCGGCCAGCGGTTGCACGGTGCCGCCCCCGAAGTTGTGGGTGTTCTCGATCACCACGCAGGAGGTCGCCACCAGGTAGGGACTGCGGGCCGGGGCCATCAACCTGCTCACCTCGGTCGGGTCCAATGAGCCTGCTGGGGCCCGCCAACTGCGTGTCGTGATCCCGGACAGCGTTGCAGCACCGCCCATCTCGGCACGCAGGACGTGGGCCATCTCGTCGGCGATCAACTCCTGACCTGGGCTGACGTGCCCCCGAATGGCCAACTGGCCAGCCATCGTGCCCGATGGTGTGAACAGCGCCGCCTGGTGACCGAGCATCGTAGCGACGGTCTGCTCCAGTTCGGCAACGGTCGGGTCTTCTCCGTAGACATCGTCGCCCACTGCCGCGTCCATCATGGCCAAGCGCATCGCCGACGTGGGCTTCGTCAGGGTGTCCGAGCGCAGATCTGCGACCGGCATCAGCGCGCGCCTTGCTCCAACATCTCAGCCACCTGGAAGGCCAGCTCCAACGACTGCTGATGGTTGAGCCTCGGGTCGCAGAGCGTCTCGTAGCGCAACCCGAGGTCGTCGAGGTCAACGGAGTGCGACCCACCGACGCACTCCGTGACGTCATTGCCGGTCAGCTCGACGTGGATACCACCTGGCCATGTGCCGACCTGGCGGTGTGCGGCGAAGAAGCCGCGTACTTCGGCCACCACGTCTTCGAAGCGCCGCGTCTTGTAGCCACTGGGCGAGGTGAAGGTGTTGCCGTGCATCGGGTCGCAGATCCAGGTGACGTGACTGGCCTCGTCGCGCACCGACTCCAACAAGGACGGCAGCACCTCGCCGATCCGCAGCGCCCCCATCCGAGTGATGAAGCTCAACCGGCCGGGGGTGCGCTCTGGGTCCAGCACCTCGATCAGGCGCAGGACATCATCGCGGGTGGCGCTCGGCCCCAACTTGATGCCGATCGGGTTGTTGACCCGGGATACGAAGTCGATATGCGCCTGGTCAAGATCTCGGGTGCGCTCGCCGACCCAGACGAAGTGACCAGAAGTGGTGTATGGCGTGCCGGAGCGCGAGTCGCGCCGAACCATGGCCCGTTCATAGTCCAGCACCAGGGCCTCATGGCTGGAGTAGAACTCCACCCGGCGCATCTGCTCGGCGTCGGCCACACCGGAGGCTTCCAGGAAACGCACCGCACGGTCGATCTCGCCCGCCATCGCTTCGTACTTGGCTTGGGCCGGGCCGGACAAGAAGCCCTTGTTCCACATATGTACGCTACGCAGGTCGGCGAATCCACCCTCGGTGAAGGCCCGCACCAGGTTCAGTGTCGCTGAGCTCGCGTGATAGGCCCGCAGCAGCCGCTCGGGATCGTGCGCCCGCGCCTCATGGGTGAACTCGAACCCGTTGACCATGTCACCGCGGTAGGCGGGCAAGGTCACGCCGTCCCGCGTCTCCTCGTTGGCGGAGCGGGGCTTGGCGAACTGCCCAGCGATCCGGCCAACCTTCACAATCGGCATACCCGCGCCGTAGGTCAGCACGACCGCCATCTGCAGGATCGTCTTGATCCGATCACGGATGTTGGGACCGGTCACTCCGGACAGTGTCTCGGCGCAGTCGCCTCCCTGCAGCACGAAGGCCTGTCCGCGAGCAGCGGCGGCAAGTCGGGTGCGCAAGGCATCGCACTCCCCGGCAAAGACCAACGGCGGGTAGTTCGACAGCGTGCTCAGGACCTCGGCCAGGGCCGCTGGATCGCCCCACGTGGGTTGCTGTAGCGCCGGCTTGTCCTGCCAGTCCACAACGTGGCCGACTGGAACAGCGGTGACATCGGAGTTCACGCCCCCATCGTAGGAGCGTTGTGTCAGTGCTTGGGTCACTACCCTCGTGCGTCCTGTGTCTCGTCGTCGCTCTGTTGCTCGGCCTCGGAGTCCTTGCTGAAGCGCTGAGACAGGTCGGCGGCGACTGAGGCAGTAGCCCCGCGCACTTGGTCACGGGCTTGTCCGACACCCGATTTGGCCTCACTGACCTTCGCCTTGGTAGCGGCACTGACCCGTGCCTTGCGCTCGGCAGCGATCCGCTCTTTGACGACAGAAGCGTACTCATCGACATATTCCTGAGTCGACAACTCAGCGAGCGCATGCATGACCTCATCCGTGATCTCGCGCAGCAGCACGCGGTCGTCCTCGCGACCCGAGTGCTCGGAGAAGTCCATCGGCGCCCCAATCTTGACCCCGACCTGTTGCAGGTTGGGAATCTTCTGACCGGTCGGTTGCGCCTTGTCGGTGTCGATCATCGCCACGGGGATGATCGGAACCCCCGCCTCAAGGGCCATTCGAGCCATACCGGTCTTACCGCGGTAGAGCCGACCATCCGGCGAGCGGGTGCCCTCGGGGTAGATCCCGAAGAGTCCACCACGCCGCAGCACCTTCATACCCTGACGAACGGCGACCATGCTGGCCTCGCCCCCGGCCCGGTCGATCGGGATCTGACCGGTGCTCGTGAAGAACATCTTGGTCGCCCAACCCTTGAGACCCGTCCCGGTGAAGTATTCTTTCTTGGCCGGGAACGTAATCCGGCGCCTGACCATGAGGGGCAAGAAGATCGAGTCCGAGAAGGACAGGTGGTTGCTGGCCAGGATGGCGCCACCGCGCGAGGGGATGTTGTCGCTCCCCGTGATCCACGGGCGAAACAGCAGACGTAGGATCGGTCCGACGACGATCACCTTCAGAACCCAATAGATCATGGTGGCCTCCTAGCCTTCTGCGTGCCGCAGCCTACGGTATGCCGGGGGTCTAGGGCCGCAAACGTGGCAAGATCGAGGGGTGAGAGCTCAACCGATAACTTGGCGGCCGCGAGGCGACGCCCGATGACCATGCCGTCATCGGGCGATGACTCCGGCGAGGCGAGGAGCGACATCGACCGGCGTTTCAGCGAAATCGTCGCGGACTACGGCCCGACCCCGCCGGTGGACAACCAGACTTCGCCGCCGGTTGACCCTGCCCCGGCCGCGGCGCCGTGGCGCGGGACGGCGGCCCACGATGAAGCGCCTGAGCGAGCACCGAACGACGAAGAAGAAGAGCACTTCGTGCCGGCACCCCCCGATCCACTGCCAGCTGGCGATCTGCACTTCTGGGCGATCCTGGTTGGGTTGACTGTTGGTCCGTTGCTGGTCTTTCTCAGCGCTGCGCTCTCAGTGATCGCAGGTATGCCGTTCGGCGCGTTGGGTGTGATGCTTACCGTGCTCGGTTTCGTCCTACTCGTGTTGCGCTCCCCGCGGCGGCGATCTGGCGATGAAGGCAGCGGAGCGCGGGTCTGACCTCCACTGGCACCAGATCACCAGTGGGTCGTCGCCTCTGCAGCGCATCGAGCCAGATCTGCGGCTCCGATGACCCCAGCACGGTGCCCAAGGCGTCCAGCCAGGACCGGCAACAGGGGTCGATGGGCACCACCGGCCAGTGTGCGGCCCAACTCGACTCGTGCTGGCTCGAGAAGGGCATCGCCTAGCTCGCTGAGACCCCCACCGATCACGACTCGGCCCGGGTCCAGAGCAGCCGCAAGCGCGCTCAAGCCGCGACCCAGCCAGATACCGGCCGAGTACAAGACCTGGGCTGCTCCTGGATCACCATCGCTGGCCAACTGAGCGATGTTGCGTCCGGTCAGCCAGGAAGCGTCGTTGGCGCGCTCGGCTCGAAGACGGTCGCCGCTCGGACTTGACGTTGCCATCAGCTCGACCGCTTCGGCTACCAGCGCGGTGCCGCTGCAATAGCGCTCCCAACAGCCGCGCTGGCCGCACGGGCACTCACGGCCCCCTGGCACGACGGTCATGTGACCGAATTCTCCCGCCATGCCGTGCGCCCCCCGTTCGATCAAGCCGTTGTAGATCAACGCACCCCCGATGCCGGTGCCTAGCCCGGCAAAGATCAACCGGCGCTCCCCCTGCCCGGCTCCGAACCTATACTCGGCCCACCCGGCCGCATTCGCGTCGTTGCTCAGCGTGACCTGCATGTCGAGCCGGTCGCTCAGCCGCTCCGCCAACGGCTCTTCACGCCAGTTGACATGGGGGGAGAACCGCACGACGGTGCCGGCTGAGTCGATGAAGCCGGCGGCGCCGATCCCGATGGGCAAGCGCCGCCCGCCCAGCAGTCTGCTGACCAGGTCGACGACGATCTCCTCGACCTGCGTGGAAGGCGCCCGACGATCAGGCGTGTCGGCAGTCAAGGGACGGCAGATCCTCCCATCCGATGAGACCAGTGCAGCACCGATCTTGGTCCCACCGACATCCACCCCAACAGCAGGCCCGCCTGTCACTGCGCTCAGCTCGAGGCCAGGCGTTCGGCGGCGAGATCAGCCGCGCCGATCATCCCCGCATCGTTGCCCAGCTGTGCCGTGATGATGGGCGGCACCGGCCGGTGCCGACGGGCGGTGAGCTGACGCGCGAACGCCGCACGAGCGGGTTCCAGGACGAGATCGCCAGCAGCGCTTACCCCGCCACCGACGACGATGACCCCGGCGTCGAGCACCGCTACCAGGCTCGCGATGCCTTCTCCTACCCACCGACCGAGGTCTTCCATCAACTCGATAGCGGCCTGCCCACCTTCCAGAGCCGATTGGGTCACCATCAAGCCGGTCAGTGCCTGCGCATCACCCCCGCATCGCTCGATGAGATCAGCCGCATGGTTGGACTCGGCCCGCACCAGCTCGCGCGCCTCGCGAACCAAAGCCGAGCCACTGGCGTACTGCTCCCAGCAGCCTCGGTTGCCGCACCCACATCGGTGCCCGTCAGGGACCACTCGCAGGTGCCCGATCTCAGCGGCCAACCCCTCAGCCCCCCGCAGCAACTGGTCCCGGTCGATGATCCCGCCGCCCACCCCGGTGCCCAAGGTGACCATGATCATGTGCTCAGCGTGGCGTGCGGCACCGAAGCGGTATTCACCCCAGGCCGCAGCGTTGGCGTCGTTCTCCAGCACGACTGGGAGCTCGATCCGTTCACTCACCCGGGCCGCAAGGGGCTCGTCACGCCACGCCAGGTTGGGCGCGAAGACAACCTTCTCGCCGGCTGCGTCGACAAAGCCCGCGCACGCGACTCCGACCCCGACTGCGTCACGTGCGGCGGGGCTGGCGGTGGGGGGGCTGGCAGCCAGCGCCGAACGCAACTCCTGGACCACGTCGACGATCACGCTCACGATGGCGTCTACATCCTGAGCGGGTGTCATCTTCTTGGCTCGGGCTACGACGGCCCCGTCCTCGTCGACCGCGCTGGCCGCGATCTTGGTGCCGCCGACGTCCACACCGATGTTCACTGTCATCCCTGCGCTCCTTTGTGTCGCCTCCAACGGCGTGTCGCTTTCAGCGGCGTCTCGGTAGCCCGCCTACTGAGCCTAGCGACCCACGGCGCGATCGCGATGGCGATGGCGGGTTGCCGCGTTAACATGGCGCCACACGTGACGAGCAGGACCAAGCCCAGGAGGCCAATCGTGAAGGACATCGCCGTCCCCCCGTTGATTCCGCCGACCACCGAGGGCAACCTGTCCGACGTAGCAGCTCGATGGGCCCTCAGCGAGCCAACAAAAGTCCTGATCCGGGTCAACGAGGGCGAACAGTGGCGCGACATCACCGCCGAGCAGTTCTGGCACCAGGTGCAAGCACTCGCGAAGGGTTTCATCGCAGCGGGCATCGAGCACGGCGACCGAGTCGCGATCATGAGCCGTACCCGGTATGAATGGACGTTGGCTGACTGCGCCTTGTGGACTGCTGGCGCAGTGCCAGTGCCGGTCTACGAGACTTCCTCGGCGGGACAGGTCGAATGGATCTGTTCAGACTCCCACGCAGTAGCGATCTTGGTCGAGTCTGCTGATCATGCAAGCACCGTCGCCACGATCCGCGGCTCGGTCGAGCACCTCAAGGACATCTGGCAGATCGACGCCGGCGCCGTCGACGAATTGATCGCGGCCGGCAGTGAGGTCAGCGATGAGGAGGTAGCCTCACGACGCGCAGCAACGCAGCGAGCAGACCTGGCAACCATCATCTACACCTCTGGCACTACTGGGCGTCCCAAGGGATGTGAGCTGAGCCACGACAACTTCATGGCGCTCACCGAGAACACTGTTGAGCGCCTCAAGGAGGTCGTCTCCGAGCCGGGCTCCAGCACCTTGGTTTTCCTGCCATTGGCCCACGTCTTTGCGCGCTTCATCGAAGTCCTCGCGCTGCAGGCAGGCTCAACCATGGGCCATACCGCCGACCCCAAGACGGTGTTGGCGGATCTAGCCACCTTCCAGCCGACCTACCTGTTGTCAGTGCCTCGGGTATTCGAGAAGATCTACAACTCCTCGCAGCAAAAGGCGGAGGCCGGGGGCAAAGGGAAGATCTTCACGTGGGCAGCCTCGGTCGCGCATCGTTGGAGTGTCGCTCAGGATTCGGGCGGGGCCGGTCCCATTCTCAACCTGCAACACAAGGTGGCCGATCGCCTCGTCTACTCGAAGCTGCGTCAGGCGCTCGGCGGTCGGTGCAAGTATGCAGTGTCCGGCGGAGCCGCCTTGGGTGCTCGTCTGGGCCACTTCTACCGAGGCGTCGGGCTGGTCGTGCTGGAGGGCTATGGACTCACCGAGACGACCGCCCCGAGCAACGTCAACACCCCTGACCTGATCAAGATCGGCACCGTCGGTCGTCCTCTGCCGGGGGTGGCGATCAAGATCGCCGATGACGGAGAGATTCTGATCAAGGGCAACAACGTCTTCGGCGGGTACCACAACAATGTGCAGGCATACGAGGAAGTCATGCGGGACGGATGGTTTCACAGCGGTGACCTCGGCGAACTGGACGACGACGGCTTCTTGACGGTGACGGGGCGCAAGAAGGAGATCCTCGTCACGGCCGCGGGTAAGAATGTCTCCCCTGCCGGGTTAGAGGATCGGCTGCGGGCTAATCCCTTGATCTCTCAGTGCATCGTGGTGGGCGATTCCCGCCCGTTCATAGCTGCCCTGATCACGCTGGACGAAGAGATGCTGCCGATCTGGGCCCAGAACCACGACCTCGAGGGTTTGACGCTGGAAGAAGCACGCACTCACGAGGCCGTCATCGCCGAGGTTCAGAGTGCAGTGGATCAGGCGAACGAGTCGGTCAGCCGAGCCGAGTCGATCCGTAAGTTCCACATTCTGGCCGGCGACTTCACCGAGGAGAACGGCTATCTCACGCCGTCGATCAAGTTGCGCCGCGGGCGTGTGCTCTCGGACATGTCCGCTGACGTCGAAGCGCTCTACGTGGACAATCGCTAGCAGTAGGAGTTCTCCCTTTCAGGTCGCCCATCTACTCCTTGCCGAGGGCCCGATGGGCGACCTGAAAGGGACCTCGACGAGCAATGTCGAGGTCCCCTTCCGTGTCACTGTTCAGCAAGCCAGCGCGACCAGTCCCGCTGAACTCGGGCTGAGCTTTCTCCCCACCGGCGCTGCATCGCACCGTCCAAACTCGCCGCATTGACCAGGTCGGAGTGCAGGTTCAGGAGCGACGACTCGTCGTAGGTGCGGGCAAGATAGACACAGGCAAGCCACGCGGGCGCGTAGTCCTCCCACGGCTCGCCCCCGTCGGATTGCGTTGGCCAGGCGCGGGGAGGATTGGCTGTCAGCGAAGCGATCGCCGAGCCTGCGACCTCATGCAACGATAGGTCGCTGGCTTGATGAGCGGTGTATTCGGCCAGCCCTTCGGTGATCCACCACGGCACGTCCGGTTGTCGACCCATGGCCAGATGTGTCACTTCGTGGGTCAACACAGCCGAGCGGCCATCCGGGGAGAGGGCACCCCACGTCGCTGGGTTCACCACGATACGTCCGACCGAGCCTTGCCACACCGTGCTGGCTGCATACTCGCCCCCGCTCCCCTGCTGGTGGCCCGTAGCCGCAGCCCAGGCGGCGGAGTTGGCGGGCAGATCAAGCTGGATCGGGACCGGGACTGAGCCCGTTCCCCACACATCCTCAACAGCCGCGAGGCCACGCTGCGCCAACTCCCGGTATGCGGCAGCGAGCTCAGCACTGACACCCCCAGTGACCAGCACACTCGTCGTTCGATCCGCTGCGCAACCGCTGATCCCGGCCAGCTGAAGGGGCAACAGAACTGTCGCGCCGGTCAAGAACATGCGTCGGCCAAAGACTCCGTCACCTACGTTCAAGGGGCCTTGCTGCCCCGTGGCGCCGACCCTTGCGCCCCTAACACTTGGGCATGTGCCGGCAGTCGTTCTTCGCTCCCTCACCACCTCAGACTACGAGCGTGCTGAGCAAACTCAGCCAACCTGCAGCCAAGAACCCCTCGGGGCAGACTCCGAACTGGCTGCGAGGTCAAGCACATCGAGGGCGTTGACCAAACCCGCCCCGATGAAGGTGTCCACCGCTTCCCACTCGGCGTCAGTGAGTGCCAGACCTGCCGTTGGCGGGTCCTGACCTGCAGCACCCCGGTGGGCGGCCCCGCTGCTCTCGTTGGTCGATCGGCCTGGGTCGTGTCCCTGGCCAAGCCACGCTCCGGCCAGGACGGGCACGAAGCACTGGTTGCAGTGATGTCCCCGGGCAGGGCATGTGTTGCAGTCGATGATCGTCATCGCTGTTCACCTCCAACTTCTGGTCTTCTAGAAACTAGACCGAGCCACTGACACACCCCGGTCTGAGCCGGTATGTCCGGGCTGCAACCTAGGGTCACTCACATGCTTCAACCCACCTTCGACGAGGTCGGAACCTCGCTGACCGATGTCACCTTCGTTGTCGTGGACCTCGAGACCACCGGGGGGTCGGCGCAAGACTGCGAGATCACCGAAATTGGCGCAGTGAAGGTGCGCGCCGGCGAGGTCCTTGGTGAGTTCCAGACTCTTGTACGACCTACTGCAGCGATACCGGGCTTCATCACCGTGTTGACCGGGATCTCAAACTCCATGGTCGCTACTGCACCGCGCATCGCGGTTGCGCTGCCAGCCTTCTTGGAGTACGCGCGAGGCAGTGTGCTGGTGGCGCACAACGCGTCGTTCGACATGGCCTTCCTACGAGCGGCCTGTTCTCGGACGTCTCAGCCATGGCCCGATTTCACGGTCTTGGACACTGTGCACTTGTCGCGGCAACTGGTCACTCGCGACGAGTCTCCGAACCATAAACTGTCGAGCTTGGCACGAGTGTTCGCTGCCGCAACGACTCCGGACCATCGAGCCCTGCATGACGCCCGAGCGACAGTGGACGTGCTGCACGGACTGATCGCCAGAGTGGGCAACCAGGGCGTGCACACTCTGGAGGACCTCGTCAGATACTCGCGCAACGTCCCGGCGGCGGTGCGGCAAAAGCGTTCCCTGACCGACACCATGCCCTCAGCTCCCGGCGTCTACCTCTTCAAAGACGACTTCGGCTCGGTGCTGTATGTCGGGACCTCGGTCGACATTCGGCGACGTACCCGCTCCTACTTCACCGTTTCGGAAAAGCGACGCCGTATGCGGGAGATGGTCGCCCTTGCGGCCTCGCTCACGGCGATCGTTTGCGAGAGCCCGCTGGAGGCACAAGTCCGCGAGTTGAGGTTGATCGCTGCCCACAAGCCGGCGTTCAACCGGCGCTCTCGTGCACCCGAAAAGGACTGTTGGGTGAAGTTGACCACCGAGACTTTCCCACGCCTGTCGGTGGTTTCGTCCATCCGCGCAGACGGGGCCAGCTACATGGGCCCGTTCAGCAGCCGCCACAGCGCGACCGAGGCGATGGCGGCCATCCACGACGTCGTGCCGATCCGGCAGTGCACTGTCCGGATCAGCCGCAAGCAGTCGGGCACAGCCTGCATCCTCGCCGACATGAACAGGTGCGGAGCACCCTGCGAAGGCAGGCAGTCCGTCGGTGACTACTCGGCCGTCGCCCGCACTGCCCGCTCCGTGATGACCGGGGACTCGCTGCAGGTCGTCGATCTGCTGTGCCGCCGGTTGGGCACCCTGACCGAGCGTCAACGTTATGAGGAGGCCGCCGTGCTGCGAGATCGAATGGTCCATCTTCTGGATGCTGCCGCCCGGGCACAGCGTGTGCTGCCGCTACATCACAACCCGGAACTCATCGCGGCGCGGCGCCGGGACCTCGGGGGCTGGGAGGTCGTCTGCATCAGATACGGCCGTCTCGCCGGCGTATGTGTGGTGCCTGCGGGCCGGGACCCCATGCCGGCCATCGACTCGCTGCGATCAAGTGCAGAAGTGGTCCGCAAGCCCCTCGTCGGCATGGCTGCATACGCTCAGGAGACTGAACTCATCGCCCGATGGCTTGAAACGGATGGAGTGCGGTTGGTGGATTGTGGTGGTCAGTGGACCTGCCCGGTGCGGGGGGCTGCGTCAGCCGGCGACTTCCGAAGTGGCCGCCACCCAGGCCTTCAGCACCTCATCGGCGCGCCCGGTATCAATGGACGTTCGAGCCGCGTCGATGCCGTCGGCCCAGCGCTCGTGTAAGTCCGACTCGTCACGGATGTTGGGCACCCGGCCCTCTCCTGCCTCCACCAGCGCCAAGGCCAGGCCTGCATTGAGCAGCACGGCATCGCGGATCGGGCCGCCTTGTCCGCCGCAGACGCTGCGCAGCACATCGGCGTTGTGAGCCGCATCTTGCCCGCGGAGGTGCTGGACGGCGGAGAGTTGGAAGCCGACCCGCCGCGGATCGGCGGTCAGCGTCGTGACCTCCCCGCCATGCACCCACCACAGTGATGTCGTGGTGGCCGGTGTCACTTCGTCAAGCCCGTCGTCGCCGCGGAAGATCACGGCCGATTTCGCTCGCTCGGCGAAAACCCCCGCTAACACCGGTGCCATCGCTTCCGCGCCGACCCCGACGGCCGAGTAGGTGGGCTGGGCGGGATTCGTCAGTGGACCCAAGAAGTTGAACGCCGTAGGCACACCCAGCTCGCGGCGGGTAGGGCCGGCGTGTCGCATCGAGGGATGGAACGCGGCAGCGAAGCAGAACGTGATGCCACACCGCAAGGCGATGTCACTGACCTCTGGGGGGGTGAGGTCGAGTCGCACTCCGACCGCCTCCAACACATCGGCCGAGCCTGCCAACGAGGAGGCAGCGCGGTTGCCGTGCTTGACCACGGTGGCCCCGGCGCCGGCCGCCACGATCGCCGCCATCGTCGAGACGTTGACCGTGTGGAACCCGTCTCCGCCGGTGCCGACGATGTCCAGCGCCCGCACCTCTGGAGCCGCCGGGAAGGGCAGGGCGTGGGCCAACATGGTCTCGGACAGTGCCGTCATCTCGGGGACGCTTACCCCCTTGGCGCGGAGTGCAACCAAGAAGCCAGTTAGGAGCACCGGCGTGGACTTGCCCTGCATCGTCTCGTTCATCGCCCAGGCGCTCTGTTCCATCGACAGATCCCGGCCGGAGAGCAGATGCGAGATCACTTCCTGCCACGTCGGGTCGACGCCGCCTGGGGCGTCGTGCACCTCAGTCCCGGTTCCAGCACTCACGCGGTAGCAAGTCGGCTGACGGTGGTTGCGAGCGTCGCAGGGTCCAGCGGGTGCGGGACCGCTCCATCTGCCTGGCTCCAGGCGGCTAGCCAACCGTCGTTAGGCCGCCCGGTCAGCACGATGACTGGTGGGCAGTCGAAGACTTCGTTCTTCAGCTGTCGACATAGCCCCAGGCCCCCAAGAGGCTGAGCTTCTCCGTCCAGGATGAGCAGGTCGTAGGCGTCTTCGGCAAGAGCTAGCTCCACGCCCGGTGCAGTCGCGCATTCATGCCAGCGTTGCACCTGCACGTCTGGGGACGGGCGGTTGCCGACACCGAGACGAACCGTGTCCCGCGTCGAACGGTCGTCGCTGAACAGCAGAATAGAGATCTGGCGCGCCGGAGCGCTGTGCTCGGTGGAAGTCGAGACGGTCATGCTGTGATGTTACCGGTGGCACGCCACTGAGCCACGCGACACAGCACTTTTGGCGGGGGCGCCTCCCGCAACTACGCGGCATAGGTCATACTGGAAAGCGTGGCGACGACATCGATGACTGCGCAATCCCCACAGGCAAGTAGGCCCGCTGCCGGCGGCGCGGCGGCAACTCGCCCAGACATGGTCGCTGTCGGCACGATCGTGTGGCTCGCTAGTGAGATCATGTTCTTCGCTGGTCTGTTCGCCATGTACTTCACGATCCGCTCGGTGGCCCCGGAGCTGTGGGAGCAGAACACCGAGATATTGAACGTGCCGTTCGCTCTAGCGAACACGACGATCCTGGTGATCTCATCTGTCTGGTGCCAGCTTGGCGTGTTTGCCGCAGAGCGAGGTCAGCCCAGCCGAACTGGCGGGTTGATGGAATTCGGCAAGTGGGGTATGCGCGAGTGGTACGTGCTGACCTACATCTTCGGCGCGACCTTCGTCGCTGGCCAGATTCTGGAGTACGCCGAACTGGTCAGGGAAGGCGTCACGTTGGCGTCCGATCCCTACGGCTCGGTCTTCTACATGACGACCGGGTTTCACGGACTCCACGTCACCGGTGGCCTGATCATGTTCTTGCTGGTCATTGGCCGAAGTTTTACTGCTAAGCGATACACCCATAGCCAGGCGACTACGGCCGTCGTGGCCTCCTACTATTGGCACTTTGTCGACGTGGTCTGGGTGGCGCTGTTCATCACGATCTATGTGGTGCAGTGACATGGCGCAACCCGCGACAACCTGCCTCTCAGTGGTCTGCCCGGCCCTGAACCCTGACGACGTGAGGACCCACCGGTGAAAAAACTGGCCGCTCGGCGCCGTAGCCCACTAGCCGTCCTGATCGTGCTCATCCTCGGCTTGAGTTTCACTGGCACTGCCTACGCAGCACTTCAGCCGAAGGCGGCGCCGGGCACATCCGCGGCGACAGCCTCGACGCAGGAGATCGAAAAGGGTCGCAAGCTGTTCCTGGCAAACTGCGCCAGTTGTCACGGCAAGAACGCCCAAGGCAACGGGAACGCCGGTCCATCACTGGCTGGCGTCGGGGCAGCCGCAGTCGACTTCCAGGTGGCCACGGGGCGGATGCCTTTGGCGGCGCCGGGAGTTCAGGCACCGGCCAATCGCGATGCCGTCAGCTTCAGCGCCGAGGAGATCACGGCGATGGCCCAGTATGTTGCCTCCCTGGCACCGGGCCCAGACGTTCCGGAAGCTCGGTATCTCGACCCCGAAGGCGCCGACCTCGCCAATGGCGGAAGGGTCTACCGGACCAACTGCGCGATGTGCCACAACTCCAGTGGTGCCGGAGGTGCACTCACGCGCGGTAAGTACGCGCCCAGTTTGATGAATGTGGAGCCGCAACACATTTACGAAGCAATGCTCACTGGACCCCAGTCCATGCCGGTTTTCAATGACGCCAATATCTCGCCCGAGGACAAGCGCGATGTGATCGCCTTCCTGAAAGACATCGAAGAGGGTGGCAGCTCCTACGGGGGTCAAGCGCTGGGTTCATTGGGCCCGTCCGGAGACGCCATATTCATCTGGACCTTCGGGATCGGACTGTTGATCGCCGCAGCAGTATGGCTCGGACGAAAGGCCGCCTGACATGACTGACCGAACCCCTGCCCACGATCCCGCACACAGTGGCGATCAAACGCCGGCGCAGCAAGCCGGGAGTCTGCCTGCACGATTCGACAACCCGGGGCTGCCCCCTCACATCCCCCGTCGCAGCGACGTGGATGACAAGGCAGCCAAGCGAGCCGAACGCCAGGTCGTCGCGATGTTCATCCTCTCCGCACTGGGGACGTTAGGTTTCGTCGTCGCGTATTTCTTCATCCCGGTAGACGCCCGAGGGTCCGTGATTGGTATCGGCGAAATGGACCTTTACCACCTCGCCCTCGGTATGACGATGGCCGTATCCTTATGTGGTATCGGCTTCGGCGCAGTCCACTGGGCGAAGACCTTGATGCCCGACGAAGAGGTCATCGAAGAGCGCCACGAACAAGCATCGTCCGAGGAAGTCCGCCAAGGAGCCGCGAGTCACCTTCGCGCCGGGTGGGAAGAATCTCAGCTCGGTCGGCGGCCGGCAATCCTGTTCACCGCAGGCGCTTCGCTGGTACTCTTCGCCATCCCAATGGCGCTGCAGGTAGCAGGCAGTTTGGGCCCCGCCCCCGGCGACGATCTCTTCAACACCAACTGGCGCAAAGGTTTGCGCTTGTTGATTGACCCCTCGGGAGCACCCATTCGAGCCGCCGACGTCACCAACGGCTCCGTCTTTCACATCATGCCCGAGGGCTTCGTCGGCGAGGAGGCCGAGGAAACCCTCTCCGAGCACGAGATTCTCGAAGCCAAGGCTGAAGATCAGGTCATCTTAGTCCGGCTCGATCCCGCAATCGTGAAGTCTGAGAAGTCCTTGGATTGGGGCTATGAGGGCATTCTGGCCTACTCCAAGGTGTGCACGCACGTGGGCTGCCCGGTCGCTCTATACGAGCAGCAGACGCACCACCTCCTATGCCCGTGCCACCAGTCCACGTTCGATATGACGCAGGACTGCAAGGTCATCTTCGGACCCGCCAAACGGGCCCTACCGCAACTACCCATCTCCATCGACGACGAAGGCTACCTAGTCGCCGACGACGGGTTTGCCGAACCCGTTGGACCAAGTTTCTGGGAGCGTGACTGATGTCAACAACATCCCGAGTGCCGCAAGGCGCAGACAGTGCCCGGCAGGACGCTGGGACCAGCACCGCGTCCAGTCGCGCGGCAAAGCAGGACGAGCCGTCGTTAGCAGCCCCGCTGGTCTGGACCGATGAACGGGTCGGTAGTGCCAAGGGCATGAAGTTCCTGCTGCGTAAGGTGTTTCCGGATCACTGGTCATTCTTGTTGGGCGAAGTGGCCATGTACTCCATGGTTATCTGCCTGGTCACAGGAACGTTCCTGACATTTTGGTACAACCCAAGCATGGGAACGGTGGTGTATGACGGCTCCTACGTCCCTCTCAAGGGCATCTCGATGAGTGAGGCCTACGCCACCACGTTGGACATCTCGTTCGACATCAAGGGCGGGCTTTTGATTCGCCAACTCCACCACTGGGCAGCGCTGCTGTTCGTCGTGGGAATCGCGCTGCACATGGCCCGAATCTTCTTCACCGGCGCCTTCCGCAAGCCGCGTGAGATCAACTGGGTCATTGGCGTCGTCCTCTCGCTCCTAGCCATCATCGAAGGCTTCGCTGGTTACTCACTTCCCGACGACCTGCTGTCCGGCACCGGCATCCGCGCCATGCAGGGCTTCATGCAGTCAGCGCCGGTCGTCGGTAGTTGGATGACCTTCGCGATCTTCGGTGGACCCTTCCCGGGTGAAGACATCATCCCCAGGTTGTACATCGCCCACGTCCTGCTGATCCCAGCACTGCTTGTCGGCCTGTTCACGGTGCACATCGTTCTGGTCCTCGTGCACAAGCACACCCAGTATCCCGGGCCGGGCCGCACCGACAACAACGTGGTCGGATTCCCGCTCATGCCGGTCTATATGGCCAAAGCAGGTGGCTTCTTCTTCATCGTCTTCGGCATCACCGCGCTGATCTCGGCGCTCGTCCAGATCAACCCGGTGTGGGTGTTCGGACCATACGATCCCACGCAGGTCACTGCGGGCTCACAGCCGGACTTCTATATGTGGTTCTCCGATGGGGCGCTTCGGCTTCTGCCTGGCTGGTTGGAGTTTACGGCCTTCGGGAATACCTACAGTTTCAACATCTTCCTAGGATCCTTGGTCCTCCTACCAGTGGTGTGGATTGTCTGCGGCATCTACCCCTTTGTTGAGTCCTGGGTGACCGGCGACAAGCGTGAGCACCACCTGTTGGACCGACCGCGCAACGCTCCAGTGCGGACGGCCGTCGGTGCAGCCGCCATTTCTATCTACCTGGTGCTGTCGATGGCATCGGTCAACGACATCCTCGCGATCAAGCTTGGGTTGTCGATCAATGACCTGACGATGCTCTTCCGGGCGATGTTCTTCGTCTTGCCGATCATCACCTTTGTGGTGGTCAAGCGCTTGTGTATTTCTTTGCAGCGTGCGGACCGAGAGGCGGTCTTGCATGGCAGTGAGAGCGGACGCATCGTGCGTACCCCAGAGGGCGAGTTCTACGAGGTGCACGAGCCGCTGGACCCATATACCCGATGGACGCTGGTTCAGCACGAGGCGAAGTACCCGTTGGCTCTGGAACAGAGTGTGGAGGTGGACGAGCACGGCGTGGCTAAGCCGATGCCCGTCACCAACCGGCTCCGTCGAGCACTGTCGGACTTCTACTTCCGCGATCAAGTGCAGCCGGTCACTCCGGCGGAGTTGGCGGCCGCGCACTCGCATGGCGAGCATGACGCGATGCCGACAGCTATCCCGCAGTTGAGCGAACCGGTGACCAGCGCACCGGGTGAGCCAGCAGCGATCGAGGAGAGTTCGCGCCGCTGACCGTTCAGCAGACCGCACCATGGGGCGGTAGGAGCGCCACCACAGTGCCCCTACCGCCCGATGGTGCTCGCGGGGATACCGGCCCAGACCCTATGTCGCTGGATC
This sequence comes from uncultured Actinomycetota bacterium, assembly GCA_963749585.1. Lineage (GTDB taxonomy): Bacteria > Actinomycetota > Actinomycetes > Actinomycetales > Dermatophilaceae > Ornithinicoccus. Next base: position 610,810 of record CAVVNI010000004.1, read on the forward strand.
AGTATTGGTGGCGCGAGAACTTGTCGGCTCGGCAGGATCATGGTTAAGGAACTCGAAGTCACCGAAGCCGAGTTTGAGGCAGCCGTAGCTGATGCCTTAGATAGCGTCCCGGAGACGCTGCTGAACCGGATGAACAATGTTGTTTTCCTCATCGAGGAGGAGCCCCCCGCGGATGAACCCGACTTACTCGGGGTCTATGACGGGACTCCCCTGACGGAACGAGGTGACCACGAGGGTCAACTGCCCGACCAGATCACAATCTTCCGCGGACCACTCACGCGCACGTGCTCATCTCGCGAGGAACTCGTCAACGAGATCTCGGTCACCGTCATTCACGAGATTGCGCATCACTTCGGCATCGATGACGAGCGCCTCCACGTCCTGGGATGGGGTTGAGAACAAGGCGACTGAGCTGTCTCACCCGAGGCTCCTGTCCCAGAATGAGCCCAACGCCAGCGCCAACCTGCGCTGGCGTGGGATGACTGTTGACGGCGCTGAAGAGTGGACACTGCGCCACCGATTGGAGTGTGATTACCCTGGAGGAGTGGGCGCTCATCAGCGGGCTGGCCGCGGAGGGCGCGACGCAGGCCAAGATCGCCGCGAGGTTAAGGATGTCGGGGATGACGGCCATCAAGGCCATTGCCTCGGAATGTCCACCGAAGTACGGACGAAGACCGGCACCGAATTCGTTCACACCTTACCCGGCCCAGGTGCGTCAGCTGCTCGCGGACGCCCCGGACATGCCCGCCACAGTGCTGGGCGAGCGGGTCAGAGGGACCGGATCGATCCGCTGGTTTCGGGACAACGACGTACGGGTACTCCCGGTACACGCTGGGGCGGATGATCCCCACGCGTAAGACACCCCGACCTGCTGCTGGGGGTCCTGGGCGCTGCTGGGCCAGTTGGGACGGGTGTCGCGCCGACTGATCTGAGACATGGAGCCCGGCATCGGGTGCGCCCGCGGGATCCGGAGTCCAAGGGGATCGTGGAACGTCGCTGCCGCTTCCCCGAGACCTCTTCATGCCCGAGCGGCACTTCGAGTCCTCGGCCGACTTCAATGCCCAGTTTACCGACTGGCTCACGACAGCGAGCGCGCGGGTAGTGCGCACGACCAAGGCGCGCCCGGTCGGGCTGGTCGGCACGGACAAGGAGGCGATGCTGCCGTTGCTGCCAGCGGTGCTGCACCTGGGGTGGCGCACCCATGTCCACATGGACCGGGACCACTACGTGCGCGTCGATACCTGCGACTACTCCGTCGACCCGGCCGTCATGGGTGACAGGTCCTGGAAGGTGAGATCGCCACGCGTACCCCGGCCCAGGCGCTGGCCTCCGGCGCCTGCCTGGCTCGTCTCCTCCCGTTACGAGCACGCCTCCCTGATCCGGACGTCCAACCTGCCGTCAGCTCCTGGACCGGCTTCTTTGGCGACCAGGTCGGGTGCTGGAACTGCCCGCGCTAGTCTTTCGCCCCAGCGACGTGGGCCGTTGCCTCGCTCCTCGATGCCCTTTCTTTCATCGTCATACGGCGAACTGCTGGAGCAACTCCCCCGGCCCCACCGCGAGTCCTGAGTGTGCCCGGTCGGCTTCATCTGGCAGACCACGAACCTCATACTCGGGCCGGCCAAGCCCAAGTGCACCCCGAAGCGGGGGCTCTGGTCATCCGTGGTTTGTGCGCGCTAGCGAAGGCTCTCACCGGCGTGTCGACCTTCGCAATCGAACTTGTGCGCAGTTGTCGAGGCGGGCTGGGTCAAAGGGACGGGGACAAGTCGGGGATAGGCATTTGGTGGGAACACCCACTCACGAGTGGGCAGTCGCCTTGTTGAGGGGAGCACGTGCGCTCAACCTGCGCCCATCGCGTTAGACGGCGTGCTCTCCTCGGAAATACTCAAAGGTCCAACCGATCGTTGCCAAGACTGCGAACGGAGCAGCAATGATGAAGAGCCACCAACCGACAGCGACCCCGAGGAACAAGGTTGCGGAGGCCAGCCCGAGCCACAGCGGCCACCATGAGTGGGGGCTGAAGAAGCCATAGTCGCCCGACTGCTCGGCGATCTCGCCATCCAATCGGTCCTCGGGGCGCTCATCGATCTTGCGCGCTGTCAGCCACAGATAGAAGGCCACGAACCCGCACAAGCAAGCAGTGAGGAGCAGGCCAACAATCCCGACCCATTCACCGAGACCTGTGAAGTAGGCGTAGACGACTGTCATGACCACGAAGAAGGGGATCAGTATTGCGAAGAGCCTGGTTTCTGCTTTCATCGTCGGTTGTCTCCTCAGCTCGCGAGATCAGCGTTTTCCGTCGCCGCGAGAACCACCGTGCTCGGTTCCCACGTCACCCTGCGGGTCGGTGCTCGGACCACCAAGCAGTTCCTCCATGACGTCCTTGTCAGGCTCCGGCGATTCCAGTGTTGCCACATCAGGGTGGTGCAGGTCGAACGCTGGGCGCTCGGAGCGGATCCGAGGGATGGACTCGTAGTTGTGCCGCGGCGGCGGGCAGGACGTCGCCCACTCCAGCGACATTCCGTACTCCCACGGATCATCGACCTCTACCTTGGGGCCTTGGAAACTCTTCCAGACGTTGTACAGGAACGGCAGAGTCGAAACAGCGAGTAGGAAACTGAAGATCGTAGATATCTGGTTCATCCAGGTGAAGTCGTCCTCCACCAGATAGTCCGCGTAGCGCCGCGGCATGCCGTAGACACCCAGCCAGTGCTGGATCAGGAACGTGCCGTGGAAGCCGATGAACAACAGCCAGAAGTGAATTTTGCCCAGTCGCTCATCGAGCATGTGCCCGGTGAACTTCGGCCACCAGAAGTAGAAGCCGGCGAACATGGCGAAGACAACGGTTCCGAAAACCACGTAGTGGAAATGCGCCACCACGAAGTAGGAGTCGCTCAGGTGAAAGTCAAGGGCCGGGCTGGCCAAGATAACTCCGGTCAGCCCGCCGAAGAGGAAGGTGACCAAGAAGCCGATCGCCCAGATCATGGGCGTAGCGAACACCAATGTCCCGCCCCACATGGTGCCGATCCAGTTGAAGAACTTCACGCCCGTGGGGACAGCGATGAGCATCGTCATGACGGCGAAGAACGGGAGCAAGACCGCGCCGGTGGCGTACATGTGGTGAGCCCACACACTGATCGACAGTGCCGCGATCGCGATGGTAGCGAAGACCAGAGTCTTGTATCCGAACAGCGGCTTGCGGCTGAAGACCGGGAGGACCTCGGAGATCAAGCCGAAGAAAGGCAAGGCAATGATGTACACCTCAGGGTGACCGAAGAACCAGAACAGGTGCTGCCACAACATTGCCCCGCCGTACGTCGGATCGAAGATTTGGGCACCCAACATGCGATCCGCTGCCATTCCGAACAACGCGGCCGCCAGCACCGGGAAAACCATGATGACGAGCAGAGACGTCACCAAGACGGTCCATGTGAAGATCGGCATCCGAAACATCGTCATGCCCGGGGCGCGCATACAGATGATGGTGGTGATGAAGTTGACCGAACCCAAGATGGTGCCAAAGCCAGCAAGGGCAAGCCCCATCACCCACAGGTCGCCACCCAGCCCCGGACTGTTCGCCGCCCCGGCCAAGGGCTGGTAGGCGAACCAGCCGAAGGAGGCCGCGCCCGAGGGGGTTAGGAACCCCGCGGCCGCGATCAGACCGCCGAAGAGGTAGAGCCAGTAGGCGAACATATTGAGCCGCGGGAAGGACACGTCGGGCGCCCCGATTTGTAACGGCATCAGTGCGTTGGCGAAGCCCGCGAACAAGGGTGTGGCAAAGAGCAACAGCATGATCGTGCCGTGCATCGTGAACATCTGGTTGTACTGGTCAGGGTTGTCGACGACCTGCAGACCAGGCACGAACAACTCGGCCCGTATCACCAACGCCATCAGGCCACCAAGCAGGAACCAAACGAACGAGGTCACGAAGTACAGGTTGCCGATGACCTTGTGATCAGTCGTTGTGATGACTTTGACGAACAGTGCCCCGTAGTTGCGCCTCGGAGCCGTCGGGGGCGGACCGGAGTCAGGCTCGACCCGGGTGTCGGGTCCGATGATAGTGGCCATCAGTTACTCCCCTCCGGAAGCTTCTCGTCTTGGTCTATCTGCAGGGGGTAGATGTTGTTTTCAATGCCGATCTGCCCGGAGTTGCCGCTGGCTCGCAGATCAGCGATGGCAGCTTCGTACTCAGCCTGTGAAACAACCTCCACCTGGAACAACATCTGCGAGTGGTAGGCGCCACACAACTCGGCACATTTGCCTTTGAACATGCCCTCTTCGGTGGTCTCCACCTGGAAGACATTGACTCGGCCTGGCACCATGTCGAGCTTGCGCAGGAACTGAGGGACCCAGAACGAATGGATGACATCGCGGGAGGTCAGCACGAACTCGACCCGCGAATCCACCGGAAGCACCATCGTGGGCAACGTATCGATCACGCCCGGGAGCCCCTCATCCAAAGCGGTCGCCTGCTCACCCTCGACGTAGACGTCCTCGTTGACGTAGTTGAAGTCCCAACTCCACTTCTTACCAGCGACGTTGACAATGACATCGGGGTCTTCGCTGGTGTCAAGCATCTCGTTCTCAAGCTCCACCGTCTTACCGAACAGCACTGCCACCATCAACAGCGGCACCACGGTGTACAGGATTTCCAGCGGGACGTTATAGCGAATCTGCGGCGGTAGCGGCTGGTCTGCCGAGCGTCGGCGATAGGCCACCATGCACCACAGGATGAGGCCCCACACCAGCACGCCGACGCCCAAAGCAGCGATCCAGGTGCCGTTCCAGAAGGCGATGATGTCAGGGCCTTCACTGGTGATCGCCTCCGGCATCCAACCCCGTTCCGCCGATGTTCCGCATCCGGACAGGATGGCGACGAGTGCCACGACGAGGATGACCGTCCAGGGACGACCTTGGCGGCGACCAGCCACGTCACTCGCTTCTTGCACAGCGCACCTCACAGTCGTTGCTTAGACAGGTCGGTTCCGATGCTACCCCTCCTGGCTGACCTACGGGCCGGTGGGTGCGGTGGGTCGCCTAGAGCGGTGGCCAACGGTGATGGCCTGCGGTCAGTCCCGGCAGACCCTTGAGGTAGTGATCGCGACCGATCTCCCGGGCGCCCATACGGGCAAGGTGCTCGGTGCACCACTGAACATCAATCAGCCATCGCGCATCTGGCGCGCAGGATGCCAACTCGCCCGAGGCCTCCAGATGCCGCACCAACGCAACCAACGCGGCCTTCGAGGCGTCGGTACGTCGACGAAACATCGACTCCCCCGCGAACAAACCGCCGATAGCGATCCCGAACAGACCGCCCACCAAGACGTCGTCCTCAAAGATCTCCACGCTATGCACGTAGCCCAGTCGGTGCAGCCGCCGGTACGCCTCCAGCAGTTCGGGGGTGATCCATCCACCGGGTCGGCGCACATCAGCGCATCCAGCCAGGACCCCGTCAAGATCTGTATCGATGCGCACCTCGAACCGGCGCATGGATCGGGACAGCGACCGGGACACGTGGACATCACCAGGACCAATCACTCCCCTCGGATCCGGAGACCACCACCCCAGCGGATCACCACCCGCATAGCCCACCCCCATTGGGAAGAGACCCGAACGATATCCGGCGAGCATCGTCCCAGGCTCCAAGTCTGCCCCTATGGCGACCAGATCCTGACCCGGCGCATCCACCGGCACCTGCAGCCGCCACCGACTCGGGTCAGGCTCGGTCGTGGTCCCGAAGACCGGTCGTTCAGCGATCACTGCCCAGGTGTGGCTCGACCTCATCGGCAGCCACCGCTCCATAACAATCTCTCATCCGGGCCAAGAACCCCACCCGGTCGAAGTCGTACTCCTGGGTCCCCACGGTGCTCAGCACGTACGAGGCGACCGTCGATCCGAGTTGCGCGCACCGCTCGTGCGGCAAACCCCAGGCGAGGCCGGACAAGAAGCCCGCGCGGAACCCGTCCCCCACCCCCGTCGGGTCGACGGGGGTGACCGGACCGGCAGCGGCAACATCGACTTGCTCATGGTCAGCGCTGATGACACTGCAACCGTCCTTGCCACGAGTAATCACCCTGGTGCCGACGCGGCGCAAGATCTCATCGTGATCCCACCCGGTCTTCTGCTCGGTCAACACCGCCTCGTAGTCGTTGGTGAAGAGATATGACGCCTGGTCAACCAGTCGACGAATCGCTCCACCATCCATGAACGCCAGTTGCTGCGATGGGTCCGCCGCGAACGGAAGTCCCCGCGTGCGACATTCGGTGCTGTGCCGCAACATCGCCTGCGGATCATCCGGACTGATCATCACCAGACCCAGCTCGCCATGGGTATCCAGGATCGGACCCAACTCGATGTTGCGGGCTTCGCTCATCGCCCCGGCGTAGAAGCTGGCGATCTGAGCCATGGCTCGGTCGGTGTTGACGATGAAACGCGCCGTATGCCGGACTTCGGAGACCCAGAGGTGGTCACAGTTGACCCCGTTCCGCTCCAGCCAGGACCGGTATGACGTGAAATCCTCGCCCACCGCTCCCACAAGCACTGGGTGGTGGCCCAACTTGGCCATACCGAAAGAAATGTTCGCAGCGATCCCACCGCGCCGGACTTGGAGATCGTCCACCAAGAAAGAGACCGAGATCTTGTCCAGTTCTTCTGGCACCAACGAGTCAGCGAACTGACCGTCGTACGTCATCAGGTGATCGGTCGCGATGGATCCACAAACGGCGAACTTCATGAGGGTGAACCTACCCTCAAGCAGCAAGAGTCAGCTGAAGGAGTCACCGCAGGCGCACGAACTGCCGGCGTTCGGGTTGTCGATCGTGAAACCCTGCTTCTCGATAGAGTCCGCAAAGTCGATGGTGGCGCCGTCCAAGTATGGGGCGCTCATCCGGTCGACGACGACCTCAACGCCCTCGAAATCACGCGTCAGGTCGCCATCCAGCGTGCGCTCGTCGAAGTACAACTGGTAGATCAGCCCTGAGCAGCCGCCAGGCTGGACGCCGATCCGCAGACGAAGGTCATCGCGCCCCTCTTGGGCCAGCAGGCTCTTGACCTTGCCCGAAGCAAGATCGGTGAGCAACACGCCGTGGTCACCATCCGTGGCCTCGGTCGAGGTTGTGGTGTCGACCTGGGTTTCCTGAACGCTCATGGCGCACTGTCCTCACTGATCGGTAACGATCTCGTTGCTCGGTATGGGTCGGTATGTGCGGTGAGTTTCCGGCAACTGTGTTGAGCTGCTACTGCTTCACCGTGTTGGCTGATCAACGTTGCGGGTCGGGGTCGTTGTTCCCGGCTCGCGACTGCCACCCCCATCGTACGCATCTGAGCCGCCGGATCCATCCTTCATGCGCGAGGTGGCGGGGACCAGGTGCGTGCTACCCGGGCGCCCAGGTCCTCCGCCGACTCATCACGCCGCCGCGCGTATGTGCTGCTGATCCCCAGCGACATCCCTTCCCGGCGACCAACCATCACCTCGTCGGCCAGCAGGACGGTAGGTGCTGCCACCGCGAGCGCGGCCGCGGCGGCCTCAGCGACTACACCGGTTGATACGCTTCGCCAGTCGTAGGACTGGGTCACCAACACAACGAGGGCTCCGGGAAGTCTGCGGGTAACGCCAACCTCCTCCAGCACAAACGTCGCGCCCGGCACCGTGGTAGCCCCCAGGAGCTGGAGCGCATAGCCGACCCCGCCACCAGCCCCGGCCCCCGGGGTTCGCTCTCGCCGCCTCGATAACCCCGTCAGCAGATCTGTCTGCCGACTTCGCGCGGCCCGAAGCGCCGCATCCACGCTGTCCACAAACGAACCGATGTGAGCCTCATACGCCTGGGCTGTGGTCGCGTCGAGGCCGCGATCGGTCTGCAGTGAGGCACTCGCCCCGCCAAAGCCAGTCAGCGGCGTCATCGAGGCCGTCGCCAACACCAGGCTCAGGTTCGACCACTGCTCGATCACTCGGGGCAGATCGACACAGTCGGGCCCGGCGCCTAGCGCCTGCAGGAGTCCTGCACCCCCGTCATGGCACGAGACGTCATCGTCCACACCCAAGACGATCCGTTCGGCGCCTGTGGCACGCGCTGCTAGCAGCAGTTCTCCTACCCCCGCGCTGTCTTGTCCCGTATGCGGCTGCCCAGCACGGTCGTAACTGCCGACCGCGCCGAGGTGGGCGCCCACCACGTCAGCCGCTTCGGCGTAGCACGTGCTGCCGGATCGAACCAACTGGGCCGGCACCTGGGCCACACCGGGCCCGTCGATGACTACGGGGGCCGTGCCATCCGATATCGGCGCCAGGGCGTCCGTGAACCCAGCGCCCCCATCGGAGATGAGGTGAGTCTCGACCTCGTCGTGTGGCGCGGCCCTTTTCCACCCGTGGGCAACCCCGGGACCGAGCTGTGGCTGGCTGGTCCCGGCACGCTCCGATATCCCGGCAGCGTGCTCGGCGATGATGACGACGCGCATTCGCCCGCCTCAGTACTGCATCTGCATGGCGTCGCGTACCTGATCCAAAGTGGTCACGGCGACTTCGCGCGCGCGTTCGTTGCCCTGTCTCAACACCTGCCTCAGGTATGCCGGATCCGCGACGAGTTCGGCGCGCTTAGCCCGAATCGGCGCAAAGTGGCTGTTGACGGACTCTGTGGCCATCCGCTTCAGCTGTCCCGACCCACCGTCGCCGATCTCCTCGGCGACCTCATGGGGGTCGCGGCCCGCGGCGAGCGCCGTCAGCAGTACCAAGTTGGATACCTCTGGACGACGGACCGGGTCGTAGCTGATTCGGCGATCGGAGTCGGTGACCGCCTTTTTCAACGCCGCGGCCGTCGTGTCCGCATCCATTCCCAGCTCAATCGTGTTGCCGCGAGACTTGCTCATCTTGTGACCATCAGTGCCCAACAGGTTCGTCGCAGTGGACAACAGGGCCTCCGGTGCACGGAAGACCGGTCCCTGCGGGTCGACCCGGCCGTAGCGCTCATCGAATCGACGCGCCACCACCCGGGCTTGCTCCAGGTGAGGCAACTGATCCTTGCCCACCGGAACCAGGTTGGCCTGGCAGAACAAAATGTCTGCTGCCTGGTGCACGGGGTAGGTCAGCAACAAGCCCGACATCGGGCGCCCTCCGGTGGCCTCTGACTCTGCCTTGACGGTTGGATTTCGTCGTAGCTCAGCCTCCGTCACCAGGGACAGGAACGGCAGCATCAGTTGGTTGAGCTCCGGAATCGAGGAGTGAGTAAAGATCGTGGTGGCCTCGGGATCCAACCCCACCGCGAGGTAGTCGGCGATCAAGGAGTAGACCCTCTCTCGCAGCGGGCCTACCGCGTCGCGGTCAGCGATGACCTGGTAGTCCGCGACCAGCACGAACGTGTCGACGCCGCGGCGCTGCAGCGCCACCCGGCGCGCCAGCGTTCCGAAGTAGTGGCCGAGGTGCAAGTTGCCGGTGGGCCGGTCTCCGGTGAGGATCCGAAAGCGGGCCGGGTCGTCTGCGATCTCCTGGTCGATCTGCGCCGATCGGATGAGCGTGCGTTGCAGGCTGGCATCCGAGGAGGAGTCCGCAAGCGCCTGCGCGTCGGAGGTATCGGAGACCGACTCGTCAGAGACTCGAGGAGGGGACACAGAGCGAGGATGGGACACAACGGTCAAGCGTAGTTGCTGAGGCACCGTTCTGGCTCGACGGGCCGTCTGTGTTGGTCCTCCACCGCGGTGCGCAAGGTCGAGGTCAGGTTTCCTCGGACCGGTTCGAAGCCTCCCCGGCTGATAGGCGTTCTAGCAGGATGGCTTCGGCCAGACATACCTTCTCGAACTCGGCCAGGTGCAAACTCTCGTCCGCAGCATGTGCTCGCGTGTCTGGATCCTCGACACCGGTGACCAGAATGGCCGCCTCCGGGAAGCGCTTGGCGAAGCTTGCCACGAACGGAATCGACCCACCCACTCCGATGTCCACCGGTTGGGTCCCCCAGGCGTCGGCGAATGCCTGTCGCGCCAGCGTGTAGGTCGGACCGCTGGCGTCCGCACTGAAGCCCGGCCCCGCATCCTCCCAGGCCACGTCTACCTGACACCCCCAGGGCGCATGCGCCATCAGGTGATCCCGAAGAGCGACGAAAGCCACTGCAGGGTCTTCGTCGGGGTGGATCCGCAATGACAACTTCGCACGGCCCATCGGCGTCAGCAGGTTTGCAGCGGTCTCGACACTGGGGGCGTCGATCCCGATCACCGTCAGCGCGGGCTTGGTCCACATCCGGGACAGAATCGAACCAGTGCCGATCGGCTCCACCCCGGGGGCCAACGCGGCATCTGTCCGCAGGTCCTGCTCCGTGTACTCCAGGTCGCTGGCCGTCGAACTGCGCAATCCCGGTACGGCGACGTCTCCCGCCTCATCGTGCAACGTCGCCACCAAGCGAACGAGCGCGGTCAACCCGTCCGGAGCAGCGCCGCCATACAGACCCGAGTGAACCCCGTGGTTCAGGGCGCGGACACTGACCACGACCCGCACCAGCCCCCGCAAGGTCGTTGTCAGTGCTGGTACGCCGATCTTCCAGTTGTGCGAGTCGGCCAACACGATGACGTCGGCGCGCAGCGCTTCGCCATGCCGTTCCAAGATCGCCGGGAGACTTGGCGAGCCGACCTCTTCCTCGCCCTCGACGAAAACTGTCAACGAGACCCCCGGCGCCCCATGATGAGCGCGGAGCGCGGCAACATGTGCCATCACACCGGCCTTGTCGTCGGCGATCCCTCGGCCAAAGATCCGCTCGCCTCGCAACGTCGGCTCGAACGGCGGACTGGCCCAGTCGGCGCTCTCGCCCGGGGGTTGGACATCGTGGTGCGCATAGAGCAGCACTGTTGGTGCGCCTGCGGGGCCGGGGCGGTGACCGATCACGGCGGGTTGCCCGCCTTCGGTGACGATCGTCACCTCCATCCCTTCAGCACGCAACAGCTCGGCCACAGCAGTCGCGCTGTCCTGGACGTGCCGCCGGTCGAAGGAGTCGAGCGACACGGAAGGTATCCGGACAAGGTCCGAGAGGTCACTCATCACCCCAGGCATGAGCCCGCTCACCCGCCCACGCAGGTCATCAAGGCGCTGGGGATCAGGCTGGGCTCCCGAGCTCAAGTAGCCGACATTCACACCTCAAGCCTAATAGGACCGTCCCGGCCCGACCGACGAGCGCATACAGTGGGGGGGTGAAGTGGTCGAAGAAGACGAGCGCCCCGGCCCAGGAGGCAGTCCCGGTGCCGGAGCATGCCACGCAAGGCAGCACCGGCAAAGGTAGGCCCACCCCCAAACGGCGCGAGTCCGAAGCCGCTCGCCGACGTCCGCTCGTCGCCGATACCCGTGCTATCAGCAAGGACGCCAAGCACGAGGAGAAGCGGAAGCGTCAACAGGCCCGCGCGGTGGCTCGCGAAGGGATGATGCGAGGAGATCAGAAGTACCTCGCCCCTCGAGATCGCGGGCCGCAACGCCGATACTTGCGAGACGCAGTCGATCGTCGTTGGAACATCGGCGAGATTCTGCTGCCTACGATGTTGCTCATCCTGGCTGCTTCCCTGGTGCGCGTACCAGGGGTACAGCTGATGATGTTTGCCGCCGCCTACGGCCTCATTCTTTTTGGTTTGGTGGACGCCATCCTGTTGTGGCGGCGCACGAAGGCGGCCTTCACCAGTGAGTTCGCGACCGACCCGCCGCGAGGTTCCGCGTCATATGTGGTGTTGCGGTCCTTCCAGATGAGGCGCTCACGCGTCCCTCGGGCTCAGGTAAACCGGGGCGCAGCGCTGCAGCGCCACTAGGCGCTCAGACTCATCGGACCGTAGACCGGTTCGTCACCGCATACCAAGGTCACCTGCGCGACCCCGTCCTGGGCCAGTTGTGGCCATTCGTCCCCGAGCCAAGCCTCGGCCTCGGCCTGCGTCGGGAAGCGCTGCGCAGCCGCGAGGCTTTCGACAAAGTTCGCCTCGGCGTTGTGACAAACCCATGTGTAATCGCTGGACATGCAGACAACCTAGTCTCCCAGGCCGTCCATCGAGCCATGGGGGAACCAGTTCCCGGACGCATCGACTACCGGGTGTGTACGTCGACAAAGGGTGGCTTTGTCACGGTGGCCGGGATCTGGCGCCCACGAACGTCGATCGCAACCTCATCATCCAACTGAACCCTGCGGTCCAGCAGGGCCAACGCGATGCCGTGTTTGAGGGTCGGCGAGAACGTCCCTGAGGTCACCTGGCCGATTCGCTCGCCGCTCGCGTCGAGGACATCGCACCCGGCACGCGGCACCCCTTTGCCCGTGACGAGCAACCCGCGCGCCAAGGGGCCGGTCTTTGCGGCGCGTTGCTCGACAAGGGCTGTCTTGCCCCAGAAGCGCGGCTTGTCCCAGCCGACTGCCCAGCCCGTACGCGCCATGACCGGCGTGATGTCGGCATTCAACTCGTGACCGTGCAGCGCGTAGCCCATCTCGGTCCGCAAAGTATCCCGGGCGCCCAGCCCACAGGCCCTTCCCCCCAGCGAACTGGCTCCGGCCAGTACAGCCGGCCACACCTGGCGGGCATGCTCGGCGGCAACGACGAGCTCAAAGCCTCGTTCTCCGGTATAACCGGTGCGGCATACCCGTACCGGCACGATCGAGCCTTCCGGGGAGGTGAACGAGGCGTCCACGAAAGACATGAAATCGTGATCCGTCGGCAAACCCAGGCCATCCAGCACCTCGTCGCTGCGGGGCCCCTGGACCGCTAACACCGCGTAGTCATCATGGGCCCCCTGAACCGCAACACCATCAGGAGCCACCTCGTTCAGCTTCGCAACCACCCCGGAGGTGTTCGCCGCATTAGGAATCATGAAGAGTTCGTCTCTGGAGACGCGATAGACGATCAGGTCATCGATCACGCCACCGGTATCCGAGCAACACATCGTGTACTGGGCTTGCCCGTCGGCAATCCGATCCAAGTCGTTGGTCAGTGCTGAGTTGACGAAGTCAACGGCACCCGGCCCGGTAACGATGGCCTTGCCGAGGTGCGAAACGTCAAAGACGCCGACGGTCTCGCGCACCGCCTTGTGCTCGGCGACCACACCGCCCCCGGCATATTCAATGGGCATCGACCACCCACCGAAATCAGCCATCTTGGCGCCCAGATCTAGATGCGGTTGGTGCAACGGTGACACTTTGGCCTCGACCTCGCTCATGAGGAGACCCTAGCGCCGCGCGGCAGGAGGTGGCTCTCGGTTAGGGTCGGGTTACCCGAGCTGGTCACCTTCGAGGAGCTTCATGTCGAAATTCTGTACGTCTTTGTCCTTTAGCTCCGGTCGACCGACCACGCTGCGGTGCGATGCTCTGGTACTAGCAGCACATGCCGTCCAAGGGAAGGCCGAACTACGCGAAGACATCGACCTTCCGCGGGGGGTGCGGAGCGCTATCAATGCCTCGCTGGTATCGCTTGGGGCCGATGGCTCGGCCGACGAGCTGGTGCGACTGGTGGACGTGGACAAGGTCGCCGCACCGCTGGTCCTAGTGGTCGGCATGGGAGCGGCCGAACCCACACCTACCGATGCAGGGCCAAACGCGGACGAGCGGATTCGGCGTGCAGCGGGGCGAGCCGCTCGATCCTTGGGCGGCAAGGACACGGCCGCCTTCGCCCTCGGTACTCTCAGCCCTCAGAGCGCAACGGCGGCGGGGCAGGGGGCGCTGCTGGGTAGCTATGCCTTCCAGACCTTCTACGGCGCCGGCAAGTCTGCCAAAGCCACTCCGGTGCTGAACTCGGCCATCGTGGTCGGGGTGAAGCCGCACGCTCGACAGAGCCGGGAGATGTCGCGCCGGATCACCGCGGAAGCCCGCGCCGTCTGTTATGCGCGGGACCTGGTCAACACACCCCCCAACGAGTTGTACCCCGAGTCCTTCGCCACATCCGTGAGCCGCCATGCGAGCTCGGAAGTCGGCGTGACCGTCTGGGATCCAGAACGTCTCGCCGCTGAGGGGTGCGGTGGCTTGGTCGGGGTAGGCCAGGGCTCGGCGCGTGGACCACGATTGGTCAGGCTGCGGTATGCACCCAAGCGCGCCAAGGGGCACCTTGCGTTCGTCGGGAAGGGCATCACCTTCGATTCCGGTGGGCTGTGCCTCAAGCCAGCCCGCAGCATGGTCACGATGAAGTGCGACATGGGGGGCGCCGCTGCCGTCGCGGCCGCCGTCTTCGCGATCGCCGAGCAGCAGCTCCCGGTAGCAGTGACTGGCTACCTGTGCTTGGCGGAAAACATGACGGGCGCTGCGGCACAACGCCCTGGCGACGTTGTCACCATGAGAGGTGGCAAGACGGTGGAGATCATCAACACTGACGCTGAAGGCCGCTTGATCATGGCCGACGGGTTGGCTTTGGCAAGCGAGGAGGAGCCGGATGCGGTGATCGACATCGCCACCTTGACGGGCGCTGCAACCATTGCCTTGGGCGAGCGCACCTTCGGTGTGATGGGCAACGATGCCGCGACCATCGAGCGCATGCTGCGGGGGGCGGCCACAGCCGGAGAGTCCTCCTGGCAGCTCCCCCTCGTCGAAGAGCTCCGAGCTCAGATGGACTCCCCCGTCGCAGACATCAAGCACACCGGAGATCGCTCCGCCGGCGCCATGATCGCCGCCACGTTCCTTGCCGAGTTCATCGGGAAGGACGCGACCGGTGCTTCGTTGCCTTGGGTCCATCTCGACATCGCTGGACCTGGTTTCAACAACAAAGGCGCCTATGGGTACACGCCCAAGGGGGGCACGGGGGCAGGCGTTCGTGCCTTGATCGAGTTCGCCCGGAGCCACGCAGCGAGGACGTCATAGAGCCGGGACCAGCCGGCATGTGGCCGGTCCCGGGTGGGACAGGTGGGCGGCGGTGGGGACTCAGCCGCTCTTACGGCGGAACATCTGCTGAGCGCCGCTGGTCTTGGCCTCTCGCGCAGCCGCCACCTTCCCCTGATCGCCGTTATCAGAGACATCGGCTCCGCCATGCGCGTGCTTCTTGCCCAGCGCCTCGCGGAACTTGCGTTTGACGTCCGCCCGATCGTCGCTTTCGTTCGGCTGTTTCTCTGCCATGGGTGACCCTCTCGACGGTTGCAACGACATCAGTCTGACAGCCTCCAGCACGGCTGGGCCATGCTTTATTGGTCACGCTGGCGACGAGACCACTCTCGCATCCTCGCCGGGTAGCCGATCTGGTTGACGTCATAGACCGGAATCCCGAGCTCGCGGCACATACCGAATGCGGCCGCAGGACTTCCGACTGCTCGCCGAGTCCATTCGCCGTCGTGAGCGATCAGGACCAAGGTCGTCGTGCTGATGTTGGTGGCCGGCTCCACGTAGCCCTCCACGCCCCGGCGAGTACTGACAAAACTCGTGGCATACGTCCGCACTGCTGACAGATCGATGTTCATGTCGGGCCCGTCGGTGCGTCCGCGTGGTCCACCACTCCCGGTCGAACCTGGCCCGGGCCCGCCGGCGCCTCGCTTGCGTCGCCACCACGTCATAGGTCGAAGGCTAGACCACTGACCTTGGCCTAGCCCAGAGGCGCCAGGTTGGTCACGGTGCCCATCACAGGCACGGAGATGACAAGATGCCGCTATGTCCACCTCGGCCGGATCTCCAGCAAAGTACGACGCAGTGATTCTCGGTGGCGGCAGCGGCGGATATGCCTGTGCGCTGCGCAGTGCACAACTCGGACGTCGCGTGGCGCTGATCGAGAAGGCCAAGCTGGGTGGCACATGCCTGCACCGCGGGTGCATCCCGACGAAGGCCATGTTGCACTCCGCCGAAGTTGCCGATCTGGCACGTGCGGCCACCTCATTCGGCGTCCAGGCGCATTTCGAGGGAATCGATATGCCGGCCGTTCACCGTTACAAAGATGGCGTCGTCGGGCGGCTGCACAAGGGTTTGCAGGGTTTGGTCGACTCGGCCGGCATCGACATGGTCAGCGGTCACGGGCGGCTGACTTCAGCGAACACGGTGCACGTCAAGGGGCGGGAGATCCAGGGCAGCGCCGTGGTGCTTGCCACTGGGTCGAGAGCTCGACAGTTGGCGGACATCCCGATCGGTGGTCCCATAGTCACCAGCGACCAAGCCATGAATCTCGAGCAGGTGCCGGAGCGCGTGGTCATTCTCGGCGGCGGCGTCATCGGGGTCGAGTTCGCGTCCATCTATCGTTCTTTCGGCTCCGAGGTCACTGTGATCGAAGCTGCTGAGCACTTGATCCCCCACGAAGATGCAGCCGTTAGCCAGGCTCTACGCCGGGCCTACCGCAAGCGGGGCATTTCGGTCATGACCGGAGTCAGCGCATCCTCGACCCAGACGACCAACGACCAGGCCAGTCTCACCCTCAGTGACGGATCGGTTCTCAGCGCCGATCTCGTGCTCGTGGCAATCGGCCGAGCCCCGGTCACTGACGACCTGGGCTTTGAGGACGTGGGTGTGCACTTGGACCGCGGCTTCGTGCGCACCGACGACCGTTTGCGCACTACCGTCGAGGGCGTGTACGCCGTGGGCGACATCGTCCCCGGCCTGCAGTTGGCTCATCGAGGATTTGCACAGGGTATCTTCGTTGCAGAGCAGCTCGCCGGAGGTGACCCCACTCCCATCCACGAGTCAGGGATCCCACGGGTGACCTACAGCGACCCCGAGGTGGTATCCGTGGGCGCGACCGAGGCTGAGGTACGCGCACAGTTCGGCGGCGCTCACGTTGCCGAACTCAATCTGGCAGGCAACGGGAAGTCTCAGATTCTGAAGACCACGGGATTCGTCAAAGTGGTCTCTGCCGCCCCCGAGGGCCCGGTACTCGGGGTCCACATGATCGGTGCTCGGATGTCAGAGCAAGCTGGTGAGGCTCAGTTGATCGTCAATTGGGAAGCCCTGCCCGCAGAGGTAGCCGCTTTGGTCCACGCTCATCCAACTCAGAACGAGGCGGTCGGTGAGGCACATATGGCGCTGGCCGGCCAGCCGCTGCACTCGCATAGCTAGGCGCATGCACAAAACCGGAATGCACAACTAGACTGCCAATCCCCACCAGGAGGAGACCTGAAAATGTCCGAACGCGTGAGCATGCCGGCTCTGGGCGAGTCCGTCACCGAAGGCACCGTCACCCGATGGTTGAAGAGCGTCGGCGACGAGGTCGAGGTCGACGAGCCATTGCTCGAGGTCTCGACGGACAAGGTCGACACCGAAATCCCGTCACCTGTTGCGGGCGTCCTGCAAGAGATCCTCGCCGAAGAGGACGACGTTGTGGAGGTCGGCGGCGACCTAGCTGTCGTTGGCGATGGTGCACCGGAGGAGGAGAGCGGCGGTGATGACACGAGCGCACAGGAGTCCGAGACCGAGGATTCCGCCCATGAGGACGACGGCGGCGACGACGACAGCAGCAGTGACGTCGACACCGGTGACCAGGAGAGCAGCGGCGACAGCGACCACGGTGCGAGCGATGCTGGTTCGGGCGACGCAGGGGGGTCCCCGTCCGGCTCCGGCTCCGGTGATGGTGGTGGTGGTGGTGGGGAGACGGTCACCATGCCCGCTCTCGGCGAGTCTGTGACGGAGGGCACCGTGACTCGGTGGCTGAAGGAGGAGGGCGACGAGGTCGAGGTCGATGAGCCACTCCTCGAAGTCTCCACCGATAAAGTGGACACCGAGATCCCCTCGCCGGTAGCCGGCAAACTGACCAAGATCCTCGCTGCTGAGGATGACGTCGTCGAGGTCGGTGGAGACCTAGCTGTAGTTGGAGGGGAAGCTGGATCTACCGGTGATGCCGGTTCGAAGGGTGACACCGAGCCCGACCACAGCGATTCCGAGAGTGACGTCGAGGTCGACTCAGGGGATGAAGATCTGGCCTCCGAGCAAAAGCTGCATGAAGAAGCCGGGGAAGAGTCCGTTGAGAAGAACGCCGGCGGCGGAAGTGCCCACAAGGAAGATGCTGAGAGCACCGACAAAGAAGATGCTCCTAGCGACTCCACCGAGAGTTCAGCCGACGTCAGCGCATACGTAACACCTCTGGTCCGTAAGCTTGCGGCTAAGCACGATGTCGACCTCAACAGCATCGAAGGCACCGGGGTCGGTGGCCGGATCCGAAAGCAGGATGTTCTGGACGCAGCCAAGGCGGCCGAGACCGCCAAGGCTGAGTCTGACAGGGCGGCGGCTGAGTCTGCGAAAGCTGAGTCTGACAGGACTGCGGCTGAGTCCGCCTCGGGCACAGCGTCGAAGGAGTCTGCTGCACCCGAGCCCACAAGAGGTACGCCGAGTTCGAGCAGCGGTGCCGCCCAACCGGGCGCGGACGCGGACGCCAAGCGGGGCAAGACAGAGAAGATGTCTCGCCTGCGCAAGGTCATCGCCACGCGCATGGTTGAGTCACTGCAGGTCAGTGCTCAGCTCACGACGGTAGTTGAGGTTGACGTCACCAAGGTGGCCCGGCTTCGCGCAGCCGCCAAGGCCGATTTCTTGGAGCGCGAAGGCGTCAAGCTGTCGTTCATGCCGTTCTTTGCTCTCGCTGCGATCGAGGCCCTGAAGCAACACCCCATGGTCAACTCCAGCATCGATGGTGACGAGGTGACTTTCCATGCCCGCGAGAACCTGGGCATCGCGGTTGATACCGAGAAGGGACTGATCGTTCCCGTCATCAAGGACGCCGGCGACCTCAACATTGCTGGGCTGGCCCGCAAGATCGCCGAGCTGGCGGAGCGAACCCGCAGCAACAAGATCGGCCCGGACGACTTGGGCGGCGGCACGTTCACGCTTACCAACACCGGCAGCAGAGGAGCGCTGTTCGACACCCCGATCCTCAATCAACCCCAGGTAGGTATCCTCGGCACCGGCTCGGTCGTGAAACGCCCGGTTGTGCACACCGATACTGATGGGCAGGAGACGATCGCAATTCGCTCCATGATCTATCTGGCTCTGACCTACGACCACCGAATCGTCGACGGCGCTGACGCGGCCCGCTTCTTGACGACTATGAAGACGCGACTCGAAGATGCGTCGTTCGAGGTGTAGAAGAGGCAAAGAAGTGCAGAAGAAGAGTGAATCATGAGCCAAGATCACGATGAGCCTCGTTGCGTCGCCATCACCGGCTCGTCCGGGATGATTGGGGCTGCGCTGTCACAGGCACTCCGAGATCGGGGTGACCATGTCATCCATGTCGTGCGTCGCCAACCCCGAACGGAAGGGCTCGAAGACGGTGTGCGTGAGGCCCAGTGGGCCCCGCAGCAGCGTGAGTTCGACGTCGCCATTCTTGACGGAGTCAACACGGTGGTCCACCTCGCCGGCGCCGGGATTGGTGACCACCGGTGGACCTCGAGGTACAAGGAGACCATCCGGGCCTCCCGCGTTGATGGCACCGAAGCGGTGGCGGCAGCTGTGGCCGCGCGACCCGCCGTTCGGCTCATCTCCGGCTCAGCGATCGGCTACTACGGCGACCGCGGCTCCGACGTGCTGACCGAGGACTCGGGGCTGGGCGAGGGCTTCCTTGCTGAGGTTTGCCGAGACTGGGAGGCCGCCACGTGGAGCGCGCGGCAAGCCGGCGCCTTGGTGGCCTTTGCACGCACCGGCATCGTGCTCTCGCCGTCAGGCGGAGCGATGGGACGAATGTTGCCCTTGGCGAAGTTCGGGCTCGCTGGTCCCCTGGGATCCGGCAAGCAGTACTGGGCCTGGATCACCCTGCATGACCAGATCAGGGCTTTACTCTTCCTGGTGGATCATCCCCAAATCACCGGCCCGGTCAACCTGGCCGCCCCGACCCCAGACCAGCAGGTCGAGGTTGTGAAGGCGTTGGGGGAAGCCCTGCGGCGCCCGGCCGTCCTGCCCGCTCCGACCATTGCGCTTCGCGTGGCTCTGGGCGAGATGGCAGGCGACATCCTGGGCAGCCAGCGGGCGCTACCCACCGTCCTGTCAGAGGCTGGCTTCAGCTGGGATCATGCCGAGCTGGACGCTGCCATGACATGGCTCACCGAGCGAACCGCCGAACCACCCGACGACTCCGATGGCGCGAGCGATGCTCGTTCTGAGGAGAGCTCAGCGCCGACGAGCTCGGAGTCCGAGCCCACAAAAACCCAGGATGACACCATCTAGGGACCATGCGATCAACCTCAGTGTCGGGTGGTCAGGGGACGTCCCGTCACGTCCACTCATAGAACCTCCACACCCCACCTTGCCGGACCACTGTCACCCTCACACGGTCCGTCGTGGCCGGCACAGTAGTCTCCTGGCCCCCTTCTGTGATGACCGTCGTAGCTTCCCGATGCACGGTGAGAAGCATGGCGAAGGACGCCGGGTCACCGCTCGTGATCTGCTCCCGCGCGTCGGGTTTTGGCACCAAGGATGCCGCTGAAGCCGATGGCGCCACCACTCCTCGGCTGGCGGTGAAGCGAAGGCCCTGCAAATGGTCGCCGGTGGCACCGGCGGCGAGGAGACGTTCCCTATCGGCCGCCATCGCGGGCGAGCCGGCCGCGTGGGCCTGCGCCAACCGCTCGACATCACCGCTGACCCAGGCCTCAGCTCGGGCATCGAGAAGATCTTGGACGATTGAGAGCCTCCGCTCGCCGCTAACCCCATCGACAGGGTGCCCACGCAGACCACCGTCCGTCTCCAGGGCCTTTGGCAGAGCGCCGTGAGTCACCTTCGATGTCATCTCCCGTCCGAAGGTCACCGAATCCATCTGCATTAAAGCAATCGCGCCGCTGGTCAACAGCATGATCAGCGCCATGGCCGTAACTGCGGCCCTTGCCCATGACCGCGGCTGACGATGACGAGGACGGGAAGGCTCGCGGCGCCCTGGTCTCAGAGCGGCGGTACGCGCCCTCGCCCTGATCTGACTGGGCACACCGCCGGCGACATCCGCAGCACCCATCTCGATCGGTTCGGGGCGCGCAAGTCCCTGCAGACACCCCAGCAGCTCCTCCAAAGGCGGCCGCTGGGAGGAGTCAGGGGACAAGGCCCGGCTGACGGCGCGACTCAGGGCCGGGGAGCTAGCGGGCGCCAGCTCCTCCAGCTCCCCTCGGGTTACCCCCGAGCCCGGGCGGCCACCCGTCAGCGTCGACCAGATCAGGGCCGCGTACCCGTAGCAGTCCGACTCCAGAGTTGCTTGGAAACCCTCCACCACCTCGGGGGCGATACTTCCATCGCCACCTCCTGACTCCCCTACCCACTGCGTGGTGTCCATCCACGAAGGCGCCAGCAACGGCATACCGTCTGCAGTGAAGACCACCACCTCTGCTCTCAGCCATCCATGCACGTGACCCCCTTCGTGCATCGCCGCAAGCGCCTGCCCGATGGGGATCAGTACTGTGACGGCCTCCGCTGCCGACAGGCGGCCGCGTTCGGCCAAGGTCGTCATCAGCGACCCATCCCCGATCCTGGCCGTGACGATGACGAGAAAGACATCGCCGTGGGGCCCCCGGACATCTGGGATGACGTCATACAGACCGAGCAGGTGGCGATGGTGGACGCGCGAGAGAGCTGCGGTCACGTTCACAGCCTGTTGCCGCGTCCGGGCCTCCCAACCCTGGGTGGGCAGGCATATCAAAGTCACGTTCCGACCATCGCCAACGCGTCGGCCATGCCACTGCAGCGGGGAACCGCGCTGAGCAAACACCTCATATCCCGGCACGACCAACGAGGGCACGTCATCGCGTTCACTGACCTCGCCACGGGAGAGCATGAGCCGAGCATGACGCATCGTCCGCGGGCGTCGCAGGAGTTATCCACAGGCACGATGGCCGTAGGGTTGCTCCATGCGCTTTGAGCACGTGGGTTTCGCACCCAACACGGTGGACTACACAGCGGGCTGGCGGCTGCAGCGGCGTGTGCACGCCTCGGTGGCCGCCACCCACCAGGAAGACACCGTCCTGTTGTTGGAGCACACGGCCGTCTATACCGCCGGCAAACTAACGCAGGAGCACGAGCGGCCACGCGACGGCACGCCGGTCATCGACGTCGACCGCGGCGGAAAGATCACCTGGCATGGACCTGGTCAGTTGGTCGGCTACCCGATCGTCCGGTTGCCGTCACCGGTTGACGTGGTGGCTCATGTGCGTCGTCTGGAAGAGGTGATGATCGGGGTCTGTGCTGATTTCGGTCTCGAAGCGACGCGGGTCGATGGACGCAGCGGAGTGTGGGTGATGGGTGCCGATGGCGATTCCGATCGCAAGGTCGGGGCAATCGGCATCCGAGTCAGCCAGGACGTCACGATGCACGGGTTCGCCTTGAACTGCGATTGCGACCTCGGGTGGGCGGAACCCATCGTTCCCTGTGGGATCCCTGACGCGGGGGTGACGTCGCTCACGCGTGAGATCGGCTCTCGGGTCAGTGTGCCCGAGGTGTTGCCGCGGGTGGAGCATCACCTGCGACGCGTTCTGGACGACACGGTCGGTGGGCCCCAGCGGGGGGAGAGCACCGCCGCGGTATCGGCCTAGCTCAGGGCATACCCTGGACGGCGCCGGTGTTCTCTGTGGGAGCATGACATCGGTTCGACCACACTCATCGTCCAGGAGGCAGCACGTGACCGTCGCACCCGAAGGGCGCCGCATGTTGCGGGTCGAGGCTCGCAACAGCGAAACCCCCATTGAGCGCAAGCCCGAATGGATTCGGACAACCGCGAAGATGGGGCCGGAGTACACCGCGCTGAGCTCACTGGTCAAAGGCGAGGGCCTACATACGGTTTGCCAAGAGGCTGGGTGCCCCAACATTTTCGAGTGCTGGGAAGACCGTGAAGCGACCTTTCTGATCGGTGGCGAGCAGTGCACTCGTCGTTGCGACTTCTGCCAGATCGACACCGGGAAGCCTGCCGACTTCGATGCCGATGAGCCGCGCCGGGTCGCGGAGTCAGTGGCTCAGATGCAGCTACGGTATGCCACAGTGACCGGAGTCGCCCGCGATGACCTCGTGGACGGCGGGGCATGGCTGTATGCCGAGACCATCCGGCGCATCCATGCTCTCAACAACGGCACCGGGGTGGAGATTCTGATCCCCGACTTCAACGGGGTGCCCGAGCTGGTAGGCCAGGTCATCGAGGCCGCCCCGGAGGTGTTCGCGCACAACGTGGAGACTGTCCCGCGCATTTTTAAGCGCATCCGACCGGCTTTCACCTATGCCCGCTCCCTCGACGTCATCACGATGGGCCGCGAAGCTGGACTGGTCACCAAATCCAACCTGATCTTGGGCATGGGAGAAGAAGAGCACGAGATCGAGCAGGCGCTACGGGATCTGCACGAGGCGGGCACCGATCTGATCACCATTACGCAGTACCTTCGTCCCTCCGCGCGGCATCACCCGGTGGAGCGCTGGGTCAAGCCGGAAGAGTTCGTGCATTGGAGCGAAGTCGCCACGCAGATGGGATACAAGGGGGTCATGGCAGGGCCGCTGGTTCGCAGTAGCTATCGCGCTGGACGCCTGTGGGCCCAAGCCATGCGTCAGTGGGGTCGCCCAATACCCGAACACTTGTCGCATCTGTCCCTCAAGGCTGACTCCCCAGCCCGCCAAGAGGCGTCAGCGTTGGTCGCTCGTCGTGCGACCCCCGTATCCTGAGCCACATGGCCGCACGCTCCGCGAACGCATCAGGTAACCCGCAGAACCCTGACTCGAAGCGCCGCCGCTTCGGAAGGCGACGCAAGAAGAACCCCGACAAGGTCGGGCGCATCGCGCAGATGCGGCAAGTCTTCACCATGACCCGCAAGAACGACCCGTCTGCGGTGTGGTGGATGGCGTTGGCCTCGCTCGCCGTCATCCTGGTTGCGCTGTTGGCCGGGTGGTACTTCGACCAGATCATCTACTTCCTCATCCTCGGTATCCCTTCTGCCTTCTTAGCCGCCTTGATTGTGCTCAGCAGACGGGCAGAGAAGGCTGCCTTCGCGCAGATCGAAGGACAACCAGGAGCAACCGGGGCCGTCCTCGGTTCGTTGCGCCGTGGCTGGTTCTACGACAAGGAGCCGATCGCCGCGGAGTCCGGCGGCAAGGTGCGCGGTATGCGTGATCTGCACAATGCGGCCATGGTGTTTCGTGCCGTTGGCCGTCCCGGCGTGGTATTGATCAATGAGGGGCCCAAAGGCCCTGCTCTGCGCTTGTCTCAAGCCGAAAAGCGGCGGGCGACTCGCGCCACGGGGGACGCGGTGCCCGTTCATCTGATCCGAGTGGGCCAGGGCGAGGAGGAGGTCCGCTTGTCCAAACTGGTCCGCACGATGAACAAGTTGGACAAGAAGATCAGCAAGGATGAAGCGATCGCCGTCCAGCGTCGTCTGAAGGCGATCGGTGCCAGCAAGCCGCCGGTCCCTGCCGGAGTCGACCCGCGAAAGGCCCGGGTGGATCGCAAGTCGATGCGAGGTCGCTAGAGTGCCACGACTGATCACATATCGGGGGCGGACTCCGCACAACGGGTCGCGGATCCCTGGCGATAATGATCTCGGCCTGTCGCGAACTGGCTGATCAGCGTCTCTGAGGCCGTCGCAGGATCAGTGTGCCTGCAGCCCGGTCATGGTAACCGCGACCGTCTCGGTCCCAGATGAGCGCGGGGAGCACCAGGCACAGCAAGGCAGTGCGCACGGTCACGTCGACAATCCTCGGAATGGTCGCCAGCCAGGCTTGCGGTTGCCTCGTGTCGTCGGCGGCAAGGCGGACCACCTGTAGCCCGAGTAGGCGATGGCCCGGGGTTGCACCGAAAAGCGGGATCAGCGCGACATTGAGCCCGGCAAAGACCGCGAGCGGCGCGAAAGCGGCCGCTCCGGTGGCACCCCAACCGACGCCGAAGAGCGCTAGCACGATGATCTGGGCGAGCGTCCAGTCGATAAAGATCGCGACCAGCCGGCGACCGAAACTCGCCATCGACCCCGGCCCCACCTCGGGCAGACCCAAGCTCCGGCCGGGGTAGTCCTGCGTATCGCTCACCACGTGAGACTAACTGTGCGTAACACTCCGGAAACACCTGGGTGATGGGTGCGAAACGCCCCCTCCATAGGATGGTGGCTGCAGGGTCGAACGCCGAAGGCCCGACGCCCACTTTCAGGAGGATCGATGTTCAGCAGCGCCCAGGAAGCCCTCGACTTCATCAAAGAGGAGGACGTCAAGTTCGTTGACGTGCGTTTCTGTGACCTGCCCGGTGTGATGCAGCACTTCAACGTACCGGCGGAGGCGTTCGACGCGGACGCCTTTGAGACCGGTCAGATGTTCGATGGTTCCTCGATTCGCGGTTTTCAAGCGATCCACGAATCCGACATGAAGTTGATCCCGGACCCCAGCACGGCCTTCGTCGACCCTTACCGGGTCAACAAGACGTTGATCATGAACTTCTCGATCGTCGACCCGTTCACCGATGAGCCGTATGCCCGGGACCCCCGTCAGATCGCGCTCAAGGCCGAGGAGTACCTGCGCTCGACCGGCATCGCCGACACTGCGTTCTTCGGAGCGGAGGCGGAGTTCTACGTCTTCGACGACGTGCGTTTCGAGACCAAACAGAGCGCCAGCTACTACTACATCGATTCGGTCGAGGCAGCCTGGAACACCGGCCGCGCCGAAGAAGGCGGCAACCGCGGCTACAAGCCGCGTTACAAGGGTGGCTACTTCCCCGTGCCTCCGGTGGATCACTTTGCTGACATCCGCGACGAGATCACTCTGAAACTGGGCCAGGTCGGTCTAGCGGTTGAGCGTGCCCACCACGAGGTCGGCACCGCAGGTCAGCAAGAGATCAACTACAAGTTCAACACGTTGCTGCAGGCAGGCGACGACATGATGAAGTTCAAGTACGTGGTCAAGAACAGTGCCTGGGCCGCAGGCAAGACAGCCACCTTCATGCCCAAACCGGTCTTCGGAGACAACGGCTCTGGAATGCACACGCACCAGTCCTTGTGGAAGGACGGCGAGCCGCTTTTCTACGACGAGTCGGGATACGGCGGCCTCTCGGACGTGGCTCGCTGGTACATCGGTGGCTTGCTCCGACACGCTCCGTCCTTGTTGGCGTTCACGAATCCGACCATGAACTCCTACCACCGGTTGGTCCCCGGTTATGAGGCGCCCGTCAACCTGGTCTACTCTGCCCGCAACCGTTCGGCTTGCGTACGGATCCCGATCACCGGGGACTCTCCCAAAGCCAAGAGGGTCGAGTTCCGCGTCCCCGACCCCTCCTCGAACCCCTACCTGTGCTTCGCCGCCCAGTTGATGGCTGGCCTGGATGGGATCAAGAACCGGATCGAACCGCCGGAGCCGGTTGACAAAGACCTGTACGAGTTGCCGCCGGCCGAGTTGGAGAACATCGGACAGGTCCCCGCATCACTGGTAGACGTGCTCGACTCCTTGGAAGCCGATCACGTCTATCTCACCGAAGGCGATGTGTTCACCGAAGACCTCATCGCCGCCTGGATCGACTACAAGCGGATGAATGAGATCGACCCGATTCGCCTTCGTCCGCACCCTCACGAGTTCGAGTTGTACTTCGACCTGTAGGCAGACTCGCAGGTCAGCGGACTACAGTGCCTGTAGTCCGCACCGAGTCCGCACGGGCCGCCATGACGAGCGACACGGCGGCCCGTGCGGGCTCATCTGCGTCCGGCCACAGATGCCCATAGATGTTTCGAGTGCTCCCCGTGCGTTGAGGGTCAGTGACTACCGTCAACGTGGGTGTCCGCATTGCGGGACCGGGGGCAACCGGCCCGTCGAGGCGTGGGCGGCGTCGGTTTCTGTCGGTGATCAATTCGTCTCAGTGAGACGATCAACGGCCTCTACAAAGCCGAATGCATCCGGGCAACCGTGTTCCACGAAGGCCCGTTCAAGACCATCGCCGACATCGAGCGCACGAGGCCGGTCCATGTTGCCCACGTCTTCGTCGGTCCGGCAGTCCCGAAAGGGGAGGTCGCATGCTTGATGAGCGCTTCGTGTTTCTGGCGGTACTACTGAACCTGGTTGGCAGCGTGCACTACCTCACCAAGGTTCTTTCCGGACAGGTCCAGCCCAACCGAGCGTCCTGGTTGTTGTGGGCGATCGCCCCGGCTGTGGTGTTCGCCGCTGAGCTGGACGAAGGTGTGGGTTTGCGTGGCCTGATGACCTTTAGCGTCGCGCTGGGACCACTTCTCGTCTTTATCGCTTCGTACGCTACGAAGGGTTCGTATTGGAGGCTGGGTGCCCTGGACTGGGCTTGCGGCGGGCTCTCCGGTCTAGCCCTCGTGGGCTGGGGCATCACCCAGTCCGCGGCCGTCGCGATCGTCCTGTCCATCGCAGCCGACGCGCTGGCTGCTCTCCCGACGGTTCGGAAGACTGTCACACACCCCTACACCGAGCATCCGCTCTTTTTTGTACTCATGTCCCTGAGCGGTGCCATCACGCTCTTGACCATCCAAGATTGGACCTTCGCCGAGTGGGCGTTCCCGCTCTACATCTTCTTGTTCCCGGGGTTCTTGGCCATGTTGATCTACTGGCGGCAGGCGTCGCTGGATCTGGAGACCGTCGCGGACGGTCAATGACTTGTCCCGGTAAGTCCGACAGGTCCTGTGATTCGGGCCGCAACTAGACCACCTGCGACCGCGCTTGGTCAGGACCTCCGAAAGCGATGCTCACTGAGCAGGTTCATTGTTTGCGTCTCGGCGAGTTCTCAGTCGCCGGTCTCGGTTTGCTGTGGCTCGGTGAGCCAGTCGGCCCGGTCATCAGACTCAGCCGCCTAGAGCTCGGCGATGGTGCAGCCCTGGTCCAGGGCCGATCCAGCACCGCGCTGTGCTGTGTCGCTCAGGAGGTGACGTGCTGGCACTGTCTGCTGTAGGCCGCCGAATCGCTGACGTACTGGGGGCTGACGGCCACCGTGGCCAACCCCGCGTGTCGCACCAGCGTCGCCATGAACTCGGCCAGCGAATCATCGAGGTCGCTGTCCGCAAGCCGGCCCTCGCCGTCGAATGCCTGGTGGGCTCGCACCAGTGGAAACTCACTGTCCATCACATCCGCGCCAATCGCGCGGAGAACCTTGCGGACCTCGGCCTGGGCACGCACTGCACCAAACCTCCCGGGACTGGCCCCGAGCACAGCGGCCGGTTTGTCGGCGAGCACGCTGCGGCCAGCGGGACGAGAGGCCCAGTCCAGCGCGTTCTTGAGCACTCCCGGCATCGCACTGTTGTACTCCGGGGAGGCGACCAGGATCGCATCGGCTGATTCGATGGCAGCCCGCAGGGCCGTCACCATGGCGGGTGTGTTGTCCTCGAGGTCTTGGCAGAAGTGCGGGAGCTCGCCGAGCTGGTCGAAGGTCTCGAATCGGATCCCGTGGGACGCTTGGCTGCCAGCGCGCGCGAGGAGTCGGGTATTGAGGGAGTCGCGGCGCAGACTCCCGCTGATTCCCAGGAGGACCTGCGGTGCCGGTGACATGAAAGCATCGTACGGGCCTGCTCGTCTGCCTCGTCCGGGCAATGCAGCATCGAGTTGAGGACCGCACGGACCAGTGCCCCCTCGTTTTAACCTGCCGTCGACACCCCTTTACGGCAGCCATCGATTGAAGCCGGCGGCGACGACACTGACCCGGCAGCGCCGTGGCGGACGAAGCAGACGTCCGATCCACGTCCGGACCCACCGAGCGGCGCCCGGGCTTGGCGGCGCATGACTAAGCCGTGTTGGAAGGACATGTGGCTCCTCGGGGCCCCTGGTGGCACTGGTCGGACGGCTCTGAGGCAGGGAGTACTTTTCGGGCTTTCCACCGGCCGTCGACCTTCCGCCCAGGGTGAAGCGGCCCCGTGGGTTGGTAGGTTCATTTATTCTTCGTCGATCGCCACTTGCGCTCGAACGGCAGCCGCCAGGTGAACGGGGCAATCAACTGGTGGACTTGGTTCGGCCCCCACGAACCTTCTTCGTACGGTCGGACGACCGGCGGATCTTCCAACAGCTCGGTGGAAATCTCCCAGAGCCGTTCGATGCCCTGCGCGGTCGTGAACAGGGTGCGGTCCCCTTTGGCGGCGTCGATGATCAGCCGCTCATAGGCTTCCAGCACTGCGCCCGACCAGTCAGTGTCCTGCATGGCGAACTGCATCGAGAGCTTATCGAGCCGCATCCCAGGGCCTGGCTTCTTCCCGTAGAACGACAGCGACATACGGGTGCGATCGGCCAAGTCGAAGGTGAGGTGATCTGGCCCGCGATCTCCGATGCCGGACCCGGCTGGGAACATCGACTTGGGCGGTTCGCGAAAGGCGATCGAGATGATCCGCGCCCCTTCTGCCAGTTTCTTGCCAGTTCGCAGATAGAAGGGTATCCCCGCCCACCGCCAGTTATCTATGTAGCATTTCACTGCGATAAAGGTCTCGGTGTCGGATTCGGGATCGACCCCGGGCTCGTCGAGATATCCGGCGTACTGACCACGCACCACGTTGCCTGGCTCGATGGGCATCATTGAGCGGAATACCTTGTTCTTCTCTTCACTGATGGCGTGCGGCTCCAGTGCCGTGGGGGGCTCCATTGCGGTGAAGGCGAGAACCTGGAACAGATGGGTCACCACCATGTCACGATAGGTGCCGGTGCCCTCGAAGAACGCCGCCCGAGTCTCCAGGCCCAAGGTCTCTGGAACGTCGATCTGAATGTGGTCGATGTGGTTTCGATGCCAAATGGGCTCGAACAGCCCATTAGCAAAGCGGAAGGCCAGGATGTTCTGTGCAGCTTCCTTGCCCAGGAAGTGATCGATACGGAAGATCTGGTCCTCATCGAAGACTTCGTGCAACCGAGCGTTGAGACTCCGGGCGGAAGCTAAGTCGGTGCCGAAAGGCTTCTCCATGACGATCCGGGCTCGCTCCACCAACTTGGCGTCGTACAGCATCTGGACCACATCCAGGGCGGCCTTGGGCGGCACGGAAAGGTAATGCAACCGGCGTGGGGAGTCACCGTCGAGCTTCTTCTCAGCAGCCCGCACCGCCTTACCCAACGCCGGAGCCCCGGCAGTCTGCGGCACATAGTCGACGTGCTTGAGGAAGTCCTCCAAAACGTCAGCCTCGGTGTCACGCGTGTTGAACTCCAGACATGCCGACTTCACCAGCTCCCGAAACTCGTCGTTGGTCATGTCCTCCAGTGAGGACCCCACGACGCGAAGGTCGTCGAGCAGCTTCGCTTGAAAGAGATGCAGCAGCCCGGGCAGGAGTTTGCGCTTGGACAGGTCACCGGTCGCACCGAACAAGACGATCGTGGTCGCATCAGCCATGGGGCTACCTTGCCATGACTACGGCTACCGTGCCATGACTACCCGGGGTCCTGCCCTCCTGTGGCCTGCAACTGATCCAGCATGACGGCCATCTCGAAGGCAGTGTCCTTCCAGGCGTCATACCGGCCGGTCTTGCCACCGTGCCCGGCGACCATCTCGGTCTTCAGCATGATGGGGCGTTCGGCGGGATCGTTGTCAACCAGACCTCGTAGCCGAGCAACCCACTTCGCCGGTTCGACGTAGTACACCCGAGTGTCGTTGAGGCCGGTCGTCGCCAGGATCGCGGGGTAGGTCGCCGCCGAGACGTTTTCGTATGGCGTGTACCCGCGCATCCGTTCATACACCGTCACATCGTGCAGCGGGTCGCCCCACTCCTCCCATTCCACGACGGTCAACGGCAGCTCTGGCTTCAGGATGGTGGTGAGCGCATCAACAAAAGGCACCGCCGCGTGCACAGCCCGGAAGCGGTCTGGCGCGAGGTTGATCGCTGCGCCGATCAGCAGTCCTCCTGCGGACCCTCCAACAGCTCCCAGTCGGCCCGGCGCCACCCACCCCACGTCCAGCAGATGATCGGCACACGCCACGAAATCGGTGAAGGTATTGGTCTTGTGCTCCATCCTTCCGCCTTCGTACCAGGAACGTCCCATCTCACCACCCCCCCGGACGTGCGCGACGGCATACACGACTCCGCGGTCGAGGTACGACAGCCGAGCGGCGGAGAAGGAGGGGTCGACACAGATCTCGTAGGCACCGTACCCGTACAACACCCCGGCCGCGGAGCCATCCGGGTTCACCTCGCGGTGAGCCACCAGCGAGATGGGGATCGATGTGCCATCGGCAGCCTGGGCCCATAGCCGTCGCTGGACATAGCTGTTCGGCTCATATCCTCCCGGAACGTGCTTGCGTTTGAGCAGCGTCATCGCTCCGGTGTTGATATCAAGCTCGAAGATCGAGGCCGGCGTGACCATCGACTCGACCCGCACCTGCAACGACGTGCCCGCATAGTCCGGGTTGGAGCCGACCTCGACGGTGTAGATGGGCTCATCGACGGGCACCAAGAACTTCCGCTCGACATCAGCCTCACCATCGCGGCCTAGGGGGATGACCTCGACCTCGGCCAGACCTGAACGCCGGGTCGCGACCGCCAGGTGGGTTGCAAAGGCATCCACGCCGCACACTCGGACCCCGTCCTGGCCGGGTAGCACGCTGTGCCATTGGTCGGTGGTCGCGCAGCCAACGGGGGCATAGGCCAGCTCAAAGTCGGGGTGATCCCGGTTGTGCACGATCCACAGCCGGTCTCCCGCCGGCTCAACGTCATACTCGACGCCCTCGGACCGAGGCGCGATGACCGTAAACGCCTCCGTAGGCGAACTCGCTGACAGCAGCCAGAATTCGGAGGTGTTCTTGCTGCCAAGACCGATGACGATGTAGCGATCATCGCGGGAGGTGCCCAGGCCGAGCCAGAACCGCTCGTCGGCCTCGTGATACACCATGACGTCCTGCTGGCAGCCGTTCCCCACTTCGTGCCGCCATACCTGATGGGGGCGCCACGCATCATCAACCCTGGTATAGAAAATGTAGTCATCCCCGGCTGCCCACGCCACGCCATAGCCGATGCCCAGTACGGCGACATCGATCAGCCTTCCGGTGGCCAGATCCTTCACGCGTAGGTCGAAGCGCTCATCCCCAGTTGTGTCCACTGCGTAGGCCAACAGCTTCCCAGAGGGAGAGACGTCAAAAGCACCGAGCGAGAAGAACTCCTCGTCGGATGCTTCAGCGTTCGCGTCCAGCATGACCTCTTCGCCAGTCGGGATGCCCTCGGCATCGACGCGCGGACGTTCCGGACTGCTCTGCGTCGCCACCCGGGCAAATACCGGGTACTGCGCACCCTCCTGCGTGCGCGTGTAGTACCACCAGTCACCGTGACGTACCGGAACTGATAGGTCACTCTGCTGCACGTGGCTTGTGATCTCACCGAAGATGGTGGCTCGTAGCGCCTCCAGATGTCTGGTCCGCGTTTCGGTGTAGGCGTTCTCGGCCGCTAGGTAGGCCAACAACTCCGGATCCTCTTTGTCCCGCATCCACTCGTATTCGTCGATCACTTCTTCACCGTGATGAACGCGGACGTGGCGGCGACGGGGGGCCGTAGGCGGGAGCAGGTGCATGTCGGTCACCGCTCCACGCTACGACACCGCGGGAAGCCAAGGTCGGCCCTGCTACCGCTCGCTATTGACCGCGGCCGAGCCCAACAGAGCCTTGAGGTCACCAAAAAGCTCCGGCGAAGCCGTCACCCGCAGCGATTCCTCCAGCTGTAACAGCACCGACCGCCCAGGGCTGATCAGTTTCACGTGTACCTCGGTCGCACCGGGGTGCTCGGCAAGTACCTCCCGCAAACTGGTGGCCACCATGTCGGTGGCCCGTCCCAAGGGCATTGTGACCACGATAGGGCCCCGCGGGCCGGTCTTGATGTCCGGCAAGGTCACGTCCTGCGCGATCAGCTCAATCCCGTCCTCGCTCTTCTTCAATCGACCGCGCACGACGCAGACGGTGTCTTCGGCCAGCATGGTCGAACAGGTCATGTAGGTCTTTGGCCAAAAGACCACCTCGACCGAGGAGGCCATGTCCTCCACGAGCACGCGGGCATACGGGTCACCATTCTTGGTGCGCTTCAGCGCTAGGGAGGTGATCAGACCGGCGACAGTCACGAAGTCACCGTCGCTCGGGCCATCCTCACTGCTCAGGTGCGAGATCGGGGCCTGGGCGTGTCCCGCCAGGATGTGTTCGATGCCGTTCAACGGGTGGTCGGACACATACAAACCGAGCATCTCGCGCTCAAACGCGAGAAGAACTTGCTTTTCCCACTCGATGTCGGGCACCGGGGGCAGCGTGACCAACTGCACAGCGTCTTCTGCTGAGCCGCCGAATCCACCGAACAGCGAGTCTTGGCCGATGGCTTCCTGCTTCTTCTCCTCGACCAAGGCCTCCACGTAGCGCTCGTGGATGCTGACCAACCCCTGCCTGGTCTGGCCCAGCGAGTCAAAAGCGCCGGCCTTGATCAACGACTCGATGGTGCGGCGGTTGCATACCACCACAGGGCACTTGCGTAGGAAGTCCTCAAAGGAGACAAAGGAGCCCTTCTCATGTCGGGCGTCGTAGATGGCGCCGACCACGTGAGTCCCGACGTTGCGGATCGCAGCCAACCCGAACCTGATGTCCTTACCGACGGCCGCGAAGTTGGAGATCGACTCGTTAACGTCGGGGGGTAGCACCGCGATACCCATCCGTCGACACTCGCCCAGATAGATGGCCGTCTTGTCCTTGTCATCGCGCACGCTGGTCAACAGTGCTGCCATGTACTCGGCCGGGTAGTTGGCCTTGAGGTAAGCCGTCCAGTAGGAGACCAGGCCGTATGCCGCGGAATGGGCCTTGTTGAAGGCGTAGTCAGAGAAGGGTACGAGAACGTCCCAGAGCGCCTTGATCGATGCCGTTGAGTATCCGCGAGTAAGCATGCCTCCCTCGAAACCGACGTACTCGGCATCCAGCACCTCACGTTTCTTCTTGCCCATCGCGCGGCGTAACAGGTCCGCCTTGCCCAGCGTGTAACCGGCGAGGCGTTGAGCGATCTCCATGACCTGCTCCTGGTACACGATCAGGCCGTAGGTAGTGCCGAGGATGGGCTCGAGGGCTTCAGCGAGCTCGGGGTGGGGATAGCTCACCTCCTGCCGGCCGTTCTTGCGCAGCGCATAGTTCGTGTGGCTGTTGGCCCCCATCGGGCCGGGCCGATACAGTGCGCCGACCGCCGAGATGTCCTCGAAGTTGTCCGGCTGCATCAGCCGAAGCAACGACCGCATCGGCCCGCCATCGAACTGGAATACGCCGAGCGTGTCGCCGGCCGAGAGCAGTGCGTAGGTGGCCGGGTCGGTCAGGTCTTTGGACAACACATCCAAGTCGATCTGGGCCCCGGTGTTCATTTTTACCCCAGCTATGGCGTCGTCGAGCACCGTCAGGTTGCGCAACCCCAGAAAGTCCATCTTGACCAACCCGAGCGCCTCACAGGTCGGGTAGTCGAACTGAGTGATGATCGCCCCGTCGGCCTCTCGTCGCATGATCGGGATGATGTCGATCAGTGGCTCGCTGGACATGATCACACCGGCGGCGTGCACGCCCCACTGCCGTTTCAGGCCCTCGACTCCCTGAGCCGTCTCGAACACCTGCGCTGCCTCGGGATCTTGGCTGAGCAGTTGACGGAAGTCCTCAGCCTCGCCGTGACGCTTGTCTTCCGGGTCGTGAATACCGCTGAGTGTGATGTCCTTTCCCATCACTGATGGAGGCATCGCTTTGGTGAGCTTCTCCCCCATTGAGAATGGAAATCCCATGACGCGTGCAGAGTCTTTGAGCGCTGCCTTGGCCTTCAACGTCCCGTAGGTGACGATCATGGCCACACGGTCCTCGCCATACTTCTGCGAGACGTAGCGGATCACCTCACCGCGGCGTCGGTCATCGAAATCCACGTCGAAGTCGGGCATCGACATACGTTCCGGGTTAAGGAAGCGCTCGAAGATCAGGCCATGTGGAATTGGGTCGAGATCGGTGATCCCCATCGCGTAGGCGCACATCGACCCGGCACCTGACCCACGGCCCGGCCCCACCCGGATGCCGTTGCGCTTAGCCCAGTTGATGAAGTCGGCGACCACTAGGAAGTAGCCGGCATACCCCTTGTCGACAATAACTCCGGTCTCGTACTCGGCCTGCTTGCGGGCATATTCCGGGACCGAATCACCGAATCGAACCCGTAGGCCGCTCTCCACCTCTTTGACGAACCAGCTGGTCTCGTTCTCGCCCTCGGGGCAGGGAAAGCGCGGCATAAAGCGTCCTTCGCCCTCGGTGAACGAGACGTTGCACCGATCGGCGATGACCAGAGTGTTGTCGCAGGCCTGCGGGAACTCGCGCCAGGTGTGCCGCATCTCGGCGGCCGTCTTGAGGTAGTACTCCTGGCCGTCGAACTTGAACCGGTTCGGGTCTTGCATCGTCGATCCGGACTGCACACACAGCAGGGCGGCGTGAGCTTTGGAGTCCTCACGGCGGGTGTAGTGAAGATCGTTGGTGGCCACCAACGGCAACTTCAGCTCCTTGGCCAGTCGCAGCAGATCCTTCTTGGCCCGCTTCTCGACCTCGATATCGTGGTCCATCAGCTCGCAGTAGTAGTTCTCGGCCCCGAAGATGTCCCGATAGTCGGCCGCGGCCTGGACCGCCTGCTCGTACTGACCGAGCCGCAACCGGGTCTGGATCTCACCCGAAGCGCACCCCGTCGTGGCAATCATGCCCCCGCTGTAGGTGGACAACATCTCGCGGTCGATCCGCGGCTTGAAGTAGTAACCCTCCATCGAGGCCAACGAGGAGAGCCGGAAAAGGTTGTGTAGCCCATTGTTGTTGCGAGCGAGCAACGTCATGTGGGTGTACGCGCCACCGCCGGACACGTCGTCGCGTCCGCCTTCACCCCACTTGACCCGGGTCTTGTCGCTGCGGTGCGTCCCAGGGGTGACATAGGCCTCGACCCCGATGATCGGCTTCACGTCGTAGGCACGGGCTGCCGCCCAGAACTCGTAGGCGCCGAAGACGTAGCCGTGGTCGGTCGTCGCGATCGCCGGCATCCCGTACTCCGCCGCGGTGACGAACATGTCCTTGATTCGGGCTGCTCCGTCGAGCATCGAATACTCGGTGTGGTTATGCAGGTGAACGAAGTTGGTATCGGGGCTGGGCGTCACTGACATCGCCTTGATCCTAGGTCGCCGAGAGGACACACCCCAGCACTGCAGGCAGCGGGTCCCAGTTCAGTGCTCGAGCTGGCTCAGCGCGGCCCTCAGATCGGTGGGATACTCGCTGGCGAAACCGACCACCTCACCGCTAGCGGGATGTACGAAACTCAGAGCGCTGGCATGCAACCATTGGCGAGCCAAGCCCAGGCGGCTTGCCAACACCGGGTCCGCCCCATAGGTGATGTCGCCGCAGCACGGGTGACGTAGCGCTGAGAAATGGACCCGGATCTGGTGCGTTCGTCCAGTTTCCAGATGTACCCGCAGCAGACTGGCAGAGCGGTAGGCCTCGACAAGATCGTAGTGGGTGATGCTGGGGCGGCCTGCGCGAGTGACCGCGAAACGGTAGTCGTGGCCGCTGACTCGACCGATCGGGGCATCGATCGTGCCTTCGTGCGGATCGGGCAAGCCTTGCACGAGCGCGTGGTAGGTCTTGGTGACGGTTCGATCACGAAAGGCCTGCTTAAGGACCGTGTAAGAACGCTCCGACTTGGCCACCACCATCAACCCGCTGGTGCCGACATCGAGCCGTTGCACGATCCCCTGTCGCTCAGCCGCGCCGGAGGTCGATATCCGGAACCCCTCGGCCGCTAGGTGCGACAGGACGTTGGGGCCGTCCCACCCGACACTGGAATGAGCTGCCACGAAGGCCGGCTTGTCAATGACGACGATGTCGCTGTCGTCGTACACGATGCGCAGCCCAGCGACGGCTCCCGGGATGATTGAGGCGCTGGGCGGCGCAACTACCGACTCCAGCACAACTTCCAGCGTGCTTCCGGCGAACACCCTGGTTGACTTCGCGACGACATCACCATCGAGCAGTACCGAACCCTCGCCAGCCAACTGGCCTGCCCGACTGCGCGAAAGCCCTAGGCTGCGAGCCATCGCGACGTCGACGCGCTCACCCTCGAGTCCTTCGGGGATTGTGATGGTCTTGACCTCGGCAGAGCTCATGAGTGGTTCACCTCGCCATCAGGGGTTGGATCGATGCGTTCAGCCTCGGTCTCACCGCGCAACACCAGCAGCCCGATCAGCACCGCGGCGCAGGTAATTCCTATGTCGGCTACGTTGAACACCGGGAAATTGGGGAGGGCCAGAAAGTCGACGACGTGTCCCCGCCCAAAGCCCGGCTCTCGGGTGAGTCGGTCGACCAGGTTGCCGCCCGCACCTCCGATCAGCAGGCCCAGGGCAACTGCCCAACCTCGATGGTCGATGGAGCGCGTATGCCACAACAGGTAGGACACGACAACGGTGGCGATAATGGTGAATATCCAGGTGTTGCCCGCCCCCATCGAGAAGGCAGCGCCTGAATTGTACACTAGGCGCAACTGGAGCAGCTCGCCAACGACCGGCACCGGAGGGCGACCGGTCAAGGCTTCCTGAGCCCAGATCTTGGTGACCTGATCCACGAGAATCCACCCTGCGGCGATGCCCCAGGCCAGATTACGGCGGGAGGGACGGTGCCCCGTCAGTGGCGACTTCGCGCTGTTCAGCGCCTTTCCTGACGCTTTTTGCACGACACGCACAAGGTGGCTCGGGGGAAGGCTTGGAGGCGCAGCTTACCGATGGCCCGGTCGCACGACTCGCAGATCCCATAGCCCCCGGCATCGATACGCTCAATAGCGTGGCCCGTCTGCTCTTTGAGGTCGCGCGCGTTGTTGGCCAAGGACAACTCATGCTCACGCTCCCAGGTCGCAGCGCCGGCATCCGCTTGGTCATCGCCAGAACCTTCACCAGACTCGCGCATCAGCACGACGAGATCATGTTCGACCTCAGCCAACTCAGCGCTCAACCGCTCATCGTCGGCTTGCAACCTCTGCCGCACCTCTGCCAGCTCCGCGGACGTCCAGGGCTCCTCCTCTGCCAGGACCGGCACAGGCGTGGACCCTGATGAGTTCGACCCCTCACCATCACCGACCCGCCCTGCTGACCTTCGATCCACGCCTAACCCCTCACCGTCGATTGAGCCTCATCTGGCTCGACAGGACTACTTCTCCTCGGCACTCAGTCGGTCCAAGTGCTCAGTCAACATCTCTCGGAAGCGCGTCCTCGCGTCCTTCTCGCGGGTGCCTAGCTCTTCGATGCGAGTGCCCAACCGTGCTTCTTGCTCCTTCAGGTCGCTGAGCACATTTGCTCGGCGTTGCTCGGCTTCTCCCACCATTTGCCGTTTGGCCTCTTGACCCTCCTTGAGCAATGAGTCGTGCGCCTGCTGGGCCTCGGCAAGAAGCCTGTCGTGCCCGGTCTGAGCCTCGGTCAGGAGTCGATCGTGTGTTTCCTGGCCGCTCGTGGCGAGCTCGTCGTGCTGACGCTGCCCACTCTCAACGAGCTCGTCGTGCTGACGCTGCCCACTCTCAACGAGCTCGTTGTGCTGACGCTGCCCACTGTCCACGAACTCGTCATGCTGACGCTGCCCACTCTCGAGCAGACGGGCGTGCTGCTCGTCTGCTTCCCTGCGAACCTGCTCGTCGTAGGCATCGGCCTCGGCCACGAGACGCTCTTTGGTGCTCTGGCCCTCAGCGACGTGCTCGTCATGCAGCCGCTGGGCAAGGGAGATGATGGCCGCGGAGTTCTCGGTGGCGTTCCCCGACGACTGCGCAAGCGCACTCTGCGCTTCGGCGCTGGCTCGCTCCGCCTCTTCACGGGCGGCTGCAACCCGTTCCGCCGCCTCGGCCTCAGCGCGCTCGGCTTCTTCTCTGGCCTCATCGAGTCGGCTCTGCAGCTCGTGCAGCTCGGTATCCAACTGCTCGCGGGACACGTCGTAGCCGGCACCCGGTGCTGCCTCAGTACCCGCCATCTCGGCGCGAGCTGCGCGAACGCGCTTCTCGGCCTCCGCGGCATCGTCTTCGGCTTGCTCGACTCGTTGACGCAGGCCCTCCACCTCTGCGACCAACTCGTCCCGCTCCGCCCGGACTCGCGCCAACTCCTGGCTTTCGTCGCCCAACTCCTCACTCGACTGGGTCGGCACCGCCGCGGGCCCACCGTGATCGGTTGCCTGCGATGTGACCGAACTGTTGAGGTCGTTCTCCAAGGCCGCACGCTCGGCGTTCAGCCTGCGTAGCTCAACGACAACCTCGTCAAGGAAGTCGTCGACCTGGGTCTCGTCATAACCTCGACGTAAGTGCGTCGAGGTAAAACTCTTCTTGATGACGTCCTCGGGGGACAGCGCCATAGTTCACCTCAATCTGCTCATCGACGACGCGCCTCAACTCATAACCGCCGCCCGGCATCCCTGTGTGGTCGAGCACACCCTAGCCGACCTTCCCGAGGAACGAAGACAAAAATGTGAGATGAGTCAGAACGGAATCTGCGTCACGAACACTCGAGCAATGTGGACCGCGATAATGAGCACCAGAAACGCTAAATCAAGAGAGACGCCGCCAAGACGAAGCGGTGGTATAACGCGTCTCAGCGCACGCAGTGGCGGATCGGTGAGGCTGTAAATCACCTCAGCGACGACCAGAATCACCCCAGAGGGACGCCAGTCCCGCGAGAAGACCTGGACCCAGTCGATGACAAGCCGGCCGATGAGCACGATGAAGTACAGATAGAGAACGAATCCGAGAAGCTGACCAACCATGGGGTCAGTGTCTCAACTCTGGTTGAACAAACCCTGTTGGGTACGCCCAGTCTCTGCCGCGCCCTCAACTTCGACATGTGCCGGCGAGAGCAGGAACACCTTGCTCGTCACTCGCTCGATCGATCCATGCAGGCCAAACGCCAGTCCCGCAGCGAAGTCGACCAAGCGCTTCGCGTCTCCGTCATCCATATCAGTCAGATTCATGATGACGGGCGTGCCCACTCGGAAGGACTCACCGATGTTCTTCGCCTCGTTGTACGTACGGGGGTGAATGGTGGTGATGCGGTTCATTTCACTGCCCTCCGGCTCCTGGACGACCCTTGCAACAGGTGTGCGGCGAGGCAACGGCGTCACTTCGGCGTTCCTGGTCGACTCATCGCGAGCACTTGAGCCCGAAGCGTGCTCGGCTCCATGGCGAGATTCTTCGCGCCCGTGGCGATCCGGTTCGACGTCGTCGTAGTCGTACCGGCCCTCGACCTCGGCCAACCCCAGCCACTCCATCGTCGTTCGCAGTGCCCCTGCCATGTCCATGAGCTCCTTGGTGCGTATGAAACCGCCTGCGGGCGGGGATTCGGTCACCTGCGACGCTACCGCCCAGTGGGACGCGAACCGAGGATTGCGCTACCGACACGCAGGTGTGTCGCACCGGCACCGATCGCCTCCTCAAGGTCCCCGCTCATACCTGCTGACAGCCAGGTGGCGTCCGGGTGAGCGGCGAGCAGCTGGCGGTGGTGGCCGGCAAGTCGCTCGAAGGCCTCCCGAGGGTCAAGCCAGGCAACCTCGGGAGCGATGGCCATGAGCCCACGCAGCCGCAAGGCAGAACTGCTGGCCACGACATCCGCCAAGGCCGATACCCCACCGGGGTCGACTCCGCCGCGACCACTGCCTGCACTGCTGCCCAAATCCACCTGGATCGTGACGTCCAGCGGCGCACTGCGCTCCTCCTCGGCGATGGCGCGCTGGCTGGCTCGCCCCAGCTGGTGCGCCAGTTTTTCGCGGTCAACGGAGTGCACCACGTCGGCATACCGCACAACCGAGCGGGCCTTCTTGGTCTGTACCTGACCGATCATGTGTACCTGCGGCATAGACCCCGGCGCTGTCATTGTGCGCAGTTGGGCGACTTTGGCGCTGGCTTCCTGGTCCCGACTCTCCCCGATCGACGTGACGCCGCCAGCCAGCAACGCTGCGACATCCTCAACAGGAAAATACTTGGTCACCACAATGAGGGTGAGATCCGCGGCGGCGCGACCATGGGTCCGCGCGGCATCCTCTATTCGGGTCCGAGTGTCTGCGAGGCGGCGAGCCAGCTCCTCGGCTCTGGCCGACCCGATCGTGCTCATCTCGTGGACTCCCCTCGCTCGTGCAGACGCACCAGGGCCGCAAACCGCCCAGCGTTGGAGTGTGCGCGGTGGCTGAACAGCTCACTCGACTCGCGGGTGCACCCGGGCAGCCACTGAACCGGAACACCGAGATCGCGTAGTTGGGCTATCACGCCTGCGGCGAGATCGATGGCCGGCGTGCCGGTCCAT
The DNA here is from genome assembly GCA_963749585.1 of uncultured Actinomycetota bacterium. GTDB lineage: Bacteria > Actinomycetota > Actinomycetes > Actinomycetales > Dermatophilaceae > Ornithinicoccus. Next base: position 651,825 of record CAVVNI010000004.1, read on the forward strand.
GACATCGCGTGTGCGCTGGGTTGGACTGCGCTGGCTTCTTCGCGCATCTGCGCAGGCACCTCGTAGCAACGCCCACAGATGGAAGGCCCGACAAGGGCCTGCAGGTCCTTCGCGCCGCGACTGCGCAAACGCGCGACACAAGAAGAGACTGCCCCGCTCACGAACCCGACTCGACCTGCATGCACGGCGCCCACCCAGCCAGCGGTGCAGTCCCACAACAGAACGGGAGCGCAGTCGGCGACCAGCACGGCGAGCGCGACGCTCGGGTCGCTGGTCACTATCGCGTCACATGTGGGGTCGTCGCCGGTCCGGCTGGGTCCATGAACAGTGGCTACGTCGCAGCCGTGGACCTGCCGCATGAACCGCAACCCCCCGGGTCTCAGGCCCAGCTCCTTGGTCAGCTCGGCGCGGTTCGCTGCGATCATCCCGGCCTGTGCCGGATCGCGGCCGCCCAGGGTGAAGACGGCGCCGCTCCCCATTGCTGAACTGAAGCGATCAGTGACTGCCCACTCGATGTCGAACACCGCGTCGGGACCGCCGTCGACTCGCTCGCGAGTCAGAAACATCGATGTGGCTACTTCAGAAAATCGGGAACGTCCAGGTCCTCGGCGTCCTGGTAGGTCACTGCGCGAGGCGGTGTCGAAGTCGGTGACGTGGGCTGGTTCCGTCCTGCAGCTACTCGTCCGCCCTGCGCTTCATCTGGCTCATCGGGGGCTTCGGGCGATGCCGGTCTGCTCGGAACCTGCTGTGCCCCGGCCTCAGGGACGGTGGTGGTTGCCTGCGGCCTACCCGACGAGTTCGAGCCGGTTCGCCCTGATCCGCCGGACTGCACCTGACCCAACGCGCGGTCATCGCTGCGCTGGATCGGCTCCCCTCCATCGAAGCCCGCGGCAATCACCGTGACCCGCACTTCGTCGCCCAACGAGTCGTCGATGACGGCGCCAAAGATGATGTTTGCGTCAGGGTGGGCCGCTTCTTGGACGAGTCGGGCCGCTTCGTTGATTTCGAACAAGCCGAGGTCCGAACCACCCTGCACCGAGAGCAGCACGCCGTGAGCTCCCTCAACACTGGCCTCGAGCAGGGGAGAAGAGATCGCCAACTCGGCCGCTTGGACGGCCCGATCCTCGCCACGGGCCGATCCAATACCCATCAACGCGGAGCCAGCGCCCTGCATGACGGACTTCACGTCGGCAAAGTCCAGGTTGATCAATCCCGGCGTCGTGATCAGGTCGGTGATTCCCTGCACCCCCGACAGCAGCACCTGGTCGGCACTACGGAAGGCGTCGAGCATGCTTACAGCGCGATCTGAGATCGAGAGCAGGCGGTCGTTCGGGATCACGATAAGCGTGTCAACTTCCTCACGAAGACCAGTGATGCCCGACTCGGCCTGGTTGGCTCGACGCCGACCCTCAAAGGTGAACGGCCTCGTAACCACCCCAATCGTCAAGGCGCCCAGTGTTCGTGCAATCTTGGCAACCACCGGTGCCCCACCGGTACCGGTACCACCCCCCTCCCCTGCAGTAACAAAGACCATGTCGGCGCCCCGCAACGCCTCCTCGATCTCTTCGGTGTGGTCCTCGGCCGCCCGCCGACCAACCTCGGGGTCGGCACCTGCCCCCAGGCCCCGCGTCAGCTCGCGCCCGACGTCCAACTTGACATCTGCGTCGCTCATCAGCAGCGCTTGGGCATCGGTGTTGATCGCGATGAACTCAACACCCTTGAGCCCGACCTCGATCATGCGGTTAATGGCGTTGACGCCGCCCCCGCCGATGCCGACAACTTTGATGACGGCAAGATAATTCTGCGCTACAGACACGATGCGCCTTTCGTGGTGATGTGAGGATTTCGAGTGAGGAATGCGCCGCGCTCGACCGGACCACATTCACTAGACGTGGCAAGCATAAGGGTGCGACCTCAATCTGCACGTGACCCTAGACCTCAAGTGAAGGTTGAGCCCCACCCCTGCAAGGCTGGGACGGGCGGAACGTTGCGACCGCTCCTGCACGGCTTCGCGTTCGGACAGCAAAAGACGCTGCCCTGAACTGCGGTCAGGGTAGTGTGGGTAGTCCTGTAACCACAGGCGTAGCAGGAGCTGTGAGGTCAATCCTCACCGGCTCATCCGCCTCGGGATGAATTGGTTCCAGATCCAGCAACGCCCCCAGCGCGGCCGCCTTCGCCTCGGCCCTGGTGGGCCCACCCCATTGAATCCGGATCTGGCCCAACCGGAAATGGATGTCGCCGTCGGCCGTGACGGTCACAGAAGACACCTCACCAGCCCACGGATCTGCGATCACCTGACGCACTGCCACGGCTCCGCGCAGCGACACGGGCGAAAGATCGCCGTCGGGCGCGCTCACGACCGGTAGCCCAGAGGGAGCCTTCGCAACCTTTTCGTAGGCGATGCCCTGAGCATCGACCAAGTATCGCTGGGAACCGCCTTGGGTCAGCACTGCGACCGGGGTCCGCATGGTGACCTCGATCTCGATGCTGGAGGGCCAGCTACGCGAGACGTCGACGTGGTCAACCCTGCTGTCGGTGAGCACGGCGTCGGTCAACTCTGCGGTATCCACCTGCGCCAACGGCTGCCCGATGGATCCATCGGCATTGCGGACGGCCGTCTGCGCGACCTCGTCGGGGGCACCCTTGACCACCACCTTCTCGAGGGTCAGGAGGGGTGAGAAACCGATGGCATAGACCGTGAGAGCGATCAGGGCCGCAGTGGTGATCAGCAGCGCAACACCGCGTCCTCCGCGCAGCCTGATCCGGCGTGACCTTTGGGCAAACCGCTTATCCATTGGCCCGCTGCTGCTGAAGCGCACGCAGGACCGAACCCGCCAGAGTCGTGATATCTCCGGCACCCACCGTGAGCATTACATCGCCGGGACGCAGTTCCTCAGCAAAGGTCGCGGCGGCCTCGGGCAAGGGAACGGAACCCAAGATCACCGGGGATTCCAAGAGATCAGCAATGGTGTGTGCTCCCACCCCCACAATCGGCTCCTCACGTGCTCCATACACGTCCAGAACCATCACAACGTCGGCATCGCGCAGACCCTCGGCGAAGTCAGCGGCAAAATCACGAGTCCGCGAAAAGAGGTGTGGCTGAAATGCAACGACGACCCGTCCTCGACCGTTGACCGCAGCTCGACCGGCCCGCACGACCGCAGCGACCTTGGCCGGGTTGTGCGCGTAGTCGTCAATCACTCGCACCCCGCCGATCTCACCGATCAGCTCAAATCTTCGCCGGGTCCCGCTGAAGTCGGCGAGCCCCGCGCTCGCGTCCTGAGGATGCACTCCATAGCCGGTCACCGCAGCCACCACCGCACCCACCGCGTTCTGCATATTGTGCAGACCTGGCATCGGCACGCTCAGCCTTGTCGAGACCTCTGCGCCCTCTGGCTTGAAGGCGGCGCCCGCGCCATCGCCGAGACGCTCAGAATCCGGCCAGATCAGTGTTGCGGTCAGGCGTGCCCCAGTCTGCTCAACATCACGAACCCGGACGTCGGCCACGCTGGACTCCCCCCAGGTCAACGTGCGTCGTCGGGCGGCGGCATACCGAGCAAGCGCAAGCGCTCCGTCATCGTCGGCATTCGCCAACAGCAGCCCCCCGGGGTCAATGCTGTCGACAAAGGCGCGGAAGGCGCCCTGCACACCAGCGAACGTGCCGAAGAAGTCCAGGTGGTCGGCCATCACATTGGTCACGATGCCGACCCTGGGTCGATAGGCCACGAACGAGCCGTCGCTCTCATCAGCCTCGATCACCATCGGCCCGCTGCCCAGCGCCGCGCTTGACCCTGTGGCCACCAACGGGGACCCGATGATATACCCCGGATCGCACCCCCCCGCGGTCAGGGCAGCCACCACCATGGCGCTGGTGGTCGTCTTCCCGTTGGCTCCAGCCACTGCGACCACATCGCGACGACACCCCAACGCTGCGATGCCTTGAGCACGATGCAGCACTGGAATGCCGCGGCGACGAGCGGCGGCGACCTCGGAGTTCGTTTCCGGGACCGCTCCGGAAATGATGACCGTGTCGGCCTCGGCAAGGTGGCTCGCATCGTGTCCCACAAAGACCTCAGCGCCGGCCTGACGCAACAGGTCCAGCGTCGGACTGTCCCGCTGGTCCGACCCCGTGACGGTACTTCCCGCCTGTAGGTAGGCCAGCGCTACGCTGGAGACCCCCGCCCCCCCGATGGCGACGAAGTGCACTCGCCCAAGGTCGGCCGCACAGCCAACCTCGCGAGCGAAATCGAATCGGGATCTGCCGAGGTCCGGCTCCGGAGCGCTCATCGTCCCGACACAGCCGAGAGCACCAGATCAACGATTCGGTGGTCAGCGTGCCGCTCACCCATGGCTGCTGCAGCACTTCCCATCCGCACCAGCGCGTCACGATCGTGCAGCAGCCCCATGGCCTGGTCTCGCACCCACTGCGCACTGATCTCCTCATCCTTGGCTATCCGACCACCCCCCGCGCTGACGATGCCCGCAGCATTCAACCGTTGTTCCCCGTTGCCGATCGGTAACGGCACATAGATAGCAGGCAAGCCGATCGCGGCCAGTTCACACACCGTGCCTGCCCCAGCCCGGCAGACGGCGAGGTCGGCGGCGGCATAGGCCAGATCCATCCGATCGGTGTAGGGAAGTGCCACGTAGTGAGCCGAGTCCCGGAGAGCGGTGAAATCGGCCGAGAAGGCCAAGTCCTTGCCGGCCCCGGTGAGGTGCAAGACCGACGCTCCAGAACCCACCACATCGGAGGCCGCAGCAGCAAACGATGCATTGAGTCGATGTGCCCCCAGTGAGCCTCCGAACACCAACAGGGTCGGCCGGGTCGGATCCAGGCCGAAGTGTTGGCGGGCTTGTGCTCGCATGCTCTCCCGGTCCAGCGCGCTGATCTCGCGGCGTAAGGGCATCCCGATCCACTGCGCGTGCGGCAACGAGGTGCCCTCAAAGGTTGTGGCGACATGCCGGGTCATCCGAGCGCCCAGCCGGTTGGCCAAGCCTGGCCTGGCGTTCTGCTCGTGAATCACGATCGGCAGTCCTGCAGACCGGGCAGCCAAGTAGGCGGGGGTGGCAACGTATCCGCCAAAGCCCACCACCACATCGGCGGAGTTGTCCTCAATCACCGCTCGCGCGCTACCGATGGCTGCGCGCAGGGATGATGGGAACGCCAGCATCGAACGGCTGGGGCGACGCGGGAACGGCACCTTGGGGATGAGTTCCAGTGGGTACCCCCGCTCCGGAACCAGGCGCGACTCCAAGCCCTCGTCTGTTCCCAAAACGGTGATTCGCGCGAGCGGGTCGCGCTCGGCGATGCAATCGGCCACGGCCAGCATCGGGTTCACGTGCCCGGCCGAACCGCCTCCGGCCAGGACAACTGAGAGGCTCTGGGCCAAGAACGTCATCTTCTGCCTCGGTCGGCACTCGGCAGCACCGCCAGAGTCCGGCGTAGGACCGACGGCTGACCGGCTAAGGCGACCGCACAGCCGGGAAGGCTGCGTGCCATCGCCAGCAGCAAACCCACTCCGAGCATGGCGGCGATCAAAGCAGAACCACCGCTGGATACCAGCGGTAGAGGGACACCTATGATCGGCAACAGGCCGATGACAGAGCCGATATTGAGGCACGCCTGCGCCAAAATCCATACCATCACACCAGCCGAGGCCAACCGGACGAACGGGTCTGTGCTGGAGATGACGATGCGATAGCAGCCGTAGGACAGAACCATGAAGAGAGCCAGGACCGTCAGGCTTCCTGGCAGTCCGAGTTCTTCACCGATGATGGCCAGAATGAAGTCGTTGTGCGGCTCGGGCAACAGTGACCACTTCTCCCGGCTGGCGCCCAGTCCTACTCCCCACCAGCCACCATCGGCCAGAGCATACTCTGCATGAACTTTTTGGAAGCATCCCTCGACCTGCGGGTTCGTGCACGTCCCGGAGAGCCATGTGTCTATGCGTTGCATCCGGTTCGCGCTGCCTGCAGCCAAAAAGGCCGCGCCCACGGCGGCAAAAACACCGACGACCGCGAACCACCTGACCGGCAGACCGGCGATGAACAGCATGCCGGCCGCAATCGTGATCAGGATCATTGCCGTTCCCAAGTCACGCCCGAGCATGACAAGGCCGATCAAGGCAGCTGCTCCGGGCAGAATGAAGGGAATCACGGCGTGCGCGATCTGCCCTATCACCGCGCGCTTGCGGGCCAGTACGGCCGCGCCGAAGACGACGAGCGCCAACTTCGCAAACTCCGAAGGCTGAAGACTGCCACCACCGATATAGATCCAGTTCCGGTTGCCCTGGAAGCCACCTCCCAGGGGGCTGAAGACAAGTGCCAACAGGCCGATGGCCAGGAGCAGTCCCGGCATCGCGAGCCGTTTCCACCAGCGCAGGCTTACCCTCGATCCGCCCCAGGCCAGCAAGAGTCCGAGGACGGCGAAAACTAGCTGCTCCAGAAACACGCCATAGGAGTTGCCGGTCTCGGCATAGGCCCTCACGCTGGAGGCGGAGAGGACCATCACCAACCCAATCGAGACCAGGGCCGCCGAACTCACCAGGATGAGATAGTACGGGGCGGTCGGGGAGTGCAACCACTGTCCCGCTTGCTTTCGGTCAGCAGCGTAATCGGCTACCTTGCGAGACTGGGCCGATATCGTCGTCATCAGCTGGCTCCCTGGGTTCGACGCCGAACGGCTGTGGTGAAGGACCGTCCCCTGTCTTCATAGGACTCGAACATGTCCAGCGAAGCGGCGGCGGGAGCCAACAGCACCACATCGCCAGGGGTGGCCAGGCCAGCGGCGAGGTCGACCACCTCATCCATCACCGCATCCATAGCCTGCCCACGCTGCTCTCGGTCCATCCCCTTAGTCTCAGGTGTCGCCACCTGATGAGTCCGAACCTGAGGGGCGTGTCGGGCAAGTGCTGCCGCAATGCGATCGCGGTCAACACCGAGGAGGATCACGCCGCGCAGTCGGGAAGCGGCGCCCATCACCGTCGTCTCCACCTCGGCCCCCTTGAGCTGGCCGCCGGCGATCCAAACAACATTCGCAAAGGCCGCCAACGAGGCAGCTGCGGCATGCGGATTCGTCGCCTTCGAATCGTTCACGAAGCGCACGCCGTGAGACGTGCCGACATCGGTGATCCGGTGTTCCTCGGGCCGGAAGTCCCGCACCCCCTGCCGCACCGCCGACTGCGTCACGCCAGCAGCACGCGCCAACGCAGCTGCAGCCAGGACGTTGGCCACCATGTGCGGGGGCGGCGCACCGCCGGGGTCCACATCGCTCAACGTCGCCAGCTCAACGGCTGAGTCGGCACGCGCCGCGATAAAGGCCCGGTCGGCGAGAATCTCGTCCACCACCCCGACCATTGACCGCTCCGGCACACCGAGGGTGAAGCCAATCGCACGACAGCCCGGCATCACCTCGGCATTGATCACCATCGCCTCGGTGACCGGATCCTGAACGTTGTAGACACAGGCGATCTGGGTGCGCTGGTAGATCCGCGCTTTCGCGTCTGCGTACGCCTGCTGCGAACCGTGCCAGTCCATATGGTCGGGGGCAAAGTTCAGCACCGCAGAAGCCAGCGGCGACAGCGTGTGGCTGTAGTGCAGTTGGAAGCTGGAGAGCTCGACGGCGATCATGTCGAACGGCTCAGGGTCCAACACGGCATTGAGCACCGGGGTGCCGACGTTCCCCACCGCTAGTGCCCGCAGGCCGCCTGCGCGCAGCATCGACTCCAACAACCGGACTGTCGTGGTCTTGCCGTTGGTCCCCGTGATGCACAGCCATGGGGCCGCGCCGTGACGCGGACGCATCCGCCACGCCAGTTCCACATCTCCCCAGATGGGCACATCACGCGTTCCGGCGGCTGCCAGGATCGGTGCGGCGGGAGCCCACCCGGGAGATGTCACGATGATGTCGATATCCCGGACCGAGTCGATTTCATCGGGCCATTGCTGCACCGCTGCTGAACCTAGCCTGATCTGAACCCCTCGCCCGGAGAGGATGCCCGCTCTTTCTGCTTGCACTGGGTTGCCCGAGCCTTGGTCCACCACCGTGACCTTGGCTCCACACTGCGCCAGTGCATCGGCGGCCGCGAACCCGCTCACGCCGAGTCCGGTGACGAGCGCATGCACATCCCCCCAGGGCGCGTCCCGGTGGGTGAGCGCCGCGAGGCTCGAGTCATCGCTCATCGGCCCTGCTCACAGACGCGCGACCCACTCGGCATAGAACACCCCCAGGCCGAGCGCAACACACAGCCCTGCCACGATCCAGAACCGGATCACGATCGTTACTTCGGCCCAACCCAAGAGCTCGAAGTGGTGCTGCAGCGGCGCCATCCGAAAGACACGTTTGCCGGTCATCTTGAAGGAACCGACCTGGATGATGACCGATAGCGTGATGATCACGAACAGTCCGCCCAAAATGGCCATCAGCAGCTGGGTATGAGTGACCACAGCCAGGCCTGCCAGCGCCCCGCCCAAAGCAAGCGAACCGGTGTCACCCATAAAGATCTTGGCCGGCGAGGCGTTCCACCACAAGAAACCGAAGCAGGCCCCGGCGACACATGACGCCACGACAGCCACGTCAAGCGCGTCACGAACGTCGTAGCAGTTCGGACCCGGGCTGATCTGGCAGTTCTGGTTGTACTGCCAGATACCGATCAGCAGGTAGGAACCGAAAACCATGACGGAGGCGCCGGTCGCCAGTCCGTCCAACCCGTCGGCAAGGTTCACCCCGTTGGAGGCGCCGGCGATCATGATATTGGCCCACACCACGAACAGGACGAGTCCGCCAACAGCGCCGAACATGGCGAAGTCGATCGAGGTGTCTCGTACGAAGGACACCGCCGTACTGGCCGGTCGCCGAAAGTCATCCGCAGGAAACTGCAGGGCCAGCACCGCAAAAATGACCGCGACCGACGTCTGGCCGAGCAGCTTCTCCCACGACCGCAGACCCAGACTGCGCTGTTTAGAGATCTTGATGTAGTCGTCAAAGAAGCCGACCAGGCCCAATCCCGACATCAGAAACAGGACCAGCAAGCCGCTCATCGTGGGGCGGGTGCTGCTCAGCCCGACGAGATTCAGTGCGTCCACCACGAGGATCAGCACGTGTGCGCCGGCATATCCGCACAGGGTGGCCGCGATGATCACCACCCCACCCATTGTTGGAGTGCCGCGCTTCATATGGTGCGCGGTCGGTCCGTCGTCCCGGATGAACTGCCCGTATCCACGGCGCACCAAGAATCGAATGAACAGTGGCGTGCCGAGCATGGCGACCATCATGGAGATACCACCAGCGAGCAGGACACTGATCACGAGATGATGTCACCGCCCGCGAGCGAGTCGCCCAGGTAGCGCAGACCGGAGTCACGGCTCGATTTGAGCAGCACGACGTCCCCGTGGCGCAGCAGGCCTTCCAACACGCTTCGGGCCTGACCGATATCGTCAATCTGGCGTCCGGCGTCGGTCCGAATAGCTTTGAAGGCCCGGGCCGCAGCTGCGGCTCCGGGCCCGACCGAGATCACATCGTCGATGCCAAGGTCGGCGGCCAGTACGCCGATTTTCTCGTGCTCGGCCTCACTGTCCTCACCGAGCTCACGCATCTCTCCCACCACGGCGATCGCTCGGCCCGCGGAGCGCATTGAGGCAAGTGCCCGCAAGGCCGCAGCCATCGACTCAGGATTGGCGTTGTAGGCGTCGTTGACAACGGTCACCCCATCAGAACGCTCGGTGACCTCCATCCGCCATCGAGATCGGGGCTTCGCCGCGTTCAGGCTCCGGGCGATCTCGCCGGCGGCCATCCCCCAGTAGTGTGCCACCGCCGCTACGGCCAACGCATTCTCAACGTGGTGTTCGCCATGCAGCGCCAACTGGACTGGCAGTCCCTGGTGTCCGGGCAGCGTCATGGTGAAACTGGCTTGGCCCCGCTCGTTCAGCCGCACATCGTCCGCGCGCACGCTAGCTTTCGGTCCTCGACCCACCAACAGCACCGGCGCAGCGCTGTGTACTGCCATTGCCGCAACCCTGGGATCATCAGCATTCAACACCGCCAGGCCATCTGGCCTCAGCGCTTCGACGATCTCGGCCTTGGCCTCGGCGATTGCCTCTCGCGATCCGAACTCGGACAAGTGGGCCGAGCCGACATTCAGCACTACTGAGACATCTGGTGGTGCGATCCGCGTCAAGTAGTCGATATGGCCGACTCCAGAGGCTCCCATTTCCGCAACGAGGTACTGCGTGTCGTGCTGCATGCGAGCAACCGTGAGCGGGACACCGACCTCAGAGTTGTAGGACGCGTGCGGGGCGACGGTCGGCCCCAGCTCTGCGATGACCTGGGCCATGAGGTCCTTGGTCGAAGTCTTCCCGGACGACCCAGTAATCCCGACGATTCGCAGCCCACCGTGGGCTCGGCATCGTCGCACGACCTCAGCGGCCAACGCCGCGAAGCCATCGGTCACATCGTGGACAACGACGCACGGTAGCTCAGGCACCTCCCGGTCGGTCAGCGCAGCGACGGCGCCGGCCTTGGCCGCCGCTTCGACGTAGTCATGTCCGTCCGCGTGCTCACCCTGCCGGGCGACATACATGCTGCCGGCAACGACCTCCCGAGAGTCGGTCACCACCGCAGAGCTGACCTCAACGGCGGCAGCACTGTCTGGGTGGACGCGACCGCCGGTGACTGCAGCGATGTCGTCCAACGACAGGGAGATCACTCACCCGACCTTTCGTTCTTGATAGCTACATCCTCCAGCGTGACGCCCGCTCCGGCTCCCGGCGCAGGTGCTTTCGGGTCAAACTCCAAATCCACCGGTTCGCGCTCGACCTCGCTGGGCGCCACTCCACGAGACTGCAGGACGTAGCGCATCACGTCGGCGAACACCGGACCCGAGATCGTCCCACCATAGATGCTGACCCGGGTTGGACGCTGCACAGTCACCGACACAACGTACTGCGGGTCCTGGGCCGGAGCGAAGCCGACGAATGATGCCGTCGTGCGGTCGTATCGGCCAAGCTCGTCATCGAACCGCGACGCCGTGCTCGTCTTGCCGGCAACCGCATACCCCTCTACCGCGGCCATCGGTGCCGTGCCCTCCGTTGTTGGCACCTCTTGCAGGATGTCGGTCAAGGTCTGCGCGGTTTCAGCGCTCACGACCCGATTCGCCTCCGACTGTTCGGCCTCGCTGTAACGACCTTCGCTGTCTGTCGTGCCGAGCACCACGGACGGTGGAATATGCACGCCATCGTTGGCGATCGTCTGGAAGACACCCAATTGTTGCAGCGCGGTGCCCGACATGCCTTGGCCGAACATCAGCGTGTACCTGGTCGTCCGGCTCCAGTCTTTGACATCCGGCAAGAGGCCTGGCGACTCTCCCGGCAGGCCGAGCCCTGTGGTCTTGCCCATACCGAACTTCTCGAAGTACTCGTGCAAGGTCTCATCATCCAACTGTTCCCCGTACAAGATCGTCCCCATGTTGCTGGACTGCGCCAGGACCCCGGCAAAGGTCAGGAAGAGCGTCGGGTGATCGTGCGCGTCCTTGAACAGTTGACCCGCTCGCGGTAGCCGTGAAGGCACAACCACGGGAGTGTCCGCCTCGACCTGGCCCTCTTCGAGTGCCGCGGCCGCGGTAATCAGCTTCGTTGTTGAGCCGGGCTCGTAGACATCTTCGACGAGCAGGTTGGCCATGGCGTCGGCGTCCTGGGTGGAGTCCGATGGGTCAAAGCTGGGATAGCTTGCCGCGGCGACAATGTGTCCGGTCTCCACCTCAGATACCAGGACATACCCGCTCAAGCCACCGGTTTCGTCGACTCGCTTCTGCAGCGCATCGTAGGCATACCACTGCAGATCAGTGTCGATCGAGAGCCGGACATCGGAGCCGGGAACCGCGGGTGTATCGGCTGAGGTCCCCGTGGTGATGATCTCGCCCTGCCCGCCCAGCTCGAACGCGCGCTCCCCGGGCGAGCCACTCAAGGTTTCGTCCTTGGTGCGCTCCACGCCCCCTGCCGGTTGGTCCCCATCGCCGACCCAGCCGACCAGGGGGGCAGGTGACTCCCCGAGGGGATAGTGCCGTTTGTGATAGTCCTCAGCCGTGATGCCAGGTATCTCCAGCGCATCGACCGCCTGCCATGTGGTCGCAGACACATCCTTGACGAGGTACGTCCACCGTCCTGGTGTGGTGGTCAAGATCGACGTCAACTCATCCGGGTCATCACCAGTGATCTCGGCAATGTCACCGGCCGCCCCCACGACACCAGAAGCAACCACGCGACCGTCTTCTCGGCGCTCATATGCGGCGACGTTCACCGGGTCGGCGGTGATGTGTTTGCGCTCGATGTCCAGGGCCATCGGCTCGCCTGATCGGTCGGTGATGGTCCCACGCGGCGCGGCAATCGTGACTTGCTTCAACCGGTCGTCAACTGCAGCTGCAGACACCGATGCGGCATCCAGGCCCTGGAGTCGGACGAGTTGGGCAGCGAAGAGGCTGAAGGCCATGCAGGTGGCCAGGAGTAACAGCCAAACTCGGCGACCCGGGTGAGAAATACCTCGCCCGAGAGTGATCGTGTCCTGCCTTCGCGCCACGATCACTCTCCTGGTTGCGGGCTCTCTTCGGTCCCCGAAGCTCCGGGCAGGTCAACGGTAAACGTCTTCCCGTCCACCACCACGGCCGCCACGCCGACCACCGAGCTGTCGGATAGCCGCACTATCGCAGTCGAGGGTGAGGGCACCATACCCAGTCGCTGGGCCTTGTCCGCCAGAGTTGCGGGACTGGACAGGTCAGCGACCTCGGTCTGCAACGTCACCTGTTGGGCATGCAGCCCTTCTTGCTCGGCCCTGAGGTCACTCAAGACGAAGGACCCCTCCGCTCGGGCCATGTTCAGCATCAACATCGCCAACAGTCCACCAAGCACCAGTGCGCCGATGACGATGGCGAACCACAGGTGGCTGACCGCTGCCGGAGCGGCGTGAACCACCCGCAACGACGGTCGGACAGATGGGCGCGATCGTGCCGGTCGAGGCGCAACCCTGGCAGTGGCGGTCATCTGGCTCATCGAGTTCTCCTGTGGTGTGCTGCGGTCTCTCGGGTGCGTTCTGCCGCACGCAAGCGCACTGAGGCGGCGCGCGGGTTGTTGTGGATCTCTTGGCTGGTGGCTTTTTCGGCGCCCCGGGTAAGTAGCCGTGCCCACGGCCGCTGTTCGGGCAACTCGACCGGAAAATCAGGCGGTGCCGAGCTGACGACCGCCGCGCTCAACCCCTGCTTGGTGATCCGGTCTTCCAACGAGTGATAGGACAGCACTGCAATGCGACCCCCGAGCGCCAGGGCTTCAAGAGCGGCGGGGAGAGCTACCGACCACGCGGATAGCTCCCGGTTGACCTCGATCCGAAGCGCTTGGAACGTGCGTTTCGCAGGGTGCCCACCAGATCGCTGCGAAGCTTGCGGGATCACGCGGTCCAGCAGTTGTACCAGTGGGGACGACGTTGTGAACGGCACCTCTTCGCGTGCCCGGACCATCGCCCGGGCGATCTTGCGGGCGAACCGCTCTTCGCCGAAGTCACGCAGGACTCGCTCGAGGGCCACCGGCGAGTAGGTGTTGAGCACATCAGCCGCAGTCAAACCTTGCTGTTGGTCCATTCGCATGTCCAACGGCGCGTCGATGCGATAGGCAAAACCTCGGTCCTGCTCATCGAGCTGCAATGAGGAGACGCCCAGGTCAAACAGGAAGGCCTGGGGACGGTTCACGCATTGGCTAGCGAGCACGCTCGGTAGCTCGTCAAAGACGGCATGAACGGCGACGAAGCGGTCGCTGTAGGGCGCGAGGCGTTGGGAGGCCATCTCCAGGGCTGCTTGGTCGCGATCGACACCGATCACGCGGGCATCCGGGCAACAGCGCAGCAATCGCTCGGTGTGTCCACCCATACCCAACGTGCCGTCGACCAAGACAGCACCAGGCTGCGTCAGTGCGGGACGAAGAAGGTCGACGACCCGCTCGAGCAGAACCGGGGTATGCCGGTCCTGGGTCGAGAGTGAGGCAGCCATGTTTCTCCGTCGCGAAATCAGTAGGTGAGGAGCACTTCCTTAGCACTGGTCTCTCGCCGCGCTGGGGCCCGATGTCGGGGAAGGGACATCGGGAGTTCTCAGCAGTCGGAGAGAGGCCAACGGCAAGGCTGGTGCGGGTGGGATCAGAGCACGCCGGGCACCACCTCCGCAGATTGGTCGGCGAAGCTCTGTTCGGTTTGCTCCAGGTAGCTCGCCCATGCGCCGCTATCCCAGATCTCCAGGCGAGACCCAGCGCCAATCACGGTGCAGTCATGATCCAGGTTCGCGTAGGCGCGCAGAGTGGCCGGCACTGTCACACGACCCTGTTTGTCGGGGATCTCATCCGAGGCTCCGGACAGAAAGACCCGTTGGTAGTCACGGACCAGACGGTTCGTGGTCGGGGTGGACTCCATGGCTGTAGCAATCCGTTCGAACTCCGTCATGGCGAAGACATAGAGGCAACGTTCCTGCCCACGGGTGATCACCAGCCCGGTGGCCAGTCGGTCGCGGAACTTGGCTGGGAGGAAGAGCCTGCCCTTGTCATCCAGCCGTGGGGTATAGGTGCCGAGAAACACGAGCACCCTCCTCCCTGCGACGACATAACGACCCTAATCCCCCACAGTACTCCATTTTGCTCCACTTTCTTTCCTTCATCATCCTTTGAGAGAGCAAAAAGCCCACATCTCTGCAGTTCAGATCCGTGTTTGCCAGGTGGGGAAGATCAAGGGGCCGGTCGGAGGCAGCTCGTGAACTATCAGGACGATGAGGCAGGATCAACAGATGAAGACTGAGGCGACTACGCACCGGGCGAGCGTCACCGTGGATCTCGATGCGGTGCGAGGTATCGCGGAAGACCTGGAACGGGCCATATCGACAGTCGTCGAAGGAAAGCCCGAAGCCGTGCGGACTGCTGTGATCGTGCTGTTGTCCCGAGGTCACCTCCTGCTCGAAGATGTCCCCGGAGTTGGTAAGACCATGCTCGCCAAGGCGCTGGCTCGGGCAATAGACGGCGAGGTCAGCAGAATCCAGTTCACACCCGACCTGTTGCCCAGCGACATCACTGGCGTGAGTGTGTTCAACCAGGACACGCGGGCGTTCACATTTCGTCGGGGTGCGATCTTCGCCAACGTGGTCGTGGGCGACGAAATCAACCGAGCCTCGCCCAAGACTCAGTCGGCGCTGCTGGAATGCATGGAGGAGCACCAGGTCACCGTTGATGCACACTCTCACCCGTTGCCCACGCCCTTCATGGTCATAGCCACCCAGAACCCGATCGAGATGGAAGGCACCTATCCGTTGCCCGAAGCCCAGCGTGACCGCTTCATGGCGCGGATCAGTTTGGGCTACCCGGCCCCAGCTGCCGAGCTCAACATGTTGCTGACCCACGGTGAGGTGAACCCGCTGGATGACCTGTCCCCGGTGACCTCGGCGCGTGCCGTCGAAAGCGCCATCACCGTCGTGGGACATGTCCACGTATCCGCCTCCCTACGGCAGTACGTCATCGACCTCGTGGGCGCCACGCGTCGCCACTCGCACCTGCGCCTCGGCGCATCGCCGCGAGCCGCGCTCCAACTCCTACGCGCTTCTAAAGCCAGCGCCTCACTGCGTGGGCGTGACCACGTCCTGCCCGAGGATGTGCAGGAGTTGGCTCCAGCGATCTTGTCTCATCGCGTGCTGTTGACTGGGGAAGCGCAGCTGGCCCGCGTCGGAGCCCGCGATGTCATCGGCGAGGTGGTTGGCTCAACACCTGTCGCGGTCGCCTAGCAGGCTGTGATGGCTGCCTTCCAGATCCTCACTCCCCGTGGCGTTGCTTTTATCGTCCTCGGGCTGGTGACAACGCTGGCCGGGATGGTCCTGGGCTACCCCGATACGACGCGCATCGGGATTCTGCTGGCTGTGTTGCCCTTCCTTGCGATGCTGACGGCTCGCCGGCGACCGCCCCAGCTGGCTGTGAGCCGCGAGGTGAAGCCTGAGCGGCTTGCCCCGGATCAGCCCGGAACTGTCGTCACCAGCATTCAGAACGTCGGGGCACGCCGTACCCCGCTCTACCTCGGCACCGAGCAGATCGACATTCACCTCGGTGATCGTCCTCGGTTCGTCGTGCCACCGCTGGCGCGAACCGAGCGTCGGATCGTGAAGTTCGAGGTTCGCAGTCAGACTCGCGGGGCCTACCAGCTGGGGCCGGTAAGCCTGCGACAACGAGATCCGTTCGGGTTGACCTATGTGGCCGTCCGCTTGTCCAGCAGCACAGAGGTCTTGGTCCTCCCGAGGGTCCATGACGTTGCCGGACCGCGGCGTCGAGCGACAGGTCGTGGCAACGAAGGTGAGCTGCCCCAGATGGTGGCGCTGCACGGCGAAGACGACGTCAGTATCCGTTCCTACCGTCAGGGCGATGAACTACGCCGGGTGCACTGGCCGGCAACCGCGCACCGGGGGGAGCTCATGGTCCGCCAAGAGGACCGTCCGGCACGTCGTCGTGCGGTCCTCATCCTGGACGCCCGCCAGAGTGCGCATACCTCTGCGCGTGGCACCAGCATCTCGTTCGAGTATGCCGTCAGCGCTTTGGCTTCGGTCGCCGCGGCCCTGTTGGCGCAGGGATATGTCGTCCATCTGCTGACGCCGCAGACACTGCGCGAAGGCACCGCGACAGCACCGATGACTCTGGCCACAGCATTGGATGCTCTAGCCCGAAGTCTGCGCGTCCCGGACTCAGGGTTCGAAGCAATCGCAGGGGTGGCGCATTCCTTCACCGCCGGCGGCGTCCTCGCTGTCGCAGCCGTTGTCGGGCGGGACGCTGACCAACTCCGACAGCTCGCCGCGATCCGGGAGCACGGATCTGCCGCGATGGCCTTCCTCCTGGACCCCCAGGCATTCACCGGCAGAGTTCCGGGGCGCGCTTCCAGTGCGGCCGGAGGCGCTACCGGTTCGGTTGATCCCAGCGCTATTCTGGGTGAGGCTGGGTGGTTCTGTGCCATCTGCGGACCCGAGACACCGATCGCAGATGCGTGGGACGAGATCCAACAGAGCCGGGCTCCGGGGGGGCTACGGTGAACCTCGACAGAGGCATGTGGCCCGAGGCAACGGTGGCGGCAGCGGCTTCCCTGTCAGTGGGGTGGCCTCTGACCACCCTGCTCCAAGACCAGGTATGGGTCGGTAACGCTGTGGTGTCGGTGGCCCTTGTCGCCACCTTTGGCGGCCTCTTGCGCAGCGCGAACGTGCTGCCCTCGCTCGTAGCCTTAGGGCAGCTTGTCCTGGGCGCACTGCTGTTGTGTTGGATGTACTTGACTCCCACGCTCTGGTTCGTCCTACCCACAGCTAGCAGTGGCGGGCTCGCTGTGGAACTACTCGCTGAAGCCGGGACGGTTTTACGCGAGTTCGCAGCGCCGGCCCCGACGACGACCGGGGTCGCTTTCCTCGTGGTCAGTGTCTTGGTATTGACCGCGGTTGCCGTCGATGCCATCGGTGTCACGAACGCCTCGCCTGCGATTGCTGGCATACCGCTAGCGGCAGCCTTCATGGTCTCGGTGTCCAACACCGGCCAGGCGATGCAGCCCTGGTTCTTCGTGGCAACCGCCGGCTTGTGGCTGACCATGGTGGCTCAGCAGTCGCACCGGCTCGTAGCGCACTGGCCCTCTTCTCAGCGCCAGGAGTTCGGTGGGCCCACCCGGCTCGGTGGTGGGTTTGCACGGCTGGCCCAGGGCCTGGGCGTTGTGGCGCTCGCGGCTGGCATTGCTGCGGCAGCTCTTCTACCTCATCTGCCGCCAACGTTTGTTGCCCACGGTCTTGCCAGGAACGCCGATGCCAACAACATGGGATCCGGGACCGGGGGGGTCGACTTCACTGAGACGATGGACCCCGCCTCGGATCTGACCAACCGATCTCAGTCCCCGGTCTTGGTATACACGTCGACGGCGCGGCTTCTGCAGCCACTGAGGGTGACCAGCACGACAGACTTCGACGGGCAGACCTGGCAGGCACCAGAACGGGAGGGAACCACCATCGCCGGTACCGAGTTACCTCCGCCGCTCGGCCTTTCCAGTGAGGCTTCCGTCACCCGCGAGGAGGTGTCGGTCACGTCCAACCAGCTGCAACCCCCTCATCTGGCGATTCCGAACGAGACCGTCGAGCTAGCAGTCGGCCAGTCGAGTTTCGAGCTCAACCAAGACTCCGGCGCGGTCCTCCTCGACGAACCTGCCGCCAGCTATACCGCTGCCTATCTCGACCTGGCGCTTCAGGAAATCCCACCCGCGGTGGGCCCGTCCGCCGAAGAGGTGGGTCAAGATGACCCAGCGTTGCTGAACGTGCCTGAACCCGCCCTACCGGCGGTCAGGGAGTTGGCCGACCAAATCGTGGGGAATGCCACCGAGCCACTTGAGCTCGGGCGGGCGTTGCAAGAGCATTTTCGTCAGTCGTCCTATACCTATTCTTTAGAGTTGGCACCCCCCGACCCAGAAGTGTCACCGGATGCCATCAGCCAGTTCTTGGAATCGCGGCGCGGCTATTGCGTCCAGTTTGCGACGGCGATGGTGATGATGGCGCGATCAGAGGGTATTCCGTCCCGGATGGCGTTAGGTTTCCTCCCCGGCGAACTGCAGGACGACGGAAGTCGGCGAATCGTGGCTGCCGACGCTCATACGTGGCCCGAGCTATATATCGACGGTCTCGGCTGGACTCGATTCGAGCCGACCCCGGGGATTCGTACGGGCCCGCCCCCCGAAGTGACGCAAGCCCAGACTCCGGCCAGCGAGCCGCAGCAAGTCCCTGAGACGGTCGATGATGAACCCGAAGCCGGGTCTGACGCTGAAGAGAACGGCAGTGACGACACAGGCTGGTGGAGGTCTATATGGACGTGGGTGCAACGGTGGGCCTGGGCACTGACCGGCCTGGCGGCGCTTCTCATCGCGGCCTGCGTGGTGCCCGTCGCCGGGCGGCTCTTCCGGCGCCGGGAGGCCGACCTAGCCACGAGTGATCGCGACCACGTTGAAGGACAGTGGCTACTGCTGACGCGGTCCTTGTCCGACCTCGGCGTGCCTGACCCGGGACCCCGCTCGCCGCGGGCGATGCACCGCCACTATGCAGGCCGCACGACGCTCGGCGCTTCTGGCGAAGCCGCACTGACACGAGTGACTGACACCCTCGAAGCCTCTCGATACGGGCCGACCATCGACTCCTCCGGTTTCGAGCACCGCAACGGCCCTCATCTTGTCGATGCGGACGTCATGACCATCGTCGAGGAGGCGCGAGCAGCCGCTCCGTGGCACCTGCGTGCGCGGGCCCTGGTGGTCCCGAAAAGCGGCATACGCGGCCTAGCCCAATGGCTGAGCGGCAGACGATGAGATTCACAGAGGAATCGGTGTCAGTCAAGGTAGTCGCGCGAAGACCCTGGAGCCCGCGAAATGAGTTATCCGCGAAGTGGGTTCACTTCTGTGCCTGACGAAGCATCGTGTGCAGGCGGTGAAGTTGGGGTTGCGGTGCGCGATTACTGCGCCGCGCGGTAGGCCTCCCGCAGAGCTGAGCTGATGCGCCCCCGCTCCTTGACCGGATGGTTGTTCTCCCTCGCCCATCGCCTGATGTCGGTGACCTCCGAGCCATTGCGGTGGGTCGTCTTGGTCGCGCGAGTCTGACGGCGTCCACCGACGCGCCGGCTGTGCTCAATGTAGGGCGCAAGGGTTTGGTCGAGTAGAACGCGTTCCTCTCGGCTCAGGTCGATTTCGTACTCGACGCCTCCATAGCTGAACGTGACGGTCTCCCCGTCACCACCCAGATTCTCTCCGCTGAGGTCAGATACGAAGTGTGTTTGAATGCGCTGAACCACCGGGGGCCTCCTCCTTGTTTGGCAGAATGGGGAATAGCGTTACTTTAGCAGAACCAGGAGAATACTCTGCCTTTACCTTCCCTTGGAACGACCTGTAAGGGCGCAATCCTCTCTTGAGCCAGTGATTGCGCAATGGACAGCGGGCCCTTCCTTTCGGACGCGGGCACCAGCAGGTCATGAGCCAGCGCTGCGCCGTAGGCCGACACCAGAACCGAGCCTGTCCCGCGATCCCCTTGGACCACAAGCAGCAGACCTGCCGTCTGCCGACATGCGCCAGTAGAGGATCCTCGCGTAGTTGCGGATCGGGGCCTCGGTATCTGGCCGTGCTAGCGCAGAAAAGGTGTTGAGCGCGAAGGTGAGCACCATCGAGGCGACTGCGGAGCTGTTCGAGGGAGCGGTTCTAATCAGCGAACATCACTTTCTCGGCGATCCGCGGGGTGATGTCGCCGTACACCCACAGGTGTCCGGCACTGCGTCCGTCGCTGCGGATCTGAAGTAGTCGCTTCAGGGTGCGACCGTCGGCCGTCGGGAGGTGCTCACCCGGCACCGACTCGCGGTTGTCGAGCAGCTGCTCCACGTCCGATACGAACCCGTCGGGATCGGCGAAGAAGTCCTTGATGGCGTGCGCCGTCATCAAAACAGCCGGTCCCGGTGAGTTCTTCGGCTTCACCGGGAAGCCGAAGAGGTCGACCCGTGAGTCGTTGGCGACCAGGACCTGTCGGGTGGCGTCCTCGAGGAGGACCGCGGATCCGAGGTTGTCGATGAGGCTGCGCATCTGTGCGGTTGCGTCAGCGAGCCTGCGCTGGCGCTCTCGGTCCTCGGTCACATCCGCGGCGCGCACGAGCATCACACCGACCTCCGGGAGGCCGGTGAGGTCTCCGGCGAAGACCTCACAGACGAGGTAGGCACCGTCCGCGCGCCGCAGCCGCAGATCGCGGCTCTCGCTGGGTTGTCCTGCACCACCGCGGACCTCGATGAAGAAGTCGAGGGCCGACGACCGGTCGCGAGGGTGTACCGAGCCAAGGAAACCACCGTCGAGTGGTGTCTGCGCTGGATACCCCAGCATCTTCTCTCCCGTCAGGAACATGCACATCTCGTTCCCAACGCAGTGGATCAGGGCCTTGGTGGAATGGCGGACGATGGCTTCATAGCGTGCCTATGACGAACGCAGCAGTTCTTGGGTGCGACGTAGCTCCGTGATATTTCGGTGAACCCGGTGAACTCCCGTCGCCCGTCGTGCACGGTGGGCACCACGATGAGCTCAACGACCAGTCGAGTCCCGTCACGGCAGAGCGCGGGCAGTTCGAGCCGCTGGTTGAGCACTGGGCCATCACGGTCGTTGGTGCGAAGAGGTCACACGACTGTTACGCCGCGGCAACATCACGGTGTCACTGTGTGCCCATGTTGTCCGTCGAGCCGGGTCACGCCGAGCGTCAGGGGCTGCGTGAGCTGGTGACTCTCACTGGTGTGGAGTTGGCTCACCTGGTGCGCACGCGGGAGGTCACTGCGGCGGAGGTGACCACGGCTCACCTGTCGCGCATCCGTGACCTTGACCCCCCGCTCAACTCTCTGACGCTGATCGATGCCGATGCCGCACTGGACGCCGCCGCGCGGGTCGACGAGCACCTGCGCCGCTCTCCTTCGGCAACGATGGGCGCGTTGACGGGTGTGCCGGTCGTGGTCAAGGACAACATCGATGTGCGGGGCCAAGCTACGACGAGCGGATCGCGCGCTCACCACGGCTTCGCGGCCATGGCCGATGCTCCGGTCATCAAGCGGCTGCGCGCGCACGGGGCGATCATCGTGGGCCGGGCCAACATGGACGAACTAGCGATGGGTGCCTCCACCCAGACTTCAGCCTATGGGCCGACCCGCAACCCCGTCGACCATCGCCGCAGCCCTGGGGGAAGCTCGGGTGGCTGCGCAGCCGCCGTGGCAGCGGGACTGGTGCCCCTCGCCGTGGGCACGGACACCGGTGGCTCAATCCGCGAGCCAGCGGCGCAGTGCGGCGTAGTCGGAATGGCCCCCTCTCCTGGCCTTGTGCCGACGGGCGGAGTGGTGCCCTTCGCTCCCGGCTTGGACCGCGTTGGACCACTATCCCGTTCGTTGGACGACGCGCGCCTCCTCCTCCACGTGCTGGCTGGCGCTAGCCCGTGGGGCGCCGTCGGAGGTACACCGAGGCGGCCCCCAGCTCGAAGCCCTCAGGAGCTGCCGACCAGCGTCGCTGTCGTGGAAGAGTTGGTGAGCGACCGTAACAGCAGCGATGTGCTCATCCCGTTCAAGGCTTGGCTGCACCGGTTGCGCGATCGAGGCATCGAGGTACGCCGGGTCTCGGTCTCCGAGGCGCCCCGCGCGCTTTCGGCATACATGCGATTGACGTCGGTGGCCGCGCTGACCTGGCTGGAGCCGTGGGTGCGCTCGGGGCGAGCCGGCGATGAACTGATCCGTCGCTACGAGTACGGGTTACGCGTGCGGGACCAGGACCCCCATTCGCTGGCCGGAGCCGCCGAAGTACAGCGGCGACTTCGCGACCAGGTCGTCAGCGCTCTCGTGCGCCACGAGGTGCTGGTCTCGCCAACCATGCCGACCACCGCACCGCTACTCAACGGCGAGATCGCTCCCAGGGAGCTGGCCGACCCGCTGGCTGCGCCGTACACCGACTGTTGGACAGTGGTGGCCAACCTGGCCGGGGTGCCCGCTCTGTCCGTACCCGCCCCCACTAACGGCTTGCCGGCCGGAGCGATGCTGATGGGGCGGCCCGGCTCGGACGCCGACCTGCTTGCCCTGGCCACTCTAGGACAATAACGGGGACGCTGACCCCGACCCAGGAGGCCGCGGCTGTCCATGAAGCAGAGGCGATACCTTCACCCTCGGGCATCGTTCCGCCTGATGTCGCCGATCGCTCACCGGCACTTGGCTATCGGTACGGTCAATGGTCATGACCGGGATCGTGCGCAAAAGACGGCGCGAGACGCTCAGCCGACATGGGACACGTTCTTCCGAGCAGTCCGCGAAACGGCATCCAGGACCCGGACCTACTGTGACCACCTACTGCGGCGTCAACAACCGGATGAGGAAGCGTCATCTGTGACCGATCCTCAACCGGGGAGGGCGCCGGACCTTCGCGGAGTCCCGTACGAAACGCCGACCACCGCCCTCAGCTCTTAGTCGAGGTAGTCGCGCAGCACCTGCGATCGCGAGGGATGGCGCAACTTCGACATCGTCTTCGACTCGATCTGACGGATGCGTTCACGGGTCACCCCGTACACCTTGCCGATCTCGTCCAACGTCTTGGGCTGGCCGTCGGAGAGACCAAAACGCATCGACACCACACCGGCTTCACGCTCGGAGAGCGTGTCCAGAACCGAGTGCAACTGCTCCTGGAGCAGGGTGAAGGAGACAGCGTCCGCTGGTACCACGGCCTCGGAGTCCTCGATCAAATCCCCGAACTCGCTGTCGCCGTCCTCACCCAGCGGTGTATGCAGGGAAATGGGCTCGCGACCGTATTTTTGGACTTCGACGACCTTCTCGGGTGTCATGTCCAACTCCGATGCCAGTTCTTCAGGGGTAGGCTCACGGCCGAGGTCCTGCAACATCTGCCGTTGCACCCGCGCCAGTTTGTTGATGACTTCGACCATGTGGACGGGGATCCGGATCGTGCGGGCCTGGTCAGCCATGGCTCGGGTAATGGCCTGACGGATCCACCACGTGGCGTAGGTGGAGAACTTGTAACCCTTGGTGTAGTCGAACTTCTCCACGGCCCGGATCAAACCCAGATTGCCTTCCTGGATCAGATCCAGGAACAGCATTCCGCGGCCGGTATAGCGCTTGGCCAAACTCACCACGAGCCGCAGGTTGGCCTCAAGAAGGTGATTCTTGGCGTTCTTGCCGTCCTGCGAGATCCACCACAGCTCGCGCTTGAGCTTGGCCTCGATCTTGTCCACCGAGTTCAACCGCTCCTCGGCGAACAGCCCCGCTTCGATGCGTTTGGCCAACTCCACCTCTTGCTCGGCATTGAGCAAGGCAACCTTGCCGATCTGCTTCAGGTAGTCCTTGACCGGGTCGGCCGTCGCCCCCGCCGTGACAACCTGCTGAGCAGGTGCATCGTCATCGTCGCCGGAGGACAGCACGAAACTCTCGTCCTCGCGGGCCTTGGCTGCGCTGGCGTGCGCGGGGGTCTTTGCCCCGACGCTCTTGTCATCGTCGACAACATCGCCGCTCTGGGGCTCTTCGTCTTCGTCGTCCGTCTCGACATCATCCGCAGTGGTCTCGGTCGGGCCGGACTCCGGCGATACGGACTTCTTGGCGGCCCGCTTGCGCGGCTTCCTGGTTGGTGTCCCACCGGCTGCTGCGGTGGCAGCCGAGCGTGTGGTGCCACCTGATGACGGAGCCGCGGTCACGTCCGCGGCCTCTTGGGCCGCTGCCTCCGTGGTCTCAGCCTGCGTACTGGCCTTCTTGGCTGATGCCTTGCCCGCCGCACCCTTCTTGGCCGCCGTTCGGGTGCTAGCTCTCTTCGCCGGCGCCTTCTTCGCTGCTGCTTTGCTGGTGACCGACGTTTTCGTGGCCTTCGCCGGTGACTTCTTGCCCACTGATCCTCCGGTCGAGGCGCCCTCCTTCTCGACGTCCTCGGCTTCGACCTGGGACGTCTTGCTGGTCTTCTTAGCCGCAGTCGAGCGCTTCGTGGTGTTCAGCTCGGACGTGGCGTCTTCGCGGACCTCGATGGCGTTGTCACTGAAGGTGCGCAGCACAGCAGTCTGTCCCTTCTTGGCCAGGCCGGCTGTGTCCAGTGCTTCGCGGACCTGCGCCAGCATCAAGAAGCCTCGGTCTTTGCCCTCAGCCAGCAGCTCTCGCAATTGAGGTGCAGCGAACTCCGGTGGCAGTTCTTTGGTCGACGCGGCGGATCTCGACTTTGCCGTTGCGGATGTCACGGGTTGCACCGACTTCTTTCTGCACCACGCATCGTGGCACGGGACGGCTCACGACACGCCAGCGCGCGGCGGCACGGGTCGAGAGCATTCGGGGATGAACAAGTGGTCGAGCTCCTAGCCGACCGGAGGGTGTATGACCATTATAAATGCCTCAGCGAGCAAAAGGTGTCGGCCGAGGTGATCAGGCCGAATCGGCGGCCTTCACCGCGAGCACCGGGCATCCCGCATCGAGCAAGATTCGTTGTGCGTTGGAACCCAAAATAAGCTTGCCCACGCTAGACCGGCGGCGGAGTCCAATGACGATGAATTCAGCCGACAACTCCTCCGCGACGTCGATGAGATGCTCGCTGAAGTCCTGGTGCTCAGCTGTCGAACGCCGCTGATACTGCAGACCGACGGCCTCGACGGCCCGCTGCGCCTCGGACAGTTCAGGCACCTCATCCGCGTCGCCAGGTATAGCCGATGGCATCCCCGGGCCCTCAACCACCAACAGATCCACCGCACGAAGCACTGCCTCCACAGCCGCTCGCTGCACGGCGGCTCGCCCTTCTGGGGTCGGGACGTATCCCACGACGATCGACATCACTACCTCCTCTACCATGGCGGTCAAGGCCGCGTCAGAGGCTACACCCGATTTCCAAGCACCCCTGCTCGCGGCCTCTGGACCGCGCTGAGCCCTGTCTCCTGGCATGTACCTCGCTCATCAGACCCGGGTCCCCACCTGCGGTGGACTGACTGCCGCCGCGAGTGCTTGGTCGATCAGTCGCGCCATCGAGTAGGACGGGTCGATATCCAGTGCGGTCTCAATAGCGATATTGGCCACAGCGCCCTCACCGCGGCACCACGCAAGATAGCCCACCACGGATAGCAGAGCTGGGGCCGCGCTCTCAGGTAGCTGTCCGGCGACGGCGGCCAGGCGGATCGGCAGGTTGGCCAGGTCCGGAGCAGGCCTACCCAGCTGGGAGCGCAGCGCGCTCAGCACCGGTTGGGCAGCGCCGGCGGGACCGGACAGCCCACCCGAGAGCACCTCCAGCACAGCATCTCGAAAGAGCACCTGTTCCAGAGCAAGTGCGCAACAAGCCAAATCGCTGGGCGTCAGGCCAGCAGGCAGAGCCCCGCCTTGCGAACGCACGACCAGGCCGAGGGCCCGCGCCGCACCGGTAAGCACCTCTGCCCTCAACGGGGACTCGCCGTGATCTCCGCGCAGGCGAGCGGTATGCGCTGTCGTGCCGGAGGCGAGGTCGCCCTTGGATCTCCCAAAGACCTGAGCCAACGCTTGACGGTCGCTCAGCGGCGAGCGGCCGGCAAGGACATAGTTGGCGACGCCGGGCACATCGGATGCCGCAGGCAACGCCAGCCAGCCGTTGGGGGTCGGCGAGCGACGAGACTCCGGATGGACCGGCGCATCTGCTCGGCCAACGGCCTTCTGATCGCAGACCGGAATGCTCAACCAGCGGTCGCCGCAGACCCGGGCGAGGGCGGCCACCTCGACGTGCTCCGTAAGGGCCGCGGCGGTCAGCACGCCCAGTAGCCGCATGGGCGCCGCATACGTTCTATCGTCATCGAAAACGATGGCGATCATCCCGCACGTCTCACTCCGCCGTAAGGCTGGCAGGAGCGCGTCGAGCACCATCGGTTCCTGACCTGGGGCCGGCAGGTCGACCCGCGCGGTCAACGTCAGCGCTGCCCTACCCGACCTCGAACCAGTCGTCTGACCGGGCCCCAGGCATATCAGGACCAGGGAGCAGTGGGGGTGGTAACCCAGTTGGTAGGGAACTGTGACGATGCACTCGGCGACCCCGTGCAACGTGGTCAGGGACCGGGCAGCAGCAGACATGGCCCCAGGATCGCCGAGTCCCCCGCCGGCGACACACGGCGTGTGGATGAACCCAGAGGTGTGGACGAATGTCAGTGAGCGGTCTCGGTCAGCCGAGGGAACTGCTCGCGTGTGTCGTCTGCCAGTCGCTTCATCAGGTAGGTGTCGAGACCGGCGCCGATAACCCCACCGGCCAATGGCACCGCGCGTCCCAGACGTCCTGCCGCACGAGCACCTAGCCGGCTCGCGACGCGGAAGGTTACGCCCTTGTTAATCACGATAGAGGCTGCCTTGGGCACTTGATTCAAAGCGACGGAGGCCATCTTTCCCCCACTCAGCACACCCACTCGGCGAAGCAGGTCGTCGGCGTCAACCCTCAGCATGGTCAGCACGATGGCCGTCCGGGTGGCCTCGCTGGTGATGTCGTAGCCGCGCACAGCGGACACCGCAGCGATCATCCTGGCGGCCAGCGCATAGAAGCTCACGATGTTGGCAGGGAGGGCAATCGGCATCGTGACCAGCCCACCGACACCCGTGGCGAATCCACCGCCCGCCGCAAGCCGCAGGTGATGCCTGACGATGGCAGTGACAGCGGCTTCCTCATCGACATGCTCGGCCAGAGCCGACTGCGCGATCTCGTGCGCGGAATGAAGCGGTCCGACACCGTCGACCCCCAGGCTGACCATCCAGTGCAGTGCCGACATCGACAACCGGGCTGCGAAGCCGCCTCGTCGACCTCGTCGACCTCGTGGTCGGTGTCTGGTTCGGTGGCTGAAAACAGTCCCATGAGTACTCTCCTGAGTTGTCGAAGTCGGGGTGAACCCCCGAATCGAGGGTATCGGTGCGTTAGATTCTGGGTATGAGTCAAGCACCACCTGCGGTCGGTTCGCAGAACAAGAGGTCGGGAGCGGCTCGTGCGGTGGGTGCCTTGGCTGCCGTGCTCGCCCTCTTGGCGGTGACCTTCATCGCCCTCGGTGCGATCGGACTGGCCAACGTGGCCACACCCAACATGCAGGGTTTCAATCCCGGCGCAACCGTCACCGTGACCAACGCCGGCATGTCGGTCTACGCTCGCTCCGATGATGATCGAGCCAGCACCGTGTGCACTGCAGACGACGGCTCGGCAACGACATTGGCGCGGCCAACGAGTGAGTTCTCCATCGATGTCGCGGGCAGCGACTTCTACGAGGTGGCGCGAACATCCGACGACCTCGCGGCCGGCAGTTACGCCCTGACCTGTCGGGGCACCGAGCAGGCACTCTATGTCGGCCCGGCCGCGCCGAACACCTCAGCCAGCGGGCTGATGGGCCCGGTAGGTCTTGTCGGTGGAATCGTGCTCGGCTTCCTTGCCCTGGTCCTGATGGTCACCGCCCTGGTGATCGGGCGGACCCGAGGGAACCACGGATTGCCTTCCGAGGCCGGCCACGGGGGTCCCTACGCAGGTACGCCACCTCCGCCGTGGCCATACGACGCGCAGAATAGCCAGACGACCGCTTTCCCCGAGCAAAGACGCGTGAATCCGGCGTATGCTCCCCCTCCTGCACCTGGCTGGGGTTCGACGTCGGGGGAACCGACTCAGGCCATCAACTACGGGCAGAGGATAGATCAACCTACGGAGGGCCCAACCCCCCGCGAGAGCGAGGATCAGATCTCAGGCGAGAGGAGAAACGGACCTGATCAGTGCAGGCCTGCGGACGAGCGGCAGAACGCGCAACACCCCGGTTCCGGTGATGCCCTGGCATCGGGCCCACAACACTCGAACGATGAGCCCCACTCCCCTGATCAGCCGGGACGCTATCCGCCTCCTCCGCCCCCACAGTAGGACGGGCGCTACCCTGCGTGGGGGTCCTCGGTCGTGCTCTCCCGCAGGAACTCTTCAAACTCAGCCCCGATCTCATCGGCCGATGGCAAGTCGGCGACCTGCTCGGCCAAGATGTTGCGCTTGCGTTGGCCTTCTAGGAACTGGTCGTAGCGCTTCTCCAACTCGGCGACGGCCTCCCCGATCTCCGGCGCTGCCGCGACCTGCTCGATGATCTCGGCTCGGTTGACCCCGGCGGACGCCACCAAGTCGGTGGTGGGCATCTCAAGCTCGGTCATCGCCAAGTAGGTGTCCAGAGCCGCCACGGCCGCGTCGCCGAAACTGGACTCAGCGAGGTAGTGCGGCACATGCACAGCAAAGCCATACGTCGCTAGACCCTCCTGACCCAACCGCAGATGTAACAGCGACTCAGCGCTGGCCGGAACCTTGACCTGGCCGAACATCGGCTGGTTAGCGCTGAGCAAGTCACTGTCGCTGGCGAACTTGGTCATGCTGACCGGACGCGTATGGGGCACGGCCATCGGTATGCCGTGGGCCGAGACCACAGTGCGAACACCGAAGGCCAAGCAGAGTTGGTGCACAGCGCTGGCGAACGCCTCCCACCGGTAGTCCGGTTCATCGCCATGCAACAGCAGGAAGGGCCTTCCAGCCGTGTCTAGAACCCGATAGAGGATGAGGGACGGGTCGGCGTAGTCCACCCAGTGGTCGGTATCGAAGGTCATCATGGGTCGCCGGGAGCGGTAGTCGATCAGTTGGTCCATGTCGAACGAGGCAACGACGTGATGTTCCAACGTGTCCAGGATGTGCCGCGTCATCTGCCCACGCACCTGGCCCGCATCAATGAACCCGTCGATCGAGACATGCAGCAGCGGCGCATGCAGTGGTTGCTCCTGAGCGTCGGCTTCCAACCTGAACAGCGGAGAATGTGGAGTCACGAGCATCCTTTCGAGCAGTATGACAACTTGGCTGGTTCAACGTATCGACTCACGCGGTGATTCCACGTGACCCATCGCTACTGGGGTGATAGACCCATCCCATGACGCCACCCGATCCCTCCTCGACGCTCTTTCATGACCTCGACGCTTTCGTTGCTGAGCCGCGGCTCTCGGGCTTGGCGGTGAACGATGACGGTAGCCGCTTGGTCAGCACAGTCAGCGTCCCCAACGCCGAGGCCACTGCCTACTCCAGCGCCCTCTGGGAGATCGATCCGAGCGGCGAGCGACCCGCCCGGCGACTGACCCGCAGCACCGAGGGTGAAAAGGGGCCGATCTTCAGCTCATCCGGTGACCTGCTGTTCCTCTCTGAGCGGACGACCGGGTCGGGCGAGAAACCGAGTGGGAAGGCTGCTAGCACCTCGCTGTGGTCCATGGACGCAGCCGGCGGGGAGGCACACCTGGTGCTGGAACGCCCCGCCGGGGTGGACTTCGCCCTGTGCGCGTCTGCCGCAGATGTTGTGCTGCTGGGCGCGCCCGTCTATCCCGGCGTCGAAGATGAAGCGCAGCAGAAGCACGTGCACACCGTCCGTCAAGACAGCGGTGTCGACGCCATCTTGCACGCTGGTTACCCAGTGCGCTTCTGGGATCACGATATCGGGCCGACCACGCCGGAGCTCTTTGCTCTCACGCCGAAGGATGACGTACAACTGTTGACGGCTGGCCTGGAGGCGAGCCTGCGCGAGCACCACGGCGTGATCAGCCAGGGGGGCGAGTTTGTGCTGACCACGGCCACGATTGCCGAGGCTGCGGCCGAGCGAAGGGACATCCTGGTCCGGATCGACATCGGGTCGAGGACGTGCACCCGGCTCATCGACGACCTCGACACGGACGTCCTGTCGGTCCTTATCAGTCCGGACGAGCGCACCGCCGTAGTCGCGCTCAGTCAACGCTCGACGCCGGATACTGCCCCTCAGCCCACCTTGTGGTCACTCGATCTTGCCACGAAAGAACGCACCCGACTGGCCTCTGAGTGGGATCGCTGGGGGACCCCTGCAGCCTGGGTGAGCGACGGGAGCGAGGTGCTCGTTCTCGCTGACGACACTGGGCGCGGTCCCGTGTTCGCCGTCACGGTCACTGCCGATGACGATGATGAAGCAACGATCGGCGACGTGCGGCAAGTGACCTTCGACGACGCCACCTACTCCACCGTGGTCGTACCCCCCGGAGCCCATGCCGGTTTGGCCTTCGGAGTGCGTAGCTCGCCCTCCTTTCCCGCTGAGGTCGTCCGCATCGACCTAGCCAGTGGTGAGGTCCTCGCGCTACCCGGCCCCGCCGATCGCCCGGCGCTTCCCGGAACGCTGACCGAACTCACCGCCAGCGCTCAGGACGGAACGGACCTGCGCGCTTGGCTCGCGCTGCCGCAGACTGGGAACGGCGCTGCCCCCTTGCTGGTCTTCATCCACGGTGGGCCGCTGGCCTCCTCCAACGCCTGGACCTGGCGATGGAATCCATGGGTGCTGGTTGCCCACGGGTATGCGGTCCTGATGCCTGACCCGGCGCTGTCCACGGGCTACGGCCAGGACTTCGTTCAACGTGGCTGGGGCGCCTGGGGCGACAAGCCGTACACCGACATCCTGACGCTGACCGACGCAGCACAGGCACGCGATGAGATCGACCAGAGTCGGGCAGCGGCACTGGGCGGTTCGTTCGGCGGCTACATGGCCAACTGGATCGCCGGTCACACCACGCGCTTCGACGCGATCGTCACGCATGCTTCCCTGTGGGCGCTCGAGGGATTCGGACCAACGACGGACGCATCGTTCTACTGGCGACGCGAGATGACGGACGAGATGGCCCACGCCAACTCTCCGCACCGTTTCGTCGCCGACATCGCCACACCGATGCTCGTCATTCACGGCGACAAGGACTACCGGGTGCCGATCGGCGAGGGCCTGCGCCTTTGGTATGAGTTGCTTTCCTCGTCGGCGTTGCCTGCGGACCAGAACGGCTCCACCGCACACCGATTCCTCTACTTCCCGAACGAGAATCACTGGATCATGACGCCGCAACACGCCAAGGTCTGGTATGCCGTCGTGACCCAGTTTCTCAATCAGCATGTGCTGGGCGAGCAGGAAAGCCCGCCACCGGTGGAGCTGGGTCATGCGGCGACCACGCCGAGCTAGGCCATCGCGCTTCACCGTGCGTTGCAGGCAAGTCACTCCATGCATGGGAGCTCCGCTGCAGCGTGCAGTTCCGTCGGCTGCATCGGATCTGAGCCGAGCAGGAGGCGTCTGGCCGAGGCGGTGGTTGCGACCTCGAAGAAGCCCGCCCGCGCCAAGTCCTCGAGGTGAGGGTCGAGGTCACTCAACTCGTTGAGCAAGATCCGAAGGGCGGTGATGCTGCCGCATCGCCCTTGGGGGGTAGCCGCGCCGTCGGTCGTCGCTATCTCAATGGTCCCTGGTTGGGGGTCGCCGAGGACGTGACGTACTCGCGCGAGCAGACGGGCGGCCTGAGCGGACCCGGGCTGGTCAGCCGGCGGGCTTTGAGTGTGGATAGGCAGACGTGCGCTTGCCGTAGGTGGTCGCACAGGCGTGCGAGTGTGCAGTCGCTGCTCATATGGCACGAGGCGCCCGCTCCACAGCTCCTCGACGCGCCGACGCAGCGCTGTCGCCGACCCGGTGTTCTCCAGCCAGACATCAGCAGCTGCGCGCCGCGCGGCCTCGTCGGCCTGGCTCCGGATGCGCGCGGTCGCGTCGGAGTGGGTCATGCCGCGGTCATCGACCAGCCGCCGCAGCCGCTGTTCCTCAGGGGCGTGCACCATCACCACCAGGTGGAATGCCGGCCCCATTCCGTTCTCCACGAGGAGCGGCACATCGTGCACCACGATGTCTCGGGCGCCCGCTTCGGCAACCAACGCGGCCGTGCGTTCGGCGATCAGCGGATGGGTGATGGCTTCCAGTTCTGCGCGGGCTGATGCTTCGGCGAACACGATCCGGCCAAGTGCGGGCCTGTTCAGCGCGCCGTCGGCGTCGATCACTTCGCCGCCGAAGCGCTGAGCCACCTGGGCCAGTCCCTCGGTCCCAGGCGCAAGCACCTCGCGGGCGACGACGTCGCTGTCGATCACGACTGCCCCGAGCTCGGCCAGGCTCCGGGCTACCGTGGACTTACCCGATCCGATCCCCCCTGACAAACCCACGAGCAACATCGTTCAAGCCTAGGAGGTAGCGTCCTCGGCCGCATCCATCGCGGTGTAGATCCGCTGCGCCGACACGGGCCCGGCCGCCCCCAGTCGCTGAGCGAACAGGGACACTCGGAGTTCTTCGATCTGCCAGCGGATGTCGCGTACATCGGTGTCCCCTCGGCGCCAGGAAGGCAGCGCGGCCAGGAAAGCTGCGTACTCATCAGCGACCACCTGTACTTGTTCCATCCGCGCTGTGTCCCGGGCGACATCCTGAGTGCCTCGATCCAGCCGCTCGCCCATCGCCCGCAGGTACACCTCGGCCCGAGGCAATCGCCGGTAACCGATGTCAGTGACGAAGCCGGGTCGGATCAACGCGCCGAGTTGTGCGGTCATGTCCCCGCGCATACCCGGGGAGGTCAGCGATTCCAGGCGCGTTGAAACCTCCCGTGCTCGACGCAGAATCGGCTCGAGATGAGCGACCATCTCCAACAGGCGGGCGGTGGACTGCTGGCGCACCGCGCTGGCAACTACGTCGAAGTCCTCCGACTGACGCACCACCCTGACCGGCCCCACGTCATGCACCACGGAGTCGATCGCCGCAACCAGCACATCCTGCAACGCTGCGGGCACCGAGGCGTGCGGCGCCATACCCAGAGCGAGTTTCTGCTGATTGTCGATCTGCGCCAGGATCCGCTTCCACGGCGGGCTGGTGGCGAGCAGCAGGAGGCGGCGCACGCCGAGCCTCGTGGCCCGTTCGGCTTCGGCCTGATCGGCCAGCACCGCTATGTCGACCGCCTTGCCTGCGTCGACCAACGCTGGAAAGCCGCGTAGCACGTGACCACCGACATCGCGGTTGAAGGTCGGCGGGAGTGTCCCGAAGTCCCAGGTGGTGACCCCGGTGCGTTCAATCGGGGCCCCGGCTGCGGCCATCGTGGAGCGAAGGGCCGGAGCGAGCTCTGCCTGCAGCGCCGCCAGGTCCTTGCCGACAGCCAGCACCTCGACCCCGCCAGAGTCGTGAGAGCTCGACCGGGCCGAGGTGATGGCTGCTCGTTCCACGACGAAGGTGGGCCGTAGGTGACCCGGAACCCGGGAGAGATCGAAGTCGCCCGCTCGCACCGTGGCCGAACCAGTGGCGCTCAGTGCACGCGCCAAATCCTGGGTTGGGCCGGTCATCCGGGCCCCGGGTGCCGGTGGCAAAGGGCCGGCGGATCGAATCGCTTCCAGCGCGCTGCGCGCGTGGTCCAGGGCGGGCACGAAGTGGCGCCGCAGCTCTTTGGGCAATGCCTTGACCAAGGCCACGATCACGTCCTCACGCAACCCTGGGACCAGCCACTCGAAAGGCGCTGGATCCAAACGGTTCAACACTTCGATCGGCACATGGATGCTCAGCCCGTCGTGCTCAGCACCCGGTTCGAATCGGTAGGTCAACGTCAACTGAACGTCCTCGTGGTGCCAGAGGCCGGGGAAATCAGCAGCATCGATGGCCTCTCCGGTGAGGAGGAGGTCCTCCGTCAAGGTCAGTAGCTCGGGATCACGGCGCTGTTCCTTCTTCCACCACCGGTCGAAGTGAGCCCCGGAGACGACGTGGCTCGGGACGCGCTCGTTGTAGAACCTCATCAGTGCGTCGTCGTCGGCGACAATACCTCGACGCCGGCTACGCGCCTCCAGATCTCCGACCTGGGCAATCAGTGCCTGGTTGGCTGCGAAGAAGTGATGCCGTGTGTCCCAGCCACCCTCGATCAGCGCATGCCGGATGAACAGATCCCGAGCCGTCGCTGGGTCGATCCGGCCCAGCTGCACCGCTCGGCCGGCCACCAACGGCACTCCATACAATGTGACGCGCTCACTGGCGATGGCGCTGGCTCGATTCCGGGACCAACGCGGCTCGGCGTAGGAGCGTTTCACCAGATGCGCAGCAGCTGCTTCGATCCACGCCGGGTCGGTGCGAGCGTTGACCCGGGCCCAGAGTCGAGTGGTCTCGACCAGTTCGGCCGTCATCACCCAGTCCGGGTTCTTGCGGTGCAGCGTGGAGCCGGGTTGCAGGTGAAACTTGGCGCCACGCGCGCCGAGGTATTCGCGCTTGTCCCGGTCATACAGTCCGATCAGCGAGAGCAAGCCGGGCACCAGCGAGCGATGTACCTGATCCGGCGTGGCCGGATGCTGATTCATCGTCAACCCGAGCGTCTTCGTGCCGCGGCGCACCTGGGTATGGAGGTCCTGCCATTCCCGCACCCGCAGGTAATGCAAGTACTCGCGTCGACACATCCGACGGAACGCGCTGCCAGACAACTCTTTCTGCTGCTGCCTGAGGTAGTTCCAGAGGTTGAGCAACGAGATGAAGTCGCTGTTGTCGTCCTTGAACCGGGCGTGTTGCTGATCGGCCTGGGCCTGTTTGTCAACCGGCCGTTCCCTGGGATCTTGGATCGAGAGCGCACTGGCAATCACGAGTACTTCCGCCAGCGCTCCGTTGCGATCTGCTTCGACGAGCATCCGGGCCAGCCGTGGGTCCACCGGCAGAGCCACGATCGCCTTGCCGTATGCTGTCAGCCGCTTGCGTGGTATATGTGCCGGCGCCTCGGGGTCGATGGCTTGAAGTTCCTCCAGTAACCGCACCCCGTCAGCGATCTGACGGGGATCAGGGGGCTGCAGGAAAGGAAACTGTTCGATGCGGCCCAACCCGAGGTCCGTCATCGCCAGAATGACGCTGGCCAGGTTGGTGCGGATGATCTCGGGGTCGGTGAACTCCGGTCGTCCCTCGAAGTCTTCGCTGGAATACAAGCGGATGGCGATGCCGTCGGCGAGGCGGCCGCAGCGCCCTGAGCGCTGGTCGGCGCTAGCCCTCGAGATCGGCTCGATCGGCAGGCGTTGCACTTTGAGCCGCTGGCTGTACCGCGAAATGCGGGCTGTCCCGGTGTCCACGACATACCGGATCCCAGGGACGGTGAGCGAGGTTTCGGCGACATTGGTCGCGACTACGATGCGCCGCCCCCCGCTGCGCGAAAAGACCCGATGTTGCTCGGCAGCGGACAGCCTGCCATAGAGCGGCAGAATCTGGGTGCCGGTCAGGCCGAGCGCGTTCAACGCGTCGCAGGCATCTCGGATCTCCCGCTCACCTGAGCAGAACACCAGGATGTCCTGCGGCCCACCATCGGTGGAGTCAGGATGCGTCCAGAGCTCCTCCACAGCTTCGCAGATGCCGCCGACCTGGTCGATCTCGACCTCGGTCACGCCACCGTCCTTGGCCCGCGGGCCGGGGCGGGTCAGCGGACGATAGGCCACCTCAACGGGGTAGGTACGTCCGGTCACTTCGACGATCGGAGCCGGAACGCCGCTGCGGTCGGCAAAGTGCTGGGCGAAGCGGTCTACGTCGATCGTCGCGGATGTGATGACTACTTT
Organism: uncultured Actinomycetota bacterium; assembly: GCA_963749585.1. Lineage (GTDB taxonomy): Bacteria > Actinomycetota > Actinomycetes > Actinomycetales > Dermatophilaceae > Ornithinicoccus. The sequence goes on from CAVVNI010000004.1 coordinate 687,739, forward strand.
CAGGTCAGGCCGTCGGGGAAGCAGCTGCTTGAGGTAGCCCAAGATGAAGTCGATGTTGAGGCTTCGCTCGTGCGCCTCGTCAATGATCACAGTGTCGTAGCGGCTGAGGTTCTTGTCCCGATGCAGCTCAGCGAGCAGGATTCCGTCGGTCATCACCTTGATCAGCGTGTCGAGCTGGGATCGGTCGGTGAAGCGAACCTGATAGCCAACGGCATTGCCCAGCTCGACCCCGAGCTCTTCGCTGATCCGTTCGGCCACTGCGCGTGCCGCAATCCGGCGTGGTTGGGTGTGCCCGATGATGCCGGCGATGCCCCGACCCAGTTCCAGGCACATCTTTGGAATCTGCGTGGTCTTGCCTGAGCCCGTCTCCCCCGCGACAATGACGACCTGATGGGCGGAGATGGCTGCCATCAGGTCGGACTTGCGCTCTACGACCGGCAGTTGGCTCGGATAGCGCACGGCCCCGATGCTGCGGGCTCGCTGTGCCCGTTGACCGCTGCTCACATGACCGACGCGGGTGAACTGACCGACCCGGGTGAACATACCTGTCCCAGCCCGCCGCGCTGGGGGGAACATGCGTATGTCGACCAATGGTCGGCTAGGACCCCACCGTCGAGATCTTGCTGAGCGGCACGGTCAGCCGCAAATGCCGAGATCATGACCGCCTTTCGTGGTGCCAACCGGGTTGCCGCCTGGCTATACCTGCTACGACTCTTCGAGACTCACCGGCCTCGGCTCAGCGGCCCGGTGCACCAACAGGTTTCTTGCTGTTGCTTGGAAAGCAGCACTTCTCCTGGTGCAGATTCTACCGAACTCTGGCATTCAGGCAGCAAGATGTGTGACCGGTAGCAGTGTGATGCTGTTGGCCGTGACCAGGTGGGTACTGACGAGGGTGAAGCCACGCGCATGGCATACCTCGAACAGATCCTGATGCAGAGCCCGGTCCTCCTCGTTCACGGCGGGTCTTTGGTGGGCAATACCCAGAACGAACGCAGTATCCGAGTCCTGCTGCGCACAGACCCGGAGCAGGTTCGACAGCGCTGGTTGACGATCCGCTCTCGGCATCTGACCGGCCACGAAGAGGGGTTGAGCGAGGGCGAGATTCCAGCGCAGCACGAGCACCGCCAATCCGCCCCGGCGACGGTCGGCCTGACTGACGCACAGGTCGAGCACATCGCGTGTCAGCACAGGGTCACTCAGCGGAAGGCTCGGCCAGTTCGGTGGAAGGTCTTCGAAACTCATAGGGCTCAGCATGCCGACCCTCGGGCTGACTGTGCTGAAGTTATCCACAGGGACCCCGCGACCCCAGCGCTGATTCCGCCGTGCACCTATCTCGTCGTGGCCGAGGCTTAGCCGGCAAACAGCTGGGTCACCGCATGCAGCACGAGCCCAACCAGCGCACCCACCACGGTCCCGTTGATTCGGATGAACTGCAGGTCGCGGCCCACGTGCAGCTCGATTCGTCGTGCGGCAAGGTCACCGTCCCACCGGCGGATCGTCGCGGTGATGACTCCGGTCACCTCAGGGCCGTACTGCTGCACTGCCGCCATGACCCCATCGGCGGCCCAGGCGTCCAGCCGGCTGCGCAGCTCCTCGTCTGCGGCCAGGCGGTGCCCCACAGCGGACAGCTCATCAGCGAGTCTCGATCGCAGCGGACCGGGCGCATCGCCCAGAGCTTCCACCAGCGCCGCCTTGATCGCCTCCCACAGGGCGACAGCTGTGTGCGAGGTCTGCGGATGATCCAAGATATGCTCCTTGAAGGCCTCGGCTCGCGCCATCGTGGGCCCGTCATGCTGCAGGTCATCGGCGAAGGTCGCGAGGTAGGAGTCGATCGAGCGCCTGACTCTGTGCTCGGGGTCGTCCCGGACCTCGGCCACCCAGGCCAGCACCTCGGCGTAGACCCGGGCCGCCACGCGTTCGTCGAGGAACTGTGGGGACCAGCGCGGTGCACGCGAGGAGACGATCCGAGCAAAGTCCTCCCGATGACTGAGCAGCCACACGTGCATCTCGCGGGCGGCGATGTCCACGGCACCGTGGTGAGCACGATCGGCCACGATGGCCCCCAGCAGATGTCCTGCCAGCGGGCTCACCGGCTCGGTCCGCAGTCGGGGCAGCACCGTCGACTCGATCAACGCGCCGGCGTCATCGGGCGAGATCTGCTGCAACACGCTTTGCGCCCACGGCGCCGCCTCCGCGACCACCCGTTCGCTGTGCTCCGGCACGCTCAGCCAGTGCCCGACACGCGCAATGACGTCTGCGTCTAGGTAGCGCTCCCGCAGCGTCTGCGGGCTCAAGAAGTGCTCGGTCACAAACTGCTCGAGGCCCTGGGCGAGGGTGTCCTTGCGACGTGGGACCAGTGCAGTGTGCGGGATCGGTATCCCGAGTGGATGTCGAAAGAGCGCGGTGACCGCAAACCAATCGGCGATCGCCCCGACCATGGCCGCCTCAGCGGCCGCGTGCACGTATCCCCAGGCGCCGCCTTGTCCCATCGTGAGGGCGAAAATGATGCCAGCCAGGACCAGCAGGCCGGTCGCCACAATCCGCATTCGGCGCAGATCGGCGCTGCGCACCTCATCGGTCACAAACATGGATCGGCCAGTTCGACAAAACGGCAAAGCGCGTTGACGGCTCGCAGTTGCTCCGGGTCATGCGCCGGGGCCTGCAGTAGCTGAGGGCTGCCGACGATTACGGCCAGCGCCTTGGCACGGCTGATGGCCACATTCAGCCGGTGCGTGTCATACAAGAAATCGACCCCCCGCGGAGCATCGGCCGCGCTGGAGGATGCCATCGTGTAGACCACGACGGCTGCTTCTCGGCCTTGGAACTTGTCGACCGTCCCGACCCGCACACCGGGTGGAACATCGGCGGTCACTGCGGCCACGTGGGCGTTGTACGGCGCGACCACCAACACATCCTGCGGACGCATCTCCCGCTCAGTGCCGTGCTCATTCACCCACGTGCACCCCAACAGCCGGGCCACCAAGCCGCCGACCAGGTGAGCCTCCACCGGGTTCTCGCTGCTGAAGCCTTCGTGCTGCACGGCACGCCAGCGCAATCCCGACCCTGCAAGGCCTGAGTCTTTCGCATCGGCCGGCGCCACCACTCGCTGTTGGTCCCGGCCCGGCGCAGACTCCAACCGGTCGTCATACGACATGGTCGAGACGAACTGGGCAACGGCGGGGTGCATTCGGTAGGTGCGGTCCAGGAACACCCCATGCTCCGCGCCGATCACCGCAGCACCCCCTGTCATATGCGTCAGCACGGAAACACCGGCGCCCTCCGGATGGACAGCGTTGGAGGGCGCCGCCAGCTGTTGTGGGTCACCGAGAAGCACGAGAGACGTTGTCGCGCTGGAGACAGCGAGCGCGTTGGCGAGCGAGAACTGCCCCGCTTCGTCGATGACCAACACATCCACAGCGCCTCTCATCGACTCTTCGGCCCACAGCCACGCCGTGCCCCCAACCAAGCGACAGGACCCTGAATCCAACGCCTCACGCAGGTAGGACGTCGACTCGGTCAGCACCACAGGGTCGTCATCAGGAGCGTCGTCGGAATCGGCAATCTGATCTGTCCCGACCGGTCGGACAGCGCGGTGTTGGTTGAGCAGCTCTTTGCTGACCTTACGAATCGCCGGTCGACCCGTCTTACGTAGCAGGGCATCCAGCACGGCATGAGAAGGGGCGGTGACGCCGACCCGCACGCCACTATCCAGAAGATTTCGGATGAGGTGGACACCCGCATACGTCTTACCCGATCCTGGTGGGCCCTGCACGGCAAGGACCTCACCACGCAGCCCGCCACCGAGTCGGCATACCCGGCCCAGCGAGTCCTCGCCCTGCTCAGCGCTCAGGTCACTGGGGACGGCGCGCCGCAGCAGCCGCCCTCCGGTGCAGTCCGCTCCCTTCAGCACGTCTTCGCCGAGCCGAATGAGCGACTCGCGCAGCACTTTCGTGGGGACATCGTCTTTGGCGACCATGCCTGAGACCGAGAGCGGTTCCCTGCCTTTGGCCCGGGTGATCTCGATCCAGCCTGCGTCGAGGTCATAGTCGTGCATCGGCCCTACCGCCTTGTGGGTAGCCGCATCGTGCATGTTCCTGCCGATCTGTGCCTCCTGCGCAGGGAAGGTGTAGCGCCATACCTCCGAACGCCTGATCGCGCCGGTGCGAACCGGCGGGGCACATCCACCGAGGGTTAGCCGGTCCTCGATGAGTTCCTCCTCACTCATCGTGGCGGAGCGGTAGTACTCCCACCACATCTGCTTGTCCTCACGACGATGCCACCCGATGCATCCGGCGAGTAGCGCGTTCCCGGCCCCGTCCAGCCGTGCGGACACTTCGTTTTCTCGTTGAATCAGCTCGGAGTCGCTGGCTTCTGCGGCCGCTTTGTGCTCTGGCCTGGGCAAGGGCACACCCGATCGCCCGATCACTTCGGCGCGTCGTTCTTCCAGCCACCCATGCAGCGCCAGGGTGCTCTGCACGTCCTCGCGGTTGTACTCGGCGATCCGATCCAGAATCGTCATGTCGCTTCGGTCCGAGGAGGCCCACTTCTCATACTCGACGACCGAGGACAACGCGTTGTCCAGACCACCGGCTGAGCTTGTCCGGGTATGACCCCAGTAGAAGGCCTCGAGCTGCTTGATCGAGTACGAAGGTTTAGATATCTGAACGCTCTGGCGCACGACGGTGTATAGGTCGACGAACCGCTCGCCCCGCAGCAGCATGTCCAGTTCGGACTCGGCACTGCCCTCCCGCTGGGTGATCCGCTTCAGCGCTGCTTGCTCATAGTTGGCGTAGTGATAGATGTGCATTCCGGGGTTGGCTATCCACCTGTTGAGCAGCCACGTCAGGAGGTCGGCGACCAGCTGCGCCTCAGCGTGAGCATCGTGTGCCCACCATGTGTAGAACTCACTGCCGCGATCACAGACGCCGGCCAGATACTCCAAACCCTGCCCGCCGGGTGCGAACGGGTCACCTTCGAAGTCGAGGTAGACATCAGCATCGTCCGGCTCGGGCAACAGTGAAAGGCCCTGGTCCGGCGCCTGAGGTAGCAGACGATAGTCAGGGTTGCCCGTTGCGAGCTCCCCGAGCTGGAGCGCCGCCTGGGTGCATAGGCGGTCGCGAGTCGCCGACCCGAGAGCCGCTCGGACCCGCGGGTCGTCCCCGCCGGCTATCGCCAACTCCGTTCCGGTGGTCACCCCCGCCTCGCGCAGCCGGAGACGCTGGTCGTTTCGCATTCCCCCCACGAGGCACAGGTCGTCCTCGGCTCGCCACTGCGCGGAGCAGTGAGGCGCCCAGCGGCACTGTCCGCAGTAGGTGACCGGGATGGGGTGCGTGGCCGGTGGGTTTCTGACGGCGTCGCTGAGGTGCTCTCGGGCCAGCCGAGCGTATGCGGCAACGTCCACCAACCGCCAAGGGTGCTGCGTGTTGTCGCCCGCCACGACCGTCAACTGGGCCGGCGGCACACCCTGGAGCTGTTCGAGCCGAACGGCATACGTCGCCATCTGCAGCAGGGCCGGCACCTTGAGGCGTCGGGCCAGTTTGGTGTCGGCGATGTCGTAGGACCACGGCCCGAGGCTGCTGGGGCGCTCCACGCGCAGCAGGAAGTCGGCATACCCCACCCAGGCACCGTCGTACAGCGCTGCCTGAAAGATGACCTGACAACCGGAGCGCATAGCTGTCAGCGTCAGGTCCTCGCGCTCGGTCGGACTCAGTCCCTCCTCTGGGATCTCGATGATCGTCAGGCCGCGGGCATACAGCGATTCCAGGTAGGCGCGCTCGTGCTCCAGCCCCTTGCTAAAGATGAGCTGCAACTGTTCGTCGACCCCGGCGTCCGGCTGGTCGATCCGCCCTAGCGCCGCCGCATGGTCCAGCGTCGTCACATGAGGGCACGCGGTGTGCTTGGTGAGATCGGTGGCGCTGAGCACCAGCACGCCATCACGCGTCTGCATGCGAGCCCCCTGCCGCAGTTGCCCACCGTGTGCCCTCTGCCCACATCCGATCACTGTGACACACGCGGCCGACACAGCTTGGAGGCCATACCATCGACAGTGTGGAAACCGCCATCCAGCCGCTGCGCGCAGCGTCGGTGACCGGCGTCTCCGCGTTGGCTGCGACCGCGCTGCTGCAGCTGTGGGATCCCAACCAGAACGGCAGCTACGGCTTGTGCCCGCTACGCCTGGCCACGGACTGGGTATGCCCGCTGTGCGGTGGGTTGCGCAGCGTGCATGCACTCACGAACGGACAACTCGACCTGGCTTGGGGGCTGAACCCGTTGGTCGTTGTTATTCTGCCGCTAGCGGTCCTGGCCTGGACAGTCTGGATGATCCGAGCCGCGAGGGGGTTACCCACAACCTGGGCCGAGCGGTTGACTTTCTTTGCGCCGGCTGTGGTGGTTCTGATGGTGTTCGGCATTGCACGAAATACGCCGAGCCTAGAACCATATCTGGCAGCTTTGACCTAGTGTTCTCAGGTGACGTGGATGTTCGCAGAAAGGCTGAAGACATGAGCACACCTCCCCCACCCTCCGGTGGCGACGACAACCCGTACAACTACGACCCGCAGGCTGGTGGCGGCTCTGGCGAGCAACAGGCTGGCGACCAGGGGTATGGCGAGTCCAGCCGGCAAGGTGACGGTGACCCCTTGCAGCAGGGTCATGGACAGTACGGCCAAGCACCATCCGGGTACAGCGGGGGCTACCAGGCCGCCCCGAACTACTCGGGCGGCCAAGCACCCAACACCGTTGACAACAACTTCGGTGTGATCGCCTTGATCACCGGGATCCTCGGTCTGGTGATCTGCCAGCCGGTCGGTATTGCCGCAATCATCTATGGCCGCAAGGCCCAGGCGGCAGAGCGCGCGGGACGTGCGGACAATGGCACGCTCGGCGTCGTGGGTTTCTGGCTGGGCGTGGTGGCTGTGGCGTTGGCCGTGATCGCGCTGATCTTCGTCGTGCTGATCTTTGCTGGAGCAATTTTCTCAGCGAGCACCTGATCAGCGAGGCCAGTCAGGGCGAGTCGAGTCCACCGTTGACGTGGAGGGTCTCGCCGACCACATAGCTCGACTCTGAGGACGCCAGGAAGACGAAGGCCGGCGCGAGTTCGACCGGCATCGCCGCCCGACCCAGCGGAGTCTGAAACCCGAACTCCGGCAAGCTCTCCTTCGGCTGCCCCTCGACGACCTGCAAGGGCGTCCAAACCGGCCCCGGGGCCACAGCATTGACCCGGATACCGTCCGGCGCGCACTGCTTCGCCAGGCCCTTGGTGAAAGCGGTCATCGCGGCCTTGCTCGTGGCGTAGTCGAGCAGATGGTCGCTGGGGCCATACCCCTGCTTCGAAGACGTCTGGATGATCGCTGAGCCAGGTGGCATGCGCGGCAGGGCTGCCTTCGTGATCCAGAACATCGCATAGACGTTGGTTTTCAGCGTGCGGTCGAACTGCTCGTCGTCCAGCTCGTCCAACCTCGGCACCGTGACCTGCTTGGCCGCGTTGTTGACCAGGATGTCCACACCGCCCAACTGTTCGACGGCCGCGTCGACCAGATCGGCGCAGAACGTGCTGTCCGTGATGTCTCCGGGAATGCCGACACCGACCCGGCCTTCCGCCTGCACCAGGCTGATGATCCTGTCCGCGTCCTCCTCCTCTGCGGGCAGATAGTTGATAGCCACATCGGCACCTTCACGCGCGAACGCTATCGCCACTGCCGCTCCGATGCCGGAGTCGCCACCGGTGACCAGAGCCTTGCGGCCGGTCAGCCTGCCGGTGCCGCGGTAGGAATGCTCACCGACGTCAGCCTGCGGGGTGAGCTCAGCGTCGAGACCAGGCATGTCCTGATCCTGCTGAGGCGGTGAGATGGTGGGGTGGCGGTCTACCGGGTTGTCAAAAGTCAGTTGGTCCGTGCTCATAAGGCTAGACAAACACAGGATCTGGTGGCCTGCCAGTCGGCAGGGTTCCAGGTCGAAACCCCTGTCCGCAGCGTGTCACTAGGCATACTCTGGGGGTATGAAACGCTTTGGAGCGATCATGTTCTGGGTTGGTCTTGTGCTCGTTGTTGCCTCCGGGGCGCTGGGCGTGTTCGGGGGTCTGCGTGCCGCCGACGCCATCGGCACCGCGGTGCAGGACGCGGCGCCTATGCCCGGTGGCAACAGCACGGTCCAGTTGGCGCAAGGCGACGAACGGACCATCTACGAGGAAAGCCAGACTGGGCTTTCGGTCGCTGAGTGCAGTGTGCTGGGACCCTCCGGGCAGCCGGTCACACTCTCCCGTGACACCGATCTGACTGGCTCCCTCGGAGATGTCTCGTACGTCAACGTTGGCTCCTTCGAAGGCACCGAAGCCGGGCTGTACGAGGTCACCTGTAGCGGAGCGGCCACGCTGATCGGACCATCATTGGACGTCGAGGCGGTCGGCACGGGGGCGCTCGGTGTGGTGGGCGGCCTCTTGGGGGCCGGACTGGGGGCCATCCTGGTGATCGCCGGGGCCATCCTGTGGTTCCTCGGACGATCTCGCTCCACGGCGGCCGGCACGCCGTCAGATAGCGGATCTCCTCCACCCCCACCCGGCTCATACGGTGGCTCTGTCCCGCCTTCTCCGGGGTCGTACGGTGGGCAACCTGCCGATCGTGGACCATCTGGGGGCCTGCCTCCACCATCGGCGACGGGCGGGTCACACCCGCCTCCACCGCCCCCACAGAACTCGTAGGGTCTTCGACGACGAGTGGTCGCTCGCCGCACTGAGCTCGCGGCGGTCTCAGCAATCCGGTTGGGTCAGGTCTGTGGCCCGGCTCGAAGAGTTCGCGTTTTTCAGTCACCCTTCGCGTTCTGTTTGAAAGAGACGTCGACGTCCTCATGTTCCTTGGTCTTAGTAGAGATGGCGAGGTCGCTAAACGATTGCTCGTCGGCGTGGGTGAGGTCGGTATCTTCGGTGAAGGGGGCCAAGAGTGCCCGAGGATAGAGCTTGTTGAGCAGCACCACGTTGATCTCCACGGCCAGCACCAGAATGCTGGCGACCACGAACAGCCAGGCCATCAAACCCAGCACCAGTGCAAACACGCCGTAGGTGTCGTTTGTCGTGTTCACGACCTGAGCGACATAGGTCGCCCCGAAGGACTGCATCGCCTGCCAGCCAACGGTAGCAACCAGCGCACCAGGCAACACCTGTGACCAGGTGAGAGATCGGGTAGTGGAAAACCGCATGCCGAGGGCGAAGAAGGCCGCGATCATCATCGTCGACGTGGCGAGTAAGACCCCAGAGGTCACGCCTCCTACTTGGAGTCCATAGGCCTCCGCGCTGTTCCCCAAGGCCGACAAAACGGTGCTGCCCAACAGAGCCACCGCAGCGATGGCGATCAAGACGGCACTGCGTAGCCTGGCGACGATGGGGTTAGGTCGGCGGTGTCGTGGCACCCCCCAGCACACGTTCATTGCGTGCTGCGTGGCGTGCGACACCCGGGAGGCGCCATACATCGCGATCAGCACGCCCGCGGCGACTGCTGCCGTGCTGCCCTCAAGCCCCGCCGGGTCGGTGACGTCCGAGCCGATCACTGGAAACTGACTGACCGCAGTCTCCAGCAGTCGGTCCTGCAGCTCGGGCCGGCTTTGCAGCGCGAAGCCCAAGAACGACGCGAACAACAACAGCAGCGGGAACAGGGAGAGAAAGCCGTAGTAGGTGATCAACGCCGCGAGAAAGACCCCTTGGTCATCGACATACTTGTAGACCACGGCCAGGGGGAAACCGAGCCACGGGCGGTCACGCTGTGCTGCATCGAGCCGTTCGACGGCCTTCACCACTGCTCCGATCCTCGATCAGGGCAGCCGTCCTCAGCGGCTGCCCAGCGATATGTCCCATCATGGTGCAATGCCCACCGAGCCGGAGTATGGAACGCGCAGAGAAGGATCTGCGATCTCCGGGGTCTTCAGCACCATCGTGGTCGTCGGGGCCGTGATCGCCGGTTTCGTTGCTTGGCACCCGGACTACGACGTGGACACGTTCACCCGCCTGGTCGCTGACCGAAGTGTTCAAGCTCCCAGCTTCACACCGACGGCACGTGGCGAGGGCAGCTTTACGTATGCGCTGACTCAGCCAGATGGGATCAGCCCGGTGGGCTTCGACCCGTGCAGACCGATAGAACTGGTCATCAACCCACAGGGGGCCCCCTCGGACTACGCCGAGATGGTCGACGATGCCGTCGCGACCACCTCGGCTGCCTCCGGGCTGACGTTCACCGTGCTGGGCACGACCGAGGATCGCAACTTCACGTCCCGCGGACCCGGCGACCCCGTGGTCGTGGCATGGGCAGACTCCGATGAAGTGCCTGAGTTAGCCGGCGACGTTCGCGGACTGGGCGGCAGCACCTCCATTCAACGCGACGGACAGCGTCGGTATGTCAGCGGCATGGTGGTGATTGACACCGACGGCTCGTCGTTCGACCTCGGCGGGCGGTTAGCTCAGGGCATCCTGGATCATGAGTTCGCGCACCTGGTGGGGTTGGGCCACGTCGACGACCCCGGCGAACTGATGAACCCGATGCCGAACCAACTCAGCTACGGGCCTGGCGACCGTGAGGGGTTAGCCAACCTCGGCAACATCGCCTGCGGCTGAAGGCCATAGACCACGACCGCGTCAGCGCACACCTCCGCCTTGTTCGCTATGACTGGCGGGAGTCCGGCGGTGGTGGCGGTGCATCGCCGCCTTGGCCGTAGGTTCGGGGGGCCGTCGCCGCCGGTGGCCCCGGAGCAGAAGTCATGTCTCCCGTCGCCGCAGGAAGGCCAGCAGCGGCAACCAATGCCGTCGTGTTCTCGCCAATACGAAAGAACACGACGACGGTCTCCATGAGAATGCGAAGAAACAACAGATAGACCAGCGTCACCAGCGGCACCAGGACCAGCGCAGCCACGATCAATAACCATCCATCATCCTGGGAGACTCCGAGGACCAGCATGGTGAAGAAATAGAACAGGGCGCTGAGCAGAATGATCGCCATCAAGATGACGTAAATGACCTTGATGAACTTGATGGTGATGAAACTCTTGAACTCGAAATCAAACAACGTGGCAACGAAGCCCTTGGAGTCTGTCGACATGGTGCACCTTTCTCTCTTCGGCGTTTGCTATTGCTAGCACCATTTCAGATCCTTTTCAAGGATGCGGACCAGACCACCGTTGGGCACAGAACGGTGACCATCATTCTCGGCTGCCTGGGAACCGTCTTGGGCGCGCGGGAGAACCACGTGGTCAGTTTGACCGTGTGTGCGTCGACAACTGCGGCCTGCCTAGCACCCTTGACGTCACGGTGTGCTGAACCGACTAGTCCTGTCCCCAGATCTGTTCTGACCACTCGGGGGCGCGAGCGCTGAGATAAGAGCCGACCACGGCAGCCCCCAGGTCATCGAGTTCAGGAGCAACAACGACGCCTCGCACTCGGCGCGCCATCGCCTCGATGAACCGCGCCAGGCCGGGGTCGGTGCCAAGCCTAAAGAAGGTTGTCTGTGCCCCGAGGCGAACACAGTGGTCCAACTCCCGGACGCTTCGGGCTAACGTCAGCGGATGCGGTGGGTAGTCGAAGAAGGTCTCACCCCCGGGCTCAAGATGGGCGGTCGGTTCACCGTCAGTGACGATCAGCAGGACCGGTTGAGCACTGGGATGCTTGCGGAAATGGCGGGCCGCCAGCAGTAAGGCGTGGTGCAGGTTGGTTCCCTTGTCGTAGCGGGGTTCACGGGCGGTGAGGTGTTCGATGTCCAGCACCTCGGCATACCGCCCGAAAGAGACCAGTTGGAGTGCGTCTCCGCGAAAGCGGGTGCTGATGAGTTGATGCAATGCCAACGCTGTGCGCTTCATCGGCACCCACCGGCCCTCCATCGCCATCGAAAACGAGGTGTCCACCAACAGGGCCACAGCCGCCTGAGTGCGCGCCTCGGTCTCCTGGACCTCAACATCGCCCAGCGAAAGCTGTATGCCACCGGGCCGCGCGTGCTCTGTTCGCCCCTGATCGGGTAGGGCTGTGATGTGCGAGTGGCCTGCGAGCGTAACGCGAGTATGGGCGTTGAGCACCGTCCGGGTGATGTCCCACGGCTCGGTGTCGCCGAACTCCCATTCGCGGGTTGCGCCGCTGCGTTCACCGGCTGCTCCGGCGCGGCGAAGATCCCGAGCCCCGGTCCGACCCGACATCCGCTGGGCAACGTCTCTGAGCAAAGACTTGCCCAGTTGCCGCATAGCCTTGGGCGAGAGTCTCAACGCCCCATCGCTACCGCGCTGCATTGTCCCGGTCTCACCTAGGGCTCGCTCGAGCTCGGCCAAAGTGCGGGCATCGACCGCTGCGTCGTGATCGAGAGACCTCGCCAACACGTCGAGATCGACATCGCTCATCGAGGCCCCGGCGTACTGCTGAGACAGCTGCTCGGACAACGTGTCGAGATCGGCCAGATCTTGCAGGACACCCGTGCCGTCACCCAACCCGAGACCATGCTCACCATCGAAATCGCCAGAGCCTCCCCAGTCTTCGCCGGGTCGCAGCGAGCGGAGATGCTCATCGAGTTGCGACAGCGAGTCCATGAGCTCCGGTGACCCGAACGCCTGCTGCGCTAGCGCGTCAAGTTCGTCGCGCTGTTCTTGGGTCATGGAGTTACGCATCCGTTGAGCTGCGGCGGCGCGCTGCGCCAGCGCATCGAGCAACTCATCGATCGTCTTCGGGTTCTCCGGGAAGTGATCGCCGTGTTTGTCCATGAAGTCGGCGAAGAGTTGGCCGGTGTCGTCGCCGAGGCGGCGGGCTTCGAGGAGCGCGTTGAGGTCGCGCAGCATCTCGTTCACGGCGGCTCTGTCTTCTTCGCTGGCCCCTTCGAGCGCCTGCTTCATGCCGGCGAAGCGCTGGTCCAGCATTTCGCGGCCGAGGAGGTCCTTGATCTGCTCGTAGTCCGAGCGGGCGTGGCTGCTATGCCAGTTGTAGTCACCAAGTTCGGAGACTGCAGCTGCGGTGGAGGGATTGAGGTTCTCGATCTGCATCTCGGCGAATCGGGCATCCTCACCCATCTCGCGGGCCAGCTGCTTGCGCTCGGACAACACTGCACGGTCCAACAGATCACGCACCTGAGCCATCGTCCCGTTCAGGTTGTGCTTGGACAGCAACTCCTGACGCTTGGCTGCCACCCGGGCCGCGAGATCGTCCAAACCCTGTTGCCTCTGGCCCCCGCGACGCAGGAACTCACGCATCGCCCGCTCCGGAGAGTACCCGGCCATGACGTCTTCGCCGATGGCCTCGAGTGCCTCAGCGAGATCTACTGGGGGGGCCAACGGGTCTGGACCGTCGACATATCTGCCGTATCGGGTGTCCCGACTGCGCCGTGGGCCTTGTGGCTTAGCAGCCATGACTCTCAGCCATAGAGCGTCTCGCCGGTCTCAGAGGTCTCCTTGGCGATCTTGCGGGCCAGATAGAGACCTTCAAGAGCAAGCTCAATAGCGCTCGCACGTTGTCCGTCGCCAGTTGCTCCGAGACGATCCATCACCTGGTCATAGACGTCGGACTCGCCGAGCACCGGCAAACCCGCCAACATGTCGCGCGCTGTCACCTGTTCCCCCGTGGTAATCGTCACGCCGCTTTCGAGGGCTTCGACAACCAGGCCGAGATCGATGCCGGAGAGTCGGTGGCGGACAGTGTCGGCCGTCGCCCGGCGCAGCAGATGGTCCAAGATGTCGCGTTCTCGGCCCTCCTCGCCCGATTCGAACTCCACTTTGCCACCCAGCACGTCAACGGCGGCGACCAGGTCCACGACTCTGGCCACTGCTTCGCCTTCGTGTTGCGTCGTGGACCGGTGCAACGCCGAGGCAGCAACGGTCTCTGCGCCTGCGATCGAGAATCTGGCCGAAACGCCAGAGCGCTGATCTACCGCTCCCGACTCGCGCAGCGAGCGGGTGAAACGGGCGATGATCTCGATGAGGTGCTCTGGAACGTGCGCTGACAGCTCGGCCTCTTGATGAATGACCGCGATCTCGTCGGCGAGAGCCTGCGGGTAGTGAGTGCGGATCTCGGCGCCGAACCGGTCCTTGAGTGGGGTGATGATGCGCCCTCGGTTGGTGTAGTCCTCCGGGTTGGCGCTGGCTACCACTAGGACATCCAGTTGCAGGCGGACGATATACCCGCGGATCTGGACGTCACGCTCCTCCATCACGTTGAGCATCGCGACTTGGATGCGCTCCGCAAGATCCGGCAGTTCGTTGATAGCCACGATGCCGCGGTGGGAGCGCGGGATGAGTCCGAAGTGGATGGTCTCCGGGTCGCCCAGCGAGCGACCTTCGGTGACCTTCATCGGGTCGACATCGCCGATCAGGTCCGCGACCGAGGTGTCGGGGGTTGCGAGCTTCTCGGCATACCGGTGGTGGCGGTGCCGCCAGGTGATTGGGAGTTCCTCGCCCATCTCACGTGCTCTGGCAGTCGATGCCGGGGTGATCGGTTGGTAGGGGTGTTCGCCGAGTTCTGAACCCTCGATGACGGGGCTCCACTCGTCCATCAGCGTCACCAGGGTGCGCAACAGTCGCGTCTTGCCTTGACCTCGCTCGCCGAGGAGCACGATGTCGTGGCCGGCGATGATGGCGCGTTCGACCTGCGGTATGACGGTGTCCTCGAAGCCGTGCAGACCTGGCCAGGGGTCGCTCCCGTCAGCAAGGGCACGCAGGAGGTTGGCTCGCAGCTCGCGCTTGAGCGGCTGGTGCACATGCCCGGAGGCTCTCAGCTCGCCAAGCGTGGCGGCGTGTGGCTGGCCGGCGGGGTGCGAGATGGGTGTCACCTTCTCAACGGTAACCCGGCAAGAGAGGACCGTGTCTGCCGGGGCCGCTAGTGTGCAGGCGTGCCGGAGAGCGAGCGACCTGCGTTGGGTGCCCCTGCGGGATGGTGCGCGCAATGTATTCACGCGCGCATTAACGCCACCAAGCGGGGCACGGCCTACCTGCGGTGCCTGCGCGCCGCTTGGGACGATCGCATGAAGCGCTACCCCCAGCTCCCGGTCGTGGAGTGTTCAGGGTTCGAGCCAGTCGAAGACCTTCCGGATAGATGGCCCATCGGATAGACCCCTATGGTTCGTATTCCGGAAGTATATGAATGGTAAACTATTCCTATGTCTCTACCCGTGGTAACCGTGAAACGGTCATGGTTCGGTCGCGTGACCGTTACGTGGTTTGCCAGCGAGAACGCGATGGGCCGTGATGACTGGACGGCACGAGCTACCTCGCGCACTGCCGAGATCCGTGGGGAGCACACCTCACAGGATTGCTTGGCCGCTACATGCACGCAGATTCTTTTGGCCGATGGCGTCGACCTGAGGTGGCGCGCGACGCACCATCGAGGCCACCCGGTGCGCGAGCCCATCCCTTCATAAACTGCCTGCGAACAGCCAGGAACCAGGCTTGATCGAGCCCGCAATCCGAGATAGCCCCAAACCCCTAGGCAGCACGCTCACGAGCATCGAGGGCGTCGTTTCTTGCGACGACACGACCCTTTGCCATGCCGATTACCCCGGGCCTCGTAGGGTCGCGACCGAGTACGCGCATTCAGCGCTCCGGTGAGTCGATGGTACGGCCTGCGTTCGGTATACGGCCTGCATTCGGCCTAGTGGTCGGTGCACCCGAGGCCCGGTCTGCCAAGACCGGGCCTCGAGAATTGTGTAGGGGCTCGTTCGGCCCCTCTTTCGTGAGCGTCCTGGTGGTTACCCAGACTCAGCTGCAGCCGCTGGTGCTGCCGCAGCCTTCACAGACGAAGCATGAACCGGCCGGGCGCATCTTCGTGCCGCAGGTCATACACATGGGCGCATCTGCCGCCTTGCCCTGCAGTTGCTCCAACAACTCGGTCGAGGAGCGCACTCCGTGCTCAGCGGCCCGCACATCTGCGGCCCCGGCACCCGAGGTGATGTCGGAGGCTTCCGGCTTGGACCGCTTGCTAGCTGGCGCGACCGACTGACTGAACGACTCCAGCGCGTCCTCGACGTCTTCGTCGTCGGAGTCTCCGGCCGCGTAGGACCCTGTCTCCAACTGACGCGACCGCTCTTCAGCGGAGTGGATGCCCATAAAGGAGCGCGTCTCGAAATCCATGTAGTCCAGCGCCAACCGGCGGAAGACATAGTCCATCAACGACTGAGACATCCGCACGTCCGGGTCATCGGTCAGGCCCGCAGGCTCGAACCGCAAGTTGGTGAACTTCTCGACGTAGGTCTCCAGCGGAACTCCGTACTGCAAGCCCACCGAGACGGCAATCGAGAAGGCGTCCATCACTCCGGCCAGGGTGGAACCCTGCTTGCCGAACTTCAGGAAGAGCTCACCCAGCTGCCCATCGTCGTAGGTGCCAGCTGTGAGATAGCCCTCGGCGCCACCGACGGCGAACGACGTCGTCTGGCTGGCGCGACGCTTGGGCAGACGCTTGCGCACTGGGCGGTATTCGATGACCTTCTCGATTTTGGGCTCGGCCTCGCCCGATTCCTCGACTTTTGCCTCGTTCTTGCGGCCATCCGAGAGTGGCTGACCGACCTTGCAGTTGTCTCGATAGACCGCAAGCGCCTTCAGACCCAGGTTCCAGCCTTGCCGATAGACCTCGGCAATCTCCTCGACTGTCGCGCTCTCCGGCAGGTTGACGGTTTTGGAGATCGCTCCGGACAGGAACGGTTGGGCCGCCGCCATCATCCGAACGTGACCCATCGGCTTGATCGCGCGTGCACCCATGGCGCAGTCGAAGACCTCGTAGTGCTCAGGCTTCAGGCCGGGCGCATCGATGACGTGACCGTGCTCGGCAATGTGCTCCACGATCGCCTCGGACGTCTCCTGGGCATAGCCCATCATCTTCAGCGCTCGAGGGATGGTCTGGTTCACAATCTGCATAGACCCCCCGCCAACGAGCTTCTTGAACTTCACCAGCGAGAAGTCGGGCTCGATCCCGGTCGTGTCGCAGTCCATCATGAACCCGATGGTCCCGGTCGGAGCGAGCACCGAAGCTTGAGCGTTGCGGTAACCGTTCTTTTCGCCGGTCTTGATCACAGCATCCCAGGCTTTGGTCGCTGCTTTGTGCAGTGACTCATCCATCTGATGCAGTGGGCGGATCTCATCGTTAGCGGCCTGGTGCTTACGCATCACGCGCTTGTGCGGCTCGGCGTTGCGGGCATACCCGGCGTACGGACCGACCACACCGGCCAACTCCGCCGAGCGCTTGTATGCCGCGCCGGTGAGCAGCGACGTCAGGGTGGCTGCCAAGGTACGGCCACCCTCGGTGTCATAGCCGCGGCCGGTAGCCATGAGCAGTGCGCCAAGGTTGGCGTAGCCGATACCCAACTGGCGGTAGTCGCGTGTGGTGTCGGCGATCGCCTCAGTCGGGAAGTCGGCGAAGCAGATAGAGATGTCCATCGCGGTGATGACCAGCTCCAAGACCTTCTGATAGGTCTGCACGTCGAAACTGTTGTCCTCACCTAGGAACTTCAGCAGGTTGAGGCTGGCAAGGTTGCAACTGGAGTTGTCCAGAGACATGTACTCCGAGCACGGGTTGGACGCAGTGATCCGGCCCGTTTCGGGGGTGGTGTGCCAGTCGTTGATGGTGTCGTCGTATTGAATTCCGGGGTCTGCGCACTCCCATGCGGCCTGAGCCATCTTGTCGAACAACCCGCCGGCATCGACCGTGTCGATCACCGATCCGTCTTTGCGCGAGCGCAGACCGAAGTCGGAACCGCTGTCGACGGCGCGCATGAACTCATCGCTGACTCGCACTGAGTTATTGGCGTTCTGGTATTGCACCGAGACGATGTCGGAGCCGCCCAAATCCATGTCGAACCCGGCGTCGCGCAGGGCGCGAATCTTGTCCTCTTCGCGGGCCTTGGTCTGCACAAACTCTTCGATGTCCGGGTGATCCACATCGAGCACAACCATCTTGGCGGCCCGGCGGGTCGCTCCCCCGGACTTGATAGTGCCCGCCGAGGCGTCGGCGCCGCGCATGAACGAGACCGGGCCGCTGGCCGTCCCGCCGGAGGACAACAGCTCCTGGGAGGACCTGATCCGGGAGAGGTTCAGGCCGGCCCCCGAACCGCCCTTGAAGATAAAGCCCTCTTCCTTGTACCAGTTCAAAATCGAGTCCATGGAGTCATCCACCGACAAGATGAAGCAGGCGCTGACCTGTTGCGGACTGGAGGTGCCAACGTTGAACCACACCGGTGAGTTGAAGCTGAAGACTTGGTGCACCAGCGCGTGGGTCAGCTCGTGCTCAAAGATCTCCGCGTCGTCATCTGTCGCGAAGTAGCCGTGCTCCTTGCCGGCGCGGGTATAGGTCAGCACGACGCGATCGATGAGCTGTTTCAGGCTGTTCTCGCGGACCGGGGTGCCCAAGGCGCCGCGGAAGTACTTGGTGGTGACGATCGTCGAGGCGTTGAGGGACCAGAAGTCGGGAAACTCCACGCCGTGCTGCTCGAAGATCGTGGCGCCGGTCTTCCAGTTGGTCTGGACAACGTCGCGCTTCTCCCAGCTCACCTTCTCATAGGGGTGCACCCCAGGTGTGGTGTAGATGCGCTCGATCTGCAGCCCGGCGTTGGCCCGGCGCGAACGGGACTTGGCCCCGGTCGTCTCCGTCATAGTGAACTCCTCATGCGCTGGTGCGTGGATGAACCTGAAATCTCGACGTGCTGTTGATGCTGTCAGTGAGCACTGACATACCCCTTGGTCGTCTCCTCTGACGGGCCGCCGTCGCCGTGATCGCTCGGCTCGGCATCGGCATCAGCCCGAAGCAACGTGATGGCCGATTCGAAATCAGCCAACGAGTCAAAAGCTTGGTAGACCGAGGCGAACCGCAGATAGGCCACTTCGTCCAACCGGCGCAATGGCGTCAGGATCGCCAAACCCACCTCGTGGGCATCCACCTCTGCCTGGCCGAGTGAGCGGATCGACTCCTCTACCGTCTGCGCCAAACGCTGCAGGTCATCCTCGGAGACCGGCCTGCCCTGACATGCCTTGCGAACCCCGATCAGCACTTTGTCCCGGCTGAACGGCTCGGTGGCGCCCGAGCGTTTGATCAGAGCGAGCGTTGCCGACTCCACAGTGCCGAAGCGGCGACCGCACTCAGGGCACTGCCGGCGACGACGGATCACTGTGCCCTCCTCCTGGACACGCGAATCCACCACCCGAGAGTCGGTATGCCGACAGAACGGACAATGCATAGCTCCTCTTTCGTTGGGGACGACCTGTGGATGGCGTGTGCACGACGACGCTCGCCGTGTGCACAAGATGTGGAGTAACCACATCCCTGTAACTACTATATCTGGGGATACTAGGTCGCTTAGCCCGTGGTTGCAAGACCCGTCGCTGCATCCTGGGCGTGTCGGAGCGATTGACCGGCTAGCCAGCAAGCGCCAGCGCGAGCGGCAACACGCCGGATGCTCCGGCGGCCCTCAGTTCGCGGGCCGCGACCGTCATCGTCCAGCGGGAGTCGATCCGGTCATCGATCAGCAAGACCGGTCCGGCGGTCTGCGAGATGGCTATGCGCAGCTCGGTGCCGACCGAAAAGCGCTGCCATACGCCAGCCAGGCGGAAGGCACTGTTGCCCCCAGCCTTCCCGACCGGGCCGCCATCGACCAGATCGAGTGCTCCGAGCAATGGCAGGGCGCCGATCCGCGCAATGTGCTGAGCCAGCGAGGCGACGAGCACCGGATGGGACCGCGAGGGCACCGCGACGATACCGACCGGACGATCTGCCCAGTCCCACCGCGCCAACGCGGCAACAACCGCCCGGACCACGTCATCCCCGACCGGCTCATCAGTGCTGAGCACCGTACGCAACCGCGTCCCCCACCCCAAGTCACTGAGTCGGGCTAGGGCTCGTCCCGACTCGGCCATCTCATCGGCCGCCAACCTGCCCTTGACCTCGACGCCAAGCCTTGGCATACCGCTGGGCCACTGAGCCCGCGGATCCACCCTCACCCCCACGGAGGACAGCACCCCGGAAGCCACCGCCAACGCTTCGGCGCCGATCTCAGCCTCAAACCACGGTCCAGCACAAACATCGCAACGCCCGCACGGCGCCGCGCTCTCGTCGTCCAAACAGTCCTGCAGAAACGCCATCCGACAGCGTTGTCCGCGCTCATACTCCAACATCAACGAGGCCTCTCGCTCACGGGAGGCGCCGACCCGGGCGTACCGCTGCTCGTCATAGACCCATGGCGCGCCGGTGCCGATCCACCCACCCCTGACCCTGTCCACGGCACCCTCGACATCTAGCACCTTCAGCAACAACTCCAGCCGGTTACGTCGCACATCGACCAACGTTTCCAGAGCCATCGTCGACAGTGGACCGGGTGCCCCTGCGAGCGCCTGCACCACGGCAGTGGCCTGGTTCACCGCCGGCATCGAGGCAGAGGCAAAAAAGGACCAGATGTCACGATCCTCTGATCCCGGCAGGAGCAACACATCGGCCCTACTCGTGGCGCGCCCCGCCCGGCCGATCTGCTGGTAGTAGGCCACCGGGGACGCCGGCGCGCCCAGGTGCACCACAAATCCTAGATCCGGCTTGTCGAAGCCCATCCCCAGGGCACTGGTCGCGACCAAGGCTTTGACCTCGTTCTCGCGCAAGTCCTGTTCGAGCCGCTCACGGTCCTGCGGGTCCGTACTCCCGGTGTATGCCGCGACCCGGGCACCCACGGAACGCAACGCCTCGGTCGCCTCGAGGGCAGCCGAGACCGTGAGGCAGTAGATGATGCCGCTACCCGGCAGGTCGTCCAAGTGCTGCACCAGCCATGCAACCCGTTGCGTCGGAGTCAAGGCCCCCAGAACGCCGAGGCGCAAAGATGAGCGCGCCAAAGGGCCGCGGATCGTCCTGACCGGCTCCGCACCCAAGGCCAACTGCTCGGCGACGTCGTCCACCACCCTGGCGTTCGCGGTTGCAGTCGTCGCGAGCACCGGGGTGCCGCTCGGCAGGGTGCTCAGCAGCGTGGCAATCCGTCGATAGTCGGGCCGGAAATCGTGGCCCCAGTCGCTGATGCAATGCGCTTCGTCGACAACCAGGAGACCGCACCGAGCCGACA
This sequence comes from uncultured Actinomycetota bacterium, assembly GCA_963749585.1. Classification (GTDB taxonomy): domain Bacteria; phylum Actinomycetota; class Actinomycetes; order Actinomycetales; family Dermatophilaceae; genus Ornithinicoccus. Next base: position 708,756 of record CAVVNI010000004.1, read on the forward strand.
GGTCCGGCAACTGCTCGGACCGGAATCGAGGGTTGTTCAACCGCTCCGGGCTGATCAACAACACGTCGACCTCATCGGCTGCCAATGCGAGTCGCACGTCCTCCCAGTCCGCCGCGTTGGCCGAGTTCATCGTCACGGCTCGCACCCCTGCGCGGGCAGCCGCAGCCACCTGGTCGCGCATCAGGGCCAACAACGGTGAGACGATGAGCGTCGGACCGGCGCCCCGATCCCTGCGCAGTCGTGTCGCCACGAAGTACACCGCCGACTTGCCCCAGCCGGTGCGTTGCACCACCAGCGCACGCTCTCCTCGCTCTACGAGCGCCTCGATGGCCTCCATCTGCCCCTCGCGGAAGTCAGCATCGGCCGAGCCCACCAGCGCGGCCAGGGCGGTCAGGGCGTCATCGCGCAGCGTCGACATGCTGCTCAGGGTAGGCCGGGCGGGCGACAGACCCTGCCGACCTATCCCTGTCACCCGGCAAGGACCACGCAAGCCGCCGCTAGCCCCTAGGCTGGCTGTGTGAAGTGGGACGACTACGACGCTGCCCTGTTCGACCTCGATGGCGTGTTAACGCCCACCGCAGAAGTCCACATGCGGGCTTGGGCTGCCATGTTCAGCGAGTACCTGGCTCAGCAGAGCGCCCAAGAGCCCTTCACCGACAAGGACTATTTCACCTACGTCGACGGCAAGCCGAGGTATGAGGGGGTCGCCTCCATGTTGGCGTCCCGCGGCATCTCGATCCCGGTTGGCGATCCGGACGATGACCCCGGAGCCAACACCGTGTGCGGCCTGGGCAACCGCAAGAACGCGCTGTTTACCGAGGTCCTGGGCCAAGGCGGGATCGCGCCGTACCCGGGCTCGCTGCAGCTGTTGGATCACTTGGAGACGCTAGGGGTCGGTATGGCCGTGGTCTCCTCGTCCAAGAACGCTGCAGACGTCCTCGCGGCCGCTGGCATCGCCGATCGGTTCGCGGTGGTGGTGCACGGCGGCGTCGCGGCGCAACACGGCATACCGGGCAAGCCCAAACCGGACACCTATACGTATGCTGCGCAACAGCTCGGCCTCCCGAGCACTGCGTGTGTGGTGTTCGAAGACGCGCTCTCCGGGGTCCAGGCAGGCGCTGCCGGTGACTTCGGCGCTGTGGTGGGGGTGGATCGCGGCGTCGGCGCTGCAGCGTTGGTCAGGCACGGCGCCGACATCGTCGTGACCGACCTGGCGGAGCTCATCTGATGGCTACCAAGTACCCGTCCCCACACGTCCCTCCGGTCGCCGTCGACCCACTGGATCGGACCTGGTTCCCGATCGATGAGTGGGCCCTGGTCGAAGACGAGTACCGGCCGCGGGACCTCGGCACCACCGAGACGCTCTTTGCGGTAGCCAACGGATATCTGGGTATGCGGGGCACACCGGAGGAGGGTCGCGACACCCACACTCACGGCACCTTCGTCAACGGTTTCCACGAGACCTGGCCGATCAGGCACGCCGAGGAGGCCTACGGGTTGGCCCGGGTCGGGCAGACTCTGATCAACGCTCCCGACGCGAAGATCTTGAAGCTCTACGTCGAAGATGAACCGTTGTTGCTCGACATCGCGGATCTGGAGACCTACGGACGCGTCCTGTCGTTTCGCGACGGCGTGCTGCGACGTGAGCTCATCTGGCGCACGAGCGCCGGCTTGCGAGTCAAGGTGTCCAGCACCCGGATGGTCAGCGTGACTGCCCGGCACCTGGCCGTGATGACGATGGGGATCGAGCTGCTGGACGGGGACGCCTCGATCGTGATCTCCTCCCAACTGCTGAACCGTCAAGATGGCTCCGATGAATACCACGTGAGTTCGGCAGCGATGGGGGAAGGGGCGGACCCACGCAAAGCCGAGGGCTTCGATCGTCGCGTTTTGGAGCCGAGAGCTGACTGGGCCGAGGATGGCCAGCTACTGCTGGGGTACCGGTGTCACGACTCGAGGATGACCATTGCAGTCGCTACCGACCACCGTCTCACCACGGAGAACGAGTGGACGCAGATGAGCAGCTCCACCCCGGATCAAGCCAAGCACGTCTTCAGCATTGACGCGCGTGAAGGCGTACCGATCCAGCTACACAAGTACGTGACGTACCACACCTCACGCGGGGTTCCGGTGCTCGAGCTGAGCGATCGCTGTTGGCGCACACTCGACCGCAGCATCGCTCAAGGCGTGCCCTCCTTGCTGCGGGACCAGCGAGCTTGGTACGACCGGTTCTGGAGTAGGTCGGATGTGCAGGTGGCCGGGCAACCGGCGGTACAGCAGGCTGTTCGATGGAATCTTTTGCAGCTCGCGCAGGCGTCGGCACGCGCCGGTAGCCACGGGATACCGGCCAAGGGCATGACCGGGTCTGGGTACGGTGGGCACTATTTTTGGGACACTGAGTGCTATGTCCTGCCCTTCCTGATCTATACCGACCCGCAGGCAGCCCGGAACACGTTGCGTTTCCGGCACCGGATGCTGCCCGCCGCCCGAGAGCGTGCCAGCGAGTTGAACCAGCATGGAGCACTCTTCCCATGGCGGACCATCAACGGCAAGGAGGCGTCGGCCTATTTTGCCGCCGGCACCGCGCAATACCACATCAATGCCGACGTTGCCTTGGCGCTGATGAAGTACGTCCGAGCTACCGGCGACCGGGCGTTCCTTTTGCGCGAGGGTTTGGACATCCTCGTCGAGACCGCGCGACTGTGGGCTGACCTGGGCTTTTGGCGGCGCAACAGCGATAAGAGCTTCCATATTCACGGGGTCACCGGCCCCGATGAATACACCACCGTGGTCAACGACAACCTGTTCACCAACGTCATGGCGCAGTTCAACCTGGCCGTCGCCGCCAGCACACTCGGTGAGCTCAAAGCCAACGCACCGGACACCTATGCCAAAGCGCAGTCGCGGTTGGGCTTGGCCGATGATGAAATAGCGGAGTGGCGCCGCGCCGCCAAGGGCATGTTCATCCCTTACGACAGTGAACTGGGCGTCCATCCGCAGGACTCGCACTTCCTGGACCGGGAAATGTGGGATCTGGACGGAACCCCGGATGACAAGCGCCCGCTTCTCCTGCACTATCACCCGCTGGTGATCTACCGATTTCAGGTGTTGAAACAGGCCGACGTCGTGCTCGCGAGCTTCCTGCAAGGTGATCGCTTCACCGCCGTGCAGAAACGGGCAAACTTTGAGTACTACGACCCGATCACTACCGGAGATTCGACCTTGTCTGCAGTGATGCAGTCGATCGTCGCTGCTGAGGTCGGCTACGACGAACTGGCGTTGCGATACTTCTTTGCGGCCCTGTTCGTCGACCTCGACGATCGGCACGGCAACACCACCGACGGCTCTCACATTGCCTCGACCGGCGGCGTATGGAGCGCGCTGGTCGGTGGATTCGGTGGTATGCGAGACCACAATGGAGCTCTGACGTTCGACCCTCGGATGCCTCAGGAGTGGGATGAAATCTCCTGGACGATGTTGTGGCACGGCTCGCGCTTGTCGGTGACGATCCAGCAGCAGGCGGCCGTCTTCGTCGTCACCGATGGTGAGCCGATCGAACTGTCCGTTCGTGGTGCAGCCCACATCATCGGGCATGAGGCGGTGAGCGTGCCGCTTGCGGGCCAAGGCCCGCACATCGAGGGAGAGTTGGACTTGTCGGGGCTCATCGGAACCAGGCGCGATGACGGGACGAGGATGACGGCCACCGTGCCCCACTCCCGCTCCGAGCCGTCCGAGGTACCTGACCACGATGCCTCGGCGTCAGCCGGTCCGTGACGGCGCACCTTGACGGCACTGCACAGTCATAAGCGAGCAAAAGAACTCGTGGGTGGCTTCGCGCACCCCGCTGTGGTGCGATGGGGAGATGATGGAAACCCCTGAGCCGCACGCCGAGGCGAACGAGCCAGTCGACGACGCCAACCCATCCCCCGAGGAATCCGAGATCGATCGGCTCGTCGACCGGATCTCCGGTGAAACCGACCAGGTAGGTATCGCCGCATTGTGGCGGCTCACGATGAACCTTGAGCACTGGTGGTTCATCGCCGTCGGAGACCCCGGCGAGGAGTCCCCGGCGGCCGCCGAAATCGACGACCAACTCATGCTTCTCGCCTTCACCGACAGTGACCGCGCGCGCCACTTCGCCGTAGAACAAGGAATGATCGCTCCCGGAGACCACCTCGGCGCTATCGCCCTTCGTCCTGGTGAAGTGGTGGACACTGCCTCGGCATACCAGGAAGCCGGGATCGCCGGCCTGATGTTCGACCCACACATCAGCGGCTATTTCATTCCCTCCGAGCAGCTGCCGGTGGTGCAGCAGGCAGTGGCGCGGGCCTAGCACTCGCGGATGGCCGTGGCTAGGGGATGACCAACGTCTGACCGGCCTGCACCTGCAACGTGTTCATCTGATTTGCCAGCTGAACTTCCACCACAGCCTGGTCCAGGCTCAAGTGCGGAAGCTCTGTGGCCGCGATCTGCGACAGCGTCTGCCCCGGTTCCACCACAACCTGCGTGCCAGCAGTGACGGGAGCCATGGTCCACCAGACCAGCGCCGCCAAGGCCAAGAGCACCACGAGAACGGACCCCGTCATCGTCAGTCGGCCGCGTCGGGTGAGCACCATCGCAGGATCTGACCCCGAGCCAGGATCGACGTCCGTGCCTCCGGCGACATACAGCGTCGGCCGAGGGCCGGGCCTGGCCTGGGCCGGCCAGCTGGTCACACTCACTCCACAATGTCTCACTGCGCTCATTGCCGCTCCTCGTCACGCCTCTGGGGTCCAAACGACCAAGTCTGGCTTCCTACTCAAACACAAGTTCGATAGAACATCTGTTCCTGTATAGCACATGCGTACGAATCAACCGACACGCCGAGTCGAACAGGTGTTTGTCCGTGATCCCGAACGCTCGTACGATGTACCCATAAGAGCCAGTGCACCACCGAGCACTGACAGACCCGCTGACCAGCGGTTTTCGTCCAGAGGGGATGGAACAGATGGCAGACATACACGAGTTCGCGACTCATTCAGGTGAGCCGGAGCTCACCGCCCGCCAACAGCGCGTGCTGGAGGTGATTCGTGATGCGGTGGACCAGCGGGGCTATCCGCCGAGTCTGCGCGAGATTGGTGAGGCTGTTGGTTTGACCTCTCCATCCTCAGTTGCCCACCAACTCAAAATGCTGGAGCGCAAGGGACATCTGCGACGCGATCCGCATCGTCCGCGTGCCATCGAGGTCGTCATGCCTGGGCAGGACGGTGAGGGCACTCGCGGCTATCGTCGCGCCGAGGAGTCGGTGCCGACAGTCGGCGAGGATGACGCCGATCCGACCGGAAGCGCCGACGCGGCTCCGGCCCCCTCCTACGTGCCTGTGGTCGGTCGTATTGCGGCTGGTGGCCCCATATTGGCCGAGCAGGCCGTCGAAGACATCTTCCCTCTGCCGAAGCAGATCGTTGGTGATGGTGACCTCTTCTTGCTCAACGTTGTCGGCGACTCGATGGTGGACGCCGCCATTTGTGATCGTGACTACGTAGTGGTCCGGCGCCAACCCTCAGCCGACAACGGCGACATCGTGGCTGCCATGCTGGACAACGAGGCCACGGTCAAGACCTTCAAGCGCGCCGACGGCAAGGTCTGGTTGCTGCCGCACAACCAAGACTACGATCCGATCGATGGGGACCACGCGGTCATCCTGGGCAAAGTGACCGCGGTACTACGTCGCATCTAGCCCCACAACTCAATGCCGTCCGCCGACTCCAACCCCTCCGGCGGGCGGCATTGTGCATTCCCCGGCTACCTCAGCGGGCGAGAATGAACCTCAGGGCGACGTCGGCGGCTAGCTCATCTCGGAGGTCTCCTGAACACCCAGCGCCTGACTCAACGTCGGCACCACATCCGCGAGCAGCGCGTCCACATGCACGGTGGTCTCCCGTTGACCCCGAGTTGATCCGCGAGTGATGACCGCAATCGGTATCCCCAAAGCGTGCGCTCGTCGCACGAAGCGGTAGCCGCTCATCACCTGCAGTGACGATCCCAGGACCAGCAACGCCTTGGCCTGGTCCACCAAGGCGAAGGAGCGGTCAACCAGGCTGCGCTCTACTGTTCCCCCGAAAAAGACAACGTCCGGCTTAAGCCGGTCATGGCCGCACCGTGGGCAGCACACCAGAACAAAACTGGCGACATGTGCCGCAGACAGGGCCACGTCACCGTCGGGGCGAATCTCGGCGGCCCTATCGCCGATGGTGAAATGCGGGTTGAGGGCGCCGAGCCAGCGGTGCATCTCGGAGCGGGCGTATCGCGCATCGCAATCCAGGCACACCACCCGTGCCAGGTTTCCGTGCAGTTCGATCACATCGTGGGCGCCAGCTGCCTGATGCAGACCGTCCACATTCTGGGTGATGATTCCGGCCAACGCTCCGAACCGCTGCCAGTCGGCGACGCCGCGATGGGCACTGTTGGGTCCAGCCCCGGCGAAGCGCTCCCACCCGACGAAGGCGCGGGCCCAATAGCGCCGCCGCCCCTCGGTGGAAGCGAGGAACTCGGCATACTGCATCGGCTGCACCCGCCGCTTGCCATCCGGGCCGCGGTAGTCCGGGATCCCGCTGGCCGTTGACATCCCCGCCCCCGTCAAGATCGCTACCTGTCCGGCGCGAAGAAGCGCCAGAACCTGATCGAGATGGGACTGCACCACCGGAGCGGATGGCGGGAGGGTGAGGTGCTCTGGCACGTGGTTAGGGTAATGCGCCCGCGACGAGGTCAACGTCAGCGGGGGTATTCCATAGGTGGAAGCCCACCCGCACCGCGCCTGCCCTCGACGCTGCGGTGACCCCGTGCTGGGCGAGCCGGCGGGCCAGGGTGCCGTCGTCATCGGGCAGAACCACGACTGGGCTTGGCTTCGTCGCGAGGTCGAGCCGGGCCCGAAGCTGTTCGGCCAGAGCGATGCCGTGTTGGCCCAGCACCTGACGCGGCACACGAGTGAAGATCTCGGCGGCAACTGCAGCGCCGACCCAGGTCAGCCAGGCCGGAGAGATGTCGAACTGACGAGCATCATCGGCCAGTTCCATGTCCGGGCCGTACACCGACTCCCAACGCGACCGACCGGCATACCAGTTGGCGTGGATCGGCGTAAGCGACTCCCGCGCCAGTGGCGTGGAGGTGAAGTATGCAGCTCCCCTGGGCTGGCACAACCACTTGTATGCCGCGCAGACAGTCAGGTCGAAGTCGCCGGCCCGCACCGGGTACCAACCGGTGGCCTGGGTGGTGTCGCAGAAGGTGAGCGCCCCGGCGGCGCTCGCCCGGTCGCGGACTGCGTCTACATCGGCCAAGTCGCCGGTAGCGCTCTGAGCCAAGCTGAACGCCACCAGGTCGGTGCCGGGGGTGATCGATTCGGCAAGGGCATCCAGCGGCACCAGTTCGACCGTCATCCTGCGGTGCCGCTGCTGCACTAAGAAGGGGAAGACGATCGATGTGAAGTCGTCGGCGACGACGACCACCCGCGATCCGTCCGGCAGTGAGGCTGCGACCAGACCAGCGAACACGGATGCTGCCGGGCCGACCGCGACATCTCCCACCGGCACGTCGACCAGCGTGGCGTACCCCGACCGGGCCGATTCAAGCGCCGAGTCGTAGGTCAATGGACTGGCCACACCACGCTGCCAGTCGAGAAGACCTGCGTGCATCGCCTCGACCACTGACTGTGGGGGCAGACCAAGGGTCGCGGCATTGACATAGCCGGGCACAGGGGTGAAGTCGGAGATGATCGACGACAAGGCGTCCAGTGGGTCCACCTGGCAAGACTGCATGATCGAGACCCCCTAAACAACGACACCAACCAGCATCCTCGATAACTTCTGGTCATGCTTCAGGCAGATGAGGGAACTACTGGAACATCTCGCCGATGCCGCCGCTCTTGCCTGTGCCTTGGCCGCCGCCGGTAGCCACGCCTTCAGAGGGCTGGATCAGTACGTACCCCTGACCGCTGAAGGCCATTTGCAGCATCTCTCCGGTACCCCCACGGACCAGTGAGCCCAGCCCGCCGCTATCAACTTTGATGTCCATATTGACACCAGCGGTCCACATCACCACCGCTTGAGCGTCTCCGAACGTGGGCGCTGAGGCCACGTCGAACGCCACCGGATCGCCCTTCGTGGTGATAGCCACGTAGCCCGTTCCTTTGAGATGGACGTTGTACATGCCGCCGGTCATCATGCCGCCGCGGGCCTGGATCCGCCGGATGTCCCAGTCGATCGAGGAGGAGAACGCCAGCACACTGTTGCCGTTGACTGAGATCTCGTCATTCTCCAGATACATCACCTGGATCTCCGAAGCGTCCTCTGCAACGAAGAGCTCACCGGAGCCGGTGCAGGTCATCATCTGCACCCCTTCACCCGACATCTTCGACTTGATGATCTTGTTGAGACCACCTGAACCCTTGTTCGCGAACCTCACGTCGCCTTGGTAGGCGACCATCGAACCCGTCTTGGCGTGGACCGGGCCGAAGTTCATCGAGATCTTCAGCAACTTCTTGTTCTGCAGGACAAATGGGTCGCTCGAGGGGTTCTCTTGGTAGTCCTTGAAGAGTGAACCGTGAATGGCCATGAGCAAGCTGCCCCTTTCGGATCGGTGTAGTACTCACTATCCTGCATAGAGAGCAGCCGGGGAAGCCGCCTCGTGCGACACATGCCGTTTCGCCAGCCCCGCCCCTACGACCCATCGGAGCGCCCATGGGCTTCCTCGACAAGGCTAGAGCCACTGCAACCGACCTAGCCGCCAAGGCAGACAGTGCCATCAACCAGGCAACTGCGGGGGGTGGCCAAACCGAAACCGACCGGTACCTGCACGACCTCGGCGTTCTCGCCTATGCCGAGCACACCGGCAGCGCGGTAGATCATGATGCTCGATCCCGTGCGTTGACCGGACTCGACGAGATGCGGAGTCAGGGGAGGATCGGCGCACTGAGCCTGTCGCAGGCGCCGCCGCCGGCCCCCGGCATGGCCACCCCTCCCCCCGCGCCCGGCAGGTCAGCGCGCCCACCGCAACCCGGCGCAGCACCTCCGCCCCCTCCCCCGGCTCCAGGCTCTGCAGCGCCAGCCCCACACACGAAGCAGACTCCTCCTCCTCCACCCCCACCACCCACCTGAGCGCAACCTCCCGTTCGCGAGGGCGGTGGACCGCAAGCACAGGTTTCTCTAGCGGCCACCGCTGGTTCTATTAGTTAGGGTTATCCTTACCGGCATGTTTGATGCAGCCGGTATGCGGGTGATGCGAGCCATTGCGGACCACGGCAGCTACACCGCCGCGGCCTCCTCGCTGGGCTACACCCAACCAGCGATCTCGCAGATGGTGCGCCGGCTAGAACAACGCTCCGGCACGGTCCTGGTGGAGCGTATCGGGCGCAGTGTTCGGCTGACCGAAGCCGGTGAGACGTTGGCGCGGCACGCCTCGTACGTCCTGGCTGCCCTGGACAATGCCGAGGCCGAGGTTGCTGCGATCGCCGGCCTGCAGGCCGGTCGGGTGCGGTTGATGGCCTTCCCTTCTTCTTCGGCAACTGTGGTCCCGCGCGCATTGGCCAAAGTGGCCCGCGCCCATCCGGACGTCACGATCAACTTCTCCGAAGCTGAACCGAGCGAGTCTTTGGCAGCCGTACGAGAAGGTCGCTGCGACCTAGCCGTTGCCTTTACCTATGAGGACAGCTCGGGCGGCTCGCGGACCGAGTCGTGGCAGGGCCTCGATGTCATCGAGATGCTCGTCGAGCCCGTCTTGGTCGCTCTGCCCGCCGGGCACCGACTGGCTTCGGACAAGGTGATCCGCTTGGCTGCGTTGAGCCAAGACCCATGGATCGCAGGCTGCCCCCAATGCCGAGGACACCTCTTGTCCCTCTGCCACCAGGCCGGATTCGAGCCGAATGTCGCCTTTGAGACCGAGGACTACGTCGCGGTGCTCGGGTTGGTCGCAGCAGGCTTGGGCGTTGCCCTTGTTCCCGCGCTGATCTTGCATTCGGTCACCCATGACGGGGTCGTGACGGCAGAGATCTGCCCGGCATCGCGCCGGTCGGTACAGATCGTGACCACTCCGGACCTGCGACGAGTGCCTGCCGTTGCCGCCACAATTGACGCATTACTGGCCAGCGCCCGTGAACTGGGAGCCTCGGGATACCCGGGCAAGGCTCCCTAGCCGCGATACGTTGTCATCGCCCCCGCCTGAAGATGGTCAGGCCGCTTCGAGTCTGTGCCACCACAATGTCACCGTCGCGGTCCGTACGAGCCACTGTCATGCCACTGTGCCTCAGCAACGCCAAGGCGCTCGCAGTGGGATGACCGAACGTGTTGTCCTGCCCCACCCCAATCAACGCCAAGGACGCGCCGGTACCTCGAATGAGCTGGCGATCCTGATCAGCTGAGCCGTGGTGCGGCACCTTCAGGACGTCAAAGCGATGCCCTTGCAACACCTTCTGAACGCGGGCGGCAGCAAACGCCTCGATGTCGCCAGTAAAGAGCAACCGGGTCGAGCCGCTTCGCACATCGAGCACCAGGCTGCCATTGTTGGCCACGGAGTCGCCGCTGGTGGCCACGGGCAACTGAGGCCACACGACCCTGGCACGCACCGGACCCAGGCTCACGTCCTCACCGGCCACCACGGAGCGAAACGGCACCTCAGCGGCCCTCAACAACGAGTGGACTCGCTGAGCTCCCGGCTTGGGCTCCAGCACCGGTGTGAGGTAGGCCGCTTGCACGTGGAAATCACTGAGCACGGAGTCCAGGCTTCCGACGTGGTCGTCGTGAAAGTGGCTCAGGACGACAGCATCGAGCCGGTCTATGTCGAGGTCGCGTAAGCACTCGGCCACCAGGCCCCCGGGTGGCCCCACGTCGATCAGCACTGCCGACCGTTCACCGGTCGGCAGAACGAAGGCATCACCTTGTCCGACATCACAGGCCACCACGACGGTTTCTTCACGTTGTGGCCAGTCGTGTCCTGCAGGCAGCGGCACGAGGAGTGCAAGCAGCGCTGCGCCGGCGGCGGAGGCGCACCCTCTGTTGCGGCGAATGTGGTGTATGAAACGGGGCAGGGCGAGCACCATCACGGTGGTGACCAGGGCCAGCGACCATGCCCCCGGTGCACCATCTAGCCAGTCGACATGACCGAATGGCAACGAGGAGCTGACGCGAGCCACCCCGGCAATCCACAGTGCCGGCCATGCAGCCAGCCAGGCTACGCCTGCTCCGAGCGGCAACCACACGCTGGCACTGATCGCGATCACGATGCCCGACACTGTCGTGATGGCAACCATGGGGGCAGCGAGCAGGTTGGCGATGACAGCGATCACCGCCACGTCCCCTTGCAGCAACACGATGATCGGCGCGCAGACTACTTGGGCGGCGAGCGGGATCGCTAGCGCTTCGCCAATCACCCAAGCACGAGTGGGCAAGCGGCGGGCGATGGCATCCGCCCAGGGACGGGCGAAAACGACCAAGCCAAGCGTCGCCACACAGCTCAGCGCGAATCCGTAGGACCGGGCCAGGCTAGGGTCGATACATAGCAGCACGAAGATCGCCGCCGCTAACGCCGGGACCGTGGCCGCGCGGCGCGAGGCGCTGAGACCGGCCAGGCCGATCAAGCCCATCACCCCCGCCCTGAGCACGCTGGGCTCGGGGCGGCACAACACCACGAACCCGATCAAGGCCGTTGCTGCCAACGGCGCACGCCAGCGACGTGGCACGCCGACCCAGCGGCAGATCAGCACCACGGCTCCGAGCACGATCGCGACATTGCTTCCGCTCACGGCGCTGAGGTGACTCATCCCCGTGTCGAGCATTGCTTCACTCAAATCCGGAGGCGTCAGGGATGTGTCACCGATCACCAAGCCGGGGATGAGCCCCCGAGCATCGGCAGGAATCCCGTCAACAGCTCGTCGCAGTCGCTCTCGCACATAGTCCGCGCCTCCCAGAAGCAGTGGCGGCCCCCGCTTCATGACCGGCGCACCAAGTGGTGAGAACACCGCGACGACGTCACCGGTGCCTGACCGGGATCCTCGGGCGTCCCGGGGCAGCATCAACCGCCCCCGGACCTGGACCTGCGAGCGCCACGGGACGGCGAGCCACGGCGATGGTGCGAACACCAAGCTCGGACTGGACACCTCACTGCGCTCACCGCGAGCAGTCACACTGTCCAGCCGGAGGCGGAGAACGACCTGCTCGCCGGCCGACGACGACACCACACGCGGTTGCGATATGACGGTGCCCCGGACGTCCACGACGGCCCGCTGGGCTGCCAGCTTCGGAACGGGACCGGCGTGGTGCACGCCGTCGACACCCAGCGCCGAGGCGGTAACCGAGACAACGGCGAGACCGGTGAGGGCGACTAATGGGCCGAACCCGGCTCGTCTGCGTGGTGCTTGCCGCGCCACCACGGTGCCCACGATGACGACGGCCAGCCCGATGAAGAGCGCCACGCCGAGGTGGCTTGGAGCACGACCCAACAGGATCGCTGCGGTAGCCCATGCGACTGCTGCCGGCACCATCAACCGAAGGTCCAACGGCTGCGCAGGCACGCCGGGCACCCCCCGTCGCTGACTAGACCGGGTCATCTGCCGATCACGGACACTCGCCCGGGCAGGGGTGGGCCGGCGAGGATCTCCGGCCGATGCCTCGACTGAGGTTCACGGAGCGACCCTGGCCCTCGACCGCACGTTCTCCAGCGTGCGAGGCCCGATCCCGCTGACTTCCAGCAGCTCATCGATCGTCGTGAAGCTTCCATGCTGGCCGCGCCACTGCACAATCGCTGCCGCTGTCACAGGTCCGATGCCGGGCAGGTCTTGAAGGCGGGACTCGTCCGCTGTGTTGATATCCACCTGATCTGAGGTCCCTGTGGTCACCTCCGTCATCCCAGCAGGCTCGGCGGTCTCGGCCGGAGTGGCCACCTCAGGCGGTGGGTCGGCGCCGATCAGGGGCACCCAGATCCGCTCACCGTCGGCCACGACGCGGGCCAGGTTGACCCTGCTCAGCTCCGCCTGGTCGGTTGCGCCACCTGCCGCTTCCACGACATCCCTCACGCGTCTGCCGGGCGCAACGGTGACCACACCCGGCTCGCTCACGGCCCCGATCACGTGCACAACGCTGTCCGAATCCTCAGGCGCGGCAGGCGGTGACCCCACATCGGCGCCACTCGGCCTCACAGCGCCCGCAGCATGAGCGGCGGGAGCCGCCCGCGCGGTGCTGAATGAGTCCGTGGCCACTGCCCCATCGGCCGGCGCAACCAACTCGGGTTGAGCGCTGCGTTCGGCCCAGGCGACTCGCAAGCCCAGGACGATCACGACGACGACAACGACCAGCGCCGCACCCCACACTGCCGACGGCTTCACCCGTAGCCGTGCATCTCGAAGGCCAGCCGGAAGTGTGAACAGGTGCGGTGTGGGCCTGACATGGTCCTGACCATCACCGCGCGGAAGGCTGGACGCGCTGGCGGCACCCGCATGTCGCAGCGAGTCGATCAGGTTCTGGGCGCGATCCGAGCGAGGCGGCATACCGGGACGGTAGCCAGCACCGAAGCGTTCCTGGGAGCGGAGCGACAAGCTGTGGACCAACGCGCCCCTCGGGCCCTGATGTGGACAGTGCGCCCGCCGAGCTGCTTGATGCGAACGGTAGTCGGCCCGTGCGCTCAGATGCCGGGGCTGATGACCACTGCCAACGTGCCAGGGCCGGTATGCACACTCGTCACGGCGCCGAGCTCGACCATATCGACACTCACCGACACGACGCCCGCAGCGTCGCCCTGGCGGACTGCCTCGCCGCACGCCTTCCGGATCCCCGCAACAAACTCGAGTGCCCGATCCTCGCAGTCACAGTGGTGCACTCCTACGCGCACCGCCGACCCCTCCCTCAACAAGGCCGCGACGTGGTCCATGGTCTGGGCCTGCAAACGGGCCATCGCCCGGTTGCGGGTGCGCACCCGCTCCCACGGCTGCACCTCCCCATCCGCCACCGTCAGCAATGGCTTGATTGCCAGCGCGCTGCCCAGTAGCGCCGATGCCGCACCGATTCGACCGCCTCGGCGCAGGTACTCCAAAGTGTCGACATAGAAATAGGCCGAACACGCTCGACAGTGCTCCTCGATGGCGTCGGCGATGGTGGCCGGCGCCATCCCTTCGGCAGCCAGACCTGCCGCCTTACAGACGGCATACCCCATGGCCAGTCCGAGCGTGCGCGAGTCAACCACGGTGACGCTGACCTCATCGGCCACGGCCGCGCCGGCCAGTTGTGCCGACTCCACCGTGCGGCTGATCCGACCCGAAAGGTGCACGGAGACGATATGAGTCGCCTCACGCTGGCGCGCAACTTCGCGGTAGAACTGCTCAAACTCCCCCGGAGCCGGACCCGACGTCGTGACTTCGGACTCCTCGGAGCGCAGCAGTTCGGCCACCTCGGCTCCGCTGATGTCGACGCCTTCGGCCTTCGTTGTTCGACCCACCACAACATGCAGGGGAATGATCTCAACCCCATACTCGGCGGACAGTTCGGCGGTGAGACTGGCCGTGGAATCGGTCACGACGACAGTGCGCACGATCTGCCGCCTAGGCCGGGACGACGTTGACGAGGCGTGGGGCTCGGACGATCACCATGCGCGGCTGTTGGCCCTCGAGCAGCGCTTGAATGCGTTCGTTGCCGAGCGCCAACTCGCGAAGGGTTTCCTCGTCGATATCAGCAGCGACCTCGATTCGGTCGCGCACTTTGCCCCTGACCTGGACAACACACGTCACGCTCTCTTGCGCCAGCAGGTCCGGGTCGGCGGTCGGGAACGGCGCGAAGGCAAGCGACTCGTCGTGGCCCAGTCGTGCCCAAAGCTCCTCGGCCATATGTGGCGCTACCGGAGCAACCATCTGAACAAGGGGTTCGGCTGCTTCGCGGGGCACGACGTCCAACTTGGTCAAGGCATTGTTGAACTCGATCATCTTGGCGATGGCGGTATTGAAACGGAGGCCCTGGTAGTCGGCCCGCACCGCGTCGATCGTCCGGTGCAGCGCTTTGGCCAGCTCGCTGGGCATGGCCCCCTCGTCCACGTTCACCTCGCCGCTGTCCTCGTCGATGACATTTCGCCACAGCCGTTGCAAGAAACGCTGCGAACCGACGACGGCACGGGTCTCCCACGGTCGATACTGCTCCAGCGGCCCCATCGACATCTCGTAGACCCGGAAGGTGTCCGCGCCGAACTCGGCACAGATATCGTCCGGCGTGACGACGTTCTTGAGCGACTTGCCCATTTTGCCGTGCTCTTGCCGTACGGGTTGGTCGTTCCAGGTGTATGACGAAGCACCGCCAGCATGGTCGGGGTGTTCGATCACTTCGCTGGCGGGCACCGGTTGGCCACGGCTGTCACGGTAGACGTAGGCCTCGATCATTCCCTGGTTGATCAGTCGGCGGAACGGCTCTTCACTACTGACATATCCCAGGTCGTGCAGCACCTTGTGCCAGAACCGTGCATACAGCAGGTGCAGCACCGCGTGTTCGACACCGCCGATGTACAGGTCGACTCCGCCAACGTCCACGGCACCCTCAGGGGCACCGGACACCGCCTGGTCCCGGGCGCCGATCCAGTACCGCTCGACCTCCGGGTCGACGGGCAGAGCAGTGTTGGCCGGGTCGAGGTAGCGCAGGTGATACCAGCACGAACCCGCCCAGTTGGGCATCGTATTGGTGTCGCGGCGGTAGGTCTGCACACCATCACCGATATCGAGCTCGACTTCGACCCACTCGGTTGCCCGAGCAAGGGGCGCCTCAGGCATCGAGGCGGCATCCTGGGGGTCGTAGGTCCGCGGGCTGTAGTCGGGTACCTCGGGCAGCTCAACCGGGAGCATGTCGTCGGGAACGACATGCGCGACGCCATCGACATCCCAGAGAATCGGGAACGGCTCACCCCAGTATCGCTGGCGGCTGAACAGCCAGTCACGCAGCCGATAGGTGATGGTTGCCTCCCCTCTGCCCTGCTCGGCCAGCCATCCGATAATCGTGTCCTTGGCCTGCGTCATCCGCATACCGTTGAGGTTGATCGACTCGTTGGCAGAGTTGATCATCGGACCCTGTCCAACAAACGCCTCGTCCTCCGGGTGGCCCTCGCTGGGCTGCACGGTCCGCAGGATGGGCAGGTGGTAGGCGCGTGCGAAGTCCCAGTCGCGTTGGTCCTCGCCCGGGACCGCCATAATTGCTCCGGTGCCATAGCCCATGAGGACGTAGTCGGCGACAAAGACGGGAATCGGCTGGCCGTTGGCGGGGTTGGTTGCGAACGCCCCGGTGAACACGCCGGTCTTCGCCTTGGTGTCGGCCTGTCGGTCCACGTCGCTCTTGGTCGAGGCAACGCGCTGGTAGGACAGGACAGCGGTCTGCGGGTCGGCGGCCCCGCCTGTCCAGATCCGGTCGGTGCCGACCGGCCACTGCGCAGGGACGATGTGATCCAGCAACGGGTGCTCGGGCGCCAACACCATGAAGGTCGTCCCGAACAAGGTGTCCGGCCGCGTGGTGAAGACCTCTATGTCGACCTTCGAGGACATCTCCGAGGAAGACGTCGGCCGGGCTGAGGTGGTGGCGAAACGAACCAAGGCACCGGTCGAGCGCCCGATCCAGTTACGCTGCATGGCCTTGACCCGCTCCGGCCAGTCCAGCCTGTCCAGGTCATCGACGAGGCGGTCGGCGTAGGCCGTGATCCGCATCATCCATTGGCTCAGGTTGCGCCGGAAGACCGGGAAGTCCCCGCGCTCGGTCAGGCCCTGGTTGGTGACCTCCTCGTTGGAGACCACAGTGCCCAGCCCCGGCGCCCAGTTGACCGGGGCGGAGGAGACGTAGGCCAGCCGATAATCCTGCAGTACCGCGGCGCGCTCGACATCGCTGAGGTCCGACCAGGGCTGGCCGCTGGGAGTCGGTCGGCGCCCGTCGTCGAACTGCTCGATGAGCTCTGCGATCGGGCGTGCCCTGCCGAAGCCACCCCCTTCACGGGGGGCACTGCCGTCGTACCAGGCGTCGTAGATCTGGGTGAAGATCCACTGTGTCCACCGATAGTAGTCCGGGTCGATCGTCGAGACGCGACGGCGCTTCTCGTGCCCGAGGCCCAGTTGACGCCACTGGCGCAGGTACGTCTCGATGTTGGCCTCGGTAGTGGTGCGGGGGTGCTGGCCGGTCTGCACGGCATACTGCTCGGCTGGTAGCCCGAAGGCATCGAAACCCATGGTGTGCAAGACGTTCTTGCCGGTCGTGCGCTGGAAGCGCGCGTAGACGTCGGTCGCCACGTATCCAAGCGGATGACCGACGTGCATTCCCGTGCCCGAGGGGTAGGGAAACATGTCCATGATCATGAGATGGCCCCGGTCGTCGGACAGTCGGGGGTCGTCCGGGTCTGCCCACGGTCCCGCGGGGTTAGCCGAGCTGAACGTGCCCTCGGTGTCCCACCGCTCCTGCCAGCGCGCCTCGATCCGGCCTGCCAGCGAGGCGGTGTAGCGGTGCTGCGGAATGTCCTGGTTCATGTGCGTGCGCTGTCCTTGCACTCGGGTGTCCTGCGGATGGCGATGTGGCACCTACACAAAAAAGCCCCTCGATGATCGAGGGGTAAGCCGCGCTGGGTGATGCCTGGGTCAACGCGGCTGGCTAAGAAGCTTGTGTGTGCGGGCTGCGGTCTCCATGGTCATCACACTGTAGCGCAGCAGCCACGCTGTCAGGTATGGCAGCAATCGTGCATCAGCTCTATCCGACGGCGCAACAACGAGTGCCGATCGGTCATGTGTTCTCCAGCCGAAGAGCCCGCTCGATACGCGGCACTGAGCGTCGCCCGAGTCTGGCGATAACGCGGGAACCCCTCGAGACGCATATCGCGCCCACCCGGTCACCGGATAGGCGCGATGACACAACGTCTCGTCAGCCGAGCTTGGCCGCTTGCTTGGCCATGGCGGCTTTCTTGTTTGCGGCCTTGTTCTTGTGCAGCACGCCCTTGGTCACAGCCTTGTCCAGCTTGCGCGAGGCATCGCGCAACGCGACCTGCGTGGCCTCAGCGTCACCGCTGGCCTGGGCGTCGTTGAACTTGCGGATCCAAGTGCGCAGTTCCGATTTGTACGCACGGTTGCGCTCGGTACGAACAGCGTTGGTCTTGACGCGCTTGATCTGCTGCTTGATGTTTGCCACGAAGTGTCTTCCGCCTTGTTGGTCCTGGGCTGATCGCCCGCAGTCGTGCTTGCTAGGGGGTCTCGCGTATGCCGACATGGCGCGAGACGCAACGGCCTACGGTACCGCCTTGGCCGCACAACACCAACTGGCCGCGTTGACTCATCCAAGATGCCCGCGTAGGTGTGTTCGTTGCCTCATCTCAAAATGCCCGCGTGGGTCCACCATCAAGGATGGAGCTCACTTTGGCAGCCAGACGTCAGATCACGAAGGCCCAGGTAGAGCGGTGGGCCACTGCGACGAAGTCTGAGAAGAGCGCCATCCTGGACGCGGTGTGTGAGGTCACCGGGTGGCACCGCGACCATGCCCGTAAGGCGCTGCGGTTGGCGCTAGCCCGGCGCAACGGCGAGCAGCGGCACGTGCAACGCCGGACCCGACCACCTGCCTACACCTACTCGGCGCAGGCTGTGGAGGTCCTGACCTGGTGTTGGGCAGCGTTGGATGGCCCAGCCGGTAAACGCCTCCATCCTGCGTTGCCGCAGTTGCTGGACAACATGGCCGCCCACGGCCACCTGACCGGGATAGACCCACTCGTGCTGGAGCAGGTGCGGGCGATGTCACCAGCGACGATCGACCGCCGGCTTACCGGTGCCCGGGCCGGTCTGATCGCCCGCAAACCGATCAGTCACACCCGCCCCGGGACGATCCTGAAGTCCTCTATCCCGATGAAGACCTGGCACGAATGGAACGACACGGTGCCCGGCTTCGTTCAGATCGACCTCGTCGGTCACGAAGGCGGAGACAACAACGGGGCGTTCTTCTACTCCCTGGACGCCACCGACGTCGCTACCGGGTGGACCGAGACCATCACCGTACGCTCCAAAGGCGAACGGATCGTGGCATCGGCTCTCGAAGAGTTGCAGCTGCGTTTCCCGTTCCACATCAACGGGATCCACTGCGATAACGGCAGCGAGTTCATCAACCACCACCTCGCAAGGTGGACCAACAGCAGAGCCATCACGTTCACCCGCGGCCGCTCCAGTCACAAGAACGACCAAGCCCACATCGAACAAAAGAACTGGACCGTGGTGCGCCGCAACGTGGGCTACTACCGCTACGACACACGCCGCGAACTCGACCTACTCAACCAGCTCTGGCCACTGACCAGCCTCCAAGTGAACCTGTTCCTGCCACAACAAAAACTGGTCTCCAAAGCCCGCACCGGCGCCATCGTCACCAAGAAGCACGACACCGCCACCACCCCCCTGCAACGCCTGCTCAACCACCACGCCAACCGTCTGGACCCCCACGACCACACACGCCTCCACACGCTGCTGACCGACACCGACCTCATCACCCTGCGACACCGCATCGCCGACATCCAAGCCAACCTCACCGAACTCGCCCGCCGACGCGGCACCATCACACCCAAAGCACGCACCCACCACGTCTACCTCAGCCGCCGCAAAGCAACCCCCACCAAGCGGGCAAAACACGATGAGTCAACGAACCACCCCAAGCGGGCATCTTGACATGAGGCAACAGGCTGGCTGCCCACGTCGTATTCTCCACGGGTGGGCATCGGACTGCGACTGCAGCGGTTTGCGTGGGTCGTTCAACCGACCTACATCGCCGTCGAGGTGCTGATCGGGGTCTCGGCAGGAGTCGCCTACTCGTTTCGTGACGACACGATCTCGGCCCTGGGCACAGGGTGCACGCCAGCGGTGCTGAGCAGTTGCTCGTCGCAGCCATGGGCGATGAATGCAGCATTCGTCTGTTTTGGGGCACTCCAGGCGCTCGGAGCCTGGCATCTGCTCGCAGATCGCACCTCGCGCCGCGGTCAGGTCGTCGGCGTCCTGTGGGCGGTAGCGGGGTCGTTTTCGGTCCTTGTCGGAGTCTTCCCCGTCGACAGCCACCCTGCCGCCCACACGCTGGTCGCTCTGCCGGTGTTCATCTGTCAACCGCTGGCGCTTCTCCTGCACGCCCGGCTGTCCTCCGGCCGCCTACGCATGGCGGGTGTGGCGTTGACCACCGTCAGCGTGGTCGGCGCGGTGTCGTTCGGTGCGCTGCTCGGTAGCGACTCCTGGGAGGGTCTCGCTGAACGAGCCGCCATCTGGCCCGCGAAACTCTGGCTCGGGTTGGTCGCGTGGGGGATGGTCGTCTCGAGACTACCTCGCTCTGTTCTCCCGCCCCGATGACACTGAAGCCGCCCCTCTTGGCGCCGACTGACTCTAGCGCTGGTCAATCTGGGACACATCGACCTACTCCTGGGTAGCCTTTCCCGAATGAAGCCAGATGTAGTGCTCGTCGGCTGCGGAGACCTGGGCACGGACATCGGACTACGTCTGGCGCGACGGGGACACATGGTGGTCGGGGTCAGACGCCACGCCGAGCTCGTACCTGGGCCGCTGATTGGGGTCGCGGCAGACCTGACCCGTGATATCCCGCCCCTGCCTGACCTCGACCTGCGATACCTCGTGGTGGCTCTCACTGCCCGCCCGCGAACCGAGGACGCCTACCGATCGACCTACGTCGACGGGATGGGACGGGCGCTTGACGCGCTCGCCACCTCGGGTCAGCCGCCGTCACGAGCAGTGCTGCTTTCCTCCACCGGAGTGTATGGCGACGTGCCTCCGGACCCGGTCTGCGATGAGGAAACGCCCGCGCGTCCATCCGACGGACCCGGGCGTGCGTTGCGCGAAGCGGAGAAGCTCTTCACCGACCGGGTCCCGTCCGCGACAGTACTGCGTTTCTCCGGCCTGTATGGTCGGGGCCCTTCCCGACTCGCCGAACGGGTGCGGCAGGCCAAAGGTATCGACCCTCACCGCTGGACCAACCGCATCCACCGTGACGACGCAGCTGCAGCTGTGGTCCATCTGCTCACCCGGCAGCCGGCGCCAGCGCGGTTGTACGTCGGTACTGATGATGAGCCGGCGCTACTCGGCGACGTCGCTTCATACCTCGCACATCGACTCAGCGCTCCGGCGACACCAACCGCCGACCCCACGCGTGGTCACGGCAAACGGCTCAGCAACCAACGGCTCCGCGGGACCGGATGGAAGCCGACCTATCCGACGTTTCGCGAGGGATATGCGCAGTATCCGGAAGACTGAGCGGCATCCCGGAGATTGGGGCCCGCTGGGCCGGGGCATCGGACCGCAGCATCTTGGTCCTCGAGGATGACCTGACGATCAACAGCATCTTCCCCCGTGTGCTCTGAGTGTCATCGCCCCTCGTCAAGGTTCTGCTTCAGCCGCCGTTGCGCTCCGCGCAGATCGTCAGGACGGCCCGCTCCACTGCATACTCAGGTGAGCGAGCGACAGTGTTGGCGGTACGTAGACCGCCCTTGACCTCGACATCTGCAGCGGCAACAGCCTCGATCGCCCGGCCCAAGCGTGGCCCGTCCCAGCCGGCAGAGACGCGACGCGCCTGGTCGACCTGCCACGGCGCCATACCTAGGTCCTTGGCCACTGAGGCTGCGCTCGCCCGCCCGGCGGCGCCGACTCGTCCGATCTGCCGCAGCTGCATTGCCAACACAGCGACGATCGGCACCGGGTCCAACCCACCGCCCATGACATGTCGCAGCAGGCGCATGGCCTCGCTGGTGTCGCCGGCCAGAGCCGCGGCGGCCACCTTGAACCCCGTGGTCTCCACCCGTTCGCCGTAGTAGGTCTCAACGTGGGTAGTGTCGATGGTGCCGGAAACATCTCGCATCAGCTGCTCGGCGGCGCCGGCCAGTTCACGGACATCCTTGCCGGCGGCGTGGACCAGTGCCACCACAGCCTCTTTGCCGATCCGGCGCCGTCCCTGCTGGAACTCCTGCCGCACAAAATCAGCTTTGTCGCCGTCGGACTTGATCGCCTTCGCCTCGATCAGTCGAGCACCGGACTTTTTCATCGCATCCAACCCGCGCCTGCCACGGTTGCCGCCCTTGTGCCGAACCACCAGGACGACATCCTCGACTGGTTCCGCCGCCAGCTCAACAACCTCGTCCAGCAGCACCTCGTCCGCCTCGTCAAGGTCGTGCACGACGATGACCGTAGACCCCCCGAACAGCGATGGACTGGCGTGAACCCCAAGATCGCCGGGGGCATAAGAAGATGCATAGAGGTTGACCACATCCGCTTGTGGGTCAGCCTCACGGGTTATCACGACGATGCTCCGAACCGCCCGCTCGGCGAGGATCTCCTCAGGTCCTGCCACGAGGACCAAACGTGGCACCCCCACGCTCATGCCCTCCCTCCTCGCTGACCCGTTCGGCGAGCTGCCGGCGGCGGCCGCCCTGCTTGCCAGAAGCTCACGAGGACACCATCTCTAACCCGAGTTGGTTGATCCGCGACACAATCGCATCAGGGGCCACCTCCAGATGATCGGCCAGGGCTTCGGTGGGAACGCCCGCCTCGACACCGTCTCGTAACTCTTCGTCCTGATCCTCCGTCCAGGCATGCCCAGCCGTGACCGCGGTCCGCGCCGACCGAGCGACGGGGACCCCCGCGGCAACGGGCTGAGTCCTGCCGCGGGCGCTCACCGGCAGCACCTCTTCGGACTCAGCGTCCAGGCGCTGAAGCGCTCCCAGCACCAGCGTGCGATCCGTGGTGGGCCAGAAGGGCGGCAGCGAACGTTGCAAGAACCCGGCATACCCCTTGTTGACCATCCTCGAATCTAGAATAGCCACGACCCCGCGGTCGGCGTCCCGGCGAATCAGCCGCCCCGACCCCTGAGCCAACCGCAGCGCCGCGTGCGTGGCCGAGACGGCCATAAAGCCGTTTCCGCCCCGTCGGCCAATAGCCTCCGTGCGCGCCGATGTCAGCGGGTCATCCGGCCTGGGGAACGGTATGCGGTCGATGATCACCAGTTGACAGGCCGAGCCTGGCACGTCCACTCCCTGCCACAGCGACATCGTGCCGAACAGACATGTCGGTGCATCACCGGCGAACTGACGCACCAGAGTCGGTGTTTGGTCATCACCCTGGCAGAGCACTTCGATGTCGGTGTCCTTCAGCCGGGCGCGCATCTGCTCGGCGGCAGTCTCGGCCGCGCGACGAGAGCTGAACAGGCCCAGCGTGCGGCCACCCGCTGCACGCACCAGCGCCTCGATCTCCTCGAACACCTTGGGGCCCGCGCCGTCTCGCCCCAGAGGTGGCAGGTGCCCCGCAACGTAGACGATGCCCTGCTGGGGGTAGTCGAACGGGCTGCCCACATCAAGCGGGGTGTATGCCGGAGCGTCCGGTCCACGAAGGCCCACCGTGCCCGCGACCGTGTCGAACGAGCCGCCGAGCTCCAAGGTGGCCGAGGTCATCACGACAGTGCGATCTCCGAACACCTTCTCCCGCACCATCATCGCCACGCTCATCGGCGCAACGCGCAGCGTGGCGTATCCGCGCAGATCCCGGGTGACCCAGGCAACGTCGAGTTCACGGTCTTCCAACAGCCGCTCGGCCGTGTCGAAGACCTCCTCGATACCAGACGTGGCAAGCTGCCGAGCGCCGTCAGCGGCTCCCTTGGACTCACGCTTGATCTCACTTTGCGCGCCGCGCGCGGCGTCGCGCACGGCGATCAGCACCCGCGAAAGACTCTCCGGCAACCCCTGCGCCAACCGTCCCTCAGGCAGCTCGTCGAGCACCTCGGCCAGGTCGTCGGCCGCATCGGTCAGAGTCTCGACCGACCCATACTTCGCCGCCCGTCTGGCTGCCGTCGTGATCAAGCCTCCGGTCATCTCGTCGGTGACCGTGGAGGTGACCCGGTCGGTCAACTCGTGGGCCTCATCAATGATCAGCAGGTCGTGGTCGGGCAGCATGCGCCGGCCCTCGAAGGCGTCGATGGCCATGAACGCATGGTTGGTGACGATGACATCGACGTGATGCGCGGCCGCTCGCGCCTGCTCCACATGACACTCAGCCACCAGTGGGCACTTCTGTCCCAGGCACTCCCGAGCGTTGACCGACACCTGTCGCCACGCCTTGTTGCTGACCCCTGGTGCAAGCTCGTCGCGGTCCCCAGACTCGGTTGCTTCACCCCATTCCCGCAGTCGAGTGATCTCCGCCCCCATCCGAGACTTCTCGGTGTCGACCGCCCCCACCGAAATCAAGCTGTCTGCGTCGTCGTCAGGGAACCCGCCAACCACCTTGTGCTTGCACAGATAGTTGGATCGGCCCTTGATCAGGGCAAAAGTCGGCGCACGCCCGATCAACGAGCGCAACGCGGCACAAATCCGTGGCAGGTCGCGGTCGATGATCTGTGCCTGCAGCGCCAACGTTGCTGTCGCTACCACCACCGGCTTGCCCGTCGCAGCGGCATGGGCAATCGCGGGCACGAGATAGGCCAGCGACTTGCCAGTGCCGGTGCCTGCTTGCACCAGGAGATGACGCTCATTCTCAACCGCGTCGCGCACCGCGCGGGCCATCCGCACTTGGCCCTCGCGGGTTGCACCGCCCACCGAGGTGACGGCGGCGCTCAGCAACGCGTCCAGGTCAGTGGCCATACCGATGAGGGTATGCCGCGTAACCACCTGCACCGGCCCTTTGTGCACAACGAACTGTCACGCAGTCATCGCGCGGTCGGCAACTTCCACGCTGTTAGCGGTTGGCTATTCCGTCAGGAGCACTGATGAAGTGAGCCACGAGCGCCGTCCACCCGGTCTGGTGCGAAGCGCCCAAGCCCTCACCGTTGTCACCGTTGAAGTACTCGCTGAAGGTGGGATGGGCATCCCAGAGCGGCCCGCTCGGATGGTGCCGCGGCGTGTTTGGGCGCCTGCCGTCCGGACCAGGACGGAACATCGCCACCAGGCGTTGCTCGATCGCGCGAGCGACCTCGGCCAACGGCATCGACTCCCCGGACCCAGTCGGAAACTCGACCTGTTCACTGATCCCGGCGCCTCGGCCGTATATCCGCAGCGCGTCGGTGAGCAGCGCGTTGACGGGCATCCAGATCGGGCCCCGCCAGTTGGAGTTTCCGCCGAACATGCCGGTCAGCGACTCTGCCGGCTCATACGACAACTGCAGGTCGGTGCCGTCGACACAGGCTTCGACGCCGTCGCGATGAATTGCCGAGAGCGAGCGAATCCCATGCGGTGACAAGAACTCCGCCTCGTCCAGCAGGGGCCGCAACAGCGCGGTCCACTGATCCGTCGAGACCATCGACAGTGTGCGCACGGCTTGACCGCGGTGGTTCGTGTGAATCAGCGAGGTGGCCAACTCCGGTCGCCGCTGGGTCCACCCCTGGAAGAAGTCGGTCAGATCCGGCAGTTCGGTGGCCACCCAGTTGGGCACGAGTGAGACCGCGGTCAGCGGCAGCAAACCGACCATTGAACGCACCGGCATACGGTGTGCCTCGCCGTCGACACCTACCAGGACGTCATGGAAGAACTCGTCGTCGGAATCCCAGAGCGCGTTGTGTCCAGAGCCAAAGTCCTCCATCGCTTCGGAGATCGCCAGGAAGTGCACCAGGAACTTGGTGGCAACCTCGTCCCAGGCTGGGTCATCCCGGGCCAGATCCGCGGCCATTCGCAGCATTTTCAGACAGAACATGCCCATCCACGCCGTGGCGTCGGCCTGCTCTAGTCGCTGACCGTCAGGCAGCGGCTCCGAGCGGTCGAACAACCCCACGTTGTCCATCCCCAAGAAGCCGCCCTCAAACACATGCGACCCGTCGGCATCTTTGCGGTTCACCCACCAGGGAAAGTTCAGCAGCATCTTGAGCACGATTCGCTGCAGGAAGTCACGGTCACGGCACCCTCCGATGGCGTACACCTGCCACGCTGCCCATGGGTGCACCGGGGGGTTGACGTCCGAGAAGTTCCACTCATACGCCGGCAGTTGCCCATTGGGATGCATCGACCATTCACGGCAGATCAGCAGCAGCTGGTCCTTGGCGAAGGCTGGGTCGACGTGAGCTAGCGCCACGCAATGGAAGGCCAGGTCCCAGGTGGCGAACCACGGATACTCCCACTCATCAGGCATCGAGATCACTTCGGACAGATGCACATGCCGCCAGTCGGTGTTTCGGCCCTGGTGGGCCTGCGCGCGCTGCGGTGGGGGTGGCGGCTGAGCCGGGTCCCCGGCTAGCCACCGCGGCACGTCATACAGATACAGCTGCTTGCCCCACTGCAACCCGGCAAAGGCTCGCCGGGCGATCTGCGCGTCCTGCTCGCTCGTGGCCTTCGGCAGCACGGCGGCGAAGAACTCATCTGCCTCGACGCGCCTGGCCGTGATCACCTCATCGACAATCTTGCCGTTTTCATCGCCTGGGCAAGGTTGTGCATTGGTTGCAGCTGCGATTTCCCCCGATTCGCGCGCATAACCTTGCCCAGGCGATAAAGAGGAGTCGATCAAGCGCATTCGGACACGCACGGTCGCACCGGGTTGCACCTCAGGGAAAGCCCACCACAGGCCCACCTTGGTACCAACTCGCGCCGGATTGCCGAACCCGCCCGACTGCCTGGGCTCACCAGACCTGCTGGCGCCGAGCACAGCGTCGTTGACCGTGTCCTTGGGGTATGCCGTGTGCTGGCCACCCGCAGCCGACTCCCCGTAGAGGCCGATCAGGTTCGACTCGTTGTCGCAGAACACCGGCGTCGCCATCCCCACGTCGGGGTGTCGCTCGGCTTTCACTGTGATGGTGCCAAGCTCATGATGCTCGGCCAACAGCTCGGCATACTCACTCTCGAGGTCCCGGGATGCCGGCCCCATAGAGATAGTGGGTCGCCGGTCATCCAACCCCCATGACCACGTATTGCGGAACCAGACCTGCGGGATCAGGTGGATCGGTGCGGCCTGCGAGCCGTGGTTGGTCACCGTGATCTCCAGGCAGATGTCGCCCGGCGCAGCCTTCGCGTGCGTGACTTCGACGTCGAAGAAGGCATCGCCGTCAAAGATCCCGGTGTCGGATAGCTCGTACTCAGGCTCGGCCGGACTGCGAGCGCCGTTGGTCGCGATCAGGTCCGCATAGGGAAACGCGGCGTGCGGGTAGCGGTAGAGCCAGCGGGCATAACTGTGGGTCGGTGTTCCGTCGGTGGCCCACCAGTATTCCTTGGCGTCCTCACCGTGGTTGCCCTGTGGGTTCGTGAGACCGAAAAGTCGCTCCTTGATGCGGTCATCCTGGCCGTTCCACAGGGCTAAGCCGACATTCAGGTAGCCGTTGATGTCGCACAGCCCGGCGAGCCCGTCCTCACCCCAGCGATAAGCACGGCGATGCGCGTCATCGAACGGAAAATGCTCCCAGGCGTTGCCATCAGCGGAATAGTCTTCCCGCACGGTGCCCCACTGTCTCGCAGAGACATACGGACCCCAGGCGCGCCACGGCGCCTTAGCGTCATCGGAGGCGGCAATGCGGTCGTGCTCGGCAGTCACAAGCGACACTGTTGCACAACCACATGGTCGGCCCGCGCCCATGTGAACCGGCCCAGGCAACCCACTCTGCGCCTGGCGCCGGGGTCTCGAGGGCGAGTAGTCCGACAACCACGGAGGTATGTCGCGTGTGCGCCGACGCGGTCGACCGGGTTCGAGCGAACGAGGCGTCGCTAAGGCTGGGAGGCGAACGTCGCCAACGCGCCGTGCAGGTCCGCCAGCACCTTGGCCTCCAGCCGGGTGCCGTCGGCCGTGTGGTCTTCAGCAAGCACGTCACCTTCGGCATGCACTCGGCTGACCAGGTCGCCACGGTGGTACGGCACCAAGACGTCGATGAGGATCTGCGGCCGAGGCAGTGCAGCGTCGAGCGCCTCGGCGAGCACGTGCATACCCTCGCCCGTGCGAGCTGAGACCAGGACCGCCTCGGGGTAAGTTCCGCGCAAACGCTCGAGCACGCCGGACTCGGCGGCGTCGACCTTGTTGAAGGTGATCAGCTCCGGCACATCATGGGCGCCGACGTCGGCCAGCACCTCGTGGACGGCCCGGATCTGCCCCTCGGGGTCCTCATCAGCGCAGTCCACGACGTGCAGCAGGACGTCGGCGTCGGCCGCTTCCTCCAACGTCGAGCGAAACGCCTCGACCAGCTGGTGCGGCAACTGCCGCACGAAACCGACAGTGTCGACCAACGTATACGGCCGGCCATCCGAGGTTTCGGTGCGTCGCACTGTTGGGTCCAGGGTGGCGAAGAGTTGGTCTTGCACCAGAACGCCGGCCCCGGTGAGCCGGTTGAGCAGCGAGGACTTGCCAGCGTTGGTGTAACCGACGATAGCCACACTGGAGACCTGCGCCTCTTTGCGCGACGAGCGTTTCGTGTCGCGGGTGACCTTCATCGAGGCGATATCGCGGCGTAGTTTCGCGATCCGCGTGTTGATCCGCCGACGATCTAGCTCGATCTTCGTCTCACCGGGTCCGCGGGAGCCGATGCCCTCTCCACCGGCCACCCGGCCACCCGCCTGCCGAGACATGGAATCACCCCAACCGCGCAGTCGCGGCAGGAGGTACTGCAACTGGGCCAACTCGACTTGTGCGCGACCTTCTCGAGACTTGGCGTGTTGAGCAAAGATGTCGAGGATCACGGCGGTGCGATCAATGACCTTCACCTTGACCAGGTCCTCCAGCGCGCGGCGCTGCGAGGGGGCCAGCTCGTCGTTGCAGACCACCGTGTCGGCCCCTTCGGCTTGGACGATCTCCCCCAGCTCGCGTGCCTTGCCGGAGCCGAGATATGTCGCCGGGTCAGGCTTGGGGCGCCGTTGTAGCACGGCCGCCGCGACCGTCGCACCTGCCGTTTCGGCCAGTGCAGACAGCTCATGCATCGCGTTCTCGGCGTCCTGGCCGGTTCCCGACCCCCACACCCCAGCAAGGACAACCCGCTCCAACCGAAGTTGGCGGTACTCGACCTCGGTGACATCCTGCAGCTCCGTCGACAGACCGGCGACTCGCTGAAGCGCTTCCCGTTCCTCGCGGTCGAACTGTTCGCCATCGAAGGAGATGTCGGCGGCACTGTCCCGGGACGCCTCACCGTAGGTGCTTCCGTCCCGATGAGGCGGGGTGACCTTCGTGTGTTGGTGCTCGGCTGCGGTCTGGGTGCGTGCTGTCATTTTCTCCTCGGGTTCCACAACAAGCGTCTCATTACTGAACGTCATGGGCCACCGATTTCCTCCCGGATAGGACCGACCCAACGATCAAAGCCCTCGCGTGCTCTGGACGTGGGCACCTCGGAGGCCCCACGCGGCCACCGCTCAGCGAGCCCGGACCGCCGTAGACTCATGCGGATGTCCCACCCCACGTCAGGTCCTTCGGGCCATGATCACTACTTCACCGCTGAGCCGGCTTCGATGGCAGATCTTCGTCGCAACCGGGTGAGGTTGGCCGGTGAGTCGGTCGAGGTATGGACCGCTTCCGGGGTCTTTTCCGCCGACAGCCTCGACAAGGGGACTGGTGTGCTGCTCAGGGCCGTCCCCCAGCCCCCTGCTCACGGCGTGTTTGCCGATATCGGGTGTGGCTGGGGGCCATTGGCATTGACGATGGCCAAACTGTCACCGGAGGCGGACGTGTACGCCGTCGATGTCAACGAGCGAGCCCTGGACCTCACCCGGCGCAATGCCCGAGCTTTCGCCTCCCCCCGACTCCACGTTGCTCGCCCCGAAGATGTTCCAGGTGAGGTGACCTTCGATCTCATCTGGTCCAACCCTCCGATCCGGATCGGTAAGCAGCCGCTGCACGATCTGCTTCTGAGGTGGCTGTCGCGATTGGCTCCCGGTGGGACTGCCTACCTCGTGGTCAGCAAGGGCCTCGGGGCTGACTCTCTGGCGACCTGGATCGCCGGACAAGATCCCCGCTGGCACGTCGAGCGACATGCATCGGACAAGGGATTCCGCGTTGTGCGCGTCCACCTGCCGTTGACCCCTCCCGCCGCCTGAGGCTAGTTGGCCCGGGCACACTCGCGCAGGTTCCAGGGGTCGCCATCGCTACGGCATCGACCGATGCTCACCCGCACCGACCGCGGATAGCGCCCGGTTCAGCAGGTCTGGGGTGTCATGGGGCAACCAAGTGATCCGCGGGTCGGCCCCGAACCAGGCCATTTGGCGCCGAGCGAGCTTGCGAGTGGCGGCCACTGTGTCGGCCTGGGCCTGAGCGGCACTGAGCGAGCCGTCCAGGTGGGCCAACGCTTGCCGGTAGCCGACCGCGCGACTCGCCGTCGCAGCTTCACGCAGCCCAATAGCCTCCAGCGAGCTCACTTCGGAGATCAACCCGTGCGCCCACATCGCCGCGACGCGCCGCTCGATCCGTGCGTCCAGCAGTTCGCGATCGGCGGACAACCCCAAGACCACCGTGGGCTCGACATACTCTCTTCGCGGTAGCGTGGCGCTGAATGGCCCCCCAGTCAGTGCGATGACCTCTAAGGCACGCACGATGCGACGACCGTTGCGGGGGTCGATCGACGCGGCGGCGGTCGGGTCCAGTGCACTCAACCGCGCGTGGAGATGCTGTGCCCCTTGGCCCGCCAGCTGCATTTCGAACTCCTTGCGGACAGCCTTGTCGGTCGGCGGGATATCGAGGGCATCGAGCAGCGCGCGAACGTAAAGGCCCGACCCTCCGACCACGATGGGCCGTGCTCCGCGCTGGCGGATAGCGGCGATATCTGCCCGCGCCTCCCGCTGGTATGCGGCCACGCTGGCCTCATCCGCCAGCGCGAGGACGTCGAGTTGGTGATGGGCGATCCCCCGGCGATCCGACGGCGCTACCTTGGCGGTGCCGATGTCCATCCCTCGGTACAACTGCGAGGCATCCGCATTGACGATCTCAGCGCCGAGGCGATCCGCGAGCCCCAACGCCAACTCGCTTTTCCCGGTGGCGGTCGGCCCCACGATCGCCGCGACCGACCCCGGTGCCATGACGCTAGCGTTCTCTGAGCCATCCACGCCCGCGAGTCTGACACGGGGCCCCGGCCCGGCAGGTCAACGCCCAACGGCCACCCCGACATACTGAGACCATGGCGCCCCAAGAAATCAGCAACCCGATCAAGCTCCATGTTTTTTCCGATTCCACCGGGGATACCGCAGCCAGAGTCGCCCGGGCTGCGGCCGCCCAGTACAAAGCACACAACATCCAGATCGTCCGTCACTCAAGGCTTGTCTCCCACGATGGGGTGCAGGCCGCGCTGGACCGGGTCAGCCACGGCGACGGTCGCTCGGTGGTGTTCTCGACAGTCATCACCCCCGAACTTCGCGAGTTCGTGACGACGGAATGCGCGGCGCGAGGCATTCCCCAGGCCGAGCTACTGGCCTCTGCTGTGGAGGCCCTCACCGAGGTGACCGGGGCTGCTCCCGACCGCCAGGTTCGTCCGGTCGGTGTCGGAGAGGACTACTTCGCGCGGATCCAGGCGATGGAGTTCTCGATCGCCAACGATGACGGCAAGTTGCATCACCCGCTACGTGATGCCGACGTCGTGCTGATCGGGGTTTCACGGTCGGGGAAGACCCCGTTGGCGATGTATCTGGGCTACCTGGGTTATCGCACGGCCAACATTCCGCTCGTCCCGGGCATCGCTCCGCCCTCGGAGCTGTTCGAGGTGGAACGGTACAAGATCGTTGGTTTGACCATCGACCCGGAGCGGCTGCACGAGATCCGCAGTCGGCGTATCGTCGCGATGGGTTCAGCGCGCACCGACCGCTCGGGTTATGCCGACCTGGGCACGATCTTTGCCGAACTCGACGAGATCGCCGCCCTTCAACGCAAGTTCGGTTGCCCGGTCATTGACACCACGCAACTGGCCCTGGAGGAGGCCGCCGGTCGGGTCATCGAGGTGCTGGAGCGGCGCCATCCGAAGTCGCGCTAGCCGCCCTGAGCAAGCGACGGTAACGTAGCAAGGAACAGCAACTACTACGCATAGGAGTAGATATGAGCGCCTCTCCCGCCTCGTCCGAGGGAAAGTACCTGTATGACCTGGCGGATGGGAACGCCTCGATGCGCAGCATCTTGGGCGGGAAAGGTGCCAACATCGCCGAGATGACGAGGCTCGGGATCCCGGTGCCCGACGGCTTCACCGTCAGCACCGCCGCCAGCGTTGCTGTGATGGACGCCGACGGTGCGTGGCCAGAGGATCTGTGGGCCCAAACCGAGGCGGCGCTGGACCGACTGGAAGAGCGCACAGGGAAGAAGCTCGGCTCCGCCACGGCACCGTTGTTGCTGGCGGTGCGATCGGGCGCGGTGGTCTCGATGCCGGGGATGATGGACACCATCCTCAACCTGGGGGTCAGCGCCGATACCGTGGAGGCGCTCGGCGCCGAGTCGGACGACCCCCGCTTCGCCTGGGATTCCTACCGTCGGTTCCTGCAGATGTATGGCGAGGTGGTCGAAGGCGTCCCGGCCTACGCCTATGCCGACGTACTGGAGGAGATGAAGCGCGACCGCGACGTTGAGCAGGACACCGAGCTCACTACCAAGGACCTCAAGGAACTGGTGGAGCAGTTCCTTGAGGTATCGCGCGACCACATGGGTGAAGAGCTACCGAGCGATCCGCGGGACCAACTCCGACGCTCGATCGACGCGGTCTTCCGCTCGTGGCTGACCCCGCGAGCCGGCGTCTATCGCAAGGCCAACGGCATCCCAGACTCGTTGGGCACGGCGGTCAACGTGATGCAGATGGTGTTCGGCAACCGTGGCGAGACCTCGGCGACCGGCGTGTGCTTCACCCGGAACCCGGCCACCGGCGCCCAGGAGCTCTACGGAGAGTTCCTCGTCAACGCCCAGGGTGAGGATGTCGTGGCCGGTATACGCACCCCTCGTCCACTGGCTGAGCTGGGCGAGGTGCTGCCTGATGCCTTGGATCAGCTGACGGCCACCATGCACCGTCTAGAAGAGCACTACGGCGACATGCAAGACATCGAGTTCACGGTGGAGGAAGGAACTCTCTACTTATTGCAGACCCGATCCGGGAAACGCACCGCAGCGGCCGCATTCAAGGTCGCCCGTGACATGGTCAGCGAAGGGAAGATCGACCAGGAGCAAGCGCTGCGCAGGGTGGAGGCTGCTCAGCTCGACCAGCTGCTCCACCCGGCGATCGACCCCACACACGGCGAGCAGCCAGTCACCAAGGGGTTGAACGCCTCGCCCGGCGCTGCTGTCGGTGAGATTGTCTTTGACTCCGACGTTGCGGAAGCACGCGGCAAGGCCGGCGATGCCGTCGTGTTGGTCAGCTGGGAGACCTCGCCGGACGACATCGCCGGTGTCATCCAGGCCCAGGGGGTGCTGACCGCCCACGGAGGGATGACCTCACACGCAGCCGTCGTCGCCCGCGGAATGGGCAAGCCATGTGTGGCAGGCGCGTCCGGTGTCAGTATTGACGCCAAGGACCACACGATGACCATGGCCGGTCGCACCTTCGTCGAGGGAGACACGATCACGCTGGATGGCTCGACCGGCGAGGTCTACGCCGGGGCGTTGACACTGATGCCGCCGCAGCTCAACCAGGACTTCTCGGCGATCGTCTCCTGGGCTGATGACATCCGCCGACTCGGCGTGCGGGCCAATGCGGACACCGCGGCCGACGCTGCCAAAGCTCGTGAGTTCGGGGCCGAAGGAATCGGCCTGTGTCGCACGGAGCACATGTTCATGTCACCGGACCGGCTCCCGGCGATGCGCGACATGATCCTGGCCGATGACGATAGGGCACGTGCCGAGGCGTTGCACTCGATTCTGCCGATGCAGCAAGAGGACTTTGCGGGCATCTTCCGCGCCATGTCCGGGCTCCCCGTGACCATCCGGTTGCTCGACCCCCCGCTGCACGAGTTCTTGCCTGACCTGGTCGAGCAGTCACTGTTGGTGCAGCGCCTGCAAGCCGACGCCGACGCCGGCAAGGGCGGTGAGGACCTGCCTGCCCAGCGCCACTTGCTGGACCAGGTGAAGAAGCTGACCGAGATGAACCCCATGCTCGGCACCCGAGGTGTCCGGCTTGCGTTGCTCTATCCGCAGATCCCCGAGATGCAGGTTCGGGCTATCGCTCGGGCAGCCTTTGCTGTGGCCGCCGAAGGTGGTGAGCCGATCGTGGAGATCATGGTGCCGCTGGTGGCTTTTGCCGAGGAGTTGCGCCTGATGCGATCGCTGATCGAGGACACCCTTGCCGAGGAGTTCGAGGCCTCTGGCCAGCAGTTCGACTACCAGATCGGGACCATGATCGAGATCCCGCGAGCGGCCGTCGTGGCTGACCAGATCGCCGAGCACGCCGACTTCTTCTCCTTCGGCACCAACGACCTGACTCAGACCGGGATCGGCATTTCTCGTGACGACGCCGAGGGCAGTTTCTTGGCGGCATACCAAGAGCAAGATGTCGTCCACTCCAACCCGTTCTCCACGATTGATCGCGACGGTGTGGGAGAACTCGTCAGGATCGGCGCCAGCGGTGGCCGATCGACCAAGCAAGACATCAAACTCGGCGTATGCGGTGAGCATGGCGGCGACCCCCAGTCCATTGCGGTGTTCGAGGAGATCGGGTTGAACTACGTCTCGTGCTCGCCATATCGGGTCCCGATCGCCCGCTTTTCAGCCGCTCGGGCCGTGCTCGACGCTCAGGACAAGGCCTCGGAGACCACCGAGGAGGGTTAGCCTCCGGGTACCGACCGGGCGGGGATGCTGGTCGCTCCGGTTGCAACGTCGAAGGAAAACACGTCCTGGCCACCGATCCACACCCGGGTCGGCCTGGATGCGAAGTCCAACGGGTCGCCGGTCCACAGCACGAGATCGGCATCCTTGCCTGGCTCTAACGACCCGACCCGGTCCGATACGCCCATCACCGTTGCTGGGTTGATCGTGATGGCCGCCAACGCGGCATCGCGGTCCATCCCTTCTTTGACCGCGAGGGCCGCCTGGGTCACCAAGTACTCAATCGGCACCACGGGGTGATCGGTGATAATCGAGACGTCAACCCCGGCACGGTTGAGGATTCCTGGGGCTCTGGCAGTTCGGCGTTGCACCTCGACCTTGGAGCGACTGACAATCATGGGGCCATACAGCACCGGAATGGACCGCTGCGCCAGGAGGTCGGCCAACAGGTAGCTCTCAGTGCCATGGTCCAGAACCAAGTCATAGCCGAACTCGTCTGCGATCCGGATGGCGGTGCCGATGTCGTCCGCACGGTGGCAGTGCTGGCGCCAAGGAATCTCGCGGTTCAGCACACGGATGAGTGCCTCGTGAGTGAGGTCGCCGGCCACTGGGGCGGCTTTGTTCTCGGCGTCGGCTGCGTACGCCTGGAGCGCCTCCTGATGTGATCGGGCCGCAGTAAAGGCGCGACGGAGGGTCAGTGCCACTCCGAGCCGGGTCGAGGGTGTCCTGTTCTGCTCGCCGTAGATGCGTTTCGGGTTTTCGCCTAGGGCGGACTTGAGACCCGACGGCGACCGGATGACCATCTCCTCCACATAGCGACCGTACGTTTTGAGTGCCACGGTCAGTCCACCGATCGGGTTCCCTGAGCCGGGATTGACGTTGACGCAGGTCACCCCACCCGCGAGCGCATCGTCGAAGCCGATGTCGCAGGGATTGATCGCATCGATGGCTCGGGCGGCGGCCATCACGGGGTCGGTCATCTCATTGGTGTCCTCGCCGGCCCATCCTTGTCCTTCTTCGCACACTCCGAGATGGACGTGGGCGTCGATAAACCCGGGTAGGACCCACCCTCCCCCAGCGTCGATCACGTCGGCGCCGTCCGGGATGTCGATCTCAGGTCCGATAGCTACGATACGGGTGCCCTCTATCAGGACTGTTCCGGTGAAGGGTGCTGCGGTGATGGGGACGAGCCGGGCTGAGGTGATGGCAAGCGTCATGGGGCCAGAGTAGGCAGAGTGTGAGGCATCACTCACCTCGGCACGTGGAAGAGTCGTCACAGACCCTTGTGAAAACGCTACCTATGCTGGGAGCATGGGGATGTTGCCCACGCGACCGTGTTAACAGCATGTTGCGCCCTGGACCACTGTGTTGCGGAGGCGTTTCATCGAACGAACCGTAACGATCACAACGGGGTGATGGCGACGGGACATTTTCGCGCTGACACAACGGCATGCTGGCCAGAGAATGGAACAGCGTCCGGGCGCTCAACGTTATAGCACGAAGGGCTCCGGTCGAAACCCGCTGCCTCCGCCGGAGGCACATCACGCATCGCGACCACCAGCTATCCGCGACACTGACTCAATCGCTCTGGTTGATCGAGTCGAAACGCACCACTGAGCACCGAGGAGAACCACGATGGATTGGCGCAGTCGCGCTGCCTGCCTAGAAGAGGACCCTGAACTCTTCTTCCCGATAGGCAACACCGGACCGGCACTGGCACAGATTCAAGAGGCCAAGGCTGTCTGCCGAACGTGCCCAGTCATCGACACCTGCTTGAAATGGGCTCTGGAGACAGGGCAGGACGCGGGGGTGTGGGGTGGGTTGTCCGAAGATGAGCGGCGTGCTCTGAAGCGGCGGAAGGCGCGAGCTCGCCGCGCTGGCTAGGACTCCGGGAGCGCCCGCAACTGCGCGCTCAGGCGCACGGTTGTGCCGTGCGGCGCTCTGCTACCCCAGGATAGGGTGCCGCGCAGGTCGGTCAGCAATGACTCGACGATCTGAATCCCCAGCCCGGACGAACGTGGGCGCTGTCCCTCTTGGGGCAGGCCGACACCGTTGTCACTGACCCGGATGTGAAGTTCCTGTCCGCTGGTCGTGATATGCCGTTCGGCCCACAACTCGACGACCGCCTCCTCCGGTGCCGTCCAACTGCGTGCGGGGAACCCATGCTGCACCGCGTTGTGCACCAGTTCGGCGAGAACCATCGCCAGCGGAGTCGCGTGCTCCGCCGAGATGATGCCGAACGATCCGGAAAGCCGCACGGTCACCGTCGTGTCGCTGGATGCCACCTCCACGGTGGCTCGCAGGATGCGCAGAGCCACCTGATCGAAGTCTGCCGTCTCGTCCGACCCGTGGCTGAGCGTGTCATGCACCATCGCGACCGTGCTGAGTCGACGACCGGCTTCCGCTAGAGCGGCCTTCGCCGCTTCGTCGTCCATTCGCCGAGACTGCAGCCGCAACAGTGCCGACACCGTTTGCAGGTTGTTCTTGACCCGATGGTGCACCTCACGGATCGTGGCGTCTTTAGTGACCAGCTCACGCTCTTGGCGCCGCAGTTCGCTGACGTCCCGCAGCAACAGCAGTGCCCCGGTGCGGTGCGATCGAGCGTGCAGCGGGACAGCACGCATCGTCAGGTGGATACCGCGCGTCTCGATCTCGGTCCCCCACGGAGCCCGACCTGTCAACACCAGCGGCGTCGTCTCGTCCAGCGCGGCGCCAACCTCGATCTGCGAAGTGACGATGGCGGACAGGTCGGCACCGAGTACCTGGTCCGTGTGTCCCAGCCGGCGCAAGGCTGAGACGGCGTTGGGGCTCGCATACTCGATCAGTCCCTCAGCACCGAGCCGGACCACACCGTCGCCGACCCGGGGGGTGCCACGGCCTACCCCCGTGTGCGGTTGGTCCGCGGGGAACGTGCCCTGGGCGATCATCACCAGCAGCGACTGGGCAATCTGCAGGTAGTTGACCTCCAGTCCGCCCTGTTGGCGCGTGTAGTGCAAGTCGGTATGTCGCACCACGACGGCGAGCGTAGCTCCGCGGCGTCGCACCGGGACGTACTGCTCCCGCGCGAACTCCGAGGGCTGATCAGTATGCGGGCGCCCCGCCTGCGCCACCGTGTCCAGGATCTGCGCCCGAGAAGGGGGCGCGTCCATTCCCACGACATCGTCGGAGTAGAAGTTCGGTCCGGTGCTGGGCCGGGCGTGTGCGGCCAAGACCCATCTAGGCTGACTTTCAGTGCCGACCGGCTGCCCCCTGGCTACCCATAAGGTCAGGTCGGCGAACGACAGGTCGGCCACCATCTGCCAGTCACCCACCAGCTGGTGCAGCCAGTCGTGCTCCGCCGACGACAGCGGGGAGCCACCGGACAGAACGTCATGCAGTGTCGGCACGCCGACGACCTTAGCCGCACAAAGGTCGGTACTACCCCGCGGTGCCCTGCCGGACCAGGCCACGCAAGGTGCGCAGTGCCACCGACACGGGGGCCAGGCTTGGTTCATCCATCGCCTGCACCCGCTCCAGGACCTGGGCGACTCGTGCCATCGACTCTGCTTGTTCGTCCTTCCAGAGCTCCACCCGCTCGAGGGCGTCGGACTCGGAATCGGTGGCCAGCATCACCGCTCGGGTCAGTGTCCGCATCACGCCGTACAGGTCATCTCGCACCGCACCGCGCGCCAGTGATGACCACCGATCACCCCGAGGCAGATGGGAAACCTGGGTGAGCAGCGCATCGACCCCGAACGACTCTGAGACGGCTAGGTAGACCGCCGCCGTTTCCTCATAGCTCCGCTCGGCGGCCACGGCGACCTCGACGACATCAAGCATCGAGAAAAGGTCAAGCAGTCCGGCGTAGCGAGTGGCCAGGTCCATCGGCACCCCCCGACTGGTCATCCCCTCAACCCGCTCGGAGTGACGCGCACTCTCATCGCCCTTCAGGAGACGAGGCATCTCCGGCACCAAGGAACGCACTGGCTCGGCGAAGTGCTCGATCTCGGCGCCCAGGTCGGCCGACAGCGGGCGGTTATTCAGGAACCACCGCACCGAACGGTCCAGGAGTCGGCGAAACTCCAAGTACAGCTCGGTTTGGACGTCAGTGCTGACCACGTTGTCCAGGGCGTCGACCGAGTCGATGAAACTACCCATGTCGAACACCTCCCGGCAGACCACGAAGGCCCGGGCGATCTGACTGCTACTGGCCCCGGTCTCTTCGGATGCCCGGAACACGAACGTGACTCCACCCCGGTTGACGATGTCGTTGGCGACCTGGTTGACGATGATCTGTCGTCGAAGCGGGTGATCGGCCAGCTCCTCAGCGATCCGCTCCCGCAGTGGCTCGGGGAAATATGTCAGCAGCTGCGAGGTGACGGCCGGCTCGTCGGGAAGTTCGGAGTTGATCAGGTCGTTCTTCAAGCCCAACTTGGCGTAAGCCATGATCACCGAGAACTCCGGAGCGGTGAGTCCCTCGTCAACCGCATGTCGACGGTCCAGCTCGTCGCCGTCAGGCAGGAACTCCAACTCGGGATCCAGGCCGACGTGCTCAGTCAGTGAGCGCATCAACCGGCGGTGCACACTCAGCATGCGGCCGCCCTGGTCGCGAGCGTTGCCGATGAGCACGTTCTGTTCGTAGTTGTGCCGCAGCACCTTTGCCGCAACCTCATCAGTCATCTCAGCCAGCAGCTCATCGCGCTGTTCCCAGGTCATCTCACCGCTCTTGACCAACGGAGTCAGTGCGATCTTGATGTTGACCTCATGGTCGGAGGTATCGACCCCAGCTGAGTTGTCGACGGCATCAGTGTTGACATGCACGCCACGTTGGGCAGCCTCGATTCGCCCAGCTTGACTGAGCCCGAGGTTGCCACCTTCTCCAACGACCCGCGCCGCCAGCTCATTGCCGTTCACCCGGATGCTGTCATTGGCTCGGTCGCCAACTGCGGCATGCGTTTCGGTCGAGGCCTTGACGTACGTGCCGATGCCGCCATTCCACAGCAGATCCACCGGCGCGCCCAAGATGGCTTTGAGCAGTTCGGCCGGGGTCATTTTCTCGGTCCCAGGGTCGATGCCCAGTGCGGTGGCGATCTCGGCAGTGATCGGGACCGACTTAGCCGAACGCGGATAGACCCCGCCGCCCTGGCTGATCACAGAGGTTTCATAGTCGCCCCAGCTGGAACGCGGCAGGTCGAAGAGACGCTGCCGTTCCGCGAACGAGGCAGCTGCATCGGGGGTCGGGTCCACAAAGATGTGCCGGTGGTCGAAAGCGGCCACCAGCAGGATGTGCTCGGACAGCAGCATCCCGTTGCCGAAGACGTCACCGCTCATGTCGCCGACGCCGACGACCGTGAACTCCTCACTTTGGGTGTCCGTGCCCAACTCGCGGAAATGGCGCTTGACCGACTCCCACGCACCACGCGCAGTGATGCCCATCGCCTTGTGGTCATAGCCCGCGGACCCGCCGGAGGCAAAGGCATCGTCGAGCCAGAAACCGTACTCCCGCGATACGCCGTTGGCGATGTCGGAGAACGTGGCGGTGCCTTTGTCTGCGGCGACGACCAGGTACGGGTCGTCACCGTCGTGCCGCACCACCCGATCCGGCGGCTCAATCGTGGTTCCGTCGCGGTTGTCGGTGAGATCAAGCAGACCAGCGATGAAGCTCTTGTAGGCGGAGATACCTTCGGCCTGCCACGCCTCGCGACCCTGGGTTGGGTCGGGCAGCTGTTTGGCCACGAAGCCGCCCTTGGAGCCGGTAGGGACGATCACCGCGTTCTTGACCAACTGTGCCTTGACCAAACCCAGAATCTCTGTTCGGAAGTCTTCGCGGCGGTCACTCCACCGCAACCCACCGCGGGCTACCGCGCCGAACCGAAGGTGAACACCCTCGACATTCGGCGCGTACACCCAGATTTCGAAAGCCGGTCGAGGCTCGGGGAGACCGTCGATCTCACGCGGCAGCAGCTTCAGACTGACCCGCGAGTTGGGAGCTCCGTTCTTGTCACGCTGATAGAAGTTGGTGCGCACCGACGACATCACGATGCTGAGCACGAACCGGATGATGCGATCTTGGTCGAGGCTTGCCACATCGTCGAGAGCCGTCTCGATCCGTTGACGAACGGCTGCGCAGGCTGCCTGCCGGTCATCTGCCACCGACGAGTCAGCGTCCGGATCGAACCGAGCCTCGAACAGCTCAACGATCTGCGCGCTGATGTCCGGATTGGCGACCAGTGCCTCTTCGAGATAGTCCAAACTCGATGTCGTCACCTGGCGCACATACCGCACCAGGGTGCGAATGATGACGACCTTCCGCCAGGTCAGCCCGGCGGTCAGCACAAGTGCGTTCAGACTGTCGCTCTCGGCTTGTTTGGTCCAGACAGCGGCAAAGGCATCCTCGAACGTCTCTTGAACCTGGGCCTCCGATCCTGGCTCGACCCACACGGTGCCACTGTCGGCGCGCAGGCCGAAGTCGTAGATCCAGATCTTGCCGCCCGTACCGCGCAACTCATATGGCCGCTCGTCGGTGACCTCGATTCCCAGGTCGGCACATACTGGCAGGACATCGGTCAGCGAAAGATCCTCGCGCCTATACAACTTCAGTCGGCGTTCCCGATCGGGCGCGTCGTCCTCGGCATACAGGTAAGGCCGCAACTCGCTCAGATGGGTGTCGGAGTCCAACTCGGCAAGCCGGGTCAGGTCACCGAACGCATCGACAGCGTCGAAGTCTTCCTTGTATGAGGCGGGGAAGGACCCCGCGTAGTGCGCCAGCACATCGCCAGCGACCGAATCGTCGTCGTAGTGTTCCTCGACGACCCGAATCAGATTCTCCCCCCAGCTGCGGGTCGCTTCGATGAGCCGCTCCTGCAATGCCACGACATCGACGTCGGGGATCGTGGTGCCGCGCGGCAGGCGCACCACGAAGTGCAACTGAGCCAGGGCGGACTCCCCCACCCGGGCGTTGTAGTCGACGGACTCGCTGCCGTATGCCTCGCGCAGCAGTTCCTGCATCTTCAGGCGTACCGCGGTGGTGTAGCGGTCCTTCGGAATATAGAACAGCGCGGACACAAAACGACCGAAGTTGTCATGGCGCACGAACAAACGCGATTTCCGGCGTTCTTGCAGGTGCAATACCTCGTGGGCAGTCTGGCTCAGGTGTTCCACCGAGGCCTGAAACAGCTCGTCACGTGGGTACGCCTCCAGAACCCCCAGCAGGTCCTTGCCAGAATGGCTATCGGCCGTGAAGCCCGACTCGGCGATGATCTGCTCCACCTTGCCCCCGATGATGGGCAGGCGGCTCACCGACTCAGCGTAGGCACTGGCGGTGAACAGGCCCAGGAACCGTCGTTCGGCCACGACCTTGCCTCGGTTGTCGAAGCGCCGTACACCAACGTAGTCAAGGTAGACGGGTCGATGCACGGTCGAGCGAGAGTTGGCCTTCGTGATGCTCAGAAGCTGCGGGCGTTCGGCCACCGCCTGGGCACGAGGTTGCAATGACGTGACCGACGGCGTGGTGTCATCGGTCCGCAGAATGCCTAGTCCGCTGCTGGGCACCGAGGTCAGCGTCCGCTCGCCGGTGACATCGTCCTCACCCAGCTGGTACTCGCGGTAGCCCAGGAACGTGAAGTGATCGGCCTCGAGCCAGGTCAGGAAGTCAATGGTGGGTTCGACGGTGTCGGGGTCGACTGTCTCCGGTGCCCCAGCGCGGAGCTCTTCGACGATCTCAAGGCACTGTTGGCG
This sequence comes from uncultured Actinomycetota bacterium, assembly GCA_963749585.1. Classification (GTDB taxonomy): domain Bacteria; phylum Actinomycetota; class Actinomycetes; order Actinomycetales; family Dermatophilaceae; genus Ornithinicoccus. The sequence continues at coordinate 751,099 of CAVVNI010000004.1, forward strand.
CATGGCATGCCAGTCCGCGCAAGCCTTGCCTACGTCCACAAGCACCTGAACCAGCCGCTGCTGGAGGTCGTCTCGAGCCTCCCGCCCGGGGATCCGGTCGATCTCCACATACATCCACGACTCGACCTGTTGCTCTGGCCCAACGTCACCGACCTCGATGTCCTTGATGGTGACTTCGCCGTCGCTGCTCCGGTCGATCACCATCTGAGGGTGGACGAGCAAATGCACGGTGAGGTCCCGTCGGCTCAACTCACCAAGTACCGAGTCGACCAGGAAGGGCATGTCATCGGCTATGGCCATCACGACCGAGTGCCGACTCACCCAACCGTTGTCTTCGCGGGTCGGATTCATCACGCGTACCGCTGGAGCTTCACCATCTCGAGCAGCAGACAGGTCGCGTACTGTGTGGCTGATCGCCTTGAGCGTCCGCTGGTCGCGATCCGCCACATCCTCGGACGCGACGTGCTCATAGAAACGGCGGACCAAGGTCTCGTCAGATGGCATCTGCAACGACACTTCCTCTTGTCTTCCCAGCGACCCAGACTGCTCGGATCGTCACGGACCCACGACACTGTGGGATCACTGAGCACCCTAGACCTTCGCGCGCACATCGTGTCTGCTATTGCTGCTCGTCGTCCTAAACTGGTCGCATGCCGAGACTCTGCCGTGGATAACCAGCGCCGCCTGCTGCTCTTGGCCGAGCAGACTGCCGGACTGGACGCGGATTTGGGTAACGAGAGCGCCCGAGTATGGTTCACCGCTGCGATCGACTCGCTTGCGCATGCCTTGATCGACCTCAGCGACGGGCGCAGCCAAGCTACGCGGGCCGGTAACGCCCCGAGGACGACCTCTTCCAGCGGTCAGGGCGACCTCGCGTTGGATCGCGCCTCCTGCGCCGCCGCGCGCGCCGAGCTCGCGACCGTACGCTTGACGCTGGCCAACCTTCACTCCGCCCAGGACGGTGCCTGCTCCGAACTCGGCGAGCGCACTACGAGAAGCCTCGACCTGCTGATCGCGGCGCTCGGAGAGTCCGCAGACCGAGCGCCGCAGGGGGTCTGCGGCCCGCCGCCCAGTTCCCACCGCAAACTACACGCCGCATTTCGGCTCCTACAGCCTTTCCCGGCAACGCTGCCGAGCTCCTAGCTCAACCCATGTGGGGGTAGCGGTAGTCGTGGGGAGAGTCGAAGGTCTCCTTGATGGCTCGCGGGTTCACCCATCGCAGCAGGTTGACCGGCGAACCCGCCTTATCGTTCGTCCCGGAGGCGCGCGCTCCACCGAACGGCTGCTGCCCGACCACGGCACCGGTGGGCTTGTCGTTGATGTAGAAGTTGCCGGCCGCAAAGCGCAACCGCTTGGTCGCATCGGCGATAGCAGCCCTATCCGTAGCGATCACGGCCCCGGTCAGCGCATACGCGGCCACCGACTCCATCTGGTCGAGCACCGCGTCGTAATCCTCATCAGGGAAGACGTGTACCGCCAAGATCGGCCCGAAGTACTCCTGGGTCAGCATCTCGTTCGTGGGGTCGTCGACCTTCACGACCGTAGGACGGACAAAGTAGCCCACCGAGTCGTCGTAGGTGCCGCCGGCGATGACCTCGAGGCCCTCCGTTGTGGTTGCCATGTCGATCACCGCCTTGTGCCGGGCAAACGCCCGGTCATCAATCACGGCACCCATGAAGTTGTCGAGATTGCGCACGTCGCCGCACTCGATACTGTCCGTGGTCCGGGCCAGGTCGTCCTTGATCTGGGTCCACAGTGATTCGGGCACATACGCTCTGGAGGCCGCGGAGCACTTCTGCCCCTGGTATTCGAAAGCACCGCGCACCATGGCGTTGGTCAGCACACCAGGGTCGGCACTGGGGTGGGCCATGATGAAGTCTTTACCTCCGGTCTCACCCACGATGCGAGGGTAGGACTTGTACATCGCGATGTTCTCGCCCACCTGCTGCCACAGCATCTGGAAGACCCGGGTCGACCCGGTGAAGTGAATCCCGGCCAGATCGGGGTGCGCCAGCGCGACCTTGCTGATCTCGGTGCCATGGCCGGTGACCATGTTGATCACTCCTGGCGGGAGGCCGGCCTCGATCAGGACCTCCATGATCATCGAGGCCGCTCGCTGCTGGGAGACCGCCGGCTTCCACACCACGGTGTTGCCCATCAAGGCAGGGGCCGTAGGCAGGTTTCCTGCGATGGCCGAGAAGTTGAACGGGGTGATGGCATACACGAAGCCCTCCAACGGGCGGTGCTCCATCCGGTTCCATACGCCCTGGGAGTTTGCCGGGGGCTGCTCGGCAAGGATGTCGCGGGCGAAGTGGACGTTGAACCGCCAGAAGTCGATCAGTTCGCAGGCCGAGTCGATCTCTGCCTGGATGGGCGTCTTCGACTGCCCCAACATCGTCGCGGCGTTGATCCTGGCGCGCCACGGACCGGAGATCAGCTCGGCTGCCTTGAGGAACACGGCCGCGCGGTCATCGAAACTGAGGTCCCGCCAGGCGGGTGCCGCCGTCAGGCAGGCGTCGATGGCGGCGCTGGCCTCTGCGGCGGTGGCGCCACGCAAGGTGCCCAGCACTTCGCTATGCGCGTGGGGCTGCACCACGTCGATCGGATCGCCCTCGCCGGTAACCTCGCGACCGTTGATGACGTGAGGCAGGTCGACGGGGTTGGCGCCTACCTCCTTCAGAGCGGCCTCCAGCTCGGCGCGTTCCGGTGAGCCTGGGGCATATTGCAGCACCGGCTCGTTGCTCGGGTGCGGAACGGTGGTCACAGCATCCATGTGGGTCTCCCAACCTCGTCGTTCATTGTTTCCGGCGTAGTATCTGCGGCAACTCGGTGATATCGAACCATGACAGTTCCACGGCCTCCTGCTCGTCCAGCTCGTCGCCAGGTTCGAGCCTGGCTCCTGACAAGCCACCAAGGGCGCTGTCGCTCAGGTGAAACGAAACGACATCGCCGGCCGGCACGGGGGCTGTAACAACAAAGGGCACGTGTGCGGAGGGATCGACGACTGAGCAGGGAAGATCGACCGCCGCGAGGATGGCGGGGCGACCGGCTGTGATGGCCTGACGTGCGGCCTGCTGCAGCGCGATGAACTCCAGCTCTTCTTCATCGCTGGACTGCGAACTCGAGCGCAGCGCGTCCGTGACGCAATGGGCCAGCGCCCCGGCTGCAATAGCCCCATCGGAGTACAGGTAGCAAAGTTGCTCGCGTTCCAGGGGCAGGTACGCACGTTTCGTCCCAGCCATCGAGTTACTCCTCTGAGCGCCAATCGACGCCACTACTTGCTACCCCGACGGCACTCCCGTCGGTAACTCCAAAGTCATCATTGCAGACCACTTCATTTCTCGCCCGATCGCGAGCCGACACCGCGTCGGCGTCGGCGTCGACGTCGGCGTCCGGGCGCGACCACCTGTCGCGGCGACACGCTGAAGGCTACCTCGACCATGGCACGTCGAACATCGCTGCCGGGCCGAACCTCGCGCAGACTGACCCCGGCCAGCAGGGCGGCGTCTACCGCCTCGACGTCCTCTGGAATCGAGTAGATCTGGCCGATCCCGGCAAGGCGGGACAACACCTGCCCGATCTGACGCTGCGGGTCACGGCCGACCGCTGATGCCCGGACCCTTGAAAGGACCACAGTGATCGGTGAGTCAGTGTGCTCACGAAGTTCGTGGTGCGCACGAACGACGCGCTGCAGCCCGATTGGGTCAGCAGCGCCGACGAGCAGAACCTGGTCAGCGGTGTCGAGCGTGCGCAGGGCCACGCCGTTTCGCCGCGGTGCCAGAGTGTCGAAACTGACCTCCTCGTCGGCCTCCAAGCAGAAGCCGAGATCCACCACCGTCCAGTCAGCAACCTCACGGGCACGGCTGAGGACATCGGCCACCGCGTGCTCGCGAAGCTCAGGCCACCGATCGGCCCGGGGAATGCCGGTGAGCACCTGCCATTGAGGCTGAACCTCACGTGCCAGTCGCGCCAGGACGGCGGCGTCCAGCGTGCCGTTGTCGGCGGCCCTGGCGGCCGCTGCAATGCCCGGAGCCTCATCGAGAATCGCGAGCATCTGACCCAACGAGGCACCGTAGGTATCGGCATCCACCAGGAGCACCCTCTCTGCAACCGCCAGTTCGGCGGCCACATTCAAGGCGACGGTGGAGCGCCCGGGCCCCCCGATGGGGCCCCACACAGCCACGATCTGACCCGGTGTACGTGAATGGCTCACCGTGGAGGCCTGCGAGTCGCCGGGCGACTCCGGCGTGCCTGAGTCCGCTGATAGTTGCAGGTATGCCGCGAACTCTGCATCCAGATCCGCTGTCTTGTCCTGCTCGGGCTCCTGAGTCGCGACACCGGACAACTCGGTCGATGACGGGCTGGCCGTCTCGGTCACCAACGCAGTGAGCAGGGCGTGAACGACGTCCTCAGCTGCGTCCGCGCTCACCGTGAGCCCGACTCCCCATCGCTGCAACGTTCGCTGACCGGCCTCATCGCCGGGCGGGAACACTCCGAGCACTCGGACCCCATGGCCCTGCAGCGTTGCAATAGCGCTGCGATCGCACCCCCTCAGATCCACCGATACCGCTGCGACAGAACCGAGCCCGGAGGCTGCACACCCCAGCAGTTCGGCAAGGTCAGCGCACCGTCGCGCTACGTATACCTCCTCGCTTCGGCCCAACATGCCGGCGAACTCGCCCTCCCACCGGTGTGTGATCGCGGTCAGCGCTGGCAGGCTCATGAGTCCGCGCGCTGATCGGGGGCGGGCACCAACGTGATGCGCGCTTCTTGGTCCACGCTAGAAATGACCGAACTGACCTCAGCGGACGGCACGATGATGGGCACCGCCGTGCGACCCACCCCCACGCTCAGGCTGCCGCCCCCCGAGGGGACCTCAGCCACCACCGCTCCCTCGAGAAGCAACTCGGGGTCGACGTAGCGCACCCCGGCCTCCTCCGGGTCTCGCCTGCTCACCCAGACGTCCACCACGGACCCGTCTCTCAGGATGGACGCCGCAGTGGGATCGATGGGCACCGCGACCGTCTTGTCCTTGGCTTGTCGGGCAGTTCCCAACGCTCTCGCAGGGACCAGCTCGCCAGGGCGAACCGTCTGCAGGACATAGGTGTCCTGCGGCACCCCCGCCGAGGAGTCGACGTATGCCGACATCGCCTCGTCCAACCGAACTGACGTCACGACGAGGTCAGCCTCAGTCACTTCCTGCCCAGGTAGGAGGGGGCGAGCCGCCGTGTAGACCGGGGTGGTGTCGTCGGCGCGCGCCACGACCCACGATCCCGCCAGCACGGACAAGAGCACCAGCAACACCCCTACCAAGAGTCGTGCATCACGCCAGGAAGGACGCTGCAAGCGCCGAGCCGGGGGGCTGGAGAGCGACATCGGAGACCTTCCATTCTGCGAACATCAGTGCTGCGTCGACGCCGATGGCCGCGCCGCACCAGTATGGGAGCGGGCGAGGGGTGCTACGCAGTTATCCACAGATGGGGCCGCCACGGGGCCGCGGAGCAGTAAAATCTGAATCAACATACAACCCACTCAGCGGCTCCGACACATCGGCGGCCGGGCCAGGGTGGGCCCGACATTGACGGAGGCGAGACGTGGAAGCACGATTCCTGACACTGACCGACGTCGCCGAAACCCTGAACGTGACTCTGGCCCAGTCGAAAGCACTCGTACGCAGCGGGGAGCTGGCCGCCATCAAGGTCGGTGGTCGAGGAGCCTGGCGGGTTGAGCGAAGCGCCTTGGAGGACTACATCGATCGGATGTACTCCGAGACCAAAGACTTCATCGCCCGAGAGCAGACTCACCCAGCCAAGACCGGCTCGCAGACCCCGTAGACCTCTTGCTCCGTCTGGCAGACCTGTTGTGGGGCGGCTAGATCTGCCGTAGGGCGCACACAGCCCACAGCGGCACGCTGTGCACTTGGCGCACGGTGCTGGCCCGACGCGGGGTGTCCTCTGGGTGGTCGGCCACCTCGATGTAGTCCCGACTCACGCGATCAAGAGTTCCCGACACGGTGGAACCCGAGGCTAGGTGTATTCGGACCATAGCCCGGTCGCGAGCCAGCGCACGCAGAGCTGAACGTATGTCGAACCGCCGGGCGGAGGCACCATCGCGCTGGTCGACCGAGCCGGACAAGCCACTGACGGTTTGGATCGCCGAGATAGCCAGCAGTACTGAGCGGCGACGGGCGGGTCCCTGCACTGCCATGTCGAGCATGCACCAGTTGTTGCCGACTTCACTCAGGTCGCCTTGGATGCGTCCGATACCCATCGCGTCGACGCACAAGCCTCGGCCCAGATCGGCGGCGAGCGCCTCGCTGAGCGAGACGCGGCCACGTTCGCTGCGGGTCACCTCAGCGATCTCCGTTTCTCGTTCGGCCTGTTCGAGGCGCAGCAGTTGAGCTTCCAGATCGTCGAACAGCCGTGTCCAGCGCATGTCGGCAGTCTGACAGTGACCGCGCGGCCCACCGAAGATGCGTTGCTGACAGGTGCGGAACCGACGAGCCCGAAACCCCTTGCGCAGTCGGCTTAAATGGCGTCTAATGATCTTCATTGAACGCAAATGAACGCACTTGACTACATCGACGGCCAAGGAGGGCAGCGTGGCATCTGAGCGTCAAGAGGTCGGCCGGCGACGAGCGGGAGCGCTGGGTCTCGCCCTAACGGCGCTCTGCACCCTGTTGGGTGGCGCTCTGTTGCACTGGTCAGGCTCACACGTCAAGGCAGCCGGATGGGGCAGCGTGCCGGTCAATGAAGCGGTGAACTGGTGTGTTGCGGCGGTCGCCGGGGTGATCGCCTTGGCCCTGGCGTGCTGCTGTCTGCTCGGGGTGCGGCATCTCCTGAGGCCGGTGCCGTCGCCACCCCACCCACTGTGTCTACGCGAGTACGCGCCCTGGCTAGCTAGCCGTGCTGCGGCAGTGCTGATGACAATCACCCTCGGCTCAACATCAGCCCTCGCGAATCCGACGACCGAGCCACTTTTCATCTTGGACACGCATCGCTCAGCGATCAGCACAGCACCGACCAGCGCCGCAACGACCAGCACGCGACTTCCTCAAGCACCCGCCACCCCTGATGGGCCGACCGACACGGTGGTGGCAGTGCCCGATTGGCGACCCGTCCGCGCTGAGCTCCCGGTGCCGACGCTAACTTCTCCCGGGAACCGTCCGACCAGCCGGTCAGTCCGTTCTCACGCCAGGGCTCAGACCAACCGGACCATCCCTTCTCATGCCAGCGGTCTGGCCGACCGACCCGCCCGGGAGCAGGGCGCGGACAGCGTGGTGGTGCGCCGAGGAGACAACTTGTGGCGCATTACAGCCCAAGAGCTGGGTCCCGACGCGAGCGATGCGCACATCGCGGCCCGCTGGCCGAAGTGGTATTCGGCAAATCGCCTGACGATCGGCCCCGACCCGAACCGCATTCTTCCCGGGCAGATCTTGGAGCGTCCAGGCGCATCCCCCGCCTTGCCAACGATTGGAGAACAACCGTGAGTACCTCCACAGTTTCGCCAGCTCTGCCGAGGATGTGCGCGCCTCCCAGCCGCGAACAGGTCCGGTCGCAGCTTCGCGTGATGCCGATCCCTCAGGTCGACCCCGAGCCACTGACGGCTGCCGCCTACCGAGCACTGGCCACCGGCACGGTTCGGGACAGCGGCTACCGGCAGACCGCTTTTGCCATACCGTTGCAAGGAAGCGAGAGAGAAGCCTCCATCGAGCCGCAGCCCACCGCGGCCAACGACCTTCCCAACCCACGAGCATGGGCCGCGCAAGCCCTACGCGTGATCCTCGAGGTGATGGACGGCTCCCGGCCAGCACGCCAATTGAACCGCTGGGTTACCCGAGGCATCCAGGATCGCGCCGCGCGCCGAGGGATCCTGGCGCGGCAGCGCGGGGGGCGAGGACACCGGGTCAATCTGGTGCGATCGGTGCACGTCTGCACCCCGCAGGATGCTGTAGCCGAAGTCGCGGCCTTAGTGGTCCATAACGGGCGTCACCGCGCCGTGGCCCTACGGCTGGAAGGTGTCGACGGGCGGTGGCTGGTCAGCGCCCTTGAGTTGGGATAGCCCTGCGTGTCAATAGCACCGACATCAAGACCTACACTTCAACAACACACACGTCAGCGACGCTGTGAGCGCTGCTTACTCTTGCGTCGCTCGGCCCTATTGGCCCCCGGGGCAGGTTGTCCGGTAGCGGTCGAGTCCCTGGCCGACGTGTCTTTTCCGTCAGCTCCGACCTGGCGTTGCACTACGGATCCGTCCTCGCTCGGCGCCGAGTAGGTCAGCGCCGTCGCTGCCCGAGGGCGTAACAACGGGCCAGCCCCTCCAGCTGTCGCGGCGGCTCCCGCTGCTGAAAGCAACGGCATACCGTCGGCGGCGACCTGGTCCTGCTCGCCCTGGGCCTTGACCTCGACCCGGAACAGCAGCCGGATGGACTCCTCTTTGATCGCCTCCATCATCGCCGTGAACAGTTGATAGCCCTCCCGCTGATACTCCACGAGCGGTTCCCGTTGAGCCATCGCACGCAGGCCGATCCCCTCCTTGAGATAGTCCATCTCGTAGAGATGCTCGCGCCACTTGCGGTCCAGCACCTGCTGGACGACCTGGCGCTCCACGCTGCGCATCACCTCAGCGGTAAGGGCCTCTTCTCGCTGGTCGTAGGCGTGGTGGGCATCGGAGGTGAGCTGCTCGATCAAGACCGGAGGTGTGACCGCAGAATGCCCGCCGACGACCGCTCCCACCTCGGCCGGGGTGATACCGACAGGGTAAAGCGTGCGCAGCTCGGCCCACAGCGATTCCAGGTCCAAATCATCGGCAAAACCAGTGGTCGTCGCAGCCTTCACGTAGTCCTGCACGACATCGTTGATGAACAAGCGGATCTGCTCGTCGAGATCGTCTCCCTCAACGACTTTGCGACGTTCCTCGTAGATGACCTCTCGCTGACGATTGAGCACGTCGTCGTACTTCAGGACGTTCTTGCGGGTCTCGAAGTGCTGGGCCTCGACCTGCGTCTGGGCCGAGGCAATCGATCTCGAGACCATCTTGGACTCGATCGGCACATCATCCTCCAACCGCGCGGTAGTCATGACCCGATCAACCACCGCCGCGTTGAACAACCGCATCAACTGGTCCTCCAACGAGAGGTAGAACCGCGACTCCCCGGGGTCACCTTGTCGCCCGGCCCGACCGCGAAGCTGGTTGTCGATCCGCCGCGACTCGTGCCGCTCGGTCCCCAGCACGTACAAGCCGCCCAGTTCGGTCACCTCGTCGTGCTGGGCCCGCACGGCCTCCTCGGCACGTGCCAACGCACCGTCCCAGGCCGCCTCGTACTCCTCCGGGGTCTCCGTCGGGTCCAACCCTCGTTCGCGCAGGTCCGCTACCGCCATGAACTCGGGGCTACCGCCAAGCATGATGTCGGTGCCTCGTCCGGCCATATTGGTCGCAACAGTGACCGCGCCCCGGCGACCGGCCTCGGCGACGATGCTGGCCTCGCGCTCGTGGTGCTTGGCGTTTAACACCTCATGCTGCACCCCGCGACGCCGTAGGGCCTCGGACAGATACTCCGACTTCGCCACACTTGTCGTCCCGACCAGCACCGGCTGGCCCTCGCTGTACCGGCCGGCGATGTCGTCGACGACCGCGTTGAACTTTGCCTCTTCGGTGCGATACACCAAGTCGGCCTGGTCGCGGCGCACCATGTCGCGGTTCGTGGGAATGGAAACCACGCCCACCTTGTAGATCTGATGCAGCTCCGCGGCCTCGGTCTGAGCCGTTCCGGTCATCCCGGACAGCTTGTCGTACATCCGGAAGTAGTTCTGCAACGTCACCGTGGCCAGAGTTTGGTTCTCGTTCTTGATCTCGACACCCTCTTTGGCCTCAATCGCCTGGTGCATGCCCTCGTTGTAACGTCGCCCCCGCAACATGCGACCAGTGTGCTCATCGACGATCATGATCTGGCCGTCGACATTTACGTAGTCCTTGTCGCCGTGATACAGCTCCTTGGCCTTGATCGCGTTGTTCAGGTAGCCGATCAGCGGGGTGTTGGCGCTCTCATACAGGTTGTCGATGCCGAGATAGTCCTCAACTTTCTCGATCCCCGACTCCAGCACGCCGACCGTGCGCTTCTTCTCGTCGACCTCGTAGTCACCCTCGCCGTCCTCGCCTCGCTCCAATGTGCGCACAAGTTTGGCGAACTCGGCGTACCACTTCGTCGGCGCATCGGCCGGTCCACTGATGATCAGCGGAGTGCGGGCTTCGTCGATCAGAATCGAGTCGACCTCATCTACGATTGCGAAGTGGTGGCCGCGCTGCACCAAGTCGTCCTTGGATGCACCCATGTTGTCGCGCAGATAGTCGAAGCCGAACTCGTTGTTCGTGCCGTAGGTGATGTCCTTGGCATACTCAGCCCGGCGCTGTGCCGGGGTCATCGAGCTGAGAATGCACCCCGTCTCCAGCCCGAGGGCGCGGTGCACCCGTCCCATCATCTCGGACTGGTACTCGGCCAGGTAGTCATTCACCGTCACGATGTGCACACCCTCGCCGGACAGAGCGTTGAGGTAGGAGGGCAGGGTCGCCACCAGTGTCTTGCCCTCGCCGGTGCGCATCTCGGCCACGTTTCCCTGGTGGAGGGCGGCTCCACCCATGATCTGGACATCGAAGTGACGCTTCCCGAGGGTGCGCGTGGAGGCCTCCCGCACGGCCGCGAAAGCCTCCGGCAACAAAGCATCCAGGCCCTCGCCATCGGCCAAGCGGGCCTTGAACTTCTCAGTTTCCTCGCGCAGCTCCGCATCGGTGAGGCCGGCGAAGTCTGATTCGAGAGCACTCACCGCCTGAGCGATGTGCTCCAGTCGTCGCAACATGCGCCCTTCGCCGGCGCGCAGAATCTTTTCAAAGAGTTTCGGCACGAGCCCAGGTTAATCGGTGCTACTGGATGCAGGCTGCATCCTAGGCTCAGAATTGCGCGCACCGAGCGCTCAGCCATCTCAGGGGTGAGTCTCGCGGCGCGCGTGGCTACCAGGGGCGCGCCTTGTGACCCAGCCGCCGCTGGGCCAGAAACACCGGCTCACCCACCTAAGTCCGACCGGCGTCAAACCCACCTTTCCTGTATCGACCCCTGTATCGATCGGCCCGTAGAGCCGTGCGACGTTGTCGGTACCATCCCGGATCCGTGAGTTGCCAACGCACGACACGTACCGCGGAACTGGGATTTCGGTTCGGACTCACGGACCTCGGATGGAGTGCTATGGCAGAACAACATCATGCAACTGCAACCACGACGCCATTCTGTGCAGTTCAGCCAGGAGGTGGGTAGAAGCGTCGCTGGGTGCGTCGGGTTCGAATCCGACGCTTTGCACTCGCAATAGTCCTGCATTGCGGTCGGCTTTGAGGTCCACGCGTCCGACCAAGACACCATCTCGTAAGAAAGGCAGCACGTAGTAACCGTGCACTCGTTTGTGCTGTGGCACGTAGATCTCAACTCGGTAGGTGAACCCAAAAAGGTGCTCGGCTCGTTCCCGTCGCCAGATCAACGAATCGAACGGGCTGAGCAACGCAGACCCTGGGACCGCACGCGGGGACCACGCATCACAGTGGCGGTATGCCGGGGCGTCCCACCCTTCAATCCTGACCGGCTCGACCTCGCCTGCCTCCAGCAGGCCGTCCAACCCCCGGCGAGCCATTGCCGCCGGAAGACGAAAGTAGTCACGCAGGCAGGCCTCGGTGCCGACCCCATGGGCACGCGCGGCCAACCGCATCAGTTGCAGGCCGCACTCAGCGTCGCTGAACTCGGCGCCGCCACCCGGCCGGTGTGCGGCGACCTCTGGCGGGAGCACGACATCGAGGGCGGCGTATCGTCGCTCGAACTGGGCGGTGCGCCCGGCGCTGGTCAACACCCCGGTGGCGAAGAGGTGCTCCAGGGCCGTTTTGGTCGCGCTCCAGTTCCACCCCCAATGCACTCGACGCACGGGCGCCAGCGTCGGCAGCTCCGCTTCTACCTGACGACTCGTCAAAGGCCCAGCGGTGGTCACCACCTCGGTCACCGCGCGCAGCAGGCCAGGGTGCTCGCGGTCCAGGGCGGCTCGACCGTCTTGCCATCTCGTCTTTCGCATGCGAAAGACGAGATAGGGCCAGGTATGGACCGGAATCAGGCTGGCCTCATGGGCCCAGTATTCGACGAGAGCACCAGATCGCGCTGAGGGCCCTGCAGATCTCTGCCTCCCATCACGCAGGTCATCCACCAGGCGCTGCTCATAACTGCCCAAGCGCGCAAAGAAAGGTAGGTAGTGACTGCGGGCGAGCACGTTTACGCTATCGACCTGGACCACCTGCACCCGGTCCATGACGCGACGGACATGGCGCTTGGTGGCCGATGAGCTTGGTTCTTTGTCGGCGAAGCCTTGGGCAGCGAGCGCCGTGTGCCGGGCCTGCGTCAACGTCAGTCGGCGCGCGACACCCCTCATCGAAGCTCTAGCCGGCAGCGACAGCGGTATCCGTGGTGTGCTGGCCCTCCGAGGTCAGATGCAACACGCCGTAGGACCAACCGTGCCGACGGTAGACCACCGAAGCAAGCTGGGTTTCTGCGTCGTGGAACAAGTAGAAGTCGTGGCCGAGCAACTCCATCTGGTTCAATGCCTGCCCTACACTCATCGGCGTCGAGACGTGGATCTTCTGGCGCAACTCGATCGGGCTGTTGCCCTGGGTGCCCAGGGCAACGTCAACGGCTTCGGCTGGGTCTCGGTCTCGCTCCTGCGCCTGCTCACCCTCAGCCACCAAAGGCTCAGTAGGCAGGCCGAAGGTCGCTTCGGACACCGACGGAAGCCGGTGCTTGCCCGTGTGACTGATGCGGCGCTTGTCGTTGGTACGGCGCAGTCGCTCCACGAGTTTGTTCATGGCCAGATCGAGGGCAGCGTACTCCTCGTCTGCGGCCGCTTCAGCGCGCACCACATTCCGCTTCACATAGCAGGTGATTTCCACCCGCTCGCTTTCTTTCGCCTGCCGTGGGTTGCTTTCACTGGTAAGGACCACATCGACCCGTGAAACCCGGGGGGCAAACTGCGGGATCTTCTCGAGCTTGTCGTCGAGGTGGCGACGAAAGCGCTCAGAGACTGATTTCTTGCGGCCTGTCACGGTGATGTCCATGAATGCTCCTTGCAGAAGACGAGTGGTGCGTGCGGATACGGCGACGCGTTTCAGCGGTCGATCATCACCCCCGGAGGTCTAGCGACGAGAGCAAAGCAGCCGCTGACGGCGATCGCGCCGACACCGCATCGGGCTTGCATACGATCACCCTAGCCCGGCGATGAGACTGACGAAACCGGATCAGCAAAGTCCTGTGTGTGCCGGCTACCGCTCAACCGGCCCCGACGCACGGTGGCGGCCACCGTCGCGGCCACTACCGGGCCCACGCCGCTATCCTCGATGGCCCGTGCCGCCTCGCTCAAGGTGCTACCGGTGGTCACGACGTCATCAACCAGCACACAGACGGCACCGCGAAGAGCGTCACGGTACGACGGGTGGACGTGCATGGCTCGGCGAAGGTTGACGGCCCGATGCTGCTGATCGAGCCCTGCCTGATCGCGCACCGTCCTGCTGACCCTCAAAGCGGGCAGGTGAGCGAGGCCAGGTATCGGCCCGCCTCGGCGCTCAATCTCGGCGACCAGCTCCTCCATATGACGTCGCCCCCTGCCGCGCACAGTGCTGGCACGCGAGGGCATCGGGACTATCGCGACGCTGTGGCAGCATTGGATCGCCTCGTCCACCGCTGGCGATTCGGCCAGCGCCTGCGCGATGCTTCTGGCGAGCAGTCGGGCTAGGTCAGGAGCCATGTCGACGCGGTCGGCATCCTTGAAGGCCAGGATCAGTGCGCGCACCACACCTGCGTAGGGCGCCGTCGCCCACGTCGGCGGCATCTGCTCCGGCGCCGGGCTCGGCATGGACAGGGTCGGGCACGCGCCATCCAGGATACGAACGCACGACACGCACAACCTGGCGCCGGGAGCCTGGCAGCCCGCGCATACTCGGCTCAGCACCAGATCAAGAAGGTCGCGCACAAGGCCAGATTGTCATGTCCGGCAAACGGCCACGATTGCCTTGTGGACAAAGCGACGTCTATTCGGCCGATCCGGTGGGAACAATGAGGTCATCGGCGTTGCGATAGCTCTCCCAGGTGGCGCCTTCGGGTGTATAGACCCGGCCCGCGTCGGTAATTAAGAACAGGTCGAAACCGTTGTCGGTGGGCACCCCTGCAACGTCGGTCGCGCCCGGCTGAACCTGGAGCGGGCGCAGCCATGCCCCCAGCGGCAACAGATACGGCGTGTCCTCAACATCCTCGGCTCGCCGACCCAGCACGGCCAACGACTCCTGCGAGGCCCAACTGACGTCGGTGACCTGGGTCAGTGTCGGCGAGATGGTGTGCGGCCTCGTCAAAGCGGTCGGACTCCCCTCCTGGTCCCGCACCACGCCCGCCAGAGCAAGTCGCTGCTTGCCGTCACCAGAGATCACTATGGCAGCCCGATGCCCGTCCGGCGCGATGGTCAGGGCGTCGATGGACCTCTCGGGCTCAAGCCACTCCGCGTCGAGCGGCGTGGCCACGGCGCTGGAACCGCTGTTGGTGTCGATGGTCCACACCTGTGGCCCGGTGCTGCTACGCCCCGCTACCCACAACGACCCAAACGCATCGAAGTCAGGACCGGTCAGTTCCGTACCGATGCCTAGGTGCTCCCTCGGGGTGCCGTCACTGAGCCTCCAGACAACATCGCGCTCCTGGTTGAGCGCAGCAAACTCGGTCGCCTCCACGTTCATCCCGAGGTCAACCCAGCGAGCATCCACCTCCGGAAGCCCTAGTTCCTCTTGCTCCTCGGCCGGGATGTCGCGCAGGGCGAAATCGTCAGGGTCCACAGCCGTCAGCGTCTCGGCGATCCGCAACACCGCATACTCCGGGCCGCCGCTAGACACAGCGAAACCGATGTCCTCAACTGAGCGCAGCGGGCCGGAGAGGCCAGCAGCTGTCAGCGGCTGGTCGTTGACCTGGATCTCCACGGCTCGCACACCAGCAGCTTGGCTCAAGGTGGCACCGAAGGAGGCATAGATGTCTCGCACTTGCTCCGGCTCCTCGCTCAGCCCAGGACCTTGCAAGTTGACCGTAGCCGTGCCCGTGCTGGGGTCCAACGGCACCGCCCCGGCCACCAAGGTGGTGCCGTCAACTGTCCCGGTGGTGACGACACCGTTCAGGTATTCGGGAACGGGGGCCAGCAGGGCCCTCGCCAACGCTGTCGGCAGACCGTCGTCTCGGGAGAACCAGCGGACATCGGGGACGAAGGAGTCCTCGACTGTAGAGAGGTAGTTCACCGAAGCGGTACGGTACTGCGTCTCAAAGGCAGTGACCGATAACCACAGACCAAAATCCTCCGGGAACTCGTTGATCCGCCACTGGTCACCGACTCGGGTCACGCTGAAGTCCTCCGCGCGAACCCTTCCGGGGTCCGACTCGGTCAACTCACCCGCCTCGTTGAGCAACCCCTGGACCGGCACTTCGGCCCGCACCTCGCCTTCGCTGCTCGCGCTCAGCTCGGGCTCGCCGGTGTGGATCAGGACATTGTCTGTGGGCACCCAGGAGGCTGCCAGAGAATCGGTCAGATAGGCGCGAGCTACCTCGTGCCCGTCAGCGAAACTGATGTTGGCCAACAAGAAACCGCGCACGATCTGTTCGGGGGTCGCGCCCGCTGAGGGTCCCTCGGGGCGGACCTGGATGACCTGACGGGGCTGACTGAGCACCGGTTGGCCGGCGCGGGGCGAGTCGTCGGTCGGCAGACCACCACAGCCGGCTAACGCAGTCAGCACCACGAGGGCCAGCAACGAGGTCCACCAGGCGCGTCGCCGAGTGGGGTTCATTGCTTCACCTCCTGGGTGGCGCTCGCTCGGGGAACGAAGTCCCAGCGCAAAGGTTGCACTGGCTGGCTGGGTAATGGCTGATCCTGGCGGCGTGGGAGGGTGAGGCGGAAACACGCACCCTCACCAAGTGCCCCGGCCGCCTCCAGATGTCCACCATGAAGCCGTGCGTCCTCGCGCGCGATTGCCAGGCCGAGCCCGGTGCCTCCGGTGGTCCTGGTGCGTGCGGCATCGGCTCGCCAGAAGCGTTCGAAGACGCGGTCAGCGAGCTCGGGGGACAACCCGACCCCGTAGTCACGGACCAGGACGCCGGCGGACTGCTCGTCGTGCTCGAAGAAGACGTCGACCGGCCCTCCTTCGCCATGCTCCACCGCGTTCATCAACAGGTTGCGCATGACGCGGACGATTCGACGGCGGTCAATCGGCAGCACGAGCGGATCAGCGGCTTCGACGCGAATCGGGCTGCCCTCGCGCTGAGCCATCGGTCTGGCCGCCTCGGCGACTTCCGAGGTCAGTTCGACCAGGTCCACCGGCGCAGACTCCATCACCATGGCCCCTGCGTCATACCGGCTGATCTCGAGGAGATCCTCCAGAAGGTCCTCGAAGCGATCCAGTTCTCCGTAGAGCAACTCCGTGGACCGGGCGAGCGGGGCGCTGAAGTCGTCGCGCGAGGCGTGCAGCATCTCCCCCGCCATCCGAATAGTCGTCAGCGGGGTTCGTAGTTCGTGAGAAACATCGGACACGAACCGCTGCTGGACCAGCGAGAGCTGCTCGAGCTGAACGATCTGTTGTTGCAGGCTGTCGGCCATCGTGTTGAACGACATCGCCAACCGGGCCAGCTCATCCCTACCCTGCACGTCCATCCGCTCGTCCAACTGACCCCGCGCCAAGTCCTGGCTGACGCTAGCCGCTTGCCCCACCGGCCCGGTGACCAATCGGGTCGCCAACCATGCCAATGCTCCCACCAGCGCCAGGAGGCCCACGGCACCAATCACGAACCATTCTCGGACGAGGTCCAGGATTGCTTGCTCACGGTCCATCGGGTAGACCAGAATGAGGTCGTAGGGACCAGCACGAGGGATCTGGACCCGCGAGGCCACCGAGACCGATGTGCGCACAGAGTCCGGCCCGAGACCTGGCACGTCGGAGACCATGAACTGCTGCAGACCAGGAGTGAGCCGGAGAGCCTCTCGCAACTCAACCGGCACGTCGCCCACAGCTAGTCCGCCGACACTGACCGGGGAGATCAGGGTGTCCCGTTCGCTGTCCAGCGACTGCACCAGCAGGGCGGCCCGGCCCTCTCCCTCGCCCCCTGGGGCGATCTGGTTGATGGTTTCCAGGGCAGAGGCAGAGAGTCCGAAGTCGTCGCGTCTGTCGGTGGCGTCGAACAGCTCTTGTACTTGCTGTACCTGCTGAGCGGCATCCAACTGCGCTCGGGTGCTGGCCTGATCGACCAAGCCGACGGCCACCCGTTGATAGAGCAGTGTGCCCAGCAGGCCGACGGTGATGGTGCCGAGCACGAGGGTGCTGACCAGGACTCTGACGCGCAGCGAGGAACGCCACCAGGACAACGACCGTGACCAGGCGGACCGGGCGATGTCGACAGCGGCCGAGGACACCCGACGCCGCTCAGCCAGGGCCGGCCTTGTATCCGACCCCACGTACCGTCACCACAATCTGCGGGTTCTCCGGGTCCTTTTCGATCTTCGCGCGCAACCGCTGCACGTGGACGTTCACCAACCGGGTGTCACCGGCATGCCGGTAGCCCCAGACTTGCTCCAACAAGGACTCGCGGTCGAAGACTTGATGTGGCCGACTTGCCAGCGCCACCAACAGGTCGAACTCCAGTGGAGTCAGCGACACAGGCTCGCCATTCCGAGCCACTGAGTGACCGGACACATCGATCACGACATCGCCGACGCGCAACTGCTCCTCACGATAGCGATCAACCCGTCGCAACCGAGCACGCACCCGGGCCATCAACTCCTGTGGCTTGAACGGCTTGACGACATAGTCGTCGGCCCCCGCCTCCAACCCGGTCACCACGTCGGTGGAGTCAGTTTTGGCGGTCAGCATCACGATCGGCACACCGGACTCGGCGCGCAACTGCCTGCATACCTCGATGCCGTTGCTCGAGGGCAACATCACATCGAGCAGGACAAGGTCGGGACGGAACTCTCGAAACATCATCAGAGCCCGGCCGCCATCGGCACAGTGAGCTACATCCAGATTCTCCTTGCGCAGCACGATACCCAGCATCTCGGCCAGGGCCTGGTCGTCATCAACGACCAGGATTCGGGGGTTCAACTCTCGGGCCTTTCGCTATCGTCCGGGGTCTGTTCTGCTGGGCATCGTCGGGGGTCAGTATCGGTAGCGATCCGACTTGTACGGACCGGCCACATCCACTCCAAGGTACTCCGCTTGGTCTTTGGTCAGCTCTGTCAACACGGCTCCGAGCGCTTGCAGATGCAACCGGGCCACTTCCTCGTCGAGGTGCTTAGGCAACACATGAACCCCCAGCGGATACTCCTCTTCCTTGGTGAAGAGCTCGATCTGGGCCAATACCTGGTTCGAGAACGAGTTCGACATCACGAAACTGGGGTGGCCGGTGGCGTTGCCCAAGTTCATGAGTCGCCCCTCGGACAGCACGATGATGGACCGCTCCTCACGCTCCACCTCGGCTCCGGTCTCTGGCTCGGTGTAGGTCTCGGCCGGCAACACCCACTCGTGCACCTGGGGCTTGATCTCCACCCGACGCACCCCAGGAATCCGGGCCAGTCCGGCCATATCGATCTCGTTGTCGAAGTGACCAATATTGGCCACGATGGCCTTGTCCTTCATCGCACGCATGTCGCTGGCGGTGATGACGTCCCGGCACCCAGTGCTGGTGACAAAGAAGTCAGCGCGGTCGACGACGTCCTCCAGTGTCGCAACCTGGTAGCCCTCCATCGCCGCTTGCAGTGCACAAATGGGGTCAACCTCGGTCACGATGACTCGGCCCCCTTGCCCAGCGAGAGCCTCGGCACATCCCTTCCCCACGTCGCCGAAACCACACAGCACGATCGTCTTGCCGCCGATCAGCGCGTCCGTGGCGCGGTTCAAACCATCGATCAGGCTGTGCCGGCAGCCATATTTGTTGTCGAACTTCGACTTCGTGACCGCGTCGTTGACATTGATCGCTGGGAACCGCAGCTCCCCCGCCTCGTGCAGCTGGTACAACCGGTGGACACCAGTCGTGGTTTCCTCAGTCACGCCCAGGATCTGCTCGGAGATAGTGCTCCAGCGCCGCGGCTGCTCGGTGAACGTCGCGCGCACCGTTTCCAGGATGACCTTCCACTCCTCGGGGTCCTGCTGGTCGGCCGTGGGCACGGCACCGGCCTCTTCCCACTCCCGCCCCTTGTGCACCAGTAGCGTCGCGTCGCCGCCGTCATCCAAGATCATGTTTGCCCCGTGCTCTCCGGGCCAGTCAAGTATCTGCGTCGTGCACCACCAGTATTCCTGCAGCGTTTCCCCCTTCCACGCGAAGACCGGCACACCGGCTGGCTCCTGCTCGCTGCCCTCGGGGCCGACCACGACCGCTGCTGCCGCTTCGTCCTGGGTGGAGAAAACATTGCAGGAGGCCCACCGGACCTCTGCCCCGAGGGCGACCAGCGTCTCGATCAGGACAGCGGTCTGCACTGTCATGTGCAAGGAACCGGCGATACGTGCGCCGGCCAGCGGCCGACTCGCCTCATACCGCTCCCGGATCGCCATCAGCCCAGGCATCTCGTGCTCTGCCAGGCGGATCTGATGGCGACCGGACGTCGCCAGGGCGAGATCGGCCACCGAGTATTCAAAGCTCATCCGCAAGTATTCCTTCAGGTGTGGGTGACGAAAGTGTTCATGCCAAGAACGCGCAGAGTAACCGGCGCGTGCCTTCGAAGTGTTGCCATGGGAGGGCTCGGACCACTCCCGCGGTGCATTCGCGCCACGGACATCGTACGCGGCAGCCGTCGCCCAGTGTGCCCGACCCTGGTCAGTCGAACTGCAACCCGAGCAACGCGTTCTCGACAACCTCGGTCAACGCGGGGTGGATCCAGTACTGTCCGCGGGCCATCTGGTGGGCGCCGAGGCCGAAGCTCATCGCTTGGATGAGCGGCTGAATCAGGTTGGACGCCTGCGGCCCGAGGAAATGCGCGCCTAGCAACAACCCCGTCGCCCGGTCGCCGACCAGCTTGAGCACACTCTCGGTGTCCTCCATCGCCCAGCCATAGGCGGTGTCGCCATAGGCCTGGACTTTGACCGTCACGTCGTGCCCGGCCCGGACGGCCTGCACTTCTGTCAACCCGACAGATGCGATCTGCGGGTGCGTGAAGACTGCAGAAGGGACAAGGGCGTGGTTCATCATGTGCAGGTCGTGCGGGTGGGTGAGGTTGTGAGCCACCACGCGAGCCTCGTGGTTGGCCACATGCTTGAGCTGGTAGGGAGAGCTCACATCGCCAAGCGCCCACACCCCCGGCGCGGTGGTGCGCCCGAACTCATCCACCCAGATCCGACCGTCGTCACGTATGTCGACGCCGCCCGCGGCTAGACCCAGATCGGAGTTCGGCGCCCGACCGGTGGCGACCAGGACAACCTCGGCAACGACCTCAGCGCCGTCCGAAAGCACTGCTCGGGCTCCCTGGCCCACCGGGTGAAGCGTTTCCACCTCGACCCCGAGCCGGACGTCCCACTGAGCGAGAGCCGCTTGGGTGAAGCGGTGACTGATCTCCTCATCCAGCGGGGTCAACAACGTCCTCCCTCGGGCCACCACCGTCACCGGCACACCGAGCTCGGCAAAAACGAAGGCGAACTCAGCGGCGATAAACCCGCCACCGATGATCAACATCGAGGACGGCAGGTTCTCGAGCCGCATCACGGTGTCCGAGGTATGTACGACGACGTTCGATTCAGTCACGACCGGCGGCAGCACCGGCGAAGACCCAGTGGCGAGCACGATGGTCGGGGCGCTCAACTTCACGCTCGACCCGTCTGGCAGACCGGTCACCAGCACGGTGTGGGGCGCGACGAACTCGGCACGCCCGGCATACAACGCGGTGTTGTCTGCGTCGCGGCGGTAGTCCCGCCCACCTGCTGAGATGGGGTCGATCCGGCCGAAGATTCGATCTCGAATCTCGGGCCACCGAACCGCGTCGACGCTCGTTTCGACGCCGTAACGCCCGGCGGAACGCGCGCTGTGGGCCACCCCCGCGGTGTAGACGAACATTTTTGTGGGGATGCACCCAACGTTGAGGCAGGTCCCACCGAACACCCCGGACTCGATCACCGCGACCCGCTTGCCCTCGTAGCCAGGCCCGATCAGCGAGTTACCGGATCCGCTGCCGATGATGATGAGGTCGTATGCAGTACTGGTCACACAGCGAGAGACTACCGAGTGCGGTCACGCAGGTCAGCCACGTGTGGTGAAACCGAGGGATCGAGCCCCAATCCGAGGGCCAGATACGTGGCAGTGAAATCTACTGTTGCCAGGTGATCGGCCAGTTGCACCACCGCGGGACCTGGCCGGGCACGGGACTCCATCACCTGCACTCCGGCACTGGCTGCCGTCTCCACAACGGCGTCGGTGACGCTGGCGATGTCCGGATCCGGAACGCCCGGGTAAGGCGTCGCTCGGGGCGCTTCGCTGTCCTGTCGCAGCACCCAGAGGCCCAGCGGCGGATACGTCGGCCCATCGAGATAGGGGTCGGCGAAGATGCCCGGGCGCGCACTACCTGCCGAGTCCATGGGTCGCTCCACCAGTTCCCCGTCAGGTTCGTCGCTGTGGCGGCGCTCCCAGGCACCCGCGACGACGTCTCCCCGTCGAGCCCGGGTCGAGTCGTCCGTTCCATCTCTGCTGACGGCGGCCGGGTCCCGATCGGCGCGGGAAGCGTCGGTGAACGGCCCATCCAGGCAGGCAACAATCTGACTCGCGTCGTCCGGCAGCTCCCCGAAGGCCGCGGGTATCCGGGCGGTGCGCGCCAGCATCGAACTGGCCCGAGCCGCGGCCACCCCGCCCAACGGCCCCTCGCCGAGCACCATCGGCACGGTTTCGGCCAGTTGCACGGCGAGCATCTTGGCCGGGTTGACGAAACTCTCCGAAGATGGCCGAAAGGCCTCGGCGTGCTCATCAAGCCGATCCGCGACTTCGTCCAACACCTGCGCCGTCGAGTCGACCAGGCAGAGATGGTCGCTATCACAGGCCATCAGCACCGGGGTCAGCAGAGACCACAGGGAGGTGCGGCTATTGATCCGGGCCCGGCCGACACCGACATGCACTCCACGGGCGAGCCCGCAGACCTGAGCCAACGGCGACTCGGTGGCACCGACCGTGATCAGTCGAGCACCCCGTCGGGCGGCTTCTGCGGCCACCGCCAACGGGCCAGGGGCGCGGCCTGACAGGGAGATAGCCACGACGGCGTCCAGCGGACCCACCCATCCGGGCAGGGGCAGGTTGCGGCGCGCCAGCACCGGCACTGGCGAGCCTGGCTCGGCCAGCAGCTCGAGGACTTGGGCGACCACACTCGATCCCCCGAGGGCGGCTACCAGGACGGAGCGGGGCCGCTCGTCTGCGCTGAGCCGTTCGATACCGGCTTCGCGGCTGAGCCGGACAGCTTCGCGGACTTGGGCCCCGGCGGTGGCCAATGCCCGCAACGTCCCCCGACTGTCCTTGCGCAGCAACTCGTCGGCATCGTCCAGCAGCGCTTCCTCGATGTGTGGCACCTTAGTGACCCGAAGCCGCCACCACGATGGAGGAACCTTCCAACAGCACGGGTATGCCGTTCTCGATCCGGTAATGCCGCGTGCTACCGGGCTCTGGACAATCCTGCGCACACGCTAGGACTGGCTCACCCTTGAGGTTCACGTCAGGCCTTAACGGGTGCAGTCCCACCGGGCAACGCAGAATGTCGATCAGCCAGGGCTCAATGCTGTGTGTCGGTGTACTCATAGTCACCAGTCCACCGTACCCACCGGTTCAGCCCCCGGTACGCCGACCGCCGTTGGGGCGGGAACCTCCCGTGTCGCCTCCGCAGTGGCACGTGCCGACCCTGTGACCCGCAGCAGGGCGCGCACCTCGTCCCGAACTTCCCTCATGGAGCTCTGCTCATCGGCTTCGACATTGAGCCGCAGCAGGGGCTCTGTATTGCTGGCCCGGAGCGACACGCACCAAAAGTGCTCGCCGGCCCCTGAGCTGGTGAGGAGCAAACCATCAACGCGGTCTACGTCCAGGCCGGGGTCACGCGCACGAGCCCAGGACAACACCTGCTCCATGGCCGCGGCCACATCGGTGACCACGAAGTTCAGCTCACCAGACTGACTGTAGGCCTGGTATCGGCTGACCACCTCGGACAGGACAGGCGCCCCGGGGGCCGAGCCCACAGCGGAGAGCACCCGCAAGGCCATCAGCATGCCGGAATCGGCATACCAGAAGTCGCGGAAGTAGTAGTGGCCGGAGTGTTCTGCGCCGAAGATCGCCCGATGGGCGGCCATTGCCTGCTTGACGTAGACGTGGCCCACCTTGCTGACCAGCGGCCGGGCACCAGCCGCGGCAATGGCCTTCGGCAGCGCCATCGAGGTTACCGAGTTGTGCACCACGGTGATCTCGTGCGCCGGGACGCCGCGTGCGACTTCAGCGCCGATCTCCTGCAATGCCACCAAGGCGCTGATCGCGCTCGCGCTGACTGGCCGCCCGGTCTCGTCGACCACAAAGCACCGGTCGGCGTCGCCATCGAAAGCCAAACCGAGGTCGGCGCCGTGTGCCAGCACCGCGCGCCCCAAGTCTTTGATGTTCTCCGGGTCCAACGGATTGGGCGGGTGGTTGGGGAAGGTGCCGTCGAGGTCGAGGTACAGGCCGATAATCTCGATCGGCGCCCGCCCGGCCTGGAGCACCGACGGAGCAGTGAGCCCAGCCATCCCATTCCCGGCGTCGACGACCACTCGCAAGGGCCGCATGCCGTCGACCTCAACCAGGGAGTAGAGGTAGTCGACGTACTCGCCCGTGATGCTGTGCGATGTCACGACGCCAGGGGCATCGAACTGCCTCGCCCTCCCTGTCATCTCGGCTCGAGC
This sequence comes from uncultured Actinomycetota bacterium, assembly GCA_963749585.1. Lineage (GTDB taxonomy): Bacteria > Actinomycetota > Actinomycetes > Actinomycetales > Dermatophilaceae > Ornithinicoccus. The sequence continues at coordinate 775,063 of CAVVNI010000004.1, forward strand.
GCCACTGGTCGTTGAGGTGGCCGCCCGCCCCGCACTACCCCTGCCTGCGTCAGCCGCGTCGAGCTTAGCCTGTGCATGTTCGCGCATCTTGCGAAGTCCGTCGTCCATCCCCACTGGCACGGCGCGGCTGCGACACAGCTTGAGCCCGTTGTACCGAGCGGGATTGTGACTCGCGGTCACCATCGCCCCAGGGCATGCCAGACGCCCCGAGGCGAAGTACACCTGATCCGTGGCGCACAGGCCGATGTCAAGGACATCGATGCCGGCGCCTTGCACGCCCTCTGCGAAAGCGGTCGCCAGCTCGGGCGAAGACAGCCGCATGTCATAGCCGAGCACCATCTGGCGATGGCCTCCCGGGATGATCACCACGTCGGCGAACGCCGCCCCGAGAGCGTGCACCACCTCCGAATTCAGGTGCTCGCCGACGACGCCACGGATGTCGTATGCCTGGATGAACTCCGCGAGGTCGATCGCGCTCACCGGGGTAGCAGACTCAATCGCGCAGAACGCGCAGATGTGGCCGACCTGGCTGACGATCCGCGCGTCCAGTGCGCGTTGCCACTGGGCGCGACTCACGCACGGCTTCGGCCAGTGCCACCAAGTCGTCGGCCGGCTGCACCACATCCTCGGGGGACTCTAACCGGACGATCTCCCAACCGCGCGGTGCAGTCAGACTGCTCCCGTGGGCTACGCACAGATCATAGGAGTGCGGCTCGGCATACGTCGCCAGCGGACCCAACACAGCTGTCTGCTCGGCATACATGTAGGTCAACGTCACCACCGCACTCAGCCCGCAGGCTGTTCGAGAGCAACGTCGGTGCAGGGCCACGACACACCACTGTAGATGTCGCTGAGCACCAGGCGTTCACACCACGCCGAGCGTAAGGTCATTTCGTGGCACGACGAGGGGCGCGTGATCGGCGCGGGCGCGGCCTTCGTGGACCCTTGGCGTGGCCTCCGGTTCCCTCCATGATCTCGCGCAGCAGGAGCTTCGACGAGGCCGTGCTTGACGCAGTGGCAGCGTTCGAGCGGCGGTTCGACACCGCCCTGCTTGAGCTGGAGGTGGCTACTGAGGACGTGCCTCCCACTGACCCGGCCCCCTGGGAGGCCCGGGTCGTGATGGGGCGACTGTTTCCCGCAGCTGGGGGAGCCAAGGCGCGAGTCGTGCTCTATCGCCGCCCCATCGAGACTGCGGCCCACACCAGTGCACAGGTCCCACTACTCATCGGCGAAGTTGTCACTGAGCAGCTCGCGGCAATGCTCGGTATCGACCCTGAGGACGGCACATAGCTTCGCGTAGCCGGTGTTGGTTTTCCCACAACCTCCGACCTCAGGGGCGTTGTGGAACCAGACCGACCAATGACCGATACCGTTGCAGATCTGTCAGCGCCAACACCGCGATCACCGACACCTCATCGACCGGCACATCGTTGCCCGTCACTGTGTTGACCGGCGCTGGCTGCGCGTCCTCGGCCTGCTCCGTCACCCGCGACTGGGCTGTGGGGTCGGCGTCGGAAACCTGGACCAGACTTCGCGCACTCACGGCCGCGAAGATCTTGCCCTGCTGTGGCTGGATCCACACGACCTGCGCATCACCCAGCTCCATCTCGCTGGCGGCGCCGACCGACGCGTCGATCTCGGAGGTGGAAACCTCCCCGTCGGCCCCTACGGCGAAAACCTGCGCGCGCCCACCGAAGGGTGCCGCGACATGCAGCCGGTAGGCCACCTGGGGTGCCTCATCGTCGGCCGCTTGGGGTAGCGCAGTGCCGGCGAGCCCGTCTATCGGAGCCGCCGAGGTCACCCAGGCAATGTCCGCGCGGCCTTCCTCACTGTGGCTGGTGCGCAGTAGCGCCGAGATGAGTGAGGGCTCGTCGCTGTTGATCGCCAGTGCGGACGTACCGTCGGGGAGGTTCTCAATCTCGATGTCGGTGCTCTGTAGTCCGGGCAGCAACGTCACGTCGGTCGGTAGGTCGACTGGCCCCTCCCCGGTCAGCGCTTGAACCTGCACCACAGCCGGATCCGGGCCCGGCACAACGATCCTCAAGGTGACGGGCGCGGGAGCAGCATCCTGGTCCGCTTCGTCGGCCGTGAGCTCTTGGGCATCAAAGACTCCGGCCAGGACGTGGCTGGTCCCGGGGTCTGCGGTCGCGGCGCTCAGGTCCCACCCTTGGTCGGTCGTGCCGGTCAGCCATCGATCGCTCAGGTATGCCGTCACCGGGCCACCCGTGGCCTCGACCTGGACTGCAGGAGCGTGCACTGAAGGCGTCAGGGCGTCGACCAACACGATGCGGCGCTCACCGGGGGCCAGAGCGACCTGCGAACCGCCCTCCGGCATCTTCGCACCCTCCGCCCCCCATACATGGACGTCGATCGAGATCGGCGCCCGGCCGGGGTTGATCAAGACAAGGCGCTCAGTGCGCCCTGGCTCTGCCCCGCCGGCGACCAGCCAGGCCGAGTCCACGGCCGGGCGACATGGGGTCAGCGCCAGGCCGACCTCCTGTTCTTGGTCCCCCTGCCACAGTTGCACCCCGGAGAGACCGGGGGCGAGCCCGCCGATGGCCTGGAGTTCGCCCGCAGCTGCCGTTGAGACTGTGTCGGTGAGCACCGCGCCTTGCACCTCTGTCCGCGCCGGCCGCTCTTCCCCCGCCGTCAACGACAGCTCGCCGGCCAGTGGATCCGGAAAGTCCTCGCCAAGGGCTTCCTGTGGAGGGGTCGCGGCCTGCACGACCACCTCTTGCGGCGACTCGGCCAGCGTGGAGTCGGCCAGGCCCTGCTGTTCAGGACCTGGACACGACACTGCAGCGGTCCTCATCGGCGTGCGCTCGGCAGAGGCGACCACGTTCGGTCTCTCTGCGTTCCCCGGCGCGCCGAGGTACACCGGGTCAGTGGTTGCGCCAGCGGCCAGAGACAGGCCCAGGACGAGCGAACCCACCACCCCGAGCCGCAGCAGCGGGTGTCCAGGCGGTGCCCCGGTCACGAACGGGACCTGGGAAGGAGGATCGGCGCGCTCAAAGCCAGCAGCAGGACTGCGGCCGTCAGGCTGGCCCACCACCAGCGGGCGTGCGGGACGGGCAGGTCGATACGAACGCTCTGCGTGTCCTGCGGCACGGCGAAGCGAGGGTGAGCACCCCGGGCTGGGCTGACCACCTGGTCATCCATCGTGACGCGCGCTGCCTGGGCCCACTCCTGCGGCTGAGCGACGGCGATGAATCGGGCAGTGGGCGGCGGGTTGGCCTGCAGGTTCGCGTGGGCGCCGTGCACCGGCGCCATCTCCACCCGTGCCCCTTCTCGGTCTTGCCACCACGCACGCGAACCTGCGCCTTGGGGGCGGACCCGCCACAGTTCTTGACCCGGCGTGGAGGTGACTCGGATCAAGTTGGGTAGCCGGTCGAGCTGTTCGACGACCGGGTGGCCAGGGTCGGCCCGAACGGCCACATATCCGACCGCGAGGTCGGCCATGGCCTCCTCCAGGGGCTCCGGATCGATGACTGCGTCGTCGGTGTCCTCTGTCAGCCCACGCAGAGCACGGCCCAGTGACGCTGGCTCTGGGTCGGCCGAAGCAAGGCGCACAAGATCTCGAGCGCGGTCCCTGAGCCACGGTCGTGGCTCAGCCGAGGTGATGTCATATCCGATGAGGTATCCGCCGCTCCGTTCTGGAGCCGGGTGCGGCTGCAGCGTCATCCATCTCACCCGCTCCGGACCTTCCGTTCGCTCGCCCACCGCGGCGGGCACTGGCGGGTCGGCAACTCTCAGGCTGGCCCCGAAGCCTTGGATGCTATGCAGAGCCATGGTCGCGACGGCCCCCGAGGCCCCGACCACGAGGACCACCGACAACGAGCCGGTGGCGAGTATCGACGTCCACCCAGCTGCGTTGAGTGAGCTCTGCGCGGCGAGCGAGGAGCAGACTCCCTGGGCCACCGCCAATAGGAGCGCGGCGCCGGCCAGGCTCAGCAGTGTGCCGGGCCAGGGCGACACCGCAGCGCCGGCATCAGGGAAGCCCTGCGGCATCTGCCCGATCACCGTTCGGGTTGCCACGAGACTGGCCGCTATGCCCAGCAGAGCCACCAGCGTCAACATGGTCGCCGATCGCCCCGCGCCTGTGAGCCCAGGGTCGAGGATAGCCACGACCGCCAGCAACCACGCTGGTAGCAGCCACCACAACGCCAAGGACAGTGGCCCTCCGGGGTGTAACATCAGCGCGCTCGCAATGCCGAGCTGCGGTGCGGCTGACACGGTGGCACCGGCACCCCCCAGGACGAGCAAGGGGTCGGTGAGAAGGCTCAACACCGCAGGCCCCAGCAGCCCGAACGGGCCCAGGGCCAGCAACAGCCCTCGCAGCCGGCACCATCCTGGGGCGGTGATAGCCACGAGCAGGCCACCGACGATTCCGGCGCTGAGCACGATCGGCACGAACATCGCTGCCGCAGCGGTCAGCAGGGTGGTAGCGCAGGCCGCCGATGTGCCCCGTCGCCCGGGACGCACGCTGCTCATCATTCCGGCGACCAGCAGCGGGGCGACGACGTGCACGAGGGCGGGCCCCAGACGGCCGTCGTCGAGCGCCCCGACCAGTGGAGCCGAGCCCGCCCAACCCAGTGCCAAGATCGCCCGAGCCGGACGGGAGCGCAATGCCCGGCGACATGCCCAGTATGCGGTGAGCGTGCTCAGTGGGAACGTGGCCATGAGCAACCAGGTCGTGCCGATGGCGGCGCTGCTGGCTACATCGGGACCGCCCGGGACGTGCTCCAGCAGCGCCGTCCACGCCGCGAGCGGCACCAACCAGATCGGGCCTTGACCGGCCTGGCCCAACCCGGTCCCGGACCATCCCGCGGCCCAGTCGGCCCACATCGATGAGGCACTCGCCGAAACAGTCAACAGTTCGGGACCGCGCAGCCCCCATCCGTCGGGGGTGAGCCCCGCAGCGCCCAGCGCGCGCCACCCCGCAACGCTCGCCGCCACGGCGACGGCCGCCGAGGCGGCCGGCCAGATCCACCATCGCTGCCGCTCGGCAGGCTGGCTGTCATCCAGTGACGAGGCCTCGTCGGACACCGGCCCGGACTCGATAGCTAGGACCGATCGTTCGCCCTCCGGTTTCCATCCGGCGGCCCGATGAGACTCAGCCGGACTGTCCAGACGCAGAAATCGTGCCCGCGCTGGTGCTCCATGAAGCCGGGTGAACAACCCGCGCAGATCACCTTCGCGCACGATTCGCGGGCCACCGCTCCGGCGGGCTCGCAGCATGCGCCCCACCGCACCCACCGCCATGGCCTCGCTCAGAGCCAGGGCGGTTGCCCGGGGGCGACGGGCCACAGCCCAGGCCAGGGCCATCATGAGCGAGCTGAGAACCATGGCGAAGCCGCGGGCCGGTAACCACCACCACGAGCACCGAGCCAGCGCAAGAGAGACTCTGTGGCCGCTGGCGCGTCGTTCCTGAGCCGGGTCGGCGTCGGGATCCCAGCCGCTCAGCGCCGGCGCGCCCGTTCGGTCGTGGGTGAGCACTGCATCAGCGGCGACCACCACCCGGTAGCCGGCCAGATGTGCTCGCCAGGAGAGATCCAACCCGGCGACCGCCACATCGAGAAACCTCTGGACACCACCAACGATGCTGAGGACATCGCGGCGAATGAGCATCCCGGTGATCGGAACACCGATGACGTCGGACGTGTCGTCGAACTGCCCCTGATCGAACACTCCGGCTCGGGTGAAGTCGGCGCTACGCCCCCAGGCACTGACATGATGCCCGACTGCGGCCAGCATCCGTCGGTCGTCCGCATGGACAAGTTTCGGCCCGACGACGGCGACCCGCGAAGAACCACGCGCCGCGGCGACCAGGGCCGGCAGCGCACCGGGCTGTGGCACGTGGGCGGGCGAAAGAAGCCAGAGCCAGTTCTTCGGGTCGTCCTCAACACGCTCGCACACCTCCTTCAGGGCCGCGGCGAGCCCCGCGGCAGGTCCGAGCCCAGCGGATGACGGGGTTGGTTCGATACTGAGCTCGGGGAGCCACTGCAACCCCACTCCTCTGGAGGTGAACAGGCGATGCGTGGTGATCTCGGCCCGCTCCATCCAGACGGTAGGAGCAAAGACTGTGTCGAACCCATCGGCCATCGCCAACAACGCATCGAGCACCGGCAACGGATCGCGCTCCCCCGCCGGGTCCGTCAGGACCACACTCACCGTCATCGGTTGCTCACCCTGTCGTGCTTGTCGTGTGCAGCTTTCGCGCCAGGGAGGACACCGTGGCTCTCACCAGAACCGGGTGCAGTGCAAAGAGACGAACTCGCTACTCAGACGGCGCGCTTCTTCAACTTGCGCCGCTCACGTTCGGAAAGGCCTCCCCAGATACCGAAGCGCTCATCGTGTTCAAGTGCGTACTCCAGGCACTCAGCGGTCACCTCGCAGCCGACACATACTTTCTTGGCCTCGCGAGTGGACCCGCCCTTCTCCGGAAAGAATGCCTCCGGATCAGTTTGGGCACACAGTGCCCGCTCTTGCCACGAATCGTGTTCCGTGGGGTCTGCGCTATCCAGCATGGACAACAGTGTTATTTCGTGCACGGCTCCTCCTGAACCCTCGCCAGCACTGACTTTCGACCGGTACTCATCCTGGTGTGGAGGTGTCCGATGTAAGTAAATTACACGCGTGTCATCCCCCCACGTCAACCCGAGCTCTGCTACAAGCGTCCTGCCCGGCGACTCACCACGCCCGGTTGGGGGCAACAATAGGCAGATGCAGATCACCGCGCTGGCCGGTGGAGTCGGCGGAGCCCGCTTCATTCGGGGTCTTCGTCATCATCTCGACACCCACGGTTTCGGATGGGATCCCGACTCGCGCCGTGGTGGGAAGATCACGGTCATCGGCAACACCGGTGACGACATCACGTTGGTCGGCCTACGCATCTGCCCTGACCTGGACACCCTGCTCTACACCCTCGGAGGTGGGGTCCACGAGGAGCAGGGTTGGGGGCGGTCGCAGGAGACCTTCGAGGTACACACCGAGCTGCGCGCGCTGGGTGTGGGACCGGACTGGTTCAGGCTGGGGGACCGTGACCTGGCCACTCATCTTGCCCGGAGCCAATGGCTGGCAAGCGGTCACTCACTCAGCGATGTCACCGCGCGCCTGTCCCGGCGGTGGTCGTTACCACAACGTGGGATCGAACTGCTCCCCGTCACCGACGAGCCGATCGAAACCCATGTAGTCATCGCTGATGATCGCCCCGGTGCAGCCGACGGCGCTGAGCAGGCCGTGCATTTCCAACAGTGGTGGGTAGAGATGGAAGCCAGCGTGCCGGCCGCGCGATTCGTCGTCGCCGGCCTGAACCGGGCAGCCCCCGCACCCGGGGTGCTGAGCGCCATTCGGGAAGCCGACGTGGTCGTGCTGCCACCCAGCAACCCGGTCGTGTCGATCGGCATCATCACATCGATCCCGGGAGTTCGCGATGCGCTACGCGGCACAAGGGCTCCCGTGGTCGGAGTCTCGCCAATCATCGCTGGGGTGCCGGTACGCGGTCACGCCCAGGCATGCCTGGCTGCGCTCGGTGTGCCGGTGACCGCTGCGGGGGTGGCCGGCCTGTACCGCGACTTCCTGGATGGCTGGTTGGTGGACGATGCCGACGCCGCCGACAGCTACGGCTCGGTTCGAACTGAGCACCGGGATCTGTGGATGCGCGACATTGACGACGCGGCCGCCATCGCTGGGCAGGCTCTGTCGTTGGCGCAGGACCTGACCCGATGAGGCCGGTGCAGATCTACCCCCTGACTGGCCTACCCGAAGTTCACCAGCATCACGATCTTGCTGAGCTACTTCACGCAGCCCTGGACCGCCAGGGCCTCAGTTTTCGCGACGGCGACGTGCTCGTGGTCTCCAGCAAGGTCATTTCCAAGGCGGAGGGGTCGCGGGCCACCGACGTCGACGGCGGCAGCGAGAACGGTGCCACACCGCTGCGCCACCGGGTGATCGAGGCCCACAGCGTTCGTGTGGTGGCCGAGCGAGCCACCGCCGTAGGCAGGACTCAGATCGTGGCCTCGGCGGCGGGTCCGGTGATGGCAGCGGCCGGCGTGGACGGCTCCAACACCGGACCAGACGGCGGTTCGCTGGTGCTGCCCAGTGACCCCGATCTGGTCGCCCGCAACCTGTATGCGGGCCTTTTGCGCACCCACGCGCCGGCCTCCCTACCGATGATCGGCATCGTGGTCAGCGATACCGCCGGACGACCATGGCGCGAGGGCCAGACCGACTTTGCGTTGGGGGCATGTGGGGTGCAGGTGCTACAGGATCTGCGGGGCGATGTCGACGCCGACGGCCGCCCGCTGGTGGTGACGGCTCGCGCCGTTGCCGACGAGATCGCCGCAGCAGCAGACCTGGTCAAAGGCAAAACGCTCGGCGTACCTGCAGCCCTGCTGCGCGGATTGCCAGCAGGCACCGTCGGCTCACCCGGGGAGGCCGGCGCCCACGCCTTGTTACGCCAGATCGACTCCGACTGGTTCACGCTCGGGACCGCGGAGTCGGTGCGTTCTGCCCTGGGCGCCCCCCCAGGTAGCGCTGCGGCCGAGCAGGTCGGCATACCGTCCACCGGTCCAGAGAGCGAACAGGTCCGGTTCGACCGCGCTCGCGCACTTGCCGTGCTCGGAGTCAACGACTGCGTCGACGCCGCAGCCATCCGGCGGAATCAAGCCCAGGTATGGGTGGCACTAGCCGATCCCTACCTGCGCGGCGTCGTTGTGGCCCGTCTACAGATAGCACTACACAGCGAGGGTTTGGCAGACCTGACCATCACGCCGCTCAGCGGGACGGCAAGTGTGTCGGCGGAGCCATCCGGGGGCCGTGTCGAGGCCGATTGAGCCCGCCCAGCTCGACCAGCCGCTGCACCCGGTAGCGGTGTGGTCGATAGGGCCCCAGCAGTGCGGCCACTTCCTTGTCGTCGGCCGGGGTCCCAGTCAGTGCCCAGCCGATGTTCTTTGCAACGTGAAAGTCCCCGAAGCTGACGGCATCAGCGTTGCCCAAGGCCCGGTGTGCCACCTCAGCGACGGTCCACAGTCCGACGCCGGGCACCACCCTCATCCGCCGAGAGGCTTCCTCGGGGTCGCTGAGCGCGCACTCTTCCAGACGGTCAGCCATGCGGGCCACCGCAACCACGACGCTAGATCGCTTGGGCGTGATCCCCATCTCAAGCCACTCCCAGGAGGGGATGTTCCTCAGGCGGGTAGGGCTCGGCGGAACCCGCAAGCCAAGCTCGGCACCGACCCCAGGAGCAGGTTCGCCGAACCGCCAGAGGAGCCTGCGTTGGCCGGCGAACGCCTCTGCCCCCGTGACCTTCTGCTCGATGATCGCCGGGACCAAGGACTCCAAGACGAGTCCGGTGTAGGGCACTCGCCAGCCGGGATGGGCGCGCCACGGACGACGCAACACTTCGTGCTGCACGCAGAAAGAACTCGGATCGTCCTGATCTCCCAACATCGTCGGCAGCCGGTCTAGCAGCCACTCGTTGGAGGCATGACTACCCCAGACCTGGCAGATGACCTCCTGCTGTTCAGGTCGCGTGCTGACCGCTAATGTCCCAGGCCCCATCGGGGTACGAATCCCCCGAAACAGCCAGCCGCCGCGACGCTTCCAGGCAGGGTCACCGCGACCCCGACGCAGCGGGCTCCAGGTCGCCTCGACATCGACGGGTCGGCCAGCCCGCCACACCGATCGGCGCCTGCGCACCGGACCGGACGTTGGCATACCCCAGGGTGACACGGCGTACAGGGCATCCAGATCAATGGACTAAGTTATGCCGAGTGCGCACCCCCGCTGACGTGCTGTCCGCGTTGACCGCGGATGACCCCACGCAGCCGGCCCTCACCTTCTATGACGATACGCCTGGTCGAACTCAGGGCGAGCGAATCGAACTTTCGCGCAAGGTCCTCGCCACCTGGGTCGCCAAGGCTGCCAACGCGCTGCAGGAGAGCTACGACTGCGAGCCCGGCACCGTCGTGCATCTGGACATTCCAGCCCCGCACTGGCGGCTGACCTACTGGGCGCTCGCCATCTGGTCGATCGGTGCGACCGTGACCGTTGACTCCTCCGAGGGTGCCGACGTGCTGGTCACCACCGCCCCGGAGCAAGCCGGCGCCCAGGACGCCGACGGGGTTATCGCGGTGGCCCTGCCTGCGTTGGCCCGTGACTTCGGCGGAGCCTTGCGCAGCGGGGTGATGGACGAGGCACGGGAAATATCGTCCTTCGCCGACAGTTTCGACCCATGGGACACCGCGGACGCTGACGAAGCTGCACTGGTGGTGAGGGGCAACCGCAGCAGCTATGCGGACTTGGTGGCTAGCGCTGAGGATAGGACTGCGAGTTTGACGCAGCGTCCTCGAACATTGATCACGACCGAGGATGCCGGAGCCTTCCTGGTCAACGTGCTCGGCGTGTGGGCTCACCAAGGCTCAGTGGTCATGGTGCGTGGCCAGGCACCAGCTCGTGGTGACACACGGATGCGCGCCGAAGGAGTCAAGCACACTCTCGACTGATCCATCACCCGAGAGCCATGAGTGCAGTGCGTGCATCGGTGCGAAGGGCCGCGGGGTGATCAACTCTCGAGAGCCACCGGCCCCATCACGGTGGCACGAGCACATCCCCCGGCGGCGCCCACGGACGCGCGGCGCGGCAACCGTCGTCGCGTACCTCGCCTCAGCCCACTATTGTCGATCAGCATGGACAAAGTGGTCGAGAATGTCGCTGCGGCGCTCGATGGTCTCCGCGACGGGATGACACTTGCGGTCGGGGGCTTCGGGCTCTGTGGGGTGCCGACGGTCCTGATCGAGGAGGTGTTGCGCGCCGGCACTCAACACCTTGAGGTCGTGTCGAACAACGCCGGTGTTGACGATTGGGGCCTCGGCATCTTGTTGTCGGCGAACAGGATCCGACGCATCGTCGGCTCCTACGTCGGGGAGAACAAGGAGTTTGCGCGCCAGTACTTGAGCGGGGAGCTGGAGGTCGAGCTGACGCCGCAAGGGACGTTGGCCGAAAAGCTGCGTGCCGGTGGCTCCGGCATCGCGGCCTTCTACACCGCCACGGGCGTGGGGTCACAAGTCTCTCTCGGAGGTATGCCGTGGCGCTATGACAGCGCGGGGGAAGTGGTGATGTCCTCCCCCGCCAAAGACACGCGGACCTTCGATCATCTGAGTGACCACCCCCAGGAATACGTGCTTGAGGAGTCCATCGCGGCCGACTTCGGACTCGTGCGTGCTTGGAAGGGCGACCGGCACGGCAACCTGGTCTTTCGCGCCAGCGCGCGCAACTTCAATCCGCTCTGCGCCATGAGCGGGCGAATCAGTGTGGCCGAAGTCGAGCATCTCGTGGAGCCTGGCGCGTTGGACCCAGACGGAATCCACCTCCCGGGTGTGTACGTGCAACGGGTGCTGCCGCTGAGCGCCGAGCAAGCCGCGGAGAAGCGAATCGAGAAAACAACTACCCGGCGGCCTGCAGGTAGGGAGAGCTGAGATGGCGCTGAGCAGACAGGAGATGGCGGCTCGGGCGGCTCGCGAGCTGCACGACGGCGACTACGTCAACCTCGGCATCGGGCTGCCGACCCTGGTGCCCAACTACGTCCCAGACGAGGTGGAGCTCGTGCTGCAGTCCGAAAACGGCATCCTCGGTGTAGGCGCATACCCGCTCGAGGGCAGCGAGGACCCCGACCTGATCAATGCGGGCAAGGAGACCGTCACGATCCGGCCCGGTGCTTCCTTTTTCGACTCCGCGATGAGTTTCGGCATGATCCGCGGCGGCAAGGTAGACGCGGCCATCTTGGGAGCGATGCAGGTCTCCGCCGGCGGTGACATCGCCAACTGGATGATCCCCGGCAAGATGGTCAAAGGAATGGGCGGTGCCATGGATCTGGTGCATGGGGCCAAGCGGGTGATCGTGCTGATGGAACACAACGCCCGGGACGGCTCGGCCAAAATCGTCGACCTGTGCTCGCTACCCATCACGGGCTTGGCCTGTGTGCAGCGCATCATCACAGACCTTGCCGTGATCGACGTGACCGAGCGCGGACTGATCCTGACGGAGCTCGCACCGGGGGTCAACGAGCAAGAGGTGCGTGATCGTACCCAGCCGCCTTTGCTCACACGCTAACGCGAGGTGCCGGCCAGGAACCCACACCCCCAGCTGACGTGCATGGTCACGAGGGCCGCCGGGACCCGCAGACGCACCGGCCACGTCTGCTCGCGGGAGATCAGCAGGCCCCCGACACCCACGGCAGCGGCATACCCGAGTGGCAGCAACGCGCTCGGCGGCCAGACGGTGGCGCCGATCAAGCCCCCGGCGAGCGCCACAACCAACACGGGCGGCGCGAGGTAGCGCATACTCAACGCGTCCTTGTGCTCACCAGCGAGCCGGCGGCGCCACGCTCCGGTGGCGTAGAACTGCTGCGCCAGGCTGCGCAATGAGTTACGCGGATGGTAGGTCACCCAGATGTCCGGGCTGAACCACACGATGCCTCCGGCCTGCCGGATGCGTAGATTCATCTCCCAGTCCTGGGCGCGTTCGTAGTTCGGGTTGTAGCCACCGACCTGGTCCAGCCATTCGCGCCGGAAGATACCCGGGAAGACGGTCTCAGCCCGCCCGGCTTTACCTCCGACGCGAAAGCGCGCCGAGCCCATCCCGAGTGGGGACGCCATCGCCACTGCAATGGCCTGCTGCATCGCACTGACACCTCGGGGGACCGCACGCCCTCCGACGTTCGCCGCCCCGGTCTCCAGCAGGACCGGTATGGCGGTGCTCAAGTAGTCCGGGGACAGGACACCGTGTGCGTCGACCCGAGCTACGACCGGAAACCTACTGGCCGCGATCGCGGCATTGAGCGCATCGGGCGTACGACCGCTGGGGTTCTCCACAATGCGCGCCTGACGCCGCCCAGCAATCGCTTGCTCGGCTACGTCGCGAGTGGCGTCCGTACTGCTGCCTATTGCGAGCACCACCTCCACTGGACCCGGATAGTCCTGGGCGAAGACTGACGCCAAAGCCTCAGCGAGATGTCCAGCTTCGTTGCGAACAGGCATGACGACCGAGACACCAGGCCACCGTCGGGCAGCGGACTCTTGGGTCGCCATGTGGGCAGGTTAGCCTGCCACAGCCCGCTTCTCACCTACCCTGGAGCGATGCCGCGCCACCCAGAAGACGACTGGACCAGACCGATGCCACGAACCCCCCGTGCATCGGAGCCCCGTCGCAGCGATCAGGGTTGGCAGGTTGACCAAGACTGGCAAGCCGATAGCGACTGGCAGACGGATAGCGACGCCCGCACTCAGCAGTGGCAGCGCGACTCCGGGCACCACCGGCAGGATGAGTACTCCTACTCCGGCGGGGAGCAGTATGGGCAGGAACAGTGGACGGATTCCTCCTATGCGGAACCGTCGCATGCCCCACCCCCAGCCAGCAGAGGTGGCAGCCGTACCCGTCGCCCGCGGTATGGCAGACGCCGGGTCAGTCTCGTCGTCTTGCTGGTTATCGGGGCCTACCTGGCGGCAATGATCTGGGCCGTGGCTAGCACCTACTTCGCTATCGGGGAGGTCGACGCCACCCCGGACACTGCGGATCGGCCCGGCTCGGGCTCCGGCAGCAACGTGGTGCTGGTCGGTACCGATTCGAGGGAGGATCTCACTCAGGAGCAGCGCAACGACTTGAAGACCGGCTCGGTTGCGGGCTCGCGGGCCGACACCATCATGCTGCTTCACCTGCCGACCGTGGGCGACCCGACATTGGTCTCGCTCCCGCGTGACTCCTACGTGGATATCCCGGGCAGCGGTATGAACAAGATCAACGCGGCCTACTCCATCGGGGGCCCTCCTCTCCTGGTGGACACCGTCGAGCAGGCGACCGGGTTACGCGTCGACGGCTATCTCGAGGTGGGCTTCGATGGGTTCGTCGACGTCGTTGCCGAGGTCGGCGGGATCGAGATGTGCCTGCCGGAGGCAGTGGACGAGGAGCGCAGCGACCTCGACCTGCCTGCCGGGTGTCAAGAGCTGGAGGGCAAGGACGCCCTGAACTACGTCCGCATGCGCTATTCCGACCCTCGGGGCGATCTCGGTCGCGTCGAGCGCCAACGGGAGTTTCTCGCGGCGATGGCGCAAAAGATGACCCGCCCAAGCACTCTCCTCGTGCCATGGGAACTGCAGGCCGTCGGGACAGCCACCGGGTCCTCGCTCAGCCGCGGTGAAGACACCTCGATGTGGGAACTGGTGAAAGTCGGTTTGGCGATGCGCTCCATCTCCAACGGGTCCGGTGACTCCATCACGGTGCCCATCGCAGATACGAGCTACTCCACCTCGGCCGGCAGCACGGTGCTCTGGGATGAGGCCGACGCGGGCGAGCTGTTTGAGGCGTTGCGGACTGGGGCGCCACTGACGATCGACCCCTAGCCGGGCTCAACGCAATAGGTGGCGGGCCATCACGACTCGCTGGATCTGGTTGGTGCCTTCGTAAATCTGGGTGATCTTGGCATCCCGCATCATTCGCTCTACCGGGAAGTCCTTGGTGTATCCCGCCCCGCCGAGAAGCTGCACCGCATCGGTGGTGATCTCCATCGCCACATCGGAGGCGTAGCACTTGGCAGCGGCGCCGAAGAACGGCAAATCTGCGTCCCCTCGCTCGGACTTGGCGGCCGCGGCATACGTCAGTTGTCGAGCTGCTTCCAACTTCATACCCATGTCGGCAAGCATGAACTGGACCCCTTGGAACTGCGCGACTGTCCTGCCGAACTGCTCGCGCTCCTTCACATAGGCAATGGCCTGCTCCAACGCGCCGGCGGCGATCCCGACCGCCTGGGCACCAATCGTGACTCGGGTGTGATCCAGGGTGGCGAGCGCAATCTTGAGGCCCTCGCCGCGTGCGCCAACGAGCCGGTCCCCCGGAATACGGCAGTCGCTGAAGAGCAACTCCCGGGTCGGCGAGCCTTTGATGCCCAGCTTCTTCTCCGGCGCCCCCAGGTCAAAGCCGTCGTCATCAGCATGCACCACAAAAGCGCTGATATTGCGGCCACGTTCTCCGTCCGGTTCGGTCAGCGCCATCACCGTGTAGTAGCTCGAGACTCCCGCGTTCGTGATCCACGACTTCTGACCGTTCAACACGAAAGAGCCGTCGTTGTCCTCGATCGCTCGACAGGACATGGCGCTGGTGTCGCTGCCCGCGCCAGCCTCGGAGAGGCCATAGGAGAACATCGCCTCTCCGGTAGCCACTTCGGGCAGGTATCGGGCTTTGACCTCCTCGCTGGCCGCCAGGATCAGCGGCATCGTCCCCAGCTTGTTGACGGCCGGAATCAGGGAAGAACTGGCGCAAGCCCGAGCAACCTCCTCGATGACGATGCAGGTCGCCAGCGCATCGGCGCCTACCCCATCGTAGATCTCAGGGATGTGCGGGGCGTGGAAATCGGTGGCCCGCAACGCCTCGTAAGCCTCGGTGGGAAACCGCGACTCCTCATCCACGGCAGCGGCGTACGGCGCCACTTTGTCGGTGCACACCTCGCGCACGGCCTCCGCCAGCGCTTGGTGGTCCTCGGAGAGCGCGAAAAGGTCGAAGTCACTCATACTCTCACCCTACGACCCGCGGACTCGCTCCCCTTTGGCATGCGCGCTGGCGGCGAGCTCGTCCGCGAAGACGTTCAGCCGCCGGGTGATCGCAGCCGCCTGTTCATCGCGTCCACTGGCGAGGATCCGGGCGGCCAACAGACCGGCGTTGCGAGCGCCCCCGATGGAAACCGTGGCCACCGGTATGCCGGCAGGCATCTGCACGATGGAAAGCAGAGAGTCCATTCCGTCCAGGTACTTCAACGGAACCGGCACCCCGATCACCGGCAGGGTGGTCACCGAAGCCAGCATGCCCGGGAGGTGCGCAGCGCCTCCGGCACCGGCAATGATGACGCGCACACCCCGGTCGGCCGCGAGGCTCCCGAACTCGATCATCTCCACGGGCATCCGATGGGCCGAGACGACGTCCGGGGCACAGTCGATACCGAGCTCGGCCAAGACCAGCGCGGCTTGCTCCATCACCGGCCAGTCGCTGTCGCTGCCCATCACCAGAGCAACCGGCGCCTGATGCTGCGCCGGGCTCCGCCCAGGTTCACTCATCGATGACTCCCTGCAGATAGTCAGCGGCATGTTGGCCACGGGCACGCAGCTCCGCCAGGTCTTCTCCGCAGACGGTGACATGGCCGATCTTTCGCCCCGGTCTAACTGACTTGCCATACAGGTGAACCCGCAGGCCAGGGTCCCGCGCCAGCAGATGCCGGTAGGTCGAGTACAGCTCGGGCTTGTCGCCACCCAGCACGTTGGTCATGACTGTCCACTCATCGCGGATGGTGGTGGCCCCCAGTGGCAGGTCGAGGACCGCGCGCAAGTGTTGCTCGAACTGGCTGGTGATGGAGCCGTCGATGGTCCAGTGACCACTGTTGTGCGGACGCATGGCTAGTTCGTTGACGACGCAGTGGCCATGCCCGCCGTCGGTGCCGTCGACCTCGAACAGCTCGACTGCAAGAATGCCGGTCACGTTCAGCTCACCAGCGATCCGCAGCGCGACGTGGGTGGCGGCCGCTGCCACGTCCTCGCTCAGCTCCGGGGCCGGAGCGAGCACTTCGGTGCAGATTCCGTCGGTCTGGACCGTCTCGACCACCGGCCAGCTGGCAGCCTGGCCGCTAGGACTGCGGGCAACCAGTACCGCCAACTCCCGACGGAACCGGACGCGTTCCTCGAGCAGGACTCCGTCGGCCAGCGCAGAGTTGCTGTCACCGACCTGTGCGAGCCAGTCCGAGATCTCATGCGGGCCCGATATGGCCCGAACGCCTTTGCCGTCGTAACCACCCCGCGGCGTCTTGGCCACCACTGGCCAGCCGACCTGGGCGGCAAAGTCCTCGACGTCGGTTGCAGTTCGTGCAACAGCCCAGTGGGGGCACGGGATATCGAGGTCGGACAGACGCGACCGCATGGCGATCTTGTCCTGAGCGAACACCAAGGCCGCTGGATCGGGATGGACAGCGACCCCCGACGCCTGGATCGCGTGCATCACATGCTGTGGCACGTGTTCATGGTCGAACGTCACCACGTCGCAGTCGGCGGCAAAGGCCAGCACAGCCTCGACGTCCGCGCTGGCGCCCACGGGAGCGTGCGGAATGACCAGCGCTGCGGCTGCCGATGGGGACTCGGCCAACACCGATAGCGCCAGGTTCAGCCCGACCGCGGGTGGCTGACACATCCGGGCTAGCTGGCCTCCCCCGATGATCCCCACCACGGGGAACCCTCCCTCGGGTCGCTGCACGGTTGGCCCCTGAGTCGGCGCGTCGAAGGGGGCGGCAGCATCGAAGGCACTCACAACTCACCAGCCTACTGTCCGGGTCGACGTATGCTGCGCCCGTGATTGCCACTCTGGCGCGAGCCGGCGAGACGCTGGCGAGGTGGTATCAGTTGCTCGCGCAAGAGGTGGCCAAGTTCGGCATCGTCGGACTGTTGGCCTTCTGCGTTGACACCGGCATCTACAACTATCTGGTCTTTGGGCTGCCCTGGTCTGCGACGCCGGGGGTGATGGACGATACTCCGTTGCGAGCCAAGGTCAGCGCGACCGCGATCGCCACCGTCGTTGCCTGGCTGGGCAACCGCTATTGGACTTTCCGGCACCGGCGGCGCGTGACCCGGTTCCGAGAGTTTGTGCTGTTCGTCTTCTTCAATGTCGTGGGTCTGATCATCGCCCTGGTCTGCCTGGGGTTCTCCCGCTACGTCTTGAGTCTCGATAGTCAGCTGGCCGACAACGTGAGCGGCAATGGGGTGGGGTTGGTGTTGGGCACGTTGTTCCGCTTCTGGGCCTACCGCACCTACGTGTTCTCACCGGCGGCGGCACGCGCGCCCGTCGGTGGTTACTGAATGGGCGGATCAGCTGGGGCTAGGTCGCGGGGGCCATCGAGATGTACAAGGCGAAGACGGCAGGTCGAGCTTGGGCCAACTCCAACCGCCCACCGAACGACTCGGCCGTCTGGCGCGCCACCGCAAGGCCCAAGCCAGTGCCGTCTCCGCTGGTGACGGCGCGGTCGAATACCCGCCGAGCCAGGCCCGGATCCATCCCGGGCCCCTCGTCACGCACCTCAAGTAGGGCCGAGGGGCCGCTGCGCACGGCTGAAATCTGCACCGTTCCATCGCCGTGCTGCAACGAGTTCTCTACGAGCGCGTTCAGAATCTGAGAGATCGCGGAGGCGCTGGAGCGCACGATCATGGCACGCTCGGCCCGGACGAGGATCTGCCGGTTTCGGGCATGGAAAGCCGGCGTCCACTCTTGTTCCAACCCGGAGAGCACCGTGTCCAACGACACTGATCGCCCACCGTCCGCGTGACCCGCACGGGTGCGATGCAAGAGGTCGTCGACGACCGAGGCAAGCCGTTCGGTCTGCCCGATCGCGATTTCGGCCTCGTGCCGGGCGACCTCCAGGTCGTCGGTGTGCACGACCTCATCGAGGCGCAGCTGCAATGCTGCCAAAGGGGTGCGCAACTGATGTGAGGCGTCCGCGGCGAACGAGCGTTCCGAAGACAATGCCCGAGCCAAGTTGGATTGGCTGTGCTCCATGATCGTTCGGACATTGTCGATTTCCTCCACGCCACTTCCCGTACTTACCGATGGGCGAAGGTTCCGGGAGGGCTCCTCTTTGCTATCGATACCGAACGAACCAGCGCCAAAATCATCGGCCCGCTGCGCCAAATCATGCAACGCCGCCGTGAAAACCGAGAGGGTTCGGTTGATCAACAGCAGTGCGATCGGAATCGTGAGCGCCATGGCCAGCGCTGAGGCAACCAGCAACGTGATGACAGTGACCCAGCTCCCCCACGGCTTGCTGAGATCGGCAGTGAGCAAGAACAAAGCCGCAGCAGTGAGGAAAATCGACGCACAAACTGCGCTGGCAATCGAGATGATGATCGCGACACGGTGTAGTTTTTGCCGCACAAACGGCCCCTTTTAGTGCTCTGGCTCGTTCTGAAACCGAAAGCCGACCCCGCGGACTGTGATGATGTAGCGAGGACTGTGCGCGTCGTCGCCCAGTTTCCGTCGGAGCACCGAGATGTGCATGTCAAGCGTCTTCGTTGAACCGAACCAACTGTCCCAGACTTCCAGCATGAGGGTTTCGCGGGGTACAACGCGACCTTCTTCACGTGTGAGCACTCGCAGCAGATCGAACTCCTTGGCCGTGAGCATCACTTCCTCCCCCCGGAAGAAGGCACGACGTGCCTTGGTGTCCACGGTGATCGGACGATCTCCGACCTCGCGGGTGTCGCTTCCTCGCCGCAGCAGCGCCCGAGCCCGCGCCAGCAGTTCGGCTAGTCGAAAAGGTTTGGTCACGTAGTCGTCAGCGCCGGCGTCCAAACCAACCACGGTGTCCACTTCGTCACTTCGTGCTGTCAGAATCAGGACCGGTGCGGTGAGCCCTTCCTGCCGGATCCGCCGGCACACCTCCAGCCCGTCCAAGTAGGGCAACCCGATGTCCAGAATCACCAGATCGGGGGCCTCCCCCTCAGCCAGCGTCAAGGCAGCCCGTCCATCCTCGGCCACATCAACGGCATACCCCTCCCGGCGGAGCGCCCGGGATAGGGGCTCGGCAATGGTGGCATCGTCTTCCGCAAGAAGTACACGCATCATGTCGCGATCTTAGTCTATAGAGAGCGAATGCCAACGTGGGGTGCGTTTTTCATTGAATGCCGTTATTCCTTCTTGACGGTCCGGGCTCATAACTGTTGCCTTCCAGCCCTTGTCTTCGATGTCCAACGCCTCGGCCATCGGGGCAGCCAGACCATTTCGCATGGCCCGTTTTGCCTCTCTCAAAGCAACCGGTGAGTTCTCTGCGATCTGCTCGGCAAGGGCCATAGCAGCCGGTCCCGCGGGGCCTTGCGCGACCATGTCGACAACACCCAATTGGTGGGCCTCGCCGGCGTTCACCCGGGCTGCCGTGAAAATCAGCGACGCCGCCTTTGACCATCCGACCCGACGCGACAGCAACTGAGTGCCGCCACCACCGGGGATCAGGCCAACCGAGACTTCAGGCAGAGCTAACACTGCGCCAGCAGAGGCAACAATTTGGTCACACGAAAGGGCTAGCTCCAAGCCTCCCCCCAGGGCGTACCCATCGATGGCGGCGACTGCTGGCATGGGCAGATCCAACACGGCCCGGTAGGCCCCGCGGCTGATCTCACGGTGGGCCAACAGTTGCTCAGTAGTGAAGCTCCCGCGCTCTTTGAGATCTGCACCAACACAGAAGGCCCGCTCCCGTGAGCTCGCCAGCACGACAACCGCCACGCCGGGGTCCGCGGCAATGGTGCCCATCGCCGACGTGATCTGCCGGGCTAACTCAGTGGAGACTGCGTTCATCGCCTCGGGCCGGTCAAGCGCAACAACGGCGATGCGATCGTGGACACCTCTGCGGGAAACAGCCACCATGCTGGACGCAGACATCATGCTGGACTCAGACATCATGGTGGCACGCTAGCGCCCTCGGCTACTGCGAGTCAGCCAGCGACCGCAGGTGGATCACGTCCCCGGCGTGGAAGGTCTGATCACCCCATGCGGTGCGCACCACCAACGCGCCCTGGGCATCGATGTCCATCGCAGTGCCGCTGGTGGTGTCCCCACCAGGCAGATTGATCCGAACCAACTGGCCAATCGTTGAACATGCCTCGCGGTAGCTCGCTTGCAGCCCCGGCATCTCGCCCGCCAGCTCATCCACGAACCCCGCCAGATGATCCAAGTAAGAGTTCAGCCACCGACGTCGGATCTCCGGTGGCAAGCAAACCCCAGCAGCAAGCGCCCACGAGGTCGCCGCCGCAGTAGGCAACTGCTCCCGACTCTGGTCGATATTCAGCCCGGCACCAATGATCACCACGCCCGGGCGTGCCGCAGCCAGGATGCCGCACACCTTGCGTGGTTCGGACTCCCCAGGGCCGGTGAGCAGGACATCGTTCGGCCATTTGAGCCGCGCCCGAACACCGTATCCGCACTGAGTCACTGCGCGGGAAACCGCCAAGCCCGCTAGCAACGGCAGCCATCCGATCCGATCCGATCGCACCTCTGGCACGGCCACACTGACCGCTAGCGCCGTGCCCGGCGGCGCGCTCCAGACCCGGCCACGACGCCCCTGTCCTGCGCTCTGGTGGTCGGCGACCACGACGGCACCAGGCACTGGGTCGGCCAACACCAAACGGTTGGTGGAATCGACGGTGGAGTGCCATTGCGGGCGCGCCCAACGGTGCTCAACCACTCGGCAAGGCTAGGTTATTCGAATGAGTGACTCCAGCGCCGAGCCTACGAGCGATATGCGCACGACAGCGGGCCGACTGAGCGACCACCGGCGTCGCATCGACGAGGCAGTTCACGCGGGGTCGGCACGCGCCGTGGAGAAACAGCATTCACGAGGCAAGCAAACGGCTCGGGAGCGGATCGAGCAGGTGCTCGACGAGGGATCTTTCACCGAGCTGGACGAGTTGGCGCGCCACCGCTCGACCGCCTTCGGCCAACAACACAACCGTCCCTACGGCGACGGCGTCGTCACCGGATACGGCACTGTGGACGGGCGACCAGTGGCCATCTTTGCGCAGGACTTCACCGTCTTCGGTGGGTCCCTCGGCGAGGTGTTCGGAGAAAAGATCGTCAAGGTGATGGACCTGGCGATGAAGGTTGGGTGCCCCGTCATTGGTATCAACGACTCTGGTGGGGCAAGGATCCAGGAGGGCGTCGCCGCCCTGGGGATGTACGCCGAGATCTTCCGGCGCAATGTGCATGCCTCCGGGGTGATCCCGCAGATTTCGCTGGTGCTCGGCCCGTGTGCTGGCGGCGCCGTCTACTCACCGGCGATCACCGACTTCATTGTCATGGTCGAAAAGACCTCGCACATGTTCATCACCGGCCCGGATGTCATCAAGACCGTCACCGGCGAGGACGTGACCTTCGAGGAGCTCGGCGGCGCAACGGCGCACAATGCGCGCTCAGGCGTGGCACACTACGCCGCCAGTGACGAGTCCGACGCGATCGCCTACGTCCAAGACCTGCTGGCCTACCTGCCGCAGAACAATCTGGAGGATCCGCCGTCCTTCGAGGCCGTGGCCGATCCGGAGATCAGCTCCGAGGACGAAGAGCTAGACACCCTCATACCGGACTCGGCCAATACACCGTACGACATGGTGACGGTCATCGAACATGTCGTTGACGACGGTGAGTTCTTGCAGACCCAGGAGCTGTTCGCGCCCAATATCGTGGTGGGTTTCGCACGCATCGAGGGCCGTTCGGTCGGAATCGTCGCCAACCAGCCGACACACTTTGCCGGCACCTTGAATATCGATGCCTCCGAGAAGGCCGCCCGCTTCGTACGGACCTGCGATGCGTTCAATATCCCGATTCTGACCTTCGTCGACGTTCCCGGCTTCCTGCCCGGCACAGACCAGGAATGGGGCGGAATCATCCGGCGAGGCGCAAAACTGTTGTATGCCTACGCCGAGGCCACCGTTCCGTTGGTTACCGTGATTACTCGCAAGGCATACGGCGGCGCCTACGATGTGATGGGTTCCAAGCATCTCGGCGCGGATATCAACCTGGCCTGGCCGACGGCGCAGATTGCCGTGATGGGTGCCCAGGGTGCCGCCAACATCTTGTATCGCAAGCAGTTGGCCCAGGTCGCCGCTGAGGGCGGTGACGTCGACGCTGAGCGAGCCAAGCGCATCGGTGAGTATGAGGACACGCTGGCCAACCCGTATATCGCAGCAGAGCGCGGGTACGTGGACGCGGTGATCACTCCGTCACAGACCAGGGTGCAGGTGGTCAAGGCGCTGCGCACGTTGCGCACCAAGCGCGCCAACCGCGCGCCGAAGAAACATGGGAACATCCCGCTATGAGCACCGAGACGTCCACGGCGGCACCGGCGTCGGCCACAGGAGTGGTTGTGGGCGGCAATGCGTCGCCGGCCGAGGTGGCTATTGTGCTCGCAGTTCTCAGCGCCACGGGCAGCGGCAGGCCTGCATCGCCAACCACCTCACACCCGCGCTCCCTGTGGAACTCTCGAGCGCGCGCGGCCCGGCCCTCGTTGGGCCCGGGACCGGGCGCTTGGCGGGGCTCGGCGCTACCCCGCTGACTGCTATCCGCCGGCCCGCCGGGCGACCATCTTCGCCAGATAGTCACGGTCACGCTCTGACACGACGCTCGCCTCGAGCACACGCTGCGCCGCGGTCAGATCGCCGAACCTGGCCGCGAACAGGTCTGCGATCGTGATGTCGTGATCCGGGGTGTGGGCCACCAACACAGCGTCCCCGGGCACGATCCGCCCCGGCGTGCGTACTGCAAGGTAGGCCCCGGGGCGGCCCCTGGCAGTGAACGACTTCACCCAGCCACGCTCGCCCATGTGGGCCGAGAAGGTCGCGCAGGGGATGCGGGGTCCACATACTTCGAGTACCGCGGCAGGCGAGGCTTTCTGCGTCGCGTCACCATCCGGCCCGCCCCCGACGGCCAGCACGGTACCTATCGGAAGACCATCGACGTCGACACCGGTGGTGGTGAGGTTCTCTCCGAATGCGCCCGGCGCCAGTTCTCGGCCCAGTTCTCCCTCCCAATAGTCGAGTTCCTCTCGGGCAACGGCGTACACCGCTTGGCGTTCTCCCCCATGGTTGTGGCGATCCACGATCGCATCGTCGATCACCCCGCTGCCTGCCCCAGACTCCATACCACCCGGATCTCGCACTCTGATCGCCGACGTGGGTTGCTTGTTGATGCCACTGTGCGGGGCGCCTTCCTGGCCGGCCAAGGGCGCACAGCGTCCAATGTTCACGCTGAGCACGCTGCCATGGGTGGTCATACACTTAAGGTAGTACCTTGCATCAGTGAGCCAGACCCAACTCCGGAGTCGCCGACCGAGCGCCATCGACGCCGTGGCCGAAGAATACTTCGACGCTCAGCTCGCGCTGAGCCCGCTGCTGGCGACCTACCTCGGGACACCCGGCAGCGAGCACCTCCTGGACGACTTCAGCATCGAGGCCTACCGCCGTGAGGTCCAACTCGTCACCCGCACGCTAGCCGCACTCGACGACGCCGCCGCGGACTACGGCCCGGCCGCGCCGATGGACTCGGTGGATGCGGTGACCCACGCCGCCCTGAGCGAGGAGCTCACTCTGCGCGCGACGATGGCAGGACGGGTGATCGACGGCATCGATCCGGTGCCGTTGAACGTCCTCGACTGCGCAGTACAGTCTCTGCGCGACGTCTTCGACCTGATGTCGACGCAGACCGAAGAGCAGTGGCGTTGGGTGCTGGCCCGGCTGCAGGCCGTCCCCGCTGCGCTGAGTGACTATGCCGACTCGCTGCGGTTCAGCGCTCGATCTGGTGCCGTGGCACCGCGTCGTCAGGTGGTCAGCGTCGGCAAGCAGTGCGCCGATCAGGCCGCCGATCAGACCAGCACCTATACTGCCCTCATCGCTACGGCCGGCGGCATCGATGCCGACCTGCTGGTGGCGTTGGAGGAGGCCGCCAGGGCAGCGAATGCGGCGTACGGCGCGCTTGCTGACTTCGTGGCTGACGAGCTCCTCGACCTTGCCCCCGAGGCGGACGCGGTCGGCAGCGAGCGTTACCGCTTGCTGTCCCGAAGTTTCCTCGGCACGGACGTCGATCTCGCCGAGACGTACCGATGGGGCCAGCAAGAGTTGGAGCGGATCACCGAGATGATGCGCCAATGCGCCGAGGCCATCCAACCCGGCGCCAGCATTGCGGAAGCCGTTGAGCTGCTGGACGCTGATGAGCGCTATCTGCTCGACGGCACCGCGGCCTTGCAGAAGTGGATGCAGGTCCACGCCGACCAAGCGATCTCCGAGCTGGCCGACGTCCACTTCGACATCCCGGAGCAAGTCCGCACGATCGAGTGCAAGATCGCACCGAGCCAGACCGGGATCATCTACTACACGGGCCCGAGTGAAGACTTTTCCCGGCCGGGGAGGATGTGGTGGTCGGTGCCGCCCGGCGTCACCCAGTTTGCCACCTGGCGTGAGTTGACGACCGTCTACCACGAGGGTGTCCCAGGGCATCACCTGCAGATCGCGCAGACGACGTTGCGTGGGGACGTGCTGAACCGCTGGCGGCGCTTGGCGGCGTGGACCTCTGGACACGGCGAAGGATGGGCGTTGTATGCCGAGTGGTTGATGTCGGACCTCGGCTATCTCGACGACCCCGGTATGCGGATGGGCCTGCTCGATGCTCAGTCGTTGCGCGCGGCCCGGGTCGTTATCGACATCGGCGTACATTGCCAGTTTGAGGCACCACCTGAGGTCGGTGGAGGCCCGTGGACGTACGCGAAGGCATGGCGGTTCCTGAACAGCCACGTCAATATGGACGAGGGCTTCGTCCGGTTCGAGCTGGACCGCTACCTGGGCTATCCGGGCCAGGCACCGTCATACAAGATCGGGGAACGATTCTGGCTGGAACTTCGCGAAGAGGCACGTCGCCATGCCGGGGATGACTTTGATCTGACGGCGTTCCATCGTCGCGCACTGGACATCGGCGGAGTCGGGTTGGATGTGCTGCGCTCGGCGGTGTTGGAGAGACTGTGAACCTGGCGCTGACGCTCGTCCTGGTGGCCGGGACCGCCGTGCTGGTCGCGGGCGTCGCGGACCGGCGCGGCTGGAACGGGCCGCCGCTGTTGATTGCGGTCGGCGTGCTTGCCTCCTACCTTCCGTTCATCCCACAGGTCACCTTGACCGCTGACCTGGTGCTGTACGGACTCCTTCCCCCGCTGTTGTATGCCGCGGCGATCCAGACGTCGCTGTTCGACTTCAACCGTAACCGGGCCTCGATTCTGTCGCTGTCGGTGGGCCTTGTGCTGTTCACTGCGCTGGGTGTTGCGGTCGTGGCACACGCCTTGTTGCCGATCTCGTTCGGCCTGGCCTTTGCCCTCGGCGCCATCGTCGCTCCGCCGGACGCTGTGGCCGCCGTCGCCATCGCGCGAAAGATCGGCCTTCCGCGCAGGGTCGTCACCATCTTGGAGGGCGAGTCGCTGATGAACGACGCGACCGCCCTGGTAGCCCTGCGCACCGGCCTGGCTATTGCCGGGCTCGGCTCGGGCGAGGGCCTGGTCGCCGCAACCACTGACGGGGTCACGGCGTGGACCGTGACGCTGAACTTCGTCTGGGCCGTGGTCGGCGGAGTGGGCGTCGGGGTGGGCGTCGCGGTCCTCGCTTCGCTGCTGCGTCGACGCTCACTGGGCCCGCAACTGGACACCGCGCTCTCGTTCACTATTCCCTTCCTCGCCTTTCTGCCCGCCGAAGGGCTGGGTGCCTCCGGGGTGTTGGCTGTGGTCGTGGCGGGTCTGATCCTGGGGCACCGCGCACTGACTCAGCAAACCGCACGTTCTCGGCTCTCGGAGCGGACCAACTGGGCCAGCGTGCAGTTCATCTTGGAGAGCACCGTCTTCTTGATGATCGGCCTGCAGATGTACGACATTGTGACCACGACCCAATCGCAAGCCATTTCGTTGCGCGAGGTTTTGATCGCCTCCACCGCGATTCTGGCCACCGTGATCGTCCTGCGCCCACTGTGGGTATTCCCCCATCGGATGATCTGGGCACTTCGAAACCGTCACGCCGACCCGCACTTCCGCGAAACAGCGCTGGTCTCCTGGGCCGGCATGCGCGGGGTCGTCACCTTGGCCGCTGCATTCTTGATTCCAGCCTCGGCTCCCGACCGGCAGGCATTGATCTTTGTGGCGCTGGTGGTGGCGATCGGGACGCTGGTGCTGCAGGGTCTGACCCTTCCCGTGTTGGCCCGGGCCTTGAAGGTACGCGGACCCGACGCCCGACAGGATGCTCTACAGCAGGCGGTGATCACCGAGCGTTCCGTTGCTGCCGGCTTACAGGAACTGGAGGCGCACCGGGAGGAGTCCAATGAGCTGCTCGACCGCCTTCGCTCGGAGGCGCAACGGCGCACCAACCTCATGTGGGAACGCGTCGGCCCCCGCGGGGTGGACTTCCAGGAGACACCAGGCGACGCATACCGCCGGGTCCGGATGGCCATGATCGCCGCCGAGCGAGCCGAGTTGGTCGAGATCCGGGACCAGGGCGCCGCCGACCATGACCTACTCAAGATGCTGCTGGAAGACCTCGACGTCGAGGAGTCGGTGCTGGAACCCATCGAAACCGACCGTGGTGAAGACGATCACGCCACCACACTCCGGGCACCACAGGCACTGGAAGGCGGCTGCGAACATCTGCGGGACGCACCAGAGGACGCCAAAGCCGTAGCCCCGCGGTGTGTGGGCTGCGACAAGGAAGGGACGAAACCGGTGCATCTGCGCAAGTGTCTGAGTTGCGGATACATCGGCTGCTGCGACTCCTCGAGCGGCCTACACGCCACCAAGCACTACCGGGAGAGCGGCCATCCGGTGATGGTGAGCTTTGAACCCGGCGAGGCCTGGCGCTGGTGCTATGTTGACCAGCTCACCGGCTAGGCGCTGATCGGTGGGACAGCGCCAAGCCGCTGATGCTAGCGCTTGTACTCTGGCACATCCTGCTTGCGTTGCTCGCTGAACTCGCCGCCGGCCCGTCCGCCGTACGGCCTACCGTGATCGGCAAACTCGGCTCGGGTGTAGGTCATCGTCCATCGCCCGATCTGCACCCGCGATCCCGTGCGCAAGACCTTCTCCTTGCCCTCGGTGAGATGCACACCGTTGACCTTGGTCGGCGGGTTGTCGACCAAGGACACAAGGATGTACTCGTCGTTGCTGTCCCGACGGACTTCGGCCTGCCGCGAAGCTATGTCGGCCAGGACGAGCGCCGACGATTCCTCGCTGCCGATGCTTGTCCCGTCAGGCGTCAGATCATGGACGCGACGAGGCTCCCCGGCTTGAGCACCCGAGCCCATACTGAAGACCAGTCGCGGGTGCCCGCCGCCGTCAGGGTCGTGCGTCGTGGTAGCCCGACGCCGTCTCCACCGGAAGGTAGGCGCTATCGGCCATGGCGTGGATGGCGGCGCCAACCTCACACCGGAGCCAGCCGAGCTAGCGGTGCCCGCCAGCGAAGCAGCCGCACGCCAGTTCTCGACCCTGATGTGCTTGGACCGGGTCAGCAAGCGCGCCAGGCGATTTGCCTTGACGTCACCCACGCTCACCACCGGCCCGTCGGGCCCGATCAGCGTCACGGTGAGGTGTTGACGAGCCAGCTCAGCAGCGACGGCCTTACCTTGCCCGATGGATGCCCCCGAGGACACCGCACCCAGATGGTCGAACCGAACTTCGAGGTGTCGACCTTGACCGGTGATCGTGCCCGATGTCACCTGCTCGGCCGCATCTCCGTCCGAAGGAGTCGTGACCGAGAAGGTCAGATCAGCTTCAATGGCCCAAGTCGCTGCCATCGAGGGTCAGCCCTGCATCGGGTCCGAGCCTGACGACTCGTTGTCACTGGTCGTGATACGCAACGTGCCGTTGAGCTTCCAGGTAGCGCGGGGCGCGTCGGCGCCGGTGTCGCGGGGGACCTCGACGGCCATGTCGACGAAGCTGTAGTTGATCGCGGCCCCGCGACCGGTCAGGTAGGCCCATAGGTCTTGGCCCAGGTCGGTCCAGCTGGCATCCTTGCCGACTTCGGTGGACGAGTGATCGTCATGCGTGCTCATCATTGACTCCTCGTGGTGTGATCGTCTGCGGTGCACCCGGGTTTGGGATATACACCGCTCCTATGGGCTTAAACCTACGAAAGGTAGGCAACCCCAACATCTAGGGGGTGGTCTTCCATGTTCCGGGGACGCCGAGTATAATTCACAATTTGTTGAGCAGGTAACCTGCAGTGGTGGTTTGTTTCATCCTCGCTTCGGCTTCCACTGCACGCCTTCTTACTCTGCAGCGAGCTGGCGTCTACCCAGAAGTGAGAGTCTCCCGGGTGGACGAAGACAGCGTCATCGCTGTCCAAGAGCGGTCAAACGGGCCCATGTCAGCCCACGACGTCGCTGGACACCTGGCACGAGCCAAGGCGCGCGATGTTGCCGCCCGTTGCGCCCCGAGCTCACCGCAGACGGTGGTCCTGGGCTGCGACTCGGTCTTGGAGTTCAACGGGCAGGTGTACGGCAAACCGATGACGGCTGACGTCGCTCGTCGGCGCTGGCAGGCGATGCGCGGACACAGCGGGGTGTTGCATACCGGCCACTGTCTCATCGGGTCAGGGGCGGCAGCAGAACACGAGATATCCGCAACGGCCACAACCCGGGTCGACTTCGCCCATCTCAGCGACGCCGAGATAGCTGCCTACGTCGCGACCGGCGAGCCGTTGGCTGTTGCCGGCGGCTTCACCGTGGACGGGCTTGGTGCCCCCTACGTGACCTCGATCGAGGGCGATTATCACAACGTCGTGGGGGTGAGCCTGCCGTTGCTGCGGGTGATGCTGGCCGAGTTCGGGATCACCTGGGACGACCTGCGGACCCCTGTCGCCGACTCAACGATCACGCCCGGCTGAGCGACAGGAATCAGACCGGGGGTATGCCACGGCGCCGGGTGGAGAAATGCCGGTCCCTTCCGGCGGCGTACTTCACCCGCCACAATAGTTCGCGGCGCAGCTCATCAGCCTCGACGACGCCGTCGATCACCAGATCCGCTGCCAGGCGTTCCAGATCAACGCCTTCCAGGTATTCGGTGCGTTTGTCGGCCACGAACGCCTGCCGCTGAGTGTCGTCGGCCAAGGCCGCGATCTTGCCCGCATACACAGCGTTGACCGCGGCTTCGGGTCCCATCACTGCAATCCGTGCAGTCGGGAGTGCCAGGGTGACTTCGGGGCCGAACCCAGGTCCACCCATCGCATACAGACCGGCGCCATAGGCCTTGCGCAGCACGACACAAAACTGCGGCACGGTTGCCTCGGCGACCGCGCTGACCATCTTCGCGCCGTGTCGGATGATTCCGCCCCGCTCGACCTCGCTACCAATCATGAAGCCGGGAACATCGGCTAGATAGATCAGGGGGATGTTGTAAGCGTCGCAGAGCCAGATGAACCGCGCCGCCTTATCAGCGGAGTCGGCAAAAAGAACACCGCCCTTGACAGACGAATTGTTTGCCACGACACCAACGCTATCGCCACCGAGTCTGCCAAGGCCGACCACAAGCTCGGCCGCGAAAAGCTCTTTGACCTCGAAAAAGCTGTCCTCATCCAAGAGTCCGTCGATGATCTCGTGCACGTCGAAAGGCACCGATTCGGCCGCGGGGACACTTGCCGGCGTCAGCGGTGCATTCGGCTCTTCGACGGCATACCGAGGCGTTGCTGCCGCCCAGTTCTGCGGCAGGTAGGAGAAGAACAACTTGGCCAGCTCGATCGCTTCGGCATCGTCGCTGGCCAACACATCGCCGACACCGGAGGTGGTGCAATGCATCCTTGCCCCGCCCATGTCCTCGAGGCTCACCTGTTCGCCGACCACCATCTCGGCCATCCGCGGGCTGCCCAGATACATCGACGCATTGCCCTCGACCATGATGACCAGGTCGGTAAAGCTGGGGATGTAGGCGCCTCCGGCAGCTGACGGCCCGAACAGGGCGCAGATCTGGGGAACCTTGCCTGAGAGCGCAACCTGATTGTGAAAGATCCGCCCGGCACCTCGGCGGCCGGGGAAGAGCTCGACCTGATCAGTGATTCTGGCGCCGGCCGAGTCGACGAACCAGAAGATCGGGAGTTCTTCGCGCAAGGCGCTCTCGGTGGCCCGGATCATCTTTTCGACCGTGCGCGCCCCCCACGACCCCGCCTTCACACACGGGTCGTTGGCAACGACGATTGCTGGCCGCCCATGGACTTCGCCGCGCCCGGTGACGACGCCGTCCGCGGGCAATCCGGGTGCGGTGGCATTGGCATACCTGCCGTCTTCGACGAAGGTTCCGGCATCGATCAGCAGGTCGATGCGATCACGCACTGCCAGCTTGCCCTGGGCAGCCAACTTGGCCGACCCCTGTGCGTCCGGTCGCGCCGTCCTGGCATGGGCGGCGGCGAACCGTCGACGGACATCGTCGACCCGGGGGTCGACCTGGTTGCTCGCGTGCTCGCTCATGCCGGCAGGCCGAGTCCCCGCGCGATCAGCATGCGCTGCACCTCCGACGTGCCCTCGCCGATCTCCAAGATCTTTGCATCGCGATAGAAACGGGCTACCGGGTACTCCTCCATGAAGCCGTTGCCACCGAAGACCTGAGTGGCGATCCGGGTAGCGTTCATCGCCGACTCGGTCGAATAGAGCTTGGCAATGGCGGCGGCCTGCTTCACCTCACCGACATTGCGTCGACCAGCCGCGTGCTCATCCTTGAGCCAGGCAGCCTGGTAGGTCAGCAACCTGGCCGCTCGCACCATCACCGCCAGATCGGCGATGTTGAAAGAGACGCCCTGGTTGGCCCCGATCGGCTTGCCGAAAGCGACCCGATGCTTGCTGTACGCAGCGGCTTCGTCCAGCATCCGCTGCGCACAGCCGAGGGCGAGCGCCGAGATCGCGATTCGCCCGTCGTCAAGGGTCTTCAAGAACTGCTTGAAGCCGTGACCTCGCTCGCCCAGAAGGTTGCCTTCGGGCACTCGGGCATCCTCGAAGCTCAAACCGTGCGTGTCGCTGATGTGCCACCCCAACTTGCGATATGGCGGCTCGACGGTGAACCCGGGCGTCCCGGTGGGCACCAGGATGGCACTGATCTCCGGCTTGCCTTGGGCGACCTGCCCAGTCTTGGCGGTCACGGTGACAACGGAGGTGAGGTCTGTGCCGGAGTTGGTGATGAAAGCTTTGGAGCCGTTGATGCTCCACTCGCCCTCGGTCAGCGTGGCCCGCGTCCGGGTGGCCGCTGCGTCGCTGCCGGCTTCGGGCTCGGTCAGGCCAAAACCTGCCAATGCTGTGCCTGCGATGAGGTCGGGCAGCCAGCGTTCCTTCTGCTCCTGAGTGCCAAAGGTCAAGATCGGGTTGATCCCGAGGCCCACCCCGGCCGACAAGGTGATACCGATCGACTGGTCCACTCGACCTAGCTCTTCGATCGCGACGCAGAGATAGGTGAAAGCACCCTCTTCCAGCCCGGCCCCGCCGAACTCCTCGGGTGCGTCGAGGCCGAACAGTCCCAACTCCCCCATCGCAGGCACGAGCTCGGTCGGGAAGTGAGCTCGCTGGTCCCAGTCGGCGACGTGTGGCTCGATCTCTTGCTGGGCAAAGTCTCGGACGAGCGCCCGGAAGTCTTCATGGTCCGAGCTGAGTTCGAACATTGATGGCCGGCCTCTCTGCGGTGACGAGGACCGCTACTTGACGTTAACGTCAAGGTAAAGCATCATCGGTGTCATGACAAGCCAGACCTCGTGGACGATTGCGCAGATGGCCGACGACTTCGACGTCACCCATCGAGCGCTGCGACACTACGAGCACCTGGGCCTGCTTGCGCCGGAGCGGATCGGCCCCGGCGGCAACACCCGCATGTATCAGCGTCGCGACCGCACCAGGTTGTCGCTGATCCTTCGCGGTCGTCGCCTTGGCTTCCCGTTGGAGGAGATCGGCACCATCATCGACATGTATGACGAACAGCCGGGTGAAGTCGGGCAGTTGGAGTACCTGCTGAGCCAGATCGGGGACCGGCGGGCCGACTTGGAGCGGCGAGCGGCCGACATACGCACGTCGCTGGAGGAACTGGCCGATCTCGAGCAGCGGTGCCGAGCCGATCTCGCCGCCCGCCACTCACATTGAGCTGCGTCGGCCCAGGGCCCGCAACCCTGGCGCGTCGCTCCACTGCCCCGTTGTGCTGCGGGCCGCGACCTCCGCCGAAGTTCACCGGGCCGCGTGTCTGATCGAAGCCCGCGACATCGCCTGCGTACTAGGGTGACCGCTATGCCGATCAGCAAGGTCTTGATAGCCAATCGCGGCGAGATCGCCGTCCGGATCGCGCGCGCCTGTGCCGATGCTGGGATCGGGTCGGTGGCGGTGTACGCCGACCCGGACCGCGAGGCCTTGCACGTCAAGATCGCGGACGAGGCCTACTGCCTGGGCGGCAGCACGCCAGGTGACTCGTATCTGCTGCAGGACAAGATCATCGAGACCGCCAAGAAGTCGGGCGCCGACGCGGTCCACCCTGGCTACGGGTTCTTGTCCGAGAACGCCACCTTCGCGCAGGCCGTGATGGACGCCGACCTCACCTGGATCGGCCCTCCCCCGGCAGCGATCGATGCCCTCGGCGACAAGGTGAAGGCGCGGCACATTGCGATGGCTGCCGGGGCCCCCCTGGTGCCTGGGACCAAGGACCCGGTGCCGGATGCGGACGCGGTCGTCGACTTCGCCGAGGAACACGGGCTGCCGGTTGCGATCAAGGCAGCTTTCGGTGGTGGAGGCCGGGGTATGCGGGTGGCGCGCACTATGGAAGAGATCCCGGACATGTTCGAGGCCGCAGTCCGCGAGGCCGAGGGTGCCTTTGGGCGCGGCGAGTCGTTCGTCGAGCGCTACCTGGACAAGCCGCGACACGTCGAGACCCAATGCTTGGCCGACACACACGGCAACGTGGCCGTTGTGTCGACACGGGACTGCTCGCTGCAGCGCCGGCACCAGAAACTCGTCGAAGAAGCCCCCGCCCCGTTCTTGTCCGAGGGGCAGGTCCACGAGCTGGTGCAGTCCTCAGAGAACATACTGCGCGAGGCCGAGTATGTCGGGGCTGGCACGGTGGAGTTCCTCGTCGGCTCGGACGGCACGATCTCGTTTCTGGAGGTCAACACGCGGTTGCAGGTTGAGCACCCGGTGTCCGAAGAGGTCACCGGCGTGGACCTGGTGCGTGAGCAGATTCGCATCGCTGACGGTGAAAAACTGACGTTCTCCTCCCTACCAACCTCCCGTGGGCACAGCTTCGAGTTTCGGATCAACGGGGAGGACCCGGGGCGTGACTTCATGCCGGGGCCTGGAACGGTGACGACGTACCGCACGCCCAGCGGTCCGGGCGTGCGGGTCGACTCCGGTGTCGAGCAGGGCGACGTTGTCTCCGGGGCGTTCGACTCCATGTTGGCGAAGCTGATCGTGACCGGCGCTGACCGCCCGCAGGCACTGCAGCGCGCTCGACGGGCGCTGAAGGAGTTCGTCGTCGAGGGCATGCCGACCGCACTCAGCTTTCACCGCGTCGTGGTGGAGGACCCCGCCTTCGCCCCTGTCGACGGTGCTGGGTTCACGGTGCATACACGCTGGATCGAGACCGAGTTCGAGAACACCATCGAGGCATACTCAGGCCCTGCTCACGACGCCGAGGAGTCGGCTGCTGAGCGCACCGAGATGGTGCTCGAAGTCGACGGCAAACGGGTCTGCGTCTCGCTGCCCGGCGACATGTCGCTCGGTGCTGGCGGGGGTGGCGGCGCAGCTGGCCGCAGCAAGGCCCCGAGACGCACCAAGCGACGTGGCGGCGCCGCTGCGGCCTCGGGCGACTCAGTGACCGCCCCGATGCAAGGCACCGTCGTCAAGGTTGTGGTGGCCGACGGCGATCAGATCGCCGAGGGCGATACCGTCGTGGTGATCGAGGCGATGAAGATGGAACAGCCGATCAAGGCCCACAAGGCCGGAACGGTCAGCGGGTTAGTGGCTGAGGTCGGCAAAACCGTCACCAACGGCGCAGTCATCTGCGAACTAGGCGACTAAGAGTTTTCCTTCCGCCTGGGCAAGGTTATGCGCCATGAGCGCTGCGATTTCCCAGGATTTGAACGCATAACCTTGCCCAGGCGGAAGAACATCCATGCGAACTCGCCCCCCGCAAGGACACCGACCCGCAGCCGGTGCTCAACCTATTCGGCCATCGAGTGCAACTGCCGGGCAGCTTCGGCAATCGACCCCGACAGCGAGGGATAGACGGTGAATGTCGAGGCGAACTGGTCAACGCTGAGCTTCGAAGCCACAGCCAGAGCAATCGGAAAAATCAGCTCACTGGCCCGGGGTGAGACCACGACACCTCCGACGATGGTGTCACCACCTTTACGAGCGAAGATCTTGACGAACCCGTCGCGCAGATTCTGCATCTTGGCTCGCGGATTCTTGGTCAACGAGAGCATGACCACTCGCGCATCGACCCGCCCCTGATCAACGTCCTCCTGAGAGGCACCGACCGTGGCGATCTCCGGATCGGTGAAGATATTCGAACTGACTTTGCGCAGGGACAACGGCGCCACGGCATCCCCGAGCGCGTGCGCGACCGCAATCCGTCCTTGCATCGCCGCCACCGAAGCCAGCGGCAGGACTCCAGTACAGTCTCCCGCGCCGTAGATACCAGGCACCGTGGTGCGCGAGACACGGTCCACCTCGATGTGACCAGACTCGCTGAGCTCTACGCCGACCCCTTCCAACCCGATGTCTTGGGTGTTCGGCAGCGAGCCAACGGCAAGCAGCGCATGCGTGCCCCCGACCGAGCGACCATCGGTCAGTGTCACCAACACGCCGTCGCCGCCTTCACCTGAGGTCCGCTCAACCGAGGCGGCACGGGACTTGTTGAGAACCCGCATACCCCGACGGCGGAAGACTTCTTCAATGACGTTCGCGGCATCTGCATCCTGGCCTGGGAGCACCCGATCTCGGGAAGAAACCAACGTGACCTGACAGCCAAGCCCCAAGTATGCGTGCGCAAGCTCAGCTCCGGTCACGCCAGAGCCGATCACGATCAGGTGCTTCGGCAACTCGGTCAGTCCATAGATCTGCTGCCACGTCAGAATTCGCTCACCGTCAGGAACGGCAGCGTCCAGGACCCGCGGCCGAGCGCCGGTGGCCAGAAGCACGACGTCTGCTCTCAAGGTCCGCTCACCCACGTCGACTCGCCCTGGTCCGGCGACTACCGCCCTGCCCCAGACGATCTCGACATCGGCCTCTTCCAGACGCTCACGAATGTCGCCACTTTGGGCCTTGGCCAGGTTCATCACGCGGTTGTTGATGTCCTCGACGTGCGCCGTGACCCCTTGGTTTTCCGGGGCGCCGTCGAACTGCACGCCAATCCGTCGAGCCGCGGTGAAGCGGTCCATGAAATCCGCAGTAGCGATGAGGGCCTTGCTGGGCACGCAGTCGGTCAATACTGCGGCCCCACCGATGCCGTCACTCTCCACCAGGAAGACGCGAGCGCCCAGGTGGGCTGCGGTCAACGCTGCTTCATACCCCCCTGGGCCGCTGCCGATG
Source organism: uncultured Actinomycetota bacterium (assembly GCA_963749585.1). Taxonomy (GTDB): domain Bacteria; phylum Actinomycetota; class Actinomycetes; order Actinomycetales; family Dermatophilaceae; genus Ornithinicoccus. The sequence goes on from CAVVNI010000004.1 coordinate 811,180, forward strand.
ACTATGACCGATGGTCGCCCGTTGCTCATCGGCCTATCAAACCACCCCCGCCGCCGAGGATGGCTAAGGTGATGCGAATGAGCGACCCCCTGACAAACGATCTGTCCAACCCGGACGTCGACCCGTTGTGTATTGCGCGAAGCGCAGCTGGAGTGATCGCCGAGCGCACAGCAGTGCAGCGGCACGACATCGCCTTGGTGCTGGGCAGCGGGTGGGGCGGAGCCGCGGACCTGATCGGTACACGTACCGCGAGAATCGACAACGCCGACGTGCCCGGCTTCGGTGCGGCGGCTGTCGCCGGACATCACGGAACCATCTCCTCGATCCTGATCGAGGGCAGCGGCGGGCGAGCCTTGGTCTTCGGTACGCGCACCCATTTCTACGAGGGCCGGGGGGTGCGTGCGGTCGTGCACGGGGTGCGCACAGCTGCCGCAGCCGGCTGTCGCACGATGGTGCTGACCAATGGCTGTGGCGGGTTGCAACCACAGTGGGCACCGGGCACGCCGGTGCTGATTCGCGATCACCTCAACTTGACGGCGGCCTCACCGGTTGAAGGCGCAAACTTCGTGGACCTGACCGACCTCTACACTCCTCGGTTGCGCGAGATGTCGCGTGAGGTGGACCCGGAGTTGCAGGAAGGTGTGTATGCACAGTTCCGCGGCCCGCACTACGAGACCCCGGCCGAGGTCATGATGGCCAAGACCATGGGTGCCGACCTTGTGGGTATGTCGACGACACTTGAGGCTATCGCCGCCCGCGAGGCCGGGATGGAGGTCCTCGGTATCGCGCTGGTGACGAACGCTGCCGCCGGCATCAGCAAGACCCCGCTGGCCCACCACGAGGTGATTGAGGCCGGTCAGGCAGCGGCGGGCCGGTGCAGCTCACTCCTGGCCGAGGTCGTGCGGAGAATCTGATGGGCCTGTCGCCTTCGCAAAGCCAACATGTGCACGCTGGCGAAGAATCCTATCGGCGTGTCGCCTTCGCAACTCAACATGTGCGCACTGGCGAAGACTGGGCAGAGAAGTCAGCCAAGGACAAGAGCAATCGTCAAGAAGGCGACCGCGGCCACTATCGGAACAATGGCTTGTAGCGCCCATGAAGTATGCGCGCCGGAGTTCGCAACCACGGTGCCGCCACTGAGTAGCCATCGTTGGTATGCGCGCTCGACGTCACCAGCGACAACCTGGGCCGTCGTGCCTGGGCGGGACTTGGCCCGCGTCGTCTCGCCGAAGTCATCAAAAGCCCGACGGGCCGAGAACTCTCGTTGCTTGGGCACCGCCCATGAGCTCCACGTCCGGCCTGCCGTGTCGGTCACCTCCAGCGACCATTGATAGTCAACGCTGGCCAGCCGACTAAACGGCACGACCGTGTCGCGCAGAATATTGCGGCTTGTCACGGAGGCTGAGCGAAGCTCCACCGCGGGTCGCAACAGAAAGACCCAGATCAGCGTCAGCACCAGAAGCATTCCTGCCAACGGACCGAGGACGTCGCGGCCCAGCAGGTATTCGCTGCGCACGATGACAAATCCCACGGTGGCGATCACGGCCACCATCAACCAGCCAAGAACGCGAGCCGGCAACGTGCGGTAGACATTCAGCAAGTCACCGAGGCTGTCAGTGGCTCCCGCCCCGCCCGGTTGCGAACCTCCACCGCCGAGAGCCTCGCCATCCGAACCGCCGCCGACGACCTCGTCGTCGGCACTTGACTCCTCTGCCCCATACGTACCGCTCACGCAGACCAAGTCTAGGCGCGCACCTCACTAGACTCGACGAACGTGTCCACGGCCAAACCACCACAACGCCCCCCGGGCGTCCTGCTGCTTTGCGGGCCGAGCGGCGCCGGTAAGTCACGGCTAGCCACGGCACTGCATCAGCACTATGGCTGGCCGGTTGTCGAACTCGACGACTTCTATCGCGACGGGCGCGACCCGGCCCTACCCATGTCGCCGCTGGGCTTGCCGGATTGGGACGATCCCACCTCGTGGGACGGCCGGGCGGCGCTCCAGGCACTGGAAGAACTGCGGGGTCAGGGTCAGGTCGAGGTGCCGATCTACGATATCGGTCGTTCCTGCGTCAACGGTTCCCGGACGATCCGGCACGCCGGATCGCCGGTGGTCGTAGCCGAGGGCATCTTCGCGGGCGAGTTGATCCCAGCGCTGAGGGATCGTGCAGCGTTGACGGAGGCGTGGTGCATCCGTGACCGACCGTGGCTCACTTTTTCCAAGAGGCTCGCTCGAGATCTGCGGCAGCATCGAAAACCTGCGAAGACGTTGTGGCACAGAGGCCACCAACTGCGCCGAGTCGAGCCGGGTATCGTCAGTGACCAAGAGCGCTTGGGAGCAACGCCGATGACCGGTCGTCAGGCCCGACGGCGTGCAGTCCGACTGACCGACGGGTGAGCAGCATGGGGAGGACCTTCCAGTGAAGGACGAAGCAGTACCCGGCGACCCGCGGGACGAACCCGACAGGTGGCTCCCACCGGGGAGTCAGCCGGCCCAGGAGCAGCCCGACACCGCTTCTGGCCCCACGGCGCCGCCCGCCTACCTGCCGCCGGGGGGTGCTCCCCTTGGCACAGGGGCCACATCGGCCTACGGACAACAGCCACAGCAGGGCTACGGACCACCACCCCAAGGACGCCCACAGCAACCACAACAGGTAAGCCAGCAGCCACCCCAGGCCTACGGATCCCCGTCGGACACCCCGCCCTCATGGCAGGAGGTCGCGCCTGAGCACGTCGCCCGCATGTACCAACCGGGCGTCATCCCGCTCAGACCGTTGGGACTGAGCGACATTTTCGGTGGATCTATCACCACCATGCGGCGCAACCCCGAGGCCACTCTAGGCATGGCGGTCATTGTTCTGGCCGGGTTCCTGGTGCCTTCGCTGCTCCTGTCCCTCGGTGTTCAGTTCATCTCTGCGATCGACCCCGACACGGCAGCCGTCATCGGGTTGTTCATACCCACCATCGTCTCCTTCCTGGCGACTCTGCTGCTCAGCGGTTTCGTGATGTATGTCGTGAGCGAGGCAGCCCTGGGCGACAAAGTAGGGCTGAGTACGACGTGGCACACCGTTCGAGGGCGGATTGTGGCCCTGATAGGCGTGACGCTGTTGACCTCGCTCGCCTTCGGAGCGGTGATTGCCGTTGGCGCGACGGTACTCCTCGTCGCGATCCTGACTGCCGACACGGTGGTCATTGTCTTTGGCGTCCTCGGCTTCTTCCTCAGCATCCTGATCTCCATCTGGCTCGCTGTACGACTGCTGTTGGCCCCTGCGCCGGTCGTTCTGGAACGCAGCGGTCCGATCTCGGCGATCCGCCGATCCTGGAGGCTCACCTCTGGACGACAGTTCTGGCGCATCCTCGGCATCAGCCTGCTGGCTCAGCTCCTGGTCGGGATCATCGGGGCGGTCCTGTCTCAGCCGCTACAGCTGCTGGTGGTGTTCGTCGGCGACGCCGTCTTCGGAGATGCCACGGCGATGACGTCTGCCGTCATCTTCGGCCAACACCTCTCGCAGTTTCTGGTCGGCGTGGTGGTCACCCCCTTCAGCGCCGGAGTAACCGCCCTGTTGTACCTGGACCAGCGGATCAGGCGAGAAGCCTTGGACATCACCATGCAGCAAGCTGCCTCCTCACGCACGGCCGCGCGTTCCGCATCGTGAAGCCCCAGGCATCGTGAAAGCCCAGAACCCAGATCCGACTGAGGACGAGGCCCGGCGGTTGCTGACCGAGGAGCTGGCCGAACCTGAGTACAACCAGCCCGAGAGCCTGGTCAACCGACTCATCTCATGGCTCTCGGACCAGATCGCTGAACTCCTGCAGGTGCTCCCCGGCTCGAGTTCATTGTCCGCCTTGTTGATCATCCTCGTCGTCGCGATCCTCATTGCCGGGTCCGTTTTTGCCGGCCGCCGCCGGCTCCGCGACCGAGCACTCACAGCTCGGAGTACTCAGTCGGTTCTGGACGAAGAGGGGCTCAGCGCGAATGACTACCGAGCCCGAGCCGCCCAGGCCATCACTGCTGGAGAATGGGACACGGCGCTACTCGACTCATACCGAGCGCTCACCGCTTCGGCCGGCGAGCGAACCCTGCTGGACGAGACTCCGTCACGGACGGCGCATGAAGTTTCGATGCAGCTGGGCCCAGCTTTTCCCACCTTCGCACAGCGGTTAGGCGCCGCGGCCGACGCTTTCGACCGAGTGCGTTACGGCGAACAAGCCTGTGATCGACGAGACGCAGAGGAGGTCCAGGATCTCGATAGCCGGGTGTTGCGGGCTCGACCGGAAACCACGTGGACACAGAGTCACGAAACGACATGGGCGCAGGTATGAGTGCTTCGGTGGCCGCAGACGCTGGAGCTGACCCGGTCGGTCGTCGAGGGCGCCGCTGGGTCGTCTGGGTTGTCGGCATCGTGGCGGTGGTGGCCATATTCACCTACTTCGTAGGTCTGTCCGGATCCAGCGACGTTCGCCTGGACCCCAACAACCCTCGTGCCGACGGTATGCAAGGTATCGCCCAGGTGCTCGGCGACGAAGGCGTGGAGGTCGAGGTGGTGCGCGGAATCGGCTCGCTGCCCGGAGCAGCGGCTGACGGTGCCACCGTGTTGGTGTCCACCACGGACTATCTGTCACCGTCCTCGGGCAGCGCCTTGCTGGAGTACAGCCAGGACGCGTCATCCCTGGTGGTGCTCTCCCCGGCGGATAACATGGAAGAGGTTTTCGACATTGACGCCACCGTCTCCGCCCGGCTGACCACGACCCCGATGTCACCGGAGTGCGACTCGACTCTATGGGCCCCAACCGAACGGGTCACCCACGGCAATGTGCTGATAGCCGCAAGCTCTGAGTCCTCCGGGGGGCAGGTGACGACCTGCCTGCCCCCGTCGGCCGGATTCAACGCCGGGGGGTCGAATTCCGGGTACCTCATCGAGCTCCAGCTACCCGACCGAGGACTGATCGTGCTGGCTGGCCTGGCGTCGTCTTTGACCAACGAGCACATCCTGAACGAGGCAAACGCAGCGACAGGGCTGCGTCTGCTTGGCGGGAGCGAGCGCCTGATCTGGGTGATTCCGAGCATCGCCGATGCCGGTGACATGCCGCCGCGCGGGCTCTTCGACGTCTTGCCGAACGCCGTGGGCCCAGCGATGGCACTGCTGGTCGCTGCCCTCGGCATGCTGGCCTTGGTGCACGGGCGCCGCTTGGGCCCGGTCAGCACCGAGCCGTTGCCAGTGGTGATCCGTGCCATCGAAACCGCCACCAGCCGTGGCCGGTTGTATGCCCAGTCCGGGGACCGTGCTCGCGCCTTGGCCTCGTTGCAGCTCGCCTCGCGGCGCCGACTAGCGACCCGGTTGGGGTTGGGGGCCCACGCCCAGCCCGATCAGGTGGTGGCTGCCGCCGCTCGGGCCTCCGGGCGTCATATCGACGACGTCTACCGTGTGCTCGCCGACCCCCACGTCGACGACGACGCAACCATGGTGCAGATCGCACACGACCTGAAAGCCCTCGAGGAAGGAACACCCGGCATATGAGCACGAGCGAAGACCACGAGGACCAGCCCGAAGAGGACCAGCCCGAAGAGGACCAGCAGGAGGTTCGGCCGGACGCCGCTCGGGAGGCGCTGCACCGGGTACGGGCCGAAGTCGGCAAAGCTGTTGTTGGGCAAGACGCCGCCGTGACGGGCCTGCTGGTCGCCTTGTTGGTGCGCGGGCATATTTTGCTGGAGGGTGTGCCCGGTACCGCAAAGACGTTGATGGTGCGCTCCCTGTCCGCGGCCTTGAACATCGACACCAAGCGCGTGCAGTTCACTCCGGACCTCATGCCCGGCGACGTCACCGGCTCGCTGGTCTACGACGCGCGCCGCAGTGACTTCGAGTTCCGCCCCGGCCCAGTCTTCACCAACCTCTTGCTCGCTGATGAGATCAACCGCACGCCACCGAAGACCCAGTCCTCCCTTCTGGAGGCGATGGAAGAACGCCAAGTCACGGTAGACGGCACTGCGCGACAGTTGGATGACCCGTTCTTAGTTGCCGCCACACAGAACCCGGTGGAATACGAAGGGACGTATCCATTGCCCGAGGCACAGCTCGACCGCTTCCTGCTCAAGGTCACCCTGTCGTTGCCTCAGCGCAGCGACGAGATCGAGATACTCTCTCGGCATGCTGGCGGGTTTGACCCGCGCAACCTCGTCGGGGCAGGGGTGAGAGCGGTGGCTGGCCCCGGCGTCCTGCGGGCCGGGGCACATGCCGTGCGCGAGGTCGAAGTCTCCCCCGCGGTGATGGGCTACATCGTGGACATCGCGCGTGCCACCCGCTCCTCACCGTCGCTTCAGCTGGGGGTCAGCCCACGCGGCGCCACCGCGCTGTTGGCAACGTCGCGCGCCTGGGCCTGGCTGAACGGGCGCGCCTTCGTCACCCCGGACGATGTCAAGGCACTCGCGCCGGGAACGCTCACCCACCGCTTGGAGATGCGCCCCGAAGCCGAGCTCGAAGGGGTCTCCCTACGCTCGGTGTTGGACAGTGCCGTGAACTCCGTGCACGTCCCGCGCTAGGGCTGTTATGGCGATCCGTCCGGGGAGCATCATCGCGGTCCTGATCGGCATCATCCCGGTGGTTCTCTGGCCCGCTGCTTCGACCGTAGGGCTGTGGCTGCTCTTGGTCTTTTCACTGATCGGCATGGACGTCCTGCTGGCCCCCAGCCCCCTCTCGCTACGCCTACAGCGAGAACGGACCGGACCCAGGACCGCGGTTGGTGATGCTGGTCAAGTGCGACTCTCCGTGCGCCTCGGCGAAACGACGTCGACCTCCATTCTGGTCTCCAACCCCAGCAACCGGCGAGTACGCGGCATGCTCCGCGATGCCTGGGTGCCCTCGGCCGGTGCCAGCAACAACCGACACCCCATCGACGTGCCTGGTGGCGAGCGACGTCGGTTTGTCACGACTTTGACACCCACCCGACGCGGTGATCGTCACAGTGAGCAGGTGACCATTCGAAGCCACGGTCCGCTGGGTTTGGCGGCACGGCAACGCTCGCGTCCGGCGCCGGCCCATGTCCGCGCGCTCCCACCGTTTCGTTCCCGCAAACACCTGCCGAGCCGGTTCGCCCGACTGCGGCAGCTGGACGGCCGTTCGGCCGTACGGACCCGTGGCCAAGGCACCGAGTTCGACTCGTTGCGCGATTACGTCGAGGGCGATGACGTGCGCAGTGTCGACTGGAGGGCCACCGCCCGGCGGCAGTCGGTGGTCGTGCGAACCTGGCAGCCCGAGCGGGACCGCCGCGTCATCATCGTGCTGGACACTTCCCGCACCAGCGCCGGGCGGGTGGGCGACGAGCCGCGACTGGATGCCGCGATGGACGCAGCGTTGTTGTTGGCCGCCCTGGCCTCTCGGGCCGGCGATCGGATCGACCTCATCGCCGGTGACCGAAAGATCCGCGGCAGGGCGCGTCCAGACCCCTCCAGTCCCACGCTGCTCAGTTCTATCGTGACAGTGTTGGCGCCGATCGACCCGGTGCTGGTCGAGGCCGACTGGTCCATGTTGGCCGGCGCTATCAACAGAACCAGCCGCCGTCGGGCGCTGGTCGTGTTGCTCACTTCGCTGGACCCTGCTGCGTTGGAAGAAGGGTTGCTGCCCGTGCTTGGCACCCTGACGGCTTACCACCAGGTCGTGCTGGCGTCAGTGACCGACCCGGCGCTCGCTCAGCTCGCGGGCGATACCAGCACCCTGCCAGCGGTCTATGGGGCTGCGGCCGCCGAGCGCACCATCTCATTGCGCAACCGCACCGCGGCGGCGATGGAGCGCCTCGGGGTACAGGTGCTGGATGCCGAGCCCGAGCAGCTGCCGGTAGTGTTGGCCGATCACTACCTAACGCTGAAGGCCCGCGGCCTGCTGTAGATCCAGCGCCGCGGGTTACAGCACGAACGTGAGCCGAGGGACCCGCTAGGGGTCCCGGTGGTCGCGGACAACCCGGACCCGGTCGGGGGCGAACCCGTTGTTCATACCCCAAATCACCGCACGCGAACGCGTGTCCACATCAATCTTGCGATAGGCGCTCCGGATGTAGCTCTTGACCGTGTTCTGGCTCAGATAGGTCCGCGCCGCGATGTCGCTGTTCGACAGACCCTGGGTGATCAACGACAAGACCTCGGATTCCCGAGCAGATAACCCGAAGTCCTGACCGGGCCACCGACTTCCCATACCTGTCTGAGAGGGTTCGGTCTCAGTGGGCCCTTCTTCGGCCGCATACCGCGGCGGGAGCACCAGTTCACCGGCGTGCACCCGTTGCAGCGCCGCTGCCAGATCCTCCCCCGACAGGGCTTTCGACAGGTAACCAGCCACACCCTTACTCACCGCAGCCAACACCAGGTCGTGCTGGGTGTTCCAGCTGTAGACCACGACTCGACCGCACATCGGGTTGTTGAGAAAGCGGTCGACGTCCGAGTCGTTGGTCTGTGGGGCTGCGAACGAGTCGTACAGCGTGATGTCGACAGCTTGGCTCGGTGGAAATCCCGCGCCGAACTCGGCCACCACAACACGCTCATCGTGAGGCGCCAGGATGTCAGCCAACCCACGCACCACGACCTCGTAGTCATTGACCAACGCGATCGTTGGGACTCTCGAGCGGGTGCTGACCGAAGTTGACGTCACTACCGCACAGTACGCCTACCCCGCACAAGCAGGGTCAGCCTGCCATCTCGTCGCCACTTGGCTCCTCAGATGTGGTCCAACCACCGCACGGGCGCCCAGGACCCCGGCGATCGGGCGATGGCGCGGCCGGGGTCCAGCGACCGAGTGGTCTACTTGTTGGTGGCGTCGTTCCAGGCCTCCTTGGCCTTCTCTCCGCCCTGCTTGACATCGGCCTTGGTCTCCTGTCCCTTACCCTCGGCCTGCATCTGCTCGTTGTCGGTCGCGTCACCGACCGCCTGCTTGCCCTTACCGCTGGCTTCTTCGGCCGAGTTGCTGATCTTGTCGCCGATACTCATGTTGACTCCTTCATCTCGATGAAAACTCACCCACTGCAGGCGCTCTTCGAAGAATGCCAACGATGCGTGAGGCGGCGCACCATCCGGAAGGGTGGGTTCTTTGCGGATCCTTCGTTTACGAGGTCCTGTAGTGGTCGACGACTTGGATGCGTTCAGAGCCCCTGTTGATGCCCCGCAGCATGCACCACCGCACGGCCTGGCTGCGGGTGGTGACACCCATGGTGCGATAGGCGGACCGAATGTAGGACTTCACCGAGTTGATACTCAGGTAGCACCGTTCAGCGATGTCTTGGTTAGAGAGGCCTTGGGCGATCAACGCCACGACTTCGGCCTCCCGGGGGGTCAGTCTCTGGGAACGGCCAGGCCAGTCACCGTGTACCGTCGGCGCCTCGTGGCCGGGCTCGGCGGAAACCACGTCTTCGCCGCTGTGAATACGCTCGAGGCTGGCCACCAGATCCTCACCGCTCAGGCCCTTGGACAGCACACCGGATACCCCGCGCTCACGTGCCTGCGCCGTGAGGTCAGCGTCGAGTTTCCAGGTGTAGAAGGCGAGTGCCCCTACGTTCCTGTTCGACAGGATGGCATCGAGTCCGCACCCTTGAGCGCCCTCCATCGCGAAGGTGTCGTAGAGGGCAACATCCACCGGCACGGACACTGGGCAGTCGATGTCCAGCTCGACCACCTGGATGCGTCGATCGAAGGCAGCGAGCAGACCGTGAACCCCCCGAACTACGACTTCGTAGTCGTTGATGACGGCCACTCTCACCGGATGCGAAGTATCGCTCATAACAGCAACGTACCCGCGGCCATCGGGCATCTTCCGATTGGACCTAGGGCATACCCCTGAGGGTGTGGCAACCGGATTGGCCCGTGCCTATGGTTGAGCTATGCAGCCGCCCGCACCTTGGTGTTTCTCTGCTTGGGGCGAGAGCCAGTTGGCCTGCGAGGCGCGCAGTCTGGGCCACGATGTCGACACAGCGCTGGACTCCGTATCGGACGATGCCTGGCTCGAGTCCATGGTGCCAGCACCGGCCTGGAGAGTTCTCAGCGCGCTGGCCACCTTGGGAAGCGTCGACCTCAGCCTCGCGCGCGCTATCGAGCCGCATGTTGACGCCAAGTCCATCCTGTTTCAGGCTCGGCACGAGACTCACCAACTCAGTCTCCGGCCCCGATCAGGGTCCACGTGGGGGGTGTATGCGGCGAATCCGGCTGGGACCTCGGCGGTAGCGACCCACACCGATGACGGCGACTGGACTCTTTCGGGCCGCAAGCTGTGGTGTTCTCTGGCCGACCGTCTGAGCGACGCTTTGGTGACCGCGCCGACCGAGGATGGCACGCCGCGACTTTTCGCCGTATCCCTGACAGACCCATCGATCGAAGTCCACCTCTCGGAGTGGAAGGCTCGGGGTTTACGCGATATCAGCACCGGAAGTGTCTACTTCGAACGAACCCCAGCTGTCCCGGTCGGACCGCCCGGCTGGTACCTGGACAGGCCGGGCTTCTCGTGGGGTGGCATCGCGGTGTCTGCCATCTGGTTCGGTGGCGCTGCGTCGATCGCGGGAGCCTTGTGGAGGTCAGCCGAGCATCGAGCCCCGGATCAGATCGCGCTCATGCACATGGGTACCTGCGACAGACTGCTGCACAGCGCGTTGCTCTGTCTGCGGGAGGCCGCTGCGGTGATGGATACCCATGGAACCGACGCCGGGAGCATGTCGGTGCTCGCCGCGCGTACTCGGGCTCATGTTGCGGCGGTGGTGGAGTCCGTGATCGACGCGGTCGGACACGCACTCGGTGCCGGACCCTTGGCCTTTGACGAGGACCACCTGCGCAGAGTCAGCGACCTCACGCTGTATGTGCGCCAGCACCATGCCGAGCGCGATCTCGCTCGGCTCGGGAGCCTTCTCCTGCCCAGCGATGGTAACCCTCGTTGTCGGGCGTCCTGATGGGTGCCGGCGAAGCCCTGTTTGAGCACACCGACCCTGGGATTTCCGAGGAACAGTGGTGGTCGGCACCGCAATGGGCTGACGTGCCCATCCTCGATCTGCCAGCCACGGTCGCGGCCTTCCGCGGTGCTGTGGTGGTGTCCGCACATCCCGATGACGAGACTGTGGGCGCGGGCGGACTCTTGGCCGACTTGGCCGACGCCGGGATGGACCTCACCGTGCTGGTGGCGACATCTGGCGAGAGGTCACATCGGGTCTTCGACGAAGACTCCGCCGGCCAACTGGGAACTCGCCGCCGTCGAGAGGTCGAGCACGCCATCTCGTGCCTGGCCCCGAGCGCCCGGGTGGTACACCTCCGACTTCCGGACAGCGGTCTGCGCGGTGAGGTAGACCAGCTCATCACCGCCATCGCCGCCCGCACCGACGCGGACACGCTGGTGATCGCCCCGTGGACGCAGGACGGTCATAGCGACCATGACGCTGTCGGGGCGGCGGCGGCGCTAGCTGCGTCGTCGAAGTCTGCCGCGGTGGTGCACTACCCGGTCTGGCTTTGGCATTGGGCAGACCCAGCCTCGTTGCCTTGGGCGCACATGGTCGGTTCGCATACCTCTCTGGTGGGTTGTTGGCGCAAGCGATCGGCTCTTGCCGCGTTTACCACACAGATTTACGGCTGGGACCCCATACCGGGCGGGAGCCAGACTCCACCCATGCTGGGCCCGGCTGTGCTCAACCGCGCTCGACGACTGATAGAGACACTGATCGACCCCGGCGCAGCCTTGCCGACCATCAGCACCGCCGAAAGGGTCCGACGCTCCCGGCAGAGACGTCAAACCCTGGACCACATGTATGAATCCGGCCCGGACCCGTGGGGATGGGCCAACTCGTTCTATGAGCAACGCCGACGGGCGTTGTTGTTGGGCATGCTGGGACAGCCTCACTATGGACGGGTCCTGGAGCTGGGATGTGCCGACGGCTACCTCACTTCAGCACTGCTGGAACGGTGTGACTCCTTGACGGCTCTTGACACCAGCGCCCGAGCCGTAGAGGCCACTGCTAGGGCGGCACCAGCGGCCTGCATGATCCATGGAGATCTGCCATCGGCCATGCCAACGGACAGTTTCGACCTCATTGTGCTGTCCGAGGTCGGTTACTTTCTGACAGCCGGCGAACTGATCGGCACCGTCGCGCAAGCCAAGTCCTCGCTCGCCCCCGGTGGCGAGTTGCTGCTGTGTCACTGGCAACACCCCACCCTCGATATCCCCCTGGACGGTGTGCTCGTGCATGAGCAGGTGCATGCGCTGATGGGCTCGTCGCCGTCGGCGAGCTACCACGATGAGGACATCAGCATCGACGTGTGGACCTCGCGGCCATCCTGCGCTGAGCGTGAAGGGCGACGATGAAAGCGATCTCGCACGTAGTCGTGGCCATACCAGCCCATAACGAAGAGGATCTGCTGGCGACGTGCCTGGACCATGTGATCTGTGCGTCGGTGGCCGCACGAGCCACCCGCCCTGGACTGCGCATCGAGATCGTGGTCGCCCTCGACCACTGTACCGACCGCTCCGAGGATGTCTCGCGCGCTCGGCGGGTCAACAGCATCGTTGTCGCCAACTCGGGTGTGGGGGCGGCCCGCGACGAGGCAATCCGGGCCGGCCTGCGGCTTCTGGGTGACCCGCCGTTGCACGAAACGTGGCTTGCCTGCACTGACGCCGACACGATCGTGCCCTCGACGTGGCTCGTCCGACAATTCATGTGGGCCGACCGTGGTATGGACCTGGTGTTGGGCACAGTCCACCCCGATGACCTCACCGACTCGGTCACGCGTCGTAGGTGGCGTGAGCGCCATCATCTGGCAGATGGCCATGGATACATCCACGGGGCAAACCTGGGGGTGCGGGCAGATCGCTGGTGGGAAGTAGGTGGCTTCGGATCGCGGGCGCGGGATGAAGACATCGCCCTCACGGCGGCCATCCGGGCCAGGACCACCCGCTGGACATCCACCGACTCGACCCGCGTGCTGACTTCGGGGCGGACGACGGGCCGTCTGACCGGAGGGTTCGCTGACTATCTCAAGTGCCTCTCAGGTCAGGCTCAATGATGCGTATCGCAATGGTGTGCCCGTCGCGTCACCCGATCTCCGAACCCCTCGCCGTCACCTTTCCCGTAGATGGGAAGTCGGGGTGGGCAACCGCCTCCTCGACCCACTGCCTCCGTCCACCGCCAGAAGAAGGGTCGCGCCATGGCACTCGACCACAACCTGCTCAAGATCTACCTCGCCGACCATCGTGCTGTCTGCACCGCCGTGTCCTGGCGTCTCCAGCAGATGCAGCGACATACCGAACTACCGTTCTCGCATGAGATCGATCAGATGTACCGCGACGTGACTGCCGAGACGATCTGGCTCGACGCCTTTTCCGCCCGACATCACGTGCCTTGCGACCGGGTCAAGAGCAGTGGCGCACGCCTTGCTGAGATGCTCAGACGGCTCAAACTCAACGAAACCATCAGATTCACCTCCCCCCTCAGTCCGATCCGCGAGGTTGAGAGGCTGACGGCCACCGTCACCATGAAGATCCGGCTGTGGGAAACGTTGGCGACCTTGCCCGCTGCGACCCGCGACGCCGCTGACCTGGGCGAGCTACTGGATCAGGCCCATCAACACTACGAAGACACCACCAGATGGCACCGCATCCTCAGGCAACAAGCGTTTAGCTTGGCACCTTAGTGTGACCATGTCGTTGACCGCTGGGGCTGGTGAGCCGTTCGGAGCGATCCCGACGCGCGCTGGATCGCGGTCAAGGACTCCTGACCTGGTGCTTTGGTTTCTTGCTCCGGTCCTCGACAGTTCAACCGCGGATCAGGAGGCAATAGGTGCCTGAGCTGAGAGCATCGAGTCATCGACATCGCCGGTCTTGCCGCGTGCCACCGCCCAGCGACCTAACGTCAACACGTACACAAAGAACAGCGCGAGCGACAGCACACCGATGCCGACGCGTGCCCACGTCGGCAACGGCGACGGGGTGACGAACGCTTCGATCAGTCCGCTGATCAACAGCACAACGATCAGCCCCATGCTCACTCCGGCGGCAGTCCTTCCCTCCTGCGCCAGAGAGGACAGTCGAGTCCGCGTTCCGGGCGCCACCCAAGCCCAGAACAGCCGCAGTCCCACCCCGGCAGCAACGAAGATCGCTGTCAGCTCGAGCAGACCGTGCGGCGTGATCAGCCCCCAGAACAACGATCCTCGTCCCTCTGCGTGCATCAGCGACCCGACGATGGCTATGTTCGAGATGTTTTGCCACAGGACATACAACACCGGCAGGCCGAGCACTCCGAAGGCGATGCACTGAGCCGCCACCCACGCGTTGTTGATCCACACCTGGGCCGCAAAGCTGCTCGCCGGATTCTCTGAGTAGTAGTTCTCAAAGTCGGTGTCAACCAACTGCTGGATCTCAACAGTGGAGATGAGGGTGTTCTCAACGACCGGGTTCTGCACCAGCCATGCACCCAGCACCAAAGCGACCACAACGTTGATGATGGCCGTCAGGCCCCACCACCAGCGCATTCGGTAGAGGGCGGCCGGAAAGTCCTCGACGAAGAACTTGCCCAGTGTCGACCAGCCGAAGGTCCGGCTGGAGCTTGAACGCACCCGTGCCCGGGTCAACAACACGGAGAGGTATCCGACCAACGCAGGATCGGGCGCTGTGGAGCGCACGACGGACAGGTCGGTCGCGGTGCGCCCGTACTCGTCGAGCAGCTCATCGACCTCCGCCCCGCTCAGGTGTCGGCGCTTCGTGAGCTGTTCTAGCCGTGTCCACGCCGGCGAACGACGGCTGATCAGGGCATCAACATCCACACGCCACAGCGTACGGCCCCGGCTAGGGTTGCCCTGTGACCACCACCGGCATCATGGACACCTATGGGTTTGTGATGCCTGAGGCCGTGGAACTTGACTTGCCGGCCGCAAACCTGGCAGTCCGCTCTGTTTCGGGCCTGATTGACCTATTGATCACGATCGTCATCCTGGTGCTTGGTTTCTACGTTGTGGGCAGCACGGCACTGTTTGCTGACGTCGCGCTGTTGCAAGCGCTCGTCATCCTGGCCACCGTCACGGCCTTGGTCGGGGTGCCCATTGCGCAAGAGACACTCCTTCGCGGGCGGACCGTCGGCAAGTTGGCGTTGGGGCTGCGCACAGTGCGCGACGATGCCGGTCCGATCGGCTTGCGGCACGCGGTGATCCGTGCCTTGTTGATGTTTGTCGAGGTCTGGCTTTGCTTTGGTGTGATCGCGCTGGTGGTCGCCGCCGCCAACTCCAAGGCGAAACGCCTCGGCGACTACCTGGCCGGCACATATGTCGTTCGGGATCGGTTTCGCCTCAAGGCCGCCCCGCCCCCGCAGGCCGACCCCTTGTTGGGTGGATGGGCCCGCGGGGCAGATGTGGCCACGCTGCCGGATGCGTTGACTGTCGCAGTCCGGCAGATCCTGCTGCGCGCCGGCACGATGACCCCTGCCGCCCATGCCGCGATCTCTGCTCAGGTCTACAGCAGCGTGCTGGAGCATGTCGCCCCGCCACCTCCGGCCGGTGCTCCCCCTCTCGCCGTGATGTCTACGGTGCTGGCCGAGCGTCGTCGACGCGATCTGCTTCAAGCCGCACGGCATGACCAGCTACGTGCCGATGTCTTGGCCGTGGATCCCCTGGCGAACATTCCGCTGAGGCAGCCGACACCTACTCCAGGGCCGCCGCGTACCCGGGCAGAATGATCGAGTCAATCAACAGGCGCCGCTGGTCGTAGGGCAGGAACGCCGACTTCATCGCATCGATCGTCACCCGACGCAGATCGCTGACCTCCCAGCCTGCTTGCTCGACGAGCAAGCCCATCTCACCGCTCATACTGGTGTCGCTCATCAGCCGGTTGTCGGTGTTGAGGGTGATCCGAAACCGCAGTCTGGCCAACAATGTGATCGGGTGCTCGGCGATGCTGTCCGCGGCGCCGGTCTGGAGGTTGCTGCTGGGACACATCTCCAACGGGATGCGGCGATCACGGACATAGGCCGCCAACGGTCCCAGCCGGACGCCCATAATCTCCTCACCGGTCCAGCGCCCGTAGTCGATGTCGCCCTCGCTGACCGAACCGCCGTCACCCCGGTGTAGGTCGTCGACGATCCGCACCCCATGACCGAGTCGCTCGGTGCCGCAGTACTGAATCGCTTCCCAGATGCTGGGCAACCCGAAGGCCTCGCCAGCATGGATAGTGAAATGGGCATTCTCCCGTTGCAAGTATTCGAAAGCGTCCAGGTGCCGGGTTGGTGGGAAGCCGGCTTCGGCACCGGCGATGTCGAAGCCGGCTACTCCAGCACCACGATGCCGCACCGCGAGTTCGGCGATCTCACGTGAGCGCGCCGCATGACGCATGGCGCCCAGCAGCGAGCGGACCACGATCGGCCGGCCAGTAGAAGCGGCCTGCGCCATACCCTCATTAAGCCCGGCCGTGACCGCACTGACCACCTGGTCGAGGTCGAGCCCCTGGCTCACGTGCTGTTCGGGCGCGTAGCGCACCTCGGCGTACACGACGCCATCATGGGCCAGATCCAGCACACACTCGCGGGCCACTCGAGTCAACGCCGCCGCAGTCTGCATGAGGGCGACGGTGTGGGCAAAGGTGTCCAGATAGCGCACAAGTGAGCCCGAGTCGGCGCTGTCGACGAACCAGCGCGTCAGGCTCTCGGCATCCTCGGCCGGCAAATCCTGATAACCCTGCTCGGCGGCCAGCTCCAGCATCGTCTGCCCACGCAACCCACCGTCTAGATGATCGTGCAGCAACACTTTAGGCAACGAGCGGATGTCTTCAATCGTCACGGTGTGCCGCCTCCAGGTTGAACGCGGGCACGCAGATGGCGAGATACTCCGCCCCCTCGGCGCCGACCGAATACCGCACCCACGTGCCTGAACGGGACAGCGCTGCTTGACCGGCCTCAACCACTGTGGTGCCACCGGAGTGCGCAAGATGCACCTGACCCGCGATGACGTAGGTGACCTCATCGAACTCGGGGGTCTGTCCGGGCTCACTCCAGTCCGGCTCGGCTGTGTTGTGCGCGATGGAGACATTCATATGCCCGCTGCTGATCCGCCCTACGAGTTCCTCGATGGACTTGCCCCCTGGCAGGGGAAAGGGGGTTGCCTCCAAGATCTTCGCCATTCGGGCAGTCTAGATGGACACCATTTACCCTGTCCTCATGCCTTCCTCACTTGCCGTCGGCGCCACGCTGAGCGTCCAGGACATTGCCGACCTCATCGACCACGCGCTGCTCAAACCCGAGCTGACCCCCGATGAGGTGCACAACGCCGTGACCGACCTCGCCGGCCACCGGATCTGGTCGGTCTGTGTGCGGCCGTGTGACGTCAGGCTCGCAGCAGCCGCTATCGCCGAGGTCGCGGGCTCACCGACCCGGGTATGCACGGTGATCGGGTTTCCGCACGGGTCCACGTCGACGGCGGCAAAGGTCGCCGAGTCCCGTCAGGCGCTATCGGATGGAGCGACTGAGCTGGACATGGTCCTCAACATCGGCCGACTCCTGGGCGGTCGGATCGAAGATGTGCGGGAGGACATCGCGGCAGTGGTGCAGGTCGGCCATGAGGCCGGCGCTCTGGTCAAGGTGATCTTCGAGACAGCACTGCTGGACGAGAACGCCAAGAAGGCGGCATGCGCCGCGAGCGAAGAGGCAGGGGCGGACTTCGTGAAGACAAGCACCGGATTCGCCGGTGGCGGCGCCACTATCGCGGACGTGGCTTTGATGCGCAGGGAGTGCTCAGAGCGGGTGCAGATCAAGGCCTCGGGTGGCGTCCGCGACATCGACGCAACACTGGCCATGGTGGCTCAGGGAGTCACCCGGTTGGGTACGTCGAGCACGCAAGCTCTGCTGGATGGGGCTGCGAAGCGCCACGATGCGGGCACGTTGCGGGTGCCCGAGCCCTCGGCTCCTCACGCTGACCATGACATGCCCAGCGGTGCACGCCACCCGGTCAGTGACACGTACTAGGCAGCCTGACCAGCGCTTTCACGCCGTCTGCCGGCTGCGAGAATGTTTCAGGTTCGCTTTACCTATCGGGCAGCGATCCGGTCGAGGATTACCTCGTGTGAGTGATCCTCGCCGCTTGAGCCGTCACTCACGGACCACGCATCCTCAAGTGCAGCGCGGGCCCGGTCGAAGCGCTCCGGCGTGTCGGTATGCAGGGTGAGGACCGGCTGACCTTTTCGCACCTGATCCCCTGGTTTGGCGTGGATCTGCACGCCCGCCGCTGCCTGCACCGAGTCCTCCTTGCGGGCTCGCCCGGCACCGAGACGCCACGCGGCCACTCCCACGGCCATCGCATCGAGCGAGGTCAGCACGCCGTCAGCGTCAGCAGTGAGCTGATGGGTCTCCTTGGCCTGCGGCATCGCAGCGTGCGGGTCTCCGCCTTGTGCCGAGATCATCTGGCGCCACACGTCCATCGCTCGCCCGTCGGCCAGCGCCTCTGCGGGGTCGATATCGGCATACTTCTCGCCGGCGCCCGCCAGCATCTCGCGGGCCAGCGCGAGCGTCAGCTCCACCACATCGGCGGGCCCACCTCCGGCTAACACCTCCACACTCTCCGCTACTTCGAGACCATTGCCTGCGGTCAGGCCGAGCGGCACGTCCATCTGCGTCAACAAGGCGACGGTATGAACACCGGCCTTGTCGCCCAGGTCCACCATCGTGTCCGCCAGTTCGTGGGCCGAGGTCAGGTCTTTCATGAAAGCCCCCGAGCCCACTTTGACGTCCAGCACCAAGGTCCCTGTGCCCTCGGCTATCTTCTTGGACATGATCGACGATGCGATCAGCGGGATGGCTTCGACCGTTCCGGTGACGTCTCGCAGCGCATACAGTCGCTTGTCCGCAGGCGCCAAGCCCGAACCTGCCGCACAGATCACAGCGCCGACATCCTCGAGCTGCTGACTCATCTGCTCATTGCTCATCGATGCCCGCCAGCCGGGTATCGCTTCCAGCTTGTCGAGCGTGCCGCCGGTGTGGCCCAAGCCGCGTCCCGAGAGCTGCGGCACGGCCACGCCGCAGGCTGCGACGAGTGGGGCCAGCGGCAACGTGATCTTGTCACCCACTCCCCCGGTCGAGTGTTTGTCGGCCGTCGGCCTCGACAGGCCGCTGAAGTCCAGCCGCTCGCCCGAAGCGATCATGGCAGCGGTCCAGTCTGCGATCTCACGGCGACCCATACCGTTCAACAGGATGGCCATCGCGAGAGCGGACATCTGCTCATCGACTACCACCTCGCGGGTGTAGGCATCGATGACCCATCGGATCTGTTCGGTGCTGAGCTCACCCGCGTCACGCTTGGCGCGGATGACGTCGACGGCATCGAAGTCTTCGCTCACGGTGGTCGTATCCCTTCATCTAGGTGGCAGTGTGGCATTCTGGCCGACGTGTTGCTCTCTTCGGCCATGGCCCTCATCGTGCCACCCGTCAACGATCTCAAGCGGCGGGCCTTGGCGCGACCGGACGGCGAGACCACCCTGTTCGCCACCCTGGTGGCGCTGCGCGAGGACCGGGTACTGGCTGCGGTGACCACTGCGCGGATGGAGGCGACGCTGGCCAGCGCGCATACCGTTGCCATTGGCCTGGCGCCGCAGATGATGGCTGTCGCCGCCCAGGTGCGGCTGCCTGACGGTGGCGGGGCGATCGCTTACACGACCATGACCCGCGAGCACAAAGCCGCGCTCGCAGTACAGCGGTACGCGGTTGAGGACGGTGAAATCACGTTCGGTATCCCAGAGCGGGCGGAGGTCGAAGACCGCAGCATCATGGACGAACTGGCCCGCGCCATGCAGCACACGCCACTCGACGCTGGACGGGTTGCCACGCGTGACGCCGCCAACCACGCAGCACAAGCAGTGAGCGGCGAGGACCAAACCGGTCCCGAGCCTGACTTCATCGATGCTGACGAGGGCCGGATGGCGGTCGACGCAGGCACCTGTGCGTCGGTGCAGCGCTCCATCGCAGGCATCGGCGGCCATGTCATCTATGTCGCCCAGTCGCCCGAGCACGCCACCGCCCTGCTCGCCCACGGCATGCCGCACGACGTGCTGCTTTCCAGGGGAAGCCCTGACTGACCCCGGCTGGTTCTCGACCTCCTCCCGATCAGGCGACCACGGCGAGGCAGGCGAGCCGAACTCGCGCTAGTTTTGAGGCATGCTTTCGCTGCGCCACAACGCTCGTCGTCTTCTACGCGCTCTGCCAGCGCACCGTGGCGAGCAACTGCGCCATACAGCTCGTGCTCTCACAAGGCGTTTGCCAGGTGGGTCTGGTGAGGCCGTCACGTATGTGGTTTCGCCACACCCGGACGACGAGACTCTGCGACTCGCCGGCTACGTGACCAGGTTGCGTGCACGCACCCGGGGTCGGCTGGTGCTCGTGGCCATCAGCGACGGGGGCGCTTCGGCCAGGGCCCGAAGAATGGGATGGTCACCGGACTACGAACGTGAGTTTCGCAGAGCCGAACAGGCGGCGGCATGGTCGGCCCTGACCGGTGGTCGAGGGGAGATTATCCGTGTCGGACTGCCGGACGGCGGCGTCATCGCCGAGGAGGTCCGCGACGCGTTGGCTCCCCTGAACAAGAGAGGCGCTCGGTTCTCTGTCGCTGCACACCAGGACGACTACCACCCAGATCACCGCGCTGTGGTGGCTGGCGTGCACCTGCTCGACCCCGCGCACGCGCGATTCTCGTTGTCTCCATTGATGACGGGCACAGGGAAGACATACAAGCCGAGTGCGAGTTCGGCCGACGCGGTATCGATCGCAGTCGCGGCCTATCAGAATTTTGGTCACCTGTCGGTCGCCGATGAGTTCCGGGCGCTCGCCAAGGTGGGGTATCGAAGCACAGTGACCGAGCGCTCCGATGCGACCGCAGCCCTCGGGACGCCCGATGCCAAGCCCAAGAGTGGGGCCAGCACCGGCAAAGACACAAGCCGGGAGACACAGCACTCCGCACCGATCTTCGTGCTCGGCAACCAGAAGTCAGGCACCACGGCCATCGCTGCCCTGTTGGCGGAGTGTCTGGGCGAGACGTTCATTTCCGACGTGTTGTATCGCAACAAGGTCCACCTCAAAGACCTGCTCGACGCGGATCCGAGTGTCGCCGGACTCCTAGCCGGACATCCACAGTCCTTCAACGCGACCGTCATCAAGGACAACGATCTCACCTTTGTCTACCCATCCCTGGCCAACACGTTTCCGGAGGCCACGTTCGTGTTCGTGGTGCGCGACCCACGCCAGAACATCCGTAGCGTCCTCAACCGGCTGAACCTTCCGGGGGACCTCGACTCGTTGTCCGCGGAGCACTACGCACATCTGAGCAAGAAGCTACCGGGGTGGCATACGATCCTGACCGGCTCAAGCTTCGGTTCCAACACCGACCACTACATCGACGTGCTGGCCGATCGGTGGGTTCGCGCCAACGAGGTGTACCTGAGCGCGAGCGACCGGATGACCTTAGTGCGCTACGAGGACTTCGACTCCGCCAAGCGCCCGGTCATCGAACGGCTGGCCACCGAACTTGGGTTTCCTGTCGCGCATGACATCTCCGAGTCGCAGGACCGTCAATACCAGCCACTGGGCGACCGGTCGATCGCCCCGGAGTCCTTTTTCGGCCAGCGAAACTTGGAGCGGGTTGAACGTCGCTGCGCGAAGCTGATGGGGTCGTTCGGTTACGCCCTGTCGCACAGAGGTGACGGCTAGGACTCCAGATCCTCGGAGCTGAACGCCTGAGGCAAGATCTGACCCATGGTCCGCTCCCCCTGCGGGGTCAGCAGCAAGGACTCCGGTGCGCTGTGCTCGGACAGCACCTGACGGCATCGGCCACACGGCATGATGACCTCGCCGGTTGCGTCCAGGCACACCATCGCGCGCAGCTGCCCACCCCCGCCGGCAATCAACTCGCTGACCATTCCGCACTCGGCACACAAGGTCAGCCCGTAGCTGGCGTTCTCGACATTGCATCCGCTGACGACGCGCCCATCATCGACCAGACCGGCAGCACCCACCGGGTAGTGCGAATACGGCGCGTAGGCCCTTCGCATCGCGGCCATCGCAGCGTCTCTGAGCCCGTCCCAATGAGGGACCACCGTGGCAGTCATGTCCATCAGCCTTTCGTATACGCAGTGCCCTCGGCGGCCGGCGGGCGGACCCGTCCGACAAAACCGGCCACGGCCAGGATCGTGATGACGTATGGCAACATCAACAGTGCCTCGGATGGCACACTGCTGCCGATCGTGGAGATGACGTTGCCGAGGTTCTTGGAGAAGCCGAACAGCAGCGCTGCTAACACAGCACCCTTTGGGTTCCACTTTCCCAAGATCATCGCTGCCAGCGCGATATATCCCTGGCCGGCAGACATCTCGCGACCGAAGGCCAAACCGGACCCTACCGTGAAGAACGCGCCGCCAAGACCAGCGATCGCACCACCGAGGATGACGTTCCAGACGCGGCGCACGTTGACTTTGAGCCCGACGGTGTCGGCCGCCATGGGATGCTCGCCGACCGCACGAGTGCGTAGGCCCCAGCGACTCCGGAACAGCATGAACTGGAGCACGATCACCAACACGTACATCAGGTACACCAGCACCGTCTGCTCGAAGAGCACTGGGCCGATGACCGGGATATCCGAGAGCAATGGTATGTCGATCACCCGCAGCGGCGCGGGCGAGTTCCAGTTCGCCTTGTCATCAGCCAGCACAGTGGAGAAGAGGAAACCGGTGAGCCCGATGATCAACGTGTTGAGCACCACACCGACGATGATCTGGTTGACCCGGAACGAGACCGAGAACCACGCTAGCAAGGCTCCCACGAGGGCGCCGGCGATCGGGGCGGCGATCAAGCCGGCATACCCGCTGGCAAGCTGGGAGGCGAAGACAGCGCCCGCGAAGGCACCGAACAACAACTGCCCCTCAATGGCGATGTTGATAACGCCGGATCGCTCACAGACCACGCCCGACATGGCGCCAAAGATCAGTGGCACCGACAGCGCCAAAGCGCCGGCCAGTAGCGAGGTCACTGGAATCACCGACGACTTCCCGGCTCCGACCCACACCAAGAAGCTGAGGACGAAGGCGAGTCCCACGGCAGAGTGCATCCACGGCGAGACGGGTTCGCGGCGCCTGGTGGCGAGGAGGGCAAAGACAGTAGCACCGGCCATCACCAGGATGAGAACGATGATCGAGACGAGGGAGGGCACGGAGAAGGTCGGGATGGTCAGCCAGGACGACCCAGACCGGATCTGGAACTGAGTGTCCACCCCAGAAGCCGTGCGCCACGCAAACAGCAGGCCGATCACCGTCGCGACGCCGTACATGATCGGAACGCGGTAGCCGATCCGCTTGTGCACCTCCTCCTCGACCACGTCCTCGGGGGCGGCGTTCGGGGCGGCCTCAGTCGTCGTGCTCATACGGCTGCCTCCTGCTTCGCTGGCCGGGTAGGACGTCGGCTGGGCCGATCGGGGTCGGGAAGGCGGAAAACTGCTCTGATCAGGGGAGGCGCAGCAATCAACAGCACGATGATCGACTGCACGACCAAGATGATGTCGATCGGGGTCTGAGTTTCTGCCTGCATCAGGAACCCACCAGACTTCAGCGCGCCGAAGAGCAGGCCGGCCAGCAACGTACCGAATGGTTTCGAACGCCCCAGCAGAGCAACCGTGATCGCATCGAAGCCGTACGAGGCGGCCACACCGGCCGTCAATGATCCCTCCGTACCCAGCACCTGGGCCGTCGCAGCCAAACCGGCCAGGGCGCCGGCGACGCACATGGTGATCACGGTGACCTTGCCCACCGACATCCCGGCGGTGCGGGCAGCATGCGGGTTCGCGCCAGCAGCCCGCAGTTCGAACCCGGTGGTCGAGCGCTCCAGCAGCCACCACACGGCAGCGGTGGCCAGCACCGCGACGACGAAGCCCCAGTGCAACCGGAAGGAGTTGCCAGGCACCAGCCAGTCCGGGATCAGCAGCGGATAGGTGGCACTGTCGGCGACCGCCGGGCTGCGCTGCCCGGAGCGGCCTGGGTTGAAGACCGTCTGCTTCAACGTGTAGCTGATCGTGTAGACCGCGATGTA
Source organism: uncultured Actinomycetota bacterium (assembly GCA_963749585.1). Taxonomy (GTDB): domain Bacteria; phylum Actinomycetota; class Actinomycetes; order Actinomycetales; family Dermatophilaceae; genus Ornithinicoccus. The sequence continues at coordinate 835,219 of CAVVNI010000004.1, forward strand.
GTTGAGCATGATCGTCACGATCACCTCATTGGCACCGAAGCGTGCCTTCAGCACGCCCGGAATAGCTCCCCATAGTGCGCCGCCTACGGCGCCGCCCACGATCGCCAGGAGCAGGTGCACGCCGACGGGCAGGTCCCACGCAAAGCCGATGTAGGAGGCAAAGATGGCGCCGATGATGATCTGCCCCTGGGCGCCGATATTGAACAGCCCCGCTCGGAACGCCACCGCAATGCCCAACCCAGCCAGGATCAGGGGGGTGGCGAAGACCATCGAGTTGGTCAGCGGCCTGACCCGACCGGCAAAGGAGTTCTGCGTCCAGTCGAAGATCGCTCCCCGGAAGAGGGCGCTGTATGCGGCTCGCACCGACTCGATGGCTTCCCCCAGCATGTCGCCAGGTCTGGAGAAGAAGTACGTCGAGGCCTCCCGGACATTCGCGTCGGCGAAGGCAATGAGAACCCCACCGATGAGTAGCGAGAGCACAACGGCCAACAGTGAGATCATCGCGTTGCCGCCGACGATCTGCCGCACGATGTCGCTCCGGACGTCTTGACCCTCCTGCCCCGGCGAGGGCTCCCCTGCGCGGTCTCCGTCGGCATCGTTGCCCTGCGTTGCCTCGTCCCTCGCCGACTGGTCGCCCATCCTCAGGCCCCCTTGGTCTGAGCCGAGGAGTTCTTGGCCCGGGCCTCAGCCAAGGGCACTCCAGCCATCATCAGGCCGAGCACATCGCGGCTGATCCCATCCGGTGACTCTGCGGCATCCACCACACCCACCACCTTGCCGCGATACATCACTGCGGCGCGGTCGGCCAGGGCGATCACCTCGTCCAGCTCAGTCGAGACGATGAGCACCGGTGTGCCCGCGTCGCGCGCGGCCACGATCCTCGAGTGCACGAACTCGATCGACCCGACATCCAACCCTCGCGTCGGTTGCGAGGCGATCAGCAGCTCTAGCGGCCGGGACATCTCACGAGCCAGGACCACCTTTTGAGCGTTGCCTCCCGACAGCGTCGAGATCGGGTCGGTGACGTTGGTATGGCGCACGTCGAACTCTTGCGTGCGATGCTCCGCGTTCTCACGCACGGTCACCGGGTTCATCGACACCCCTTTGGCAAACGGCTCAGTGTTGTATATGTCCAGGACCAGGTTCTCGGCAATGGAGAAACTGTCGATCACTGCGTCGGTCGAGCGGTCCTCGGGAACGAAGCCGATGCCAGCGCGGAGCCGCTCGCGTACCCCCAGCGGTGCCAGGTCGGTGCCATCCAGCGTGATCGAACCCGCATCGGTGTCGATCAGGCCAAGGATCGCCTCGGCCAGCTCCGTTTGCCCGTTCCCCTGCACGCCGGCGACACACAGGATTTCGCCGCGCCGTAGTTCGAGCGAGAGATGGTCGATCAACGGCACATTGGTGGGGCTCAGCACGCTCAGATCTTTGATTCGCAGCGCCACCTCGCCGGGATCGGCGGCGTCCTTGTCGATCGCCAAGGTCACCGAGCGGCCTACCATCAACGAGGCAAGCTCAGTCTCGGTTGAACTGGGCTCGGCGTGACCAACGACAGTACCTCGACGGATGACGGTGATCCGGTCGGCGATAGCACGGACCTCACGCAGCTTGTGCGTGATGAAGACGATCGAGGTTCCAGCCTCCTTCAGCTCGCCCATGATGGAGATCAGCTCATCGGTCTCGGCGGGGGTCAGCACGGCAGTGGGCTCATCCAGAATCAGCACTTTGGCGTCCCGGGACAGCGCCTTGATGATCTCGACTCGCTGCTGAACTCCCACTGGCAGATCCTCGATCAAGGCATCGGGATCGACGTGGAAGCCGAAGCGCTCACTGATCTGGGTCACCCGGGCCCGTGCTTGGTCAAGGTTGAGCACGCCGGCTATCCCGGTGGGCTCGAAGCCGAGCGCCACCGACTCGGCGACCGTGAAGACGGGTATCAGCATGAAGTGCTGGTGCACCATACCGATACCCGCGGCCACCGCGTCGCCAGGACCGTCGAAGTCGACGGGGGTGTCATCCAGCAGGATCTGTCCCTCATCGGGCTCGTACAGCCCGTAGAGCACATTCATCAAAGTGGACTTGCCCGCGCCGTTCTCACCGAGCAGCGCGTGAATCTCGCCCTGCTCCACGGTGACGTCGATCGAGTCGTTGGCCAGCAACGGGCCGAACCGTTTGGTGATACCGCGTAGCTCCAGCTTCACGCCTACTCCTTTGTCTGCGGCCCCGCAGTCGTCCTGGGCCAAGCAGAGCAGCGGCCCGACCCCTAGGGCCGGGCCGCTGCTCTGCCGTGATGAAGCGGCATTGCTGCCGCCGACGCTCAGGGAGAGTTGGGCGACTCGACTGTCAACTCGCCATCGATGATCTGCTGCCTGTACTCCTCGATCTTGGCATCCAGCTCCTCAGGAACGTCACCCTCGAAGTCGTGATAGGGCGCGATGCCAACACCCTCATTCTCAAGGGTGCCGATGTAGGGCTCGTTGGAGAAACCCGACTCGACCGTCTCGGTGATCGTGTCGTCAACGGCCGGACCGATCTGCTTGAGCACCGAGGTCAGCATGACATCGCCGGCGTCAGTACTCTCGAAGCCATCGGAGTCGACCCAGATGATCTTGGTTCCTTCGGCTCCCTGGGCCGCGGCAACCGCGCCCAGACCGACCGGACCGGCGACCGGCATGATGATGTCGGCGTCCTGGGCGATGAACTGCTCGGTCAGCGTCTGACCTTGGCTCTGGTTGTCGAAGTCACCCGAGAACGAGCCGGACTGCGCCTCCTTGTCCCAACCCAAGACCTCGACATCAGTGTCATTGTCCTCGTTGTACTTGGCAACCCCATCGACGTATCCGTCCATGAAGATGGCCACGGTCGGGAGCTGAATGCCACCGAAGGTGGCAACCGTGCCGGTTTCGGTCATTCCAGCCGCGAGATAGCCCGCGAGAAAACTGGCCTCAGCGGTGTTGAACAGGATGGGCTTGCCATTGTCCAGCTCGACGGGGGCAAAGTCGGCGTCCTGAAACGCCGAGTCGATCAAGGCGAAGTTGACGTCGGTGTTCTCCTCGGCGCCAGTTTGAATCGCGTCCTCGAGCAGGAAGCCCACACCGAAGATGAGGTTACATCCCCCGGAAACCAGTGTGTTCACGTTGGTGGCGTAGTCGGCGTCCGACTGTGACTCGACCAGAGTGGTGTCAATGCCCAGTTCGTCCTCAGCTGACTCCATACCCTCTCGACCAGACTGGTTGAACGACTGGTCGTCGAACCCACCGGCGTCGGAGACCATGCAGGCAGTGAAGTCCTCGCCGGCTGCCTCCTCGGAGGAGTCCTCCGAACCCCCACCATCCGATTCTTCATCCTCCGGGGCATCGCCACAGGCGGCGAGCACGAGGGTGGCGGCGGCTGATACAGCCGCGAGCTTTAAGACCTGGCGCACAGGTGTCTCCTTAGTACGTGTGATGTTGACGAGAAGCCCATGAGCCCTCCGGCCGCATGCTACCCCCCGACAGGGGCTTCCGTGACCGGTCAGTCCGCGGAGGAAGACCGAAATGTGACGCAATGGTGATCTGCGATTAGGTCAGAGTTACCGCGGCGAGCAGCTTCGCGGTGTGGATCACGGATTCGTCGTCCACGATCAGGTCACCCTGATGTAGCTCGAAGGTCGGTCCACCGGGCGTGCGCGTGCCCAGCCGGGCCATGGCACCCGGGACCTGTTTGAGATACCAACCCAGGTCTTCCCCACCCAAGGACTGTTGGGTCAACACGACCGACTGGGCCCCGATCACTGCACGCGATGCGGCAGCGAAGGCTGCGACAGCCTCGCTGTCGTTGTCCACCGGCGGCACGCCCTTGACGTGTCGCACGGTCGCGTGCACGCCGTAGGGACGCACGACGGCGTGCACGATCTCCTCGATCAACGGCGCCGTTGTGTCCCAGGTATGTGAGTCCAACATCCGCAAGGTGCCCACGCACTCACCGGAGGCGGGTATGACGTTCGGTGCCGAACCGGCGCGCACGGCACCCCATACCAAGGCGGTACCGGAGCGTGGGTCCAACCTCCTGGACAAGATCGCCGGGACTTCGGTGATCACCTTGCCGAGCGCGAAGGTCAGATCGGACGTCAAGTGTGGGCGCGATGTGTGTCCGCCACGGCCGGTCAACGTCACCTTGATGGCGTCCGAGGCGGCCGTGATCGGGCCGGCTTTCAAACCGACCTGCCCGAGATCCACGGAGGGGTCGCAGTGCACCGCGTAGAGTGCGTCGACTCCGGTCAGCGCGCCGGCGTCAATCATCGCGTGTGCTCCGCCAGGCATCGACTCCTCGGCGGGCTGAAACAACAGTCGGACCGCTAGGCCGCGCGCACGCAGGTCATCTTCAATCGTGGCTAAGCCCAAACCCGCACCCAGGACGCCAATGGTGTGCACGTCATGGCCACAGGCGTGGGCGACCCCGGAGTTGATAGAGGCGAACGGCAGACCGGTGGCTTCCTCGACCGGCAAGGCGTCGAGGTCGGCACGCAGTGCCACCCGACGCAGCGGCTCGGCGGCTCCAAAGTCGGCGATCACACCCGACCCGGGGAGGGGACGCAGCGAAAACCCCGTGTCTCGCAGACGATCCAAGATCAAGGCCGTCGTGCGATGCTCCTGCCAGGACAGCTCAGGGTTGCGGTGGACTTCCTGTCGATCGGCAACCAAGGAGGCCCGAATGCTCTCGATGGCCTCCGTGATGTGGGAGGTCAGGTCATCGACCGGGGTGAGGGCACGGGTGGATTCAGCAGTCACAAGCAGGCTCAGCGGATCGCATTCGAAGGAGGGATCGGTCAGTCCCTTACCTTACCGTCTAGGAACTGCCTAGACTCTAGAAGGTCTCGCGAGGAACGTACTGACCCCAGACTTCGCGCAGCGCATCAGCGACCTCCCCACCGGTCGCACGGCCACGAAGCGCCATCCGCATCGGGATGAGCACATTGTCGCTGCCCTCGGCAGCCTGTTGCATCTGCTCCAATGCCTGACTCACCGCAGCATTGTCACGCTGGGACCGCAGAGTCTCCAGTCGCTCGCACTGCGCGGTCTCGATCGCCGGATCGACTCGCAACGGCTGATAGACCTCGTCGGCCACGGTAGCGAACCGGTTCAGACCCACCACGACCCGTTCGCCAGAGTCGATCTGCAGGGCCTGAGAGTAGGCAGCCTGCTCGATCTCGCTTTTTTGGAAGCCTTCCTCGATGGCCCGCACCGCGCCCCCCCGGTCTTGCACCGCCTGAATGAGCGTCATGATCGCCTCCTCGATGTCGTCGGTCATCGACTCGACGACGTAAGAGCCCGCAAACGGGTCGACGGTCTTGGTGACGTCCGTCTCATAGGCGATGACTTGTTGAGTGCGCAGCGCCAACCGAGCCGCTTTTGCGGTGGGCAACGCGATGGCCTCGTCGAAAGAGTTCGTATGCAGTGACTGGGTTCCGCCCAGGACCGCGCCGAGGCCCTGTAAGGCCACCCGCACCATATTGACTTCGGGCTGCTGAGCAGTCAGCTGCACCCCGGCGGTCTGAGTGTGGAAGCGCAGCATCAGCGACTTCGGGTTTTTAGCCCCGAACTCCTCGCGCATGATGCGAGCCCAGATCCGCCGTGCGGCGCGGAACTTGGCGACCTCCTCGAGCAGGGTGGTGCGAGCCACGAAGAAGAACGACAAGCGCGGGGCAAAGTCGTCGACGGCCAAACCGGCTGCCATCGCCGCCTGGACGTAGGCTTTCGCGTTTGCCAACGTGAAGGCGATTTCCTGCGCGGGGGTCGCCCCGGCCTCAGCCATGTGGTACCCGGAGATCGAGATGGTGTTCCACTTCGGCATCTCGGCTGCGCACAGCGCGAACATGTCACTGATCAGCCGTAGCGACTGCTCTGGGGGGTAGATGTAGGTCCCGCGGGCGATGTACTCCTTGAGTACGTCGTTTTGCACGGTCCCGGTAAGCCTGTCCGCGGCGATACCCTCGTGTGCGGCCGCCAACTGGTACATCAGGAGCAGGGTCGAGGCAGGGGCGTTGATCGTCATCGACGTCGAAACCTCGTCCAGCGGCAGACCGCGCAGCAGGATGCGCATGTCTTCCACCGAGTCGATCGCCACGCCGACTTTGCCGACCTCGCCCCTGGCCAACGGATGGTCACTGTCGTATCCCATTTGGGTCGGCAGGTCGAAAGCGACCGAGAGGCCGCCGGTGCCGTTGGCGACGAGCTCGTGGTACCGGGCGTTGGACTCAGCCGCGGTGCCGAACCCGGCATACTGACGCATCGTCCAGGGCCGACCGGTGTACATCGAGGGGTAGACCCCCCGGGTGTAGGGATAGCTACCGGGCTCGCCGAGGCTGATGTCGGGGTCGAAGCCATCTCGATCGTGCGCGTTGTAGACCGGCTTCAGCGACAACCCCGACTCGGTATGCAGTGCGTTCATCCCGCCAGGCTACTCAACAGGGCCGATCTCAACCGGAGCTCGCGTCGGCCTGGCTTCCTCGGCTGTCACTTCCTTCGGTCACCTCGATATCCCGATCCACCGGGGGGTAGAACATCCTGCCGAGGACCCCAAAGACCGCCAACACCACCAGCACGGAGAAGAAACCGAACAGGCTGCTGCTGGTCCACGCCTGCACCACATACCCGATGAGGGCGGCTGCAGCGCCGACCAACGCATACGGAATCTGCGTAATCACGTGCACAATGACGTTACAGCTGGCACCCGTCGAGCTCAGGATGGTGGTGTCCGAGATCGGCGAGCAGTGGTCCCCGAAGACGGCACCAGCAAGCACCGCGCCGAAGGCCGGCAGCAACAGGTCGGGCTGATCGAGTGAGTTCATGATGTCTCCGGCGATCGGCAGCAGGATGCCGAACGAACCCCAGGACGTCCCGGTGGAGAAGGCCATCGCCCCGGCCATCACGAACATCACCGGCAACAACCACTGTGGCTCAATGTTGGCGCTCTCGACCAGACCGCCGAGGTAGTCCCCGGTGCCGAGAGCCCCGATCAACGATCCGAGCATCCACGCCAGAATCAAGATATAGACGGCTGGGGCCATCGACTTCAGACCCTCCGTCAAGCCGCGGCCCAAGGTCGCGGCGCCGAACTTCGGGTCATTCAGCGTGTACCGGAAGTAGTAGTACAAAGCCGCACCGAAGCCGAGGATGGCGCCGTAGATCAGCGCCTCAGTGACATCGGTGTTGGCCATGATGTCCAACACGTCCCAGCTGCCGTCGTAGCCGGTGTAGACGATGCCGCCGAGCACGCCGAGGACCAGCGCCAGGAACGGCACGATCAAGGCGCGCATCGCACCCTGCTCGTGGACCGGGAGATCCTCGTCGAGCTCACCGGGGATGGCCAACGAGTCATCGAAGGTATGACCCTCCTCGACCGCACGGCGCTCTTCCTTACGCATCGGACCCATGTCGATCTGCAACGTGATCACGATGAACACCGTGATGATGGCGGCAATCGCGTAGTAGTTGTTTCCGGCTGCGATCAGGAATGCCTCGACGTCGCTGACCACCAGCGCCGAGGCGGCCACGAGTGGTGCCATGATGCCGATGATGCTGGCTCCCCAGCTGGAGAACGGGGCCAACACTGCGACGGGAGCCGAGGTCGAGTCGATCATGTAGGCCAGCTTGGCTCGGGCGACCTTGTGGGTGTCGGTCACCGGGCGCGCCACCTGGCCGACTGCGAGGGCGTTGAAGTAGTCGTCGATGAAGATCGCGACGCCGAGGATCGCACCCAGGAACTGAGCTCCCCGGCGCGTGCGAATGCGTCTCACGGCCCAGTCCGAGAACGCCGAGCTGCCGCCGGCCATCAAGATCAACGCCGTGATCATCCCCAGTGTCAGGGTGAAGATGAGGATGTAGACGTAGGTGGTGTTGAGCGCCCCATCGACCCAGAAGATCTCCGAGAACGAGGTCCAGATCAGCTCCAGAGTGTCCAACGGGTTGTACTCGGCCACGAGGATCGCGGCCGTGAGCACACCGGCGCCCAGACTGAGCAGCACCTTCTTGGTGCTGATGACGAGCACGATCGCAATGACCGGCGGCAGAATACTGAGGATGGAGTTCTCCATGACGCGGGCCTTCCCTCGGGTGTGGTCACAGTATGCGCATGGGGGCAGACCGGCAAGAGCACCCGGCTCGGCACGCCGATGGACCCAGTGGTCATAGCGTGCGCAACTGCTGCACGAGCTTCGGGCCGCCGTAGATCAATCCGGTGTAGACCTGCACCAGGCTCGCCCCGGCATCCAGCATGGCTTGGCCGTCGCCACGGGACATGACGCCCCCCACCCCGATGACTGGGAAGTCAGTCGTCGTCGCAATTCGGTGGACGATCGTCCGGGCTCGAATGCGTAGTGGCGCTCCGCTGAGTCCTCCGTTGGTCGGCGCCTCTCGTCCTTCCGACCCCAGCAGCCCGTGACGACTCACCGTGGTGTTGCAGGCGATGATGCCGGCGATACTGGCATCACTGGCTACCTGTAGCGCCTGGTCGATGGCTCGGTCGGAGAGGTCGGGGGCTAGCTTGAGGAGTACGGGTTTGCCGAGCGCTTCGCGCACGATGACAGTCAGCAACTCACGCAGCGGGCCGACGTCTTGTAAGGAACGCAGGTCCGGGGTATTGGGGCTGGAGACGTTGATCGCCAGATAGTCGGCGACACCGCGCACGGCGTGCAGCGAGGCCAGGTAGTCCTGGACGGCGGCATGGAGCGGGGTGGCCTTGCTCTTGCCGATCGATATCCCTACGGGTATGTCGACAAGGCCACGTTGGCGATCTCTGCGCAGTCGTAGGGCTAGGGCTCGAGCGCCGTCGTTGTTGAACCCCATCGCATTAACCAGCGCGCCGTTGCGGGGCAACCGGGTCAGCCGCGGCTTGGGGTTGCCCGGTTGCCTGATGGCGGTGACGGTGCCCACTTCGACATGCCCGAAGCCCAGCGCGGACCAGGTGGGGATCGCTGCCCCGTTCTTGTCCATCCCCGCCGCCAGGCCGAGCCGATTGCGAAAATGCAACCCGAGCAGATCGAGGGAACCCTCGTGAGCATGGTGACCCATCGCAGCCGCGGTGAGACGCCGGGTCAACGCACTACCAGCAGCCATCCCGGCGAGAGTGAGCGAAAGGTTATGGGCCCGCTCGGCGTCCATGCGGAACAGGACTGGCCGGGCCAGACCCGCATACCCTGCGTGAGCTAGTCGCGTACCCACCGCATTGGCCACGAGGAAACCCTACAAGGCGATCTAGACTGCGTCGGTGCCAGATCAGCGAGGGTCGGGAACGGATGCCGCCGCGTCGCCACCGCTGCACGATTTTTGGGGTGTCATCCCCGCAGGCGGCGCGGGAACCCGCCTCTGGCCGCTGTCGCGTCACGCCTCTCCCAAGTTCCTGCACGACCTCACGGGCAGCGGACACTCATTGCTGCAGGACGCGGTCGGACGTCTGCGCCCGCTGTGCTCGGCCAACGTCTTGGTCGTCACCGGAGCTACCCACGCCGACGAAGTACGTCGCAGCCTCGACGATCTCCCCGATGATCGCGTGCTGGTCGAACCGTCTGCTCGTGACTCGTTGCCTGCCATCGGTCTTGCCGCTGCGGTCTTGGAGCGCCAGGACCCGCAGACGGTCCTCGGTTCGTTCGCAGCTGACCATGTCATCGCCGACACAGAGCGATTTGTCACCCTGGTCCGGAAGGCTGCTGCGGTGGCCCGCGAGAACCAGCTGGTGACCCTCGGGATCACGCCCACCCACCCCGCCACCGGATTCGGCTACCTCTGCTTAGGTGGGGCATACCGTCCGGATCAGCATGACGGTGTTCAGATGGTCGAAGCCTTCGTCGAGAAGCCCCCTCTCGAGGTTGCCCGCGAGTACGTGGAGTCCGGCTTCTTGTGGAACGCCGGCATGTTCGTGGTCCGGGTGGGGGTCTTGATGTCCATGATCGAGCGCTGGCAGCCTGACCTCGCCGCCGGACTGCGCGCGGTCGCTGAAGACCCCGGTCGGATCCAGGACGTGTGGTCATCCCTACCCGCACTCTCCATCGACCGAGCCATCGCTGAGCCGGCTGCGAGGGTCGGTCAGGTGGTCGTGGTTCCCGCCGACTTCGGCTGGGACGACGTCGGTGACTTTGTGTCCTTGGCCAACCAATGGCAAGAACGGTCGACTCACCCTGGTCTGCGAGTTCTCGGCAGCACCGAGAACGTCTTCAGCTATGAGTCCTCCGGCATCGTGGCCGCGCACGGGCATCGTGCAGTGGTCACCTTAGGGCTGACCGACGTCGTGATCATCGACACTGCCGACACGCTGCTGGTCACGACTCGCGAACGCGTTCAGGACGTCAAGCAGGTCGTCCAAGCGCTGCGGGACAGCGGCCGCGAAGACTTGGTCTGACCGTCGCGCTAGCCCCGCAGCGGGAACCGTGCCTGCAACCGCCACGACGTCGCGTCTGTCATTTCGTAGAGGCAGATCTCCGCGACTCGAAACGAGGCAGAGAATCTCTTCTGTTCCTCCTGTACCCGATCGAGCTCGTGCGACGCCACGCCGTGAGCCAGCGTGACGTGCGGGTGGTAGGTGAACGGTGAGGGCGATACCACCGGCCCGGCGCATACCTGTGCCGCCAGGCCGCGACACCGATCGGCGCCACCGGCAACAACCACGAAGACCACCTCGGAGATCGGCCGAAAGCTGGCCGTGCCGCTGAGCCGCACATCGAAGACCGGCTGAGCTGCGGATACTGCGGCCAAGTGCTCACCGAAGGTGGCGTGTTGCTCGTTGGTCACCGATGTTGGCGGCAGCAATGTGATGTGGGTGGGTATGTCGTTGCCGCTGGGATCGCCAGTCGCGGCCCGGATTGCTCCGATCTCGGCGCCGATCGGATCCGGGACCCGCACGACGACGCCTACCGTGCTGCGGCGATCACTCACGTCAGGTGAGACTACCCCCGCTGCTTGGGCGTCGGCATACCCTTGCCTGCATGGCCGAATCCGGGGAAAAGACCAGCCACGGGCCGAGCCCGGCACACGACGATCAGGTAAGCACCGTTCATACGCTGAAGGTCGATGGCGCCACCCTGCGATACCGCGTGACGACCGGCCGCATCGTGCTGCGTGAGGAGAGCTACGACGTCGACACGTTCACCGGGGTCACGGACAAGGCCGAGGTGTTCGTGACCGCATACGTCGTCCTGGGCGAAGGAGAAGAGCACGCTGGCCCGGCCGGCGCGAACCCGAGGAGGCCCGTGACGTTCGCTTTCAATGGGGGCCCGGGTTCGTCTTCGGTGTGGCTGCACCTCGGCTTGCTCGGTCCACGTCGTGTGCAGATGGGCGATGTCGGCCAGCTCCTGGCGCCGCCGGCGGGGCTGGTCGAGAACGCGGAGTCCTTGCTTGCGGTCTCGGATCTCGTGTTCATCGACCCGGTCAGCACCGGATATTCGCGCGCCGTGGAGGGCGGCGAAACCAAGGGATTTCACGGGTTTGCCGGCGATATCGCATCGGTCGGTGAGATCATCCGCCTGTGGACCTCCCGCAATGGTCGGTGGGTCAGTCCCAAGTTCTTGGCCGGCGAGTCGTACGGCACACTGCGCGCGGCGGCGTTGTCCGATCATCTGCAGACGCGGTACGGGATGTACCTCAACGGATTGATACTGATCTCCTCAGTGCTCGATATTGGCTCGATCGGGCTGACCGACCCGGACGGCGACCGGGCGTTCGTAGCTTTCCTGCCGACCTATGCCTCGATCGCGCACTTCCATGGCAAGCACGCCGCGGGCACTTCCCTGGACGACGTGGTCAACCAGGCGCGTGCATACTGCGAGCGGGACTATCCGTGGGCGCTGAGCCGGGGCGACCGGCTGGTCGGAGCCGAGCGGGAGGAGCATGTCGCGAAGCTCGCCTCGCTGACCGGGCTGGACCGGGAGTGGATCGATCGGGCCGACTTGCGGATTGAGCACCAGCGCTTCTTCGCCGAGTTGCTGCGAGATCAGGGATTGGTGGTCGGCCGGTTGGATGCACGCTTCACTGGTCCGGCGGCACACGGCAACGCCGAAACGGCCGACGCCGACCCTTCTCACGACGCCATAGCGGGCCCGTACGCGGCGGCGTTCAACCACTACGTGCGCGACGAGTTGGAATACGCCAGCGACCTGCACTACGAGCAGATCTCGAATCGGGTGCACCCGTGGTCGTATGCCGACTTCGAGGGCAAGACGGTCGATGTCACCCCCCGATTGGCTCGGGCGATGCGCGCCAATCCGCATCTGCGAGTTCACGTAGCTTACGGCTGGTACGACGGGGCGACGCCGTTCTGGGCGGCCGAGGAGGTCTTGCACACCTTCGGTGGCCCGAGCGATGCTCAGGAGCGCATCGAGCACTACTACTACCCTGCCGGCCACATGATGTACGTGCACGAGTCGTCCAGGGTGAAGCAGAGCGCCGATCTTGCTGCCTTCGTACAGTCGGCCAGCGGTGGCGATCAGAGTTAGCTAGCTGACCTCAGACCCCCGACGGCTCATGCAGCGCCGCCAGGGCCGTGTTGAACGTCGCGGATGGGCGCATCACCTCTGTCGTCTTGGCCCTGTCCGGGTAGTAGTAGCCGCCAATGTCGACGGCCCTACCCTGCACCTCGGCCAACTCCTCGACGATCTTCTCCTCTGCCTCAGCCAGGTTCGTCGCCAACGAGCCGAAAGCCGACGACAGGTCCTCATCCTCAGCCTGCTCCGCCAACGCTTGAGCCCAGTACAGGGCCAGGTAGAAGTGGGAGCCCCGGTTGTCGATGTCGCCAACCTTCCGGCTGGGCGAGCGCCCTTCGCTCAGCACCTTTTCGGTCGCCACGTCCAATGCCTGCGCGAGCACCGATGCCTTCTCGTTGTCCTGGGCCCCACCCAGGTGTTGCAGACTGGCACCCAGCGCCAAGAACTCGCCCAGGCTGTCCCAGCGCAGGTGGTTCTCCTCGGTCAGTTGCCGCACATGCTTCGGCGCCGATCCACCGGCTCCTGTCTCGAACAACCCTCCGCCACTGATGAGGGGTACGACCGACAGCATCTTGGCGCTGGTGCCTAGCTCCAAGATGGGGAACAGGTCTGTCAAATAGTCGCGCAGGACGTTGCCGGTGACCGAGATGGTGTCTTCACCGTCCCGGACCCGGTCCAGCGTGAGCTGAGTCGCCTCCACGGGGGCCATGATGTCGATCTCAAGCCCTTCGACGTCTCCGGCCTCAAGGTAGTTCTTGACCTTCGCAATGAGCTCACGGTCGTGAGCACGAGTCTCATCCAGCCAGAAGATGGCCGGCTTCCCTGTGGCCCGCGCCCGAGCTATCGCCAGCGCGACCCATTCGCGCACTGGCACATCTTTGGTCTGGCACGCCCGCCAGAGGTCACCCTCCGCGACGTCGTGCTGGAGGAGCACCTCGCCAGCCGTATTGACCACCCGCACGTTCCCGGCAGACTCGATCTCGAACGTCTTGTCGTGGCTGCCATACTCCTCAGCCTTCTGGGCCATCAGACCCACATTGGGCACAGAGCCCATGGTCCTCGGATCGAAGGCCCCGTGCGCGCGGCAGTCCTCGATCACAGTCTGGTAGACACCGGCATAGCTACTATCCGGGATCACCGCCAACGTGTCCTGCGGCGAACCGTCAGGCGCCCACATCTGGCCGGACGTGCGAATCATTGCGGGCATCGAGGCGTCAACGATCACATCGCTCGGCACGTGCAGGTTGGTGACCCCATTGTCAGAGTCGACCATTGCCATCGCCGGTCCCGCGCTCAGCCCCTCCTCTATGGAGGATCGGATGGCTTGCGCACGATCCTCTGGAAGCGCCTCGAGGCCGCTGAGGATCGCAGCCAGTCCGTTGTTGGGGTTGATCCCCGCCCTAGCCAACTCCTCTCCGTACTCCTCGAACACTCCGGGCAGGAACGCTCGCACGGCGTGACCAAAGATGATCGGGTCCGAAACTTTCATCATGGTTGCCTTCATGTGCACGGAGAACAACACGCCCTCCTCCTGCGCACGCGCTATCTGCTTGCGCAGGAACCCCTGCAACTCATCCACGCGCAGCACGCTGGCGTCGACGATCTCACCTTTCAGCACCTCGAGCCCGTCCTTCAGTGTGCTCACCTTGCCCGACTCAGCCACGTGCTCGATGCTGAGAGTGTCGTCCGCCGCGATCACCACCGACCGCTCGTTGTGCCGGAAGTCGCCCTCGCTCATCGTCGCCACGTTGCTCTTGGAATCCCGCGACCACGTACCCATCGAATGAGGGTGCGACCGAGCGAACTTCTTCACCGGTCCGGGAGCGCGTCGATCAGAGTTTCCCTGCCGCAGTGCTGGGTTGACCGCGCTACCTTTCACAGAGTCGTACCGGAGCTGAACATCCTGTTCGCGCTCACTCTCCGGCGAGTCCGGATAGTCCGGCAGGTCATACCCCTGACCCTGAAGTTCTGTGATGACCGCCTTCAACTGGGGTAGCGAAGCACTGATGTTGGGCAGCTTCAGGATGTTGGCCTGCGCGGAACCGGTCAGCTCGGACAGCTCGGCCAACGCATCCGGCACCTGCTGACCACTGGGCAGAAGGTCGTTGAACGCCGCGATCGTGCGCGCCGCCAGCGAGATGTCCTTGGTCTCCACCTCGATCCCGGCCGTCGCGCAGAAGGCTTCCACGATCGGCTTCAGCGAGTGGGTGGCGAGCATCGGGGCTTCATCAGTGACGGTGTAGGTGATGGTCGACATCGCGAGCAACAACTCCTGTGGGTCTTCAGCTCAAGTCAGCGGGCGGCCAGGACAGTGCGCCATTCAGGCTATCGCCTCACGCTCGGTGCCGCCCTGCCCCACGACTTACGCGCGACAGCCCCGGGCCTCCCGCTGCTACCGTTCCAGGAGACCGCACGCTCACGACCAGTTGGGAATGGACACCGTGGATCGCACCCCAGTCAAGGTGGCAGTCACCGGCGCCGCCGGCCAGATCTGCTACAACCTGCTCTTCCGCATCGCGTCCGGCGAGATGCTCGGCAAGGACACCCCCGTCGAGCTCCGCCTGCTTGAGATTCCGGACGCGCTCAAGGCACTCGAGGGCGTCGTCATGGAGCTGGACGATTGCGCCTTCGGCTTGTTGCACGGCGTCGAGATCGGCGATGACCCCAACACGGTGTTCGACGGGGTGAACATCGCCCTGCTGGTCGGCGCACGCCCCCGAGCCAAGGGAATGGAGCGCAGCGATCTCCTTGAGGCCAACGGTGGCATCTTCACCGGGCAAGGCAAGGCGTTGAACGATCATGCAGCCGACGACGTGCGTATCACGGTGACCGGCAACCCCGCCAATACCAATGCTCTGATCGCGATGAGCAACGCTCCCGACATCCCCAGTTCACGCTTCAGCGCGCTGACCCGCCTGGACCATAACCGCGCCGTGGCTCAGCTCTCCCAGCGCACCGGCAAGCCGGTCACCGACATTGAGCGGATGACGATCTGGGGCAACCACTCCGCCTCGCAGTACCCCGACCTTTTTCACTGCACCGTTGGCGGCAGCAACGCTGCCGAGATGGTCGCTGACCAGGCCTGGCTCGAGGACACTTTCATCCCGACCGTGGCCAAGCGGGGCGCAGCCATTATCGAGGCCCGCGGCTCATCGTCCGCCGCCTCGGCCGCGGCAGCCACAATCGACCACACGCGCGACTGGGTGAGGGGCACCGTCTCAGGCGACTGGACTTCCATGGTTGTCTGCTCAGACGGGTCGTACAACGTGCCCGAAGGTGTGATGTCATCCTTCCCAGTGACGGTCAGCGACGGTGAATGGTCGATCGTGCCGGACCTCGAGATCAACAGCTTCTCGCGGACGCGCATCGATGCTTCGGTGTCCGAGCTGGAACAGGAACGCGACACCGTCCGCGGCCTCGGACTGCTCGGCGACTAGACCGAGCGGACTCGGTTCGCCGCGGCTTTGTGCAGCTGCCCCACGACTTGTCAGCCTGGGAGAAGTTCGACAAACCCCGGTAGTCAGCCTCCTCGGAACAGTCTGACAACCCCGGTATCCAGCCTCGGAATCTCGCGTTGCCGGGTTTCTGCTCGTGTCCTACCCTGAACGTGCGCTGAGAACGCAGTGGTTCTCACCATAGGAGAGGGAGTCATGGAGACCATGGAGCCGGCGTACGGCGCCGCAATGATGCTGACCATCGCCGCGTTGGCGGTGGTCGTCCTCTTGGTGCTGATCATCTCGCTACGAATGCATGCCTTCGTAGCGCTGATTCTGGTCAGTTTCGTGACGGCAGTCGTTGCAGGGATACCGCTGGAGGATGTGCCAGCGGTAGCGATCGAGGCGTTCAGCGGAACCTTGGGAGCCGTGGCATTGCTCGTGGGTCTCGGGGCTATGATCGGGCGCGTTCTGGAGGTGACTGGCGGGGCCCAGGTGCTGGCCGACACGATGATCAACCGATTCGGTGAGAAGCGAGCGCCCTTCGCTCTGGGCATCGCGGCCCTCCTCTTTGGTCTGCCGATCTTCTTCGACGCCGGTCTGGTGGTCTTCCTCCCGATCATCTTCTCGGTGGCGCGGAAGTTCGGCGGTTCGGTGCTGATGTATGCGCTGCCGACGGCAGGCGCGTTTGCGGCTATGCATGCAATCGTGCCGCCGCATCCCGGCCCGGTGACTGCGGTGACCCAACTGGGCGGCAGTGTCGGTCTCACCCTCTTGGTGGGGTTGCCCGTGGCGTTCATTGCCTGGTATGTCGGGGTCTACCTGGTGACCACTGCCTATGCGGGCAAGATTTACGTCCCCATCACCGACATCATGCGCCCCGGCAAGGACGCCGACAATGAGGCAGACGCGGATAGCGCCGAAGGCGGTGCAGCGGGAGAGGAAGGCGAGGGCGGGACGACCACGGCTACCAAGACTCGCACCACCGCACCTCCCACGTTTGCCGCGGTGCTCGGCATCCTGCTGCTCCCCCTGGTCTTGATAGCCCTGAACACAACACTGACCACCCTGCGCGTCACTGGGTCACTGGCCGAAGAGGGGTTCGGCGTCGACCTGTTGGTACTTCTCGGTCAGACGCCGGTCGCGTTGCTCATCACCTTGTTGGTCGCGACCTACACCCTCGGTATGCGAGGGCGCACCTTGGCAGAGATCGAGTCCCTGCTCAACGACGCTCTCGCCCCGATTTGCGCGATCATTCTGATCACGGGTGCGGGCGGGATGTTCGGCGGAGTGCTGCGAGCGAGCGGCATCGGGACCGTGTTGGAGTCGAGCCTGGCCGACCTCGGGCTCCCGCTCGTGGTCTCAGCCTTTCTCATCTCCACTATCCTGCGTGTGGCACAGGGCTCGGCCACCGTGGCACTGACAACTACCGCCGGTCTGATCTCCGCAGCGGTGGCCTCGGCCGACTTGTCCAACCTGCAGATCGTTCCTGTGGTGCTGGCGATCGCGGCCGGTGCCACCGTGCTGTCCCACGTGAACGACTCCGGCTTCTGGTTGGTGAGCCGCTTCTTCGGAATGGACGTCAAGACCACCCTGAAGACATGGACTGTCATCGAGACTACGCTCGGACTGTCCGTCTTCGCCATCGCGTGTCTGCTGTGGGTGGTGTTCTAGTGAGCACCACTGGGCCGTCTGGATCGCCCACGCATCTGGTCGTGATGGGCGTGTCCGGATCAGGCAAAAGCACCATTGCGCAGGCCATCGCTGATCGGCTTGGCTGGGAGTTTGGGGAAGGTGATGACCACCACCCTCAAGCGAACCGAGACAAGATGAGCAGCGGTGAGGCTTTGACCGATGCCGATCGGTGGCCGTGGCTCGGCATCCTGGCTGGTTGGACCCGAGAGCGACACGATCAAGGACAGTCAACCGTGCTGACCTGTTCGGCGCTACGCCGTTCGTATCGAGATATTCTCAGCGCCGGCGGACCGGGCACTCTCTTTGTGCATCTCACCGGGGATCGCGACCTGCTACTCCAGCGGACAGAAGACCGTGATCACTTCATGCCGAGCTCACTGCTCGACTCACAGTTCGCCGACCTGGAGGATTTGGAGCCGGATGAGACGGGGTTGGTGGTCGATGTCGCAGATTCTCCGGAACGCATAGCCGAGCAGGTCCACGCCTATCTGACCAGTGACGCCTGAGCACGAGCGACGACGTCGGACTCAGCAGGATCACATCGAGTTGAGCCGAGAGTCAACGATCAGCGGATGACCAGGCTTGCGCTGAGGACCGCGGTTGCCCCGGCCAAGGCGAGCAGGAGCGCCACATCCCACGCCCGAGACCGCACGATCAGCCCACCGGCTCGAGTCTGCGGAAGCAGCAGCCGCAGCAACGCGCTGACCGCCAACGTCACAGCCATGGCGTAGCCGAAACTCCGAAGCCCAATACCGATCAACAACAGCAGCGAGATGATCAGCCCAACGGGCAGCACCCACCAGGCGCCGAGCGGCTGGGTGACCCGCCACCCGAGATGCTCATTGCTCACGTGCCTGACTCACTGGCCCGGCTCACCGCCAGTTCGGCCGCCTCGACAACGTTGCGCAAAAGCATGGCCCGCGTCATTGGGCCTACGCCCCCTGGATTCGGGGACAACCATCCGGCGACCTGCGCTACATCCTTCGCGACGTCGCCTGCGATCTTGCCGTCTCGACGTGCCACGCCGACGTCAAGCACGGCAGCGCCGGGCTTGACCATGTCCGCCGTGATCAGGTCGGGCACCCCGGCGGCCGAGACGACAATGTCGGCCGAACGCACGTGATCGGCCAAGTCCTTCGTGCCCGTGTGACACATGGTGACGGTCGCGTTCTCACTGCGTCTGGTCAGGATCAGGCCGAGCGGACGTCCAACCGTCAAACCCCGACCGACCACCACCACATGTGCCCCAGCAATCGGCACCTGGTGACGCCGCAGCAGCTCCACGACACCAACCGGCGTGCACGGCAGCGGCGCCGGTGTGCCCATCACCAAAGAGCCGAGGTTGATCGGGTGCAGCCCATCGACATCCTTGACCGGATCCACCCGGGACAGCAGAGCAAACTCATCCAGACCGGTGGGCTGCTGGATCAAGTATGCCGTGCAGTCCGGGTCGGCGTTCAGCGTGTCGATGAGCTCTTCGACCTGCTGCTGCGATGCGTCGGAAGGCAGATCGTGCCGGATCGACGCAACGCCGATCTGAGCGCAGTCGCGGTGTTTAGCACCCACATACCACGCACTCCCTGGGTCCTCCCCCACCAAGACGGTGCCCAGTCCTGGGCGCTGGCCCTGCTGCGCCAGGGCCTCAACGCGTGTGGTCAGCTCAGTCTTGATGTCGCTCAGAACGGCCTTGCCATCCAGGATTTTCGCGCTCATATCAGGCACTCTATCCAGCCGGTGCCCCGCGGACGCTCAGGCCGTGACCGGGTCGCGGAGCCCTCGCCGTGGCAGGCGCGACTTCCGGGCCCCGAGCGCAGCCACCACTGCTCCGAGGAACGCCATCAACGTGCCGAGGAGCAACATCGGCCCCACCCGTTCGCTGATCGCGGGATTGGTCAGGTCGAGGGCTATCCCTACAGATGTCTGACTGGCCACCGCCACCAAGCCGAAAACCAGAACCCCAGTGTGTTGAACCGCCCACGCCGCCCCGGCGATGAAGACGACTCCGCAGGCTCCTCCGCACCATGCCCACCACGGGGCAGCCCAGGTCTGCGGCAGGGTGAACCGGCCGACAGCCAGCGGCACAGCCGCGATAAGAAGGACCGCACTGAACCCCACCGAGAAGTTGATCCAGGCGGTTGCTATCGGATCAGCAGTGATGACACTCACTCGGCCGTTGAGGGCGTACTGGATCGAGCCCAACAACCCCACTCCGAACGCGACCGCCACCGGAACCGCGCCGGCCCAGCCCAGGGCGCTGCCACCGCTCGGTGCAGCCGACGCGGCGAGGATCACACCGACGAGCGATATGGCGACGGCAAGTATCCGCGCTCGACTCAGGGCCATCGGCGCCGCCGGGCCCCACCCCAGCCGATCGACCAGCAACGCGCTCGTCGTCTGTCCCCCGATCACGGCGATCAGGAAGGCTGCGACACCGATCAGCGGGACTGCATACGTCTGGGTCGACACCAACAACCCGCCGCCGATACCTCCCAGCACCTGCCACCACCGCAGCCGGTGCGCTCGCAGCGCCTGGGGCACGCGCCTCAGATGGGTCCGAAACACCGGTGTTGCGAGCAGCGTGCTGAGCAACAGCAAACCGGTGCCGAAGCTGGCCACCGCAGCCAGCGAACTGCCCAAACTCTGGGACAAGGTGCCGTTCAGCCGAGATTGCACGGCCACCATGCTCCCAGCCAGCACCGCAACAGCGAGCGCCACGACAAAGGGCCGACAGAGACCTGTCTCAGTGCGCGAAATGTCGCGTCCCAGTGAAGTACAGAGTCACCCCGGCCGCTTCGGCCGCTTCGATTACTTCGTCGTCCCGGATCGAGCCGCCTGGCGCGACCACACCCCTGACGCCAGCCTCGAGCAGGACCTGCAGCCCGTCGGCGAAGGGGAAGAAGGCATCGGAGGCGGCCACACTTCCCACGGCCCGGTCTGCGGCTCGAGCAACCGCAAGGCGGCAACTGTCCACCCGGTTAACCTGCCCCATCCCGATTCCCACCGTAGCGCCAGCACCGGCAAGCAGGATCGCGTTCGATTTCACGCTACGACAGGCCCGCCAGGCAAAGATCAGGTCGGCCAGCTGTGTTGGCTCGGCCAGCGGCCCCGCCACATGGCGCCACCGGCTGACGTCATCGCCACCCTCGGCAACGACCGCGTCGACGTCGTCACGTTGTTGCATCAGCAGCCCTCCGTCGATCAGTCGACCTTCGGTGACGGGACCAGCAGCAGCCGAGGACACCCGCAGCAGTCGAACGTTCTTCTTGGACTGCAGGATCGACAGTGCCTCAGGCTCGAACCCCGGCGCGATGACGACTTCGGTGAAGATTTCGGCAAGGGCGCGGGCCATCGCGGGGCTTACTGCCTGGTTGGCGGCGACGACACCTCCGTATGCCGAGACCGAGTCACAGTCGTGGGCCCGGGCGTGCGCCTCGGCGATGGTGTCGCCGACGGCGATTCCGCACGGGTTCGCGTGTTTGATAATCGCCACGCACGGCTGGTCCCCCTGGTCTCGGCAGGCCCGAAGCGCCGCGTCCGCGTCGACGTAGTTGTTGTAGGACATGGCCTTGCCGTGCAGCTGCTCGGCGCCTGCCACCCCCACATTCTCGCTGAACGGCCCCTTCGGCTGCGCCGCATAGACCGCTGCCTGCTGATGGGGGTTCTCCCCATAGCGCAGCACATCGTGTAGGGCCCACGAAGCGCTCAACTGCGCTGGGAAAGGCGTGGACGGCGGCACGTTCTCACCGAGGACTGGCTCGGGCTCAGCCTCGAGGAACTGATCGGCCATCCACTGGGCAACCGCAGTGTCGTACGTCGCTGTATGCGCGAAGGCCAAAGCTGCCAGGCGCCGGCGAGCCTTCAGCGTCAGACCGCCCCGGTGGACCGCGTCCACCAGATCCGGGTATGCCGCGGGGTCGACGACCACGGCAAGGCTGCGGTGATTCTTGGCGGCCGCACGCACCATCGCTGGGCCACCGATGTCGATCTGCTCGATGCACCCGTCCTGCTCGGTCCCGGCAGCCACCGTCTGGGTGAAGGGATACAGGTTGACCACCAGCAGGTCGAAGCTCTCGATGCCCAAACTCTTGATCGAGGCAACGTGTTCGGGGTTGGTGGTATCGGCCAGTAGACCAGCGTGAACCCCCGGATGGAGGGTCTTGACCCGTCCATCGAGACACTCGGCGAACCGCGTCACCTCTTCCACCGGCGTGACCGGCACCCCGGCGGCGGTGATCGTCGCAGCCGTCGATCCGGTGCTGACCAGAGCGACCCCCGCGTCGTGCAGGGCGGTCGCCAGGTCCTCCAGCCCGGTCTTGTCGTAGACCGAGATCAGGGCTCGGCGGATCGGTCGATGCGGGTGGGACTGCGACTCACCACTGGCCGCTGCCAGGAGTGGGGTTGCTGGGCTAGCAGAGTTCACGTGAGAGTGACCTTTCTGTCGATCAGGGTGTAGCGACCGGTAGTGATCTGCCGCACGGTGTGCACCATGAGGCTACGCTCGACGACCTTGATGCGTTCGTGCAAACTGGCCTCGTCATCATCGCTCCGCACCGGCACTGCGCGCTGAGCCACGATCGGCCCGGTATCCACCCCCGCGTCCACGAGATGGATGGTGGTCCCAGTGACCTTCACCCCGTACGCCAGCGCGTCGGCAACCCCATGCGCACCGGGGAAGGCGGGTAACAACGCAGGGTGGGAGTTCAGGACGCGGAAACGCCCCAGTACCGCGGGTCCGAGAAGCTTCATGAAGCCCGCGCTGATGACCCACGGCATCTCGGTACCGTCCTTCGAGGACTCTTGACCGCGTGCTGGGTGGTGCAGAGCAAGTGCGGTCGCCAGCCCGTGATCCCACTCTTCGCGGCTCGGGTAGTCGCCGCGGCGCACCACAAAGGTCGGTATCTGGGCAGCCGCAGCGCGAGCCAAGCCCGGTGCGCCTTCACGGTCGGAGCCCACAGCCGCGATCCGGATGCCATACCCTGGCTCGGCGCACGCTTCGATCAGGGCGCCCAGGATGCTCCCGCCACCGGAGATCAGCACCACCACGGAGACCGGCTCGAGCGCTTTCTCAGGAGTGTCAGACACGCGACAAATGTAGCGCCATGCTGCCTCCTAACGACCTCATGGCAATCGTGCTGAGTCGGCCTCCCGCGCACCCACCCATTCCCCGACACGAACCCGGGGCTCACAGCGATCATCCCTGCAGCCAGTGTCAGCAGCGCCTCGGTTCGTGAGGTGAGCGAGATAGCCGCCCCCACATCCTCATGCCCAGGCGCGCAGCCGTCGCCAAGCAGCGGCCGGTGCTCGACGCGGTCGCCATAGCGCAGCGTCCCACCGAGCTGTAACCCCAGCGCCGCGGCGACTGCGCTCTCGGCGACGCCGGCATTCGGGGACGGGTGCTTGCCGGCATCGCGCCGTACGATGCGCCACACTTCGCGGCTGCGTCGCGGGGCAGTCAGCGCGATCAAGGCGGCGAACACCCGTGCCGGCACAAAGTTCGCTACGTCATCGAGGCGCGCTGCTGCCCACCCGAAGCGTTCGTATCGCTCGCTGTGGTGACCCACCATGGCGTCCATGGTGTTGATCGCTCGGTAGGCCCCGGCACCGGGCGCACCCCACCACCACGCCCAACACATCGGCGCGATCACCGCATCAACGGTGTTCTCAGCCAGAGATTCGATCACCGCCGCGCAGATCTGGGACTCATCGAGAGAGCTCGGATCCCGCCCGACCAGCGCGGGCAGCAGGCTGCGTGCCCGGTCGAGATCACCATCGCGCAGTGCAGCCTCGATACTCGCAGCGACGCGCCGCAACTCGGTCCCGGCGATGCAGACCCCGAGTGCCGCGGAGGTGGACCCGACGACCGCGCCTGACCCGGTGCCGAAAGCCACTCCCACGAGCGCATACCGGATGCCGGGTAGTCGGGCATCTGCCCACGTGTGCTGCTCGAGTCGCAGCATCGCGCGACCGAACCAGGCGACCGGATGCCACGACGACGGCGGCTCGCCCACCACCCGATCCCAGGCCACGCCGCCGACCACGCCGGTCGCTCTTCGGGAGCGTCGGCTCATCGAGGGTCGATTTCTACCACGGTCGCGGCGCCGACAATGGGAGGACCTGCCCGGCCACGACGAGCGCGCAGCGATCAGCGATGCCTGCAACGCGCTGATTGAGCGCGCCGAGAACATCGGTGTACCGGCGACCCAGTGCAGACGGAGCGTGCACCGACATCCCGACCTCTTCAGTGACCACGACCGTGTGGTCTGTTCTGCCCGCTAGAGCGTCGAGCAATGGCGCGATATCGATCGCGAAGTCCTCGTTGCCGTCGTGGTGCCTCGCCACCCACGTGCCCAACGAGTCCAGCAGGACTGGGCCGCTGACGGTCTGAAGCGCGTGCGACAACGTGTCACCGCCTTCGTCGTCCGGCTCAACGGTGACCCAATGATCCGGACGACGTTGCTGGTGCCGAGCGACCCGCGCCATGTGGTCCGTATCCGTGGGCTGTACGAAAGCCGTGGCGAGGTAGGTGACAGTCTGTCCTTTGGCCAGACCCTCGATCCACGACTCGGCGACGGCCGACTTCCCGGACCGGGTGCCGCCCAAAACCAACACCATCATCAGCGGGCCCCTTCGCCGTCGTTGCTCGTGACGCCGCCTTCGCCGCTTCTTCGGCCCGAAACCAAGCCGTCGGTCACTGCAGCATGAGCCGCAAGAGCTATCTGCGAGCCCCAGGCCGAGCGGGGGCCGGCAAAGGGCTCCTCCCCACCCCCCGGATCTCGCTGACCGGGGCAGACGATCGCTACGGCATCACTAGCTGTCCCGGTGCCGGGCACGCGATGCTCGATCAGTGCCTGCGCCTTGGCCTCGGTCACCGTGATCACGGCCCCCACCAGCGCGGCTGTCGACAGCCTCACGGGCACCTGGACCACGATGTTGATGGTGCCCAGCACGTAGTGATTCCAGCCACCGCCAGGGTCGGCGGCCCAGGTGGGTTTTGTCACGCCGACGGTGGCATTGGCCAGTACGCCCCCGAACTCCCCGGTTCCGTACTCGTGCACGTTTGCCGCCGTGAGCAGCGCTGGGGACCTCTCGGTCAGTCCGAGCTCCGCGCCGATCTCGTTGGCGTGCGCTGCCAGGTCCGTTCGCCCATACATCAGGTCCACGCCGAAGTTGATGAGCGACGTGCATTCGCGCATGCCGCCGTGCACCGAGGATGAGGTCAACAAGGTCATCGGCGTCGGCCAGCGCCAGACGAGCAGGCCTCGGTGCAGCGCAGTAGGCGCTAGCAGCTCAGGTGCGAGCACCGCAGTGGTCACCATCCCGGTTCTTGCCCCACCGGCGTCGCCCCTTGCGCATGAGTCAACAGGGCGTCGAGATCCAGGTGCGCTTCGGCCCAGTCAGCCAGCATCTCGGCGTGATCGTCGAGGGCCTGGTCGTACCCGCGGCCGTTGGCCACATAGTCCCGGCCCTGCGACTGCGCGATCTGCGACAGGAACCGTCTGCGGAAGCCGTCGTTGTCGAACAGCCCGTGCACGCTCGTGCCACAGACGATCCGGCCGTTGTGCTCCCACGCTCCCTCGGCGCTGCCGTCGATCTGGAGCCAGCTGTGTGCTTGGCCGACCACCTGCGGTCGCCCCCATCGGATCTGATACCCGGAGATGCTCATTCCAGACTCAACGCGGTCCCGAACACTACATCCCGCACTTCGGCGCACGATCTTGGGTGTCTGGAAGACCGTGCGCACCGACAACAGTCCCAAACCGGCAACGCGACCTTCACCGGACTCGACATCGTCGATGATCTGCTGGCCGAGCATCTGGTATCCGCCGCATAGCCCCACAATCGCAGCGTCCGTGTGCCGGAGGGCCACGTCGAAGCCGTGGGCATGCAACCAGGCCAGGTCCCGCACGGTCGCCCGGCTGCCTGGCAGCACCACGAGGTCGACCGGCTCCAGGTCGCGGGCATGCTCGACCCAGCGCAGCTGCACATCGGGCTCGATCAGGAAGGGGTCCAGGTCCGAGGGGTTGGACAACGACGGGTATCGCACTGCAGCGATGCGCACCTGACGGCGAGGCCGAGCGCGGTCCCGAGCCGCGTCGGCGTTCGACCTGTCAGTCTGCGCAGCGGCAGGTGCCGCGGCGCCGACGACCTGACCAGCGCGCACGTCCAGGGAGTCCTCCAGGCCGAGCATCAGCGCCTCCCCCAGGTGCGGCAACACGCCCAAGACAGGAATGCCATCTCGGTGTTGCAGCTCGGCGATGCCGTCCTCCAGCAGACGGACCTCACCTCGGAAGGAGTTGAAGATGATGCCTACCACCTGCTTCCTGAGCCGAAACGGGAGCAGATCGATAGTGCCGTGCGCGGCCGCGAATGCCCCGCCGCGGTCGATATCGACCACCAGGATGGCAGCGATGCCGGCCGCTGCGGCAAGAGGAAGGTTCACCAGATCCCGATCCAGCAAGTTGATCTCAGCCGCCCCTCCCGCGCCTTCGGCCACCACAAGGTCGTAGTCCTTGCGCAATGAGGCGAGGGCGTGCAACACGGTCGGACGTAGGTCAGCGGCGATCTGACCATAGCCCTGGGCATCGGTCGTGCCGAGCTCATCTCCGAGGACGACGACGTGGCTGCGATTTCGTGAAGGTTTGAGCAGGATCGGGTTCATCCGGCGATCGGTCTCGACTCTCGCCGCGTACGCCTGGACTGCCTGCGCACGACCGATCTCACCGCCATCGGGGGTGACCGCGCTGTGGTTGGACATGTTCTGCGCTTTGAACGGGGCTACCCGGTGGCCCTGCCGCGCCCAGGCACGACACAGCGCGGCCGCGACCGTCGACTTGCCCGCGCCGCTGGTGGCTCCAACCACGATCATCGCAGCGCTCAATAGTCGATGCCTTTGCGGGCCCGGATCTTCTGATCGAAGGCATGCTTGATCTTCACCATCTCCGTCACCGTGTCAGCGACTTCGATGACTTCGGGGGCCATGTTGCGACCGGTCAGGAAGACTGAGACACGCTCAGGCCGCTCGCTGAGTGTCTTGGCGACGTCGCCCGGGTCGATCCATCCCCACGACATCGGATAGCTCACCTCATCGAGCACGATCATCCGGTGGTTGTCCTGGGCGATGAGGTCTTTGCTGAACTCCCACGCGGCGAGCGCCTTGGCCTGGGTCTCATCCATGTCGGAGGACTCCCAGGAGAACCCGTCGCCGGCGACGAACCAGTCGACGCCAATCTGCTTGCTCAGCGTTTCTTCGCCGGTGTTCCAGGTCCCGGACTTGATGAACTGCACCACTGCGCTCGGCCACCCGCGAGCCACCGAACGCATCAAGGTTCCGAAAGCGGCCGTCGACTTTCCCTTGCCCTGACCGGTGTTCACCAACACCAATGAGGTCGCCGAGCGCAACTCGCGTCGGTCATATGGCCTCTTCGTGCGCGGCTCGTTCCCAGTCATGGCAATCCTCCAGGTCGATCGTCAGGGTGTCGCGCAGAGCGGGGCGCGGGCAGCACCACATACTCGCCGTCCACCCGGAGCACCGTCAACGGGGTGGCATAGACCTCGGACAGAATCTCCGGCCGCAACACGTCCGGTGCCGATCCCAGGGCTACCACCCGCCCGTGGTGCATCAGCAACAACCGGTCGGCGAAGCGGGCTGCGCTGGTCAGATCGTGCATCGCCGCAACCACGCTCAGGCCGTCCCGACGCCGCAGGTCGTCCACCAGCTCAAGGACCTGAACCTGATGCCCGAGGTCCAGGGCGCTGGTCGGCTCGTCCAACGCCAGAATGGGCGTTTGCTGCGCCAACGACCGGGCCACGACAACTCGCTGTGCCTCACCTCCGGACAGGTCCAGGACCTGCCGGTGCGCGAAGTCAGCCAAGCCCAGCCTGTGCAGGACGCTGTCCACGATGTGGTGGTCGCGCCGCGACTCCCGCGCTAGCCAACCCAGGTGTGCGGTGCGACCCAACAACACATACTCGACCACGCTCATACCCTCAGGCAACACCGGTGACTGGGGCATCACGGCAATATCAGCTGCGCTGGGCGCCTTGCCGTCGGG
This sequence comes from uncultured Actinomycetota bacterium, assembly GCA_963749585.1. Taxonomy (GTDB): domain Bacteria; phylum Actinomycetota; class Actinomycetes; order Actinomycetales; family Dermatophilaceae; genus Ornithinicoccus. Next base: position 862,851 of record CAVVNI010000004.1, read on the forward strand.
CAGTGAGATGGCTCCGGTATGTGAACCCAGACCAGCGACCGCCCGCAACAGGGTGGATTTGCCCGCTCCGTTCGGACCCAGAACCGCCAGCCACTCACCGACGTGCACATCAAGGCTGACGCCCGCCACAGCGACGTGCTTGCCGTAGCTGACACCGGCGTTGCGACAGGACAGCGCCACCGGCGAAGACTGCGGTGGCGCAGGGGCCACAGTGGACTCCGCCGGCTGCCTCAGATTTCTCATACCGATCTCCGGGATCTGCGCAGCACCAGGGCGAAGAACGGAGCACCGACAAACGCGGTGATGATGCCGACGGGCAACTCGGCCGGCGCGACAATCGTGCGGGACCAGACATCGACAAGTGCTAAGAAGGACGCACCGACCAGCGCCGACAAGGGCACGATGATGCGATAGCTATGGCTGGTCAACAGACGGACGATGTGCGGCACGACCAAGCCGACGAAGGCGATCAGCCCGCTGACCGAAACTGCCGCCGCGGTCAGCAGCGTCGCCGAGGTGATAATGATGAGACGCGAACGGGCCGGGTCCAACCCTAGGCTGCGAGCTTCTTCATCTCCCAGTCGCAGCACGTCAAGGTGGCGGCGAAGGGCGATCAGGATTGCCCCGCACAGCAGCACATAGGGCAACAACAGCAGCACCTGGTCCCACCCGCTCGTCGCCAACCGGCCAAAGAGCCACGACAAGACCTCACGGGCCTTGGTCTCATCCAGTCGCTGCAGCGCGTAGGTCTGAGCCGCCGAGAACAGCGCCGCCACTGCCACTCCGCTGAGCAACAAGGTCGCCGGCGAGGTCCACGAACCGCGGGCCACGAGTACCGATGCCAGCACGGCTACGATGGCGCCGAGGAAGGCAGCAGCGGGAACCGCTGAGAGAGCACCCCAGCCGATGTCCAGTCCGAATCCCAGCGCCAGCACGGCCCCGAAGCCGGCACCGGCCGAGACCCCGAGCAGGTAGGGGTCAGCCAGCGGATTGCGGAATACCCCCTGGAAGGAAGCACCCGCCATCCCGAGGGCAGCACCGACCAGCATCCCCAAGATCGTCCGGGGGAGCCGAATCTGCAGCAGCACCGCTTCGGATCGGGCATCGAGAGTGGTCGGCACGCTCACCCCCGGAATCAGGTTGAGCAGTGAGCGCACCACTCCGGAGACCGGCAAGCCGGCTGCCCCGCTCGCGGTGGACAGTAACAGGACCGCTAGGAGGATCGAAGAGGTCACCAGCACCACTCGCGGGCGCAGCCGGAACGCCCCCTTCTCGGAGAGCTCGGGCAACTCAAGCGTCCCTGGCCCAGCCGCTGAGGCGGGGCTCGGGTCGGCCTGAGGCAGGCCGAGGCCGCGTTGCTGGGTCATCGCCAATCACACGCCTCAGAGACCACACATCGTGTGGGCAATGCGTCGTGGTTGGTCATCGGTGTGCCAGTGGCTAGCTCGTCGGGACTGCCGCGGCGTTTAACGCTTCGGCCGCGGTGTTCATGAATTCCGGCAGGCGGGGGCCCCAGCGGGAGGCGATGTCGGCGTCGACCGTGACGATAGTGCCCTCCTGGACGGCGGTGATCTCACCCCAGCCGGGACGCTCGGCAACGTCGTCGGCGGTGTAGTCGACCTGATCGGTGATCACAATGATCTCCGGATCGGCTGCGATGATGAACTCTTCCGTCAGCTGCGGGAACCCGGACTGGTCGGTGTCTGCCTCATCGGCGATGTTGCTGGCACCCAGTTCGGCATACACCGATCCGACGAACCCGAAGGAACTGGCGGAGTAGTAGGTGCTGTCCAGCTCATGGTAGACGCGCGGCGAGGCGTCAGCCGGAGCCTCGGCCAGAGCCGCGTCGACCTCCTCACGTAGCGTCGCCACGACCGCAGCTGTCTCGTCGACATGTCCCGTAGCGATGCCCAGCTCGGCCATCTGTGCGTACCCGGCCTCGATGTCAGCCGGCGCATCGAACGCGATCACCGGGATGTCGAGCTCACCGAGGCCGGCGACGAGGTCGTTCGCATCATTGCTGATGACCACGAGATCCGGGTCGTAGGCCGTGATCGCCTCGATGTTCGGGTCGAACCCGGAAAGGTCGGTCACCGGGGTGTCTTCGGGGTAGGTGGACAGCGAGTCCACCGCAACCACCTGCTCCCCGGCACCGATGGCGAAGAGGATCTCGGTGGATGTCGGGGACAGCGACACGATGCTGGCGGGGGCCTGGTCCAGCGTGACCTCTCCTGAATCCGAGGACACGGTGACCGGGAACCCCTGGGCAGCGGCCGAGGTCTGGGTGCCATCGTCGGACGAGGTGTCTGCTGCCGGTTCGTCGGCAGTCTCGGTGTCTGAGGAACCGCACGCCGACAAGCCCAAGAACAGGGCTAGCGGGGCGGCCAGGGCACGAAATCGCATAAGAATCTCCTTGTCGCCGAGGGTGGTTGCTCGAACGACAATGATCCTGTGCCGGTCGAACCTACCCCTGTCCTCGAGGGTTGAGTGGTTCAGGCATTGCGAGTTCGACCGGACTGAACCATCTGGGACATGCGTGTGATGGATTCACCGTTGCGGGACAGTGCCGGGCTTTCACCGGACTTCGACGTACGCAATGCCCGATCAGCATACGCCCTCGGGTCACCGCGCGTCTGCGGTTCACAGGGTGCGGCGACGAACATGCAGACCGGTGACGACGACTGCCGCACCGATCAGCAACTCTGCGCTGAGCAGCACCGTCGCCAGCAGCGGCGCCGTGCCGATGGTGCCGAGGAGGCCTGGGGTCAGGCTCCCTACCGCCAACCAGCTGAGCACCAGGACCGTCGCGCTGACCCACGCACAGCTGGCCAGCGCAACCTGCGCCTTGGTCCACCACGACGCCAGTCGCGGAGCGGCCGTGGCACTGCGGTAGCCCAGCCAACCACCGATGAGCAGCGGGACACACCCGACCACCGAAAACCAGCCGGGCAAGGAACCAGGCTCAGGAAGTACGGCCAGCACCGGAACCAGCGGCAGTTGGCCTGGGGAACTGGTTTCCCAACCCACGTGCGCCGTACCGACAGTGAACCCCGCGCCAACCATCCAGCCGAGCACCCACAGGATCATGTTCGGCAAGAACAAGACTTGACCCAGCGTCAACACCGCCACACCGGCGATGCCGGCATCGAGTGCCGCATAAAGACCGCCGACTCGTTCGGCACGCACCACCAGCACCGCAACCAGGACGAGCACCGCAGTGGCACCGAGCGCGCTCAGCGCCTCACCCGCGGGCTTGAGGCCGCGCCGAGCCAGCACCGGAACTCTCCCGGCCAGCCAGCGTAGTGCGCGAGCGATGGTGGGGTTCTGCTCTCGACGGTGCTCCCGCAGCAGGGCAAGGGCGATGCCGACGACCGGAACCAGGATCAAGCCGGGCAGGGCAAACCATGGCGACGCCGGTGCCGACCCGAGCCCAGATCCAACGCAGATGACGAGGCCCATCGCGACGTAACCCGCGATGAATACACCGAGCTCAGGTGCACGCATCCCTTCCCAAGCAGCCCGCATTCCGCCGATCGTGGCGGGAGTCGGTGCTGATTCGTCGTCGGTGAGCACCTGCCCAGCCGCATACCGACACAACCCCACGGGTATGAGGGTCAGCAGCAAAGGGGTGATCTGCACTGACATCTCTGCCGTCTGGACGACACCGGCGTGTGCCAGGGCCCACGCACTGGCAGCGAACCCAAGCGCTTGCCAGGCCGACACCGTGGACAGGGAGTCGGCGAGCCAGGCGACCAGCACCGGGACAGCCACCACGAACCAGGCGACGAGCGCGGCCAGAAAGCCGGCGGCGGCAGCAGCTCCCAGTTTCCTGACACTGCTTCGCGTGAGTCGGCTCCGGAGTCGCTCGCCCACTGCCGCCGCTCCCACGTCGGGTCGACGTGGGTCGGTGATGCGGTGTCGGTTCTGAACGGTCATAACACAACCATCGTCGCCGGACGATCAGCGCTATCGCCGCAGGCGCACCGATGCGCGTGTCATCGGTTGTTGCTCACCTCGGGCGGGTCACAGTGCGTCGACGATCTCCCGCATCAACTCTGCAGCCTGCGAAGGGGTCTTGCCCACTCTGACGCCGGCAGCCTCCAGCGCATCCTTCTTGGCCTCGGCCGTGCCGGAGGACCCGGACACGATAGCCCCCGCATGCCCCATGGTTTTGCCCTCGGGCGCGGTGAAACCCGCGACATATCCCACGACCGGTTTGGTGACGTGCTCCTTGATGTAGTCGGCGGCGCGTTCTTCTGCATCTCCGCCGATCTCGCCGATCATCACGATGGCTTGGGTGTCCGCGTCCTCTTCGAAGGCCTTGAGGCAGTCGATATGGGTCGTGCCGATGACCGGGTCCCCGCCGATCCCGACGCACGTTGTGAAGCCGATGTCGCGCAGCTCGAACATCATCTGATACGTCAAGGTGCCCGACTTGGAGACCAGCCCGATCGGGCCCGAGGTGGTGATATCAGCTGGGATGATGCCTGCGTTGGACTGTCCCGGGCTGATCACTCCGGGGCAGTTGGGCCCGACGATGCGGGTTGTGCCAGCGGCTGTGGCATAAGAGTAGAACTCCGCAGAGTCTTTGACCGGAACACCTTCGGTGATGACGACAGCGAGCGGTATGGCCGCATCGACGGCTTCGACAACGGCCGCCTTGGTGAATGCGGCGGGCACGAAGATGACGCTGACGTTGCCACCGGTGGCCTCCATCGCCTCCCCCACCGACGCGAAGACAGGCACCGAGACACCGTCCTCGAAGTCGACGTGCTGGCCGCCCTTCTTCGGGTTCACTCCCCCGACAACCGCAGCCCCGGAGGTCAGCATCCGTTGGGTGTGCTTCCGTCCCTCACCACCGGTCATGCCTTGGACGATGATCTTGGAGTCTTGATCCAGAAAAATTGCCATGATGTTCCTCCTTCGTCCTCAGCGGGTGTGGTGAGCGGCGAGCTCGGCGGCCTTGCGGGCGGCGCCATCCATCGTGTCGGCGGTGCTGACCAGCGGGTGATCGGACTGCGCCAGGATGCGGCGGCCTTCGTCGACGTTGTTGCCGTCCAGACGCACCACCAGCGGCTTGGTTGCCGCCTGACCCAACAGCTCGAGGGCCTGGACGATCCCGGTGGCCACCGCATCACATGCGGTGATTCCACCGAAGACGTTGACCAGCACCGACTGCACCTGGTCATCCCCGAGGATGACATCCAAACCATCAGCCATGACCTGCGCTGAGGCACCGCCGCCGATGTCCAGGAAGTTGGCGGGCTTGGCCAACACCTCGCCACTCTCGCTCAGGTCTTGACCGGCGTAGGCGACCACGTCCAGCGTCGACATCACCAACCCCGCCCCATTGCCGATGATCCCCACATTGCCATCAAGCTTCACGTAGTTCAGATCTTTGGCCTTGGCCTTGGCCTCCAGAGGATCACTGGCGCCCTTGTCTTCCAGCCCGGCGTGACCTTCATGCCGGAACTCAGCGTTAGCGTCGAGGCTGACCTTTCCGTCGAGGGCGATGATCTCGCCCTCCTCGGTCTTGACCAGCGGATTGACCTCTACCAAGGTGGCGTCTTCGTCCCGGTAGACCACCCACAATGCCTTCAGAACATCGGCGATCTTGTCAGCGTCAGGAGATGCGAACCCAGCCTTGTCCACGATCTCGGCCGCCACCCCATCGTCAATGCCTCGCAGTGGGTCGACAGCGACGCGGGCCAGCGCCTCCGGACGCTCGACCGCGAGCTTCTCGATCTCGACACCGCCTTCCCTGCTGCACATCGCCAGCAAACGACGGTTGCTGCGATCCAGCAGGATGGAGAAGTAGTATTCTTCCTCGATCTTCGCCCCTGCCGCGATCATCACCCGTTCGACGGTGTGCCCCTTGATGTCCATCCCCAGGATGTCGTTGGCGGCTCGGTGCGCCTCCTCAGGTCCCTTAGCCAACTTCACCCCGCCGGCTTTGCCGCGACCACCCGTCTTGACCTGCGCCTTCACGACCACGACGCCACCGCTGCCTGATCCGATCCGCTGGGCTGCCTCTGCTGCCGAGCCAGCGTCGGTGATGACCTCAGCGGGCAGTACGGGCACGCCGTGGGCCTCAAACATGTCGCGTGCTTGATATTCGAACAGATCCACGAAATCACTTTCCGATCATTGGTTGGGTGCGCGAAAGGCTGGAGCCGGATGGGATCAGTGGGCCGCCAGTTCGTTGCTGACCCACGAAGTGATCTCCCCGGTTGTTGCTCCCGGGGTGAAGACGCGGGCCACTCCCATGTCGTGCAGCAGCGGGATATCGGCCTCAGGGATGATGCCGCCGCCAAACACCACGATGTCCTCGGCCTCCTGTGACTTGAGCAGGTCGATCACCTTGGCGAATAACGTCATGTGCGCTCCAGAGAGCACGGAGAGGCCAACAGCGTCCGCGTCTTCGGCGATGGCGGCCTCGACGATCTGCTCGGGTGTCTGGTGCAGCCCGGTGTAGATCACCTCCACGCCTGCGTCGCGCAACGCTCTGGCCACCACCTTCGCTCCACGGTCGTGGCCGTCCAGACCGGGCTTGGCGACGACCACGCGTAACGGAGCTTCGGACATGCCTGGCAGGTTAGCGCACTCGCGAGTACCTCCGCTTGGGTCAGGGATGACCTGCGGCTCCGAGCGTTGACGCAATGTTCCGATATGGTCACGATACTGCGATCGTGTCGAACGCACCGTGACTCAACCGCGCTCGGCTCGCGATCACCCTGTCACAGTGGAGGATCCTTGCGCGCCAAGAATGATCGTCGCCAACGCAATGCTGCCCGCAATCGCTCAGAAACCGACGGTGCCGGCAAGCACGATGTCCATCGGCGCCGCGCGGCTCTCACGGACTTCGCCTCTCGGATTATGCCGGGGGTCATCGCCGCAACAGTGCTCGTGGGAGCGGGTCAGGTGATCACGCCCGAAGGGTCGGTCGAGCAAGCCACGGCTGGCACCGATATCAGGGGCGCGGAGCCAGCAGAGGTGGCGCTCGTCAAGCCCGTCACGGGGGCGATGATCCGGTCAGCGTCCGCTCCATCCCGCAGCGGGACCCGACCGATGCTCAGCAGTATCGGGGGAGGCGGGCTGCAGCGCGTGGCCGCGTTCGGGGGCGAGTCCGCCCTAGCATCGGCCGCGACGGCGAGTAGCAAGGTCGAGCGGAAGGTGGCCCGAGAGCTTCGTAACGCAGCCTTCACGTTCCCTATCCGAGGCGCTCGGATCACCTCCGGATACGGTCAACGCTGGGGTCGGATGCATCACGGTATGGATTTTGGGGCCGAGGTCGGACATCGGTTGTTCGCGGTCACCGACGCAACCGTGACCACCGCCTCCTACAACAGCGGCCTGGGATATCACCTCCGAATCACCCTGGCCGATGGCACCGAAGTCAGCTACGGGCATCTGTCGAAGATCTCAGTCGACGAGGGCGACGTCGTGCGGTCCGGCGCCGTGATCGGCCGGGTCGGCAACTCGGGCAGCAGCACCGGCGCCCACCTGCACTTCGAAGTGCGCGGCCCGGACGGCGATCGCGTCAATCCGCGGCCCTGGCTCACCAGACGCGGCCTGCTGTAACCACGCGTGCTGGGCACACCGCCACGATCGTGTAGGAGGTCGGCTCTCAGCTCCGGAATGGCCTGGCTACAGCTTTTCGAGCGGCGCAAAGCGCAGTAGCAGCCGTTTGACCCCTGTTTCGCCGAAATCGACGTGCGCCATCATGTTGTCCCCGCTGCCCTCGACCCGGGACACGGTGCCGAGGCCAAACGAGTCATGAGTGACCCGATCACCCACGGCCAGCGATGAGACATGCGGGGCGTCTGTCGGGCGGTTGCTTCCTCGTGGGTTGAGGCGGACGACGCCGGCACGACTGGAGGCGCTGGGGCGTCCAGCCGCGGTGCGGCGATCGGCATCGGTGCGCTCCCAGTTGAGCAAGTCCTCGGGAATTTCGTCGAGGAACCGCGAGGGCGGGTTCCACTGCGGGGCCCCGAACGCCGACCGGCTGCCCGCCCGGCTGATGAACAACCGTTCACGTGCACGGGTGATCCCTACGTAGGCCAGTCGGCGCTCTTCTTCCAGCTCAGCCGGGTCGTTCAGCGAGCGCATATGCGGAAAGGTCCCGTCCTCCATACCGGTCAGGAAAACCACGGGAAACTCCAGCCCTTTGGCAGTGTGCAGGGTCATCAAGGTCACGACGCCACCGTCGTTCCCAGGCTGCTCGGCTGTCTGACCCTCGCCCCCGCCCTCTGGCCGATCTGGAATCTGATCGGCGTCCGCGACCAGGGAGACCTGCTCCAGGAACTCGACGAGGGTCCCGTCGGGGTAGTTCTCGTCGAACTCGCGTCCCACCGCCACGAGCTCGGCCAAGTTCTCCACCCGGGTCTCGTCCTGGGGGTCGGCGCTGGCACGCAGGCCGGACAGATAACCAGACCGATCCAGGATTTCCTCGAGCAGGTCGCCGACGCCGCGCTGTTCATCGGTCGCCACATCACCGATCTGCTCCAACAACTGGGTGAAAGCCGTGATCGCTGCTACAGATCGGGTGGCGATGCCAGGTGCGTCGGCGGGGCGGCCCAGAGCGGCCACGAACGGGATCCGTTCGCGGGCGGCCAAAGCAGCGACGCACGCCTGCGCGCGGTCACCTATCCCCCGTTTCGGCACGTTGATGATCCGGCGCAGGTTCACGTCGTCGGCGGGATTGGCGACTACCCGTAGGTAAGCCAAGGCGTCCTTGACCTCACGTCGCTCGTAGAAACGGGTGCCGCCGACCACTTTGTAAGGCACTCCGGTTCGAACAAGCACTTCTTCCAGCGCACGCGACTGAGCGTTGGTGCGATAGAACACCGCGACGTCCCCGGGACGCACCCCGTGATCATCGGCCAACGTGTCGATCCGGGTGGAGATGAACGACGCCTCGTCATGCTCGTCGTCGCCGACGTAGCCAACAATCGTCGCACCACTGCCCGCATCGGTCCACAGGCGCTTGTCGCGCCGGCTGTTGTTGCGCGAGATCACCGCGTTGGCGGCTCGCAAGATGTTCTGGGTGGAGCGATAGTTCTGCTCCAGCACGATGGTGCGTGCCTGCGGGTAGTCCTGCTCGAACTCGACGATGTTGCGGATCGAGGCGCCGCGGAAGGCATAGATCGACTGGTCGGCGTCGCCAACCACGCACAGCTCGGCTATGCCCAGGGGCTCCTGGTCGTGATCGTCATCGCCGGTGGTGTGATCGCCGCTCGTGTCATCGCTGTCACCGCCATCGCCGACCAACTCTTTGATCAGCGTGTACTGGGCGTGGTTCGTGTCCTGGTACTCATCGACCAACACGTGACGAAACCGCCGCCGATAGTGCTCACGTACGGCCGGGAAGGCCTGCAGCACATTGACCGTCATCCCGATGATGTCGTCGAAGTCCAACGCATTAGCGGCGCGTAGCCGCTGCTGATACATCGTGTAGGCCGAGGCGACCACCCGCTCGTAATGGTTGTTGCCCACCTGTCCGGCGTACGTCTCCTCATCGATCAGCTCGTTCTTGGCCGCCGACACCTTGGCCGTGAACGCCCGGGCGGGGTACCGCTTTGGGTCAAGGTCGAGGTCTCGGATCACCATGCCCATCAGCCGTTGGCTGTCGGCCGCGTCGTAGATCGAGAAGGTTGACTTCATCCCGATGGTCCTCGCCTCACGGCGCAGAATGCGGACGCACGCCGAGTGGAAGGTGGAGACCCAGATCGCACGAGCCCTACCCCCCACCAGGTCGGCAACGCGTTCACGCATCTCAGCGGCGGCCTTGTTGGTGAATGTGATCGCGAGAATCTGCCCCGGACCGACTCCGCGTTCATCCAGCAGATAGGCGATCCGATGTGTCAACACGCGGGTCTTGCCCGACCCGGCGCCGGCGACGATCAGCAGCGGACTACCCTCGTGCTCGACAGCCTGACGTTGCGGCGGGTTCAGCCCGTCCAGCAGATCCACCACCTGCCGCTGCTCCCCCCAGGACGCCGAGGGGCTCGACGGCCCCCCGTCCTCGAGCGATCTCGCGCGGGTCGCAAGCTTGCCGGTGCGGGCCCATTGTGGCAGACCGTTTTCGTCCACTGCAGATGCGGCAGCAAAGGCGGGCGGGGGGAGGTCGTCGAACAAGCTTGGCATGTCAGTCCCATCCTAGGCGCCAGCGGTGACGGCACAGCGCATACCCTGTGGACGTGATTCGCCCCGCCACTGCAGATGACGTGCCCACGCTGCTCAGCCTCGTTGCCGAGTTGGCGGCATACGAGAAGGAGCCGGATGCTGCTACCGGCACGGAGCAGGACTACCTCGCGGCGCTTTTTCCCCGTGGGCAAGACCCCGCGGTGAGTGCATTCGTGGCGGAGGTCGATGGGGAGGTGGTCGGGATGGCGATCTGGTTTGTCACCTTCTCGACGTGGACCGCCCAGCACGGGGCCTGGCTGGAGGATCTCTTTGTTCGCCCGGCGCATCGCGGCCGTGGTATCGGTCGGGATCTGATGGCGGCCATCGCGCGGGTCTGCGTGGACCGAGGGTACCCGCGGATGGAGTGGACGGTGTTGGACTGGAACACGCCGGCCATCGAGGTCTACCACCATCTTGGGGCCGAAGCGATGGACCAGTGGACCACGCAGCGGCTGACCGGAGCGGCGTTGACACAACTGGCTGGACGATGAGCGCCCCCCAGACCGCGTGGGCCCATGACTGGGCACGGGGGGTGACCCCAGTCGAGCCAGTGGACTACCTGGACGGCTGGACCTCCGTGGCACTGGGCGTTGGGTTGTTGGTGGCATTGATCTGCCTCGTCGCGGGCCTGCGAGGTCGCCCACCGGGAGCCATCACGCTCGCTGCAACTCTGTGCCTGCAGCTCACCGTGCTCGGCTATGCCCTGCGGTATGCGGTGGCCCAGGTCGGCGGCCAATCCCCGGTAGGGCCGGCCTGGGAGCTGTGGGCATACCTGGTGACGGTGATCATGCTCCCCGCGCTGGGCTTGGCATGGGCCAAGGAAGAACACTCCCGGTGGGGCACCCTGGTGTTAGCGGTCGCGGCGGTGGTGTCAGCCGTGATGTGCGCCCGCGTTGCCCAGATTTGGTATGGGTTGGGGGTCGCGTGAGCAAGCGAACGCGCAGCACGCGAACACAAGGCCCGGGCAGAGTGATCTTGGCGCTGTATGTGGTTTTCGTCATCGGCTCGGTGTCTCGCGCCACGGCCCAGATCCTGACCCGCTATGACGAGGCACCGTTGGCCTATACGTTGTCGGCGATCGCAGCAGGGATCTACGTCGTGGCGACTGTTGCGCTGGCCCTCCCCGGCCGGCGAGCCTGGCTGGTGAGCGTGGTCGCGATCAGCATTGAGCTCATCGGTGTGCTGAGCGTCGGGACATGGAGTGTGCTCCAGCCTGAGCGGTTCGCCGATGCCAGCGTGTGGAGCCACTACGGCCAGGGATACCTGTTCATCCCGTTGGTCCTGCCCATCATCGGTCTGTGGTGGCTGTTCAGGTCCAGAGAACCGCAATTGTCGCGTTGAATATCGCGAGCGCCCCGGCAGCGTGCACCATCCCCGGCGAGAAACTCTGACCGCGTCGCCCCTTGGCGGCAGCGGATTCGACCAGCCCGGCGACCACGAGGGACACCAGCAGTTTCACCCCGATCTTGACGTGGTTGACTTCGGAATCCAAGACGGCCTCGGCGATCCCTACCAGAATGAGACCGGTGATGATTTGCGTGCGGGCGCCCCACACCATCACCACATTGGGCACGAAGGCAGGGTTGGCCGAGCGAGGAGATGCCCACATTTGCGCGAAGTACCCGCCGATCAGGGCTGACAGACCCAGCACGTGGGCCAGCACGACGACGTCGTATACCGATTCCATACGCCTAGCCTCTCATCAGTGTCGGGCGTCTTCGAGCACCGCGTTGATCACGTGACGTCCCCACGTCTGTAGCGGCGGCCACGCTGCCAACTGCCCGATCGGCACCCAGGTTGCTGCATCGGTGGAGCCGCCGACATCATGCACGACCGGTGACGTGGGGTCCGGGCAGTGGGCGATGTAGATCAGCCGGATCGCGTGAAAGTCCTCGGTGCGGCCCGACGGTGCTCGACCTATCCAGTGATCGCTGTCAAGCACCATGGGCCGTGACACCGTGATCTCCTGGCCGGTCTCCTCCCATACTTCGCGGTGGACGGCGTCGAGCGGTTCCTCTCCCTCGTCGACACCACCGCCGGGCAGCCCCCACAAACCGGCATCTTGGTCCGTGTGCGCGAAAGAGGTCAGCAGCAGGCAACGTTGGTCCTCGAACCGGGCCGTCACCACAGCGTAGGCTCCGAGCCGTTGATAGGGGTGAGACCGCGGCGCCGGCGAGACCATGAACCGCAGAACGACCTCCCCGGCATCCCCCCGCTCAGCGCCAAGCCAGCGGGCTTCCCAGCCGGCCCCGGCCAGGGTCAGCTGCGGATCTTCGCCGTGCGCTAGGAGGGCGTCGTGCTGCACCGCTCCCGTCGCATCTCGGGCCACTAGCCGTGCACGCATCCGGCTCCCTCCTGTCCGGTCGACCAGTCGCTTACTGAGTCACCGACTCTAGAGCGTTCGCTGCATCTTCGCGGCCTGCGGGGCGCTCGCCCTAGCTGCCGCGGATAGCCTGCTGGTAGAGCGCCACGGTGTCCTGCACGACGGTTGACCAGTCGTGGGCGCTCGGCGGATGGGACCGCTGGTACTCCGCCATGGACCTCAGGCGTGCCGGCTGACCGGTCAGCGCTGCGAGCAGCCGCACCATGTCGCGATCGGAGCCGGCCAACCGGCCGGCACGAGCGCCGACGATGTCCTGCACTCCGGACCCCACATAGCCCAGCACCGGAAGGCCGGCCGCTGCTGCTTCGAGCGCCGCGATGCCGAACGCCTCGTGCCGTGCGGGCGCCACATACAGGTCACTCGCTCGATAAAGGTCAGCCAGCTCGGCCGGCGTGAGGCGGCCGGGCACATCGACCCACTCCCGCATCGAGGTGGTCGCGACAAGTCGACGCAGTGGGCCCAGCAGCGGACCATCACCGGCCATCACCAGATGCGGTCGATCTTCGGGCGGTAGGGCTGAGCGCGCCCTGGCAAGCATCATCAGCAACCCCACTGGTCGTTTGCGGGCCGTGAATCTCATGGCGCTGACGACCTGAAATCCGCCATCGCGTGCCGGTTCGCCTGCCCACTGACCAAGGTCGATGCCATTGCGCATGATGGCCACCGATGGGTCCAGGGTGAGCACGTCAGCAAGCTGGGCAGCGGCTACCGTGGACACCGCGCTCGGTATGGCGCCCCCGCCAATCCACCCCCGCCACCACTGCCTGAGCGCCGGTGTCAGCGGAGAGCAAGCCACCAGGCTGTGCCAGGTGACCACTGTCGCAAGCCGGGCCTCGCGCGCTGCGCGCGCCGCCATGTGGGAGAAGGGCGCCATCACCCCGAGATGGATGTGCACGACATCCGCGCCGCTCAAGGCCGTTCGCAGCGCAGGACCTGCCCACGGGTTGACCGGCGCCCCCAGTGGTATCGGGCTCGAGAGACGAAGCACACCACCAATGGCTGGTCCGGGCGTCGAGGTGATCACCAACACATGGTGGCCAGCGCTTCTCAGGCGATCTGCCAAACCCGCTACCTGCGACTCGATGCCGCCCATTCGGGGTGCATAGCAGTCGGTGACCAGGGCAATGTGCACAGGCGACAGCCTGGCATGTCTCGACGGCTCAGTCTCGCGCCACCTCGTTCACACATGTGCCGGGAGCGTGACCCGCTGCATACTTCTCCGCCTGGGCAAGGTTGTGTTGGCTGGGCGGGGGAAATCGCAGGGCGGAGGTATGCATAACGTTGCCCAGGCGGACGGGCTGTCGCCGGGTATCGTGGCGGGGTGCGCCGGAACGCGCCACGGCAGCGGGCGGGGCACTGACGACGTCGGACGAGGAATGGCGGGACAGGGTGGCGCAGACGGTGGTTGCGGTGAACGCCCACCCCGATGACGAGGCCATCTTGATGGGGGGCACCCTGGCGAGGATGAGCGCCGAGGGCCACCGCGTCATCCTGGTCACCGCCACCGATGGTGGCGCCGGGCCGACTGACGTCGTGAGCGGCACCGCCAGTGACCGCAGCCCATCTGCCCTCTCCCGTGACCTCGGAGTCCGGCGGCTGACCGAGCTTCACGCCAGCGCCGCTGCGCTGGGCGCTGCCGAGGTGATCGACCTCGGGTATGCCGACAGCGGCATGGGGCCAGCTGACCTCCCAGCCCAGGGTGAACGTCAGCCACTGCATACGGTGCCCATCGATAGGGCCGCTACCCGCGTCGCCGACATCGTGACCAGCCGCTCGGCGGAGCTGGTGATCGGCTATGACAGTGCGGGGGGATACGGGCACCGCGACCATGTGCAGATCCATCACATCGTCCGCCGCGCGGTGCAACTGAGTTCCGACGATCGCACCGCAGCCCAGCACAGCGCCGTTCCTTTCAGCGCGCCCCCACGGCTCATCGAAGCCACCGCTCCGCGGGAGCCCATCCTGCGGGCCCTCGAGGCGCTCGCTCGGTTCCGACTGCTGGGCGACTTCGACCCGCAAGAGTGGGCTAGGGCCTTTACCCCGAAAGCCCAAATCACCCATCGGGTCGACGTACGGAACCATCTGCGGGCCAAACGAGCCGCCCTTGCTGCTCATGCCTCGCAGGCCGCGGTCGACTCGACGCTCGCGCGCGTTCTCGCACTGCCCGCCCCGCTCTTCACCCGGCTCCTCGGTCGCGAGTTCTTCATCGAGCCGGCTCGAGGCTTGCCAAGGTCGAGCCACCGGGCCGCTTTCGCAGACGTGTTCAGCGAGCTGCCCTCCGCGTACCCCCGTGTCGTTGACGGCGATCCGTGAGTCGGCCCGACCCTGGCCGCGAGAAGGGTGAGACCGGCGAGCCGGCCGAGGCGAAGAGCCCGCCGCCAGATCCGAGCGTTGCGCCCGAGTCGGTGTGGTCGGCGTTGGGGTGGCGTGAGGTCGCACAGACATTCATCGGTCTCGCGGTGGCGGTGGCAGTGGTCTTCTACGGGCTACCGTTTGTCGCGGACACGACGTGGCCCCAGATCGGGGCGCAGCTGGCGTTGGTCGGCCTCGCGCCCGCGATGGCCATGGCCGGACTACTGGTCGCGGGTTTGTACTGCTACACCTGGACGATGGTCGGCTCCCTACCTGGGCTGAGCCAGCTGCGCGCCTTTACGGTCAACACCGCTGGGTCGATGGTGGCGAATATTCTGCCAGGCGGCGGGGCGGTCGGCGTGGCCGTGACGTACCTGATGTTTCGATCCTGGGGCTTCGCGCGGGCAGCGATCAGCACCTCACTGATCGTGACCACCATCTGGAACATGCTGGCCCGGTTGACCCTGCCCATCCTGGGCGGGTTGGCAGTGCTCTTGGGCCCCGTGGACGCACCCCGCTCGGTGGTGATAGCCACACTCGTCGCCACGACAATGGGACTGCTTTTTCTCGGGTTCTTCGCGGGCGTCATCTTCTCCGACGCTGTCGCCCGCGAAGTCGGCTCCGCGGTGGCCACGTTGACCTCTCCGTTGGCTCGACGATTCCCACGGGTCCGGAACCTTGATGGCGTGATGACCGACCAGCGTCGGCGGATCGAAGGGATAGTCCGCCGCAACTCGGTACTGATGTCACTCGGCCTGCTCGGGATGTTCGGCTGCTTCTTCGTGCTCTACGTGGTCTCGGCTCGTGCGGTGGGCGTCGAGCTCGCGTTGGTGCCCCTGTTCGCGGCGTATGCGTTCCGCCAGTTCCTGACCGTCGTGGCGATCACCCCCGGTGGCCTGGGTATCACCGAGGTCGGGACGGCAGGGATCCTGGTTGCTTTCGGCGCCGAACCGGCATCAGCTGCTGCCGCTGCCTTGTTGTTCGCCGTGTTCACTCACCTACTCGAAGTGCCACTAGGTGCGCTTGCCACCCTGGGGTGGTGGCTCACCCGGAAAAGGTCGGTCAGCAGCCAGGGTGTTGAGTAGCGCGCTTAGTCACACGTCCTTAGTCAGTGACCTCGGCAGGCCGGCCCAGCTGGTGCCGACCGAGTACCCACCGATGCCTGCCTGACTCAAGACCGTCAATGACTGCCGTCCGTGGCCTGGTATGCGGGAACAAGACGATTCAGTTGGGCCTGGTGAGCGTGCTCGGCAACCGAGTCGTCGACAGCGGCCGGCACAAAGTCCCCTGTGACCCGTCGACAGGCAACCTCCAACAGACCGTCGGCCAACACCGGGTTGGCCGGTAGCACCGGCCCGTGCAAGTAGGTGCCGATAACGTTCCGGTGCCGCGCGCCTTCGTAGGCATCATCACCGTTATTGCCTTCGCCGTGCAGAACGCGCCCGAAAGCCTCCTGTGCCTTCCCCAAGACGGTGGAGCCAGAGTGGTTCTCATACCCCACCACTGAGCCGAACTCGGTCTGCAAGACGACCGGCCCGATCATCCGGTCGTCATTTCCCTTGGTCATCACATCCAGGATGCCTAGCCCGGGGATGCGTTGGTTCTCGACGGTCACGAAGGAGGTGCCGAACAACTGATACATCCCGCACACCATCAACATCGGTGTGCCGCCGGCGGCAAGATCGCGCAGCCGATCGGCTTGCACATCGAGGTCTTCCTGCACTGCCACCTGCCCGGAGTCCTGGCCTCCCCCACCGAGGATCAGGTCGGCGCGCTCGGGCCATGGCTCGCCGGGGTGATGGTCGTGCACCACCGGGGTATATCCATGCCAGCGCAGCCGAGCGGCGAGACAGCGGGTGTTTCCTAGGTCGCCGTAGATGCTCATCTCACGCGGATACAGATGAACCACGTGGATCTCGCCTTTGCTTTCAGACGTATCGATGTCACTCACTCGGGGTCCTCTCCGAAGCGCGTCAACTGGTAGCGCGTAGCCAAGATCCGCCGGAGATGCATCATCGCGGTATACGTGCAGAAAACTCGCATGGGCTCCCCTGCGTGTTGCGCGACGAACGCGTCGAGCGCCAGGTCAAGGTCACACTCAGTTCGCTCGACCGGCACTTCGTCATACTGCAGCCGCAACGACATGTCATATCCGCGCACCCCGCTGGTGACGCTCACGCCGCTCCCACGGAGGCTGGCGAACGACACGTCATACAACCAGGAAACGTCGCGTCCATCGGCGTAGTTGTCGTTGATGGCGATCATCGTCGCGGCCGGTTCGGCTCCGTAGGTCCCGAGCGCCACCGTGAAGCCGGCCGGGTTCTTGACCAGCACCAGCTCCAGCGGAACACCGTCGACGTCGATGACCTCGCCACGCCCGAACGGGGGGTGCACGGCAGCCAGCGCCGTGGCCGCGATGGTGGCGCTGAAGTCGTCGTACAGCAGCACCCGTGCCATCGTCGCCGCCGCCGTGGCGTTGATCATCGCGGCCAACCCGCGCTGCTTCAGCTCCAACGGCCCCACATCGCGACCGCCCGGATAACGGACGGTAAACGAATGCGCGTCGTGCGGCAGCAACAGACCGTCGTCGGTGCTCATCTGCGGGGCGTCGGCAGGGTCGGCGAAACGGACGTCCGCTTCCTGGATCGATGGCAGACTCGCCGATACAGCCGGATCTACCCCAAACCAGCGCACCTGCACGGCCGGGTCGAGTCTCGGGGCAACTCTGGAGACATAGGCGTCGTCCGCGTTGAGCACCACCGCATCTGTGCTTTGCTCGGCCAACGAGTTCAGAAGCTTGGCGGTGAAGTCGATCTCGGCGAACCTGTCGAGCTGATCGCGGGCCACATTGAGCAACAGGCAGTGCGACGGCGGCACGATCGCTGCGAAGTGAAGCGCATGCGCCTCGTCCAACTCCAGCACGGCCACGTCGGCATCCAGATGACCAAGGACACTCACTTCGGGTAGCAGCGCGGAGATCACACCGCGAGTGAAGTTGCTGCCGGTGGGGTTGGTGAAGACCCTCAGCCCGTGCTCGCGGAGCACCGCCACCAGCATCTTGGTGGTCGTGGTCTTCCCGTTCGTGCCGGTGACCACCACGATGCCGCGTGGGACATAGGACAACGTATGACGCAGCACGGCTGGGTCGATCGTCTCGGTGATGAGCCCGGGCATCGCCGAGCCGCCGCCGCGGAAGCGGGACAGCACCCGAACTGCCTTGCCCGCCGCCAACGCAGCGGACAGTCGAGCCTGAGTCCAAGGTCTCACCGGCTCACTCTCCCGCTCGGGTAGAGCAGCCGGTGTCGCCTGCCTTCGTCTGCACGGGGACTCACTCCCACTCGATCGTGCCGGGCGGCTTGCTGGTGACATCGAGCACGACGCGGTTGACCTCTGTGACTTCGTTGGTGATCCGGGAAGAGATGGTCGCCAGCACGTCGTGCGGCAAGCGGGTCCAGTCGGCCGTCATCGCGTCCTCGCTGGAGACGGGGCGCAAAACGACCGGGTGACCGTAGGTGCGACCATCGCCCTGCACACCGACCGAACGTACGTCGGCCAACAACACTACAGGGCACTGCCAGATCTCACGATCCAGTCCGGCTGCGGTCAACTCCTCTCGGGCAATCGCGTCAGCCCGTCGCAGGATATCCAGCCGCTCCGCATTCACCGATCCGACGATCCGAATCGCCAGACCCGGTCCCGGGAAGGGTTGGCGCCACACAATGCCCTCGGGGACGCCCACCTGCAGACCGACCTGTCGGACCTCGTCCTTGAACAGGCTCCGCAGCGGCTCGATCAAGCTGAACTGTAGGTCCTCGGGTAGCCCACCGACGTTGTGGTGGCTCTTGATGTTGGCGGCGCCGGTGCCCCCACCGGACTCAACGACGTCCGGATACAGGGTGCCTTGCACCAAGAACTTCACTGGGTGTCCGTCGGCGTCTGCGCTGCCGGCGATGTCCCGGGCGGCCTGCTCGAAGACTCGGATGAACTCTCGGCCGATGATCTTGCGCTTAGTCTCCGGGTCGGCGACATCCGCCAAGGCATCGGTGAACCGTTGCTGGGCGTGGATGACCACGAGGTCGACCCCGGTGGCAGCAACGAAGTCCTGCTCGACCTGGGCAGCCTCACCCTGGCGGAGCAACCCATGATCGACGAAGACGCAGGTCAGCTGGTCCCCCACTGCCTCGTTGACCAGTGCCGCCGCGACCGAGGAATCCACCCCACCGGACAACCCGCAGATCAACCGTGCATCACCGACCTGCTCCTTGATCTGCCTCACCAGCTCGGCCGCGACATGCTCCGCGGTCCAGTTCGCCGAAAGGTCGGCGCCGTGGGTCAAGAAGTTCTCGATAACGCGCTGACCGAAGGTCGAGTGCATCACTTCCGGGTGCCACTGCACGCCATACAAGCGGCGCTCGTCATCCTCGAACGCAGCGACATCCGCGCCGGGGCTCCTGGCTGTCACCTTCGCTCCGGGCGGTGCAACGGTCACCGAGTCGCCGTGCGACATCCATACGGGTTGCTGTTCCGGCTGACCCGCGAACAGCGTACTCGCGTCGCCGGACAGGGTGGCCCTCGTGTCGCCATACTCGCGCTTGCCGGTTTGAGCGACTTCACCGCCCATCGCGACGGCCATCGCCTGAAAGCCATAGCAGATGCCCAGCACGGGAACGCCGGCCTGCACCAACGCCGGGTCCAGAACGGGTGCTCCATCGGCATACACCGAGGACGGTCCACCGGAGAGCAGCACCGCGCTCGGATCTTTGGCGAGCATCTCCGCTATCGGCATCGTGTGCGGCACGATCTCGCTGTAGCGACCTGCCTCACGCACCCGACGGGCGATCAGCTGGGCGTACTGCGCGCCGAAGTCGACGACGAGTACGGGACGATCGGCCAGTTGTTCGCGGTTCGACTGAGTCACGGCCACGCGGCTAGGTTACCGGCGCCACTGCTTCGTCGGGTTCACCGCTCACCTCTGCGCGCGGGCGGCTACTTGCGCCTTGGCCCCGCGAGTCACCTGATGCTCGACGTAGAAGGACAAGAACGGCACCACCCCAGCGAGCATCACACCGACCATCTTGGGCAGCGACCAGCGCAACTCGAACCCCAACGTCGCGGTCGCTACCAGATAGACCATGTAGAGGAATCCATGCGGCTGGGCCCACCAGTCGAGCAGGTGGTTGTCGAAGCCATAGCGCAAGACCATGTGCAGCGTCAGGACCAGGAGAGCGACACCGACGACGGTGGCCATGACTTGGAAGAACTTCAGCTTTGCGACATCACTCACGGTGTGCTGTTCCTGCCACTGGCTCCTGGTCTGTCGTTCACATGCTCAGGGTAGAGGGCGACGACTGGTGCGCCGCGCCCGGTGGGTGGGCAGCCTCGCGCAGGAAGCGCCAGTACATGTAGGTGGCGAAGGCCCCGAAAACCCACCATTGCAGCGCATAGCCCAGATTTCCCCAATCCAGGCCGCCACCGCCCAGCGCCGGGGGCGGGACAGGTTGCGCCTCTCCCTGGCTCACCGCCGGCTGCTCGTCGGTGGCAAAGATGAACGCGTTGTATATCGGGGTCGGCCATTCATTCACCAAGGAGGCCAGGTCGACCGATGCGCGTTGCCCCTGCGGCAGCTCACTGCCCTCCACCGGCGACTCCGCCGGAGCCAGCGTGCCGAAGACCCGACGCGGTGTGGTGTCGGGGGTGCCGGCATCGTGGGGGGCTTCCACCCAACCGCGCAACACCGGCAACAAAGCACCCCCCTCCGTGCGTAGCGGCGTGATCACCCAGTAGCCCTCACGGCCGTCCAAGACCCGCCCCGGCACCACGAACTGCAGGTCCGAGACGTAGGAGCCACTGGCCTGCACGGGCACGTTGGACCCGTCGTCGGGGAAAGGGTCGGAGGGTTCGATGACCTCGGTCAGCGGCTGCGTCTGGCGGGCTGCTTGCTGGGTGGCGAACTGCCGGTTGTCGTCGTCCTGAGCACGCGAGAGCTGCCACAGACCCAACCGGCCAAAGCCGAGGAGGATCACGATGAGCACCGCCAACAAGGCGAGCCACCGGGGTTGCAGAGCGGTGCGGAGCACCAAGCCAGCGTACGTGTGGGTAGGTGCGTCGCTAGGTCCCCCTACCCGGCTGCGGACTGATCGTCGAACACGTAGATGCTGCCGCCATAACAAGCCACCCAGACCGAGTGCGTCACCGGGTCGTAGGTGAGCCCGATCGGGTTGGCGTCCGTCGGCTCCGTCTGCAGCACCGTCATGTCGGACGTCCGAATCTTGGCGACGGACGGCTCGTAGTAGTTGACGACGTACAACGCGGTGCCATCGGAGGACAGCGCCATGCTGCGCGGCTCGCGCCCGGACACGACCTCGTCGACAATCTCCTCGGTGGCGGTGTCGATCTTGTAGATCGTGTCGGCACCGCTGACCGCCAGGTACAGGTATGCGCCGTCATCGGAGAGATTGAGATGGCGCGGTTTACGCGCGGTGTCCATCATGACTTCGCTGTCACCGGTTTCGAGGTCGACCTTGAAAAGCTTGTCGGCGTACATCGCGGCAACGTATGCCGTCCGGTTGTCCGGCAAGACCTCGATCCCCCGAGGCGCTGCCGCGATCGGGATGACCGAGGTCTCCTGCGCGCTTTCCCGGTCGACCACGGACACAGTCGAGTCACACCAGTTGCTCACCAGCACCCGTGTCTGGTCCGGAGTGATATCGACAAACTTCGGCACTGCGCCGACCTCGATCACCTGATCCCAGGCCATCTCTTCGGCATCGAAGCGATACAACAACGAGCCACTGACGCCGTCGGCCGGAGTGCACGCGTCGAAACCGGTCTTGCCGAAGCCTTCGCCATACATCGTGTACTGCGAGACATAGGCGTAGCGGCCGTCGTCGGTCCACGCTGCCTCGACCGGTGCACCTTGCGAGATGCCGGGATAACCCGGCAGATCGAACTCCGAGAGGTCCAGACCGTCGTCCAGAGTCTGCACCAGCTCACGACTCTCACTGTCGTAGATCGTCGAACTGTGGCTGTACATCATGTTGTTGGCAATCACCAGCCCGCTGCCCGATGCCACCACCGACTTCGGCGTGATCTCGCCAGTGATGTAGTCGATGCGTTCCATTCTTGACTGCGCGGATGGGATCGACGGCGGTTTGAGAATGGGACCACCGGAGGCCTGCTTGCTCTGGGCGTCCTCGGTCTCCTTCGTGGCGCTCGCGCTGTCCGCGGCCACCTCGTCGGCGACCTGTTCGGAAGACTCGGCGTTCTCGGCCTCCGGCACTGCGCTGGTCTCGGAGCCAGGTGCTCCTACGTCTTCACCAGGTGACGTCGCACAGGCTGCCAGACTTCCGCAGAGCACGATAGCCACCACACTGCCACCGATCACGGCGGGTCGCCTCCGTCGGTAGATCGGATCCTTGCTTACCTGCATCGCGTCCACTTCCCGGTCCGAGTCGGCCCTGTCTGGTGGGCCTCAGACTAGGCGGTCATCCAGGCTGCGCGGGTCAGGCGGGGCCTGGTTATCGCCAGTTCTCAGCGCAGCAGCTGAGCAAGCGTGACGACCAGGCGCGAGCCACGAGGCGACGCGGCCTGTACCTGAGCGACCCTGGCCATCGATGCCTGAGCGCTCACCGCTTCTGTGGTCGGCACGCAGGTAGCGATGTCCTAGAAGGCTGAGGCCACGATTTCGACGCGCTGGAACTCCTTGACATCGGTGTATCCGGTGGTCGCCATCGCCCGTCGCAGAGCCCCCATCAGATTGGTCGCTCCATCGGCGTCACGGCCGGGTCCGAACAGGATCTCAGCCAACGTGCCAACGGTGCCGACGTAGACCCGCTCGCCACGTGGCAACTGTGGGTGGTGCGCTTCGGAACCCCAGTGGTATCCATGGCCAGGCGCCCCGCTGGAGCGGGCCAACGCCGCACCGATCATCACGGCGTCAGCGCCGCACGCCACCGCCTTGACAATCTCGCCGGAGTTTCCGACGCCGCCGTCGGCGATGACGTGCACATACCGGCCGCCGGACTCGTCCAGATAGTCCCGGCGTGCAGCCGCGACGTCGGCGATCGAGGTCGCCATCGGCGCGTCGATGCCGAGCGTCGTCCGCGTCCGGTGCGCCGACCCCCCGCCGAACCCTACGAGGACCCCGGCTGCTCCCGTGCGCATGAGGTGCAGCGCAGCAGTGTAGGTGCCCGCTCCCCCGACGACCACCGGCACATCCAGCTCGTAGATGAAACGCTTGAGGTTCAGCGGCTCCACTTGCGAGGAGACATGCTCGGCCGAGACGGTCGTGCCGCGGATCACGAACAGGTCAACCCCGGCATCCACGACCGCCCGCCAATAGTGTTGGGTGCGCTGCGGTGAAAGGGCACCGGCCACCGTCACCCCGGCATCGCGAATCTCCTGCAACCGCGAGGTGATCAGGTCGGGGCGGATCGGCGCCGCGTACAACTCCCGCATGCGCTGGGTGCAGTCGTCCGGATCGGCCTCGGCAATCCGGGCCAACTGAGCACTCGGGTCGTCGTAGCGGGTCCACAGTCCCTCGAGGTCCAAGACACCAAGCCCACCGAGAAGACCGATCTCGATCGCGGCGCTGGGGCTCATCACGGAGTCCATCGGGGCCGCCATCACCGGCAGCTCGAAGTGGTAGGCGTCGATCTGCCAGGAGATCGACACCTCTTCGGGGTCACGGGTGCGCCGGGAGGGCACGATGGCAATGTCATCGAAGGAGTAGGCTCGACGCGCTCGTTTGCCCTTGCCGATGTCGATCTCAGTCACGCAGGAAAGAGTACAAGGCGGTGCCGACCTGGCGACCGAACTGTCGGAAGCACGCTCACCGGGCGACGAATACGACTAGCGCACGACGTAGTTGGGCGCCTCAACGGTCATCTGTATGTCGTGCGGGTGCGACTCCTTCAAGCCGGCTGCGGTAATCCGCACGAACCGGCCGCGCTTTCGCAGCTCAGGCACAGTGGGCGCCCCGACATAGAACATCGACTGTCGTAGACCACCGACGAGTTGGTATGCCACCACCGACAAGGGTCCACGGTAGGGCACCTGACCCTCAATACCCTCGGGAATGACTTTGTCGTCATCCGCGACATCTGACTGGAAGTAGCGGTCCTTGGAGTAGGACAGCCCGCGCCCACGAGACTGCATCGCGGCGAGGCTACCCATCCCCCGGTAGGACTTGTACTGCTTACCGTTGATGAACACCAGATCACCCGGAGACTCCTCACAGCCGGCGAGCAGCGAGCCGAGCATGACAGTGTCGGCCCCGGCCACGATGGCTTTCGCGATGTCGCCGGAGTACTGCAACCCGCCGTCGCCGATGACCGGCACACCGGCCGGGCCAGCAGCTCGAGCGGCCTCATGGATGGCACTGACCTGCGGAACGCCAACCCCGGCGACGACGCGGGTAGTGCAGATCGAACCCGGCCCCACGCCGACCTTGATCGCATCCGCACCGGCATCGACCAGCGCTTGAGCACCTGCTCGCGTGGCGACGTTCCCTCCGACGATATCCACGTGTGCCGCGGCCGTCTCACGCTTGAGCCGCGCGATGATCTCGGTGACTCCGCGTGCGTGTCCGTTGGCGGTGTCCACGACGAGCAGATCGGCGCCTGCTTCGACCAACGTCATGGCCCGCTCCCAGGAGTCGCCGAAGAACCCGACGGCTGCTCCTACCCGCAAACGACCTTCGGAATCCTTGGTCGAATCAGGGAACTGCTCGGTCTTGGTGAAGTCTTTGACCGTGAACAACCCGGTGAGCCGACCATGAGAGTCAACGATCGGAAGCTTCTCGATCTTGTTGATCGCCAACAGCCGAAGCGCTTCGTCCTTGTCGATGCCTACGGGGCCAGTCACCAGCGATGTGGAGGTCATCACCTCGCTCACCGCTCGCCCGTAGTCGGTCTCGAACCGGATATCGCGGTTGGTGATGATCCCGATCAACACCCCGTCGTCATCGACCACCGGGAGCCCGGAGATGCGGAACCGGCCACACAACGCATCCATCTCGGCCAGCGTGGCCCGGGGCCCGATCGTCACCGGGTCGTTCACCATCCCGTTCTCGGAGCGTTTGACTGCCTCCGCGTGGGCCGCTTGGTCGGCAATGGCGAGGTTGCGATGCAGGATGCCGAGTCCACCTTGGCGTGCCATGGCAATAGCCATGCGGGACTCGGTCACGGTGTCCATCGCGGCTGAGACCAATGGCATACGCACTGCGATCCGCCTACTCAGCCGCGTTGTCGTATCGGCCTGGCTGGGGATGACGTCAGTCTCGCCGGGAAGCAGCAGCACATCGTCGAAGGTCAGGCCGACCTCCGCGAAGGTCCCAGGCGAGTCGAAAGCAAGCGCACCAGAGGTCATGCCTGAAGTCTAGGGCGCACCGGAGCCCGGCCTCGCCACCGCCTGTCTCACCAGCGGAAATGAAGATGTTTCATCGCTGCACACGGTGGGTACTTACAACGTTACCTAGTGGAGGACCTTCTAAGGAGGAATCCGTGACTGAGACTGCGAGACAGCCAGGACCGATGGCTGAGTTGTGGGAGTGGCAATACGTTGGCTCCTGCCGCACAGTAAGTCCAGAAGTATTTTTTCATCCCGAGGGCGAACGCGGGCCTGCTCGTCGCCGCCGCGACGAGCGCGCCAAGCAGGTATGCCGCAGTTGTCCGGTGTTGGAGCAGTGCCGGGAGCACGCGCTTCGATCTCGTGAACCTTACGGAGTGTGGGGGGCCATGACCGAGAGCGAACGCGAGGCTGCGATTGCTGAGGGCGATCAGCCACCACGTTCCTCACGCACTGCGTTGCGGATCAGCTAAGGATCACCGCGGGCCCCGCACACCGGGTAGGTCGCTGGCAGGCGGCTGCCTACCGTGCCTCGACGTATCGAAGCAGTGCGCGTGCTCGGCCACCCACAGCCAGCGGCTCGGAGCCCATCGCACAATGGAGTCCGAGCCGCTGCTCAGTGGTCCCGCCATCGCGGTCGTCCGACGCCGCGTCGCTGGATCGCAGTCGTCAGCGACCTCGGCCTCTCACTGTCGTGCCGTGAGCCTGGCGCTGTCAGTGTCCGTGCCCATGGCCGGCCGCAGCCGGCTCCTCCTCTTCAGGCTTGTCGACGACCAAGGTGTCGGTCGTCAACACCATGGCTGCGATCGAAGCCGCGTTGCGAATCGCCGACCGGGTGACCTTGACCGGGTCGATGACACCGGCGCTCATCAGGTCCCCGTAGGTACCGGTCGCGGCATTGAGGCCTTGGCCCGGCTCCAAGTCCGCAACCTTCGCTGTGGCTACATAACCCTGCATGCCGGCGTTCTCAGCGATCCAGCGCAGCGGCTCATGTGCGGCTTTGCGCACGATCGATGCACCGACGGCTTCATCGCCGGACAGGTCCAACGAGTCCAGCGCGGTGAGCGCGTGAATCAATGCCGAGCCTCCGCCGGCCACGATGCCTTCCTCGATGGCCGCCCGCGTTGCCGACACGGCGTCCTCGATCCGGTGCTTCTTCTCCTTCAGCTCGACCTCGGTGTGTGCGCCCACCTTGATGACACACACGCCACCGGAGAGCTTGGCCACCCGCTCCTGCAACTTCTCACGGTCCCAGTCGGAGTCGGTGGCAGCCATCTCGGTGGCCAGCTGCGCCACACGGGCAGCGACCTCGTCGGCCGACCCGCCGCCATCGATGATGGTGGCGTTGTCCTTTGTCAACACAACGCGACGGGCTGAGCCGAGCACCTCGACACCGACCTGGTCCAGTTTCAGCCCGACCTCTTCGGTGACGACCTGGCCACCGGTAAGGATGGCCATGTCCTGCAACATTGCCTTCCGGCGGTCACCGAAACCGGGAGCCTTGACTGCGGCGGCGTTCAGCGTGCCGCGGATCTTGTTCAGCACCAGGGCCGACAGCGCTTCGCCCTCGACGTCCTCGGCAATGATCACCAGCGGCTTGCTCTCCTGAGCGATCTTGTCCAGCAGCGGCAACACGTCGGCAACAGCGGAGATCTTGCCTTGGTGCAGCAGCACGTAGGCGTCTTCGAGCACCGCCTCCATGCGATCGGAGTCGGTGACGAAGTACGGCGAGAGGTAGCCCTTGTCGAACTGCATACCCTCGGTGAACTCCAGGTCCATCGCGGCCGTGGAGGACTCCTCCACGGTGATCACTCCGTCCTTGCCGACCTTGTCGAAGGCGTCGGCGATCAGTTCCCCGATGCCTTCGTCCTGGGCAGACAAACTGGCGACCTGGGCGATCTCGTCACGACCATCCAACTCGCGAGCGTTCTCCAACAGGCGATCGGAGACCGCGGTGACGGCGGCGTCGATGCCACGCTTCAGGCCTGACGGAGCGGCTCCGGCGGCTACGTTGCGCAGACCTTCCTTCACCATGGCCTGTGCCAGCACGGTGGCGGTCGTGGTGCCATCGCCAGCGACATCGTTCGTCTTGGTGGCCACTTCCTTGGCTAGCTGGGCGCCCATGTTCTCGTACGGGTCATCAAGCTCGACCTCACGGGCGATGGTGACGCCGTCGTTGGTGATCGTCGGCGCACCCCACTTCTTGTCCAGCACGACGTTGCGACCGCGCGGGCCGAGGGTCACCTTGACCGCGTCGGCCAGGGCATCAACACCTCGTTCGAGGGACTTGCGTGCCTCGTCGTTGAACTGCAATTGCTTTGCCATCTGTAGAACCTTTCAGTCTTAGCGGGAGGGATGACCGATGCCCCGGTCGCCTCGCTGGTGCGAGACGCCGGGGCACCCATCGATGAGAAGTCAGTTGCTGACGACGGCGAGCACGTCCTGCGCACGCAGGATGAGATACTCCTGGCCCGAGTACTTGACCTCGGTCCCGCCGTACTTGCTGTAGATCACTGTGTCTCCGATGGACACGTCCATCGGGACGCGGTTGCCTTTGTCATCGATCCGGCCCGGGCCAATGGCCAGAACCTCACCCTCCTGGGGCTTTTCCTTGGCAGTGTCAGGGATCACGAGGCCGGATGCAGTGGTCTGCTCCGCCTCCGAGGCCTGCACAACGATCCTGTCTTCGAGCGGCTTAATGGAAACCGACACGGCGGCCATTCCTTTCGTCGTTGTCGACTTGCTGGGTCAACATGCTGGGTGACTCGCTTCACCCGGGGTGACATCGCCGTCGCGGGGGTCGAAGTATCCCGGAGTCTGGCACTTGCGTGCTGCGAGTGCTAAGAAGAATCTAGGCCGCTGTTGGCACTCGGTCAAGCCGAGTGCCAATGGGCGCGTCGCCCATCACAGCAAAGGTTGCAACGGCCTGAGCACGCGCTCTCCCAGCCGATGCAGCACGGACCGGTCGTCCCAGGCGGCATGAGTCAGCTCACGGCAGTTCTTCATGTCCTGAGAGAAAATGCGCTCCATGATCTCTGCCTGGTCGGGACTCAGCACTTCCAGGTTGACCTCGTAGTTGCCGCGCATCGACAACCGGTCGATGTTGGCCGTGCCAACCGTTGTCCACCACCCGTCAGCGGTTGCGGTCTTAGCGTGGACCATCGCGTCTTGGTAGAGGAAGATCCGAACTCCACCCTTCAACAGTGCGGTGAAGTAGCTGCGCGCGACGATGTCCGCGACGATGTGGTTTGAGTTGCGCGGTGTGATGACGCGGACCTCTATCCCACGAGCGGCTGCGGCCAGCAGGCCTTGCAGGATTTCGCGATCCGGGATGAAGTAGGCAGCCGTGATGTAGAAATGGTCGGTGGCGCGGTCAATGGCCTCCAAATACAGGTTGCGGACCGGGAACACCATCCGGGATGGCTCGTTCCGGGCGGCCCGCATCGGGTAGTTCCATCTCGGCGCCCCCGTGTCAGGCAGCTGGGGTTGGGAGGCTCCGCAGTGACGGTTCCAGAAGTCCACGAACGTGTTGCTCAGCTCCCAGACGGTGTCGCCCTCCACTCGCAGGTGGGTGTCCCGCCACTGTGTCGCATACGCCTCCCCGATGTTGTATCCGCCGACGAAGCCGACCGTGCCATCCACCACCAGCATCTTGCGGTGATCACGTCCCGTTCGGCGTAGGTCGAACATCCACCCGCCGCGCCAGGTAGGAAACTGCAACACATGGATGGAATCGGGGAAAGACTTGAAATCTCGCGGCACCACGAGATTCGCGAATCCGTCGAAGACCACAAAGACCTTGACGCCGCGGTGGGCGGCAGCAACGCAAGCATCCTTGAACTGCTGACCTAGCCAGTCGCCCTTCCAGATGTAGGTCGCCAGATAAATGTGGTCGGTGGCGGCCTCCATCGCCGCGAGCATCGCATCGTAGAGATGTTGGCCGTAGGTATATGTCGTCAGCGTGTTGTCCGAGACGGCGGTGCGATGTGGGTCGTCCTCCGGAGCATCGTGCACGACGGTGGTCCGACGCTTGCGCACAGCGTCGACGCCGGTCACCGTCACCGCGGCCAGCACCGGAACGGCAGTGGTCACGGCTGCCGCGCGCGCGACGGACTTCGGTAGATGCGTCCTTGCCACCACCCCCACGCGCCGGGCCTGAACGATCCAGTCTTGCTGCGCCATACTGCCCATCTAAGCAGCCGCTGCTGCGGAGCAGGGTGCAGGATTGGGAACTATGGACGCGGCGATGGTGCGCAGGCTCAGCGGGCCCGACGGCTCAGAGATCTTCGCTCACCTGACGGCCGACTACAGCAGCGACGCTGCGTTGGTTGCCAGTACCCGGCTGCGCGCCGCGGGCTACCCCGTCGAGCTGATCGCGGCTGCGCTGAACCAATGGGAGCTGCGTCACCGCGCCAGAGTCAAGTTCGGCCCGGAGGCATCTCAGCTGCTCTTCACTCGCGACGGCCTCGAGCAAAGCACCCGCGTTGTTGTGGCTGACCTGCACGCAGAGCGGTTCGCCAGCGCCGGAGTGGGACATGTCTGGGATCTAGGGTGCGGAATCGGCGGTGACGCGTTGGCCTTTCGTCGCCACGGGATCGATGTGACCGCCATTGAGTCCGACCCGGTGACGGCGGCTGTGGCGCGAGCCAACCTCGCCTCTGCCCCGGTATCGCCCGCTGGCTGGGCCACGGTCCGGACGGCGCGCGTCGAAGAGGTCCTGGCCCACTGGGAGGCCGCCGGTGCTGACTCGACTGGTCGGCGGTTGGGCGATCAGGCGGTATGGCTCGACCCTGCCCGTCGCATCAGCGGAGTCCGCGACGCCGCTGGGCGCACCCGCCGGGTCCGATCAGCCCGCGATATGGCACCGCCTTGGGGCGTCGTGCTCACGGCAGTGCGATCTATGCCAGCTGCCGGAGTCAAGGTGGGCGCGAGCTTCGACGCCGAACGGCTTGAGACCGGCGCTCAGGCCCAATGGGTTTCCGTCGACAACCGGGCGGTGGAATGTGTCCTGTGGTGGGGGTCGGCCGCAACTCTGCCCGGCTCGCGGGTCGCGTCGGTGCGTCACCGGGGCGCCTGGCACCATCTGGCGCCGGAGGGCTCAGCAATGGTCGCCCCTCAGCCGCACGCGGGCCGCCCAGGCGCGGCACAGGTCATCGCGGGGGCATATGTCTGTGAAACGGACCCGGCGGTGTCGGCGGCGGGTCTGCGGTCGCAGGTATGCCGCCAGATCGAGGCGACGGAGCTCGGCGCGGCCGACTACATGCTGTCGGCACAACCTGTCGACCTGCCGTGGGCGCGTTGCTGGCAGATCAACGATGTGTTGCCTCTGTCGGTCAAGGCACTGCGAGCGTGGGCCAGAAAGAACGACATTGGTCCGCTGACGCTGAAGAAGCCACCTGGGCGGAGCAAGAGCCCGCTGGCTCGACTCGACCCGGAGGGTTTGCGGGGCAAGATCAGCCCTCGTGGATCAGTCAGCGCGACCTTACTGCTGTCCGAGGTCGACGATCGGGGCAGCACCGCTGCCCTGTGGGTCTGCCCGGTCGATGAAGTGCCATGCGCCCGGGCTCACCGAACTCCTCCTACCCAGCACGGGTGAGCAGTGGAGAACACCGGTCCTCGGCCCGGCTGCGCAGCAGCATCAGGCCAGTGGGCGGATCTGCTGGACGGGCTGCGAGGAGTCCACGGGGAAGCCGGCGGCCGATGGCGTCCGTCCGGCGGCCATCGCCAGCGACCCCCAAGCGGCGACCATTGCTCCATTGTCGGTGCACAAGCTGGGGCGAGGCACGCGCAACCGTATGCCGGCCCGCTCACACCGATCAGCGGTCATCTCGCGCAGTCGGCTGTTGGCAGCCACCCCGCCACCGACTATGAGGTGCTCAACGCCCTGATCGCGACAGGCGTTCACCGCTTTGCTGCTCAGCACGTCGACCACCGCCTCCTGAAAGCTAGCCGCCACATCGGCCACCGGGATGGCCTCCCCCGCCTGTTGCCGAATCTGTACCCAGCGGGCTACCGAGGTCTTCAACCCGGAGAAAGAGAAGTCGAAGCGATGTCGCTCCGCGTTCTTGCCTGAGGTCAGAGCTCTCGGAAAGTCGATCGCGACCGAGCTGCCACTGCGAGCGGCCGCGTCGATGTGCGGGCCCCCGGGAAAGGGCAGACCCAGAACCCGGGCCACCTTGTCGAAGGCTTCACCAGCGGCGTCGTCCATCGTCGCCCCCAACGAATGAACCTGTGACGTAACGTCGGGCACCATCAGGAGGTTGGAGTGTCCCCCGCTGACCAGCAGTGCCAAGACCGGCTCCGGCAGGGGTCCGTGCTCCAGCACGTCAACAGCCACGTGAGCGCTGAGATGGTTTACCCCGAACAGCGGCACATCGAGACTCAGCGCGAGGGCCTTGGCTGCAGCCACACCCACCAGGAGCGCACCGGCCAGGCCTGGACCCGAGGTCACCGCGATCGCGTCGATGTCCGCAAGGTTCACTCCGGCATGGGCACAGGCGCGATCGAGGGTGGGCACGATTGCCTCCAGATGGGCCCGAGACGCCACCTCGGGCACGACGCCGCCGAACCGAGCATGCTCTTCGACACTGGTTGCGATGGCATCGGCCAGGAGCGCACTGCCGGCAACGATGCCTACTCCGGTCTCGTCGCAACTCGTCTCGATCCCGAGCACGATCGGTTGCGCAGTCATTGCGCCGTCCCCGCAGTCTGTGACGTACCCCGGTCGAGGTGGGCTCGCAGCACAATCGCATCTACCCCATCCGGCTGGTAGTAACCCTCGCGCCGGGCGATTGCCGCATACCCGTTCCGAGCGTACAACCGCCGGGCCGAATCGTTGTCCGCGCGGACTTCCAGCAGAATCCGTTGTGCTCCTGCTGCCATCGCCTGGTCGTGCACACCCTGGAGCAGCCGGCTACCGACCCCAGCACCCCGGTGTGCCGGATCGACGGTGATCGTCATGACGTCGGCATCCGCACCGCCGATGTCCACCCCGGCGTAGCCTGCGATCTCGCCGTCGAAGGCAGCATCGAGGTGCACCAGGTAGGCGCGCCGGGGTCGGCACGCGAGCTCGGCCCACCAGGTGGCTACACTCCACGCGGTCTGTGGGTAGCTAAGCTGCTCTAAGGCCACGACGGCCTCCACGTCCTGCCAGCGCATCGGTCGCACCAGGTCCGCGTTACCTACCACCGTCACGAGCAGGCCTGCTGGGGTTGGCCCGCCCGTGCCGTCTGCGTCCTGGCGGCTGAGGCCACAGCATCAGGACGGCGCAGGTAGAGCGGCTCCGGCGGTATCCGCCAGGAAACGTCGGCTGCGCAGCGGCCTACCGACGCTGCACGGACATCACGGTGGTCGGCCTGTGCGTAGAAGTCATCCGGATAGAGCACCGTTCCCTGCCCGTAGGCCGGGACCGCACGGAGCGAGCGCGGCAGGTCGGCGGGCTTGGCCACTGCTGGTCTGCCGAGGCGGGACAGCTGAGCGTTCTCGCGGGCGTACCGTGCCCAGTAGACCTCCTTGCGCCGCGCATCGGTCGCCACCAGGAACTCTGGCGTTGCGTCGCCAACCATTTCGGCCCCGGACAACATCTGGTGAACTTCCCAGGCGAGGGCGTCGAGCGAGCACACCCCGACAACCGGCACGCTCAGTGCACGGGCCATCACCCGGGCGGTGGTGATGCCGACCCGCAGCCCGGTGAACGGGCCGGGGCCAACCCCTACTGCGATGCCGTCGAGGTCGCGGGGCCCCAAGCCTGCCCGCTCCAGTGCCGCAGCGATCGTCGGTGCGAGCAACTCCCCATGTCGACGGGCATCCCGTTGCATGACCTCGCTGAGCACGACACCGGAGTCGAGGCATGCCGCACCGACCAACGAGGTCGAGGTGTCTATCGCGAGGAGCACCTGCTCAGGTTAACGTTGGGGTGACCAACCGCCTACGCGAAGGATCTCTACTATGTTCAATCGCTTGTTTGCACCATTGCACGCGCGCTCCCTCGACGTCAGCGCACACTGCGACCTACCGTGTGGGGTATATGACCCCGCACAGGCCCGGATCGAAGCCGAATCGGTCAAGAAGATCGTCGAGAAGGTCAACGCCAGCGATGACGCCGACCTGAAAGCCCGCGGCCTGCTGATCAAAGAGCAGCGCTCGGAACTGGTCAAGCACCACATCTGGGTGCTCTGGACCGACTACTTCAAGCCGCCGCACTTCGAGCAGTATCCCCAGTTGCATGTGCTGGTCAACGAGGCCACGAAGCTGGCTGGCGCAACCGGCACCAAGGGGTCCTGGGACGTCTCGGTGGCTGACGATCTGTTAGCCAAGATTGACGAGATCGCCGAGATCTTCGCCGAGACCAAGAAGGCCTGACTCAGCGCAGGCCCGGGCCTGAGTGATGCTCAGGCTTGGGCCTGCGATGGCTGCAGTTCCAGGGCGAGCAGATCCCCCTTGGAGATCTGCCCCTGGCGCAACAGCACCCCGCACAGTTCACGCATGACCTGTGGGTCGAAGTCGTACCCCGCACCGAGTCGAAGGCGCTGGAGGGCTTGCAGGCGGGTTTCCCGATCAAGCGAAACCCCGACCAGGTCGTCGTAGGCATTTGCCACTCGCAAGATGCGGCTCGCGATCGGGATCTCCCCCAGCTGTTCCAACCGCCAGTAGGGGGTCGCCTGAAAGGCGACCACCGTGGACACCTTGGACAGTTCCACGGTCTGGGCTAGAACCGAGGCTCCAGCGACCGCGATACGGCGCTGGTCAAGAGCCGAGATGTGCGTCGTTGCTCCACCTGGGATCGGCCGCTGCAGCGATAGCTGACCTAGGTCGTGCAACAGCGCCGCATACTCCAACTCACGCAGGGCTGGCTCTGGCAGTCCCACGGCGCGACCTATCGGCACCGCCAGTCGGGCTACCCGTGGTGCGTGTCCCGGGTCGGTGAACCCGGCTTGATCCGTGAGCTTGGACAACGCCCATACCGTTTGTCGCTGCCCGGTCAGGACCGTCGACTCTCCCCGTACGGCCACCATCAACAACACCAAGGGCAGAACGAACATAGGCACCGCCGCCGGTCCGACAACCGGAGTGGCAAGGGCCGTCGACACCGCCGCGCTGACCACACCTAGTCCGGTGGCGCCGAACGTCTTGAGACCGTCGGCGATCGCATGCCGTAGCACCGTGTGCTCGCGCGTGGATCGTTGATAACTCCATAAGAGCAGCTGTAAGCCGAGTGCCGTGGCTGCCACCGCGCCCAGCGCGATAGCAAGGAGCACGCGGTTCCCCGTGGACCACTGTATGAGCGCCTCCCGCAGAGACCACCCCCCCAGCCACTGAACATCGACCATGAGGGCCACCAGCCCAGTGACTAACACGCGAGTTGCCAACTCCGAGCCTGCCGGGACCTCTGCGTCCCGCATAGACCGACGTCCAGCGGCCACGGCTGCCCCCAACCCGGCCAGCACGGCGAGATAGCCAGCGCCGATATCGATGACCTTGCCCTCGGGCAGAGCGATCGTCATCGCCATGGCGATGCTTACCGTCAAGCCCACGGGGAGCGGTTTGCGCCCGTCGACCACCGTGACGGGTCGGGAGTCTCCAATCACAATGACGATCAAGCAGACGGTCAACCACACCCAGACCTGCGAGGACATCTGCGTCGGCCAGCCGGGCTCGCGAATGAACAGCAGCACGACGAGAACACCGGTCAGCACGATCAGCGCGCTATTGACCCACCTGGGAGGGACCCGCCTGCTCATGACAGCGCCTCCTCGGACTCCGGTTGCCAGTTGGCATAGGCGTCGCTGACCGCTGGGTCGTCGTGATCGTTGAACTCTTCAGCGGTCGCCAGCACCACCTCGCTGATCCTGGTTGACTCCCAGGGATCGTCCGCCAACGCGCGCGCCAGCGTCTCCACGACCGAGGGGTCCAGCTGAGTCCCCGCTCGGTCCCATAGTCGTCCCAGGGCTTCTTCGGGATCGAGCTCGGCGCGGTAGGAGCGGCTTGTCGTCAGCGAGTCGAAGGCATCCGCAACGGCGATGATCCTGGCGAAGAGTGGGATGTCTTCCCCGGCCAACCCGGCCGGATAACCCAGGCCGTCGAAGCGCTCGTGGTGATGAAGGATGCCGGGAAGCGCGGGCGCCAAGAAGTCGATGTTGGCCAGCATCTGCACGCCCTCTTCAGGATGCTCCTGGATTGCCGCCAGATAAATCACGTCATCGGCAGTGGCATTCCTTGGCACCCTGGGGGCGATCGAGACCATGCCCAGGTCGTGCAGGAGGGCAGCAAAGTGCAGGGAGGCCGCCGACTCGCCGGTGACACCAAGTTGCGAGGCCATTCGATCAGTCAGATCGGCAACGCGAGAGCTGTGACCACTGGAGTAAGGAGTGGCCACTTCCAGCGCGGCCATCAACGTGCTGACAGTGTGAGAGTGACTACGTCGCTCACGTGCATTGCGAATGAGCGACCAGTGAGTCACCAGCAGCGGCACGATGATCAAGACAGCGCTGAACGGGCCCAGACCCACCGGCTTCCACAGCACCACGAACAATAAGGCGATCAGCACGTTCATCACGTAAAAAGGCCCAAGGCTGCCCACCACTCCCACAACGCCCCGCAGAAGCGCTTTGCCCTGAGTGAGCCGCGTCATCCCCGCCAGGAGGATCGCGTTGACCGCGATGCTGACCAGGCATGCGGCCAGAAGGGGAAATGCTACGAACAACAAGATGTCGACAGGAGTGATATCAGCGCTGATGGGTCGTTGCCCGTGAGCCCACTGGTACGTCAAACTGCCGCTGGCGGCTACGCACCCAGACATGGCCGCATTAAAGAGTCGCGGAGTGATTCGTCTATCACGGAAGTCGGCCATGAAACTCAGGTAACCGATCAACACCGCCGACCCCAGTCCGGTCAAGACCATCGCCACGGCCAGGACCACGATCGTGAACGAGACGTCCAACTGGTTGCCCAACTCGCGCTCGCGCAAATTTACCCCGAGAACTCCCAGCAGCCAAAGGGTAAGGAAGGTCGTCACGGAGTGATCGTGCTGGGTCTGCAGGCCCACCACGGCCAGGGCCACGGCCAAGAGGTTAAGGACCGCGATGTAGAGCCCAGCACGCGAAAAAGCGAGGGACCAGCCCTCCCAGGCTGGTCCCTCGCTGGGGTCCTTCATTGAGTTACCCCGTGGAGTTGGTTACTTCGGGTTCCAGGAGCCGATGTCGGTGAAACGACGGCCGGTGGAAAAGAAACGGGCGAACTTTGCGAACATGATGATCTCCTGCGGTCCGGTGGGTCGACGGTGAGCCTTCTTCTTGAGGCCTTCATCCGGGCGCACTTAAGAGAATTCCACATATTCTTCTGCGATCCGAGCAAAGTAACCGATTTCATCCAAGAATTGTTCAAGATTTTGCCCTCCCTTGGCTCGTTACTTAATCATTAGGCTCCCTGCCAGGCTACCGCAGATGCCGCGGGTAGGCTTGCCGCGACCACCGTCCAACTCGACGCGGCCGATCCTGGTCGCCTCACCCAACAGGAAGACCACGAATGAGCAAGCGCGCGCGCAAGAGACGAGCCGCCAAGAAGAAGGGCGCCAACCACGGCAAGAAGCCGAACAGCTAGCCCCGGACAGCACCACCGAACGCCCAAACCCCCACTCCCCGAACAACATTGATCATGAATGTTGTTCGGGGAGTGGGGGTTTGGAGTGTCTAACGCAGCTGACTGCGGGTGACGGTGATCGAGGTGATGCGGGACATCACCTGCATGCGAAGCGCGCTGGGCGCCGGCTCCGCACAGCAAGCCCTGCGTACGATCGATTTCAACAACAAGTCACGCTCGTACTCGCGCAAGCAAGCCCCACATTGATCGAGATGTTCTTTGATGCGCTCGCGATCTGCCGGGTCGGCTTCGTTGTCCAAGTATTCGAAGAGCCGCAGAATAACCTCTGCACAATCGCTTTGTTGCCCTTCGTCGGAGTGTCTCCGCAATTCATTCGTCATGACTGCACCGCCTCGTCGTTGATAAACCCGCGCTCCACCGCATAGTCAGTTAGCAAGTCTCGCAACTGCCTTCGACCACGGTGCAATCGGGACATCACCGTTCCAATCGGGGTTTCCATGATCTCGGCGATCTCCTTGTAGGCGAAACCTTCGACATCAGCGAGGTAGACAGCCATCCGAAAGTCCTCACCAATGGAGGCGAGTGCGCGCTTGACGTCGGAGTCAGGCAGGTGGTCGAGCGCCTCAACCTCGGCCGAGCGGAGTCCACGCGAGGTGTGCCGCTCAGCCCGGGCCAGCTGGTAGTCCTCAACCTCCGCAGCATCGGACTCTTTGGGCTGTCGCTGCTTCTTGCGGTAGGTGTTGATATAGGTGTTCGTCAGGATTCGGTACATCCACGCTTTGAGGTTGGTGCCCGGTCGATACTGATGGAACGCCGCGAACGCCTTCGCATAGGTTTCCTGCACGAGGTCTTCCGCGTCCGTGGGGTTTCGAGCGGTCCGCAAGGCCGCGCTGTACATCTGGTCCAGCAGCGGCATAGCTTCTCGCTCGAATCTGCGGGCCCGGTCCGACTCCGACTCTTGCGCAGTGTCGACTGCGGCGTCGAGTTCAGCCTGGGTGGGCGCGTCGCCCTGTATGTGATTGCTCATCGGCCCCCAATTTACCTGTTGCTCAACGGCCCGCCGCTCGGGCACTGGCGCAACCTCCATCGTGGCGAGCACTCTCACCCTCCGACCTGTGGATATCCTGAATACTGTGCAGGTTTGTCAACCATCAGCCCACACATCCCATTCCCCCGGTCATCGGCGGCGCTCGGCGCAGCGTGACACGATGGAGGGGTGAATGGGCAGTGAGTAGCGGTGCGGCTCGACCGCTGAAGCAGTCGAGCAAGTTGCAGAACGTGCTGTACGAGATTCGAGGACCGGTCGCTGCGCGAGCCGCTGCCTTGGAGGCAGCCGGGCATCGCATCCTCAAGCTGAACATCGGCAATCCCGCTCCGTTCGGCTTCGATGCCCCTGATGCCGTTCTGCAGGACATGCTCGCTGCTTTGCCGAGTGCACAGGGCTATTCGGAGTCTCGTGGAATTGCATCTGCGCGCAGGGCGATCGTTTCGCGCTATCAAGAGGTGCCCGGCTTCCCGCCATTCGATATCGATGCGGTGTATCTGGGCAACGGCGTCTCCGAGTTGATCATGATGGTGCTCTCGGCACTCTTGGACGACGGTGACGAAGTGCTGATCCCCGCGCCGGACTACCCACTGTGGACGGCTGCAACCAGCCTGGCCGGCGGCACGCCGGTGCACTATCTGGCCGACGAGTCAGACTCCTGGAACCCCAGCATCGAGGACATCCGGGCCAAGATCACTCCGGCGACCAAGGCCATCGTCATCATCAATCCCAACAATCCGACCGGCGCCGTCTACTCCCGAGAAGTGCTGGAACAGGTGGCCCAGCTGGCAAGGGAACACTCGCTGTTGATCCTGGCGGACGAGATCTACGACCGGATCCTGTACGAGGACGCCGAGCACATCAGCATGGCTGAGGTTGCGCCCGACCTCATGGTGCTGACGCTGAACGGTCTGTCCAAGACCTATCGGGTCGCCGGGTACCGGGCCGGCTGGCTGATCATTACCGGCCCTACCGGGCATGCGACTGGGTTCCTCGAAGGCATCGAACTCTTGGCCTCGACCCGGTTGTGTCCCAACGTGCCCGGTCAGCACGCTATCCAGGCAGCGGTCAGCGGACACCAAAGCATCAATGAGCTCATCTGTCCCGGGGGGCGTTTAGCGCAACAACGCGACCTCGCGACGGCCATGCTGGGCTCGATGCACGGAGTCAGCTGTGTCACCCCACGGGGGGCGCTGTACGTGTTTCCACGTCTCGACCCGGAGGTGCACGAGATCCGTGACGATGTGCAGCTCTGCCTGGATCTGCTGGAGCAGGAACACCTCTTGCTTGTTCACGGAACGGGTTTCAACTGGCCTTCACCGGACCACCTGCGCATCGTAACCCTGCCCTGGGCTGGCGAGCTGGAGGCTGGTCTTGCGCGCCTCGGCAACTTCTTGGCTCACTACCACCAATGAGCAGGGCTTACTCACCGCTCGGGTGTCAGCCGGCGGAACGCCGCAGTCCGCGAGCAGCAGGTTGACGCTCTGATGTGCGGACGATATGCCTCCAGCTCCGATCCCGATGGCTTGATCGAGGCCTTCACCGTTGACCGCGACGCCAGCGGTGACCCGACCCGTTCGTTGCTGGTTTCACCGCAGCATCCGCCGCCCGGCAAGCCCGACTACAACGTGGCACCCAACAAAGCAGCGCCGGTTGTCCTGGAGCGAAACGTCGAACAGGCCGACCTCGCAGGCCCCCACCCCACCGGCCAGCCGGTGCAACGGCAGCTGCGGTTGCTGACCTGGGGTTTGGTGCCGTCGTGGAGCAAGGACTCGCGCGGCGGGGTGCGGATGATCAACGCTCGAGCCGAGACTCTGCTGAGCAAGGGCGCCTTTGCCCGAGCCGCGCGAAGTCGCCGCTGCCTGGTCCCGGCGACCGGGTGGTACGAGTGGCAGGTCTCGCCGACGGCCCGTACCGCCGCCGGCAAGCCGCGGAAACAGGCCTTCTTTGCAACCCGCTCCGACGACGACCCGCTCGCCTTCGCCGGGCTGTACGAGCTGTGGAAGGACCCGGCCCCGCCAGCCGATGCTGCCACTGCGTGGCTCGCCACCTTCACCATCATCACCACCGCAGCCGAGCCCGGCCTGGACCGCATTCACGATCGCCAGCCTGTGGTGCTCGACGCCTCGCGGTGGGACGCCTGGCTCGACCCGGCCCGCACCGACCCGGCCGAGGTCGAGTCACTGCTCCACGCGCCATCGGCAGGACGGTTCTGCGCCTGGCCGGTCAGTCCAGCAGTCAACAACGTAGCCAACAACAGCCCTGCGCTGATGGAGCCGCTTGCCGACTCAGAGCTGGTAGGCGTCATTGACCCACGGACCGGCGAGATCATCGGCGCCACGTGAGCGAACATACCCACACAGTGAACACCACGGTGGGTATGGCGCGGCTGTACCACCGCGAAGCTGAGACTCCTCCCGGCTCCTCGGCCAGAGGCACGCTGCTGCTGGGACATGGGGCTGGAGGTGGCGTCGACTCGGCCGACCTCCAGGCGCTGGCCGCGTTGGCCGACCACGGTTGGCACACCGTGCTGATCGAGCAACCCTGGCGAGTTGCCGGCCGCCGGATCGCCGTGGGACCTCCGAGACTGGACGAGGCAACCGCGCAGATCCTGGACACCCTGAACTCGCAGCAGGCCATGCCACGACCATGGGTCCTCGGTGGGCGCAGCGCCGGAGCACGCATAGCCTGCCGGTTGAATGACTATGCGCAAGCGTGCCTCCTCCTGGCCTTCCCGCTGGTGCCCCGTCGCCGGGACGGCAGCATGGGGCCCAGCCGCAGTCCGGAGCTGATGCTCCCGTTGCGGCGCGGCATACCGACGTTGGTCGCGCAGGGCGATCGCGACCGGTTCGGCGGGCCTGGGGACATCGCGGCGGTCATCTCGCGGTCAGCTGCCACGCGCGCTCGGGTGGTGAGTTACCGCGGAGACCACGGCGTCACCACAGACCTCCACGCACTGGTTCTGGACGTGACCGAATTCCTGGACGCACTAGCCTAGAGCAGTGCTGCGAGCAGTCGCCGCACTACGACCCAGAAGCCATGAAAGGATCCATGCAGTCGAACGACACCACGAAGGCCGCCGAACTGTGGACCGCTCCCTATGCGAGTGTGCCGGTGTCCGGCTCGGTGCGAGTGCCCGGGAGCAAGTCGTTGACGAACCGCTACCTCGCCCTGGCTGCTCTGGCCGACGGTCCGAGCGTGATCCGGCACCCGCTGAACTCGCGGGACACCACGTTGATGCGGTCGGCATTGAACAAGCTGGGTTCGCAGATCGACGTCGACGAAGTGGCCCGCACCTGGACCCTGACCCCCCCGAAGACTCTGCAAGCCGGCGTGAGCATCGACGCCGGTCTCGCCGGCACAGTGATGCGCTTCGTCCCTGCCATCGCCGCCCTCGCCGACGGCAGCACCACATTCGACGGTGATGAGCACGCGCGCAGCAGGCCGATCGCCCCGCTCATCGGCGCGCTGCGTGATCTTGGCGTCGATATCGACGACGGCGGCGACCCACACCTCCCGTTCACCGTGCACGGCACCTCACGAGTGCGCGGTGGTGACGTGTCCATGGATGCTTCGCAGAGTTCGCAGTTCCTCTCCGCGCTACTGCTCGTCGGCGCTCGGCTCGAAGCCGGACTCACCGTGCGGCATACCGGAGAGCACACCCCTAGCCGGCCACATATTGAGATGACGCTGCAGACGCTGAGGGAAACCGGTGTGATGGCCACCGAACCGGAGCGGGGGGTGTGGCGGGTCGAGCCCGGACCGATCCGCGCGGTGGATGTGCACGTGGAGCCAGACCTGTCGTCGGCCGCGCCGTTCCTGGCAGCCGCAGCCGTCACCGGCGGCTCGGTCACGGTTGAGGGTTGGCCCACCCGAACCACTCAGGCCGGCGACGTGATGCCGAGGGTGTTGTCCTCGATGGGCGCGATGGTGGAGTGGGTTCAGGGCGCCTTGAGGCTCACCGGTCCGGCGCCCGGGACATTGCAGGGCATCGACATCGACCTGCGTGACGTCGGAGAGCTGACTCCGGTCATCGCCGCCGTGGCTGCGCTGGCATGCACTCCCAGTCGGTTGCGCGGAATCGAGCATCTGCGCGGGCACGAGACCGACCGACTGGCGGCTCTGCATCGTGAGCTGACGGTCATGGGCAGCGAGGTGACCGAGCACGATGACGGCTTGGCCATCGGCCCGTCAACCTTGCGGCCGGCGACACTGCGGACCTACGGCGATCATCGGATGGCCATGGCGGCAGCGGTCTTGGGTGCTGCGGTCGAGGGAGTTCAGGTCATCGACGTAGGAACGACCAGCAAGACCTATCCAGGTTTTGCGCAGACCTGGTCGGCGCTGGTGCGCTAGCCGATGGGGCGCTTCGACCACTACGACGAGGACTCGATCAGGATGCGCCCGGGGCGACGGAGCTCTCGTCCACGCAGCAAAGACCGCCCCGCTCACACCGACGCCGAAGTCGGCACCGTGATCGCCGTGGACCGGGGCCGGTACACCACCCGGCTCGAGGAACACACCGTCGTCGCGATGAGAGCCCGCGAAGTCGGCCGGCACCGGATCGTGGTGGGTGACCGCGTCGCGATGGTCGGGGACACCTCGGGGGAGGTCGATGCGTTGGCTCGCATCGTGCGCGTACTTGATCGCTGCAGCGTGCTGCGTCGGTCGGCCGACGACAGTGACCGGGTCGAGCGGGTGATCGTCGCCAACGCCACCCATCTGGCCATCGTGACCGCCCTCGCCGATCCCGAACCCCGCCCCCGGATGATCGACCGGTGCCTGGTCGCGGCCTACGACGCGGGTCTGCAGCCGATCCTGGTCTTGACCAAGTCCGATCTCGCCGACCCTGCCGAGCTCAGTGAGCAGTATGCCGCGTTGTCGGTGCCCTCGGTGGCGCTTGCGATGCCGGAGAACGGTTTGTCCACACCAGCGACCGGCCAACAGTCGGGGCTACAGGACCTGCGCCGCCAGCTCCTCGGTAACCTCACCGTCCTGGTCGGACACTCGGGTGTGGGCAAGTCAACGCTTGTCAATGCCTTGGTGCCTACCGCCGAGCGCGCCACCGGCGTGGTCAACGACGTGACCGGACGGGGTCGGCATACCTCTACCAGCGCAGTTGCTCTGCCGCTGAGCGGCGGGGGTTGGGTGGTCGACACGCCGGGGGTGCGCTCCTTCGGCCTCGGGCATGTCGACCCGGCGACGTTCGTGCACCACTTCGACGACCTTGCAGCAGGCGCTGCCGACTGCCCGCGCGGATGCACCCACGACGAACCGGACTGCGCCTTGGATGCTTACGTCGCCTCGGGAGCGGCCGGGGCCGGCGGCCACGCGCGACTTGAGTCGCTGCGCCGCCTGCTCCGCAGCCGCACCGACCACTCCTGAACGCCACGCCACCCGCACCGGTCAACCCTTTCGCTCTCCCGCCGAGCCCAGGCACTAGCGTGACCTGCGTGGAGAACTTCGCTGACGACTTGCGTCTTGCGCACGTGCTGGCCGACACCGTCGAGCGATACACCACCTCGCTCTTCCACTCCCCTGAGCTCGAGATCAGCCTCAAGGACGACGGCTCGATGGTGACGCAAGCCGACCGGCACACCGAGGAGCTGCTGCGCTCCCAACTGCTCCGGACCCGACCCCGCGACGTGGTGCAAGGCGAGGAACTGCCTACCACCGGCACCGGTGAGCGCCGCTGGATCCTCGATCCGATCGACGGCACGACCAACTTCATCCGGGGGGTCCCAGTATGGGCTACCTTGATCGCCCTGGTCGTAGACGGGGAGCCCGTGTTGGGGCTGGTGGCGGCGCCTGCGTTGCAGCGACGCTGGTGGGCAGCGATCGGGTCCGGCGCGTGGACCGGCCGCAGTCTGAGCCAGGCTCGCTCGATAGTGGTCTCCGATACCTCACTGATCGAACACGCTTCGCTCTCCCATGCGTCGTTGGACAAGTGGTGGCGACACCCGATGCGTGCCGGGTTCCTCGATCTGGCGCGGGGCTGCTGGCGAACCCGCGGCTATGGAGACTTCTGGACACACTGCCTCGTCGCCGAAGGTGCGGTCGACATCGGCGTCGACCCGACGCTGGCCGTGCACGACATGGCGGCGTTGGCGCCGATCGTCACGGAGGCCGGCGGGACCTTCACCAGCCTCGAGGGAGCAGCCGGACCCTTCGGGGGCAGTGCCTTATCCAGCAACGGGCTCTTGCATGACGCGACACTGGCCGCGCTTGCCGGCAACAGCTAGCGCCAGGCACTCGCTACCGGCTACACCCCACTATCCACCTGGGTGACCACGCTGAGGTCGCCGAGGCGCAGGGCCCGAAGCGGCTCCGCGTTGGAGGCGGCATCACCGACGATGACGATGGTCCAACTCGGACCTCGGCGAACGTCCTCCCACGCGCCAGCAACT
Source organism: uncultured Actinomycetota bacterium (assembly GCA_963749585.1). Lineage (GTDB taxonomy): Bacteria > Actinomycetota > Actinomycetes > Actinomycetales > Dermatophilaceae > Ornithinicoccus. The sequence goes on from CAVVNI010000004.1 coordinate 907,168, forward strand.
GCGGACACGTCGACTCCTCGGGCGATGGCCAAGTTGGCCGTGACGAAGTCCGCGTCCAGTCCGTCAAGGCTGAGCCGGATAAGCTCATCAGCGATGCCGTCAGCGGTGCTATATCGCCCTGGCGCGGTCTTCGCGACGAAATCGGCGGCATGGCGCACCTCGGCCTCGGTGAGGTCATCGCCACTGAAAGAGAGCAGACCCACCAGGGTCCTGAGTGCCTCGGCAGTGACCTCTGCACGTACCGAGCCCCCAACACTGCATACGCCGGTGTCGCCGCGAGGACGAAAGGCTGCGTGCATTCCGTAGGTATAGCCGCGTTGCTCCCGCATGACGGCGTCGATCCGTGACTGCGGGGAGCCTCCCAACAGGAAGCCCAGCACCTGGTAGACGCCCCACCCGTGCGGCGTGCGTCGTGCCGGGCCGGGGCGCCCGAGAGCGAGATGACTCTGGGGAGATCCGGGGCGATCCACCAACACCAGCCGAGCCGCATCGGCGCGCCGCAGCGTGCCCGGCTCGACCGCTGTTGAGACAGACTCACCGTCATCGCCGGCGCTGGTCGACCACTCGGTCAGGTGCTTCGCCACGAACTGGGCTGCCGGCAGGGCCAATGTCGAGGTGTCTCCGGCGACCACGAGCGTCGCGCCATCGGGCCTGACATACCGGCGGTAATAGTCGCGAACATCCAGGGGGTCGATCGCCGCGACCGAGGCCCGGCCTCCGCCCGTAGGCCGACTCGCCCGGTCCTGGTCGCTGTAGTACGTTGCCGCAAACTCGATCGCTGCACGGGCGCCGGCATCGGCATAGTTGTGATCGATGTCGCTGATCCGGGCTCGCTTCAGTCGCTGCACCTCGACGTCTGGGTGGGCGGCTTCTTGCAGACACTGCGACAGAATGTTCAGACCCGCCTCAAAGTGCTCGGCGATGACCTCCATCTCCAGCACGATCCCGCGACTTGATACGCCGGCCCCGAACGCAATTCCATAACGCTCGATCAGATCCGCGAACTCCTGGGAGGTGTGCTTGTGGGTGCCCTCGTCCAAGGCGTGCGCCATCAGTGAGGCAACCCCCTCGATCGCCCGAGGCTCCACGCTCAGTGGCACCGGAAGACCCAGCCGCAACGAGATGACCTGTTGGCCCGGCAGGTTCACCGACAGCACACTCAGCCCGTTGTCGAGCCGGTCCGTCGTCGGGCGGGGGAAGGACCAGAACGGCGCAGGGGCCACGACGGGGCGTGGATAAACGCTCATGCTGGCGCTGCTGTGCGCTGGTACGTCACGACGCCCCGCGCTTCGGGAGTCAGATAACGCTGGGCGGCTACCCGAATGTCCTCGACACTGACTGAACGCACCCGATGGAGGTAAGTGTTGATGTAGTTCGGGTCGCCGTGGGTCGACATCGCCCGTCCGATGACATCTGCGCGATCTTCGACGGATCCGAGGGCTCCGAGCCAAGCCCGCGCGTTCTCGGCGTACACCGCGGCGAGGCGCTCTTCGCGAGGGCCATCGGCCGAGAACGTCTCGAGCTCCTCACACAGACTCGTCTCAACCTCATTGATCGTGGAGGTGGGAGCTACGTCGATCACGACGTAGCCCAGCGAGGTTCCTTCGACCAGGCCGAGCGCCCCGGCTGCGCAGTCAATCGCGCTCTCGTCGCGCCGGACCAGGCGACGCTGCACCATCGAGGAGGTCACTCCAGCGACCAGGTCCAGCGCCAGGACACAGGCCAAGAAGTTGGGAGAGGTCACCTCGGGAAGCCGAAAACACGCATACAACCGGTCGCTCGGCACGGGGCTGCTCATCGGGAGTCTTTCGTGCTGAGCGTGCGGAGCCAATGGGGCTGTGGCGACCTGAGCGAGAGAGCCAGGCTCTGCGGCAGTGGCCACCTCGGTCGTGTCGAGCTCACCGAAGTAGCGCCGGGCCCATTCGGTGCCGACCTCCGGGGTCACATCGCCGACCATGGTCACAATGCGGCGCGGTGGTCGGTAGTGGGTGACGTAGAAATCGCGCACGGCGGCCAGTGAGGCGGCACAGAGGTCTTCCATCTTGCCAATCGGGGTATGCCGATACGGGTGCTCCTCCGGGAAGGTGATCGCGCACATCGCCTCCAGGGCGTCACCGTAGGGTTGGTTGTCACAGCGCTGTCGCTTCTCCTCCACGACGACATCGCGCTGATTGTCCAGATTCTGTTGGGTCAGTGCGGGCAGTAGCCGGGTATGCCGGTCGGCCTCCAGCCATAGCGCCAGCTCGGCCGCTCCACTGGGCACGGTCTCGTAGTAGGTCGTCGAGTCAAAGGACGTCGTCGCGTTGCACCTGCCCCCGTGACCCATCAGCAGGGCGAAGTGCTCGCCCTCGGCCACGTTCGCCGATCCTTCGAACATCAGGTGCTCGAAGAGATGCGCCAGCCCCGTCTGTCCGGCCACCTCGTGGCGTGAACCGACATCGACAGCGATATTGATACTGACCTCCGGGACTAGATGGTCCTCACTGATCAGGACCCGGGTCCCGTTCTCAAGGGTGGCGCAGCTGACGGGATAGTCGAAGGACATGGCGACACCATAGGCGTCCACACTGTCTCACCCGGCGGGCTCGTCCGGTTGGTCACTGAGCGGGAGGTTCTTCTGCCCATCATGGTCGTGCTCGGCCGAGTTCGGCCGCATGGTTCGACCGAGCCGTTCCGGCAGCTGACGGTTGTCCGCCTCCATAGCCAGGCGACCGAAGACCTGCTGCTCGGTGATGGTCCGCTGGGCTCTGTCCCGGCCGAGGAAGGTGACCGCCCAGTGCAGCAGCATCGTGACCTGGGACTTGAACCCGATGATGTAGAAGAGGTGGATCACCAGCCACATCACCCAGGCCAGGAACCCGGTGACCTTGATCGACCCGACCTCCGCAATGGCTCGGAAGCGCGAGATCGTGGCCATGTTGCCCTTGTCGAAGTACTGGAAGTCCTCGCTGACCGGCTCCCCGGCCAGCTCCCGCTTGATCTGGGCCGCGGCGTGCCGCGCGGTCTGGATCGCTGTCTGCGCGACGCCGGGCAGCCCGTCCAGGGTGATCATGTCACCCAGCACGAAAACCTCCGGGTAGTCGGGCAGAGTCAGGTCGGCGTTGACCGGTATGCGGCCTTGGCGGTCGACCTCGAGGCCCACCTGGTCGGCCAGTATCCCGGCCAGGGGGCTCGCCGACACACCTGCTGCCCACACTTTGGTCACGGCTTCGATCCGCTGTGGCTCACCATCGCCTTCCTTGTAGACCAGGCCCGACTCGTCCACGTCGGTGACCATCGCGCCGAGTCGGACATCGACCCCCATGCGCTCCAGCTGGTGCTGCGCCTTGCGTTGCAGCGAGGGGTGGAAGGAGCTCAGCACTGCATCCCCGCCATCGAGCAGGATGATCCGCGAGGACCTGGGATGGATGTGGCGGAACTCGTCGTAGATGGTTCGCTGCGACAGCTCGATCAGCTGTCCGGCCATCTCGACACCGGTGGGTCCGGCGCCGACGACCACGAAGGTCATCAGGCGTTCCACGTCGGCGTGCTCATCTCGGGACGCAGCCAGTTCGGCAAGCTCGTAAGCACCGTAGATGCGGCCGCGCAGCTCCAAGGCATCGTCAATGCTCTTCATGCCCGGCGCATAACGGGCGAACTCGTCGTTACCGAAGTAAGAGGTTTTCGACCCGGCAGCCACGATCAGATAGTCGTAGTGGTACCGGTCCTCGACGCCGAGCGTCAGTGTGGTCAGGCTCCGAGATTCCACGTCGATGTCGGTGACAGTGCCGAGCACAACCTGGGCGTTGGTCTGCTTGTGCAGCACCTCACGAGTGGCGGGGGCGATCTCTCCTGAGGAGAGGATCCCGGTCGCCACCTGGTAGAGCAGCGGCTGAAACAGATGATGGCTGGTGCGCCCGATGACCGTCACCTCCACTGGCGCGTCGGCCAGGGCTTGGGCGGCGAAGAGCCCGCCAAATCCTGAGCCAATGATGACGACGCGGGGCACGGCGGAGGGGTTAAGGCTCATACGGTCCAACCTTACGGATCTGCGCACACAACCGCAGCGTCAGGGGTCACGTTTAGCCTGAAGGCGTTGGCGTGCATCAGTGCACCACACCGTCAGGAGAAGCTCATGGCCGAGAACAAAACGCAACCCACCCAGGTGGACCCTGCAGACTTCATCGCCCACGTCGAGCATCCGACCCGCCGGGCGGACGCCGAGAGGCTGCTGGACCTCATGACCCGGATCACCGGCTATCAGGCAAAGATGTGGGGTCCTTCGATTGTGGGCTTTGGCACGTACCGGTACAGATACGAGTCCGGACGCGAGGGTGAGTTCCTGATCACCGGCTTTTCACCACGCAAAGCCAACCTCACGGTGTACGTCTTGCCCGGCTATGAGGATCTCAGCGAGGAGCTGGGCCGGCTCGGCAAGCACCGAACCGGCCGGAGTTGCCTTTACATCAACAAACTGGACGACGTCGACCTGAACGTGTTGGAGGAGATCGTGACCAAGGGCGTCGCCCACATGCGGGCCAACTACGACACCTCGGCCTAGGTCTACGTTCTGTCCCGGTGGACGCACGTGGACAAACAACACGGCCAACGCTGTCCTCCGGCCAACTCGACATTCGCCGGCTCGATCCGGCGTGTCGGCGCTCAGGCGCGACGGCACTCCCGTCGGGCGTGAAGCGGCCTTCTCGGGTCCGTCAAGCGGATTCGGGCACCGCTTCGGGCGGCTTGTCGTGGGCAGGAAGAACGTTCGTCAGGACAAATGCCACCACCACGGCGATGATCACCTGTGGGGTTGCTGAAATACCGTCAGGGCCGAGCAACAGCACGGCGAGGAGGGTCGAGGTCAGCGGCAATCGCAGCATCGCCACACACATAGCTCCAATGCCCATTGCAATCGCCGGTGCCATGCTCATGCCGGGGAGCCCGGCCATCACCATGCCCAGCACAGCGCCGATCAGCATCGCCGGAAAGATCGGGCCGCCGCGGAAGGCACTCAGCGAGAACGCGTACATCAACGTTTTGCAGACACCGAGAAGGATCAGCGTGGCCACCGAGTAGTCCGCGACATTCTCGACCAGGTGGGGCAGGGCCTCCTGGCCGGAGAACAGCACCTGTGTCGCGCTGCGCCCGGAGATGAGCTGGTAGGTCATCGCGGTGACCCCGATGGCCAACCCCAGACACGTTGTCACCAGCACCCGGTTCAGGTGCACGACGGGCCGCAAGGACAGCGCCGCCCAGCGGATGACCCAGCCGAGGCACGCGGCCAGGCAACCCACGACGATGGCCCAGGCCATCGTCGCGACCGTCGGGGCCACTGCGGGAGGGACCGAGTTGAGAGCCAGCGAGAACGTGCCGAGACCGGTCCAGTTGCCCAGGCCGAGGAAGACGACGGCCCCGACCCCTGAGGCGAGCAGCCCCGGCAGGGCCACGAGGCTGAGAGTTACCCCTCCGATGCCGGCGACCTCCATGATGAGGAACGCGCCGAGGATCGGCGAACCGAGCAGAGCACTCACAGCGGCGAAGCTGCCGGCGGAGGCCATGATGGTCAGGGCCATCGGTGGCGCGTCCTTCTTCACCAAGCGCACCGCAAGCGCAGCCAGGCCACCACCGATCGCGATGAGGGGTGCCTCCGGCCCGAGCACGGCGCCGAGGCTCAACGTGGCAAGAGCGGCGAGGATGATCCCCGGCAGGTCTCGATTGACCGGCGTGTCTCCTGTGTGGAACCCAAACGCCGGTGAGTGGCCGCCGTTCCCCGGCAGATAGCGGATCGTCAACCCGGTCAGCAGCCCACACAGCGCGAGCCACGGCAGGGGCCACCACGCGGGCGCCCCCGAGCTGAACAGATCGCCCGGAAGGTCGACGAAGATCATAGTCTGCAGTCTCGAGACCAGCGCCAGGAACCCGTACGACACCGCAGCGATCGGGATGCCGAGGAGCGCGGCGAAGACCAGAGCGAAGAGATACGCCCGTGAGCGGATCATGGCCACGGGGTCCATCTTCTCTGACACCGAGTCGCCAGAACTGGCGGACAGCCCGGCCTGCGCCCCGCGTGTCACCGGGTTCCAGCGTTCGTGCGGCGCGGCTCCCCGGACGCTGCGACCGCGGCGGGCTTGACCCTCCACTGCCGACATACGCCAGCGTCACCGGTGGTGCGACTCCGCTCCTGGGGCACAGCGAGCAAGAACTGCTCATACCTGGACAGACTGCTCATGAACCGCCCTTCGTAGCAAGGTGCGGGAAGTCTATGACAGGTTTTCGGTCCCCGGCTCACCCGGCGAGGCTGATTGAGTTGCGCCAGTCGGACTGGGAGCTGACCGGGGCCCGGTTCGGTCTGCACGGGCGTCTCGTCGGGACCTACCTGACCTGGCCGTTCACCGCTACTCTGGCTGAAGCGGTCCGCGACTGCGGGCCACCTCTGCAGGAGGTCTCGGTGAGCGGTCTACTCGAAGCGGCACAGCCAGGCGGCCCCGACAGCACGGTCGTGCCGCCGGAGGAGATCCGGTTCGCGGTGGTGCTCAACGGTGGAGTGTCGCTGGCGGTGTGGATGGGCGGCACCATGCTCGAGCTGGACCGCCTGGTCAAGGCTCGGGAGGAGCCGGACCAGCAGGCGGGCCCAAAGTCGGCCGACCCCATCTATGCGGCGTTGCTGGCGCTGGCCGGGTGCACCGCACGCACCGACGTGATCTCCGGGACCTCGGCCGGTGGCATCAACGGCGCGGCCCTAGCACTCTGCCAGGTCAACACGGGCGCCGAGCTCGGTCTGCTGCGCGACATCTGGGTGGACCAGGGCCGCATTGAGTCACTGTTGCGCCAGCCGTTCCGCGGGGCGCCCACCTCGCTACTCAAGGGCGACGAGTTTTTCCTTCCCCAGCTCAACAACGCCCTGGGCCTGTTGGCCAAACCGTCCGGGTGGCGAGAGCCGTCACTGGCCCCGATCGATCTGTCGATCAGCACCACGGTTCTGGGCGGCAACCAGCTGGTCACCATGGACTCCACGGGGCAGGCGCTACCGCAGACCTTGCACGCCGGCCGGTTCCACTGGGCCAGGTTGCCGGAGACACCGCTGGAAGATGACCCGTTCCGCGTCGACCGGGTCGAACGGGCCGCCCACCGCCTGGCCCTGGCCGCGCGCTGCACGGCGAGCTTCCCGGTAGCCTTCGAGCCGGTCTTCGTGCCGGTCAACTCCCCCCAGCATGCCGAACCCGACCAAGGCTCCAAGCTCACTCAGGAGCAGCAGCTACGGCCCGACATGGCCGCAGTGGTCCAGCAGTGGGGCAACCCGGGCTCAGCGGCTAACCGCTCTCGGTATGCCGTGGACGGCGGTCTGCTGGCCAACACCCCGACCCTGTCGGCGCTGAAAGCGGTGGAGTCGATGCCGGCCCGCGGCCCGGTACGCCGGGTGATGTTGCTGGTCTATCCGCACGCCGAACCGCCCCGCCCGGACACCGCCGCCGACCAGGCCGCCCCGCCGACCGTGCTGCAGACCGTCGGCGGGCTGCTGGACGCCTTGGCCGGGCAGGGAGGCCGCACATTCGTGGACGAGATCGAGGCGCACAACATGTTTGCTGCCAGCCGGCGAGGCACTCGGAGTGAGATCTTGTTGACCAGCCCGACCCCCGTCAAGCTCGAGCGGCTCGCCCACGAGCTCTATGGGCACTACGGGCGGCTGCGCCGCTGGCGGACGGCCCGGGACCTAGCCCAGTGGGCCACCCGCCGCTCCCCCACCGATCAGGGGCTGACCACACCACCTCCTCTTGGCTGGGACTACGAACGCGTCCGTGGGGCCGCTGACCGGGCCCAGGGCCAGTGGCACAAGGATGGGTTGCCCAGCCCCTACGTGCCGGACCGCGTGCCCTCGGCGGACACACCGCAGCCGACGGAAGGCTGGGGCTGGGGGGTCAGCGGTGCCTTGGGCGTCGTCGAGGCCGCGACCGATGTGTTGCGCCGGCTGGTGTGGGTACTACCCCGGGGCCGTGACTACGACACCGTCCGAGAGGCCCGGCGAGCGGTCTCGGCGGCTCGTACCAGGCTGACCGAGCTGCGAAAGGTCACCGATGAGGTGTGGCAACAGGATTCAGTGTTGGCCTCGTTGCAGCCGGACGAGCAGTACTGGCGACTGCGGCTGGCCTACTACCAACGGGTGATGCCCGGGCCGCCAGATACCGCGGACAGCGAGGCCATGATCACCGGACTCCTCGGGGAGATCGCCGAGAGCGAGGCAGCCCTGCCGGGGGCGTCGCCGGGCCGCCGGGCCACGGTACTCGCCACCAAAGAGGTGCTCCTCGATCCCGAACCCGGCTCGGCCGGCGATAAGGCTCGTGAGGAGGTGCTCAACATCGTCAGGGCCCTGGCCAGCGTGCGCCAGGTGCTCGACGACTACGTAGGGCCACCCCCGCCCGAGGACAGCCCACTGCCACCGATCGAGCTGCAGGTGCTGACAGTGTGGCGCAACGTCCTATTCCGCGACCGGAGACCGGGGTCCGACCCAGAACTGGAACTACTCAGTCGGCTGTTGCAGGTGGACATCGCGGCCACGACGCTGGGGGACGAAGTGACCACCGGTGCCACTCTGCCGGTTGAGCTGGTCCAGCTCAGCGCTCAGACCCCGAACGCCTTCGCACAGTACAGCCACCGCGGTGACGACAAGCTCGGCGGGATGTCCGTCAACCGGTTCGGCGGCTTCCTGAAACGGTCCTGGCGGGTCAACGACTGGACCTGGGGTCGCGTCGACGCCGCCAGCACCCTGTGTCGGGTCGTGCTCTCCCCGGCCCGGCTGCGGCGCACTGCCGAGCTGTCCGGATACATCGATGCCCAGTCCGGCGTCACTCCCGCTGACCGCGCTGCCGAAACCGTGGACGCCCTGGTCACTACGATCTTCCCAGGCGGGCTGCCACCGGACCCCCAACTGCAGACCCTGAAAAAGCGGGCCGGCCAGGAGCTCGTCGACGTGCTCGACCCGGACGTGTCGACCGCCGACCTGGCCTCGGGGCTACCCGCGCTGGCCGACCTGTTTGCCTGGGCGCTGCACCTGCGCATCGTGCCCGAGGAGCTGCCGGTGCTGGCCGGGGCGATCCGCGCCGACGGCGCCGAGGGCGCCAACACCCGGTCTCGCGGGGAGCTCTTCCTCACCGAGCATCAGCCGCTGCTGTCCCGGTTGGACCCGGCCACCGGGAGACCCCCCGATGAGGTCAGCCAGCAGGACCGGTGCGCGGCACTGGCCGCCTTCGACCGGGCCGGCGTGGGCCGCGAGCCCCTGGCCGAGGAGGGTGCCAGCGACCAGATGCTGCGCACCGCCACCACCGCGGCCGCAATGGGCGCCACCGTGGTGGACTCCGAGCGCTTCGGGCTGGCGGCAGCTAAGCCGGTGACCCGGGGAATCCGTGGACTGATGCTGCTGCCCTACTGGACGGTCACCGGGCTCACCTCCACGGGCTTGCTGGCCCGCGGGCTAGCGCTGCTTGGACTCGCTGTCGGGGCGGTACTGCTCGGTCTGGCCTTGTTCGGAGCGCTACCCGAGGCGATGGCCGCGCCGGCCACGCTGATCGGAGCCAGCGCAGTGCTGGTGGCGCTGACCATTGGCGCACTGCGCAGCGGAACACTGATCCACGGGCTGGTGTTGCTCACACCAGCGCTGGCACTGCTGATCCTGGCGGTGCTGCCGTTTCAGCAAACCACCGGTGCAGCAGCCGCCGATTCACCACTGGACCCGCGGGGTGCCACCACCTTGCTGTTGGTGCTAGCTCTGGCCGCGGGCCTGATGGTGCTGGGGAGCCTGCCCGCGACCACCGGCAGCGTGCTGGCTGCGCTCGACCGCTTGGCCGATCGGCGCAATCTACCCGCGCTGAGCCCGGGCGCGAGCGGGCTTCGCCGACTGGGCCGCGGTCTACAGGGCTTGCTGTTTGCGCTGGTGGGGTATGCGGTACCGCTAGCTCTGCTGGCTGCGGCGGCCTGGGGGACACTGTGGCTGGCTCGGTTGGACTGGATGGTCGTGCAGGCGCAGCTGGTAGCCGAACGTAGCCTGCCCTTGGTGGGCTGGACGCTGACAACGCCGGTTCTGGCGCTGATGGCTGTGCCCCTCGGTGCGGTCATTGCCTACCTGTCCGGGTTCCTGCTGCAGGTGCTGCGTGAAGAGGCGGCGCCGCAAACGTCGCTCTCCGACAGGTCGGCCGCGGACTCCGAGAACGCTGTATCGCCGAGCACCTGGCGCTACGCCCCGCTCACCCACCCGGCCGGCACAGCGGTGGGATGGGCAGTGTTCTACGGCGCGGGCTATCTCGGTGTGGCCGCATTCGTCAGCGCCCGACCCGACTGGCTCAGCCAGGTGTGGGCCCAGGTGCTGGTGCTGACGGCCGTGCTGCTGGGCCTGGTGCTGGTGCTGGTGCTTCCATGGGCATTGCCGCTATGGGCCCTGGTCAGCTCCCACAACGCCGAGATGCGCAGGCAAGCCCGCTCCGGCGAGCCGTGGCCACCGCCGACCCCGTGTGGGTCTAGTTCCCGACAGCACGCCCGAGCCACGCTCGCAGCCGACCTAGTGAGTCGAGGAGTCGCCTACCGGGCCACGGTTCGTCCACCGGCACAGCCGACAGGTTCACCGGAGCTTCGCCCGCTGGGTTCCTATCTGAGCTGGCGGATGGCCCGCAACCGGCGCGGCCAGGAGTCGGGCACATCGTCGTGACCGACCCTTGCATGATGATCGCGTGCGCCGCCGGGTAGCGACAATCACTGGCGCAGGGACTGATTGCCGCGCTGGTCGGTGTTCATCCCTGGTCAGTGCTGAGCAGCTCGGCTCGGGTCAACGGCATACCACTGACCCCTCCGGGAGCCGGTTTAACCGCGAGCACTTGGTTGACGCCGATCCGGTTGAACTGGAACTGCAGCGCCGACCCGGCCATGTAGAGCCACCACACCCGGGTGCGACCACTGCCAGCCAACTCGAGGGCACGGTCCCACTCCCGCTCCAGGTTGGTCACCCATGCTTGCAGGGTGAGTGCGTAATGCTCTCGCAGCGACTGGACGTCGCGTACCTCGAAGCCAGCACTCTCCAGCGCGTCGACCATGGTCGCCATCGGCTCCAGCTCACCATCGGGGAAGACGTAGCGATAGACAAATGATCGCCTTTCTTCGCTGAGACGGTTGGGCGGCCCCGGCCTCCGCGAAATCGCGTGATTGAGAAGCCGACCCCCCGGCGCGAGGAGGGTATGCAGATCGGTCGCGTATACCGGCAGCTGCGCCAGCCCAACATGCTCGGCCATGCCGATGCTTGCGATCGCGTCATAAGGCCCATCGTTGACCTCGCGATAGTCCTGCAGCCGGATCTGCACCAGATCCTGTAGACCCTCGGCCAGGACCCTGGTGCGTGCCCAGGCCGCCTGCTCTCGCGACAAGGTGATGCCCACGGCATGAACGCCATACTCCCGCGCGGCATGGATCACGAACCCGCCCCACCCGCACCCCACGTCGAGTACTCGCTGACCTGGAACCAGGCTGAGCTTCTTCGCAACCAGATCAAGCTTGGCCCGCTGAGCGTGCTGAAGGGTGTAGTGCTCCGAAGGCGGCTGCTCGAAGTACGCGCAGGAGTACACCATCGAAGGCCCGAGGACCAGGGCGTAGAAGTCGTTGCCCACGTCGTAGTGGTGCGAGACTGCTAAGGCGTCCTGCCCAGGAGTATGCCGTCGCCACCAGGACAACGTCGACTCCTCGGCCGGTGGTCGCGGTGGTGGACCCACCGCCCCCAGACGTGCCACAGCACCCGCGATCGCCGTCTTGGTGGCTGCATCGACCTGCACGCCGAGCCCATGCTCAGCGTCGGCGAGGGCATCGAGACCACCGATCGCCGAAATGATGTCCCCCTCGAGCTCGATGTCCCCGGCGACGTACGCACGGGCAAAACCGAGCTCATTGGGCGACCACAGCAGCCAACGCAGGGCCCGGCGCCGAACAAAGCGGATCGACAGAACGGCGTTCGGAGGTCCCAGGGCACTGCCATCCCAGCATTCGATCCGCACGCGCGGAGACGCCTTCAGGGCCGAGCGCACCAGCGGCTCCAGCACTTCGGCGACGCTCATCATGCCTCCTCGCTGTGCGTTGCCTGCGGCCGGCCGATCGCAGGGACCGTTTGCCTGACAAGATAGCCGACACGTTCACGCCATTTCGCGGGTCTCCGCGGCGCGCTCTAGCCGCCGTAGATACGGTTGGGGGCGCATGTGATCACGTCTCGAAACGAGTTCAGGCTCGGAATCCGTAGATTCCGAGCCTGAACTGGTAGCGGGGGCAGGATTTGAACCTGCGACCTCCGGGTTATGAGCCCGGCGAGCTACCGAACTGCTCCACCCCGCGATGCCTCCCCAATCCTAAGCCAGTCCCCACGGCACGCCAAATCACGACCGCGGGGACTGCTCAGTGAGCTCAGGGCTCCTCGGTGGTAGCGCTGACGTCACCCGTTTCCCGGTCCAGGCTGACCGAGCCACCTTCTGGTGCCGCGTTGACCGCGCGCTGGATTGCGTCATCCAGCCGGTCCTGAGCCTCGGCGTAGGCGGCGAGGTCATTCTCGCGCAATGCCGCTTCACCATCGGCGTACGCCCTCTCGATGTCGGCAATGGCCTGCTCCAAGTCGCCGGCCGATCCACCTGAGGACGACCCGTCGGAATCGGACGGCTCAGCGGTCTCGTCGCCGGTGTCGCCACCGCCGCCATTCGAGTCACCCGGGTCGGGCCCATCGTCATTCTCCCCGGAGCCACTGCCTTGATCGGGCGCCGCGGCCCCTGAGTCACCTCCGAAGAGCTCATCCAGGGCGCCGTCGAGTGTGTCCGACCACGCGAGATCATCACCGAACGCCACCACGACCAAGCGCTGGAGCGGATAGGACGAGCCTCCGCTGGCTTGCACGTAGACCGGTTCGACATAGAGCAAACCGCCACCGACCGGAAGCGTCAGCAAGTTACCGATCGTCACCTCAGAGCCCTGCTGCCGGTTCAGGTTCAGGAACTGTGACAAGGTCTGAGAGAAGGCCTCCGAGGTTTCGTCGGAGCTCGAAATCTCGTTCTGGAACTGACCAGGGCCGTTCACGGTGCTGTCTCGAGGCAGCTCCAAGACCCGGATCTGCCCATAGTCCTCGCGCTTGGTCCCGGACTCGTCCCCAGCGTCAGCGTCGGCAGCCATGTAGCCCACCAGGTTTTGTCGTTCGTCACCGCGCGGGATGAAGTTCGTCGTCAAGGAGAAGGTCGTCCTGTCCTGACCTGGCATCGCAATGCTCAGGTAGTACGGGGGCTGGTCCACTTCCTCACTCTCGATACTCGGGTCCTCGGACACCTGCCAAAAGTCTTGACCGGTGAAGAACGCGTCGCCCGTTTGCACGTGGTAGCTCGACATCACATCGCGCTGCACCTTGAACAGGTCCTCGGGGTAGCGCAAGTGCGACATCAGCTCGCCGTCGATCGCGTCCAGCGGCTCGACGGTGTTGTCGAAGGCCTGAGACCAGGCTTCCAGCATCGGGTCTTCTTCGTCCCAGGCGTACAAGGTGATCTCGCCGGAATACGCATCGACGGTCGCCTTGACCGAGTTGCGGATGTAGTTGATCTCACCGCCACCGATCGACTGCACATTGTTCGCAGTGGTGACCAGGGAGTCCACGGTCGACTCCTCCAGAGCCTTCAGCTGGGAATAGGGGTAGCGCGAGGAGGTGGTGTAGCCGTCCACGATCCACTGGATCCGACCGTCGACGACCGCCGGGTAGGGGTTACCGTCCAACCGCAACCATGGGGCCACTCGCTCGACGCGCTCGCGAGGCTCGCGGTAGTCCAACATCCGCGACTCCTCATTCACGTTCTCCGACAAGAGGATCTCTGCCTGTCGGTACTTGATGGCGTAGGCCAACTGCTTCGCGAAGGACCCGATGGGCACCCCACCCTCACCTTGGTAGGTGTTACGGACCTCTCCAGTGTCATTATCGCTGGAGGGTCGGTCCAGTTCCTGAGGCGCGGAGTCCTCTGGCGCTCCCACGATGGAGTAGTTGGGCGAGTACTCACCGAAGTAGATCCGAGGCTGGTACTCCCCCAGGTCACCGACCGGCGGGATGTTCCGTTCGTAGAAGATGGGCTCGCCGGTTGACGTGCGCCGGTTGCCAAACGCAGCCACCGCGCCGAAACCGTGGGTGTACACGGTGTGGTCGTTGACCCAGTTGCGCTGTGCGTCTTCCACACCCTCCAGGCGCATCTCGCGCAGCGCGATGACGGTGTCTACCAGCTCGCCGTCTATCTCATACCGGTCAACATCCAACGCCTCCGGGAACTGGTAGTAGTTTCGGACACCCTGCAGCTGACGGAAGGTCGGTGAGACCACAGAGGGGTCCACAATCCGAATACCCGGAATGGTGGCCGCATCGCTTCGTAGCTGACCGGCAGTCACCTCAGTCTCAGCGTCGTAGGGGCTGAACTCAGCGTCCTCGAGCCCATATGCCTGCAACGTCGCATTGATGTTCTTCTGGATGAACGGTGTTTCGAGCTGGGCCTCGGACGGCCGGACCCGAAGGGACTGGATCAGCGCAGGATAGGCGCCCCCGACCAGCAGCGCGACGACGACGAGACCAACCAGCCCGATGATCGGGAGCCGCCAGCTGCGGGTCCAGATGGTACTGATGAACAACACCGCGCAGACCGCAGCGGCAAGAGCCAAGATACCTCGCGTCGGCAGCACCGCGTTGACGTCGGTGTAGGTCATGCCGGTGATCCGCTGGTGATCTGCGGTGGTCAGGCTGTAGCGCTCGAGCCAGTAGGCCACACCGCGCACAGCGATGATCGCCGCAAACAGCAACGCCAGGTGGATCCGGGCGGCCGGGGTCGTGCGGTCTCCAGGACTTTGCAACTGGATGCCGCCGTAGACGTAGTGCGTCATCAACCCACCGAGCAGCGCCAACCCGAGCACAAGCGTCGCGAAGCTGACCAGGGTGTCCAGGAAGGGCAACGTGAACACATAGAAGCCGACGTCAAGACCGAACTGGGCATCTTCCACCCCGAACGGCTGACGGTTCAACCAGAGCAGCACGGTTTCCCATTGCGCCATCGCGGCGGCTCCGGAAAAACCGCCCAAGGCCACGGGCACCCCGATGAACACCCAACGTCGCACCGGCTCCAGCGCTGCACGGTATCGGTCCAGGTTTGCCTGTTCCGGGCTGCTCGGCGCGTAGATCGGCCGGTTGCGGTAAGCCAGCGTCAGGGAAAGCCATACGGCGAGCGCGGTGATGACACCGGCAAAGATGAACAACCCAACCTGAGTGGCGAGACGGGTTGTCAGCACTGAGCGGTACCCCACCGAGTCGAACCACAAGAACTCGGTCCACAGCTGGGCCAGCCATGTGATGACGGCCAGTACTGCCACGACAATAGCGATGGTCGGGCCCAACCGACCGCTACCCCCACGGCGTGGTCCGCCACCCCTACGGGGCCCAGATGGCGGCGGTCCGCCTGCCTTCGGCGCACCTCGTGGCCCCGGCATAGCCCTGGGGTCACTGGGGTCCAAGGGCTCCTTATCCCCGCCGGGCGTTGCGGCGTCCCCGCTCGATTGTGGCCCCTGGGGTGCTCCAAAGCGCTCGGGCTCGTCGTCCTGGTTGGGTCCCGGCCCCTCCGTCTGACTCACTGCTGACCTGCTCCTGTGCCTTGGGGGAAGCCCGGTTCGAACGGCTCATGCCGTAGCCGGACACGAGTGCACACGCTAACCGACATTCCTGACAGATTCCTCCACCCCCTGTTCCTGACTTCACCCGCGTCGCTGGCCAGTGAGAGACTGCCTCGTGTCCGATTCCACCTCTCCTCCCAGCCCCGCGATCGAGGTCGCACTCCGCGCAGCCGCGATCGACACCGAGCAGCACGTAGCGCGAGCCGGATGGGATCAGCGGCCACGCCTGTTTGCGCTGGTCCGCAACTCGCTCCTGGCACAGCGCGAGCCCGGGATCAGCGAGCGGCTCGGGGAGGCGCCGACCGACGGCTATACCGCGGTGGAGCAGGAAGACCTTCCGCAGACCAGCGATATGGAGTCGATGCTCGCCCGTCTTGCCTGGCCCGAGGACGTCTCCGGAGCAGCATTGGCCATCGAACGTATCGTCGTGCCTCCCGAGGCAGAGCGGGATCTGCCCGCTGACCCCGAGCGCGCTACCGACGCCCTGGCCACCCACCCGGATCGAAAAGACGTCAGAGTGCTGGTGGCCGTCAACCGATCCGGCGAGTCGATCTGCTTGTTGCGCCAGCGGGCCTACGACGCCGACGACGCGGTGGCTCAGGGCCGAGAGCTCGCGCCCGGCTTGGTACACGCGCTGACGATGACGTTCAGCGACGCTGACTAAGGAGCGCGGCCCGGCGAAATGCACGTGGGCCGACCGACTGGCTCCTCAGCCGCACCGCGGTAGCTGGGCGTCGGGGTCATCGCCCACCGACTCCACCACGTCACGCGCCTCCTCGAAGGTGGCCACCCTGGCCACCTTCAGCCCGTTCGGAATGTTGCCCACCACCTCGGCACAGTTCCCCGCAGGCACCAAGAAGTAGTCAGCTCCTCCGCGCTCTGCGGCGATCAGTTTCTGCTGGATACCGCCGATCGGGCCAACGTCACCCTCGGAGTTCATTGTCCCCGTGCCGGCAAAGTCCAAGCCGCCGGTCAGCTCCCCCGGAGTGATCACGTCGTAGACCGCCAAAGTGAACATCAGACCCGCTGAGGGGCCTCCGACGTTTCCGGCGTTGATCGCAACGTCATAGGGCAGCTCGAAGTCCGAGACCGGGTATATCCCGATGATCGTGCGACTGGATTCGTTGCCCTGGGCATCTGTGTCGATCTGTTCCGTGGTCGGAACCGAGACCGTGCGCAGTTCGCCGTCCCGCTCGATCTCAAAGTCCACGTCGTCCCCCGGCACGACCTCTTGCAAGACATCTCGCAGATCATCCGGGGTGTCGATGTCGGTATCCAGCACCCGCACGATGCGGTCGTTCACGGACAGGACGCCGTCGGCCGGGGCGTCGACGAGCACCTGAGCAACTTTGACTTCCTCGGGTACGGTCTCATCAATGGCGCGCAGCGCGACGACAGCCGCTTGTTGCTGCGAGTTGGTCATCAACTCCAGATTCTGCTCACGCACTTCGGCCGGGGTGACGTCCACCGGGAAGACTTCGGCCTCGTCCACGATGCTGGCCGCAGGATCGAACTGGGCAGTGGCCCATTCCCACGCGCTCACCGGGAACCGCGGACCCCCACTGAGCGTGATGGTGGTGAAGTCCAGACTCCCCGAGGTCGGGTAGGTCTCCAGCCCGTTCACCTCGATGACACGGGCGCCTTCGACCTCCCCCAAGGTGTCGTAGGTAGGTCCGGGCCGGTAGATCACCTTCGGGACGTGGACGAGGTTCAACACCGCCACGGCCATGATCGCGACCACGGCGACGAGAAGGACAAGTCCGGCCCGTCGCGAAATGCCGGTGTGAGGTGGGCGGATCAACGAGGCAGTCATCTCTTTACAGACCTACCCAACCCTGGTCCCCGTCACTGAAGTGCTGCTGCTTCCAGATGGGCACCTCGACCTTGCACTCCTCGATCAGCCGACGAGCGCCCGCGAAGGCCTGCGCTCGATGCTCCGCCGACACGGCACAGACCACGGCACGATCACCGATTGCCAGCTCTCCCACCCGGTGCAGCGCCACCACCGCGCATACGCCCGGCTCCGCGGCCACGGACTCAGCGATACGGCGCAAGCCGTCGAGTGCGATGGGGTGGGCGGTGTAGTTCAGGGCCGTGACGCCTTCTCGTCCGGCATCATGATCGCGCACAGTGCCGATGAACAGGACCACCGCGCCGGCCCTGCGGTCGGCCACGGCATCTAACGCCTCATCCACCGACAACGTCGTGGAGCGGATGCCGACAAGTGGCACGTTTTCGGTGGAGGTCACGGCTGCATCATCCCCAAACCTCCCTGAGACTCCCCTGGGAGCGCGCCGAATCAGGCGCGGTTGCGACGCCGACGCATGAGCGCAGCAGTGGCAATCACGGCCAGGCCGGCGCTGACCGCACCGGCTGCACCGATGGCTGCGTCCCGCCTCTCGACCCGTCTGGCCATCACCGCGTGACGGCCCCGGATTCCTTCTAGCAGGATGCTCAGGCAGGTCGAGTTGTCGTATGCCGGATACCACCCGCGCTCGGTCAGCTGCTCGGGCGCGATCACCCAGGGATAGGACACGTACGCCAGGTCGCTGGAGGGAAGGGGGATCACCCCGACCCGGTGAAGTCGCTCGGCGGCACCCTCAGCGGCGCTCGGCGACATTTCGACACTACGCATCCCGGCAATCTCTTCGGCCTCAGTCTGCGACAGACTCCCCCAGGAGCCGACGGTGACGGTGGCCTCCAGGTCTCCCTCGGCGACGACCGAACATGCCGTGGCGAGATCCTCGACGTGGCAGAACTGCCAGGCCGGCGTGCGTCCGCGCAGGGTCAACAGCCGGGGCGCTTCGAAGTGCCGGGAGACCATTGTGTCGACCCCGGCGCCTACCAGCGCGGCAGGCCGCAGCGAGGTGATCCGCAACCCCGGGTGCACCGAGCGAGCCACCGTCAACAGCTGCTCGACCTCCACGAGATCGGCCACCATGCCCTCGGTGTCATCGGCCAACAACGGGCTGTCCTCGGGCATCGGCACCGGGTTGTCAGCACGCGCCCCATAGACCATTGCGCTGGTCACCACGATCAGGTGCTCGACGCCGGCGGCAGCTGCCGCCGTCGTCAGTGTTTGCACCTCACGAACGAGCCGGGAGCGCCGCAGCGCCGGTTGCTCGGCCAACGCGGAGGCGAGATCGGCATCGTTTGCGACATGCACCAGCACATCCACGTCATTCAATGCGGTGACCACCGACGGCGACGTAATGTCGCTCAACCGCCAGTCGACGTCGCCTTGCGGGCCGGCCCGGGAGTCGAGCCCGATCACTCGACCGCCTGCGGTGGCTAGCTCTGCGACCAAGACCAGACCCACTGCCGACGTGGCCCTGGTCACCGCTATGCGACGCGGGCCGAGGCTACGCCGAGAGCGCATCGCAGCTGTTTGGGAACTCACGGCCTACTCCTTGTGGTTGTCTACTTACCAGTCATCTTGTCAGCACGCCGGGCAGCCGCACCACTGACTGCCGGGCCGCACAGTCCCAGGAAGGACGCAGCAGTGAGCTCCGAGCACGAAAGCCCAGAAGATCCGAACGATGCGGACCCGTTAGCCGCGCTGTTTGGAGGCGCGGTTCCGCCGCAGATGAGAGAGGCACTGGAATCGATGGGCCTGGACAAGATGGACCCGGCGATGATGCGCCAGGTGCAGGCTCAGATCCAAGCAATGATGAGTGGCCCGGATGAGGGGCCGGTCAACGCCGAGCTCGCCCGTGACACCGCCAGGCGCGTCGTCTCGGAGAACGGTGACACCTCGCTGTCGGCGCGAACGATTGATGACGTGGCCAACGTCGTTCAGGTGGCAAACCTCTGGATCGACGAAGTCACCGACCTTCCCGCGGCCGGTGGCAGTGGAACGGCGCTCAGCCGCGCGGAATGGGTGGAGCAAACCCTGCCGGTATGGCGCTCGCTGACCGAACCGGTTGCCCTGGGTGTCCGTACCGCGATGAGCTCAGCGATGGAACGCCAGATGAGGGACCTCGGCGAGGCCGGCGAGGGCACTGGCATGCAGTTGCCGGGGATGCCGCCGGGCATGAACCCGGCTGATCTGATGGGCCAGATGCAACCCATGGTCGCTCGGATGAGCTCAGCGATGTTCGGGGCTCAGGTCGGTCAAGCCGTCGGCGGCCTGGCTGGTGAAATCGTCAGCGGCACGGAAGTCGGCCTGCCCCTGATGCCCGGCGAGCAAGTGGCTTTGCTGCCAGCGAACGTGGCGATGTTCGCCGATGGGCTCGAGATCGACTCAGGCGAAGTTCATCTCTACCTCGCCGCTCGCGAAGCCGCTCGGGCGCGCCTGTTCGCTGGCGTCGCCTGGTTGGGCCCGCAACTACTGACAGCTGTGCAGGACTACGCACGGGACATCAGCATCGACACCGACGCCATCGAGTCGGCGGTGCGCTCGGTCGATCCCAGCGACCCCAGCGCGATGCAAGAAGCCTTAGCCGGTTCACTGTTCACCCCGGAGCACAGTGCACCCCAGAAGGCAGCGCTGCGTCGCCTGGAAACCCTGTTGGCATTGGTTGAGGGCTGGGTCGACGATGTGTCAGGTCGGGCCTGCGCCCCGCACCTGCCGCAAGCATCGGCGTTGGCCGAGGCAGTGCGCCGACGCCGCGCCACCGGAGGACCGGCAGAAAAGGTCTTCGCTTCGCTGGTGGGCCTCGAACTGCGTCCCCGCAGACTGCGCGACGCGGCGAACCTCTGGGCTGCGTTGGAGTCGGCACGAGGCCCGGCCGGCCGAGATGCCGCCTGGGCGCACCCGGACGTGGCCCCGGCCGCTGAGGATCTGGACGACGTGTTGGGCTATGTCGAGCGATCCGGACAATCGGGGGGCGCAAGCAATGACCTTGACGCTGAACTCGACCAACTACTCCGCGACGAAGGCACTCCCTAGCGGGCGTCGCCACCTGGGCTACCTGTCCGGTGGCGGCGCTCGGGGTCGCACGTGCTGATTGCTCGACACACCCCGAGGTGGCCGCACGCATGGCCGGTCACGCGTGGTGGACTAGTGTTGAGCACAATCCGGCCGCATACCGAAGCATCAGGGCGTTGCGAATCCGGCCACGACGAGGAGGAACATATGGCAGAAGGCACCGAGACATACCAAGGCGAGTTCTACTGCGTGAAGTGCAAAGCAAAGCGCGAAGCAGAAGGACGCGTCGTCGAAACCAACGGCCGCCGCATGGCCAAGGGGACCTGCCCCGTGTGCGGCACCAACTTGAACCGCATCCTAGGCAAGGCGGCCACCTCCTAGCTCCTCACCCCTGCCAGATAGGACACGACCAAGGCGATCTCGCTCTGAGGTCGCCTTCGTTGTGTCCTACCTGTGGAAAACTTCGGCACCGTCGCTGCCCGCCTGTCAGGCTGCCGAGTATGCCGTCACCGGGACCTGAGAGCATTCGCCGCGTCCGACTACGTGCGCATCTTCGGCCCCTGCGTCGCGGTCCGGGGCAGGTCCAGTTCGGGCTCAATGCAGAGCACGGCATGGTGCTGGAGGGACTGACCGACGCCGAGATCGGTTGGCTCCTGTCACTGTCCACGCAGTCCGGCGGTCAGAGTTTTGACCACGACCTGAGTGAAGGCATCCCGCCCACTGCAGAGCGTTGTTCAGCGTTGAGCCAGGCCCAGATGTCTGACCTTGTCGAGTTGCTGCGTAGCCACGACCTTCTGGTTGTCGCTGCGGACGCGAGCTCCACGCAGTTGCATACGGCTACGTGGCGGGTCAGCGTCTTGGGAAGCGGGAGAACCACAGCAAGCATCCGAGAAGGCGTCGGCGAGGTGCCGTCGGTCGAGGTATCGGACGCTCTGGCACCCGGCCGGCGTTGCGATCTGGCCATTCTCGTGGTGAACGACACGGTTGGCCCCTCAGACGCGGCAGCGTGGGCACGCTCCGGGATCCGGCATACCCCCGTGGTGGTCGATCAGGACCGAGTGTTGCTCGGCCCAGTGGTCGCGCCGGGTAGCGGTCCGTGTTTGACGTGTCTGCACTTGAGCCGCACGGACCGCGATCCCGCGTGGCCGTTGGTCGCTGCACAGTTCGACAGCACTCCCTCGGAGTGGGCGGCACCGGTGAACGCCGAAGCGACGCTGAGCAGGACGGCGACGGGGCTGACTGCACTCCTGGTCCGGGCCTTGGTGCGCGGCACGCCGGTGCCACCGGGAGTGACCTGGGAAGTGAACAGTCCGCTTCCCCACGTCACGACCCGGCACTGGCCGCCGCACCCGCTGTGCTCGGCGCACACCCAGGGTCACCAGTCGCAGGCAGACCCCGAGCCTCACGCCGCTTGCTGATTCTTGCGTGGACGGCCTCGCCCTCGCTTACGCTTCACCACTGCTCCGGACAGTACGAACTCTCCGCCCCACACACCCCACGGCTCAGCGCGTGATAGAGCTCCATGTAAGCACGCCTCACGCAGGGGGCAGGGCGCGCACAGGGCCTTGGCCAGCTCCACCTGATCGGTCTGTTCGGCGAACCACAGGTCGGGTGGGTGCACCCGACAGGGCAACGGGTCCGCTTCGAGCAGGCCGGCCCTACCTGCGCCTGTGCCCGTCGGAGGGCGAACTGATGTCGTCGTAGACACTGGGTATTCCTTCCACGGTGTGCCATCGGGCACCGGATCTGCGGGGGATGTCGGGTGAGGACGTCGGCTCCGCAGCCGAAAGGAAAACTGAGGGAAGACTCAGCGACTCCCTGGAGTGACCGATCGATGCGGCGCGCCGAACGTGGGGCGGTCTCGCCCCGTGAAGATGGTCATTTTCACGGCACGCCTCCTTCGTCTCGGTCGCCCGCAATGATCGGTCATCGCAGAACGCACATGACGTTACGCCCACTCACCGGGGCGCGCAATGGATTTATTGCGACGGTTGAACCGCCTGAGCCTGCGCGGTGGCAGCCGTTGGCTAGCGTGGTGGCGCGAAGCGTGATTCCGGCGCTGGTGATGGCCCGGCTGGTCCGCTGCCGGCAACCCGCACCGACCGTGAGCGCACAGCCCTGGGCGTGTGGCACCTCGCGGTGATGCTGGGGCTGATCGCGGTGGCAGCTCCGATCATCGGTGGAACACCCTGGGGCTCACACCCTTCATCGTGTCCTTCGCCATGTTCACTCTTCCGCTGCGCTGGGCCGGCGCGGTCTACGCCACAACACTTGTCGCGGTCCTAGCCCTACCGCTGGCGGCCGGGCTCATTGCCGAGCTCTTCTTCTTGGGCGTCATCGTCGGTGGGGTGGGGGTCGGCACTGGTGTGATGCCGTTTTTCGAGGAGCGCAGCGCAGACCACAATGAGTCTGCGGCTCAGATCATGATCGCGGGCGAGCGTGAGCGGGTGGCGCGCGACGTGCACGACGTGCTCGGCCACAGCCTGACTGTCATCAGTCTTAAAGCCGAACTTGCCGAGCGGCAGCTTGACGCCGGCGGCGATACACCGGCCGCCCGGGCCGAGGTGTGCCAGATTCACGATCTCAGCCGACAGGCCCTGGTCCGGGGGGCTTTGGCCGCGCTGCTGGGGTTGGAGCGCGACCTCCTGGTCGTCGCCCAGGTGGGACGGGGTGATGAGGTGCTAGCCGCTGCACTGCGTAGTCGCGCCCAGGTGGCGCTGGTGGACGTGGAGATGCCCGGGACCGATGGCATCGAGGCATGTCGGGAGCTATCGGCCCACGCTCCCGGAGTCAGATCCCTGGTCGTGACGAGGTTCGGCCGGCCCGGCTACCTGCGCCGGGCGATGGACGCTGGCGCCAACCCGCTCACCGACCGTGAACGCAGCGTGCTGCGTGAGGCGTTGGCCGGGTCCCCCGTGGCTGACATCGCCCAGGCCCTGCACCTCTCGCCGGGGACCGTGCGCAACTACCTGTCCGCGGCAATCGGCAAGACACACACTGCGACCCGTGCTCAGGCCGCGGCCACCGCCCGCGACCGAGGCTGGCTCTGACCTCCTCGCGGACCAGGGCGACATACCTCTCTACCCCGGATGGGCGCCGAGAATGGCGAGCACGTCGGCCCCATAGAGGTCGAGTTTGCGTTGACCGATCCCAACGATCTGGGTCAAGTCGGCGATATCGGTCGGCATCTGTTCAGCGATAGCGGTCAGCGTGGCATCGGTGAAGATCACAAACGCCGGCACTGATGCAGCCTTGGCGGTTTCACTGCGCCACTGCCGCAAAGCCTCGAACAACACCTCGTCATAGGTGGACGGGCAGGCAGCGCACCGACCGATCTTGCGCTCAGTCACCGTCGTCAGGTCACGCCCGCAGGTCCGGCATACCCGGGGCACGCGAGGCTTCCTGACGCGTGCGGGCCCAGCTCTTTGCTCTCCTTGCGCCTCGGTCATCCCGAGCAGGTCGGCCGCCGGTCGCAGGAAGCGGGTGACCTTGCGACTGGCCCGGCCTCCAACGCTGCGACTGGCGGCCCAACTCAGGTCCAGACGTAGGCGCGCACGGGTGATCGCCACATACAACAGGCGCCGTTCCTCGGCGACCTGCTCCTCGCTGGTCGCCAAGGTGATCGGCACAAGCCCTTCGCTGCATCCGATGACGAAGACGTGATCCCACTCCAACCCTTTGGCTGCGTGCAGCGAGGCCAGGGTGACACCGGCGACATCCGGGGCATGCTGCTCACTGGCCCGACGGTCCAACTCGGCTACCAGGTCGGCCAACCTCACCGGCTCCTGCTCACCCTCGAAGTCTCCCGCCAGCTCGACCAGCGCTTGCAGCGACTCCCACCGCTCGCGCGTAGCGCCGCTGGCGGGGGCCGTGGCGCTGTGGCCCAGACTCGACAGCACGTCCCGGACCCGGTCGGCCAGGGGTTTATCCAGGGTGTCGCTACGTACTTGGCCGCGCAGCAGCACGAGCGCCTGGCGGACCTCAGCTCGGGAGAAGAACCGCTCACCGCCGCGCAACACATACGGCACTGCGCTCGCCGACAACGCACTCTCCACCGCCTGTGACTGGGCGTTGGTGCGAAAAAGCACCGCCATCGACCCTGGCGACTGCCCCGCTCTGCTTCGACCAGCGATCGTGTCAGCCACACCGCGGGCCTCGGCTTCATCATCGGGGTATGCCGTGAGCACCGGGGCTGGGCCACCACCTTGTTGGCTGTGCAGCGTCGCAGAACCGGTGTTCACCCGGTTGGCCAGCTCGACGATCTGCTGCGTGCTGCGATAGTTGCGGACCAGATGGACGGCGTCGGCGCCCGGGAATCGGGTGCTGAAGCCGGTCAAGAAACGTGAGGTCGCGCCGGTAAAAGAATAGATGGTCTGCGCCGGGTCGCCGACAACACAAAGGTCATCCCGCTCACCGAGCCACAGGTCGAGCAACCGCTGCTGCAGCGGGTTGACGTCCTGATACTCATCGACCACGAAGTGTCGGTATTGCTGCTGGATGGCGGCAGCAATCGGTGGGTGCTCGGCCAGGATGCCCACCATCAACAACAGGACATCCTCGAAGTCGATGACGTTGCGTTCGTCGCAGACCTCGGCATAGGTCTGCATCAGTCGGGCCATCGCGGTGCTGTCCAGGTCGGCGATCGAGCGGCCCTGTTGGTTGCTGACCGCTGGATACCGTTCGGCGGTGATCATGGCCACTTTGGCCCATTCGATCTCCGAAGCAACGTCGCGCAGGCTGGTCCGGTCCAGTCGCAAGCGGAGTCGTCCAGCGGCCTCGGCCAACGCCGCGGCCTTGTGTGGCGCAATATTGGGCGCGGGCCCTCCCACGGCTTGCGGCCAGAAGAACTGCAACTGCCGCAAGGCTGCGGCGTGGAAAGTGCGAGCCTGCACACCGAGGACTCCCAGGGTGCGCAAACGGGTGCGCATCTCGCCGGCCGCCTTGGCGGTGAAGGTCAGCGCGAGGACCTGCTGCGGAGTCAAGACGCCGCTGGCCACCCCGTAGGCGATGCGATGGGTGATCGCTCTGGTCTTTCCTGCTCCCGCGCCGGCCAGCACCACCATCGGACCGGTTGGTTGCGAGGCGACCAAGCGTTGGTCGGGGTCCAGCGCCATCAGAATCTGATCGGCGCTGGGGGGAGCATTCACGAGGGGTCGTGCCCGCGGAACGGACCGTCCAGTTCGTGGGGTTGGTCAAGCTCTTTGCCGTACCAGTACTCGATCAGACGGCGCGCGATGGACACTCGAGGCGGGAGGGCCACGACCCCGGATCGCACGGCGTAGGCCAGCTCGCCGCGCGCGAACCAGCTCGCTTCGGCGATCTCGGCAGGGTCCAGCTTCAGCTCTGTCTCGAAGGTACGGGCGGTGAAGCCGACCATCAATGAGGACGGGAAGGGCCACGGTTGGTTACCGCGGTAGACAATGCTGCGCACCCTCACGCCGACCTCTTCGCGCACTTCGCGGGCCACCGCAGACTCCAACGACTCCCCCGCCTCAACGAAGCCTGCCAGCACTGACAGCCTGCCTTGCGGCCAGTGCGGTCCGCGCGCGAGCAGGATCCGCTCTTCGTCATCGGTCACTGCCACGATCACCGCAGCATCAGTGCGAGGGTGATGCTGCGAGCCGTCCTGAGGACAGATCCTGACCCATCCGCCCTCGGTCGGCTTGGTGGGTGTGCCACATCGAGGACAGCAGCGGTATCGCTCGTGCCAGTTGGCCAAGGCGACCGCGCTGGTCAGGACCCCGGCATCGGTATCGCTCAGCAGCTCCCCGGCCTCGCGCAAGGTGCGCCAGCCCTTGGCTGAACTATCCGGGAGTTCGGGCTCGTCGACATCCCTGGCCACCGCGACGTGATCTCGGTCCTTGTCCCGCCCGAGATAGAAGGCCAGACGGTTGCCATCGGCCACGTCCGGCGGACGCGGCACAAGACGCAGCTCACCGTCGACTCGGCACGTCCGCATCTTCCCGTCGACCAAGTCATAGACCCGGGTGCCGGATCGAGACAATGCGACCCGCACCATGTCCCCGTCACGGCGATGGGTGCCGTCGCGGTCCAACGTGCCACGGGACAGAGATAGATCCAGCAGCATCTCCTCAGCAGCGCTCACATTCACACTGTAGGGGGCAAGACTGTCGGAACGACCGGCGGCGCAGGGTGGCCAGCCGAACAGTTCGAGGTGGTTACCGGCCATGCCTGCATCAATCAGACCTGGCCACGGCATACCGTGGCGGGGTGAGACGTAGTGACCTGGCCCTCGCCGGTATTGCCTGCGCGGCCGTCCCCGGAATGAAACCGACGTCCGTGCGCGAGGTCAGTCGTCGATCCCGGAACGAGCAGCCGAGACACCAGACCGCCATCGTCGAGGACAGCACCGGCCGAACCTGGGTGGTGAGAGTACCGCTGAGCACGGTCGCTGGTGCCGAGCTGGAGCGAAACGAGTCGTTGGTGACTCAGTTGGGCAAGCACCTGCCGTTCAAGGCGCCGGCTGCAATCGGCTACGCCTCTCTCGGCCCGGACCAGCCTCGGGCAGCGGTATATCCCTATGTGGAGGGCTCGGCGATCAACCTGCACGGCGTTCCGGCGGGCCCGGGCTTGGCCAGCGCCATCGGCCGGGCGATCGCGGCTATCCACAACATCCCGCGTGAGATCTTCGAGGAGCACGACGTGCCGGCCTACGACGCCGCCGCCCATCGGGAGCGCCAGATCTCCGAACTGGACCGCGCAGCAGCGACCGGGGTGGTGCCGACCGGGCTCCTTGCACGGTGGGAGCAGGCCTTCGAGGCCGATGCGCTGTGGCAGTTCTCGCCGACCCCGGCCCACGGGGCGCTCACCGGTGGAGCCTTCCTGGTGGCCTTCGCCGAGGACGACGCCTCAACCGGGCGGGTGGTGGCGCTCACGCACTGGGACCAGGCGTGCGTGACCGACCCCGCCCAGGACTTCGCGGCCATGGTCGATCAGTTGACCCCCGGTGCCTTCGACTCGGTCATCGAGAGCTATTCGCTCGCGCGATCCAGTCGCCCCGACTCGTACTTGATCCAGCGCGCACGCCTGGCCGCAGAGATGCGGTTGATCAGCGGACTGGCCCAGGCCGTCTCGGCGAACTCCGAGGAGGTCGTACAAGGCCGGATCGAGGAGCTGCGGAAGTTGGACCGTCTCACGGCGGCCGACAGCTCGCTGGTGCCTCCGACTCTCGCGTCCCCAGCTGAGCCGGCTCAACCACTCGAGCAGAGCGCCTTGCTCAGCGACGAGATCTTCCTTGCGGGCGAGGCCAAGGAGAACGAACCGGACGATGAGATTCACCACCAGCTGGACCATGACGACCGTACTGACTTTCACGACGAAGATGAACCACGTGATCGGGACGTGAGAAATATCGACGCCGAAGCGGACGACGACCAGTATCCGGTCGAGGTTGACCCCACTACCGACGCCGAGTTCGTCGCGATCGCTCACGCGACGGACTCCGAGCCCAGCGGCGTCTTCGAGATCAACCACGAAGCGGCGGCCATCAACCTCGATGACGAGGACGTGACCGAATCCCTGCCCCGGGTCACGGTGGGAGAGGACCTGGACAGTTCGGGTCGGTTGCACGACCTCCACGACATGCCTGAGGACGATGTTGCAACGCCGCAGGATCGCGGCCAGACCGACTCTCCAGCCGAGGCTCCCGATGATGCGGACCCAGCCGACGGCGGTCACGGCGACGGAGCCCGATAGACAACGACGGCGAAGACAACGACGGCAGGGATGCCCAGCGAGCTAGGGCGTCCGCTGCGGTGAACGGCCGTCAAAGACCTCGTAGACCGTGTTCTCTAGCCGTTCTGCGGTCGGCAGAGCGGGCCAGATCGTCGTCCCCTCGGCTGCGAAGTAGAAGGCTGCATCGACCATCGAGGCTGGTATTCCCCGTAGTCGCGCGTAACCCAGGCGGTACACCTCCAGTTGCATCGCCCGCTTGTCCAGGGCACCCTCCAGCGGCACCGGGCCGGACTTCCAGTCGACCACCGTGTAGCCGCCGTCTGCCCTCTCAAAGACCGCGTCGATGCGACCGCGCACGGTGCGCCCGGCAATGCGTGTCGTGATCGGCAGTTCGATCTCCACCGGCGTGCGACCAGCCCATTGACTGTTCAAGAAGTTCTGCTGCATGGCGTGCGTCAGCGCGGCTTGTGCACTGACGGAAGCCCTCGCGTCGTCGACCGAACTGCCAGGACCAGCCTGAGAAGTCGGAGCCTCGTGCCCGAGCACGTCTCCGTCCCACAACGTGGGGCGGGCGTAGTGCTGCTCAATCCACGCATGGAGTCGCGTGCCGGTTTCGGCAGCCTCACTCGGTGGTGCGGGCAGCGGCCGCCGTCGGCGGCGAAGGAACCGGTCCCGGTTCTCGGCCAGCTCAAGCAGCGCAGACGTCGACACGATGTCGGGCAGGTCTGATGTGGCGCCTGCGGACTCGACCTCCGCCCCTTGTCTGCGCTCGGTCAGCAGCATCTGCACCAGCTCCCGGTCGGTGCCGGCCGGCCCCAGGGCTGGAGGGCCCACCGCCTTCGCGTGCACGTCCTTCCGGTTCATGTCGTTGCCTAAGGCTGGCCAGTTTGGCTGGGCGGCTCGCGTATCCATCACCGTGTCGACCAACTCGCTCATCGCGACGCGTCGCCGTCCCGGGGTTACTGGCCACGGAGCATGCTCCTGCGAAGCGGCCAACGGGTTGGTCTCGGTATCCGTCTGTGGCATGGCGGCCCACAGGCCCACCTGAAGACTGCACACGGCCGGGTTCGCGGTGGCCAGGATGTCGGCGAGGAATCGCGACGTGATCCGGGGCTTCTTGCCGGTGGACCACACCGGCGCACTCAACAGCATTGCGTGGCGAGCCCGGGTCAGTGCGACGTAGGCCAATCGACGCTCTTCCATCTCGCGGTGACGCACGCCGTCGGCGGACACCGCTGCGATTGCCGACGTCAACGCCTGCGTACTGTCGACGCCGAGATCGAGCATCGGCAAGCCGTCCTTGTCCCCGCGCAAGGCGTACGGCAAAGACCCGATGCCGGTCAGCCAGCCTTTATGCGCATAGGCAGAGAACGACCAGCCTTCCTCTGGCAATACGTGGCCGTCGGTGTGCTTTCGCGGCCCTCGCGCCATCACCGGGTATGGGAGCGGCTCCTCGCTGTCTTCGCCGCCTGCTTCGCCGATCTGGAACTTCGCGGCGCCGTTCAGCACCGGAAAAGTGCCATCGGCTAGACCGGGTACGGCGACCACGTCCCACTCCATCCCCTTAGCAGCATGCACGGTCAGCACTTGGACCGAACCGGTCGAGACCTTGACCTCCGCCAGCTCAGGGATCTCGACGTCTTCCAAAGCACGTTCGTGGGCTCTGGCGGCTTCCAGCCAGGCGAGGAACCCACCCAACGTTGGGCGGTCCGCACTCGCGGCGAAGTTGCTGGCAATCTCGATCAGTGCATCCAGGTGAGCGCGCCCCCAGCCTGGGGGAACCTCCGGGTCCGCCGCCACCTCGATGTCCAATCCGATGCTGCGCTCAGCCTCGATCAGGAGGTCCGGCAATGGCAGCCCTACTAACAGCCGGAGCCGCGAAATGGCGTGACCGAGTGACAACAGCCTGTGGCGTGCTGCCTCGCTCAGCGTCTGACCACTGCTGGACACCCAGCCGCAGTGCGGCAGATGGTCCAGCGCCTCCCCCAGACTTGCGTCCTCGTCGGGATAGTCCCGCACCAACTCCCTGGCCCAGCTCCAGAGGGCGTCGAGATCGGCTGCGCCGAGGCGACAGACGGGGCCGACCACCAGGCGGATGACCGCCTCTCCCCGACTCGGCTCTTGGACCGTCCACAACAGCGCCACAAGGTCGACGAGCTCCGGTGCGTTCAACAACCCACCCAGCCCGACCACTTCCACGGGTAGCCCGACCTCGCGCAGGGCTGGCACGACCGTCTCGAACTGGGCGCGGCTGCGGCACAGCACTGCGGCGCTTCGACCGCTCCATTGTCCTTCCGAGGTGTACCACTGCCCCAGGATCCAGTCCGCAACCTGCGCCGACTCCTCGATATGGGTATCGGCGCGGATCACGTCGACCTGGCCGACTCCGGACCCCGGCGCGGCACGCAGCTCGGGCACCGGGACAGAACTGGCTCGGCGCAATGGCTCGGCGACGGCGTTGGCGGCTGCCAGCACCGAGCCGCTGTTGCGCCAGGAAGTGGACAGCGACACGACCGGAGTGGGTGTCGAGGCCCCGGAGGCGAAACGCCGCGGAAAGCGGCGCAAGGTCGTTGCGCTGGCGCCCCTCCAACCGTAGATGGACTGGTGCGGGTCACCAACTGCTACCACCGGCACCGGAGCCTCCTCAGCATCAGCAGCACCGAACAGCGAGGCCAACAACACCATCTGCGCCTCGGATGTGTCCTGGAACTCGTCGAGAAGCACAACTTTGAAACGGTGCCGCTCGCTTCGCCCTACCTCGGGGCAATCGCGAGCCAGTGCTGCTGCGACCGCCATCTGATCGGCAAAATCCATTGCGGTCAGACGCTCCTTGGCCTCCTGGTAGGCATGCACCAGCGGCACGATCAGAGCCTTCTTCCGCAACGTGCGCGCCAGCTCTCGACCCTCCTTGGTGGCCCTCTTACCGTCGGCGCCCGGCAGGTTCTCAACGACTGTTGCTTTGGATAGCAGCCAATCAGACATCGCCTCGGGCGCGACCAGGTGTTCACTGAGCTCGCCGCAGACGTCCAGGACGGCCTGGACCACCGTGGCCTCGGCGAGATCCATACCGTCCATCTCACCGGTATAGGAAGTGACCACCTCATGAGCGATCTGCCAGCACGCAGCCTGGGATAGCAGCCGCACATGTGGCTCGACACCTTGCCGGAGGCCGTGTTCGGAGACAATCCTGCCTGCGTAGGCGTGGTAGGTGGAGACCGTCGGGGCCAAGCCCGTCGCGACTGCGTCGATAGCCTCGGTAGCCGAATCGGGGACTTTGGCAGCGAGTCCGCTGGTGGCCAAAGCTCGGATCTTGTCGGACAGACGGATCGACAGCTCGATCGAGGCCTTGCGAGTGAAGGTCAGCCCCAGCACCTGGTCGGGGCGTACGTAGCCGTTGGCGACCAGCCACAACACCCTGGTGGCCATGGTTTCGGTCTTGCCCGAGCCCGCACCGGCGACGACCAACATCGAGACCATCGGTGCCTCGATCACTGCGCACTGTTCCGATGTCGGATCCGGCGCGCCCAAGGCCCGGGCGATTTCGGTTGCCGACCAGCGGGGGCCCTGCTCCCCAGGAGGCGGCGCGAGCTCGTTGGCCACAGAGGCTTCAGGGTCCGCGGCATCTGTGCCGGCGACGCTGCTCACTGCCGATCTCCTTCAGGTTGAAGGGGGCAGCACGCTTTGACGTCGCACGAGCGACACCACGTGCCGATGGTGGCAGCGAACTCGGCACCGGCCATCCCTTCCGCGCTGCGCTCCAGAAGATCATGGGCCCATCGCGGTTCGGCGTCTTGGTCGAGAGGCGTTTGCATCTGAGGAACGTTCTTGGTCAGGACCCCTTTGCCCAGGTGAGCTAGTCCCGCCCCCGCGCCGCTGGGGTCCTCACCGGTGATATCCGCCAGCCCGCCTTCGACAACCGCAACTTGATAGGCACCCAGTTGCGGGTGACGCGCAATCTCAGCTGCCGGCGGCTTGACGGTTCCGGTCTTCAGGTCGATCACAACGTAGGAGCCGTCAGCATCACGTTCGACGCGGTCCACGCGTCCACTCAGCCGAGCTCGGCCGACCTGCACCTGCGCCGCGACCTCGACCGCAACGACGGTGCGGCCCGCCTGGTGCATGGCGCTTCGGTAGGCCACGTAGCGGGCCAGCATCTCAGCACCCCGGGCCTGGGCGCGGGTAGAGATCCAGGACTCTCGCTGCCCCAACTCCGGCCACCGCTGCTGCAAGCGGCGCTGGAGCTGATCGAGGCTGGCCCCCGGGGCCTCCGCCGTGATCTCGTGGATCAGGGTGCCCATCGCGCTCGAGAGCTGACCAGGGCCCTGGCCGCCATGACTGGTGAGGAGCCAACGCAGTGCGCATTCGTTGTAGGCCTGCACCTTCGAGGGTGAGACGGACACCGGACCGGCTGGCACCCTGGCCCGTTGGGTGCTGGCGGCGCGGCTATCCCACCAGGTCGAGGACTCAGCCCACGGCACGTCAGCGTCGGCCAATGCCAGCAGTTGATCAGCGCACCCATCGCGGGTTCGGGTGTCACCGGCCCAGTGCGCTTCCACCATGGCCCGCCGCAACTGCGCCACCACCCCCCGCAGCGTCAGTCTGGGCGGGACGACTGGCTGAGTGCGTAGTTCCGCCTGCGGGTCGATCAGATCGATGAAGGCTGAGGGCTGCTCGTCGACACTTGCCACAGCGGTCACGATCAACTGGTCACTGGCCCGCGTCAACGCGACGTAGAACTGACGCAGCTCATCGGACCACACGTGGCTTTGTGCCGATCGACGCCCCGCGCTGCCGTCGATCGGCACGCCGTGCAGCGCGTCCACCAGCGCCTCGGCGCCCAATAGGCTGTCACGCAGTTTCACGTTGGGCCACAGCCCCTCCTGCACTCCCAGGACCGCCACGACCGCCCATTGGCGTCCGGCTGCAGCAGCGGGTGTCAGCACACTGACTCCCTGACCACTGGGCGCGCGGGCAACGAGGGAATCTGGCAGCACCTTTTGGGTCATGATGTGCTCGACGAAGCCGCGAACATCCGCGGCACTCGCACCCCCGGAGTGATCGTGAGCTTGTCCGAAGAGCAGCATCACTGCGTCAAGATGACGATCGGCCCGGGCGCCTGCTGCTCCGCCTGATAGTGAGGCCCGAGCCCACTGAGCTGCGAGTCCGGTGGCCTGCCATAAGGCCCACAACAGCGCGTGTGCAGTGGCCGCAGGCTCGCTCGCCTCCACCACACGGCGCCCCGCCCAGAGCACTGTCCCCAACCGGGCCATCGGCGCCAGATCGGGCTCGGTCCCTTGTCCGGGCAGACTCCATGTCGGGTCGAGCACCCACCGTGCGATGACCTCGTCGGCCGACGGCGGACCCTCTCGCTTACCCTCAGCACGCGCACTCCCGCCTAGGTGCTCCACCGCTGAGCCCACGTGGCGGCGCACTGCCCGACGCAGGCGGCGCAGCGCCACCGGGTCTGCAGCTGCCAGTGGCGAGTTCAACAGCTCGACCAAGGTCTCCGTCGGAACCTGGTCGAGGTCACCGGCAGTCCACCGCAGGACGAACTCGCTGGCCTGAAGCAGCGGCCTGGTCGCCGGGTCAGCCGCCAGCGGCAACCCCCGCAACTGGGTATGCACCGGCACTCCACCGGCTCCCAGCGCGCGGCGGATGGACTCATGCTGGGCATGGGAGCGTGCGATCACCGCCATCTGCGACCACGCCCGACCATGGAGCAGATGGGTCTGCCGGAGCCGGTGCGCGATCAGCTCAGCTTCTTGGGCCGGGGTCGCCATGATGGCGACCTCGACGCTGCCTTCCTCACCCCTGGGCTCGGGCTCCCGGTGTTCTCGCCCGGTGGTTATCCCCATATGGCGGACCACTCGATGCCCGGCGGCGGCAACGGCGTATTGCTGTCGGTGGTCCGTCTTGAGGACGAATCGACGCGGTCGCGTCGGCGATGCGCCACCGGAGACTCGCTCGTCACCAGCGTGCAGCTCTTCGGCAAGAGCGAGGAAGCGGTCGCCAAGTGCTCCACGAAAGGCTTGCACGACGCTGTCTCCGTCACCGAGTAACACCGTGCGCATACCCGGGTGATGCAGAGCGGCCAACAACGCCGCGCCCGAGGCGGTCAGCTCCTGAGCATCGTCGACCACGAGCAATCCCAGACGCGCCCGCACCTGTTCGCGCAGGTCCCCGTCGGCATACAGGACATCTGTGGCCGCGACCGCGATATAGGCGGGGTCGAAGGCGCCCGGGGCGGCGAGCGCGCTGACCTGTTCGTACTCTGCCAAGACGTAGGCAGCGGCCAGCCACTGCGGGCGATCGTGGCGCCGGGCCATGTCGCGCAGCATCGCCGAGTCCACTCGGTGCTCAACGCACCGCATCAACAAGTCACGCAGCTGGGACCTGAAACCCGTGGTACCGACCGCCTGCATCAGCTCGTGCGGCCATGGTGGACGCCGGGACCGGTCTCGTCCTGCATCTGCGTCGTGTTGATGACCTTGAAGCAGCTCGGCGATCAGCGCGTCCTGCTCCGCCCCGCTCAACAGGCGTGGCATTGGCTGCGGAGGGTCGGCACGGATCGCCGCATGCCGCAGGATCGCGAAGGCAAGCGAAGATGTGGTGCGGACCAATGGCTCGGTGCGCGTCTGCGGCACGCGCCGGCTGAGGGCGTGCTCCTGTTCGGCGGCGATCGAACGTGTCGGGGCGATCAGCAGCGCATCTCCAGGACTACGACCGGTGCTGATGAAATCCTCGACGATGCGTCGAGCGAGAGTGCTCTTGCCGGTCCCAGGGGCGCCGAGCGCGACGATCACCTGGGGCGGCCGCTCGCGGGCGGCTGCCGACACCGCTTCGGCGGCAGTGTCGATCGGCAGCGTCGACGACGCGCAGGGGGAGCCCTCGGCCGACTCGCACACGGGACGGGTGGTGGTCATGGCTCTATCAGACCAGTTCGGTCCGACCGACCTGAACGGCCGGGCCGATAGCAACGAAGGCCGAGACATGCCACACATGTCGATGCCGCATACTTACCTGGCTGCCGGGAGAGACCCGGTCAGGCAACGAGGAGGACCTGGCGTGGAGATTCGAGTTGGAGTGCGCAACGTCACTCGTGAGTTGGTGTTCGAGTCGGACCAGACCGGCACCGAGGTGCGCGAAGCTGTCACCGAAGGTCTGGCAGCCACGAACGGGATCGTGACCTTGCGCGATAACCACGGACGGATGATCTTGGTGCCTTCCGAAGCCCTGGCTTACGTCGAAATCGGCAGCGGAGAAAAGGGAAAAGTAGGATTCGGGTCAGCCTAGTCGGGCACCGACTGCTGGCCTGGTCCATCGGCGATCGATAGGGGCCTTACACTCAGTGGTATCCACAGGTGCCCGGTCGGCACGACCATTTGGCTGCACGGCAGTCACAACAAGACAATCTCCGATCGGCCCCCACATCCGTTTGGTGAATGCGCCAGACGTTGCCGATCAGAGAGATTGATGGAAGAGACACGCACTTTCGCCGACTTCGATATCCACCCGGACGTGGTGGCTGCGCTCGCGGAGCACGGCATCACGCACCCTTTCCCGATTCAGGCGATGACATTGCCGGTGGCTCTCAGCGGTCACGACATCATCGGCCAAGCCAAGACCGGGACTGGCAAGACCCTCGGTTTTGGTCTGCCGATCTTGCAGCGCGTCATCTCCCCTACCGACCCGCGCTTCGCCGAGCTGGCTACCCCGGGGGCACCGCAGGCTTTGGCCGTTGCGCCCACTCGCGAGCTGGCGAGCCAGGTCGCCCAGGACATCGTGCGGGCCGGGGCACGTCGCGGCATCCGCGTCCTGACCGTCTATGGCGGCCGTGCCTACGAGCCTCAGATCGACGCCCTCAAGGCCGGTGTCGAGATCGTCGTGGGCACGCCAGGGCGGCTCATCGACCTGGCTGAGAAGGGCTACCTGAGCCTGGCGCACGCACGCACGGTCGTCCTGGATGAAGCCGACGAGATGCTCGACCTGGGCTTCTTGCCCGATGTCGAAAAGCTGTTGTCCATGACGCCTGCAGGTCGACAGACCATGTTGTTCAGCGCAACGATGCCCGGAGCAGTGGTCTCGTTGGCGCGCAGCTATATGACCCAACCGACGCACATTCGTGCCGTCACCGAGGGGGACGACAGGCACACCATCGCGGCCGTAGAGCACTTCGTCTATCGGGCCCACGCCATGGACAAAGTCGAGATGGTCGCGCGCATCCTGCAAGCGCGTGGACGCGGTCTGACGATTATTTTCGCCCGCACCAAGCGGACGGCGGCCAAGGTGGCCGACGACCTCGCCGCACGCGGATTCGCCTCTGCCGCGATTCACGGCGACCTTGGGCAAGGGGCTCGAGAGCAGGCACTGCGAGCCTTCCGAAGCGGCAAGGTCGACGTCCTGGTTGCCACTGATGTCGCCGCTCGCGGGATCGACGTCGAAGCGGTAACTCACGTCATCAACTTCCAGTGCCCTGAAGATGAGAAGACCTACCTGCACCGCACCGGGCGCACCGGCCGCGCCGGTGCAACCGGGGTGGCCCTGACCTTCGTCGACTGGGATGACCTGCATCGTTGGACGTTGATCAACAAGGCTCTTGACCTCGGGATCCCCGAGCCGCAGGAGACGTACTCCTCCTCTCCCCATCTGTTCAGCGATCTCGACATCACCGAGGGGATCAAGGGCACGCTGCCGCGCTCCGAGCGCACCCGTGAAGGATTGGGCGCGGAGCGTATCGAGGACATCGAAGGGGCTTCGGCTAAACGTCACTCCGGTGGCGGACGCTCCGGTGGGTCTCGACACCACCAGCGACAACGCTCAGGTGCTGTAGACGGCTCGGGCTCGTCCGGTAACAGCGCGTCCGATGCCTCCGGGCAGGGACGGCGCCAACGCCCGACACGCACCAGCACGGTGGAGACATCCATTGCCGGCGAAGGAGGCAAGAGGCGACGTCGCCGCCGTGGCGGGGGAGGCCAGGGCTCTGGATCTTCCCCGAGCTAAGGTCCTTTTCGACTGCCCGGTACCGGACCGGATCGGACTCCCAGCACTCAAGGAACGGCCGGCCCACGTTGTGGGCTTTCCGCCGCTTCGGCCAAGGCGTCCAGCCCTGCCCAGCCTGGCTGCGGTGGGCCGACCGCTCGTCCAGGGGCGCAGTGGGCCTGAACTGAGCACCAACGGCACAACGCGCTCGTCACCGGTTCGAACATCGGCGATCCTGCGCCGCGCTCGGCGAAGTCGGCTTCCGCCCGCCGCACGTCGATGCCGATGGACTCCGCCTCACCGAGCTTGCGGGCCAGTGACTCCTCGGTATGCACGTGGCTGTCCCGCATACCACTCGGGATGTGATGAAACTCGACGGTGCGCACGGGGCGACGGAACATCCGTGACAGGGACAACGCATACAGACCCAGGGCTAGGGAGGTGCGTGCCGCACCTGCGGTGGCGGCGCCTGCTCCGGTCTTGTAGTCGATCACGACCAGTTCGCCGTCACGCTCCTCCACCCGGTCCACCCGCCCGGTGACCGCAAGATCACGGGTTGGCATGGCCACAGTGCGCTCGACCGCGACAGGCTGGGTGGTTCGATCGATGGAGCCGAGATACTGCACGACCCACCCAGCGGCACGCTGTCGCCATCGTTCACTTTGGCTGAGGTCTTCGAAGCCGCTGGCCTGCCAGAGCTCGGCGAGGAGGCGACGAGTCTGCGCCGGTGTTCGTTCGTCGATCGGTAGGTCCCAAAACTGGCTCAGCGTCGCGTGCACCGAGTTGCCGATCGAGATGATCGCTCGCTGCGGGCTCTTGGCAGGTCGCGGCCGGTCCAGGTAGATCATTCGGTAGGCGCGCGGACAGCTCAGCCATTGGCCCAGGCGTGAGGGGCTCACCGCAAGCAACCGAGGGTGCTCGTTCGTCACGATGCTTCTGCCGTAGCCAGCGGGGCGCCCAACAACGGTGCGCCGCTGCCGTGGTCACACAAACGCTGGAACACCTGCAGGTCGGTGGTCTGCTCGGCGAGCCGGTTCGGCTTGCCGGCTCCGTGGAAGTCGCTGGACCCTGTGCCGATCACCCCTAGCCGCCGGCAGAGCTCGGCGGCCCGCCCGGTGTCTTGGGCGTCATGGTCCGGGTGATGTACTTCCAGCCCAGCCAGACCGGCATCGACCAGGACCTCGATCTGGCGCTGCGTGACGGTGCGCCCGCGGGCACGAGCAAACGGATGGGCCATGATCGGCACGCCACCGGCGGCCCGGATCAACTGGACCGCATCGAGAGTTTGCGGGGCCCAATGGTGCACGTAATAGGGACTCGACCCATGCAGCACCGTGGAAAAGACAGCGTCTCGGTCGGGGAAACTCCCGGCGCGCACCAAGGCGTCCGCGACGTGCGGGCGCCCCAGCGTCACGCCTGGGCCTGAATGGGCCACGATCGCGTCGTAGTCCACCGGATACCCATCGCCTGCCAACACCTGCACCATTCGGCGCAGACGACTCTCGCGGTGGCCTCGGATAGCGGCCATCAGCTCGGCCAACGCCGTGTCCAACGGGTCGATCAGGTAGGCGAGAGTGTGCACCGAGATCCCATCAACCTGCGTGGAGAGCTCCACCCCCGGCACGACCGTCACCCCCGTCGCCGCGCCGGCAGCATCGGCCGCGGCCCAACCGGATATCACGTCATGATCAGTCAACCCCAGCACCGTCACACCGACCTGCGCTGCGGCCTGCACCAGATCCGCCGGGCTCTGCGTTCCGTCACTGCACGATGAGTGAGTATGCAGGTCGATGACGGGGGCCGCAGAGTCAGATACGGGGACGGGCATGAGGTCAACCGTAGGCGCTGACAGGCTCAGTCCTGGGAGGCGCCCAAAGGTCCTCAGTCCTGGTAGGCCCCCAACGACCGCCGTCGGGCCCGCATCGCCGAGACGTCCAGTCCGAATCGGCGACGGGCCGCAAACCCACCGATAGACAACCCTCCCGCCAACCCGAGCCCTACGGCCAGGGCGGTCAGCACCTGCAGGATGGCCAGGTTGAGGAACGACTCGGAGTCGAGCATCAACAGGAAGATCGCGGTGTAGACCGCCAGGCCAGGCAGAAGACAGTAGATCGCGGCGGTCCCGACGACGAGCTCCGGCACTCGCAGCCGGTGATGCACCGCGTAGGCGATCGCCCCCACCACCGTAGCGGCCAGCGCCGACGCGGGAGCCTGGGGCAAGGCCAGAGCCGAGGCTGCCTGGAAGGTCAACCACGCCACCGCAGCCATACCGGCCGAGGTGGCAGTGGCCCGGAGCCCTGTGTAATGGGTCAGGCAGAACCCGATGGCCACGATCATCGCGCCAATGGTTCCGCCGATGACGGTGGGGCGCTGTGCCACATCGGGTTGGATGACCAACGGCAGTCCGATGGCGTTGGCGATGGCCAGAACGCCGGCTACCCCGACCGCGATGCCCAAGGTCATCGTGGCCACCTCCAGACCTCTGGCCCCGGCGGTGACGTAGTAGCCGTCCAGAGCGTCCTGGGCCGCGCCCATCACCGACAGCCCGGCCAGCAGCAGGATGATCCCGGAGACGACCACGAGCGAGGGCGTGCCCAACCCGGGAACGTCGATGTCGAGCCCAGGAATCCTGTTCTGTCGGTCCGTGGGCAGGGTGACCCAGTAGAGGAGCACCGCGATGGTAGAGGGGATGGCCGCGCTGGCCACCTGGCTGAAGAAGGCCGCAACGCCTAGGCGGTAGAGCACTCGCTGGGTCAGATCCACGGCTGCCGCACTCAACCCGGCGACGATCCACATGGTGGGCCCGGCGTTGAACAGGATGACGACTCCGATGGCCGTCAGGGCCATGCCCAGCGTCACGATCCACCGCCGGTAAGGATGGGGTTTGGTCAGGACCTCGGAGAGCCGCGCCCGGGCGTCTTCCACCGAGATCCGGTCCGACACGGGGTTGCCGTCGGGTCTCGAGGACTGTTCATCAGTAGCGCACAGGTTGTCGACCAGCAGCTGCAGTCCCTCGAGTCGGGTGAAGTCCATCGATCGGGCTTTGATGACCCGCATCACCGACAGCGGGTCCCGGTTCACGCCACGCTGCACCGACACCGAGATCGACGTGTAGGTGAGGTCCACCGCGGTCGACTTGACGCCGTAGGCCGACGTGACCCGCAACACCGTCGCTACGACGTCGGAAGCCGAGGCCCCGGTCGATAAGGCGGCTTCGCCGATCCGCAAGGCCAAGTCGAGCACGGCCCGGGCGTGCTGTTGAGACACATCGTCGTCGTGGCCTGGGATGGCGATGGGCACAGACGGCGGGCCGATGCCGCGCACCGCCCACGTAGCCCGGTCCCGCCACACCTTGCCCACCGATGCCGAGGGCTTCAACTGTGGCGCCGTGATGTTGCGGCCTCGCGCATTCGACCCGGCGGGTTTCAGCGATCCTGCACTCACCCGAGAAGGGTATGCACGCGGTGGCATGGACAGCGAATCTGCCGTGTCACGATGGAGGAATGAGTGAGGACCAGATTCAGGCTGAGCATCGCAGCCGTCCGACCGGGGCGGTCTTTCGCGAGTTCATGACCACCGGTTGGCGGTCCGCAGACCGCCCCCCTCCCGAGCGCAGCGTCGTGGCGAAGTATGCGCAGCAGCGCCGTGATGTGGTCAGCCGAGACTTTCCCGGTGAGCGACTCGTCATACCCGCCGGGGGGCTGAAGGTCCGCAGCAACGACACCGACTATGTCTTCCGGCCGCACAGTGCGTTCGCTCACCTGACCGGGCTAGGCGCCGATCGCGAGCCCGACGCCGTGCTGGTGCTGGAGCCCCTCGTGGACCAGGACGCGCACGAGGCGGTCTTGTATCTGCGTCCCCCCGCGGGTCGCGACAGTGCTGAGTACTTCACCGACTCGCGTATGGGTGAGTACTGGATCGGCCCACGCCCCTCGCTCTCGGATGTCGCCGCCGAGCTGGACATCGTCACCCGAGACCTGGGTGAGCTGGCCGACGCGGTTGCCAAGGGCCTTCCGGGAGCCCAGCTGCGGGTGGTGCGCGATGCAGATCGTGAGATGACGATGCTGGTTGACCGCCTTCGCTCTCAGGGCGCCCGGGGGGGCCAGAGCGCCCAACAGCAGCCCGAGCATTCCGCCCAGGAAGCGGATGTGGCCCTGGCACGACACCTCTCGACGCTACGCCTGGTCAAGGACGACTGGGAGATCGCGCAGATGGAGGAGGCGACGCAGGCGACGGCGCGAGCCTTCGACGCTGTGGTGGCCGCCTTGCCACAGGCCGCTGACTCAGCCCGTGGCGAGCGTCTCATCGAGGGAGTCTTCGCTCTCCACGCTCGCCGCGCTGGCAATGGCGTCGGCTATGACTCCATCTGCGCGGCGGGAGAGCACGCGACGACCTTGCACTGGATACGCAATACCGGAGATGTCGACCCCGCTGATCTGCTTCTGCTGGACGCGGGTGTGGAGACCGAAGCCCTCTACACCGCCGACGTCACTCGCACGCTGCCAGTCAGCGGCACGTTCAGCGCGGCCCAGCGCCGCGTGTATGACGCAGTGCT
Organism: uncultured Actinomycetota bacterium; assembly: GCA_963749585.1. Classification (GTDB taxonomy): domain Bacteria; phylum Actinomycetota; class Actinomycetes; order Actinomycetales; family Dermatophilaceae; genus Ornithinicoccus. The sequence continues at coordinate 948,933 of CAVVNI010000004.1, forward strand.
CGCCGCTCAGGAGGCCGGCCTGAGAGCGTGTAAGCCTGGGAACACGTTCAGTGACGTCCACACCGCTGCCATCGGGGTCATCGCCCAGACCCTGTTCACCTGGGGGCTGTTACCCGAGGGCGTGGGTGTCGAGGAAACCTTGGACGCTGAGACGGGGCAGTTCCACCGACGTTGGATGGTGCACGGCACCAGTCATCATCTGGGCATCGATGTGCACGACTGCGCCCTGGCGCTGCGTGCGGACTACATGGAGGGCGAGCTCCAGGAGGGAATGGTGATCACGGTCGAGCCCGGTCTGTATTTCAAGTCAGATGACGAGCTGGTGCCGAGCGAACTGCGAGGCATTGGGGTCCGGATCGAAGATGATGTGCTCATCACTGCTGACGGCCACCGCAACCTTTCGCAGATGTTGCCGCGCACCGTCGCGGACGTGGAGGCCTGGATCGCTGCGGCAGGTGAACGCTAGGCGCCGAGTGCGTCATGGCTCCGAACGCATGCTGGTGACGTCCGCGAGCGTCTGGGTATGCCGGTCGGTCGCCAACGACGCACGTCAGTCGCGCTGACTGCCCATCCCGGCCAAGAGCTCGCGCGCCCGTTCGGCATGCTTGTGTTCGGTCAGCAGCTCATACCGCGTCGCGACGACCTGGGAGACGGAGGTGAAGTCGCGCCGACCCTGGGTCATGGCGTATCCGATCATCGCCCACACGACGCCGAAGAAGGCACCGAACCCCACGCAGTACACGATGGTCATCAGTGCATCACCGGAGTTGGCGAACAGTGCGAAGATCAGCCCGACGAACAAGCCCAGCCAGGCTCCGGAGAGCACTCCACCAGCTGCGACACGGGTGCCCGTCAGCCGACCGGTGACGCGTTCGACTTGGCGTAGGTCGGTGCCGACGATCATGCAGTTCTGCACCGGAAACTCTTCATCGGACAGATAGTCGACGGCCCGTTGGGCATCCTCGTACTTCTCGAAGACCCCGAGAGACATCGGATAGTTGAGCGTCAACCCACCCCCGAAACGTCGGGAGCGCGGACCACCTGAGGGCATTGAGCTTGTCACGACTCCTAGTCTCCCACCTCGGCGCGGTCAGGGCGAGACCCGGGCCGTGCCAGTGTGAGACATCGCATGCACGGCACCTGCCCGAACCGGTATCTGAGGACGGCTAGCGAGAGAGCCAGCGGCGGCGCGGCTTGACCGGGCGACGCGCGATGTCTGCTGGCGTGGTGTGCCGGAAGGCACGGTCAGCTGAGGCGATGTACGTGATGATCACAGGTATGCATCTCCTTATCAGGAGTGAAAGTAACTGACACTCATTACTACGCTGTTTCGGGTCGCGTTGTTCCCCGCTGCGGCCGTGATGCACCTCACCCACTGGGCACACTGCTCATGCTCCGACCCGATCGGTAGTCGGGTCGGTATTCTGCGTGAGTGAGCACTTCGCGCGTATTCGTAGCCCGCCTCGCCGGCGTCAGCGTGTTCGATCCGCTGGGCGATGAGGTTGGCCGGGTGCGCGATGTCGTCGTCGCCCTGGGCCCCCGCTCCAGTGGCATGACGCGTGGGGTGCGGGTGGTCGGACTGGTGACGGAGGTACCGGGTCGGCGCCGCGTCTTCTTGCCGATGACCAGGGTGACCAGCATTGACTCTGGTCAGGTGATTACGACCGGACTGGTCAATATGCGCCGCTTCGAGCAGCGCCGAGGGGAGACTTTGGCGCTCGCTGAACTGCTGGATCGTTCGGTCACCGTCCGCGGCGACGACGAGGAGACCTTCGCCGCCGTCGTCGAAGACCTCGGTCTCGATCTGCAACGCACGCGCGAGTGGCGACTGACCAAGGTCTTCGTCCGCAAGGGGACGACGGGAGGACGTCGAAAGACCAGTTTGGGGCTGCGGCGCCAGCGCGGCGACACAGTCTTGGTCGAGATCGACCGTGTGGTCGGACTGGCTCTCAGCGGCCCACCCCAGGCAGTCGATGCCCTGCTGGAGGCCTACCAGGGTCTCAAGACCGCAGATCTTGCCGAGGCCATCCACGATCTGACCCCCAAGAGGCGCCAGGAGGTGGCCGACGCCCTCGATGACAACATCTTGGCCGATGTGCTCGAGGAGCTGCCGCAGGACGACCGTGTCGAGATCTTGAGCAAGCTGGACTCGGAACGGGCCGCCGATGTCCTGGAAGCGATGGAACCCGATGACGCCACGGACCTGATCTCGGAGCTGCCGGATGACCTGGCCGAGCAGCTGCTGCAGGTGATGGAGCCCGACGAGGCAGAGCCCATTCGCCGGCTGTTGGCCTACGAGGAGAACACTGCCGGAGGCCTGATGACCCCGGAGCCGGTGATCCTGGGCCCGGACGACAGCATCGCCGAGGCGCTCGCGCTGGTTCGACGCCAAGAGCTGTCCCCGGCGCTGGCCTCGCTGGCGTTCGTCACCAGGCCGCCGCACGAAACCCCAACAGGCAGATACCTGGGCGTCGTGCACTTTCAACGTCTCCTCCGCGAACCACCGCATACCCCCGTGGGGGAGGTCTTGGACAAGGCGATCCACCCGATCGGGCCGGGGGCGACGCTGAGCTCGTTGACCCGGCTGCTCGCGACATACAACCTGGTGGCACTGCCGGTGACTGATCACGCCGGACATCTCCTCGGAGCGGTCAGCGTCGACGATGTCCTGGACCATCTGCTGCCTCACGACTGGCGAGAGAACGACGACGTACACGAGGTGATCAACCATGGCTGATCGCTCTCAGTCCTCCGGGCGACCCCGGCTCCGAACGGAACGGGGGCGTCCGGGCGAGCGACTGGATCAGCCGATGAGCAAAGAGCGTCGGCGACTATGGCGCCCGAGCATGGATCCGGACACCTTTGGCCGCTTCGCCGAGGGCTTCGCCCGGTTTATGGGCACAGCACGGTTCTTGGCGTACATGTCGCTCTTCGTCGCCATCTGGCTGCTGTGGAACAGCCTGGCTCCCACGCCTGTCCGATTCGATCCGTACGCCTTCATCTTCTTGACCCTGATGTTGAGCCTGCAGGCCTCGTATGCCGCGCCGCTGATCCTGCTCGCCCAGAATCGCCAGGCCGACCGAGACAAGGTGACGACCGAGCAGGACCGCAGCCGGGACGAACGGGTCCTGGCCGAGACAGAGTTCCTGACCAGGGAGGTGGCTTCGTTGAGAATCGCGATGCGCGACACGGCCACCCGCGACTTCGTCCGGTCCGAGTTGCGCAACCTGCTGGATGACATGGCCGAGCGAGGCCTGCGCGTGACTGCTGATCCACCGGAGTCCGAAGCCTCGGGCTTATCCGCCGACTGAGTCCCCATACCATTGAGTCATGCCAGCACCCTCGCTCGATGCACTGCACGCTGCCCTCGCAAGAGTTGACGACCCAGAGATCCGCAAACCGATCACCGAGCTCGGCATGGTCGAGAGCGTGGACTTCACCGAGGACGGAGATGTCACCGCGACGATTCTGCTGACCGTCCCTGGCTGCCCGATGAAAGAGACCATCACCCGAGAGGTGACGGCCGCCCTGCACACCGTGGCCAATGTCGCTGCGGTTTCCGTGCAGCTCGGTGTGATGAGCGATGAGCAGCGCTCCACCCTGCGCACCAATCTGCGCGGCGGGGCGCCGGAGAAAGAGATCCCGTTTGCCCGCCCGGACACGCTGACCAGGGTGTATGCAGTAGCTTCCGGCAAGGGGGGGGTCGGCAAATCCTCGGTCACCGTCAACCTGGCCGCGGCCATGGCCGAGCAGGGGCTGCGGGTGGGCGTGGTCGACGCCGACATCTACGGCTTCTCGGTGCCGCGGATGCTGGGCGTTTCGCGTCCGCCCACACAGGTCGACGAGATGATCTTGCCGCCGATTGCCCAAGAGGTGAAGGTCATCTCGATCGGCATGTTCGTCCCCGGCAACCAGCCCGTCGTCTGGCGTGGACCGATGTTGCACCGGGCCATGCAGCAGTTCCTCGCCGATGTGTTCTGGGGTGACCTCGACGTGTTGTTGCTGGATCTGCCGCCGGGAACCGGCGACATCGCGATCACTGTGGCTCAACTGTTGCCGAACTCTGAGCTGCTGGTCGTCACAACTCCACAGCTGGCTGCCGCCGAGGTGGCCGAGCGCGCCGGGTCTATCGCCCTGCAAACCCATCAGCGGTTGGTGGGAGTGGTGGAGAACATGTCCTGGCTCGAGCTGCCCGACGGGTCACGTCAGGAGATCTTCGGATCCGGTGGCGGTGCCACTGTAGCGGCATCGCTGTCTCGCGCGGTCGGCGCCGACGTGCCGCTGCTGGGTCAGATCCCGCTGGATGTGACCGTGCGTGAAGGCGGCGACACCGGGGTTCCGGTCGTGCTTGGCCAACCCGACTCCCCCGCCGCTACCGCCCTACGCGCGGTAGCTCGCGGGCTGGCTGCTCGCGGTCGCGGACTGGCCGGACGCAAGCTGGGAATCACCCCGACCTAAGGGCTCATCTGGTCGCCACCCATCATGACGACCGAGTGACCGGTAGATGGGTGGCTAGGTGGCGTCGACGTCGAACGGGGTCGGCAGGTTCGGGTCATGGCGCTTGCGTGCGCGGCGCACGCTGGCCGGGCGCCGCCCTGGCGCGCCCCTCGACCTCGTTGATGGCCCCGATCCAGCGAGGTCCGCTGGGCTCTGATCCGACGATGCACGTCCGATAGGCACCATCCCGGCCTGTTCTGCCGTGGTCTTCGCACTGTCACTGGGGGTCGACAAGGCCTCGCGAACGATACGCCGGGGGTCGTACTGACGGGGATCCAGCTGGTCCCACTGAACATCGTCGAAAGCCGGACCCATCTCCTCCTTGATCGAGGACTTGGCTCCCTCAGCCATGTCTCGCAGGCTACGCACCACCCGAGCCAGGCCAGCGGCATACTCGGGGAGTTTGCTGGGGCCGAGGATCACGACCGCCAGGATCAGGAGCAGAAGGATCTCACCACCCTGCAAGTTGCCCATCAGTCCTCCTGCATCCTCACTTCGAGCCCTGCAAGGTCACCGTCACCGTACGTTCCTGGCCCTCCGCGCCCCGAAGGAGCAGATCGACCTGATCGCCGATCTCTTTGGAGCGTAGCCGCACGATGAGGTCGCTGCCGCCGTCGATGCGCTCTTCGTCGATCTCCAGGATAATGTCACCCGGCTCGACGCCGGCCAGCTCAGCCGGCCCACCCGGTGTCACTGGGTCCGTGGCATCGGTGCTGTCGGTGAGCACACGCGCGCCCTCGCCGGTGTATGCCAGGTCGATCAACACGCCGATCACCGGATAGTCACTCTCACCCGTTTCGATCAGTGAGGTTGCGGTGCGCGAGACCTGGTCAGCGGGGATCGCGAACCCCAGTCCGATGTTGCCAGACTGCATCAGGTTGCCCTGTCCGGGCAGTTGGGCGATGGCGGAGTTGACCCCGATCACCCGTCCGGCGAGATCCAGCAGCGGGCCACCGGAGTTACCGGGGTTGATCGCCGCATCGGTCTGCACCGCGTTGATGTAGGAGGCCGACTCGATGTCCCCGGCCACCACCGGGCGGTCCAGGGCGGACACGATGCCCGAGGTGACCGTTGCTTCCAAGCCGAGAGGAGCACCCACGGCAACCACAGGTATGCCGATCTGAACCGCCTCGGAGTCCGCGAACTGCAGCGCCGGCAGACCTTCGCGCTCCACTTTCAGGACAGCGATGTCGTATTCGGTGTCACCGCCGACGATGGCCGCCGACAAGGAGGGACCGCCCGTGAACTCGACCCGCACCGGCTGGTCACTGTCCATGGCGGACTGCACCACGTGTTGGTTGGTCACGATATAGCCAGCCTCGTCGATCACGAATCCCGAGCCGACGCCGCCAGCGGATTCTTCGCCCACGCTGATCAGCACCACGCTCGGCAACGCGGCCTGCGCGATCGCACTCACCGAGCCGCCTGAGCCGTCACCGGCGAACACCGGCGAGGCGGCAACAGTGACCGCCGGAGCATCGGTGTCCGGGGTGAGAAGTCCGACGCCGAGCGAACCGAGGACGCCGCCGAGCAGCCCCGTAAGAAGCACCACGGCCAGCACGCCCGGGTGCACGAGACGAGATCTTGCTGCAGAGCTCACAGGGGCAGGACCGGGCCAGGACATACAGCGATTGTGCCCGATCGAGCAGGCGGCGTTAGCCGAGGGCCGGCATGGCGACGGTGACCGGCGCAGCCGGTGGCTTCGCACGGCCGCGGTTGCCGGGGGCCCGGTGGGCCAACGCGTGCCGCAGCTGGGTGCGCCCACGGTGGATCCGGGAGCGCACGGTGCCTAGCTTGATGCCGAGCGTGTGGGCCACTTCCTCATACGAGTAGCCCTCGATGTCACACAGGACCACCGCAGCGCGGAAGGTCGGCGCGAGTGCGTCCAGAGCCTGCTGGATGTCGCCGTCCAGGTGGCGGATATCGAAACTCTCCTCCGGACCCTGCAGTCGGGACGGCAACCGGGCCGCGAACTCATCGGAGAGCGCGTCGAACCGAATCCGCTGTTTGCGCCGTGCTCGGTCCAGGAAGAGATTGGTGGTGATCCGGTGCAACCAGCCTTCGAACGTGCCCGGGCGGTAGCTGTCCAGAGAGCGGAACACGCGGATGAACACGTCGTGCGTCAGGTCTTCGGCGTCGTGCTGGTTCCCGGTCAACCGGTAGGCCAACCTGTATACCCGAGCGGAGTGCTCGCGCACTACCTCATCCCAGGTTGGCTGCTGCCATACCTGCACGTCGTCCATTTCGTCCTCTCAGCAAGCGCCACGGTTAGCTGCTCGTGCCTCAAGGGTTCCATCGCATCCTGGGCATAGGCTGAACAGGATTAGGCTGGCGTCATGGCTGCACAGCGAATGACTTCATGGACCTATGCCGAAAACTTCATCCCCACATCCGAGCACGTGGCTGCGGCGACCGAGCGTGCCCAAGATCTCGGGATCGCCCCGCTGGGACCGGCAGCCGGGGCATGCCTGCGCCTGCTGGCCGCTACCTGCACTGCGGGGCATGTGGTCGAGATCGGTTCGGGCACCGGAGTCTCCGGACTGTGGCTCCTGGAGGGCATGGCCTCCGACGGCGTGCTGACTTCGATCGACGTGGACCCCGAGCGGCAGCGGGCCGCGCGTAGTGCGTTCGCCGCGGCCGGGGTGGCTCCGCAACGGACCCGAGTGATCAGCGGTGAGGCCCACGCCGTTCTCCCGCGGATGACTGACGGCGCGTACGACATGGTGTTTGTCTCAGCTGGCCATCAAGGGGACGCGGCATATGTGGAGCAGGCGCTACGCCTGCTCCGCTCGGGTGGCGTCTTGGCTGTGGCCAACATGCTCGGCAGCGACCGAGTCGCCGACCCGGCTGCGCGCGACGAGGTCACGGTGGCCGTCCGCGAGCTCGGCAAGGCGTTGCGTGACGACGAACGACTGCACGCGACGTTGTTGCCCGTCGACGACGGGCTCATGGTGGCTGTGCGCCGGTAGCTGCGCCGGGGCCGTCAACGCCCCACACCAACCGCACAAAAGCCCCACACCCAGGTGTGAGGCTGAAGTGAGGTGGACAGGGCTTAGCTCAGGCACTCCGAGATCGCGTCACCCAAGGCGCCAGCCTCTTCGGCGTTCATTTCAACGACGAGGCGGCCACCGCCTTCCAGAGGCATCCGGAGCACGATGCCACGCCCCTCTTTCGTCACTTCGAGGGGACCGTCCCCGGTGCGGGGCTTCATTGCAGCCATGGTGAACCTTCCGTCTGGCATGTTCAGTAGCAGGCACCCAAGGCGAGGTGAAGTGGCACAACACCGCGGGCAGTTTCTTAGTCTATCCAATGCTATGCGCTGCGTGCTCCCGTCGTTGCGGCACACTGTGGAAGGTGCGCGCACGCTCGGCGGTATTCGACCTCTACGGCGACCATCTCGCTTCCCGAACCGGCTGGGCCCCGGTGGCCGCCGTCGTAGCGCTGAGTAGGACATGTGACATCGCTCCCCCCGCGACACGCACCGCCCTGCACCGCATGGTCACCCAGGGATGGCTGGAGAGCCAGACGCGCGATGGACTGCGTGGGTATGCCACGACGCCGGTTGCAACCAACCGTCTGGACCGCGCGCGTACCCGGATCTACGCTCCTGGCCCGCCGGACTGGAACCGCTACTGGCACATCCTCATCCCGCGGCTAGCGGGGCCTCGTTCCGTGCGAGACCGAGCCGTCAGCGCGTTGGCCTACCTGGGCTACGGCAGGCTGAGCCGGGAGGTCTTCCTCAGTCCCTGGCGCAATCCCGAGGTGGCCGGAGTCTTGCAGAGCATGGACGTTGCCTACACCGATGTTTACGGCCCTTCGGGCAGCCCGCCGCGAACGATGGCCGCGAACGTGTGGGACCTGGACAATCTGGCCGCACAGTATCGCGCCTTCGCCCGCACACTTCCGGCCAGGGATCAGCTGAGCGAGCTGTCACCGGATCAGGCCTACCCACTGCGCACCGATCTGGTCCACCGCTGGCGCACCTTCTTGTTCCTCGACCCCGGCCTCCCCCGGGAGGCCCTTCCGCCGCACTGGCCGGGTCATCAGGCCCGCACGGACTTCCTGGCCGCAGCTGAGGCGTTGGCACCGGCAGCGAGTGGATTCGTCGATCTCACCCTCGCCAGCGCCGGAGCTAAGGTGATGACCCCACAGCCCGATAGCAGCCTCAGCGACAAGGAGCAGGAGCATCGTGACCGATAGCCCAGATCAGGTCGTGAGCACGACGTACTCCGGCGCGGTGGCGACCATCCGGATGCAGCGCCCGGAGGCCAAGAACGCCCTGGACATCGCCACCAAGGAGGCCTTACTCGCTGCATTGACCGGCGTCGCCGGCGACGCCGACGTGCGTTGCGTGGTGCTGACCGGCAGTGGCGACTCGTTCAGCGTGGGCCAGGACCTCAAGGAACATATCGCCCTCATCAACGCCGAACCCGCCCAGGTATGGCGCACCGTGCGGGAGCATTACAACCCGATCGTCGAGCTGATCGCCGGAATGGACAAGCCGGTGATCGCCTCCGTGAACGGGATAGCCGCCGGGGCCGGGGCCTCGTTCGCATTTGCCGCCGACCTGCGCTATGTAGCCGACACCGCCGGGTTCACCTTGGCCTTTGCCGGCGTGGCGCTCTCGTGCGACTCCGGGGCCTCCTGGTCGTTGCCTCGGCTGATCGGGGTGGCCAAGACCAAAGAGCTCATGCTGCTCGGGGGACGGGTGAGCGCCGAGCGAGCCCGCGAGTGGGGGTTGGCGACTCAAGTGCTGCCTGCGGCTGACCTGGAGTCCCATGTCGCTGAGGTCGCTTCCCTCCTGGCGCAGGGTCCGACCTTGGCGTTCGCTGCGATTCGTCGAGCGATCGCCTTTTCGGCTGCGGAGCCATTAGGGCCCGCGCTGGAGCACGAGGCGGACCTCATGGACCTGACCGGAAACAGTGCGGACCACCAAGCTGCGGTGACGTCCTTCTTGAGTAAGCGGCCGCCGACGTTCCTGGGTCGCTGACTGTCCCCATGACTTACCTTACGGAGGGTTGTCCCGGGGCGGGACGAACATGAACAACTCCCAGGTCCACCACACCTGCCAGCCCAAGAACAAGGTCAGCAAGGTCATCGTGCGCACCACGAGGAGCCACCTCGGTTGACCGCCGCGTGGGTCGCCGGCTGCCCAGCCGGCGCCGATGAGGACCACGAACAATGGGAACAACAGCAGCAGATACCGATAGATACTGGTCCACGGCTGCAATGCGGCCAGCAGGTACAGCGGGTATCCGAGGGTCCATGCTCGCAGTTCGGCGCCCAACCCGGCCGCCCACGGACCGAGTACGGCGATCAGTAGAAGGCTCACCCCGCCGGCGAGTAGCCATGGCCCAAGCGTCGGCCCGATGACCAACTGCACGACATCGATGGTGGGGGTAAGGAGTGCTACTGGCTCCCCGCCGCGCCAGGCCGACATCGTCGCCGGGTAAGCGTCGCTCTGCCCGGTTCTGGCCCACACCACGGCTGGCCAGAGCAGACCGGAGAGCCCGCACGCCACCAGCGATGACACCATCCCGGTTGCCTCGGCAACGGTGATCGGGGTCACATCGCGTCGCCGCCAGCGCTGCACGACCGCGACCAGCGCGACCAGCCCCAGTGGCAACGCAATCGGCCGGGCAAGACCCGTCAGCAGAGCCAATGCCGCTGCCCAGAACCATTGCCGCCGGATCAGGAGCCACAGAACACCACCGAGCAGCAGTAGCGCCAATGACTCGGTGTAAGCCACTTGCAGCACTGGGGCTGCCGGGAAGCCCGCCCAGAGCGCGACGGCACCCAGTGCTCCTACCGATCCCACCTTCTCCCTCAGCAACCCGGCGATCACCACAGCTGCCGCATATCCCAACGCGGTGGCCAACACCGTCCCGGCCACCGCAAATGACCACCCGGTCACCGACATCAGCACCCGGGCCGCCAGTGGAAAGAGCGGGTAGAACGCCCATTCGTTCTGCGCGACCTGGCCGGTGAGAGTCAGCGGCAGCGTGGAGGGATAGCCCTCCTCGGCGATCCGGGCATACCACTGCCCGTCCCAGAGCGCGGCGACGTCGAAGTAGCGCGGATTCTCGCCGCTGAAGACCATCGGGTCCTGCTGACTGTGCGCGATCCACAACAGCACGGCGGTGGAGAAGCCGCGTAGCGCGGTATAGATACCCAAGACCACCAGGACAAACCGCCCCCACGCCATGGCGCTGTCGGGGCGGGACTGAGCCTGTGCGGCCTCGATCACGAGGGCGAGGCGACCTCGGCCCGGAAACACCCCGCCAGATGGTCATCCACCACACCGCACGCTTGCATGGCGGCATACACCGTCGTCGGGCCGAGGTGGACGAACCCGGCCCGCTTCAGTTCCTGAGCCAAGGTGGTCGAGGCCGGCGTGAGTGAGGGCACCTCGCTCATCGCAACGGGCCGCTCACGGCTCGCAACACCATCCCGGGCGGACCAGAACAGCTCGTCGAGGCCGCCGCTTGCTCGCAGCGCCACGGTGGCTTGAGCATTGGTGATAGTGGCCTCGATCTTGCGCCGGTTGCGCACGATGGACGCCTGCTGCATCAAAGCTGCCACGTCACCGTCGAGGTAGCCCGCCACCACGTCGGGATCGAACCCGGCGAACTCGTGCCGGAACGCCTCACGCTTGCGCAGGATCGTCAACCAGGACAAGCCTGACTGAAACGCTTCCAGGCAAAGGCGCTCCAACAACGCCTGTTCCCCATGGACGGGCCGGCCCCACTCGGCATCGTGATATTCGCGGTAGTCCCGACCGGCTTGGCCACTGGCGCCTACCCAGCCGCAGCGCGCCACCCCGTCCGACCCGACCAGGCAGTCTCCTGCCTGCGGGGCCTGAGCCATCTCGGAGTTCGCCATCAGCCCGCCCCGCCGGGGTCGCCATCGCCCTGCGGCCGGCTGCGCACGGCCCGACGTGTCATCTTGTCCACCGCATGGCCGAACAGCCGGCTGTTCAACGGGTCGAGCACGGGTCCCAGACCTCGTCCGATAGGCGCCGGGCGGGCCACGATACGTTCGCGCCAGACCACCCGGGTGTCGCCACCCTCGGCGGTGAAGTGCACGTGAGCCCAGCCATCCAACACCGGGCCTAGCTTCTCAATCCGAAATTCGTGCGGCGGATCCCAGATAGTCACCACCATCTTGTCCGGCAACGCCAAGGGCCCGAACCCGGTGCGGGCGATGAACCGCCAGCCCACCTCGATAGGACCGTCGTCGGCCTCGATGGTGGTCAGCGGGATGAAGTCGCCGTGCGAACGGAAGTCGGAGAAGACCTCGAAGGTATGCCGAACGTTGGCCGGCACTCGCCGGGCCAGATCAAAAGTGCCCATCGCCAGCCTCCACGCGTAGTCGATCAATCTCTGAGTCACGCTCGGTCAGCTCCCGGCTCAACCGTGCCAACACCTGGTCCACCTGGTCCATCCGGTATCCGCGAAACGCCACATCGAGGCGAACGTGGTCGATGTCGCGACTACTGATCGGGCCGGAGGACCACCCGATGAAAGACTGGCTGCTCACCGGGTCCTGCACCCCCGGCGTGCCGAAGCGTAGGACCACGACGGCGCAGACCACGCCCACCGCGAGGACTGTCAGGATCAAGATCAGCAGAACCATCAGCCCATGGTACGAGCCGGTTCAGCCGCGAGCCGCGTCGGCTGCCATCACGATCTGCACGGCTTCATGCGGGTCATCGGTGACCCGCATGAGGTTGAGATCATGATCGGCCACGGTGCCTTCGGCCTCCAGGGTGTGGCGGACCCAGTCCAGCATCGGAGCCCAGAACTGGGTGCCGAGCAGCACAATCGGAAAATGCGTGACCTTGCCGGTCTGCACCAGCGTCACGGCTTCGAAGAGCTCGTCCAGGGTGCCGAAACCCCCTGGTAACACGATGAACCCTCGCGCATACTTCACGAACATCGTCTTGCGCGCGAAGAAGTACCGGAAGTTGATGCCCAGGTTGACGTGGTCGTTCAGTCCGGTCTCGTGCGGCAACTCGATACCGAGCCCGACCGAGGCGCCGCCCGCGTCCGCCGCTCCCTTGTTGGCTGCCTCCATAATACCTGGCCCACCTCCAGTGATGACTGCGTAGCCCGCCTCGACCAACGCCCGCCCCACCTGCTCCCCCAGCGCGTATGCCGGATGCGGGCGCCGGATGCGCGAGGAGCCGAACACACTGACCGCCGGGCCCAGCTCGGCCAGGGCACCGAAGCCTTCGACGAACTCGGCTTGGATCCGCATCACCCGCCACGGGTCGGTGTGCACCCAATCGGCCGGTCCGGAGGAGTCGAGCAAGTTCTGGTCGGTGGTGCTGGCCGGCACACGTTGGTCACGCAATGTGATCGGCCCCCGCTGATATCCCTGACGTGTCATCACAGCCAGCAACCTAGCCGCCGTGGCTGCGCCCCATCTGAACGCCGCGCATCTGTTCGCCCTTTAGACTCCCGGCATGCCTGCACCCCGCCGCGTCGCGATCACCATGGTGTTCGTCCTCCTGGCTGGTGTCGCGGGTCTTGTCGGTGCTCGGTGGGTGAGCTCGGTGTTGAGCGATCCGGTGTGTGAGTTCCGGCTGGGTGAGCGCACTGAACGCAAAAGCCCAGAACAGTCGGCCAATGCCGCCACAATGAGCGTCCTCGCGGTGCAGCGCGGATTGCCGCCGCGGGCAGCGACGCTGGCGATCGCGACGGCAATCCAGGAGTCCAAGCTGCGCAACATCACCTACGGCGACGCCGACTCCATCGGCCTGTTCCAACAGCGCCCCTCCCAAGGTTGGGGCACCGAAGAAGAGATCTTGGATCCGGTCAATTCCACGAACCAGTTCTACGACGCCCTCCTCGAGGTGCCGGGCTGGCAGGACGGGGTGATCACCGAGGTGGCTCAGACAGTGCAACGCAGCGCCTACCCGGCTGCATACGCCGATCACGAGTGGGAGGGCCGGGTGATGGCATCCACCTTGACCGGTCAGACGCCGGCGTCGATGGGCTGCGACCTTGACGCTGCGCAGGGCCCTGGGGACGCACCGGGGGTAGCCGCATCGCTGCAGTCGTTGGGTATGAATGCCGTGAGCAACGGCACGACCGTGACCGTGGAGACGAACAGCTCTGAGGCGGCGTGGTCCGCCGCGACCTGGGCGGTCGCCAACGCCGAGTCTCGCTCCATCGTCTCGGTCAGCGTGGACGGTCGCACCTGGTCTCGAGAGGAAGACCCGCTGACCTGGGGGCAGTCCGGCGATGGCGGCGCGACCACCGCCGTCATCTCGGTAGCTGGCTAACCCCACCGCGCCTGGGCAAGGCTATGCGTCATACCGGCGTGCGATTTCCCCCGACCCGGGCGCATAACCTTGCCCAGGCGGGAGGCACCACCTCAGCGCTCGTTGACCGCCACGTAGTCGCGCTCGGTATGACCGGTGTACACCTGGCGAGGGCGGCCGATCTTGGTAGCCGGATCGTTGATCATCTCGTGCCACTGAGCGATCCAGCCCGGCAGCCGGCCGATCGCAAACAACACGGTGAACATGTTGGTGGGGAACCCCATCGACTCATAGATCAAGCCGGTGTAGAAGTCGACGTTCGGATAGAGCTTGCGCTCCACGAAGTAGTCATCCTCCAGCGCCTTCTGCTCCAGCTCCATGGCCATATCCAGCGTCTGGTTGGTGCCCAACTTGGACAGAATGTCGTGCGCAGTTTCCTTGATGATGGCCGCACGGGGGTCATAGTTCTTGTACACCCGGTGCCCGAAGCCCATCAGCTTGACGCCGTCTTCTTTGTCCTTGACCTTGCGGACGAACTCGGAAACGTCGCCGCCACTGTCTCTGATGCCATCCAGCATTGCCAAGACGGCCGAGTTGGCACCGCCGTGCAACGGCCCGGAGAGTGCATGTATGCCGGCCGAGACGGAGTTGAACAGGTTGGCCTCCGATGAGCCCACCAGGCGCACCGTCGAGGTCGAGCAGTTCTGCTCGTGGTCGGCGTGCAGGATGAACAGCAGGTCGAGCGCTTTGGCTAAGTCCGGGTCGAGTTCATAGCGCGTCGTTGGCTGACCGAACGTCATCCACAAGAAGTTCTCAACCAGGTTGTAGTCGTTGTTCGGGTAGAGGAACGGTTGGCCCAGGCTCTTGCGGAAGGCATAGGCGGCAATCGTCGGCATCTTCGCCATCAACCGGACCGTCGAGATCTCGGCCTGCTCCTTGTCGAACGGGTCCTGGCTGTCCTGGTAGAAGGTGCCCAGCGCGCTGACCGCGGACGAGAGCACCGGCATCGGGTGCGCATCGCGCGGGAAGCCGTCAAAGAAGCTCTTCATGTCCTCCACAAGCAACGTATGGTTGCGCAGCTTCTGGTCGAACTCCTCCAACTGTGTGGCGCTGGGCAGTTCACCGTAGATCAGCAGGTAGCTGGTCTCCAGAAAGTTGGACTTCTTCGCCAACTGCTCAATCGGGTAGCCGCGATATCTCAAGATGCCCGCTTCACCGTCAATGTAGGTGATGTCGGACTTGCAGGATGCGGTGTTGACGAATCCGACATCGAGAGTCACATCCCCGGTTGTCTTCATCAGGGCACTGATGTCCAACCCGGAGTTGCCCTCCGTTGCGGGCACTACCCCGAACTCCAGTTCGTGATCCTTGTGTCGGAGTGTGGCGCTATCGGTCATACGTTCCTCCTGATCACGCCCCGTCCTAGGGCGGAAGATGGCGGTGACATCTCCTGGCACTCACGTCGTGACAGGGGCCACCTTGTGTGTTAAGCGGTGTTCACTCCTCGTGCTCTTGCGGGGGCAGAGCGGCGATGATCGGGTGGTCCTTGGCAATCACGCCCAACTTCGCAGCGCCACCCGGGCTACCCAGGTCGTCGAAGAACTCGACGTTGGCCTTGTAGTACTCCGCCCACTCCTCAGGAGTGTCGTCCTCGTAGTAGATCGCCTCTACCGGGCAAACCGGCTCGCAAGCGCCGCAGTCGACACACTCGTCGGGGTGGATGTACAGCGAGCGCTCACCTTCGTAGATGCAGTCCACGGGGCATTCGTCGATGCACGCCTTGTCCTTCAGATCGACACAGGGCTGCGCAATCACATACGTCATGAGAACAGTATGCCGTCCGCTCCCCAATGCCGAGAAACGACGGGGCGGACCCGACCTCAGCCTTCGGTGTTCGTGCAGGTCACCCCGGGCGAGGGCTGGTAGGTCGTCGTGTACTCATCAGTGCGCACGACGTCCCCAGACTTGATCAGGTCGCGTGCCACGGTGATCGTGAAACCCTCGACGGGGCCCTGGGTGAGGCAGTCCTCACTGTCGTCGGTCGTGGTATCCGGCGCCTTGATGTTGCGCCGCGGACCGGTACGGGTCTCGACCGTGTACTGCCGGTCGCCGTAGAACTGCATGACGATCTCATCCCCGTCGATGAAGGTCCGGATGATGATCGGCGAGGAGGTGTCGTTGGTCCAGACGTTGTCGATGGCCCCCACCGAGATGGTGGCCTCCCGGCCGACCGGGTAGCGCGAGATGTAGTACGAGTGAGGTGTGAAGGTGTTCAGCTCGACCCCGGAGAACCATGCAGTGTTCAGCACAGTGGTCGAGACCTGGGACAGTCCGCCGCCGATGCCCATGACCAACCGTCCGTCTGCGATCACGCCCGCTTCCACATACCCGCGGTCGCGGCTGATCGGGGCCAGCGTATCCGCCAGGCTGAACTGGTCTCCGGGCATGACCACCGACCCGTTGACATAGCGCAGTCCGACGCGGATGTTCTCGGTCCGACCTGCGTTTTCTGGCCCAGTGGGGAACTCGGAGCGGAACTGCGCCATCACCGCGTCGATGTCCCACGTCGCGGCCTCCTCATCGCCGATCTCCGGCTGCACCTCGGTCGTCGTCACGATGACGGTGCGATCCTCGACCGAGACGCTTTCGGACTCGGCGGTGGATACGCGCTCCTCACCCTGCGGTCCGCTGGACGTGGCCTCGACGTCGTCGGGGTTGCCCGTGCTCCGCTCACCGTCGGCACCGGTGCCGGCAACCGGCAGCCGATCGGCGCCGAGGATCTCCCGCACTCCAGCCAGCGCAGCCTCCTCGTCGATCTCCTTGCCCACCTCGGCGTCGACGATCTGCGGACGACCCTGGTCGTTCAGCCGGACCGTGGCGTCGCGAGGGGCCTGCTCCACGTTGACGAGTGCGCCGCCGACCAGGTCTGCGAGTCCCTCGGTGTCGAGAAAGAGCTGCAGCGCTGCCTGAGCCTGAGCGTCCTCGACCTGCTCCACGCTGAGCAGCCGGGACAGCTGGTTGGGTGTAATGGTGGCTCTGGCTTCTTCGCCCTCCACCTGGACCACCACAGCCTCCGAGACTGCCGGCTGAGCATACTCCGCCACGAACGACTCCACCCGCTCAGCGGTCAGTGCCGCCGGCACGGTCGTGGTGGCCGCGTCATAAGAGGTCTGCTGTGGCCACTGCTCGGCGATCTGCTCTGCGCTGGCCTCGACATCGATGTCGACACCCGGCTCCGGCAGAGTGGTCTTGACCTCACCCCGAGTCAGCACGACGGCGGCTTCCACCGGGGCTCGGTTCACCTCCTCGCCGGCACCCGACACGGCCTGCTCAAGCTGCTCGGAGTCCACGTCGGTCTCCAGCTCCACCTCCCGTCCGTTGTCGGTCAGATGAGCCCACATGGTGCGTGGGTCGAGCGAGACGCCGGCCACTCCGTCGAGGGTCTCTTCAAGGTCGAACTCCAGCCCCGCCTGGGCTGGTTCGAGGCGTGCCTCTTCCTCCCCCACTTCCAGGACGACGGGTTCGGTGGCCAGATCGGAGAGTTTGTCCTCCAGCACGCTGGCGGCACCGCTCTGGGTCAGGGTGCCGATATCGACGCCCTCGACCGTAGTGCCGGCCGGCACCCGATCACCGAGGTAGTAGGCCAAGCCGACGTAGGCTCCGCCGAGCACCAACACCGCGACCGTGAGCCGGATGAAGATCCCCCGCCACTCCCCGGGCGGGTGCTCGCTCGATGCCGGCTCGCCCGGTTGCGGATTCTTGGCCACGAGGTTCCTCTCGATTGCACTGCGCCGGTCCCCCGGACGCCGTCACACCTGGGATACGCGATAAGCGGCCGTCACTGCAAGGCGCCGAAGGTTCCCCGGAAGTGTACGAGCGCGGCGCCGAGCTCAGGTGGCGTCGCCACGCCGACCACTTCGCCAACCACCAGGGTATGGTCCCCGGTCGGGTGCGTGGCGTAGGTGCGGCATTCCAGGGTGGCCAAGGCATCGTCGAGCAGTGCCACCCCCAACCTGCCACGGTGGTGCGGCACCCGGTCGAGCTGGCCATGCAGCGGGCGACCCGGCGTGGAGAGCCACTGCGCTGCAGATCGCGCCGAATAGGGCAGCACGCTCAGCCCCCAGACCGTGGACTCCAGGACGGCGTCGTGCCAGCGCGCCTCGTTGTCCACGCTGATCAGCACCAACACCGGTTCCAGCGAGACACTCGTGACTGCGGTGGCGGTCATCGCGTGGTCGTGTCGTCCGGCGAAGGTCGTCGCAACGACCACGCCCGCAGCGAGGCGGCCGATCGCCCGGCGGTAGTCCATCGGGTCCACCGCTGAGTCGGCGTCGGGCTCACTCATCGATGGTCCATTCGCGGTAGCCCTCGCGGTCGCTGAGCCGAGCAGCAATGTTGTTGCTCAGGGCGAAGTAACCCTCGAAAACGCTGACCTGGGTGCGGTGATGACGCAGCGCCCGGGTCCGCAGGTCCGCCGCCGCAGCGTCGATGAGGTGGTCGGTCACGTGGTCGTCGGGGCCCACCGACGGCGGGTATGGCGCGTCGTCACTGAGCAGCTCCAACCCCTCGTCGGCGGGCACGTGCTCGCGCAACCACACGCGGTCCTGCTGCGCCCACGACTGCGGCGTGCAGGCGACGTACATGCGGGGACGCTGCGCCGGGGGTAGTGCGCCCAGTGCGGCCACGACGACCTCGTGGGTCTTGACGTGGTCGGGGTGGCGGTAACCACCCAGCGGGTCGTAGGTGAGCAGCACGTCGGGACTTATACCGCGGAGGTCGGCAGTGAGCATCGCTGCAGCCTCGTCCAGATCGGCACCGGCAAAGGCCCGAGCGTGGCCTGCGGCCTCAGAACCAGCCATGCCGCTATCTCGCCAGCGAGGCATCGGGGTTGCCGTTGGCGAGTCCCGGGTGGCTGCGAGGTAGGAGTGCCGCACGCCGAGGACGTCCATCGCGGCCATCAGCTCGGTATGCCGGTAGGGCCCGAGGTCCTCGCTGCCCTCAAGGTGAGCCAACTCTGCCGGGATGACCTCACCCTCCTCGCCCAGCGTGGCGGTGATGACGTGGACCCTGCTGCCGAGGAGCGTGTGATGTGCCAGGGCGAGTCCGGTGGCCAAGGTCTCATCATCCGGATGGGCGTGCACGGCCACCAGCGAGATGCCGGGACGGTGTAGGTCAGCGCGTTGCGCCGAGAGACTGCCGTTCATCGGATCACCGCTTGGCGCGCGCTGCCGCACGACCGCGTAGCGTCTGGTCCAGGATCACCTTCCGGATACGCACCGCTTCCGGGGTCACCTCAACGCATTCGTCTTCGCGACAGAACTCCAAAGACTGCTCCAGGCTCATCAGTCGCGGCGGGATCAACCGCTCCAGCACTTCGGATGTGGCCGAGCGCACGTTGGTCAGCTTGCGCTCCCGGGTGATGTTGACGTCCATATCGTCAGCGCGGGAGTTCTCCCCCACAATCATGCCCTCGTACACCTCGGTGGTGGGAGGCAGGAACATCTGTCCGCGCTCCTGCAGGTTGAACATCGCGTATGTCGTGGCCACACCGGTGCGGTCGGAGACCAGGGAGCCCGACTGGCGGGTGCGGATGTCGCCGAACCAGGGCGAATAGCCGTCGAAGACGTGGTTCGCGATGCCGGTGCCACGAGTCTCGGTCATGAACTCGGTGCGAAATCCGATCAGGCCTCGGGCCGGCACCACGAACTCCATCCGGATCCAACCGGTGCCGTGGTTGGTCATCTGCTCCATTCGACCCTTGCGGACGGCCATCAACTGGGTGATCGTGCCGAGGTGCTCCTCGGGGGTGTCGATCGTCATCCGTTCGACCGGCTCGTGGACCGTGCCGTCGATCTCCTTGGTGACTACCTGCGGTTTCCCAACCGTCAGCTCATAGCCTTCGCGGCGCATCTGCTCCACCAGAATCGCCAGCGCGAGCTCCCCTCTGCCCTGGACTTCCCAGGTGTCCGGTCGCTCGGTGTTCAACACCCGCAACGACACGTTGCCGACCAGCTCCTTGTCCAGGCGGTCCTTGACCAGTCGGGCGGTGACCTTGCTGCCCTTGACCCGGCCCGCCAGCGGAGAGGAGTTGGTGCCGATCGTCATCGAGATGGCGGGCTCATCGACCGTGATGAGCGGCAGCGGGACGGGATTCTCCGGGTCGGCGAGGGTTTCCCCGATGGTGATCTCGGGGATCCCGGAGATGGCGATGATGTCGCCTGGGCCTGCGCTCGCGGCCGGGACGCGATCGAGGGCCTCGGTCAGCAACAGCTCGGTGATCTTGACGTTCTGGATCGACCCGTCCCGACGGCACCAGGCAGCCTGCTGGCCCTTGCGGATATCACCGGCGCGTACCCGGCACAGCGCGATCCGGCCCAGGAACGGCGAGGAGTCCAGGTTGGTGACGTGGGCCTGCAGTGAAGCCCCCTCGACGTACCAGGGCGCGGGCGCGGCGTCGAGGATGGTGGCGAACAATGGCTCGAGGTCCGCGCCGTCGGGCATCTCTCCTTGGCCGGGAGGGGTCAGCGAGGCCCGACCGGCCTTGGCCGAGGTGTACACGATCGGGAAGTTGAGCGCGGCCTCAGTCGTCTCCTCATCTGCTCCGTCCTCGAGCAGGTCCATGAAGAGGGCGTAGACGTCGTCCACCACAGCATCGATGCGGGAGTCCGGGCGGTCCACCTTGTTGATGCACAAGATGACCGGCAGATGCAGGGCAAGCGCCTTGCGCAGCACGAACCGGGTCTGCGGCAGCGGACCTTCGGAGGCGTCGACCAGCAACACCACCGCATCGACCATGGACAAGCCACGCTCGACCTCACCGCCGAAGTCGGCGTGTCCCGGAGTGTCGATGATGTTGATCGTCACCCCGTCTGGGGCACCCGCGGCAGCCGCAGCGGGGCCGGAGTAGTGGATCCCCGTGTTCTTGGCCAGGATCGTGATGCCTTTCTCACGCTCCAGGTCCCCGACGTCCATGATCCGGTCGACATCGTCGCCGCGACGGTCCGAGAATGCGCCGGACTGGTAGAGCATCGCGTCGACGAGCGTCGTCTTGCCGTGGTCGACGTGGGCGACGATCGCAACATTGCGTAGGTCAGCCCGACTGCGAATCGGCGCTGATGGATCGGATCCGGGCACGCTGGCACCGGGGACAAGAGAAGGCATGGCCCGATTGTCTCTCACCTGACCTCAGGGGCTCGCATCCGTGCCACGAGGTATGCGGTGATCGCTCGGTTGCTCTCCAACCAATGCAACCGGGGCGCAGTTTCCCGGTTCACCCACCGCAGCTCGTCGTGGTCCTGCAGCGGCTGCGGCACGCCATCAGTGATCTCGGCCCACCACCAACGCATCAGATACCCCCGGCCCAGCGGCCACATGCCAGCGCGAGGTCCCGGAGCCTCGGCACCCAAGGCCACTGTGATGCCAAGCTCCTCGGCCAGCTCGCGGTGCAACGCCTGCGCCGGACGCTCGCCCTGCTCCACCTTGCCCCCAGGCAGCTCCCAGCACCTCGCGAGAGCCGCTGGTGCGCTGCGTCGCGCCGCGAGCACCATCCGTGGCTGGTCGAGGTCGTTCACCAACGCCGCAGCCACCACGAGCCGAGGCGGGGCAGATCGAGGAACGGGCGGCATACCGCATTGTGGGCCGTTCAGCACGATAGCCCCCAGTCGGACACGTGTTGAAAGGAAACGGCAGCCTGGGTGTTCCCAGGGAGCACTCAGGTCGGTACTGTGCGACGATCCGACCGTGTGGGTTCGCTGGTCCAACAGCGGAGCCGAGATGCTACAAGGAGGCACGATGATCAACCGCAAGGTGGCCGCCATCGCCGGCTCAGCCTGCCTGGCCCTGGTCCTTTCGGCGTGCGCTGAGTCCGACCGCGAAGGTGACGGCGACGAGGGCTCAGAAGGTGGGTCCGAAGGCGCGAGTGACGCGCAGTTTGTCTTCGCCGCCGCCGGGGAGCCGACAACGTTCGACCCGTTCTACGCCAGTGACGGTGAGACCTTCCGGGTCACCCGCCAGATCTTCGAGAACCTGATCGGCATCGAAGAGGGCGGCTCAGAGCCCGTTCCTGAACTAGCGACCTCATGGGAAGGTAGCGACGACGGTCTGACCTGGACCTTCGAGCTGCAGGAGGGCGTGACCTTCCACGACGGCACCGAGTTCAACGCCGAGGCCGTGTGCGCCAACTTCGAGCGCTGGTACACCCAGAACGACGTCGGTCAGAATGACGCTGTCACCGCCTACTGGGCCAGTGACTTCGGCGGCTTCCAGGACGACGAGGAGGAGAGCCTCTACGAGTCCTGTGAGGCCACCGGAGAGTACACCGCGGAAGTGAAGGTCACCCGTTCGACAGGCAAGTTCCCCATTGTGCTCAGCCAGAGCTCGTACGCGATCCAGAGCCCGACGGCGATGGAGGAGTACAACGCCAACGACGTGGAGCAGGAGGGTGAAGGCTTCAAGTTCCCTGAGTACGCCACCGACCACCCCACTGGCACCGGGCCCTTCACGTTCCAGGAGTATGACGACGCCAACCTGTCGATCTCATTGAGCCGCTACGACGACTACTGGGATGAGACCGCAGGCGTCGAGGACCTGATCTTCCGGGTCATCTCCGACGAGACCTCGCGTCGCCAGGAGCTGGAGGCCGGCACCATCGACGGCTACGACCTGCCGAACCCCGTGGACTGGGCCGGGCTGGAGGAGAACGGCAACCAGGTCCTGATCCGAGACCCCTTCAACATCCTGTACCTGGGGCTCAACCCGGTAGCCAACGACGTGCTCACGGACGACGACGTCCGCATGGCGCTCTACATGGCCATCAACCGCGAAGAGCTGATCTCCAGCCAGCTGCCCGACGGAGCCGAGATGGCAACACAGTTCGTGCCGCCGACGATCGACGGCTACAACGAGAGTCTCGACCCGGTCGAGTACGACGCGGAGGCCGCTGAGCAGCTGCTCGCCGATGCCGGACAGTCCGACCTGAGCATCGACCTCTGGTACCCCACGGAGGTCACTCGCCCCTACATGCCAGACCCGCAGAACATCTACGACGCGGTCAAGGCCGACTGGGAGGCGATCGGTGTGACGGTCAACCCGGTCGCCAGGCCGTGGGCCGGTGGCTATCTGGACGGTGTGCAGCAGAGCAACGCGCCGGCCTACTTCCTGGGTTGGACGGGTGACTACAACGGAGCCGACAACTTCCTCGGCGCGTTCTTCGCCGGCGCCGACAACGAGTTCGGCACGGACGAGTACCCCTGGGGACAGGAACTGCAGGATGGTCTGCGGGCGGCCGACGCCGAGTCCGACCCGGAGCGGCGCACGGAGCTCTACCAGGAGCTGAACGCCGACATCATGGAGTGGCTGCCGGGACTGCCGCTCTCCCACTCCCCACCTGCCATCGTGGTGGGGCCGAACGTCGAAGGGCTGGTCCCGAGCCCGCTGACGGCGGAGGACTTCTCGACCGTGACGATCAGCGAGTGACCTGCGCCCTTTAGCAGCACACCGGTAGCGCGGAGGGGCGGCGGCGTCATGAAGATGACCTGCCTCCCCTCCGTTCGCACCGCTCCCCCCATCGCTCCACCGAAAGAGTCGCGGTGCTGAGATTCATCGTTCGTCGGTTGTTGCAGACCGGACTGTCCCTCTTTGCGCTCAGCATCCTGCTGTTCGGGTGGCTGCGCTCACTACCTGGTGGCCCGGTCAGCGCCTTGCTCGGTGAAAGGGGGACCCCTGAGTCGCGGGCGGCGCTGGAGAGACAGCTCGGCCTCGACGAGCCCATCTACATGCAGTACTGGGCCTTCCTCAAGCGGGCCCTCCAAGGTGACTTCGGGGTATCCAACGGGGTGCGGCCAGGGACGCCGGCGCTCGAGGTCTTCTTCACCCGGCTTCCTGCCACGATCGAGCTCAGCCTGATCGCGATGGTGCTGGCAGTCAGCCTGGCCATACCGCTCGGATACTTCGCGGCCAAACGCCGGGGCAGCGTGCTCGATACGGGGTCCATCATCGGCTCCCTGGTCGGGGTGGCGGTGCCGGTGTTCTTCCTGGCTTTTGTCCTGAAGTACGTGTTCGCCATCCAGCTCGGCTGGCTTCCACCCACCGGTCGACAGACGGTCGGCCTCGACGCGACACGCATCACGAACTTCTTCGTCTTGGACGGCATCATGACGCGCGAGTGGGACGCGGCGTGGGACGCCTTCAAACATCTGATCCTCCCCTCCATCGCGCTGGCCTCGATCCCGTTCGCAGTGATCTTCCGCATCACTCGCGCCTCGGTGCTCGAAGTGATGGATGAGGACTACGTCCGCACCGCACGAGCGAAGGGGCTCCGGTCCCCGGTCATCCGAGGTCGGCACATCATGCGCAACGCGCTCATCCCAGTGGTCACCATCATCGGCCTGCAGATCGGTGCGCTCCTGGCCGGTGCGGTGTTGACCGAGACGGTCTTCGCCTTCCAAGGCATCGGACAGGCTTTGGCCCTGGGCTTCAACAAGAAGGACTACGCCGTCCTCCAGGTGCTCATCATGATGGCCGCCCTCATCTACATCATCGTCAACCTGCTGGTCGATATCGCCTACGCCGTCATCGACCCACGCGTCAGGACGAGGTGACCTACGCATGAGCGACGGCGGCAGGACCTCCTACGGGAGACGAAAGAGGGAGAGGATCGACACGCTGGCCGAGTCCGGCTCCGTCTCGGGCGAGGAGGGGGTGAGCCTGTGGAAGAGCGCCTGGCTACGACTCAGGGTCAACCCGGTCTTCATCATCGGCGCCACGATCATCACGCTCTTCGTTATCCTGGCCATCATCGCTCCGTGGCTTTCGCCCAAGGACCCGAGTGCGAGGCTGTTGATCGAGGAGGTCAACAGGCAGAGCAACCCCGTCCCACCACCCCAGGACGGGTTCCCCCTCGGCGCCGACGACAGCGGGAGGGACCTCCTCTCACGACTCATCGAGGGTTCTCGGCAGACCCTTATCGTCGGTGTGATGGCTACGCTGGGTGGGCTCGCCGGCGGCCTCGTGCTGGGCACGCTCGCCGGGGGTCTCGGCGGTTGGGTCGACGCGGCTGTGATGCGGATCGTGGACGTCATGCTGTCGATTCCCTCGCTACTGATGGCCTTCTCTATCGCCGCTCTGTTCGCCAACCCGTCCCAGTGGACAGTCATCCTGGCGATCGCGATCATCCAGATCCCGATCTTCGCGCGACTCCTCCGGGGCTCCATGCTGTCCCAGCGACACAGCGACCACGTGTTGGCCGCCCGGGCGCTCGGGGTCAAACCCGCGCCGATCGTCTTTCGACACATGCTTCCGAACTCGCTGAGCCCGGTGATCGTGCAGTCCACGTTGGTGCTGGCCACCGCCATCATCGACGCCGCGGCGTTGTCCTTCCTTGGACTCGGCAACCCCGACGACAGCGTGCCCGAGTGGGGAGCCATGCTGGGCAATGCCCAGCAGTACTTCAACACGTTCCCGCACCTGGCGGTCTACCCCGCGGTCTGCATCATCGTCGTAGCACTCGGGTTCACCCTGATGGGCGAGTCCATGCGCGAGGCGCTCGACCCGAAGTCCCGGCGTTAGGAGCATGCGATGACCGAGGCAGCGACCATCACCACCTCAGGACGAGGCGGACCTCGAGACACCGACGCCGAACCCCTTCTGGAGGTCGAGGACCTTCGCGTGACCTTCGGCCGGGGTGACAAGGCGTTCACGGCCGTTGACGGCATCAGCTTCACCGTCGCCCCTGGCCAGACCGTCGGCCTGGTAGGTGAGTCCGGTTGTGGCAAGTCCGTGACGTCACTGGCGATCATGCAGCTGCTGCCCGAGCGAGGCAATACCGTCACCGGCAGCGTGAAGTTCGAGGGAACCGAGCTGTTGGCGCTCAGCGCTTCCGCAATGGGCGACAAGCGCGGCGCCGATCTAGCCATGATCTTCCAGGACCCGCTCAGCTCACTGAACCCGGTGGTGGCGCTGGGAGTGCAGGTCGCCGAGGTGCTGCAACGCCACAAAGGGATGAAAAAGAAGGACGCCACGGCCTCTGCGGAGGAGATGCTCGGCAAGGTCGGTATACCTGACCCGACGCGTCGCCTGGACGAGTACCCGCACCAGCTCTCCGGAGGGATGCGCCAACGGGCTCTCATCGCGATGGCGCTCGCGTGTGAACCCCGGCTGCTGATCGCGGACGAGCCCACGACGGCACTCGATGTCACGATCCAGGCGCAGATCCTGGCGCTTCTCAAGGAGCTCGTCGAGGAGTCCAACACCGCACTGGTCATGATCACCCACGACCTCGGGGTGGTGGCAGGGCTGTGCGACGAGGTCAACGTGCTCTACGCCGGCCGGATCGTGGAGCGAGGGTTGCGCCATCCGCTGTTCAAGACGCCCCGACACCCCTACACCGGGGGGCTCCTCGACTCGATCCCCCGGCTGAACGAACCGCGCGGCAGCCGGTTGACTCCCGTGCCGGGGTCGGTGGCCGACAACATCCCCTGGGACAGCGGCTGCGCCTTCGCGCCCAGGTGCTCCAGCGAGGTCGACGCCTGCTGGGAATCCAGCCCCGACCTCGTGGCCGACGACATCGTGCACGACGAGCGACTCCTACGCTGCCACAACCCGCTGACCAGCCAGCCCGGCCCGGGCGACCCGGGGACCGCCGGGGAGGGCGCCCACGAGAGCGAGGAGGCCCGATGAGTAAAGCCGATCTGCTCGTCGACGTGCGGGATCTCAAGATGCATTTCCCGATCAAGGCTGGTGTGGTCTTCGACAAGACGGTCGGCTACGTCTATGCGGTCGACGGCATCAGCCTTGAGATCAGGCGCGGAGAGACCTACGGCCTGGTCGGTGAGTCCGGCTGTGGCAAGTCCACCTTTGGGCGAGCTCTGCTCCAGCTGGAGAGGCCCACCGGGGGTGAGGTCTACTTCGACGGCATGAATCTGGCCAGCCTCAAAGGCGAGAAGCTGCGCACCCAGCGGCGGCACATGCAGATGGTCTTCCAAGACCCGATGGGGTCGTTGGATCCTCGGCAGACGGTAGAACAGTTGCTGCTGGAGGGCATGAAGGCCCATGGTTTGACCAAGACCCAGAACGCTCGCGAGCGCCTGATCGGCCTGCTCAAGGCTGTCGGCCTGCCGCAGAACTCGCTCAACAAGTACCCGCACGAGTTCTCTGGCGGGCAACGCCAACGCATCGGTATCGCTCGGGCACTGGCGGTAGACCCGCAGCTGATCGTGGCTGACGAGCCGGTCAGCGCGTTGGACGTCTCGGTGCAGGCGCAGGTCATCAACTTGTTGCAGGACTTGCAGAAGGAGTTCGACCTGACCTACCTAGTGATCGCGCACGACCTCGCCGTCGTACGACACATCAGCGACCGGATCGGGGTCATGTATCTCGGCGCGTTGGTCGAGGAGAGCAGCGCCGACGAGCTGTACGACGCCCCGCTGCACCCATACACCCGGGCGTTGATGTCGGCGGTGCCGGTGCCCGACCCCGAGGTCGAGGACTCCCGCGAGCAGATCCTGCTCGCCGGTGATCTGCCGAGTCCATCCAACCCGCCTACCGGGTGCCGTTTCCATACCCGGTGTCCATGGCGACAAGAGACCAAATGCGACGACAGTAGGCCCGAACTGAGAATTATCGAGGTCGAGGGGGCCAGCAGCGGGCACCGAGTGGCCTGCCACTGGGCCGAGCAGATCGCCAGTGGTGAGCTACAACCTCACGCCACCTCCCCGGACGGCACGAAGAGCGACAAGGTGAGCGAAGCTGATACTCCGCAGGCCGGCGAAAGCCTTTTCGGCCCGCAGTCAGTCACCGAAGATCGCACCTAGCCAGGTTGCGCGCGGTGTTGCGGCCCCTTCTACACGGCCGCACACGACCGTGCTGCGTCCCCAGGGCAGTGCGCGGCGTTGTGCTGGCGCTGACCTGTCGCACGCGCTCACTACGTAGTGTCGCGGCGGGGTTCGGTCCCGTAGCCTAGGCGACATGAAGCCGCGGTTGTTGGTCATCCAACACGAGGACACCTGTCCTGCGGGGTTGTTGGGCGATGTACTGAGTGAGCGTGGCATCAACCTCGACGTGTGCTTCGCTCACCGAGGCGACCGCGTACCAGAAACACTCGCTGACCATGACGGGCTGATGGTGCTCGGCGGCGCCATGGGAGCCAATGACGACGCCGACTACCCGTGGCTGACGACAACGAAAGCGCTGCTGAGCGAAGGCGTTCACGCGGCGCGCCCTGTCCTCGGGGTCTGCCTGGGCCATCAGCTCTTGAACACCGCGTTGGGTGGCAGGAGCGCGGTCAACCCGGCCGGGAAGGCCCGCGGGCTCACGCCCTACCGCCCCACTGCCCAGGCGAACCGCGACCCTCTCCTGTCAGCAGTCCGTGAGGGCGCCATGGGTCTGCAGTGGAATGATGATGTGGCTGTTGACCTCCCTACCGGTGCGGTGGTGCTCGCAACTGCCCCCGATGGGTCGGTCCAAGCCGCCCGCTTCGCGCCTCGTGCGTGGGGGGTGCAGTTCCATCCGGAGGCGACGCCGGAGATCTTCCGGAGCTGGGCAGTCCATCGGCCTGTAGGAGCCGACCCGGCGTGGCAGGACCAAGCGCTCCATGCAGCGGCGGACGAGTTCGTGGAGAAACGTGAACAGGTCGCGCAGTCATGGCGGCCGTTCGCCGCCAGATTCGCCGAGCTCGTCACGGATCACAGGTCCCAGCGAGCGGGCAGACGGCGCGTCCTCGTGGAGTCTTAGAGCACTTAAGGCACCAACAACGGGGCACTGAGAGCACAGCGATAGTGACGACAAGCGAGAGGTGAACCGTGGAGACGGTGTCTATGTACCTTGTTGTGACGTTTGGCGCTGCCATGCTGGCCGTGCTGATCCGACTGCCGCCGCTTGTCGGATTTCTGGCGGCAGGGTTTGCGCTCAATGCACTGCAAGTGCCCGAGTCCTCTCTGGTGCAGACCACCGCGGATCTGGGCGTGACACTTCTGCTGTTCGCGATTGGTCTCAAGCTCGATGTCCGAACCTTGCTTCGTACCGAGGTATGGGTGACCGCTTCAGTGCACATGGTGGTCAACGTGATCATCGCCACCGGCTTCGTGGGGGTCCTGAGCGTCCTCGGTTTCGGTCTCGCGGGTCAAGCGTCGATGACCACGATCGTGCTGGTGGCCTTTGCTCTGAGTTTCTCGAGCACGGTCTTCGTGGTCAAGGTGCTTTCGGACCGCAGCGAGTCGCAGTCGCACTACGGCCGGGTCGCTATTGGCATCCTGATCATTCAGGACATTGCCGCAGTGCTGTTCCTGACGGCCGCCAAAGGTGAGCCGCCGACCCTGTGGGCTCTGCTTCTGTTCTTGATACTGCCCGCCGCCTGGGTGTTCCGCAAAGTCTGGGACTATGTGCCGCACGGTGAGATGCAGGCGCTTTTCGGCATTGTGATGGCATTGGTCCCAGGCTATGCAGCCTTCGAGGCAGTGGGTCTGAAAGGCGACCTCGGCGCCTTGATCATCGGGGCCTTGCTGGCCAGCCACCCGGCCGCGGGTGAGTTGTCCAAGTCGTTGTTCACGATCAAGGAGCTGCTGCTCGTCGGGTTCTTCATCTCCATCGGCTACGGAAATCCACCGAGCTGGTCAACGATGGCGCTCGCCAGCGCCTTCTTGGTGTTGCTTCCGATCAAGACCGGCATCTTCTTCCTCTTGCTGTGGTGGCGCCGGCTGGGACACCGGTCCTCGATCCTCTCCAGCCTGGCCCTGGGGAACTACTCCGAATTTGCGTTGATCGTGACGGCAGTCGGGGTCGAGGCCGGGCTGATGAACGAAGAATGGCTGGTGGTGCTTTCTATCGCGGTGGCTATCAGCTTCGTCATCTCGGCCATCGTCAACCGCTCCGAAACCAAGCTCGTCAAGCGTCTGATGTTCTACCTGCCGGCTCAGGATGAACGTCGTCTGCACCCCGAGGACCGACCGATCGACCTGTCCCGGGCGCAGGCCGTTGTCTTCGGTATGGGGCGGATCGGGCGTTCGGCCTACGCGCAGCTGGAGAGCCACTACGGTTTGTCGGTGGTCGGGGTTGAGAGCGACCTGACCCGGGTCGAGCGCCTCACGAAGGAAGGCCTCGACGTGCAGGAGGCCGACGCCACCGACGCGTCGTTCTGGGAGCGGACGACGAGCACGACAAATGTCCAGCTCGTGGTGTTGGCGATGCCCTTCCATGGGTCGAACCTGGTCGCCCTGGACCGGCTGACCGAAGCACACTTCGAGGGACGAGTCGCCGTGATCTGCCAGTATGACGACCAAGCCGCCGAAATCAGGGAGCGCGGCGCGCATACGGTTCTACAGCTCTACAGTGGCGCCGGCAAACAACTGGCCGATGAGGCGATCGAGGTCGATTCCGCTCCGTAGGAGCATGCGGCGGCTCACCACCACAGCGTGGCGGCCCCGCTCAGCAGCCCCAGCAGCAGCAGGCTGAGCGCCCATAGCGTGTCGAGGTTGAACCACGTCCGCGAGACCGCCCGCAAGCCAAGCCAGCGATAGACCAGCACCGCCAACAGTGCACCGGCCGAGACCATCGCCAGCGTGTGTACTGCAGCGACCAGCAATGCCGGCGCGGCTTGGTCGGTCACCAGCTGGCTCATGGCGCCGTGCTCCCCGGTCATGCCGTGGTTGTCCATCGACAAGAAGATCGGCAGCAACATCAGGCCCGCCCCGTGCGCCGTCGCGGCCAGGAACGACCACCATACGAGTCGGTGCGGGGCGACCCGAGCAAGATATCTCGGGTGATGGGACCGCGCAATGAGCAGGTATCCGCCGAAGGCCACAGCGATGCCGGACGCCACCAACCGGATCAGTGTCTCCCACTGGACCAAGGCACTGACCATGGCGAACGGCAGCAAGATCACGGCCATCGCGAGGAAGTGGCCAAGCCCGAGCAACCCCAAGGCGCGAGCCAGCGCGTAGGGGCGGCGTTCCATCAGCGCCGCCGAGACCGCCAGCGGCCACCCCATGCCGGGGTTCAGCCCGTGGTAAAGCCCCGAGAGCACCACGGCCAGCCACAGCGCGGCGGACGACGCCTCGCCCATCTCCACGCTAGGTTGAGGCGTTCAGACGGAGGGATAGCAGAAGCTATCGGTCGAGCAGTCTCCACCCTCCAGGCGAATCTGGTGGGACCGGTAGCCGTCGGGAAACTCCACCCAGAAGCTCTCGTCCAGTGCCAGCCCTCCTTCGCTACCGACGTCGGCCTTCACCATGGCCGCAGGCGTCCCCTCGGGATAGAACTGGTCGTCCCAGGTGGAGTAGAGCGAGTTGGTCCAATACACCCGCTCGCCGTCCCGGCTGATCTCGACCATCTGAGGTCCGCCGCGGTATTCCGCCCCGCTGGGGTGCGCGGTCTTGCGAGTGATTCCGCCGATGTGGACCGAGCCGGCGAGGGTGGGGTTCATCGGGTCGCTGACGTCATACTGACGCAGCTCCCCGGTTCCCCAGCACGAGACGTAGAGGAAGCGGTCATCCAGAGACAGGTCGATGTCGGTGACCAACGGAGGCACCGCCTCGAAACCCTTGAGCAGCGGCGGCAGGTCGTCGGCGTCGGCTGGCTCAGCCGGGATCGTCGCGGTCTTCTTCGCGTGGAACTCGCCGTTTTCACGCCACCACGTCCAGATTGACCCCTCGAGGTTGGTGGTGTCGATGACGACGCCGCAGAAGCCGTACTCGCGTGAGGGGTCGTGGGCCGGCCGCACCTCCAGAGCCATCTGGTGGTTCTCGCCGAGGTCAATGGTCTGCACGTTGCGTCGCCCGCGCAGGTCCCAGAAGTGGAGGCTGTGACCGTACTTGTTGCTCAACAGGTCTTCGGGGACGATCCCGTTCTCGAACTGCGGCGGCAGTCCCCACTCGGAGGAGACCATGTAGTCGCGTGGCAGATTCCACCAGAAGTCGTAGTGCTTGTCCTGAACACCGCGGTCGATCTCCCACCGGCCGAGCACCTCGAACGTCTCACAGTCCATGATGAAGATGCCAGGAGGGCCGTCGGTGCCATCCGCCCCGCCGCCGCCGAGCGTCGAAACGTAGATCCCCTCGGGACCGCAGTGAATCGTGTGCGGCCGGGAGTAACCCGTCTTCGCGAAGATCTCCTCAGGCTCAATGACTTTGTGCAGTTTGGCTGCCTTCGGCCCGCCTTTGATATCGACGACGTAGATGCGTGAGGAGCGAATACCCGGGATGATCAGGTACCGGCGTTCGAGGAAGGCGTGTCCGGTCAACGGTGACAGCGCCGAGGAGCAGGCGTTCCAGCCGAAATGGTGAAACTCGTCGCCCGTATTCGGCATCAGCACCTGATGCACGATCTCGCCGAATGACCCGGAGTCGGGGTCGACGTCAACCACAGCCAGGCCGTCGGGTGCAGAACCGTCGGGGCTCAGCATCAGCGTGTAGGCCAGGGTCTCAGCAGGCGCTTCCATCGCCAGTCGTGGAGAGGCGTGAAAAGTGGTGTCGGGCCTGGCTGACATGGCGAACCTCCGGAGTGAGCAATGAAATGTACGGTCAATGTAATGCAGGGGCCCCGACGCCCGCTAGGGGCCCGCTGGAGCTAGCGCTCAGGTGTGTTCGGACCCGGGGTCGGCCAGGACGTCACGCCATGAGTGACGGGGGGCGTACCCGAGGAGGTTGCGGGCTTTGGCGATGGAGTAGAAGCCCTCGTCACGACCCATCTCCTGGCGCACCTCCACATCGCCGTAGAAGCGGTCCTGGATCTCCTGCGCCGTCGCCGCCACCGACATGTCGGCGTTGGCGACGTTGAAGACCTCATAGCCGAGCCCGTCGGTCAGCAGGCAACACTGCACCATCTGGCCGAGGTCGCGGGCATCGATATAGCCAAAGATGTTGCGACGCCTCAACGACGGGTCGGCAAGGAAGGCGGGAAACATCTCGGCATACTCGTGTGGCTCGATCACGTTGTTGATCCGCAGTCCGTACACATCCGCACCGGTGCGCGCGTGAAACGAGCGCGCCGTCACCTCACCGGCCACCTTCGACATCGCGTAGGAGTCCTCCGGAACCGTTGGGTGGTCTTCGTCAACTGGAACGTAGAGCGGGCGCCGCTCGCCCTGAGCGAAACAGATCCCGTAGGTCGTCTCCGAGGAGGCGAACACAATCTTGGACACCCCCAGCCGCGTGGCGGCCTCAAGCACGTTGTAGGTGCTGAGCACGTTCGTGGCGTAGGCGGCAGCGTCCGAGGTGAGCAGGATCCGCGGCACGGCGGCAAAATGCACCACCGCGTCGTAGACGGGCTTGCTGGGCAGGTCCAGCTCCTCGAAAGTCGCCAACCCGGCCAGCGCCGAGTAGGTCTCACCGGCGTCGGTGAGGTCGACCCGCAGGTCTGCGACAGCGGGATTCTCCAGCGGGACGAGGTCGGCGTTGGTGACCTGGTGGCCCTGCTCGGCGAGGTAGGGCGCAACGTGCTTGCCTGCCTTGCCGCTGCCACCGGTGAAGAAGATACGCACGGGCTCACCGTACCCCTGGAACACGACGCTCTGCCTACCCCCCCGTATTCCTGTCTGTGCTGCGCTCAGCTGAGCGGCCCCATAGCGGCCGCGATGAGGACCGTCTCGACACACCGGTCTGATCCGCGCAGGATGGTGACCGTGCCACACATCCCTCCCCCACTAGCGGCGCTTGGCGCTGCGGTGACGCAGCGTGCTCTCTCGGGGGCGTTGCCACCGCCGAGCACGAGGCGCAGGGCCGTGGCAACAACCGTCTCACTGGTATCCCTGTCGATGGCGGGCGAGGCAGCGAGCCGTTTCATTCGGCGTGGCACAACCCTCGAACCGTTCCAACCCGAGCGTGCGTCGGTGCTGATCACCAGCGGTGCCAACTCCATCACTCGAAACCCCATGTACGTCGGGCTAGCGGGACTGCTGCTGGCGCATGCCGTATGGCGTGGCTCCTGGATCGCGGTCCTTCCACTGGCCGGTTTTGTTCTCTTCATCGACCGCGTGCAGATCCACAGTGAGGAAGCGGCCCTGCTGGAGAAGTTCGGGGCCCAATACGACGTCTTTCGCGCAGCATCTCCTCGTTGGATAGATCACAGGTCCCTCGGCTTCCGGTAGGGCGATGGCACCGTGCTGGCTCACTACCCCACGCCGCTGCCCGATCAGGGTGGCTGACGTACTCTCGTTGGGTGAGCGTCGTATCCCGACCTGTCGTGACCTTCGAGAGCCGTTATGCCCTCGAGCTCGCGGAGATGGGTGTTCCTTGGCAGGCGGAGGAAGCGCCCGACCCGCGGCTGCTGGTGCTCAACGAGTCGTTGGCCATCGAGCTGGGCCTGGGGCCCGTCTGGATGCGCAGTTCTGAGGGTGTTCGCCTGCTGACCGGACAGTTTGTTCCTTCCGGGGCCGCCCCGGTGGCGCAGGCCTACGCAGGTCACCAGTTCGGGGGGTACTCCCCACGCTTGGGCGATGGGCGGGCGCTCTTGATCGGTGAAGTTGTCGATGCCGCGGGTCACCTTCGGGATGTGCACCTCAAGGGCTCTGGGCGCACCCCGTTCGCCCGCGGCGGTGATGGCCTGGCCGCAGTAGGTCCGATGCTGCGCGAGTATGTCGTCAGCGAGGCGATGCACGCCCTGGGCATCCCCACGACCCGTTCTCTCGCGGTCGTGGCCACGGGACGCCCGGTGCGCCGCGAGACCCTGCTACCAGGAGCCGTGCTCACCCGGGTCGCCAGCAGCCATCTGCGTGTGGGCAGCTTCCAGTATGCCCGCGCCACGGGCGACCTCGACCTCCTGCGCCGCCTGGCTGACCACGCGATCGACCGTCACTACACTGACGCCACAGCGGCGGAGAACCCCTACCTCGCGCTGTTCCAGGCCGTGATCGCTAGCCAGGCCTCCCTAGTGGCACGGTGGATGCTGGTGGGGTTCGTCCATGGGGTCATGAACACGGACAACATGACGATCTCCGGTGAGACCATCGACTATGGGCCGTGCGCCTTCATGGAGGCATTCGACCCGGCAACGGTCTATAGCTCGATCGATGCGCAGGGACGCTACGCCTACGCCAAACAGCCGGTCATGGCGCAGTGGAACCTTGCACGCCTGGCCGAGGCTCTGCTTCCCCTCCTGCACCCGCGGGAGGGGCAGGCCATCGAACTGGCAGTGGAATCACTCGGTGCGTTCTCGAGGCAGTACAGCGACAGGTGGTCAGCCGGTATGAGGACCAAGCTGGGTCTGCCGGAGGGGGTGGAGGAGGAGGCACTCTCGCCTCTGGTCGCCGACCTGCTCACCCTGCTCCAGGAGGACCATGTCGACCACACATCGTTCTTCCGCAGCCTTGGCGCGGCAGCCCGCGGCGACACAGGACCCGCCCGCGGGGTGTTCTCGGACGTCGGTGCGTTCGACGCCTGGGTCCAGCGCTGGCGCGCCCTGGCTCCGGAGGCCGACGCGATGGAGCGGGTCAACCCCGTCTATATCCCTCGTAACCATCTGGTGGAGGAGGCTCTCGCCGCCGGCACCGAGGGTGACCTGGCCCTCTTCGAGCGGCTCCTGGACGCGGTGTCTGACCCGTACCACGAGCGCGCAGGCCTGGAGCGCTATGCCGCAGCCGCCCCGGCAGATTTCGGTGCCTATCGGACCTTCTGCGGAACCTGAGCTGGCAGCTACGTCGGTGCCACAGGGCAACGCCGTGCCACCACCGCAACCCGGGCGATAACTGGCGACGCGAGGTGGCGAATCGCTGGAACGTGCTCTCGGGCTTGGCAGCCATCGCGAGAGACCACCAACCAAGAAGAAGACTGACTGCAGGGGGTCAG
The DNA here is from genome assembly GCA_963749585.1 of uncultured Actinomycetota bacterium. Classification (GTDB taxonomy): domain Bacteria; phylum Actinomycetota; class Actinomycetes; order Actinomycetales; family Dermatophilaceae; genus Ornithinicoccus. The sequence continues at coordinate 984,468 of CAVVNI010000004.1, forward strand.
CTTGCTTTGCCTGGTTGTAGTCAACGTCGCCACACCAGCGATTCCTGACGCTGGCAGGGCAGCGAAGAGGTGGGCTGGTGCGCGGTGTTCCAGTATGAGTCTGGGGCGGTTTATGGTTCCAGGCACTCCGGGATGGAGTCCGACAGTCCGGTGGGTTGTGAGGTTCGCCCCGCTGGGTCGTAGATCTTGACGTAGCGCACCGTGTCGAACTGCTTGAGGGTGGGCACCAGGAGGTTAGCGATCGTGAAGGTCGACCCTGCGCTGTTGCATCCGCCCAGGAGCCTGACCTTAGCCACGCCAGAGGAGCTGATAGTGAGGCGGTCGAAGTCGGTGGCGCCCGAGCGTACGGTTCGCAGACCTGCAGCGCGCTCGCTGGGCGTAGGGCCGGCGAAGAGGTGGTGCAGCACGCCGGTGGCCGGGGTGAACGCCGGCACCACACGGCTGACCCGGCGGGTGTCCGGCTGCTTGCCCTCTGCGTACCGGGGCTGGTCGAGGAAGAGGACCCGTCGGGTGGCCTGGCTGTAGTCCTTGCGGATGTCGAGCACGACCCGACTCGGGTTTCTCAGCGTGAACACCGTGTAGTTCTGTCGCCGTACCAGTCCGACGCCATAGCTGACGTGGCCCTCGAAGTCCCCCGAGCGCACCACCTCGACCACGTTGGGAAGCGCGGTGACCAGGCGGCGAGGAGCTCCTGTCGGGGTGCCGGTGTCGGGGTCGTGGGCATCGGCTGGGGTGAAGCTCACCCGCAGCACGGCGTCACCGGCGATCCGGATGGGTAACCCGGAGGCATCGCCGGTCAGCCGGTCGACATAGCCGACGGTGCGCTGGGCCGGGAGGCCACCACGGAACTCCCAGACCACACGGTCGTATCCGGGATGCGAGGCCGCGCGCACGGTGACCAGCTGCGGGGTCGTCGGTGGCGCGGCGGTGAGCGCAGCACCGGCGGCAGGGGTCGCCACGAGGGCGATGAGGGAAAGGATAATGACTAGCACTCGGTGACGAAGCATGAGGTGCTCCCGCGGGGAATGTACCTCCGGGGGGTACCAGCGGTACACGTCAATCGTAGATCTGGGCAGAGCTCCACGTCTACGGGTCGAGGGTCGATCACCCCACCTTGTGACCCAGTTGTCACCAGAACGTGCCGGTAAGGCCTTGCCCGGAGCCAGCACCCTGCTCAACACCTGCGACCACCAGCCTGCCCAGCGATCGGGCCCAAAGACCCTGGCCGACCAGTGCAACGTGTCCGCAGGATGGATCCATAACAACGACGAGCGGGTCGTCGTCTCTGGAAAGGGGCACATCATGGAACTTCGCGGAATCTCACGGCGCGACTTCATCCGGCTGGCCGGGGCGGGTGGAGCAGGGCTGTACGTCCTCGATCGGGCAGGACTGCTCACGGGCCTGCCGGCCGGGGCCGTCCCGGCGGCGGCCGGACTGAGTGACCCGGCCCTCCAACCGAAGTTCTCCGAGCTCGTCCCCAACGCGCTCGACCCGGGCTTCCTGTTCAAGGACCTGAACCAGAACGGCGGCCCGGTCCAGCAACCCAACTTCAGCCTGCGGGTCCGAGAGACCAAGCAGCAGACGGGCCTGGTCAATCCCAAGAACGGCAAGCGGCTCGACACGCGAATCTGGGGGTACGGCGCCGACACGGTGTCGTGGCCCGGACAGACGTTCCAGGTGATGAGCACCTCGGCCGGCGGTGCCGACGAGACCGTGGTCCGCTGGGAGAACGAGCTGCAGGGCAAGAAGCACCTGCTGCCAGTGGACACCAACCTGCACTGGGCCTACTCCCTGCACGGCGCCAGCTCGAGGAACGGCCTGGACTACCGCCAGTACAGCATCAAGAAGAACGGGGTCCCGATCATCACCCACCTCCATGGCGGGAAGACCGACTTCCAGTTCGACGGCAACCCCGAGTTCTTCTACTCCCCCGACGGCGAGGTGAAGGGCCCGCAATGGGACTCCGTTCCCGGTGGGTTCACCAACACGTTCCGCTACAACAACGCAGTCCCAGCAGGGAACCTGTGGTACCACGACCACACCCTCGGGATCACCCGGCTCAACGTGTACGCCGGCCTCGCCGGGTTCTACTTCGTCCGCGACGAGTTCGACACCGGGATGCCCGACAACCCGCCCGGGCTGCCGGCGTTCCCGTACGAGCTGGCCTACGCCATCCAGGACCGGATGTTCACCGACAACGGGGAGCTCTTCTACCCGGCGTTCCCCGGTGACCCGTTGTACGACGACTTCATCACCGGCGAGGGTGTCATCCTGCCGCCTGATCTGTTCCCCGGCGGTGGCCCGACCGCCCTCGCCGAGTTCTTCGGCGACCACATGGTCGTCAACGGCAAGATCTGGCCGAAGACCGACGTCGAGCCCCGGAACTATCGGATGCGCCTGCTCAACGGCTGCGACTCTCGGTTCATGGCGCTGCAGTTCGTGGTCGTGAACCCCGGCGACACCGACTTCACCAACGCCGGTGCCCCGATCCCGTTCTACGTGATCGGCAGCGACCAGGGCCTCGGGACGCCCGCCCAGACCACCACGCTCGTGTTCGAGCCCGGCGGCCGCTACGACGTCGTCTTCGACTTCTCCGATCCGGCGCTGGCAGGCAAGCGAGTGATCATGAAGAACATCGGCGGCGACGAACCGTTCGGCGGCGGCATCCCCGGTCCGCAGCTCTTCGCGGAGACCGACCGGGTGATGGCCTTCGACGTCGTCGTTCCGTTGTCCGGCGTGCCGGACAACTTCAACCCAGGGAACCTGCCGGGCTACGGCGGCGTGGCCAACGGCGCCACGACACGGCGGGTCGCGCTGTTCGAGGGAATGGACGAGTTCGGGCGGCTGCAGCCGCTGCTCGGGACCGTCGCCGACGATCTGAGCTCGGCAACGGCCTCCACCTGGTCCCAAGCAACCACCGAGACACCCGCCCTCGACTCGACGGAGATCTGGGAGATCTACAACTTCACCGGCGACGCCCACCCGATCCATCTGCACCTGGTCAACTTCGAGACCCTCGGCCGCAACGAGATCACCTTCGACGTCGACGAGGACGACCCCCAGCAGGTGCTCCAGCACAACGGGGAGTACGGGACGGTCGGAGCGGTGTCGAACATCGCAGGGGGTGCGGCCGTCAACCTCCAGCCCGTGGATGGGTACTACGAGTCGGCACCGAAGGACATGGTCACGGCGTTGCCGGAACAGGTCACCAGGATCAAGACGCACTTCGACAAGGCCGGCCGGTACGTGTGGCACTGCCACATCCTCTCCCACGAGGACCACGAGATGATGCGGGTGTTGCAGGTGGGCTGAGGAGGATGACGACCAGGTCATCAAACCTCTCCGGCGGCGAAGCCGTTGCAGAGGACCTCGCCGCAGGGCGGCACCGACGGTCTACCTGCCCGCTGCGACGCGCAAAGCCCACGCCGTTTGCGGAGCGACCAGCCGTCTGGAGCCTGGGGCGTTCAGGCAACGGTTCGGTTTCCGGAACGTCCGTGTAGCCCCTGAGCGGTCGTAGACTTCAGGCTGTGACAGGCGCGCAGGCGTCAACCGGTCGAGGCCAGCGTCATTCGTTCGGATCGAGAACTACCCGCTCGTAGGGACCACCGTGGATCTGCCCAGTGCGCTGACTCAAGCCGAGGACACATTCTTGAAACGCCTCGAGGTTGTCCAACCCGACATGTGGGTGCTCCCTACCCCGTGCCCGGATTGGGATGTTCACTACTTGGTCGCACACGTCATCGGGGGCAATCGTTTCGCCGGCCTCGTGCTGGGCGGGCTCAGCTCAGCCGACGCGATATCGACGGTGATGTCGACACAGCAGATCAGCGATAGCCCCATGCGGGACTGGCGTGAGTCGGTCGGCCTTCAACGCTTGGCGTTCCTCGAGGCGGACGGGCGGACGGCTCGGGTCGATCACCCGCGTGGCTCGATCACGGTGAGTGAGCTTCTCAAGCTCCGGGTGTTCGAGCTCACCATGCACGCCTGGGACCTAGCTCGAGCCACCGACGGTGAGGAGACTCTTCCGGCCGCCCTGGTGGCGGCCGTGAGGGAAATCGTTGCCGCGGGCCCCCCGGGCATGGGATTCGGCCTGGAGCCGCTCGGACTGACCACTGAGGCATCCACGGCGCAGGCCACGCTGCTGGACCTCACAGGCCGAGTGTAAGTCTTTCCTCGCGCCTGCTCGGGTTCGCGCGCACCCCCGGAGCCCCGGAGCTGCTCAGTGGCCAGAGGCGCGACCCTGCGGCCATCTAACGGTGAGGTTCGAGCTGCCGTTCGTTGTCATCTATACCACCGGCCGCACAACCTCAGGGATCGCACCCTCAGGGCCGGCGAGCGAGAGTCACACGACCTGGTATACGAAGTACTGCACCTTGATGTGGGTGCCGTACCGCGGATGGTTGGGAAGGTAGGGCATCGGCTCGGTGCCGAAGGTGCGCAACCACTGCCCTTCGCGCTCCAGCTCGTCCAGCTTCTTTCCGTAGCCCTGGTCGCGCATGATGTCGTCCCGCTGCGAGAACACGATATGGCCACCGCTGCGGACGATTCGGCACAGCTGCCGCAGGATCTCGGCCGTCTCGAAGTAGGTCAGCGCCCCGATGAAACAGACGGCATCGAACTGGTCATCCTCGAAGGGGAGCGGGAAGGCCTGCATGTCCACCCGCATGACCCGCTGGTATGCGCCTGTCTGCCCCGCAAGGGCCAGGAGCTGCTCCGAGATATCGATTCCCTCGATTCGGGCGTACCCGAGATTCTGCAGTGCCGTCCCGGTCAGCCCCGAACCACACGCGGCGTCAAGGACACGAGCAGCGGTCGGAACGTAGTTCCGCATGATCGCGGCTGCGGTCTCCGGGCCGACGTACCCCCAGTCCAGAAACGTCTCGTCATACCGGCCGCCCTCGGCGAAGGTGTCGTAGTTCTGCTGCACCTTGGCGCTGTCGGTGGAGTAGCCCTCGCCCCAGATTTCCGGGGTTTCCTCGATGATGTCCTTGGTCACCCGGGCCTCCGTCTTGGCGCTGTCGTGTGGGCGCGATCACTCTACCTGCGCACGCGATGAGACTTCCCAGCCAACGCTTCGACCGTTATCTCTTCGAGAGCAGCATGCCGGGGCGGCACGACGCACCCTTCCCGGCACAAGGCCTCGGAACAGCGGTGAGGGCTCGGGCGAGCTTTGGCGAACCGTACGATCGGTCGCTATGGACACCCGCGCGGACGGTGCGACCACGGACCGGGCCCCTTTGGGTTTCGTCTTCTTCGTCTCGTGCGCGCTGTCGGCCACGTTCGTGGTGCTTGGACTCCTTTTCCCGACACGCCTCAACGACGTTCTCACCACGGTCCGAGAGGTGGTGGTCGGCACTGTAGGCCCGGCATACCCCGTCGTGGTCACCGGGCTCCTCGCCGTGGTGCTCGTGCTGTGGATCTCCCCGTTCGGTCGCTTGCGGCTCGGCGGACCCGAGTCACGGCCCGAGTTCGGGATGCTCTCCTGGGTCGCCATGCTGCTCAGCGCCGGGGTCGGGTTGAGCTTCTTCTTTTGGGGCATGGCCGAGCCGCTGATCCACCTTGCTGACCCGCCATACGGTGCAACTGAGCCGGGGTCTGCCGAAGCGGCACGGGTGGCGATGCGCTACTCCTTCTTGTTCTGGGGGCCGCACGCCTGGGCGATCTATGCCGTGGTCGCCATCAGCGTCGGGTACTCGAGCTACACCCGACACCGCCCCATGCTGGTCAGTGAAGCGCTGCGCCCGCTGTTGGGCCGGCGCTCGGACGGGCTGCTCGGTGATCTGGTGGATGTTCTTGCCGTGGTAGCGATCCTGTTTGGTGTCGCAACGTCGCTAGGCCTGGGCACCGGGGAGCTCAACGCGGGCCTGACCGAGGTATTCGGCATACCGGACTCCTACACTACGAAGATCGTCATCGTTGTCTCACTGATGACGGTCAGCACCATCTCCGCCATGACCGGTCTCGGCCGCGGTATCCGCTGGCTCAGCCTAGCCAACATCGTGATCTGCGCGGCGCTGCTGTGCTACATCCTGATTCTCGGCCCGACCACGGCGATCTTTCAGACGATGACCACGGGCTTGGCGGACTTCGGCCGGGAGCTGGTGCCGATGAGCCTGGCCACCGAAGGATCGGCCGGCAATCCCTGGACCGGTGACTGGATCTACTTCTTCTGGGCGTGGTGGATCGCCTGGGCGCCGTTCGTTGGGACCTTCATTGCCCGGATCTCTCGAGGGCGTTCGATCCGCGGGGTCGTCACGGGTGTGGTCATGGTGCCGAGCGCCGTGAGCGTCGTCTGGTTCTCGGTGCTCGGTGGGACCGCACTGCAACGCGAGACAACGGGAGCGGTGCAGGTCGCCGGGATCGCCAGCGAGTCCAAGTCGGTCGCCTCCGTTGCAGTGCTCGAGACGCTTCCGGCTCCCGGTCTCAGCTTGATCCTGTTGGTGCCAGTGCTTGCGCTACTGTTCATCACCTCTGCCGACTCAGCCTCGTTCATGCTGGGCAGCAGCACCTCCGGAGGCAGCCTGAAGCCTCCGCGCCCGCTGCGTCTGATGTGGTCTTTCGCTGCCGCTTTTGCCGCGGTGTTGTTGCTCAGCGGAGGGACCACAGCCCTGCGCAGTGCAGCGGTGGTCGCCGCAGTGCCGTTCACGGTAATCCTGATCGGCCTGTGCGTCTCGCTTGGGCTCACGCTGTGGAAGGACCGCGACAGACTAGGGCGCTGACGATGTCACCACGCCCTTGTATGAGGGTGTGGTGGACATCGGTGAGCGGAGGCCAACCTGGGACGAACGGCTCCTCCGAATCCCGGCTGGGACATCAGCGACCGCCTCGCCCTCGACCGCTGACCCAACGCCGAGCACGGCTGCGGTGACCAGCAGGATGTTCAGGAGGCCGACTCCCAGGGGCGCCGAACGGCATTCGAAGACCCTTATCCCACGCTATGGCAACCCAGGTGCCGTCTGCGCCGCGTGGATGCTGGTGCTCGGACGATGCCCGCTGCTGCGCCACTGTGACAGCAGAGCGCGAGCAGGATTTCGAGCAGGTCGCCTCCGAAGTACATCAGGGCGGCCGCATCGCGGACCTGTTGAGGCGGAGCCTGCACCTGGAGTCCGACAGCTGCATACATCAGCTGGGAGATCGTGGCGTGGCATGGCGTGAGCGATGACCCGGCCCGAAAGTGCGGCTACCCGCCGGCGCCCGAGATCGCTCACCTACAGGTCGGTCCTGCATCCCGAGGTAGGGGTGTTGGCACCGCGTTGATCAGACACGGCGAACGGCTAGTGCGGGCATCCGGGTACCCCAGCGTCGTCATCGGGGTCAGTATGGACAACGAACGAGCCGTCAAGCTGCACGAGCGCTGGGCTACGCCTACACCGGCGCGACCGTGGTCAGCGACTACACCTGGACTGACACCGACGGAGTCCATCACCCAGAACGGGAAAACCACATCGTCCTCGAGCGCCGGTTGTAGCGGTCCGCTTCAAACCGTGGATCTTTGCCCAAAGACCCGTCCGCTAGCGGACGTTGGTCAGGAGGTGCAGTCGACGGCGATCGCCAAGGCAGCGCACACCTGACGGATCCTCGAATCCGCGAGCCTACCGAGTCGTTGCACCAAGACCGAGACCGAGACACTTTCGATGGAGTCCAGATTCACGGCTGAGCGAAGCGGCACGGGATCGCGGTCAGGCTCGAGAACGACCTCGCTCGCTAGGCCTCGCAACGTCGTGGTGCAGGGCGCCACGAGTGCTCGCCGATGTCGGGGGATCACCGCATCTCGGGATAAGACCACGACCGGACGTCGACCAATCTCAGGCATCTCACACCACCAAACCTCCCCCCGAGCCGGTAGCTCGCTCACGAGGCGGAGGCCACGCGCCGCCAGCTAGCCAGGTCGCCCCACTCATCCGGTTCGTCTACAGGGTGGCTGTCATACGCGGAGTAACTGGCATCTACCTCGGCCGACCGATGTCGGACTATCAACGCTCGCAGCGCTTCGTCGACCAGGGCAGCGTCCGTACTCCCCACCCCGAGCCCGCGCGCGTTCTGAAGGAGTTCGGCGTCCACCGTGGTGCTCAAACGTGTTCGTGCCATGCCACAAGTATGCCACGGCGCCAAGGGTGCGGCCGCGAGCCGATGGCCAACAGAGGATGCCCCTGCTGGCATGTTCCGTGACAGATCCCACTCCGCGCAGGGCGTAGGGCGCGCCCAGTGCTGGTTCTCGATGGCGGCGAGAGGTGGCGTGTCCCCGACGCCAGCGTGGCGAGGTCGGCGTCGGTGGTCATGGGCATCGCCGCTGATCCTCGCCCCATCGCCGTTGGTCGGAGAGCGTCGCCCCTGACGGGCTCGATCCCAACCCATCAGCTTCTTGCCGCAAGCGGGATCCGGATGAAGTCGAGTCGGCTGTCTTTTCGAGTCCGTCGAGGATGAGATCGAGGACGAAGGCGAACTCATCGTGGGCTGGGTTGCCGGCTTGATGAAAATGTATGTGCTCAACGACGCGGGGAAATTGCTGGCGGTCGAGGCCTCTGTGAGCGTTTTCGTAGTCACGAGGCCCAATGACGCGAACTTCTGGGCGCTGGGCGGAGCTCTGCAGGTGGTTGATGATCGCGTGAAACCCGAGGTCGGCGATGTCGGTTGGCAGTCCGGCGCAGGCCAGGCTTTCAAGTAGCGCCTCCATGAGGCGATACCTGTTCAAGCCGGGCGTTCGGGTCGACCAGGGTGTGATGGCCCACGAGTGTGCTTCCAACGTGTCGTGGGTGGCTATGGCCATGGCGCGGGCGGCCGCCTTCCAGGGGGTACTCGGTGTCGGGAGATCGATGCCATCGACGATGTGGTCGACCATCTCGTCAATGAGGCTGTCCCTGTTCGCGACATGGTTGTAGAGCGACATCGGTCCCGTGTCGAGATGGGCAGCGAGGCCGCGCATCGTGAGTTGCTCGAGGCCGTGCTGATCGGCGAGCCGCACAGCAGCGCCGACGATGCGCTGGGGAGTGAGCGGTGCCTTGCGCCCATTGACTTGTCTGCTATTCGTCATGACTCCCGCTCGCTCCGCGTGGCTACGACTGGCCTCTTGCAATTGACGTACAGCGTACCTACACTTCCACTTAATGATGATACGTACGCTGTACCTATCGTCCCCTATCGTCCTCTATCGGCGGTAGCGGCGTGTCTGCGGAACAACGAAGGAGTCAGCGCGTGCAGACGACCAACCACACCAAGGCGAAGGGGACCGGCTACGTCGTTCCTGTCGGCCTGATCGGTCTCAGTCTTGTTCCGACCCTTGCGGGCCTAGCTCGGATCGTGGAGCTGGCGAGCGACCCTGTCGTCTCGCCTGCGAACGCTCGTTTCGTCGAGTCCCCGACGCCGGTCGTGATTCACATCGTGAGCGTCACGGCGTTCAGTGTCGTTGGCGCGTTCCAGTTCTCCGAACGACTCCGTCGCCGCCGCCGGGTATGGCACCAACGCGCGGGAGGGATCCTCATCCCTGCGGGGATCATGGGTGCTGGAACCGGGATATGGCTGTCGGTGATGTCCGATCTCCCCGGTCACGACACCACGCTGTTAATGGTGTTCCGAGTCGGGTTCGGAGTGGCCATGGCTGGTTCGTTGCTGGCCGGAGCGTCCGCAGTCGCCAAGCGCCGGTACTTAGCCCATGGTCAGTGGATGCGACGTGGCTACGCCATCGGCCTCGGAGCTGGCACCCAAGCCTTCACGATCGGCGCATGCACACTCGTCCGAGGCGTCCCGAGCGGCGACACTCGAGCCTGGCTGATGTTCGCCGGCTGGGCGATCAACGTCGCGGTCGCGGAGTGGCTCAACCACAACAATGGGAGAATCAGCCCGCGCCCTCGTCTCGCAACGGACACCAAATCGGCGTCGATCGCATGACCGACCACGACCCCCGCACGACCGCTTCACCCATGGTCCCCCATCGAATGGGCTTGATGTCGGCCCTATGGGCCTATGTCATGTTGAACACGCTGTTCCGCGACATCCACGAGCTCTTCCGGCCTGGATTCATCACCGAGTTAACCGACGGCGATCTCGCCACCTCAGACACCGCGCTCGTGGTCGCCGCGATCGCCCTACAGTTCCCGCTCGCCATGATCGTCCTTAACCACGTCCTGGCTGACCGAGTCGCCAGACCCGCGAACATCGCACTTGCTGTTCTCACGGCGGTCAGCCTGGCGGGCACGTGGCCGAAGGACGCCGACGACGTCGCGTTCGCCGGTTTTCAACTCATCGGACTTGCAGCGATCATCGTCCTTGCTTGGAGTCCGCGGCCGGAGGCGACCCGGGAGCGCCGCAAGTGATCGACGACTTCGCAGGCAACGTGACCGCCGCAAGGACAGCAGTCGTCACCGGCGCCAACTCAGGCATCGGGCTGGAAACAGCTCGCGGACTGGCTAGAGATGGCGTCCGCGTCGTCCTGCTGTGTCGAAGCAAGACGCGGGCGGAGGCAGCACGGGCCGACATTGAGGCCACTGTGCACCAGGCCTCCGTGTCGATCCTCGTGTGCGACCTCGGTCTCCAAACCGACGTACGTCTGGCCGCCGAGCAGATCCTGGCCACTCACCAACGACTCGACATCCTGGTGAACAACGCAGCCATCATGCTCCGATCCCGAGAACTCAACTCCGAAGGTGTAGACGCCATGCTGGCCGTCAACCACGTCGGACCCTTCCTACTGACCCAGCTCCTACTGCCGCTGCTACAACGCTCCGCACCTGCACGCATCGTCAACGTCGCATCGCAAGCGCATGCATGGGGCAAGGTCAACGTCGCCGATCTGCAAGCCGAGCGCGGCTACAGGTTGCTCGGGTTTCCTCGCTACTTCGAGACCAAGCTGATGAACATCCTGTTCACCCGCGAGCTCGCCCGCCGGATCGATGGGACGGGGGTTACTGTCACCTCGCTTCACCCTGGGGAGGTGACCACCAAGCTGGGCGACCCGCCCGCGATCGTGCGACGCCTGCTGAATCGATTGACGACGGACGCAACGATCGGCGCCGAGACAACGCTCGCCGCCGCAACCGACCCGGAGTACCAAGGACTCAACGGCTACTACTTCGTCGACGCGAAGCCAGCCAACCACCGACTGTCCGCGCGAGCCCTCGAAGACGACACAGCCGCAAGGCCCTGGAGCGCCACCGATTCCCTCCTCCAGCGCACCGAGGATCCTTCGACGTGAGCGACGAAAGCCCACGCACCACCTGTGACGATGCTCACTGACATGTGCAACCCGAGTTGACCCAACCACGCCCGCGAGGGCTCATAGGCCAGGAAATGCGGCCGCAGGCATCGCCAGTCAGACCTTCGGTCGCTCGCCACAAGAGGATCCGTCAGTGGAACCTTCAAAGGGGCAACGAAAGCTCATAGCGTCTTCCCCTGTCGCGAGTGAGTGTTATGTGCCGACGCGCGGATCGCGGTGGTGCTCAGTTGGCCCCCTCCCGAACCAGGTCCGGCAGACCGAGGGTGCCGGACGCGACCCAGGGGACGGCGCAGATCCAGCCCCGGCCGGGCAGCCACGGCATCACTGCCCCGAGAGCCAGCGAGCCGAGCCCGCCATACATCGCGTGGTCGGGGTAGCTGAACCAGAAGACGAAGGTGCTTGCGACACCCAGCGCTGCCAGCGCCGCCGCCGGCCCACCCTGTAGCCGTCGGAGCACCGGGACGAGCAGGACCAGTCCCAGCGTCGTGCCGAGGTAGGCCGGGACCAGTCCCCATGACCCCTCCGAGGAGTTCCTCGACAGCCAGTCGTCGATGAGGATTCCCGCGGAGCCGACGAGCAGCAGCGTGCCGCTGACTCGCTCCAGCCCGACGCTCCAGGTTGTGTCTCGACTCATCGCCTCTGGACCCCTTCATCGACGGGATCGCCAGCGGCGGGGCGCAGCGGCGGGCGGTGCGGGATCGACGCTGCGGCGACAAGCAGCACCATCAGCACCCACAGCGTTAGGGCGCCGTAGGCTCGCGATGCGGTGTTGATGGCGTTCAGTCCCTCGAGATAGAGGAACCATGTCATGGCCGCCATGACCAATGCCGCGACGAGGCCCGCCAGCACACGACCCCAGGTCGGTCCCCGGCCGGAGACCGCGTAGCCGCCGCACATGCCCACGAGGACGGCTCCCACGGCGCCCCCGCCCAGACCCTCCTGCAGCAGCGTAGGGAAGAAGTCCGGCGTTAGTAGCGCCACGGGAACAGCCAGAAGCAGGGGGGCGGCCGCCGTCCAGCGCCAGCCCATCCCACGACCCGCGCGGCGGCACGCGTACGCCCAGCCGAGCAGCCCGCCGGCGACGGTCGCCGGGGCGAGGACCGAGCCGAAGGTGCCCGCTGCGGTGATCCTCGGCCAGTCGCCGAACTCGAGGGCCAGGGATGCCATCCATCCGCGCAGCGCGGTTCCCCAGGCCAGACCTAGGACGGCGCCGGCCAGCACGGCCTTCGCCGTTTCTTGATCGATGCTGTGCCTCATGGTGGCCGACCGGTCAACCGTTCGGATCGAGCAGCACGCTTGCGAGGGCGCCGGACAGCCAGCGCCAATACTCCTCGACTGCCACGCCGGCGTCCTGCATTTTCACGAGCACCTCGGGGGCCGCGAGCACCCACACGTCGCGGGCTAGCAAGTCCCCGGCCCGATCCTGGCGGAGCCATCCGCGCTCCGCGAGGACGTCTAGGAGCCAGGTCTGCGACTCGAAGCGGCGGGCTTCCTGGTCCCGCCATGCCTGCGCGGTGGCCCCGTCCACGGCGGCCGCCTCAAGGAACACACGCACCAATGGGAGGGCTGCCTGCGCAACATCTTCCCCGGTGCGACAGAACAGGTCGATGACGGCCCCGGGAGCCTCGAGGTCGCGAGCGAGGGTCATCCACTCCTGCACCCGGAACGGGTCGGGCACGGCCGTCTGCAGCGCCGCCAGCAGCAGGCCCGACTTGGACCCGAAAAGGTTGAAGACCGTCCCCTCGGCCACGCCCGCGGCCCCGGCCACAAGCTTGGTTGTCGTACCCCCGTACCCGTTCGCAGCGAAGAGCGGCGCCGCGACCTCGGCAACGTAGACGCGCGCGGCGGCCTGCTTTCGCTCCCGCAAGGAGGCGGTCGCTGGGGCCGGATTGTCATGGAACATATAGGTTCTCCATTTGTTGAAGTAGCACTCATTATGGTGTAGCGTCACTCATAGAATACCTGGTGACACCACCGAAGCGAGGACCGCGGAGGAATCGACATGAAGCAGCACTTCGCACACATCGCCGCCCTCGCGGCCGGCTCGCTGGCAGTCCCCGTCCTGGCCGCGTCGCCCGCTGTGGCCAAGCCCGCAGAATACGCCGATCACGGGCACATCCTGGTGCTCGACGTCGAGGTGGCGCCCGGCATCTTCCCGCCGGTGCCCACCTCGGTTGGCGGGTGCGTTGACCTCGCAAACGGCCGCGCCCTGCCACGCAATGCCCACGAAGACCACCGACACGAGGCCTTCACCGGCGGGCAGTTCACCGCCCGCACGGGCCACATCGTGATCCCGACCGCCCCCTACGCGGACGGACCAGGAAGCGTCGTCCCCTGGAGCGACTGCGCCGACTTCCTCGACTACTTCGGGCTCGGCTGACCAGCCTAGGAGGTCATAGACGTTCTCGCCTTTATTGCAGGTCCCAACCCCTTCTGGAGGCTGATTCGGATGTGGAGCCGCGGTGCCCACCAAGGCCTGAGATCGCCGACATCAACGCACGGCGCGACACGCTCACCGATTCGACCATTGCACCAGAGGGTCGCCTGCCAGAGTCCTTCAAGTTCACGGTTGGAACACTAAGGAGAGTCCGATGCCTGAGAATCTGCCGCCGCCGAAGGTAGGACGTCCAAACCTGCACCTGCCGGTCCACACGCTCCGCGTGAGCGACGACGACGGGGCTCGCCCCGCCGCAATCGCCACGGGTCAGGTCCACACCTGGCTTGAGCGTGTCGCGGTTCATCCGGATCACCGTTTGGCTGTCCAACGCCACCGGCCCACGCATGTGCATCCACGCGTTCACCCAGCCGGACTGGGCGAGGATCCCGTCGAACATGCGCGCGGTCTCCGCCCGTACGAAGGTGTCGACGTTCACCGGCTGACCCATCACGACCTCCTCCACTCACCCCCAGCCACGGCACCAGGGCGTCGAACACGATGATGCGACGCTACAGTTGTGTGAGATGGCTTCACAGGGACTTAGGTCCATCGCCGCATGACGGTCCAGCCTCCGCATCGAGAAGCCATCTGTCAGGCGGCCGCGGAGATCCTGGCCGAGGCAGGCATGGTCGGACTGAGCGTGTCAGCGGTGATGGCATCCGCCGGGTTCGAGGTCCACGACATGGAGTCGCTGCGCGAGCACTACGCCGACACCCTGCGCGCCTTGGTGGCCAGGGTCATCGGGGCAGATGTGTCGCGCTCGGTGAGATGTTCACAGCCATCACGTTCCTCCCGCAGGGGATCCGGCTACGGGATGCCTGCAGGGACCGAGCGCTGCTGGACTCCCACGTTCATCGACGGGTGAGTCCTCAGACGGGAGTAATGTCGATGAGATGTTCGAGTCCGGCAAGGTCGGCCGCGTTACGCGTATACAGGCGTGCCGAGTGGGCGTGCGCAGTCGCGGCGATCAGCAGGTCCAGGACGCGCGATCGAGGTTGGCGTCCCACTGCGGCGACGGCGGCAGCAAGCTGGCCATAGCTGGCCGCGACTTCATCGTCGACGGGCAGAGCGTCAAATCTTCGCTGGAAGTGGAACAATCGGCGCAGGCGCTCGGCACGGACTGATGCGTCAACAGTGACGAGGACACCGAAGTGCAGTTCGGCCAGAGAGGCGGAACTGATCGCCAGCTCTCCGTCTAACGGTGGTAGGTCGGTCGCGATCAAGACGCTTGTGTCGAGTATCGCCTTCAACGGCGAAGTTCCCACGGGTTGATCACGGCTTGATCGAGCAGGTCGCGATCGCTTTCCCAGTCGGGGTCGGGCCGACCTGCAAACGCGTCGGCAACACTTTCCCACCGTTGCCAGCGTTTCGGGGTGGCAGGGACGATGCGAGCCGCGAGGCGCCCGGAGACGGTGATCTCGATCTCCTCGCCGCCTTCCACCCGACGCACCAGTTCAGATGCGTCCTGTCGTAGTTCGCGCAGCCCCACGGTTCCCATTCCTTCATTGTAGCACCTGTGCTATACAGCTTTGGAGCTCTGGATCCGAACCCAGGTGCTTGCCCGCAGGGATCCGCAATACGTGAAGGAGACGACGTCATCGTCAACGGCGCTGAGTGCGGCACGAGCGCCGCAGGACCTTCCTCATTAGAGATGATCCCAGAACTGGTCTTCGGCGAAGGAGCGCGCGACCTCGTCAAGCTCGACGTCGGCGCCCCTCGGCGCGGGGCCGCCGCAACGATGACCCACAATCGGCGCCGGGCAGTCCAGATAGACACGCTCGGGTCCCTTGGGCGCACCTATGGGGTCAGTGGTGAGTGATCTTGGGCGAGGAGCCGTGTGAGGGTCTCGGTCCGTGGGGTCATTCCGAGGTCTTTGGTGGTTGGCCATTCATCGATTTCGACTCGCGCGAACTCGATCCACCGCTCGATGGTCTTGAACATGTCGATTTGGAAGGTGGCGAAGAGCACGGAGAGGTGTGTCCGTTGTGGGAACGGGTGGCCGCCGGCGAGGTAGGAGCCCATGAGATCGACAATGGCCTGGTGGTGAGCGCCGATTTCGTCCTCGAACTCGTCAAGGGCTCTGAGCACGTCTTCGCGTGAGCCGTGGTCGGCGAAGAGGAGCCTCAACAAGGCCTCTACCTCGAACCGGGGCGGCTCGGTCCGGGTGGTCGTCCACTGGTTGAGGGCTTGGCGGCCTTCTCCGGTGATTGTGTACACGTTGCGGGTTCGGTTGCCGCTGTCCTCTTGGTGGACCTTGGCGTATCCGAGTTCGACGAGTTTCTTGGGTTCGGAGTAGAGGAGTCGCTCCGACTTGGGCCAGGCGTAGCGAAGGCTTCGTTGGGCTTGACGGGTGAGTTCGTAGCCGGTCCAGGGTTTGAGGTGCAGGAGGGCGAGGACTGCATAAGAGGACGGGGTCAATCTTGGCGGCATGCCTTGACTCTACTGCAACATGCAGTATATGGTACTGCATGTTGCAGTAGTTCGTTGACCCGAGCGGTCCCTCAACGGTCACCGAATGCCTGAGGATGGGAGAACAACATGGAAATCGACAGGCACATCGCCGCTCTCGAGCTGGAAGCTCAACTCTTCGCCTGCGCCGCTCGGCGCACCGATCTGGATGCGCCAGTCTCTTCCTGTCCCGGGTGGGATATGCGTGGCCTCGTCCGACACCTCGCCGAAATCCACCTCTGGGCTGCCGCGCAGGTGGCCAACCGCGCCGCGAAGATGTGGGTCGATGACCTCTCCGAGTTGTCGGCCTATTGGCCTGATCTCGCAGTCTTCTGGCCCTGCGACACCGAGTTGATCGACTGGTACCTCGAGACGAACGTCAACTTGGTTCGTGAGCTCACATCGGCTCCAACCGACCTCGAGTGCCGGACTTTCCTGCCCGCACCTTCCACGCTGGCGATGTGGGCTCGACGCCAAGCCCACGAGACCGCGGTCCACCGCTTCGATGCCGAACACGCTGGCCAGACCCAGGCGACCTTCGATCCCGAGTTCGCCGCCGATGGAATCGACGAGATACTCAGCGCCTTCGCTCCCCGAGGTAGCACGTTCTCGATCGACAGTCCCGGAACGGTGGCGGTCCACACGAACGATATCGACGCTCGGTGGCACGTCACGATGGCCCCGAATGGAATCACCACCACTAGAGAAGAGCGTCCCTCCGACGTGACTCTCATCGGCTCGGCATCGGACCTGTACCTGGCCCTGTGGAACCGAGGCGACGATTCCACCATAGAGGTCGTAGGCAACCAAGACCTCCTCGACACCTGGCACAACGGCCACCGAGTCCGCTGGTCGTGAGCACAGTCCCAGAAGAGAGAGGGCTGATGAAGACACCCCGTCCGCCGCGGAACACCAAGCGAGCTACCGAGTAGGGCGCAAAGGCACCACGACGGCTTTAGGGCCGGAAGCAGTGACGGAGATGAAGAGCAAAAGTCAAAGACCTCCCTATCGCACACGACGCCATCGGCGAGATGATGCGAGGGACGGACTGGGGTGGATGACCAGCGCGTACATGCAGCGCCCGGCCGGCCTGGACTTCGGCCCGCTGCTCGAGGGTCTGGAGCCGGATCATGTCAATGCCCGCACTGGGGGTTCCTCGTCGAAGGCAGAATCCGCGTGAACTGCGAGTACGGCACTGAAGAGGCCGTGGGTCCAGGCAAGATCTCCTACTGGCCTTCAGGCCGCACCATTGTCGTCGAGGAAGCGGTCAGGATGGGCGAGTTCAGCCCTCAAGACCAGATGTCGCACGTGCTCGCCCACGTCGTTGGCAAACTGTGGGGAAGCACGTGGAGATCCTCAACACATCACGGTCATTGCACACGAGGGGCCCCTCCGCAGTCCGATCTAAACCAGTCCTGGAGCACACGCCGAGCTAGCTTCTCTCGCAGTTGCCGAGCAGGAGTGGTTCCAACGCATGGCTCGGTGTCGATTGGTCCACAGCGCTGCCCGCAGGAGAATGGGTGACTGGGGCGGTCCCACCGGCCAAGTTAGTCGCCGGTGATCGCCATGTAGTGCACGTCGATCCACAAGTCGTCAAAGAGGAGTGCGTCCCGGCCGGTGCCTTCGTGCACGAAGCCGACCTTCTCGTAGACGTGCCGCGCCCGTGGGTTGAAGTCGTAGACCTCGAGGGAGATGCGGTGCAGCCCCATCGTCCGCAGCCCGTGCTGGACGGTGAGCCGGGTGGCCTCGGTGCCCAAACCGCGGCCTCGTCCTGCGGCGCCGATGAGCGTGCGGAAGCTGCACGACCGGTTGACCTCGTCCCACTCGTTGAGAACTACCTCCCCGACCAGGTCACCGCTGGCGTTGTCGACCACGCCGAGCACGAGGCGGTCCTCCGCGGTGGCCCACCCACCGTAGATTTCCCGTAGCCGCTCGATCGGCAGGTCCTCCATCGGGTCCTCATCGCTATGGTGTACGGAACCGGTAAGCCGGGCGATCTCGTCGTCGTCGCGGATGATGCGAGCAAGGACGTCGGCGTCCTCAGCTTGGATTGGCCGTAAGGTAACGAGGTCACCGACGAGTGTCGGCTTGGACCGGAAAGGCGTCCTCATGGGAGTCAGGGTCCCGCGCGGGCCTGGTCCAGAGCAACCGATATTGCGCCCGCTCGAATGCGCGCTTCTGCCTCTGCAAGACCGGTCGTCAAGGTCTGCACCCGCGCGGTAGGCGACCCCGGTCACGCAGACTCGCAGGCCGTTCCTCAGCAAGATCGGCCTCGAGGCACCGTGCGTCGCCAAGACGGCGCCCAGTAGCCAATGGCGAGCCGGGACCCTGCGAGTCGCAGAAGCATGGTCAGCGAGCCGCTCACCTGACCGACCGCCCGGAACCCGACGCGCTCATACGAGCGCCGGGCATAGTTGTCCGGCTCTACGCCCATTGTGACCGGTGGACGATGGTCATTCGGGGATCGCTAGGCGGTGACGGTGCCACCATGGGGGGTCCGTCGTCACGCAACGTCGCAGTCTCTGTTGGCGCCGCTGATAGACGCCTTTTGTCGGGCAGGTGCTCATTGACAACGGGGTGTGGCGTTGGGTCACTTGGTCGTGACGTGGACGATCTGATGGATGCCGATGGTGAGTGTGGGTACGGGTCCTAGGTGGTGACCAAAGCGGTCGGGATCGCCATCGCGCCAGGCGTAACTCCGTGGGCCGGTCGCCCTGCGTAGTAGGTCAAAGCGACACTCTTGGTTGGCGCACTGGACGTGGGCTTGAGGCCGCCAGCCCGAGGCCCTCGAGGCCGGCAGCGTAGCCGGCGGGGTCGACGTCGCCGATCAGGACGTGCTGGACGATGAAGCCTGGCAGCGCACCGAATAGGGCCTGGGCGACCTGTTCGGGGTCGGAGTCCGCGATCAAGCCTTCGGCGTGCCATCCGCGGGCGATGTCTGTGAGGCATTGCCGCAACTCGACGTAGTGGGACTGGGCGTGATCCGCGAGTACCGGGTCGCGCAGGCATTCAGCCCACGCGCTGACGGCAAGCCGGGTGAGGTCAGCTCCGTAGCGGCTGCCCGCGTTGAGCGCGGCCTCGAGCAGAGCCACCGCCACTGTTCGGGCTTCCGGCGTGTTCTCGGCGTTGGTCAGTGTGGCAAGCCTGGAGTGCATGTCCCCGAAGACCTCTTGGGCGCAGGCGTGGATCAGATCGGTCTTGGACGCGAAGTAGCGGTAGACCGTGCCGGCTGAGACGCCTGCCTCCTCGATGACCATCGCCATGCTGGAGCGGTGAAACCCTTCTCGGTCAAAGCACCGCATCGCGGCCCCGATGATCACGTCTCGCTTGGCGCCGCGCCTCGCCGACGGGGCCATTGTGGAGTGAGGGGTCTGAGTCACAAACATCACTATAGAAATGAACATTCATCCTTGACAAGGTCAGCACGGAATGCTCAACTTGGGTGATGGCGAATGAACATTCCTTTCAGTCTTCGGATGTAACCCTCCCGGAGGAGGTTCACGCCCGGCGGCAGCGGCTGCGGGTAGCTGCGATTGTCCTGGCGGCCCTCGTGCTGGTGGCGTTGTTGGTGACCTCGTTCGCCGGTGCTGCGACGCAGGCAGCGCCGCGCGACCTGCCGATCGCTGTGACTGGCGGTGAGGCTGCCGCTGCTGCGGTAGCAGAACAGTTCGAACAGCAATCACCCGGCGGTTTCGAGGTGATCGCGGTCGCGGACGCCACGCAGGCTCAGGCGCTGATCCGCGATCGTGAGGTTTACGGCGCGCTGGTCACTGAAGGCCCGCAGGTGACCGAACTGCTGGTGGCCTCTGCCGCATCACCGGCGGTCTCCTCGCTGCTGACCGAGCTAGGCGACGGGATCGGAGTGGTCGAGGTCACTGACGTGGTCGGGGCACCGGCCGATGACCCACGCGGCGGCGGACTCGCCGCGGGCGCACTGCCGATCACCATCGGTGGGGTTATCACTGGGACGCTGGTGGCGCTCATGGTCTCGCGGCGCCGCGACCAGGTCGCGGCCGTTGCCGCGATGGCACTGCTGGTCGGGACCACTGTCGTGGCGGTTCTGCACGGTGGTTACGGCGCGTTGGCCGGGCCGGTGTGGCTTGAGGTCGCTGCTGTCAGCGCTGGGGTCGGGACGATCGGTCTTATGCTTGCCGGGTTGAACTCGGCCCTGGGTCGCCCGGGCCTGATCGCCGGTGACCTGGTTTTGATCTTGGTGGGCAATCCCTTCTCCGCAGCGAACGCGGCCCCTGAGATGCTTCCCGAGCCTTGGGGGGACATCGGGCACTGGATGCCGCTGGGGGCAACGGTCGACCTCTTGCGCGGGATCTCCGGCTTCGACGGTGCCGCTACCGCTGCGCCCTGGCTGGCGCTGGCCGTATGGACAGCGGTCGGACTTGTGCTCCTCGCGCTGCCACCACGCTGGACCCGAAGGGCTTCTCACACCAAGCCCACGCATTCGGCCTCGGCTCACACCATCACAATCTGACGGCGTATCCGAGGTGGCCAGGCTCGGAGAAACCGCGAAGCCGGTCGTGAAGCCCCCTTCGCCTGTTGGAACACCGCCCCATCAGACAGAGCACGCCAAGCGCTGCGTGCTGGCCCACTACCTCGCCGACATCGACGACGAGGCAGCCTGGGACGAACGAGCCCTTGCCGCATACCGGCATGTCGGTGAAGCCGAACTTGCTCCTATTGGCATCCCGTCCGCGCAGGGTCCGAGCCCCTAGTGTCCACCTGAACCTGAGCGATCGGTACCCGCGTCAAGGACATGTAGACCAAGCACCCCGACACCACGACAGCGGCCAATCGGCAGCCCATCATCTAGGCGATGACGGGTATGGAGCCATGATCCGTCAAGGACTCGAACGCCTCGAGACACGGATCATCACCGCCGAACACACCCACGGGTGAACGCACGGGGATCGGCTACTGGTTCACGGGGAATAGCCTGAGCGAATCAGCAAGGTCCGGCAACCGCGGCCCGATCGGGTCGTCGTTCCTTCTGCGTGAATGACCAGCAAATATCTTGGCCCAGGGGTCATGTCATGTCCAGCAACCCGGTCAGCAATCGGGTTGGGGCCTGGAGGCCTGGAGGCCTGGAGGCCTGGAGGCCTGGAGGCCTGGAGGCCTGGAGGCCTGGAATAGTGTGAAAATGCCAAGAAGCACTCTGGGGTCTTGTGTCAAGATTCGGCCCTACCGCAACGAAGACGCCGACCGCACCTTGGACGTGTTTCTGGCCGCTGTAACCATCACGGCCGCAGCCGACTACTCGGAAGAGCAGATCGCAGCCTGGTCTGGCCCAAGGCACAGGAACACGACTGACTGGGATCGGTCGATGACTACTCGCCACAGCTACGTGGCCGTCCTCGAGGACGAAATCGTTGGCTTCTCCGACGTGAACGCGAACGGCTACATAGACATGCTGTTCGTTTCGCCCCGTCACTCACGTCGAGGAATCGCTCGGAGCCTGCTCACCTTCATGGAGATTCGCGCCCTGGACTTAGGGGCTCACGAAATGTGGGCGAACGTCAGCCGTACGGCGCGGCCGCTCTTCGAACGTCACGGCTTTGAGGTGCAAGTTGAGCAGCGCCCTGTCTTAGCTGGTGTACCGATGACCAACTTTCGCATGCTGAAAACCCTCAAGGACATTCGTTGAGGGAACCGCTCCCGAAGCAACCTGCAGCGATCAGCACCCAGAACTGGGCCTGCTTCTCGATCAGTTCCCTCTTGGACCTCATGCACAACACCTACCGTTGGTAGGGGTGTTGCAACGACCGAACGGGCTCAACTTCGGTTACTGGGTCGCGGGGAGAGTGCTGGGAGTCGCGGCCCTGCGTCAGTGTGTCCACGATCTCAGTTTCGGGGTGCCACCGAGGGGCGACCACCCCGCAACCGCGGCAGCTACTTGTGGCGGTGTGGCCGCGCTCATACATGCTCCACCCAGGCGCGGACCGTGTCGTGGTGGGCCGACCACGCTGACCAAGCCGACGCGGTCCACTGAAGCACCAGCTCGTCCAACTCCTCGGGCCCGGTAGCCCGATACACCTCAGCCGCAGTGACCGCTCCCCGGTGGACTGGCGGGGCCAGGTAGGGCCACTGCGTGAGGCCCAGCGCTGTCAATAGCCGACCAACAATGCGACCCCGAGCGGACGAGGCCAGCCAAGCGGGCCGATCCTGTTCGATCAGCAGGCACAACGAGATCAGGTGTACCGCCACCGATTGCCGTTGCCGCCGATCATGCTGACCGCCACCGGGGTGCTGCACCGCGTAACAGTCCACGTGATGACCGCCGGCCACCCCGACCGGGTCCTTAGGCTCCGGGGTCATGGCACGGACGGTGAGCTCACCGTAGATCGCCCAGCAGGCAGGTGAGGACTGTATGTAAGGGTGGGTAGGCCCATCGGTCTCGGTCAAGGCGGTGCCACATCCGCAGCACTGTGACACGTTCACGCCTGCGCCCGGCTGTGCAGGCGGCAGAGTCGAGGGTTGGCGGCGTGAGTCCAATCCAGGAATATCCTCTGACGATTCCGATTCCGATTCCGATTCCCGGACCGGTCCAGACGCCCGCCAGCGGTTGGGGTCAACCGATGGCAATGGCCTGTCGTGAACCCGGCTGTCTGGGTGGACCAGATCAGTCCTCTCTCACCTTCGATCAACCCCTCCCGCAGCCTCGGTGGCGGCATCTGAACCCGTTTCCACAGCCCAGGGGCGCACACGCCATCCACCCCAACCACGCGACGAGACCCGCTAAAGAAGAAGCTCAGATTCGGGTCGGGCTCCACTACCTGCGCCATGACCACAAGGCTGCCCCATCCCGCCACGCAAAAGTCAAGCAACGAACCTAGACTTCGCAGTCGCCGCCGGAACTTCCGCAAAACGAAAGCCATTCATGCCGTCCGCTGAGGGAACGCTCACCGGCGTAGATCCGCTCGGCTCGGCGAGGCGACCACAGTCATCACATTCGTCCCGTAGAGGATCCCCAAGTGACACACACTGCCCAGGCGTCCGCACCGACGACGTCTGCCTCGTGGGCGCTTGTGGTACCGATTTCGCTCACCTTCTGCTCAGGCGGGCAGGCCGAGCATTCCCCACGCTCAGCTATGGCATGCTTCGCGTCGTCGGCGACCGTTGAGAGGAACTGTTGCCGTGAGCGTTGGGGTGACCTCAACTCGAGCCATCGGCAGATCGAACTCGCCACGCGGTTGAGGGGGTGATTGACACCGGTCGGCGATAGCGATCTCGGTCCTGCGAGGGTGCTGGACCAGATCGTACTTCGCTCCGGATGGCTAAGGCGGGTCGGTGAGACGGAGATCGCGAATCTGGCGCTCGACGCAGTGTTGGAAGAGCCCCGTCCCGTCACCGAGCACGAAGGCAGTTTGGCCGTAGATCTCGAGGCTGACCAGTCCGTGCAATTGTGACCATGCGGCTAGTCCGTCCGCGACGCCACCGAGCGAGGCGTTCGGGCTTCGCTGATCACGCACCCGTGCCAATTGGTCTAGGAACTGCTGGCCTACCGGTTCGATCGCCGCGTGATCAGCTCGAGCCAAGATGTCGATGAGAACCTCGATCCAGCGTTGGGCCGGAGCATAGGTCTCGAGTGGAGCGTCATATCCCTGAATCGGAGGCCCGTAGACAAGGGTGTAATCCGTAGGGTCAGCCAGCGCCCAGTCCCGCAGAGCGCCGGTCAGCGCTCGCCATCGGCTTGCGAGGTCTGCAGGATCCAAGGTGGCGTCTGCGCTCTCGGCGGCGGTCCCGAGGCGGTCGTACGCGTCGGCGATGAGGGCGGTCAGCAGTTCATGACGCGAGGGCACGTAGCGATAGATCGCACTGCTCACCAATCCCATTTCTTTGGCGATCTCCCGCAGGGACAAAGCAGCAGCGCCGCCGTGGGCCAGTTGCCGACGCGCGATGCGCTTGATGTCGCGAACAGCTGCGATGCGCGCTCGTTGTCGGGGAGTTGCAGTCATGAGAGCAGCATGCCACATAAATGAGCACCCACTCTTGACTTCTCTGCAAGACGTGAGCAAAATATCTCTAACGAGAGCACCCGATCTCCTATATGAGAAGGAGTTAGACATGTCAGACCGACGATCCACCGCCGTAGGCCTCCTCGCCTTTGCCGTGCTGAACCTGGTCGCCGTGGTCGTGCTCAACGCGGCGTTCGGTTGGCCCGCCGTCTTGGGCGATCCGGCAGCAGAGGTTCTCCCGAAGTTTGCTGATGCACAAGTGATCATCACCATTGGCTTCCTCTTGCAGGTAGCGCTCTCGGTGGCGCTGGTGCCGATCGCCATCGGTCTGCACCGAGAAATGAACGGCGGAGTTCGACTCTGGCCGCTGTCGGTTGCCACCTTCGGAATCCTCACCGGCGTGACTCAAACCCTCGGATGGATCCGCTGGCCCATCACCATGCCCGGCTTGGCCGAGACCTGGGTCGATCCCGCGACCACTCCTGAGGTTCTGAGGGTCACGGAAGCGTCGTTCGACCTGCTCAACGCCTACGCCGGGAACGCCTTGGGGGAATACCTGGGATGGCTGTTCCAGGCCTTGTGGGCAATCGGCATCACGACGCTCCTGTACCGGTCCGGCATTGCAGGTTCTGGTATGCGGTGGCTCGGGATCGGCCTGACCGGGCTGTGGGCCATCGCTTTCCTGGTCGGTCCGTTCGCCTCAGCGCTGTCTGCGGAACCCTTTGCGTCGGTGGGTTTCACCGCATACGGGCTGTGGTTTTTCTGGCTCGGTGCTATCGGTTACTTCCTCCTGCGCCCCGTCAAGACCGAAGCGGCAGTGGCATGATCGCGGTCGTGCTCGGCGCCGGTGGCGCCATTGGTTCTCACGTGGTCGAGGCGATGCTGGCCCGCGGTTATTCGGTTCGGGCGGTCACCCACACCTCGGTGACCGCGCCCGAGGGTGTGCAACCCTTCGTCGCGGATATCCGAGACTCACGCGCGCTGAAGGCGGCTGTGCTTGGAGCGGATGTGGTGGTCCACGCCGCGCAACCGGGGTACACCCGTTGGGCCACCGAGTTTCCGTCGCTCACGGCGGGCATTGCCGACGCTGCGGACGGTAAAAGGCTCGTGTTCGTGGACAACCTCTACGCCTACGGTCCCGTCGAGGGGCCCCTGCACGAGGACCTCCCCGCCCGCGCCACCGACACCAAGGGCAAGGTCCGCGCAGCCATGGCGCAGGATTTGCTCCGCAGGCATGCCGACGGCCGTATCGAGGTCGTCATCGGCCGGGCCAGTGACTACTTCGGTGCCCGAGGACTCAACTCGGCCGCGGGTGAAACGGTGATACCAGCGGCCATTGCAGGCAACAGGGTGCGCGTGTTGGGACGCGCCGACGTTCCACACAGTTGGAGTTACCTACCCGACGTCGCCCGGTCGTTGGCCGCTCTGGTGGAGGCTCCAACAGGCCGGGTCTTCCATCTACCCATCACCGTGACGTGCACCCAACGAGAACTTGCGGATGCCTTCGCCCTGGCCGCAGGACACGAGTCAGCGCAGGTCTCCGCCCTACCCTTAACGGTCCACAAGATGATCGCCCCCTTCCACCCGATGCTGCGCGAGTTGCTCGGCACCCGCTACCAGTTCGCCGCGCCCTTTCTGGTGGACGCGACCCGTTTCCGTCGTGAGGTGGGATCCTTCGCCCTCACGCCGATCGAGGTCGCCGCCGCCGCGACCGTGGCCTGGTTCGCGGGACCGACCCCATGAGTGACTACCGAGTTGCCGCGGCAGGGGAATCACTGACCGTGCACCCCGTGCATCACGGGATCCTGCGCGCGGAGCTGACGCTGGATCCGGTGCACCACGCCCCACCCGCGCACTCCCACCCCCCGACAGCTAGGTCTTCGGGGTGCCGAGGTGCTCGGGCTGTCACCGTGCTCGTCGCGAGGCGAACTGCTGCGGCAGCTATGGCTTCGACGAGGTGGGTGGGTCCTTCGAGGTGGAAGTCGACGTCGGCTGGAAGCCATGCGCACGCGGTCAAGACCGCGGGTGGCGAACTGTCCGTCATCGGCCAGCGACAACGAGTGGTGCCCTCGGCCTCGGCGGCGGCGGCCCACTGGCCAACCAGAGCCTGCAGCCGCAGCACTGGAAGGTCGACCACTACGGTGACCTCGGGCGCCACCGTCGGCGACCCATGTGACGTTGCCCAGCGCACGAGGTCCCCTGCCGGCGGGTCGCGGAGCGGGTCGCGTGCACCAGTCGCGGACATACCCGTCATCCGATCCACTCGGAACGTCCGCCAACCGTCGCGGTCGCGGTCCCACCCGATCAGGTAGAACGCCCGTTCGGCGGCGACCACGGCGTGCGGCTCAACTCGACGCTGCCCCGCTTGTCCGTCGGCGCGGGTGTAGTCGAAGCGCAACCTGGCCCCATCGGCGCAGGCGACCGCCAGTTCAACGAGGAGTTCGGCTGGGACGGTTGCCCGCTTGCCCGAGAGCGGATGTACCCGCTCAGCGAGTGCAGCTACCCGGCTGGCGAGCCGGGCCGGCAACATCCGCTGGAGCGTCGCGAGCGCAGACAAGGTTGTGGTGTCACCGTCGATGAGCCCACTCATCGCCGCCGCCCGCAGTCCGATGGCGATGGCCACCGCTTCGTCATCGGAGAGCAGCAGCGGCGGCAGCGCCTCCCCGGAGGAGAGCCGGTAACCCCCCGCCGGTCCGCTGTCACCCTGAACCCGGTAGCCCAGCTCGCGTAGTCGCTCGACATCCCGTCGCAGCGTGCGAGCGTCGACCTCGAGCCGGCGTGCGAGTTCGCTGCCAGGCCAGGTACGCCGAGTCTGCAGCAACCGCAGCAGCGGCAGCATCCTGTCTGCGGGTCCGCTCATGCCACACATCATGCTCGACATTGCGGACAGTCAGTGTCCGCAACAGCAGGCAGGCTCGAAGTATCGCCACCGCGGCGAGCAACGAAAGGAGCCCCACCCATGGACATCCGTATCGAGGTCGTCTTCATCCCGGTCACTGATGTTGACCGAGCCAAGGCCTTCTACGTCGAACAGGTAGGCCTGCACTGCGACCACGACCAGACCGTCAACGCCGACGTCCGCTTCGTGCAACTAACCCCGCCCGGATCAGCCTGCTCCATCGCGTTCGGTACGGGATTGACCACGATGGAGCCAGGTGCTCAGCACGGCATCATGGCCGTCATCGACGACGCTGATACCGCATTGGCCGACCTGCGCGAACGGGGAGTGCCAGCGCAAGGCGTAGACGAGCAACAGTGGGGTCGCTTCGTGACCTTCCAAGACCCCGACGGCAACCAGTGGGCGCTGCAACAGCTACCCAGCTACGGCTAGCCGATCTCGGCCCTCGCGAGGTCCGAGGTAGTCAGGGCACGGGGCGGTGGGTCCTCTCGACCCGCAGAGTGCTGCTTGCTCCGCTCGACGCTCCCCTGTGGTGACTGAGCCGTCTGGTTCGGCGGCCCAGACCGCCGGGTTGCTTGTGCTCTGCGGGTGGTCGGCGACCCGGGAAGTCCATGGGCGGGCTCGGGCGCCGGTGGCGACCAGGAAGCGATCCGCGTCATAGGGGGCGCCGTTGATCGAGCTGGCGGGGACCGGGGAACCTGGCGGTGCCGTGCTGGTGGTTACCCCGTTGCTGGTCAGTCCGTCTTTCATGCTCTGAGGGGCCGGGTCGGTGAAGCCGTGCTTGTGCTTCATCAGGTCGGCCCAGTTGATCAGCAGGTCCGCGTCGTCGATGCCCTTGCCGCGCATCAGGCGGGCGCTGTCGATGATCTCGGCTCCTCGGCGCAGGACGTTCTTCGGATTCGCAACCCCGCAACGCACGTGTGCCGCCGTAGGGGAGCGCATCGACGATTGCCACCGGCCAGCCCTGGGCTCCGCACTGGTTTGCGGCTGCGACACCGGCCATGCCGGCGCCGATGACGATCAGTGTGAAGTGCTGGCTCATAGGTGCTGTCTAGGCGCGGTGCGTCGCGGACCGGTCGCGACCACCTTGACCACTTCCTGGGAGGTGGAGTCACACCAAGGGGCCTTGCGTGGGTGTTATACGAAATCGTAGTATATAGTACGACTTCGTAATGCCTTCCTAGAGATGGCAAAGACAGACAGGAGAAATCATGAGTACCGTGACCACCAGGCCCCGGACGCCCGCCGGCACCCGCAGCCCCAAGCGCCCCGGTTTCATCCCCACCCTCGCCCGCACCATGGAAAGGCTGGGATGCTGGCAGGCCGTGCTTTTGTCCGGCGCGGTCTACGCCGTGTTTGCCTCCGTATTCTTCGGGACCTCGGCACCGTTCTCCATTCCCACCGTGTCGTCGTCCTGTGGGCAGCCCATTCCCGACCTTGTGTTCACCTCGAGCGCAAGAAGGGTGCACGACTTCCTCGACAGTTGCGGCCCTGTTGGACGGGAGGCGTACCGCAACCTCCAACTCGCCGATCTGGCCTACCCCATGGTGTTTGCTGTGTTCCTCGCGTCGTCGTTGGCCCTTTCGCTGCGCACTCTCGCGCCGGGCCGCCAAGGTCTGCTGGCTCTGGCCGCGGTCCCCTTCCTCGCGGCTGCCTTCGACTACGCCGAGAACGCCTGCGCGTGGCTGGCGCTGGCCGCCTACCCCGGCCCTGGTCCACTCGACTCACTTCTCGGGCTGGCGTCGGCGGGCAAGTCGGCCACTTCATGGTTCGCTGGCCTGCTCCTCATAGCGGTCGTCCTCTCCCTCCTCCTCGCCCATGCCCGTCAGCTGTGGGCACGGCCAGGCCGCAACGGCGCAGCGACGGCAGACTAGGACGGTGCCCGACCACATCCCCGAACTTGACCCGCGACTCGGCAACGTCCTCTTCGACGTCTGGCTCGTCTCCCGCGCTGCCACCGCGCGCATCACCGACGCGCTGCGAGAGGCCGGCCTCGACGCAGACGAGTTCGGGGTCTACTCCGTACTCGCGTCGACCGACGGCATCACCCCCACCGAACTCGCCCACTGGATGGCCGCGCCAGCGAGCACCGTGACGAGCTATGCCGCACGGTTCATCAGACGCGGCCACGTCGCCCGGGTCCCCCACCCCGAGGACGGTCGCTCCTATCGGCTGCGCCTCACCCCCAAGGGACGGGCGGCGCACCTCGCCGCAGGGCTACTCTTCCAGCCAATACTGGAGGAAGTCACCCAACGGCTAGGCCCCTCCGCCGCCGACACCCACGCCCAATTGCGATCGCTCCACGACATCCTCACCGCCATCGCGCCACCGGAAAAGACCTCCCCAGAACTCACCTGAGGTCGCGCGAGTCCGGACCAACTGGTCGCCCACAGCACCGTGAAACTGCGGCTCGCGCGTTCGCTACAGGGGCGCTAAGCCCCCACCCGAAGAACCCCCTCCAGCTGGGGATGCATCATGAAGGACCCAACGTTGACGATCCCTCGGTGCTCGTGTCCCGCGTCAAGGAGTTGGCAGGATTTCGTTGGGTTGAAAGGTGGGGATTTCCGGGTCGGCGTGGCCCAGGTGCACCTCCCGTGGCCGGTTCCAGGCGATGGCTTCGTGTGGCCTGACGGTGTTGTACTCGATCCGGTAGTCCTCGGCGCGCTTGGCGAGCATGACGGCGTCGTCGATCTCGTCGATGTAGAGCCGTTCGTACTTCAAGGTCCCGAACCCTCGTTCGCGTGACCCGTTCCGAACAGGTGTTCTCACTCGGGTGCGGACATGGTGCAGCTCGTCGTGAGCGGCGATGAACGCCTCGAACCGCAACGATCTGAACGGTCCGCCGTTGTCGGTCACGATGGTGACCATGGGCAGGATCTCGCCGGTCTCGACATTGACCCGGCAGTCTTGGACCATCGAGTGGCCGAACAGCGCCTCGTAGTCAGCCAGGGCGAGCTCGACGGCATCGATCGCGTCGAACTGGTTCGCGGTCGGCGAGAGGTGGAACGGGTGCTCGTACTGTGACCAGTAGTCCCGACATCCCGCGAGTCGCCAGGTGCCGCCGGTGGTGGTCTCGATACTGGCGAGAAGTCCAGCTGCCAGACTTGGTTCGGCCACTCAAGCTGATCCTCACGACTCGTGGGCCCGCTACGGCCGCTCGCCAAGGCGGTCTTGCCCGCTTCGAGGAACGCGGACTTCCAGCGCCCGATCGACTGCTCGGACACCTTCTCACGACGAGCCGCCTCGGCCACGCTGATCTCCCCAGCGATCACCGCCAGCACGATCCGCTGCTTAGTCTCAACCGGAATGGTTGGTGGCCTTCCCATGATCAGATTCTCCTTCAGGACCTACATAACGGCCCTGCCAAGAAGTCTGACGCGCGACAATCCTGACCAGCAACCTGCCCTTCAGCGGCTGGGGCGGCGTCTTCGGCGACCAAGCCGTCGCCGCCGCGATGATCGACCGCATCGTCCACCACGCCGACGTCCTGACCCTCAAAGGCGCCAGCTACCGGCTCCGTAACCGTGGCATCGACGCCCTGCCGAGCATCAGAACCCAAAACACGGCAGACTAGAGCTCAACGAACCGGTGGCCTCATTTTCGAGCGGGTGGTTTCCAATGACCATCGCATCTGCCTCGTTTTCGAGCGTTGCCGACAGCGCCGACGAGTGGTGTCCGTGTCGCGTTGCGCCTGCAAGATGGCCGTCGCTGGATTAGAGACCCAGACCAGGTCGGCGAAGCCGAGGCTTCCGCTAGCGAAGGCATCGCGCGCTTGTGCGTACTCGTACCCGAACCGCGACCACGAAGCAGCGCCAACTCGGCCCAGACACCAGCTGTAGTGCAACTTGAGAGGGTCGCTGTCACAGATTGCGGTACCAGACCGGGCCTCCATAGCAACGGCCTTCCGCCAGCGATCAGAGTTGACCTCGACCCAGTACGCAGCCTGCTGATCAGGATCTGTTCCATCAGGCTCCGCCGCGGCAGGGCGTACTCCCCGACAAAGTCTGAGGCGTGCCGCCGACACCAAGTCGTCTTGCCAGCCGCGCTCGGACCCTCCAACGCGATGATCACGCCATCATCCTGCACCTTGCCCGCTCGGGGATCGTCACCAGAACGGGATCCGCCAGATTCACGTTGTACAGGTTCCAGGGCGCGGCGTCGAAGGTGTCCCAGCGCTGGCCCACGTGAGCGGTCCACGCTGGGGATCCAACGGCAGAAGGGGCAACCGGGAAGCGCGAGAATCGCGCGGGCCATGAGGATCGAGAAACGCTGAACTCCCTTGATCGGGACAGCCCCTCCTCAGGGCCGTCATTGGGAGGTCCTGTTCACCAGCCCAGCGTACCGCCGGCAGTAGCTGGATGGCCGACGTCCACCTCCTCACGAGGCTGCGGATCCCGCGTTTGAGGACCATCCGCCGGATCGCCGTCAGGTGCGGGTCGACGCCGCCCAGGAGCTGACGGCTGGAACGACCGACGCCAGACGCGGCGGCCGGCTGTGCTCAACGAGCGATGACCAGGGTCACCGGACTGTTGGCGGCGAGCTCGGTTCCCGGGGCGGGGTCGATGCCCAGCGCGAAGCCGGGCGAGACGCCTCGGCCGTTCTGCTTGACGACATTCGCCTTGAGGTCGGCCATCCTCACGCGGTCGAGCGCCTGGATCTCCGGGAGGCCGACGACGTGGGGCACCCGCACGCGCAGGCGGCTGCGGTCGACCTCCAAGGCTGCGATCAGGTCGCCGTCCCTCACCACCGCGACTGAGGCCGAACCATCCAGGTAGTAGCCCCGGGCGTGGAAGCCCCGGGCGATGACCGGCGTACCGCTCGGGAACGGGCCCCCGATCCCTCGGTAGCCGAACCGACGTCCTGCGACCAGCACTTGACGGTTCGTGGCCAGCAGCCCGGCCTTCCCGGTCAGGTTGGGTCGGACTTCGCGGAGCTTCATCTCCGTCCGGTACTGCGTGTCGGGGTACTTCCCCGGTTGGATGCCGTTCGCGCGGAGCCACTGGAGCCTGGCGTCCGCTGCCGCCTTCTGGGTCTCCGCGTCGGAGGTCCACCAGCCCGTGTCGCCGATGAGCTTCTTGCCGGAGGGGCCGAGATAACGCAGGAGCACCCTGTTGTCGAGCACCTCGTGCGCAGGCCCCTCCAGGCTCGCCATCCAGGTGAGCCACAGGTTATCCTCGATGGGCACCGGCTCCTGGATCGGCTTGGCCAGCACCTGTCCCTTCAGGGTGGCGACCCGCGTTGCGAGAGCCTGGGCGGTGACGATGTGCGCGGCGAGGGTGGACAGCTCCTTCTTCAAGCTGGCGGTCTTGGCGGTGATCTCTGCCGCTGTCCATTGCGCCTCGTCGCCCAGGCGGACCTTGACCGCCTCACGGGCCAGTTCGAGCGCTCCACTGGAGAGCGTGGCCTCGGCGACGGTGAGCTTGCCCAGTCGCGGCAAGGAGGCGATCATCGCGCCGAGCTGGAGGAATGCCTGCTCGAAGCGCTCGCCGGGGCTCGGTCCGGCGCCGGCGACGGTGTCACTGGGCCGGCCGGCATCGGTGATCGTGGCTCCCACCACGGTTCCGGCGCCGATCTCGATCACCTCCCCGACGCCCCCTTCCGCTGCCCTCGCCGCTGACAGGGGTGCCTGCAGGTTCTTCGCGGCGCGCAGTCCGAGGGCAGTCATCCGCGTTGAGGCCGACAGCGCCGCCTTCTCCAGCAGGACGGCGGTCAGGACAGCCTCCGGTGCCACCACCGCCAGTGCCGCCGCGACCAGGACGCCCTGCACGGCGTCCTCGATCGCCTTGTCGATCTCGTAGGACTTGTCTGCGTCGGCAAGCACGTCGGTGAAGAGCTTGTGTCCGGCCTTGTAGTTCCTGTTCGAGGTGGTGAGGTGCTTGTTCGCCTCCTTGAGGTCCTTCGTGGCGGCGTCGGAGACCCCGGCGACCGTGGCGACGTTCCCGAGCGCCGAGGCGCTCAACCCGTCCAGTGCTGTCTCGGCTGCCTTCATAGACGAGACCACGCCCTTGTCCGGGGCCCGCTGCGCGACCGGTCCCGTGGAGGAGTGGCGCTGCAGGTAGCTCACAACCGCCCGGTTCCCGGCGCCCCTTTGCAGGTGGAGGAGGCCGTGGCCGGGTAGGGGACTGCCCGGGCCGGCGGGTGTCAGGCGCCTCACCGGGCCGCGCGAGGTCCCGGTGGGGTTCTCCCTCGCCGCGTGGTCGTGCGCGCCGCCGCCTGCTGACATCCAACCTTGTTTATCACCCCGGAGGTGCTGAGCGGAGCGTTGCCCGGGCACGCCGCCGGGCAGACATCAGTGCCCTTCCGGGCGGCCTCCTCAGTTGAGGCCACCACCCTTCCCGAACTAGTTGTAACTCCCCGTGGCGTTGTGAACCCGCTCGGCGGGGACGAGGCCTCCGATGCCGGTGTGGGGTCGGTAGTGATTGTAGAAGTGGAGCCTGACCCGCTTCTCCGGACACCTGTTCTGAGGCGATGATCGTCTCGGAGAGGAATCAGGATGCCTGCACGCAAGCCGCCGGAGTTGTGGCGTCGTGCCTTGGATCTGGTCGCTGGCGATGAGCCGGTGGCTCAGGTGGCAAGGAACCTGGGATCAGTGAGTCGTGTCTGCGGCGCTGGATGGACGAGGACGCGGTCGATGCGGGCCGCAAGGAGGGGCTGACCAGCGCGGAGAAGCGCGAGCTGATTGAGCTGCGCCGCAAGAACCGGGTGCTGGAGATGGAGAACGAAATCCTCAAGCGACAGCGGTTTCGCTCTCGCCATCGGTCGCGTTCTACCCTCGGTGCATGGTCTCGTCTTAGAAGGCGTGGAAGGGGTCCTCCGGATCGCGGTCAGGCCGTGGGTGGTGGCCGGCGAGCCTGGCCGCTCAAGTGTCCAGCATCACTGGTAGCAGTTCGATCATAGACGCCCACCGTCACACCCTCAGGGCCGCTAGCAAGAGCTATGCGGCGCAGCTAGTTGGAACGAGCGGGATCGATGTCTTCCACCACAGTGCCGCTGAGACCACGACCCACTCGCTGCTCTTGGGGAAGCGATATCGCGCCTCAACACTCGGGGCAGTCTCACATCTCGTGGGTCCGGCGGCGCCGAGCGAGTTGGTAGATCAAGTTGTCGAGGACGAGATGCTCAGCGGACTCGGATCGAGCGATGCCTGGCTGCTGATCGAGGAGGAGACGCAGGCACTCGCGGCCGCAATAGACGAGCAAGCCAAGCAGCTCGGGGTCCCGTGGGTTGACCAGCCGGCCGTGCGGGACACATTGGCATCGGCCAACAGAGGCCGATGTCCACACTGTCGAGCTATGTCGAGGGCCTGCGCGGGCCTGATGACCTAGTCTTCGCAGCGCCCACCCGAATCTCGGAGTATCGGGATCAGCGTCGTCTTAAGGTGACTTGGCTCCCCCCGATCGCTCCCCCTCGAGACGGGTCGGCGTCCCTGCCGCCCTTGACTACGGACTTCTACGAGTTGTACTGGGCCAACCTGGTAGTCGGCAGCGAGTGGCGACACGTGACTTCGTGGCTGTTTGGCCTGGTGCCGCGCTGGCGTCGGCTGGGTCCACGGCTGCGTCGGTTCCTCCGCTACCACTTCGGATACGCGGTGGCCCTGCTGGTACTGGCGGTGGTGTTGTTCTTGGCCAGCATGGCACTGCCCGGTGTCTTTGCACTGGTCGCACAGGTGGTCGGCGGGCTTCTGGTGCCGGGGGCGACCGGTTGGCTGGTGTGGCACCTGGGAGACGTAGCGCGCTACGTCAACCACGTGGCAGACAACGTCACCATTCAGCGCGCCGTTCGCAGTGAAGGGCTGGAGCTGCTGCGCCAGCTGCATGACCGGACCTACGGCAACAGCAAACGACCGATGTACGACCGGATCGTGGTCGTCGGGCACAGCTTGGGCTCAGTCATCGCCTACGACATCGTGCGTGACTACTGGAGCGAGGTGTACCGATATCTCGGGGTCGGTCCCGATGCGCCGCAGGAGCTTCGCGAGGTCGCCGACGCCGTGGACCGTGCCGGGGAGACGTTATGGACGCGTGGTGTACAGGCTGAAGGGAACGACGGCTTCACAGAGTTCCAGCTAGCGCAGCGTGCCTTGTCTGCGCATTGGCCCAAGCTGGCGTCACTCCCACCGGGGGAAGTCAGCGCACCACGTTGGGCGATCACTGACCTGATCACGCTGGCCTGCCCGCTAACCTACGCAGACATCCTGCTCACGACCGGTGCGGCCACCGTCGAAAGCATGCAGTGGGATCGAAGTCTGGCGACCTGCCCTCCCCGTCGCCAACGCGACCGCTCCAGCTACCGCTTCACCTATGCCATGGCCCGGTAGACGACCCAGTCCCGCGTCAGATCGCTCACCTCGGCCAGATCTTTCACCGCGACGACCTCACCGGTGCGGCAGGCATGAACACACGGTCCCTGCTGGGAGTCGGCCTGCGCCTGCTCAAGAGCGGCGACCGACTCCGGCACCGCAGTGGCGAACGTCAACCGGTCATCAGCCACCAGGGACACACCGAGCCAACGTCGTCGCCGCGGTCCTCCACGACGCACCGTCTCGACCTGTTCGACCACGAACCGCGAATGCGACGCATAGATGACCTGCCCAACCGGGGCGAGGCGCCTACTGATGAAGCGCAGAAAGTCGCGCTAGGCCTTTCTCACTCGCCAATGCAATCCACCCGAGGCGGTGCCCATCGTTGCCGATCTGCTGCGGAATCCGACAGCTACAGAATCTGGCAATGTTGAGGTAACAGTGTTCATGTTCTCTGCGAGTTGGGGACAATCAACTGGGCTGCGAGTCCGACGGTACCGCTCCCTCTGAAGTACGCACCGGTGAAGGGCAGACACATAAGGTGACCTTCGACTAGGGTGATTTGGTGGCAAGTATTTGTCTGCAACAAGGCATGAATTCTTGCAGCCAAGGCGACTCGAATAACGATCTAGCAACTAGTGCATCCACGGCAGCAGTGATCTCAAGGAGAAAAGATGTCTGACATAGTGCCGTTCGAGGAGATTCCGGGTCCTAAGGGGGTTCCGTTCCTGGGCAATGTCTTCGACCTGGACATGGACAGCCCGGTCGAGAGCCTCATGGGACTCGCCGAAGAATACGGCCCGATCTTCAAGATCAGCGTGGCCGGCAACACGCGCGTATTCGTCAGCGACCCGGGCATGGTCGACCAGATCTGCGATGACTCGACCTTCTATAAGAAGCTGGCCGCCGGGGTCAAGCAGGCTAGCAAGAGCGCCGCGGGAAGTGGACTCTTCACCACCGCGAATGACGACCCTATTTGGCAGAAGGCCCACAACATT
Source organism: uncultured Actinomycetota bacterium (assembly GCA_963749585.1). Lineage (GTDB taxonomy): Bacteria > Actinomycetota > Actinomycetes > Actinomycetales > Dermatophilaceae > Ornithinicoccus. The sequence continues at coordinate 1,020,725 of CAVVNI010000004.1, forward strand.
CTCATGGCGCCGTTTAGCCAGGCCTCCATGCGCGCCTACATCCCTGCGATGAACGACATCGCTGACCAGTTGATGACCAAGTGGTCACGTCTGAATGATGACGACAATGTCGTCCACATCACCGACGACATGACGGCGGTCACCCTCGACACGATCGCCCTCTGCGGTTTCGGGTATCGATTTAACAGCCTGCACCGGGAGACCCCGCACCCGCTGGTTCAGGCGATGGTGCGCTCGCTCAGCACCGCGCAGGAGCGAACCAAGCGGATACCCGTGGCCAACCATGTGCGGATCCGTGAGCAACGCCGTCTCGATGATGATCAGAAGTACATGGCAAGCTTGGTGCAGGGGCTCATCGACCGACGCCGCGCCGAGGGTGAGGACGCCGACAACACGGATCTGCTCGGCATCATGCTCACGGGCGTCGACCCACGCAGTGGCGAGAGCCTGCCGGACTACAACATCGTCGCCCAGTGCCTCACCTTCCTGATCGCCGGGCACGAGACCACCAGCGGATTGTTGTCGTTCGCCTTGTACTTCCTCATGAAGAACCCCGAGTACTTCGAGCGGGCACGGGCCGAGGCCGACGAGGTGCTCGGGACGACAGCCTGGCCGACGTATGACCAGGTGCACTCGCTGACCTATGTTTCGCAGGTGTTGGAGGAGTCCCTCCGGCTCTGGCCTACTGCGCCGATGTTCAACCGGGCCCCCAACGACGACACACTTCTCGGGGACACCTACGAGGTCCCGGCAGAGACAGCCGTCACTACACTGATCCCGATGCTGCACCGCAGCACGGAGACGTTCGGTGACGACGCCGCAGAGTTCGACCCCGCTCACATGTCGGCCGAGCGCAAGGCAGAGTTGCCGCAGCACGCGTTCAAGCCGTTCGGAACGGGCATGCGTGCCTGTATCGGTCGGCAGTTCGCCCTGCAGGAGGCGGCGCTAATCCTCGGCATGGTCGTGCAGCGCTTCGACATCGAAGATCCACTTGACTATCAGCTGAAGCTCAAGACAGCGCTGACGATCAAGCCCGACGAGTTCTATGCCCGCATCGTGCCCCGCGAGGGGTTCGAATTGGACCGCAGCGGGCCACGGTCTGCTACCCAGGACACCGGCGGCGACGAGGCCACCGCAGTCTCGGCGCTTCCCGGGGTGGAACAGCATGGCACCCCGTTGCGGGTGCTGTTCGGGTCGAACCTCGGCACCGCCGAGGGGATCGCGACTAAGTTGGCCGCGGAGGGCACCGAGCGCGGGTATGACGTCACGCTGGGGCCGCTGGACGATCACGCCCGCGAGCTGGCCAGCGATGGTGCGACGCTTGTGGTGAGCTCGTCCTACAACGGGTTGCCGCCCGAGAACGCTCGCGGTTTTGTCGAGTGGCTACAGGATGCCGGCACCCTGGACGACGCTTTCGCCGGTGGCCGTTTCGCCGTGTTTGGCTGCGGAGATCGAGATTGGGCCGCGACGTACCAGAAGGTCCCGACACTGCTCGACGCCGAGCTTGAGGCCCACGGCGGCACGCGACTGCATCCCCGGGGCGAGGGCAACGTCGGCGGAGACTTCGACGGCGAATACCGCGCCTGGCACAAGGGGTTGTGGGAGGACCTGGCGCAGGCCCTGGACCTGCCGGTGAGCGCCGCGACCGTCGCCAAGAGTGGCCCACGGCTCAGCGTGACAGCCGTGAACCTGCAGGCGAGCAACCCGGTCGTCATGTCATACGACGCCCACGCCGCGGTGGTGCGGGTCAACCGAGAGCTCGAACGCGGCCGCGATGGCCATCCGCTGGACCGTTCGGTGCGCCACCTGGAAATTGCGCTGCCCGAAGGTATGACCTACCAGACTGGAGATCACCTGGGGGTGGTGCCCCGCAACGATCTCGGTCTGATCCGGCGGGTGATGGCCCGCTTCACCCTGGACGCCGGCATGTTCCTGACGATCGTTGAGAAGGACGGCACCCAGACGCATCTGCCCACCGACGAACCGGTGCCATTGCTGTCGGTCTTGGGCACCTGCGTCGAGCTGCAGGACGTGGCGAGTCGGGAGAGCATCGAGAAGTTGGCGGCCTACACCGACGACCCGCAGGAGCGGGCAAGCCTCGAAGCGCTGGCCGGTGACGACGAAGAGTCGTCCAACCGCTACCGGGAGCAGATCGTCAAGCCCTACCGGTCGGTGCTCGACCTGCTGGACGAGCACCCCTCGTGCGCGCTGCCATTCGAGGAGTACCTCGACATGCTGCCTCCGCTGCGGCCGCGCTACTACTCGATCTCGTCCTCTCCCAGGGTCGACGCCACGGCTCCAGCGGTCACGGCGGCGGTGGTTCGAGCACCGAACCGCGGCCGCGACGGGGTCTTCGCTGGCGTGGCGTCCAACTACCTCTCGGCCATGGCACCAGGCAACACGGTGTTCGCGTTCACCCGCACTCCCACCATCGCCTTCCACCCCCCGGCCGACCCGATGGCTCCGATGATGGTCGTGGGTGCCGGCACTGGGCTCGCTCCCTTCCGAGGCTTCCTCCAGGAACGGGCGGCCCTTAAGGCTGAGGGCACCGAGACCGGACCGTCGCTCGTGTTCTTCGGGTGTCGCGAGCCCAACGACGACATCTACGCTGAGGAGCTCGAGCAGCTCGAGACCGATGGCGTCGCCACCGTCCACACGGTGTACTCCAGCCAGCCGGTCGAGGATCGGCGCTACGTGCAGCACGAGATTGCGCGTCGAGCCGATGAGGTATGGGACCTCATCCAGCAGGGTGGGTACATCTACGTTTGCGGCAGCGCCAACACGATGGCACCGGGAGTGCGCGCGGCGCTGATGGACATCCACCGTGAGCGCACCGGGGGCACCGGTCAGGATGCCCAGGCATGGCTGGAGGATCTGCGCGAGCAAGACCGGTTCGTCGAGGACATCTGGGGCGGAAGTGGCTGACCGCAGCGGGAGAGGTGAGTCATGACCTCGTTGTGGGCGACCCTCCTGCCGATCATTATCGGCAGTGCGCTGGTGCCGGTGCAGATCCTGATCACCATGCTGCTGCTGGGCTCGAACGCGGGCCGGCGCACGGCCGTCGGGTATGTCGGTGGCCTCACCACAGTTCGTCTGCTGCAGGGCCTGATCTTTGGCCTGATCTTGTCCGGGGGTGGTTCAACATCCTCCGACGATCACACAACCCGCACGTCGTTCATCCTGCTCGTCATGGCGATTCTGTTCCTGGTCTCAGGTGCGCGCAGCCTGATGAAACAACCTGACCCCGACGACCCCCCACCGAAGTGGCTCACGATGACCGAGACGGTAGGGCCGGTGGGGGCTTTCGGGTTTGGCGTGCTCACGCTGATCCCGGCGCCGAAGTTCTGGGTGTTCACCCTGGGCGCGATCGCTGCCATCCAGGCGGCGACACTTGACCGCCCGATAGCCATCGGGGTGTTCGTGCTCTTCGTGCTGTTGGCGGAAGGGTTCCACCTTGCCACGTTGGGCATTGCCTTCGCTGCACCGACCCAGTCGGCCAAGGTGCTCAGCGCGGTCGGTGACTGGCTGAAGGCCAACAACCGGATCATCATGATCGTGGTCAGCCTGGTCTTTGGCACCTGGTTCCTGGCGAAATCGCTACAAGGTTTCGGCATCCTGTGAGGGTGCTGTGAGAGGGTTCATTTCGTGCGCTTTGGGGTGCAGCTTCCGCACGACGCTGCTCGCCAAGGGCTCACGAAGGGCACAAGGAGTTTCGCTATGCCAGACAGCCACATGTTCGATGGTCTACGGCAGCGCCTGGGTGCCCGGTTGCGGCAGGTCATCGGCAACCCTGTGATCCAGCGCAAGGAGCTCGCGGCCTCGACATCGTCGTCCCCCGCATGCAGGTGATGCACAGCTCCGGGCTCGCTGCGGTGACCGCCTTGGTTGCGGCCAGGACGCCACCGAGCACGTGGGGCCAGCAAGACGCCGAGCGCGAGGGCGCCCCCCCGGTGGGACTGACCCAGGCCGAGCAGGTCTGGGCCGGCCATGGCAAGTCCGCTAAAAGTGCGCATGTCACCTCCTACGTCATCACCTTCTAGCCGATTAACAGGAGTTGCTGTGCGACGCGTCGGGGCCGACTTTCGGGGGGTGGCTTGTCGTATGAAGAACGGCTTCTGACGCATCTTCGGCCCCAACGAAAGGGATGAGCGCGGTCCCGTCGATTGTCCCGCATGGATCGCTGATCGGGACGGGATCCCTGCGTGGCGACATGGGGCTCGTTGCTTGCAGTCCTTGCTCATGGCCGGTGCCAGGCGACGTTGATCACCTGTCCATCGGGGCTACGGACGAAGAATCTTCGGATGCCCCATGGCTCGTCGGTAATGGGGTGCACGATCTCATAGCCGCGCAGCAGAACTTCGAGATCCTCGACTTCGAGCTCAGCGATGAGCAGATGCGCACGATCACCGGCCTGGACCGTGGCGAAGAGGGCCGCCGGGGCCCGAACCCGGACGAGATGGATGTCATTCCCGACTGATCCTCCCTCCGAAACGCCAGCGGCCCTGGGAGGTACCTGCGTGCGCTGAACGCGTTCGACGCGAACGGGGCAGCCACACTCCAAGATGTCTCATGTGGGGATCCCTTCGCGGACCGCCACGTAGGCCATTTCTGATTTGACAGGCCAGGAAGTGGGTTTCAGCAGGTATGACGGGGGCGCGACACGGGGTTGGGATCGGTAGGGCGCTGTTGGGACCGGTGGCGCTGTTCACCGTTTCGGGCCACCAGTCATCCGGCCGCTTTCGTAGGCCCAGATCACGACTTCGACCCGGTTGCGTGCCGAAAGCTTGGTCATCAGCAGGCCGATGTGGGTTTTGACAGTGCTCAGCGAGAGGTCAAGGTCCTCCGCGACTTCGACGTTGGTTCGGCCTGCGGCGACGAGGTCCAGGACACCTTCTTCACGCGGGGTCAGGGGGTCGACGGGCTTGGGCACTGCTGCGGCTCGTGGGGAAGCGAAGGTGGCCAGGAGCCGTGCTGTGACGGCTGGTGCGATCAGGGCGTCGCCTTCAGCGGCGGCGTGGACGGCCCGGGTCAGGAGGTCGGGGTCGGCGTCTTTGAGGAGGAAGCCGCGGGCCCCGGCGCGTAGTGCGTCGTAGACGTACTCGTCCTGGTCGAAGGTGGTGATCACGATGACTGGCACAGGGTCTTCGACCTCGGGTCCGGCGACCTGGCGGGTGGCTTCGATACCATCGAGGTGCGGCATGCGGATGTCAAAGAGACAGACGTCTGGACGCAGGGACCGGACCTGGGCAACTGCGTCGAGCCCGTCGCGTGCTTGACCAAGCACGTCGATCGATGATTCTGCGTTCAGGATCGTTGCGAGTCCTATGCGGACCATGTCTTGGTCATCGGCGATGAGCACTCGTACCGGTGCGGTCATCCGCCCACACTCCCTGGGTGGGTGGTGGCCGGGACGGTGGCCTCGACCGTCCAGCCGCCCGAGGGGTCCGGCCCGGCGTGGGCGTAGCCGCCCAGGAGTGAGAAACGCTCCTGCATGCCGGCTAGACCGTAGGAGCGGCTCGCCCGTCGCGCACGGCCGGATGTCGCCGGTTGGCCGTTGTCGTGCACCCGAAGCCGCACAGTTTCCTTCTCGCGGGCTAGGTCGATGGCCACCACGGTGGGGTCGACCGCGTGCTGACGAGCGTTGGTCACCGCTTCTTGCGCTGCCCGGAACAGGGCCGTCCCGACGGGTGCCGGCAGCCGCTCGAGGTCGCCAGAGGTCTGTATGACCACCTGCGGACCGGTTGCGTTGTCACTTGCCAGCAGGGGAATGTCCATCACGCCGTACGTCGGGTCACGGCCGGGGTTGACGTCGCCCTCCTCGCGTAGCACCGCCACCATGGCGCGCATGTCTTCTAGAGTCTTTGAGGCGGCGGCTTCCACGCCGTCGATCGCCTCTGCGGCTGCGCTGGGGTCTGTGCGAGCCTGCACATTGAGGGCCCGAGCCTGCAGGAGAATGCCGGACACGTGGTGGGCGACGGTGTCGTGCAGGTCGCGGGCCAGCCTCTCGCGTTCACGAAGCCGGATCTCTTCCTTGGCCCGCGTCTGAGAGTTGGCCCAAAAGCGCATCAGGGCACCAAGAGCCACCGGCAGCATCAGCGCCCCTACCCCGATCAGCACCGATGAACCACTGGCGTCGTAGAGGGGTTCTCGGGCCAGGTGCATCACGAGTAGGAAGCTGCTGCCGGCGACCACGGCTCGGCCGCTGGCCCAGCGGCCGAGTGAGTAGGCCAGCAAGAGGACCACGGCGGTCACGTCAAGAACGCTGTTCGGCTCTCCCGCCAGCGCGGGGAAGACCCCTGCCACTGTCTGCGCTCCGAAGGCGAGGACGAGCATTGCGAGCGGCCGGTGGGGTCGCCACAACAGCGTCGCCACACAGACCATTGCCCACACCCCGTGCCAAACCGGCCACACCACGTCCTCGCGAAGCGCGGCCTCCAGCAGCGTGAGCGGGATCAGTCCAGCCACCAGCGCCCGGTCCCACCAGGTCGTTCCCCGGGGCGCGACAGCCTGTGGCTCGTCCCAAAGCGCGCGGAGTACACCCTCGACCATCGCCCAAGAATAGGCCGGATGAGGCAGCGACCGAATAGGACTTTTGGCCGGATCTGATCGGCCTCGAGGACCAGAACGCTCCGGCCTCAGCTCCGATGTGGCAGCGCTCCGCATCTCAGAAGGTGGATGAATGAAACAACACACAGTTCCCGCAGACCCCTCCACCCCGGCCACCGACGGCTCGACACCGATCTCGGCGCCGACCTCGCCGCCCAAGTCGTCCGCCCTCACACGTACCGGTGGCATCGCCGCCCAGGTCGTCGCAGGTACCTACGTTGTGGGCTTCCTGGCCATGGCCGCGTATTTCATGCCACGCGGCCTCACGTCGCCCGTCGAAGACCCGGCCGGCTCGCTGAGCTTCCTCCTGGACCACCAGATCGAGCTGGCCAGCTGGTACTTCCTCCTCTACCTCCTCGGTGCCGCTGCCATGGCGTTGGTCGCACTGGGCGTCGGCCAGCGACTATCACCGGCCCCAGCGCTCGCCCGGGTCTCCACCGCGCTCGGGCTCATCTGGTCCGGCCTAATCATGGCCAGTGGGACCATCGCCCTGGTAGGGCAGCATGCCGCAGTCGAGTTGTACGCCAAGGACCCAGATCTGGCTCTGAACACGTGGGTCTCGACTAGCGTGGTCCAGGATGCGCTGGGAGGCGGCATCGAAGTCGCCGGGGCGCTTTGGGCGGCAGTGGTCGGCTTCGCCGCGCTACGGACCCGAGCACTCTCAGCCGGGCTCGGTGGGCTCGCGCTCGGCCTTGCAGCAGTCGGCATGGCAACCGTCGTCCCCATCGCAGCCGAAGCCGCGACCTCCATCTTCGGGCTAGGACTCATCCTCTGGTTCACCTGGCTCGGGCTCTCGCTGGGGCGCCGCTGATGCTCCACCAACAAACCCCTCACGATCTTCGTTCTACACCATCATGCAGTACATAGTACGAAACGAGGAGGACGAGGTGCATACACGGAGCGACCGATCCACCGAGACACGGGAACGGAGCACGATGCAGGCGGTCACCCAACGCGCCTGGGGGTCAACCGAGGTGCCGGAGGTCGCCACGATCGAGCGGCCAACCGTCGCCGACGACGAGGTCTTGCTCGAGGTCGAAGCGGCCGGGCTCGACCGCGGCGTGTGGCACCTCATGACGGGTAGGCCCTACCTGATGCGGATCATGGGGTCGGCCTCACCAAGCCCAGGACCCCGGTGCCGAGCATGGACGTCGCCGGCCGCGTCGTCGGATCGCTCTTTGGCACTCACTCCGCGCTCGATCTCCGCGATGGTGAATGCTGAGACGTACTGGTCGCCTACGGGAACCGACGTTGCCCACACCTCGACCGGTCGGTTGCGCCCACGGACCCGCAGCGCGGACACGACATTGGTGTCCAGGAGGTACTTCACAGTTGTGCTGAGCGAGCCGTCAGGCCCAGGCGCTCTGGTTCGAACTCGATGTTGGCACCTTCGTCGGTGCCCAGGAGGTCAACGATCGTGACGGGCTCGCCCTCCAGAGCCTTGGTGAGCACGTCGCGCGCCTCCGCCTCAACCGACCGGTGACGCTGCTTGGCACGCGCGCGAAGCGCAGCCTTGGTCCCCGCGGGAAGGTTGCGGATCAGGATCTGTTCCATAACGACCACCTCCGATATCACTTCAACGATATCACTGCCTGATTGGAGCGCCACGACAACTTCGGCGCGACCTCCCAGTGGCGACCCGGACTGGCGACAGCAGCTGCCTTCGGCTCCCGGTCGATCACCGGATGCGTATCGCTGACCGGTGACGCTCCCCGATAGTGATCGTTGAGTCGAGGGAGTCCACGGCACAAGGTTCCTATGAGATACTTGTATCTCATAGGAGGTGATGGTGATGGTGCTGTCGGTCAGGCTCACACCAGGAGACGAGGAACGGCTTGAGCAGTTGGCCCGCCGTACCGGTCGGTCCAAGACGTTCTACGTCAGAGAGGCGATCCACGAGCACCTCGGCGACTTGGAAGACCGGTTCTGGGGGGACGCCGTCGTACGCGAGTGGGAGGAGACCGGGAGGCAAAGTCAGCCTGCCCAGGACCTGTGGGATGAGCTGGGCGTCTGACGCGCTGGCAGCTGCGGACGTCCCCGCAGTTCGATAAGACTGCCCGTCGCCTTGACCGCGCTGTACTGCGTCGGGTGAAGTCATACCTCGAAGCGGTCTGCCAGCTCGATGACCCGAGGCAGCGCGGCAAGCCACTGACCGGCGACCTAGCTGGGTACTGGCGATACCGGATCGGCGACTGGCGAGTGATCGCTGAGATCCGCGACGAGGAACTGATCATCATCGCAGTCGGACTCGGCCACCGATCGACCATCTACCGGGACCAATGAGAGCAGCCGGCCAACGCGCGTCAGCAGCGGATCCTCTATCGGAAGCTTCAGCACCACGGCGGAGGTCAGTAGTACAGACGGGCCCAGGGGCTCAGCGTGCCTGCACCTCACGCAGGCTTGCCGCGGTCACGACGAACTCGAACCTCGCACGCTGGTTGACCGGGCGAATCTTCTGTAGAGCTTCCAGTTCAGCAGCCAACCCTTCTACTCGGGCGGCCCGCCCGACGGGGGCAAAGGGCTCACCCTCGAAGATCACTTCTCCGAAGTCGTGAATGCTCTGTAGAGCCGAGGTGTCGAGATAGATCCTGCGTGGCAGCCCCAGCCAGGCGCGGCTCCCGGCGTCGTTGCTCACCCTCCCAGTCTCGCGTACTCGTGCGGTCATAGTCGGCGCTGAGCCGACTCCCGGAACCGGCCCGCAGGGGATCGGCTAGAGGTATCGCTCGCCTGGTGCAGCGATATTGACGATGCCCGCCGCGCCCCTTCGTAGACGGCCATCGGAGGTAATCAGGGTGGCGTCGAGTGATGCGGCTAGCGCGACATAGAGGGCGTCACGCACCGCGATACGGTCCGTGAGTGCCCACGCGAACGGAAGGAGAGCCTGAAGAGGCCAACGGCTGGCACCGAAGGTGCTAAGTGCCTCGACTCGTTCAGCCTCGTGCATCAGCCGACCAGCGCGCTTGAGTCGTCCCAGTGCCGAGAGCACTTCTGCATCGAGGTGGGCGGGCACGGCGACAGCATCCGCCGCAGCCAGGCGTTGCCTAAACGGATCGGCGGCGGGCAGGTCACAGATCAGATCGACGACGGTGGCCGCATCGACCACAACGACGCTCAACGGCCTATCAGCTCGTCATCTTCAGCGCGAGCGTCAGCAACGATCTCTGCTCCCGGTGGCCCGTCAACATGGCTTGGTCCGAGTTCGCGAAGGTGCGCAAGCCACTGATCCATGGAAGGGATCGCCACGTGCTCGGTGAGCAGCTCGCGCAGATAGGCACGCAGGCTCTTGTCCTCGACGGCGGCACGCCGGGTCAGCTCTGCGTGGACCTCAGCTGGCAGATCTCTGATCAATACGTCCATGCCACAAGGATATCATCGTGATATTCGCGTGTTCAAGCGGCCGACAGTCATCCCGTTACTGGAACGGTCAGTGGTCTGACGATGTAGTTTCGCGTTGGGCGCTCAACTGGCGGACGAACTCGAAGAAGTGGGCCCAGCGGCCCCGGGCCTCGTTGAGGTCTTGCTTGGGCATTTCCAGGTCAATTCCCGCGTGGGCCATGATCCGACGTTCGTGAAGTTCGGTGCGAATGTCGCGCAGAGCACGTTCGGCCTCGCCCAACATCTGCCCCAAATCGTCCTCGGATAGATCGTCGAGGTCGTAGTTCTGTCCCTGCCCATCGGCGGGTTCCTGTTGGCTGGTGTCGTGTTGGTCACTGTTCCGCTCATTCATGATTTCTACCTCCACCGAGATTCTAGGTCGGTTCAGATGATCACGGACAGAAACACGAGGGCGCCAGGCAGCACAAAGAAGACCCCGATCACCCATAACACGACATACCACTTGTTCCTGGTCGCGGCCTCGGACAGGGCCGTCGCTCCCATAAGGGGCAGCTTGCGCAGCACGGGCACGCCGTAGATCAAAGCGACCGCGAAGACATTGAACAACAGATGCACCAACGCAATCGTCAAGGCTTCGTCGGCGTTGTCCGTGACAGCCAGCGCCGCGATCAAGGCCGTCATAGTGGTGCCGACATTGGCGCCGATGGTGTAAGGGTAGATCTGCTTCAGCGATAAGGAGTCAGCGGCGGCCAACGGCACCATCAGCGAAGTGCTCACTGACGAGGACTGGGCCAAAACGGTGACCCCGACACCGGCGGTCATCCCTGCCAGCGGGCCTCGTCCGATGCTCTTGTGCAGCAGCATCTTGGCCCGTCCGACCATTAACTGGCCAAGGACCATCCCGAGCAGGCGCACCACGATCAAAATACCGGCGGCACCGATGATGGCCAACACGACCCCCTGCGCCACCTCGCTGTCCACGAAACTAGTGCCCCACGTTACGGAGTCCACCACCGGCTTAGTGGCCATGCTGATGATGTCCGCGTCGTCGGTGTTGGCGCCATCGGAGCCTGCGAAGATTCCCGCCAGCCAGGCGGCGCTCTTTTGCAAGAATCCGGTGAGGATCTCCAACGGCAAGAAGATGGCCACCGCCATCAGGTTGAAAAAGTCATGCACGGTCGCGGCGGCGAAGGCGCGGCGGAAAGGACCTTTTTGGCCCACGGTGCCCAAGCTGGCTAGCGTGTTCGTCACCGTTGTGCCAACGTTGGCGCCCATCACCATAGGGACTGCGATCGAGACCGGCAGGCCTCCGGCCACTAGGCCCACCACGATGGAGGTGGTCGTGGAGGAGGATTGGATCAGCGTGGTCGCCAAGAGGCCGATGATCAGGCCGATCATCGGGTTGTCGGCGTAGGAGAAGAGTTCCTCTGCCTGGCTGCCAGTGGCTGCCTTGAAGCCATCGCCGATGATGTCGATCGAGGCGATCAGTCCGTAGAACAGGACAGCAACGATGGCCCAACGAAAGACTTTGTCGCGGGTGGACAGATCCGGTTCCTCGTCCGTGCGGAAGTCGATTCCCGCAGTGCCCCCCTGGTCATCGACAGCGGCGTCGTCGGAGCCGAATTTTCCGGTGGCCGATGATGACATATGAGACCTCCTAGACGAGGAAGCAGAACTGGCTTCAATCTAGGAGCCCGGCACGAGCAGTAGCCACCCCAAAGGCCGGCCTTGAGTAAGTGTTGGCCCAATGTTCGCTGGATTACGCCGGTACGTTCACGCCGCCGCGAATCACTCCAGCTGCGACGACCACGAGATCGATTCGCGTATGGGGAACCGCTACCGAAGCAGCCTTGAGCCCCTGCAGGTGATCGCCAGACGCACCAACTGCGTGTCCCGCCGAGGATCGATGACCGAACGCTTGCTAATTGACCGTGAGCACGATCTTTCCGACGTGGTGCCCACGCTTGAACTCTTCTTGGGCGGTGGCGATGTCCTCTAGGGCATAGTGGCTAGCGATGACGGGGTGGACAGTGGCATCGCGTGCTGCCTGGGCCAGGACAGCGAAGTGGTTGCGGGTGTACATCGAGGAACCGATCAGACGGATGTTGTGCAAGTAGAGGCGGCGTAGGTCGAATTCGACCACGGGGCCAGCAACGGCACCGGCGATGACCCATCGGCCGTCATCGCCGATCAGGGGTAACAGCTCGGCCAGCAGTGGTCCGCCTGCTATGTCGGCAACGGCGTCGAGACCACCTGGGCTCTGCTCCTCGAGTTGTGCGGCTATGTCCTGGGCGTTGCGATCGACGACGTGAGATGCTCCAGCGTCGAGCACGGCTCCCGCCTTGTCACCGCTGCTCACCGCCAACACTTTCGCGCCGCGCGCCACCGCGAGCTGGACCAAGGCCAAGCCGACTCCCCCCGAGGCCCCCGTGACCACGATGGTCTCACCGTTGTTAATTCCGGCGCGTTCCAACATGCCCATGGCCGTTCCGTAAGCCACCGGCAGGGCAGCTAACTGTGCATCCGAGAGTGAGGAACCGGTCATGTCGTGGGCCTGAGCTGCGCTGACCACCACGAACTGGGCAAAGCCGCCATCTGCCTCACTGCCGAGCAGTCCCACCGGTGGCGCGTCCGGTGTTTCGTCGCGGTACAGCGCCGGATCGACCACCACCCGCTGCCCCACCCGACTTGCATCGACCCCGGGACCGATCGCCGTGATCACCCCGGCGATGTCTCCGCCCTGTATTCGTGGAAAGGTGACGGGCCCCCGCCAGCCTGCCTTGGCCTTTGGGTCTCCGGGCAGTCCGTAGGCGCCCTCACGGGTCCAGATATCGGTGTTGTTCACCGAAGCCGCGTGCACCTGGACCAGTACTTCCCCCGCGCCCGGTTGGGGCTTCGGCCAATCGCGCTCGTCGGCCAGCTACTGGTCGGCCTCGGTGAACTGCTCCGCGTCCGCGCGGCCGTTGCGGTCCGGGAGCAGGTGGGGCAGCTCTATCGCGTGGCTGGCTCCGCCGAGGTACCCGGAGACGTCGAACCAGGCGACCGAGTCCCCCTGCGCGGGAACCACTCTTAGGCCCAGGCACGGTGTAGGACCCGATGTCCTGCGTGAGCGACCACTGCGCGCAGCCGTCGAGACCGGCTGTGTTCTCGGTGCCGATGGCGCCGAGCAGGTAGGCGGCGGTGAACTGGTCGGCGTCCGTCCCCACCAGCCGGTGCTGCTTCCATGAGTTGAATCCGGTCGGTACACGCGAGCCGGGTCTTGCACCGCCTGCACGCCGCAGGCCTCCTCGGGTCGGTGGGCCGGGGCCCCTCCTCGGTCGACAACGCCCCGGTCGAGTCGTTCTGGTCGACCATGCAGCGTGAACTCCTCGACCGCCGCGACTGGTCCTCCCGGGTCGAGCTCGCCGCGTCGATCTTCGAGCGGATCGAAGGCTGCTCCCGCCGCTCTCCGCCTCGGCTACACGGTTTTCTGCACGAGTTCGGTTCCTTCCCCGCCGTCGTCACCGCGGCATGATTGCCACACCAAAACTGTCAGGGTAGCCGGGCCAGGGGTCCGTGCGATTCACATCCAGTCGAGAGCGAACACCACGGTTGCTACGGCGAGGACGGTGGCAACCGTCAACCATGCGAGCTTCACGCACCGGTACACCCACTGCGTAGCCCGCCCGTGATTGACCCACGGTGAAGGAGGTGCGGGGCGCCCGAGCATGACTCCGGTATCCACTCCAAGCTCGGCCTCGATTCGCCGGGCGCGGGAGATGAGATCGTTGTAAAGCCCCTCGTTCCGCGACTCATAGATGTGAAGACCGTGCGTGAGGCCCAGTCCGAGCAGCGCGAGCACGAGTCCAGACAGGGTAAGGAACGGGTTTCGTCCTTGGATAACGAGGAGTAGTGGGACGAACGCGACGATGGAGATGGCTGGCAGAAGACTCATCAGGCGGAAGCGGACGTCAGTGAGCTGGCGCCATGCGTTCATTGCCTCGGCGTACAGGGAGAGCCGGATGGCGTCGTAGTCACGCTGTTGAGGCTGCGCCGGTGACAGGGCGTCGATTTCACCCGCTTCTTGACGCTGACGCGCGCCGTTGGCAGCTCCAGTGTCGCCACCATCGTCACGCGCCGTGCCGACCTCCGCTAGGTCAACGCGGAAGATCGGTAGCTCGCTGATGCCGTACTCGCGCTTGCGGAGATACCTCCGAGTTGGCTTGCGTTGATCATCGGATGCCACCGTCCCGATGCGAAGAGTAAGCACCTGCTTCTTGCCTCGCATCTTCGACTTCCGCCGCGGTAGAGACCAGATCCCTGATCCCCAATTGCGCGCTTCTCGCACGAGACCCTCGGACGGGTTGTCGTCCCTGCACGGTCCATCTGGTGTGAAGTTCTCGAAGGATTCTTCGACATCCGTGTTTCGAAGGATCGTGGCAATGCGATAGCGGCTCAGCCGTACGGCAACCGGAGTCGTCAGTTCGCGCACCTCAACACCCAAGATCGTGGGCAGCTTATCTTGGGAGCCGGGCTCGGTGTTCTCTGGCGGCGTGGTCTCAGACTCACTCTTCCTCGGGGTCGGGTATTCGAGTGTCATGGCCCATTACATATGATCGAGAGGGCTGCGTCACTCAATACACCCGGTGCCAGCAAGTACCTCCAGGTTGTGCCCAGGACGAGGTCGGCGCGGAGTTTCTTGAACCGGCTGTGGCCCAGGTCGACTTCTTCACGGGTTGTAGGCTCACCCACATGGCACTCTCGCGGAGCCGGGTGTTCGCGGCGTAGCGGAACCGGACGTTGCGGGAGCGTCCGGAGGAGCGGGTGACCGGGGCCAGCCCGCTTCGGAGAGCAGCACCTGCGGGCGGGGGTATCGTCCGGGTCTTTCGCCGATCTCGGCGAGCAGGACTGCGGTGGTGACCGGTCCGACGCCGGGGAAGCTGGCGAATATAGCAGTGTTGGGGTGTTCAGCAACGGCGGCGGCGATGGCGCCGTCGTACTCGGCGAGCTGGACATTGAGTAGCTGCAGGAGTCGGGTGAAGCTCTGTGCCGCGACGGTTGCGGGTCGATCCGCTCTTGGTCCTTCTTGGCGGACGGACGGGTCGCGACCCTAATCATGATCGACACCTACGCCGGGTGGAGAGGGTCACTACCCACAAGCGAAGTTCGTGCCCGGACCGACGGCGCCCGTCAGATCCTCGCAGCATCAGAAGCCGACTTCGACCCGAGGCTGCCCGGACTGTTCGCGGGCGACCCGCCAGTGGAGTTAGTGCCTTTGCTCGTCGCCATCGCTGCCGACGTCCGCCCCACTACGCTCGGGCGCGAGCTGGCGATCATGGCCGAAACCGACCTGAGCGACCTGCTGCCGCACATCGCCGCCCCCACCCTGCTGATCTGGGGCGCGTCGGATGCTCGCTCGCCGCTGCGCGTCGCTGTCCAGTTCCAGGAGACGATCCCGGACACCAAGCTGCACATCATCGACGGTGCTGGCCATATGAGCAATCTCGAGCGCCCACAGCTCGTCAACGAGGCCGTGCGCACGTTCTGCCGCGCCCACCCACCGGCTCCAGCGTGAGTATTGCTCACGCGTTCGTGTCGAGAGTCGAGCGTTCCCGGCGGTGGCCTTCAATCGGGTTCGAGTCTGGGCGGTCATCAGACTTGAAGGCCCGGTCGACGTCGGGACAGTCCGTCGGATCGCGCTATCGACAGCGAAGGTTGCGCCCAATTCAACGCCAAGCGAGTTGCCACCCAGCTACAGGCTGAGATTCAGGGCCTCCATGAACACGTGGCGCGTTGCGAAGGTTTGCTGTCCGAGATGGGCGTGCTCGAGATGGCGGCCCGTGAAGGACGCATCCACGCTCAGCGCGAGGCCGAATTGGCCGCGCGCCGCCGAGTCACGGACTTGGAGCGCCAAGCCACCGAGCTCGACCAGCAGCTGATTGTGAACAGGGATCGCATCGGGCTCGAAGCGGTAGGCCTTTTCGACTTCGAGCACCCAGCGGAGTCGTCCGCTGTGTTGGCGACCGAACTTGAGGCGCTTCGCTCGGAGATCCGGCAGAACAACAAAGTGGGCTCGGCCATCACGGCGACCTCGAACTTCACGTTCAACAACTCCGCGTCCAAGGGGAAGACTTTCGTCAACCAGATGAGCCGGATCATGTTACGCGCCTATAACGCCGAGGCAGAGAACGCGGTCAAGACCGTCAAGGCGGGCAACCTGACCTCGGCGCAGAAGCGTCTGTCGAAGGCGCGGGAGCAGATTGCTAAGCAGGGCCAGATGATCGATCTCTCGGTCACAGATCGGTACCACTGGCTGCGTCTGAAGGAACTCGAGCTGGCGGCTCGTCACCAGCAGGCCAAGGCCGCAGACCGCGAGAAGGAGCGTGAGCGGCGGGCAGAACTTCGTGAGCAGAAGGCCCTTGAAGCCGAGATCAAGCGCGAGAAGGAACGTTTGGACAAGGAACGAAACCACTACCTGAACTCCATCCAACGGATGCGCGAGTCAGGCGATGCCGAGGGGGCTGCGGCTCTCCAAGGCGAACTCGACCGCATCGACGCCGAGATCGCAGACGCTGACTATCGGGCTGCCAATATCCGCGCCGGATACGTATACGTTATCTCGAACATCGGCGCCTTCGGTGAGGGCGTCGTCAAGATTGGAATGACCCGTCGCCTCGAGCCTGAAGACCGGATCCGCGAACTCAGCGACGCGTCGGTTCCGTTCAACTTCGACGTCCACGCACTGTTCTTCAGCGAGGATGCCGTCACTATCGAAGCGATGCTCCACCGAGAGTTCGCCGCTCGGCGGCTGAACAAGGTGAACCACAGGCGCGAGTTCTTCCGGGCCCATCCACAACAGGTCCTTGATGCGCTTACTGAGCACCAAGTCTCCGTATTGGAATTCAACACACTTGCCGCCGCAGACGACTACCGGATGAGCTGGCCTCAGGGCTACCCGCGCATCGACAGTACGCCTGCGGAGGGAGTGAAAGTCAACGCAGCTGGTCAGGCCTGACCACACGGACACCCCCTCGTCTCGACGCGGGTGAAAGCGCGTCTATACGCCGCTTTAGCATCGGTGCGTCTATACGCCGCTTTAGCATCGGTTCCATTGAGCGTTCGCTACGACAACCATGCGCTCTCACTTTCCTCTGTAGGCGGAGTGGGCGGGCAGCCTTTTATCCCCCAGCCGTGATCACCCAACAGGTGGTTCTAGCGTTCGCCCCATGAGTGTTGACCTCGACCCCGTCCTTGCCGACTTCCAGGCAGGTGCTGAGGAGGTGCAGTTGCCTGGTTGGCACTGCACACCCGACATTGCGTACCTTGCCTGCGCCGCACCACCCACAGGTACTCCGTCCTGGCCGTGGCGCGGTATGTGTCTTTGTGCTCGCCGATCGGTTCATGTCCGACGCGGGTGCTGGGCGCGTACTCAAGGTGGGCCGGGTGGGACCTCATTCCTAAGCTCGCTTGACGTCATAGCACTACGTGGCATCGTCCGCGCGCTCGACGCTCGCTGGCAGTTTGCTCACTTACCGCCCCCGAGGATCATCCCGACGTCGTCGCCGAGGCGGTCAACGAACTGCTCGCCTCTTGATCAGACGGACACGGCAATGAGGTGCCTGCCGACTGCCAAAGAACGTAGTTGGGCCGTCTGTGAGAACTGCCGGCGCTCCCGATTCGGCCGTCCTCAGCAGCGTCATTGCGTCACAAGTCAGGCGCTGAAGGTGGGAAGCGCCCCGAAAACATGGCCACGAGACCGTGCCCTGAGTAGCGTGGAGCGGGCGCAGAGTGCGCGTCTAAGTCGTACCCCTGGGAGATGATCATGGGCAAGAGGATCCTGATGCTGGTCGGCGACTTCGTCGAGGACTACGAGGTCATGGTGCCGTTCCAGGCACTGCAGGCAGTAGGGCACACGGTGCACGCGGTCTGCCCGGACAAGGTTGCGGGCGACACGGTCCGCACAGCCATCCACGATTTCCAGGGCGATCAGACCTATCGGGAGACACCGGGGCACAACTTCGCCCTGAACGCGACCTTCGCCGAGGTGGACCCGGCGGACTATGACGCCCTGGTCATTCCGGGTGGTCGCGCGCCCGAGTACCTGCGCCTCAACAGCGAGGTCCTGGACGTCGTGCGGCACTTCTTCGAACGCGACAAGCCCACAGCCGCGTTCTGTCACGGCCCCCAGATCCTGACCGCCGCGGGCGTGGTGAAGGGCAGGACGGTCTCGTCGTACCCGGCCGTCGGGCCGGAGGTGACCCTAGGGGGTGGGACCGCCGCCGACATCTTGGTGGACCAAGCCGTCACCGACGGCACGCTCGTGAGCGCCCCCGCGTGGCCGGCGCACCCCGCCTTGATCGCGCAGTTCCTGGAGGTGCTAGGGACCAGGATCGTCCACGAATAGCCCAACCCGGTGGCGGGACCAGTCACGGTGCGCCCGTCTTTGCCATCTCCGACATCAGGGCCGCGCTACCCGGAGTCACCGATCCCACCACCTGTCTCGTCCTCAAGACGAAGGGCCTCTCAACCTCAGGGCACAGGACGCTCGGCCGTGTGGTTGCGTGTCGACACATAGGCAGCCAATCCGTCCCTTGCAGGCGGTCGCAACCTGCGTGTATCCCCGCCAGTGGGCGCGGGCATGACGTGGTATCAGTTGGGCAGGTCTGCTCGGTAGTGCATCTTATCTTCGAGCAGGTGTGACCTGCCGACTCCGCACCCGTGAACACTGGGTTCGCAGATATTCTCGTTCTGACAGATGAACTAGCGCTCGGTGCAGCCATTCGCCGCGAAGATTGCACGCATCGGCGCGTTCGCGGCATCGGTGGAGCCCCGATACTCGGTGGCGCCCATGTCGCTCAGGCGCAGCAGTCCGTAGCGATGAAGCTTGCCGCCCAACCCTGAGCCACGTCGCTCCGGCATCACGGCTAAGTACGCCAGGATCCCAATCGAGGCATCCTCGGGAAGGAGCTGAGGAAGGACCACACCGACGTCGCCCCGGTCATCACTGACTGACATCCAGCGTTCGGCATCAAAGGCGCTGCCCGCGCTCTGGACCAAATCACGGAAGTCTTCCAAGGCGGAAGCCTCGGTGCTGGTCTCGAACGGGTCCCCCTGGCTCGCGCGAAGCATCACCTGAGCAAAACCCATTTCCCCAATCACGGCCAGGGATCGAGTTCTCCAGTCGGGTATGGGCTCACTGGGGGAAGTGATCAACTGGCGAGCGACGTAGACCTTGGTCCTCATCGTCACACCATGGCCACCCATGCCACCGACAGTCCACTACTTTCCTCACCAAGTCCAAATGCGCTCCCTGAACGGAAGCGCCATCGCACATGCCACGTCGGTGGGTCCGTCAGCGCGTTGGGACCGGTAAGCCACCGCGAGCGCAGTCGAGAGAAGACCAGGCTTGCGGCGCACGCTCATACCCCAATCAATGAGAAAGTCTCGTTGCGTCTATCTGCCGCGTCAAGGCGCCCACAGAGGGCTACCGGGGCGAAGCTGTCGAGCCACCAGTCAACCGTTGAGTGGTCCCCATCGTCCAGCGCTCGCAGCGCCGAGCGAGAGCCCGAGTCCGAGTCCGACGGCGCATGCCGTCTAAAGACTGCCGAGCGAGGCTTCTCCGCACGATGGCTAGAGCTCGGTGCCGACGAACAGCAACGGGATGGCGTTCTGGGCCTCGTGCAGGAAGACTCCGACAGTGCTGCCATCGTCACGAAACTCACCGAATGTGTTTAGGGTCGTCGAGGAACGGAACTTGTCAACGACGTCAGGAGCGGGTGGCTGACCCCCGATCTGCGAGTCGGAGATCTGCAGTGCAGCATCCGTGTCGAAGGAGGTTCCGGAACCCGAATACCCGTTTGGGGCGTGTGCCAAAAGCAGGCCTCGGTAGCGAGCCGGGGCTCCAGCTGCTACGACCTCTGCATATGCCACGGCCTGGGGGCCCATAAAGACCTCAAGGTCAGTCGGGCCATCAATGGCCTCGACCTCCTCAAGCGCCTCTGCAAACGACGCCTCGCCGAGGCGTCCAAGGCGCAAGTCCAACCACTCGATCTCCGGCGCGAGTTCGTCGCTCATCAGCGTGACTGCGTACATTTCAAGTTGCTCGTTCTGAAAGACTGCTCTGATCACCACGTCATCAGTCCCGTGGACGTACATCCGGGGATCGTCTTCTCCCTCGTCAGCGCAGACAAGTGCATCCTCGCAAAGGTCGTAGACCGCTCTGGCGGTGCCGAAGTTTGCCTCGAAATACTCCAGCCGAGTGTCCAGGTCGAGCGTCTGCAGTGCTTGGTATTCGGCCGAGTCCGGATTGACGACGGAGTTGACTTTGTCGCGGCCCCAGATAAACACGTCTTCTGCCTTGATCATGAATGCCCCGATGCCCACGACAGCGACGACGATAACGATTAGGGGGTGCGCTTGCAACCGGCCGATTCCGCGCTTAAGGGCGCCCTCGGGTGGGCGTTCGGCCTCGCTGTCGACCATGTGGGCTCCCGGGAACCTATGTCCGTGCATTCGATCGTGCTGCGAGTCTCCGCTCTCTGCGGTGTATCTGCAACAGTCCCACTCACGAAATCTGGCGAGGGCCAACGCGTCCACCCAGATGCCCCATTCC
>CAVVNI010000005.1:0-58537 GCA_963749585.1 uncultured Actinomycetota bacterium
GTCGACGGCACGTGAAAACTGACCCTCTAGTGGCAAGCTGGGTACCTGAACCCCTTGCCGAGATCCTGTCCTTATGTCGAGGATGGGAGGAAGCGGGTGTTGGGCGTGGAAGATTGGGCTGAGATTCGTCGGTTGCGCCGTAGCGAGGGCATGCCGATCAAGGTGATCGCCCGGGCGATGGGTTGTTCGAAGAACACGGTGAAGCGGGCGGTGGCCGCGACCGGGCCACCGGTGTATGCGCGGCCGGCCTGGGTTCGATTGTTGACCCGGACGGAGCCGGCTATCCGGGAGTTGTTGTCGGCGTGGCCGACGATGCCGGCGACGGTGATCGCTGAGCGGATCAATTGGCAGTACTCGATCCGGTCGTTGCGTTATCGGGTTGCTGAGTTGCGGCCGGTGTATTTGCCGCCGGACCCGGCCTCGCGGACCGTTTATGAGCCCGGTGAGGTGGCCCAGTTCGATTTCTGGTTCCCGCCGGTCACGATCCCGGTGGGTTGGGGCCAGGAGCGGTCGGCGAAGCAGTTGCCGGTGTTGACGATGGTCAGCGGATATTCCAGGTGGCGCGGCGCGGTGCTGCTGCCTACCCGCGGGGAGCAGGAATTGTTCACCGGGTGGTGGCAACTCCTGGAGGCCCTCGACGCGGTGCCAAAGACATTGGTGTGGGACGGTGAAGGCGCGATTGGTAGGTGGCGAGCCCGCAAGGTCGAACTGACCGGTGCCTGCCAAGCGTTCCGTGGTGTGCTCGGCGCGAAAGTGATCGTGTGTAAACCGGCTGACCCTGAGGCTAAGGGGTTGGTGGAGAGGTTTCATGACCACCTGGAGCGGTCGTTCCTGCCAGGCCGGGTGTTCACTTCACCAGCCGATTTCAATGCTCAAATGTCGCAGTGGGTGGCAACGAGTAACACCAGGACGATGCGCGTGTTGGGTTGCTCACCCACCGAACGGGTGAGCGCGGACCGGGCGGCGATGTTGGCGCTGCCACCAGTTCCCCCGGTGACGGGGTGGGCGTGGTCGACCCGGTTACCCAGGGACTACTACCTCCGGTTGGACGCCAACGACTACTCGGTGAACCCCAAGGCAATCGGTCCACGTATTGAGGTCCGCGCCGACACTGCCACGGTCACCGCGTGGTGCGGGGGTGAGGTAGTGGCCAACTCACGAGCGGTGTTGGGCTAGGCACCAAACGATCAGCGACCCAGCTCACCTGGCGGCGGCGAAAGCAGCCAGGTGGGACCGTTCCCACCTGGAATCAGCAACGCCTGTTCAAGAAGTGAGCGTGCGTGACCTGAGCGCGTACGACATCGCGTTCGGTATCGATGGTGGAGTCGCGTGATGGCCGCCACGACAAGCAAAGACACCACTGCGCAGTTGGAGTACCTGACCAGGGCGTTGAAAGCGCCTACGTTGCGGGACTCGATCAGCAGGTTGGCCTGATCGGGCCCGGGAATCGTCATGGACGCATGAGGAGTTCCTCGCGGCCTGTTTGCAGCGTGAAGTTGCTGCCCGGGAATCTCACGGCGGTGAGGGCCGGATCCGCGCCGCGAAACTCCCCGCCCGCAAGTCCCTGGAAGAGTTTGATTTCGAGCATGCCCGCGGGCTCAAACGCGAGCAGATCACCCACTTGGGCACCCTGGACTTCGTCGTTGGCAAGGAGAATGTCGTCTTCCTCGGCCCACCCGGCACAGGCAAGACTCACCTCGCGACCGGGTTAGCGATCCGAGCCTGCCAAGCCGGGCACCGCGTGTTGTTCGCGACCGCGTCGCAATGGGTAGACCGCCTCGCCGCAGCCCACCACGACGGCACCCTGCAAGCCGAGCTGCGCAAGCTCACCAGGTACCCATTGCTGGTGATCGACGAAGTTGGGTACATCCCGTTCGAGCCCCGAAGCAGCGAACCTGTTCTTCCAACTCGTGTCCGCTCGGTACGAACGGGCCTCCCTGATCGTGACCAGTAACAAACCCTTCGGCCGGTGGGGCGAAGTGTTCGGCGATGACGTCGTAGCTGCCGCAATGATCGACCGCCTCGTCCATCACGCCGACGTCATCGCCCTCAAAGGCGACTCCTACCGGCTCAAAGGCAGAGACCTTGGCCGCGTCCCAACGGCCACCAACCAAGAAGGAAAACTGACATGCAAGGGGTCAACTTTGCCTTGCCGCTAGGGGGTCAGATTTCAGCTGCCGTTGACAAACGGGACGCTCGCTCAACGTTGCACCTGCTGACCTGCATCGTTTCTATTTGGGGTTCCTCGAACGGATATGCTCGGACCACCTTGGGCAGCCCCCTCAGGTCCCCAGCGACGTCTGTCAAAGGCCGAGTAAGGTGGAGAGTGGAGTTGATTTCGACGCAGGAGCGCTGAGAGGAATTTCGACATGACGGTATACAACACGCAAATGCAGAAGGCCAGTCTCGGTGACGTCGCGGCCGAGAGTCACGGACTGATTTCGAAGAAGACCGCCGAGTTGGAAGGTGTCGCCGTCACCGAGGTGACGTTTGACGTCGGAGCCAAGTGGAGCACCGATCTGAAAGTCTACGCCGGGACCGATCTGTGTGAATTGCCCCATGTCGCCCTGGTGACCGCCGGGACGCTGCGGGTGGTCATGGCCGATGGATCACGGGAAGACTTTTCTGCCGGTGATGTGATGCTTCTGCCACCCGGGCATGATGCATGGACCATCGGGGATGGGGCGTGCACGTTCGTCGAGTTCTCCCGGGGGAACGACTACTACTCCTGAGAATCCACATCTACACCTATCTCCTGGACGACAGCGAGCAGCGCGCAGAGGGGCGGCGCAGCCTCATCACGGGTCTAACGTCACCCGCGTCCTACCTAACTGTTTCCGTCTAGCGGGTCGGCATGACCCGTTGTTGGCGCAGAAGTTCCCGAAGATCTGGGGTAAGGCGTTCAGACCACTCCTTCCAACCTTCTCCTGAGTAATCATGCATCCTGGCGTGGAGTTCGTGGGCCACACCTACCCGCTCTCCATCACATAGCGCAATAGCTGAGACAATCGAAGCGTCTGCGGGCAGAGGCGTGCGGTTGTCGTAAGGGTAGCTATCAGCGCGAGACTCAATTAGGTGGGCCACGCTGAGCACGTGAGAGCAGTAAAGCCCGAGCATCCGGGACCCGATCCACGTCCCGTGCCACACAGCGTTCCTCGATCGGTCAACGCTCCGTCAAGGGGAGCGGGGTAGTCAATTCAGTCAGGCGATGGCCTCGTGAACCAATGCGCTGAGCCTTTGTTGTTGGTGGCATCGCACGCGTGAAGCGCGAACGTCGTGGGCCACATCGAGCCTTCGTCGAGGGTTGCCCTGTCGCTGAAGCCGATCGTGTTGCAACGAGTCTTGATCTTCGTTGCGCCTTGGAAGAAGCAGATAGAGGTCGTAGGCGAGGTTGTGATCCGAGGTCGTACTTCTCGTGGGTCTGGGCGTGAAGTTCTGCAGGTAGGAGATTGAGCAATGGGCGCGCGGGGAGCTCTTCTCCACCCATACGCGATTCCGGCCTCATCGACTGGGCTCACCCGGGAACAAAGGGACGTGCGCCGCCGCTCAGAACCACCTTGGACGCGTCACCCCACGGGATGCATCTCCTCCCCGGGGGCCTGTCGCTGGAGCCAGATGTCCAGGCCGTGGGCTCGGGCCTTTGCCATGGCCGCGGCGACGGCACCATTGACCACGACGTCGGCGCCCAAAGTCGAGGTCAACACTCGGGGAGGCGGCAGATCAAGCACGGAGGGTAGTTCCTCTTGGGCACCGGCAACGACATGCTCCACCCCGGGGGACAGCGCCCCAGAGACGACGATCAGCTCTGGGTTGAACATGCAGGCAAGCACCCCGGCCACACGCGCCAGCACGTGGCTCACGCGTTCGACGATCCGCAGCGAGTCGGGGTCTCCGGCAGCGGCGAGGTCGAACACCAGTTTTCCGTCGATATCTTCGGGTGCGACGGTCGCCAAGGCTCCGTCGGCGGAGACCTTCTGCTCGGCCACGGCTTGACGGGCCCAGCGCGCGGCGCGGACGCCTAGCCCGTCTGCCGATCCGACGCCGACAACCCAGTCGAAGATAACCAACTCGCCCACCCCTCCGTGCGCTCCACGCAGCAGACGTCCGTCGATCACAACCCCGGCGCCCAGGCGATTCCCGGCCAGCAGCGATACGTAGTCCGAGCATCCCTGAGCGACGCCCACAGCCCCTTCTGCGAATGCGGAGAGCGCGGCGTCGTTCTCCACGCTCAACAGGGGCGCCCAGGTGGAGAAGAGCTCCGTCAGGTCTGGGTTCATGCGCTGCCAGAAGCCGTCGTAGTGCGTTGGGGAGACCCCATGGGCATCCACCGGCGCGGGGACGCCTAGACATATGGACAGAACGTCCGTGCGGCCTCGACCGGCGGCCCGCAACGCCTGGTCGACGCCGCCCGCAATGGCATTTCGACGCTCCTCGGTGCTGTCGTGGTCGAGGTCGTGGCGCCGCGTGATGAGCGGGGCACCACTGAGGTCGGCCACGGTGACCGTGAGGTGCGCTTGTCCGGCGTCGACGCCGACCAGCACTGCGGCGTCCGCGCTCAACTCGACGCGTCGCGCCGGACGGCCCTTGAGGTACTCCCCGGCCTGCCGTGCGTTGGGCAGTTCCCGCAGTAACCCCAACTGGAGCAGTTCGTCGATCCCTTCGATTGTCGTCGACCTGGTCAGCCCGGTGCCGGCCATGGCGTCCGAGGCGGTGAATGCCGTTCGGTCCCAGGCAAAAGACAGGACCGCGTCCAGACGCGCTGGACGCTGCGCGGCGGTCGGTTGAGAGTTAGTCACCACTCTTGACCTCCTTCGGTCTTGGTGCCATTGTTACTTAACCAATTGATTCGGAGCCCAAATTTACTCCACAGCGGGGGGTGAGCGCCGAAGACCGGAGGAGAATGGTGTCTGCAGACAAACTACGTATGAGCCGCGCGGCCGGTGCTGTGGTGGGCGCTCTGGCGCTCCTAGGCGTTACGGCTGGATGCTCCGCCCGCGGTTCCGATGAAGTGCGATTTCACCTCAGCAAGCCCGAGGCGATCCCTTACTTCCGCGAGTTGGTGCAGGAGTACAACGCTTCGCAGGATGAGGTGCGCGTCGTGTTGGACACGTCTTCGAACCTGCAGGCCAGCTTCCTTCGCGGGAGCCCGCCTGACGTCGGGTTGCTGAACTACAACATGGAGATCGCCCGGTTCGTCGAGCGTGGGACGTTGAGCGACCTGTCTGACACCGAGGCCGCCCAGCGCATCCGCCCGGACCTGCAGGAGCTGGTCGACCAGTACGCGACCTACCCGGACCGCACAAGTGTTCTGCCGTATTCCGTGATGGCGGCGTCGGTGATCTACAACAAGGAGATTTTCGCCGAGCACGACCTGGAGGTGCCTCAGACTTGGGACGAACTCATCGAGGTGTGCGCCGCGCTCGAAGCCGATGGTGTCACCCCGTTCTACGCGACCTTCCGCGAGCCGTGGACGATCGGGCAGGGCTGGTTCGACTACTCGGTGGGCGGGTCGATCAACACGGTCGAGTTCTTCGAGGAGCTCGATGCGCTGGGCGCTGACGTCGGTCCGAACTCCCCGGTCTCGTTCGAGAAGACCATGGTGCCTCCCACCGAGCAGATGCTTGAGCTGACCGAGAACTACGTCAACGAGGACGCGAACGGCAAAGGCTATGGCGATGGAAACTCGGCGTTCGCGCAGGGTCAGGCAGCCATGTACCTGCAGGGCCCATGGGCTCTGGGCGAGATCGCCGTGACCTCCCCCGACCTTGAGGTGGGCACATTCCCGCTGCCGATGACCGACGATCCGGATGACCTGCGGGTGCGGGTCAACCTCGACCTGGCGGCCTGGATTCCCGAGGACTCATCCAACAAGGAGGCCGCCCGTGAGTTCCTGGATTACCTGTTCGAGCAGGACGTGATGGATGAGTACAACGCTTCGCAACTCGGGTTCGGGACCACGGAGGAGGCGGCACCGGTGACCGACCCCCGGATTCTGGGCATGAAGGAGTACTACGACCAGGGGAAGGTCTACCAGGGCGCATCTGTGCAGGTCCCCCTGACCATCCCCTTCTTCAACTACCTGCAAGGCATCGTCTACGGCGCCGACCCGGAGTCTCAGATGCGAGTCGTCGACGCCGACTGGGCGCGCTTGGCGCAGCGCCGGTGACCGGTTACAGCAAAGGAAACCAAGAGATGGCAACGAAAACCGCCCAACCGACGGACCAACGACCGGCCAAGCGCAAGACCGAGAAGATCTACTTCTTTTTCTTGCTCCCCTCCGTGCTGCTCTTTACCTTGGCAATCACGGTGCCCGCAATCATCGGCCTGTTCTACAGCTTCACCAACTCCATCGGCTTCGGTGACTGGGAGATCATCGGGCTGACGAATTACTTCGTCGCTTTCGATGACCCCGCCATCGTGAGCAGCTACCTGTTCACGTTTGGGTTCGCTACCGCGACCGTCATCGTGGTCAACGTGATTGCGTTCCTGCTGGCCGTAGGCCTGACCTCCCGCATCCGGTTCAAATCGACGCTGCGCGCCATCTTCGTCATCCCGATGGTGATCTCCGGAATCATCATTGCCTACGTCTTCCAGTTCCTGTTCTCCAACACCCTCCCTCAGTTTGGTAGGGCGCTGGGGCTGGACACCCTGTCCACCACGATCCTGGCTAACCCCGACCTGGCGTGGATCGCCATCGTCATCGTGACGGCCTGGCAGGCGATGCCCGGGACCATGTTGATCTACATCGCAGGCTTGCTGGCCATTCCGGGTGACGTGTACGAAGCGGCCGACATCGACGGAGCATCGTCCGTGCAGAAGATGCTGCGGATCACGCTGCCGCTGATGTTCGGGTACGTCGTGATCAACGTCATCCTCGGGTTCAAGAACTACCTCAACGCCTATGACATCATCGTCGGCCTCACCAACGGCGGGCCCGGCACCGCAACGCGGAGCATCGCGATGACCATCATCAGCGGCTTCTCATCCGGCGACTACGCCTACCAGATGGCCAACGCAACCATCTTCTTCGTTATCGCCGTGCTGATCTCGGTGCTCCAGCTCTCTCTGACTCGCGGAAGGGGTCAACTCTGATGGCCATCACACCCAGCCCCGCTGCCCCGGGCAAGCTTGCCGCGCAGTCCGGCCCCTCGGTGACGGAAAAAAGGGACAAACCCCGTCGTACGTCCCGCCCCAAGATCGAGCGGGTCAACTGGACCACCACGATTGTGTTGGCGCTGTGTGCACTGACCGTGCTGGCGCCCTTGTTCGTCACCATCGCGATGAGCTTCAAGACTGGGCAGCAGGCGACTGACCCCAATGGCGCCTTCAAGCTGCCCTCCCCGTTTAGCGTCCAGGGCTTCCGAGACGCGTGGAACCTGACCGACTTTCCGCTCGCCCTGGGCATCTCGGCGCTGGTGACGGCGGTGGTGGTAGGGGCAACCATCTTGCTCGCCTCGTTCGCCTCGTTCGCGATCGCTCGCAACTGGGAGAAGCGGGTGTTCCGGTATTCCTTCTTCTACCTGCTCGCGGCGATGTTCATCCCCTTCCCGGTGGTGGCCCTGCCTCAGATCCGGCTTACCGGGCTGGTTGGACTGGACAACCCGGCTGGCGTCATGCTCCTGGCCACCATGTTCCAGCTGAGTTTCAGCGTTCTGCTGTTCACAGCCTTTCTGCGGTCCGTCCCATTGGAGCTCGAGGAGAGCGCGCGCATCGACGGGGCATCCACCTGGCAGACCTTCTGGCGCATTATCTTCCCGCTGCTCGCCCCGATGAGCGCGACCGTGGGCATCTTCGCCTTCCTCTACGCCTGGAACGACTTCATGATGCCCTCGCTGATCATCGCAGACCCGGCGCAGCAGACCTTGCCCGTCGTGCAGAGCATCTTCCAGACCCAGTTCAGCAACAACTACAACGTCGCCTTCGCCTCGTACCTCATGGCGATGACCCCCGCCATCGTGGCCTACCTATTCACCCAGCGCTGGGTGATGGAGGGCGTCACCCAGGGCGCAGTCAAGGGCTGACCCAGGGTGGACTACGAAAGGGAAGGCACACAGTGACCTCCACGACAACCGTTGCCGCCAACCGAGGACCTTCCGCACCGGAGGCCCCCTGGTGGCGCCAGGCTGTGGTCTACCAGATCTACCCGCGAAGCTTCGCCGACTCCAACGGTGACGGCATCGGCGACCTGCCGGGCATCACTACACGGGTGGACTACCTGGCAAGGCTGGGCGTCGATGCCATCTGGCTCAGCCCCTTCTACCCGTCCGCACTGGCTGATGGCGGATACGACGTGGATGACTATCAGAACGTCGACCCCCGCCTCGGTACGCTGGATGACTTCGACGAGCTCGTCTCGGCCCTGCACGCAGTGAACATCCATCTGATCGTCGACATCGTTCCAAACCACACCTCCAACCGGCACGAGTGGTTCCTTGAGGCCCTAGCCGCCGGGCCTGGCTCTGCGGCACGTGATCGCTACATCTTCCGCGACGGGTCAGGGCCGGACGGTGATTCACCGCCGAGCGACTGGGTGTCCCTCTTCGGCGGCGCCGCTTGGGAACAGGTACCAGACGGGCAGTGGTAGCTGCACCACTTCGCGGTCGAACAGCCCGATCTGAACTGGGCCCACCCGGGCGTGCGGGAAGGATTCCTCGAGACGTTGCGGTTCTGGTCGGACCGGGGCGTGGATGGATTTCGCGTCGACGTAGCACACATGCTGACCAAGGACCTGCGTGAGCCGCTTCCCTCCCAGGCGGAGCTGGATGCGATGCCGGTGGATGGTTTTCACCCCACTCTTGACCGCGACGACGTGCAGGAGGTCTACGGGCAGTGGCGCGAGGTATTGAACTCCTACGACCCTCCACGAGCCGCGGTCGCCGAGGCATGGGTCGAGCCGACCCGCGTGGTGCGTTACGCCCACCCGACCAGCCTCGGCCAGGCCTTCAACTTCGACCTCCTGCTCGCCGACTTCGACGCCGCCCAGTTTCGCCAGGTCATCACCGACTCCCTGGCCCTGACCGCCCAATCCGGCTCCTCCAGCACCTGGGTGTTGTCGAACCACGACGTTGTGCGGCATGCCACGCGTTACGGGCTACCGCCATCACTACGGCTGCCCAACGGACAGCCCGCACTGTCCAACGGCCAGCCCGCGGTGCGGCAAGGGCAGGAGTGGCTTCTCAGCGGCGGTATCGAACCGGCCCTGGACCCTGCGGGTGGGCTACGCCGGGCTAGAGCGGCCACCCTGATGCTGATGGCCCTGCCCGGCTCCGCCTACCTCTACCAGGGGGAGGAAATCGGGCTGCACGAGGTGGTCGAGATCACCGACGAGCAGCGCCAGGACCCGACCTTCATCCGCAGCGCTGGCACCGATATGGGTCGGGACGGGTGCAGGGTGCCGCTGCCATGGAACAACAATGACCCCAGCTTCGGCTTCGGCGCCGCAGATGCGCAGGTGCACTTGCCGCAACCGGCCTGGTTCGCCAGGCACGCTGTCTCCACGCAGGAGGGCGACGCAGACTCGACCTTGCAGATGTACCGGACCGCCCTGCGGCTACGCCGCGACCTTCAGACGAGCGAGGACCTCACCTGGGTCGAGACCGACAGCACTGACGTGCTGCATTTCACCAGGCCCAACGGCTGGCAGGTCATCACCAACTTCGGCACCAAGCCGTACCCTCTCGGTGCCGACCGCGTGGTAGTGGCCAGCGCGCCGCTGGAGGGGCAGGCCGTGCCCGCCGAGTCCACGGTCTGGCTGGCCCCCGACAACGGTGAAGGGGCAAAGGCCAAGGTGACACTGCGAGAGTGAGCTGGCGAGGGGACTCGAAACCCTTACTCTGTGGCGAGACATCGACCGAACGTCCTTCAGGGGGAGTCGGCGGCTACCGTTCGCTACGTTGTCGACGCACGCTGCCAGACCCCGGCGGCGGGCTGTAGAGCATCAGCGACCAGAAGCCTGCCGCCGGATCTTCACCGGACGTACCTGAGATGTCTGAGCATGACGCGCGTGCGGGTGCTAGGAGACCCAGTGAATCTTGATCCCTTTCCTTTCGTTCCGGAGACCCTGTCGGTGCCTACTGGGCTGTGCCGGTCTGAGGACTTTGGTGATGTCGACACGCTCGTCGACTTGTTGGTCCGTCTTGGACATGAATGTCGAGGCAGGTGCCCGGATGAGTCATTCTCCCTGGACGGGCTGATCTACGTCATCCCCCGTCGGCAACTGCCTGGGTCCGTGGCGCTGGTACTGATTGACCTCAGGCAGAGACCAGAGCCCCTGGTTGAACTGCTCCGAGTGATGCGAGCATTCAATAGCTCTAAGGCCGGTGATGCTGCAGCGTGCGTCGCCGGTTTCCCAGGTAGCGATCCTTGTATGGCAACGCCGCTCCCGATGGCGAGACCCCGACGCGTCACATGGCGGCTTCCTGTAGCCGGCTAGATGGTGATCACGTAGGAAGTGACGTGCGCAATCTTGGCCGACTTTCCATGGCCGGTGTACTCCACGACGTGGCTGAATCTTTTGTCACCCATGCTGGTTGTCAGGGTGCCGTGGGCAGCAACTGCTTTGCCGTGGGACAGCAGATTCGCGAAGCGGATAGCTGTCGCCTCATAGGCGGCGACAGCCTCAACATATGCGGCGACTCCGTGACGTTCATGGAGGGATTCCCCAACGACATCCCAGGTCGCCTCGCTCGATAGGGCTTGCTCAACCGTCACGGTGTCACCTGCTCCCCAAGCAACGACGAAGTCGCGGACGTCAGCCTTACGGGGAGAGTTTCCGCAGTCGTCATCGCATTGAACACTCAGGCCTGCGCTCATGTGAGTTGCCTCTCTCGAACTACGGGTGCATTGAGCCGCTCTCGCTCGCGTGGTGCTCCACGCCCACGGCTTTGGGTCTTGGCCACGGTAGGGGGTACCACAAGGTCAGATTCAACGTGGATCGATTCGATTCCCACCACAGTCTCCTCCCACCACCGATGGCCCCCTGGCGCACCACCATCGACCAGATCAGTGCTGCGCCGGGGAGCCTTGGCATTTCTGTCAGCGGAGCGGGTGCAAGCATGACGAGGATGATCGAGTAAATGCGCTACTGCGACGAATCTCACCAGGCCCGTCCACTCCACTGGCAATGTCGGACGCACCGCCGGCCAAACTTCGCAGCGGGTCTGTCGGCGCGATCTCCCTTGTGTCTTCAACGGAGGACGTCGTAGACGGCCTTCGTGACACCGTTCCCGTACGCGGCTGACTCCCGTAAAGCGAGCCGGTGCTCGTCCTGACTGTTTCGGCTGAAGATGGTCTTGCCCTCTCCCAGCAGCACCGGGAACACCAGCAAGTTGTACCGGTCGATGAGTCCAGCGTCAGCAAGATGACGTGCGAGCTCGCCGCTGCCGTGGATGAAGATCGCGCCGCCGTCGGTCTCTTTCAGCGCGGCAACGTCTGCCGTCGATCGCAGGATGCTGGTTTCTCCCCACCCCTGTACGAGCGCCTCCGCGTTCAGCGTCGAGGACACGACGTATTTCGGGAGGTCCTGGTAGGCGGCGTGGTCTTCGGATTGTGACCAGAACGGTGCGAAAACCTCGTAGCTTCGTCGACCGAACAGCAGAGCAGTGGTCTCCTCGAGTTCCTCACCCTTCAGCGAGAACGCCTCCTCATCGAAAGCGGTGCGAAACACCCATCCCCCGCCAGGGTGTCCCTCGCTGACACCACCCGGGGAGTCCATCACGCCGTCCACGGACACGAAACCCGTCCACACCAATTCCCGACTCATCAATGCGTCCCATCCTCATCTGTCGCCGTATTCCGGTTCAGGACAATCCCAAAGCCGGCCAGACCCACGGTAACCACTGGTGTGGCCACAGTCTTGGAAGGAAACGGCCCCACGCCGAGCGAATCGAAGAGGATCCTCAACTGGAGACTCCGTGACACTAATGGTGGCGCGTGGCATACTGGACCAATGAATGCCACCCTAGTCCTTGGTCAGCAGGGCCGGCTCGTCATCCCCGCTGAGATCCGCGCCGCACTCGGGCTTGCCCCTGGTGATCAACTGCACGTACATCTCCTAGGTCGACGCGTAGTGCTCGAACGACAGCAGGACGCAGTGACAGAGCTACGGGGGTTAGCGTCCGAAGTGCCCAACTCGCGCTCTCTGGTCGATGAGCTACTGGCCGAACGTCGCATCGCGGCCTCGAGCTCGGAGTGACTGTTCTCGACGCATCGGCCGTCCTCGCCTTGCTCCACGACGAGCCCGGCGCCGAGTTGGTCGCCTCCAAACTCCGCTCAGCGTCTCTAGGGGCTGCCAACCTGGCTGAGGTGATCGGGAAACTGGTTGACGCTGGCGTGGACGTCGGGCGGGTTCGCGAGCTGCTCGCCGCTGCTGGCGTTGCCATTGAACCGGTCTTGGAACAGGACGCGGAACTGGCGGGAGCGATGCGGTCACTGCAGGGGGGCAAGACCCTCTCTCTCGGAGATCGGTGTTGCTTAGCACTAACGGTCCGCAGCAAACCTGCCGAGGTGCTGACCGCCGACCGCGCATGGGCCGACCTCGACCTCCCCCTGAAGGTGCGTCTCATCCGGTAAGGCATGCGTCACCGGTCAGCGATCGGTGATCGGTGACGGATCGCCAGGCGTCGATCGCTCGGCCTGGCGGAGGCCGATCCGCGCCCCGACGCCAGGTGCGAGAACCTCCTGGCTCGTTGCCCCTATGACGAACGCGCCGCGGTGCGCCGCTGCCAGCGAGGGCGAGCCGGCTGTCCCGTCCCTTCGGAGGGACTGCTCGAGGGCATCACCCATGGGGAGTCTGGGGGTTCACGGCTCGGCGTCTGGGGGAATCTACGAGCCACTCGGGGGCTGGGCTTGCCGGCGAGGAATCGGCTGACGCCGAGGAGGTCAGACGGGAAGTCGAGTGCCGAGCCGGCCATGTAGGGCCGCGGGACGGTCCTGCGCTGTCATCGTCTTCCTGGGGCGGCTCCCGGGGGATAGCCCTTCCAGGTAGTCCGGGGCGGGTGTCGACGAGCGGATCGATCAGGCGTGAACCGTGGGGATGGCCGTCCGGCGGCGCACCGCTGCGAGGACCGCGCTGGTGAGCAGGTTGGCGGTGACCACGGCGATGGCTACCGGCGCGGTTGTGACCGGACCCAGGCCGATCGACAGGCTCGCGATGAGGGTCAGGCCGATGGGTGCCTTGATGAAGGCGCCGGGGACGGCGGAGAGCATGCAGCCCACGGCGATCGCGTACGGGATGCCGGGGAAGATGAGGTGAACTATCACTCCGGCGGTCCCACCGACGAACAGCATCGGGAGCACGTTGCCACCGATGAAGCCCGACGCCAGGCTCAGGGCCATGGCCAGCATCTTGCCGAACAGCACGGCCAGGAGCAGCCCGACACCGATCGTGGCGGAGTTGTCGATGACAGCGGTCAACTGGCTGTTTCCTGCGCCTATGGTCAGGGGCAGCGCAACGGCGAGGCACCCGATGAGCGCGCCGCCCACGAGGCCACGCAGGTAGCGGTGGGTGATCGCCTCCGCGACCTTGTTCACGACCTTCACAATGATCACGAAGATGATCATGACGATGCTTGAGGCGAGGCCTAGGCCGGCGCCGACCAGCAGTTGCCAGGATGAGAAGTCATCGACGGGGATCGCGAAGCTGTTTAGGAAGGTCGTGCCTACAACACTGAAGAAGATCCCGAAGGCGACGGTGGCCGCGATGAGCTGGGGGATGAAGGCCTGGACGTACTTGCGGTGCGTCGTGGGTGCCAGCTCGCTGACCATGACGGTGCCCAGCAGCGGGGACGTGAACGCGCCGCCGAAGCCGCCGGCGATGCCGGCCATCGTTGACTGGAGTCGTGCGTCCTCGTTGCCGGGCCAGCGCCGCGACGCGATCCACGACGCGATTCCTCCACCCATCATCACCAGGGCGAAGGACGGGCCCAGGCTCGCCCCCGCCACGGCGGAGACCAGCGACAGGCCGACCCAGGACAGTGCCACTCGATGGTTGACCACGCCTGACTCGATCACCGCCACGCCGCCGGGGATGTTGTCCGGAGTCGCCCACCAGCCGCGCAACGCGGTGATCAGCAGGCCTCCGGCTGCGGTGAACGGGATCCACCACCAGTCGCCCGACCACGCCTCGAGGCGCGGATCGCCGAAGATCAGCTCGGCGACCGCGCCGGTCAAACCTAGGTAGGCGATCCCGAGCACACCGAGGGCCCCGCCGACGAGCAGGGCCACCACGAGGAGCTCGCGGTACCAGGGTTGGTCAAGAGGAAGGGGTGGAGCGGCTGGGCCGGCCTGCTGGTCGGCGGGCGGGGGGTCGCCGGGCTGAGGATTGGCTGCGGTCGCTGCGACGTCGTCGTGCGTTCCATCAGGTTCACGTCCCATGATTTCACCCTGCCGCACAGGTGCCTGGCACGGCCTCACCCGCAGGGGGTGGGGGGAGGGAGAGCGCGAAGAGGAGGACGACTAACACTCGGTGACGTCGCATAAGGTGCTCCCACTTGAGATGTACCACCGGGAAGTACCAGCGGCACGCTTCGAACCATAGATTCGGGAAGACTGCCACGTCTACGTGTCAAGGGTGTATTGACGCACTTTGCAACGAAGTTGTGACAGGTCAAATCCACGGTCTCCAATTGGGTATGAGAACTTCACCGAAAGCCCAACCGTCAGCGACACAGATCTCGAGGTCGATCACTCGAGGCATGGCTTTAACGTTCAGCGCCAGGCGTGTGTCGATTGGGGATCGCTGACCGACACGTAGAAACGCCTCGAGTTGGGTCCGTCAGCCGAGCCTTCGCCACGCCTTTCGGGACCACGATTGGCCACCTGGTGCCCTCCGTGCCCGAGGTAGGGTTTCGGGTCGTTGATCAATTTTGGCGGCTCGTCCAGCTCGTCGAAAGGCGCTCCGTGGGACCCTTACACCGTGATGGAGGCTGAACGTGATCACAGACCTGTGTTGGTGGTGATTGGTGGTCTGCCTGCGGTCGGCAAGACCACCATTGCTACGGCCTTGGCCCGCCAGGTCGGGGCGGCATTCCTCC
Source organism: uncultured Actinomycetota bacterium (assembly GCA_963749585.1). Classification (GTDB taxonomy): domain Bacteria; phylum Actinomycetota; class Actinomycetes; order Actinomycetales; family Dermatophilaceae; genus Ornithinicoccus. The sequence goes on from CAVVNI010000005.1 coordinate 15,033, forward strand.
GGATCGACAGCATCGAACAAGCCATCCTGCGCGCGACGTTGCTGGGCCATCCTCTGGGGCCGGTGGGGTATGTCGTCGGGTACGCCCTTGCTGGGGACCAGCTTCGCAACGGGCTGTCGGTGGTGGCCGAGTCGGTGAACCCGCTGGCCGTCACCAGGGACGCCTGGCGCGAAACGGGGCTGTCTCAAGGGGCCATGGTCGTGGAGGTCGAGGTGATCTGTTCGGATCCTGTCGAGCATCGGCGCCGGGCCGAGAGACGGACCATCGACATCGTCGACCTCAGACTGCCCACATGGCAGGAGATCGTCGAACGTGAGTATCGCCCTTGGGACCGGACCCACCTCGTGCTGGACACGGCCATCGCGTCCGTGCCGGACTGCGTCAACACGATTCGTCGAGTTACAGGTCTCTGAGCGGAACGCTCAAGCGCCACTCCCCGAGTCCTCTGAGCGGAATTGGCTACCTTGACCCACCTCATCTGGGTCACAAGCGGATGTTCAAGCGAAGGCGCTTCGGTGCCGCATCGGCATTGGAGACGCTGGAGCAGCCAGTGTGCAGCCCTGACACCATGTGAGCATGGTAGAACTCGGCAAGACCTGGGCTGACCTGGAGGCAACGCCTTGTGGAGTGTCTTGGGGTGCTATTCGGAGTCTCCGCGCCGATCCCTCGGACACGCACAAGGCACTCGGCAAGCAACCTTCTCGATGGCTCTCGAGCAGGCAGAGCAGCTGTTCAAGGCGGCCTCCGCCGTAGGTCCATCTGCGCGCCCCTTGCCGCTGTTCTATGGCCTCTCACAGGCTGGCCGGGCACTCGTGGCCGCTCGCACGCCCGGCGATCCGTGGAAGCTCAGCAGCCACGGAATCGGCGAAGCGAGAGGCAACAGCGCAACTACCACCGTCGCCGACTTCAAGATCGAACCGAGAGCCGGGAAGACCGGCGCTTTCACTCTGGTTGCCGACGCGTTGGCCTCCTCGGCTCTGCCCGGTCCCACGCGACTGGGCGATCTCTGGCCGCTGCTTCCTCACGCTCAGCGCTTCGAACTCCCCAACAGCGGACCTCGGCGGCTCTTGAACATCCAGGTCAACACCCACAGCCCAGGCAATGTCCCTATCAACGCAGAGATCAGCGGCCTTCCCGCCGAGCTTGGCGTCGAACGCGGACCAGACGACGATCCATCGGCCCCACGAGCCGATTGGGCCGAGGAAGAACAGCGGGTACGCGACTTCTTAGGCAACTACCCCGGACTGGAGGGATACGAGTTTGGAACCGGCGGTGGCCAACCCATTTTCTTCCGCCCGATGGACGACGGGACAGCTGTCGTCGCAATCCACTGGCCGAACGACCTAGACAACCCCTACACCCCGGCGCAGTTGCGCAAGAGGGTCGCCACCAGCTACATGGGCCACACCAACGCATACCCCTGCCTGGACGCGAGCAGCCAGCCGATCCATCCGCTCGTCGTGTGGTGGGCGACGCTCTTCGGGCTATCCATCCTGGCCCGCTACGAGCCTGAGACCTGGGGACGCGCCATCGACATCAACACCTCCCAAGAGGCCGTTGCCATCGAACACATGCTCAACGCTGCGCTGGACTCGGTGCCCGAACTTCTCTATCGAGTCTTGACCAACGACGCTTGACTCGGCGCCGTGTTGATCTCAGTCATAGCTGCGTGCGGAGGACCGCGGCCCGGTTCGACAGTTCGTATGGGTCGGCCAGCGAGTCGCTTCGAGCCAACGGCTTGCCGTTGGCGATGGAGAACCGGTGTTCTGCGCTGTTTTAGTTGATCTCGCCGCGCGCTACCATCCCCTAAACCCAATGCCCTCTCTTGGAGAAGGGTGAGATGGTGAGCACAGTGACTTCTGCATGAACCTCCCCTCCACATGGGGAAGGCGTGTCGCCGTCGCTGGTCATGGTTGTCGGCATCGCTGTGGGCCTTACTGCGTTGGTCGCGCTGATCCTGACCGCCTTTGCGTACCCGGCGACGCATGCCTTTCCCAACAGCGTGCCCATTGCAATCGTGGGGCCCGCGCCGGTCACCGATCAGCTCCCCGAACTTCTTAGCGAACAGGCTGGCGAGGATGGGTTTGAGGTGCAAACTTTGTCGGACCCGGCCGCAGCCGTACAAGCGATCAAAGACCGCGAAATTTATGGCGCCATTGTGCTCGGGCCGCACGGCGGCCGCGTGTTCATTTCCTCAGCAGCGAGCCCCGCAGTGGCCCAACTCCTAACCGCGATCGCGGCTGACATACCCACGGAGAGCGGTCCGCCCAAGGTGACTGACGTTGTTGCACTTCCCGAGGCTGACCCGCGAGGTAGCGCCATCCCCTCAGCCTTACTGCCGCTGATCGTGGCCAGTATTGGCAGCGCAGCGCTGGTATTCATGTGGCTGAAAGGCGTCGGTGCTCAGCTTGCGGCCGTTACAGTGACGGCGATCAGTGCGGGCCTAGGCATGACGCTAATCCTGAGCACCTGGCTAGATGCGCTACCTGGCCCGTTTGTTGCCCTCTGGGGTACCTTCGGCCTCGCGATCGCATCGATGAGCGTGCTGACCCTCGGTCTGAGCAGACTGACCGGCGTGGCCGGCATCGGCGTAGGGGCGTTCTTCCTCCTGTTCTTAGGAAACCCGCTCTCCGGCGCGACATCGGCACCGGAGTTGTTGCCTGACCGCTGGGGCGCGCTGGGTCAGTTCCTCCCGCCTGGAGCTTCGGTGTCGTTACTACGCTCCACCGGCTACTTCGACGGAGCCGGATCAGGTATGCCGCTCGTAATCTTATCGACCTGGCTGGCCGTCGGAGTGGGCCTGGCTGCGCTGGCATCGAGGAGGGACACTCGCAAAACCCCTCACCCATAGAGATAATGCGACCACCCGAGGATCCGTGACCGGGGACGGGCTCGTGGTGTCAAGCCGTGGCGGCGGTGCGGTGGGCCGCTGAGGCGAAGCCCAGCCAGGTGTGGCGATTGCCGGTCCAGCACCACCCGACCTTGGGAGCATGACGGTTCTCCCGGCCGTCTCGACCGGTGCCGTTGCTGATCCAGACTGCTGGGGTTCGGGCATCCAGCGATCCGTTCGTTTTGCGCAGGCGTGACCCGATGGTCATGAAACAGTGGCCCCGTTTCAAGACCTCCGGGGCCTGCAACAGCCACTGGATGCCCTCGCTGAGGGTCAGCGGGGTGCGCCCGGAGCTAAGGATCGCCGGCAGCGCCTCATCGGGGGTCCAGTTCGCCATCTGGTCGCCGCGGTCGAGCCCGTCCAGCACGTATAGCGGTCCGGGTGGAAACACGGCCTCGCCGATGGGTGAGAAGTCGTCAACGTCAGGCATGTCTAGGACGACGAACCCGGTCTTGCCGGCATGTTCCAGCAGCGGTGCCAGCGCGGAGGGGGACAGCCGGTCTGGACCGATCACCAGCAGCGCCCCAGTGCCCCGACTTGCCTCCGCGGTGGCGTGCAGCTGGTTGGAGCTCAGGCCGGCGATATCGTGGACGCCGAGAGCGATGAGCCGCTCGGCCTGGGCGCTCACGGATGGCAGGGCGGGCACGGCAGTGGGCATTCAGGACCTCCGACTCGACGACGATTGAGGCCACTCCTAAACGGGATGAGCAGCCGCAGCATTCCCGATGAGGATCCCCAACCGGCGGTGCTGAGCCGGTCAACGCGGCGACGGTGACCGGCTCAGCACCGCGTGACGGTTCGACTATCGGGCACCGTGCCAGGCGTGTGGTGTCCTCGGGAGGGGTCTATGGATGCTCTGCTATATCGATCACGGTCACGGCGGACTCCAGGCCGGTGAAGTCGCTGCCGTTTCGGGTCAGTAGTGTCAAGCCGTTGCGTGCTGCGGTTGCGGCGATCTGCAAGTCCATGCGACGTGGCCGAGGGTTGCGGCCGTGTTGTCGCACCAGGTTGGCCAGCGCCCCGTAGTACTCAGCGGTGTCCACATCGAAGGACAACACCTCGAAGCGGTCCAGAATCGCCTGCACGCGTTGGCGCCGGTACATCTGCGTGAGCGGATCGTTCGCGGCGCTCACACCGTAGGACAGTTCGCCGATCGTCACCGCTGAGACTGCGACCTCGTCGGCGACATTGGCGACGCGCCTCGCCGGGAAGTCGATCAGCACTGATGTGTCGAGCAGTGCACGGCGCGAACCGCGTGTGGTCAAGACTTCTCCTGGGCGAACGGGTCGGTCGGTTCGTCCAGCCCGAAGACGTCGTCAGCTGTAGCGAGATCAGCCCGCCACATTTTCGGGTCTGGCTCAGGCGTCGCAGCGAACGCTGCGACTAGGTCGGCGACCGGCACGAACCGGCGCTTGCCTTTGTCCCGTTGGTGAGGGATCACGTCGGCTACCGGGCGACCGTTGACGGTCACGATGAAGGACTCGCCTTCGGCGACCCGGCGCATCACCGCCGCGTTGTCGTTGCGAAGTTCGGACTGCTGGATCTCCACGCTCATAGCACTATCATAGCGCTCCGATAGCACCGACGGTCGGAGCATGTCCTCGAGCAACGGTCAGCGACACGGAACTGGACGCCAATCAATCGACCCAGGCGTGTGTCGATTGGGGATCCGGACGCGGAGACGGTGGCTTAGCGGGCGGACTAGGTTTGCAACTTCGCGATGGTGTGCCCGAGTGCTTGCGAAAGGTATCGGGGATTACCCCGGCCAGGCCGGCCCCCTGTCGGATCCGGCGCCGGCGACGTTCGACATCGCACGCTTGGAAGACGAGCAGTTTACCGATCCGGTCCTCCTGAGGTCAGGCAGACTTCAGTCCGCGTTCTCTGCGGGCGGTGTCGGCGAAGGCACAGGTCTGTTGAATGATGCGCTCGAACATGACCCAGTCGGCGTCACTCACTTGTTGCCCCACATCGGCGGCGTCGTAGTGCTCGGCCCAGCCTTGGAGGTCGGCCCACATGAGGGCGAAGGAGTGCACGGACCGCCCAGCGAGACACTTGGACAAACACCACGATTGGCAAGACCATCGCAGTCCGCGGGAACTTTCAACAGACCTAGGTACCCGATGCCGACACCGGCCAAGTCACCGTGACGATCCGTGGGTTCAGGTACCTGGTGAACGAGCCCGGGTCCGGTGTGACGGTCCAGGAAGTCGGCCGGATCGTCTATGACGACCTCACTGAGACCTGAATCCTCCCATCAGCCGGTCAACACCAGCTCGCCGATCCCAGTTTGGTCGAGCCCGGGCTCTGTGACGCCCTCAGGTAGCTGCAGCCAAGAGCGGCCTGAGGAATCCGGGCACATCACTGTCATGCCACGTGTAGGGCACGGCCGGAGGTTACATACTGCGTCCCAGCCACATGGCGTCACCGCTACGGGTCACATCCAACGTGCCCCGACGAGATCACCCTGCGAACCTCCGGCAGGGTCGCGCCTACCCGAACAGGGGGAGGCACCGACGAGCACCTGATCCGGACCGAAGGCAGCGCGGAGGCCGTCACCGCCGATGCCGCCCTGCCGCGGCGGCCCCCCCAAGTTGTACCCGGCCAAGCAGATTGGTGACGACCTGGGCCACTACCCGATCCCCGCTCCCATCCTGGTCGGCGGAGGGCTCGGGAAGTCGCGGCAGGTCAATCCTCGTTTGGGTCGATGTTCTGGTTCAACCGGAAGACGTTGTCCGGGTCGTAGCGACGCTTGACCTGCACCAGCCGCGCGTACGCCTCGGGGCCGTAGGCGTCGCGGACACGGTCCCGGCCCTCGTCACCGAGGAAGTTCAAGTACGGCGCACCCGTGGTGTGGCGTCGCATGGCCTCCCACGCGCCACGCGCCCAGCCGATGTGGTCGGCGTCAAGGACCGGGTCGCTCCACATCGCGATCAGGTTCAGCACGAACCTGTGGCTGCGGTGGCCGAACGCGGCGCCGCCTTGGGGCTCCGTCCTCACAGCGCCCTCCAGGTGGTGCAGATGGACAGCCGAGAGTGGGAAGAGGCGGGGTAGAATTTCGGCCTGCTCCACCAGCTCGTCGATACCATGCTCGTCCAGGTCGTCGACGTAGGCCGTCTTCCAGTACGTGCGCATGCCTTGCGGAGCCGAATGGTCGAAAAGCGACTGAAGAGCCACGTAAGGCAGGGGGCCGATCACGTCGGCGACGGGCCGCCCGAAGGCGCGCAGCGGGCCCAGCGCCCGCTCGGCCTCAGCGGTGCTTCCACAGTGGCAGACCGCGACGGCGACCAACGGGGCCCCCTGGTGATCGGATGGGATGAAGGGCTCCGGTGGCGCGGTGAGGAACACGACCATGGTCGTCAGCTCTGGAGGGAGGTCCTGGGTCCACTCGGTGTAGAACCGCAGCAGCTCGCCCGCGCTCTGCGCGGGGTAGAACACTGCCCCTCCCACGACCGTGGGCCCGACCCGGTGCACCGCGAACTCGAATGACGTGGCGACGCCGAAGTTGCCGCCACCGCCCCTGAGCGCCCACAGCAGCTCCGGGTCGCGCTCGGTGCTGGTCGTGACGAGCGCCCCGTCGGCAGTCACCAGGTCCGCAGATCGCAGGTTGTCCGCGGCCAGGCCGTACCTGCGCATCAGCCACCCTATGCCGCCGCCAAGTGTAAAGCCGGCGACACCGGTCGTGCTGACCAGGCCACCGGTGGCCGCGTAACCGAAGGCCTGAGTCTCCCGGTCGAACTCTCCCCACAGCACGCCGCCCTGCACGCGAGCAGTGCCGGCGGCGGTATCGACCCTGATTCCCTTCATGGGCGACAGGTCCAGGACGAGGCCGTTGTCGCAGGTGCCGTAGCCGCCGACGTTGTGGCCCCCACCTCGCACGGCGATGGGCAGCCCCTCGCTCCGAGCGAAGCAGATCGAGTTCAGCACGTCCGTGGTGCCCGAACAGCCGACGACGACGGCCGGACGGCGGTCGATCGCTCCGTTCCACACGCGGCGGACCTCGCCGTACTCCTCATTGCCTGGCGCAACCACTCTGCCCCTGACGGTATCGCGCAGGTCTGCCAACGTGGCCCTTCCCAAGATTGCGGGTTCCGCGACGCCCATCTCAGTCACCTCTCAGTTGTCCGGTGGCGGCTCGCGACGACTCGCGGCTGCTGGCTTCTGGCTGGTTTACTGCCTCCGTCTGAGCGCCTGTCCAGCAGGTGGGCCGCAGGCCCATTATTCAGGCCGGAACGAGCGCGTCCACGCACGCCGCGCCGATCGTCTCGCCTTGCACGAGGCCCATCTCGACGGCAGCACGGAAGTGGATCCCGCCGTACAGCCGCGATATCGCGGCTTCCTCCGCGGCCTCGCGGAAGGATGTGAACCGCCGAGCGGGGAGGCCGCGCTCCTGGTGTGTGTGATCGGTGAACGCGCGGTCTCCGAACAGGGCGGTGAGGACGGTCGTGGCGGCACCCGCCTGGACCGAGTGCCCCGAGGTGTGTTCCGGGAACGGCGGCGTCGTGATCGGCAACGGGTCGCCCCAGCCGGGCTCCAGGTGACGACGGATGTAGGTGATGGGCCGGATCCGGTTGTAGGTGTACTTCGACCACCAGCACGCGATGAACGCGTCGCACAGGGCGGCGCCGAGCGCGCGGTAGGCGGTGGCCGCGCCGATGAGGTCCGTGCCGCCTTCCGCGAGCACCTGGGTCAAGATCGAGAACGAGTGACCGGGGGGCGTCGGAGTGGTCCCGGGGTCGTCGGCCCAGAACCGGGCGATGGCGAGCTGCTCGTCGTCTAGCTGCCCCACGGTGCGCCACACCTCGACCGCCTCGTCCATCGTCGCGGAGCCCGGCTCGGTGGAGAACGGAGGCGGCGGACCCGGGTCGACGCCGGGGACGTCGGGCAGGACGATGCATCGGTTGCTCCCCCACGACGGCAGCAGCGCGGACTGGTAGTCGGGTGGCGTCGGTACCCACAGTCCCGGCCCGACCGGGGGGGTGTACCAGTTGGGGAAGTTGCGGGTGTCCCCCTCGTGGCCGCCGTCCTCACGCGCACGCAGCAGCACCGACTCCGCAGTGTCCGCACCATGAGCGCGCGAACGTCGCTGCACGCCGGGGGGCACGCGTCGCCCAGCCTGCTCGTCGAGGCGGCGCTCGAGCTCGCCGACCTCGTGTATGAGCTGCTCGGACGCCCGAACGAACAGACCCCGCACCACACGGGCCAGGCAGGCATTGGCGACCAACGGGCCGTCCAGCGAGACCCGCGGGGGTGCCGCTGACGAGGCGTGGGGGCGGGTTTGCGTCTGCTGCCCCGGCCCTGTGGGGGCGTCGAGCGCCACCGCGACCGCCTCTCCCAGGTAGGCCATCGCCCGTGAGACGACGGGCGGGGAGAAGCCGGGCGTCCCCTGCACGAGCCGTAGCACCAGGGCCGCCCAGGCGGTCGCGACCGCCGCGTCGTGCCCTGTGGCCCAGTGCCGGGAGGCGACCCGAGCCGCCGCCGACCGGCCAGACTGCCACTCCGTCCCCACGACGGCCGCGAGCCCGGCGGCGCTAAGCACGCTACGGCGGGACAGGACGACGCGCTTGCTCGGGTGGGAATCGGTGATTGTTGTCGTGCCCCTCGCGGTGGTCTCCCTGGTGATGATCTGTCCGGTGTGCATGTCTCCGCCCTTCACCGATGCGTTTACGTCCGGTCCGTTCCGAACAGGCGTACGCCCGGGGCCTTAGCGCGGCCTTAACGCGCGCAGCTCACCCCTCGGTCAGGATCTGGCGGCAGCGCGCCGCGGACTGTTGGTACCCGAGGACCTCGAAGACGGTGAGGGCCGCCCGTGCCGAGTCGGCTGCGTCGACCAGTGCACCCGCCCGGAGGTGGGCGTCGGCCAGGTCGAGGTTCACGACGGCGGCCGTGAGGCGGTGCCCCATGCGCGCGACGATCCCCAACGACTCGCGTAGGGCTTCGATCCCCGTGTCGAAGTCGCCCACCGCCACGTCCAACGTTCCCCGGACATCGAGCGCACCAAAGACGACTGGCTTGTCGCCCTGCTGCCGGGCGACGAGCAGGACCTCGCCGATCAGCCCGCGGGCGACATCGGGAGCGCCCCGCTCGATGGCGACCCGGCTGAGTCCCAGCATCATCATGTGCTGCCCGCGGACCTCGCCGCCATCGGTGTACGCCTGACGGGCCTTCTGCATCCGGCAGGTGGCTTCCTCGAACTCGCCATCGGCGAGCGCGAGCCAGCCCAGCCGTGCGTGCGCGATTGCCTGGCCGGACTGGTCGTGCTGGCCTTGGTAGGTGGTCAGCGCCGACTCGTAGTGCCGCCGCGCAGCATCGGTGTGGCCAGCAGCCCGCTGGAGGTTCCCCACGTTCATCTGGACGTAGGCCTCAGCCGATCGCCCAGCCGTGCTGTGGTGCGGCAGCAGCGTCTCCTCCCAGATGAGCCACGGCACCCCCAGCCGCCGGGACGTCGCGATCGGGCGAACCGGGAGCATCAACAGCTCGTCGGCTCCGCGCGGCAGCGAACACAACAGCCGAAGGGTGCGCTGCAGGAGCTCCCAAGAGACCTGGAAGCGTGAGCAGTGGGCTTCCAGCACCGCACGGGCCTGCAGAGCCGTGGCCTGCTCACCGCCCAGGCCGGCCGAGGCGGCGACCTCCGCGGCGCGGTCGAACGGCCCGCCGGCGGAAGCGGTGGGGTCGAGATCGATCATCATGCGTCGGATCCCGTCGAAGAGCAGGGCCCGGCTCAGGGCAGCGGGACTGCCTGCGGCTCGTGCCTCGGCCATGGCGTTGTCGACGTAGCTCTGCATGGTCGGGTTTGAGACCCCGCGCCATCGGCTGTGCAGGGCGAACACGCCCAACCAGCATGCGGACCGCGCCTCGGACGGCGCGTTCTCATGGGCCAGGGCCGTCTCGAGCTCGTGCATGCCGCTGTCGAGGTACCCGAACCACAGCCAGTACTGCCACAGGGCGGCGGCGAGCCGCACGGTCTCGGCTGCGTCGATGACGCGCAGTCTCGCCATCGCCGCCGTCAGGTCGGTGCGCGACTGGTCGAGTTGGACCAGCCACCGGTGGTGGTCGGGCCCGCTCAGCTCTCCCACGGAACGGCGAATGTGCTGGGCGAACCACCGTGCGTGCGCGTCCAGGGCCTCGTCGAGACCTCCTCGCTCGCGGAGCTGTGCGACGGCGTACTCGCGGATGGTCTCGAGCAGGCGAAAGCGAGGCTGGTCCGCTGCCGGTTCCGCAACGATCATCGACCGGTCGGCGAGGTCGGCCAACCGGGCGGCTACGGCGCCGGGGCCGGTGGCCGCTGCGATCCCGACCGCTGCCGCGGCCGCCACGTCGAAGCTGTCCCGGAACGTGGCCAACCGGCACAGAAGGTGCCGCTGCTCCTCCGGTAGCAGGTCAAAGCCCCACGCGATGGCGCCCTCCAGCGTCTGGTGCCGGGTCAGTCCGGCTCGCCTCCCGGTGGTGAGCAAGTGGAACCGGTCGTCCAGCCCCGCGGCGACGCCGATCGGGGTCAGGGTGGGGATGAGCGCCGCGGCGAGCTCGAGGGCGAGGGGCATGCCGTCGAGACGCACGCAGATCTGCGCGACGGCCGCCGCGTTGGACTCCCCGAGCTCGAAGTCGGGGTCGCCTGCGGACACCCGGTCGACGAGGAGTCTCACGGCCTCGCACTGGATCATCGCTCCGGGCGGGGGAAGGTCGTCGAGGTCGGGCAGGCGGAGCGACGGCACGCGACGTATCAGCTCGCCGGGCAGGCGCAGCGGCTCCCGGCTCGTGGCCACCAGGACCAGCCGGGGGCAGGCCGAGAGCAGGGCCTCGGCCACCGTGGCCGCCTGGTCGATCAGGTGCTCGCAGTTGTCGAGCACGAGGAGCCACCGTCCGCTGCCGATCCGGTCGGCGAGCCGTTCCACGGGGCTCCTCTGGGGCGTCCCGCGCACGCCGAGGGTGCGCGTGATCTCCAGGTCGACCCGGGATCTCGCGGTGAGCGGACCGAGCTCCACCAGGAAGACGCCCTCCGGGAACCCCAGCAGGCTTCGACCGGCGACCTCCGTGGCGAGGCGGGTCTTCCCACACCCGCCGGGACCGGTGAGCGTGACGAGGCGATGGCGCGTGATCGCGACGGCAAGCTCCGACAGCTCTCGCTCGCGCCCCACGAAGCTGCTCAGCACTGCCGGGAGGTTGTTCGGGGGCTTGCGCGGCGCTGCCGGGGACCCGACCGGCGGTGGCGCCCTGCTCTCGCCGGGGGACAGCGACCCTGTCCGCACCTCTTCGAGCAGGCGCCGGCTCTGGGGCGAGGGCTCGACGTCGAGGTCCGCGTGCAGCGCGGTCTCGAGCGCCTCGTACTGGTGTTGCGCGGCTGCTCGATCGCCGGAGAGTGCATAGACGCGGATCAGCGCCTGATGTGCGTTCTCGTCCGCGGGGTCGTCCTCGAGCAGGTGCTCGAGCAGTCTTCGCGCCTCGAGAAGGTCACCTTCGTTCAGGCTATGTGTGGCCAGCCTCCGCACCAGGTCGCGACGCGTCCGGCTGAGGGCGTCGCGTCGCGGCATGAGCCACTCGGCGTACCGGTCGTCGGCCAGCAACTCCCCGCGGTACAGGGACAACGCGGTGCGCAAGTCTTCGGGGTCGTCGCTGCCGCTGAGTGCCTCGAACACCTCGACGTCGACCCAGGCTCCACCCTCCGGCGCGAATGTGACCCACTCGTCCTCCAAGCGGAGCCAGAGGCGACCGACTCCGCCGACCGAGGCGATCGCTCGGCGAGCCGCCCACAGGGCTTGATACAGGTTGTTCGCCGCCGATCGCGGCTCGAGGTCCCGCCAGAGGATGTCAAGCAATTCGTCGCGATGCATACGGTGATGCGGGGCGAGGGCCACGAGCTTCACAATGTGTTGCGCCTTCGCCAGACGCCACGCGCCTGGTGCCACCGGCTCGCCCGCAACAGTCACCGAGAACGGGCCGAGGAGCCTCACCTCGACCTCCGGTTGAGCGGGGGGCTGAGTCCCTTGGGTCACGCTCACCCGGTCATTATCGATCGAGAGGGATGGTCCAATCCAGCCGTGGCCGCCGCTCCGGTCTGCGAACACCTTCACCACCAGCGCGCCGTACACCGCGCAGCCGAGCAGGGAGTGCGCCGCCACCCGGGCCGTCGCCAGCTCGCCCACCCGCAGGCCCAGAGACCACAGGCAGTGGTAGCCAGCGCCAAGGTCAGCAGCAACGTGAGCACGCCTCCGCCCGGTGCCCGTTGCCGAGCCACATGGGAGCGGCGAGCGGCATCTGGCCCGGCCGTAGAGCGCCTTGCTCACGCCCGCAGTATGCCGCTGCGGACGACCCGCGGTCCGCGACGCGGAGGGTGTTCCGCTGATCTGCATCACCCCGCGCCACCGGTCCGCTCCGTCGATCAGTCGAACTCGGCAACCCACCAGCACCCGCACGCGCCGGAGCCCGTGGGGATGCGGAACTCCTCGGGCAGCGTGGCCGGGTCGAGTCCCCCGTGCGAAGTCACGGCGAGATGGACCTCGGCCCCAGCGGGGTTCGAGAGGTCGTGCGGCGTGATGCCCGGGGGCGCCTGGGCGGTCTCGCCGACTCCCACCCGACCGGCGAGGGTGAGCTGTCCGCCGCCCGTGGCGTGGCCGGCCGGATTGTAGACGCCGAAATCCACGTCGGGGTTCGTCATGTCGTCGGGACCGCAGGGGCCCGAGCAGTTCTCCGGATGGTTGAAGACGAACAGCCACAGCGTGAAGACCTCGGGGTGCCCGGGCGACGTTCCGGCCGGATACAGGTAGGACCCCGGTTCCGGGGTCGTCATGCTGACCGACACCGCGAGGCCGTTGGCCTGACGCACCAGCCGCGCTCCGTCAGGCGCGTAGACCGCACCTCCCCCCTGGTCCATGACATTGGCCGTTTCGGGCACTGCTGCGCCCGCGGGGGCGAGTCCGCCGAATACCAGGACCGCGGCGACAGCGAGGCTGAGTCGAGTGTTGCGCATGATGGCTCCCTTCGTGCACTGGTCGGCGGCCGCGCGGGCGGCCGAACGGGAGATCCCGACAGCTACTGGCTCTCGTCGACTACCAGGTCTAGTCCCGGCGTCTTAACGCCCGCTTAGCAGGACGCCGGCCCGGCCACGACGTGGCGGTCAGCGTCCGGACGCGAGCGGCTGGCGAGCCGGTCGACGACGCGCCGTGACACGGGCCGAGGCTGCTCGACCCGTTCTGGGGCGAGCTCGAGGAGCTGGTCGATCCCGCTGGCACGCGGGCGCTCCGAATAGCGAACCGCTCCCGAAGCAGCCGTGGGCTCGTCCGGTCTCGCCCGAGATAGGACCTGGGTCGTCCCGCAGAGGATGAGCAACTGGCTTGCTCGCCGGTCGCCGGTGGCACTGCGATGGGGATGCTGGAGCAGGCGGATGTGTCTGCCGGGGAGACGCTGCTCGTCACCGGTGCTTCCGGCGGAGTGGGACTGGCACTGGTTCAGTTGGCTACCGCCGGGGGTGCCCAGGTGGTGGCAGTCCGTAGTGCCGACAAAGCCGGCCCTGTTCGTGCTGCCGGCGCTATGGCCGTTGTTTGTCGCGATAGGCGTGACCTGGCCGGTAAGTAGTCCAACTCGTTCCGTCTGGAGTGGATGCGGTCGCCGATATAGCAGTGGGCCGTTGATCGACAGCCTCTTGCCTCTGCTGCGAGACGACGGCCGGTGGTTTCCTTTGATCTGCGGCGGCTCTATCTGCACAACCCGCAGCTGATCGCCTCGTCGCTGCGCACGCGGCAGCACTTCGCGAAGCTGGTCGAAATGGCCCGAGCTGGGACCATTAGCCCCCAGATCGCCGGCCAGCACCGCCTGTCCAATATTCATGACGCTCAAGATCAATTCCTGCAAGGCAGGCACGTGGGCAAGATAGTCATCACGCCGTGACACCGGCCGACAGCTCGAAGAGGGAGCCATTGAGCTCCGGTCACGAGACGCGACGGCGCCGTTTCGCCGAGCGCGATGTGGACGTGCAACGCCAGCTGGGCCCATTCCGGTGCATGTTGGCTCAGCTGGCTATGGCTGATCGGTTCACCGCTGGCGACGCGACGAGAGGGCCGAACTGAAAACAACGACGGGCACGATCGAGAGCACGAAAGGGCAGCCCAGAATGCCCTACACGCCGCACCTCAGAGCGCGTACATAAGGCGCTGGAACTTGTAACGTCGGGTCGCAGCACCAGTGCCTGGAGGCCACATGACTTGGGATCTACGCCCGGATGGTCGCGATCATGTCGATCGGGGGCGTTCGCAGCCAGCGGTTTTGCCTCGACGCGGCGCCCGTGACGCGCTTTTGGGGTTGCAACGTGCCGTGGGCAACGGGGCGGTGGCCAGCCTGTTCGCGGGTGAAACTGACGAGGTGAGCCTCCGCGGTGAAATCAGTGTCGCCGACCTGCCGCAACGTGACCGCCCACCCGAGCGTCCCGCCGAACACTCACCAGCGGTGAGCGGGCCGGCGATACAGCGCGACCTGGCCCAGTCCATACCGGTGGCCAACGGCGTATTCGGTATAGGGATGATCGCCCAAAACAATGGGCCGAGCGGGACCGGAGCAAGCGGTCTCAAGGGCGAAATCACTTTCGAACCGGCCGCGACCGCCCCCTACACGAACAAACTCGGTCTGGTGCAGATCGTGAAGCTCACCGACAAGAGCGGCACGGACGTCAATCCAGCCTCCCTGCCGGCGACGGCAGCACCCCATGTACGCACCAAGGCCGACGCGCCGACGGCGGTTGAAGGCGGCTTCTTTACCGACGTCCTGCACCAGAACTTCGGAACGACCCCGCCCACTGTCGCCCAGAAGGGCCAGCCGCATGCGTCCTACTACGAAGGCGGGTCACCGATCTTCGGCTTCCGCCGGTCGGAGAAGGCACAGGACATCAAGGCGGCGAAGCTGACCGACACCCCTGGCTCGACCGGCAAGGCCGACTTCGATTTCACGTTCGAGACGGTCGCCAAAGGCGATGACAACGGGCTGAACTACGGTGCCATCCATTGGGAGTTCAAGTTGCGTACCGGTCTCGTGCAAGACGAACACGTGTCCGTCAGCGACGACGCATCGGCAACCTACGACGCGGCCCTCGGCCTGCATGAGGACTTCTACGTCCATGAGCCGGTGACGGTCTACTACGACTTCGACGTCGACACCCCGCGTGCGGGAGAGGATGCCAAGTTCGCGGCGCTGTTGCCCTACCTCAACAAGTTTCCCGACGTGCGGATAAAAGTGGAGGGTTTCGCCGACCTACGTGGGTCCGCTGACTACAATCGCGGATTGGCCGCTCGCCGGGCGCAGTCGGCGATCGCGGGTGTGGTCGCAGCCGGGGTCGATGCCGGTCGGTTGGACGCTCCGGTGGTGTCCGGCGCCACCTCCTCGTTTACTTCCGATGCGGTGACCGCCCAGGACGAAGAGGCCAACCGCCGAGGTAATCGTCGAGTGATGCTGACCTTCGAGCACACGGCGAGCATCGCATGAGACGGGGATGGTGTGAGGGAAGTGTGTTATGAGTGATGACGTCGTACGTCGGTTAAGGTCAAAGGACCCGAACGTTTCCGGTTTGGCCCTGAGCGAAGTACTTAAGCGCGGTCAAGACGCCATCCCCGATCTGCTCTTTGCCCTGGAGTCGGACCAGGCGAGCGTGCGGCGGCTGGCCATGGAGGGTATCGGCGACATCGGCGACCCAACCGCGGCTAGCGAGGCAAAGGCTGCGCTCGGTGATCCCGATGGGCAGGTCCGCTCGTTGGCCGCCGTCGCGCTAGCCCGAATGGGCGACCCCCATGCGCTTTCGGCACTCGCGGAGACCCTCGACGACTGGCCCGATCTCCTACGTTCGGAACTATCGCGCTCCACCTACGAACTACCCCGGCTAGGCATCCAAGCGCTCAGCGTCGCGATCCCGCTGTTGGCATCGTATGAGTGGTCCGACCGAGCCAAAGGTGCATGGGTGGCCCGCACCGTGCTGGAGCGGGAGGACGACGAGCGGGGAATCAGCGAGCTCCGCGACATACTGGCCGACTTCGCGCCGGACGCCGCGGCGGCGCAGCGCGGCCCCATCGCTTCGGCGGCCGCCGACTGGCTCGATGCCAGCGGGCTGATCCAGGAGGGCGGCCGGTGATGGAGACGGAACTCTCGGAGCGTGACGAGCTCTGGAACGCCTGCGTCGACAAGTCCTGCTGCCGCCACACCCGGGTCCCTGTGACCGGCAACAGTCTCGCTCGACTTGTTTCGGCCCTGGAACTCCCCGCCTTGAGCATCGTTACCGCCGTGCGACTACCCCCTCCGCACGACGGTCTAGGCTTCCGGCTCAGATGGGGTGGACCCGCATTCGAGCTGGTGCTCCGTAAGAGGGGCAAGGTCGACTCAGCGGGCGCCCCGTGTGTGTTCCTGGTCGAGACCAGCGATCGCCACGCCTTGTGTGGCGCGGGCGCTGTTCGGCCGACGAGTTGCCAAGCATTCCCAGCGGTATCCGCCGGGAGCAAGGTACGCGTCATCGATGCATGGTGTCGCTGCCATGCTTGGTCGAAACGCAATATCGGCGAGGCCCAGCGAACGTCCGCGCAGATGGCTGAGGCCGAAGTGGCAGACGACCGGCTCGTGATCCACGCCTGGAACTCGCGCCTGAGTGCAAGCGGCCCGCGCCGGTCGCTCGAGGAATTCTGCGAGCACCTGCTCGCGCAACAGCGGAACGCTATATGACTTCCACTTTCTCGCCGTGCGCGCAATGCCGAGAGGCCTGCTGTCGCGACTACGTGGTCACTGTGTCGGGGCTGGATGTATACCGAATCGGCATCGGGCTCGGTCTGCGACCGGAGCAGTTCACCGTTCCGAGTGCCTTCGGCGATCCGCCGGAAGGCTTCCGGGTGGATCAGAGCGGTCAGACCTATCGGATGTGCCTCGATAAGCAGCGGGATAATGGGTCCGCTGGTTGGTGCACATTTTGGATGCCCTTCGGCGACGGTATGGGCCGCTGCGGGATCTACGCGCTGCGCCCCGGTGTATGCCGCACGTACCCGGCCACTCTGATCGACGGCGAGGTCGCGGTGCGTGGTGGGATCCTGTGCCCGGACGGTGCCTGGGGCAGAGACAGCATGCTGCATACCGACCTATGGCGCGGCCGGGTGGAGCAGCAATACGCCGAACTTGAGATTGACGCATACGTGAATCGCCGATGGAACCACTCCGCCTTCTTCACGACGGACCCACATGACGGCTACCGCCGCTACCTTGAATGGATCTTCTCGGCGTACGCTCAACTGACCGGAGAAGGAGTACTGGAGCAAACTGTGCGGTCCCGGACCGTCCTGGATAAGCTGCTCGGCGCACTCGAGGAGATGGTGGTCCCTGACCCCGATCCGGCCGCGAAGGCATAGCACCGGTCATAGCCAATCTTCGGGTGTTGAGATGCGTCGCGTCGGTGCCGGCGAGATCAGTTAGCACGCCCTCCGTACGCCTTGTCAGGTCATTCAGCAGCCCGGGGTCGCGTGCTGGGCTCGCAAGCAATGTTCGGAACGGGCGACCCCTCCCGCACCGGGCACGTTGCCGCTCAGCTCCACGTCGAGGCGCAGTACGCCGGGGTCTACCGCTACAGGCTCTTCGCCAGGGAATCATCGAGCCAGCCGGGCACGAACTGGCGCTATTCACCACTGCCTACTTGGGCAACACTTCGCCGAGCACGGCGCCACTGACGCCCCGAAACGCATCACCGGGTCAACAGGGCCACGTACCGCACCACGAAACGATCCCCGATGAAGACAGCCCTGCTCGAGGTACGTCAGAGCAGGAGCCGGACCTGCAGCTCCGTCTCCACAGCGTCGTCCCCGTTGCGTTCCACACGGTAGGCATAGTGTTCCGGCGCTTCCGCGATCGCTTCGACGAAGTTGCCGTCGCGAAACACCAGCGCCGTGTAGTCGTCGGCCGCGTAACCGTTGGGTAGTTCACCCGATGCCACGCACCGCTGAAAGTTCGCGCGGCGATGTTCTTCGCCGAGATAGTGCGGACAGGCGCTGCCGGGAAGGAACTCAAGACCCTCGCTGAGTGGAGCCAGAGGTCCAAATGAATCGGTGGATGAGGCTTCGAACCAACAGTTCATGCCCGCGCTGACGCCGGTGAGGATGGTGCCACTGCTCGCGATGTCTTGCAGAGCACCTTGCATGCCGTGCGTTTGCCAGACGGCCAGCAGGTTTGCTGTTGAGCCACCCCCGACGTAGACGATGTCCTGGTCCACCAGGTCATGCGGGTCCAGGAACCAGCTTTCCCGGTCGTCCTTGCAGAAGAGAGAGAGCACTGAAGTCCGAGCTCGGCCCTGAAAAGCCGCCTCGAAACGCCCGATGTACCCCCGATCATCACCACTTGCCGTGGGCACGAAACAGACTCTGGGGTTGCCTTTCCCAGTGAGTTCGAGCAGGAAGTCATCGATCCCGGAGTCAGCACCAGTGAACGAAAACCCACCACCACCCAAAGTGACGATCGTCCCGCGAAAACCCATGACCACAGTCTCTCGCAACATCCGACACGGCTTCCCCCGCACATCCCGAGAGAGTAACCACTACCGAAGCAGAGGCGAGCTCTGACACGTGATCGCTCGACTATCCAGTGCTTGTCCCGCACGGGATCGGGGGCCTACGGACTCCCGACGGCGGAGATACGCCGACGCTTGCTGCCATGCATGCGGATCCTTCATCGGGCGAGGGTGGCGTCTTCAAGTTGGGCTTGGGTGGGCATCCGGGGTTAGGAGTCAGTGCCGGTTTCTCAGGTGTTCCGCCGCTTGTGAGTCTCGCGGCGCGCAAGCGCATCATCCACCGGTATGTGGGCGTGGCTGCTCACAACGAAGCAACGGGGACTCGAGGAGAATGTTGCTGGGCGTCGCGGCGGCCCTAGGCAGCCCCGGCTGGGACCGCAGCAGCTGAGGAGGAGACAGAGACGATGTGGCTACCCAACGACTTTGAGCACCCCCGCGTCGTGCCGCTGGCGACGGGGCATCACCTTCGCCCGATCCGCGCCTCGGACGTCGATCTGGACATGCCAGCAGTCATGGGATCCCAAGAGCGGCTGTGGTCGATTTACGGCCTGGCCTGGGGTTGGCCGCCAGCGACATTGACCGCCGTGCAGGACCGTGAAGACCTGTCCCGCCACGAGCAGGAGATCGAGGCGCACGAGTCGTTCAACTATGCACTCTTCGACGCCGAGGAAACCGAGTTAATCGGTTGCGTCTACATCGACCCCCCTGAGAAAGAGGGCGCGGATGCGGAGATCTCGTGGTGGGTCCGCGACGAGTACGTCGGGTCCCAGGTCGAGACTGCGCTCGATGACTTTGTGCCGGGATGGGTTGCCAGCACCTGGCCGTTGAAGCGTCCGCGCTACGTCGGTCGGGACCTCTCATGGGCCGACTGGCTCGCCCTTCCCGAACTCTGAGCAAGGCCATCCCGGGATGTCGCGGCGTCGGTCAATCGCCAAGCGGAGCCCTACACGGCGATCGGTGAACGTCCGCACCTATTCCGGTGAGCAATCGTTCACCGGATGCGGATCCCGCGGCGGGATTACCCGAAACGTCGCCGCCGTCTGGTCTTGAGTCACCCGTTGGGTTGGCCACTCTGTTCAGCATCACCACCGCCGACACGTTGTGCCTGCCGCTGCAAGCTGGGGTACGCGGTGACGCCGGCCCGGGTAGCTGGCACTTACTGGATCGAGTGCGGCCTCAGCGCGAGAACGACCGAAGTCTTAGATCCTCCTGCACGTGGACAATTGGCTGAGGACTTGCTGCTGGCGATAGGAGGCACGCGCATGGACATGACTATCGTCATGACAGGAGCCACCCGAGGAATCGGCCGGGTGGCCGCCGAGCATCTGCTGCGCCGAAGCCCGGGCAGTCATCTCCTCGTCCTTGTCCGGGCGTCTTCGGGGGCACGCCTCATCGGTGAGCTGAAGGACGCGCTGGGTGGTGACGTCGGCACCAGAGTCACTCTCGTGGCCGCCGATCTGCGCTCGGTGACCGACCTACGTCGGGCGCTCGAGGAGGTCACAGCGCTGCTCCGGGACGGCCGGATGCCGCCCCTGCACGCTCTTGTAGGCAACGCTGGCATCCAGCACACGAACGCCCGAACTGCCGGTCCTGACGGCTATGAGGCGACGTTCATGGTCAACGTGCTGGCCAACCATCTGCTGATCCGGACCCTGCAGGACCACCTCGTCGTCCCGGCACGGGTCGTGCTCACAGTCAGTGATACGCACTTCGGGGACCTGCGGCACAACCTGGGAATGGTGCCCGGTCCGCGTTGGCAGGACCCACGCGAACTCGCCCGCCCCGGGGCGTTCCGCCGTCCGGGAACGACTACCGCCGGGCGCACCGCGTATTCCACCAGCAAGCTGGCCGCAATCTATGAGGTGCACGCATTCTCTCGTCGGTTGCCGGCGGGTGTGGAGATACTGGCCTTCAATCCCGGACTTGTTCCCGGCACCGAATTGGCCCGCAACGCTGGCCCTGTGACGCGGTTCGCCATGCGCCGGGTCATGCCCTTGCTCACCCGCACGCCTCTGGCCACGACGCCCGCCGTCGCCGGAGAACAGCTCGCCGATGCTGTGCTGGGCGGGGTCGATGCGCGCAGTGGTGATTACATCGATCGTGACCAGATCGACAACTCTTCCCCCGAGTCCTACAACCCCGCCCGCGAGGAAGAACTGTGGGCCGTCGCGGAGCAGATCAGCGCAACCGCATGACACCGCCAAACGGTCTCTCGTCCAGGTACCCACGGTCAACTGAGCAGCTACTGCTACCGGCATGTCGGTTGTCCCACTGACCGCTCGACTCCCGTCGTCGCTCACGCTGTCCGGTCAGGGATCCGTTTGCGGCTTGCCCCGCGTGCCGCTGCCCACACCTTGTTGGAGGGATCGGAAGACAGGTCTCGAGAAGATTGGCCAGCACCGATGATTTGGGGCCTTCCGGTTGGTCAGTACGGGTAGCTGCGGTGCCGATGGGGTGCCGCCTCAAGCAAGGAGAGCGATATGTCAGAGCATGCCGTCCGCACCCGTGTCCATCAGATGATCTTCGTTAATCTGCCGGTGGCCGATCCGCGGCGCAGTCGTGAGTTCTTCACCTCGCTGGGGTACGGGTTTAACGAGGAGATGTGCAACGAGGGCGGTTTAGCGTTGGAGCTCGGGCCGAACCACTACGCCATGTTGTTGCAGACCGGTTTCTTCGGCCAGTTCCATGACGAGCAGGTCGCTGGGCCAGGAGAGCATGAGGTGTTGACGTGCGTGTCGGCGGAGTCCCGGCAGGAGGTCGACGACGTGGTCGATCGGGCCACCGCGGCCGGTGGTCGCGAGGTGCGTACTGAAGAGCAGGGTGACTTCATGTACGGCCGTTCCTACGCTGACCTGGATGGTCACATCTGGGAGATCATGTGGATGGACGTTGACGAGGCGCGGAGCGCCGGGGTCTTCGGCTGAGAGGAACTTCGTGGACACCGACTTTGAGGCGGCGACCGTGCCGTTGCGGCGCGAACTGCTGGCGCATTGCTACCGGATGATGGGCTCTGCGGTGGATGCCGAGGACCAGGTCCAGGAGACCTACCTGCGTGCTTGGCGGGCCTTTCATGACTTCGATGGTCGTTCGTCGGTCCGGACGTGGATGTATCGGATTGCGACCAATTCCTGTCTCAACGCGTTGTCGTCGGCGTCGAAGCGGGTGTTGCCCAGTGGGCTGGGCGCCGCTCCGGGTGACCCAACAGCGCCGATCACGCCGCGCCCGGAGGTGGCGTGGCTGGAGCCGTTGCCCGATGCGGTGTTGTGGCAGAGCGCGGCGCCCACGCCGGAGGAGCAGTTCCTGGGTCGAGAGAACGTCGCGCTGGCGTGGACTGCGGCGCTGCAGGACCTGCCGCCGAACCAACGTGCTGTGCTGCTGTTGCGCGAGGTGCTCGGGTTCAGCGCCGCCGAGGTCGCTCAGACCCTGCAAATCAGCAGCGCCTCGGTGAACTCTGCCCTGCAGCGAGGACGCGCGAAGATCGGCGGCGGCCTTGCCCAGCCCGAAGCCGACATCAACGAGCAGACCGAAGCCGCTGCGGTCGAGGCGTTCGTCGAGGCGTTCGAGCGCCACGACTTCGACGCTGTCGTTGCCGCGCTCAGCGATGCGGCGACGTGGCAGATGCCGCCGTTCGACCGGTGGTATGTCGGAGCGCATCAAGCCGCAGTGCTGTCCTGGACGCACTGCCCGGCAGCCGGTCCCGGCGACCTGAGGTTTCTCCCGGCCCGCCTCAATGGTGGGCCCGGCGTGGGCATGTACCTACGCAAGGGGGATCAGTGGGAGAGCTTCCAGTTGCAAGCGTTGCACGTCGGTACCGACGGCCGCATCGATGACGTCGTCGGCTGGTTCGAGCCACACCTGTTCCGGATGGCCGGTCTGCCCCGCGTGCTCCCTGAATCAGAAGCATCGCAGTAGCCCTGAGACCTAAGGGTGGACCCACAGCCTCGCGACGACGCCCGAGCAAGCGATGACGGCCGGACCGGCACCGGCGCCGGCACCGTCAGTTGAGTCGCTCGGTGAGATGCACCGTGACGTCGTCGCCATCGTTCTTGCCGATGGCCCGCCGGATCGGAGCAGTCACCGGCAGTTTGTGGGTGCCGTCTCCCAGGGCCATGAACGCCCCGGTGAACCGGTGCCCATCGACCGTGCCGGCCACCTTGACCAGGCCACGGGTCCCGAAGACCGCTGCCGAGCCCGGTAGTTGGACACAGGTCCAGGTATCTCCCGAGCGGACCTTGCCTAACCGGGCGGTGAAGGTGATGTTCAGGGGTGTCGGGTTAGCCATGTTGTTGCTCCATTGCAGGTGGGGGGCAGGGGTGGTTGAACCTCAGGGTCGTTCTCTCTTGTCTTCCGGCAGGTCCTCCAAGTAGACCAAGCCGTTGCCGTAAGGGTCGCTGGAGGAGAACATCGGCGGGACCCCGTCCATCCGGACCAGCTCGTCGTTGTGCAGGGTCACACCCGTCTCACGGATCTTGTCGTGGGCTCGCTGCGCATCCGTGGTACCCAATCTGATCGCCACCGGGATCTGACTGTCCGGCGGTAACAGCACCAACGAGACACCCGAACCGGGCGGCACGACTTCGATCAGCCGTGCACCCGGCCAGACCTCCACGTCAGTTTGTAGCTCACAACCCAGCACTTCGGTATAGAACCGCAGCGCCGCATCCTGGTCTGCTACCGGAACGGAGACACTCATCACTCTCGTCGTCATCGTCATACATGGTTAGACCACGACCGGCCCGAAAATTCATCGCTGCAACCCGCTAGGCAGTCCCACAAGCCGAAGCTCAATCGGATGTCAGCATCGAGTTGACAGGCCGAGACGCCGGCGTCCCGGTGGGGTGTGTATGCGGGACAGCCGGCGCCGTGGCTGGGTCAGCGCCGTGAGGACTCCTCAGCGAGGCTGACTTTGGCTGCGACTCGTTGGCGTTCGATGGCGCGGTACACGGTGGAGCGGCCAACTCCGAAGAGCTCGGCGACCTCGGCAGTGCTGTACTCGCCGCTGTGCACCAGGGAGACCAGGTGGGCTTCCTGTTTCCGGTTGAGCTTGGGTTGCTTGCCGCGGAGTCGGCCCTTGGCCTTGGCGACTTTCATGCCCTCGACTGTGCGAAGCCTGATGAGGTCGGATTCGAATTCAGCGACCATCGCGAGAACGTTGAACAGCAGCCGCCCGACGGCGTCGGTGGGGTCGTAGACCGAGCCGCCGAGCGAGAGGCTGATTTGTCGGGTGGTGAGCTCGTCGGCGATCGCCCGGGCGTCAGGCAGTGATCGGGCGAGCCGGTCGAGCTTGGTGACCACCAGGGTGTCACCGGCTCGGCAGGCGGCGAGTGCCTCGCGTAGCCCAGGGCGTTCGCGGTTGGTGCCAGTCAGACCGTGGTCGACGTAGATCCGCTCAGTCTCGACACCCAGTCCGAGCAGGGCATCGCGTTGGGCGGTGAGGTCTTGTTGATCGGTGGAGCATCGGGCGTACCCGACAAGCAGCGCGTTCATCACGCACCTCCAAGGGTGGGCCCGCCAGCCACGGGCTGCGGCCGGCTCGGGCATCGGGGCAATGCCCGACGACACCAGCCAGCGTCCAGCTCGCCTGCTGGCGCAAGGGCGGGCAAGCGGCCCATTGAGCGTGTAGCCCGCTCGAAGCCGCCATTGACGCGCAGCGCTCTGGGGATGGCTCAGTCTCTGGGTGCGATCACGTCCCATGGGTTGAGGCAAGGGACGCCGAGGGGTTCGAAGTGTTTGGTGTTCCGCGTCGCGATGGTCATCTCTGCAGACTCCGCGACGGCGGCGATGAGGGCGTCGTCGAACGGTGCGTGCTCGGGGACCCGATAGGCCGCGAGGATCCGGGCCGCCGACAGGTCAAACGGCAGGACGCGGTCGGCGAACGTCGGTAAGACGTTCTCCTCGAACCAGCGACGCAGGACCGCTCCTTGCTCGGCGTCGGATCGCTCTTTGGCACTCACTCCGCGCTCGATCTCCGCGATGGTGAATGCTGAGACGTACTGGTCGCCTACGGGAACCGACGTTGCCCACACCTCGACCGGTCGGTTGCGCCCACGGACCCGCAGCGCGGACACGACATTGGTGTCCAGGAGGTACTTCACAGTTGTGCTGAGCGAGCCGTCAGGCCCAGGCGCTCTGGTTCGAACTCGATGTCGTCACCTTCGTCGGTGCCCAGGAGGTCAACGATCGTGACGGGCTCGCCCTCCAGAGCCTTGGTGAGCACGTCGCGCGCCTCCGCCTCAACCGACCGGTGACGCTGCTTGGCACGCGCGCGAAGCGCAGCCTTGGTCCCCGCGGGAAGGTTGCGGATCAGGATCTGTTCCATAACGACCACCTCCGATATCACTTCAACGATATCACTGCCTGATTGGAGCGCCACGACAACTTCGGCGCGACCTCCCAGTGGCGACCCGGACTGGCGACAGCAGCTGCCTTCGGCTCCCGGTCGATCACCGGCCAGCGATCGGCTTGCGGACGTACAGGGACGACGTGGTTCATTGTTTGCGGCTCGGCGGGTTCTCACTAGCTGGTCACGGGCTGCTGCGGCTTGGTGACCGAGGCGGCCCCGGTCTTCAGGCTGAGCCGCGCAGAGTTCGGCGATGGTGTGGCCCTGGCCTAGGGTCGATCTCGGCACCGCGCTGCGCTGTGTCGTTTAGGAGGAGACGTGCTGGCACTGCCTGCTGTAGGCCGCCGAGTCGGTGATGTGCTGGGGGCTGGCGGCCACTGCGGTTAACCCCGCGTGTCGCACCAGCGTCGCCACGAACTCGGCCAGGGAGGCATCGAGGTCGCTGTTGGCAAGGTGGCCTTCGCCGTCGAATGCTTGGTGGGCTCGCGCCAGTGGAAACTCACTGTCCATCACATCCGCGCCGATCGCGTTGAGAACCTTGCGGACCTCGGCCTGGGCACGCGCTGCACCAAACCTCCCGGGACTGGCACCGAGCACACCGGCCGGTTTGTCGGCGAGCACGCTGCGGCCAGCGGGTCGAGAGGCCCAGTCCAGGGCGTTCTTGAGCACTCCCGGCATCGCACTGTTGTACTCGGGGGAGGCGACCAGGATCGCATCGGCTGATTCGATGGCAGCCCGCAGGGCCGTCACCATGGCGGGTGTGTTGTCCTCGAGGTCTTGGCAGAAGTGCGGGAGTTCGCCGACCTGGTCGAAGGTCTGGAACCGGATCCCGTTGGGCGCTTGGCTGCCAGCGCGCGCGAGGAGTCGGGTATTGAGGGAGTCGCGGCGCAGACTCCCGCTGATTCCGAGGAGGACCTGCGGTTTGGGTGACATGAAGGGATCGTAGGGGCGTGCTGGTCTGCCTCGCCCGGGTATGCGGCATCGAGTTGAGGACCGCAGGGACCGGTGCTCGCTTGCCGGCGGCCACCGATTGAAGCCGTCGGCGACGACGCTGACCCGGCCACGCTGTGGCGGACTGAGGAGACGTCCGATCCCGGTCCGGGCTCACCGAGCGGCGCCCGGGCTTCGCGGCGCATGATTGAGCCGTGCCGAAACGACTCAAAGCCAATCCCGCCGACGCCGGGCCTGCGTCCCATTCGAAGGAGCTGTCGCCATGACCGACCCCGCAGAGCGTGAAGTCGCGCTGTTCCCGGACCCCGACGTGGCCCTCACGCAGATCATCGTCGTGAGCGACGTGGCCCGCTCCCGTGAGTTCTGGACCAACGTGCTGGGCGCCGAGCTGTACCGCGAATACGGCGGGACCAGCGTGGTGCTCCGCTTCGCGGGAGCGTGGCTGCTGCTCGTCACCGGTGGTGAACCGACCGCGGACAAGCCAGGCATCACGCTGGCGCCGCCCACCGATCCGGACACCGTGAGCACATCGATCACGCTGCGGGTGAGCGACTGCTGGGGTGCCTACCGCGTGCTCACCGGGCGGGGCGCCCAGTTCCTCACCCCACCCCACGACTGGGGCGCGGAGATCCGCTGCTTCCTACGCGATCCCGACGGGCATCTGATCGAGCTGTCCGAGGCTCGCCGCTGACGCATTCGATGAACGACTAGAACTCGTACCGGAGTACGAACCGTCACCGGTCAGCGATCGGCCTACGGACTCCCGACGGCGGAGAGACGCCGACGCTTGCTGCCATGCATGCGGATCCTTCATCGGGCGAGGGTGGCGTCTTCAAGTTGGGCTTGGGTGGGCATCCGGGGTTAGGAGTCAGTGCCGGTTTCTCAGGTGTTCCGCCGCTTGTGAGTCTCGCGGCGCGCAAGCGCATCATCCACCGGTATGTGGGCGTGGCTGCTCACAACGAAGCAACGGGGACTCGAGGAGAATGTTGCTGGGCGTCGCGGCGGCCCTAGGCAGCCCCGGCTGGGACCGCAGCAGCTGAGGAGGAGACAGAGACGATGTGGCTACCCAACGACTTTGAGCACCCCCGCGTCGTGCCGCTGGCGACGGGGCATCACCTTCGCCCGATCCGCGCCTCGGACGTCGATCTGGACATGCCAGCAGTCATGGGATCCCAAGAGCGGCTGTGGTCGATTTACGGCCTGGCCTGGGGTTGGCCGCCAGCGACATTGACCGCCGTGCAGGACCGTGAAGACCTGTCCCGCCACGAGCAGGAGATCGAGGCGCACGAGTCGTTCAACTATGCACTCTTCGACGCCGAGGAAACCGAGTTAATCGGTTGCGTCTACATCGACCCCCCGGAGAAAGAGGGCGCCGATGCGGAGATCTCGTGGTGGGTCCGCGACGAGTACGTCGGGTCCCAGGTCGAGACTGCGCTCGATGACCTTGTGCCAGGCTGGGTTGCCAGCACCTGGCCGTTGAAGCGTCCGCGCTACGTCGGTCGGGACCTCTCATGGGCCGACTGGCTCGCCCTTCCCGAACTCTGAGCAAGGCCACCCCGGGATGTCGCGGCGTCGGTCAATCGCCAAGCGGAGCCCTACACGGCGATCGGTGAACGTCGGCACCTATTCCGGTGAGCAATCGTTCACCGGATGCGGATCCCCAAACGACACAGCTGGGAGTGTCTGTCGATGCCCCTTCTGGCGAACGGGTCAGCCCGTGTGAACTTAGGGGTCGATGGCGTTTCGCACGGGGATGCGAGCACAAGATTGATCCTCATTGAGCGGGCTGTCTGGCACGCGGCGAAGATCAGTGATCGGTGAGTTGTTCAGCCGACCTTCTCGCGATCGATCCACTGGCGCCGATCGAGAATTTCTTGGGTTCGGTCGGGTAGGTCACCCGGTAGGGAGTCGGGGTTGTCGGTTCTGTTGCACACTTGGCTTTGTAACAGGCGGACGGCTTCGCTGTGGTGTCCTTCGGCGCTGGCCACGGCCGCTAGGTCGAGGGCTGGGATCTCTTCGTCCGGAGCGGCCAGGGCTGCCAACTCAGCCGTCTGCCTGGCTTGTTCGTAGTCGCCTTTCCGTAGGTCGTGGGTGGCGAGGATGTGCGCGACGTCGACGATCGCGCAGACCATGTGTTGGTCGACTCGGTCGCCGCTGGCCAGCCAGGCCCACCCGCCTCGCCGCAGTTGCGTGAATGGTGGGCCCTGCACCAGTTTCAATGCCTGCCGCAGGTCCTCGATCCCCTCAGTCCCGCCTCGTGCTTCCGCGCGGGTTCGTAACCGTCGGAAAAGGTCAGCGTCGACCAGGACGTCAACAACTTGGTAGATGTTCCCTCCCCTGGTTTGGGCAGCCGGCGCTTTTGAGGCGTGGGGCAGGTGGGATTGCCCAGTACGAGGGTTCTTCCCGAGCCATTCACGGCAGCGCGCGATGTAGTCGCGGCATTTGGCCGGAGTGATGTTGAAGGCGTGGGCTGTTTCTTCCGCGGTGGCACCGTGTGGCCGCAACGCTAGGTAGGCCAGCACTTCGGTGAAGTACGGCTTGCGGTCCGGCATCGGCTTGCCCCGTGTGCGCGCCCGAACCGGGCCCAGCAAGGTGAGTCGCGGTAGCGGGCTGTCGTTGTTCCACCAGGCGGCCAGGTCTTCATCGAGACGGGTGTCGGCGTCGGTGACCTTTCGTGTGACGTCTTCGTGGACCCGGGGGGACAATGCGTCGAGGTCCGCCGAGGTAGTGGCCGCGGCCGTCAGGTATTGCTCGTCCGGGCTGTCGAGCAAGGTGTGTGTCCGCTCAGCGGCTGTGGTCTCCTCTGCTCTCTCGCGTGGCAGGGTGTGCTCGGGGCGGAGCGCCCCTGCCTGGTCTGACCAGGCCCGCCACCCGATGTCGTCGGTTCGGGGCTCGGGGACCGGCATGGTCGTGTCGTCTAGCTGTTCCCCGTGGGTGAGTAGCGCGGAGCATCCCAGGGCTTCATCTGCGGTCAGACCGGGCGCGATGAGATCCAGGCCTGCCGCGGGCATCCGCAGCCGGCCCGAGTCCGTCAGGACGAGTTGGACTGCGTGCGCGGGGGTGTTGTCCCCGCAGATGACCATGGAGATGCCTGTTCGGCCGCTGTGGTCGCTCAGCAGCTGACTCACTTGCTGCGCTGCCTTGCTGTTCGCAGCAGCAGCGGTGACCAGAAGCATCCTTGCTGGCCAGGTCTCATCGTCCACCTGACCGACGCGGGCTGTAGGCACGTCCGTGTGCTCCTCGAGTCGATCAAGCACACTGACCACGTCCGCGACGGCGTCGGCCACGGCTTCGTGGTCACCGACACGGACCCGGGCGGGGTTCATCGGCGCGACTTCCTCAGCGACACCGATCAAGTCCAACCGGACCCCGTTCGACCATGGGTTCACCGCAACTTCCGCAGCTAGGTAGCGAGCGAAGTCGTGGGCGGGTTCCTGCGGCCCAGTGATGCAGACCTGCAGATCCTCCACGTTCAGCAACCACAGCCCCCCATCGTCGCTGGCACCGATCGAGACCAACAACGGGTAGGGCGCTGGTTGGTCAGGCTCGGTTGGGCCCACCTCTTCGGGTGGGGTGCCTGCCTGCAGTGTCCAATGCAGCTTGTCCTGCGAGCCCTCCCACGGCGTGCCCAAGTCTGAGGGGGTGGAGAGGTGCAGGGTCAGTCCTTGCTGTGCGAGCTGGGCTGCTGCCAGCACCGGCACGGACAGGCCTGTGGCCCGGCAGTGAGCACCGAGTCTGCGCAGCACATCATCCGAGTCCTCCAGCGTGGCAGCAGCAGCGGCACCAACGGTCGACACTGTCATTTCAACCGGTGCAAGGAACGGATCGGGTGTGGCGATCGCGTGACCGGGTCTGCGGTTACGGAATTGGGCACGCCTGCGGTTACCGAGCGCGAGGAACATCCCACCGCCCAGCAAGACCCCGCTTCCGGCCAAACCGGCCAGCATCCATGCGGGGTGGTCAGCGACGTCGGTGATTCCGGCCATCAAGGAGGTGATGGTCTGCTCCTGCGCGGCAGTTGAGCCGCTGGCGCTCTCTTCAGTCAGTGCCTGGCGCGCGGGCTGCGCGGCACCATTGGCTGCCTTCTCTCCCGTCGTCGCGGACTCTGGGGCCGTCGCGGTGGCCGACCCGAGTGTCGACACTGCGTCTGCAGCGTTGATAGCCGCGTCCTCCGCCTGTCCTGCCTTAGGTGAGCCGGTGTGCTCAGGCGACGTCGTATCGGTTGCTCGTTCACCACCGGAGTCTGGGATGTCTAAGCGCCACCCGGGGTAGATCAGGTCTGGGTCGCTCAGATGCCGCCCATCGCGTTGCACAATCTGTTGGGAGGCGCGGTAGATGCTGGGCCATTGAGCGGCGTCGTCGAGGTGCTCGTCGGCGAGCGCGCTCAGCGTGTCGCCCTTCTCGACCACGACCTGGTCTCCAGCGTGGAGTTCGGGTGTGGTTGGCGTTGCTGCTGGGAGGCGGAGCATGGTCCCGGGGTTGATCCAGTCCGGGCCGTGCTGGAGCGTGGCGGCGTTCAACTTCAGGATCAGCGGGTAAAGGTTTCCTTGTCCGAGGTGGCGTTGCGCTATGGACCACAGCGTGTCACCGGGTTGCACGGTGTAGGCCGTGGTCGAAACAAGGGTTGCTTCTGCGCGGTGCTCGTCAGGCTCGCCGTCTGAGATTGATTCCTGCGCTGCGGCTGCGGGGTCGACAGGAGCGGTCGCCGTTGTGGCGCATAAGTATGGCTCGGTGGGGGTCGTGGCCCGCGCGGGCAGGGTAGAGGTGATGCCCGGGACGGCGATGAACAGTGCCAGCGCGGCGGTGACGACACCGCGCATCGTGGATTGGGGAAGGCCAAGGCCGGGCAGTGAGGGCGCGAGGCGTCCCCGTACTTGGGCCACGAACTCAAGAAGGATGGTTAGCGTCAGTAGCACCCAGATCACCCAGCCCAGACATGTCAGCACGCTCAGGGCTAGGGTGCCGTCATCCGGTGTGAGCAGCGCAGCGCGCACCTGTTCCCAGGTCGGCAGCTCGCGAGGCAAGGAGTCTGCCCCCACTGCGATCAGCAACATGGGGAGGCCGATCACGATGCTGGTCAGCCCGAGCAGGGCCAGTACGCCGAGGGCTCGTTGGCGAAGGGTCATTGTTCTATCCCGTCCTGGGCTCGGGTGATGCGCGCGTCGGCTTGCCCGGTCGATGACAGGGTCGAGATACCGACCACCCCCAGGAACCGGGTGTGGTAGGTCGAGGTCACGGTGACGGCGATGGTGGTGGGGCCGGTCACGGCCGCGGACCCGGTCGTGCCGGCCGCGGCCAGGTGAGTGTTGGCGGCTGCTGCTGCCTCGCCCGGGCTTGTCTGCACGCCGTGGCCGCGGATAGCGGTGGGCACATTCACCTGTTGGGCCCCGGCGCGGGCTGCTTCGCGGGCAACGCTGCGGGCCTCCTGCATGGCGTGCACGTGACCGGAGACGTCCACCGCGAGTCCCATCATCACGACCACGGTCGCGGCGATCAGGATGGCCAGCACACTGATCGACCCCCGCTCGCCATGATCGGCCACCGTGACTCCGGCTGCTCTGGCTGTTCGGGTGGGTGTCATCCGGTTCTCCCGCGGTACGTGTCTAGCGGGGACGTTGCCGTGGAGGTCAGGGTGCGGCTCCCGGGTATCCCGGGGGCGGTGATGTCGCTCATGTCGACCACACAGGTCACGGTCGCGCTGACGGTGGCGTCGGTGCCGACCGCGGCCGCGAAACCAGTGGTGTCCACGGTCGCGGCCAACGGGGCGCAACGCACCTTCTGGTTGCTCAAGCTGGTGGTGGCCGCCGTCGTGGCGCTACCTGCCGCGTCTGCTGGGGCGCGGGCCAGGGACGCGGCGCGGGCTGCTTCGGACGCGGCGGCTTGGACGGCTTGTTGGGCGATGGCCCACCGGCCGCCGAAGATGACCATCAGCACGAACAGCAGCAGCACCGGCGCCAGGAGCACCATCTCCACCACCGCAGAGCCCCGATCTGCCGTGGCCTTCGGGGGGCGTTTCATACCCATGCCTCGCCTCGCTGATCCAAGGCATGCGTCGCTGGCTGTGTGAACCCGGTGGGCGAGCTGGTGAGCTGTTCCACGGGGACGGTCGCGCTTTGCTGGATGACTGGTGCCCACCCGGGGATGACGGTGTGCGCGTTCCCGGTGACGGTCACCGTCGCTACGGTGGCGTCCCGGGTGGCGTTGACACGGGACCCGAGGAGAACACCGTCACCACCGGCGTCGGCGACGAAGCTTGCTGCGGCCGCGGCACCGGCAGGGCCGCTGCTCCCGTCCGCGCTGGCCACTCGGGCACCTTCTTGTGCGGCGCCGAGCGCGATCGCGCGGGCGTGGAACCACAAGGCGCCCTGCATGGCCATGAACATGAACAGGAACACCACCGGTAACAAGATCACCATCTGCACGGTCACCGACCCGTGCTCACCTGGCCTCCCGGCCCTGGTTCGGGTCGGGAGGCGGGCGGGCCCGCGCAGGTGGGTCATGTCAGCCGAGACCGCTGATCTTCCCGGTGGCCCACGCCGTCAATGCTGCGCCGACGACACCGACCAGGCCGACGATGACCACGGCCCACATCACGTGTTCGACCGTGATCGAACCACGCTCCCCCTCACGGTGCAGGTGGTCGCGGGCTTGGTGGGCGCGGGCCTGGAGGGTGGTGTGCAGTTTCAGTGTGCTGTCGTACATGACATTCCCTTTCATTTACAGGTGAGTTCCACAGGCTCCGGTTGGCTGTGGTGTGAGGGGGGTTATAGGTCGCCGAACGCGAGACGCAGCATGGACGGGGCGATCAGAATGATCAGGAAGATCATCCCGAGGATCGCCATGGGCAGGGTCATCCGTTCGCTGACCTCGTTGGCTTGGGCTTTTTGCGCGTTCAACATCGCTGATCGCATGCTCGTGCTGCGGGCCCGGAGCTGGGCGTAGACCTGCGCGCCGTCCTCACTGGACAGGCGCATGATGTCGGCCAAGTCGTTCAGTTCGGGCACCCCGAGCTCGTCGTCGAGGTGGCGCATCGCTTCCCACGGGGTGATCCCGGACCAGCGGGTGCGGGCCAGCTCTTCACCGATCCGCCGGAAAACCCAGCTGTCGCCGATCGCTGCTGCGGCTTCCATGGACTGCCTGGGCCCGGACCCGGCGTTGCGTTCCAACGCGACAAGGTCGATGTACGCGCCCAGGGCACGATTGAACTCGAGGCGGGCTTTCTTCGCGTCGTCGATCACGTTGTAGGTCGGGATGAACCACATCACCCCAGCCAGGACCAGCGACCCCGCAACCGGAACCACGACGGGTAGTCCGATGCCGATCAAGATGGCCAACCCGGACAGCAGTGGCGCGATGAACAGGCCCATCAGCGCGAACATCACCTTCTCCCCGGCAAACCTGGACGTGCTCATACGCACAATGGCCAAGTCCTGGGCCTTGACGCCGCCCCAGGCCCGGGTGGGCAGGTTCCGCTGCGCCCACCGGCCGAGCACGTCCCGCACATCCCCCGGCCCCGCGGCCTGCCCTGTGTGTCGCGTGGCTGCCTGGCGGGCACCGTCCGGGGACAACCGGGCCAACGTTTCGCCCAGGTCTGGGTCGGCCGGCACGAAACGCCACACCAGCAGCGCCAAGCCCAAACCGGTCACGGCACCGGAAGTGATGACCAGCTGCAGCGTGCTCATGCCGCACTCGCCTTCGCGGCTTCCCCGATGAACCGGGGCAGGGGTTTGCCGTGGGCCATCTTCCGCATCCACACCAACGTCAACGCGTACCCGGTGAGCAGGACCGCGAGCACGGCCTGCCCGAACGGGGTGCCGAACGGGGCGATGTAGTCCCCGGACAGCGACAAGAACGCCAACACGGCGAGAGTGATCAGCGTGATGAGGCGGGCGTTGCTGCGGGGTTTGGCACGGTCGGCTTCGACCTCCCTGCGGGCCCGCACGTCCGCCCCGACCGACTCCGCCAACGCGCCCAGCACAGTCGCCAAGCCTGTCCCGCGGCGGCGGGCACCCAGAAGGAGATTGCTGGCGATCAGGTCACCGGTCGGGTCATCCACATCGTCAGCGAACGCGCGGATCGCCGTCTCGGTGGCCCACCGGGCCCGCAACCGGGCCACGAGCCGGCCCACCTCAGGGCGGATCGGTTCCGGGGTGGACCGCAGCGAACTGATCAGGGCCTGCTCCAACCCCGTACCCGCGGTCAGGACCCCGGACAGGGACCGGATCCACTCCTCCATCGCTTCCAGACGCTTAACCTCCCTACCCGCCGGTGGCGCGGACAGCAGCACCGGCAGGCCCGCGACCACCGCCGGTGCAACAACGATCGCGATGAGCCACCCGGTCACCGACGCCACCACCACCCCCACCAGCACACCGACCAACAGCAGCACGCGGGTCTGCTTGCTCAACCGCGGCTGTCGGGCACGTCGTACCCGCCGGCCGTCTGGTGGGGAAGCGGGGTGCTTCACCAGGCCAGCCGCTGTTACCAGGATCCCGGTGGTGATCAGGGCCCCAGCCAGGGCGGGCAGGACCGGGGTCATGCCACGTCCTCGGCCTGGTCAAAGAACGCGGCAATGTCGAACCCACATGCTGCGAGTTCCCGGAGCTCCTCCGGCAACACATGGGGGCGGGCGACGCGCTCCCCCGGTGCGGCACGGAACACGTGGGTGGTGGCGTACCCCTTCTCTTTCTCCCCGGGGCTGACCGCGATGATCTCCGAGACGTACCGGTGCACCCGCACGGTCCCGTCGCGCCCGGTCTCCACCTCACGGTTGACGTGCACCACGATCTTGATACCCGCCGCGACCGCACGGACCGCGTAGTCATGGTCATGGGACCCGGCTTCCATCACACACGTCGCCAGTTTCTCGATCGCCCCCGTCGCGGTAGTCGCGTGCGTGGTCGAGATAGAGCCGTGGCTGGACTGCATCGCCTTCAACATGGCCTTGGCTTCCGGGCCGCGCACCTCTCCCACGATCTGACGGGACAGGTTGTACCGAAAACTGTCATACAACGCATCAACCAGGGTGTACTCCCCCGCCTGCTTCCCATCCGGGGAGCGTTCACCCGAACCAGGACGGGCCTCCCACGAGAAACACATCGGGTGCTGGTCGATCATCTCGTGCAAATGCAGCTCGTACTCGGTCTCGAACGTGCCGATCACCTCATGCCCCGGGATCTGCCCACACAACGCACGAACCAGGGTCGTCTTACCCGCGCCCTGACCCCCAGACACCACAATCGACCGGTGGTCTTTCACCGCTGCCCCCAGGAACGATGCCGCCACTGGGCTCAACGCGCCGAGCCCCACCAGGTCATCCAGGCTCACGTGGCTCAGCCGATGCCGACGGATCACGACCTGCGGGCGCGGCGTCACCCACGCCGTCGCGGCTAACCGGGCGCCGCCATCGAGTCTCATGTGCAGGGCAGGTTGGGCCGGGGAGAACGGGCGCGCGTTGACCTCCGAGCGGGTCGCGACAAACGTCAGGAAATCGATCAGTTCCTCATCGGAATCCGCGACCGGTGGGCCCGGGACGAGTTTGCCGCCGGCCAACTCCACGACCACGCGGTCGAAACCGAAGATCAGGACGTTGTCGATCTCCTCGTCATCGACCAACGGTTGCAACCGGCCCAACCCGAACACCGCGTCAAAGACCGCTCGGGCTAGGTCGTCCAGCTCTTGCGGGCCCCACGCGTCGCTGCCGGCGCGGGCCCGTTCTGTCGACTCGCGTGAGAGGAGATCCATGATGATGGATCGGCCCCGTTCGCGTTGGCCGTCCCGGTCCTCCAGCAGGGTGGATGACTCCGAACTGAGGCGGTCAGCGGTCTGCTGCCGCAGAGTGGCCACGGTTTCCCAGTCCGTGCCGCCGCTGGCCCGCCACCCGCTCACCGGCCCCTCCCCTTGAGGTGGCCCCCCGTTGACGGGGTGCAGCGACGGCGGGACCGGTGGTGTGGTCGTGGTTGGCCTGCCGGGGAAGGTGAATGACCCCCGGACACGGCCGTGCCGGGGATCTGGCGATGCCGGTGGCGCGAGGTCGGTGAACATGGGAAGCGCGGACGGGTGTACAGAAGCCTGACCTACGGTCTCTGATGTGGTGGTTTCAGAGGTCATTGCGTTGCCCCGTTCGCGTCGGCCAACTCGGCTTGGTGGGTGCTCACAACATCCTCGATGCCCGCCTGGGCGGACCGCAGGCTGCGCACCAGCGACGTGCTATCCAGTTTGCGTACCTGGTCACCGTGGGCAAACACCGCCGCGGTCTTGGGTTCGTGCGGGAGGGTGGCGACAACGGGCAACTGCAGGACGTCCCCGATCTCGCGTGCTGAGTACGGGCGGCCGGCGCCGACAATGACCAGGCCCAGGGCCTGCGCGGCTCCCATTTCGACGAATTGGGTCCGCAACGTGTCCACTCGGGACCGTGCGGCCGATAGGGACACCAGGTCTGAGCGGGCCAGGATTAGCGTCAGGTCCGCGCCGTACAGCAAGGGTGTCGCGCACCCTTCGTGCCCGAGGCGTCCGAGGTCGACGATGGTGTCCTGCCCGGTCGTGGCGAGGTCTTTCAGCGCCGCCAGCAACGGGTCCCACAACCCGCCCAGTGCTCCGCTTTGGGTGTGCGATCTGGGGCCGGGGATCAAGGACACCTCAGAACCCGGCAGCCTGAAAGTGGCCTGGGGGATCTGGCTACGCAGCCGGCCCTGGCTGTGAGCAACCACAAGTTCGATCAACGCATCCGGTGGTGTCAACTGCCCGCGCAGGTACCCGGCCAGGATCGCCGAGCTCCCCGTGGGGTCGGCCTCCAACAGCACCGTGGGCCGCGACCAGCACAACGCCAAACCCACAGCGGTAGTCGTGACGCCAGGGGAACCCGATACCGAACACAACGCGATCACAGCCATGTCAGTTCTCCCGGCTCTGCAACACCAGGGCGACCCGGCCGCTGGCGGCCCACTTGGCCAACATGTCCGCGTCTGCCTCTGGGACTGCGACCGAAACGACCGTCTCTCCGGTCGCGGTCGTGGGCAGGATGTCGGTGACCTCGGCATCGAAGGTGAACTCCTGGTCCACGGAGGTGGGGTCGCCCTGACCCCCGGCGGTGGCCACCACCTGCACGGCGTCCCCCACCTGCAAGGACTGACCGGGCATCAACGAAGGAGTCAGGGCCAGGCCGACCACTGATTGGCCTTTGGCGGGGACGACTTCGTCGCTCACTGCCTCCTGGGTGAGCAAAGACCCGGCCGTCATATCGCGAGCGGCGCGCATCCCCACAAAATCCTGGGCCTGCGAGGCCGGGACGACCTGCAGCGCCGGGTCGGTGCTCAGCTGCACGGTGATCAAATCGTCAACGACGATGGTGTCGCCGCGCATCACCGTGTCCCGGACGGCGACGACCTCAGTGTTCTCAGTGTTCGCCGACCAGATCCACACCGCCAGCACAGCCCCGATGATGACCAGTGAGGCCCCGGCCAAGACCAACAGGGGGCGTCGCCTTAACTTCGGTGGCGCCGCCACAGTAGGCACACCCCGGGCCTGTGCAGAGTCGAGCGAGTCGGTGCCCGGCATTCGGGTAGCCCCGTTGATCGTGGTCGGTTCATCGGCTGTCGTGGTCCGAGCCATGGTGTTCCCTTTCCTGGCGCAATCGCGAGCACCCCACCCCTCAGGGGAGGGTGTTCAGCACCTGCGCCTCGCCGATCCTGATAGTCGTGGACTCCTGAAGTTGCAGCGAGATAGTGCCGCTCTGTCCCATCCCGGACCAAGCAACCGCCCAATACGAAGTCGCGGTGACGAGGTGATCACCCTGGTCCTGATACCGGTGCCCACACACCGGTGAGTCAGAATCCATGTACACGTCCTCATACGGCTTCCCCGGACCCGTGCACGTGATCGTTGCGCCGTCGCCCATGTCCCAGTCGACCTTGTCCACCCGGCCAGTAGCGGTCACCGTGTACCCCGCCGCCGACGCCGAACGAGTGGTCGGACCCATCGTGTTCTCACCCGGAGCCTGCGCCCACATCCACGTCGGCAACCCCACCAACCCCATACTCCCCGGCCCGTCCTCAGGCACGATGCCAATCGTGATGGCCTGCAAGTTCATCTGCTCGACCGCTTGTTGCGCGAGGACTCGTGGGTCCGGTACGTCGGCCCACGGTGGTGTCGCGGACCAACGCGGGAGAGTCAAACCCACACCCAAGATGGATCCCACCATCGTGCCGATCTCATAGATCGCACCGTCGGTGTTGCCCTCCCATAACGGTTCGGACTTATCTGGCTGAGGGTCAGCGGCCCGGGCGTAGGCGTTCCACCCCTGCACCCAGTGCCACCCACCCTCCCTCTCGCAGGCAACTTCGGTGTTGTCCACCGAGTCGGTGCAGCGGGGTTGCACCGACGGCGATGCGCTTACTCCCCCAACCGGGTCGGGCTGTTCAGGATCACCAGGGTCCCCAGGGCTGCTAGGTGGGGCTCACGACAATCACGCACTTCCCCTCCCCCTCATCCCAGATGCTCCCAGGTCCGCACTGCACCGGGGAAACTGCTGAGGCAGGTGCTGTGCCGAGCAGTGACACCCCCACAACGGCGGCCACGGCCACCCTCAAGATCCGCACGGTTCGTATTCCAGCGGGTCATCGGTTACGAACAACTTCCCCTCGCTCAAAGCGTCCGGACGCAGCAGATAGGTGATCTGGGCTCCATCTTCAAAGCGGCGCTCGGGTGTTTGGCCGTTGAACTTCACATCCGAGAAGTCCAGGCACGCCGTGACCTCATACCGTTGTCCTTCCTCGATCGTCTCAACTTCGGTCACGGTCACCACCGTGTCCCCCGTCTGCACCGAGTTCCGGTCACGCCGGCCCTGGATGTTTGAAACCCACTGGTCCGCCGCCTGGCCCCGAGCTACCCTGCCCAGCTCGGTCACCTCGATACTCGGGTCTTGAGACAACTCGTCGAGCATCGCCCAGAACTCGACAACCGCATCGGCCGCAGCCTGTTGGCCTGCATCTTCCAGCTCGGCTTCAGTGGCCACCGAAGTCGTAGGTGCCGTGTCGCCAGGGCTGCTCGTTGTAGGACTGTTTGGCGCGCTTGTGACCGGGCTCGGGGTCTCGGACGGACCGTCGGGCGTCCCGCAGCTAGTGGTCGCGGACATGACCAGGGCAGCAGCCAAGCCCAAGGCACGGTTCGTGCGTCGCATCCTCGTCCTCCTTCACCCTTCGTAAGCCTCACGAGGGCCTACCAGGGAGTCACATTCTTCAGAGTCAATACATTAGCACTACGTGTAAATTATTGCGGTCGATGCGGAGGAGACATTTGGGAGTGTTGCGTACCCGGCCTTGGAAGTGGCGCGGACCCGCCGACATCTCACTGAATAGGAGTCAGAACGTCTGGCGCAGATCAGGATCGAGCGCGGCGACTGGCCTGAAATGCCTGGGCGACTCGGTCCTGTGTCACTCCCAAGGCTCGCGCCGCGAGATCCACCGTCGCCGCCGGTGGAAGGTGTTTGAAGTCGCCGTGCTCCCAGCGTTGAACAGTGGGTAGTGACACCGAGACTCGGCGCGCCAGTTGCTTCATGGTCAGTCCTGCTTGTAGCCGCAGTTCCCTTACCCCTACTCCCCCAGTCTCGACGTCGAGTAGCGCCGCCACGTCTACGCCCAACGCGGCTGCCAGGTGGTGCAGGGTTCCGGGGCGTGGGATTGATCGTCCCTGTTCCCACGCCGAGACACGTGCGCCGCCAATGACTCCCACCCTCCCAGCCAGCTCGTGCTGGGTAAGACCGGCCTGCTCCCGCAACGCGCGCAGACGTGCCGGGCTGAACGGTGCGCGAGCAGGGGACACAAGGCGTCACAGTAGTGAACGACCAGCGAACCCCACGAGGTGACACCCCATGACTGCTGGAACAGACCCAGCCCCGGATACGCAAAGGCAGCGACGGACACGGCGGCACTCCCTCGGCCTGGGCGCCTATCAGGGGTGGATGAGCTTGGTCATGGGTGCGGTCTGAGGCAGACGTACGGGACCGGGCACTCACAGACTCTGTTCGTGCCGAAACAGACCTGGGCATGCTTCGAAGGGTTGTCATGGCCTAGCGGCTTAGACCAGCAGACTGGCGGGACCCGGTACCGGGGGTCTCGGTTTGTTCCCTGGCCTGGGGCCGCCGCTGCTGGAGGGATGTCTGGACTGATGTGGCGCTGGACGCGCCTGTCGTTCGGTCGAGGCCCGTGGCCGCGCCGAGCGCTTCGACCGAGGCGTTCGCTGTCGACTCCCCGAGCGCTCTCAACGGGGTCCTCAGTGGGGTGGGGATGTGAATGCTGCGGTTGGAGGCTAATGCGGCCGGGGAAACGCTTGCCGCCGGGGAGTCAGGGCACTGGCCCTGTTCGATGCGGTTGTTGATCAACGCGAACGCGGGGCGGGGCGCGACCATCAGGGCCTCACCAGCCGCTGCGTCCCGATACGTGTAGGACAGGTCCACTGAAGACGCCAATGCCCGTTCCAAGGTCGAGACCAGACCTTCTATATCGGTTCGTGCCGCTATCACGTGCGGTGTTGCCGCTGCTACGCGGTCGTGCGTGAGCTCTCGGTGGGCGGCCAACAGTTCACCCGCGGCCAGCCGCAGATCCCTGGGTTCACTGGGATCAGAACGGGGTGTCAGCCGATCCCAGGCGCGATATGCACGATCCCAGCACTCCCCCACGTGCTCCAAGGCAGGAGCAAGTCGGGTGCGCAGGTGCGAGGCATCGACATGGCCGGTTGCCGCTGCGGCCAGCCACAACCGGCGCCCGAGGTGCGTCGACAGCATCTGCTGGCCGGCGATCAACGCCAGAGTGCGGGTCGTGGGCCTCGCTGCCAACGCCCGGTGGGCAGCGACATCCCAGGTACTGAAGGCTTCGCCCAACCGGTTCGCCACGACCGGGCCTCGGTGCTGACCGGTCAAGGTCTCAGGATGCGCGGGATCTAGATGAGTTCCCACCAGGTGTTCATGGGCGTTGACCCGGCGGTAGGCATCCACCAACCCGGCCGAGCGGTTCATTCCGCCTCTCTTCGCCTGCTCGGCCCGCAGGTTGCTTTGCAGCGCAACGCTCACCGAGTGTGACGTGATGTACAGGGTGTGCATGATGCGCGTCCGTGCCGACCGCGCGTCCTCGCGCTGACCCGTGCTGAGGGGGCCCCGCAGTGGGTATTTGGCGACCAGTTCGGCGGCACGAGAGTAGTTCGCAGACATCGTCACCAAGGTGTCGTCGAAGTCATCCGAACCCGCTCGGGTGCGGGCGTGCAAAGACTTCGCCGATTGCTGCAGCTGGTCCATCACATCCCGCTTGCGCGTTGGACTGTGCAATGGCACCGGGGCGGCCTCGGGAGGCAGTAGGTGCCATAGCTCGGCTGCAGTCTCTATGACCTCCCCCCACGTGTTCGCCATTGCCAGACCATCCCGCTCGGGCGCCTCGTGCAACAGGTCACGTGCCCGTTGTTCCGCGTCGAGCAAGAGCTCGCCGACACTGCGCTGATCAGAGTGGATCACGCGAGGTCCCTGAGCGTGACGATCATCCGCACCACCAGGTGTGACATACCACGGGGGAACTGCTCGATCGGCAACGCTGACGTCAACGACTCAGCTTCACGCAACAGCATTGCCGGGCTAGCACCCACCGCTACCGGCCGGTCCACGTTAGGAAAGGTCTTATCGGGCAGCAGCGCCATCGCCTCAGAGCGCAACAAGGCCGACTGCCCCGACAGGTATCCGTTAGTCAAGGTGAAACCTGAGCGCAAACGTTCATCGGCTTCGGCCGTCGCCTGGTCCAGCAGCACCACGATCTGACTCAAGATCTCAGCCGGGGAGGTTTGTCCGGATTGGGTTGTCATCACGCTCTCTTTCCCGACGGGGTGTGGTCACCACCATCAGGACACACACCGCCAGCACACAGGAGGAGGACACCGCGGCCTGTGGATAACTGCGTCGGTCTGTCGGGGGCCGGGGACACTATGTTCATGGCTCCCTAATGCCTGTCGGCAGCACCGTAGGGAGTCACGGCTCGGGATCTCGATAGAACTGGGCTAGTTGCCATG
The DNA here is from genome assembly GCA_963749585.1 of uncultured Actinomycetota bacterium. Classification (GTDB taxonomy): domain Bacteria; phylum Actinomycetota; class Actinomycetes; order Actinomycetales; family Dermatophilaceae; genus Ornithinicoccus. The sequence goes on from CAVVNI010000005.1 coordinate 56,763, forward strand.
AGTTGAAGGGAGGCTGGTTCCGGTGCCTGTTCTGACTGTCCGGGGGATCGCGGTGCTCGCCCACGTCGCCCCAACAGTGGTGAGCCTGATGCTGCTGGTCACGGTCGGTGCAGCACTGCCCGGCCCTGGCCTCGAAGCGTTGGTCGGGGCCTGCCTTGGTGGCACGGTGCTGGCGTTGACCCCCTCGGGAGAACGGGCAGTGGTCCGGTTGTTTCTGCGATCCAAAACACCGACGTTGTTCCAGCGGTACACCCTGGCTCCGGTTGCTCAAGTGCTGCTCCGGCACAGGGTTGCCACGGGGTCGACACTGTTAGTCACCCGTTGCGACTCGACGCAAGCCCGATATGTGGGCAGGCGGACTGTGGTGGTGACCACCGGACTCATCGAGGCCCTCGTACGCCGGCGCTTGTCACCCGAGGACGTCGCGGCGGTCATCGCGCACGAGGTCGGCGTGTCACGGGCAGGGCTCACCCGGGACGACGCCGCCCTGCTAGTGCTCCTCGCGCCGTGGCGCCTTGCATTCGTCGTCGTGCACGCAATGTGGGCAGCAACCTCAACCCTGGTCCCACGAATACTGCGACGGGCCTCCGTCTGGATCATGGCAGGCGCGTGCCTATGGTTGGGATACGCCGAGGACCCGAAACACCTAGTCGCTGCGGTGGCCTTACTCGGCGCATTGCTGGCCTACGAATCACACGCAACGTGGATACGGGCCCGCAACGACGTTGGTGATGCATACCTACACCAGTGCGGTCTAGCCAACCAGTTCTCGTCGCTACTGCTGCGTAGTTTTGGTGACGCCCCCAGCCGCGACCGGGCTATCCGGCTGCGCACGACCTCGACATTCCCTGCCGATCTTCCCGCTGCACCGTGAACTCGCCCCCAACGGCGCTCCTCACCCCTAGACGAGGCCAAGAACCCCGGAGACCTACGCAGTAACGCTAGCTTGAGCATTCCAGCCCAACCAGGAACGTCCCACCCTCATGTGGTCAGCCGTTCCGAAGGAACCCCTTGCCAGGACATCCTGACCCAGCAGTCCAGCAGTGAGGTCAAGATGTTGGGTCGTCGACCGTGGTGGCCCGCCTCCGAGCTAGCGCTACGGCCCGGTTGTGACGGTTCGAACACGACAACCCACAGAACCGGCGGCGGGATAATCCGATCAGCGGGCAAAAGAGCACTCCGCACTGTTCACACTGAACAACTTCCCGCTGCGAGAGTTCCGTCGCATCTGGGTCATGCCTTCATCACGTTGTGCCGCTTCTTCGGCCGACGCAGGTCGTGCCGCCGCGAGCCGGGCTGCGTTGGCTTTGTTGAGATCTCGGCTGGAGGCTAGCGGACCCTTCTCCGTGTATCTGCCTTTGGCGTTGTCTCGGAGCGTCTCTCGTGTGCTGGCTGCGACCAGACCCTTAGACCGGCGAAGTCCGTGCCTGATGCGATAGTCGGCGGCGGGAAGGTCGTGGGCCCTGGCCGTGTGCAGCCCCAAGTGTCTCCCGACCCACCCGCACTCATGGCACTTCAGACCATCCTCGTCCTCGACGAGCACTCCGAACTTTCCGAAACCGTCCCGGTCACCGAACGTCAACGTTCGGGCAGAGTCGGCGGGCTCTGGGAGATCTTCTGATTTCACCACGACGTCCACCGTAGGCGTTGTCAAGTTCGGGGCATATCCGTCCGCCCAGGTCGGTGTCTCCACAACACACGGACCTCCGCTATCGCACCCTGCCGCCGTTGGTGACCCACCGGACGGGTGAGTACGCTGCGGACATGGAGCGAGC
>CAVVNI010000006.1:0-215479 GCA_963749585.1 uncultured Actinomycetota bacterium
GCTCGTGCCGGAGCGTCCGCTCCTGCCGGACCCGTCAGCCCCCGAGGGTCCGACAGGACTGGCGGAGCCACCCGGCGCGATGGTCCGGGCGCCCGGCGCGGCCGTGACGTTGTCCGCGCTGACGCCGCTGAGGCTCTTGCTCACCCAGCTCCTGGCCGTGCGGGGTCTGGCCGCGTGGTTTCTGCTGTTCGCGTCGGCCCCCTTCGTCCTGCTGCAGCTGACCGCCGACGACACCGACATCCGCCGCGCCGCGTGGGGGTTCGCCACGTACTTCGCCCTGATGTGGGCACTCGCCATGCACGCCCTCATCAGGCCGGAGAGGGTCGACCGTGGCTCGTCGTCCGCGTCGTCGCGGGGGTCGCGGTCGGTGGCACCGCGTTGGCGCTCTTCCTCGAGAACGAGCTCGACCCGGACATGTCGTCGGTGGCGTGGACGGTCCTCGGGGTCGGGTTCCCCGAGGAGCTCGCCAAGGTGGCCCCGATCCTCGTGTTCATGCTGTTGCGGAACCGGGCGTGGACGACGCGGATGTACCTGTTCATGGGTGCGCTGTCCGGGCTGACGTTCGGGGTGATCGAGGCCGTCGAGTACTCGTCCCTGTACGAGCAGTTCGCCGACACGGGCGCGGCCGCGGCGATCACGACCCAGACGATCTGGCGTCTCCTGGCCGACGGACTCTTCCACGGGTGCTGCGCCGCGGTGGCCGGCTACTTCGTCGGGCTGGCGTCCTGGCGCCGCGACAAGACCTGGTCGCTGGTCGCCGTCGGCGTTGGACTGTCCGCGCTCCTGCACGGCGTCTACGACCGGTGGGCGGATGGCTGGATCGGAACCGCGACCGCGGTGCTCATCGTGGCGCTGTTCGTCGGCTACGTCAGGACCGGCGACGCGATCGCGGTGGACATGGCGGGGGAGTCCAACCCCAGAGCGAGGGAGTAGATGTGAGCGGTCTTGTCATGTGCGGTGCCTGTGGCGCCGCGGTGCCCGGGGGAGCGTTCTGCTCGGTGTGCGGAACGGCGCTGGGCGCTGCGACGACGGCGTCCCCGCCTGCCGAGGACCTGCTAGGTCCCGGGACCGCAGCCAGCACCGAGTCCGTGGGACTCTCCTCGCTGGCGCCGGTCACCTCGCCTCCTCGGGGTGGTCTGCGCGACCGGTGGAACGGTCGCGCGGCGGCCGTCCTCGGCGTCGCGGGCGTGGTCTTGGCGAGCGCCGTCATCGTCTTCGGCCACGGGGCCAAGCACACCGTGACGGGAGACCTGTCGCTTTCCGACACCGACTTCAGCGGCTACTCCAGTGGCAGCCGCTGCAGCGGCAGCTACGGGTACGACGACATCGACGCCGGCGCGGAGGTCCGGATCAAGGATGAGTCCGGCACCCTGGTGGCCACCGGCACTCTCGAGCCAGGCACCTTCGACGGGCTGTACTGCGTGTTCCCGTTCACCGTCGAGGACGTGCCCACGGCGAAGTACTACGAGATCTCGGCGGGGAACGACTCGCGCGGTGGGGTGCACTTCACGCCCAAGGAGATGAAGTCCCGCCACTGGGCCGCCCACCTGAGCCTCGGATGATGTCCGCCCTCGGTGCCCGGGTGCGCCGGGTCGCAAGTCCGTGGCGGCTGACGGGCCTGGCGCTCGTGGGGGCGGGAGTCGCGATCGTGCTCGCGCCACTGCCGAGCCGCGTCGGCTGTCCCGCCCCCGCCTACGCCCTGACCCAGACACCGCACGCGACTGCGTTCGCGGGTCGTCAGCCCGCGGAGCCGACAGGTCTCGCCCGCGCGGAGGCCCGGAAGCGGGCGGCCGACGCGGCGATCGCGGCCCTGGACGACGTCGACGACGCGGTCGCCGTGAAGCAGCAGGCGGCGGACACGGCGGACCGGAAGGCGTCGCGTGCCGAGAACGCCGCGCAGGAGGCGCAGTACGCGAGCACTCCCATCGAGGACGACCCGGACATGGCCCAGTTCGACGTTGACGATGCCCAGAGCGCGGTCGACTCCGCCCAGGACATGCTGGATCTCGACACGCAGATGGCCCAGGACGCCAAGGACGGCGGCTACTACGACGGCTACTACCAGGACGAGATCGACTCCGACGAGCAGGACCTCGCGGACGCCCAGAAGGACCTGGTCGCCGCCGAGGCGAACCTCGAGACGGTGAAGGGCAAGGCCGCTGCTTCCGATGCTCAGAAGCAGGCGCTGAAGGCGACCGCGAAATCCTTGCGCAGCGCGGCGAACGACCTGCAGGCAAGCGCGGACGAGGCCGCGCATCAGGCGCCGAGCGGCAGCGGGAACTGGCGGAGGAGGAGCTGTCGTCCGCGCAGGACGAGGTGTGGAGCCTCGAGGCCGAGCACACCGCGGCGATGAACCGGTGGACCCACGCAAAGGCCCAGGACGCCCTCGCCGCCCGCGCCGTGGCTGCCGAGCACGAGGCGTGCCGGACCCTTGGATGGCGCGACGGCGGGGCCGCCGTGGCGCTGGCAGCCACAGGGGTGTTGGCCCTGCTGCCCTGGCGGGCGTTCAGCCGCATGACGATGCCGTACCTACGACGGCGACGCCCGCGACTCCGGCTCAGACGGCGATGACGACCACGAGAGCGGGTTGCAGGACCCCGATCGCTGGCGCCACTCCAGCATCGGGGCTGGGCGACCATTCTTGATCGGAGCGCGGTTGGCGGGACCGTGTCATGAGCCGCCGGCGTTCCAAGCGTGCCCCGAGGCCGGTTGGCGAGCGGGCGCTCCATCTCAACCCAGAGCCGCGCCCCGTATATCAGTGGCAGAGAAACTCGGATGCTTCACTCCTATGCTCGATGCCTCCACGCTCCAACGGAACCTCACTGCTAACTTGACGGCGAGATGAGTGAGACGGTTGGGATGACGGAGCGGCGCAGCGGCGGCGCGCACACCAGCCGCACCATCCTGCTCGGGGACCTGGCTGCGGTGCTGGCGACGTGCGATCCCCGCTCTCGACGGCCGAGGACTATCGCGTCGCGATCGTCGACGAGAATGTCGCGGGGAAGGGCTCCGTCGTCTTCTCGACAACGGACCCACCGGTACCTTCGGGAGCTCTACGCCCTGGACCCCGAGGTCTCCGGCGTTCCGGGCACTCTTGCGGCTGTGGCGTCGGGACCGGGAGGGCCGGCCGCAGATGCGCCGCTCCTCATGTCGCCTCGCGTGACGCGGTACTGAGGGCCACGGCCGCGCGGTGCTTCCTCTCGACGACGGTGACCAGTGACGTCAACAGACCTTGCCGAAGCCGTCGAGGCGGAGCATCCGGGCTCTTACTCGCCGGCGATCCGCGACAAGATCGGCCGGAACGCCCTCTCGTCGTGGGCTCAGGCGGGCTACCTGCGCCGCGCCGGGCTCGCACGTCACGCGGCAGCGCAACGAGCCGACCCTGGGCGCCGTTCGATGGCCCTGGTGCTCGGACAGTGCGAAGGCGCGTCGGGCGAGCGGCTGTTCACTGTCACCGCCGCCGGGCTACCTCGACGCGCCGGGGCCGTCCCTCCACGACCGTGCACACGACGCCAGCCGTCGAAGGGTGGCTCGAGTACCGGTCTCGTGGCCAGGTGACGGAGGTTGAGCTGGACGCGCTGCTCGGCGACCTGCTGACAGCGCCCGACTTCCCGTCACGGAGGGTGATGCCCGATGAGTGCCATCGACGACGCCTGCAAGGCCTACGAACGGCTGCTCCCTGAGCCATGGAGCGCGTCCCTCTCCGGTCCCGAGCGCGTGTGGATGCTGACGTACCGGCCCGACTCCGAACGCCGTCTTCGCCATCGGCTACCGATGTTCCGGACCGCGACGGAGGCCGCCGGGCGACGATGGCAGCTCATCGACATCAGCACGAGTTTCGAGTCGTGGCTCTCGCAACCACGAGTACCGGGACGCCTACCTGGAGGACCCAGAGGCGCTGCAGTTCGGAGCACTCGACGAGTTCGCGGAGTACCTGGTCGAGGAGACTCACGCCAGAGGCTGCGCGAAGCGGACGACGCCACGGTCTCCGGCGCTGCTGGGCGCGGCCTCCCTCTTCGGGCTCGTCCGCGTGTCCCGGGTCCTGAACGACGTCTCCCGCGAGATCCCGGGCCGACTCCTCGTGTTCTTCCCCGGGACCCGGGAGGAGAACAACTACCGACTTCTCGACGCCCACGACGGCTGGAACTACCTCGCCGTCCCGATCAACTGATGGAACCCACTGCAGATGCTCAACCGCGAAGTGTTCGCCGTCGACCCCACGGGCCGGAGGCTCCCCAACGACGGCGTCACCACCCTGGACCGGCCCGCGCACCGAGGGTGAGTGGTCGGTCCTCAAGTACGAGCTCGAGCAGTTCGTCGTGGAAGGGGAGTACCGCGAGGGCTTGCGGCGACTGCTCAGCTCGTACCTCGCGAACGTCGACCGCCAGGTGCAGCCCGCGTGCTGGGTCTCTGGCTTCTACGGGTCCGGTAAGAGCCACTTCCTCCGCGTGCTCAGCTACCTGTGGACGAACCCGACGATCGACGGCGTCGCCGCGCGTAGCCTCGTCAACCTGCCCGACGAGGTGCGCGACCTGCTCAAGGAGTTCGACAGCTTCCTCAAGCGCGACCGGGCGGTCACCTTCGCGGCGGCCGGCATCCTGAGGCAGGGTCGCTCATCGTCGGTGGCGCAGCCCCTGCTCGAGATCGTGCTCTCGTCCGCCGACCTGCCGACCCAGTACGGTCCCGCTCGGTTCGCGATGTGGCTTCGCGAGCGAAGGGGTCTGGGGGGAGTTCCTCGACGCCCTCGCAGAAGCGCGGCAAGGGGCCAGAGGAGGTCAGCCGTAACCTCTTCGTGTCGTCGGTCGATCCGCGAGGCCCTGCTCGAGGTGATGCCCGGCTGGGCAGGGTCCGCGGCCGACGCGGGGAAGGCGATCCAGGCGAACTACCAGATCCGAGGACGTCTCGGACGACATGGTCGTCGACACAATCCGCGAGGTGCTCGAGGGCATCGCGCGCGACTCCGAGTACGGCGACAAGGCCACCCTCCCGCTGACCCTGCTCGTCATCGACGAGATGCAGCAGTACCTCGGCGATGACGTCCAGCTCCTCCTCGAGATGCAGAACATCATCGAGCGCCTCACGCGCGAGTTCGAGGGCCGGCTGCTCGTCGTCGCCGCCGGCCAGTCGGCGCTGACGGCCAACGAGATGCTGGCCCGCTTCCAGGACCGCTTCACGATGCAGGTCCAGCTGCAGAGCCGCGACGTCGAGACGGTTGTCCGGCAGGTCGTGCTTCGCAAGGACCCCGTTCACCGTCCCGAGCTCGAGGATGCCCTCGCGCAGGTCAGCGGCGAGATCGCTCGGCACCTGGGCGGCACGAAGTTCGCGGCACACCCTGCCGACCAGGCCGACCTGGTGAACGACTACCCGCTGCTGCCCACCCGCCGGCGGTTCATGGAGAGCGCACTGCGAGCGGTGGACCGCGGCGCCGCCGGGCAGCTCCGCAGCCAGCTTCGGGTGACCCTCGAGGCGGTCGGCGAGGTTGCCCAGAAGCCGCTGGGCAACGTCGTCCCCGCCGACGTCATCTTCCGCAGCAAGCGTGACGACATGCTTAACCAGGGCGTGCTCCTCCACGAGCTGGGGGACCGCATCATGGCGGTCCGCGACGGAAGCGCGGACGGCGACCTGCGGGCCCGAGCCGTCGAGCTGGTCTTCCTCATCAGCCAGCTCGACGAGGGCGGAGGGCATCGTCCCAACTCCGAGACGCTGGGCGGACCTCATGGTGACGGACCTCAACGCCGGGTCGGCCGCACTCCGGGCGCGGCTACCCGAACCTCCTCGAGCCACTCGTCGGGGATCTCCTCGTCCTTGACGATGGCGAGTATCGGCTCCAGAGCCCGACCGATGCCGAGTGGAACCGTGCTTTCCGGGAGCGGCGGCAGGCCTACCTCATCAACACGAGCGAGCAGCTGCAGGCGCGCGACGACGCGATCTGAGAGCGCACCTCGACATGGAGATGTCCACCGTCAAGGTGGTGCAGGGCAACACCCGCACCGCCCCGCAAGTACGCCTCGCACTTCGGCGAGGCCGATGCCCCAGGCGGCCGACCAGGACCTCACGGTCTGGATCCGCAACGGCTGGGACACCACCGAGACCCTCGTGCGGACCACCGTCGCCGAGCTCGGGATGGACAGCCCTGTCGTCACGGTGTTCATCCCCAAGACGCGGGACCAGGACTTCAAGAACGCCATCGCCGACTGGCGCGCCGCTGCATACGTGCTGAGCACCATGGCCGCGCCCACCACGGAGGAGGGCATCAAGGCCCGCGACGCAATGCAGAGCCAGGAAAGTCGCGCGCGCGAGAAGGTCGAGGGCTACGCATCCGAGGCGGTTCGTGCCGCCCAGGTCCTCGCTGGGCGGTGGTGACATGCGTCTCGACGGGCGGCACCTTCACCGCCTCCCTGAGCGCAGCACTGTCCAACGCGGCCGTGCGCAAGTTCCCGCAGTTCCGCCAGGCTGACCACAGCGGCTGGAGCACGGTCTTCAGGCGCGCCAAGGAGGGCAACACCGACGCCCTGAGCGCAGTCGGTCACCAGGGGCCGATGGCGAGCAACGTCGTGGTCAAGGAGGTGAAGACGCAGCTCCAAATGCAGTTCACGACCGGTCGCGACGCTGCTGAAGCACTTCCGGCCGCGCCCTACGGTTGGCCTCGAGAGGCCGTCTGGGGATCGCTCGCCGTCTTGGTGCTCAGCGAGGAGGTCTCCGCGTGGGACGGCGCCCGACAGGTGCTGCGACACCAGCTCACCGAGAGCATGATGGGCAAGCTGGAGTTCCGGGTCGAGTCTGTGGCCCTGACGTTCCAGCAGAGGCAGCAGCTGAAGCTCCTGGCCAGCAAGGTCGGCGTCACTGCGAACCCATCCCGACGTCCCGGCCAGCCTCGACGCCGTCGCGGCTACGGCGGCCCTGCCGGGCGGGCCGGCGCCTGCGCCCGCGCCTCCGGACACCGCCCGCATCGCCCAGCTCAAGGGCAAGGTCGGCGTCGAGCGCGACGCCGCCGTGGCGGACGCCGTCGCGGAGCTGGTCGGGCTGTACGAGTCGTGGCAGGCCCAAGCGCAGAAGAAGGAGACACGGCTCCGCGAGTGGGAGGAAGCCAGCAGGCTCGTCACCTACGCGGCAGCGCTGCCTGCGCACGGTCACCTGGAGTCGCAGCTGAACGCCGTCCGGGAGCAGCGTTCGCTCCTCGAGGACCCGAACCCCCTGACCGACGTCACTGTCCGAGCCCGGTCAGCGCTGAGGGACCGGATCCACGAGCTCCACGAACAGGCCCGCGACGGCCGTTGAGGCAGAGTCCGAGAAGCTCGCCCGTGCCGCCGCACTGGGACAAGCTCGACCTGCCGGACAGGAGGACCTCAAGCGGAAGCATCGGCTCACTCCACCGACCGAGCCGAGCATCGCCAGCGACTCCGCACTGCTGGAGCAGTTGGGCCAGCACCCGCTCGAGGTGATGGAGCAGGCGGTGCCGAGCGGCCGCGGGAGCGGGAGCAGCCGCGAGGGAGGAGCTGGTCCATCGGTTCGCGCCGAAGGCAGTGCCGCTGTCGCTCCCGGGCGCGGTCATCGAGACGCGGAAGAGGCCGACGCCTACGTCGAGGGCGTTCGGGCGCTCATCAGCGGCGAGCTCGACGCCGGCCGCACCGTCAGCATTCAGGGTTAGGGGAGGCATCTCGTGGGTCGTTGTTGTCGTCGGGTGAGCGGCGGTTGTTGGAGGGGGTGGTGGTTGAGGCGCGTGGGGTGGTGGAGGCTGCGTGTGCGTCTCGGGTGGAGTTGTTGGGTGTGGGGGTGGATCGGGTGCCGGGGGTGTTGTCGGAGTCGGATCGGGTGTTGCGGCGTGGGTTGAGGGCGCGGGCGCGGCAGTTGGGGTCGGTGGAGGCTCTGGTGGCTGAGGCGGGGTTTGAGCAGTGGCATCGGATGTTGTTTGCGCGGTTTTTGGCGGAGAACGGGTTGTTGGTTGCATGACGTGGCGGGGCAGCCGGTGTCGGTGGATGAGTGTGGCGGAGGTGGCGGCGGAGATGGGGGAGCCGGATCGGTGGGAGGTGGCGGCGCGGTTCGCGGCGGCGATGTTGCCGGGGATCTTCCGGGTGGATGATCCGTGTGTTGGGGTTGCGGTTGCCGGTGGAGGACGCGGCAGCGGTTGGAGGGATTGTTGGAGGGGTTGCCGGCGGAGGTGTTCACGGCGGATGACGCGTTGGGGTGGGTGTATCAGTACTGGCAGTCGCGGCGTAAGGATGAGGTGAACCGGTCGGAGCGGAAGATCGGTGGGGCGGATCTGGCGCCGGTGACGCAGTTGTTCACCGAGGATTACATGGTGCGGTTCTTGTTGGAGAACTCGTTGGGGGCGTGGTGGGCGGCCCGGCATCCGGACTCGCCCTGGTGCAAGGACTGGGAGTATCCTGCGGTTCACGAGGAGGGGGTGCCGGCGGCGGGGTCGTTCGAGGAGTGGCCGGAGCGGGCGGCTGAGGTGACGGTGATGGACCCGTGTTGCGGGTCGGGCCACTTCTTGGTGGCGGCGTTCGGGATGTTGTGGCGGATGCGGGCCGAGGAGGAGGGACTGACCGGCGGCGGCGCAGGATGCGGTGCTGCGGGAGAACCTGTTCGGGTTGGAGCTGGATCCGCGGTGTACCCAGATCGCGGCGTTCGCGTTGGCGTTGGAGGCGTGGAAGTCCGGGCGGGTATCGTGTGTTGCCGGTGCCGCAGGTGGCGTGTTCGGGGATCCCGGCGCGGGCGCCGCTGGAAGAGTGGACGGTGTTGGCTGGTGGTGATGAGCGGGTGGAGTCGGCGTTGGCGCGGCTGCACGCGCTGTTCGCGAACGCGGACACGCTTGGGCAGCCTGATCGACCCGCGTGCGGGCGGCGGAGGATGCCGGGCTGCAGTCGGTGGACTGGCATGAGGTCGCCCCGCTGGTCCAGCAGCGCGCTGACTGCCGAGAGCGGGCAAGCATGGGGATGACCCCGCGGCTGCGGTGTTCGGCGAGGCTGCCGCCGGCATCGCCCGCGCCGCCGACTACCTCAGCCCGGCGCTACACCTTGATCGCGACGAATGTTCCGTACCTGAAGCGGTCCCGGCAAGTGCCCATTTGCTGGACTACTAGGAGAGCAGCATTCGTCAGCCAAGCACGACCTGGCCACTCCATGTTTGAACGCTGGTCCGAGCCCGCCTACAAGGCGGTGGCGGCTGTCACTCCGCACGGCTGGCTCTTCATGGCATGGTACCGCAGCCTTCAGAAGGGACTTCCTGAGACAGGGGCCCTAGATCGCTCGCCACGCTTGGCGTCGGTGCATTTTCCAGTATATCTGGTGAGGTTGTAAACGCCGATCTCTGGATCTTGGTTCCAGGTGCGACGAATTGCGGACGAATCTCCTGCGTTGACGTCTCGGAGCTAAAGGACGCCGCTCGCAAGAGTGCCGCTCTGAAGTCCAAGAGCTTGGCACCATCTCGCCGGTCCATCACGATCAGCGGAGCGAGACTGCTCGAATCGTGGCCAATCTGCAAGCGGGCGTGGAGCGGTTGGAGTCGCTGGCCGGCGGATATGCGGGCATCTGTTCCGGGGACTACCACGATTCGGCCGGAACTTCTGGGAGGTGCAAGACTTTGGACATTCGTTGGTCCTTTCAGCAGAGCACGGTCGAGTCAACGGTCGCATACGGTGGTCGAGAGCACTTGTTCATGTGGGAGGGCGGGCCGTTGGAGCTTCGTGGAGACCGCTTGGCGCCAAGAACATCGGCGCTTGGATTCGTGGGACGGCACTTGGGGCCGACGAGGCGTTGCCGTTAGCTCCATGGGGGATCTCGCGGCAACTCTGTACACCGGGGAGCTCTTCGATAACAATACTGCGGTCATCATTCCGAATTAGAACGCGACTTGCCGGCCATTTGGGCGTATTGCTCATCGGGTGAGTTTCAAGACGCAGTGCGGGAGATCGATCAGTCAAGATCAAAGTCACAAATGCCACCTTCGTGAAGGTCCCGTTTGATGTTGAGTATTGGCGGGGTGTGGCGGAGCGGGAGTTTCCGGAGGGGTTGCCGGAGCCGTTTTCGTCGGATGCGACGCAGTGGTTGTTTCAGGGGTGGCCGGGGTGGGGGCGGATCAGCCGTTGCAGGTGGCGGTGGCGCGGTTGTTGGGGTATCGGTGGCCGGATCAGGAGCCGGATGATTTGGATGGGTTGGCGGATGAGGATGGGGTGGTGTGTCTGCCGGCGGTGGGGGGTGAGTCGCCGGCGGCGGACCGGTTGTTGGGGTTGTTGGCGGCGGCGTTCGGGCGACGAGTGGTCCCCGGGGGTGCTGGACGGGCTGCTTGCTCAGGTGGGGGCGAAGCCGGGGCGTCCGGGTTGGAGGGGTGGTTGCGGAACGGGTTCTTCAAGGACCACTGCAAGGTGTTCGGGAACCGTCCGTTCATCTGGCAGGTGTGGGATGGGCACCCGGATGGGTTCTCGGCGTTGGTGAACTACCACCGGTTGGACCGTCGCCTGTTGGAGCGGTTGACGTATGACTACCTGGGCAGTTGGTGGGTGGGGAAGGTGCGTGACGAGGTCGCCCGGGAGGTGCCGGGGGCGGCGAAGCGGTTGGCGGCGGCGGAGGAGCTGCAGCGCAAGCTTGGGTTGATCCTGGAGGGTGAGCCGCCGTATGACATCTTCGTGCGGTGGAAGGGCCTGGCTGAGCAGCCGATCGGGTGGGACCCGGATCTCGATGACGGGGTGCGGTTGAACATCCGCCCGTTCATGACCGCGGACGTGCTGCGGGCCAAGCCGAACATCAAGTGGACCAAGGACCGGGGCAAGAACCCGGACGGGTCCGAGCGGCTCAACGACCTGCACTACACCACCGCCGAGAAGCACACCGCCCGAGGAGCCCACCCATGAGCACGACGTCGACACGGATCACCCCCGTGACGATGCGAGATGCCCTCGTGAACGCGCTTCAGGCGGCGGCCGAGTACAACCCAGGTGACGTCGAGGCGCCTGTTGCGATCATCTGGACAGATGCCGACGGCGAGTGGGCGCCGGTCGTTCGACAGCTCGCCGCGACGATCCCCGTGCTGCGGCTCGGCGAGTACGACCCGGCGTCGAGGACGGGTCCAGCCGCCTTCCTTCGGATGGAAGTGAGCTGCGCAGAGGATGATCGACCAGGCCACGCCTCCCGTCGTGTACCTGCCCGGGGTCTCTCGGCGGCGGCTCACGGACGTCGAGTCCCTCGACGACGCGCTGAAGCCGCTGGCGGCGCTCACCGTGAGGTCCTCCTTCTTTGCCCAGCGGAACTCCAACGACTGGACCCCCTACGCCTTCCTGACGAACGCCGTCCAGGGCCTGGGCCTCGAGGTGGGAGCGGACGCGCGCACCAAGTCAGCCCTGGAACGCGCGCTCCCACGACTGCTCGGACCGTGACGTTGCGGATCTCCGAGGACGACGTCTCGACGCGGATGCGCTCAACGCACTCGTCGTCGACGACCCGGTGCGGAGCATCCTCCAATGGCTGGACGACCCCGACCGCTATGCGGAGGAGGCACGTCGAGACGACGTCTGGTCGGGCTTCGTCGCGCCTCGTCTCGGGCAAGTACAAGGTGAGCCCCGAGAAGGACGGCCCGTCTGGCCGCGGGTGCGAAGCTCGGTGACCGGCAGGGGCCATGGGCCGACGTCTGGGGCCGCTTCGCGCAGACCCCCACCGCTTACCCGGGCCTGCCCGCGCTGCTGCGCCGGGCCAAGCCCGATGGGGTGATTCCCCTCCATCCCGACTCGTGGCCCCAGGACAACGACGAGGCCGAGGCCGAGGCGTTCTCGGCTCTGGAGGCGCTTGCTGGCCGGCCGTCCTCCGAGATCAGGGACGGCATCGACCGTCTTGTGCGCGCCCATCAGGCAGCGGCTCGACTCTGTGTGGGCGCAGTTGGGGCAGACCCCCGGCGCCTTGACGGTGACCAGCCTGGGAGTTCTGGCCCAGCTCACGGGCACGGTGGGACCGGTGCCACCGTGGCCGAGCTCGCTGAGCACTACGCGACGACGGGGTGGAAGGTCGACGACGCCTTCATCCGCGTGCTTCGCTCACTGGATGCCGGGCATCCGCAGCTGCCGACCGTCGCGAAGGTCGGAGAGGCGCTCTACCGCCCCTGGCTCGAGGAAACGGTCTGGGCATTCCAGGACGCGTGGGGTGGCCAGGGCAGCACGTCCCAGGGCCCCGGCTCGGTCAGCGAGCCGGCCGGCACCTGCCTGGTCTTCGTCGACGGTCTACGGTTCGACATCGCGCGGGCGCTCGCGGAGGTCGTGGACGCCAAGGGCCTCGGCTCCGAGCTGGAGTGGCGACTCGCCGCCGTTCCTACCGTGACCAGCACCTGCAAGCCCGCCGTCTCTCCCGTCGCGTCCGGGTTCGCCGGCGGCGACGAGCTGGCGCCCAGGACCACTGCGGGAGCCGCCTACTCCCAGGACCAACTCAAGCGAGCGCTCGCCGACGCCGGGTGGCAGTTCGTGCCCGAGGACTCCGACGGGGACCCGACCGGGCTCGGTTGGGCCGAGGGAGGCGACATCGACGCCATGGGCCACCGGTTCGGGGCCCGGCTCGCCGGTCACCTCCCCGGCCAGGTGGACGCCCTGGCACGGCGAGCCGCAGAGCTCCTCGCGGCGGGGTGGAAGCGCGTGGTCTTCGTCACCGACCACGGGTGGCTGCTCCTGCCGAGCAAGCTTCCCAAGCAGCACCTTCCCGAGCACCTGACCGTGGTCCGAAAGGGACGGTGCGCTCGACTGAAGCCGGGCGTCGCCGTTCCCGAAGGGCTATCGGCCCTGCCGTGGGCGTGGGACCGCGAAGCCGAGATCGTGGTGGCCCCCGGCGTCTACGCCTTCGAGGGCGGCAAGGTCTACGAGCACGGCGGCATCAGCCCGCAGGAGTCCGTCGTGCCCTATCTCGCGGTGAGCGCGCCGACCGGAGCATCCGCGCCCTCGAGCCCGACCGTCGACTTCTCCTGGGTGGGCCTGACGCTGCGGGTCGAGTGCGACTGGGCCCCCGACGGGGCGCGCGTCGACATCCGCCGTCGCGCCGCGGACTCATCAACCTCTCTGGTGAGTCGCCCCAAGGAGTTCAAGGGCGGCAAGGCCAGACTGATGGCAGCAGACGACCACGCCGGTGAGGCGGCCTTCGTGGTCGTCGTCGACCCTGCCGACCGGCTGCTCGCGCAGAGCGCCACATCCATCCCGGAGGACTGACGTCGTGGATCGCATCGACACCATCGTCACCGAGCAGCTCGAGGGCCTCGTCGTCAGGAAGGACCTCGCGGACAAGTTCCGGGGGCGGTTCTCGGTGCCTACGTACGTCGGCGAGTTCCTCATCGGCAAGTACTGCGCCACGTCCGACGAGGACGAGATCCAGGAGGGGCTCGAGGAGGTCGAGCGTCTGCTCAGCCGGCGGGTGGTGCGGACCGGGGACCACGAGCTGTTCAAGGCCGCGGCGCGGGAGCAGGGCTCGATCCAGATCATCGACATCATCCGCGCGAAGCTGGACTCCAGCCGCGACGAGTACATCGCCGACCTGCCGAGCCTTCAGCTCAACGACGCCCTGATCCCGGCTCCGCTCGTGGTGAACAACGACCGGATGCTGACCGGTGGCTTCTACGCCCAGGTGAACGCTCACATACGTGGCCGGCCAGCCACGACCATTCCTCGTCACCGAGGTCCGCCCTATCCAGGCGCACGCCCGCGCCGGGCTGGAGCGCCTCGCCGAGGCCCGCGAGATGCTGTCGACGTCAGGAGTGGAAGGACTTCCTGCTCCGCAGCGTGGGCCTCGAGCCGTCCGCCCTGACGCCCGAGGCGCAGGACGCGTACTTCCTGCGGATGGTCCCGTTCGTCGTGCGCAACTACAACATGGTCGAGCTCGGCCCGCGCGGGACCGGCAAGTCGCACCTGTTCCAGCAGGTCTCGCCGTACGCGTACCTGCTCTCGGGGGGCAGACGACCGTGGCGCAGCTCTTCGTCAACAACGCCAGCGGGCAACGAGGCCTCGTGACCCAGCACGACGTCGTGCCTTCGACGAGATCGCGGGGATCCGGTTCAAGGACCGAGACGGCATCAACGTCATGAAGGGCTACATGGCCAGCGGGGAGTTCGCCCGCGGGCGGGAGAGCATCCGGGCCGAGGGTGGGATGGCGTTCCTCGGCAACTTCCAGGTCGACGTCGAGAACCAGCTGCGGATGGGGCACCTGCTCAGCCCGATGCCAGAGGCGATGCGCGACGACACCGCGTTCATGGACCGGCTTCACGCCTACGTCCCCGGGCTGGGACGTGCCGGCGGTCGGGAAGGAGCACAAGACCTCGCACTACGGCCTCGTCAGCGACCTGCTCGCGCAGTGGTGGCACGAGCTGCGCAGCGAGAACCGCTACGTCGGCGTCCGCGCGCGCATCACGACCAACGACTCATGGCGCGGCCGTGATCACGAGGCGGTTGAGAAGACGGTCGATGGCCTCCTCAAGCTGCTGTACCCCGATGCCGAGTCGGACGTCGCCCTCGAGGACCTGGAGTGGGCGATGCGCTGGCGACGGTGTCGCGCCGCCGGGTCAAGGAGGCGCAGGCGGAGATCGGAGCTGGACGAGTTCGGTGACACCGACCTCGGGTTCCAGATCGACGGCGGGCCCCTGGAGATGCGCCGGCCTGCCCGGAACGAGCGCTGGTCTTCGGCGGCACCGAGGTCGACTTCCCGAGCTTGGGCCCGACGGTGGAGCCGGAGAATCCCGGGCTGCCCGCGTCGGCGCCCGTACCCGTTGCCGCCGGGCTTCGTCCTGTTCGGATACGGGAAGGTGGTCGATCAGCCCGGGGGAGCGCAGGGAGCCTTCGGGACCGTCTACCGGGTCCAACGTGACTTCGACGGGAAGATCGTGTCCGGCAAGCTCTTTCGAAAGGACCCCGACGCCCGGTTCGCGGACATGGCAGACCAAGCCATGCGGCAGGAGGTCAAGGCCCTCGAGTCGCTGCGCACCAGAACATCGTGCGGGTGCACGGGCCTATCCCCGTTACTTCGACGGGCGAGTGGATGGTCATCTCCGACTGGATCGACGGAACGACGCTCGAGGATGTCATCGATGGACCCGCCCACGCGCGAGGTGAGGACATCTTCCAGTGGGGGCACCAGCTGCTGTCGGCGCTGGTGTACCTGGAACAACAGCAGGTCGTTCACCGCGACATCAAGCCGGCAAACATCATGGTGGCGAACGATGGGACCTTGAAGCTCATCGACTTCAACCTGACTCGGGACTCCGGTCATGAGACCGCTGTTGCAGGGACCTTCAGGTACCTCCCGCCGGATGCTCTCGCCCACGGCGGTGGAGCGGACAGTTTCGTGGACCGCTTCGCGGCGAGCGTGGTGTTGTTCGAGCTCGCCACTGGCATGCACCCGTACGAGTCCTATTGGATGCAGGGCAACCGACCCAAGCCGGGCGATCCCGCCACACCCGCTGAGCGCATCCGCGGGAAGGTCGGTCCCGAGCTTGGCGCCTTCTTGGACCACGGGGTTGCGTCAACCGACGATCGGCGGTGGTCGACAGCTGCCGAGATGTTGGCGAAGTGGGACGAGCTGTCGGCGGACATCAAGGCACTGGGCTGACGTGCCACGCGGTGGTGGAGGGGGCCAGCCTGTCCTTGTCGACCTGTCCAACGTGGCCAAGGACCCGGCCATCGCGTTCAGCAACGAGCACGCCGACCTTGCCCGATGGGACCGGCTGAAGGCCCTGTGGGTTCGTGAGCATGGAGAGCCTGCGTCGTGGCTGCTCGTGGCCGATGACTCACTCGTCAGGGGGCTCGGTCGAGGTGGCCGGATGCGCCTCGAGTCCATGCGAGGCCGCGGTGAGGCGATCCTCGTTCCCGACGCGGACACCGAACTCCTCCGCCGAGCCGCGGATGTCTCGGGATCGGTGCTCAGCAACGACCGAGTTCGTCGACCATCTCCGGATGCCGGGACTCGATCGCGTGGCCCTGATCGGGTGGGCGGTCCGAGACGGGGTGCTCCGGCTGGTCCCGCGGTCGCTGGACCGTCTGCAGAGCGTCCTCATCAGCCAGCGTGCCGAGAAGCAGCTTCGCAAGGAGCTGGGTCTCAGTGACTGAGCAGGCGGTGGTCAGAAGGTGACACGAGCGGCCACCGCTGATGCACGTATGATGCACGAAACGGCCCACCAGCGGCCTGTTTCGGGGCGAAACTGCAGGTCAGAGGCGTTGTGGCTGGCTGTCTTGTAAACAGGGGCTGAGGGCTCGAGTCCCGTCGTCAGTTCTCTCTTGTAGTGACATTCCGTACTTCAGTAGTCCGACCGGACGTCACAATCCGTGCTCGGCTCAGGCCGGTTCTCGATCCCGAGCCTCAGGCGCCCTGAAGGGGCACGAATCGGTAATGACCCTCGACACGCTCCGCGAGGCCGTCCGCAGTGCGGTCCGCGATCGTCATCCGACCGTCCACCGGTAGCACCATGCGGCCGCCATCGGCCAGTTGGTCCACCAGGGCCAGCGGAAGCTGAGCCGCCATGGCACTGACCAGGATGCGGTCGAACGGAGCCAACTCGGGCATACCCAGAACGCCGTCGGTGGCGAGATGGATCTGGGCGTTACTCACCCCCTGGGCGGTCAGCGCCTCCTGAGAGGACCTCACCAGTCTCGCGATCACTTCGACCCCCACCACGAGTCCTTCCGGCCCGACCAGGTGCGCCAGCAATGCCGCCGTCCAACCCGAACCAGAGCCAACATCGAGCACCCGCATTCCCGGTCGGGGGTCCAGGAGTTCGAGCATCCTGACAACTGTGCTGGGTTGCGAGCACGTCGATCCATCACCGATAGGGAGCGGCTGGTCAGCCGCGGCACGCCGACGTTGACCTTTGGGCAGGTAGGCAGCGCGAGGCGTCTGCTCGACCGCCTCGGAGACACGCCGGCGAACACTCGACATCCAATCATCGTGCCCTCAACGCTTGACTTCGGCCACTCGATTGGGCGTTGCGGTGGTTAGATCCGGCGACGCTGCGCTGCACCAAGCACTGCACGCAGGTGTCACTAGCGACAAACTGGCGGTATGGATCTCCTGCCGGTGCCGCCTTTGTCTCAGACACTGCACGGGTACCTCAAGGCACTTGATCCTCTCCAGCAGCCGCACGAGCAGCAACGCACGCGAGAGGCGGTCGCGCACACGCTGGAGGGCGTAGGGCCCGCATGCCAGGCCGACCTCGAGGCGTTTGCCGAGGCGGAGAACGGACAGGGCCGAAGCTGGCTGTCCGCGGCGTGGCTGCACGGCTACCTGGCTGTTCGAACTCCGCTGCCGCTCACCAGCAACGTCGGGTTCCACATCCGGCTTCCGGCCGGTGCAGCAGCAGCGCCGGATGACACTAGCGGTGGCAGCGCCCGGGCTGCGGCCCTGGTGTACCGGCTCGCTTCGGTCCATCTCGCGTTCTTGCGTGGCCACCTGCCCGCCGAGCGCACCTCGCGCGGAGAGGAGGTATGCGCCATACAGCGAGAGGTCCTGGCCGGCGGGCTTCGCCACCCTGCCGCGGACGTCGACGAGGTCCGACCGGCCAGCCACGACCCAGCGCGCCGGGAGATGGGGGTTCTCGTGGACGACCGTTTCTTCGTGGTGCCGATCAGCGACGAACACGGTATTCCGTTGCCGCCAGGCTTGCTAGAGCGGGCGATCGATGCGGCGGTCGACGGCGCGCGGATGAGCGACTCCGAGCCGGGCCCCGGGTTCACCGCCCCGTCCTACCTCGGCAGCGAGAGAGCTTCGGCATGTCTGGGTCGTCTCTTGCGCGACCCCGCCAACCGCCGCGTCTATGAGCGCCTCAGCCAGGCCCTGTTCGTCGTGAACCTGATCACTGATCCCGCCGAGGTGCAGGACCATCTCAGGCGCATCGCGTTCCTCCCTGGGCAGGCCTGGGCATACACATCGATCACCTACCAGGTAGGCCTATGTGACGACTTCGCCGGGATGCACCTGGAACACAGCCGCGTCGATGCGGCGACCCTCAAAGCAGTGCTGGCGCAGGCGCAGAAGGACGAGTGGTTCAACGAGCCGGGGTGCGCTCCCGACGTGCCCACGCTCATCGAGCCGTTGGAGTGGAGCTACCCAGACGATCTCGCAGCTGAAGTGACCACCGAGATCACTGCCTACCGGGCTGCGGCGGAGCACCTGCGGCTCGACTCGGTACGGGTCCCGCGGCCGGTCCCGGCCGACCTGCCGTTCCGAATCAGCGACGACGCCCTGTGCCAGTGGGTGATGCTCTACGCCCAACTCGCCACCTATGGGCAGGTCCGCAGCACCTACGAGGCGGTCGACCTACGAAATTTCCAAGCCGGGCGCACCGAGTGCCTGCGCTCGAACACGCCCGAGGCGGTGGCGCTGGTGCGCGCCGTGATCGCAGGACGAGCAGACCGCGACCTGTTGAACGAGGCGGCGGGTGCCCACAAAGAGTGGGTCAAAGCCTGCAAAACCGGGCAAGGCATCGACCGTCATCTCACTGGTCTGGCGCTGATGGCCGACCGATCCACCCGGGTCCTCCCGATAGCGCAGGACGCGGGATGGGACACGCTCAAGACGGACTTCCTGTCCACCACGAGCA
Organism: uncultured Actinomycetota bacterium; assembly: GCA_963749585.1. Classification (GTDB taxonomy): domain Bacteria; phylum Actinomycetota; class Actinomycetes; order Actinomycetales; family Dermatophilaceae; genus Ornithinicoccus. The sequence continues at coordinate 18,544 of CAVVNI010000006.1, forward strand.
TCGGAGACCACGACCAGATCGCCGGTATGGCGTTTGCGCCGACCAGTCCCGGTGGCATCGGACTCAACTACACGGCACTGGATCAGCACTACGAGTTCTTGGTGATCTCAAATCGAACGCAGACCAGCGACATCGAGGCTTTCACAGCGAACCTGCAGCAGGGCAGGGACGCGCTAGCCACGCTGCTCGCAGGGTTGGTCAACGGCCAGGAACCGAACTGACCCTCATGCCCGGGCCTTGTTCCACCTGATGACGTCGTCGAGCGCACGCCAACGGGGATACCGCGCCGAGCCCTTCGCTACGCCTCTACCTCATCGGCTGCCGACTCATCAAAGGGCGGTTCGGGCTGCCGGCTGAGGCGCACCTTCGAGACCCGATTGCCGTCGACGGCACGTATCTCGACGGTGAAGTTCGCGTAGTCGAAACGCTCGCCCGGCTCGGGCAGTCGTTGAAGGTGGGTGATGACGAACCCGGCGACGGTCTTGTACTCGCCGCGGTCCTCCTCCGGTAGGGCGCCGAGTTCGACGGTGTCGAAGAAGATGTCTGCTGAGACGCCGCCGTCCATCAGCCACGACCCGTCGACCTCGCGGACGACCCGGTGACCCGGCGGCTCGTCCACCGAGGGCAGGTCACCGGCGATAGCCTCCAAGACATCCACCGGCGTGACCAGACCCTGAGTGTCGCCATATTCATCCACCACGAGCACGACATGGCTGCCCGACTCACGGAACACCTCCAACACCTTCAGCGCAGGCATACTCTCCGGCACCCGTGGCGCGGTGCGTAGCGCAGCGCGCGGGTCGGGCTGATCGCCGTTCATCGCCTGCAGCCAGAGTCGCTTGATCGAGACCAACCCGAGCACGTCATCGAGCGTGCCGTCGCACAGCGGGAAGACCGAGTGACCGGAGTGGGACATCTGGGTCCAGGTGTCCGAGGGCGGATCGTTGGCGTTCATCCAGGTGATCTGCGGTCGTGGGGTCATCAACGAGTCGATCCGCCGGTCACCGACCCGGAAGACCTTCTCCACCAGCTCGCGCTCCTCGGGCTCCACGGCGCCGGAGGATGCGGCCTGCTCCAACAGCCGGCGAATCTCTTCCTCGGTCACGTCCGGCTCGTCGGTGGAGGAGGTCACTCCGAAGAGTCGCACCACAGCATCGGTCGAAGCGCTGAGCACCCACACGACGGGGCCGGCGACCTTCGAGACCACACGCATGGGCCGACTGACCAAGGAGGCGATCCGCTCCGGGTTGTGCAGCGCCAGGCGTTTGGGCACCAGCTCCCCGAGCACCAAGGACACGAAGGTGATGATCAGCACGACGACGGTGAAGGCCAGGGGTTGGGCATACGGCTCGAGGATGTCCACTCGTGCCAACGGTCCAGCCAGGTCATCGGACAACCGGGCGCCACCGAAGGCGCCCAAGATGATCGCGATCAGCGAGATGCCCACCTGCACCGTGGACAGGAACCGGCTGGGTTCGTTGACGAGCTTCAGGGCCGACGTGGCGCCGGCATCACCGCCTTCGGCCAAGCTGCGCAACCGAATCTCCCGAGCCGAGACCAGCGCCATCTCAGCCATCGCGAAGACACCGTTGGCCAGCACCAGCAGCACGACCACCAGAATCTCGACTCCGACGCTCACTCTCCTCCCCCCAGTACATCCAACGCGTCCATAGTGGTCGAGCCTAAATGGTGGAGCCTGCCTGCCAGCTCTGCTGGATCAGTCGCAACGCGGCCTGGACATCTGGGCGCTGGGTGCTGGCGTCGCGGTGCACCGCATACAGCCTCCGGGTTGGTGCTCCCCGCAGCGGCAGCGCAACGACTCCGGGCGGCAAGTCTCCCCGGCCCAGTCGAGGCAACAAGCAGATCCCGAATCCGTCCAGCACCAAGCGAAGCCGGATCGCCAGATGCTCCACCGTCGCGCCGATCCGATATGAGAGGCGGTGGGAGTCGAGCGACTGGATCAACCAGTCGCTGAAGACGCCGGGTGTGTCGTCGATCCACACCTGCTGGCCCAGGTCGGCAAAGTCGACCCCGTCGGCGCCGACCGTGAAGGTGTGGTCCTCGCGGACCACGAGGTCCACCTGGTCCAGTCCGATCGGCCAGTCCACGACGCCGTCCTGCAGGCGTACGTGGCGATCAGTCCAGTCGTGCGCGAGGGCCACGTCGACCTCGCCTCGTCGCACCGCAGCCACTGACTCGTGCGGGCTGAGCTCATGCAGGGTGACCTCAAGCTGGGGGTGTTGCGCGCGCAGTCCCATGGCCGTCGGGATCAAGACTCCGCGAAAACCGGACGGGAACCCGGCGAGTGTCAGTGACCCCGACACGTGTCCGTCCAGCATCTCCAGCTCCGACCGGGTCGACTCGTCGAGGTCCCGCATCTGTTGGGCCAGCCGAACCAGCACCTCGGCGGCATCGGTCGGAACATTGGAGCGTCCGCGACGATGCATGATCGGTTGCGGCACTTGCTGTTGCAGCCGGCTGAGCTGTTGGCTCACCGCAGACGGCGTGCAGCCGAGACGGTCCGCGGCCCCCAACACTGTGCCCTCCTCGACGACGGCTTGAAGAGTGAGGAGGTGATCGGGGTTAAACATGTAGCAAATCTTACATAAATAGTTGATTTAAGGTGACTTGTGCTTACGTTATGGGGGAGGCACAGTAGTAACAACACCGCCCCACGGGGGAAAAGCACCACAACCGACTTCTAAGGAGCACCACACATGTTCGCTACTATCGCCCTGATCGTTCTGTCCGCCGTCGCCCTCTACGCTCTGGGCCGCGCCCGTCAGACCCCCAGCGAGCGCGCTGGCCTGGCCCTGGTCCCCACCATGGGTCGCGGCGTCAAGACGCTCGCCCACGTCGGGTCCGGCATGCGCCCGGTGGAGCACCTGCGCAGCTGAACCTGATCCTCCAGCAACGGCCGGTATCGCCTCCGCGATCCCGGCCGTTCTGCTTCCCCCGGGCCATGTTGCCGCCTTGTCGCCCACGGCCCCAGAAGATCAAGCCCTACGCTGACCCATGTGAAAGCGGTGCAGTATGAGGCGTACGGGCGACTGCCACGTGTGGTCGAGGTACCCGATCCGCAACCGGCCCCGGGGGAGGCGGTGGTCGCGGTCGCTGCAACCGGGGTATGCCGCTCGGACTGGCACGCCTGGAGGGGCCACGAGCCGGTCAACCTGCCGCATATCCCGGGACACGAGTGGGCCGGGCGGGTGCTGGCCCTGGGCCCCGGTGTCGAGAAATGGACAGTCGGCGACCGCGTCACGGCACCCTTTGTCTGCGGGTGCGGAGCGTGTGCCTACTGCCATGAAGGCGCGTCCCAGGTCTGCCCAGACCAGATTCAACCCGGTTTCAGCGCTGCCGGCTCGTGGGCCGAGCGCGTGGTGGTGCCGGTCGCAGACACCAACCTGGTAGCCCTGCCGAGCGGTCTGGACGACCTCACCGCCGCCGCGCTGGGGTGCAGGTTCGCCACGGCATACCGGGCACTGACCGTGCATGGACGACTGCAGAAGCAGCAGTGGCTCGCCGTCTACGGATGTGGCGGCGTCGGCCTCTCAGCGGTGCTCATCGGCGTCGCTCTGGGTGCCCGCGTGATCGCCGTGGACCCGCGTCCGGGGGCGCGTCAGTGGGCCCTCGACCTCGGAGCTGAGCTCGTTCTCGACAGCACGCCGGACACACCAGCGCTGGTCCAGGCCATCGGCGGTGCGCACGTCTCGATCGATGCGATCGGTCGTGCCGACACGGCACGAGCCTCTGTCTCCTCGCTGAGACGGCGCGGTCGCCATGTGCAGGTGGGCCTCCTGTTCGGCGAGCACGCATCGCCCACTCTGCCGATGGAGCTGGTCGTGGATCACGAGCTGGAGATCTACGGCTCGCATGGAATGGCGGCCCACGAGTACCCCTCGATGCTGGCGGCCATCGTCGAGGGGACCCTCGACCCACGAGTGCTGGTCGGGGCCGTGATCACCCTCGATGAAGCCGGGACCGCGCTCGCCGCGATGAGCGAAACCGGCCCGGCTCAGCGGACGGGGGTGGGGATCACGGTGGTCTCGCTCAGCGCGGAGGCATCCGCAGCGCGCCATCCAGCCTGATGACTTCACCGTTGAGCAGCGGGTTGTCGACCATATGAGCAACCAGCGCTGCATACTCACTGGGCTTGCCCAAGCGGGAGGGGTGGGGGACGAGAGCTTCCAGGCTCTCCTTCACCTCGCCCGGAAGGCCGTCCATCATCGGGGTCTCCATCACGCCCGGCGCGATCGTCATCACCCGGATGCCTTTGTCGGCGAGGTCGCGGGCAGCGCAGATCGTCAGCGCAACGATGCCTCCCTTGGATGAGGCGTAGGCGGCCTGCCCGATCTGCCCGTCGTAGGCCGCCACCGAAGCGGTCATCACGATCAGACCGCGGTCGCCGTTCACGGGCTCGTTGCCGGCCATCGCCTCGGCAGCCAGGCGCAAAACATTGAAGGTGCCGATCAGGTTGATCTCGACCACCGTCGCGTAGTCGTCCAATCCGAGCGTGCCGCGCTTGGACAGGATGCGCCCCGGTGTCGCCACGCCCGCACAGTTGACCACGATTCGCAGCGTTCCCAGCTCGGCGGCGAGATCGATGGCGGCGCGCACCTGCTCCTCGTTGCGCACGTCGGCGGGCGCAAACCGGGCGCGGTCGCCCATCTCCTCGGCGACTGTCTCACCGCGCCCGCCGGGTAGGTCGACCAGGACGACTGAACCTCCTTGCTCGAGGATCTGGCGGGCGGTGGCCTCGCCGAGACCGCTGGCCCCGCCGGTGATGAGTGCGACGACATCTGAGGTGATCTGCACTTGTTCTCCTTCTGAAGGACTGGTCGGTGGCTACTTCTTCTGCAGCTGGCGCGAGATCACCAGGCGCTGGATCTGGTTGGTGCCCTCGAAGATCTGGGTCACCTTCGCTTCACGCATGAACCGCTCCAACGGGAAGTCCTGGGTGTAGCCATAGCCGCCGAGAACCTGCACCGCGTCGGTGGTGACTTTCATGGCGGCGTCCGTGGCGACCAGTTTGGCGATGGAGGCCTCCAGGCTATGCGGCTGGCCGGCATCGCGCAGCCGCGCAGCATGCAGGTAGGCAGCGCGTGAGGCGCCCACCGCGGCGGCCATATCGGCCAGCAGGAACGCCAAACCTTGGTTCTCGATGATCGGCTTGCCGAACTGTTCGCGTTCTTGGGCGTATGCGCAGGCTTCGTCGAGCGCCCTCTGCGCCAGCCCGGTTGCGGTCGCCGCGATGCCCATCCGGCCGGAGTCCAACGCGGCCAGGGCGATGGTCATACCTTGGCCTCGGCTGCCGATCAGCCGCCCAGCCTCGACGCGCACATCGTTGTAGATGACCTCGGCGACAGGGTCGCAGGCCAAACCCATCTTCTTCTCCGGGGCGCCGAAGGTCAGCCCGCCGGCGTCGGCCGGGACCAGGAAGCAGGACAGGCCCTTGGCGCCCTCGTCGCTGGTCCGGGCGAAGGTGGAGTAGAAGTCGGCATGACCCGCGTGGCTGATCCAGGCCTTGCTGCCCGACAGGACGTAGGCGGTGTCGGCATCGGCATCGGCATCAGTGTCGGTGTCGGTGTCGGTGTCGGTTGTGGTCTTGCCGGGCGCGGCGCGCAGTCGCATCGAGGCGATGTCGGAACCCGACTGTTGCTCGGAGAGGCAGTAGGCGCCGAGGTGTTGCCCGGACAACATGTCGGGCAGGTACCTCTCCTGCTGTGCGGGAGTGCCGAACGTCGCCAGCGGGAAGCAGGTCAGCGAATGCACCGACACCCCCACGCCGACCGACATCCAGGCGTAGGCGATCTGCTCCACGACCTGCAGGTACACCTCATACGGCTGCCCGCCGCCACCGAACTCCTCGGGATAGGGCAGGGACAGGAGTCCGGCTTGGCCCAGCAGCTGAAAGGTGTCGCGAGGGAACTCCCCGGCTGCCTCAGCGGCGTTGGCCTTGGGCAGTAGCTGCTCGGCGGCGATCTCGTGCACGAGGTCGAACAAGTCGCCCGCTTCTTCGGTGGGCAGGACGCGCTGGACAAGCATGCTCTGCACCCTAGCGAGTGACGTGAGGGCAACACCCACCCGCTTCCCGCTCATCGATCCCCAGCCGGTCGACTATGGGCGCGCACCCATTCGGCGGGTCGGTATGGGCGTAGTCCCGCAGCACCCACCTTTCTGCCGTGCGCGGCCAGAACGACTTCTCGTCCTCATGCCGCGACACGCCCGAGGGGGAGCGGCTGGAGGGTTCACGTGAACCCTCCAGCCGATGCTGGCCGGCATGTCGCCGTCACCAACAGGTTCGGCTGCCATCCTGACGAGGGGCGAGGTGACTCGTGGCGCGCACGATCTTTCGCCCGTCAGGCGGGATACGTCACTACCTCGGTGGCCTTGACGCCGGCATACACCTGGCGTCCGGCCACGAGAGCCAGGTCGGCAACTGCGCCGCTGGTGACTTCGGCGACCAGCGGCACCGGCCCGTCCAGGTTGATCCGGGCACGTTGTCCGACCACGGTGACGTCGCGCACCGTAACTGGCCAGATGTTGCGGGTGGAGCCCTCAGGTGGTGCGTCGTACAGGGCGATAGCGGCTGGGTCGATGGTCAACCAGAGCCGCTGGCCGTTTGTCACCGTGCTCGGGTCCTCAGCCGTGATGACCTGCGGCTGAGCGTCGGTGGGGGTATGGTCGCCGGTCGCGGTGCCGGTCGCGGTGCCGGTCGCGGTGCCGGTCGCGGTGCCGGTCGCGGTGCCGGTCGCGGTGCCGGTCGCGGTGCCGGTCGCGGCCTCGGTGACGGTGCCGATGTCTTCGTCGCCACCGATGACCACACGGACCCGTTGATCGACGCGCGCATCGCCCTGCAGCAGGTTGAGGCCGACGATGCGGGCGACGTAGGGGTTGCGCGGGCGGGCGATCGCTGCGGTCGGGGTATCCACCTGGACAACACGCCCCTCCTCGAGGAAGACCAGGCGGTCCGCGAGGGTCAAGGCATCCACCGGGTCGTGGGTGACCAGGATGGCGATGCCGTCGAACTCGCGGAGCCGTCTGTGTAGGTCGGCCCGGGTCGCCGCGCGCGTCTGCGGGTCCAGAGCCGACAGCGGCTCATCCAGCAGGAGCAGGGCAGGGTCGGTCGCCAACGCGCGCGCCAGCGCTGCTCGCTGCGCTTGGCCGGTGGACACCGCGTGGGGCCGACGAATGCTGAGCTCGCCCAGCCCGAGACGTGCCAGCTCGACCTCGGCCCGGTCGCGCGCCTGCCGGCGAGAGGCACCCCGGGAGCGCGGCCCGAAGGCCACGTTCTCCAGCAGCGACAGGTGGCCGAACAGCAGCGGGTCGGCCAGCACCAGCCCAACCCCACGCTCCCGGGCTTCGAGGTGCACCGCGCGGGCCGGATCGTCCCAGGTGCGGAACTGTTCGGGGTATGCCGCATCGCCCGCCCTGATGGTGCCGCTGGTCGGGGGCAACAGCCCTGCCAGGGTCCACAGCAGGGTGGATTTGCCGGCTCCGTTGGGGCCGAGCACAGCGGTCACCGAGCCGGGTTCGAAGTCCAGCTCGGCCTGTAGGTCGAAGTCAGTCCTGGCGACGGTGCACCTGACCTGCAGGGACACCTGGCACGGTGAGGTATGAGGTTCCCGCCCGGCAGTGGGGTCCGGGGCTGTGTCGTCATCGTGGGCCTTGCCGGTCCCGCGGGCGTTCGCAGACTCGGCCCTCATGGCAGCCACCGGCTTCGCAGTGCACCCAGGACGACGAGGCAGATGGCCAACATCAGCACCGACAGCGCCAACGCCGCATCGGGATCTTGCTCCAGTGCGGTGAACACCGCCAGCGGCACCGTTTGGGTCCGGCCGGGGAAGTTGCCGGCGAAGGTGATGGTCGCGCCGAACTCGCCCAAGGCCCGCGCCCAGGCCAGGGCTGCACCCGCCGCCATACCGGGAGCGACCGCGGGCACGACCACTCGGGCAAACGTACGTAGCGGGGTGGCGCCCAGGGTGGCGGCGATAGCGTCGTAGCGGGCATCGAGCCCGCGCATCGAGCCCTCGACGGCGATCACGTAGAACGGCAACGCGACGAAGACTTCGGCCACGACCACCGCGAGCGTCGTGAACGGAATAGTGAATCCTGCGAGGTCGTCCAGTGGTTCGCCGAGCACGCCGGTGCGACCCCATGCAGCCAGCAAAGCCACGCCGCCCACGACCGGTGGCAGCACCAAGGGCACGGTGACCAGCGCCCGCAGCCACGGCAGCAGGCGGTGTGTGCTGCGTGCCAGGAGCCAGGCCAGCGGGGTGCCGAGGACCACCACCACGGCCAGGCTCACCGTCGTGGTGAGCGCCGAGAGGCGGAGGGCCTGCAGCGCCAGCGGGCTCGTGACATCGGCGGGCAGTCCGGCCCAGTCCACCCGCAGCAGCAGCGCCAGCAGCGGCAGCAACAGCACCGCGATGGCGATCCAGGCCGGGACCAGCAACGGCCAGCGCCCCACACCGCGGGACGGCCAGGTCCCTGGCGGGGTGACCGAGCCTGGGGGTCGCTGGATGGGGGTCCGGGTCGTCACGATGCGACGACCCGGGACGGGGGACTGACCTGTGGGTTCACGGTATGCCGAAACCTGCCGCGTCCAGCACCTGCTGCCCGGACCGGGACTGCACAACGCTGAGGAACTCCTCGCCGCGCGGGTTGTCGCGATCATGCAGCAACGGGTAGCGGTTGATGACATCGATACCTTGCGGTAGCTCCGCGGTCGGCAACTCGGCGTGGGCAGCATCCGTGACATAGACGATGCCGGCGTCGGCCTCGCCCGAAGCAACCTTGGCTGCCGTCGCCCGCACATCGGGCTCATAGGAGGCAATCCGCGGGGTGAGGTTCGCTTGGTCGAACAGCTCCGCGGCCGCGGAGCCACAGGGCACCGGGGGTGCGCACACGACGAGCTTCACGCCGCTAGCACCTGTGTCATTGAGGTTGTGGATCTGGGCTGGGTTGCCGGGTGCCGTCACGAGCGCCAGGCTGTTGGTGGCGATGATCGTCGGCTCACTGAGGCCGAGCGCCGGATCGAGAGCGCTCAACGGCCCCTCACCCGCCAGAACCACAACGTCGGCGGATGCGCCGCCGTTCAGCTGTTGCACGAGCTGTGACGAGCCGGCGTAGGAGACCTCGTAGCTGCGATGCGTTCCATGCTCGTCTTCTCCAAGAGCGACCAGCTCTGGCATCACCTCGGACAGTGAGGCAGCCGCCAGGATGGTGACCGTCTCCGGTGCGGCGCAGCCGCCAAACAGCGCGGACCCCAAGAAGGCGATGACCGCCAGGGGAGCCACCGGCGCCCGTCGTCGACGTCTAGGCCGGGCCACCGTCACGCCGGGACGCCGATCGTGACGTGCGTTGCCTTGATCGAGGCCACCGCGACGCCGCCTACCTCCAAACCCATCTCCGCGACGGCCTCGGCGGACAACAGCGAGACCAGACGGAAGGGTCCGGCCTGCATCTCGACCTGGGCCATCACCGTGTCGGCAACGATCCGGGTGATGATCCCGCGCATCTGGTTGCGTGATGAGGAGGACCCGACTTGGCCCACCGGGGGAGCCTGGTGCAGGTCGGCGGCAAGGGCGGCCACGTCCACGCCGGGCACGACCGTGCGGCCCGAGCTATCGCTGGTCGCCGACAAGCGCCCACCCTCGATGGCTCGCCGAACGGTGTCAGTGGAGACACCCAGGAGAGCGGCGGCCTCGGAAACACGCAGATGCGTCATGTTCCCTACAATACAATCGCAAACGCGAGAGCTCGATCGTCAGTTATCAGTCTCGATCGTCAATTACTCAGGCACGCCGTCGAGGAGCGCCGGCCGACCATACCGTGAGAAAGCATCGATCTCGTCCAGCGCGTAGGTCCAGTCCGGAACATCGCTCGGGCGTCGCTGCGCGTCGGACCCGGTGAGTCACGACCCGGGTTTCTCGCTGTTCAGTGGCGCCAGCTCCGGACGCTTGGGCAGCACGTGGTCACCCGAGGAGCGACCCTGCACCCGTCGCTGCACCCAAGGACCGCCATGCTCCCGCGCCCAGATGACGTTGCTGCGGATCATGTCCATCCGGCCGACGCGTGCCGGCTGCGGCAATGCCACGTGCCAATCCGCGTCGGCAGCTTCATGACCCAAAGCGGTGTAGGCGGCCAGCGCCACTCGTCGATGGCCCTCGGTGGTCATGTGGATCCGATCATCGGCCCACATGCGCCAGTCCTTGAGGAAGTCGAAAGACCACTGATTCAGCACGTAACAGCCGTGACGTTGAGCGATCTTCCAGACGTGGGCGGTGTAGATAGCCATCCGACCGCGGTAGTGCTGGATCACCGGCGCCTCAGAAGGGTCTGAGGGAGTCGCCAACAGTACATCTGCTCCTGCGCCTTTCAGCCGGATGACGGCAGCCTCAAGCTGTTGGCCCAAGGCGTCCAGGTCCGCGCGGGGGCGAAGGAGGTCATTGCCACCGCCGATCAGGCTGACCAGGTCGGGTCGCAGTGCCAACGCGGCCTCGGTCTGCTCCCCGGCGATGGCGTCGAGCTTGCGACCGCGCACGGCCAGATTGGCGTAGTGGAACTCATCCACGTGCGAGGACAGCAGCGAGGCCAGGCGGTCGGCCCAGCCGATGTAGGCGTCCTCAGCCTGCGGGTCGGCGTCGGACAAGCCTTCGCTGAAACTGTCTCCGATCGCGACGAAACGGGACCACGGTCGCGGCTGCGGTCGGATGGCGCCGGTCTTCGGTGAGCGAGAGGACGGCATACCGGCGGCTGTGTCGGGCGTGACTCCGGTGCGTGGCGGTCCCGCGGGCCCCTGGTCTGCGGGTAGCTCGTGGATCACGGAAGGCTCCAATCAACGGGCTGGCCACCCTGGGACTGTAAGAGGGCGTTGGCTTTGCTGAACGGCGCAGAACCGAAGAAGCCGGACCGAGCGGACAGCGGAGATGGGTGGGCGCTTTGGACGGTCGGCACGTCTCCCAGCTCGGCCGAGAGATTGCGCGCCTCGCGCCCCCAGAGCAGCGCGACGAGCGGGCCTCCACGTTGAACCAGTGCCTTGATAGCCAACGAGGTCACCTCTTCCCACCCCTTCTTGCGGTGACTGGCTGGTGCTCCAGGCCGGACGGTCAGCACGCGGTTCAACAACATCACACCACGGTCCGCCCACGGTGTCAGATCGCCGCTGGACGGCGTCGGCACGCCCACATCGTCCACCAGCTCGGTATAGATATTGCTCAGGCTGCGCGGGATAGGCCGTACCTCGGGGGCCACTGAGAAGCTCAGTCCCACGGCATGTCCCGGGGTGGGGTAGGGGTCTTGGCCGACGATCAGGACCCGCACCTCTTCGATCGGTTGCTCGAAGACACGGAGCACCGCTGGTCCGGGTGGCAGATACCCACGCCCCGCGTTGACCTCTTCGCGCAGGAACTCTCCCAGGATCCGGACTCGGTCCTCGACCGGGGCCAGGACGCGGGCCCAGCTCGGGTCCACCAGATCGGCCAGGGGGCGGGGTGTCGAACTCACTGATCCACCCTAGACACCGCGCGGCCACGGGATGAATGACAATGCTGTGATTCGCGCCGTAGACTGCCCCGCATATCACTTTTCCAGCGGAAGGACAGGCACATGGGTGCCGCGCAACCCCTCAGTCAGTCGCAGTCAGCCACGCAGCTGGCGAGCGATGATGCCCAGATGCTGGACTTCGAAGCCACATGGTGGAAACATCAGGGCTCCAAAGAGTCGAGTATCCGTGAAGAATTCGGGATCAGTTCCACCCGCTACTACCAGCGGCTCAACCAGCTTCTCGACTCGGAGGCAGCACTGGCCTACAACCCCATGCTGGTGAAGCGGCTGCGCCGGATGCGGTCGTCTCGCCAACGGGCGCGATCCGCGCGTCGCATGGGCTTCGACAAGGAGTAACCCACCTATGGCATCAGATCTCGAGATCGCTCGGGCCGCCACACTGCGCCCGATCGCCGACGTCGCCGACTCTATGAACATCCCGCCAGAGTTCTTGGAGCCGTACGGCAGAAACGTCATGAAAGTCGGCCTCGAGGCAATCGAAGCCATGTCCGACCGGCCGAAGGCCAAGTATGTCGTGGTCAGTGCGATCACCCCGACCCCGTTGGGAGAGGGCAAGACGACGACCTCGGTCGGCTTGGCCCAAGGCATGGGCAAGATCGGCAAGCAAGCCGTGCTGACATTGCGCCAGCCCTCGATGGGCCCGACGTTCGGCATCAAGGGTGGCGCGGCCGGTGGCGGGATGAGCCAGGTCGTGCCGATGGAGACCCTCAACCTGCACCTGACCGGTGACTTCCACGCCGTCACCGCAGCGCACAACCTGCTGGCCGCGATGGTGGACAACCACCTGCACCACGGCAACGAGCTCGACATCGACGTACGCAACATCACTTGGCCTCGCGTCCTCGACGTGAATGACCGGGCACTGCGCAATATCGTCGTAGGCCTCGGGGGGCGCCTCGATGGCGTCACTCGCCAGAGCGCCTTCGACATCACCGCGGCCTCTGAGGTGATGGCGTTGCTGTCGTTGTCCAAGGACATGGACGACCTTCGCAGCCGGCTTGGCCGGATCGTCATCGGCTTCAACCGCGCCGGTGACCCGGTCACCGCGGAGCAGCTGCAGGGCGCCGGCTCGATGGCCGTGATCCTGCGCGAAGCACTCAAGCCCAACCTGCTGCAGACCCTGGAGGGCACGCCTGCGCTGATCCACTGTGGGCCGTTCGGCAACATCGCCACCGGTAACTCCTCGGTGGTGGCTGATCTGGTCGGTCTACGCAGCGGCGACTACGTCGTCACTGAGGCCGGGTTCGGGGCCGACATGGGAGCCGAGCGCTTCTTCAACATCAAGTGCCGTGCCTCCGGCCAGGCTCCGGATGCGGCCGTGGTCGTCGTCACGACGCGCGCGCTCAAGGCACACTCCGGCAAGTTCCGGATCGTGCCGGGCAAGCCGCTGCCCGAAGACATGCTTGCCGAGAACGTCGCTGACGTCGAGGCCGGCGCCCCGAACTTGATCAAGCAGATCGAGAATATTCGGCTGCACGGTGTCTCCCCAGTGGTGGCGATCAACTCCTTCCCGACCGATCACGCCAGCGAGCACGAAGCCATTCGTCGCATCGCCGAAGCGGCCGGAGCCCGGGTAGCGGTGGCAAACCACTTCAGTGAAGGTGGTGCCGGCGCGATCGACCTGGCGCAGGCCGTGGTCGAGGCGGCCGACGAGCCGAGCACCTTCTCGCCGTTGTACGACCTGGAGATGTCGCTGCACGACAAGATCGAGAAGGTCGCTCGCGAGGTCTACGGCGCTGACGGCATAGATCCCTCACCGGAAGCCGCCAAGCAGCTGAAGGCCTACACCGAGGCCGGCTTCGGCAACTTGCCGGTCTGTATCGCCAAGACGCACCTGTCGCTGAGCTCGGACGCTTCGTTGTTGGGAGCACCGACCGGATGGCGTATGCCGGTGCGCGAGGTCCGCGTGTCGGCCGGGGCCGGGTTCGTCTACCCCATTGCCGGCGCCATGCGCACGATGCCTGGACTGTCCCGGAACCCGGCGGCCCACAAGATCGACCTCGACGAAGACGGCGAGATCGTCAACCTCTCCTAGCCCGCTGAGCGTGAGGTTGTCGGCGTTGTCGCCCGGTTGAGCGTAAAGTTCCGGTCGTTGTCGCCCGGTTGAGCGTGCAGTCGAGGCTCCTACCCGCGTGACGTTTGTGCCTGGGCAAGGTTGTGCTTCATACCGGCAGCGATAACCCCCGCCCAGGCAGCACAACCTTGCCCAGGCGGGGGTTGTCGCGGTGGGTCAGGCGAACCAGACGACCAGCACCGCGGTGATCGCCAGCATGATGATGGTCAGGAAGCGGTAGTTGATCCAGATCGGAGTGCCCTTCAGCTCCTTGGTCTCGACCCGCCAGTACTCGTTCTTCCAGGTCAGCTCGTCGGTCTTCTCCAGGTCCGGTGTCGGGCCGAGGATGCTGATCGCGATCAACATCACGATGGCCGTGACGAAACCGATGCCGGCTGCGTACAGGAACTGGATCGTGGGCTCCTCGGGCCGCACCTGAGTGAACCAGAAGGCCACAACGCCCAGCGGCTGCAGTATCGCCAGCGTATAGAACGCCGCCGGAGCGTTGATCCGCTTCCACGCGATGCCCAGCAGGAAGACCGCAACCACGGGCGGCACCAGGAACGACAGCACCGACTGCAGATAGCCATACAACGTGTCGAACTGGGCGATAAATGGCGCCCACACGATCGCCACGACCAGAGCCACGACCGTGGCGATACGACCGATCGACACCAGCGCAGCGTCCGAGGTGTCCGGCCGGAGCGTCTTGACGAAGTCCATGGTGACAATCGTCGATGCCGAGTTCAGGATCGAGTCCACGGTCGAGGTGATAGCAGCGATCACCGCGGCCAAGATCAACCCACGGATCCCGACCGGAACCAGGTCGAACACGAGCGTCGGGAAGACGGTGTCCGGGTTTTCCAGGTTGGGGTACAGCGAAATCGCCATCACACCGGGGAAGATGAACAAGAACAGGAACGCCAGCTTGATGAAGCCCGCCAACAAGGCGCCCCAACGGCCATGGTCCAGGCTCTTGGCACCGAGCGTGCGCTGGACGACCAGCTGGTTCGTGGTCCAGTAGTAGAGGCCGATGATCAGCACACCGGTCAGCAGGCCGGGCCACGGAAGGTCAGCGTTGTCGGCCGGCAGAATCAGGCTCATCTTGTCATCGCCCGCCGTATCGGCCATCTCGCCCCACGACGGGATAGCGCGCCAGGTGGCAATGAACACGATCAGTCCACCGAGGATGGTCACGGTTGCCTGGATGCTGTCGGAGACCATCACCGCGCCGAGGCCACCGATCACGGTGTAGATCGCAGCCAGGATCGCCAGCGCCGCAACCGAGACGATGATCGGGATCTCGGGATACAGCGTCTGGATCACGACGGCGCCGGCAAAGAGGGCCGCCGCCATGTCGATGAACATGTTCGCAAACAGGTTGAATCCCGCGAAGGCCATCCGGGAGCGGCGGTCGAACCGCTTCTCCAGGAACTCCGGCAGCGTGAAGACGCCCGATCGTAGGTAGAAGGGCAGGATGAAGAAGATGAAGACCGCCAGGATGACGGTGGTCATCCACTCGTAGGCGAAGATCGAGATGCCTTGGTTGTAGGCACCACCCGCGAGGCCCACGAAGGTGGCGCCCGACATGTTGGTCGCCACCAGTGACAGGCCGACAAAGGGCCAGATGAAGTTACGGCCACCCAGGAAGTAGTCCTCGGTTGCGCTGCTCTCCTTACCGCTCTCTTTGGCCGCAACGGCGGCCTTCTTCTTCTGGCGGCTGGCGACGACCAGCGGGATGATCCGGCTGAGCAGCAGGTAGACCAGGATCACGGTGAGGTCGATCGCGCCGACCTCGAAGTCAGGTATTCCACCACCGCTGTCTTGGGTAGGAACCATCATCACTTGTCCCTCCTGACCACGAGCACCGGGCAGGGCGCGTGACGGACGATGCCTTCGGCGTCGTCACCGAGCAAAACCCGCTTGAAGGCATTCAGACCCCGGCTGCCGATCACGATCAGGTCGGCTTCGATCTCATCGCGGAGTCGCAATACCTCGTCGGTGGCGCGCCCCAGCCGCACGTAGGTGTGAGTAGGCACGAGACCGGCTGTCTCCATCCTGGCTACTTCCTCATCCAGCACCTCTTGCGCGGCCGCCCTGAACCGGGCCAGCTGGTCGGTGTTGAGAGTGCGCGAGTTGGTCCAGCCGGAGACCAGACCGACATGCACGACATGCACTTCGGTCTGGGTATGTCCGTGAAGGTCGAGTACGTGCTCGATGGCGAGGTGCGACTCAGCTGAGCCATCCACGGCCAGGAGTATGCGTTGGGGGAACATAGACGTGGTGCCTTCCGGGGTCGACGTTGACGGGCCGTGGCAAGACGCTAATACCCGTGGCTCGATCTCGCGACCTGAACGCCTAGGCAGTCCGGTCGGCGGCCTTGAGCGGGTAAAGATGCGCCGGGAGAGCCCCTGGGAGGTGTCCTACGCTGGCCGTATGACGCAGCCACAGTGGCAGGAGCTGGCTTCAGGAGTCCTGGTGCGTGCCCACCCCGAACTCGACCTGAACTGTGGGCTCGTGGTGGGAGAACGCCGTGCGCTGGTGATTGACAGCCATCTGAGTGCCCGACACGGTCAAGAGCTGCTGGCTGCTGTTCGCGAGGTCACCGATGCGGAGATCGTGGTCGTCAACACGCACGCTCACTTCGACCATGTCTTTGGGAATGCCGCGTTCCGCGACTCTCAGATCTACGCCCACACCGGGGCCGCGGATGCGATGCTCGCGGCGGGGGAGCGGCAACGCGCCGAGGCGATCACGCTCCTGGTGTCCCTCGGTCTGGACGACGTCGTTGCCGACGTAGCTTCGACCGAGATCGTGCTGCCGTTCTACCTGATCGAGGACGACGCCGTGCTCGATCTCGGTGGCCGAGTGGTGCACCTGCTCTATGGTGGACGTGCGCATACCGACCACGATCTGGTGGTTGCCGTGCCGGACGCCGGCGTCGTCTTCTGGGGTGACTTGATCGAGCAGGACGGTGCGGTCTCAACCGGCGGTGCATACCTGCCGGAGTGGCCCGTCACGCTGCGCTCGCTGGCCGCCCGCGAGGTGGTCCGCAGTGCCCACATCCAGGTGCCGGGCCATGGACCTGTGGAGGGGCCGGCCTTTGTCGAGTGGCAAGCGGGCCGGATAGAGCAGATGAACGGCTCGGCCGCAACGCCGACATGAGCGGCTCAGCGACGCTGGAATCCGACCCGACCGGCCCTGACATTTGCACTCTCGGGGGTCGAGTGCTAATCATGGACCTAGCACTCTCGGTATGAGAGTGATAAGTACTGCACCGACCTCTTTGATGAGGGTCGGATGACTCGCAGCGACGTGAGCTGCGAGACACCGATCCGTCCGTCGCGGGCATCGAAGACGTCAACCAAACGCTGAGTGTGTGGGAGGAACCACCCCAATGGCCAAGATGATTGCATTCGACGAGGAGGCTCGCCGCGGGTTGGAGCGGGGTATGAACACCCTGGCCGACGCCGTCAAGGTGACCCTCGGCCCACGTGGCCGCAACGTCGTCCTGGAGAAGAAGTGGGGCGCGCCGACGATCACCAACGACGGTGTCTCCATTGCCAAGGAAATCGAGCTCGAAGACCCGTACGAGAAGATCGGCGCAGAGCTCGTCAAGGAAGTCGCCAAGAAGACCGACGACGTCGCCGGTGACGGCACGACGACGGCGACCGTGCTGGCTCAGGCCATGGTCCGCGAGGGGCTGCGCAATGTCGCC
The DNA here is from genome assembly GCA_963749585.1 of uncultured Actinomycetota bacterium. Taxonomy (GTDB): domain Bacteria; phylum Actinomycetota; class Actinomycetes; order Actinomycetales; family Dermatophilaceae; genus Ornithinicoccus. The sequence goes on from CAVVNI010000006.1 coordinate 35,883, forward strand.
GCCGGCGCGAACCCGATGAGCCTGAAGCGCGGCATCGAGACGGCCGTCGAGGCGGTCAGCGAGCAGCTGCTCGGGATGGCGACCGATGTGGACACCAAGGAGCAGATCGCACAGAGCGCCTCGATCTCCGCGGCTGACACCGAGATCGGCCAGATGATCGCCGAGGCGATGGACAAGGTCGGCAACGAGGGCGTCATCACGGTCGAGGAGTCCAACACCTTCGGCCTGGAGCTGGAGCTCACTGAAGGTATGCGGTTCGACAAGGGCTACATCTCGCCCTACTTCGTCACCGACACCGACACGATGGAAGCAGTTCTGGATGACCCGTACCTGCTGATCATCAACTCGAAGATCGGCGCCATCAAGGACATCGTCCCGCTGTTGGACAAGGTGATCCAGTCCGGCAAGCCGCTGGCCATCATCGCCGAGGATGTCGAGGGCGAAGCGCTCGCGACCATGGTGCTGAACAAGCTGCGCGGCCACATCAAGGTGCTGGCCGTCAAGGCGCCTGGGTTCGGCGACCGTCGCAAGGCCATGCTGGCCGACATCGCCGTGCTGACCGGTGGCCAGGTCATCTCCGAGGAGGTCGGCCTGAAGTTGGAGTCGACCGAGCTGGACATGCTCGGCAGGGCCCGCAAGGTCGTCTCCACGAAGGACGAGACCACGATCGTCGAGGGTGCCGGCGAGGCCGACGCCATCTCCGGGCGGGTCAACCAGATCCGCAAGGAGATCGACAACTCCGACTCCGACTACGACCGCGAGAAGCTGCAGGAGCGCTTGGCGAAGCTGGCCGGCGGTGTTGCGGTCATCAAGGCCGGTGCCGCCACGGAGGTCGAGCTCAAGGAGCGCAAGCACCGCATCGAGGACGCTGTTCGCAACGCGAAGGCAGCCGTCGAAGAGGGCATCGTCGCCGGTGGTGGCGTCGCGCTCATCCAGGCTGTCTCAGCCTTCAGCAAGCTGAGCCTGACCGGGGATGAGGCCACTGGCGCCAACATCGTCAAGGTGGCTGTCGAGGCTCCGCTGAAGCAGATCGCCATCAACGGCGGGCTCGAGGGTGGAGTCGTGGCCGAGAAGGTGCGCAACCTTCCCGAAGGCCACGGTCTGAACGCGGCCACCGGAGAGTATGGCGACATGCTCGGCTTCGGGGTCGCAGACCCGGTCAAGGTCACCCGCTCGGCGCTGCAGAACGCAGCATCGATTGCGGCACTGTTCTTGACCACCGAGGCTGTCATCGCCGACAAGCCCGAGAAGGCTGCACCGGCTCCCGGTGGCGACGGCGGTATGGGTGACATGGGCGGTATGGGCTTCTGACCGGCCCGGCCCGCTGCCCCCGGTAGCGGCCGCACATATCATCAGCATCACCTCAGTGACGGGGCGTCCTGCATCGAGCAGGGCGCCCCGTCGCTGTGCTCGCATGCCCGATGACTCGCGCGCTGTGCCCGCATGCCAGATGACTCGCGCCGGGCGAGCCGAGCCCGTGCAGTGCGCGCTGCGTATGAAGCAGGGCCGACTCCCGGCTCCCGAACCTCTCGGCAGACTCGATGCTGCCCCGATGGCTCGGTCGGCGGCTAAGGTCGGGTGCTGTGACGATCTGGGTCGACCCTCCGACGTGGCCCGCTCACGGACGGCTCTGGTCCCATGTCATCAGCGACACCTCGCTCAGTGAGCTGCACGCCTTCGCGGTTGCAGCGGGAATCCCCGAGCGCTCGTTCGAAGGTGACCACTACGACATTCCCGAGTTCCGGTATACCGACGTCGTCGAGGCCGGTGCCATCCCGGTCTCCGGCCGCGAGGTGGCCCGCAAACTGGCGGCCAGCGGACTACGTTTCCGCAAGCGCAAGGGTGAACGTCCGCTGGGCCGACACCCCGACGGCCTCGCTGCCGTCGGTGGTCCGCACATCCTCGATGTGATCGCCTCGCCGCACGAGCCGATCGCCACCGCCGGCGCTGCCGTCGTGCTGATCTGTGACGCATCGCGGATCGTGTTGGTGCGCAACGAGTCCCGCGCGGGCTGGTCACCACCTGGCGGTAAGCGGGAGGAAGGGGAAAGCGTCCGCGAGGCGGCTGTCCGCGAGATTCGCGAAGAAACCGACCTAGTGCTCGCGCCGGTCGATCTGGTGCCGGTGGGATACCAGCGGATCGCCATCGCGCCCGGTGGCGCGCGAGGCATCTGGCGCGAAGGTGATAACTACCTCGCCGTCCTGGGGGTCCAGCTCTCGCAGCCAGCGCCGGTGCGGACCATGAGCCCGGATGTCCTCGAAGCCGCATGGTTCGACCTCGAGCAGGCGCACCGTCGTTGCGCCGTCGAGCCCTGGTGGCCGCTGGTGCTGACCTGGCTGGAACGGCTCAGGATTGCTCCAGCGCCGTAACCTCGGCGCCGACGTTCTCGCGGGCCTTATGCTCCCAGTGAGCGCGAGCATACGACGTGCGGTAGATGTGGTCGCGTGCCATGAAGTCGCGCAAGATGAGTGACCGGCTGGAGGCGAAAAGGGCAGCCGGCACATGGGCGTACTCATCGCGTACCTGACGCGCGTACTCTCGGTAGCGCTGCGCTGGGGCGGACAAGATCCATAGGTCGGCGTCGTGGAAGGCGTCGATCAGCGCTGCCGAAACCACCGGGTCGGTGGAGTCGCCCCGATGGTCGACGGTCATCACGACGAGTGCCTCGACGGTGTCGACATCCTCGACGGCGGCTCCTAGCCGATGGAGATGGTCGCGGGCGATGGTGGCGCTTCGCTGCTCATTGCTGCCAGGGGTGGCCCGCGGGTCATACATCACGTCGTGGTACCAGGTGGCCACCCTGGCCAGCAAGAGCGAGTGCTCGGAAAGCGCTGACACCTCCCGGCCCAACCGCTGCAGGGCGGTGAACATGTCGGCAACGTGGCGCAGGGAGTGGTAGGCGCGGTGCGGTTCGGTCCAGCTGCGCATGATGAACATGCCCTCGGCTGCGATGAGCTCGCCGGGGGCCTGCGGGGCCATTGCGGTGAGGTCGGTGTGACATCGTGTCCGGGCCTGGGCGAGCGCCCACTGCGGTCCGTGGTTCGTCATAGACACACTCCCACCTCAGAGCTCATGCTTGGGAGTTCATGCCTCCCGCAGCCGAGGCGTTGCCGTCGGGGGCGGCGGCCAACCATGCTTCACGCAGCCGCGTGTCCGGCTTGGCCAGCGGGGTCTCAACGACCCGGCCGTCGCGACCAACGACGGCCAGGTGGGTGACCAGCGGTCCTGCCGGTTCGGCTGTGACGTCGCCGATGTGCTGCCACGACCACGACCAACTCGGCCGGAAACCGGACTGCACGCGGATGCCGTCCGTGTCCACCTCGACCCATTGGCGCCCAGCCCGGTAGGCCATGACCACACTGATCAGCGCCCACCCGAAACCGAAGGGCCAAATCCAGAGGCTGGCGCCCTCGATCCTGCTCGTCCCGATCCATACCCCGGCGATCAGCGCCTGGGCCAGCCAGATACCGACGATCAGCCCGGTAGCCCGGGGTCTCAACTTCTCTGCCTGCATCGCACCGCGCCTTCGTCGCTCGTGCGTGCCAGCCTACTCTGGCGACCTGGTCGCGGACGATCCGGGTGCAGCCCCGATCAGCTGAACGGCAGGGCGCTCTTGGTGCTGTTGGCCAGGTCCTTCGTGCTGGAGGAAATGTCGCTGGCGAGGTCTTTGGCCGACCCGGTGGCGCTCTTGGCTGCCGACTTGGCCGCACCCAACGCGCTTTGCATGACCAGCGTGACCCCGATGCCGACAAGCCATGAATCCTTGGCGATGGCCAGCCCCTGTGGGGTGGGACGGAAGCTCCCCTCTTTTCGCATTCCCGGAACCTGCCAGTAGAGGCCCAACAGCGCGGAGCCGAAACCGGCCAGTGCCGTGCCCGCGGCCGCGGAAGGCACCGTGGGTAGCAGGATCACCGACCCGAGCGCGATCTCGCTGTACGCCAAGACCTCGGTGAAGTCCTTGGGCTTGACGTTCTTGATCATCGGGTATGCCGTGCTGGCCATACCGTGGATCCCTGCCGCCGTTTCCTCGTCGGCGCCGAGCTTGCTGATGCCGGAGTTGAGGATGAAGGCGCCGGTGGCGAGACGAAGGGGGAGGTGGGTGGGATGCATGAGGTCTCCTAGAGGTCGGGCACTGAGTCGTGGTTTTGCACGATTATCCTCTGATCATCCGCCGGTGTCAGGGCGAGTGTCCAGCGTGACCGTGACGTCGGCGCGCTCGCCATTGCGCAGATAGCCGATCTGCGCCTCCGACCCGGAGGCCCGCTCACGCACCTGGGCCACCAGCGCAGTCGAACTGCCCACCCGTTCGCCGTCGATGGAGATGATGACGTCGCCGGCCTGTAGGTCGCCCCCGGCGGCAGGGGAGCCGGGTTCGACCGAGGTCACCTCGGCGCCGGCCAGCACTGCGCCACCGTCGGTGTCCTCACCGCTGGTGAGGCTCACCCCGAGAAAGGCGTGCTCGGCCACTCCGGTGTCGATGAGCTGGTCGACGATGCCGCTGGCGGTGACCATCGGGATGGCGAAGCCGATCCCGATGTTGCCGCTTTGACCACCACTGCCCGACGGCAAGGACGCAATCGCGGAGTTGATGCCGACCAAGCGTCCGGACCCGTCGACCAGTGCGCCACCGGAGTTGCCGGGGTTGATCGCTGCGCTGGTTTGGATCGCGTTGGTGACGGCGCCGCTGTTCGGGTCGTTCGAGGTTGCGGCGGTGCTGACCGGGCGGTCCATAGCGCTGACGATGCCGGTGGTGACCGTCCCGGACAGACCGAGCGGGTTGCCGATGGCCATGACCGGGCTGCCAACACTCAGCCCCTGGTCGTCACCGATGGTGATCGGGCGCAGGTCATCGGGTATGTCGTTCAGCCGCAGAACGGCGAGGTCGGTTGCCGGGTCGGACCCGGTGATCTCGGCCGAATAGCTGCGGCCGTCGCTGAGGGTGACGCGAACTTCTTGGCCGCCCTGGACAACGTGGGCATTGGTGACGATGTGACCGGCCTCGTCCCAGACCACGCCGGAGCCTTCGCCTCCCCCGTTGGCGGTCAGCACCTGGATGGAGACGACGCTCGGGGCGACCTGGTCGGCGACGCCGGTCCAGTTGAGGTCGCCAGTGATGCTGGCCGGGGTCGCGTTGGCCTGGTCGTCCCCGGCGCTGTCGACGCTCTGCCCAGGGGAGCTCACGACCGGCCCATCGTCGGTGGCCGACACCAGCCCGTAGGTCCCTCCGGCCGCTAGCACCGCCGAGAGCGACGCGAGCGCGAACAGGTCGATGACGCGGATGCGCCGACCGGGTGAGGTCGATGGCATGGGGTCCTCCATGGTGCTGTTGCTGAATAGTCGAATAGTGCTAACCCCCATCACACACCCACGCCCTCGGCGAAAACTGTGCGTGGCCTGTGCGCACACTGGACGCCTTGTCGCGCGACTCACGCTCAACGGGGATGAAAGCCCACCCTGGCACCATCACCGGGCTGCTGGCCGCCGCTTTCTCTGGCGATCGTCTCACCCTCGGGGTCCACGTCGTGGGCGTCCGGCGCGAATGTGTCCACGGCTCGCTCGGTGGCCGGTTGAAGCGGGAGCTCCACCCTGAAGGTGGCCCCGCCGCCTGGGGTGGGCGAGTGCCGCACAGTGCCACCGTGCCTGGCGACGATGGTGGCCACGATGGCAAGCCCGAGGCCGGTGCCGCCACGTTCGCGCGAGCGCCCGGCGTCGGCCCGGTAGAAGCGTTCGAAGACCCGCGCGGCAGCCTCGTCGTCGATTCCTTCACCGTGGTCGCGGACCTCGACCACGCAGCGCGCAGCCTCCACCCCGAGAGCCACCTCTATGCTCGTGCCCTCAGGCGTGTGAGCGATGGCATTCGCCACCAGGTTGGTGAGCACTTGTCGCAAGGCTCCGTCGTCGCCGACTGTCGTGGCGTGCGCGGTCCCTGACCCCAGACGGCACATGCTGACCGTGCGGTCCGGGGCTCGCACCTTGGCGTCCTGCACGATGTCGGAGGTCAACACCATGAGGTCAACCGGCTCTCGCTCCAGCTGCCCCGCACTGTCCCACCGGGTCAGCAGCAGTAGGGACTCTACGAGTCGGGTCATGCGCGTGGCTTCGTCCTCGATCCGCCGCATCGCCGTGGCGATATCCTCCGGCTCGCGCACGCCTGCGAACCGGTACAGCTCGGCATACCCACGCACGGTTGCCAGCGGCGTGCGCAGCTCATGCGAAGCGTCCGCAACGAACTGCCGCATCCGCTGCTCGGAGGCTTTGCGGACGGCGAAGGCCTGCTCGATGTCGGCCAGCATGGTGTTGAGCGAGTCGGACAGCGAGGCCACCTCATCGGCGGCCCCCGGCGGCGGTATGCGGCGAGTCAGGTCGCCGGCAGCGATGGCGGATGCGGTGTCCTCGATCCTGGTCAAGGGACGGAAGGCTCGGCGGACCAGCCACCACCCGACCACCGCCACGGCGAACAGCGTGGCCAGGCCGACCAGGAGGGTCAGCACCCACAGCTGCTCGACGGTCTTCTCGATCGGCGTCATCGGCAGAGCAACGGCGACGGTGCCCGCCCCGTTGGGTAGCTCATCGGTCGTCGCCCGCCACTTCATCCGGCCGGATTCGGACTTCACCGTGAAGGCACCCTCGCCGATGCTGGGGTCATCGAGCTCGATCCGAGGCAAGTCGGGATGATCGGAATTCGTGGCCTCGGTGACGTACGGAAACGGGGTGGAGTCCTCGGCGCGCGGGGTGATCTCGACGTAGTAGTCGTTCGGCACTCCCGGGGCCACGAACGCCCCACCCTGCACGGACTGAGCGTAGGCGGCCTGACCCAACGGGACCACATACTGAGCGAGCTCGGTGTCCATCCTGGCGGTCAGCTCGCCGCGCAGCAGCATGATGGTGATCGATGTCGTCACGAGATAAGCGACCAAGACCATCAACACCACGACTGCGACGAGCCGTTTCGTCAGCGACATCGCGTGCAGCCGCCGGTATGCCGACTGTTTGGCGGATGCGAGCAGACTCACGCGATCACCTCGCTTGGTCAGCGACGGAGCGTGAGGTTGCTGGGGGTCATGCGTCCCATCGCATCACACCCGCGGGGCACGAAGCACGTAACCGACCCCACGCTTGGTGTGGATCAGCGGCTCGGCGTCCTTGTCGATCTTGCGGCGTAGGTAGGAGATGTAGGACTCGACGATGCCCATCTCGCCGCGGAAGTCGTAGTCCCAGACGTGGTCGAGGATTTGGGTCTTGGACAGCACTCTCCCGGAGTTGACCATCAGATAGCGCAGCAACTTGAACTCCGTGGGGGAGACCTCGATGACGCGTCCGCCGCGACGTACCTCGTGGCTGTCCTCGTCCAGCTCCAGATCGGCAACTCGCAGCGTCAGGTCGTCCTCGGGCTCACCGTCCTGGGTGCGTCGCAAGACGGCCCGGATCCGGGCGACGACCTCCTCCAGGCTGAACGGCTTGGTGACGTAGTCATCGCCGCCGACCGTCAAACCAGTGACCTTGTCGTCCAGGGAGTCTCGGGCGGTGAGGAACAGGACGGGCAGCTCGCGGCCGGTATCGCGCAGCCGGCGGGTCACGGCGAAACCGTCCATGTCGGGGAGCATGACGTCCATCACGGCCAAGTCGGGTTCATGATCCTGGGCCATCTGCAGCGCGGTTGCTCCGTCGGCTGCGGCGTGGACCTCGAACCCGGCGAACTTCAGGCTGGTCGCCAGCAGCTCGCGGATGTTCGTTTCGTCTTCGACGACCAGAAGGGTGGCTTCAGGTGTGCTCATACAGTCATTATTCGCATCGCTACTGGGAGTTTCCTGAGAATCGACTGTGCGTCGCGGGCCCCCGCTGTGCCTGGGCAAGGTTATTCGCTACTCGCCCTTGCGATTTCCCCCGAGTCGGGCGCATAACCTTGCCCAGGCGGGAGGACGGCGGCTAGGCGGGCGGCGCGACTGGGCTAGCGAGGTCACCCAGGTCGTCGCTGTCAACGATCCGGTAGGCATAACCTTGCTCAGCCAGGAACCGCTGCCGGTGCGCCGCGAAATCGGCATCGACGGTGTCCCTGGCCACGATCGTGTAGAAGTGCGCGGTGCGACCATCGCCCTTGGGACGTAGCACTCGGCCAAGACGCTGGGCCTCCTCTTGCCGGGAGCCGAACGTGCCGGACACCTGAATCGCCACCGAAGCCTCCGGCAGGTCGATCGAGAAGTTGGCGACCTTGCTGACCACCAGCAACGAGATCGTGCCGTCGCGGAACTCGCCGAACAGCTTCTGCCGCTCGGCGACCGTGGTCTGGCCGGTGATCAGCGGTGCATCCAACCGGTGGGCCAGGGACTCGAGCTGGTCCAGATACTGCCCGATGACTAGCGTCTGGTCACCGGTATGCCGAGCCACCAACGACTCGACGACGCCGTCTTTCCCGGCAGCGCACGAGGCGAACCGGTAGCGCTCTTCGGGTTCGGCCACCGCATACGCCATCCGCATCGAGTCGCTCAACGTGACCCGCACCTCGACGCAGTCCGCGGGGGCGATGTAGCCCTGTGCCTCGATGTCTTTCCACGGTGCGTCATACCGTTTGGGGCCGATCAGCGAGAAGACGTCTGACTCGCGCCCGTCTTCGCGTACCAACGTTGCGGTCAGCCCCAGGCGCCGGCGTGCCTGCAGGTCGGCGGTCATCCGGAAGATCGGCGCCGGCAGGAGGTGCACCTCGTCATACAAGATCAACCCCCAGTCCTTGGCGTCGAGCAGGTCCAGATGGGGGTAGATGCCCTTTCGCTTCAGCGTCAGGACCTGGTAGGTCGCGATGGTGACCGGGCGGACCTCCTTGCGTGCTCCGCTGTATTCCCCGATCTCGTCGCGCGTCAACGACGTGCGCGCCATCAACTCATCGCGCCATTGGCGGGCGGCTACCGTGTTGGTGACCAGGATCAGCGTGGTCGTGCCCGACTTCGCCATCGCCCCCGCGCCGACCAGAGTCTTACCTGCCCCGCACGGGAGCACCACCACCCCGGAACCACCGTCCCAGAACCCGTCGATGGCCTGCTGCTGATAGGGCCTCAGCGACCAGTCGCCGGTGTCCAGGGTGATCGGGTGAGCCTCGCCATCGACATACCCGGCTAAGTCTTCGGCTGGCCAGCCGACCTTCAGGAGCTCCTGTTTGAGGTGACCGCGCTCGCTGGGATGCACCAGCACCGTGTCGGGATCAATGCGCTCGCCGAGCAGTGGCTGGATTTTCTTGTGCCGCAGAATTTCGGTCAGGACCGCCCGATCGGTGGTCCGTAGTAGCAACTGCTCGCCGTCACCGGTCTTCTCCAAACTCAGCCGACCGTAGCGGTCCATCGTCTCAGCGACATCGACCAGCAGGGCGTTCGGCACCGGGTAGCGGCTGTGCCGCACCAGCGCATCCACCACCTGTTCGGCATCGTGCCCCGCAGCCCGAGCGTTCCACAGGCCCAACGGGGTCACCCGATACGTATGCACATGCTCCGGGGCCCGCTCCAACTCGGCGAACGGCGCCACGGCTCGACGAGCATCCTCCGCGTGGGGGTGGTCAACCTCCAGCAGCAGGGTCTTGTCGGACTGCACGATCAAGGGTCCAGTGGTCATCGGGTCGACAACGCTACTCGCTGTCCTGCCCATTCCCGCGCGCCGTCCCCGCACAGGAGCCGGGCTGGGGCCGAAGAGGAGGGTCGGTCACCGACGCGGGGAGCGTCTGGCGCACCGCTATCACCCACTCAGGAGTTGCTGGCAACCGGAGGTGGTGTGGTCGGCCTCAGCAGAGGTACCCTGGCCGCTAGCAACGCGCTCCGGGGTCGGTGTAACTCCGAACCGGCGGTGACAGTCCGCGACCCGACCGCAGCCAGCGGCCGGTTGATCTGGTGAAAATCCAGGACCGACGGTGAAAGTCCGGATGGTAGGCAGCGCGAGGCGGTTTTCGTGCCGTTGCGTCTGCGCAGCACCGCGAGTGCCGTTGCCGCACCTATGCGGTCCCCGGAGTGCAACCCGGTGACAGTGCAGGGAGGTGTGAGATGGGCCGCCGAAGCCCCAACGTCATGGCAGATCGCGGACAGCCCAACAACCTGGGTGACGACGCTGCCATCACGTCGTCACATATGGGACCCTCTCGCCTGGCTGCCACTGATGCGCCGTCTCGGAGCATCGCCGCCGACGACCTCCACGGCACGTTCGACACGCAAGCCTTGGAAGCCGTGGACACAGCCCTGCTGCGCCGGTGCGTGGCCGAGGCGCTCGCCGGGCCAGAGGCGAATCCCAACCCGCGCGTCGGCGCTGTGATCGTGGATACCACTGGGAAGGTCGTCGGCACCGGCCACCATCTCGGTGCCGGAACCCCTCACGCGGAGGTGGAGGCACTCGCGGCCGCAGGCACAGCAGCGAGGGGCGGAACGGCGTATGTCAGCCTGGAGCCCTGTGCTCACCAAGGTCGGACCCCGCCGTGTACTCAGGCTCTGCTCGACGCCGGGGTCACTCGGGTGGTGTTTGCCCACGCTGACCCGGATGCCCGCGCAGCCGGTGGCGCAGCCTGGTTGACCGAGCGAGGCGTCACGGCTCAGCTGGTGCCGTTGCGCGAAGCCGAAGAGCTGGTGCGCCATTGGTCGTTTGCGATCACCCACGGGCGGCCCTGGGTGACCTGGAAGTATGCCGCCACGCTCGACGGGCGGGTCGCCGCCGCCGATGGCTCAAGCGCCTGGGTCACCTCCGCACAGGCCCGTGCGGACGTTCACCTGCTGCGCTCACGGTGCGGGGCCATCGTCGTCGGCACGGGAACCGCCCTAGCCGATAGCCCCTCTTTGACTGCTCGGCGCGAGGATGGGTCGTTGTATGCCGAGCAGCCGCTGCGCGTTGTCGTGGGACGGCGAGACCTGCCTCCGGACGCTCCTGCCGAGCCGTTGCTGCACGTCAAAGAGCGAGAGCCGATGCGGACCGTGGCCGCCCTGCATACCCGTGGGGTGCGGCGAGTGCTGGTTGAGGGGGGGCCGAGCTTGGCAGCGCAGTGGTGGCAAGCAGGTCTGGTGGATGAAGTCGTCGCCTATGTGGCGCCGGCCCTGCTCGGCAGTGGCGCCGCGGCCATGGGTGACCTCGGGATCACTTCGATGGGCGATATTGCGCGCCTGGAGCTGACGGACGTGACCCGCGTCGGGCCGGATGTGCGGATCACCGCTCGCCCGGTTGCGAGGCGCGCGAATGACAAGAGAGAGGCGTGAGCTCAGTGTTCACTGGAATTGTGGAAGAGCTGGGGGAGGTACTGGCGATCGAGCAGCTGAGCGACTCGGCACGTCTCACCATGGGTGGGTCGGTGGTCACCGACGGCGTTCAGCACGGCGAGTCGATCAGTGTCAACGGGGTATGCCTGACCGTGACCGACTTTGCCCCGGGCAGGTTCAGCGTCGATGTGATGGCCGAGACGCTGAACCGCAGTTCGGTCGGCGGCCTCAAGGTCGGCAGCCCCGTCAATCTCGAGCGGGCGCTGCCCAGCGATGGCCGGTTCGGCGGGCACATCGTGCAAGGGCACATCGACACGACCGCGACGCTGCTGAGCCGACGTCCAGGTGACCGCTGGGACGTGCTGACGTTCTCACTGGGAGACGACATCTCGCGGTATGTCGTGTCTAAGGGTTCGATCACCCTCGATGGTGTCTCGTTGACCGTGAGCGACGTCAGCGAGGGGCACCGGGCCGGTGGCGAGGGGCGCGAAGGCCAGATGGATCATGACGGCAGCGCCGATACCGACCAGCAGCAGGCCACATTCTCGGTATCGCTGATCCCCACCACGCTGAAGCTGACCACCTTGGGCACGCGAAAGGTCGGCGACGCCGTCAACGTCGAGGTCGATGTGCTGGCGAAGTATGTCGAGCGGCTGATGGTGGTGAGCAGAGGTGGATGAGGTGATCCGGACCGCGCTGAAGGCGCTGCGCTCAGGCCGACCTGTCCTGGTCCTCGACGACGTGCACCGAGAGAATGAGGGGGACGTCGTCCTGGCGGCACAAACCGTGACACCAGGGTGGGTGGGGTGGACCATCCGGCATACCTCCGGGTACCTGTGTGCACCGATGCCCACCTCGTGGGCCGACCGGCTGGAGCTGCCGTTGATGGTCGCCCCGAGGGAGAACGAAGACCCCTACCGGACGGCATACGCGATCACGGTCGACGCAGCAGCTGGCGTGAGCACCGGGATCAGCGCCACCGATCGAGCGCGGACCGTGTCGGTGCTGGGCGACCCGCAGGCTCACGCAAGCGACCTGATCCGGCCCGGCCACGTGGTGCCGTTGCGGGCCCGTGATGGTGGGGTGCTGCAGCGTCCCGGGCACACCGAGGCAGCTGTCGAGCTGTGCATGCTGGCCGAGCTGAGCCCGGTCGCTGCGATCGCCGAGCTGGTCGACGACGAGGGGGAGATGCTGCGCGGTCAGCAGGTGTACGCCCTGGGCTCGCAGCACGAGCTGCCAGTGTTGAGGATCGCCGATCTGGTGCAGCATTGTGCCGCGCATGTTCGAGCAGAGATAGGAAGTGTGCGATGAGCGGAACGGGAGCACCGACCGTCACGGTCGACGGAAGCGGGTTGCGCGTGGTCGTGGTGTCGGCGTCGTGGCACCAGGAGGTGATGGACGGTCTGCGCGCCGGGGCGGCCCGAGCACTCGAGGGGGCCGGGGTCAGCAGGGTCGCCGCGATGCAGGTGCCCGGAAGCTTCGAGCTGTCGGTGGCCTGCTCACGGCTGGCCGGGTCAGGCAAGTTCGACGCCCTCGTGGCGTTAGGCGTCGTGATCCGGGGCGGCACCCCGCACTTCGACTACGTATGTCAGGCGGCGACCACCGGCTTGACCCAGGTCGCGGTTGAGACCGGGTTGCCGATCGGTTTCGGGTTGTTGACCTGCGACAATGAGCAGCAGGCCCTGGACCGGGCAGGGCTGGTCGGGTCGAAGGAAGACAAAGGTCACGAGGCCGCCACGGCGGCGATCGCGACGGCGATGGCGTTCCGCGCCTTCTGAGCCCGTGCGTAGGAGATCGGCGTCACGATGGGGCGTGGTGCGCCTGCTTGACCGACATGCTGAGCGCCACCTGAGAATCGGATGACAGCGTGGCGGGTTGCCCGTGTTAGCGTCGCGGGCTCCGACATAAGGGGATTCATGACTCACCGTTCACTTACCCGTTTCGTCAGCGCCGCCGCGGCCGTGGCGCTCGCCACCGTCTTGGCCGCCTGTGGCGCTGACTCCGACTCGACGGCCGACGACGACTCACAGTCCGCAGGCGGCGACGCGTCCGCCGCTACCAGTGAGGCTCCGCCGGGTGAGGCCGCCGCACCCGAGGCCGACCTCGAAGGGCTGCCCGAGGTCGTCGCTGAGGTCGATGGCGAAGAGATCTCCCGGGAAGACTTCGTGCAGGCATACGAAGCACAGTTCCAGCAAGCGACCCAGCAGGCCGGGCAGACCGGAACCGAGGTCGACCAGGACGCCTTGAAGCAAGAGACGGTAGAGAACCTGGTCAACAACCTGCTGTTGGTTCAGGCCGCCGATGCGGCAGACATCTCGCCGTCCGAGGAGGAGGTGGAGGCCACACTCGGGGAGCTGGCCAGCAGCAACGGTGCCGCCTCCGCGCAAGAGTTCCTGACTGCGCTGGAAGGCCAGGGCTTCACCGAGGCCGAGGTCCGCGAAGAAATCGGTAATCAGCTGAAGATCGAGCAGTACATCACTGAGGAAGCAGACATCGAGGCGCCCAGCGAGGACGAGGTCCGTGATCTCTACGACTCGATCGCCGGCCAAGAGGGGCCAGAGGGCGCCGACGCGGCGGGCCAGACCTTGCCGCCTTTCGAGCAGGTCCAGCCACAGCTGCAGCAGCAGTTGGAGCAGGAGGCGCAGTCGGACGCGGTGCAGGCTGTGCTGGAGGACCTGCGCGAGAACGCAGACATCACGAACAACCTGTGAGCGAACTGGGGCTGCGGCGGCTCTAGTGGCAGTCTGAGGTGATGAGCGCAACGCCAGGGTTGCCGATGGTGCACCCGCGATCCGGTATGCCGACGCGGGTCACTGTGTACGAGGTCGGCCCCCGCGACGGCTTGCAGAATGAGGCGGCTCAGGTGCCCACCGACGTGAAGGTGGAGTTCATCACCCGGCTGCTTGACGCCGGGCTGAGCACGGTCGAGGTCACGTCCTTCGTGTCAGCGCGATGGGTGCCCCAGCTCGGCGATGCCGAGGCCGTGGTGGCGGCCCTCGGCAGCGCGGGCATCGGCCTGAACCGTCCGGTCTTGGTGCCCAACGAACGCGGGCTGGACCGTGCCTTGGCGACAGGGGTTCGATCGGTGGCCATCTTCGGCAGCGCCACCGAGACCTTCAGCCAGCGCAATCTCAATCGCTCCGTGGCGCAGTCGTTGGCGATGTTCTCCACGGTCGTCAGCCGGGCCCTGGATGCCGGTGCCTGGGTACGCGGTTATGTCTCGATGTGTTTCGGAGATCCGTGGGAGGGGCCGGTGCCGGTGGCCCAGGTAGTGGACGTGTGTGCGGCCTTGATGGACCTCGGCTGCGACCAGCTGTCGATCGGCGACACGATCGGCGTGGCCACGCCCGGGCATGTGGTCACCTTGATCGAGGCGCTCGGGAACGCCGGCATCGCACCGGACCAGATCGGCGTGCACTTTCACGACACCTACGGGCAGGCACTGGCCAACACGATGGCTGCCCTGAGCTGCGGAGTACGTGTGGTGGACGCCTCTGCGGGTGGCCTCGGAGGCTGTCCCTACGCGAAGTCGGCGACCGGCAACCTCGCCACCGAGGACCTCGTCTGGGCGCTGCAGGGGATGGGCATCGAGCACGGAGTGGACCTCGCGGCTCTCACAGCGACGAGTGTCTGGATGGCCGGCCATCTCGGTCGGCCGGCGCCGAGCCGCGTGGTACGAGCCCTGTCCGACTGAGCCGAAGCCCCACTGACCGCGTTGTTCTCAGTGACAACGCTTACGGTAGTGCCATGCACTCAGGGATTGACCGCTCGAGCATGGACACGTCCATTACCGCCTCCGATGACCTCTTCGGACATGTCAACGGAGCCTGGATCGAACGCGCCGAGATCCCGCAGGACCGCAGCCGGTACGGCGCATTCGACATGTTGCGCGAAAAGGCTGAAGCCGACGTCCGCGAGCTGATTGTGGATGCCGCAGCCGCAGAGCCGCCGCTGGACAGCCCCTCGGGGAAAGTGGGTGCCCTGTTCGCCAGCTTCATGGACACCGAGCGCATCGAGGGGTTGGGTGCGGCTCCCTTGCACGAGGAGCTGGTCGCGATCGCTACGGTGTCGGACTCCAAGCAGGTGTGCCGGCTCTCGGGCACGATGCAGCGCGAAGGCCTCGGCGGACTGGTCCATGTGTGGGTCACTGCAGATGCCGGTAGCCCTGAGGAATACATCGCCTACCTGCATCAGGGCGGCATCGGGCTACCGGACGAGGCCTACTACCGCGACGAGGAGCATGAGCAGGCGCGGGTCGCCTACCGGCGATACCTCGTCCGCCTGCTGGAGTTGGTGACGCCCGCGCTGGAGGCTGCAGGTCTGGACCTGGGAGGTGACGTCGTGGAGCGGGTCTACGCGTTGGAGGAGCGCATCGCCGGCCACCACTGGGATCGGGTGACGACCCGGGACGCGGTCAAGGCCTACAACAAGCTGTCCGCATCCGATGTGGCGCAGACGGCTCCGGGATGGGACCTGACCGCCTGGGCTGAAGGACTTGGAGCGCCAACCGACGCATTTACCTCTGTGGTGGTCCGTCAACCCGACGTGCTGACCGGCATCGGGCAGGCGCTGACCGAGGTGCCGATCGATGACTGGCGAGCCTGGCTCGTGATGCAGCTTCTGGATGGCCGAGCCCCGTACCTCAGCGATGACTTCGTCCAGGCGCACTTCGACTTCCATGGCACGGCCCTGTCCGGTACCCCGCAGATTCGGGAGCGCTGGAAGCGGGGCGTCGGGCTGGTCGAGTCCTTGCTCGGCGAAGCGGCCGGGCAGATCTACGTGGACCGGCACTACCCGCCGGAGGCTCATCAACGGATGGAGGCGCTGGTCGAGAACGTCATCGAGGCTTTCCGTCGCCGCATCGCCGAGCTGGAGTGGATGGGGCAGGGCACACGTGAGAAGGCATTGGACAAGCTGGGCGCCTTCCGAACGAAGATCGGGCACCCTCCGCAATGGCGCGACTACACGGCATACCGCGTCCATCCCACCGAGCTGGTGGCGAATGTCCGGACCGGCAACGCCTTCGACGCCGATCGAGAACTGGCCAAGCTAGGAGGTCCGATCGACCGCGACGAGTGGCTGATGACCCCTCAGACGGTCAACGCTTACTACCACCCCATGCTCAATGAGATCGTTTTTCCCGCTGCCATCCTGCAGCCGCCGTTCTTCACCCTCGATGCGGACGACGCGGTGAACTACGGCGGTATCGGTGGTGTCATCGCGCATGAGATCGGTCACGGCTTCGACGACCAGGGATCGCGGTATGCCGGGGATGGGTCGCTGACCGACTGGTGGACCGAGCAGGACCGCGCCGCCTTCGACGCGCGCTCCGAGAAGCTGATCGCCCAGTTCGACAGCCTGTCACCTCGAGAAGTGCCTGATGTGACCGTCAGTGGGGGACTGACCGTCGGAGAGAACATCGGTGACCTCTGCGGGCTGGAGATGGCTCTGGCGGCCTATCGGATCGCCACCGATGGCGACGCGCCGGTGATCGATGGCTGGACCGGTGAGCAGCGCTTCTTCCTCGGCTGGGCCCAGGTATGGCGCGGCAAAGCGCGCGTGGCCGAAGCCAAGCGGTTGATGGCGATCGATCCGCATGCCCCCGCTGACCTGCGCGGCAACACCGTGCGCAACGTCGACGCGTTCCACGAGGCGTTCGACGTCGGACCGGGGGACGGTTTGTGGCTCGAGCCGGACGATCGGGTGCGCATCTTCTAGCACAGCCCGAGGTCGTGATGCGACGGCGCCGCGCAGTGCGCTTCGTCGCGCGCTGCTGTGGAAGAGGGCCGACCTGGCGGGATGCAAAAGAGGTCGACATGTGAACGCGGCCTTGCCTACCCTGGTCACGTGCTGATCTGAGGTTTGTGACCGCTCCCGCGCCGTGGCTCCCACACCCCGCGGGAGGCCCCGCGACGTCGAGGAATGCGATGTCTGCCACGTCCGCCTCCACCAGCATGACCACCCGGCCGGTGGCTCACCTTCGCTGTGAGGCTGTCTCCAAGTCTTTCGGCGATCGGCGGGTGCTGACAGACGTGTCGTTCACCGTGGCCGCAGGAGAACCGGCCGGGCTGATCGGCGAGAACGGCTCCGGCAAGTCGACACTGCTGCGGATAGCCGCAGGCTTGACCCGTCCGGATGCGGGAACCGTGACCGCCAAGGCGCCGGCGCTAGAGGCACCGCGGATCGGCATCCTGCACCAGGTGCCTCCGTTCTCGGAGCAGATGACCGTCGCCGAAGCGCTGGAGGCAGCCGTGGCGCCTGCTCACCGGGCCGCTGCTGCCGTCGCCGACACGGCAACAGCGCTGGCGGTGAACCCCGAAGAACCGGCCGTCGTGGCGGCATACCAAGATGCCCTGGCCGAGGCTGAGCGTTGTGAGGCATGGGCCACCGACGCGCGCATCGACACGATGCTGGCTGGCCTCGGGATCGCTGACCTACCGCGCCATCGACTCGTGACCGAGATGTCCGGCGGCCAGCGAGCACGGCTCTCCTTAGCCTGGTTGCTGCTCAATACTCCTGACGTTCTGCTTCTGGACGAGCCGACCAACCACCTCGACGAGGCCGCTGTTGACCACCTGTGCCGGGTGATCACCCGCTGGCGCGGACCGGTCTTGACTGCCAGCCATGATCGAGCGTTCCTGAACGATGTCGTGAGGTCGCTCATCGACCTCGACCCGTCGGTCACGCCACGCGCCGTGACGACATCGCACTCGCTCGACGACCCAGGCTCAGGCGTCGGTGTGACCCGCTTTCGTGGCACCTACCGGGACTACGTTGCCTATCGTCGCCGGGCGCGTGATCGCTGGGAGCAGCAGTATCACGACGAGCAGGCCGAACTCAGCCGGCTGCAGGCTGCCGTTGTCGCGAACCACGGCATCGGAGACTCCTCGCGCGCCCCCCGAACCGAGGCCCGCTCCGCCCTCAAGTTCTACTCTGACCGCAATGCGAAAGTCGTTTCGCACCGGGTCAGGAGCTCTCGTGCCCAGCTGGAGAAGCTGCAAAAGCATCAGATCCGCAAGCCGCCCCGCCACCTGAGCTTTCGCGGATGGGCTGTCGCCGATGAGCATGCGGGCGCGCACCACAGGTCACCTGCCGCCGGGGGCACCGTGCCCACGTCCGCAGGCGCAGGGGCCCGACCCACTTCGTTGCACGAAGTGCTGCTCAGCGCCACCGAGGTCGCGGTGCAGGGACGCCTGGGGCCTGTATCGCTGACCGTCAGATCTGGCGAAAGGTGGCTGGTCACGGGACCCAACGGGGCCGGCAAGACAACCCTGCTGGCAGTGCTGGACCAGCGCGTGCCGCCTACTTCGGGCTCCATCACCCGCGCCCCCGCAGTCCGCACCGGCCTCCTGGCTCAGGATGACGACCTCGCAGGCCTCGGGGGGCGGGGTCCGGGGCTGACGGTCTTCGGCAGCTACGTTGACAGGGTCGGGCGCGAGCGTGCTGAACTGGTGCCGTTGAGCACCTTCGGGCTGTTCCACGGGCGGGATGAGGGGCGCCCGGTGGCGACGTTGTCGGTAGGTCAGCAACGTCGACTGGCCCTCGCCGTGTTGTTGGCCGACCCGCCGGAGGTGTTGTTGCTGGACGAACCGACCAACCACCTGTCGCTGGCGCTGGTGACGGAGCTGGAAGGCGGGATCAACGCCTACCCTGGCGCCGTCGTCATCGCCTCACACGACCGGTGGCTGCGGGACTCGTGGGAGGGGAACCGCCTGCCGTTAGGTGCTCACGACATGCCGCACCAGATGCCCGAGCTGACGGATCGACCTGGTCAGACGGGCCCTGGGGCTACATCGCCGGGCGAGCACCGGTGATCCGGTGCAACAGCAGTGTGCGGGTCTGGTCGCTGTCACCCATCGTGGCCAGCACGCGACCACCCTCGACCCGATGTGGTCGCAGCAGCACCCGTTGCACGCCGCCGACATCGTCCACGTAGCCCACCCAGACGGCCGACCCGTCCGCGGCGGCCTCCCGCAACATCGACGCCGTCACAACCGGGTCGGTGCTGTGCACCCTGCCGTCACCCTCGTCCTTCTCGTGCGCGTCACGGACGCCTTCGCCCCGACGCATCGAGGTCACGATCTGCCCGGCGATGTTTCGGTCCACAGCGCTCACGCTCGCCGCGGGCCTGCTGCGCCGAGTGGTGCGGTGGTAGCGACCGGGGACCAGCGATATCCCGCCGTCGGAGCCCTCGGCGACCGGTCCGTACTGCTCTTCGCGGAGCAGATCCAACACCGTCGTCGCCGGGACCGGGCTGACCAGCACGGTGGCGGCGATCCGTCGCAGCTGAAGCAGCGCCAGCGAGCGGTCGGCCTGCACCCGGTCCAGCAGTGCTTCGTCGTCGGAGCGGACGTATGCCGAGCAGGCGCCGATCCGGGCCACCCCATGGCGCCGAGCGACATCTCGGACGAGGTACTCCAGCGGTTGCGGGATGCCGGTGCGGCTGATCGCGGCGACTTCGGAGAGCAGATGATCGGCGGACCATCCGGCATCCAGGGCGCGCCTCAGGGTAGCCTCGGTGAGCCGGTACACCGTTGCGCCACCGCGTGACTCGACGTCGCTGACCATCCGCATGACCGTCTGGGCCGGTCCGTCGAGCCGGCCAGGCGCGATCGCCGTGAGGTCGGCTTGCAGGAGCACGTAGTCGACCGCCACCGGAATGAGGCGGGCCATGGCCTCCAAGGCGCCGTCGAGATCCTCGCCGACGAGCTTCCTCCCAGGGGCGCTCAAAGCGCCCCGACCAAGGATCCCGGCCCATTCGGCTTCGTTCAGCACCACGGCAACTGCCGGGCTGTTGCCTGCGGCGGATGCGCGCTGCATCCGGATGGGGTGGTGCCATCGCAACAGATCGACGACGTCGTCCGCATCCGGGGCGTTGCCCTCCGGCAGCTGAGCCAAGCTCTGCAGCACATCTCGCCGGCGTTGCCGCCCGGCTGGCCAGGAGGTTTGGGTGGAGAGTGCGTTGATCCGTCCTGTGTCCGAGTTGCCGACCAGTGAGGGTGCGGCAGACATCGCCATCCAGGCCCGGGCCAGCTGTGCCCAACGACGCTCCGGCGGCTCCTCAGCCCAGTCGTCGGCGTCTCCGGTCGGCATCCAGGCGTCGGTCCCAGCCTTGCCTGCCTCGTCTCTGGCCAGCAGCCCGGCAGCGTGCATCACCTCGAGCAGCCAGGCGGTCTGCGCGGTCGTGGTCTCCAGGTGGGTGGCCAACCTGTTGAGGTCACGCACCGCGAGTCCGCCGGAGCGCAACACCCTCGGCGGGGTGGTTCCCCAGGTGTCGATGACCTCGGCCGTCAGGACCAGCAGCTCGGCAGCCCTGCCTCCAACGGTCGCGTCAGCCACCTCGAGGTCGACCCTGGAACGGGCGCCGCTCGATGTCGGCACCGACAGAGCCGGGTCCGGATACAGCCGTTGCTCGCGCAGCGCCAACGCCACCTGCCGAGGTAGCACCACGTGGGAGGAGTCCACCCGTTGGAGAAGGCCGCGTTCGATGAGGTCCCGGCCCGCGGCCGCCAGTGAGCCGTCGGCTGGGTGGGGGTCGTGGGAGAGTACGCCGGTTGGTGGGCCCCAGGTCAGCGCATCCAGGATGGCTCGCGACTGCCGGTCAACGTCCCGAACGATCATCGGGATCTGATCGCTGCTGGGGCCCCCGGCCGCCGGAGGTGCCAGTCCCGCCGGATCGCCGATGGCCTCGGCCGCGGCTCGGGAAACATGGAGTCCATCGCCGCTGCGCCACAGGAGGGCGAGCGAGCGGAGGTCATCGAGAAGGCGGCTGACCAGGGGGGAGTCGCCGGGCTCGCCCAGCAGGGCTGCCACCGACATCAGGTCTGCCGTGCCCGCGACGAGGGCGGCCTCGAGGGTATGAAGGTGCGCCAGGTCCAGACCGTCCAATGCTCGGGCGGTGCTGGCCCGGGTGTTCGCACGTGCTGCCAACGTGGTGATGTCATTCGGCGCCGGGCGAGCCAGGTCGGGTCGGGCCTGCAGCAGCACAGCGAGCGCCTCGTCGCTGCGATGACGCAAGTCGTCGGCCAACGACCGCGCGGCGGGCGCGGTGGGCTGGTCGCGGTGTGCGGGCATCGACCTACATTAGTGCCGCGTGCACCAGCGGTTCATACTGTGGTGGCATCGATGGGCAGTCTGGCTGATCTGGGTGGCAGGATCGAGGGGTGAATCCTTCGACCGCGCTCGCCACTGTGCTTATCGACGAATGGGTGCGTTGTGGGGTCACCGAGGTGGTGGTGTGCCCCGGGTCGCGGTCGGCGCCGCTGGCCTATGCCGCTCTCGCAGCCGAGCAAGCCGGGCGAGTGAGGTTGCATGCCCGCGTCGATGAACGATCGGCTGGTTTCCTTGCTCTGGGGTTGGCCAAGGTGTCACGGCGACCCGCGGTCGTGATCACGACGTCGGGAACCGCAGTGGCCAATCTGCACCCGGCAGTGTTGGAGGCCTCGCATGGCTGTGTGCCGCTGCTCGTGGTCTCGGCAGATCGCCCCGCCGAACTGCGAGGAACGGGAGCAAACCAGACCACCGTGCAACCGGGAATCTTTGCCGGCGCGCTGCGTCGTGAACACGATCAGGCCCCGGCGCAGGGGCGTCCAGGTGAGCAGGCCTCCTGGCGTTCGACCGCATGCCGGTGTTACGCCGCCGCGGTAGGTAGAGCCGGGGACGCCGGACCGGTACATCTGAATGTTGCACTGCGCGACCCGCTGGCCCCCGACCCGGAAGCGTCGGTGGACTGGCCGGAGTCGCTAGCGGGCAGGCCGGACGGTATGCCGTGGGTCAGCTGGGCTGACCGGGAAGACGTCCGGGCAGCCTCGGACATCACGCTGAGCCGCCGGCCTACCCCGACACTGATGATCCTGGGTGATCTGCCCGACCCCGCCATGACCGCCCAGGCAGTGTCGCTCGCCCAACGCAAACACTGGCCGGTCATCGCTGAGCCGTGGGGCAAGCGCCCCGCGCAACCCCACCACGGGGTGATACCGCACGGACCGTTGGTGCTCGCGGATACGGCCTTCCTCGACGGACATCCCCCCGAGCGGCTCCTGGTCGTCGGGCGTCATACGCTGCATCGCGACATCGCCGCCCTCGCTCGCCGGGCCGACCTGCTCGTCGAGCAGGTCAGCGCCGTGGAACAGTGGAGCGACCCCTCGCATGTCGTCTCCCGCGTGATCACCTGGCAGGACTTCCTCACCCACCCGCCGGAGGCTTCTGACCCGTCGTGGTCACACGCCTGGAACGGTGCGGGCCAGCACCTGGCACAGCGGGTGGCTGCCAGCGAGATCCTACGCAGCGAGGTCGCCGGTCTTTCTATCGCTGCGACGGTGCTCGAAGCCCTCGCGCAGGACGACACCCTCGTGCTCGGCTCGTCGAACACCCCACGAGACCTGAACCTGGCCGAGAACGGCCGAGCGCCAGGCGTGTTGGTTGTGGGCAATCGAGGGCTGTCCGGCATCGACGGCACGGTGTCCTGTGCGGTGGGGGTAGGGCTGTCAGCTGTTCGAGCAGGTCGAGCCGAAACGGCACCAGCTCGAGCAGGCACCGGGGCGGCCGGCCGAGTGGTGGCGCTGATGGGTGACCTGACCTTCGAGCACGACATCAATGGTCTGCTCATCGGACCGGACGAGCCGCGTCCCGACCTGACGATAGTGGTCAA
The DNA here is from genome assembly GCA_963749585.1 of uncultured Actinomycetota bacterium. Taxonomy (GTDB): domain Bacteria; phylum Actinomycetota; class Actinomycetes; order Actinomycetales; family Dermatophilaceae; genus Ornithinicoccus. Next base: position 58,746 of record CAVVNI010000006.1, read on the forward strand.
CAACGACAGCGGCGGTGGGATCTTCGCGACCCTGGAATACGGCAGGCCCGAGCACTCGAAGCAGTTGAGCAGGCTGTTCACGACGCCGACCGGAGTGAACATCGAGGCGTTGTGCGGTGGCTACCACGTGTCACATCAGCGGGTCGACACCCTCCAGGAGCTGCGCCGTGCGTTATCGCAGCCTGCCATCGGGATCGCCGTGATCGAGGTCGTTGTGGACCCAGCCACCGATCAGCGGACCCGCGCCGGGTTGTGGGCTAGCGCTGGCGGCTACTGACCAGCTCAAGGAGGTCGCCGCGGGACCTACGGTGCGGCAGCTGACTGGCCCAGCTCAGAAACCGCTGGTGCCCAATGGCTCGGTGTCGGCGCGCATTGCCCGTGAGAGCTCGGCGACAGCCCCGGCGCGGTGCTCCACGACGAAGCCCGCCGCAGCCAGCGATGCGATCGACCGCCCGCCCAGGTATGCCGAGCCCAACACGGCCACCCCCAGCTCCACGTCCGCCGGGTCGTCGGTGGGTGTACAGGCACCCACTCCATCGGCACCGACGACCAGAGCCCACCGGCCGTCATTCCACTGGCACACGTCGTCGATCAGTTGGATGACGACCTCGCACGCCGCGGCATACCCGCGCTCGCTCATCGCCCGTGGCAGATCCACCAGTCGCAGCCACAGCGCGTCGCTGACGGCCATCGCGCCGGATCGCGGCCCACCGGCCCACCACACCAACGGGTCGTCGGTGCTGCGGGAGTAGAACTTGACCTTGGCAACCAAGTCGAAGCTCAGCAGCCGCTTGGTCAACGCGAACAAGGTGGCCGAGTCCACAGCTGCGATCTCGCCCACGCTCAGCACGCCCCCAGCCACGTTGTGGTCGTCCCATTCGGAGGTCCGGCGGAACAGGGCATACCCGACCGGCTCGCCGTCGCGAACGGCAAACAGCACCCTCCGGGGCTCCTTGCTGCCGCGTGCCTGTGGGAAGTCATGGAACCAGATGCCCGCCAAACTGTCCGGCCTCGTGGCGGTGCCCAGCGTCGCTGCGGACGCGGCCTGTTGAACAGTGCGCATGATCGTCGCGGCTTGCTGCGAATGCGCGGTGAGCGTGAACGTTGAGATCTCCGCCGCTGCTGCAACGACATGCGCCGGTGCGTTCAGGTCCCCGCCGGTGCCGAGCGTCAGCATGACCTCCAGCGAGGCCGGCCCGTAGCCGTACCGGCCGTAGATCTCAACCTCGGCAGTCCACAACCCTGCGATGGCCTCGGCTCCGTCGGCATACATCCGGTGCAGGTGATCCCGCATCATCTGGGTCAGGATCCCGCGTCGACGATGGTCGGGATGCACGCCGACCCAGGACAGTCCCGACATGGGCATCCGCGTCACGGTGGACCCAGGACCGGGCACGCTCAGCCGCATCTCGTAGGCGCCGTATATGCCGACCAGCGGGGTCGGTATGCCGTCGAGTCCGGACAGCGGGAGGCGCAGCGACGGCGCCGGCTCGACCCCGCGGCCACGCGAGTAGTCGAAGGTCTCGACGACGTCCTCGGGGGAGGCGCCTGGGAGCACCTCGAACCAGACCATGTGATCCAGCTCTGTCATTCTCACGGCGTCGTCGCCGCTCAGTCTCACCAGGTCGTATGCCGGAGCGGCCGGCTGCGAGTTGTCGTTCACCTCTGAAGGATGACGCGTCGGTGTTGGCATGTGCCACTGATTTCTCCGCCCCCACCAGAGATGTCACAGTTCAGCCAGTGGCTTCCAACACCTCTACTCCTCGTTCCACCAGCACGACGACCGCGGGATCGCCCGTCGCTGTCGCGGTCGTCTTCGCTATGGCCGGACTGGTCATGGCGCAGACCTTCGCGCGGATGCCAGCAGTACGGGACGCGGTCGAGGCGAGCACAGGTGAGCTGGGCCTGGCTCTGATCGGCGGGGGACTGGGCTCCCTGCTCGCGATGCCGTTCACCGGACGCCTGGTGGACCGGTTCGGCAGCAGGACCGTGGTGGCGGTCTCGATCGTGCTGGCCTGCGCCGGGTGGAGCTCGTTGGCGTTCGTCGGCACCCCGGTGGCGCTCGGCCTGGCGCTGGTCGCGACCGGTGCCCCGGTCGGCACGTGGGACGTAGCCATGAACGTACAGGCCAGCTACGTCGAGCAACTGCGCCGTCGCTCGCTGATGCCCTATTTTCATGCCGCCTTCTCCGGTGGCGCAGTCATCGGGGCCGGGCTGGGGGCGCTCGCCGCGTACTCCGAGGTCGGTCTGGTCCAGCTGCCCGTCGTGGGGGCTCTGGCGTTGGTGGTCGGCCTCGTCGCGGTCTACCACTTCATCCCGGAGGACTCAGCGCTTGCGGACGGTGCTCAGAGCCTCTCCGAGCCTGTTGCCCGCCGCGGGGTGAGCGGACTGGAGATCTTGATCGGAGTCGTCTGCCTGGGTGGGGCGTTGGCGGAAGGGTCGGCCAACGATTGGCTCGCGATCCTGCTGGTCGATGTGCAAGGTGCCCCCGCGGCCATCGGTGCGCTGGCTCTGACCGCCTTCAATGTGGCGATGACCGTCGGGCGGTTGCTGGGCGCCCCGGCGATCGACGCGTTCGGCCGAGAACGGGTGGCCCGGGTCGGCGGTGTGCTGGCCATCCTCGGTATCTTGATGGCCAGCCAGGTACCCTCGCTCACCGTCTCATTGATCGGGGGTCTGATCTGGGGCCTGGGGGTGTCCACCATCTTCCCCGCTGCGATCTCCGCCGCCGGTGAGATAACCGGTCGCGGAAACCGGGCGATCACGGTGGTGAGCACCATCGCCTACGGCGCTTTCCTCTTTGGCGCGCCCACCATCGGGCTGCTTGCCGAGCAGTTTGGCCTGAGCCGGGCGCTGTTCGTCGTCATCGGCTTCCTGATCGTGATGATCGCCGTGTCACCGAGCCTGCGACCCGGAGCCAGCACCCGCAGCGAGCGGCCGGCGTGAGCTTCGTGTTGGTCCTCGATCGACGGGGTCACGCCTCCAACGCGTACCGCATCGCCGCCAGCTTGATCTCGGTCTCGGCCAACTCGGCCTCAGGGTCAGAGGCTGCCACGATCCCGCCGCCGGCGAACAGCCGCATGCTGACCTGGTCCTCGCAGAGTTCGCCGCAGCGCAACGCGATGCCCCAGTCGCCCTCACCGGAGCTGTCCATCCAGCCGACCGGACCGGCATACCTCCCGCGGTCCATCCCCTCCAGCTCGGTGATCAGTGCGGCGGCGGGCTCGGCGGGTGTGCCGCACACCGCGGCTGAGGGGTGCAGCGCCGCAGCTAGTCGCAGCGAGGTGGCACCGTCGCTCTGTTCGCCGCTGATGTCGCTGGCCAGGTGGTAGACGTCTGGGAGCTTGAGGACGAACGGCTCGTCCGGGACCTGTAGCTCGCGGCAGTGTGGGGCCAGCGCTTCGGCCACCGAACGCACGGCGTACGCGTGCTCCTCGAGGTCCTTATCACTGGAGATCAGCCGAAGCTGCGGGTCGACGTGGTGCTCGGCGCGGAAGTCGGGGTGATCCTCAGCGACCAACGTCCCTGGGGCCTGGTCTCGGCGCACTGTTCCGGCCAGCACGCGCGAATGCACCCGGCCCTCGACCAGGCGGACCAGCATCTCCGGGGTGGCGCCGATCAGCCCGTCAACGGCGAAGGTCCAGGTGGCGTCGTAGCGCTGGCTGAGGCGGCGCAGCACTCTATGCACATCGATCGGACTGTTGGACCGGGCCAGCTCGTCCCGGGCCAGGACCACCTTGTGCACCTGGCCGGTCTCGATCCGGTGCACGGCTTCGGAGATCACGTCGGGCCACTGCGGCCCAGGGATCGATCCGGGCGCAATGATGATCCGGTGGCCGGAGCGGCGTGCCGGACCGCCGAGCGTTCCGGGCGCGCCGTCCGCGGCGACCTCGGTGCTGATGGTGGTCCGCCACATACGCCCCGCGCGTCGCCCGATGATCACTTCGGGGATCACCAGGCGGCTGCGGTCACCGGAGCTGGAGGAGAAGCTGAACGAGCCGAACGTCACCAGTCCGCAGCCCGGTAGGCCCACTGGGTCATCGACGTCGGCTTGTTCGCGAACCTCGCTCCACCACTGCTCGGCATCGGCAAATCGCCCAGCCCCCCCGCTGAGGTGATGGGCGACCCGGCCCCACCCGATCAGGCCATCACCCTCGCGTAGCCAACACGACAGCGACGTGGAGCGAAGGTGGGCGGGGACGTGATCCAGCAGGTCAGCCGACCGCAGGGCGTCGTCGGTGATCTCCACAGTCTTCGCGCAGAGACGAGGCGGGGCGATCACGGTCACAACGGTCCACTGTATTCTCCCGAGTGCGAGGATAGATGCATGCCCCGCGCCAGCCTGGACAAGGACCCCGCCGAGGTCGCCCACATGTTCGATCGCGTTGCCCCTCGGTATGACGTCACGAACGACGTGCTCTCCGCCGGCCAGACCTATCTGTGGCGGCGTGCCGTCGTGGCCTCGGCCGATGCCGTCGCCGGCGAGAGAGTGCTCGACATTGCGGCCGGGACGGGCACCAGCAGCGAGGGGTTCGCCAACCGTGAGATCGATGTTGTTCCCGCTGACTTCTCGATGGGGATGTTGACGCAGGGCCGGCGTCGGCGCCCCGACATGCCCTTCGTTGCTGCCGATGCGTTACGGCTGCCCTTTGCAGATGCCTCCTTCGACGTGGTGACGATGTCATTCGGGTTGCGCAATGTCAGTAATGTCTCGGCGGCCTTGGCCGAGTTCGCCCGGGTTGCGAAGCCGGGTGGGCGCCTGGTGGTCTGCGAGTTCAGTCAGCCGGTCTGGAAACCGTTGCGGACGGCATACCTGCAGTATCTGATGCGCGCCCTGCCGACCGTGGCCAGCAGGATCAGCTCCAACCCGGAGTCCTACGTGTATCTGGCCGAGTCGATCCGAGCGTGGCCCGACCAGGCCGACTTGGCGGGGCTCATCCACGGCGCCGGGTGGTCGAGTGTGACCTGGCGGAATCTGACGGGCGGAATCGTGGCCCTGCACCACGCCGTCCGCCCCTAGCCCGCCTACTCCACCTACCCCACCTACCCCACCTGCCCCACCTGCCTCCTTCCCGCCACACCCCCTAACAACTGCGCACAAGTTCGATTCCGAAGACGACACGCCGAGAGAAAACTTCGCCAGCGTGCACAATCTGCCGATCGGGCCCAGGTTGTGGATGACGACAGCGGCGAGCGCGACCTCTGCACCACAGTGGGCCGATGCAGTATGCCGAACTGACCGACCCGTTTCTGCGCGCCGAGGGCATCGCGCGGGGCGTGTCTCAGCATGTTCTCGACGGGCCCGCCTTCGAGGAGCCGTTCCGGGGGGTGCGGGTCAGCGCTGCTCAGCCAGTCACCCTGCATACTCGGGCAGCGGCAGCGTTGCTGCTCACTCAGGGAGGCTTGGTGAGCCACCACACCGCGGCCGAGCTGTGGGGCGGGGTCGTGCCGAGGCATTCCGAGACCCATATCACCGTGCACAAGCCCGGCCTGCGACCTCGCCGAGCGGGCTTGAGCGCACACGTCTTCCGTCAACCGCGTGAGGCCACGCGACTCAAGAAGCTGCCGATCACCACTCCGGCGCAGACATTCGTCGATATGGTCGCGATGCTCGACCTGGTCGACCTCGTCGTGCTGGGCGACTCCCTCGTGCGTACCCAGCTCGTGTCACCAGATGGTCTGGTCGGCGCGATTGATGTGGGCGCTCCTCGGCCACGCAGGCGCGGACTGCAGGGGGCTCGACTGGTGCGTTCCGGGGTGGAGTCTCCGATGGAGACCAGGGCGCGACTCCTGTTAGCGCTCGCGGGGTTGCCCGATCCTCAGATCAATCGGGAAGTCACGATCGCCGGCCGCACGTATCGGCTCGACATGTCCTACCCGCACTATCGACTCGCGATCGAGTACGACGGTCGCCAACACGCTACGTCGACCCAACAATGGCAGCGCGACATTATCCGCCGCGAGGATCTCGACGGTGCGACATGGCGGCTGATGATCCTGCGCTCTGAGGACGTCTTCGACTATCCGCTTCAGGCGGTGGAGCGAATCGTTGAGGCCATGCTCGGTGTGGGTATGCCGATCAAGGCCCCAAGCCAGGCGGCGCTGACGCGGGTGGACCGTCACTTTCCCGGACGTGGGCGGCGCAGTTGAGTCGTGGTGAGGCAAACTGTTGCGCGCTCCCGAAGGTTTCTATCGGCGTGTCGCCTTCGCAACTGCGCAACTGCGGAGTTTGTGGGTCGGGGGCGACGCCATCGGGTGGGGCTGACAGACTGATGCGCGGTAGGCTGTGCGGCGTTTCGTGAATGTCTTCACAAGCGACGTCGCTCAGCGCGATGATTACGACCGCGCGTCGGTTCTGATCTCAGGCACGCCCCAAGCAGCATGATCAAGACGATGACCTCTAGGATTGGGAAGGCCGCGGGATGTCGAGGATTCTGCACGATAAGGAGTGTGGCCGAGGATGACCGATCCGTATCTTCCCGTTCTGTCCATGCTCTCCCTCGGCTTGCTGTTCGCCGGCGGTTCGATGCTGGGTGGAGCGCTGCTGGGGCGCAAGACCTACAACCGAGCCAAGTCCGAGGCTTACGAGTGCGGCATACAGCCCACGCCGCAGGCGCTCGAGGGTGGGCGTGTGCCGGTCAAGTACTACATGACGGCGATGCTGTTCATCGTCTTCGACGTCGAAGTGCTCTTCTTGTATCCGTTCGCTGTGGCCTTCGATCAGGTCGGCTTGTTCAGCGTGGTCGCGATGATGCTCTTCCTGGTCGTCGTATCGGTGCCATTTGTCTACGAGTGGAGCAGGGGCGGGTTGGATTGGGACTGACAACGCAAGGATGGTGTGAACGATGGGTCTAGAGGAGAAACTGCCCTCCGGCATCGTGCTGACCTCGGTCGAGGGCCTGGTCGGCGAGATGCAGGCTCGATCGGTGTGGCCAGCGACTTTCGGGCTGGCATGTTGTGCCATCGAAATGATGGCGCTCGGCACGCCCGACTACGACATTGCACGGTTCGGTATGGAGCGGTTCGCCGCGACGCCGCGCCAGGCCGACCTGATGATCGTGGCCGGTCGGGTCAGCCAGAAGATGGCGCCCGTGGTGCGTCAGGTGTACGACCAGATGCCCAACCCGAAGTGGGTGCTCTCGATGGGGGTATGTGCGAGCTCGGGGGGGATGTTCAACAACTACGCGATCGTGCAGGGCGTCGACCACATCGTGCCGGTCGACGTCTACTTACCGGGTTGTCCGCCGCGGCCGCAGATGCTGATGAACGCCATCTTGGAACTGCACACTCAGATTCGAGCCTCGAAGTTCGGCGTCGACCGTGTCGCTGCAGCACGTGCCGCCGAGGCAGCGGCGTTGGAGGCCACGCCGACGCACGAGATGAAGGGGCTTCTGGCATGAGTTACGCCGGAGTGATCGCGTGAGTGAGGACAAGGCCAACAAGGACGCGGTCGCGGAGGTTGAGACCGCCACCTCCGCTGGCGACGAGAACGTCCAGGGCGATGGCAAGAACACGATTGACCGCATCACCGCGCCACCGGCCACCGAGGATCAGAAGACCAACACAACGATCTCCCAGGAGACCGGTGCCGGTGCGGTCAGTGGCTACGACCCCGAGGGACCCACGCCCGTCAAGATGGGCGAGCGCCGGGGCATGTTCGGCAGTTCGCTCGGCTCGGACACCAGCGGCTACGGCGAGCTGGTGCAACCGGTCCTGTTCCCCGGGGCGGCCGAACGTCCCTACGGCGGACACTTCGACGAAATCGCTGATCTGCTCAGCGCCGCACTCGGCGACAAGCACGACGACGCCATCGTGCGCATCGTCATCGATCGCGGAGAGATGACTCTTCGAGTGGCGCGTGAACACCTGCCCCTGGTAGCCAGCGCACTGCGTGACGATCCGGGACTGCGCTTCGAAATGTGTAGCAGCGTGTCCGGCGTGCACTACCCCGAAGACGTCGACCAGGAGCTTCACGCCGTCTACCACTTCTTGTCGGTCACCCATGGCTCGCGGCGGCTGCGCGTCGAGGTCACCTGCCCCGACGATGACCCCACGGTGCCGTCGATCGTGACCATCTACCCGGCCGCGGACTGGCACGAACGCGAGACCTTCGACATGTTCGGGATCAACTTCACCGGTCATCCCGCATTGACCCGCATTCTCATGCCGGATGACTGGCCGGGACATCCGCAGCGCAAGGACTATCCCCTTGGGGGCATACCGGTGGACTACAAGGGAGCGACCATCCCGGCTCCCAACGAGCGCAGGAGTTATACCTGATGGCTACCCAGACGAGTTCGACCGAAAGCCAGGACCTGTATGGCGACGACGACGTCGGCGCGGTCTTCACGGCGACCGGTGGTGACTGGGACCAGGTCGTGGAGGACATCTCCGCCGTCGGCGAAGAGCGCATCGTGGTCAACATGGGGCCGCAACACCCCTCGACCCACGGTGTGTTGCGGCTCATCCTCGAGCTTGACGGGGAGACCGTTCGTGAGGCCCGTGCTGGCATCGGATACCTGCACACCGGTATCGAGAAGAACATGGAATACCGGACCTGGGTCCAGGGCACGACGTTCTGCACCCGGATGGACTACCTGACCCCGATCTTCAATGAGACCGCCTACTGCCTCGCGGTGGAGAAGCTGCTCGGAATCACCGACGACATTCCGCTGCGCGCGAATGACATCCGGGTGCTGACCATGGAGCTGAATCGGATCGGTTCGCACATGATCGCCCTCGGCACCGGTGGTTTGGAGCTGGGTGCTACCACCGTCATGACGACCTGCTTCCGTGAGCGCGAACGGCTGCTGCGCTTCTTCGAAGCGGTGACCGGGTTGCGGATGAACCACGCTTATGTCCGTCCAGGTGGCGTTGCCCAGGATGTCCCTGCCGGCGCGCTGGACATGCTCGAGGACGAGCTGGTCGACCTCAAGCGGGGTCTGCGCGAGATCGAAGGTCTGTTGTTGGAGAACCCGGTGTTGCGTGCTCGGACCGTTGACGTCGGGCATCTGAGCTTGAGCGGGTGTATGGCCTTGGGCGTCACCGGCCCGATCCTGCGCTCCACCGGCTTGCCGCACGACCTCCGTAAGTCGGCGCCGTACTGCGGTTACGAGACGTACGACTTCGAGGTGATCACGCGCGACTCGATGGATGCCTACGGCCGGTTATGTATCCGGATAGATGAAATGTGGGAGTCCGTCAAGATCTCCGAGCAGGCCATCGCGCGGTTGCGCGCCTCCGAGGGCCAGCCAGTGATGGTGGCGGACAAGAAGATCGCCTGGCCAGCCCAACTCAGCGTCGGTGCCGACGGTCAAGGTAACTCCCTGGACCACATCCGCAAGATCATGGGCGAGTCGATGGAGTCGCTCATCCATCACTTCAAGCTGGTCACCGAGGGCTTCCGTGTGCCGCCGGGCCAAGCGTATGCCGCGGTCGAGTCACCGAAGGGTGAGCTCGGAGTGCACGCGGTCTCCGATGGCGGAACCAGGCCGTTCCGGGCGCACTTCCGAGATCCGTCCTTCAACAACCTCCAGTCGGCGTCCGTGCTCAGTGAGGGTGGACTGGTGGCCGATGTCATTGTCGCGGTCGCCTCGATCGACCCGGTGATGGGAGGCTCGGACAGATGACGTCTTCAACCCACGACGCGGGGGCTCCCGGTGACACCCGCGAGCAGCTGCATGAGGCCGTCACGCAGGGCCCGGTACACCACCACACTCCGTTGCAACCCTCGCAGGACGACTACCCGCCAGAAGTACTGGGTCGGATGGAGGCGGATGCGGCAGTCATCATCGCCAAGTACCCCCAGGAGCGTTCGGCGCTGCTTCCGCTGCTGCATCTGGTGCAGAGCGTCGATGGCTACGTCACCGGTCGAGGAGTCAACTTCTGCGCGGCACAGCTCAACCTGTCCACGGCCGAGGTCAGTGGTGTGGCTACGTTCTACACTCAGTACAAACGTCATCCGAACGGCGAGTACACGGTCGGTGTCTGCACCAACACGTTGTGCGCGGTGATGGGGGGCGACCAGATTTTCGACGAGCTCAGCGAGCACCTCGGGATCGGTCACGACGAGACGACGCCGGACGGGAAAATCACCCTGGAGCGGGTGGAATGCAACGCGGCGTGTGACTATGCCCCGGTCGTGATGGCCAACTGGGAGTTCTTTGACAACCAGACGCCGCAGTCCGCCAAAGCGCTGGCCGACGATCTGCGCTCGGACAAGGACGTGGTTCCGACCCGTGGCGCGGCCAAGGTATGCACCTTCACGCAGATCTCTCGGGTCCTGGCCGGGTTCAGCGACGGCCGAGCCGATGAGGGCATCGGCGCGGGAGGGCCGTCGCTGGTAGGACTGCAGGTGGCACGCGAGCGCAACTGGGTGGCTCCGGTCGGAGCGAAGAAGCCGTACGTGCCTGGTGAAGGCCATGAGCCCGAGCACAGCACGGGCTTCGACACGGTCGCCGCCGATGAGGGCACCACCCCCAAGGCGGGACAACGCAGCTCGACCAACGCTCCGACGAACGACCCCGACCAGAAGCCCAGTGACGGCTCGGTGAGCACCACCTCGGAAGGCAAGAGCACACAGACCGAAGGAGACAAGGAATGAGCGCCCAACTGACGCCGATCCTGTCCCAGTTCTGGGATCACCCGCAGTCCTGGACCTTACAGACCTACGAAGAGCACGACGGCTACGCAGCCCTGCGCACGGCGCTGGACACCCCGAAGGAGGATTTGGTCGAGATGGCCAAGTCCTCGGGTTTGCGCGGCCGTGGAGGTGCCGGGTTCCCCACCGGCTTGAAGTGGAGCTTTCTGCCACCGGATGACGGCGGCCCGCGTTACCTGGTGATCAACGCTGACGAGTCCGAGCCGGGGACCTGCAAGGACACCCCCCTGCTGATGGCGGCGCCGCACTTCTTGATCGAGGGTATGGCAATCACGTCCTTCGCGATCGGTTGCAAGCACGCCTTCATCTACATCCGCGGTGAGATCGTCCACGTCTTCCGACGCGTTCAGAAGGCCGTCGAAGAGGCATACGCGGCCGGGTACCTGGGCAAAGACATCATGGGCACCGGCTTCGACCTGGATATCACCGTGCACTCCGGCGCCGGTGCCTACATCTGCGGCGAGGAGACGGCGCTGCTCGACTCTCTGGAGGGCCGGCGTGGCCAGCCGCGGTTGAAGCCGCCGTTCCCGGCGGTGGCCGGCTTGTATGCCCGACCCACTGTGGTCAACAACGTGGAGAGCATCGCCAGCATCCCCTCCATCGTGCTGCACGGCAGCGACTGGTTCTCCGACCTGGGGACCGAACAGTCCAAGGGCTACGGGCTGTTCAGTCTGTCCGGACACGTGACCCGTCCTGGACAGTACGAGGCACCGCTAGGAATTACCCTTCGCGAACTGCTAGAGATGGCCGGTGGCATCCGCGAGGGTCACCAGCTCAAGTTCTGGACGCCCGGTGGGTCCTCGACACCGATCCTGACGGACGAACACCTGGACGTTCCACTCGACTTCGAGTCGGTCGTCAAGGCCGGCTCGATGTTGGGCACCCGCGCCCTGCAAATCTTCGACGAGACCACGTCGGTGGTTCGCGCCGTCAGTCGCTGGACTGACTTCTATGCACACGAGTCCTGCGGCAAGTGCACACCCTGCCGGGAAGGCACGTTCTGGCTCAAGCAGATCTTGGAACGTATCGAAGCCGGTCGAGGAACTGAGGATGACATCGACAAGCTTGTCGACATCTGTGACAACATCTTGGGACGTTCCTTCTGTGCATTGGGGGACGGGGCAACGAGCCCGATCACGTCCGCGGTGGAGTACTTCCGGTCCGAGTTCGAGGCCGGGATGCACACCAGCGCCGCAGAACTGTTCCCGCCCGAGCACTCGACCCTGTTCGCCAAGGAGGCGCTGCCGGCATGACCGTCAACACCTCGCCCGCGGCTGGCGGCAACGCCGTCGACCAGGGCGACAACGCTGCTATCCCGGATGCCGTGAACAAGGTCACGCTGACCGTCGACGGCGTCGAGGTGAGCGTGCCCGAGGGCACTTTGGTCATCCGCGCCGCCGAGCAGATCGGGGTGCAGATCCCGCGCTTTTGCGACCACCCCTTGCTCGACCCGGTCGGTGCCTGCCGCCAATGCCTGGTGGAGGTTTCCATGCCGGATCGCGAAGGCAACCTCAAGCCGATGCCCAAGCCTCAGGCCTCATGCACGATGGCCGTGGGTGAAGGCATGCAGGTGAAGACTCAGCACTCCTCCCCCACAGCCGATAAGGCGCAGCACGGGGTCATGGAGCTGCTGCTGATCAACCACCCCTTGGACTGCCCGGTCTGCGACAAGGGTGGAGAGTGTCCGCTGCAGAACCAGGCGATGTCGAACGGCCGGCCGACCAGCCGGTTCGATGACGTCAAACGGACCTTCCCCAAGCCGATCAACATCTCCAGCCAGGTCCTGCTGGACCGTGAACGCTGCGTCCTCTGCGCGCGCTGCACCCGGTTCTCCGACCAGATCGCTGGGGACCCGTTCATCGCACTCATTGAGCGCGGTGCGTTGCAGCAGGTGGGCATCTATGAGGAGCAGCCGTTCGAGTCCTACTTCTCCGGCAATACGGTCCAGATCTGCCCGGTAGGGGCGCTGACCGGATCGGCATACCGCTTCAGGTCCCGGCCGTTCGACCTCGTGTCCACCTCGAGCGTGTGCGAACACTGCGCCTCAGGCTGTGCCATACGCACCGACCATCGACGCGGCAACGTGCTGCGTCGTATGGCGCTCAACGATGACGACGTCAATGAAGAGTGGAACTGTGACAAGGGGCGGTGGGCTTTCACCTACGCGACCATGCCTGACCGGTTGCGTGACCCGGTGGTCCGCGGCCGCGATGGCGAGTATGCGGTGGCCACCTGGAACGAGGCCATCCGCGCAGCCGGCGACGCCCTGTTGGCGGCGACCAGGAATAGGACCACCGGCTCGCCTGGTGCAGCAGTGCTGATGGGGGGCAGGGCGAGCGTCGAGGACGCCTACGCCTACAGCAAGTTCGCGCGGACCGCGTTGCACACCAACGACATCGACTTCCGCGCTCGACCCCACTCCGATGAAGAGGCCGACTTCCTGGCCTCGACCATCGCTGGCCACTACGGTTTGACCTATGCCGACCTCGAGAGCGCCAGCGCAGTGCTGCTGGTTGGTCTCGAGCCCGAGGAGGAAAGTCCCATCGTCTTCCTGCGACTGCGCAAAGCTAGTCGCAAGAACAAAATGCCGGTGTATGCCGTCGCGCCGTTCGCGACCCGCGGGCTGGACAAGATGGGCGGCACCTTGATCGCCGCCGCGCCGGGCACGGAAGCCGAGATCCTGCAAGCGCTCGGCGCTCGGCGACAAGGCGAGGGCGAGCCCGTCGACGGGCCGATCGAGCCGCTGGGCCCGTCCACCGCGTCAGTGAACCCGATGCACACGGCCTCCGACTCGCTCACCGGCGACGCTGTGATCCTGGTCGGTGAGCGACTGGCTACCGTCCCAGGCGGGTTGTCCGCCGCGGCAGCACTGGCGAATCTCACCGGGGCCAAGATCGGGTGGGTGCCGCGTCGCGCGGGCGAGCGAGGCGCGGTATCAGTCGGTGCCCTGCCCAACCTTCTGCCCGGTGGGCGCGATGTCAACAACCCCGCCCAGAGCGCCGAGGTCGCTCACGTCTGGGGCGCGGACCTGCCGAGCGACCCAGGGCGCAACACCACCGCGATCTTGCGTGCAGCCTTGGTCGGAGACGTGTCGACCCTGGTGGTCGGCGGACTGGACCCTGATGACCTGCCTGACCCGGCGCTGGCCAAAGCCGCGCTGGAGAAGGCATTCGTCATCTCGTTGGAGATCCGTGAGTCGGCCGTGCACGACTACGCCGACGTGATCCTGCCGGTAGCACCGCAACAGGAGAAAGCCGGGTCGTTCGCCGACTGGGAGGGCCGGCTACGGACCTTCGACAAGGCACTGGACTCCAACGCGTGGAGCGACCACGCGATGCTGGATGCCCTGGCCTCGCAGATGGGTGTGCATCTGGGTGCCCGTAGCCTCAGCGCCCTGCGGCACGAGATGACCTCTCTCGGGTCCGCTCACGAATCACCCTCGATGACGCTGGTGGCCCCGGTGGCGCCTGCTCGCCCCGCTGACGGTGAGGCCATCTTGGCCACGTGGCACCACCTGCTCGATGCCGGGTCGATGCAGGACGGTGAGCCGTTCCTGGCTGGGACCGCGCCGCTGGCGACAGCACGGATGTCCCCCATGACGGCGGCCTCGATCGGAGTCGCTGACGGGGAGCACGTGCAGGTCAGCCACGGCGCGGGAGTGATCACCGTTCCGCTGACGGTCACGCCCATGCCGGATAACGTCGTCTGGCTACCGACCAACTCGGTCGGTAGCCAGGTGCGCGCGACGTTGGGCGCCGACGCCGGCGCGGTGGTGCGTATCTCGGCTGGCTCTGCTCCCGTCCTAGGAGGTTCGGCGTGATCGTCACCGAGCTCGCGGCGCTCACCCTTGCTCCGGCAACAGTCGGTGTCCCGATGTCCGACGTTCCGGCGGCCGACTTCAGCGACACCCCGTGGTGGCTGTCCTTGATCAAAGCCCAGATGATCTTTGTCTTTCTTCTGGTCAACGTGCTGATCGTGATCTGGTTCGAACGCCGCGTCATCGGTCGTATGCAGCAGCGGCCCGGGCCCAACAGGTTCGGGCCGTTGGGTTTGTTCCAGACCTTGGCCGACGGCCTGAAGCTGATGATGAAAGAAGATGTCACGCCCAAGGCTGCGGACAAGGTGATGTTCATCATCGCCCCGTTGATCGTCGGCTCGCTGGCCTTCGTTTCTTTCGCCATCATCCCGATGGGCGGCACGGTCGAGATGTTCGGCCACACCACCCCGTTGCAGCTGACCGACACCCCGGTTGCGGTCCTGCTGGTCCTGGCTGTGGCCGGTGTGTCCGCCTATGGCTTCGTCTTGGCGGGTTGGTCCTCCGGCTCGACGTATCCGCTGCTCGGTGGTCTGCGCTCCACGGCCCAGGTCATCTCCTACGAAATCGCGATGGGTCTGTCTTTGGTCGCGGTGTTCTTGTACGCCGGGTCGATGTCCACCTCTCAGATCGTGGCCGCCCAGTCAAGCCTCTGGTACGTCATCCCGTTGTTCTTCTCCTTCGTCATCTACATCGTCACGATGGTGGGAGAGACCAACCGCCTGCCGTTCGATCTGGCCGAGGGCGAGGGTGAGCTCGGGGGAGGCTTCCACACCGAGTACTCCTCGATGAAGTTCGGGATGTTCTTCCTGGGTGAGTACATCAACATGTTCACTGTTTCGGCGCTTGCTGTGACGCTTTTCTTCGGTGGGTGGATGGCGCCTCCCGGGATCGCGGCGATCAATGACGGTATGTTCAACCAGGGCTGGTGGGGCCTGATCTGGTTCACCGCCAAGATGTGGCTGTTCATCTTCTTCTTCGTCTGGCTACGCGGGTCGCTGCCCAGAGTGCGCTATGACCAGTTCATGAAGCTGGGCTGGAAGATCATGATCCCAGCTGTTCTGGCGTGGGTCGTCGCGGTGGCACTGATCCGGGCGGCTCAGGTCGGTTACTTCGGTGACAGTCCTTGGGCAGTGGTGATAACGGTCGCGGTGATCGCGGTGATCGTGATCGGTGGTCTGCTGATCTGGGATCGGCGTTCGCAGGAACGCAAACAGGCGAGCCTGGCCGCACGCGAGGTGCCGGAGGAGGTCGACCCCTACGCAGGGGGGTACCCCGTGCCCCCGCTGCCCGGTCAGCGACTGGTGGAGCGTCCGCGAGCGGTCGCGGCCGCTGAGCCGGTGACCGTGGAGGCCAGAACGAGTCCAGCTGCTCACACCTCGGAGGACGATCGTGGCGAATGAAGACCAGAAGGCCGAGCACACCGACAAGGACGGGCAGCTCGAAGACGGGCGTCCGATCCCGCGCCCGGAAGGCGAGACCGGGGAGAACACTGACAAGATCAGTCCTGCTCGGCGGCCCGAGGAGGGTAGCCGCGAGGAGAAGGACAAGGGATTCTTCGCTGAGCTGCTTGCACCGGTCGCGGGGTTCGGAGTCACCTTCAGCACGATGTTCCGCAAGGTCGCGACCGAGGAGTACCCGGAGAAGCCGCGCCCGACGCAGGCAAGGTTCCATGGCAGACACCAGTTGAACCGGTATGCCGACGGTTTGGAGAAATGCATCGGCTGTGAGCTCTGTGCGTGGGCCTGCCCGGCCGATGCCATCCTCGTCGAGGGCGCCGACAACACCGAGGAAGCCCGGTTCTCGCCCGGCGAGCGGTACGGGCGGGTCTATCAGATCAACTATCTGCGGTGCATCTTCTGCGGACTGTGCATCGAAGCCTGCCCGACCCGCGCGTTGACCATGACGAATGAGTACGAGATGGCCGATGCTGAGCGCGCGCCGCTGATCTATGAAAAGCACCAACTGCTTGCGCCCATGGAAGACGGTATGCTTCGCGCGCCGCTGCCAATGGCGGATGGCACCGACCACAGCCATTACTACAAGGGTGAGATCACCGCACCGACGCAGAGCCAGAAGGACTATGTGGCTGCGCGTGAGGCTCAGCACGCCGCACGCCACGATCATGGTAGGAGTGACAACCGCAGTGTCGACGAGGCAGACCAGGAGGTGTACCGGTGAGCGGAGGTGAGTCGCTCCTTTTTTGGATTCTCGGCCCGGCAACCGTCCTGGGTGCACTGGGACTGTTGTTCGCTCGCAAGGCTGTCCACGCCGCGATGTCGACTGCATTGGTGATGGTCTCTCTGGGCATCTTCTTCATCGCGCAGGACGCGGAGTTCGTCGGGGTCATCCAGATCTTCGTCTATTCCGGCGCGGTCATGATGCTGTTCCTCTTCGTGGTCATGCTGGTCGGGGTCGACGCTTCGGACTCACTGGTCGAAACCCTGCCGGGGCAGCGACTCTTCGCCTATGTCTTCGCCTTCGTTTTCGCAGGTGTAGTGATGGTCGCGCTAGCCGGCGTGGATTTCATGGAGCCGGTCGGACTGGCAGCGGTGCAAGAAGAAGGCGTGATCACCGGATTGGCCCGAGAGATCTTCACCCGTCAGGTGTTCGGTTTCGAGCTGCTGGGTGCCCTGTTGGTCATCGCGGTGATGGGAGCCATGGTGCTTGCTCACCACGAGCGCCTGACGCCTGCCTTGTCGCAGCGCAGCCGCTCAGACCAGACCATTGCTGGGGGCAGGTGGTTGTCCGGCAAGCCCAACCCCGGCGTCTACGCCCGGCACAACGCATCCGATACCCCCGCGCTCCTGCCTGACGGAAGCCCGACCCAGGAGTCGGTGCCACGAGTGCTGGTGGCTCGTGGTCAGGTCGGGTCGGTCACTGCATACTCCGCGAGCACCGATGCTGCCTATGAGGCGATCGGCGATCCCGAGGCCCGCGACCCCTCCGGAACCGAGGTGCCCGACAGCGGCGCCGATCCGGCCCGTGGTGGCACCGGTCAGGAACGAGCTGACACATGACACTGGCTGCATATATCTACTTGGCCACCGTGTTGTTCACCATCGGCGCCTTGGTGGTGCTGACCCGGCGCAACACCATCGTGGTGTTCATGGGTGTCGAGCTCATGCTGAACGCGTGCAACCTGTCGTTGGTGACGTTTTCCAGGATGCACGGGACGCTCGACGGGCAGGTCTACGCCCTGTTCATCATGGTGGTTGCTGCCGCAGAAGTCGTGGTCGGCCTGGCGATCATCATGTCCATCTTCCGGGCTCGACGTTCCGCTTCGGTGGACGACGCCAACCTGCTGAAGCTCTAAGGGGTGTCTGTGCTTTCCACGACTGTGGGCATCGCGCTGGCCGATCCCAGTGCCGTGAAGGCCACCGAGGCGACCGGTTTTGCGGCGTTGGGTTGGCTGATGATCGCGCTGCCGCTGCTGGGTGCTGCGGTCTTGCTGATCGGCGGTAAAGCGACCAACCGCTTCGGCCCGGGACTGGCCGTAGGGCTGTCCTGGGCTAGTTTCGGCGTCGGTCTCGGGGTGATCTTCCAGCTGGCCGGTATGGCTGAGGACGAGCGGTCACTGTCTGTGCAGCTATGGGACTGGGTCTCCGCTGGTGAGCTGAACGTCAATATCGGGCTACTGCTTGATCCGTTGTCCTTGACGTTCGTCATGCTGATCACGTTCGTCGGGTCGCTGATCCACGTGTACTCGCTGGGGTATATGGAGCACGACGCCGACAAGCGTCGCTTCTTCGGCTATCTGAACCTCTTCATCGCGGCCATGCTCACCCTGGTGCTCGCCGACTCCTACCTGCTGCTGTTCGTCGGTTGGGAAGGTGTCGGCCTGGCGTCCTACCTGTTGATCGGCTTCTGGAACCACAAGCCGGAGTTCGCCACCGCCGCCAACAAGGCCTTCGTCGTCAACCGGATTGGTGACGTCGGGCTGATCACCGCGATGGCGGTGCTGTTCGCCAACCTCGGTTCGCTGAACTTCATCACGGTCTTCGGCGAAGCAGACACGCTGGGTCAGGGCACGCTCCTGGCCGTCGGGCTGTTGTTGTTGCTCGCGGCCTGCGGCAAGTCGGCACAGTTTCCGTTGCAGTCCTGGCTCGGTGACGCGATGGCGGGCCCGACTCCGGTCTCCGCGCTGATTCACGCAGCGACCATGGTGACCGCCGGCGTCTACCTGATAGCACGCAGTCAGGCGATCTACGACCTGACCCCAGATGCTCGCGTGTTCGTGGCCTCGGTCGGTGCGATTACGTTGGTCTACGGAGCGATCGTCGGCTGCGCCAAGGACGACCTCAAGAAGGCACTGGCAGCATCGACGATGAGCCAGATCGGCTACATGATGCTGGCGGTCGGACTCGGTCCGATCGGCTACGTCTTCGCCATCTTCCATCTGCTCACCCACGGCTTCTTCAAGGCTGGCATGTTCCTCGGTGCCGGGTCGGTGATGCACGGAATGAACGACCGGGTCAACATGCGCCGGTTCGGCGGTCTGAACACCGTCATGAAAGTCACCTGGATCACGTTCATGATGGGCTGGCTGGCCATCCTTGGCGTGCCGCCGTTCGCGGGATTCTGGTCCAAGGACAAGATCATCGAGGTCGCGTTCGTCGGCGAGGGGTGGCAGCCCTGGGTGTTCGGCACGACGGCTTTGGTCGGGGCGGGGATCACCTCCTTCTACATGTCGCGTCTCTTCTTCATGACCTTCCAGGGAGAAGCACGTTGGGAGGACGACCAGCATCCGCACGAGTCCCCGCTGAGCATGACCGTTCCGATGATGATTCTCGCCGTGGGTTCTGTCACGCTGGGACTGATCCTTGGACCAACCGGGTGGCTCGAGCACTGGCTGGAGCCAGTCTTTGGCCACGAAGAGCATGAGGAGCCGGTCATTGCGATCTGGCTGATCATCACTCTGACGCTCCTGTTGGTCGCCGCTGGTGCGGCGCTTGCCTACAAGATGTACTGGCGCGACACCGTGCCCAAGACTGCTCCGGAGGGGACGCTCGTGACCCAGGCTGCGCGCCGTGACCTGTTCCAGGACGACTTCAACGAACTCTTCCTTCGCAAGCCGGGTCAGGGTCTGGTGGACATCACCTCGGCGGCTGACCGAGACGTCGTCGACGGCGGGATGGTGGACAAGACCACTGGTGGGGTTGCCGGGTTGTCCGCGGCCTTGCGGCGCACACAAACCGGCTTCGCCCGCTCCTACGCGATGACGATGCTGGTCGGCACCGTGCTCGTCGTCCTCGCTGTGCTGGTGATGCAGTGATGAGTGACTTTCCCTGGCTGACCACGTTGCTGCTGATCCCCGCCATCGGTGGACTTGTCGTGGCGCTGCTGCCCAAAGGCTTCGCCCGGGTACGCGAGGTGGCCCTGGGCATCGCGCTGCTGACGCTTGTGGTCGGCATTGTCACTGCCTTCCAGTTCGAGGTCGGTGGCGGTGGCAGCTCACAGTTCCAGCTGAACGAGGTCCACTCCTGGATCCCACAGTTCGGTGTCAGTTATGCGCTCGGTATCGATGGCATTTCGCTCACGATGATCCTGCTCAGCGTGGTGCTCGTTCCGATCTGTCTCTTGGCGGCCTGGGAGGACGTGCCGCTCGGCACCAAGCGCCGGCAGCACGGCTACTTCGCGTTGATGCTCATCCTCGAGGCCTTCATGATCGGCGTCTTCGCAGCCACCGATGTGTTCTTGTTCTACGTCTTCTTCGAGGCGATGCTGATCCCGGTCTACTTCTTGATCGGATCCTTCGGGGGCGCCAACCGCGCCAAGGCTGCCACCACGTTCCTGCTCTACTCGTTGCTGGGCGGGCT
The DNA here is from genome assembly GCA_963749585.1 of uncultured Actinomycetota bacterium. Classification (GTDB taxonomy): domain Bacteria; phylum Actinomycetota; class Actinomycetes; order Actinomycetales; family Dermatophilaceae; genus Ornithinicoccus. The sequence goes on from CAVVNI010000006.1 coordinate 79,039, forward strand.
GATCATGCTCGTCGCGGTCATCGGTGTGTATTTCCAGGGCCCTGGGGGACCCGACGGCTTCCTGATCGAGAACCTCAGCGGGCTGGACATCAGCACCTGGATTGAACGCGCGTTGTTCCTCGGGTTCTTCATCGCCTTCGCCATCAAGGCCCCGATGTGGCCGGTGCATACCTGGCTGCCATCTGCTGCCAGCGAAGCCCGCCCGGCGACGTCGGTCCTGCTGGTCGGCGTGCTCGACAAGGTCGGCACCTTCGGGATGATCCGGTTCTGTCTGCAGATGTTCCCCGATGCCAGCCGCTGGGCCACGCCGGTGGTGATGGCCCTGGCGGTGCTCTCGATCCTGATCGGCGCCGCCTTGGCGATCGGACAACGGGACATGATGCGCCTGATCGCCTACACCTCGATCAGCCACTTCGGCTTCATCGTGCTAGGTATCTTCGCGGTCACCACGGTCAGCCAGACCGGGTCGACTCTGTACATGGTCAACCACGGCTTCACCACGGCTGCGCTGTTCCTGATTGCGGCGATGCTCGTCGCACGGCGTGGCTCGCGTGACATCCTGGACTTTGGTGGCTGGCAGCGAGTCACTCCGTTGATCGCGGGTTCGCTGCTGGTGGCCGGCCTGTCTGGGCTGGCACTGCCGGGCCTGAACTCCTTCGTGTCCGAGTTCATGGTCATCATCGGCACCTATCAGACCTACCCGGTGTATGCCGTCGTCGGCACCATGGGTGTGATCCTGGCTGCGCTGTACATCCTGTTGATGTACCAAAAGGTCGCCACCGGCCCCAAGCCGCAGGAGTGGGAGTCCACTCCGGACATGTCACTGCGAGAGAAGTTCGTCGTCGCTCCGCTGATCGCCGCCTTCCTGGTCCTCGGCTTCTATCCGAAAGTGGCCTTGGACGTGCTCGAACCAGCGGTCGACACGACCTTGCAGTACGTCGATGTCAGCGGTGGCGAACTCTCCGACGAAGCCGCCGAACCTGCCGAAGGGAGTGACGACTGATGGAGTTCATTGCACCCGAGATCGCCTATTGGGCGTTGTCCCCGCTGCTCGCGGTTTTCCTCGGCGGGCTGATCGGCGTGGTCGTCGAGGGCTTCGCCGGCCGGTCCAAGCGGTACGGCATTCAGATGCCGCTGACCATCTTGACCCTGGTGGTCGCGCTCGGATTGTTGATCTTCGTCGCGCCCGACCACCAAGGCCTCACTGCTGCCGGTGCGGTCGTGGTCGATGGCCCAGCGCTGTTGCTGCAAGGGCTTGTGATCACGCTGTCGATCATTGGCATCATGGTGATGAGTGAGCGTCTCGGCGCAGATGCTCCCGATGCCTTCACCCAGGCCGGTGTGTCCGTGCCGGGCTCGGCCGAGGAGGCACTCGCCGTCAAGGTCGGGGCGACCACCACCGAGATCTACCCGCTGACGCTGTTCGGCATCGGCGGCATGATGCTCTTCCCGATGGCGAACGACCTGGTCGTGATGTTCATCGCCCTCGAAATCCTGTCGCTCCCGCTCTACGTCATGTGCGGCTTGGCCCGTCGCCGGCGCTTGCTGTCTCAGGAAGCCTCGCTGAAGTACTTCTTGCTCGGCGCCTTCTCTTCCGCGTTCTTCCTGTTCGGTGCCTCGCTGGTATACGGCTACGCAGGGTCGATGCGCTTCGACGAGATCGCGGCCGCTGTGACGACTGAGATCGGCATGGACGGGTTGCTCATGCCCGGCCTGTTGCTGATCGCCACCGGCCTCCTGTTCAAGGTCGGCGCGGTGCCGTTCCACTCCTGGGTGCCGGACGTCTACCAGGGGGCGCCCACGCCGGTGACCGGCTTCATGGCAGCGGTCACCAAGGTGGCTGCTTTCGGCGCCCTGCTGCGAGTGTTCTACGTTGCTGGGGAGGGGGCGCGACTGGATTGGCAGCCCATACTCGCCGCCGTGGCAGCGATCACGATGATCGTCGGTGCCGTGATGTCGGTGGGTCAAAATGACGTGAAGCGCATCTTGGCCTACTCCTCGATTGCGCACGCAGGCTTCATCCTCGTCGGCTTTCTTGCCCTCGACGCAGCCGGTGTCTCCGGGACGATGTTCTATCTCGCGGCGTACGGATTCATGACTGTGCCGGCCTTCGCGCTGGTCACAATGGTGCGATCCTCGGGCAGCGAGGCCACCCATGTCTCGCAATGGGCTGGGCTGGCCAAGACCAACCCGTGGATAGCGGCCGCCTTCAGCTTCCTCCTGCTGGCCTTTGCCGGTATTCCGCTGACGTCGGGATTCACTGGCAAGTTCGCCGTCTTCGCAGCCGCCATTGCTAATGACGGCGCTTGGCTGGCAGTCATCGGCGTCCTGGCGAGTGCGGTCACGGCATACGTGTACTTCCGCTTGATCGTGATGATGTACTTCGGTGAGCGCACCGGAGACACGAAGGCGGTCGTGCCCTCCTCGTTGACCACCTTTGCCATCGCAGTGGGCCTGTTGGTCACGCTCGGACTGGGCATCATGCCCTCGCCGATGCTGGAACTGGCAGCCCAAGCATCTCAGTTCATCCGGTGATACAGGCCGACTCCCCGTTGCTGTTCGAGGCAGATGAGGACCTCCACGACAGCCTGCTCGACGGCTTGGCCGCCGTTGATCGACGGTTGCGCGAAGTCGTCGATCATGAAGATCCTTTCATTGCTGAGGCGTCGGGACACTTGGCACAGGCGGGTGGAAAGCGGTTCCGTCCACTCCTGACACTGCTTGCTTCCCAAGCGGCCGGAGGTATCAACCCGGCCGTCATCGACGCCGCCGTCGGAGTGGAACTGACTCATCTGGCGTCGCTCTACCACGACGACGTGATGGACGAGGCGCAGCTCCGCCGAGGAGTGCAGAGCGCCAACGTGCGTTATGGCAACGCGACGTCCATCCTGGTGGGTGATCTGCTGTTCGGGACGGCGTCTTCGGTGATCGCCGACCTCGGTGCGGACGCGGTCAAGATCCAGGCGGCGACGTTCGTCCGGCTATGCTCTGGCCAAATACGGGACGAACGCGCCCCGGAGGTGGGCATCGACCCGGTGGAGCGCTACCTGTCGGTCTTGGCCGACAAGACCGGCTCGCTGATCGCGACGGCGGCCCGGTATGGCGCCATGTTTGCTGGAGCCGACGAGCAAACGACCACGCTCTTGACGTCGTTCGGGGAAAACTTGGGCATCGTCTTCCAGCTCACCGACGACATTCTCGATGTTTCCTCGGATGCTGAGGAGTCTGGTAAGGCCCCAGGCGCGGACCTTCGCGAGGGAAAGACCACCCTCCCAGTGCTCTACGCGCGGGCGATGGCAGGTCCCGAGGACGAACGGCTGCTTGCATTGCTCAGCGGACCGATCGCAGATGCCGAGGATGTCCGCGAGGCGGTGCGTTTGCTGCGCGTCCATGCCGCGATGACAAGGGCCCGAGAGCACACCGCAGACTTCGCGGCACAGACCCGGTCTCAGTTGGACGAGCTGGGGGATGGGCCGGCGATCGATGCGCTCCGAGCCTTGGTCGATGGCGTGGCCGGCCGCTCCGCCTGAGGAGCAGCGACTCTCACTCCCTGCCGCCCACCGGCAGGCGGCACGGAGGGGCTGTCTCACCGTAAGGTGCTGGTCATGAGGACCGTGGGGGCAAGCCGCCGGTTGGCGGGAGCAGCTGTGAGTCTCCCGCTGCTCGTCCTGCTCGTGAGCTCCATCATGATGGTCCCCTTCGCCCCCGAACGTGCTTCCGGCAACGCAGGTCTTCGAGTCTTGGCGTTGGGGGTCACGGCTCTGGTGACGGTGCTGGCGGCGGTGGTTGCGTCGCTGTCACGGTGGGTTCCGGCGTCCTTTTCTCGCGTTGTCATCGCGTTGTGCGGTGGCATCGCGGCTGCTGGCGCTAGCGTCGTCGCGACGGCCACGGGCGACGGGTCGTTCTGGGTTGTGGGGCCGGTGGTGGGTGTCGGCTGGGGGTGGGTGGTGGCGACCCTGCACGGAGCGGACCGACCAGAGGTAGCGTCGGTGCTTCAGCGAATCCCGGAGCGCGACCGCCTCCGGGGGGCAGCCGGAGCCGGCGGGGCCCCGGCCGCGCAGCGTGCCGCAGGTTCAGCAAGCGGCGTTGTGCGAGGGAACGCAACTTCGCCGGGAGGCGACCCTCCTGTCTGGACTGTCCGGATCACCTCCCGGAGGATGGCTGCGTTGACCGTCTTTGGCGCGGTGACCTTCACTGCGGTCGTGATCCTATCGCTGGGCCTGACTCCGACATGGTGGCTGATCGTGGTGGCGATACTCGGAGTGGGCTTCTGCGCGCTGACAGTTGCGTGGTCTCGGATCGAGCTGCAGATCGACGTTTCGGGTGTGCAGGTGCGTTCGCAGACGCTGCGCCTGCCGCTGGTGACCGTTCCGCCGAGCGAGCTGCTCGGCGTAGCCAGCACCGAGATCGATCCGATGGTCTATGGGGGATGGGGTCTTCGCTGGAACTCCCGGCACACGGCCTTGGTCATCAAGGGAGGGCCCGGCCTGCTGGTGTATCGGGCGTCAGGACGCCAGCTTGCCATCGAGACGCCGGCCGGCAGCAGCTGCGCGGACGACGGCGCTCGAGCGGTCAGGGCGGTGGTCGCCCACTCCCACTAGGCCTCAGCGCCACGGTGTCGATCCTCGAGCACGAGCGGGCTCAGTGCCTGCACCGCGGCTGCCACGCCGTCCTCGGCGCCAACCGCCCGCGCCAATGTCACAGCGCGCTGACGGATCTGCGTGCCGGTCGGTCCGGCCGTGGCCGCCGCGATCGAGTCGCCAAGCCGTCGAGGGCTCAGCCCGGAGCGGCGCAACGGCGGCGCAGCAACACCCAAAGCATGAACCCGGCGGGCCCAATAGGTCTGATCTCCCATGTGGGCGGCCACCACCTGGGGTGCGCCGGCCCGGATGGCAGAGCCAGTCGTGCCGGCGCCGCCATGATGCACCACAGCGTCACACCGAGCGAACAGCCAGTCGTGGGGCACGTCGCCCACCAGTGTCAGATCCTCGCTTCGCCGCAGATACGGCGCGGCATCACCCCACCCCTGACCGATGACCGGGTACACGCCGGCCTGCGCAGCGGCCATCAGCAGTAGGTCCGCGGTGCCTTCCGGGTCCGAGGCCGTCATGCTGCCGAAGCCAAGGTAGGCGATCGGGCGCCCCTGTTGACGCCGGGCGTCAAGCTCAGTCTGGATGCGCGCCAGCTCCGATGCCGACGGTGACTCGGCATGGGGCGGCCAGTATCCGGTCAAGGACACTTGGGGTCGATCCGGTGCTGGCGGAACGATCAGGGGGCTGGCGCCCACGACGGTCGGTGTCTGCCCCAACTGCCTCCTGAGCCACCTGGCAGTGGTGCGCCGGTGGCCGAGCCGGCGTCGGATCTCGTCACCGGGCACGCGCAGGAGGCGATAGGACGACAGCAGGACCGCCGCTCCGAAGAGGGAGTTCACCACCGTATCGCGCCCCGGAACGGCGGCGCTGGGTGAGCTGAGGCCGCGGCGGCTCGGAAGCACAGGAGCCAAGAGCGCCACAGCATGAGACTGACCACGGGCCGCCGTCAGACTGGCGCACGCATCCACGGTCAAGACGCCGCTGACCACCAGATCCGCATCACCTGTCTGCGTCCACAGACCCTCGATCAGTGGCCCGGCGAAGTCACCCAGCACACGCTCCAGCGCCCGAGCCTCGCCGAACAGCGTCCGGTGCCCGCCCAACCACGAACGACCTGCGCGTGACTGGGCTGCTGCTTTGACGCTGATGTCGAAGGGGCGATACGCGAGCCCGGCATCCTCGATCATGGAGCTGAAGTCGCGGCTGGCCAGGACGGAGACGACATCACCTGCCGCCTGCAGACCTCGCCCGAGGGAGACCAGCGGCGCGACATCGCCACGCGAACCCCACGCGACGAGCAAAACTCTTCGCGGCACGTCTACATCCTAGAGCGCGGTCCGAGCAGCCAAGCGGTGCGCTCGATGTGTGCGGTTGGCGTTGGCCAGGGAATCGACGGTGAGCACTGCCAGCGCCGCCCAGACCAAGACGAACCCCCACCAGCGCGAGTCCGGCATCTGCTCACCCAGCAACACAACCGCGGTCAACAACTGCAACACCGGGGTGAGGAACTGGAGTAGGCCGATGGTGGTCAACGGCACCCGTCGAGCCGCTGCAGCAAAGAACAGCAACGGGATCGTCGTGGCAACCCCGGCACTGGCCAACAACAAGGCATGCGCTGGGCCTTGCGTGGTGAAGGTCGCCGCCCCGCTGAGACTGAGATAGGTCAGGGCCGCTAACGCCACCGGTGCAAGCACCATGGTCTCGGCGGTCAACGACTGCAGTGCCGATAAGGAGGTCCCGATCCGCTTCTTGACCAACCCATAGCTGGCGAACGTCAGCGCAAGGGCCACCGAGATCCACGGCGGGCTGCCGTAGTCGATGCTGAGATAGATCGCCGCTACGGCGCCGATGCCGACAGCGACCCACTGCGCTGCGCGGAGGCGTTCGCGCAGCACGACTACACCCAGAGCCACGGTGACCAGGGGATTCATGAAGTATCCGAGTGCTGCCTCTGTGACGTGTTCGCTGAGCACGGCAAAGGTGTAGATGGTCCAGTTGATGCCGATCAGGACACCACCGGCGGTGGCTGCCAGGAGCATGCGGGGGCGGGACAGCAGATGCTTGATCCAGCGCAACCGCCCGGCCACGGCCAGCAGCAGCAGGCACAGGAGAAAGGCCCACAGCACTCGGTGCACGAGGACCTCGGCTGCGCCGGCGGGCTTGAGCAGGACCAGGTAGAGAGGAAACAGTCCCCAGAGGCCATAGGCAGCCAAGCCGTAGGCAGTGCCTCGGACGACGCTGCCGCTGTCGGTGGTCTCACCCGCAGGAGCGTGAACCTCCCCGGGCGGAGGACTCACTCGGCGACTGTCCAGGTGTCGTTGCCGTAGAGCAGCTGCTGCAGATCGTCATCGCCAGCCGGTCCGCCGGCGCTGGCCGTGGCGCCCTCGACTTGAGCTCGCACCTGGTCGTCATAGGTCGGACGCTCCACCTGGCGGAAGATCCCCATCGGCACGTGTTGCATGCCGGGCTCGTCCAGACGAGAGACCGCGAAGGCCTGGGTGGGGTCATCCAGAGCCTGGTCGTGAACGACGACATCGTCGGCTTGTGCCTCAGTAGCCGGCACCACCCGCAGACCGGATCCGGCCCGGACGACGACATGCTCGTCACCGACCCGGATCGGCTCCCCGTCGCGCAGGTACGCGATCCGCGCTTTGCCCTGATCGCGGTCCTTGATCAGCTGGAAGGCGCCGTCGTTGAAGATGGGGCAGTTCTGATAAATCTCCACCAGCGACGTGCCGCGGTGAGCCGCTGCCGCGCTGAGCACCTCGACCAAGTGCGAGCGGTCGGAGTCCAACGTGCGAGCAACGAAGGTCGCCTCAGCTCCGAGCGCCAACGAGACGGGGTTGAACGGCTGATCCACCGAGCCGACCGGGGTGGACTTGGTGACCGTGCCGACGTCGGAGGTCGGCGAATACTGACCCTTGGTCAGCCCATAGATCTTGTTGTTGAACAGCAGGATGGTCATGTTGACGTTGCGCCGCAAGGTGTGAATGAGGTGGTTACCCCCGATCGACAGCGCGTCGCCGTCCCCCGTCACCACCCATACCGACAGGTCACCGCGAGCCGTCGCCAACCCGGTCGCAATCGCAGGAGCCCGACCGTGGATCGAGTGCAGGCCGAACGTGTCGAGGTAGTACGGGAACCGTGACGAGCAGCCGATGCCGGAGACGAAGACGATGTTCTCGCGTCGCAAACCTAGGTCGGGCAGGAACGACTGCACCGCGGCGAGCACCGCGTAGTCCCCGCACCCCGGGCACCAACGCACTTCCTGGTCGGAGGTGAACTCCTTCTTGGTGGCCGCCGGGGCTCCGTCATCGGTTCGGGGCACCCCGTGCGTGCCCTCGCCGGGCATTCCGATGTCGACCAGTCCGGGCGTCGTTTCGGCGCTCATCGCTGCCCCCTGCCGCTCGAAGCCATCGCGGAGTCGTCCACCAGGAGCGCATGGGTATGGAGCATCTCGGCCAGCTCACTGGCGGTGAACGGCATACCGCGTACCGACGTGTGCGACTGAACGTCGACCAAGAAATGTCCGCGCAACAGCAAGGCCATCTGCCCCAGGTTCATCTCCGGCATGATGACGCGCTCATAGCTGCGCAACACCTCGCCGAGGTTCGCCGGGAAGGGGTTGATATGTCGCAGGTGGGCTTGGGCGATGTTGGTGCCCGCAGCCCGAACCAGCCGGGTGGCTGCAGAGATAGGTCCGTAGGTCGAGCCCCAGCCCAACACCAGCACGCTGGCCTCGCCGCTGGGATCATCCACCTCGACGTCGCCGATGGTGTCTGCGATTGCCTCGATCTTGCCGGCGCGCAGGCGCACCATCCGGTCATGGTTGTCCGGGTCGTAGGAGATGTGTCCGGTCACGTCGGCCTTCTCGATGCCGCCGACGCGATGCTCCAAACCGGCCGTTCCAGGGATAGCCCAGGGCCGGGCCAAGGTCTGCGGGTCGCGCAGGAAGGGATGGAACACCGAGGCGCCGGAGTCATCGATGTCGTTGGGGCCTGTCGCGAACTCCACGTCCAGTGACGGCAGATCCTCGACCCGTGGCACCGACCACGGCTCGGAACCGTTGGCCAAGGACCCGTCGGAGAGCAACACCACTGGTGTGCGGTAGGTCGTGGCGATGCGGATCGCTTCGATGGCTGCGTCGAAGCAGTCGGTGGGGGACTGCGGTGCAATGACGGCGACCGGAGACTCGCCGTTGCGGCCGTACAGGGCCTGCAGCAGGTCGGCTTGCTCGGTCTTGGTCGGCAGCCCGGTCGAGGGGCCTCCTCGCTGCACGTCGATGATCAACAGCGGCAGCTCGGTGGCGACGGCCAGGCCGATGGTCTCGGACTTCAGGGCCAGCCCGGGACCTGAAGTGGTGGTGATGCCCAGCGCGCCGCCGTAGGCCGCGCCGAGGGCCATCCCGATGGCCCCGATCTCGTCCTCGGCCTGCAGCGTGGTGATGTTGAACCGCTTGAGGCTCGACAGGGCGTGCAACACGTCAGAAGCCGGCGTGATCGGGTAGGAACCGAGCACCATCGGCAAGCCGCTACGTCCCGCCGCGGTGGCCAACCCCAAGGCCAACGCCTGTCCGCCGGTGATCGTGCGGTAGGTGCCAGGTGTCATCGGTGCGGGGGCGACCTCGAAGCGCACTGCGAAGTCTTCGGTGGTCTCACCATAGGCATGCCCTGCCCGCAACGCGCTGAGGTTGGCCTCCAGTAGCTCGGGGCTCTTGGCGAACTTGGCGCGCAGGAACACCTCGGTCCCCTCCAGGGACCGGGAGTACAACCAGGACAGCAGCCCCAGGGCCAACATGTTCTTGGCACGGGCCTTCTCTTTGCGGCTCAGGTCGAAGTCGGCGAGCGCCTGCACCGTCATCGACGTCAGCCCGAGGGCGTGTAGGTGCCAGGAGTCCAAGCTGCCGTCGGTCAACGGGTTGGTCGTGTAGCCGACCTTGCTCAGGTTGCGCTTGGTGAACTCGTCCGTGTTGGCAATCACCGTCGCGCCGCGTGGCAGATCCTTCAGGTTCGCTTTGAGCGCCGCCGGGTTCATCGCCACCAACACGTCCGGGGCGTCCCCTGGGGTCATCACGTCGTGATCGGCGAAGTTCAGCTGGAAGCTCGACACTCCGGGCAGGGTTCCAGCGGGGGCGCGGATCTCAGCGGGGAAGTTGGGCAAGGTCGCAATGTCGTTGCCCAGTGACGCGGTCTGCGAGGTGAAGCGGTCACCGGTCAGCTGCATACCGTCCCCGGAGTCGCCGGCGAAACGGATGACGACACGATCGAGCCGGCGCGATGGTTTTCTGCTCATACAGGTGTCAATGTTACTCACCCGTAGGTTCATCCCCGAATGCGGCACGCATCTGCCGGAGCAACGTCGGTGAAGGAGGCGATGGTCGCGCGACCGATCTGCGGTCAAGAGCATCCGTGAAAGGATCTTGGAGCTGGACCCGCCCGTCAGGAGGAGCGCTCGTGCGACATAAGACCGTGCTGGTCGCGCCGGACAAGTTCAAGGGTTCGTTGACCGCAGCCGAGGTGGTCACGGCGGTCTCCGCGGGGCTGCAGTCCGTCAGCCCGGTCACTGTGCGTGGCATGCCAGTGGCAGACGGGGGCGATGGCACAGTTGCCGCCGCTGTTGCGGCCGGATATGTCGAAGTGCCAGTCGTGGCTGCCGGACCCACTGGTGAGCCGACGACAACGCGGTATGCGCGGCTGGGCCAGACGGCTGTGGTCGAGATGGCCGACGTGTCCGGTCTTGCCCGTCTTCCCGCCGGCCAGTTGGAGCCGCTCCTGGCGACCAGTCGCGGCACCGGAGAGGTGATGGCAGCAGCCATCGAGGCCGGCTGCACAGCGCTCGTTGTCGGCATCGGGGGAAGTGCCAGCACTGACGGCGGCGCCGGACTCGTTCGCGCCCTCGGTGTCGATCTGCTTGATGCTGCCGGCGATCAGGTCGCCGACGGCGGCGCCGCGTTGCAGAGTGCGGCCAGTCTCGGCACCGAGGGGCTGCAGAAGAGACTGACCGGCGTCGACATCACCATCGCCTGTGATGTCGACAGTCCACTGACAGGTCCGGCCGGTGCAGCGGTGATCTACGGTCCGCAAAAGGGTGCTGATCCGGACCAGGTGGTTCAGCTCGATCGGGCGCTCGGCCATTTCGCGGATCTCGTCGCGGCACATACGGGACGAGACGAGCGGGGAGCCGCGGGAGCGGGTGCTGCTGGTGGAGTGGGTTACGCCGCGCACGCCCTGCTCGGCGCGACCCTACGTCCAGGGGCCGAAATGGTCTTCGATCTGGTCGGCCTCGAGGCAGCGCTGGAGGGTGTGGACTTGGTGATCACGGGAGAGGGGTCACTCGATGACCAGACTCTGCACGGCAAGGCCCCGGCAGGGGTCGCCAGCGCAGCAGGCCAGCGGGGCACACCGGTCGTAGCTGTCTGTGGCCGGACCACCCTCAGCCCGGAACGTCTGTCCGCGGCCGGGATCAGCGCGGCATACGCCCTCAGCGACCTGGAGCCTGACCTGGGACGCTCCATGTCCGGGGCTACGCAGCTGCTCGAAAGAATCGGCCGGCGGATCGCTCGCGACTACCTTGTGCCCTGTCCGCAAGACCAGAACCCCGGCTAGCTGCTCCACGCCGGAGAAGATGCGCGCCTCTCTGCGAAGAGTGGTACGCGGCCGCCGCGTTGGCGTGTCTCCAGGTATGCGCGAGAATTGGTTGATGCACATCTGCTTCGTCTGTCTGGGCAACATCTGTCGATCACCGGCCGCCGAAGCGGTCACCGCCCACCTGCTTGCCGCGCGCGATGACCTCCCCGACGTGGAGGTGAGCTCTGCCGGAACGGGTCCCTGGCACGTCGGTGCGTTGCCACACACGCACACCCGAGCCGAGGCGGCTCGGCGAGGTATTCCGGTGGATCACCGCGGTTACCAGATTGGCCCAGGCGACTTCGGCCGCTTCGACCTCTTGGTAGCGCTGGACAGTGGCAATGCCGCCGATCTGCAACAGATGGCACCCGATCCCGTCCAGGCGGAGAAGATCGTTCGGTTGGGGGCCTTTGCCCCCGGCGATGACGGGGCGAGATGGGCCGGTGACCACGGCCGGGACGTCCCCGACCCCTACGGTCAACCTCAAGAAGCCTTCGCCACCATGTTCGACCAGCTCGAACCCGCGTGCGCCGGTCTGCTGGACTGGGTTGCTGCCGGCGGGGAACCGACTCCCCGATGAGGCTCACGCCCCGAGCGGCCGCCCTCCTCGAGCCCTGGAAGGTCGAGGATGCGCGCCCGGTCTCCGGCGGATCCGTCGCGCGGTCCTGGCGGGTGCAGACGGACAGTGGCCCGGTGTTCGTCAAGAGTCACGAAGACCCCCCGACGCGATTCTTCGAGCGCGAGGCTGCCGGGCTGACCGCGCTGAGGGCAACAGGCGCTGTTGCGGTGCCACAGGTCTGGGCCGTCGAGGAGGCAGGGTTGGTCCTTGAGTGGATAGATCTGGCCGGCGAGACGACGGAGGCGACCGAGGCAGAGTTCGGGCGCAGCCTGGCGGCCCTACACCGCCATACGGGTTCGGCGTTCGGGTCGCTGGACGAGGTGAACCTGGGCTATCTGGGATCGGTAACCCTCGATCTGAGCCCGTGCCCGACCTGGCCCGAGTCCTACCTGAAGCGCAGAGCGTATCCCCTGGTGCATCGAGCGGTGAACGAACAGGGTATGGACCCCTCTGCCGTCACCTTGGTCAACACGTTGCTCGCGACTCCACAGGTATGCGGACCACCAGAGCCTCCCACCCTGGTGCACGGCGACCTGTGGTCCGGCAACAGGGTCATCGGCGCTGATGGTCACTCCTGGGTGATCGACCCCAGCGCCCACTACGGCCATCGGGAGTCAGACCTGGCGATGATGCGCCTCTTCGGTGGCTTTGGTGAGGCATGCTTCACGGCATACGACGATGCCTTTCCGTTGGCTCCGGGCTGGCGTGAACGGGTGGCGCTGCACCAGCTCGTGCCGCTGCTTGCACACGTCATCATGTTCGGCCGAACCTACGAGTCCGCCGTGTTGCGGGCGTTGCGCTCGCTGACCTGACCTGGTGCATGCCAAGGCGCCGGCGCGTCCGGGCCTGTGCAGGTCCGCTCCGAGCCGGAGGTGAAGTCATTCGTGATTCTGCTCGCGCTCCCGGCGGCTCGTAGTTGAGAGTAGGGGGATGCGGGCCCCTGTCGAACTGCCCAGCGTCTTGAGCCGCGGTCTGCGGGTCTTGGACGTGTGCGAGGTCGACGGCGGCTCGATCGCTCAGGTGTATCGGCTTCGGGTGGGGTCCAGGACGATCTTCGCCAAGACCTTGACCGGGGCGCCGCCGGGATTCTTCGATCGTGAGGCGAGCGGGCTGCGCGCCCTGCGCGAAACCGGCACCGTCCTGGTGCCCAGAGTCCTGCGGCATACCTCGGTCGGTCTGCTCTTGGAGTGGATACCTCCGAGCAAAGCACCCAGGCAAAGCGCCCCGGCGGCCGAGCTCTTCGGTCGTCAGCTCGCTCGGCTGCACAACACTCATGGCGCCCACTACGGCTCGGTGGACGATACTCCCATGGGCTATCTGGGGTCGCTCGCCCTCGATCTGGCGCCGGAAGCCTCCTACCACGCCTCATACCTGCACCGCCGGGTCGAGCCGCTGACCCGGGAGGCGGTGGTGCGTGACCGTCTCGATCCGGCGGCGCTTGGCCTCGTCGAACGGTTGATCACCCGCGGATCGGACCTTTGTGGCCCGCCCGAGCCGCCGGCGCTGGTGCACGGTGACCTGTGGTCTGGTAATCGGGTGGTTGCCGACGACGAGCGGCACTGGGTTGTGGACCCCAGCGCGCACTTCGGTCACCGGGAGTATGACCTGGCGCTGATGCGCCTGTTGGGCGGGTTCGAGGAACGTGTGTTTGCCGCGTATGCCGAGGTCAGTCCGCTGTCGCCGGGATGGCAGGAGCGACTTGACCTGCATCAACTGGTGCCGCTGTTGATCAACACCTTGATGTTCCAGGAGGTCTATGGGCAGCGTGTCATGTCGCGGCTGAGACGCCTGGCTCGCTAGATGTGGCTCCGAGTGACTGCAGGATGGTGTCCGCCAAGGCGGTGTCTATCACGACGCTATTGACGAGACCGCCTGCGATCGCGGCCTGTAGGGCGACCGAACGCGCCGCGCCCCCGGCAATGGCGATGACCTGTGGGATGGCGGCGAGCTCTGCGCCCGACAGGGTGATCATCCGGTCGGTGAGCGGCAGGTGCACAGGCCGCCCCCCAGCGTCGAAGAAGACCCCGGCGCTCTCTCCGACCACGCCTGCAGTCTCTGCCGCCTTGCGTTCCGCCGCTGTCACCAGGTCATAGATGGAGGACGAAGTCGGCGACCAAGCGCCGATTCCGACGACGGCGTGAGTGACTCGGGAGATGGCTGACCGACCCCGCTCGAGAGAGACCTGACGTCGGATCGCGTTCGCAGCCTGAGCGTCGTCCAAGATGAAGGGGGCGTGGAAGATGACGCCGTCACCCTCGCTCACCCGAGCCGCCGCGCGGACAATATCAACCGCACTTGCGTCCACCCCCGGAACCTCCATGGCGCCACTGAGCTGCACCACCTGGACATGCGGAAGTGACGTGAGGTGCTCGGTCATCGACAAGACCGAGCGCGACCACGGCAACCCGAGAACATCACTGTCGGTGAGGATCTCGGCGAGCAGATCGGCAGCGACCTTGCCGCGCACTGCGCGCCCGTCCGCATCAGCAGCGTCATGACCGGACACGACGGCACAATGCGCCAACGACAGCGCGTCCTTGATCTCAGCTGAGCGTTCCAGGTCCACCTGGCCAGGACTCGCGATCTCGATCTTGACCATGCCCTGTTCGCGCGCGGCCTCGATCAACCGAGCCACCTTGAACCGGCTGAGACCGAGCCGCTCGGCAATCTCGATTTTCGACTCGCCCAACAAGAAGTGTCGCCGCGCGACCGTGGCGGCCAGCACGGATTCGGCTGGTCCTATCGGGACGCCCATTTGCTCCACTTTCTTCCTGCCGCTCTGACGAACGACTGAGACGCCATATGCCGCCGAACCCTGACGCGGCATCAGTGTGCCCTATTACTCGTATGAGCATGGTACGGCTCCGATGAGCACTCAGGAACATCGTTCCTCTCTACGCTGGCCCGACTGTGCGTCGAGAGCAGTGACCACCGACCCAGGTTGTGTTGCCCATGGGCCAACACAACCTGAGTAGCGATGGCCCACCAATTCAGTTTCGCGGGTGGTCAAGGTCAGATGGCTCCCCCATCACGAGCCAGAGTTTGCTGAACGGGTCGCTCGCATCGTGCAGGCGCACGATTGGTTGACCAGTCGGTTACTGCAGGAGCACGGCGGTTTCGAACAGTGGACCAAGGAACGCGATGACGCCTCCAGCACCGGCCACTGGTCGACCAAGGACAGGGACTATCGCGGCGAACGTCGGGCACCGCCTTCACCGCCTCCACGGTGCGACCGCACGACCCGCACGCCGAACCTTCCCCAAGCCACCGCGACGTTGAGTGGGCTGACCCGCTCAAATGCCACGCCGGACAACATCGCCTGGGCCGTCGTCGAGGGCATGGTGCTGAACCTGCGCGGCGGGGTCGAGGCGCTGCGCGATCAGGGGGCAGATGTCACGAGAGTGCTGCTGATCGGTGGGGCGTCGGCATCTCGGGCGGTTCGGACCATCGCGCCAGGTGTCTTCGGGATGCCTGTTGCCCTTCCGACACCGACCGACCTCATCCATCGGTATGCGGCGCTTCTTGCGGCGATGCATGGTCAGCGATAGCGGCCCCGGGAAGGCGCAGGGGACGGCTTACGAGGGCTCCCCCTGGCCGATGCGATGACAGGTCAAGGTGCCATACCTTCGAGTCATGAAGCAGGGCTAGGCTGGGCGGCGATGACCGACTACGCCGTGGTGCTGATGGTGGTCCTGCTCGGGATCGCCTTGGTAGTCGCCGCCGCAGGAGCCCGCCGGATGCTTGCACCGAGCCACCCCACGGCCGCCAAGCTGACGACATACGAGTCCGGGGTCGACCCGATTGGGGCTGGCTGGAGCCAGGGCAGCGTGCGTTACCTGGTCTTTGCTTTCTTGTATGTCGTGTTTGCCGTAGACGCCGTGTACCTGTTTCCCTGGGCGCTGGTGCTGCGCACTGAGCTTGGCGCCGCGTCACTGGTGGAGATGGCTGTCTTTATCGGGGTGTTGGTGCTCGGGCTGGGGCACGCGTGGCGTCGGGGGTTGCTGCGATGGTGGTGACCTCACCGGATGGGGACGACGCTGGCGTGACTGATCTGCCGATGCCGCGGGTCGGTCCGGCGGCTGATCGGGCGCCGGCTGCGGTGCGGGTGGTGCTGAACTGGGGTCGGCGCTACTCCCTGTGGGTGTTCAACTTCGGTCTGGCCTGTTGTGCGATTGAGTTCATCGCTGCCTCGATGGCTCGGCACGACTTCATCCGGCTGGGAGTCATCCCCTTCGCACCCGGACCGCGGCAGTCTGACCTGATGGTGGTCTCCGGCACGGTGACAGACAAGATGGCGCCCTCGATCCGGCGGCTGTATGACCAGATGCCGGAACCGAAGTATGTGATCTCGTTTGGTGCCTGCTCGAACTCCGGTGGGCCGTACTGGGACTCCTACTGCGTCACCAAGGGCGTCGATCAGATCGTGCCGGTCGATGTGTACGTGCCTGGTTGTCCGCCGCGCCCGGAAGCATTGCTGCACGGGATTGTGACACTGCAAGCTCAGATCAAGGCCGAGCGTCCGGGGAGGGCACGTGACCCGCGAGCTGGTGGCGTGGGCGCCTGGACGCGGCCCAGCGTCGCCCCGCCGACGGCTGAGAGACCCGGCGAGGCAGCAGCCAGCGGCGCAGCATCCAGCGCGGGGGCGACCCGTGGGAAGGACGTCCCGTGAGCGAGCTGCAGTCGGGTGTGCAGACGATCAGGGTGGGTCTCAGCGAATGGTTGGTTGAGGTCGTAGCGAGTCGGGACGCAGGGTACGACTTCTTCGACTGGCTCTCTGCAGTCGACTACACCGGAGCCCAAGGTGACGGCACGATGGCTGAGATTCCCGATAGTCCAGCTGACTTCGAAAGCCCGGATGGCCATCGGGGCGCGGGTGAGGCCGACCATGGACGCGGCATGTTGTTGGTGCTGCATCTGATCGCCTCGGGCCCGGATGCACCTCGACCATTGAGCCGGTTGCTGCTGCAGACGCTCGTGCCCACCGGCGAAAACGTAGCTAGTGTGACGTCGGTTTTTGCCGGGGCCGCATGGCACGAGCGGGAGACGCACGAGATGTTTGGCGTAGAGTTCACCGGTTTTGACGACGGCACCGGCCAAGGACTGCGACCGTTGCTGCTTCCCGAGGGGTTTGAGGGCGAGCCGCTGCGCAAGTCCTTCATCTTGGCCGCTCGGGCTTCGAAGCCGTGGCCGGGCGCCAAGGAGCCGGGGGAGTCCGACTCCTCACCGCGCCCCGCAGGGCGGCGGCGCAAGCGTCTCCTTCCGCCCGGCGTCCCCGATCCTTCATGGGGTCCACGCAAGCCATGACCGAGCCTCGTCATGCCTGCTGTTGCATCATGCTGCAACAGCATTGATGTATGCCCACGACGCTCAGCCTCGCTCCTGAGGTGTTGGTCCACGTGAACGTGCTGCGCCGCGAACATGGCATTGGAGTGAGTGAGGCAGTCACCAACCTTCCCGCTTCAGCCGATAAATTCCGCTCGCACTTGGGCGGCTAGCGCAGCTACGAACCGCTGAGGACCTCTCTGAGCGTTGCGTATGCCCCTTTGTCGTGCAGCGAGGCCAGATGACGTCGGTATGCGCTCGCAAACCGCTCATCATCGGCTAGGTCTGCGAAGAGATCCCGGTCCCTGACGAAGGCAAGGTCGTCTTGCGGGTAAGCGGCGGCCGCCGTCATCAGCCGATCCTTGAGGCGGTCCACCACCTCGATCGGCGCCCCACCTTCGTCCAGCCCCTCGGCATACCGAGCCCACGCGGCGACGATCAGTGCCGAGAGATTGATCGAACCGCCATCGGCCAGGTTGTGCTCGATGACCGGCACCAGAAACTTGGGGATACGGTCGCTGGCGTTGCTGGCTAAGCGGGCAACCGTGTCCTTGACCTCTGGATTGCCGAAGCGCTCCAGAAGTGTCTGACGATAGGCGTCCACGTCGGTGTCCGGGACCGTCGGCAACGTTGGCGCTGCTTCGCGCGCCATGTATTCACCCACAAACTTGGCAAACAGCTCATCACGGGCGACCTCGTCGGCATACCGGTAACCAGCGAGGTAGCCCAGGTAGGCCAGCGCCTGATGCCCCGCATTGAGCATCCGCAGCTTCATCAACTCGAACGGGGCCACATCGTCGACGATCTGCACCCCGGCCTGCTCCAAGGGGGGGCGACCCTGACCGAAAGAGTCCTGTAGTACCCACTGGGTGAAGGGCTCACACACCACCGGCCACTGATCCTCGATGCCGGTGGCTTGAGAAAGGTCTTCGATGTCTTCGGCCGTGGTGACCGGGGTGATCCGATCAACCATGCTGTTAGGAAAGTGCACATGCTGGTCCATCCAGTCGGCCAGCGCCGGGTCTTTCAGCCGGGCGAAAGACGTGATCATCCGGCGCGTCAGGTCGCCATTGCCGGGGAGGTTGTCACAGGACATCACGGTGAAAGGCTCTGCCCCCGCATTTCGCCTGGCGGCCAAGGCGGTCGTGATCAGTCCGAAAGCCGTCTGAGGAGCATCGTCGTGCTCGAGGTCGTGCTGGATGCCCTCGTCCGAGGGGTCGAAGTCGCCGGTGGCCTGATTGACCAGATACCCACCCTCGGTGATGGTCAAGGAAACGATGCGGGTGCTCTCGCGGGACATGACGTCCACGACGCGCTGGGGGTCATCCGGGGCCAGCAACACCTCCGCGATGGACCCGACCACCCGGTAGTCGCGCGAACCGTTCGGATGTTTGGTGACCAAGGTGTACAGCCCGTCCTGGGCGCTCAACGCCTCGATGATCCGGCGATCACCGGGAAGCACACCCACCCCACAGATTCCCCAACCCATGGCCCCTTCCGCGTGTTGGTTCATCAGAAGATCGAGATACAACGCCTGATGTGCCCGGTGGAAACCGCCCACCCCGAGGTGCACGATGCCTGTGACGAGCTTGAGCCGGTCATAGGACGGAACCGGCACGGCGTCTTTCAGGTCCTCCACCGAAGTCGAATTGAGCCTCACAGCCATCAGAACTTTCCTTCGTCAAAGCTTGCTCGTCTGAGCGGTAGACACGCTCATGCGTAGTCTTCTGCACCCACCCAGGGCTGTCAACGGGGGTGAAAGTCGGGCGACCTACATGTCCATGAGCCCAGACTCCGCCCACGTATGACCACGTTCCATATCCACCTCCCCATCTGTTGACAGAGCAAATACCGAGGAGGACACTCAGATGTGCACTGTCGTCGCTCAGATGAGCGCCCTCGGTCTGGTTCTATGGAGGAATTGATGCGGCAACGAAGCCGAATGTGGTTCATGGCGTCCACCGTGGCCTGTGCGACGGCACTCGCCGGGTGCAGCACCGGCTCAAACTCCGAGGGGGCGGACTCGGGGACTACGCTACGGATCGCGACGGTGGACAACCGCGACGTGGTCCGGATGCAGGAATTGTCGGCGGCATTCGAGGAGCAGAACCCTGACATCGCGTTGGACTGGGTCAGCCTCGATGAGAACCAGTTGCGGCAGCGAGTCATGACCGACATCTCGACCGATGGTGGTCAGTTCGACATCGTCATGATCGGCACCTACGAAGCGCCCATCTGGGCCGAACGAGAATGGCTGGTGCCGATAGAAGGAATGTCGGCCGGATACGACGAAGGCGACCTGCTGCCGCAGATTCGCGAAGCATTGTCCTACGAGGACACGCTGTACGCCGCTCCCTTCTACGGCGAGTCGGCATTCACCATGTATCGCACCGACTTGCTCGACGAGGCCGGGATTGACATGCCGGACGAGCCAACGTGGGACGACATCACTGCGGCAGCCGGCGAGATCAACGACCCAGATGAGGATATCTACGGTATCTGCCTCCGCGGCAAACCCGGGTGGGGTGAAAACATCGGTCTTGTGACCGCGATGGCCAACTCTTACGGGGCTAGGTGGTTCGACCAAGACTGGCAACCCCGCCTCGACAGCCCCGAATGGGAGGCTGCGGTCACCGAGTACGTGGCCCTCTTGGACGACTATGGCCCTCCAGGTGCGGAGACTCTGGGTTATACCGAAAACCTGGAACTCTTCCAGCAAGGTAAGTGTGGCATCTGGATCGACGCCACCGTCGCAGCGTCGGCGCTGACCGACCCGGATGACTCCGAGGTCGCGGACACCGTCGGCTTCGCGATGGCACCCGGTACGGGTCTAGACAGGATCAGCAACTGGTTGTGGTCTTGGGCGCTAGCTATCCCAGAGAGCTCGACCCATATCGACGAAGCCAAGGCGTTCGTTTCGTGGGCAACCTCGCAGGAGTACACCGACCTGGTCGCTCAGGAAGATGGCTGGGCCAACGTCCCGCCAGGCACCCGCACATCGCTCTACGAAAACCAAGAGTACCTCGCGGCGGCACCCTTCGCCGATATGGTTCTGTCCTCCATAGAGGCAGCGAATCCGGAGAATCCCACCGTCGACCCTGTGCCTTACACCGGGATCCAGTACGTCTCCATACCTGCCTTCCCCAGCATCGGAACCGCTGTCGGCGACCGCATCGCCACCGCTGTGGCGGGAGAGATCTCACCGTTGCAGGCCCTACAGGACTCACAGTGGGCTACCGAGAAGGTCATGGCCCAGTCTGAAGTCGCAGCGGAAGACGACTGAGGGCACGGACAGCTGAACCAGCGCACAACTTGTCATCTGTTACACCGGGAGCGAGGCCTCGCAACGGGGCGCAGGAGGAACCATGGCGACCACAGGGTTGGACCGCAGCAAGCCGATCGAAGAGATCGACGACGAACAGCTCCCGGTGCCCAAGCACAAACGGCATGGGGTCGGGCACTTTCTCGGCCTGTACGCCGCGGAGCATGTGGCTGCGACGGAGTTCGTGATCGGTGCGACATTTGTCGCTCTCGGTGCGGGCATCTGGGACATCCTGATTGGCCTACTCATCGGCAACGCCTTGGCCATTTTGAGCTTTACGCTCATCACCGCCCCGGTAGCGGTCCGGGTCCGGCTCTCTCTTTACGGGTACCTCGAGAGAATGGGCGGAGACCTCTTTCCCAAGCTGTACAACGGCGCCAACGTGCTGATCTTCGGAGTCATCTCGGCGGCCATGATCACGGTCTCGGCGACGGCCGTGAGAGCGGTGTTCGACATTCCTAACCAGACCGAGCCCTACCCCACGAGCATTGCTTTCATAGCGGTTGTCATTGCCGTCGGTCTGATCGTGATCCTCGTAGCGGCCTTCGGCTTCAATGCGCTCAGCGAGTTCGCATCTATTTGCGCGCCGTGGTTGATGGTGATGTTCACCGTCGGTGGCATGGTGCTCATTCCTGCGTTGGCGGAGTCGGTGACCGGTTTCACCACACTCAGCAGTTTCGATGACTTCGTTGCCATTGCCGGCGAGAGCGTCTTCACCGGCATCAACTCCGAAGGCCAGGAAGGGATCGGGCTGCTGGAAGTCATCGGTTTCGCCTGGGCGGCCAACACCTTGGCGCACTTCGGCATGATCGATATGGCGCTGCTGCGCTATGCCAAGAGTTGGAAGTATGGTCTCGCCACCAGCACGGGCATGATGTTCGGGCACTATGTCGCCTGGATCTCAGCGGGTCTCATGGGTGCCGCGACTGCGGCCATCATGGGGATCAGCGTGATGGCCGCCGACCCGGGTGACGTCGCCTTCTATGCCCTGGGAGCCACTGGATTCGTCATCGTCGTGGTCGCTGGGTGGACCACCGCCAACTCCAACCTCTATCGAGCAGGGCTCGCCGCTCAGACCTTGCTGCCAAACGTCCCGCGCTGGCGAGTCACCATGATCGTGGGCATCGGGGTGATCTTCGCAGCATGCTTCCCCTTCGTCTACAAGAGCATGCTTCCGCTCTTGACCTACGGGGGGCTACTCGTCGTCGCGGTCGGCGGGGTGGTCTTCGCCGAGCACTGGGTTCTCCCGCGAATGGGCATGTCGCAGTACTGGGTTGCCTTCAAGGGAGTGCGCAACAACGTCCCGGCGATCATCACTTGGGCCGTCTGTCTCGTCTTCGGTTTCGGGCTGAACTTCCTCGACGTCATCTCCTTCTACTACCTGTTCGTCCCCACCTGGGTCCTTTCGGTCGTCTTGTACGCCTGGTTGGCCAAGATGTACGGCGCTGGGGAGGACTTCACCGAGCAGCAGCGTGCCGAGGATGAATTTCAGCAACGTGTGTCCGACTTTCATAACGCCGAAGCCGAGACAGGGGCCTACGAGCACATCAAAGACACCCGGACGCTCACCAAGGTCTTCCGGGCGGTGTGGATGATCAGCCTGCTCGTGCCTGCCATATTGGCCTGGCAGGTCATGTTCAACAGCCCAGATCTCTACAACTACTTCGTCAACCGCGACAGGTTCTACAGCATTACCATTTGGTGCACCGTGGTCTACTTCGTTTTCGCCTACTGGAACTTGCGACGGTCAAAGGCGCTACACAAGAAGGCTGGTGATGAGGCCGGGGACGACGCCCCTTCGGGGACGAGGGATCAGCGCGAGCCGCAAGAGGCCCGCTGAGTCCGCACTGAGAGCGCGTCGCACGTCGGTCAGTGCACTCGCTCTCGGAGCCGCCTCAACCCAGGCTGTAGCCGGCCCTGGCGTTGCCTCAGGTCCGACTCGGCGCGCGGCCCGAGCCGCACCAATGTGATGCCAGAACGGGTCCCAGGACGTGCCAGCGAGACGGGTAGACACCGGGCGTGGGACCAGACCGTCGAGATGCCCGCTCGGTAGGGTGAGCCGCGATGCTCGCTGACTTGCCACTCGTCGTGGAGATGCTGCTCAAGGCCTTGGTGGTCCTGGGCGCCTTCTTGACGCTGCCGTTGCTTGTCGGGCAGACGGAACACAAGGTGATGGCGCACATGCAGGGCCGCCTCGGGCCGATGGAGGCTGGATTCCACGGGGTAGGGCAACTCGTTGCCGACGGCATCAAGTTCGCCCAGAAAGAAGACATCACTCCGACGGCGGCCGATCGCACTGTGTTCCGGCTGGCCCCTGCTGTAGCACTGATCCCCTACCTCGTCGCGATGGCCGTGATTCCGCTGTCGGCGACGTGGGTCGCCGCCGACGTGCCGGCCTCGTTGCTCGTCGTTCTCGCCGTATCCGCGGTTGGCGTGGTCGGTCTGCTGATGGCGGGTCTTGGGAGCGGCAACAAGTACTCACAGCTCGGCGGTATGCGGGCCGCCGCCCAACTCCTCAGCTACGAGCTGCCGATGGTGCTGGCGGCGGCGTCGGTGGCCATGGCAGCCGGGTCGTTGTCCTTGGTCGGCATCGCGGAGGCGTGGACACCGCTCTGGCTGGTCTGGCAGCTACCCGGCGCGTTCGTCTTCCTTGCGGCCGCAGTGGCGGAACTGCAACGCACCCCGTTCGATGCGCCGATCGCCGACGCCGAGATCGTGTTCGGGCCGTTCACCGAATACTCCGGCCTGCGGTTCGCGCTGTTCCTGCTCGCCGAATACGCCGGAATCGTGCTGTTCTCGGTGCTGTTTGCGGTGCTCTTCCTGGGCGGCTGGGCCGGGCCGTGGTCTGATGTCGTGGGCCCGCTGTGGACGATCCTGAAGGGCTTCGCCGTCGCCGTGCTGATCATCTGGCTGCGCGTAGCCTGGCCTCGGGTGCGCGAGGATCAACTACAGCAGTTCGCCTGGATGATCCTGCTGCCGCTGGCCCTGCTGCAGTTGGCCATCACCGGACTGGGAGTCGTGATCTGGGCATGAAAGGTATCCTCAAGGGGCTGGGCACCACCGCCAAGACGTTGACCAAACGGGCGCATACCACGCAGTACCCGCACGTCGCGCCGGACTTGCCCGACCGTTCCCGCGGTGTGATCGCGCTGCTCGCCGACAACTGCACCTCATGCATGCTGTGTGCCCGCGAGTGCCCGGACTGGTGCATCTACATCGACAGCCACAAGGAAACCACCGAGCCCGAGGTTGACGGTGGACGGGCCAAGACGCACAACGAGCTCGACCGCTTCGATATCGACTTCTCGCTGTGTATGTACTGCGGTATCTGCATCGAGGTATGCCCGTTCGACGCGCTCTTCTGGGCCCCGGACTTCGCCTATGCGGACGGTGACATCCGCAATCTGCTACACGACAAGGATCGCCTCGAGAGATGGATGCCGACCGTTCCCGACTCCGCCCTGCCGGCCACCGTGATGGACCAGCTCGGCCGCCCAGGTAAGAGTGACCCGGAGGACGGGGCAGGGGCGTCGTGACCATCCGCGATGTGCTGTTTGTGCTGATCGGGTGCATCACTGCGGTGGCTGCCGTCTTGGCCGTGACCTCGCGCAACGTGCTTCACGCCGCGTTGTGGCTGGTAGTCACCTTGGGGACCCTGGCCGGCTGCTATCTGGTGCTGGGGGCCGAGCTCGTGGCCTTGGTTCAACTGCTGGTGTACGTCGGCGGCGTCGTGGTGTTGGTGCTCTTCGCGCTGATGCTGACCCGGGCCGGGGAGGGTGCGCAGCCGCTGTCGACCTCCGCCGGCACCAGAGCCGCGGCCGGACTGCTCGCCGCGCTGGTGACCGTCGTGGTGGGTGCTGCCTTGTCGACGATGGCAGGTTGGGCTCAGGTCGATGTGGCCCCGGCGACCGGTGCGGAGATCGGCGAGCAGATCTTCGGCACGTGGGTCTGGCCGTTCGAGCTGCTGTCGCTGCTGCTGTTGCTCGCCCTCATCGCGGCGATCGCGGTGGCTCGCGGGGCCGGCACGACCGAGGACGTTGACGCCCGATGACCCCGGCTCTGCCCTTTCTGCTGGCCTCAGTGCTGATCGGGGCCGGCCTGTATGGGGTGCTGGCGCGTCGACATGCCGTCCTGATGCTGATCGGCGTCGAGCTGGTGCTAGCCGGGGCCGGGCTGATCCTGGTGTCGGCCGGGGTCTTCGACCCCGATCCGTTCGCCTCCGGCATGGTGTTGACGATGTTTGTGATCACGATCGCAGCTGCCGAGATCGTGCTCGCGCTCGCCGTGCTGATGGCGCTCTACCGCTCTCGGGGCCACGTCGACCTCCAGCACAGCGGGGCCACCGACCTCCACCACGCCAGGGCGGGCGATGTCCGACACGGTGAGGTTGCTGAGTGAACTGGTTGCCATGGCCTGACCTGGAGTTGCCACACCTGCCGACTTTCGTTCTGCCGATCCCGCAGTTCGTCGACCTGCCGGGCGACCCGGCGCAGTGGGCCGTGATGCTGCCCATGCTCGTCGCTGTCCTGACTTTCTTTCTGCCGCACCGGATGTCTCGGGCTGCCGGGTGGGTGGTGATCGGGGGTGGTGCCAGTTCGGTTCTCATCGCCCTCTGGCAGCTCATCCGTCTCGGCGACACGGCGACCCGGCAGGTCTCTGCGACCATCGGTGCACTGCCGCTGGGCGACCTTGACGTCCCCCTCCAGCTGGCGGCGAACACACTGACCGCGACAGTCGCGCTCGTCGTCGCGCTGGTAGCCCTCATCGTGCAGGCCTTTGGACGCTGGTACCTGTGGTATGACCCGCGCTACCGACAGTTCGCGGCCACCGTGGCCCTCTTCACCGCGGCGATGATGCTCGTCGTCCACTCCGGCGACGTGATCTTGACATTGCTCGGGTGGGAGGTGATGGGCTGGTGTTCCTTCCTGCTGATCGGCCATCATTCGGCCAAGGCCGCGGCGACCAGGGCGGCGGGCAAAGCGCTCATCGTGACACGGGTTGCCGACATCGGCTTCGTGCTCGGCATCGTGGCGCTGGCAGCGGGGGCGGGCACGACGTCCATCGCCGGCATCATTGAGCACTGGCAACCTCGCCCCTCGGCCGCCCTGAGCGTGGCATTGCTGCTGGTGATCACCGGGGTAGCCGGCAAGTCAGCGCTCTTCCCATTCCAGGACTGGCTGCCGGACGCGATGGAAGGCCCGACTCCGGCGTCGGCGTTGATCCACGCCGCCACCATGGTCGCTGCCGGAACCGTGGTGCTCGCGCAGCTGCTCCCGCTGCTGCATTCCAGCGACACCGCCCGGTTGACGCTCGCCGTGCTGGCCTGCCTGAGTGTCATTGGCGCAGCTCTGATGGCTTTTGCCCAACCCGACCTCAAGCGCCTGCTCGCCTGGTCCACGGTCAGCCAAGTGGCGCTCATGCTCGCCGCGCTGAGCGCAATTCCGGTGGGTGAGGGCCCGGACAGCGCGTTGCTCTACCTCATCTCGCATGCCTTGTTCAAAGCGTTGCTCTTCCTCGCCCTGGGCTGGTTGGCCGTCCTCACCGGGGGCACCCTGGCCGTGTACATGACCTCCGGGACCCGGCGGTTTCGATCTGTGCGCCGGCCGTTGGCCTTTGGACTGCTGTCGCTGGCCGGAGTTCCGCCCTTCGTCGGCTTCTTCGCCAAAGAACTCATCCTGTCCTCGGCCGAGGCGGGAGCTCAGTCGCCGTCGGCGCTGCCCGGTCTGATCGTCTTGGCCACCGTGGGCGCCGGGGCACCGCTGACGGCGGCCTACTGTATGCGCGCTTGGCTCATCCTGGACCGCCCCGCCCCAGCGGCAGGCTCGACCGGTATGGGCATAGCCGCAGGGCAGGTCGACGACTTCTTCACTGAACCGCAGGTGTTGCAGGACGCGCAGGGCGTTGAGGTAGCCGAGGCCGCGATCTCATCCACTGCGCGAGCCGGAATCACGACGTTGACCGTGTTGGTGCTGCTTGGCGGCATCCTGCCGTTCACCTTCCTGGTGGATGTGGAGCTGCGGTTCAACCTGCCACTACTGTTGGCCTCCCTGGGGCTGATGGCCGCAGCGGCCGGGGCGGTGTGGGTAGCCTCCGGAGGCGTGCGTACCCGGGATGCTGCCGCACGCCTGCCCGGCACGCTCCGGCAGCGGATGGAGCGCGGGCTCGGCGCCGATGTGGCATATCGGTATCTGGTTGCTCGGCCGACGCTGCGTCTGGCTCGGGGGATCACCTGGTTGGATGCCACGATCCTGGATGGGTACGTCCGAGCTCTTGGGCACGGTGCCGTGCTGCTCGGGCAGGCTGGGCAGAGGTTCAACCCGGTCAAGCCCGCTCCATCACTGGTCCTGGTCGTCGCAGGCGTCGCGCTGTTCGCACTGTTGGCGGTGGGCCTTCAGTGAATGTCATCGCGACGAACGGCAGCGAAGGTGCCTCGGCTATTGCCGTTGCGTTGGCACCGTTGCTGGTCGCAGCGGCCTGGCTTCTGGTCGCTGACCGATTCGGTGCGGGACTGCCTGTTCGGTGGGCCCGTCGGATCGCTGTGGCCGCCGCGGGTGTGAGCGCCCTCAGCGTTGGGGTTGCGGTGTGGGCGCGCGCTGAGGTCGACGTCGAGTGGATTCCTGCCCTGGGGGTGCGCCTGGACCTTGCGGTCGATGGGATCAGTGCGCCGTTGATCGTGATGACCGCGCTGGTCGGTCTGATTGCCGTGATGCTGCCGCACGAGGCGGCTGAGGACCCGGAAGGCCTGGCGATCACCGCACCGCTGACGACCGGTCAACCGGAGCCTGGCGTGGCGACGTACTACGGCTGCCTGGTGTTGGTGCTTTTCGGTGCCTTGCTGACCTTCCTGGCCCGGGACGCGGTGGTGTTCTTCCTGGGCTTCGAGGCGGTCCTGGTGCCCATGTGGGTGTTGGTGGCCCGGCACGGCGACGCCGCTGTGGTGGCCAAGCGAGACGGCGCCGCCCTGCGTTTCCTGAGCGTGACGGCGGTCGGGTCGATGCTGATGCTGATCGGGATCCTAGTGATCGCGACCGCAACCGGCAGCACCGACGTCGACGTCTGGGCCGACCAGGGCGGTGCCGCCCTCTCCGGCCCGACCCAACTCGCAGCCGCCGTCCTACTCGTCGTCGGGCTCGGGCTGAAGGTACCGATCTGGCCGTTACACACCTGGCTTCCGTGGGTCCACGCCACGGCCCCGACGGCGGGCTCGGTGTTGCTGGCAGCGGTCTTGCTCAAGATGGGCACCTACGGCCTCGTCCGGCTCGTCATCCCCGCGGTGCCGGACGGGTTCGACGACGTTGCCCCGGTGCTCGCCGGCTGTGCGGCGATAGGGATCATCTGGGCCTCGCTGGCAGCGTTAGTCGAGTCGGACCTCAAACGGCTGATTGCCTGGTCCTCGATCGCGCACCTGGGTTTCGTCGCGCTGGGTTTGGCCGCGGGCACGCAGGCCGGTATGCAGGCAGCGCTGTTCGGCAACATCGCGCACGGCATCATCTCCGCCCTGTTGTTCGTGGTCGTCGGCGCCTTGAAGCACCGTTGGGGATCGGCCGACCTGGGCGTGGCCCGGGCAGCCGTCCGCGAGGTGGCTCCACGGCTCGGCTTCGGCCTTGTCGTCGGGATGGCTGCCTCGATGGGGCTGCCGGGCCTTGCCGGCTTCTGGGGTGAGATCGGGTCGATCTACTCGGCATGGGAGCCTACCGCCGACCGGAACGACGGCTGGTTCACGCTGTTCGCGGTGATGGCGGCCCTCGGCGCTGCCGTGGCCGCTGCCTACAGCGTCCGGGTGCTGCGGCTGGTCTGGGCAGGAGAGCGCACCCGGCCGGTGATCGCCGACGCCGCCCCGGTCGAGCGCGCGGCGATCGTGGTCCTGGTCGCGCTCATCGTCGGGCTCGGCGTGTATCCACTGGCCCTGTTGGAGATCACCGAACCCGCCGTGGCTGTCCTCTTGGCAACCGCGGGAGGGGCGCCATGAACATGGAGCTGAACTTCATTGCCCTGTGGCCGGTGCTGGCCCCGACGGCAGCGGCAGTGCTGGTCGTAGTCCTCGACATCGCGTGGCCCCCGGCTCGGGCGACCCACCTATGGATCGTGGTGTCGGGTTTGGTGGTCGGAGCCGCTGGCACGGTGCCCGGGCTGCGGCTCAGCGCCGGCGACGCGCTGACCGGCCTGTGCCTCGACAGCGGGCAGTGCCTGTATCGGGCAGGGTCGCTCACCTCTGGTCTGCAACTGTTGGCTCTGGTCAGTGCATTGGTCGTGGTATTGCTGGCGTGGTCCGACTGGTCCATCGGCGGGGGCGGCCGGACCGCTGTGCTGTCCGCATTGCTGCTCGGGGCGACCGTGGGTGTGGTGGCCGTGCCAGCGGCCCAGGACCTGGCTTCACTGTTGGTGGCGCTGGAGCTGGCGACGTTGCCCTCAGTGGCGCTGGTGGCCTTGGAGCATCGGGCCTCGCGAGTGGGGCACGCCATCGACGGCGCAGTGGCGTTGCTGACGACGTCGTTGGTGTCCTTTGCCCTGTTGGCCGTAGGGGCTGCCTTGTGGGTCAGTGCCACCGGCACGGCGGTGTTGTCGGTCGCGGCGACCCAGTCGGCAGCCGCTGATCCGCCGCGGTTGACCGTGTTGAGCTTGGCCGGGGTGTTTGCTCTTTCGGGCATGGCGTTCAAGCTGTCTGCGGTGCCGTTCCACGCCTGGACCCCGCTCACCTACCGAGGCGCGTCGTTGCCGGTGACGGTCTATCTGGCGACGACCTCCAAAGTCGCTGCGCTCGGCGGCGTGATCGTCGTTGTGGGTGCGCTGTCCGGGGCCAGCGACACCAGCCTGCTCGCCGTCGCGGTGTTGTCGGCGGCGAGCATGACCTTCGGTAACGCGGTGGCCCTGCGGCAGGACAACGTCATCGGCCTACTCGCCTGGTCAACGGTCGCACAGGCCGGGTGGGTGCTGTTGCCGCTAGCCACCCTGTCCGCGCGAGCCACCCGCGCCTCCGGCAGCTACCTCGCCGTCTATGCGGTGGCGACCCTCCTAGCGTTCGTGGTCGTGATCGCGTTGAGTCGAATTCGGGGACTGAACCTGCAGGACCACCAAGACCTGTTGCATACTCGGCCACTGTTGGCCTTGCCGCTGGGGTTCGCGCTCTTGACGCTGGCCGGACTGCCACCGGCGGTGGTCGGCTTGGTGGCCAAGGTGGTCGTGATCCGGCCCGTGGCTGGGGACGGTATGTGGTGGCTTGCGGTCATTGCGGCCCTCAACGTCGCCCTCGGAATCGCGGTGTACCTTCGCTGGCTCATGGTGTTGGCACGGCGGCCAGAGCGTCAGGACGCACTGGCCGCGGCCGACGCCGAGCAGGCTCGGGCCACGACAGACTCCGGAGCGAGGCCTCGGCTGGGGGCGGTGACGCCGGTCCAGTGGAGCCTCGTCGGCATACTCACAGCGGCTCTGGTCTGGACGAGTATTGTCCCAGTCGGCCTCTTCTAAAGACATGAGGCCAGCCTCAACTCGACGAGGTGGCCCAGCGGATCTGCGTTAGCCGCGAAGGCCTCGTTCGATCTCGGCGAGAGCCGTCGCCAGATCGACGGCCGGCATCCACCCCCAGTTGCGTGCCCTGTCGGCCAGGATCTGGCCAGTCAATGCGTGGCCGTCCTCCCAGACCGGGTCGACACCCACTGCCCCGCAGACAGCCCCGAAGTAGTCGCGCGAGGTGGCTGGACCGGCGGCGACATTGACCGGGGTGCACCAGCCCTCGACGGGCCCCTGATCGGCATCGTCCGAGGATGCGATGCGCTCCGATGCGATGTCGGCGGCAAAGGCAGCGAGGTCATCGACGTGAACCCACGCAAAGCTCTGGTCGGGCACGGTATGCCGCGCTGCCTCGTTGTCCCGCATGTTCGCGGGCTGGAGCGTGTTCCAGATCGACGTTTCACCGGCGCCGAGGATGGCTGGTGGCCGCAGTAGCACCCGGGTCATTCCCGAGATGTTCGCCAACGCCGCGTCGGTGTCGCGCTTGCTGACCGCATAGTCCCCTGCGTCGTCGGGCACGAGGGCAGATGACTCGTCGACGTCCCCCACGCCGGGGGAGCGATCGTAGACCGCAGCCGTGGAGATGTGCACGAACCGACTCACCCCCTCGTCGCGGGCCGAGCGGGCGATGACCGGGGTGCCCTCGACCGCCACCTGATCTTGGTTCTGCCGCGATGACCCCATCGGATGAACGGTCGTCACGACGCCGCTCGCACCCTCCACCACCGAGGCCGCGAAAGTGGCGTCGAAGAAGTCACCCACATATTCGCTCACTCCCTCGATGTCCGGCGCGCTCCCTTCCCGTCGGACCACAGCGCGCACTCTTGCCCCGCGCTCGGCGAGCGCCCGGCATACCGCGGCGCCCACCAAGCCGTTCGCTCCGGTCACCACCACGTCGGCGCTGGTCGCCGTGTCGTCGGCTACAACGGTCTCGGAGTGGGCCTCGACAGTGGGTGCCTGGTCGCTCGATGTCATGTCGCAACCCTGACACGCCGCCGTTGTGGTCAGAGACTCGGGTCAGGCGACGATGCTGTCGAGAAGAGGTTCACGGCGGCTGCCCGCCCAATGAGCGACCTCGTCACCAGATCGGCTGACTTTCGTCCCAAACCAGCAACAGAAGCGAGAGTCTCAGCCCACAGGTACTTCACAGCGGCGGAACGGAACACCACAGGCGGGCGGCACGTTTCACCAGCATGCATCGTCATTACAACGGTCTGAAGACCGCGTTCCTGTTCGGTGGCATCTTCGCGGTCCTGTTGACGATGGGCGCGCTGATCGGCGGCGGGCGCTTCATCTGGCTCTTCGCGCTCATCGGTGTCGCGATGACCGCCTACGGCTATTGGAACTCCGACAAGCTGGCGATCAAGGCGATGCGGGCCTACCCCGTGACCCCCGAGCAACAGCCGCAGATGTATCGCATCGTCGAAGAGCTCTCGGCAAAGGCGAACCAGCCGATGCCACGGCTGTACGTCAGCCCCACGGCAGCCCCGAACGCCTTCGCTACCGGCCGCAACCCGGCCAACTCGGCGGTCTGCTGCACCGAAGGCATCCTGCACCTGCTCAACGAGCGCGAGTTGCGCGGCGTGCTCGGTCACGAGCTGATGCACGTCTACAACCGGGACATTCTGACGTCATCCGTCGCCGCAGCGGTCGCCGGCGTCATCACGTCGGTGGCACAGATGGCCATGTTCACCTCCATCTTCGGCGGCAACCGTGAGGGTGGCGGCAACCCGTTCGCCCTCATCGCGATGGCACTGCTGGCTCCGTTCGCGGCGACCGTCATCCAGCTGGCGATCAGCCGGACGCGGGAGTACGACGCCGATGAGGACGGTGCCGCGCTGACCGGTGACCCGCTGGCGCTCGCCTCCGCGCTGGCCAAACTGGAGCGAGGCACCGCGGCGGCTCCCTTGGCGCCGGAGCCGAAACTGCAGAACGCGGCACACATGATGATCGCCAACCCGTTCAAGGCCGGCGACGTGAAGAGCCTGTTTGCCACGCACCCGCCGATGGGCGACCGGATTGCTCGACTGGAGTCGATGGCTGGTGGGCCGCAGCGTTACTGACGACTGTCGCAAACTTCCTTCGCAGCTTATCTCGTGCTGAGGGGAGTTGCCTCGGTAGGTTGAGCCGCAAGGTGATCGGCACGTCGTGGCGGTCGCGACCCTCAAGAGAGTCGGGCGCCCACGCCCAAAAAACGGGTAGACCGCTGGACGGTCAATCGAACAGAGTTCGGCAAGGGGGTGGAACGTCTCGCGACGCTTCAACAAGCGTCGAGGAGGGTCGGGATGATTGGTCGGTCCTGCTACACGACCCGTCCAGGGACGTCTCGCTACGGCTCGATCTGCATACCAAGAAGGTGTTGTACGGACCTGGCCAGCGCGCCACACAACCCATCTACAGGGTGGCGCCGACCCCAGCCCGACCTATGACGTCGTGTCTTCCACAGATGCCAACGTTCCGCCGGAGCTGGTGCCGGAGACTCGCAGCCGGTGTTGCTGCATTGCCGTCCGAAGCGGTTCCCACTGCCACCGGAGCGGACATCAAATGCGCCATGGTTGCCAGTTGAGCGGGACCCCCACGGGCGACCGGTGCGAGGCCGTGCTGCTGTACTCGGACATGCTTAGCAGGTCAGCCACCGAAGCTGGTTCGTATCGGACGTGTGAGCGAGTTCGGGCGTTCGGGCACGTGCCCGCGCTCCTCGTCGCAGGGACAGCGACGGCAGTCTTGGGTCTGCTGGATTCAGGGGGTCTGGTGGCCGCCGGCGCGGTTGATATCAGCACTGCACCACGGTGGGCCGGAAGCCACTAACGTGTCGCTATGGGAGCCACATCCGCAAGCACAGATGGCATACAGGACACGCCAGCGCAGCAGCGCTATGCCGCTGAGCTGCACCGAAGGGTACGGCTGGGAAATGCCGGGGCACTGCTGCGCACGTGGGGGATCCAAGCGCTGTGGATCATCGTCATCCTCTCCGGCGCCGGAGTGCCGCTGAACGAGGCCCTGGACGGCCCGTACTGGGTAGGCCCTGTTCTCGGCTTCCTCGTCGTCGTCGCAGCCGGAATAGAGCGCGTCTTCGGTCGGACGACCCCTGCGGCCGCGGCCCAGGACGTCCTGCGCCGCGGGCTCGCCCGGGAACAACGCCTGTTCGACGCCGGAGTGGGGGACTACCGAGGCGACGATGCGTTCGAACGGTATCTGCGTCGTTGCGAAGAGCTGATCTCGGCGTACGACGAGTCGATGCTGGACTACTCGGCCAGCTTGGCCCGACGTTCCTCGTAGCCGGGTCGGTCCACTAGCTGCGAAGCGGCCTGAGGGCGCCGGCCCAGCGCTCCAGCTGGTCGAGCATCGTCGAGATACTGCTCGCCTGGAAGTCCCGGGGCGCCATCTTCGTGAAGTTCTCCATGTCATCGAAGATCGACACTGACACCTGTGCCCTCACGGTGGCGATCTGGAGCTCGCCGAGAATCTGCTTGAGCTGCTCTGCCGCCCGCAGCCCTCCCGCGCTGCCGTAGCAGACGATGCCGGCCGCCTTGTCGTTCCACTCGGCATACAGGAAGTCCAGGGCGTTCTTCAACTGCCCGGGGATGCCACGGTTGTACTCCGGGGTGACGAAGACGAAGGCGTCGTAGCCCGAGATCTTCGCCGACCAAGCCTTGGTGTGGTCCTGGGTGTACTTCTGGGAGGAAGCCGGGGTGCCTTCGTCCAGGTTCGGCAGGTCCTCCTCGGCCAGGTCGACCAGGTCGTAGGAGGCGTCGGGGCGGGACCCGGTGTGGTCATAGAACCACCGCGCGACAGACGGCCCGACGCGTTGCGGACGGCTGGAGGCGATGATGACGGCGATCTTGAGCTCGGCGGACATGGGGGCTCCTGATGAGGGTCGGTTGCGGCAGGCTTGCCGAGTATCTCTCACGGGCCGCCGCGCCAAGCACCCGGCAGCTGCGGCTACCGCCGGTTGGTGAACTGGACCGCGAAGTCGAGGTCGGCCTCGCGGAGCAGCTGCTGAACGGCCTGCAAGTCGTCCCGAGACTTCGAGGTCACCCGCACCTCGTCACCCTGGATCTGGGTCCTGACCGACTTTGGCCCTTCGTCGCGGATCATCTTGGTCACCTTCTTCGCCTGCTCAGAGCTGATGCCGTCCTTCAGCGCCGCGTCCAGGCGGTACTCCTTGCCGGAGACCCGCGGCTCCCCGTCGTCGGAGAGCTCCAACGCCTTGAGCGAGACACCGCGCTTGACCATCTTGGTCTGCAACACATCGAGGACGGCCAGGCAGCGCTCACTGGTGCTGGCCTTGAGCCGGATAGTCTCCCCGGCCAGCTCGACCTCAGCGCCGACGCCGCGAAAGTCGTAGCGCTGCCCGATCTCTTTGGCCGCCTGGTTGACCGCGTTGGCCAGTTCCTGCTTGTCGACCTTGCTGACAACGTCGAAGGATGAGTCGGCCATCTGGGTCTCCTACTGTATGGGGCCGCCGCGGATTGGCTTTGGGCCCGAGGGTGGCTGTTATCCTTTCATCCGTTCTATCGCGGCAGGTTGTCCGAGTGGCCAATGGAAGCGGACTGTAAATCCGCCGGCGTATGCCTACGCAGGTTCGAATCCTGCACCTGCCACCGCGCTCCCGTTCTCAACCCCGTCCTCACGGTCGGGGTTGAGTCGCGTTCGGGGGCGTTCGGTTCTCGTGCGGCGGCTGTTCCTCAGGCCCAGTCGCGACCGCAGCCGACCCGCCCTCGATCAGTCCTTGGCGTTCCGCCATATCCCGATAGACCCCCTCACGGCTGGAGAGCTCGTCATGGGTGCCGATCGCCACCACGCGACCGGCCTCCAGGACCACGATCTGGTCGAAATCCAAGACGGTCGAGAGGCGGTGGGCAACCACAAGCAGGGTGCGGTCCTGCGCCACGTCGTCGAGGGTCTGTTGCAGCCGATGCTCCGTGCGTGAGTCGACCGAAGACGTCGGCTCGTCCATCAGCACGACCGGTCGCTTGCCCAGCAGTGTGCGGGCCCAGGCCAGCCGTTGCCGCTGACCGCCGGAGAGCTTGGTGCCGTGTTCGCCAAGATCGAGGCGCAAACCATCGCCCTCCCGACCCAGCAGGTCCGCGAGATCGACCGCGGTCAGCGCGGCAACCAGCTCGGTGTCCTCTGCGTCCGGGTCGACCAAGCGCAGGTTGTCGGCCAACGTGCCGCTCAGCACCGGTGCATCCTGCTCGATCAACGCCACCTGCTCTCGCACCGTGGTGCGCGGAGTGCGGGCGAGCGGCATACCCCCAAGCTCGATGGACCCGGATGTCGGCTCGTAGAACCGCTCGATGAGCGCGAGGGTGGTCGACTTGCCCGACCCGGAGGGTCCGACAAGGGCGGTTCGGCTGCCGACCGGGATGGCGAACGACACGTTGTGCAGCACCACCTCGGGTTTGGCGGCGGAGGTGTGCTTCACCTCGAACTTACCCGCTTGCGTCGCGGCGGGGTAGCCGAAACAGACATCGACGAACTCAATGGCCGGCCTGTGCGACGTGCCATCGACAGCGACGGCCGGCGACATACTTTCGTGGTCCAAGTCTGTCTCGTCGGCGTCTTCGGGGTCCAAGCGCACCACGTCCTGAATGCGGTCCAGGGCTGCCAGTCCGGACTGGATCTGGACGAACGCACCAACAGCCTGACCGATCGGCAAGACCAACAAGAACAGGTACAGGATGAAGGCCATCAAATCGCCCAGCTGCATCGACCCGTTGGCCACCCGCACACCACCCACCGCAAGGACCACGAGGAAGGCGGCCTGCAGGCAGATCGACATCAGCGGGTTGATAATCGCTGACAGGACGGCCAGCCGCACCCCAGCGCGGTATGCAGAGCGGGCGTCCTTGTCGATCAGTTCGGCTTCGCGGTCCTCGGCAACTGCAGCCTTGATGGTGCGGATACCGGACAGGGCACGCTCGACCGAGGAGGACATCGCCCCGACAGCCTCTTGCGCATCCTTGCTCGCCACCCGTACTCGACGGCCGAGGACAAAGGCAGCACTGACACCGATCAACACCGTGCCTAATGTGAGCGCGAAGAGCAACGGATCGATGATGATCATCAACACGACAGCCGCAACGAACATCAGCGTCGATGAGATGATCTCGAAAACTCCCGAGGTCACCACGCTGCGCAGGAGCGTGGTGTCGGCGCCCACCCGCGACATCAAGTCTCCGACGCGGCGGGAGTCGAACACTTTGACCGGCAACGACAATAAGGACCTGACAACGCTGCGC
Organism: uncultured Actinomycetota bacterium; assembly: GCA_963749585.1. Lineage (GTDB taxonomy): Bacteria > Actinomycetota > Actinomycetes > Actinomycetales > Dermatophilaceae > Ornithinicoccus. Next base: position 115,272 of record CAVVNI010000006.1, read on the forward strand.
CGCACTCCCAGGACGACTCGCTCGGCGGTGGTCTGCAAGAGGTAGGTCTGCACGCCACTAAACAGGGCCTCGGCCAAGGTCACCGCGATGAGCAAGCCCACGAGGGAGCCAACAGCTTCTCCGGCTCCCACTGAGTTGATCAGCTGCTGCAGCATCAGCGGTTGGATCACCGCGAAGGCGGTGGCGAAGAGAGAGGTGATCGCCACCCAGACCAGCGACGTGCGGTGCTCTCGCAGATACGGCCACATCTCCCGCAGATGCGCTCGGGGAGCCTCTCCTTCAGCAGGTGCCTGCGCCGTGATGGCGTCTTCGGTGCGCTCGGCCATGAGTCCCAGTATCCGTCAGCGCCCACAGGAGGCGGGGACGACGGCGACAGTCATGGCTGCTTCAGCCCACCGGGACGTCAGCAAATGCATACATTTGCGGTATTCTGCATATATTCTGTTCGCTTGATCGAAGGAAGTGCATGGCAACCACCCAGTCTGGCGTCGATGTCCTCTACGCTGAGGACATGACTGCTCCCGCGACATCGGCGCCTCAGGCGCTGGACAACCAGACGTTCATCGACCTTGAGAATCAGGTCGCTGCGCACAACTACAACCCCCTGCCGGTGGTGGTCAGCCAAGCCGAAGGCATCTGGGTCACCGATGTCGAGGGCACTCGATATCTTGACGCCCTGTCAGGCTACTCGGCCTTGAACTTTGGCCACCGCCACCCTGACCTGGTCGCCGCCGCCAAGGATCAGCTCGACCGCTCCACGCTGACCAGCCGTGCTTTCCACAATGACCAGTTGGGGCCGTTCTGTCGCGATCTGGCCGAGCTGGTCGGCAAAGAAACCATCTTGCCGATGAACACCGGTGCCGAAGCCGTCGAGACGGCGCTGAAGATCGCGAGGAAATGGGGCTACACCGTCAAGGGCGTGACGCCGGGTGCGGCCAAGATCATTGTCATGGAGGGCAACTTCCACGGCCGGACGACAACCATCGTCAGTTTCTCCGACGATCCCGAGGCGCACGACCATTACGGCCCCTACACCCCCGGCTTCCGGACCGTGCCCTACGGCGACCTGGCCGCGATCGAAGCAGCCATCGACGACGACACTGTCGCCGTGCTGGTCGAGCCGATCCAAGGCGAGCAAGGGGTGCAGATCCCCAAGGAGGGCTTCCTGCCCGGTCTGCGTGAGCTGTGCACCGACCGCAACGTGTTGATGATCGCCGATGAGATCCAGTCTGGGCTGGGCCGCACCGGCACGACCTTGGCCTGTGCGTACGAGAACGTCGAAGCCGACATGTACACCCTCGGCAAGGCGCTCGGCGGTGGCATCGTGCCAGTCTCGGCCGTCGCTGCCGACCGTGAAGTCATGGATGTGATCACCCCGGGCACGCACGGTTCCACCTTCGGCGGCAACCCGCTGGCAGCCGCTGTCGGCCACGCAGTCGTCAAGATGCTGGCCACCGGAGAGCACCAGGCCCACGCTGCCGCATTGGAGCCGGTGTTCCGCGATCAGCTCGAGGCGATGATCGGGCACGGCGTCAACGCTGTGCGTGTCCGAGGTTTGTGGGCCGGTGTCGACATCGACCCCGACGTGATGACCGGTAAAGCTGCCTGCAAGGCGCTCGCCAAGAAGGGCGTACTGGCCAAGGACACTCACGGGTCGACGATCCGCCTTGCTCCTCCGCTGACCATCACCGAGGACGAGTTGGCGATCATCACAGACACCTTGGCGCAGGTCGTCAGCGAAGCCCGCGACAAGGGTTGAGATCAGGGGCGATAGGCCCGCTGCGAAGCGTGTCGAGGCCCTCGGGGTGCACCCCCACGCGGTGACCTGGCGCTGCGCTGTCTCGGGAGTGACCTAGGTGGAAAGCCCAAGAGGGCTCGAGACCAACCTCATCGTCCGGCAGCCATCGCAGGCCTATGGTGGCAGAGTAGGAGCATGACTGTGCACCTCGACGCCGGGAGGTGGCTGGATAGGCCAGACCACCGCGCGTGGCTGATCGACCAGATGCGACGCCAGCTGCGCTTCGCCCGAAACTTCCCGCACTCCGCCGGTGGTGCAGCGTACTTGGATGCGGACGGGCAGCCCGACCCGACCCAGCCGGTGCATACCTGGGTCACATCGCGGATGGCTCACGCATACAGCGTGGGTGGCCTGGCCGGACTGCCTGGTGCCCTGCCATTGGCAGCGGCAGCGACCGACGGGTTGCAGGGCCAGCTGCGGGACGCCAAGCATGGCGGCTGGTTCTCCTCGGTGGGGCCCGGCGGGGCTAGGAACGAGACGAAGGCTTGCTACGTGCACGCCTTCGTCGTGTTCGGGACCTCCAGCGCCACCGTCGCGGGCGTATCGGGTGCGCGCGACCTGCTCACGGCGGCGTTGGACGTCCTCGATCGGCAGTTCTGGGAAGACGGCCCCGGGATGCATGCCGACGCGTCCAGCCGCGACTTCTCGCAGCGCTCGTCCTACCGTGGGGTGAATGCGAATATGCATGCTGTGGAGGCGCTACTCTCCGCCGCCGACACCACGGGCGAGGATCGGTGGCGCGAGCGCGCCGTGCGGATCACCCTGAATGTTCTGGGATGGGCCGCCGAACACGACTGGCGCATACCTGAGCATTTCGATCCTCAGTGGCAACCTGTGCTGGAGCACCATCGCGACCAGCCAGACCACCCGTTCGAGCCATTCGGAGCCACCGTCGGGCACGGCCTGGAGTGGGCACGGTTGGCGCTGCACGTCGATGCGGCGCTGGGGGATGAGGGTCCGCCGGAGCTCTTGGAGGGCGCCGAGGCATTGTTCGCACGGGCGGTCGCGGACGGTTGGAACGCGGACGGTGCCACCGGCTTCATCTATACGACGGACTGGGCCGGCGAGCCCGTGGTACGCCAACGGATGCACTGGGTGCTGGCTGAGGGCATCTCGGCAACGGCCGCGCTGTCTCGTGCCACCGGCAAGCAGATCTACGAGGACTGGTATCGCACCTGGTGGGACTACGCCGGGCGATATCTGATCGGCGAGGACGGCTCGTGGCAGCACGAGCTGGACCCACAGAATCGTCCGGCCTCAACCGTGTGGCCCGGTCGCCCCGACCTCTACCACAGCATCCACGCGGTGCTGCTTGGCCGTCTGCCCCTGGCGCCCACCGCCCCCACGGCGCTGGCCCGCGGGCTGCTTCACTGACCTGCCCTTTCGCTCCGCCTGGGCAAGGTTATGCATCATTTCTGGTTGCGATATCCCCTGATTCGCTTGCATAACCTTGCCCAGGCGGGGAAGGGCGGGGGTATGCCGTGAGCGTGGGTTCGAGGGTCACGGAGTCCAGTGCGGTTCCACCAGCATCGAGGAGTTGAGCCATTCCTCGGGCACGCCCATGCCTTCGACCAACGCCATCACGTCTGGCCGCAACGTCCTCAAGAGCTCGTTGATCGCAGCGGTCACCGCTTTGGAGCGCATTGCCGATAGTCGGTTGTGCTCCTGGAACCACGAGGCATCGGCCTCGATGCTGCACAACGCATACACGTCGCACAGCCGTTCCAGCCGGTCCTTCGCGACCGGGTCGCCGCAGCCATCGATGCCTTGTACGAACGCCTCGAGCATCATGCGGTCCATGTGCGTCCGGGCCGCCAACAGCACGTGATCCTGGGTGGAGTTGAAGGCCTCGAACGAGTCATCGTTAGCTTTGGCCGCCTTGCGCAGTCGTCCTGCGAGCGTCTCCAGGACGTGGCGCTCGCGGTCCTCGAACATCCCGACCTGCCAGCCGCGATCATGCAGCGGGTTGTCATCGCTGCGTCGCGACCTTGCTTCCAGCAGCCGCTCGATCACCGGTCGCGCGGCGGTGCGCTCGATGACCGCGCCGCTGAATGACTTGGCCGCGAACTGCAACATCCCGCGCATGTCCAGGTCCCCGAACATCTCCTTGTAGTTCGATAGCAACCCCTTGGCCACCAGCTGCAGGAGCACCGTGTTGTCACCTTCGAAGGTGGCGAACACGTCGGCGTCACGGCGAATGAGTGTCAATCCGTTCTCGGACAGATACCCCGCCCCTCCGCACGCCTCGCGGCACACCTGGAGGGTGTCGTTGCCGAACCGGGTGCTGACCGCCTTCAACCCCGCGGCCCGAGTCTCCAGCTCGCGCTGCGCTTCTACATCGTGCTCCGCGGCCTCGTGCAGGTCCTGCATGCGCTCAGTGATCTCGTTCTGGGCATACATCAACGCGTAGGCCGTGGCGATGCGAGGAAGCAGCTTGCGCTGGTGGGCCAGATAGTCGATCAACAGCACATCACCGTCGTGCCCTGGTGCACTGAACTGGCGCCGCTTGAGCGCATACCGGGTAGCGATCGACAGGCCCCGCCGCCCCGCGACGCCACCTGCCCCGGCGATACAGATGCGGCCACGCACTAACGTGCCGAGCATCGTGAAGAAGCGGCGATTCGGGTTCTCGATGTCGCTGACATAGTCGCCGTCGGCATTGACGCCGCCGTAACGATCCAGCAGCATCCGGCGTGGCACTCGCACCTGGTCGAACATCAGGGTGCCGTTGTCCACTCCGGCCAGGCCGCCCTTGCCCCCGTGGTCGCCCAGTGCGACACCGGGCAACGACTGGCCGCTTTCGTCTCGGATCGGCACCATCGTGGCGTGGACGCCGTGGTTCTGCTCACCGACGATGAGCTGGCCGTAGACGACAGCCATCCTCGCGTCCACAGCGGCGCCGCCGATGTAGGCCTTCATCGACGAGGCCGTGGGGGAGTGCACCACGATCTCGTCGCTCGAGCGCTCATAGGTCAGCGTTGTCTCCAGCGACGACACGTCGCTGCCATGGCCGATCTCGGACATCGCGTAACACCCGGGCAACTTCAAGGCGATGATGTCCGGTAGATAGGTCGTGTGGTGCCAGTTCGTGCCCAGGCTGCTCACCGCGCCACCGAAAAGACCGAACTGCACACCGGACTTGATCGTGACCGAGAGGTCGCCATGCGCGCACATCTCGAAGTCGATCGCTGAGCGCCCCACGTCGGCGTGGCCGCCGTACTCCTTGGGGTACCCGCTCGTCGTGAACCCCCGCTCGGTCAGCGTGACCAACGTGGCGCGGGTCCAGTCGCGGGCTTGCGCCATACTCATCCCGGCGTCTCGTTGCATCAGCTCCGGCGGGATCGTCCGCCGGGCATGCTCGCGTACATGGGCGTACCGCCCGGCAGTGGCATCGCGCAGAGCTTGCCCCAGTGGACTGATTCGATCCACCGGTCCGGTCTGCACTTGGGCGTCCAGATCGCGTCTGGGTCCGGGATCGTGTGTGGTGGTCATGGGTGCTCCTTGTGGTCGCTTGTGTGCAGGAGTGTGGGAACGGCAGGCTGCAGCGCGGGACGCAGCATCTCGATGACTTCGGCGGTGACGGTCTCAGCGGTGGCTCCGGGGGGTCGATGAGTGACCCATTGGTCGGCGGCGGCACGGACGAACCCGACGATGCCGTGGCCCCAGGTGACCGCGGGTGCGGGGTCACGTCCGCAGCGCACCAGATGTGCCGTCAGGATCTGCGCCAACCGGTCTCCGATGCGCCCGGTCACGGTCATCACCGGGTCGTAGGCTTGTCCGCTACCGGCCTGGCCAGCCGAGACACTGGGTGCGGGCTCCATCAGCGGGCGGGAGACCACGAAGCGGTAAATATGTGGGTCGCGCTGCACCAGTTCGAGATAGGCGCCGACCATCGCCGTGATCAGCCCGGTGACATCGGCGGGTGTGCCGTCCGGGGCGCGACCTGATTTGTCGGCCACCGCGGAGAGGTCGTTGATCACGCGGGCGTCGACCGCCTCGACGACGCTGAGATAGATCCCGTTGCGGTCGCCGAAGTGTCGATACAACACGGGCTTGCTCGTGTTGGCCTGGGCGGCGATCTCATCCATTCCCACCCCGGGCCCGTGCTCGCGAATCGCGCGTAGCGCGTGTTCGACCAACTCCCGACGCCGGGTTTCGCGATGAGCTTCCCACCGCGCGTCGCGGCCGTCTCGCGGGGTCTCCCGCGGGTGGGTGTTCGTGGTCATGCTCTCAATAGTACCCAGTACCCGGTGTACCTGCTACGGTCGGTACCGGTTATCCGTCATGGAGGAACCGCCTCAGCCGCCGCATTGCTCAAGGAGCCGCCGATGTCCGCCCCCGACCCACAGCTTTCGCGTACCCCAGTCATCGTCGGGGGGAACCGGATACCCTTCGGCAAGGCTGGCGGCGGGTATGCCGCAGCGTCCAATCAGGACATGCTCACCGCCGCACTCGATGGGCTGATCGCCCGGTATGGATTGGCCGGCGAGCGCCTGGGTGAGGTGGCCGCGGGCGCGGTGCTCAAACACGCCAAGGACTTCAACCTCACCCGGGAGGCGGTGCTGGGTTCAGCCTTGGCGCCGACCACCCCGGCCTATGACGTGCAGCAGGCCTGCGGCACCGGGCTGGAGACCGTGATCCAGGTCGCCAACAAGGTGGCCATGGGTCAGATCGACTCAGGCATCGCTGGTGGCGTCGACAGTGCCAGCGACGCGCCGATCGCGGTCAGCGACGGTTTGCGTTCGGCATTGCTCAAAGCTTCGCGAGCCAAGACCACGCCGCAGCGCCTCGCCGCGCTGGCAAGCATCCGACCTCGTGACCTCGCCCCGCAAACCCCGCGCAACTCCGAGCCTCGCACCGGTCTGTCGATGGGTGAGCACCAAGCCGTCACGGCCAAGGCCTGGGAGATCTCGCGGGAAGCGCAGGACGAGCTGGCGGCGGCCAGCCACCATCATCTGGCGCAGGCGTGGGACGCCGGGTTCTTCGATGATCTGGTCACGCCGTTCCTGCGGACGACCCGCGACGAGGGCCTGCGACCGGACACCTCGGTCGAGGCGTTGGCCAAGCTCAAGCCGGTCTTCGGCACCGGCGACGGCGCGACCATGACGGCCGGCAACTCGACGCCGCTGTCCGATGGAGCCGCCTTGGTGCTGATCGCCGATCAGAAGTGGGCAGCTCAGCGCAACCTGCCGGCCCTGGCCCGCATCGTCGATGCCGAAGTGGCGGCCGTCGACTATGTTTCCGGCGACGAAGGGTTGTTGTTGGCTCCCGTCTACGCGGTCTCGCGACTGTTGCAGCGCCAAGGGATGAGTCTTCAGGACTTCGACGAGTACGAGATCCACGAGGCCTTCGCCTCCACAGTCCTGGCAACTCTCGCGGCGTGGGAGAGCGACGACTTCTGCACCCACCGGTTGGGCCGCTCCGGCGCGCTCGGCAGCATCGATCACGACCGAGTCAACATTCACGGTTCGTCTTTGGCTGTCGGGCACCCGTTCGCTGCCACAGGCGGGCGTATCGTGGCTACGCTTGCCAAGAGCCTGGCCGAGCGTGGCAGTGGGTCGCGCGGATTGGTCTCGATCTGCGCAGCCGGCGGTCAGGGAGTCGTGGCAGTCATGGAGGCAGTGTGATGGCAGATCTCTACACAACCCTGACCCGTAACCCGGTCGGCAAGGCGCTGACCCGCAGGCTCGGTATGCCGCAGCCTGCGACGTTGCGACGCGGACGAGCGATGCCGAACGGGCCGATCGTGCTCGGGACAGTCGGGGGCGGTGACATCGCATTGCGCACCCTTGACCTGCTGGGGCTGCCCTCGGTCCCGGCGCTGGTGGACTCCGGCGACAACGCTGGGCCCGCCGACGAAAGCGCGGGCGAGGTGCCGGCATACCCTGAACGCATCGGAGGGATCGTGCTCGACGCGACGATGGCCCGCACCATTGACGACCTGGAGCACGTCCGCGCCATCCTGCGACCGGCTATGAAAGCGATGGAGCCCAGCGGTCGGGTGATCGTGATCGGAGTAGCCCCGCACAAGCTCAGCGGCGTGCAGGCTTCTGCGGTGGGCCAGGCGTTGGAGGGCATCGTGCGCAGCGTCGGCAAAGAGATGCGTGCCGGTGCGACGGCGAACCTGGTGCAGGTCGCTGACTCCACGGCAGCCGGCATTGCCTCCACCATGCTCTTCCTGTTGCAGGGGCGATCGGCATACGTCAGCGGTCAACCGCTGCAGGTGGGCAATGACCGGTATGCCGAACCCAGCCGGGAGACGGCGTTCGCGGGCAAGGTAGTTGTGGTCACGGGAGCGGCTCGCGGTATCGGCGCCGGCATTGCCGAGGTCTTCGCCGACGGCGGCGCCGACGTGGTGGTCATCGATGTGCCCGCTGCCGGGGATGCCTTGGCGCAGGTCGCCAACCGGCTCGGCGGCACGGCCTTGCAACTCGATATCACTGCCGAGAATGCCGGACGGCGGATCGCCGACCACGTCGCCAGCCGGTTCGGGCCACAGGGGCGCATTCACGCCATCGTGCACAACGCCGGTATCACCCGGGACAAGCTCCTGGCCAATACCGATGCGCAACGCTGGGGGAGCGTGCTGGACGTCAACCTGCGCGCGGCTCTGCGGATCAACGAGGGTTTGCTCGACCCGTGGGTGGCTGGCGGGTTGGCCGACGGCGGTCGCATTGTGTCGGTGGCATCGACCAGCGGGATCGCCGGCAACCGTGGCCAGGCCAACTACGCGGCCAGCAAAGCGGGGGTGATCGGCGCCGTCCGCGCCCTGGCGCCGCACCTGCAGGATCGCCGGATCACGGTCAACGCGGTCGCACCGGGCTTCATCGAGACCGACATGACTGGCAAGATTCCGCCGGCCACCCGAGAGTTTGCTCGCCGCTTCAACTCGGTCCAACAGGGCGGGAAACCGGTCGATGTGGCTGAGGCGATTGCCTACTTTGCCGACCCGGCCAGTTCGGCGGTCACCGGTCAGGTGTTGCGGGTCTGCGGTCAGTCGCAGATCGGTAGGTAGCGGCATGAACTGCCCGTCCCAGGCTGGCACGGCCTACCCCAGTGAGCACTCGATGGACTCGACCGACACCGAGGTGGAGGTGTTGGAGGCGGCCCCCGCCATGGGGTCGATGATCGCTCGGGCCGTGGCGCGCCGCGTCCTGCCCCGCCGCAGCGATCGCGCGGCGGTGCCTTCGCTGCCCGCACGTCGGGTCGTGCTGAGTGATCAGCAGGTCGACATCGAGCGCCTTGCAGCCTACGCCCGGGCATGTGCCTTCACCCTGCGCGATGCGCTGCCGATCACCTACCTGCATGTGCTGACGTTTCCCACTCAGATACACCTGCTGGCGGCGCCGGACTTCCCGCTGCCGGCGTTGGGCATGGTCCACCTGAGCAACGAGATGACCATGTTTCGGCCGGTGGGAGTGGGCGAACCGCTCACCCTGACTTCCTGGGCGCGGGATCTGCGACCCCATCGCAAGGGGGCCACCGTCCAGATGGTCGGTCAGGCCGGGGTCGGGGACGAAATCGTCTGGCGGGGAGTCAGCACATACCTGGCTCAAGGGGCCAAGGCCGCCGAGCAGGTCGACCAGCACGATGAGGGCCGCGATCCTGCTGGGGGTGCCGGGGATGGCGGCAGTGCCGGGCGCGCTGGTCAGCGTGGCTCCCCGCTGCCAGCACCGGAACCCACAGGCCGGCGTGCCAGCTCACTGGCCGATGCGTCGACGAGCTGGGCCAGGTGGCGCTGTCCGGCAGATCTGGGACGCCGCTATGCGGCTGCTTCCGGCGACGTCAACCCGATCCATGTCAACCCGCTTGTGGCGCGCGCGTTCGGCTTCCCGGGAACGATTGCGCATGGCATGTGGACCCACGCCCGAGCACTGGCCGCGCTGGAGGGGCGACTCGGGGACCGGCATACGGTCTCGGTCGAGTTCCGCAAGCCGATCGTGCTGCCGTCCACCGTGTCCTTCCGAGCGGTCAGCCACGACGCCGGCTACGACTTCGCGGTCACCGACCGGTCCGGTAAACGCAGCCACATGGTGGGGCAGGTCACCAACGACTGACTCCGCATCCCGGTGCCCAGCGTCGGGATACGGTGGCACGCGTCGATTTCGTGCTCTGCGCCGGGGCCGTGTAATCTTGCACAGCGCCGGTAGCCGGCGGGCGATGCCCGGGGCCACGGATCCGCCCCTATAGCTCAGTCGGTAGAGCGTCTCCATGGTAAGGAGAAGGTCAACGGTTCGATTCCGTTTGGGGGCTCGCAATGAAGTGGTCGTTCGCTCGTTGGCCACGCCCGAGGCGGGGTAGCTCAGATGGTTAGAGCGCACGACTCATAATCGTGAGGTCGCGGGATCGATACCCGCCCCCGCTACCAGCACAATGACCACCAGCACAGCGAAAACAGCACAACGAGCAGCAGCAAGACTCAGCACCGACAGACAACCCGAGAGCAGGTTCACCCGTGGCTAGCAAGAGTGGCGACGTCCGCCCCAAAATCACCCTCGCGTGCACGGAGTGCAAGGAGCGCAACTACATCACGAAGAAGAACCGCCGCAACAACCCCGACCGGTTGGAGATGGCGAAGTTCTGCTCGAGGTGTCGCACGCACACCGCGCACCGCGAGACTCGCTGAGGTACTCCTCCCCGAGCCGCTCTGTGACCGCTCACTGCGGTCGCTTCTCCAGGCCCTTACCCACTTTGGGTAGGGGCCTGAGGCATGTGTGGGGTCGGCGGCCGCACTAGGGTGGTCGCACTATGGCAGTGAACCTCGATTTCGCCGGGCGGGTCTACCCGCCGACCCCAGCGCGTGTGGTGCCGCCCTCACGCATCACCGCTTTCGCCGAGGCGGTCGGAGCCGACCACCCGGTGCACCGCGATGCTGAAGCAGCCAAGGCACGCGGGTATTCGGGCGTGGTCGCCTCACCGACCTTCGCCGTCGTCATCGCCCAGGAGACCGAGGCCCAGTACATCGCCGATCCCGACGCGGGCATCGACTTTGACCGGGTGGTGCACGGCGAGCAGCGCTTTACCCACCATCAACCGATTGTCGGCGGGGAGGAAGTGGTGGCAACGCTGCACATCGACGCGCTGCGTCAAGCGGGTGGGCACACCATGGTCACCACCCGCACGGAGCTGACCCGGCCTGCCGGAGAGCCGCTGAGTACGGTGGTCTCGATGATCGTAGTCCGCGGCCCGGAGGGGGTGTCATGAGCACGCCGAGTGTGAGCGACCTGAAGCCCGGGCAAGAGATCGCGGCGAGATCGGTCCCCATCGACCGCGCCAGTCTGGTGGCCTACGCCGCAGCCAGCGGTGACCAGAACCCGATCCACCAGGATGAGGACTTCGCCCACTCGGTGGGTTTGCCGGATGTGATCGCCCACGGCATGTGGACGATGGGCGCCGCAGTGGAGGTGCTGGGCGACTGGCTCGATGACCCCGCTGCCATCGTGGCCTACAGCGCCCGCTTCACCAACCCGGTCATTGTCCCGGCCGACACCGGAGCCGAAGTAGTGGTCGCTGCGCACGTCAAGAAGGTGGACCTGGAAGCCGGCCAGGTCAGCGTGGAGCTGAGCGTCACCAGCGACGGAGCCAAGGTGTTGGGCCGGGCCATCGCGGTCGTTGCGCTGCGATGAACGTGCAGCCGTTGTCTGAGCTGACCACGATGCGGGTGGGTGGTCCGCCGCGAGAAATGCACCGGGTCTGCACCGAGCCGGAACTCATCGAGGCCATCACTGATGTCGACGCACGGGGGGTCCCGCTGCTGGTCGTCACGGGTGGTTCGAATGTCGTGGTGGCAGATGAGGGCTTCGACGGTGCGGTGATCCAGATCGCTACCAGGGGTGTGCGGGTGGAGTCCGACGACGCCTGCGGTGGGGTGATCGCGCGGGTGGCTGCCGGTGAACCGTGGGATGACCTGGTTGCCTATGCGGTCGAGCAGTCCTGGTCGGGGATCGAGGCATTGTCCGGCATACCTGGCGGCACGGGGGCGACCCCGGTGCAGAACGTCAGCGCCTACGGCCAAGAGGTCGCGCAGACGATCTGGGCAGTCCGGGTGTATGACCGGGTCGAACGCCGTGTGCGAACGCTGGCCAACGCCGACTGCGCGTTCTCCTATCGGCACAGCCTGTTGAAGGAGTCCGCGCAGCACTCGGCCGACCCGACGTCTCGGTATGTGGTCCTGTCGGTGTCCTTTCAGCTGCGCAACATGTCGCAGTCCGCGCCGATCGAGTATGCCGATCTGGCGGCGGGTCTGGGAGTAGCGGTCGGCGCTCGTGTCCCGTTGGGCGAGGCCCGTGAGGGGGTATTGGAGCAGCGCCGCCGGCGGGGCATGGTGCTTGACGCGGACGATCACGACACGTGGAGTTGCGGGTCGTTCTTCACCAACCCGGTGCTGCCGGAGTCACAGATGGCTGAAGTGCGAGCCGCGAGCCGGGCACTCCTGGGCGCTGAGCATCCGCTGCCACCGCAGTTCGGCGGCACGAGGGGAGCCGATGGCATGGTCAAGACGTCGGCGGCCTGGTTGATCGACAAGGCCGGCTTCACCAAGGGTTATGGTCTGCCCGGTCCGGCGGCGCTGTCCAGCAAACACACCTTGGCGGTCACCAATCGGGGCAATGCAGCAACGAGCGACATCATCGACCTGGCCGGTGCCGTCCGAAACGGCGTCGAGAATGCCTTCGGGGTGCGGTTGGTCAACGAGCCCGTCTTGGTCGGGGTCAGCCTCTAGGGCTCACGCCGCGGGTAGCCTCGGGCGACACCATCAGCAACTTATCGAAGCGGACAGTGAGGAACCGATGAAGAGCGGGAACGGGCAGCGCTGGTCCTTCGTCATACCTGGCATGAGGCGATCGGTCGAGCACGCGAGCGGGCAGGTGGTGGCTGGACGCGCTGGCCGGGCACGGCGCGGAACCGTAGCTGTTGTGGTGGCCTTGGCGACGCTCACCGCCGGATGTGCCGATGACGTGCGCAGTGCAGCGACCGGCGACACCACTGCGCCGAGTGCCACACCCAGCGAAGACCAAACCGAGCAGACGCAGGGATCGGCCGCGATGCCCGAAGACCTCGCTACGGCAACCTCGACCCTGAATGTGCCAGTACGCCCGAATGCGGTGTTGACCGGTGAAGGGTTGGTGGTGCAGGTCGACGACGATCCGCCGGTGCTGTGTCTGGCGCCCTACGTCGAGACTTACCCCCCGCAATGCTCCGGTCCGCTCCTGCTCGGCCTCGCCTGGGAGGAGATGCCGCCCTACTCCATGGCTCAAAACGTTCGGTGGGGCCAGGCCCGGGTCGTCGGCACCTTCGACGGGGCGACGTTCACCTTGACTCAGCCGCCGAGTCCGCCGGGCTTCTCGGTCGAGCCTGATGGTGGCATTGGATCGGACCCCCTGACGACGTTATGTGCCGACCCGTTCGCCACTGGTGGCGGCTCCGTACTGGACCCGCTCTCACCTGAGTCAGAGAGCGCCCGAGCATCGGCCATCGCGCTCCTGGAGGACAATCCGGACTATGCAAGCTCGTTCATGAGCGACGAATCGTCGGTGTTGAACGTGTTGCTGGTCGAGGACGCCGAGGTCGCCCCCGTGCAAAGTGCGCTGCGCGAGGTCTGGCCCGGCGGGCTGTGCGTCGAGGCTGCGGAGGTGCCCGCCCGAGATGCGGTGTATCAAGCGATGGACACCTTGGCCCGGGCCGACCTACCCAACGTGTTCTCGTGGACTGCCTCGCCTGAAGGCGGCCTGGAGGTCGTCGTGCTTCGGGCCGACGAGGACATGATCATCCGGATCTACAGCGTCCTGGCGACGGTGCTGGACCAGGATGACATCCACATCACCAGTGCCCTGACGCCGGTGGACCCACAACCGCGGAACTGATCAGGCGGGGTCGCCAAAGGGATCACGCGCGAGCCAGTCGTCGACGCCGCTGCTAAGGTCGGCTTTGACTGCTGTGGGGGCCCGTGAGCCGGCGATCGACATCCGCGCCAGCTGCGCCAGCTGCTCATCGCTGAACCCATGGTCCTGCCGAGCCGACTCGTACTGATCGACGAGGCGGGAGCCGAACAACAACGGGTCATCGGCTCCCAGCGCGATCCGGGCGCCGGCGTCCCACAGGCTCGGCAACGGCACCGAAGCCAGGTCCGGGTAGACCCCGAGAGACACGTTACTGGCCGGACACACTTCGAGCGTGATCCCGGCGTCGACGGCTCGGGCCAAGACTGCAGGGTCCTCCACGGCGCGCACCCCGTGGCCGAGGCGGTCCGGCGCCAACGACAGGAGTGCTTGGGCCACATGGTCCGGGCCGAGCAGCTCTCCGGCGTGCGGCACCGAGGCCAGACCTGCCCGGCGCGCGATCTCGAAAGCCCGGCCGAACTCGCTCGTGGTGCCCCGGTGCTCGTCGTTCGACAACCCGAACCCAACCACGGTGCCGGCCTGATCACCGGCATGGCGCGCAGCCAACCGGGCCAGTGCCCGCGCATCGTAGGCGTGCTTCATCCGGCTGGCGGCGACCACGACGGCGACCTGCGTCCGGCTTCTAGCGCTGACCGACCTGGCCTCGTCCAGGATGATTTCGAGTGCGGGGGTAATGCCGCCTACCAGCGGTGCGTAGGACGTCGGGTCGACCTGAATCTCCAACCACCCCGACCCTTCCCGGGCGTCGTCGGCGGCCGCTTCGCGCACGATCCTCCGCATGTCCGCCTCGTCCCGCACGCATGCCCGCGCGGCGTCATACAACCGTTGGAAGCGAAACCACCCGCGTTCGTCGGCCGCGCTCAACGTCGGTGGCCACTGCTTCATCAGGGCAGCCGGTAGGTGTAGGCCGTGCCGCCGGGCCAAGTCGCGCAACGTTCCGATACGCATCGAGCCGGTGAAGTGAAGATGCAGATGAGCCTTCGGCAGGTCGGCCACCATGCGAGTCATGTCATAGGTTTACATGCGCGGCACTAGGGTGCTGGGATGGCCGTGATCGCGACGCAGGGGCTGACGAAGCGCTATGGCAGCGTCACCGCGATCAATGACCTGACTGTCGATGTCTCCGGTGGGGTCACCGGTCTGGTCGGGGCCAACGGCGCAGGCAAGTCGACCTTGATCAAGATCCTGCTCGGACTCCTGGCGCCCACGGCCGGCTCGGCGAAAGTCTTGGGCCACGACATCACGGCCGGTGGTGTGCCGATCCGTTCGGTGGTGGGCTACATGCCCGAGCACGAATGCCTGCCGCCGGACGTGCGGGCTATCGACTTCATCGTGCACATGGGTCGGATGTCCGGGCTGCCGCCGACCGCAGCGCGCGAGCGTGCCGCCGATGTCTTGCGTCACGTCGGGCTCGCCGAGGAGCGGTATCGGCTGATGGGCGGCTACTCCACCGGAATGAAGCAGCGTGCAAAACTGGCCCAGGCGCTGGCCCACGATCCTCAGCTCGTCATGTTGGACGAGCCCACCAACGGGCTGGACCCCTCATCTCGCGACGACATGATCGAGCTGATCTCGCGGATCGGACGGGACTTCGGCATCCCGGTCCTGGTGACCTCGCACCTGCTCGGCGAGCTGGAGCGCGTCAGTGACCAGGTCATCGTGCTGGACGCGGGGCACCTCCTCAGCGCCCAGTCAACCTCTGTGCTCACCTCGCAGACCGGAGTGCTGTTGGTGGAGGTGCTCGGCGACACCGCCGCTCAGCACCGGATGGGAGAAGCGCTCGCCGCCCTTGGGTTGCCCTGCCGTCCACGGCGCACGCTGATCGAGGTCGACGTACGCGCCCTGCGCAACGGCAGCGCGCAGGACATCATCCGCGACACCGCCTGCGATCTTGATCTTGGTCTGATCCGGATGCAACCCGAGCAGGGCCACATCCAAGACGTCTTCTCGGTCGGGAGCACCCATGGCCAGTGAACCCGGGCAGGCAGCACCTCCCGCCACGAGTGATGGCGCCAGGGGCGGTGACCTGCCGTCCAGCGGCGGTGCCTCAGGTGGAGTCATCCACGACATCGGTTATCGCACCTACACCGGCCCTCGCCTCTCACTGGGGGCCATCGCCGGTTCCCTGTTCCTCACCGGACTGCTCAACGCCTATGGACTGGGACGTTCGGGCAAGGCAAAGATGTTGCCGATGACAATGCTGGCGCTCGCGCTTTTCCCGGCTGCGATCATCGTCGCGATCATGGTGGTGTCCGGCTTCGGCGGGAACTTCGTCGACTACAGCACGTATGCGAACACCACATTCGTGCTCATCATCATTTTTGTCGCGGGGCAGGCTCCGGTGTTGTTCACCCGTGACCTGCGCTCCGGCTCGATCGTGCTCTACCTGGCTCGCCCGCTGTCTGCGACGCTGTTCGCGCTGGTCCGGTGGGCCTCCCTGGTGACGGCGATCTTCGTCTTCACCCTCATCCCGATGCTGCTGCTGTATGCCGGGGCCCTCGCCGCCGAGGCCGACTTCACCGAGCAGACCGTCGACCTGCTGCAGGCGATCGCCGGTATCGCGTTGCTCGCGCTGGTGCTGGCCACCGTCTCCGGGCTGGTCAGCGCCTTCACCCTGCGGCGTGGGTTGGCGGTGGGTGCCATCATTGTTGCCCTGCTGGTGTCCAACGGGTTCGTGGCTTCGGTGAAAGGGATCGCCGTGGGCGCCGGCAACGAGGCGCTGGGTGAGTGGGCCGGGTTGTTCTCGCCGTTTTCCCTGGTCGACGGAATCTCGGCCGGGGTGTTGGACGGCACTGAGTTCTACCCGTTGTCTCCGGCCAGCGCGGCCATGACCGTGGTGTACGTGATCTTCGCCGCCGCTCTGCTCGGGGTCGGCCTGTGGTGGTTGGTCCGTCGCTATCACGATCAGGGCACCCGATGAGCACGATGGTGTTGGGTGAGGTTTCGCGCTGGTACGGCAACGTCGTCGCTGTCAACGACGTGAGCCTGCAGATCGGTCCCGGAGTCACCGGCCTGCTAGGCCCCAATGGCGCGGGCAAGACGACGTTGATCGCCATGATGGCCGGGTTCCTCGCACCGTCAGCGGGGACCGTCGAGCTGGACGGCGAGGCGGTATGGCGCAACACGGCGGCATACCGCACCCTCGGGCTGGTGCCCGAGCGAGAGGCGAGTTTCGGCTACCTCAGTGGTCGAGCGTTCGTGCAGGCTAATGCCGAGCTGCACTCTCTACCTCACCCCGGTGAAGCTGCCGAGCGGGCATTGGCCACCGTCGATATGGTTCAGCCGGCCGGCCGGTTGATGAGCACCTACTCCAAGGGCATGCGGCAACGCACCAAGCTGGCCGCGGCCCTCGTGCACGATCCGAGCGTGTTGTTGCTCGACGAGCCGTTCAACGGCGTCGACCCTCGGCAGCGGATCCATCTGATGGGTCTGTTGACACAGATGGGCGAACAGGGCCGGACCGTGCTGTTCAGTTCGCACATCTTGGAGGAGGTCGAGCAGATCGCACGCCACGTCGAGGTCGTCGTCGCCGGACGCCACGCCGCCTCCGGCGACTTCGGTGCGATCCGGGCCTTGATGACAGATCGCCCGACCCGCTACCGGATCAGATGTAGCCAGGATCGTCAGTTGGCCGGCCGGTTGATCGGGCTGGACTGCGTCTTGGCTGTGAGCCTGGATCGCCTGGGAGGCCTTCAGGTCGAGGTGACAGACCTCGGGACCTTCGCTCGCCGACTGCCGGTGGTGGCACGGGAGGCGAAGATCACGCTGCACGAGCTCACCCCCACCGACGAATCGCTGGAGTCGGTCTTCGCCTACTTGGTCGCGCCATGAATGCCACGATTGCTCGGCTGTCCTGGCGCTCAGTGGTGGGTCAACGCCGCGGGATCCTCTTGCTGTTGTTGCCCACCCTCCTGGTGTTGTTGTCGGTGGTCACCGTGGCCCTGGTGGACGGGTCGCTCGGTGTCGAGCCGGTGACGATGGTGTTCGGCTTCTCCTTGGTGCTACCCCTGGTCGCCTTGCTGGTCACCAATGGGGTGCTCGGGCCGGAGATCGAGGACGGCTCGATCGTCTACCTGCTGTCCAAGCCGATCTCTCGGTACACCATCGTCATCAGCAAGGTGGCCGTGGCGTTGGCGCTGACCCTCGTGCTCGGGGCGGGGTCGATCTGTGCCTCGGCCCTGATCCTGGAGGTCGACGAGCCCGCTCAGGCGTTCGCGATCGGGTTGGGCGCGGCGTGCGCCGGCTTGGCTTACTGCGGGTTGTTCGTAGCGTTGGCCACCCTGACCAGACACGGCACGATCGCGGGGCTGATCTACGTGATCATCTTCGAGGGCGCGCTAGCCTCGTGGCTGGACGGCCTGCGTTACATCTCGACCGGCTTCTTCGGCCGTCGGGTAGTCGCCGCTGTGGACGAGGGCATCGTTCTGGTGAGCCGCGACATGAGTCTGCTGTATGCCGTGTGCGCGATCGTCGTCATCGGTGTGGGGGGAGTCTTCCTGGCTGGCTGGCGGATGCGCTCGTTTGAGCTGCTGGGCGACGACTAAGCTCGCCTGGGCAAGGTTATGCCGCATCTGGGGCTGCGATTTCCCCCGACTTACGCGCATAACCTTGCCCAGGCGGGAGGTGCGGCTAAGCCAGGAGTGACTGCATGCGCTCAACGCCCTCGACGAGGTCGTTGTCTCCCAGCGCATAGGACAACCGCAGGTAGCCGCTGGGGCCGAACGCCTCGCCGGGCACAACGGCCACTTGAGCTTCCTCCAAGATGATCTCGGCCAGTTCCACCGACGACGTCGGCGTGCGACCGGCAAAGGTGCGCCCGAGCAGCCCCTCGACGTTGGGGTAGACATAGAACGCGCCATGGGGGGTGGGGCACTGGATCCCCTCGATCTCATTCAGCATCGAGGTGATGGTGGCCCGGCGTCGCTCGAAGGCCACCCGCATCTGCAGCACCGCCTCCAGCGATCCCTGCAGGGCAGCGACTGCTGCACGCTGGGAGACGTTGGCAACGTTCGAGGTGGCATGCGACTGCAGGTTGGTCGCGGCTTTGGCGACATCTTTCGGGGCCAACATCCAGCCCACTCGCCACCCCGTCATTGCGTATGTCTTGGCCACGCCGTTCACCACCACGCAGGTGTCGGCCAGCTCGGGGACCAGGGCCGGCATCGACGGTGCGGTGGCACCGTCATAGAGCAGGTGCTCGTAGATCTCGTCGGTGACGACCCAGAGGCCATGCTCCAAGGCCCAGTGAGCGATAGCTTCCACCTGGTCGCTCGGATAGACCGCGCCCGTGGGGTTGGACGGAGAACAGAACAGCAGCACCTTGGTGGCATCAGTGCGGGCGGCCTCCAGCTGCTCGACGGTCACCAGGTACCCCTGGTCCACGCCGGCGAAAACCTCGACCGGAGTGCCGCCGGCCAACCGGATGGACTCGGGGTATGTCGTCCAGTAGGGGCTGGGGAGAACGACCTCGTCGCCTGGGTTCAGCAAGGCCGCGAACGTATTGAACACCGCCTGCTTCCCGCCGTTCGTGACGACGACGTTGGCTGGCGTGACGGCATACCCGCTGTCCCGTTCGGTCTTGGCGACGATGGCCTCCTTGAGCGCGGGTAGACCGCCTGCCGGGGAGTAACGGTGGTTGACCGGGTCGCTTGCCGCCGCCACCGCGGCCGCGACGATGTAGTCGGGGGTCGGGAAGTCGGGCTCGCCTGCGCCGAAGCCGATCACCGGCGCACCCTCGGCCTTCAGCGCCTTGGCCTTGGCATCGACCGCTAGAGTCGCCGACTCGGCAATCGAGGCGATCCTCGTCGACAGGCGAGGTCGGGCAGGTTGTTCTCTGGCTGCAGTCACAGCACTATCCTTCCACCCCGGCCTCTGCTCTGGGCAAGCGTGCCGTGAGTCACGGCTGCCCGGTCATGCCTGGGTGAGCCGCAGCCGAGACGGTGACCGAGAGCGTTTCGCCATCACTAGATCGCTGTCGTAGACTGCCCCTTTGGGTGTTGTAACCACCAAGGCTCGGCTGTGCCCCGCGTCAGGCAGGTGCTTCACGAAGGGCAATAGCTCAATTGGTAGAGCACTGGTCTCCAAAACCAGCGGTTGTGGGTTCGAGTCCCTCTTGCCCTGCTCGGCCATGTGGCCAAGCGTGTTATCACTGACCATCGAAACGGAGGCGCGGACGTGAGTAATCCCAGCCCACGCGACACCTCGGGTGCCGAGCGTTCCCGCTCGGGGGGCGGACTGCCGGCGCGGCCAGGTTCGTTCGTCGCCCAGGTGATGAGTGAGCTGCGCAAGGTCGTCAGACCGACCCAGCGCGAGCTTGTGACGTACACCATTGTCGTCCTCGTGTTCGTCAGCGTCATCATGGCCTTCGTCTTCGGTCTGGATCAGATTTTCCAGCGTCTCGTCGAGTTGGTCTTCGGCTAGCAGGCGCGGCTGGCGAAGGATCGCCGATTGCCGACAGTGTTGATCGAGGCCGCAACCGGTCACTAGTGAAGAAGAAGTGAGGAAGTTCTAGATGTCGCAGGAGCCCACGGGCCACACGGACGAAGAAGGCGCGACCACACAGGTCGGCGTTGCTGAAGCACCCGAAGCCGAGACGCCTGTTCAGGTTGTCGACGCCGAAGTGGCCGCTGGCCAAGAGGTCGAGACGGCTGAGGTCGCGGACGACATCGCCGAGGACGCAGTCGTTGACCCCGCCGCTGAGTTCCGTGCGACGCTACAGTCTCAGTTCGGCGAGTGGTACGTCGTCCACTCCTACGCGGGCTATGAGAACCGGGTCAAGCACAACCTGGAAACGCGTATCACCAGCCTGAACATGGAGGACTACATCTTCGCGGTCGAAGTGCCGATGGAAGAGGTCACCGAGATCAAGTCCGGTGTGCGCAAGCAGGTGCGCCGGGTGCGCATGCCCGGGTATGTCCTGGTCCGGATGGACCTGTCCGACGAGTCGTGGGGCGCGGTACGGCATACCCCGGGGGTCACCGGCTTCGTGGGGAACGCTCACCAACCTGTGCCGTTGAGCATCGACGAGGTCATCACCATGTTGGCGCCGGTCTTCGAACAGCCAGCCGAGACCAAGGCTGCCGGCGGTGTCAGCGGTGCCGCTCGCAAGGGCGCGGCACCTGAGGTCGACTTCGAGATCGGTGAGTCCGTCACCGTCATGGAAGGACCGTTCGAGACACTGCCTGCCACGATTTCTGAGGTCATCCCGGAGTCTCAGAAACTCAAGGTCCTGGTTTCCATCTTCGGCCGGGAGACTCCGGTCGAGCTGGCCTTCAACCAGGTCGCCAAAATCTAGTCGCACGGAGTTTCGCCCCGGCGAACTCCACACGGCAACCACGCGCCTCAGCTGCATGCCCACCGCACTGGCTCGGCGCCCCACACGACAACTGAATAAGGACTCACACTCAAAGGCTCCGCCTTTGCGTACTGCAACCGGGTCATCGCCCGCGGCGTCGGCCCACCATCAGAAAGAGACACATCATGCCCCCTAAGTCCAAGAAGAAGTCCGGCTTCATCAAGCTGCAGATCCAGGCAGGTCAGGCCACTCCAGCCCCGCCCGTGGGTCCGGCCCTCGGTCAGCACGGCGTGAACATCATGGAGTTCGTCAAGGCGTATAACGCCGCGACCGAAGCCCAGCGCGGCAACGTTGTGCCGGTGGAGATCACGGTCTATGAGGACCGCTCCTTCACGTTCATCACCAAGACGCCGCCGGCCGCCGAGCTGATCAAGAAGGCCGCGGGTGTGGCCAAAGGATCGGGCGAGCCGCACAAGACCAAGGTCGCCAAGCTGACCCAGGAGCAGGTGCGCGAGATCGCCGAAACCAAGATGAGCGACCTGAACGCCAACGACATCGACCAGGCCGCCAAGATCATCGTCGGCACCGCTCGGTCGATGGGTGTGACCGTCGAAGGCTGACCCGCCGTTCGACATACAGGCTCAGCGTTCCCTGCGAGCCTGGCACCGTATGAACAAGACCGCACAATCTCGCAACCGGGACGTCCGGACATGCGACGTGGCAGGGCCAGCGCTGGTCCGCTTGACCACATCTCCACAACACAGCACCAAGGAGCACACATGAAGCGCAGCAAGGCATATCGCGCGGCCGCCGAGAAGATCGACGCCGACGCCCTGTACGCCCCGAAGGAGGCCATCGCGCTGGCTCGCGAAACCTCGGTCACCAGCTACGACGCGACCCTCCAGGTCTCGCTCCGGCTGGGTGTCGACCCCCGTAAGGCAGATCAGCTGGTCCGGGGCACGGTCAACCTGCCACACGGCACCGGTAAGACCGCACGCGTGTTGGTCTTCGCCAATGGCGACCGTGCCGAGGCTGCTCGCGAAGCTGGCGCGGACTACGTCGGGTCCGATGAGTTCGTCGACAAGGTCGCTGGTGGATGGTTGGACTTCGACGCCGTCGTAGCCACTCCGGACCTCATGGGCAAGGTCGGTCGTCTCGGTAAGGTGCTCGGCCCCCGGGGCCTGATGCCGAACCCGAAGACCGGCACTGTGACGATGGACACGGCTAAGGCTGTTGCTGACATCAAAGGCGGGAAGATCGAGTTCCGCGTCGACAAGCACGCCAACCTGCACTTCATTATCGGCAAGGCATCGTTCGAGGCCACCTCCCTTGCGGAGAACTACGCTGCAGCGATGGACGAAGTGATGCGACTCAAGCCTTCTGCCGCCAAGGGCCGTTACATCACCAAGGCCACGATGAGCAGCTCGATGGGCCCCGGCATACCGCTGGACTCCTCGAAGAGCGCGGTGGCCGCCGACGCCGAGTAGGTCTTCCACCACGTCACCTGGGCAAGGTTATGCACTGCGGGGGCTCGCGATTTCCCCCGACTCGAGTGCATAACCTTGCCCAGGTTCGGTCTTGTGGATAACTCCGGTCAGCCTGCCCGACATTTGGCAGAGTCTGCCCATGGACGACCGGGTATCCGAAGCGCTCGCTGCGCACGACGGCGTTGCCTCCGTTGCGCAACTGGGGCGACTGGGGTGTTCCCGGCAGGCAGTCGATCGGTTGGTCCGGCGCAGACAGCTCATCAGGCTTCGCCGTGACGTTGTCGTCGAGGCCGAGAAATGGGTGGATGCCACAGCCTGGGAGAAGCACGCGATTCGCGGTCGAGCAGTCATGCAGAGTCTCAACCCCGACGGATCTCGGGCGCTGGCGCTCAGCCACCACAGTGCCTTGGCCATCCACGGCGTGGCGGTATTCGGTGGAGACAATCGGGTCCACCTCGTCCGCACCGACTCCCAGCGTGGCCGATCTGACGGCCTTGTCCAGGTCCACGCGCCGGTGCCGGCGACGTCAGTCATCCTGGTTGACGGGTTGAAAACGACAACCCCAGCCCTTTCAGTGATCCACATGGCGGGCACCTTCGGTGCCTGCGCCGGGATGGTGGCGGCAGATTCGGCGCTGCATGGCGGATCCTGCACGGTCGGCGATCTTGCCGAGGCACTTGACCAGCACAACTTCGGCAGTGGAGTTGCCGCGGCCAGACTGGTCGTCGAACTCGCTGACGCGCGGATCGAGTCGGCGGGGGAGTCCCGGGCGCGCTGGGTGATGCGCTCGTGCGGCCTGCCAGAGCCGGTTCCACAGGTGCTCATCGAGAACGGATTGGGATTCGCGGCACGGGTGGACTTCCTCTTTGCGGAGCAGCGAACGATCGTCGAGTTCGACGGGATGCTGAAATATCAGACGCCGGAGGACGTCTACCAAGAGAAGATCCGCGAAGATCGACTGCGGAGCCTTGGCTATGAGGTAGTCCGGTTGACCTGGGATGATCTGCGTCATCCGGATCGGGTCCGCCGACTCATCCAGGCTGCCTTTGCGCGCCGCGCCCGGAGCTGCGCGTCCTAGTCACCCATCACTGCCGCATGGGGACCGCTGGCGAACAACTCATCCGACGTGGGCTCGTCCACTGTCAGGAAGACCGCGCGGATGGAACCGGGGTGCCCGAGTCGTGTTCCGCCTGGGCAAGGATGTGCTGGCCGATCAGGGGAAATCGCAGGGCCGAGGTACACATAACCTTGCCCAGGCGGGAGAACAGGGGCGGATTTGGGCCAGGCAAGCGTGGGCACTAAAGTATGCCGAGACCAATGACCGCCGGTTCTCAGCGATGCCGCAGTGTGCGACAGCGTGAGCCAAGGTCCCGTTCGTACGGGCGACCAGCGCAGGTGTGAGTGTTTGTTGCAGTCTCCTGCCCAAGCCCTGGCTCCTGTTGCCGGGGCTTTTTGTATGCCCGGGCGCCGGCAGATGAGACAAGGAGGCTTCATGGCGACACCTGAGAAGGCTGCTGCCATTGCCGAGCTGACGGACAAGTTCCGCAGCTCGGAGGCAGCCGTGCTAACCGAATACCGCGGCTTGACCGTGGCGCAACTCTCGGAGCTGCGGACGTCAATGCGTGATCACGCGAGCTACATCGTCGTGAAGAACACGCTGACCAAGCGGGCTGCCAGCGAGGCCGGAGTCACCAGCCTCGATGAGCACCTGCAAGGTCCCTCGGCCATTGCTTTCGTCAGCGGCGACGTTGTCGAAGCGGCCAAGGGGTTGCGTGACTTCGCCAAGGCGCATCCGGCACTGGTGGTCAAGGCTGGTGTGCTGGAGGGCAAGCCGCTCAGCCCGAGCGACATCACCAAGCTCGCCGACCTCGAGTCCCGCGAGGTGCTGCTGGCCAAGTTGGCCGGCGCGATGAACGCCTCGCTGAGCAACGCTGCATCGCTCTTTGCCGCCCCGCTGTCTCAGACAGCACGCGTGGTCGAAGCGCTGCGCGCCAAGGTTGAGGCAGCACCGGCCCAAGAGGCCACCGCAGACGTCGCCGAGGGTGGCGACAGCACGACCTCGGAGTGATCCGAACCGCGCGAGGCCCGCACCTCAGCGGCGCCCACGACACCATCACTACAGCCACTCACGGCACCAAAAGGAAGGAACGCCACCATGGCGAAGATGAGCACTGAAGACCTCCTTGACACGTTCAAGGAGATGACCCTGATCGAGCTGTCCGAGTTCGTCACCCAGTTCGAGGAGACGTTCAACGTCACCGCCGCAGCCCCTGTTGCCGCGGCTGGCGCTGCCGCTCCCACGGCCGAGGCCCCGGTCGAAGAAGAACAAGACGAGTTCGACGTCATTCTGGAGTCCGTTGGTGACAAGAAGATCCAGGTCATCAAGGAGGTCCGTTCGCTGACGTCGCTGGGTCTAAAGGAAGCCAAGGATCTCGTTGACAGCGCGCCCAAGGCCATCTTGGAGAAGGTCGACAAGGAAGCCGCAGACAAGGCTAAGGAGTCCCTCGAGGGCGCCGGAGCCAGCGTCGTCCTGAAGTAGTCTCGCCGCCCGGTCGCTTCTGTTCGGGCGAACGACATGTCGTCGCGGGCATCCCATCACAGCGGTGGGATGCCCGCGACTTTTGTCTGTCTCCGCCCAGATGCCCTGCCAGCCAGCGTGAGGCGCTTACTGGGACAATCTCGCACTTGACGATCTGCTGACCTGCAGGGAGGATCGTGGTGTTCTCGACGCAGAGAGTTCACCAAGGTGGCACGCTGGGGCAGATGGGGCCTTCGTGAGCGCCCGGAGGCTCGGGGAGTTGCGCGAGGGGCGTTGGACGAAGGCTGTCCGCAGGTGTACTATCAATGTTTGCGCTGCCCACTCAGCGTCCCTCGTCCACTTCTTGCTACCTCGGAGTCGTTGGTTTCTCTTGACCAACACGTCTGACGTAGCGCATCGAGTGCGCACACGGGGCAAGGGGGAAAGCGTTGACCTAGCCGCTTGTAAAGGCCCGTGGAAGGACCATCCTTGGCTGCCTCGCGCACTGCTAAAAAGACTGTAACCACCGCTCGTACGGCTTCTGGCCGGTTGAGTTTCGCAAAAATTCGGGAGCCGCTGGAGGTTCCCGACCTCCTCGCCTTACAGACCGACAGTTTTGACTGGCTGCTCGGCAACGAGGACTGGCAGGCACGAGTCGTTGCTGCGGCTGAGGCCGGGCGCACTGATGTGCCGGACCGCTCAGGCCTGGAGGAGATCTTCGATGAGATCTCCCCGATCGAAGACTTCTCCGGCTCCATGTCGCTATCGTTCCGCGATCACCGCTTCGAAGAGCAGAAGTACTCGATCGATGAGTGCAAAGAGCGCGACATGACGTACTCCGCGCCGCTGTTCGTGACCGCCGAGTTCATCAACAACTCCACTGGTGAGATCAAGAGCCAGACCGTCTTCATGGGCGACTTCCCGCTGATGACCGATCGAGGCACGTTCATCGTCAACGGCACCGAGCGTGTCGTGGTCTCCCAGTTGGTGCGGAGCCCCGGCGTCTACTTCGAGCGTTCGTTGGACAAGACCTCGGACAAGGACGTCTACACCTCGAAGATCATCCCCAGCCGGGGTGCCTGGTTGGAGTTCGAGATCGACAAGCGCGACATGGTGGGCGTTCGCGTCGACCGCAAGCGCAAGCAGAGCGTCACGGTGTTGCTCAAGGCCCTTGGCTGGACCGAGGCCCAGATCCTCGAAGAGTTCGGTGACTACGAGTCCATCCGGCTCACCCTGGAGAAGGACAACACGGCCAACCAGGACGAGGCGCTGCTCGACATCTATCGCAAGCTTCGCCCGGGCGAACCGCCCACCCGAGAGGCCGCGCAGAACCTGCTGGAGAACCTGTACTTCAACCCCAAGCGCTACGACCTGGCCAAGGTCGGTCGCTACAAGATCA
The DNA here is from genome assembly GCA_963749585.1 of uncultured Actinomycetota bacterium. Lineage (GTDB taxonomy): Bacteria > Actinomycetota > Actinomycetes > Actinomycetales > Dermatophilaceae > Ornithinicoccus. The sequence goes on from CAVVNI010000006.1 coordinate 141,665, forward strand.
ACAAGAAGCTGGGACTTGAAGCGCCGTTGAGCGAGTCGGTGCTGGGCGTGGACGACATTGTCGCCACCATCCGGTACATCGTGGCGTTGCACGCCGGCGACGAAGACATCGAGGTCACTCGCGGCGGCAGTCGCGAGCAGCTGCCGGCTGAGGTTGACGACATCGACCACTTCGGCAACCGGCGACTCCGCAGCGTGGGGGAGCTCATTCAGAACCAAGTCCGTACCGGCTTGTCCCGGATGGAGCGGGTCGTGCGTGAGCGGATGACGACGCAGGACGTCGAGGCGATCACGCCGCAGACCCTGATCAACATCCGTCCGGTCGTGGCCTCCATCAAGGAGTTCTTCGGCACCAGCCAGCTGTCCCAGTTCATGGACCAGAACAACCCGCTCGCAGGGCTGACCCACAAACGCCGGCTCTCGGCGCTTGGCCCCGGTGGCCTGTCCCGTGATCGTGCCGGTATGGAGGTCCGCGACGTCCACCGCTCGCACTACGGCCGCATGTGCCCGATCGAGACCCCGGAGGGACCGAACATCGGCCTGATCGGCTCGTTGGCCTCCTACGGGCGGATCAACCCGTTCGGGTTCGTTGAGACTCCGTATCGCCGAGTGATCGACGGCAAGGTCAGCGACGAAGTTGACTACTTGTCTGCGGACGAGGAAGACCGTTTCGTCATCGCTCAGGCCAACGCCGAGCTGGGTGAGGACGGCACCTTCGCCACCGAGCGCGTCCTGGTGCGTGCCCGAGAGGGCGACGCCGTCGACGTTCCGGCCGGTGAGGTCGACTACATGGACGTCTCGGCTCGCCAGATGGTCTCGGCAGCGACCGCGATGATCCCGTTCCTGGAGCACGACGATGCCAACCGGGCCCTGATGGGCGCCAACATGCAGCGTCAGGCCGTGCCGTTGGTGCGCGCCGAGGCTCCGTTGGTCGGAACCGGTATGGAGTGGCGCGCTGCGCTGGACTCCGGCGACGTGGTGCGCGCCGACAAACCCGGGGTGGTCTCGGCCGTCTCGGCCGACATTGTCTCGGTGGCCAACGACGACGGCACCTACACCAGCTACCGCGTGGACAAGTTCACCCGATCCAACCAAGGCAACTGCTACAACCAGCAGGCCCGGATCAACGAGGGTGACCGGGTGGAGTCGGGCCAGCTCCTGGCCGACGGCCCGGCGACCGACGGTGGTGAGATGGCGCTGGGTCGCAACCTCCTGGTGGCGTTCATGCCCTGGGAAGGCCACAACTACGAGGACGCGATCATCCTCAGTCAGCGTCTGGTGCAGGATGACGTCCTGTCCTCGATTCATATCGAGGAGCACGAGATCGACGCTCGGGACACCAAGTTGGGCCCGGAGGAGATCACCCGCGATATCCCGAACGTCTCCGATGAGGTCCTCGCAGACCTTGACGAGCGCGGGATCATCCGGATCGGTGCCGAGGTGCGCGACGGTGACCTGCTGGTCGGCAAGGTCACACCTAAGGGTGAGACCGAGCTGACTCCAGAAGAGCGACTGCTGCGTGCGATCTTCGGTGAGAAGGCCCGCGAAGTGCGCGACACCTCGATGAAGGTGCCGCACGGGGAGACCGGGACTGTGATCGGTGTCAAGGTCTTCGACAGCGAAGAGGGCGACGAGCTGCCCCCGGGCGTCAACCAACTGGTGCGCGTCTACGTGGCCAACAAGCGCAAGATCACCGACGGCGACAAGCTCGCCGGACGGCACGGCAACAAGGGTGTTATCTCCAAGATCCTCCCGGTCGAGGACATGCCGTTCATGGAGGACGGCACCCCGGTCGACATCGTGCTCAACCCACTGGGGGTGCCCGGCCGGATGAACGTCGGTCAGATCCTGGAGCTGCACCTCGGCTGGGCCGCAGCGCAGGGCTGGGAGATCGCCGGTAGCCCGCAGTGGGCTGAGCAGATCCCAGCTGATGCCCGCGAGGCGACGCCGCGCACTCGGGTGGCTAGCCCGGTGTTCGACGGCGCCCGCGAGGGTGAGATCACCGGTCTGCTGGAGTCCACGTTGCCGACGCGCGACGGTCAACGCTTGATCGGTGAGTCCGGTAAGGCCCGGCTCTTCGACGGCCGATCCGGCGAGCCGTACCCTGAAGCCATCGCGGTGGGGTACATGTACATCTTGAAGTTGCACCACTTGGTCGATGACAAGATTCACGCCCGCAGCACGGGTCCCTACTCGATGATCACCCAGCAGCCGTTGGGTGGTAAGGCTCAGTTCGGTGGCCAGCGATTCGGTGAGATGGAGGTCTGGGCGCTCGAGGCATACGGCGCGGCGTACGCGCTGCAGGAGCTGCTGACGATCAAGTCCGACGACGTCACTGGCCGAGTCAAGGTGTACGAGTCAATCGTCAAGGGCGAGAACGTGCCCGAGCCGGGCATCCCCGAGTCGTTCAAGGTGCTGATCAAGGAGATGCAGTCCTTGTGCCTGAACGTGGAGGTGCTCTCCAGCGACGGCACCCACATCGACCTGCGCGACAGCGACACCGAGGTGTTCCGTGCGGCCGAAGAGCTTGGCATCGACCTGTCGCGGCGCGAGCCCAGTTCGGTCGAGGAAGTGTGAGCAGGTGACAGAGCGGTATGACGCCCGCTCACCACACCTGGGAGCGGGCGTCATACCGATCAGCCAGTAGGAAAAAGCAGCAGTTTCGAACTACCTGAGAACTTACGAGATCTCACGAAAGAAGGACCCACGTGCTCGACGTCAACTTCTTCGACGAGTTGCGCATTGGCCTGGCCACGGTGGACGACATCCGCCGATGGAGTCATGGGGAGGTCAAGAAGCCGGAAACCATCAACTACCGCACTCTGAAGCCTGAGAAGGACGGCCTCTTCTGCGAGAAGATCTTCGGCCCCACCCGGGACTGGGAGTGCTACTGCGGCAAGTACAAGCGGGTGCGCTTCAAGGGCATCATCTGTGAGCGCTGTGGGGTCGAGGTCACTCGCGCCGCCGTGCGCCGTGAGCGGATGGGTCATATCGAGCTCGCCGCTCCGGTCACCCACATCTGGTACTTCAAGGGGGTGCCGTCGCGCTTGGGCTACCTGCTCGACCTGGCACCGAAGGACCTCGAGAAGGTCATCTACTTCGCCGCCTACATGATCACCCACGTCGATGAGGATGCCCGCCACGACGACATGCCGTCGATGGAGGCCCAGATCGACGTCGAGCGCAAGGAGATGGAGAACCGGCGCGACGCCGATGTCGACACTCGTGCCAAGAAACTCGAGACCGACATCGCCGAGCTGGAAGCAGAGGGCGCCAAGGCCGACGCGCGCCGCAAGGTCCGCGACTCCGCCGAGCGTGAGATGAACCAGATCCGGCGTCGCGCCGATCAGCAGATCGAGCGGCTCACCCAGGTCTGGGATCGGTTCAAGAACCTCAAGGTCCAAGACCTTGAGGGCGATGAGATTCTCTACCGCGAGATGCGTGACCGGTTCGGGATGTACTTCGAGGGTGGCATGGGAGCGACGGCGCTGCAGAAGCGCCTCGAGAGCTTCGATCTCGTTGCCGAAGCCGACTCGCTGCGCGAGATCATTGCCACCGGTAAGGGGCAGAAGAAGACCCGCGCCATCAAGCGTCTCAAGGTCGTGACGTCGTTCATCCAGACCAAGAACGAGCCGGTCGGTATGGTGCTCGACTGCGTCCCGGTCATCCCGCCGGATCTGCGCCCGATGGTGCAGCTGGATGGTGGCCGGTTCGCTACCTCCGACCTCAACGACCTGTACCGCCGCGTGATCAACCGGAACAACCGGTTGAAGCGGCTGCTTGACCTCGGTGCGCCCGAGATCATCGTGAACAACGAGAAGCGGATGCTGCAGGAGGCCGTTGACTCGTTGTTCGACAACGGCCGTCGTGGCCGGGCCGTGACTGGCCCGGGCAACCGTCCGTTGAAGTCACTGTCCGACATGCTCAAGGGCAAGCAGGGCCGTTTCCGTCAGAACCTGCTCGGCAAACGGGTCGACTATTCGGGCCGTTCGGTGATCGTGGTCGGCCCGCAGCTCAAGCTGCACCAGTGTGGTCTGCCCAAGCAGATGGCACTGGAGCTCTTCAAGCCCTTCGTGATGAAGCGCCTGGTCGATCTCGACCACGCGCAGAACATCAAGTCGGCCAAGCGGATGGTGGAGCGCGGTCGCCCGGTGGTCTGGGATGTCCTCGAGGAGGTCATCACCGACCACCCGGTGCTGCTGAACCGTGCGCCTACCCTGCACCGTCTGGGTATCCAGGCCTTCGAGCCGCAGCTGGTCGAGGGCAAGGCCATTCAGATCCACCCGTTGGTCTGCACGGCGTTCAACGCCGACTTCGACGGTGACCAGATGGCGGTGCACCTGCCGCTATCGGCTGAGGCACAGGCCGAGGCTCGGATCCTCATGTTGTCGAGCAACAACATCCTCAAGCCGGCCGACGGTCGCCCGGTGACGATGCCCACCCAGGACATGATCATCGGCCTGTACCACCTGACGTCCGAGAGCGAGGGGCGACCGCTGTTCGATGAGGACGGCGGCGCGCACGAGCGTGCCTTCTCCTCGGTGTCCGAGGCGCAGATGTCGTTCGATGCCGGGCACATCGATGTGGGGACTCCGATTCGACTGCGGGTCACCGATACTGCGCCACCGGTCGGTTTCGAGCTGCCCGAAGGAGCGGTGGCTACCGACGATGGTGTGGTGTCGGCGTTCACGTTCTCCACGACGTTGGGGCGTGCGCTGTTCAACGACACACTGCCGCCGAACTACCCGTTCGTCAACGAGATCGTGGACAAGAAGCGGTTGTCCGGGATCGTGAACGACCTGGCTGAGCGCTACACCAAGGTGCAGGTCGCGGCCTCACTGGACTCCCTGAAGGACACGGGTTTCTACTGGGCGACCCGCTCAGGCACCACCGTGGCCATCTCGGATGTCATGCCACCCTCACGCAAGCCGGAGATTCTGGCCGGCTACGAGGCCAAGGCCGCCAAGGTTCAGACGCAGTACGAACGCGGCTTGATCACCGATGAGGAGCGTCGTCAAGAGCTCATCGAGATCTGGACGCAGGCTGGTAACGAGGTCGCCAAAGAGCTCGAGGACACCATGCCGCACACGAACACCATTTATCGGATGGTCACCTCGGGTGCTCGTGGTAACTGGTTCCAGCTGCGGCAGATCGCCGGTATGCGCGGGCTGATGGCTAACCCCAAGGGTGAGATCATCCCGCGTCCGATCAAGTCGAACTTCCGTGAGGGCCTGTCGGTGCTGGAGTTCTTCATCTCCACGCACGGCGCTCGTAAGGGCCTGGCGGACACCGCGCTGCGGACGGCCGACTCGGGCTACCTCACGCGTCGGTTGGTCGATGTCAGCCAGGACGTCATCATCCGTGAGGACGACTGTGGCACCGAACGCGGCTTCGTGATGCCGATTGCGGTCCGCACCGAGGAGGGGTCGCTGCGTGAGCATGACGACGTCGAGACGGCGGTGTACGCGCGCACTTTGGCGATGGACGTCGAGCACGACGGGGCGGTGCTGGCCGAAGCCGGCATCGACCTCGGGGACGTAGTCATCGACGCGTTGGTCGCCTCCGGTGTGGAGTCGGTCAAGGTACGTTCGGTGCTGACGTGTGAATCGTTGGTCGGGACCTGTGCGCGCTGCTATGGCCGTTCGCTGGCTACCGGCAAGCTGGTCGACATCGGCGAGGCCGTTGGCATCATCGCGGCCCAGTCCATCGGTGAGCCCGGCACGCAGCTGACGATGCGAACCTTCCACACCGGTGGTGTCGCCGGCGATGACATCACGCAGGGTCTGCCTCGTGTGGTCGAGCTGTTCGAGGCGCGCACCCCCAAGGCGGTGGCCCCGATCGCCGAAGCCACCGGGCGGGTGCAGATCGAGGACACCGACAAGGCTCGGCGCTTGATCCTGGTGCCGGACGACGGTTCGGACGAGCACGCATACCCGGTCAGCAAGCGGGCTCGCCTGCTGGTGACCGACGGGCAGCACGTGAATACTGGGTTCCAGCTCGTGGTCGGCGCGATCGACCCCAAGCAGGTGCTCCGCATCCTCGGGCCTCGCAAGGCGCAGCAGCACCTCGTCGATGAGGTGCAGCACGTCTACCGTCAGCAGGGTGTGTCGATCCACGACAAGCACATCGAGGTCATCGTGCGCCAGATGCTGCGCCGGATCACGGTCATTGAGGCCGGCAACGCCGAGCTGCTGCCCGGTGAGCTGGTCGAGCGTGGTCGGTTCGAGACAGAGAACCGACGCGTGGTATCCGAGGGTGGCAAGCCCGCCTCCGGCCGTCCCGAGCTGATGGGTATCACCAAGGCGTCGTTGGCGACGGACTCGTGGTTGTCTGCGGCATCGTTCCAGGAGACGACACGGGTGCTCACCGAGGCCGCGATGCAGGCCAAGAGTGACCCGTTGCTCGGTCTGAAGGAGAACGTCATCCTCGGGAAGCTGATCCCCGCCGGGACCGGCTTGCCGCGCTACCGCAACTTGACGGTGGAGCCGACCGAGGAGGCCAAGGCTGCGGCTTATGCCGTGCCGGTCTACGACACCTACGACGAGTACGCCAACTTCGGTCCGGGTTCGGGCGAGGCTGTCCGGTTGGACGACCTGAAGGTGGACGACCGCCGCTACTGATCGGTCGCAACGCTCAACGGGCGGGTATGCCGGGACTCATGGTTGGCATACCCGCCCTTCGTTGTTCGCGGTGGTGAGTGCACGCGGTCCAGGGCGCCGATTTCCACCGCGCCATTTTCCGCCACGGCAGGTGATGTAGCCCATCGCTGGAAGCGCACCCGATTGACCTGGCGCACACACCGAGCGCTTGTCGAAGAACAGATCGCGGCCCGGTATGAAGCATTGCGTCTGATCGATCACAAAATCTCCGTCTACCCCCAAGGAACCGACAGTGACCAGTGAAACAAGCCCGACAGACCCATACGTGCAGGTAGGCCGAAGCGGCCTGACCGTATATCGCGTTGGCCTCGGCACGATGCAGTTCGGATGGTCGATCGACCAGACCCAGTCCTTTGAGGTGCTCGATGCCTACGCTGAGGTCGGCGGCAACTTCCTCGACAGCGCTGACGTGTATACGGCCTGGTCGGCATCGATGGGTGGGTCCTCGAACCCCGGCGGCGTCAGCGAAGAGATTCTGGGTGCCTGGATGACAGCCCGCGGGAACCGGGACGACATGGTCGTCGCGACGAAGGTGCGCGCCCCGATGGGGGAGTCGTTCGGCGAAGGCCGCGGCACGCGTCACCAGCGCGAAGGTCTGTCTCGACGGTGGATCATGCGGGCCTGTGAAGACAGCCTGCGCCGGCTCGGGGTGGATCACATCGACCTCTACCAAGCGCATTGGATCGACCCGGTGACCCCGATCGATGAAACCCTGTCGGCCTTCACCGACTTGGTGCGCCAGGGCAAGGTGCGCTACATCGGCTGTTCCAACTTCAGCGCGTGGCGTCTGGTCGAGGCGCTGTGGGCCAGCGACGCCCACCGGTTGGAGTCATTCGTCTCCGTCCAGCCCGAGTACAGTCTGCTGAGTCCGACCCGCGGCGACGTGGAGATGGAACTTGCGCCCGCCTGCCTGCGCTTCGGCGTCGGCATGGTGCCCTACAGCCCCTTGGGCGGCGGCCTACTGACCGGCAAATATCGGCGTGGGGCCGCGTTACCGGACAGCGTGCGCGCCCAAGAGAACTCAGAGAACCGCTTCACCGACACCAACTGGGACATCATCGAAACGCTGGTCGACGTTGCCTCGGCCGCGGGTCAGACCCCGGCCCAGGCGGCGGTCAACTGGCTGCGGTCCAGGCCTGGAGTCAGCGCGCCGATCGTCGGTGCCAACACGCCCGACCAGTTGAGAGCCACGATCGCGGGCCTGGACCACCCCCTGTCGGCAGAGGCGTTGCAGAGTTTGGACGACGTCAGTGCCTTCCGGCGGCATCGCCCATCGCTGGAGGAGTGAGGTCTGATGGCCGTGAGTACCGAAACACAGCACTGACGATGGACCACTGTTGCGCGCCATGACTGGCGGGCGCGTGGGCAAGCCACTGATCCTGTTGCCTCATGTCAAGATGCCCGCTTGGGGTGGTTCGTTGACTCATCGTGTTTTGCCCGCTTGGTGGGGGTTGCTTTGCGGCGGCTGAGGTAGACGTGGTGGGTGCGTGCTTTGGGTGTGATGGTGCCGCGTCGGCGGGCGAGTTCGGTGAGGTTGGCTTGGATGTCGGCGATGCGGTGTCGCAGGGTGATGAGGTCGGTGTCGGTCAGCAGCGTGTGGAGGCGTGTGTGGTCGTGGGGGTCCAGACGGTTGGCGTGGTGGTTGAGCAGGCGTTGCAGGGGGGTGGTGGCGGTGTCGTGCTTCTTGGTGACGATGGCGCCGGTGCGGACTTTGGAGACCAGTTTTTGTTGTGGCAGGAACAGGTTCACTTGGAGGCTGGTCAGTGGCCAGAGCTGGTTGAGTAGGTCGAGTTCGCGGCGTGTGTCGTAGCGGTAGTAGCCCACGTTGCGGCGCACCACGGTCCAGTTCTTTTGTTCGATGTGGGCTTGGTCGTTCTTGTGACTGGAGCGGCCGCGGGTGAACGTGATGGCTCTGCTGTTGGTCCACCTTGCGAGGTGGTGGTTGATGAACTCGCTGCCGTTATCGCAGTGGATCCCGTTGATGTGGAACGGGAAACGCAGCTGCAACTCTTCGAGAGCCGATGCCACGATCCGTTCGCCTTTGGAGCGTACGGTGATGGTCTCGGTCCACCCGGTAGCGACGTCGGTGGCGTCCAGGGAGTAGAAGAACGCCCCGTTGTTGTCTCCGCCTTCGTGACCGACGAGGTCGATCTGAACGAAGCCGGGCACCGTGTCGTTCCATTCGTGCCAGGTCTTCATCGGGATAGAGGACTTCAGGATCGTCCCGGGGCGGGTGTGACTGATCGGTTTGCGGGCGATCAGACCGGCCCGGGCACCGGTAAGCCGGCGGTCGATCGTCGCTGGTGACATCGCCCGCACCTGCTCCAGCACGAGTGGGTCTATCCCGGTCAGGTGGCCGTGGGCGGCCATGTTGTCCAGCAACTGCGGCAACGCAGGATGGAGGCGTTTACCGGCTGGGCCATCCAACGCTGCCCAACACCAGGTCAGGACCTCCACAGCCTGCGCCGAGTAGGTGTAGGCAGGTGGTCGGGTCCGGCGTTGCACGTGCCGCTGCTCGCCGTTGCGCCGGGCTAGCGCCAACCGCAGCGCCTTACGGGCATGGTCGCGGTGCCACCCGGTGACCTCACACACCGCGTCCAGGATGGCGCTCTTCTCAGACTTCGTCGCAGTGGCCCACCGCTCTACCTGGGCCTTCGTGATCTGACGTCTGGCTGCCAAAGTGAGCTCCATCCTTGATGGTGGACCCACGCGGGCATTTTGAGATGAGGCAACGAACACACCTACGCGGGCATCTTGGATGAGTCAACGCGGTGATTTGGTGGTGTTTCGCTGTCCCGGTACTCTTGGAGGCTGTGTGTAGGTCATGCCTGCATGCCATCGGGTAGCGCAAGGCCCGAGATTCTCTCGCCGGGCAGTCCGGCCAGCCAGATCATCACGATACGTGACGTGTGGGCTGCGCCGGGAAGTGCAGGGGAGAGGCCACGGCGTTCGCCACGATAGGCGGGCGCACGGCATACACCAAGGAGTGTCGCCACGGAAGGTTCGGTGCGGCACAGACAACGACGAGTGAGAAGAGCATCAGTGCCCACGATCAACCAGCTGGTCCGCAAGGGCCGCCAGGACAAGATCAAGAAGAGTAACAGTCCTGCCCTCAAGGCCAACCCGCAGCGTCGCGGCGTCTGCACCCGCGTCTACACGACTACCCCCAAGAAGCCGAACTCTGCTCTGCGCAAGGTCGCCCGCGTGCGCCTGACCAGCGGCATCGAAGTCACGGCGTATATCCCCGGCGTAGGCCACAACCTCCAGGAGCACTCGATCGTGCTCGTGCGTGGCGGCCGGGTGAAGGACCTTCCGGGCGTGCGGTACAAGATCATCCGAGGCGCGCTCGACACCCAGGGTGTCAAGGGCCGGAACCAGTCTCGTTCTCGGTACGGCACGAAGAAGGAGAAGAAGTAATGCCTCGTAAGGGACCTGCGCCCAAGCGCCCCCTCATCGACGACCCCGTCTACGGCTCGCCGCTGGTGACCCAGTTGATCAACAAGATCCTGGTGGATGGCAAAAAGTCCGTAGCCGAGACCATCGTCTACGGCGCACTCGAAGGGTGCCGCGCCAAGACCGGCACCGATCCGGTGGCCACGCTCAAGCGGGGCTTGGACAACGTCAAGCCGGCCTTGGAGGTCAAGAGCCGTCGTGTCGGTGGCGCGACCTACCAGGTGCCGATCGAGGTCAAGCCGAACCGGTCGACCACACTGGCGCTTCGCTGGTTGGTGGGCTACTCACGGCAGCGTCGGGAGAAGACGATGACCGAGCGGCTGATGAACGAGATCCTCGACGCCAGCAATGGGCTGGGCGCGGCTGTGAAGCGCCGCGAGGACACGCACAAGATGGCCGACGCCAACAAGGCGTTCGCCCACTACCGCTGGTAATGACCCGCTTCGGCTGCCCCACGGGGTAGGCCAAGGCGCACCAGCGCATCGCATACGAGGTTTGCTAGCACGCCCCGAGCACGGGGCAGAGAAGAGAGAAGTAGTGGCACTCGACGTCCTTACGGACCTGACCAAGGTCCGCAACATCGGCATCATGGCTCACATTGATGCTGGCAAGACGACGACGACCGAGCGGATCCTGTTCTACACCGGGATCAACTACAAGATCGGCGAAACGCACGACGGTGCATCGACGATGGACTGGATGGAGCAGGAGCAGGAGCGTGGCATCACGATCACGTCTGCCGCGACGACCTGCTTCTGGAAAGACAGCCAGATCAACATCATCGACACCCCCGGTCACGTGGACTTCACTGTTGAGGTGGAGCGTTCCCTGCGCGTGCTGGACGGCGCGGTTGCCGTCTTTGACGGCAAAGAGGGCGTGGAGCCCCAGTCCGAGACCGTGTGGCGTCAGGCCGACAAGTACAACGTCCCTCGCGTGTGCTTCGTCAACAAGATGGACAAGCTCGGCGCCGACTTCTACTTCACCGTCGACACCATCAAGGACCGTTTGGGCGCGATGCCGCTGGTCATTCAGCTGCCCATCGGTGCCGAGAACGACTTCATCGGTGTGGTCGACCTGATCAAGATGCGCGCGCTGACCTGGCGCGGCGAGGTCGCGATCGGTGAGGACTACACCGTCGAGGAAATTCCGGCCGATCTCGTCGACCGGGCCGCGGAGTATCGTGAGGCCTTGATCGAGCAGGTCGCCGAGCACGACGACGCCCTGATGGAGAAGTACCTGGGTGGCGAGGACGTCACCGAGGATGAGCTGGTCGCAGGCATCCGCCATATGACCGTCAACTCGATGGCCTACCCCGTGTTGTGTGGTTCCGCCTTCAAGAACAAGGGCGTTCAGCCCATGCTCGACGCGGTCATCTCCTACCTTCCTTCACCGATCGAAGTGCCGCCGATGGTCGGCCACGATGTGCGCGATGAGGAACTGGAGATCATCCGCAAACCTTCAGCCGACGAGCCGTTCGCGGCATTGGCCTTCAAAGTCGTCACCCACCCGTTCTTCGGCCGGCTCACCTATGTCCGGGTCTACTCCGGGCGGGTTGAAGCGGGCACTGGCGTGATGAACTCGACCAAGGGTTCCAAGGAACGCATCGGCAAGCTGTTCCAGATGCACTCCAACAAGGAGAACCCGGTCAGTTTTGCCACTGCGGGCCATATCTACGCGATGATCGGGTTGAAGAACGTCACCACCGGCGACACGCTCTGCGATCCCAAGGAGCAGGTGCTGCTGGAGTCGATGAGCTTCCCGGCCCCGGTGATCCACGTGGCCATTGAGCCGAAGACGAAGAGTGACCAGGAGAAGCTGGGCACGGCGATCCAGAAGTTGGCCGAGGAGGACCCGACCTTCTCGGTCCGACAGGATGAGGAGACCGGTCAGACCGTCATCGGCGGCATGGGCGAGCTGCACCTGGACATTCTGGTGGACCGGATGCGTCGGGAGTTCCGGGTCGAAGCCAACGTCGGTGCGCCGCAGGTGGCCTACCGCGAGACGATCCGCAGGCCTGTGGTGAAGTACGACTTCACGCACAAGAAGCAGACCGGTGGCTCGGGACAGTTCGCCAAGGTGCAGATCACGTTGGAGCCGCTGGAGTCAACCGGCGGCGAGCTCTACGAGTTCTCCAACTCGGTCACCGGTGGGCGGATCCCCAAGGAGTACATTCCGAGCGTCGACCACGGGATCCAGGACGCCATGCAACTGGGCATTCTGGCCGGGTACCCGATGGTGGGCATCAAGGCCACGCTGCTTGATGGCGCATACCACGACGTTGACTCCTCGGAGATGGCGTTCAAGATCGCCGGATCCATGGTCTTCAAGGAGGCCGCCCGCAAGGCTGACCCGGTGCTCTTGGAGCCGGTCATGGCAGTCGAGGTGCGCACACCTGAGGAGTACATGGGTGAGGTCATCGGAGACGTCAACTCGCGTCGCGGACAGATCCAGGCGATGGAAGACATCAGTGGCGCTAAAGTAGTACGCGCGCTTGTTCCGTTGTCGGAGATGTTCGGCTATGTAGGCGACCTGCGCTCACGTACCCAGGGCCGGGCCAACTACACCATGCAGTTCGACTCCTACGCCGAGGTTCCGCGGAACGTGGCAGAAGAGATCATCAAAAAGATCCGTGGCGAGTGAAGCACGTTGCTCGCTGCACAATAGAGGCAAGACAATAGAGACCACCCTGGTCAACTAGTACATCCACCCACAGCTCGCTGCTGCATCAGAGTCGGTAGCGGAACGTAACAAGTCCAACAGGAGGACCCCCAGTGGCGAAGGCTAAGTTCGAGCGGAGCAAGCCGCACGTCAACATCGGCACCATCGGTCACATTGACCACGGCAAGACGACGTTGACCGCTGCGATCTCCAAGGTTCTGCACGAAAAGTACCCGGCTGAGAACCCCAACACCGAGGCGTTCGATCAGATCGACAAGGCGCCGGAGGAGAAGCAGCGCGGCATCACGATCTCGATCGCGCACATCGAGTATCAGACGGAGAAGCGTCACTACGCCCACGTCGACTGCCCCGGACACGCTGACTACGTGAAGAACATGATCACGGGTGCAGCGCAGATGGACGGCGCGATCCTGGTGGTTGCTGCTACCGACGGTCCGATGCCGCAGACCAAGGAGCACGTGCTCCTGGCTCGTCAGGTTGGCGTGCCCTACATCGTTGTTGCGCTGAACAAGTCCGACATGGTCGACGACGAAGAGATCATGGAACTCGTCGAGATGGAGGTCCGCGAACTGCTGTCCTCCTACGAGTTCCCCGGTGACGACCTGCCGGTCGTGCAGATCTCCGCGCTGAAGGCGCTGGAGGGCGACGAGAAGTGGGTCGAAAGCGTTGTCGAGCTGATGGACCAGGTTGACGAGTACATCCCGGAGCCCGAGCGCGACCTGGACAAGCCGTTCATGATGCCCGTCGAGGATGTCTTCACGATCACCGGTCGTGGCACCGTTGTCACCGGTCGTATCGACCGTGGCGTGCTCAAGGTCAACCAGGAGGTCGAGATCGTCGGCATCCACAGCGGACCGCCGGCCAAGACCACCGTGACCGGCATCGAGATGTTCCGCAAGCTTCTCGACGAGGGCCGCGCGGGCGAGAACGTCGGCTTGTTGCTGCGAGGCACCAAGCGCGAGGACGTCGAGCGTGGCCAGGTTGTCTGCAAGCCGGCCTCGATCACCCCGCACACCGAGTTCGAGGCCAACGTCTACATCCTGAGCAAGGAAGAGGGCGGTCGGCACACGCCGTTCTACGACAGCTACCGTCCGCAGTTCTACTTCCGTACCACGGACGTGACGGGTGTTGTCAGCTTGCCCGAGGGGACCGAGATGGTGATGCCCGGCGACAACACCGAGATGGTGGTCACTTTGATCCAGCCCATCGCGATGGAGGAAGGCCTCATGTTCAACATCCGTGAGGGCGGCCGCACCGTGGGAGCAGGACGGGTCACCAAGATCCTCAAGTAGCACCCGCATACCCGCGCAGTAACCACAGGGGACTCCGGCCACCCGGTCGGGGTCCCCTGTGCGCGTGCTGCGGCCGCCTGGGCAAGGTTATGCACCTTTTCAGCCGGCGATTTCCCCCGAGTCACCGGCATAACCTTGCCCAGGCGCAGAACTGGGTAGGCGTCGGGGGCCGTACAACACGGAGACATGTGTGACGTGGCGAAGGCCACATCATGGTGAGCCTGAATCAATTTGGGTAGTGCTGGGCACTATGGCACACTAGACAGGTTGCTTGATGCGCGGCGGTGATCCATGTCCCCGGCGCCGGTCACAGAGCACGCTGAGTGAGTTTGACACAGGTCTTGCTTACACGATCTCGGGCCGTGACAGCACAAGCGCCGGTATTCCGGGTTCCGAACACACCACGATCGTTTCGATTGGTGATGTGCTCCGAGAGGGCGACACGCCCGACCTCGGGGGTCGGAGCTCGCAGTGCCGGATGGACCTGTAACTGGACGACGAGAGAGAGTCAGACAAGCGATGGCGGGACAGAAGATCCGCATCCGGCTTAAGTCGTATGACCACGAGGTCATCGACAGCTCGGCGCGCAAGATAGTCGACACGGTGACCCGTGCCGGCGCGACGGTGGTCGGCCCCGTGCCGTTGCCGACGGAGAAGAACGTTTTCTGCGTCATCCGGTCGCCCCACAAATACAAAGACAGCCGTGAGCACTTCGAGATGCGTACCCACAAGCGCCTCATCGATATCGTCGACCCGACCCCCAAGGCGGTCGACTCGTTGATGCGACTCGACTTGCCGGCGGACGTCAATATCGAGATCAAGCTCTGAGGGGAGGGCAAGAGATGACCAGCACTATTGAACGCACCCTCACTGGTGTCCTCGGCGAAAAGCTGGGGATGACCCAGGTCTGGGATGCCGAGAACCGGCTGATTCCGGTGACTGTCGTCAAGGCGGGTCCGTGTGTCGTCACCCAGATCCGGACCAGCGAGCGCGACGGCTATGACGCCGTTCAGATTGCCTTCGGGTCGATAGACCCGCGCAAGGTCAACAAGCCCATGAAGGGTCACTTCGAGAACGCCGGAGTCACTCCGCGTCGCCACCTCGTCGAGGTCCGTACCGCAAACGCGGGCGAGCACACCCTGGGCCAAGAGATCACGGTGGACGCGTTTGCCGACGGCCAGCTCGTCGACGTCACGGGAACCACCAAGGGCAAAGGGTTTGCCGGCGTGATGAAGCGTCACAACTTCCACGGGGTCAGCTCTTCGCACGGTGCCCACAAGAACCACCGCAAGCCCGGCTCGATCGGCGCCTGCGCCACCCCGGGTCGGGTGTTCAAGGGCCAGAAGATGGCAGGACGTATGGGCGGCGAGCGCCAGACCACCGCAAACCTCACGATCCACGCGGTTGACGCGGACAAGGGCTTGCTGCTGATCAAGGGTGCTGTTCCCGGTCCCCGCGGCAGCGTCGTCCTCGTCCGTAGTGCCGTCAAGGGGGCATGAGCATGAGTGCCATCACCATCACAGACCCCACTGGGTCGCAGACGGGCACCGCCCAGCTGCCACCTGAGATTTTTGACGTGGCGACCAATGTGCCACTGATCCACCAAGTTGTGGTGGCGCAGTTGGCCGCCGCACGCGCCGGCACGCACTCGACCAAGACGCGCGGCGAGGTCCGCGGCGGAGGGCGCAAGCCGTACCGCCAGAAAGGCACCGGTCGGGCTCGTCAAGGCTCGACGCGAGCGCCTCAGTTTGCCGGTGGTGGGACTGTGCACGGTCCGCAGCCGCGTGACTACACCCAGCGCACCCCGAAGAAGATGAAGGCAGCCGCGCTTCGCGGAGCCTTGTCGGACCGGGCCCGCAACGGTCGTATTCACTGCTTGTCCTCGCTGGTCACCGCAGATGCCCCCTCGACCAAGACGGCCGCGGCTGCTCTGGATGGGTTGACGACTCGCCCGAACCTCCTGGTGGTCATCGAGCGCGAGGACGCGGTGAGCAACATGAGCCTGCGCAACCTGCCGGACGTGCACGTGTTGTATGTCGATCAGCTCAACACCTACGACGTGTTGTGTTCCGATGACGTTGTCTTCACCGAGTCTGCGCTGAGCGCCTTGATCGAGCGTGCCTCTGGCGGTGCCCAGCAAAACGCTTCGGCCGTTCCGGTGGATGAGACGTCGACTGAGCAGGAGGTCTCCGCATGAGCATTCCCGCAGTGAACAAGGACCCCCGCGACGTCTTGATCTCGCCGGTCGTCTCCGAGAAGTCATATGCGTTGCTCGACCAGGGCAAATACACCTTCGTGGTGGACCCCCGGTCGAACAAGTCGGAGATCAAGAAGGCCGTTGAGTCGGTCTTCGGTGTGAAGGTCGAGTCCGTGCACACGATGAACCGGCGTGGCAAGGCCCGTCGTACCCGTTTCGGGACGGGGCGTCGCAAGGACATCAAGCGCGCCATCGTGACGCTCAAAGAAGGCTCCATCGACATCTTCGGCACGCTTTAAGCACGCCGCGGACTTCGAGATACCAGATCTAAGGACTGCAAACTATGGCTATCCGTAAGCACAAGCCGACAACGCCGGGCCGTCGTGGCTCCAGCGTCGCCGACTTCGTCGAGGTGACCCGTTCCACGCCAGAGAAGTCGTTGGTCCGTCCACTGAGCAAGAGTGGCGGTCGGAACGCCTCCGGGCGGATCACCACCCGACACATCGGTGGCGGTCACAAGCGCGCCTACCGCGTCATCGACTTCCGCCGCGCCGACAAAGACGGCGTGAACGCCAAGGTCGCCCACATCGAGTACGACCCCAACCGCACGGCGCGGATCGCGCTGTTGCACTATACGGATGGCGAGAAGCGCTACATCATTGCGCCGAACCGCCTACGTCAGGGCGACACGGTTGAGAACGGACCCTCGGCCGACATTAAGCCGGGCAACAACCTGCCGCTACGCAACATCCCCGTCGGTACGGTCATTCACGGGATCGAGCTGCGCCCCGGGGGCGGAGCGAAGATCGCGCGCTCGGCCGGCGCTCGCGTGCAGTTGGTCGCCAAAGAGGGCGGGCTCGCGCAGTTGCGGATGCCCTCTGGTGAAATCCGCAACGTCGATGCTCGCTGTCGGGCCTCCGTCGGCGAGGTCGGCAACGCCGAACAGAGCAACATCAGCTGGGGCAAGGCCGGCCGTATGCGTTGGAAGGGCACACGCCCGACCGTGCGAGGCGTCGTCATGAACCCGGTCGACCATCCACACGGTGGTGGTGAGGGCAAGACCTCTGGTGGCCGTCACCCGGTGAGCCCATGGGGTCAGCCAGAAGGCCGCACCCGTCATCCGAACAAGCCAAGCGACAAGATGATCGTGCGTCGCCGCCGCAAGAAGCGCTGAGTAGGGAGTTCACGAAGTTATGCCTCGTAGTCTGAAGAAAGGTCCCTTCGTCGACGACCATCTGAGCAAGAAGGTGGACGCGATGAACGAGTTGGGCAAGAAGTCGGTCATCAAGACCTGGTCTCGCCGCTCGATGATCACTCCTGAGATGCTCAGTCACACCATCGCGGTGCACGACGGTCGCAAGCACGTTCCCGTCTTTGTCACCGAGTCGATGGTCGGCCACAAGCTCGGCGAGTTCGCACCGACCCGCACGTTCAAGGGTCACGAGAAGGACGACCGAAAGGGGCGCCGTCGATGAGTATGGCGAAAGCGGAAACCGCCGGCCAGACAGCTCCTGCCGCCGACACCGACATGAACAGTGCACGGGCTCAGGCCCGCTTCGTTCGGGTTGCCCCGATGAAAGCCCGCCGAGTTGTGGACCTGGTCCGCGGCAAGCGAGTCAACGAAGCGGTCTCGATCCTGAAGTTTGCACCGCAGGCAGCCAGTGAGCCAGTGCTCAAGGTGCTGCAGTCTGCCGTTGCGAATGCCCGCTATCGCGCTGAGCAGACGGCCTCCGGCTTCAATGAGAACGACCTGGTCGTCAGCGAAGCGTTCGTCGATGAAGGTCCGACGATGAAGCGTTTCCGGCCGCGGGCTCAAGGTCGTGCCAGCCAAATTCTGAAGCGCACGAGCCACATCACCGTGGTCGTGAGCGAATCCAACTCATCCGCCAAGGGAGGTGTTCGCTGATGGGTCAAAAGATCAACCCGAACGGCTATCGCCTCGGGATCACGACCGATCACCGCAGCCGCTGGTTCGCCGACTCCACCAAAGAGGGTCAGCGCTACCGCGACTATGTCAAGGAAGACGTCGCGATCCGCGCGTTGATGTCCACCGGTATGGACCGGGCCGGCATCTCCAAGGTCGAGATCGAGCGGACCCGGGACCGAGTGCGGGTAGACATCCACACCGCACGCCCTGGCATCGTCATTGGTCGCCGCGGCGCCGAAGCCGACCGCATCCGTGGCGAGCTGGAGAAGCTCACCGGAAAGCAGGTCCAGCTGAACATCCTCGAGGTGAAGAACTCCGAGGTCGACGCTCAGCTGGTGGCGCAGGGGATCGCCGAGCAGCTTGCTGCCCGGGTCACGTTCCGCCGCGCGATGCGTAAGGGTATGCAGTCCGCGTTACGGGCCGGTGCCAAGGGCATCCGGATCCAGTGCTCTGGTCGTCTCGGTGGCGCCGAGATGTCGCGCTCGGAGTTCTATCGTGAGGGCCGTGTGCCGTTGCACACGCTGCGCGCCAACATCGACTACGGCTTCTATGAGGCGAAGACGACGTTCGGGCGCATCGGCGTGAAAGTCTGGATCTACAAGGGTGACATGACGGCCAAGGAACTGGCTCGCGAAGAAGCATCCGCTGCTCCGCGGGGCAGGCCCCCGCGTCGCGATGGTGACCGCCCGGGTGGACGTCCGCCCCGCCGCGGTGACCGTTCCGAGCGTCCCGCCCGCGTGGGCGGCGGTGCAGAGACGGCGGACAATAGCTCGGCTACAGAGCCAGCGACCGCGAGTGAGCCGGTTGCTGCTTCAGCGGAGCCCAGCGCGGCCACCACGGCGACCACTCCGACGAGCAGTAAGGGAGGGCAAGCCTGATGTTGATTCCTCGACGAGTTCGATACCGCAAACAGCACCGGCCGACCCGCTCTGGTGCCGCTAAGGGCGGGACCGCGATTGCGTTCGGTGACTTCGGCATCCAGGCCCTGGAGCCGGCATACGTCACCAACCGGCAGATCGAGTCCGCTCGTATCGCCATGACCCGTTACATCAAACGTGGCGGCAAGGTGTGGATCAACATCTACCCCGACCGGCCGTTGACCAAGAAGCCCGCCGAAACCCGGATGGGTTCGGGTAAGGGAAGCCCAGAGTGGTGGGTGGCCAACGTCAAGCCAGGGCGGGTGATGTTCGAGTTGTCTGGTGTCTCAGAAGAGATTGCTCGTGAAGCGATGCGCTTGGCGATGCACAAGCTGCCGATGAAGTGTCGCTTCGTCGCGCGTGAAGGAGTGGAGTCCTGATGGCCATTGGATCCAAGGACTTGACCACCGAGCAGTTGCGCGGTCTGGAGACTGACCCGCTGCGCGACGCGCTCACCGAGGCCAAGAAAGAGCTGTTCAACCTGCGGTTCCAGTCGGCCACCGGTCAGCTGGAAAGCCATGGCCGCTTGCGCGCTGTGCGCCGCGACATCGCCCGGATCTACACCGAGATGCGTGAGCGTGAGCTCGGTATCGGGCAGGCGCCGATGACCGCTCCGGCCGAGGAGGACGCAGACAGTGATGTTGCTGAGTCCGACGATGCGGAGGACGCGGATACCGATTCGACGAAGGAGAAGGTGAACCAGGCATGAGTGAGACTCCGACCGAGGTCACGCAGACCGAGAACACCGATGGCACCGACCCGGTGACCTCCGACATCGATGTCGACCCGGCACAGATCGTGCCCGAAGCCATTACGGACACCTCGCGCAACTACCGAAAGGTGCGCCAGGGCTACGTCGTGTCCGACAAGATGGACAAGACCGTCGTCGTCAGCGTGGAGGACCGCGTCAAACACGCCCTCTACGGCAAGGTGCTGCGACGCAGCACCAAGGTCAAGGCTCACGACGAAGGCAATGACGCAGGGGTCGGCGACCTGGTGCAGATCATGGAAACGCGTCCCTTGTCATCGACGAAGCGTTTCCGCGTGGTGCGCATCCTCGATCGCGCCAAGTAACAGCCCACCCCAGAGACTTATCCAACAGCAACGTTCGGCCAGGCCCCGCCCGGTGAAAGCCGGGGGAGAACCAGCACGACGACAGGAGTTCGACAGTGATCCAGCAGGAGTCGCGGCTACGTGTCGCGGACAACACCGGCGCGAAGGAGATCCTGTGCATTCGCGTGCTCGGCGGTTCCGGCCGCCGGTATGCAGGCATCGGTGACACCATCGTGGCGACCGTCAAGGACGCCATCCCCGGTGGAAACGTCAAGAAGGGCGAGGTCGTCAAGGCGGTCATCGTCCGGACCCGCAAAGAGAACAGGCGTGTCGACGGTTCGTATATCCGTTTCGATGAGAACGCTGCGGTGCTTCTCAAGAATGAGGGCGACCCGCGAGGCACCCGTATCTTCGGCCCGGTCGGGCGCGAGCTGCGGGACAAGCGCTTCATGCGGATCGTCTCGTTGGCCCCGGAGGTGATCTGAGATGACGAAGCTGCGCATCAAGAAGAACGACCTGGTGCAGGTGATCTCTGGTGCCTCCATCGACAAGGGCGGCGACCGAGGTAAGCAGGGCCGCGTCATTGCGGTCTACCCGGAGACCAACCGCGTGCTCGTTGAAGGCATCAACCGGGTGACCAAGCACACCAAGGCTGGCCAAGACCGCGGAGTCAACACCGGTGGTATGCAGGTAACCGAGGCAGCCATCCACATCAGCAACGTGGCCGTCGTCGACCCCGAGACCAAGACACCGACTCGCGTCGGTGTGCGTGTCGAGCGGGTCACCGAGGACGGCCGCACCACGACGCAGCGCACCCGGTTCGCCGTGCGCTCGGGGAAGGACTTGTGATGAGCACTCCCACCACGGAAACAGAAACTGCCGAAGCAACGGCCGTATCGACCACTGAGCTCACCGGAGAGGTCGGCGCGCCCCGACTGCATACCCGTTATCGCAGTGAGATCGTGCCCGAGCTCGTCAAAGAGTTCGGCTATGCCAACCCGATGCAGGTGCCCGGTGTGGTCAAGATCACCGTCAACATGGGGGTCGGCGAAGCAGCGCGCGACAGCAAGCTGATCGAAGGCGCTATCCGCGACCTGGCCACCATCACCGGTCAGAAGCCGGCCGTGACCAAGGCTCGCAAGTCCATCGCACAGTTCAAGCTTCGCGAAGGTATGCCGATCGGTGCCCACGTGACGTTGCGCGGCGACCGGATGTGGGAGTTCTTGGACCGGCTGCTTTCGCTGGCGCTGCCGCGTATCCGGGACTTTCGGGGGCTGTCGCCCAAGCAGTTCGACGGACGCGGCAACTACACTTTCGGTCTGAACGAGCAGTCGATGTTCCACGAGATCGACCAGGACAAGATCGACCGTGTGCGCGGTATGGACATCACCATCGTTACCACCGCGACAACCGACGACGAAGGTCGCGCGCTCCTGCGCCGGCTCGGCTTCCCGTTCAAGGAGAAATGATCGTGGCCAAAACTGCACTGGTCAACAAGGCCAATCGCAAGCCCAAGTTCAAGGTACGCGGCTACACCCGCTGCCAGCGCTGTGGGCGACCGCACTCGGTGTACCGCAAGTTCGGGCTATGCCGGATCTGCTTGCGGGAAATGGCGCATGCGGGGCAGCTGCCCGGCGTCACCAAGTCCAGCTGGTAACACCACCTAACCGACCCACCCACCACGTCACCCGACGTAGTACCAACGACATCGCAGGTCGATCGCAAAGCCGCTACTGCCCTGATGGGCACAGCGGAACGATTGAAACCACGATGAGGAAGGGCGAGCAGCCCCATGACCATGACCGACCCGATTGCGGACATGCTGACCCGCATCCGCAACGCCAACTCGGCTCACAAGGATGACGTGCGCATGCCGTTCTCCAAGTTGAAGAGCCACATTGCTGAGATCCTCCAGGCCGAGGGCTACATCGGCGGCTGGTCCGTCGAAGAGGCTCCGGTGGGCAAGACCTTGGCGATCGACTTGAAATATGGGCCGAACCGCGAGCGCTCGATCGCTGGGCTGCGCCGGGTGTCCAAGCCAGGGCTGCGCGTGTACGCGAAGTCCACCGCGTTGCCTCGTGTGTTGGGCGGACTGGGCGTGGCGATCATCTCGACCTCGACCGGCTTGCTGACCGACCGGCAGGCTCACCAGAAGGGCGTAGGTGGGGAAGTCCTCGCCTACGTCTGGTAGGAGGGAGAAGACAATGTCACGTATCGGACGACTTCCGATCACAGTACCCGCCGGCGTCGATGTGGATATCGAGGGCCAGCACGTCGCCGTCAAGGGCCCCAAAGGTCAGCTCGACCTGACAGTCCGCGAGCCGATCTCCGTTGGCCGCGCCGATGACGGCACGCTGGCCGTCAGCCGCCCCGACGACGGGCGCGACTCGCGCTCGTTGCACGGCCTCACGCGCAGTTTGATCGCCAACATGATCGAGGGTGTGACCAACGGCTACACCAAGAACCTGGAGATCCACGGCACCGGCTACCGCGTGCTCGCTAAGGGTAGCGATCTGGAGTTCGCGCTGGGCTACAGCCACTCGGTGCCGGTCCCGGCCCCCGATGGCATCACTTTCACGGTGACCAACCCCACCCGCTTCTCGGTCTCTGGGATCGACAAGCAGCAGGTGGGGGAGGTCGCCGCCAACATTCGCAAGTTGCGGCGTCCCGACCCTTACAAGGGCAAGGGTGTGCGCTACGAGGGCGAACGCATCCGCCGCAAGGTCGGAAAGGCTGGTAAGTAGGCCATGGCAATGATCGTTAAGAGAGCCAAGGGCAAGACTGCGTCACGGTCCCGCCGCCACACGCGGCTTCGCAAGAAGATCAGCGGCACCCCGCAGCGGCCGCGCCTGGTGGTGAACCGGTCCTCACGGCACATGTTCGTGCAGCTGGTCGACGACACCTCGAGCCGCACACTCGCCAGTGCTTCCACGATGGAGGCCGACCTGCGTGCCAGCGACGATGACAAGACCGCCAAGGCGACGCGCGTCGGGTCCTTGATCGCCGAGCGCGCCAAGGCGGCCGGTGTTGAGTCAGTGGTCTTTGACCGCGGTGGCAACCGGTATGCCGGACGGGTCGCGGCGATTGCCGACGGCGCCCGCGAAGGCGGGTTGTCGCTGTGAGAAACACGAGGCCAGATCACATGAATGCAAGCTTTGGGAAGAGGAGCCTCTGATGGCTGAGCAGCAGCAAGGCGCAACCGCGACAGCCGCGGGTGGAGACACCACCGGCGGCGCGGGGCAGCAGGCTACGGGCCGAGGCGCCGGTGGCGGTAGCCGCGATGGTGGTGGAGGCCGTGGACGTGACGGTGGTCGGCGCGACTCGCGCGACGGTGGACGCCGCGGCGGAGGGCGTGACGAGGACCGCAACCAGTACCTGGAGCGCGTTGTCACCATCAACCGTGTCTCCAAGGTGGTCAAGGGTGGCCGCCGCTTCAGCTTCACAGCACTCGTCGTGGTTGGCGATGGGGACGGCACCGTCGGCGTGGGCTACGGCAAGGCCAAGGAAGTGCCCGCCGCGATCTCCAAGGGAGTCGAAGAAGCCAAGAAGAACTTCTTCAGAGTGCCAAGGATCGCTGGGACCATCCCGCACCCCGTGCAGGGTGAGGCCGCAGCAGGCGTCGTCCTGCTGCGTCCGGCAAGTCCCGGTACCGGTGTGATCGCGGGAGGTCCGGTCCGCGCAGTGCTGGAGTGCGCTGGGATCCATGACGTGCTCAGCAAGTCGCTCGGTTCCAACAACGCCATCAACATCGTGCACGCTGCGGTTCAGGCGCTTCGCGAGTTGGAGCAGCCAGAGGCTGTCGCCGCCCGCCGCGGCAAGTCCCTCGAAGACGTGGCGCCGGCAGCGATGTTGCGTGCCCGCGCCGAGGCAGGTGCCTGATGGCCCAACTCAAAGTTACCCAGACCCGCTCGGAGATCGGTGGCAAGCAGATGCACCGTGAGACGTTGCGCTCACTGGGCCTGAAGCGCATCGGTGACACCGTTGTGAAGCAAGACCGTCCCGAGTTCCGCGGGATGGTGCGTGCGGTTGCCCATCTGGTGACCGTCGAGGAGGTTGACTGACCATGACAGATTCGACAGCTGACGAAGGCGCTACGAGCGCCTCGAAGGGGCCCAGCGCCCTGAAGGTGCATCACCTGCGACCGGCCCCGGGGGCCAAAACGGCCAAGACCAGGGTGGGTCGCGGTGAGGCTAGCAAGGGCAAGAGCGCAGGTCGCGGCACCAAGGGCACAAAGGCTCGATACCAGGTGCCCGAGGCCTTCGAGGGTGGCCAGACCCCGATGCACATGCGCCTTCCCAAGCTGCGCGGTTTCACCAATCCGTTCTCCACCACCTACCAGGTTGTCAACGTTGCTCAGCTGGGCAGCTTGTTCCCCGATGGTGGCGATGTGACGGCTGCCGATCTCGTGGCCAAGGGCGCTGTTCGCAAGGGCGCCCCAGTGAAGGTCCTGGGTTCTGGTGAGATCTCTGTGGCCGTGAACATCAGTGCCGACAGCTTCTCCGCCTCGGCTACCAGCAAGATCGAAGCAGCCGGCGGTTCGGTCACCCCGACCGCACGCTGATCAAGACGATACCGTCGATGCCCCGGACGCCAGCTGGCGGTTCCGGGGCCTCGGCATTCACTCCCGGGTGCTATGGTCGCGCGAATCTGGGCCCTGAACGCAGTGTCGACCCTTCACCAGGCCAACCGAGGAGGATGTAGTCGTGCTCTCCGCGTTCGTGCGAGCCTTCAAGACCCCTGATCTTCGTAAGAAGATTCTGTTCACCCTCGGCATCATGTCCTTGTTCCGGTTGGGCTCACACATTCCTGCACCTGGGATTGACTACAACTTGGTGCAGCAATGTCAGGACACTGCTAGCGCCAATCAGAATTCGGTCCTCGGGTTCGCTAATCTGTTTAGCGGCGGAGCGCTTTTGCAGCTCTCGGTGTTTGCCCTGGGGATCATGCCCTATATCACTGCGGCGATTATCACCCAGCTGCTGACCGTGGTGATTCCACGGTTCGAGGCGCTGAAGAAGGAGGGGCAAGCAGGTCAGACGAAGATGACGCAGTACACGCGCTATCTCACCGTCGGCCTAGCTGTGCTCCAGTCATCCACCCTGGTCACCTTCGCGCGCAACCCCGAGAACCTGTTCGGTGCCGGCTGTGCGTCCGTGATGCCCAACGAGGGCTGGGAGATCATCGTGATCATGGTGTTGACCATGACCGCGGGCACCTGCCTCATCATGTGGCTCGGTGAGCTGATCACCGAGCGGGGCATCGGCAACGGCATGTCCTTGCTGATCTTCACTGCCATCGCCGCGGGCTTCCCGGGTTCGTTGTTGGCCATCCAGCAGCGCTCATGGGGCACCTTTGCATTCGTGATGGCATTGGGCTTGGTCGTGATCACGCTGGTGGTATTTGTCGAGCAGTGTCAGCGCCGCATTCCAGTTCAGTATGCCAAGCGGATGATTGGACGACGCCAGTACGGCGGCACCTCGACGTACATTCCGCTGAAGCTCAACATGGCAAACGTCATCCCGATCATCTTTGCGAGTTCGATTCTGACCTTGCCGACGCTCATTGCGGGGTTCAACAGTAGTACCACCGAGGTCTCCCCGGGCTGGGTGGTGTGGATCGACAACAACCTCAGTATCCAGGCCAGCGGCTCCTCGTGGATCTACATGGTGGCCTACTCCGGGCTGATCATCTTCTTCACGTTCTTCTACGTCTCGGTGACCTTCAACCCGGTCGACGTGGCCGACAACATGAAGAAGTACGGTGGGTTCATCCCGGGTATTCGTGCAGGTCGGCCGACGGCGGAGTACCTTGAGTTCGTGATCTCACGGATCACGACGGTCGGCGCGATCTATCTCGCGGCCCTGGCGTTGCTTCCGTTGATCGCGTTCAACACGTTGGCCGTTTCGCAGGACTTCCCCTTCGGCGGAGCCTCGATCCTGATCATCGTGGGTGTGGGTCTGCAGACCGTGAAGCAGATCGAGTCCCAGCTCCAGCAGCATGACTACGAAGGGTTCTTGCGCTAATGAGACTACTGATCTTGGGCGCCCCGGGCGCCGGTAAGGGCACCCAGGCCGTTCGCATCGCGGAGGCGCGGGATATCCCGGCCATCTCCACCGGTGACATCTTCCGTAAGAACATCTCGGAGGAGACCGAGCTGGGCTTGGAAGTGAAATCCATCCTGTCAGCCGGTGGCTTCGTGACCGACGAGATCACGAACGCCGTCGTCCGTGAGCGGCTCGCTGAACCAGACGCGGCGATGGGCTTCTTGCTGGACGGCTACCCGCGCACGCCTGGACAGGTGGAAGCACTGGATGAGATGTTGGGTGAGCAGGGCACGTCGCTGGATGCTGTCGTGGAGTTGACGGTCGACACCGACGAGGTGGTGCAGCGTTTGCTCCAGCGGGCTCAGGAGCAGGGCCGAGCCGACGACACCGAAGAGGTCATCCGGGAGCGGATGAACATTTATGTCGAGGAGACCGCCCCGCTGTCCGCGATCTACAAGACCCGCGGGTTGCTGATCGAGGTCGACGGCATGGGTGAGGTGGACGAGGTAACCCATCGAGTGCACACCGCGCTCGACTCCCTCGGCACCGGCGCGTAAGCGCCTCCAGCGCAGCGCAGCCTACCCTGACCCGTCATGTCCATCCTTCGGCGTCGCGCAATCCCAGCGAAGAGGCCGGACCAGATCCTCGCGATGCGTCAAGCCGGCCTGGTCGTGGCTCGCACACTCGAGCTGTCAGTCAGGTCCGCGACCGCCGGGGTCACGACCGCCGATATCGACCGTCAAGCCGAGGACTCGATCCGTGGCAGTGGCGCAACCCCCTCGTTTCAGGGATACCACGGCTTCCCCGCCTCGCTGTGTATCAGCGTCAACGAGGAAGTGGTGCACGGCATACCTGGGTCACGCGTGTTGGCCGACGGAGATCTGGTCTCGATCGATTGCGGTGCCATCGTGGATGGCTGGCACGGTGATGCTGCCGTGAGCCTGATCGTCGGTGGCGCAGACGGTTCGGCTGCCCGCCCGGACGATATTGCCGTGCTGAACGACACCGAACAGGCGATGTGGGCGGGCATCTGCGCATTGCACCCCGGTCGACGGCTGTACGCCGTGGGGGAAGGGATCCAGGCCTCGATCGAGCACGCGCAACAGCAGCGTGAACAAGCTGGCCTGGTGGTGCGTTATGGAATTGTCGAGGACTACGTGGGGCACGGGATCGGAACCTCCATGCATATGGCCCCGCACGTCCCGAACTATGCTGTGCAAGGGAGGGGGCCGACGGTGCCGGTCGGCGCGACGCTGGCGATCGAACCGATGGTCACGTTGGGAACCATTCAGACCAGGACGTTGGCCGACGACTGGACGGTCATCACCACGGACGCGTCGCGGGCCGCGCATTGGGAGCACACTGTGGCGGTCACTGCCCAGGGGCTCTGGGTGTTGACCGCGTTGGATGGCGGTGAGCGAGCACTGACGGCCGGCGGAGCGACCTACGGGCCGATCGCTTCACCCGGCACGGACGAGCCAGGCGATTCGCCAGCAGGCCTGGGCCTGGCGTAGAATCACACGTCGGCCTTTCGGGGCCATTTTGTGTGCGGCCAGCAGGTCGCGCCGCCTATCAAACAACACGCAACCGTGGAGGACACAACAGCCTATGGCGAAGAAGGACGGCGTCATTGAGATCGAGGGAACGGTCGTCGAGTCCCTCCCCAACGCTAACTTCCGGGTAGAGCTCACGAACGGGCATGTTGTGCTCGCTCATATCTCCGGCAAGATGCGCCAGCACTACATTCGTATCCTCCCTGAGGACCGCGTTGTCGTGGAGCTCAGCCCGTACGATCTGACGCGTGGCCGGATTGTCTTCCGCTACCGCTGAGCACAACGCCGACGAGCTACACCCTTCCCGAAGGCGCCGTCTTCGGGCTACCCATGACGATCAGAAACAGTGAGGCTATGAAGGTCCAGCCGAGCGTGAAGAAGATCTGCGAGAAGTGCAAGGTGATCCGCCGTAACGGTCGGGTCATGGTGATCTGCGAGAACCTGCGCCACAAACAGCGCCAGGGCTGAGCAACCACCACGGAGCATCTCGCGGAGCGATCCGCAGTAGAACAACAGAAGTCCCATAACTGAACGAGCACGACAGCATACGCATCACCCGACCCCCGATCTGCGGGACGTCACCCTTGGCCCCGGAGGCTAAGGACCGCAGGGCGCAAGCCCGAAGCACACGAAGTTGCGGACCGGTGATGTACCAGACCTCCGGGCAACCACAGGAGCACAACAGATGGCACGACTGATGGGAGTCGACCTGCCGCGCGAGAAGCGCGTCGAGGTCGCACTGACCTATATTTTCGGCGTGGGGCGCACCCGTGCGCAGAGCACGCTGGCGACTACGGGCGTCGATCCCTCGACGCGCGTCAAGGATCTCAGCGACGAGCAGCTCGTGGTCCTGCGCGACCACCTGGAGGAGCATTTCCGCCTCGAGGGTGACCTGCGCCGAGAGGTCGCCGCCGACATCCGCCGCAAGCAGGAGATCGGCAGCTACCAGGGCATCCGGCATCGCCGCGGCTTGCCTGTCCACGGTCAGCGCACCAAGACCAACGCACGCACTCGCAAGGGTCCCAAGCGGACCGTCGCCGGCAAGAAGAAGGTGACCAAGTAAGCCTCGCGGCTGACTTGGCCACCCAAGGAGATCAATAGATGCCCCCCAAGAGCCGTAGCACGGCCGGCGCCCGCAAGGTGCGCCGCAAGGAGAAGAAGAACGTTGCCTTCGGGCAAGCTCACATCAAGAGCACGTTCAGTAACACGATCGTCACGATCACCGACCCCACCGGCGCAGTGATCGCCTGGGCCTCATCTGGCCAGGTCGGATTCAAGGGCTCACGTAAGTCCACGCCGTATGCCGCCCAGATGGCTGCCGAGGCTGCTGCCCGGCGGGCTATGGAGCACGGCATGCGCAAGGTCGACGTGTTCGTCAAGGGTCCGGGTTCGGGACGCGAGACAGCGATTCGTTCGCTGACCGCGGCTGGCCTCGAGGTCGGGGCGATCAGCGACGTCACCCCGCAGGCGCATAACGGTGTGCGTCCGCCCAAGAAGCGTCGCGTCTGAACGCCGGAAGGAAAAGGTAACTACTCATGGCCCGTTACACCGGACCGATCACCAAGAAATCCCGTCGGCTCAAGGTCGACCTCGTCGGCGGAGACAAGAACTTTGACCTTCGTCCCTTCCCCCCTGGGCAGCACGGTCGCCGGCGCACCCAGGAGAAGGAGTACCTCACCCAGCTGCAGGAGAAGCAGAAGGCGCGCTTCACCTACGGCGTGATGGAGAAGCAGTTTCGTCGCTACTACGAAGAGGCAGCCAAGCGTCCCGGCAAGACCGGTGACAACCTGCTGACCTTTCTGGAGTCGCGTCTCGACAACGTGATTTACCGCGCCGGTTTGGCCCGCACCCGTCGCGCCGCTCGCCAGTTGGTGAGTCACGGTCACTTCCACGTCAACGGCGACCGGGTCGACGTGCCGTCCTACCGTGTCTCGCAGTACGACATCATCGAGGTCCGGCCCAAGTCGGCCCAGACGCTACCGTTCGAGTTGGCTCGCCAGACCTTTGGCGACCGTCCGATTCCCGCGTGGATGAAGGTCGTGCCCGGCACGCTGCAGATCTTGATCCACCAGCGGCCAACTCGGGAGCAGATCGACACGGTCCTGACTGAGCAGCTCATCGTGGAGTTGTACTCGAAGAACTAGTCGGTCGGGGGGCTCTACCCCGACCTTCCCAGCTGCTCTGGGGTCACTTAGGTGCGGATATCGCTGCACCTGGGTGGCGCCGGGTGCACAAGGCTCGAGCGCACTTCGGTGAACTCGGATGCGCAACAAACAGTTTCACCTCGGGCTTCGTCTGAGGTCGGATGTGACGAAGAAAGAGTCGTTGCACCCGGGCGGGCTCGCCCGCACACACCTCGGCGTCAAATAGCGGTCGCCGCAGGAGAAAGGAAGACACATGCTGATTGCTCAGCGTCCCACCCTGTCCGAGGAGGTCGTCTCCGAGGCTCGTTCACGATTCACGATCGAGCCACTGGAGCCCGGCTTCGGATACACCCTCGGCAACTCCCTTCGCCGCACATTGCTGTCCAGCATCCCCGGCGCCTCGTTGACCAGCATCCGGATCGACGGCGTGCTGCACGAGTTCTCGACGATTCCCGGCGTGAAGGAAGACGTCACCGAGATCATCCTGAACTTGAAGTCCCTCGTGGTCTCGAGTGAGTTCGACGAGCCGGTGGTCATGTATCTGCGCAAACAAGGTGCTGGAGCGGTCACCGCCGCCGATATCGCCCCACCTGCCGGCGTCGAGGTGCACAACCCCGACTTGCATATCGCGACCCTGAACGACTCAGGCAAGGTCGAGATGGAGCTGACCGTCGAGCGAGGCCGCGGCTACGTCTCGGCTCAGCTCAACAAGTCCATCGAGCAGGAGATTGGTCGTATCCCGGTCGACTCGATCTACTCGCCGGTCTTGGCAGTGACCTACAAGGTCGAAGCAACCCGTGTCGAGCAGCGGACCGACTTCGACCGTCTGGTGCTCGATGTCGAGACCAAGCACTCGATAGCTCCTCGCGACGCGATGGCGTCGGCGGGCCGCACGCTGGTCGAGCTTTTCGGCTTGGCGCGCGAGCTCAACGTCGAGGCCGAGGGCGTCGAGATTGGCCCGTCGGCCGGAGATGCCGCGCTGGCTTCGGACCTTGCGTTGCCGATCGAGGACTTGGACCTCACCGTTCGGTCCTACAACTGCCTTAAGCGGGAAGGCATTCACACCGTCGGCGAGCTGGTCAGTCGCAGTGAGGCCGATCTGTTGGACATCCGCAACTTCGGGGCCAAGTCGATCGATGAGGTCAAGGACAAGTTGGGCGAGATGAGCCTGTCGCTGAAGGACAGCCCTCCTGGGTTCGACCCGAGCACGGCGGACTACACCGAGGATGACTCCCTCGAAGACGTCGGCGACGCGAGTTTCGCCGAAGACGAGCAGTACTGATTCTTGCTGAAGGAGAATTCTGATGCCTACCCCGAAGAAGGGACCTCGCCTCGGTGGCGGTCCGGCGCATGAGCGCTTGATCCTCGCCAACTTGGCAACGGCCCTGTTTGAGCACGACCGGATCACCACCACCGAGGCCAAGGCAAAACGCATGCGCCCGCTGGCGGAGCGTCTGGTGACCTTCGCCAAGCGCGGAGACCTGCACGCTCGTCGCCGAGTGATGACCACCATCGGTGACAAGAGCGTCGTGCACCGACTGTTCACCGAGATCGCTCCCGATATGGCCGAGCGACCCGGTGGGTACACCCGGATCATCAAGATTGCCCCACGCAAAGGCGATAACGCGCCAATGGCCGTCATCGAGCTGGTGCGCGAGCCGATCGCTCAGAAGAAGGTCGTTGAGCAGGCAGAAGGTGCCACCCGCCGCTCGGCGCGCGACCGTGCTGCTGACGAGACCGCCGCGGAGCCGTTGACCGACGAGGCACTGGAGGCCGAGGAGCCCAGCGCGTCGGTCGAGGAGACCGACGCGGCGCAGGCTCAGCTCGAGCAGGCTGACGCGGCTGAGAACGAGGGCGAGGAGGTTGCAGCCCCGGCCGAGACGGTCGAGGTCAACTCGCAGGAGACCGAGGACACGACCGAAGCAGCCAACACCACATCGGATGATGTGACGAGCGACGAGGCGGAGTCGGAGACCAAGGACGCCTGAGCGCCGGCACTCAAGCGTCGACCAACGCCGTCCCACCTGCACAGGTGGGACGGCGTCAGTCATGTGCGGGCAGCCAACGACCATCTGCTGGCAGCCGAGGATGGCGAGTCCGGCCGTCGAGGGCGCGACCCAGACCCAGCGTGCTTGCCTTACAGTTTGGGCTGTGTCAGGCAGCAGGCAGCGTGTGCGGATTCGCATGGATCTGGCGTATGACGGCACGCACTTCTCCGGATGGGCGAAACAAGCCGGCTTGCGCACAGTTCAAGAAACCGTCGAGCGGGCCTGGGGCACCCTGCTGCGTTCCGACCCGCCAGTGCTGACTGTGGGCGGTCGTACAGACGCCGGGGTCCACGCCCGCGGATCGGTCGCCCACCTGGACATCTTCGACGAACAGTGGCAAGCGATTCCTGGTCGCACTCGGCGAAGTCCGGAGCGTTCTGCACTGGCCCGTCTGACCGGGCTTCTGCCGGACGACATCGTCGTACGCTCTGCGAGGGTAGCGCCGGATGGGTTCGAGGCACGCTTCTCGGCATTGTGTCGCCGCTACTCCTACCGCCTCTGCGACCAGCCGTCGACAGCAGATCCGTTGCGCAGGTTTGACACGGTATGGCTCAAACAACCACTGGACGTTGTGGCGATGAACGCTGCGGCGACTTCGCTGCTGGGACTGCACGACTTCGGAGCGTTCTGCCGCAGGCGAGCGGGTGCCACGACCATTCGCACACTGCTGCGGTTCGAGGTGAGCCGAGAAGCGGATGGAACAGTCCTAGCTAGTCTCGAGGCCGACGCTTTCTGCCACAGCATGGTGCGGGCGCTGATGGGCGCGGTCGTCAAGGTGGGCATCGGGCAATACCCAGCCGACTGGCCCGCGGCCGTCATGGCTGGCGAACGCCGGCACCCGGCCGTGACTGTCATGCCAGCACGTGGCCTCTGTCTGGAACAGATCGTCTATCCCGGTGACGACCAGCTCGCGGCGCGCGCCGCGCAGGCGCGGGCTCGGCGCGAGTGAGCACCTGAGACCTGCGCACACCACACGCGACTGGACCGACCGAGGACACATACCGCGACATAGTCCGACCGCAGAGTCGGACTATCAACGCGAGCTGGTCCGGGCGAACTGGCGGATGCACAGCGGTACGAAGACAGCCAACAGCACAGCTACGCCGATGAAGACGGTAATCACCGGGTACTGAATGCCGAAGGTGTCACGCACAACGCCGGCCTGGGTGTTGCCGAAAAGGTCCCTCGCTGCCTGCACCAAGGCGGATACGGGGTTCAAGTTGGCGAAAATCTCCAACGGCCGAGGCAGGCTCTCCGCCGGGACAAAGGCGTTGGAGATGAACGTGATCGGGAACAGGACCAAGAACGACGCGTTGTTGATCGTCTCGGGCGTCCGGACGATCATGCCGAGGAGGGCCATCACCCAGCTGAATGCGTAGGAGAACAACAACAGCAACCCGACACCCGCCAAGAAGGACAAGAACCCGTTGGTGAAGCGCCATCCCACCACCAGGCCGGTCGAGATCATGATGACCATCGAGATCGCATTGAGAACGAGGTCTGCGTTGGTCCGACCGACCAAGACGGCCGAGGGGTTCATCGGCAACGTCCTGAACCGGTCGATCAGACCCTCCTTGAGGTCTTGGGCCATAGCCGCCCCTGAGAACGTCGACCCGAAGACGACCGTCTGAGCGAAGATGCCGGCCATCAGGTAGTTCGTGTAGTCCGTGCCGGGGATCTCGATGATCCCGCCGTACACCTGGCTGAACAGGATCACGAACATGATCGGCTGGAGAACCGCGAAGACCAGCATGTCTGGGCTGCGTTTGATCTTGCTGACATTGCGCCAGGTCACCGTCCACCCATCCGCGAACCAGGTGGCGAAGGCCCCGGTGACCTCAGGCTCGAGGGGCTCGCGGGTGCGTTGCTGTGTGACTGCTGTGGCGCTCATGCTGATATCCCTTGACTCTGTGTCGTGGCCTGCGTCTCTTCGCCGTCCGTACCATGGTCGTCCTTGGTCTTGTGACCGGTCAGCCTCAGAAAGACGTCGTCCAGCGTGGGGCGACGCATACCCGCATCGTGCACGCGCAGATCCCCCGCGTCGAGGTCGGCCAGGATGCGTTGCAACGCTGTGGGGCCCTCTTCGACAGAAACGTCCAGCTGCCGGCCGTCATCACTCACGCCTGGCTCGGCGGACCCGTGCTTTGCCAGGATTGAGCGCGCAGCATCGCTGTCTCCCGACTCGACCAGAGAGATCACGACCCGGTGACCTCCCACCTGAGCCTTCAACTCATCCGAGGTGCCTTCGGCGATCACCGTGCCTGAGTCAATCACCGAGATGCTGTCGGCCAGGTAGTCGGCTTCCTCGAGGTACTGGGTTGTCAGCAAGACAGTCGTACCTCCTTTGACGAGGTCGTTGATGGTGTCCCAAAGCCCGAAGCGGCTGCGTGGGTCAAGGCCGGTGGTCGGCTCATCCAGAAAGAGAATCCGGGGGCGGTTCACCAAGGCGCCTGCAAGGTCGATCCTGCGTCGCATGCCGCCGGAGAAGCCTTTGACCGGTCGGTCCCCGGCTTCGGTGAGCCCGAAGGCCTCAATCAACTCCGTTGCCCGCTGCTTGGAACGCCTCAGCCCCAGGTGGTAAAGCCGGCCTACCATCTCCAAGTTCTCCAGGCCGGTGAGGTTCTCGTCAACCGCTGCATACTGCCCGGAGGCACCAATCATGCGCCGGACGCTCTGCGGGTCAGCGAGTACGTCCACCCCTGCGACGCTGGCGCTGCCTGAGTCGGGCTTGATCAGGGTGTTCAGCACCTTGACTGTCGTTGTCTTTCCGGCACCGTTGGGTCCGAGAAGGCCCTTGACCTGTCCCTCGTCAACGGATATGTCGAGACCGTCGAGAGCAAAGACGGTCCCGGTCTTCGACGAGTACGTCTTCTTCAGGCCATGGGCCTCGATGATCGCCACGGTCCTCCTCTGAGAGTGGGTCGTTGCCGTCTCACGCGGTTGCGATGGCGACGATTCATGGTATACATCGCCACCGACATACATCTCACGGCACCAGGCCTTGGCACTGTCGGGTGAGATGCTTGCGGCATGACCGAGCACATCCGAGCCGAGTTGCTCGCCAAGGAAGCTGAGCTGGTCGCGCAGCGAGCGGTCCTGACCAGGCCTCACGCGGATCAGGGCACGATCAGCTTCGGCAAACGCGTGGGCGACGGCACGGCGATGGCGGTGGACCGGCTCAGTGCGGTCACTGCCCACGACGCGTTAGGCGCGATACTGACCGAGGTCAGGCGTGCTCTGGCCAAAGTCGAGGAGGGGACCTACGGGCACTGTGACGTTTGTGGTGACGACATCGCCTCCGGGCGGTTGGAAGCTCGGCCATGGTCCGCTCGGTGCATGAAGCACAGTTGAGATCCCACCGAGCCACGAGGTTGCTTCTGCCACACCACATGATGCAGGTCGACATCCCTAGCAAGAGAAGGGATTGTGGCTTACGGTCAAGTGACTTCGCGCCAGGGGGTGTGAGGCCACGGTGCTCAGTCTGGGAGTCGCAATGACGCGTCGATTGGTTCCTGCTCTACTCAGTGTTGCGGTGCTGTCCGCGGTAGCCATCTCACCGTCGATGGCTGGGCCTGCCCCGTACCGCGCTGTGACCGCCCAGGAAGGCGCACCGTCGACCGTCACGCTGGTGGGCAGTCTGCAAGACGAGCTCGGCTGCGCTCAGGACTGGGATCCTGCGTGCCCGGAGACGATTCTGGCATCTGTCGACGACAGCGAGACGACATACGCCGGCATCTTTGACGTCCCAGAGGGCAGTCACGAGTACAAGGTGGCACTCAACGGCGGTTGGGACGAGTCCTACCCTGAGGGCAACCTGCCGCTCGTGCTCGAAGGGCCGGCGTCTTTGGAGTTCACCTTCGACGCCGAGTCCGGGAAGGTAGGGGTGATGCCCACCGGGCTGTCCGGGCCAGCGGATGAGAGCGACGAGGCGTACGCCGCGGACAGCCTGCGCCAGGCAGTCACCGGGGAGCAGTTCTATTTCGTGATGGCCGATCGTTTTGCCAACGGCGACCCCGACAACGATCTCGGCGGTCTGGAGGGCGACCGGCTCGAGACGGGCTTTGACCCAGCGGACAAGGGCTTTTACCACGGCGGTGACCTCGCCGGAATTCTCGACAAGATGGACTACATCGAGGACATGGGCACGACAGCGATCTGGCTCACGCCATCATTCAAGAACCGGCCGGTGCAGGGCGTCGGGGACGACGTCAGCGCTGGCTATCACGGTTACTGGATCACCGATTTCACCCAGATCGACCCGCACCTGGGCACCAATGAGGAGATGAAGGCACTCATCGACGAGGCGCACGCTCGGGGCATGAAGGTGTACTTCGACATCATCACCAACCACACCGCCGACGTCATCGACTATGAGCAGGGCGAGTACTCCTACATCGACAAGGAGACCTCGCCCTACACCGACGCCGACGGGCAGGTATTCGACGACAAGGACTTCGCCGGCACCGACACCTTTCCGGAGGTCGACCCAGCCACGTCCTTCCCGTACACCCCGTTCTTCGAGACCGAGCGGGACGCCGAAGTCAAAGTGCCGGCGTGGCTGAACGACCCGCGGCTCTATCACAACCGGGGCGACTCGACCTTTGCCGGGGAATCCAGCGAGTACGGCGACTTCATCGGGCTCGATGATCTATGGACTGAGCGCCCGGAGGTCACCGACGGGATGATCGACATCTATTCGACCTGGGCGCAGTTCGGGATCGATGGCTTCCGGATCGACACGGTCAAGCACGTCAACATCGAGTTCTGGCAGGAGTTCAGCCCGCAGGTGCTGCAGGCGGCGCGGGAGAAGAACGAGGACTTCTTCATGTTCGGGGAGGTCTATGACGCCGACCCGACCTACCTGTCGACCTTCACCACCGATGCCACACTTCAAGCAGTGATCGACTTCGGCTTCCAGGCTCGCTCCATCGACTTCGCCACAGGGGAGCCGACGACGGCGATGCGGGACTTCTACGCCCAGGACGACTACTACACCGACACCGACTCCAACGCCTACCAACTGCCTACCTTCACCGGCAACCACGACATGGGCCGGGCCTCGATGATGCTGCGGGACCACGGGTTCACCGGAGATGAGCTGCTGGAAAGGGTTCGGCTGTCCAACGAGCTGATGTTCCTCACCCGGGGGCAACCGGTCGTCTACTACGGCGACGAGCAAGGCTTCATCGGCGCGGGCGGTGACAAGGACGCCCGGCAGGACATGTTCGCCACCCAAACGCAGCAGTATGCCGACGAGCCCGTGCTCGCCGGCCCCTCCGGAAGTCTGGAGCGCTATCACACCGACCACCCTTTGTACGACCAGATCGCCGAGCTGGCCTCCCTGCGCCAGGAGCATCCCACCCTCGTCGACGGAGCTCAGATCCACCGATACGCCTCGTCCTCGGCGGGGGTGTTCGCGTTCAGTCGTTTCGACGATGACGACGCGGTTGAGTACGTCGTGGTGACCAACAACTCCACCGATGAGCAGACGGTGAGCGTGCCGACCTACAGCGCGTCAAAGAAGTTCGACGCCATCTACGGCGACGACGTCAGCATGACGACAACTCAGGGCGCGCGACTTGGGGTCACCGTGGCGCCGCTGTCCGTCGAGGTGTATCGGGCCAGCGGCAAGGTCACCCAGCGCAAGGACGCGCCGGCGGTCTACCTGACCTCGCCCTCAGCCGGTGACGTGGTGGGTGGCCGGGCCGAGATCGGGGCCGCCGTGGCGCAGAACGCGTTTGCCCAGATCAGCTTCCTGGTCCGTCCCGTCGGCACGCAGGACTGGACGCCGCTGGGCACCGACGACAACGCGCCATACCGCGTCTTTCAGGATGTGAGCGGCATGTCTGAGGGGACGCTGCTGGAGTACCGGGCTGTGCTCAAGGACGCAGCGGGCAACCTCTCCGCCGCGAGCTCCTACGGGGTGGTCGGCGAACCGGCGACCGGCGGGGGTGGGGTGGGCCCGATCGGACCGGTCGAACAGCCCGATGCCGTGTCGGTGCCTGGCGATCACAACTCGGAGATGGGGTGCCCTGGCGACTGGCAACCTGACTGTGACCAGGCCCAGCTGAGTCTGGACGCCAAGGACCGCATCTGGAAGGGCACTGCCGACGTTGCGGCCGGCAACTACGCCTTCAAAGCAGCGATCAACAAGTCCTGGGACGAAAACTACGGCGCGGGCGCAGTGTTGGATGGAGGCAACATCCCCTATGCCGCACCAGGACAGCCGGTGAGCTACTACTACGACCATGCCACGCACTGGGTCACCAACGATGCCATCGGCCCGATCCTGACCGCCCCCGGCGACTATCAGGAGGAGCTGGGGTGCGGTGAGGACTGGATGCCGGACTGTATGCGGCCCTGGCTGCAGGACCCGGACGGCGATGGCACCTATACGTGGTCCTCGAACCAGATCCCGGCCGGCAACTACGAGTTCAAGGTCGCGCACGGGCTGAGCTGGGACGAGAGCTATGGCGACGATGAGGGGGGTAACGTCGCGCTTTCAGTGCCCGCCGATGGCATCGTGGTGACCATCACCTATGACCCAGACACCCACGAGATTGCCACCGCGACATCGCAGGCGGGCGTAGCCCCCGACCTGGCGGGCGCGCGAGCCTACTGGCTGTCAGCGGACCTGATTGCGGTGCCGCCGCCCGAGGATGCTTCTCTCACCACCTGGCGGCTGCACTCCTCGGCCAGCGGTGAGCTGGCGGTGGACGCCGAGACAGTGACCGGCGGCGAATCCGCAGTACTGACCCCCGACCCGGAGGGCCTGACGCCCGAGATCGTCGAGCGGTTCCCCAGGGTGCAGGGCTACCTCGCGTTGCGGCTTGAGGGCGGCCAGGCGAACCAGGCCGAGGACCTGCTGCGAGGTCAGGTGGCGGTGGCTAGCTACGACGACCTGGGTCGCTTGAGCGACGCCACCGGCCTGCAGGTCCCTGGCGTCCTTGACGACCTCTACGCGGCGAAGGCCGCCGACGCCGCGTTCGGCGTGTCCTGGAGCGGTAACAAGCCCAACCTGCAGGTCTGGGCGCCGACTGCGCAGAACGTCGAGTTGCTGCTCTGGGATGACAAGGCGCCCGATGACACCAGTGTCGATGATGCCGAGCGCGTCGCGATGAAGAAGACCACCATCGGGTCGTGGAACGTCGCTGGGGACAAGAGCTGGACGGACAAGCGCTACGTGTATGCGGTGACCGTCTTCGTGCCGCAAACCGGCCAGGTCGAGACGAACTACGTCACCGATCCGTATTCCACCGCGCTCACCCTGAACTCGACCAGATCGGTGATCGTGGCGATGGACGACCCCGCCTACCAGCCTGAACTGTGGCGTGAGTCCGTAGCCCCCGACGTGGCCCGAGAGGTCGATCAGAGCATCTATGAACTGCACGTGCGGGACTTCTCCCGAGACGACCCGGACGTGCCCGATGAGCTGCGCGGCTCATATCTGGCCTTCGCCGAGGACGGCTACGGGCGACGCCATCTTGACGCACTGGCTGAGGCCGGTTTGAACACCGTGCACCTGCTGCCGACGTTCGATATCGCCTCGATCGAGGAGGATCCGACGGAGCAGGCTGAGCCGGCGTGTGATCTGCCCAGCTTGCCCGCGGACAGCCCCGAGCAGCAGGCCTGTGTCTCGAAGGTCTCAGGCGATGACGCGTTCAACTGGGGTTACGACCCGTGGCACTTCTCCGCCCCGGAGGGTTCCTACGCCTCGAGCGCCGAGGCCGCCGACGGCGGTCAGCGCGTGGCTGAGTTCCGCACCATGGTTGGCGCCCTGCACCAGAGCGGCCTGCGCGTGGTGGTGGACCAGGTCTTCAACCACACCGCGGCGTCCGGGCAAGCTGATCAGTCCGTCTTTGACCGGATTGTGCCGGGTTACTACCACCGGCTGAACGCCGAAGGGGAGGTGGAAACCTCGACGTGCTGTCAGAACATCGCGACCGAGCACGCCATGGCGGAGAAACTGATGGTGGACTCGGTCGTGCTCTGGGCGCGGGACTACAAGGTTGACGGCTTCCGGTTCGACCTGATGGGCCATCACAGCACGGCCAACATGGAAGCGGTGCGGGAGGGTCTGGACGCGTTGACGCTCGCGAAGGACGGAGTCGAGGGCAGCGCGGTGACGATCTATGGCGAGGGCTGGAACTTTGGCGAAGTCGCCGACAACGCCCTCTTCACCCAAGCCACCCAGGGCCAGCTGGACGACACGCGGATCGCCACGTTCAACGACCGGATGCGCGACGGAGTACGTGGCGGCGGTCCCTTCGACGAGGGCCCCGGAACCCCAGGCTTCGGGTCCACCGGAGACAACCCGGCCGATACGGACCTGGTGCAGATCGGGCTCGTCGGCAATCTGCGCGACTACTCGCTGCGCAGCGCCGAGAGCGGTGAGCAGGTCACTGGCGCCGGGATCGACTACAACGGCTCACCCGCGGGGTATGCACATCAGCCGTGGCACGTCGTGAACTACGTCGACGCTCACGATAACGAGACGCTGTTCGACTCGATCACCCTCACGGTGGATCCGGACCTGCCGATGTCGGATCGAGTGAGGCTCAACACACTCTCGATGGCAACCGTGTCGCTGAGTCAAGGTGTCTCGTTCTGGCATGCCGGCTCCGACCTGCTTCGCAGTAAGAGCCTGGACCGCAACTCCTATGACAGCGGCGACTGGTTCAACCTGC
Organism: uncultured Actinomycetota bacterium; assembly: GCA_963749585.1. Taxonomy (GTDB): domain Bacteria; phylum Actinomycetota; class Actinomycetes; order Actinomycetales; family Dermatophilaceae; genus Ornithinicoccus. The sequence goes on from CAVVNI010000006.1 coordinate 182,317, forward strand.
TGGACTTCACGGCACAGGACAACGGGTTTGGACGAGGCCTGCCGCCGGCGCCGGACAACGAGGACAAGTGGCCGTTCATGGAGCCGCTGCTGGGTGATGGCTCGTTGCAGCCGAACACCAACGACATCGAGACATCATCCGCGATGGCTCAAGACCTGCTGAAGCTGCGCTACTCCTCCCCACTGTTCCGCCTCGGTGATGCGGGCGCCATCATCGAGAAGGTGTCCTTCCCGGTGTCCGGAACCGACCTCGGCCGCGCGGACGTCATCGTGATGCACATCGACGACACCGTGGGGGAGAGCGTCGACCCGGACCGAAAGGGCCTCCTCGTGGTCTTCAACGCCTCGGGCGAGGCGGTGGAACAGTCGCTTCCAGGGCAGAGACGTGCCCCGTGGTCGCTGTCGCAGGTCCAGGCACGAGGCAGTGACCCGGTGGTACGCGAGGCAGCGTGGGACGGCATACGTGGGGTAGTGACCGTGCCCGCGTATACCGTCGCCGTCTTTGAGCAACCCGCCCGCGCCAAACCGTCGACGGTGCCGACAGCGCCCATTCGCTGTGCGCTACCCAACGATGACTGCCCGCCACGCGGCCTGGGGATCCCAGGCGACTTGGGCGACTGAGAGCCCATGGGTGGGAGGCGCCACCGCTGCTCACCGGCGCGGAGGTCAGCGGCGTCAGTGCCGGGGCATTGAGCTCAGTGGTGGTGAGTCCAAGGGTATGGCGCAGGTGTAGACCACGACGCGCTTGGCCTGGGGGTTGCCCGCTCCCACGCGACGGTAACGCTGCAGGACCTCGACCATCTCGGCACGCAGCGCGGTCAGCTGTTCGGCGCTGACTTGGACAAGATGGTCCTCCAGGCCGGCAACTGCCCAGGTGTGTGGCCACTGGTCCCGGTGGTGGACCCAGCTCCGGGCACGCGAACCGAAATGGTCGAGGTAGTCCAACGCCAGCCACTGAGCCGCGGATCGTTCGTCCTCATCGGTTTCTGGCCCGCTGCTCAGGTCGTGGTCGGGACTGACATCCATGCCCGGATCGTGCGCTGCCTCCCACATCCGGGTGCGCCCAGGAGTGGGGTCGCCCTCGACGACGAGACCGACCTCGGCGAGTCGTCGCAGGTGGTAGCTGGTGGCGCCGCTGTTGGTGCCCAGCCCACGAGCCAGGTCGCTCGCGCTGGCCTGCCCGTGGACCCGCAGGTGCGCAACGATCCGAGACCTCAGCGGGTGGGCCAGCACCCGGAGGGCAGTGGGGGCAACCGCCGACTCGCGGCCGGTTGTGGGGTCATCTCCTCCCATTTGCATGCACAATAGTTTTGCATACAACGGACGTATGCACCGGTTCACGGGGTTGCATTGCGGCTGTGAGCAGCAAGAACGCGTCTTTTGGGGAGCCTGGCTGGTAGCCCGTAGCATTGGCTGCTGGACCCCCCGTTCGACTCACAAAGGTTTGCACTGTGCGCACCTACACACCCAAAGCCGGCGAGATCACACGCGCCTGGCACATCATCGACGCCACAGATGTCGTCCTGGGACGCTTGGCGTCGCAGACTGCCATCCTTCTACGTGGCAAGCACAAGACGACGTATGCGCCGCATATGGACGGCGGAGACTTCGTGATCATCATCAACGCCGAGAAGGTCGCGCTGACCGGCTCGAAGCTGCTGAACAAGAAGGCGTACCACCACTCCGGTTACCCCGGTGGCCTCAGCGAGATGCGTTATGAGGAGATGCTGGCGAAGCACCCGACGCGCGCTGTCGAGAAGGCCATCGCCGGGATGGTGCCCAAGAACTCCCTGGGTCGTCAGCAGATGACCAAGCTGAAGGTGTATGCCGGTGCCGAGCACCCGCACGCAGCTCAGCAGCCCACCCCGTTCCAGATCTCCCAGGTCGCGCAGTAAGGAATCCTGATGACCGTCAACGAAACAGAAGCCGACCTCGACGAGGTCGAACTGACCGAGTACACCAGCGAGTCCTCCGGCGCTTCGGCCCCCGCCGCGCAGCGTCCCTCGGCATCAGCGCCGGGTGCCGCTACTGGTCGGCGCAAGCAGGCCATCGCCCGGGTGCGCATCGTGCCCGGAACCGGGGAGTGGAAAATCAACGGCCGCACGCTGGTGCAGTACTTCCCGAACAAGGTGCACCAGCAGATCGTGAACGAGCCGCTAGCCGCGCTCGACCTGATGGGTGCGTATGACGTGCTCGTCCGGGTGCACGGTGGTGGCCCGTCCGGGCAGGCCGGGGCGGTGCGTCTCGGTGTGGCCCGCTCGCTGAACGGCGTGGACGAGGAGTTGAACCGTCCAGCGTTGAAGAAGGCCGGGCTGTTGACCCGCGACCCCCGCGTCCCCGAGCGTAAGAAGGCCGGTCTGAAGAAGGCGCGCAAGGCTCCGCAGTACAGCAAGCGGTGATCCACCGCGCGAGGTGATGTTCGCTGAAGCCGACACCCGTGGCGGTGTCGGCTTCAGCTGTCGGTGCCACCCCGTCGCCGGGATCGCCGTCGCTGGTTCGTGGGCGGGCTCGGCGCCGGTAAGCGCACCGCCTTCTGAAGGTGTGTTGTCGGTGCAGAGGTATGCGGGATCGCCAGGGCGGCCACGAAGTGCTCCTGGAAGGCAGGCTCGATCGCCGTCTCGATCTTTTCGATGGCGCCGGTGGCCAGCTCCACGTCGCGCTTAGCCGCCTGTGAGAGCAGCGCCATCAAGGAACCTTTACCGGCGGCGTTGCCCACCGACGTCACCGTGGACAGGTCGCAGTCGGGAATCAGGCCGAGCAGCATCGCGTAGGTCGGGTCGATGTTGGCGCCGAAGGCTCCCGCAATCTGGACTGCCTCGATGTCATCTCGTCCGAACGCGTCCATCAGCAACCGGCAGCCCGCATACAGGGCAGCCTTGGCCAGCTGGATCGCGCGCACATCGGCCTGGGTGATCCGCACCACCGGGTCGTCCCAGAGCCGGTAGGAGAAGGTGCGCCCGGCCGGTTCGATCCGGTCATGCTCGCGACCGACGAGGGTGCCGTCCTCGGCGATCACGCCGGCCAGGAACAACTCCCCGAGGACTTCGATGATGCCGGAGCCGCAGATCCCGGTGACGCCGGTTCGCTGCACTGAGCGAGCAAAACCGGGCTGGTCGGACCACCGAGCCACCCCGATCACGCGGATCCGCGGCTCGAGGGTTCCGGGGTCGATCCGCACCCGCTCGATCGCACCAGCTGCGGCCCGCTGCCCACAGGAGATCTGAGCTCCCTCAAACGCCGGCCCCGTGGGCGAGGAAGCCGCGAGGACGCGCTCGCGGTTACCGAGCACGATCTCGGCGTTGGTACCGATGTCCACCAGCAAGGTCAGCGGGTCATGATGATGGGGGCCCTGCGCCAGCACCATCGCTGCTGCGTCGGCCCCGACATGGCCGGCGATGCACGGTGGCAGATAGACCCGCGCCCCCGGATGCAGGCTCAGTCCAATCCGGTCGGCGGCCACCGTGACAGCATCAGTGGTAGCAAGCGCGAACGGTGCACTGCCCAGGGAGGTCGGGTCGAGCCCCAACACCAGGTGGTGCATGATCGGGTTGCCGACGATGCAGACCTCGAGCACGTCGCGACCCTCGATGTCGGCGCGCTCGCAGAGCTCGGCAGCCACGGCGGCGAGGGCCTGGCGCACCACGTCAGTCAACTGGTGGTCGCCCCCAGGGTTCATCATCACGTAGGAGACGCGGCTCATCAGGTCTTCCCCGTAGGCGATCTGCGGGTTCATCCGGCCAGAGGACGCCAGAATCTCACCGGTGAACAGATCGCACAGGTGGCCGGCGATGGTGGTCGAGCCCACGTCGAAGGCCAGCCCGAACAGCCGCTCGCGAAGGCCGGGCCACACTGCGACGACGTGGCTGCTCTCCCGAATCGCGACGCTGACCCACAACGGACCCTCCGGGCGCAGGGACGCCAACGACGGCAGCACCGAGTGGTCCAGCACCAAAGCAGGCAGGTCCCACTGCTGCGCCAGCGCCTCCAGGAGCCGCTGTGCGGTGCCAGTGCTGTCCTGCATCGAGGGAGCCGCAATCTCGACATAGCGCAGGACCACCGCCGGGTCGATGGTGATGTCGAGGGGCTGGGCGTCTTTACGGACCACCTGTCGGTGCACCTGACTGGTCTCCGGTACGTCGATGACCACATCCGTCACGATCTCCGCGAGGCAACCCAGTCGGCGACCCGAGACCAGCGGCCTCGTCCCGGCATACGAGGACTCGGTCGCTCCCGCCACGCTGAGCCGGGCCGGGTCGGCGTCGAGGCCGGGGCGGGCGCCGACCTCGACCTGGCAGCGACCGCACAGACCGTGACCGCCGCATACCGAATCCAGGTCGACCTGCAGCTGGCGGGCGGCATCGAGCACGGTTGTGCCTGACGTGACGGAGCCGCGGCGACCGGCCGGGCTGAAGAACACCGTCACCGCCTGGTCTTCAGCGGAGGTCATCGGCTCATGGCGCAGCGACCGAACCGCGAGCGCGTCGCCGGTTGACCCGGCGCTCGCCGCGTCCGGTCTCGACACCATCAGGCGGTCGGTTCGTGGCAATCCACGTCGCGCAATGAGCATCATTGCCCGTGAGCACGTCGGCTGCCTCCAGCATCGTGCGGACTTCTGGCTCCAGCGGGTTGGTGATGGCCGAGGTGAGCCCGGCACCGATGGCCATCGCCAAGAAGCCGGCGTTGATGGTCGCCCGGTTCGGCAACCCGAAGCTGATGTTCGAGGCACCGCAAGTGGTGTTGACGCCCAGCTCGGCGTGTAGCCGTCGGACCAAGGACACGACCTGCCGTCCGGCCGTGCCGATCGCCCCGATCGGCATCACCAAGGGGTCGACCACAATGTCGGCGGCGGGGATGCCGTGATCGGCGGCCCGGTTGACGATCATTCGAGCGACCTCGAATCGCACGTCGGGGTCCTCGTCGATTCCGTTCTCGTCGTTCGTGATCGCCACGACTGCGGCGCCGTGACGCGCGACCAGCGGCAGCACCGACTCCAACCGGTCTTCCTCCCCGGTGACCGAGTTGACCAGTGCCTTGCCCTGGTATGCCGTGAGGCCGGCCTCCAGGGCCGCAACGATGGAGGAGTCGATCGACAGCGGCACGTCCACCAGTGCCTGGACCCGGCGGACGGCCTCGGCCAGGATCGCCGGCTCATCAGCCAGCGGGATGCCGGCGTTGACGTCGAGGATGCTCGCTCCGGCAGCCACCTGGGCCAGGGCGTCGGCTTCCACTCGGCTGTAGTCACCGGCCTTCATCTCAGCCGCCAAGGCCGCACGGCCGGTGGGGTTGATCCGTTCGCCGATGATCGCGAACGGGCGGCGGTAGCCGATCACTACCTCCCGGGTGGCTGAGCTGAGCACGGTCTCAAGCATGCGGGGGATCCTGTTCAGGAGGTCGGGAAGGCACGATGTCAGGTCACCTGCACGGCACCGTCGAGGGCAGGCGAGCGGCGACCGCCGCGATGGTGTCGGATCAACCAGGCGAGCTCGGCGTCGTCGATACGTTCGTCGATATCGCGAATCTCTTGGTCGACCTCGGCCGCCAGGTCAGCAGTGCACGACCGACCTGTTCGGCGCCAGCCCTGCAGGTAGGCATCCGAGCCGGCCTGACCCCCTCCGGTGGCCGCTCGGTTGATCGCGGCGATGAAGCGAGCGGGAAGCTCGCGCCGATGAGTGTGCTGGCCGTCTGCCGCGATCACCGTCGAGGGGATGTCCTGCCACGAGACCACCACCAGCCTCGGCCCGCCCGATCGCCGCCTGTTCATCGGGCCAGCACCATCTCTTTGGCCACCTGGGCAGCCACCGCAGCATCACGGCAGTAGGCGTCGGCGCCGACGGCGAGCCGGAACTCCTCGTTCACTGGCGCTCCGCCGATCAGGACGATGTAGCGCTCGCGCATCCCCCGTTCGACCAGCGCGTCGATGACCACCTTCATGTACGGCATCGTGGTCGTCAGCAGCGCCGACATACCCAGAATGTCGGGTTGATGCTCTTCCAGCGCGGCAATGTAGGCGGCAGCGTCGTTGTTGATGCCGATGTCGATGACCTCGAAGCCGGCGCCCTCCATCATCATGGCTACGAGGTTCTTGCCGATGTCGTGGATGTCGCCCTTCACCGTGCCGATCACCACCTTGCCCACGGACTTCGCGCCGGTCTCGGCCAGCAACGGCCGCAGAATCGCCATCCCGGCCTTCATCGAGTTGGCGGCCAGCAGGACCTCGGGCACGAACAGGATCCCGTCGCGAAAGTCGACCCCGACGATGCGCATACCTTCGACCAACGCGTCGTTCAAGACCTGTTGGGGTGCCCAGCCGCGGGCCAGCAGGATGCGGGTGCCGGTCGCGATCTCATCCGCCATTCCGTCGTAGAGGTCGTCGTGCATCTGCTCCACGAGCTCATGGGTTGGTAGGTCGGCGAGGTCTAGCTCGTCGTCGCTCATGCTGGTAGCTCCTGCCGGGCCGGCTCGCTGCTCATCCGAGCACCGAGAACGAACTGTCGGGGTCCAGGTGCCGGTTGCGCGAGAACCGCCCAAGATCGACGCAGCGACTCGTATAGGGGCCGCTCACGTGGACAGGGTCGCGGTCGTGGTCGTGCCCGGACTCCACGGCCAGGATCAGTTCGGCCATGGCATGAGCGGCGAACGGTGCGTTCTTGAACTGGTTGCCAGAGGTGCCGGCCGCGACGTAGAAGCCGCCGAGGTCGGTCTTGTCATAGATCGGAATCCAGTCGCTGGACACGTCGTAGATCCCCACGACTCCGCGGGCTCGGTTGGGGATGGTGAGTGTCGGCAGCCGGCGAGCCAAGCGCAGGGTCTGCCGCTCCCACTGCTCGTTGCTCACGGTGGAGCGATAGTCATCGGGGGAGTCGAGCCACTCCAGCTCATCGCATGCGGGCTCCATCGAACCGATCGCGATCATCCCGCCAGATTCTGGCTTGAAGTAGATGCCGGTGTCCTCGTCAGCAACGATGGAGCGCAGCGGTTCACCGTCAGCTCCGATCGGCGAGGGCAGATGGTGGACTTCCTGGCGCATCGGAGCGGTGGTGATCGACATGGTGTCGGCCAGCCCTGCCAAGGCGTTGATGTGGGCTGAGTCCGGACCGGCGACATTGACCACGAGGGGAGCGCGAACCACCGTCCCGTCATCGAGCCGTACCCCGCTGACAGCATCAGCTGTGCGCTCAATGGCAACGACGCGGGTCTCGAAGCGGAACGTGCCGCCGGCTCGCTCGGCGGCGTGCTGCAGGTTGCGGGCGGCAAGTTGGGGGTCGTTGACATAGCCCGCATCGGGCATCCACAGTGCGCCGGCCAGCGAAGATGTCGGCTCGGCCCAGAACGCGTCGTCGTCGATCCGGCACGGCGGACCCACCAACGAGGTGTCCAGGAGCGGAATGGCGTGGCTCAGCTGATCGAGGTCCCAGCGCTCGTGCGGGATGTCGAGGTCAGTGAACAAGGTGCCCACCTTGGCGGCGAAACCGGAGCCGATGTCCAGCAGTGCCATACCACAGCGGATCAGCTCGGCGACCGGCTCGGACGCCGAGCCACTGGCGGAGAGTGGGTGGTTGCTGGGCGCGGCGTCCAGTCCGAGGTATGCGGGCCAGTCGCGCCAGTAGTGCAGAGCCTCCCAGGCCATGGTCACCCCATGGGGGGTGGAGTAGCTGAACCGGATGATGGCGCTGGAGTAGCTAGTCGATCCGTAACCTGCGGCGGGGAGGGCGTCGACGTTCAGCGTCTGCAACCCGCGCCGGGAGAGTTCGTAGGCCAGGGCGGAGCCGATGACACCGGCGCCGATGATCACGACGTCTGCTCCTCGCATCGATGCTGATTCCCGTATAGTGGGAATCGTTGCGCGTTGTTCCCGCATAGCAGTAACGTATGTGACGTTATGGCTGGTGTAAAGAGTGTGGAGCGCGCCGTCGCCATGCTGCATGCCGTCGCCGAGACCGATCGCGGCCTGGTCGAGCTGGCCGAAGCTACGGATCTGCCCACCTCAACCGCCGCTCGCCTGCTGGGCACGTTGGAAGATCTCGAGGTGGTGACCCGCTCCGCGGGTGGGCAGTATCAGATCGGCGAGGCACTGAGGTCGATGGCGCGGGCCGAGGGCGTGGAGCCGACGCTGCGCGACATCGCCTTGCCATACATGGAGGACCTGGGCCTGGTGCTCGATGAGGCGATCGGTCTGTCCGTGGCCTGCGCCGACGACAGTCTGACGATCGCTCAGGTCGACATCCCGCGTCCGGTCCAGGCGGAGAACTGGGAGGGCGCCCGGTGGCCGTTGGTTCAGGGCGCGGCGGGGTACGCCGTGGTGTCGACCTGGACCAGCGATGAGATTGCGCAGTTCGTCGGCCGGCACCCGGACACTCCGGGGTTGGCGGAGCGGATCGCCGCGGTACCGGAGTCCGGTGTGTGGTGGAGCGAGGGCAGCTACGTCGAGGCACTGACCAGTGCGACAGTGCCGCTGACAGGACCCGACGGCAGGGCGCTCGCGACGCTCTATGTGTACGGACCCTCCTACCGCTTCCCTCGCCCGGCGGACGTGGAACAGATCGAAGAGGCGCTTCGAGACAGTGCCGCTCGACTCGCAACGGCGTGGCAGCTGCGCCGCGAGCAAGCACCAAACAAAGGCGGTTCAGTGGGATGAGCACGGAGAGCGGCAACACCAGCAGCAGCCTCGATACGGCAAGCGCCCGAACCAGCCCCCAAGAGGAAGGGTCGGACCGGGAGCGCGCTGGGCGCGGCCGGCGGCGCACCCGGGCCAGGGGACCGCGACCCGTGGAGCAACCACCGTTCTTGCAACCCCGCCGTGCTATCGGACCCGTGCCAGCGATCAGCGAGGACCACCTGGAGTCGATCTACGCGGCCTCGTTGCAGGTCCTCCAGCGCACCGGTATCGACATGCTGCATCCGGAGGCCAAACGACTCTGGGCAGCCGCCGGCGCCGACATCACCGGGGATCGAGTCCGGCTCGATCCCGAGCTGATCGCTTCGTTGACCTCCCAGGCACCGAGCGAGTTCACGCTGCACTCGCGCAACCCCGAGCACAACCTGCGGATGGGTGGCGACAGCATCGCCTTCGCGGCGGTGGCCAGCCCACCGTATGCCGGTGATGCCGCCGGGGGCCGGCGCGAAGGGAACAAGGGTGACTTCGATGCTCTGCTGCGCCTGGCCCAGTCGCTGAACGCCATTCACCTCACCGGTGGTTATCCGGTCGAGCCGACCGATATCCACGCCTCGGTGCGCCACTTGCATGCCACGCACTCACTCCTCACGTTGACCGACAAGGTTCCGCACACCTACAGCCTGGGCGCGATGCGCAACATCGACTGCTTGGAGATGGTCCGGATTGCTCGTGGCGTCGACCAGGACACCTTGGACGCCGAGCCGAGTGTGCACACCATCGTCAACGCCAGCTCGCCGCTGCGGTACGACGAGCCGATGCTGGAGGGGGTCCTGCAGTTCTCAGCCCGTCACCAGATGGTCGTCATCACCCCGTTCACGCTGGCAGGCGCGATGGCCCCGGTGACCCTGGCCGGAGCGTTGGTCCAGCAGAACGCCGAAGCCCTCGCCGGCATCGCCTTCACTCAGCTGGTCCGCCCCGGCTCACCCGTGGTCTACGGCGGCTTCACCTCCAACGTCGACATGAAGTCCGGAGCTCCGGCGTTCGGGACCCCGGAGTTCATGAAGGCCGCATTGGTCGGAGGCCAACTCGCGCGACGGGTCGGTGTGCCCTACCGAAGCTCCAACGTCTGCGCCGCCAACGCGGTCGATGCCCAGGCGGGGTATGAGAGCACGTTCTCGCTGATGGGCGCGGTGCTCGGTGGCGCCAACCTGGTGATGCACGGGGCGGGATGGATGGAGGGGGGCCTGCGCGCCTCCTACGAGAAGATGATCATCGACGCCGACCTGCTGGCGATGGTGTCCTCCTTCATGGAACCGTTGGCCGTGGACGAGGCGAGCCTGGCCCTCGACGCCATCGACGAGGTGGGACCCGGTGGCCACTTCTTCGGCACCCAGCACACCCAGGACCGCTTCCGCGACGCCTTCTTCGCGCCGATGGTTTCCGACTGGCGCAACTTCGAGGCGTGGGAGGAAGCCGGCAGCCCGACCGCCGAGAACCACGCCACCCGGTTGGTCTCGGAGCTGCTGGGCGCCTATCGGGAGCCGGCCATGGACGATGCCATCCGTGCCGAGCTCGACGCCTTCGTGGAACGCCGGGTGGCCGAGGGCGGTGTGGCGACCGACTTCTAACACCGCCCCGCAGATGGAGATTCGCCAGGAGACAAGATGAAGAGTTCGGCGCAGGTGGTTGTGATCGGCGGCGGGGTCGTCGGCGCGAGCGTGCTCTACCACCTCACCACGGTCGGGTTGAGCGATGTGATCTTGCTAGAACGCAGCGAGTTGACGTCGGGCTCGACCTGGCATGCGGCCGGGGGGATGCACACTCTGAACGGGGACCCGAATGTCGCTGCACTGCAGAAGTACACGGTGGGACTGTATGCCGAGATCGAGCGGATTTCCGGGATCGACTGCGGGCTGCACCAGACGGGCGGGCTGATCTTGGCCGATACCGCCGAGCGGCTCGACTGGCTGACGATGGCCCATGCGCGCAACAAGTACCTGGGCTTGGAGACAGAGATGATCAGCGTCGCCCAAGCCCGCGAACACCTTCCGATCATGGACGAGCAGTACTTCGTGGGGGCGATGTTCGACCCCTTCGAGGGCAATGTGGACCCGACCGGCGTGACTCGCGCCTACGCCCGATGCGCCCAGCTCGCCGGGGCGCAGATCGAGCAGCACACTCGGGTGCAGGCGATCACCCGGCGCAGCGACGGTCTCTGGGAGCTCGACTGTGGAGAGCGGGGAAGCGTCGTCTGCGAGCACTTCGTGAACGCCGGCGGTCTGTGGGCCCGAGAGGTCGGCCGGATGTGCGGACTGGAGCTGCCGGTGCTGGCGATGGAACACCACTACCTGATCACGGAGCCGGTGCCGACCCTGAAAGAGACTCCGATCTTCCACGCGATGGACTTCGGCGGCGAGGTATACCTGCGTAAGGAGGGTGAGGGGCTCTTACTCGGGACCTACGAGCCGAACGGGGTGCCATGGTCACCACACACCACCCCGTGGAACTTCGGCCATGAACTGTTGAAGCCAGATCTGGACCGGATCTCGGAGAACCTGTCGGTGGCTATCGACCACTTCCCGGTCTTCGGTGAGGTCGGCATCAAGACGGTCATCAACGGACCCTTCACCTTTGCACCCGACGGCAACCCGTTGGTCGGGCCTGTCCGTGGCCAGCCAGGGCACTGGGTCGCGGCAGGTGTGATGGCTGGTCTGAGCCAAGGCGGCGGCGTGGGCCTGGCGTTGGCCCACTGGATCGCCGAGGGGGACCCCGGCTTCGACGTCTGGGGGATGGACGTGGCGAGATTCGGTGCGTGGGCGACGCCTGCATACACCGACGTCAAGGTGCGCGAAAACTATGGGCGACGGTTTCGCATCGCGTATCCCAGCGAGCAGCTTCCCGCCGGGCGGAAAATGATGACCTCGCCGATCTACCCGCGGCTCGATGCCGCCGGCGCGGTGTGGGGTGTGGGCTACGGCTTGGAGCATGCCCTGTGGTTTCAGCCGGAGTCCGACCGTGTCCCCGGCCAGCCGCGGGTGGAGAGTGCGACGTTGCGCCGCTCGAACGCCTTCGCGGCGGTCGCCGCAGAATGCGAGGGGGTTCGCAGCGGCGTCGGGCTGATCGAAACCACGAACTTCGCCAAGTACGAGTTCGCCGGCCCGGGGGCGCGGGCCTTCCTGGATCGACTGCTCACCAACCGGATGCCGGCGATCGGCCGGATGGTGCTGGCGCCGATGCTCAACGAAGGCGGCAAGCTCATCGGTGACTTCACGGTCGCGGCTCTGCCGCCGGTCGGCGTCTGCGACGGCCCGGAGCGGTTCATCGTCTTCGGCTCCGGCGTCGCGCAGGGTTATCACGAGCGGTGGTTCGACCAGCAGCTGGCCCCCGATGAGTCGGTGCACTACCGCAGTCTGGGAGCGAATCTGTGCGGGCTGGCGCTCGCCGGTCCGGCTTCGCGTGACCTGTTGGCCTCGGTGACGACGGAGGACGTCGGCGCGGACGCATTTGCCTTGCTCGACGTGGCGGCGGTGAACATCGGCTCGGTCCCGGCGCTCCTGGGGCGAATCTCGTTCACCGGGGACCTCGGGTATGAGATATGGGTCGAGCCGGCATACCAGGTGCAGCTGTTCGACCTGCTGACTGCAGCCGGAGCGACCCACGGTCTCACTCTGTTCGGCGGGCACGCCCTGAACTCGCTGCGGCTGGAGAAGTCGTACGGGGCGTGGGCCACCGAGTACCGCCCGATATATCGTCCGGACGAGGCCGGTCTTGGCCTGTTCGTCAAGCCCGACAAGGGCGAGTTCATCGGCCGAGAGGCACTGTTGGCTGCGAGAACTGTGGGAGCTACCCGGGCGCTGACGGCCTTCACGGTCGATGTCGCCACTGATGTCGACCACGACGAGATCGCCGATGCCGTGGGCGACGAGCCGATCTTTGTCGATGGGGTCGTTGTGGGGTCGGTCACCTCCGGTGGATACGCGCATCATGTCGCTGCGTCTGTTGCCCTCGGCTATATCGACGTCGACGCCGCCGAAGCCGCCGCGGCGTCCGCCGCCGCCACCGCCGACTCCGCCGCGGATTCAACTGTCCACCCCGAACCGGGCTTCGAGATAGAGATCCTGGGCTCGATGCGACCGGCGAAGCGGTTGCGCGAGTGTCTCTTCGACCCCACTGGCATGCGCCTGCGCGGCTGAGTGGCTCGCCGCTGTCTGGGCTTGAGCGGCGGGGTACGGCATACTGCCGAGCAGCCTGCTTGCCCGTCGTGGCCCCCGCAGGTTCCGGCACGGGCCGGATGTCGAGGAGAGGACGAACGGGTATGGGACGGCTATTCGGTACCGATGGGGTGCGAGGACTGGCCAACAAGGACGTCACTGCGGAATTGGCGCTCAACTTGTCTGTCGCGGTGGCTCATGAGTTGTCCGGTCGCGGTGCCTACGGTGGCCGGCGGGCGACTGCCGTGGTGGGACGGGACCCACGCGCCTCGGGTGAGTTCCTGGGCCACGCCGTGATGGCGGGCTTTGCCTCGGCCGGAGTGAACGTGCTGGACGCAGGCGTGCTGCCGACCCCCGCGATTGCCCACCTGACGATGCGCTTGTCAGCCGAGATGGGCGCAATGTTGTCGGCGTCGCACAATGCGATGCCGGACAACGGCATCAAGTACTTCTCCACCGGCGGCAACAAGCTGGCCGATGAGTTGGAGGACCGCATCGCCGGGCGAATGGGGGCGGACTGGGAGCGACCCACCGGTGCCGATGTCGGCCGGATCGAGCCATTCCCGCAGGGCGCGGAGTTCTATATGGAGCACTTGCTGTCAAGCATCCCGGTGCGACTCGATGGGTTGCACCTGGTCATCGACGCTGCTCACGGCGCGGCAGGCATCGTCGGGCCAGAGGTGTTCCGGCGGGCCGGCGCTCGGGTCGACGTGATCGGCGGTGACCCGAATGGGCTGAATATCAACGACGGCTACGGCTCCACCCACCTGGACCAGCTGCAGCGTGCGGTGCTCGAGCGCGGCGCCGACCTTGGGGTGGCCCTGGACGGGGATGCCGACCGGTGTTTGGCGGTGGACGCAGACGGGGACATCGTTGACGGTGACCAGATCATGGCGGTCCTGGCCATCGATCGACACGAACGCGGCGAGCTGACCGACGACACACTGGTAGCCACGGTGATGAGCAACCTTGGGCTGTTGCATGCCATGGAACGCCACGACATCCGTGTTATCCAGACCGCGGTCGGGGACCGCTATGTACTCGAAGAGCTGCGTGCCCGGCGTCTGAACCTTGGTGGTGAGCAGTCCGGACACGTCATCATGCTGGATCACGGCCCGACCGGCGATGGGGTTCTTACCTCCTTGGCGCTGGCGGCCGGAGTTGTCACCCAGGGTAAGCCCCTGGCCGAGCTGGCTGGGGTGATGCAACGACTGCCGCAGGTGTTGATCAATGTGAAAGACGTGAACAAGGACGCGCTGGACAACGACTCGGCGGTCGGTGACGCCGTCGCGGACATCGAACGCCAGCTCGGCTCCGGGGGCCGGGTGCTGTTGCGCAAGTCGGGCACCGAGCCGCTGGTGCGGGTGATGGTGGAGGCCCAGAGCAGCGAAGAGGCGCAGCGCTGCGCCGAGCATCTGGCTCAGACCGTTCGAGAGCGTCTGTCGTTGCAGCCCGTGTAACCAGGTGCTGGAATCTGGGAGGTGGGCTCGTGGTTAGGTCAATGGAGGCGCGGTCCGCGCTTCGCCCGAGGAGAGGTAGCCCCCATGGAATCCCTGAACGATGTCGCCTACACCGCAGCAGCCACCGCAACCGGAGGACGAGCTGGCCGCAGCACCAGCGAGGATGGAACGGTCGATGTCACGATGGGCAAGCCGGGCAGTGGCAAGGCCAACCCGGAGACTTTGTTCGCCGCTGGGTATGCCGCATGTTTCGGTGGCGCTCTCGCTAAGGTGGCGGGTGACGACGGCGTTGACGCGAGTGACTCCTCCGTCACTGCCGAGGTGAAACTCGGCACGACCGACACCGGTGTCGGGCTGGCCGTCAACATCGTGGCGACCGTGCCCGGCGTGGACCATGCCACCGCCCAGGCCCTCGCCGACAAAGCCCACCAGATGTGCCCGTACAGCAAGGCCACCCGCGGTAACATCGCGGTTTCCGTCACCGGTCAGGGCGCCTAAGGCTCTCAGACGAGCTGGTCCAGCAGCCCCGTGTCAACGTCGTAGAGGAAGCCGCCCACCGCGACCGTGGCGGGAATCAACGGGTGCGTACGGACGCGCTCGACATCTTCCAGCAGTGCACGGTGTTGGTCATCGACAACGTGGAAGCGTTGCCAGATCACCGGTTGACCCGCTGAGGCGGCGACCCGTTCGCGAAGCTCCGGCTCCGATGCTGAGGCCATCGCGCACCGGGTGTGCGGTGCGATCACGACCCGCTGCACACCCAACAGGTGGACGCCAAGGACAAGGGCCTCGAGCGCCGCTTCGGTGACGCGGCCCCCTGGGTTTCGAAAGATCTTCGCGTCGCCATGACTCAGGCCCGTCATCCGCAACGGGTCGATCCGCGAGTCCATGCAGGTCACGATGGCAATACCGGCACGTGCGATGCCATCGAACCCAGAATGCGGGAACTGCGCGGCATACGTGCGGTTGGATTCGAGCACGTCCTCGAATCCGGTGGGTGTGCTCATCGCTGCTCTCCTGAGCCAGCGGTGGAGGGGAACATCGTGATGTCGAGGTCAGCACGGGTCGGGGCGGCGGCTCCGGCCCGGGTGACCGTGAAAGCGCTTGTGGCGATGGCTCGTTCGATCGCCGCGACGATGACGTGCTCGGGGGCTTCGGCCATCCGGTCGCGCGCTGCCGCCGAACCTAACAGTTCGGCGTCGAGCAAGCCCGAGATCAGGCCCGCCATGAAAGAGTCCCCGGCGCCGACCGTGTCGACCACCGTCACGTCCTGGGCTTTGATGAGGCTCACCTTGGCGCGCACGCCGTGTTGCACGAGGGCCCCGTTGCCACCGTCGGTCACGATGACCAGGTCCGGACCCAGCCTGGCCCAGAGCCGAGCGACATCGTCGGGTGCGGCGCCGGGGTACAGCCACTCCAGATCCTCCACGCTCGCCTTGACGACATCACAACGTCCGATCCGTTCCTCGATCGTCGAGCGCGCTTCGTGTGCTGAGCCCATGATGGTGGGGCGAACATTGGGGTCGTAGGACACTGTGGCACCGGATCGGGCGGCGCTGATCAGGTCCAAGACCGCACTGCCGCCGGGCTGCAACGTGGCCGCGATGGATCCGGTGTGCACGTGACCCACCCCACTCAGGTCGGTGTCGGCCAGCTCCCAGGCCAGGTCGAACTCGTAGGTGGCCCCGCCTTGCTCATCGAGCGTCGCGGTGGCCGTCGAGGTCTGCTCGGCGTTCTCGCTCCCCGCGGTCAACTCGACCCCCCGGTCGGCAAGATAGGACTTGATCCGCTGACCCCTCTGGTCACGCCCGATATGGGTGGCCAGCAAGGTCGGATGCCCCAAGGCCGCCACGCCCATGGCGACGTTTGCTGGGCTGCCGCCAACGTGCTCGTTCACCTCGCCGTCGGCGGACTTCACGATGTCGATCAGGGCTTCGCCCACTGCTAGTACATGCATTACGACAGACCTTCCTGATGCTCAGCTGCGACCGGGCGCGAACTCATCGGCGATAGCAGCGACTTTGGCGAGGCGGTGATGGGACTCGATGACCCGAAGTGTTCCAGACTTGCTGCGCATGACCAGCGAGTTCGTGATGGCCGTTCCGGAACCGAACCTGACCCCCTTGAGCAGTTCGCCACTGGTGATGCCGGTCGCGACGAAGAAGCAGTTGTCCCCGGTGACCAGGTCATCTGTGGTGAGCACCGCATCGAGGCTGTGCCCGGCGTCCAGTGCCCGCTGACGCTCCTCGTCATCTTTCGGCCACAGCCTTCCTTGGATCACACCCCCCATGGCCTTGACCGCACAGGCGGTGATGATGCCTTCAGGGGTCCCGCCGATGCCGAGCAACATATCCACCCCGCTGTCGTCCTGGCAGGCCGCAATGCCACCGGCCACGTCCCCGTCAGTGATCAGTCGCAGCCGAGCCCCGGCCTCTCGGACCTCCTGGGCGATCTCCTCGTGCCGGGGTCGGTCAAGCATGATCACCGTGACGTCCTCGGGGTACCTGTTCTTGGCCCGAGCCACGCGACGGACGTTTTCGGCGATAGGTAGGCGGATGTCCACTCGGTCGGCGCATTCCGGCCCGACGACGAGTTTGTCCATGTAGAACACCGCGCTGGGGTCATACATCGTTCCGCGCTCTGAGACGGCCATCACGGCGATGGCGTTGTCCATGCCCTTGGCCGTCAGTGTGGTGCCATCGATGGGGTCCACTGCGACGTCGACTGCCGGCCCGGTGCCATCACCGACCCTCTCGCCGTTGTAGAGCATCGGCGCTTCATCCTTTTCGCCCTCCCCGATAACGACCACGCCGTCCATGGCGACGGAGGAGATCACGGAGCGCATTGACTCGACGGCCGCGTTGTCGGCCCGGTTCTTGTCTCCCAGTCCAACCCACCGTGCGCCGGCGAGCGCGGCAGCCTCGGTGACCCGCACCAACTCCAAGGCGAGGTTGCGATCGGGGAGCACTGCCCCACGGGTGCCACGCGCTTCTTCGGTCATTCTCGACTCCATTCGCCTCGTCGGGGTCATCAGCTCGCTACCACTGACTCTATCCCCGATGTGCTGACCCGTGAGGGCGAGATGCGACGATGGTTGGGTGGCCAAGGCATCGAAGCGACTGATGAACTACTCGGTCAAGAACATGTTCTACTCGATGGCAGCCGTGCTCGTGCTCGTGTTTGCGGTGTGGGCAGTGACGCCCAATCCTCCGGACTCTCAGCGTCGCCCCGCAGAGATCGCCTCGACTGCTTCTTTCGCAGCAGCCCAAGCCGACTGGCAGGTGTGGTCACCGGAGGGTCTCGGCCCCGATTGGGTCGGCAGTTTCGTGCGGTATGAGCAGTCTGAGGCCATCCCTACCTGGCGCCTGGGGATGATCACGCCCGGCGAGGAGTTCGTGCAGCTGCGCCAGGCTGTGGACCCCAGCAGCGCGTGGCGAGAGGTTTCGCTCAACGGGTTGACGCAGCAGAGCACGACCACCTTTGATGGTCCGGCGGGGGAACAGGAATGGACAGTGTGGACCGGGCTTGACGACAACGACGTTCCGCAGGTGGGCTTGGTGCTGGAGCCGCAGGGCGATCAGAGCGCCACAACGATGATCAGCGGCACTGCAGACATCGAGGAGGTTGACACCTTCATCTCATCGCTAACGGTGGTGCCGCCTCCGGGGTGACTACGCGCTTGCTTCTGGGCGGGCCGTGGCGTCGGGGCTGCCAGCATCTGCGGGAGCCTGCTCAGTGGCGGCATCCAACCGTTCTTGGACTGAGTCCAGCGTGGCTTGGCAGTGCGCCGCCAAAGCCTCACCGCGCTCCCACAGCGTCATGGACTCCTCCAGAGGCACAGTCCCCGACTCGATCCGGGCGACGATAGCGATCAACTCATCGCGAGCCTGTTCATAGGACAGGTCAGCGACGGGCGTAGGGGGAGGGTCCTGCGACATGAGCCCCAGACTACGGCCACTGCTGGTCGGCCACGGTGTCACGAGCCGAGCGGGCGGGCGGCGAAGTCGCCGCGGGCGACCGTTACGTGCAGCACGTCATCGGCGCCCACGTCCGCGGGTGCCCGAACGACGTCACCGTTGGCACGGCGCACCACGGCATACCCGCGACGAAGCGTATGACCGGGGGAGACCGCGCGCAGGTGTTGAGTGCGTTGGTTGAGCTGGTCGGTGTGGCTGCTCAGGCTGCGGCGAAGGGCGAGGCGTGAGCGGCTGCGCACGGAGGTGATCATGTCGCGGTGGCCGGCCAGCATGGCTCGCCTGTCCCGCATCACCGGTCGAGTCATGACCGCCGTTAACGCTGCCTGCTCGGCAGCCAGGTGTTGGGCGAGTCGGCGTCGCCCACGGTTGAGGTGGGTGTTCAGTGCGGTCAGCTCCTCTGCGCTATCCGGCACGATCGCGGTGGCTGCGTGGGTCGGCGTCGACGCCCGCAGATCAGCGACCAGGTCGAGCAGGGGTGTGTCGCTCTCGTGCCCGATGGCACTGACGACCGGTGTGGCGCACGCTGACACCGCGCGCAGCAGTGCCTCGTTGCTGAACGGCAGCAGGTCCTCGAACGAGCCGCCGCCACGGGCGATCACGATGACATCGACGTGGGGGTCTGTGTCGAGCTCGACCAGCGCGCCGCTGACGGCAAGGACTGTCTCGCTGCCTTGTACCGGGACCTGCCGGATGCTGAACTCGGCCTGTGGCCAGCGGCGTGCAGTGCCCGCCAGGACATCGCGTTCGGCGGCCGTGTTGCGGCCGACGATCAGTCCGATCCTGCGGGGCAGGAAGGGCAACGCCTGCTTGTGGCGGGTCTCGAAAAGCCCTTCGGAGCGCAGCAGCTGTTTCAGGTGCTCCAGTCGAGCGAGTAGTTCGCCGACGCCGATGTGTCGCATCTGACGGGCTTCGAGCTGAAGCGTGCCGCGTTTGGTCCAGAAACTGGGCTTGGCGTGAACGACCACCCGCGAGCCCTGTTGCGGCGGCGAGGGCATGGCTTCGAGGGCTGGCACCGGGATCGAGACGGACAACGACATGTCCACATCGGTGTCGCGCAAGGTGAGAAAGGCGGTGCCCATGCCGGGCCGGCGGTTCAGTTGGACGACCTGCCCCTCGAGCCACAGCGGCGACATCTTCTCGACGTAGTCGGCGATTTTCAGGCTGAGCACCCGCACTGGCCAAGGGTGCTCCGCGCTGGTCTCTCGCGCGGTGGCTGCCAGGCGTTGCGACAGCGACGCCGCTGACTTCGCTGGCCCGCTGCGTCCGGGGTGCTGGCGTGGCCGGTCCGCTCCAGATGGCTCGCCGGGGCTCACAGCTGTGCCAACTCCGACTCCAAGTCCGCCAAGCCCATGGCGCCGAGTGACAGGGCTGCCATGTGCCAGGCCTTGAGGTCGAAGTCCTCTCCGCGATCTGCTGCGGCCTGGCGGGCCGCCTCGCGGCCGGCCAACCAGGCTCGTTCGCCCACCTTGTAGCTGATCGCCTGGCCCGGCCAACCGAGGTAGCGCACGATTTCACTGGCGATGAAGTCGGCGGGACGCCCGCTGTGCATACCGAAGAACTGTTCGGCCAACTCCGGGGTCCACTGCTGGCCGGGAGCCAACGGTGAGTCGTCGGGGATGGTGAGTTCGAGGTGCATGCCGATGTCGATCACGACCCGGATCGCGCGCATCATCTGACAGTCGAGGTAGCCCATCCTGGCCTGCGGGTCGAGGTAGCCGAGCTCGTCCATCAGCCGCTCGGCATACAACGCCCAACCTTCGGTGGCGCCGCTGGAGGAGCCGAGCGTGGTCTGGTAGACCGAGAGCTCGGGCGCGAGATAGACCCATTGGGCCAGTTGCAGGTGGTGACCGGGCACGCCCTCGTGGTACCAGGTCGAGATGAGCTCGTAGAGCGGAAAACGCGTCTGACCCAGGGTCGGCAGCCAGGTCTGACCCGGTCTCTCGAAGTCCAGCGAGGGCCGGCTGTAGTACGGAGCGGCGGCGCTGCCGGCCGGCGCGATCCTGGCCTTCACCGTGCGAATCGGCTCGGCGATGTCGAAGTGTTCGCCGTCTAGATCTGAGATCGCCTGGTCCATCATCGACTGCAGGCGTTCCTGGATGGCGTCGACTCCCTCGACGACCTCACCGTGGCTGTCCAGATGGTGCATGGCTTCGACCGGGGTCGAACCGGGCAGTATGTGCTCGGCAAGCTCATCCATCTGGTCGCGCAGGTCAAGGAACTCCTGCCAGCCCCAGGTGTAGGTTTCGATCGGATCGAGGTCGGCGCCGCTCCAGCGGCGGACATTCAGGGCGTGTCGCTCCGGGCCTACGGCATCCGGCGTACCAACCGATGAGGGCAGGTAGGTTGACTGGAGGTAATCTCGAAGTGTCGCGCTTGCCTGGGTGGCCGCCCCGGCCGCGTCCCGCAACGGCTGGGCCAGATCGGGGTATGCGGTGAGGCCCGGTTGGACGAAGGACTCGAACCATTCGGACTGCACCCAGTCGCTGAGCTGGTCGATCACAGTGACGACCTGGCGTGGCGCGCCAAGGAGGCCTCGTTCCCGGCCCAGATTCAGCGCGGCTATGTAGGACTGCAGCGATGTATCGACTTTGGACATCCGGCGGCCGATGCACGCCCAGTCCTCCTCGGACTCGGTCGGCATCATGGAGAAGAGTTGCCGCACCTGCTGTGGCGGTCCGAAGAGATTGCGGACTTCGCGTAGATGCTCGCCGGCTTCGTGCGCCTCAATCTCGACGCGGAGCCGTTCTCGTAGCACGGCGGCGCACCTGCGTTCGATGTCTCCCCAGCCATTTTCAGGCTGGTTGGTCTCCAACAGGTCGAGCCGCGAGAGGACCTCGATAGCAACGTCGTTGAGCCGTTGTTGTGCCGCGGGAGAGAAGTCGGGGACGCGGTCGTCGTGCTTGCGCAGACCCAATGCGGTGGACACCGAAGTGTCCAGGTCAGCGAGGCGGTGCACGTAGCCGTCTGCCAACTCGCGCGGTGTGCCAGCCTGCATCATCGAAGGAGTCGCCATGGTTTCCATCATCGCTCAATGCTCCGCCCAGGGCGCCCCAAGGTGAGCCGCCTACGATAGGGGTGTGACTTCCCCCGTTCAGCCCACCGAGGCCACGCTCACCTACCCCGACACCGACGTTGCCGTCGATGCTGCCAAACGCGTCCTTCTGGCTGCGCCGCGCGGCTACTGCGCGGGGGTCGACCGCGCGGTGATCACCGTCGAGAAGGCCCTCGACCTCTATGGGCCGCCGATCTATGTGCGCAAGCAGATTGTGCACAACAAGCACGTGGTGGCCACGTTGGAGAAGCGGGGGGCGATCTTCGTCGACGAGACCGACGAGGTCCCGGCGGGGCAGACCGTCATCTTCTCGGCCCACGGGGTCTCGCCCCAGGTGCATCAAGAAGCCGCAACGTTGGAACTGAAAACGATCGATGCCACCTGCCCGCTGGTCACGAAGGTGCACCGTGAGGCGGTGCGCTTTGCCCGTGACGACTTCGACATCTTGTTGATCGGGCACGACGGGCATGAGGAGGTCGAAGGAACGACGGGGGAGGCGCCAGCCAACATCACCCTGGTGCAGAGCCCGGCTGAGGTGCCGGATGTCACCGTGCGGGACCCTGAGCGGGTGGTCTGGCTCTCCCAAACCACACTGTCGGTCGATGAGACGATGGAGACGGTGCGGCGGCTGCGCGAGAAGTTCCCCGCGCTGCAGGACCCGCCGAGCGACGACATCTGTTATGCCACTCAGAACCGCCAGGTCGCGGTGAAGCAGATGGCTGCCGACTGTGACCTGATGATCGTCGTCGGGTCGACCAACTCATCGAACTCTGTGCGTTTGGTCGAGGTCGCCTTGGAGCACGGAAGCACCGCCGGGCATCTTGTCGACTATGCCGACGAGATGGAAGAAGAATGGTTGGACGGCGTGAGCACCGTGGGGGTCACCAGCGGAGCGAGCGTGCCTGAACTGCTGGTCCGCGAAGTCTTGGAGTGGCTGGAGGCACGGGGGTATGGCGATGTGCAACTCGTGACGGCGGCGCAAGAGTCGCTGATGTTCTCGCTACCCAATGAGATCCGGCGCGACATCAAGGCTCGCGACGGCAAGGAAGCGGCGTCCGTGCGCCACGACCCGGGTTCGCTGGACTAGCGCCGGAGCACCGACGCTCGGGTCGGTGCTGGCTAGCCGGCCCGCCGTTGCTGATCCGGACTCTGGGCCGACTGGTCGACGATCGCTTCCCGACGTGGCGCAGCCGCGTCCAACTCGGCCTCGAGCAGGTCGGCGTGGGTCAGCCGGCGGGTCGAGGTGTCGATCACCGGAATCTCCTCATGCCCGCCCGACACGACATCCAACTCGACCATCTTGCGGCTGGTCACCATGACTCGAGTTTCTAGGGTGCCGACGAACCGGTTGTAGGCATCGACGGACTTCGTCAGCGACGTACCCATCGCCCGCACGTGCTGGCCTATCGTTCCGAGCCGAGAGTGCAAGTCGTTGCCCAGGCGCAGCACCTCTGCGGCGTTGGTGTGCAGTGCCTCCTGCTGCCACGCAAAAGCGGTGGCTCGCAGGATCGCCAACAACGTCGCCGGGGAGGCCAAGACGACTTTGCGAGATTGGGCATAGTCGTACAAATCGGGCTCGGTCTGTAGAGCGCTGGCCAAAACCGCATCACTGGGCACGAAGCAGATCACGAGTTCGGGGCTATCCGCGAACGCGCTCCAATACTCTTTACCGGCCAGTGCCTCGACGTGGCGGCGAACTGCTGCCGCGTGCTGCTGAAGGTGCTGGTCTCGCTCGGTCGGGCTGATCTGGTTGCCCTGGGCCTGCAAGAAGGCCGTCAACGGTGCCTTTGCGTCGATCACCAGTGACTTCGTGCCCGGCAGGTGCACAACCACATCGGGCCGGATCTTGGTGTTGTGTTGGCTCGTCGCACTGACCTGTTCATCGAAGTCGCAGCGCGGCAGCATCCCCGCGTGCTCCAACACGCGGCGAAGTTGCGCCTCCCCCCAGGCGCCCCGCACGCCCGAGGAGTTCAGTGCGCCCGATAGGGCCGAGGTCTCCTGGCCAAGTGCCTCGGTGCCGGCTGCCACTGAACGCAGCACTGCGCCTAGCTGCCCGTACTGCTCGAGGCGATCCCGTTCCAGGGTGGTCACGTGCGAGGCGACACGATCCAGCGTTGCCCGCAGCGGCGCCAACTCGGCCGCCACTGCCCGATCATCCTCGCTGGCGACGCGCTGTGCCTCGAGCTGGCTGGCTAGCAGATCACGTTCGGCGCGGGCGGCCGCGACGTCGCCGGCCCCCTGATGGCGCGCAGCGGATCGAGCCCAGCTGGCCCCGGCGAAGGCACCCACCACGAGCGCGACCAGCACACTGCATACCCACAGGATGTCCATGTCTCAGACGTTCTCACGCGGCACCGACATACCCTCGCCGTTGGGGCGCGACACGACGTTTAGCCGATCGCGTCCGGTGTCCGAGCCCAGCCTGACGCAGACAAGGGGCAGATCGCGGCCTGGTGTGGAGGAGTCATCGATCGGCTCGCTCGCCGGAGGCAGCGACCTGCGCGGCTGTGCGGGCGCACTGCGTCTACCGATATCAATGAAGTGCCGAGGTCGGCGCGGTTCCTGACTGCTTCATCGGCGCCCGCGGCGTCATGCCCCGGGACCTGTTGATACTGGGAAAGCCCGCCGCACGTGCTGCGCGGCGTTAGACTCCTGTCCCTGTGGCCCTCACCATAGGAATCGTCGGACTGCCCAACGTCGGCAAGTCCACCCTCTTCAACGCGCTGACCAAGAACTCGGTGCTCGCAGCGAACTACCCGTTCGCCACCATCGAGCCGAATATCGGGGTGGTGCCGTTGGCCGACGAACGCTTGACCCGACTGGCGGACATCTTCGACAGCGCCAAGATACTGCCGGCGACCGTGTCGTTCGTCGACATCGCAGGCATCGTCCGCGGCGCATCCGAGGGGGAGGGGTTGGGCAACAAGTTCTTGGCGAACATCCGCGAGGCCGATGCGATCTGTCAGGTCGTCCGGGCCTTCAACGACGACGACGTGGTGCATGTCGACGGGAGGATCTCGCCCGCCGATGACATCGAGACCATCAACACCGAGCTCATCTTGGCCGACATGCAGACCCTTGAAGGCGCGATCCCTCGGCTGGAGAAGGAAGTCAAAGGTAAGAAGACCGACAAGGCGGTGCTCGACACGGCGCTCGCCGCCCAGGGCGTGCTCGAGCAGGGCACCACCTTGTATGCCGCTGGAGCGGCGGTCGGCATCGAAGGACGGCACGCCCGAACCCTCGGCCTGCTGACGACAAAGCCCTTCCTGTATGTCTTCAACCTTGACGAAGATGGCCTGGTGGACGCGGCGTTGCACGATCGGCTGGCAGCGCTGGTCGCTCCGGCCGAGGCGATCTACCTCAATGCCAAGCTCGAGTCCGACCTGGCGGAGCTGGAAGCGGCCGAGGCCGCTGAACTGCTGGAAAGCGTGGGTGTTGAGGAGCCGGGCCTCGACCAGTTGGCTCGCGTGGGCTTCGACACGCTCGGTTTGCAGACGTACCTCACCGCTGGACCGAAGGAGTCGCGAGCGTGGACGATCCGCAGGGGGTTCACCGCTCCGCAGGCGGCTGGCGTCATCCATACCGATTTCCAGCGGGGCTTCATCAAGGCCGAGGTCGTGTCGTTCGATGCCCTTGACGCGACCGGGTCCATGGCAGCGGCTAAGGCCGCCGGCAAGGTGCGTATAGAGGGC
Source organism: uncultured Actinomycetota bacterium (assembly GCA_963749585.1). Lineage (GTDB taxonomy): Bacteria > Actinomycetota > Actinomycetes > Actinomycetales > Dermatophilaceae > Ornithinicoccus. The sequence continues at coordinate 207,322 of CAVVNI010000006.1, forward strand.
AAGGATTACGTTATGGCAGACGGTGACGTTGTGGAGTTCCGCTTCAACGTCTGAATCCGCGCGTTTCCGCAGGTCAGGAGGGGCGTGGCCTCTCCCAGTCCGCACACAGTCCGCAAGAGTTTTAGTGTGATGCGCTCGGCGTGGCTGTTCTGAGGGCCCATTCCCCGGCTTTCCGGAGCCAGTTGACCCGCCCATGATGTGACCTTTTGGTGGCGGTTTGACGTGCTCATCGTGGCGCCGTCGGATGTTTGATGTGGATTCGTTCGAACTGGATGTTGCTCCGCCGCGGGAGAGGATGTACAGTTGTCTGTACAGGAGGTCAGAACATGAAGACCATGAGTTATACCGAGTCGCGAGCCCGCTACGCCGAGGTTCTGGACGGGGTCACCAACGACCGTGAAGAGGTCGTCATTACGCGTGCTGGCCACGAGTCGGCGGTCATTGTCTCTTTGGCGGAGTACGAGTCGCTGCGGGAGACGGCCTACCTGATGCGTTCGCCCGCCAACGCCCGTCGGCTGCTGGATGCGATGGAGCGGCTGGAAGCTGGAGACGGGCGCGAACACGAGATGGTCGAAGCAGACTGATCCCGTGCTGCTGGTCTGGGACGAGAACGCTTGGGAGGACTACCTATGGTGGCAGGCGCAAGACCGTAAGGTGCTGAAACGCGTCAACCTGCTCCTGAAGGACATCCAGCGCAATATTAACGAGGGGATCGGCAAGCCCGAGGCGCTGAAACATGACTTTGCGGGCTACTGGTCGCGTCGCATCACCGACGAACACAGACTTGTATACAGAATCGCAGAGAACGAAGTACGCATCGCCGCCTGCCGCTACCACTACGGATAAGCAACGACCAGCGGCTGAGCCTGCGGTCGCCGAAGTGAATACCAGAGGGCAAGCGTCACAGGCGGCGGAATGACGATTGCCCTAGGACGCGGTGTCTGGCCAGACTCGGTCTAGGTGATCGGCGGGCAGCTCTCCATGCGGCTGCCCACCAGCTGAACCGGTGTGGCTCACTATCGGTCTGCGGCCCGTCGGTCACCGTGACGAGGCGTGGCTCCAGAAGGGTCTGCCCTGCTCGTAGTAGCAATGCCCACCTCGCCGTCCATATCGGAACGAGCACAGGCGGGAGAAGCACATGGAACAGGTCATCATCGGGGTCGATCCCCACAAGCTGTCGGCCACCATCGAGGTCGTCGACGAACGCGAGCAACTTCTTGGCTCGGGCCGGTTCAGCACCGACCGGGCCGGCTACACCGCAATGCGTGACCTACGCGAAGTCGTGGCCCGACCGGGTGTGGGCGGTCGAGGGCGCCAACGGAGCCGGCCGGCCGCTGGCACAGCGGCTGCTTGAGGCCGGCGAGCACGTGGTCGATGTCCCGGCCAAGCTCGCCGCGCGGGTCCGGCTCTTCGACACCGGGCACAACCGCAAGACCGACGCGCGCGACGCCCACTCGATCGCGGTCGTCGCGGTCCGCACCACGACCCTGCGGGTGCTGCATCTCGATGGGGAGCTCGAGGCGTTGCGGATGCTCACCGACCGTCGCGAAGCGCTCACCCGGCGGCGGGTTCAGACCGTTGACCGGCTCCAAGCGCTGCTGGCCGAACTGTTGCCTGGCCAGGCCAAACGCGACATCACCACCGGTCAGGCCAAGGCCATGCTGGCCACCGTCCGGCCCCGCGATATCGCCGGGAAGACCCGGCGCCGCATCGCGGCCGAGGAGCTGGCCGAGCTGGTCGCGGTCGAGGCGAAGATCAAGAAGGCCACCGCCGAACTCAAGGCGATGGTGTTGGCCCGCGGCTCACACCTGATGGACCTGCACGGTGTCGGCCCCGTGGTGGCCGCCCGGATCCTGGCCGATGTCGGTGACGTGGCCAGGTTCGCTGACCGCAACCGGTTCGCGTCCTGGACCGGCACCGCACCCCTGGACGCGTCCTCCGGTGAGCAGAACCGGCACCGGCTCTCCCGCGCCGGGAACCGGCGGATGAACCACATGATCCACATCGCCGCGATCAGCCAGATCCGCCTCGACACCGACGGTCGGGCCTACTACCGGCGCAAACGGGCCGAGGGCAAGAAACCACTCGAGGCGATCCGGTGTCTCAAACGCAGGATCTCCGACGCGATCTACCGCCAACTCCTCGCCGATGCCCAACGGCAGCGGCTGGCACGGGTCCGGGAGGGCACTGCGGGGCGTCTCAAGAATCCAGCGCGGTCGACCTGCCCCCGCACATCGACACTTCGGATCAGCCACTTCCCGGACCCGCAAACCCGACGCTACGCCCCAAGCCGACCCCTGGGAAGACCAACCATCGCAAGTCCCTCGTGAGGGCGGGTTGACATCAGAAGGGTGCCGGATAGACGCAACGAGACTTTCTCATTCATTGGGGCATGAGCGTGCGCCGCAAGCCTGGTCTTCTCTCGACTGCGCTCGCGCTGGCTTACCGGTCCCAACGCGCTGACGGACCCACCGACGTGGCAAGTGCAGCAGGTTCCGATCATGGTTCACCGTGGTTAGGCGCGTAGGACTTCCATCGAGACTATGGAAGGCAAACCTCCCTCACTGTTCACGGGAGAGTGTGGGATGTTGCCTTTCCCACGCGGCCACGACAGCGGTACGCAGGTACGCGTCCGTTACCTCCAGCGTCTCTTGGAGTGGTGCCCCTCTGTGATCAGGAGACCGCCAGTCGTAGTCTGCGGGGCGGTCCAGGCGCAACAGCGCGTCCCATTCCCTGGGCGAGCGTGGAACCTCGAAACTGGCTGTGCGGGTCCGGAGTAAACCCTGATACAACCGCGCCTGGGCAATCATCATCCGCCAGAACACCGGCCGGTTGCCGGGTTGAAACCGGTGCAATGCATTTGCGCCAGCAGCCGCTGACTTGCGGCGATCCTCGTTTTCGTCTTCAAAGATTTCGTTGTAGGTGCGTTCAAACTCGCCAAAACTTGCCACGCGAGTCTGGCCTGGCGACAGCTCAACCGTCATCAGGTCGAGCATGCCCTCCAACCTGCCCATCGTGAGACCCTGCCACCAGTACTTCCGCGGCTGGGACGTTCGGAACTCGCGCCAGCCCTCGGCGAACGGGTGATACGGAATTGCAGGCGGGGCGGCGGCGAGTTGAGCGTCGTCCTTGAACGAGCCATAGACCTTAGTGCACAGGTAATACTGCAACTCGATTACTGGCTCCAGAGACAGGTCCAGTTGACTGAGGGAGCGACCGAGACCCCGCACAACGACTAGCGGAGCATAGAGGCCGTACATCGCTGCAATTGCTGGGTATGTGGGCCGGGGGAGCGACGGCCGAATCCGGGTCGGAGGATCCGTCTCCGTCCTCGCCAACTCAACCCACACCTCGGGGTCCGTCAGATTTCCGATCGTCTCGAGCGCGAACTCGGCAAGATCCATGATCCTGAAGAGAGCCGGCCCACTTCCATTGTGAAGCCGCCGTCGAGCTTCGTATTCGTAGTCGAGCCGCGCCTTGTCTCGAGCCTGTTCGATGATCAGTTGGGATTTCAACTGCTCGAGTTTCCGTCCTTGTCGCAGTCCGGAGACCACGTTGAAAACCGCAAGAACTAAGGCCAGTCCGCCCGCGATGAGTGCCGCGAATACCTCGGAGGCCATTCGATGACAGTAGTACTACCCCGCAGTGTTGGGAACGCTCTCCTCTCCGCTGCATGGGGGCGCCATAGACCGCAAGGCGGGGACGACTTGTTGACACACTGTTTGCGCGAGCACTACAAGCCCCTCAGCTACCTACGCCACTGTCCGGCACGTGTACGACCATCGAAGCGAGATCGTCCACGGCTTTCAGAGCGCGAAGAAGGCGACGCCCCAACTCGGCGATCACAGGATGCGTACGGCGGGGATCGCGCTCGTCCTGCTACGGCTCGTCGTCACCGAGGGTGTGCAGCGCGGTGAACCCATCGACGTATCCGCCCTCGACGCGCAAGTGCTCACCCATCGAGGAGACCTCTGCCCCGGAGCACGATCATCAAGTCGGGGACTGCACAGATCCTTGAGTCCTCGCCTGCTTGTCTTACTTGGGTATATGGACGTTTGGAGGGAAGGAGCAAACAGGCGTAGCCCTATCTGGGCGCTATCGACCATGTCGGGAGCGTCGGCGAGTTCAGACTCCGGCGACGTATGCGGTGAGGAAGTGGACGCCGGCGTCGAGGGCGTTGGTGATTGCGGCGTGCCGCAGTGAGTGTGGGCTGATGTGTCGCGGGATGCGTGCGGCCTTCGCGATCCAGGCGACCATGCGGTTTACGTCGCGCCGATCAATTGGTTTGCCGGAGATGGGCCGCAACACGAGCGGCCCGGTTTCTCGTTGACCGCGGCAGGCTTCCAGCACGCGGAGAACCGGGACAGTCAGTGGCATCGTGGCGGGCTTATTGCCTTTGCCGACTAGTCGTAGCACCCGGTGCCCGCGGAGGGTGTCGCTGTAGTCCTCGACCCGCACCGCGGCGGCTTCCGAGGCGCGAAGGGCGTTGATACCGAGCAGGTAGGCCAGGGCGCCATGGTGGACGGTGAGGGTTTGAGCGACTTGTAGGAACCGGATCAGCTCGAGACGGTCCAGTCCGTGGGTGCGTGACTCGTCGCGGTGGACCTTCGGGAGCCGAGCGAAGACCGCTGGGTCAGCCGGGATCAAGCCATCGATATGGGCAAACCGGAAATACCCGCGTACACCATGCATCATCGTGACGACCGAGGAGTCCATCAGCCCGCGGTCGCCGAGGCCGCGGATGTAGAGCTCGACGTGGGCGCGCTGCACTTCGACCAGGGGGTCCAGGCCGTTGGCTTCGCACCACGTGAACCATTCCCGCAGCTGGTAGGCATACAGGTTGTGGGTCAACCCGGAGTATCGGGCCAGATACGAAACGGCGGCCTGTTGGGCACGAGACATCGTGGCTGGCTGAAAGGGCAGAAGGATCGTGGAGTTGGACATGGCGGTCACCTCATGCGGCGGTCCGAAGGGTGACCATGACCCCACCCGCCGCCGGCACGGCCAGGACACTGGACCGACCTGACGCTAGACCTGCTCCGCTCCGCGTGGCCGCGTCCGCAGGCGGCGGTATGACGCAGGTCCTCGAGCGCGCCACCCGCCCGAGCTGCCACCCAGCACGTGATGAGTGTGCTGGTCGTGGACCTGGACCGCAGACCAACCTGACCATGCACCCGACAAAGGCCATCTGCAGCGGGATCCCCAGACACCGAGGCCGCTACCGCACACCGCAGCAGGGGAGTCAATAGGAGGAGGGTTAGGAGTTGCTTTCGCCCCAATGCTGTGTAATACGTATCCTTTATCGTCACGGTGTACTACAGGGACGAGGACAGATCTTGACTAAGCGTTTCAACCCACCCCCCGGGTGGCCGCAGCCACCTGAAGGTTGGTTGCCACCAGAAGACTGGCAGCCGGACCCAGACTGGCCAGCGCCGCCGGCAGGTTGGCAATTCGTCGTGGACGACGAATTGCCTTCGGGTCAACAAATCAACAGCGAGAGTTCCAGCCTGCGCCGGCCCTGGTATAAGAGGAAGCGGTTTCTGCTTCCCATGGGCGCGCTGGTGTTCATCACCGTTATTGGTCTGCTGGTGGATGACCCAGACGCCACTGATGCCCCGACGGCAACCGCGCAGGATGATGGTGCGAGTCAAGAGAACGCCGTCGACCAAGAGGCTGTGCAGCAAGCAGAGGCTGACGCAGCTGCTGACGCCGAGGCCGCTGCGGAGGCGCAGGCAGCGGCGGAAGAAGCCGAAGCTGAGGCTGCCGCCGAAGCCGCTGAGGCTGAGGCCGCTGCGGAGGCGCAGGCAGCGGCGGAAGAAGCCGAAGCTGAGGCTGCCGCCGAAGCCGCTGAGGCTGAGGAGGCTGCCGACCCAGACATGACACCTGGACAGGCGAATGCACTACGCGCCGCCGAGGACTACCTGGAGACTCTGCCCTTCTCTCGGCAAGGGCTGATAGACCAGCTGTCCTCTGAGTATGGGAGCCAGTTCTCGGTTGAGGACGCTACGTTTGCGGTGGAGAACGTTGATGTTAACTGGAACGAGCAGGCCGCACGGGCGGCCCAAAGCTACCTGGACACCATGGCTTTCTCTCGGCAAGGGTTGATAGACCAATTGTCGTCAGAGTTCGGAGGTCAGTTCACGGTTGAACAAGCCGTGTATGGTGTGGACCAGACCGGATTATGACTGAGCCATACATTGATAGTTGTGTGCTCGATCTAGGTGAGAGCTACAGCCCACTTAATGCGCAACTGACCTTTCCCGGCTCATATTAGGGGGGCGTCACTGGACCGATTTAAGCGAGGGTGCAGCACGCGATGGGACCGCCCCCATAGTGGGCGTTAATCAGCAGGTTGGGGACAAGCCCTACTTGGGCACCGTGATGCCACTGCTAGTCGAGGAGCGCTGCGGGCGGAACAGTTGATCCCCAGGCCCTCCTGAGCCGCCGCGATCCCCGGTCATGGCACGAGCGGTTGGCGGCTCTGGCAGTCGATCGGTGTGTAGCGCCGGCCCTGGTCGTCGATGTAGGGCCCACCGACATAGGCCCGACAGCCGGTGTATCCCGCCCCTGGCCCTGGGGCCGGAGGGGCAGGTTGGGGTGCCGGCTGCGGGGCAGGTTGGGGCGGGGGCTGCGGTGTCGGGTTGCTTGGTGGCGCAGGCTCGGGTGCCGGCTTGGCGCAGACGAAGTTGTCCGCGGTGCGGGCATCCGCATTCACGTACCGCTCTTCGCGCGGGTGAGCCCCATAACCGTCCCTGGAGTCGTACCGCGCATTGGCGTAGCCCTTTTCGATCAGGGCTAAGCCGGCGTCAGTCTTGCCGACATTGAGGTAGCGCAGGATTCGGTCGTACTGGTCCCGGTTGTCCCGCGCGCCGGGAACTGCCCTGACCTGCTCACCGAGGACCAGGGACTCCATGTACTTTCTGGCCGCGGTGAAGCCGCACTCGCCACGCTCGGGAGTGTCGATCCCAATAACGCGCAACCGCTCCCCGTCCGATAGGTCCACGGTGTCACCGTCAACCACGTTGGTGACGGTAGCGGTTTTCCCCGTCGACTCCTTGTCAGTCTCCTTGACAGCCTCGGCCTCGGCTTTCTTTTCAGCCGCCGCAGCAGCCTTAGCCTCTTCCTTTGCGTCCGCTTCTGCCTTCTCCTCCGCCTCGGCCTTTATCTCCGCCCCCTCAATCGTCTCGGCTCTCGCTTGCGCGTCGTCCGTCACGGCAGGTGCCTCGGCGACCGTGTCGAGACCGGCTGCGGTCGGATCCTCGTCACCGATGACGCCGTTGACGATTGCCACGATAAACAACCCAGCGAAGATGAGGGCCACCGACTTCAAAGTCAGGCGCTTGCTGCCGGCACCGCCCGCCCTTTGTTCCTGAGGTTGGTGCGGGAACTTCGCCGTTAGGCGCTCGAGGGCGTCACTGTCACCACTCCACAAGATGATCGATCTTCGCGGCGATGCTATTTCGACTTTCGAGAGGAACCCGTAGGGGCCTCTTGTGACGGTTATCGGCTGCACAAGACGTTCAGCGCCTGCCCGAAAGCCACCACCTATAAGGATGACGCCACGGTCCGTCACCGCTGCAGTGGACAGTCCGCCTTTGACGTGGAAGAAGTCGTGGACCGTCTCAGCTGACTCTAACTCAGCCAACAACTTCTCGGCTCCCTCACCTGCGCCTGGCCCGATTTTCCCTCGGGCATGGGCGGCCGCCGTACGGGGGTCGTCTGCCAAATCCACCACCCCACTATCGTTTCATGCTCAAGATCCCAAGCCGTCTCTCAGGCTCGTTCGGGGCCTCCGCCTACGACTTAATGGGCCGGCACACAACAGTCTGTATGCTCGCGTGGCCGGAGCCAGAGGCCACGGATTGGACGATCCATGGTTGCTCTTACGGCGCTGAGTCCCGGTGGGGAGGACGCTGGTTGGCTTGGGCGCTGTCGGTGCCGCCCCGCAAGTACCGGAACGTTGGCGTTGCCTCAGTCGACATCAGCGGAGCCAGTGAACCCTGCAAGGTTACCCGCGCTTTATCCCCACAGATTGAGCTCGTAGATATACAGAACCGTCCGATGGGCAACCGGGGCGTCCTGGCATGTACCTTTCACTCGCGGGCCCAGCCAACGTCCGACTCTCGGCAAATCCGGGGATCGCGAGCGTAGCCCTATC
>CAVVNI010000007.1:0-14620 GCA_963749585.1 uncultured Actinomycetota bacterium
TTTCCGGCCGGCACGAACTCCAGCCCTTCTGGCCCGAGATCCCCCATACCGGGCGCCGCCGCACCATCAACCTCGACCGAGAAGTCCCGGGTGGTGGCGTAGTCGACGTAGCGCGCGCGGGTCGGGTCGGTGATGTCGAACACCATGACTCCACCGATCCGCTCCAGTGCGACGAAGGCGTAGGTGGCTCCCTTGACTCGTCCGGTCACCACCGCCTCGGGCTCCGGCCCCTTGGCGTCGGAACGCGAGTCGAAGGAGGGCGTCTCATCGTTGTTGCTGTTGAATGCCGACGCCGGCAGCTCACCCTCGGTGATGAGGTCGGCGATCTGCTGCTCGATCATCCCCGCCGAGTCGAAGACCAGGTCTCCCTCGGCGGTGTAGATCGAGAAGCTGCGCCCACCGTAGACCTGGATCTGTTCGTAGCAGTCCGCTCCGGAGCGCAGCCCGTCTGCCGTGGTGGCCTCAAGCCGCCCGATGGCCTCGTCGGTCGTGAGTGCGTCACTGTCGAAGACGTCGGCACACAGCGTGTAGTCGTCGTCGCCGATCCGCACCGGCTCCTCGAAGTCGCCAAACTCGCGGGCATCGCCCTCGTTGGCGGTGACCACCAGGTCCTTGCCGCGGTATCGGTAGGTGTCGATACCGTCGGGCATGGGCATGCCGAACACGGGCCAGGAGTCTAGGTTGATGGCGTCGTCGCGGTCGGAGGCGTCGAGCACCGCTCCCGGAGCGCTCCAGTCGGACAGATCCAACGCCCAGAGGTCACGCAAGGTGGCCGAGCGTAGGTCGACGACCGCGATCGCGTTGGCCTCCTGGATGCTGACGTAGGCGGCGCGTCCGCGCTTGTCGATGGTGACGTACTCGGGCTCGAGGTTGCGTGCGACATACCCGGCCTCCGGCTGACCGGCGGGGACGGGCACATCCGGTCCGAAGGTGCGCACACCGTCGGGCAGGGGCGTGCCCTGGTCGTATGCGGTGAACCGGACGGTGTCCACATCGTCCTGGTCGAGCCGGTCGTAGCGCCGCGTCGAGTTGGGCAGGTCGATGACCGAGATGCTGCCCTCGGGGTCTACCTCGTAGTCATCGCCCGGCTCGCCTTCGTTGGCAACGACGGCCTGCCTGGCCTTGCCGATCAGGGCGATCGAGTCGGGCTGGGCGCCGACCCGCACCGCCCCTAGAGCGTTGAGGCGGCGAGAGTCGAAGAAGGCCACCCACCCCAGGTCGACCTTGTTGGGCGCCTCGACGGTGACGGCGACGACCCCTCGGGCCACGTCCACCGAGTTGACCACGGCACCCTCGCCAATCGTGCTGCCGTCGGCAGCGGAGACACCGGTCGGGTCGAGGACTCCTTTGGCCGTGAGCACCCCTCGACGGTTCATGTGCAGGATGTCCACGGTGCCCGACTGGGCGTTGACGACGAACGTGCGATCGGTGCGCGGGTCGAACGCCGGGATCTCAGCCGCCGACTCGTCGAACACCCCGGTCTCGTAGGTGTCGAGTGGACTCAGCTCGACGCCGTGCTCCTGGCCGTGACCCCGATGACCTCCTCGGTCGGTGTCGGCGCTCGCGCCGAGCTGTCCCGCAGCGAGCAAGGTGGTGGCACAGGTGGCTGCGGCACAGCGAAGGGCAAAGCGCATCGTCCGTCTCCTAGGTGAGTCAGTCTGTGGCCAACATCCCATCGAGCACTGATGAACGCCGACAGGCCACCACGTAGCCCGCACACCAACAGTTGCTGTATCTCGGCCGCGCAACCGTCGAGGCATGTGCCGTGCGGTTGCCGCCATGACGCCTCACTGGCGGACTTCGACGTCGATCCCTCACCGAGTTCAGAGATGCGGTCACGATGCGGCCGAGGCTAGCCCGGGCCCGCCGGCCGCTCCCAGCGCACACCCGGAAAACGGCCGAAGTCAGAATCGAACGTCACGACCACGGCTCCGTGTTGCACGGCGAGGGCGGCCAGGTGGGCATCGTTGACCAGATTGCCGCCTCGCCCCGTGGCCCCGAGCGCCGCGCGCAAACGGCCGACGTGCCCACCATCGGGCTCGTCGGTGATCGCGGCCGGCGCCCCGATCCAGATCTCGACCACATCCAGGGCTTGGTCGATCGTCAGGGGGTGCTCGTGTACGGCGGGGTGGGTGCTGAGCCGCAGGAAGGCCAGCAGGCTGAGCCATGGAAGAAGGATGCTTTCATGCCCGGCCAGCGCCCGGTCGAGCCAGTCTTTGGACACCTGGTGATGCTCTGCGCCTCGGTCAACGGCATACAACAGCACATTGGCGTCGATGACTTTCACTTGCCCATCGCCCGCTTGCGGAGCAACTCCTCATCCTCTAGCTCCCCCGCCAGCCGCAACGCCTGCTCCAACGGAACCTTGGTCTGCCCGAGGTCGAACGTCGGCGTCGTAACGGACTGTCGCACCTGCCCTGTCGTCAGACCCGTCACGATGGCCTCGTTGACCGCGGCCTTGAACGACAGCCCCCGTTCTCGCATGGACCGACGCACGAGCGTCTCGGCTTCAGGCGTCAATGTAATGGTCGTACGCATTGTGCATCATAGCATCATGCGCTCTTGCATCATGATGCAACTGTCGAACCGCGGCCCCGAGTGATCACGTCCTGAGGCAGGGAGCAGTTGGCGGACCGCACTCGGATGGCGCACTCCGGTCGGCCACGACATACCCACGATGTATCTGCCTGAGGCAACGAGGGCCGTCCGCGCCACTCTCTCCCGGGTCGCACCCCGAAAGCGTCGTCGGAGGGTCGACTCGGAGGTGACGCAAGCTTTCGCCCGGGCCGCGCTGCTCGTCGACGATGAATAACCGGCGTCCCGACGTCGCCACTCGCATGCGATAACGTCGCCTTTCGTGTCGGACCGGATGCATCGCGAGCAGTTCCACAGCCGACTCGCCGAGCTCGACCGCAAGCAGGTGAACACCGTGCTGTGGACGGTGTATTGGCGAGGTCCGGCGGCGATCCGGCAGCGTATCGAAGCCGCCCTGGAGGCTGCCGAGACCGGCACCCGACCAACGCCGTCGAGCCCGCCCCCCGTAGACCCGGCGCAGATCCGGGCCGAGCTCGAGGAGTTCGTCGCCCTGGCCCGGTCCGGGGCATACCTGGGCCGGGACCGGCGAGTCTCACCCCGAGAGCGGACCCGCTGGCGGTTCACCTTTCAGCGGTTGGCCAGCGACGCGCAACGAGCCCTGCGCGAGCCTGATCCCACTGACGCGATCGCCGCGGTGGAGCAGTTGATAGATTGTGTCTGCGAAACAGCTGACACCGACTACTTTCGGTCGCAGGACCCGGTCGAGGCCGCACGGTTCGTGGTCTCCGACGTGGTGGCGCTGCTCTGGGCCACGCTGCGCGAGCACCTCGGGTTCGCCGAATTCGCCAGGCGCGCGGCGCCACAGTTGGTCCGGTGGGAGTCGCGTTTCGGTTGGACCCGCACCGGCTTCGGAAAGGTCAGCGACAAGGAAAGCTCGCTGGCCACGGTGATGGTCGACATGCTGCAGGTGCCAGACGCGTGGCTCATTTTCGCCGACGCCTACTTGGACGCCCTCGACGACTCCGTCCGTGGTCGGCACGCCGCGGAGGAAATCCGGGAACTGCGCAGCGACGCACTAGCCGAATGGAACGTCACGCTGCTGGACCGGCTCGCCGACTACGACGAAGGGGGGCGCGCGGACCGACTTGCTCATCACCGGGCTATCACCGCACCTGAACGGCACTACCTCCAGAGTCGTATGGCGCACCGGCGCGGCGAAGCCTGAAGGGCTCGCCAACGTCGGCCGCCTAGGAGTTCAGTCCACAGCGCCCTTGACGATGGTGCCGATGCCGATGGGGATGGCCCGCACGCCGATCAACTGGCTGACGATGCTGACCACCAGCACCAGCACATGCAGCGGCCACAGCTTGACCAGGGTCTTGAGCGAATTCATGCAGCCTCCTGCGTCGTCGAATGCCACGACGCTAGGGGCGTTTCTGAGTGGCCCGCAAGACTGCAAATCCGTCCTCAGCCTGTTGCTCTGAGGTCAACGGTCGGCGAAACAACCCCGCTCTGCACGCGGCGACGAGCGCGCGGGATGCCGGGGTCAGTCGACGGCCGGTGCGCACCAGCAACCTGGCCTGGACGGCGGCCGTTTGCGGATCGTCCAGCGGCACGGCGACCAGACGTCCTCTCTCGACGTGCTGCCTGACCGTGACCGGGGGAAGGAGAGCGAGGACGTGCCCACTCAGCACTACCTCAAGAATCGCTGCCTTGGATTCGGCCTCAAAGCGCGCGATGACCTGCACTCCGTGAGTGCGCAACAGCTCGTCGTGCAGCATCCGCAGACCGAACGCCGGGGGCAATATCACCAAGGTGACAACCGTCCAGCTCGCTGGGATGGACCGCGGCGCGGGTCGCGAACGGGTGGTCGGGATGGCATACCACCCGCAGTGGTTGTGGCGTGCTGGCGACCACGGTCGCGGCAGGGTCGGGGCGAGGGTGCAATGCGATGGCGACGTCGACCTCGTCGTGACCAAGAGGTCGACGATCCCGCCCCTGCCGGCGGTATGCAGCCGCACCTGGATGCCCGGGTGCTCATCGAAGATGGGGGCGAGCGTGGTGCGCCACAACTCTCGAAGGTAGGACTCACCGGTGGCAATCGCCAGGTGGCCGCGCTGCACACCCTTCAGCTCCGCGAGTCTCGACCCCAACACCGAATCGAGGTCGCGGCGCTCCTGGGCATGGGCGGCGACGGCCCTACCCGCGTCGGTAGGGGTGACACCGCGGGCTGTGCGTTCGAAGAGGTCGGCGCCGAGTTGGCGCTCAGCACCTACCAGCGTTCGCTGCACCGCTGAAGGGGCAACGCCAAGATCCCGGGCCGCGGCACGGATCGAGCCACAGCCACGGCAGCGATATCGCGGACCGAGCGATCACTCAGCATGGGAACAGCCTGTCAGAGGGAACAGCAGCACCTGACGACCTCAGGGATATGGATGAGAGGTTGGACGGAGGCTACAAGGCCGGGCTCACGGGTACGACGAGCGAGCGGAATTCTGTAGGCGGTTGCTCCACCGAAGAAAAATTCTGCCACCTCAACGTGTACTTGCCACGCAACGCGATCGGCTTCTCGCGACCCCTCAAGGTGCCGGCGCCGGTCCGCGGTCCCCAGTCGCGCTGGCCGGACAGGAGTGTCCCTTCGCTGAGTCGGAACGAATCGGCGTTCGTTTGTCGCGCATGAACGCAAGGCTGCCAATACGACGGATCGTTGGAGAGCACGACCACATACCCACTCCATCCTCGGCGATCCTCGACGAACCTCTCGACGCGCTCAACGTCCTTCACGACGTCGTAGCCTCGGATGTCTTGGGCGCCGTGCCCCTTGAGGGCGAACATCTCTTCGCCGACCTTGCCCTCCCAGCGCCGAGTCATATACTTCAATTCGATGGCCAGGTAGCGACCGGTGGCTGGCCAGTTCAACTGCAGGTCCAGTCGGACGTTCGGCTCAGGATGGGTTTCGAGTCGCACTTCAACGCCTGAATACAGCACCTTCGCGGTCCAGGCGAAGGCAAACTGCAGGTCAGCTTCGGAATGAAAGACCTGTCTCTGCTCCGAGAGCGTCTCGAGCACGTCCCCTACCACTAGTTCGTCGGCCACCGTATGACACTAGCCGCGTGGCCCGCACGAGCGAACCTCGAGTCAGGTTTGCAAGTCCTGCGCACGTGAAGGCAGACGCACGCCGTCACGCCCTGATGCGGCCATGTCCTCCAGGAGCGCGTAGGCGGAGGCGTTAGTGAGATCACCGTCGGCGATGAGGTGCCGCATGACATCGCAGGTGTCAATAGCCCGCACGCCCTGCTGCCTGGCGAAAATGAGCGAGTCTTGGTCATCGCTGAGCCAGACTGCCCCAGCACACTCCTCGTCGTTCTGGAGCAACCAGAGCGTCTGGGCTTCTCCGAGGTGCTGCAGAGGCCGGGAGCGCACGCCACCGAAGACGTGTAGACGGATTCCTTCAATCTGGGTGACAGCTGACTGGTCGGTGACGGAAATCGGTTCACCGAGCCACCCCTCCTTTTCCACCTGGGCTAGCACTGGCAGGTGTCCGGCGCTCATCGCGGCTTCGGCTGCAACGGCCTCAGACCATCGCCCTCTATCACCCAGCCAGTTATGGAGCACGCTCAACTGATCGATAGCAGCAAAGTTGCACAACACTGTGTTGTCAGGAAAAGCCTCGGCCACGGCTCAGGCTCCAACTTCGCCCAGATCGAGCTGAGCGCGCAGGGTGGCCGTGTCTGTTCCGAGCACTTGCGCATACGGCCGCAGGGTCGTCTTCCCCTCAACGTAGGCCTTGAATAGGTCGCGGGACAGCAAGCCCGCCGGACGTTCGAGTTGCGCTCGTGTCGTTGCGGCCGCAATACGTTCGGTTCCCTCGCCCAAACGGGCAGCGTCCAACAAAGAACGTCCCCCGAATTGATCAGCGGCCATCGCGTCAATGAGCTTGAGATTCTTTAGCCGATGCCGTCCTGCAACAGATGCAGCGACCGCGCGCGCCGGGTGAGCCAGTGGTGAACCTGATCTCGTTCACCCCGGGCACCTCGTTTCACCTGACCTCTAACGGCGGGATGAAGGCAGAACGCGCGTTGCTCCACCTGTTGCTCGGTGAGCTGTGGGGGCACAGCGCTGTCAACGGGTCGAAATGGCACAAGTTCTTTCGATGCTCCGCATCCCTGTCCAGCATGGAGTGGGAGCGCGGACACATTGATCGCTCGACCCTGACTGACGCGGTGGTGACATCGTTCGACGAGGGCCTGAGGAGGGCAGAGCTCGAGGGGGGAGCGCTGCTAGATGCCCTGGATCAGACCGTCGACCAGTTCAGGTGGCTGCGCGCGAACAAGACAGTTTCTCGTCAGGTGTCGAAGCGGCGCTACCGGGTCATCGGTGCCCTGCGTCAGGTCCTAGCGGAGGCTTGCATCGGTCACCTCGATCCCGACCTGGTCATCCTGGACGAGTTTCAACGGTTCAGCAGCCTGCTGCACGGAGGCGATGACGCGTCCGTGCTGGCCCAACGCCTGCTCGGCGAGGAAGCGATCAACCCGGCCACATTCCATACGCAGACGCGGGTGCTGTTGCTATCGGCGACGCCGTTCAAGATGTATACGCTGCCCGACGAACCCGAGGGCGACGACCACTACCGCGACTTCACCCAGACCATCGGCTTCCTAGCAGGGCAGAGCGTGCCGACACCGTCCGGTTGGCGATGAAGGACATGCGCTCGGCCCTGCTCGGGGGTGATCGCGAACGCGCGGTGGCCGCGAAGGAACGAGCCGAGGTTGAGTTGCGCCGGGTGATGTGCCGCTCGGAACGGTTGGCCGTGTCCGAGACGCGCGATGGCATGTTGCACGCACCGGACCAACTCAATGTCGAACTCACCGCCGACGACGTGCGCGACTACACCGCACAATCGGCCGTCGCCAAGGCGCTCGGGGCATCGGACGTGCTCGAGTATTGGCGCAGTGCTCCCTTCGTCTTTGAGCTCATGGAGAAATACCAAGTCAAGCGACGCATCGAGCAAGACCTGGACGCGGGGGCACCGCGACTGCGGGGGCTGCTGACCAGCCGGATCCAACGCAACGACCTTCAGCGGTACGCACCGGTTGATCTGGCCAACCCCAAACTCCGTTGGCTCGCCGACGACGTACTGGCCACCGGCGCCTGGCGGGTGGCCTGGATGCCACCCTCGCTGCCCTACTACTCGGCCAGTGGGCCGTTCGCCGCCGAGGGCCTGCAGAGCTTCACCAAGCGTCTGGTGTTCTCGGCGTGGAATGTGGCACGGAAGGGCATCGCGACGATGCTCAGCTACGAGGTGGAGCGCCGACTCATAGATGAAGTGCCGACGCCAGGCCGCGACTATTTCGGTGAGCGGCGCACCGGGCTGCTGACCTTCATCCGCGGTCCTGACCGACGATTGACCGGTATGCCGGTTCTTGCCTTGCTTTATCCGAGCACCGCCCTGGCTGGCCTCGGCGATCCGCTATCGGTGGCCAGAGACCTGAACCAGACCTTGCCGCTGGACCGAGCCACGCTGCTCACCGAGGTTCGGTCACGGGTTGAGAACGCCCTGTCGCAACTGCCTCCCGGTCGAGAGGGCGCCACCCGGCCCTCGGGCGCCTGGTACTGGGCCACCCCCGTGTTGTTGGACCGGCTAGCAGGCATCAACATGTCGATGACACGTCTACGGTTCGGGGGCGATCGACGGTCCGGCTCCAGCGACGGCGGCACGTTGTTCGAGGAGCATCTGCAGTTTGCTGATGCAGTCGGAGCGGTGGATCTGGGGCCACGTCCTGATGACCTGGTCGATGTCCTGGTGGAGCTGGCTGTGGCTGGCCCCGGCGTGTCGGCCTTGCGGGCGCTCAACCGGGTTGTCGCTGGCTCCGACCAGCTGGACGAGGACGGCATAGGCTCGGCTGCGTCGGACTGGGCATGGGCGATGCGTAGCCTCTTCAACACTCCCGAGATCATGACCATGCTGCAAGGCGGGGGCGCGGAGGCCACCTATTGGCGTCAGGTCCTCACCCACTCGCTCGACGGAAACCTGCAGTCTGTGCTCGATGAGTATGCCGAGGTCTTGATGGGATCGCTCTCCTTGGCACACGAGGATCGGGCGGTTCAACTGGAGGAACTGGCGGCCGGTTTCTCCGAAAGGGCCGGTCTGCGCGCCGCTGGTCAAGCTATCGACTTCTTCGGCGAGCAACACGACCATGGCCGCGAGCGGGCCAGGGTGCGCAGCCACTTCGCGGTGCGATACGGCCGGCACGCCGCACACGACGACAAGACCGTGCAACGTGAGTCACAGGTACGCGATGCCTTCAACTCGCCGTTCTGGCCGTTCGTGCTCGCGTCGACGTCTGTAGGCCAGGAGGGTCTGGATTTCCACCACTATTCGCACGCGGTGGTCCACTGGAACCTGCCGAGCAATCCAGTCGACTTGGAGCAACGGGAAGGCCGCGTCCACCGATACCGAGGGCACGCCGTCCGCAAGAACGTCGCCCTGCAGTTCGGCGGCGCTCCACAAGTCCCGGAGGGCCGCAGCCCCTGGACCTCATTGTTCGCTCTGGCGACGGCCTCCCGCGCGCCGGGTCAGAGCGAGATTTTCCCGGAATGGGTGTTTCCCGTCGAGGGTGGGGCATCCATCGACCGCTACGTTCCCGTGCTGCCGATGAGCCGCGAGCGGCAACAGTACAAGCGCCTACTCCGGACTGTTGGCGCCTACCGCCTGAAGCTGGGCCATCCACGGCAATCTGACTTACTCGCCTACGTCGGCACCGACGCCGATCTCGCTCTGGACTTGTCACCACGACCGGCCACTTCGTAGCAGCAAAGGCCCCTCGCCAGTCAAAGGAAGCCGTCAGACGGATTTGAAGAGCGAATCCATGTGCCACTCCAGAAACTTGCGGTTGGCCCGGTCGGCGCGCTTGGGAGGTTCAATCCGTAGCGGGTGGCCTTGGAGAGCATAGAAATCCTCGCCATTCCCAAACTCCGAACGCAGCCGGGGGCTCACGTGAAGAGTCCGCTTTGCTGGATCGAGACCGAGATATCCGTTGTCGAACAAGATGTGCACATCGGATCTGAGCAACAGCCCGTTATCCAGACGATGGACACCGCCGTCGGACACAGGGCGGATGTGAGCTGCTTGGAGCACTGGCCTGATTCGTTCTCCGGTGATGGCACAACGGCGCTGATAAGAGGCCAGCACCAGCGCCTTGAATGCCTGCTGCCCAAGCCGGTTTGCAACCAGTCGCGACTCGCCAAAGGTCGGCCCTTGGACGAATTGAGGGCCGAGCGATTCAGCCAGCAGGGCACCCAGAGCTGCCTCAACGACTGACCCGTTGGATGCGGCGAGATCGTAGGCCTTGCCGCTCACCAGATTCTTCGCAAAATCTGACGGTCGAGGCAGGGCCTCATGAGGGGGCACAAAGAAGACATCTCTGAGCAACACACAGCCAATCTCAGGGTCCTCAAGCGGCTCAAGAGGGCGCCGACGATACTTGGCGATCACGGCTCTCATCTCTTCGAAAGAAGCCACCCCATTCGCCTCACCAAAGAGGCCCCAGGCCTCCGATAGCGACAATTTCACCGCGCGACTGAGGAATCCGCCGCCGACCAACGCATCGTGGGGGGCGTGCGTCTTGAAGAGAAAGGGCTCACCTGTTTTCAGTGCCTGGAAGCCGGCCCCGCTAGGTCGCCAGAAGTTGACCTCCGACAAGTGGGGGCGAGCGCGCAAGAACTCATACCAGCGATCGTCGGTGACACCTACGTAGGCCCGCACAGATGTGAGTTTATGCCTGGTGATCACAGGACGGGCGCGATAACTGCGCTATCGCGCTCACGCACGAACTCAGCTCCTCGTTCCGTTACATGTAACATTGCTATGTGGCCACTACCCGAGCACGCGTACAGACCCACCGTGAGCGCTTGCGCGCCCAGGGTTTGCGCCCACTGCAGATCTGGGTGCCCGACGTGCGTGCACCCGAGTTTGCCACTGCTGCTCACGAGCAATCCCTAGCCATCGCGATGAGCGAGCAGGAAGAAGACGACCAGGCCTTTGTCGATGCCATCTCTAGCACCTGGGACGACACAGATGAGGCGCATGGGTGAGACGAGGCGACATCTACGTTGCCGCTGCGCGCGGTGCCTTCACCGGAAAGCCACGACCAGTCGTGGTCATTCAAGACGATCGTTTCGATGCGACGGCCTCCGTCACGGTGTGCCCCCTGACCACGGATGCCCTCACTGCACCGCTCATGAGACTGGAGCTGCAACCGTCACAAACCAACGGTCTCTCTCGGACGAACCAGATCATGATCGACAAGGTCACCAGCATTCCCCGCGCCAGCGTCCGTGAGCGCCTCGGCCAACTGGAGGCGGCAGATCTCGTGCGGCTCAACCGGGCGATGATCGTCTTACTCGGCTTGGCTGGCTGAGAAGGCGCCACAAACATGTCTGCTTCCGCTCGGATGTCGGGGAGGTCTGACAAGCTGCCGGCGTGGCCGAACGAAAGGCAGACCAGCACTCCCTGCTCGAGGGCCTGCTCGAAAGTCTGATTACTGAGGAGCTCGACCGTCGGCTCAACGCACCAACACGATCTCGATGCACAGATCGCAGCCATCGACCCGGCCGACGAGCCGCACGTGTTGGCCCGCCACCTGGCCCAAGTCGTCGAGACCGACCTCAGGGGCCGGAACCCCCAGACCCGCCGAGAGCTCGTCAATGCGCTTCTGAATCATCTCGACGCGCACGACCAACGTCTCGCTGGTGACAGCCGTCAGCTGCTCTCCTTGGTCCATCCACCGGCGCCCGGAACACCACCGCGAAGCACCAAGCGTCCCGCCACGCCTCTCTCCGATGCCGCCCTGCTAACCAACGCCCACGGGGAGCCGAGCATTGGCGCCGAGGTCCGCGCCGAGCTGTCCAGTGCTGATGAGGTCGATGTTGTCCTGGCCTTTGTGAAGTGGCACGGGCTGAGGCTGCTGGAGCGTGAGCTCACCGAGCTGCGCGAGCGCGGCGTCCCCCTGCGGGTCATCACCACCACCTACATCGGCGCCACCGAGCGTGAGGCACTGGACCGGCTGGTCCGCGACTTCGGCGCCTACGTCAAGGTGCACTACGACACACAACGGACTCGCCTGCACGCCAAGGCCTGGCTGTTTCGACGCAACACCGGGTTCGACACGGCATACGTCGGGTCGTCCAACCTGTCCCGAGCGGCGCTGCTCGATGGGGTGGAGTGGAATGTGCGACTCTCCTCGGTCGCCACGCCTGCGTTGCTGGGCAAGTTCCGCGCGACCTTCGACACCTACTGGCACGACACGGCCTACGAGACCTACGACCCAGACCAACACGGCGACCGTTTGGACGACGCCCTGGTCGAGGCACGCGGAGGTGCTCGCGGCGGGCGGGTCACTCTGACCCTGTCCGGGCTAGAGGTGCGCCCCTACCCCTACCAAGCAGAAATGCTCGAGCAGCTCGACGTCGAACGCCGCGTTCACGATCGGCATCGCAACCTGTTGGTCGCCGCGACCGGCACGGGCAAGACGGTGGTAGCTGCTTTGGACTACCGGCGCCTGGCCCGCGAGGCCGGTGAACGACCCACGCTGCTGTTTGTCGCGCACCGCAAGGAAATCCTCGAGCAGTCGTTACGCACCTACCGCGAGGTGCTCGGTGACCCTGGTTTCGGTGAGCTGTACGTCGCCGGGCTCCGCCCGGAGCGGTGGCAGCACGTGTTCGCCTCGGTCCAGTCGCTGACCTCCTACGGCGTGACGAACATCCCGGCGGACGCGTTCGCCGTCATCGTCATCGATGAGTTCCACCACGCCGAGGCCACGACCTACCGCCGCATCCTGGGCCATCTCCGCCCCGGCGAACTGCTCGGACTCACCGCCACCCCCGAGCGGGGCGACGGCAAAGACGTGCGGCAGTGGTTCGACGGCCGCACCGCTGCCGAGCTGCGGCTCTGGGACGCACTCGGAGCCGACCTGCTCACGCCGTTCCACTACTTCGGCATCGCCGACGGCACCGACCTGCGCCGCATCGACTGGAAGGCCGGCGCCTACGACACCACGGCCCTGTCCAACGTCTTCACCGGCAACGACGCCCGCGCCCGGCTGGTGTTGCGGGCCGTGCGCGACAAGATCGTCCAACCAGCCGGTATGAAGGCGCTCGGGTTCTGCGTGGACACGCGCCACGCGGCATACATGGCCCAGGTCTTCAGCGATGCCGGTCTGCCCTCGGTCACGGTGCTCGGAACGACTCCGATGGCGCAGCGCGAGCACGCAGTGCAGGATCTGCAGGCAGGCCGGATCGTGGCCATCTTCACCGTCGACGTCTTCAACGAAGGTGTCGACATCCCCGCCATCAACACCGTGCTGTTCCTGCGCCCCACCGAAAGCGCCACGGTGTTCTTGCAGCAGCTCGGCCGTGGTCTGCGGCTCGCGGACAACAAGCCGGTGCTGACCGCCCTGGACTTCGTCGGGCACCACCGCGCCGAGTTCCAGTTCGACCGCCGCTACCGCGCGTTGACTGGCAGCACTCGCGCCCGGCTGCAGCGCGACATCGAGCACGGCTTCCCGTTCCTGCCTTCGGGCACCCAGATTGTCCTCGACCGGCAGACCCAGAAGCTGGTCTTGGACAACGTGCGCAACCAGGTCACCACTCGCTGGCGACACATGTGTGCCGAGCTGACCGCGCACCCGACCTCGGACCTTCCGACGTTCCTGGAGCAGTCAGGCGTCGAGCTGGCCGATGTCGTCGCCAAACAAGACCGGTCTTGGGCGCGACTCCGCCGCGAAGCCGGACTTGACGTGTCGGCCGCTGGACCCCATGAGGCCACGCTCCTCAAACGCGTCCGCTCGCTGGCGCACGTCGATGACCCCGACCGGGCTCGCGGCTACCGGCGCTGGCTGGGGGACGACCCGCCGGCATACGAGCAGGCCGACCCGACGGACCAAGCCCTCTTCCGGATGCTCGCCTTCTCACTGTGGCCCGACGGCGGCGGCTTCACGGCATACCAGGACATGCTCGACGCGTTGCGTGCTGAGCCGGCTGCCCGACAAGACCTGGCCGCCGTCATCGGCTACGGACTGAACCATGCGGAGCATGTCACCGTGCCACTGGTGGGTGACTTGAGCTCCCGGCCACTGCGCGTGCATGCGCGCTACACCCGGGAGGAGATTGTGGCAGCGCTGGACTACGTCAGCATCGAGGGCCGCAAGGCCAACAGCTTCCGCGAGGGTGTGCTCTTCGCACAGCAGGCCGACGCGGATGCATTCCTGGTCACCCTGACGAAATCCGAAGCCGACTACTCCCCCACCACCATGTATCAGGACTATGCGATCAGTCCCGAGCTCTTCCACTGGGAGTCGCAATCGGTGACCCGTGCCGCGTCACCGACCGGTCAGCGCTACATCCACCACGGAGAGCGTGGCAGTCACATCCTGCTGTTCGCCCGAGAGACCAAGACCACGGAGTTCGGCACCGGGGCGCCCTACCTGTTTTTGGGTGAAGCGGACTATGTCAGCCATCGCGGCGAGAGGCCGATGGCGATCACCTGGCGGCTGCGGACGCCGATGCCGGTCAGCGCCTTCGAGCACGCCAAGATTGTGGCGTGACCATGGTGGGGGTGTGCGTGTCACCTGGACCGAGTTGGTCGAATCCTTACTCGACCAGGGCCCCCAAGGGGTTGTGAGCCCTCGCAGTGTGCATCAGACTCAACCGGTGACATCCCAACGCCTCCGCGCGGGCATACTGACCACGGTCGCTGCTGCCACTGCCCTGACGCTTGCGGCCCCCTTGCAGGCTCAGGCCCAGACAGATGACACGAGCTACGTGGGGCTGGGCGACTCCTACTCCGCGGGGGTGGGCACCTACGCTCCCACCGGCAGCTGTTACCGCTCACCGTACGGATACCCGGTGCTTCTGGCTCAGCGCGAAGGCCTTCAGCTCGACTACCAGGCGTGCAACGGGGCGACGACCCGCGACGTGGCCGACAACCAGGTGGGTGCGCTGACGAGCGCCACCGACTACGTCACGATGACCATCGGCGGCAATGACGTCGGCTTCTCCGCAGTGATCATCGAGTGCGCCCAGCCAG